>NZ_CANMVK010000012.1 GCF_947501405.1 uncultured Hoeflea sp. | reverse complement strand
CAAAAGCAGGCCGCATGAGGTCAAAAACGAACAATCGGACTCCGCGCAAAGGCGGATGAGACTTGGGTCTCAGGTCAAGGTGTTTGAACGCAAGAAAGCCCGCCTTGATGGCGGGCTTTTGGTTGTTTTGTAGTTGAAGATCTGGGTTTGGTTGCGGGGGCAGGATTTGAACCTGCGACCTTCAGGTTATGAGCCTGACGAGCTACCGGGCTGCTCCACCCCG
>NZ_CANMVK010000011.1 GCF_947501405.1 uncultured Hoeflea sp. | reverse complement strand
TGACCTGAGACCCTGATCCTCCTCCAGATTTGTGTAGAGTCCGTCCAACCAGGAGACGGACGAATGAAACGATCACGGTTCACAGAGGAACAGATCATCGGGATTCTGCGCGAGCAGGAAACCGGGATGAAGACGACGGATGTCTGCCGCAAGCACGGCATCTCGGAGGCGACCTTCTACAAGTACAAGGCCAAGTTCGGTGGCATGGACGTTTCAGACGCCCGGAAGTTAAAGGCGCTGGAAGACGAGAACGCGAAGCTGAAGAAGCTGCTGGCGGAAGCCATGCTCGACAATGCCATGCTGAAGGATGTCGCATCAAAAAAATGGTGACGCCCGGCGCGAAGCGGGAGGCAGCGGCTCACCTGTGCGCGGCGCACGGCGTGAGCCAACGCCGGGCGTGCGAGGTTCTGAAGATTGACCGGTCAAGTGTCCGATACCGGAGCATCCGACCGGATGACGCGGGCCTGCGTGAAGCGATGAAGAAGATCGCCGGTGAACGCCGACGTTTTGGCTATCGGCGCATCCACCTGATGCTGGAACGGCAGGGCGTTGCCATGAACCAGAAGAAGCTGAGGCGGCTTTACCGGGAGGAGAAGCTACAAGTCCGCAAGCGTGGCGGCCGGAAGCGGGCTCTCGGCACCAGAAGACCAATGTTGCTGCCGAGCCGAACAAACGAACGGTGGAGCCTCGACTTCGTATCAGACGCCTTTACCGACGGACGCCGGTTCCGGGTCCTGGCTGTGGTCGACGATTTCAGCCGCGAATGCCTGGCGCTGGTAGCAGACACATCGCTGTCAGGTCTTCGTGTCACCCGTGAACTCGATGCCCTGATCCAGCTACGTGGCAGGCCTGTCACTGTAGTTTCCGACAATGGCACCGAACTGACCAGCATGGCGGTTCTCAAATGGTGCCAGGAGACCGGTGTCGATTGGCATTACATCCAGCCCGGCAAGCCAATGCAAAATGGCTTTGTCGAAAGCTTCAACGGCAGCTTCAGGGACGAATGTCTCAACGAGACCCTGTTCACATCACTCGACGAAGCCCGTTCCCAAATCACCGCATGGAAGGAGGACTACAATCGAAACAGACCGCATTCATCGCTCGGTAATCTCACGCCCAGCGAGTTCGCCTTTAAAATGGCATTGCAAAAGCAGGCCGCATGAGGTCAAAAACGAACAATCGGACTCCGCGCAAAGGCGGATGAGACTTGGGTCTCAGGTCA
>NZ_CANMVK010000010.1 GCF_947501405.1 uncultured Hoeflea sp. | reverse complement strand
AAAAGCAGGCCGCATGAGGTCAAAAACGAACAATCGGACTCCGCGCAAAGGCGGATGAGACTTGGGTCTCAGGTCAAAAATCTACAGTCTAGTCGTGCACGAAGCGCATTGAAAATCCGCTGCTCGGCGATACGGCTTTGATCTAGTTCTGAAAGCCCATTCCATCACCGAACATTGGAGAAACCGGAGGGAAGCTAACTTTGTCCGCATCTCACCACTTCACGACCCGGGTGGCGATGGTCAGCTATCGCAAATTCGCGTTTAGGGCGGCGGATCCGCTTCGGGCTGGCAGCGGTCTTTAGACGTGCTTCGCACCAAGTTCCGCATTGGGCCGAAACTTCAGTGATTAGTGCTGTTTCTTAGGCCTCGTGTGATCTCCAATTGCCATTGCAACTTGCGAATCTTCCGTAGAACATCTCAATCTCAATGCGTCCTGATGCGAGGCATTTGGTGCGGCTTTTGTGCACGCGCGTCTCGTCGGCGACCGTCGTGGCGCCGGTGCTGAATATCGGGCGCGGTATAGAAACCGGTTTCTGTGCGATGGCGGGTCATCGCCACATAGGCAAGGTTAGTGTCGAGTGTCGTGCTAGAGAGTACGAAGCTTCGATCAACGGTGCACCCTTGAGCGCGATGGATGCTCACCGCAAAGCCGTGATCGATTGACGGATAGATCCTGGGATCGAAGGTCACTGTTCGCCGGTTTCCGGCATCGTCAGGATCAAGCGCGACGACGAGTTGGTCGTCACCAACTTTCTTGATCGTGCCGAGCATGCCGTTGCGCACGCCCAATGTGACATCATTGCGCATGAACAGGATACGGTCGCCTTCTCCAAACGCCCGCGGACCGTGTTCTGTCAGGATCAATAGCTCGGTTTTCGGCTCTTGCATCTCACGCAACGTGCATTTGACGGCCTGGTTGATCGCATAGACATCCTTCCTGCGATGCGCCAGCGCAAGCCGGGACGCAGTGGAGCCATTCAGTTTCATATCGGCAACATAGTCATCCACCAGAGCCGCGATGGCGTGGTCGCGATCGGTCTCGATGTGAACCGCACCGTGATCCTCATAGGCAAGAAGAGCCGCTTGCACACGCCCCGCGGCAAGGTCTTCGGACGCCCGCCGTTGCCATTCGGCCGTCTGCCGACGGATCTCCGACAGGCGGGCAGCTTCGCCCGTAACGATGATGTCCTTGAACGGCGTACCGGCCTGAATCGGTTGGAGCTGGTCGGGATCACCGACAAGCACCAGCTTGCAGCCGCGCTGCCGGAGCGCCTCGGCAACACGCGCGAGTTGGCGCGTACCAACCATGCCCGCTTCATCGATGACAACGATGTCGCCATGACCGACCGGCTCATAACCGCTCATCCAGCTGGCTTCCAATGACGCCAGGGTGCGTGATCGCATTCCGGAGGCCGACTGCAAGCTATCGGCCGCCTTTCCGGCAAGAGCAGCACCATGAACCCTATAGCCAGATCGTTCCCAGACCTGTCGTGCCACTGCAAGAAGCGTGCTCTTGCCGGCCCCCGCAAGGCCGACAACGGCGGACATCTGGTTGGGCTTGAGGACATGACGGACCGCCTCGACCTGCTGGTCGCTCAGCGTGGCGCCATAGCGTTTTCGGAGCCGGGCGTTCTCTGCCGCGATGGCCTGATCGATTTCAGACCTGGACACCTTGAAGCCGCCGGACTTCGTCATCTCATCCATGCAGGCGGACAAGTCAGTCTTCGCGGTCTCAAAACCGCGTGTCGAATAGATTGCCGGGTCGTTGTTGGATAGGCGTATCAGGTCCGGCGAGCAGAGAGTTCGCTCAGACGTCGCGCGTAGTTCAATCGGATCATCGAAGACAACAGCGAGTGCCCGCAGAATGTCATTGCGTGTGAATGTAGCATTCTTGTCCGCGAGCACATCAAGCACACGGTCGGGCTTCTCCCTGATCTGCGCCCTTGAGAATGGCACATCATCGGGCGGCAGGATGAGAGGTTGAAGCGGGTCTGGCGCATAGGTGCGTCTTGCGGATTGCTGAACACCATCTTTGAAGGCACGACGAATGTCGTCGGCAAGACTCAATTGTGCCTGTTCAGCCTCAAATATCCTGCGTTCCGCCAGATGCCGGTCAATCAGAGCTTCCATCTCGCGACGATCACGAACACCGCATGCTTCGGCCTCCTTTTCCATGTCACGCATCAGGCGCGCATGCTGGCCGGACAAACGCGCCCAAATCCTGCCGAGCCCCTTTGGCAGGCGCTTTTGCCGTGACCTGAGACCCAAGTCTCATCCGCCTTTGCGCGGAGTCCGATTGTTCGTTTTTGACCTCATGCGGCCTGCTTTTG
>NZ_CANMVK010000008.1 GCF_947501405.1 uncultured Hoeflea sp. | reverse complement strand
CAAAAGCAGGCCGCATGAGGTCAAAAACGAACAATCGGACTCCGCGCAAAGGCGGATGAGACTTGGGTCTCAGGTCAGGTGCAATGCGGAATGAGACTGATACCGAATGTCGGCTATGGGCCGGAAGCGACGCCGCGCCTGTCAACGCGAAACGTCTGCTTTCTCGACTTCGTTTCAACAAGCTGCCGGACCGCTCCCGGCCCCGAAGCTGTCCGACGGCAACGCGCCCTCATTTCAGTCGTTCGGTCCGTCCACATTTGCCATTGTAAGCCGACATTCGCGCTAGCGTATTACCGAAGGAATCCTGTAAGCTTATCCACATGGAGTATTCGTTAAGCGAAAAATTGGAGCGCATATATGATTGTGCCAAAAGTCCAGCGCCATACGGAATAGAACGTAGCTTACTCCACGCCTACGTTGCTTGCCTAAATTTCGACGAACTCTGTGAGGCGATTTGCAGCACACTTGTAGATAAAGCGCCGTTGCGCATGGCCCTACGCGGAAGACTGCTACGGCTGTTACGCCTATCCGATGGAGAACTTGCCGAGAAACTTTCCCTTCTGGCTGAGAAAGCTCAATCGCTCCACAATGACAATCATGTTTTGCGAACGCGCGTGGATGCGCTTCTCTCTGCCGTCTATTCTTGGCTGCCCCTTCCAGCTCGGCAAGCGGTGCTGGAACGTTGGATTGATCGGGGGACGAGTGGCACCGCAGGTAGATGGCTCAAAGCCATGGCTTCTGACGAAGTGTTATTCGACGCCAAAGCAATATTCGAATACTGGCGGGTGTCGCACAACACGCGCGCGGCAAAGATATTAGCCTATCAGGCCGAGCCTGCGTTTCTAGACGAAGTCCTAATCGAGCTCGCATCTGGATGCGTCGAGGGTTGGATCATCAGCAAAGCCGCTTTGAGGGCGACCTCGATACCCGATGACATCTGGTATCTTCTTCGAGAAAGTCATCCGACCAGCTATGCCTATCTTTGTGCGATGGCGGGAAGAAAATTGACGGACGGGGAAGCTATCGCTCTGTTTGAAGACATACCCCACAGCATCATTGATGATGGGCGGGGACTTGCGATCTGGTCAATTGGCCAGATGGGCCTGATATCCGCGCTAGATCATATCGGTGCAAATCGAGAGACGTATGACGCGCAAGTGTTAGCGGCCATGAGACGGCGAATGGAAGAGGCAGATTAGATAGTGTCTGAAGACATTAAATATCTAGCAAATTACAAGGTGAACGAACTCTATACGCATCCCGGTAAGGCGGGAGCTTACGCTACGATCGTTGGCGAGAGCGAGCAGGTATTTGGCGAAATTGATGTTACCGATAGGTGCAAGCTAGCCGTCTCGACATTCTACGTGAAGGACAAAGCTAATTTCGGAACTTTTAAGGTAACGAAGCTGCGCTTTCACAAGACATACGGGTGGCAACAAGACGGTTATATCCAAGTCAATAACTTCCAGCTCGCACAGATAAAGGACTTCCTAGCGATCATATCCAACTTAGATTTCAGTGATGCGCAGAAGACCAGAATATCTTTAGATAATTTGAATTTGGGTACGCTAAACGCCCTATTGAGTAGCTCGAAGGGTGCGCAGCTAGTCCACCAACTCGCAGAGTCCCCAGAACTGCACCAAGATATCTATGCCGTTGCCGCCAAGCGTGAAGCGTTGCGGGAGTTTGAAGCCAAGCTCGGTTCAGGGCTGTCGGAAGCCGATTGGCAGAACTTTTTCGAAAGAAACCCTTGGATTTTTGGGCACGGCTTAAACTACGTGTTTCTGGATAAGGCAGCGGTCGCCCTCGAAAGCCGGACGACGGGAAACACCTTCGACAAAGCTGGAAAAACCGTTGACGCATTGCTGCGAACTCGCGCGGAAGTTAGCCAATATGTGCTTGTCGAAATCAAGAAGGATCAAACGGCTCTTGTACGGTCGGGCAAACCCTATCGCGCTGGATGCTGGGGCATGTCTGACGAAGTGTCTAATGCAGTGACGCAGATTCAAAAAACCGCGTTCGAATTTGGCCGCACCCGTTTCAGAGAAGCACTCAAGGATGGCGACGGTACCGACGTTGGAGAGAGCACCTATTCCATCGAACCTCGAAGCTATTTGGTAGTTGGCAATCTGTCTGAGCTAATTGGAAATGACGATAAGATCACTTGCTTCGAGCTCTTCCGTCGAAACATTCGCGCACCGGAAATTCTGACGTTTGACGAGTTGTTTCATCGAGCGAAGTTTATCGTCACGAACATCAGTCGAGAAGTTTGAGAAGAAACAGACGCCCAATGTTAGTCGACTGTCGGAGGACGCATGGCGGGCGCTGAGCTTTGTCCGCTATTCTGTCTGCTCGTCCGAAAGGCTGCCAGTCCGCTCCCGGACTTCAGTCGACCTAAGCGGACATTCATTCGTGCCATCTGCACTGCAGATTCCGGCCCATTGCGGACCTTGACCATGCAATCTCGTGCCGCATCGCAGCTTCCCGGAAGCAGACATTGACAAATGGTGGGGGATGCCCGTCCTCAACCGAGACAAAAACCTACCAAACCCGCAAAAGTTCCGCCGGGGGCTTTAGACCTTGCTAAGCGTTTGATCTTGGGCGGGCTGGGGTTCGGACGAAAACGACTGTTTATGCCGCGAAGCAGGCAACCCGCTTATGTGACCTCATTTCCGTTAGCGCACTATGAATTCGCACGACTTGAGCCGCCAGCAGAGTTCCAACCATAACTACCTGTTTATCGGCCATAACTAACGTATTGGCGCATTGATCTCAAACGGAACATCGGAAACGACTTCATCGTCATCATCCATTTCTACCATCCCCGTCTCATACACACTAAATTTTGATTCAAACAACGAATTGCTATAAAACACGTTTGTCTTGATACAATATTTCTTATCTTCATCTACGTACCTAATTTTCGGTTCAATAATATACTTCTTAATTTTTTCTCTCCAAGTTTCATCTATGGATTTTGGAAAATACTCCTCGTTAATGCTCGTGACCACCAGAAACGGACCATCATCTCCTCGCACGAAGAAGCAGAAAAACTTCAAATAATCTAGGCAATTATCTAACGACAAAGAAAGCGCTCCCTCCTCGTTCGCCTTGTGAATCGCAGGAGATGTCCCATTCAAACGAATAATCTCAACATCCGAAATTAAAAAATACCAAATCAAATTCATTGGTTCCCACGACGATGCTCGCATCCGCACAAGGCTAAATTTCGGATAAAATCCGAGGCCGATAGTATCACTAAGTAGTTCCTTCCTATTGATACCTTTCTCCGCATCGTCTTTCTGGCGAACGTACTCTAGAAGTCTCCCCTTTATTTTGTTATCCGCCGCGCTCCAATCTTTGCTTCGTATGTACATCTGGCTACTCCCAGCAAGCTATAATATTTTTCATGAAATATAGGTCGCGGTCGATGAAAACGTTATTTCTTCGCCAATTACCGAATTTACAAATCCTCCCAAAAATCGATCTAGCAGAAGTTCATATACCCATTCGTACTCATCAAGCACATTCGACGGATTGCTTTTTTCGCGTTCACCGGTCACTGGATCAATATACGTTTCGCTTCCATACCGAAAATAGAACCACAATCCCGTATACAAGCTGTTCGCAGGGGCCTCGACGATGTAACCTAATAGACGCCTTTCATTCTTGAGAGAGTCATCCCAAAGGCTCACTTGGAAGTCTGTCCTGCTCATATTTGTTGCTGGGGCGTTTAAGTCTGTGATCTTCCCCATAGCGTCTGGCATCTTTGTGATCAAACTCCTCATAACCTCATAATTCTTCACCTCCTCACCCGTCTTCGAATTCCTAAAACCGTGTAGCACGAAAGAAAATAAGAGATTTGACCTAGTAATTACGATATTCCGCTCAAGAGCTGTAGACAAAGCATCCGTTACAGTCTCCACAACTCTCCCAAAGCTTTGAGCAGCAGGTATGTACCAGTCGTGAAATCGACTCATACTAACGCCTCTTTTTCTGATTAATATACGATCAGAATAACACTGGATATTAAAGTCGAAAACGTCGTCGTTGTAGGTAAGCGTTACTGAATCAGCCCGTTTTGTCGACTCTAAGAGATGTGGAGAATAGAAACGCGCGGTCTCTATAAGATTGATTGTAGCGTCGTAAAGCCTATCGAGGACCGAGAGCTTTACTCTATCATCCCATTCTGAAACACTCGGAAACTCAATTGTAACGCTGAATTCATTGATGTTGCCAACTTTATGGCAGAAGTGATCTGGCGCGCGAAAGTCTTGCAGTTTTACATCACTCATTTCCATCTCCACGTTAGTACTGAAGCAGATCCGCATCTATGACAATTTTATCGTCTTTCGACCCCTCGTACTTAAACGCCCTCGCGGAGATCGATGCAAAGACAACCTGTTGTAGGCCCCTAGCACCCAAACCAAAGTCAAATGCTCGCTTGGCGACTTTCTGGTAGAAATCTTCAGTGAAAGTCACCGACTTACCGATATTTTCGAAGTGATTCTTCCAAACGATCAGCGGGGATGAAACTGGGTGTTTCAAGATATCTACCAGAAAGTCGAATGGTAAAGCTTCATACTTAATCTGCGCCGGTATTCTTGCAACTAGTTCTCTGATAAATCCAAAATTTATGAAGTCCTCGGCCACTATTGTGTCGCGCGGCGCGTTTCGAAGCATTCTGTTTGTTTCGGGAGACCTATGCTTATCTTGTTTGGAGATGTCCGTGAATGCGCCACCTAGTGCAAAATACATCTTCGGTACACGTTTATTACCTTGATCGGCGGGAGAAGTGTTTGATTGACCCTCAATAACCTTCAGAAGACCCCTTTGGATATCTTCTTTCCAATAAGCATTTCTATCAACGTGCGGTCTTGATGTAAGTTTATCAAACTCGTCAAGAAATACGATGCAACGGTCTGAACCTGAGGCATGTTTGATCGCCAGATTGGGAATTGATCCCACATTTGTACCTTCACGGGCACCATTTGGCGATAGCGTGGTCGCATCAATAATTAATGATGGGAGATCAAGCTCTTCTTCGATCACCTCGAAAGAAAATGTCTTTCCAGAACCACTCGGACCAATGACCATCGCATTTGGTGGTGCGTGTCTAGGACTTTTCTTATGGTCCCAGTTCAAAAACATCGAGATGAGTAAGCTAAGTTGTTGCTTTGCCAATTCTTGGCCTACGATTTTCTTGTCAAGTATCTTCAGAATCTCACCAGCAAATTTTGCGTCCGGCTTGTAGTTCTTTCCTGAACCCTTGACAATTTCGTTTTCAAAACTCAAAGAACCAGTATCTATATCGGTCATTACTATTCTTTCTCACGGCTTCGATGCCTAATTTCACTCAGTTCACTACGCAGACTTACCATCTCATCTAATATCTCGATAGCGGCATCATAGTCTCTAGCGATGTTCGGATTATCGACAATTTTCTTCCTAAGGCGATCTAGGTGAAAACCACTCGTCTCAGCATCATTACCCGGAACAATTAGCTTGAGTGCATTTCTATGTTCAGCCAAGAGAACTTGAATTAGAGAAATTCTACACGAGTCAGAGAGTTGTTGAAGTTCTTTCCGCGCTATGGCTTGTGCCTTTTTTGCAGCGCGTCTCTGATCAACCATTTCTATACGTTGCTCGTTGATAGTGTATATAATACCTAATAGCGCAATTCCGCTAAACAGAGACGTTGCAATGTTGAACGAGTCCCCCAATACACCGGCTGTGGTAGCCCCTTTGATTACGACCAAAGCCAACGGAAGACCTGCCCATACCGCAATCAGTGCAACAAGAATAATGCGAAACGCACGCGGTGTTAGGCTGCTGTCTTGCAATTATTTGACCCCTCTTCATGATTCCGAGATGAAAGTTGGACGCGAGTTTGGTAGCGAAAGCAATTGTTCTTTTTGAGAGTTTAGATATTTTCGCTTCTGTTACAAGTTAGTACCGTCTATGAGTTGGTGGACGTCAATACGGCGTTTTGGGCTCCCTTTGGGGTGTTGCTCACGAGTTGTTCGTGAGGAGGCGTTACGCCAGTTCATCTAGTTCAATCAAAAAAGTCAAACACTATGTGTTGGGGCCCGGTCTAAACTCCGGTCATTCTCGACTTCTTGATACTTCTTCTGTTCGCGCTCGTCCTCGATTTCTAGCCGTTCACGCGGCTTGTTCAGCACGTTCTTCAGGCTCTCGTTCACGGACGGCTTGTGCGCCCTGCTCTCGGTGCCCTCGCCAAGCCCGGGTCCGCTATGACCGTCCAGCTTGTGAAACGCCGCCTGCCCATCCCGCCGGCCGGCCTTAATAGAATAGTCACAGACGAAGGAGACGCGAGGACATGGCTGACGACCCCAGACTATCAGCGGGTCTCTGCATTCAGGAAGTCGGCAGTCGAACCCAAGCCAAGCCTGTTCTTTGGACGTTCGCCGGGAACGACAAGGCTGGTATGAGCATCGCGCGTTGGCCGCGGCAAGCTACGCTGTCCGAGATCAGAACCATGAGAGACTAAAGCCAAAAAGCCTCCGTTGTTGTACAAAAAATCTTCAAAGCGAAGGTCCGCTTCTCGCTCGATTGCAGGATTGTTCGCTTTGCGGCGAAGGTCCGCTACCCGCCCGTTTGAGATGATTGATGAGTTCTGTCGCAATGGCGCTTCCGGCCCGAAGCTGCCTTTGATAGGCATTTTGATAAATGACCGCTTTGCGCCTCCTCAATTCCGCCATGCGTGATCAAATTTTGGCGTCCCGAAAGCGGCCGTTCCAACAGCACAATCGAAAGCCTGGGAAGGGCGGAAAGCGGCAGTTCGCGTCATGCCAAGGCGCTCGCGATTGATTGTCTTATTGGACAATAGCAAAGTTGCTGCATGAGAACAGACAAGCTCAGGGTCGGAATTTGTTACACATGCAAACCTTTATACGGAGGTTTTGGGAAGAAAGATTTCAACGACCACTGAATGGCGACCTACGCCCATCGGTGCAGTCAATGTCATACTATTGGGCATTGGATATCTGCATCGTACCGTTGCCAGACCAATGACGAAGCCTGCGAATAAAAGCTAAGCACTCGAATTAAACAGCCTCGCAAACTCAGCCTATAGCACATGTTACTATCATCCGCTGCAGACTTGGTGGTCACCTTCTTATCGATTGTAAAAACAACCTAAATCGCTGTCGGCTTGCGTTTGTTCGATGACGTGAGCAGGGATATTCGAACAAGCAAGATCACGAAGCTTTTCGACACCAATCGGGAATTTGTAGACGATCATCCGATGATACGCGTTTGCTGTGAAAAATGATTTTGTTGCGTCCGACGTGTTGCTGACCGTCCGATTTATGATCCCTTGGCTGTGCAACATGCGGTTCATTTCCGCTTCGCGTGTTTGGAAAAGACTTGTGCTTGCCTTCAAGTCAAAGATGCTTATCCAATCCCGGCCCTGCAAAACTAAAAACTGGTCATCCAGAGCGACCGTCCCTTCATCAAACAATCCGTTGCCCAGCTCAAATTCGGTGATCACGCGTGTTTCACTTATATCAAACACAAGCGCAGTTTTTTGATCCGTTATCAGAACAAGCCGCTCAGGGTCGGCCATCGGAACGACAAAACCTAGCTCATGGCCATTGACCAGGTGAAGGGTCATTTCTCCCTCTGGTGAATCCAGATCAAATCTTGCGATGGCACTTGGCGGCCAGTCCGCGTTCGTGGTCTCCGAAGAAACCCGGTTCATTGGGAAATAAGCAAAACGCCCAATTGGGTCGATTGATAGCCGATACGCGCTAGTAGAAGCGGTATGCGGCGGAAGGCTATGGTTCCATTTGAGTTGTCCGTGCTCATAAAGTGAGACGCTCTTTGTCGGCCCAACTGAATCTAGAACGACAAACCGATCAGTCCCATCGATAAACCACATGTCGGAACCACGATGATCGAAGAGCTCAAGATCAACGTCTTTCGAACCTTGACCGACGACATCAACCAGAATTGCATTCATTTCGGTATCAATCGCTACCAAAAAGCTACCGTCTCGGTTCGCAACGATTTTTTCAATCGGATGACCCATTTGAGCGAGAACAATTCCGCCCGTCTCGGTGTCGAGTTCTGGCACATCTAGGTCCAGGAGACGAAGTCGGCCATCATGCATGCCGACGCCGATGGTCTGCTCGCTGAGATGGGCAAATGTTTCCGGCCGATGCGGATCGAACAGCTCAATTCCGACCCTGCCCAAAGTGACGACCTGATCATAGTGGGTTGTTTCGTAACTGCCAATGATCACCTCCAACTCAAGTATTTGCCCATCACGTTCGATGGTCAGATCCATTGGCAACGTCGGCCTAGATTGAATGTAGTTGACGAAGTCGGTCATAATCCTCGCATCCCGACCATCATATTTTAGAATAAGATCTCCGGACAAAACGCCGGCTTTTTCGGCAGGACCCTCAAGCACCTCGCGTGCAAGGATGCCAATGGGATCCAAATATTTTGGCGACGGGTTGCTCTTTGCGAAATCAAAAAGGCGGACACGCCCTGCATCGGTTTTGGCAATGCCAAAATGTGCGTTCTCGGTCAGCACTGTCTGGGTAATCGCCTCCCAAGGCGTTTCTCCGACGAGGACGTCATTCGATCGGTATGGAGACCAATTGTTCCAAGTCAGAACAAGGCCTGCCATGTCAGCAGAAACGAACCGGTTTCCGATCTCGCCAGTGGATAGCATGGACACAGGCGCCTCATGTCCGAAAATTGACTTCCAGGTCAGTTGTTGCCCTCCAATTTCTGTGCGCAGGATGAAGTCCTGAATGGGTTGAGGACGTGGCTGCAAGATATGCTTGTTGACCTCCGGCCGAATTTCTCCCGCCGCGGTTAGCGCCACGATCCCGCCGTCGGCCGGAATGACGGAGTTGGTCTGTCGGTAGCCAGTGTGCGCTGACATCGCGATGGATGCACCTGACTGAGCGTCCCAGTAGTACAAACGCCCGATTTCGTCCGTCCAACCCTGCATGAAACCCGCAATGTTTCTCCCGTCAAACACAGAGTACAAACGGATTATTGGAGGAGGTTTTCCATTGCCGAAAATGGGCGCTGTCGGAGGCGTATCGACGCTCCCCATAAAGCTAAGTTCATCATTTTTCCAGACATCCACCATGCTGCTTGTGGCGAGAAACAGCGCGTTGAACGCTGATACCTCGGCATCGTAAATCGGGCCTTCAGTCACGTTGTGGGCGCTCAATTGATTGCCATCGCTATCCCAATGCACCATGCGGCCATCTTCGCCGAAGGTCAGATACCCATCGCCCTTCGCATCAACATGGACATCCGTGACCCCCAAACCCACATATTGGAGCCAAGGCGGCCGGAAGACGGATGCAAACTCGGAGATTGGCGTTCCATTCGCGTCAGCTTTTCGCGCCCAAGCCGTTTCAGGATTGAGGTCAAACGTGTCCTCCAGATGCTTGAGCGTGAGCACGGTGCGGCCTTCGAAATCCAGTATTGTGGCTAGACCGTCCCTTGAGGCCGCCGCAAACTGCTCATCTGACAGAGCAATCAGTCGATGGACTGGGTGATTGGCAACATCTAGACGGTGGAGCTCCGACCCGCTCGCTGTATCGTAAATGTGCACGATTCCATCCGCAACAGAAGCCGCAAGTTTTGTATTATCGCCAGAGAACAACAAAGAGAGGACCGGGTTCACGGACGCCTTGATGCGGTGCGCTCGCTTTTGCCCGTCGAGTTCCTGAAGCAAAATCTCGCCAGTGATTGACCCGCTAGCGACGATCGTTTCCGTATCATTCATTTCTAATGCTGCGACAGGGCTGTCATGCCGGAGTGAAAGAGGCTCGTCGAGATGCAGTTCGGGCCAGGTTTCCATCATGGCGGCAAGCAATTCTGGCGCAAAAGGCTTGTTGTCGTCATTCCCGGAACCAGGAAGCAATCTGAGTGCCCTGGTAAATGCGGCTAGCCGATCTTCTGTTGTTGGCATCGCACGCAACTCATTTGCTGCAGCGTAAGTTGCATTGAGGTTGGCAAGATTGGCCTGCGCCTGCGCGCGTTCGTCAGAGATTTGCAGCCGATTAAATGCAAAGCCGGCGATGAAAACCAGAAGTGCAGCCGCGACTGCAGCGAGGCTCCTCCACCTTACAGTGGCGGCTCGCGACTTACGGAGAAACTCGAGCACGACGCCAGGTGGCATTGGCGCATCTTTAGGCCGGTCGGCAAACCAGGCTTCGGCTTTTCTGAGTGCTGCACCAGACAACAGATAGGACGGCTTTTGATCTGCCTTTTGCCATGCCTCACTGCGCGCCAAATAGTCTGCGCCTTCCCGCAACCACTGAACATCCCGTCGCAGGATCTGTTCAAGTGCGTCCATATCGTCTGGAAATTTAAAAATGCGGTCAGCAGGGAAAACATGCCTTCCACCGAGGTGATTAGGTAGCTTTGCCAAGTCGGTTTTGGAAATAACAACTGGGACCGTCTTCTTGCAGTAGCTGCTTACGACGCTCATTTCCCAAAGACAATATGAAGACGATATAGACTTGGGGCTGATGAGCCAAATCGAAAGTGCCGATTGAGCAATCAGATCGCTTAATTGTTCTTTCCATTCTTCTCCATGCTCGAGACTCGTGGTATCAATCAATACCTCAAAACCACGTGAATTGAGAGCTGCCTCAATTTTCCTCGCAATTTTGGAGTTTGAGCGCGCATATGAGATAAATACTTTTGTCTTACTTATAGCATCTGGATTTTTAGTCTGCATATCCATACCCAGTGAATATGCGGAGCTGTCATTACCCCCCCCAATTCAAGGCTGGGTTTCAATAAACTCGCCCCGCAGTCTTTAACAGTGTCGTCACCTGATCGCGGTCTTTGTCAAGTTCCTCTGGTAATTTCTTGAGTTTTTCCCAAGGCACCAGCAATGGGTGAATCTTCTTTCTATTGTCGCGCGCTTTTCCGAGCAACCAACCGTCAAGAAAACGTTCGACGCACCAACGCCTGTGCTCCAACTCAGCGAGTTGATCAAGCGTTCCGTCCTCGCGAGCTGTTGCAAGAACGGATTTGATTTTAGCGCGATCGGCAGCTGTCAGTTTCTCTTCGGTGCCTTCGCCCTGTTCGTGGCGGACGCCGATAGTCCAGAGTTTCGCAGCCATGTGATCGGCGGCCCGGCGATTAGCGCGGCGATAGGTTTCCGACAGTTCCTGCCACGGCACGTTGGCTGCAACCGAAACGTTTGCTCCGCGGCGACAGGCCTCGTGAAGCTGGCTTGCCAGTCGGTCAAGCGTCGGGCGCCCAAGAACAGTGTCGATCAGTTTCGCCCTTGGGACCACCATTCGTATGAAGCCATGATCGGCCTTTGCCTCCAACCACGATTGTTGAAGGATATCCTCCTGCTCCGCCGCCAATCTGCACCTATAATGGATAGGAGCCGCAAACTGCCCAGTCAGTTCTCGATGCGCGTCGATTAGAAGTGCCGCACGTACGGTGGCACCCTGGTTCGGAAGTGCCAAAAAGATTGCTGTGAACTGGTCGGCCTTTTCCAGTTTCGCGAGCGTTTTAAGTGCATCCGGGGCGGTGTTTCCAATCATAGGATCGGTGCCGATGTCGAGCGCCTCAAATGAAATATCGAGTTGATCGAGAACGCGGGGCCGACGAGCTTGAAACGTACGTCTGCAGGTGTCCGCATCGCGGTCAATTATGGTCACGCGCGGATCACCCAGATCGCCTGCGATTGACGTCAGAAATACTTGATCGAGAAGTTTCTCGCCGAGATCACCGAAGCCCACAATCAATGCGTGGACGCGTTTTTGGCCCCTCGCAGCTGCCCGAATAAACAGGGGGTCAATATCCAATGCGTGCCGAGCGGCAAGCAAGTTTTCGTCAAAAACGGAAACTCTCACGCTCTGTCCGACTCGGTACCGTTCTGTAAGACGGTAGAATTGGTCGCTCATCACGGTGTCAGCGATACGCAGTGCGATGTGAGGTTTTTGTGCTTGGGTTTTCCGGTCAAGCGCGGTGAGCACTGGGCGGGCAAGCGCAAGGGTCTCAGCGTCACCACCACCATCAATCACCAAAGCTGAAGCGCGTTCGAGACCGGCGCGTGCCTCGAGGCTTTGGGCAGATAGACCACAACGTAGGCAATCCTCAACACTCTCCTGCTCACCAGGAAGCAGGCCGTCCTCGGAACGGACATGGACTGCGCTTTGGCCCTCCGCCTTGAGCAAACGCGAAAGATCGGCTGCAAATGGTGTATCGCCTGCCACTATGACATGATTTCGGCGACCGTACCGCGTCCATAGGTTTGACATAGTTGTGCCTGCCGCAGCAAGCCAGATTGCAATGATCCCGAATACACCGGAAAGGCCGCAAAGCACCGCGCCGATACGGTAGAAGATGTCTCGGCACTCATTCAGCACTATTTCCGGGCGTGGAATAAAGAGCATCAACGCTTGGAGAGGCAGGCTAGCGATACCTGCTAGTGTAAGTCCTTGCTGGTATTGCTCCATTGTCGCGCCAATCACTGCCAACAAGAGACCGAGACCAGCTGCGCTCAGTGTCAGTATACTAACGACTTTCGTTCTAAGGTTGTTGGAATTACTCATAGACGTGTCGCTCTTCTAAGAGCCTGATTGGAAATTATGGTGAGTGATTTCAGCGGGTTATCCTTTCTCTGATTTGCTGAATCGGACAACCTTGATGCCCTTGACCAAAATCACTCGCCTTGACCATGACCGAAGTGACCTGTGTTATGCAAGCGATTGCCGCGATGCGGAGTGGGATTTGATTGCCCCTGTCGTCACGCAACGCGCCAAGGTTGGTCGTCCGCGCAAGGTCAGGATGCGCCGGGTCTGGGAGGCGATCCAGTATATCGCGACGACCGGTTGCCAGTGGCGGCAATTGCCGAAGGACTTTCCGCCGGTTTCGACGATTCGCTATCACTTCTATCGCATGCGCGACGATGGCACATTTGCCGTGATCAACGAATTGTTGAGCGTGGCGTGCAGGATCGTGGAAGGCCGAACTGTCGATCCGACGGCTGCCATTGTCGACAGCCAGAGCGTCAAGACGACCGAGAGCGGCGGCGTCTGCGGCTATGATGCAGGCAAGAAAGTCAAGGGCCGCAAACGTCATATAACCGTTGATACGCAAGGCAATCTGCTGGCTGCGCAGGTTCATGGCGCGGACATTCAGGATCGCGATGGAGCACCTGATCTCATCGCCGACATGATAGAAAGCTTCCCGTCGGTCGCCACGATCTTTGCCGATGGCGGCTATGCGGGCGATAAGCTCCATTGCGCGTTGCTGAACATGGAACCAAGCCCCGCAATCGAGATCGTGCGCCGCCCCGACAAGGCTACAGGCTTTGTCATCATCGCGAGGCGCTGGGTGGTCGTGCGGACCTTCGCGTGGCTGGGCCGCTGCAGGAGGCTTGCAAAGGATTGGGAGGAAACAATCGCATCATCCGAAAGCTGGCTTCTCATCGCATCAATTCGACGCGCATCACGCCTTATCGCAAAACATGAAAAGACCGTACAGGAATTTTGAATCAGGCTCTAAGCAATCAGCCCAATCTGTCCAGTGGGCGCTGACGTGGTACATGGCTCAGCATTTCAAAAAGTTTGAAAGACAGATTGGTTCAAAACTGTCTGAATAGCTATCTTTTTAAGTCATATGACAACGGCATCTTCGTCCACATGGCCGCCATATACGGCTAATGTCTTTTCGCGCCGCGTCGAGCTGCAGCTATGCGGAAGCAAGGGCAGCCACGATTAATGTCAGCTTTGGGCCGGAAGCGCCATTGCGACAGAACTCATCAATCGTCTCAAACGGGTGGGAATCGGGCTTTCGCTACACCGGAACCCAATGGTGGCAATGCGGACAAAGTGACCATACGTCTCAATCGTTCTAATGACGGCAGCCAGCTTGAAGCGGACCTTTGCTCTGAACGCTCAATTATAGAATTACCGGGAAATTGCTAGAATAGAACCAACATCCACTTTTAAACCGTAACCGTTCAAACCTCGTATTCTCCGATGACTGTTGAAGATCTTTCTGCTGGCCATCTGGGAGGAAGTGATCCGGTCTCACCAGACCAAATAATAGTATGGCCCTCAATCGATTTTGAAACGTCTTCAACTCTCAGACGATACCCCCTAGCCGATACCGACGTTATCGTTGCTTGTATCACATTAACAGCATTCAAAGATCGCTCTACAAGGGCGGGATGCAGCGCCACGTTCAGTCTTTTCTTCTGATCTCTCACAGACGGATATACGATCCCGATTAGGCCATCATCTGCAATATTCAAACGCTCACTTTTGGGCATTTGCGTTGTCAGTAACTTGGCCATAAACGCTGTGATTTTATACTTATGGGAGAAGTCATCTACGATCCTCTCAGAGAATTTTTTCCGCAAATAATCAACTAGAAATTTTTCGTTTTTTGAGACCACCGCCTTCGGATCAGAGAGCCTAGGAACCATGGTGTGGTTCACTGGAATCTGCCCATTGCAACGCCACTCGCACAAGTAAACTTCTTGCCCTGCTTTAACTCTAGATTCCATTAAGGCGGTACTTGGTTCGTCCGATCCATAGAACATTGGTTCTTGAGGGGCGTTGCAACGCTGATATCCTTTAACATATTCTGCTGGTGGAGAACTTAGATCAGCAATTGTTTCGACCTTCTTGGGAGCGTTAGTTCGGACTCTGAACAGGCTTTGATCGATGTTCATACCGATGGTTCTGGTTGGAAGACCTTGGTGAAGAATTCCTAATCCGGTCAAAGAGATATACGCATCATCCCGCCTCAAATCTAATCGGTCCAGGCTTTTTACGATTTGACGCTGCTCTCTGACGGCCAAAGCTTTGATAGGTGGCGGACCGTAAGATGCTTCAATCCACATTCCATGTTTGTTCTGACGCACTTCTTCTTCCTCGACGCAATATGGATCTCATAGAATTCTATTCGTCCAAACAATTCAATTGCCTTATGTTTTTGGGAGCGATTGTCTCTGACTTGAAAGGTGTCAGGCTTTGGCTTCCACTTGCACAATTTTTGTGGGGGAACTTCTCAACGCTTTGTAAAGCCCGCTTTCTTCGTAGAGCCGCCATCGGTGCCCGACGCAACACCGGCCAATTTGGGCTCGTTTCAGTCGTTCGCGGCGGATGACACCAAGGTCGGCTCTGGGCCGGAAATGCCGGTGTGCCTAGTGCGGACGAATGTCGGCTTAGCCCGATCGCCACCAATAAGCAGACCGTCCCCTGTCGGCCCCATTCCAGCCGCTTCCAGATTGTCTCTTTTGTAGTCAGAACTCCAAAGCTTCCCGCATCCGCATATACGAAATGGCATGTAAAGACCAATCAGTCAGTCTCTGACCATCACTACGAACCATTACGAACAACCGCATTTCACCCGGTTCTTTTACTCAATGTACCTGATCACTGAAACCGCCGCCTTGATGAAGTCAATCTGCTTGACTGCCCGCGCCAGGCGCGCCGGGCTGTCGTGAACCGAGCCCGCAAGCGGTCTCGGCCGTGCGGCGTCCATCCCTGACAGAAAGGAAGCAGAGCGGCGTTGCCGCGTGTTTTTGTATTGCGCGTTGGAACGCGCTTGGAACCTTCTCTCCAGCTTACATCAAAACCGGCGACGCCTGACGGCTGTGGGTCAATGACTTTTCCCCGCCAGGCCGTCCAGACCGCTCTCATGCTGATCGCGGGGACGGTCTAGGCGGTCCCCCACAAAAGCCATTGACCCATCCCCGGTGTTTGATCGACCGGCCAGTCTTGTCGGCACGTCGATGACGTGCCGGCATCATTGTGTGTTGCTCTTTGGCCGCTCGCCGCTGGGCAGAGGTTCATGCGCGGGGTTTTCCCCTTTTCGGGGACGCTTCGCTGATTTGAACCCTGTTACGAAAGCGAGTGTGACGATGCCCACATTATACGCCCTGCCCTATGACATTTCAGTCACGGGTTTCTACTTCGAAGATGCCGAAGACTATGCGATCAAGGCCAAAGTCTGCCGCAACGATTTTGGCTGTGTGGTCGAAGAATTCGAGATCCATTTCATCGATGGCGAGGAGATCGATTGTGCCTTGGCCAAGGCATGGGGTCTCTATCAGTCCAGCTTCCAACAATATCTTGATGCTGTCGATACGTGGGAAGGCCACCAGAAACGCAGATATATCGTTGCGGTTGGCGAATGCGGTTATGACTTCGACCCCGACAATGATGATCCCGACCTTTTCGATGTCGATCTCTATGAGGTCGATAGCCTGAAAGAGCTGGCCGAGCGGTTCGTTGACGATGGCTTGTTCGGAGAAATCCCCGACCGCTTCGCCTGTTACATCGACTACCACGCCATCGCCCGCGATCTGGCCTGTGATTACGCCATGATCGACATTGCAGGCGAACGCTATGCCTATCGGTGCGCGTGAGGGGGTAGGGATGACACATCAAGCAACCACACCCACCGCAAACATTGAACCGCAGACCGAGCATACTGCCATTGGTGAGCAGTTCGTGGTTCAGGGCTATCAACCCGTCAGCCAGAAAGAACGGCTCGACCATCAGGCCAGACTGCCGATGCAACCCAAGCGGCGATGTGTCCAGAAGCCCTGCGATGTCGGTCTGTTTGACGAGATCAGGCGCAATCAACTCGACCTGTTTTAGGCGCAGTTGAACACGGCATTGCCGTCACCGATCACCGAGCGCCTGCCCTTCGTCCCCCAGTCGCCCATGTGGACGCTCCGTGATGCTGACGGCATCACCAAACCAATCAACCCATTTGACCATGAAGGAGGAACATCATGGAACTCAAACATATCGAACTCACCAATTTGTCACCCGCAAAGACCAATGTTCGCAAGCAAGGAAGCAAGGATTGCGATGACCTCATTCCAAGCATCAGATCGCTTGGCATCATCCAGCCTTTGCTCGTGCGACCGAACGGATCGCCGACCAGCTTTGAGATCGTCGCAGGTCAGCGCCGCTATCATGCACTGTCCAAGATCGCAGAAGATGAGAACATCGACCCCGTGCCCTGTATCGTCATGAGTGAGAGCGATGATGCTCAGGCCATTGAGGCCTCATTGGCCGAAAACATCGCCCGTCTGCCAATGGACGAAATCGACCAATACAAGGCATTTGCCGCGCTGACCAAGCAGGGCAAAAGTATCGGCGACATCGCCTCGATGTTCGGCGTGAGCGAACGGCTGGTCAAACAACGCTTGGCAATCGCCAACCTGATTGCGCCAATCCTGAATGCTTATCGCAAGGGAGACATTCGAGCCGAGACGGTGCGGCTTCTCACGATGGCAACCAGACAACAGCAAAAGGACTGGTATGCGATGGTCAAGGCTGGAGATTGCTACCCGCCAACTGGACGCGCGCTCAAAATCTGGCTGTTTGGCGGTGCGGAAATCGCCACCACTCATGCGCTGTTCGATCTGGCCGACTATACGGGCAACATCGTTTCCGACCTGTTCGGCGAAGAGGCCTATTTCGATGACATTGACCAATTCTGGACACTCCAGAACGCGGCAATCTCTGCCCTGAAATCCCGTTATGCCGAGGACGGTTGGAAGGACGTGATCGTGCAGGAGGTCGGCGAGCGCTGGTGCTCATGGGAAATGACCAAGCGCGCCAAATCCAAAGGCGGCAAGGTCTATATCGAAATTGGCCATAACGGTGCGGTAGAGGTCTATGAGGGATATGTGACGTCCGCCGAGGCTCGCAGACTGGAAAAGGCAGGCAACGCAGATGCCGAAAGTGCGGTCGCGGACATCAAGCCTGAACTGACCAAAGCCGCGCAGAACTATGTTGACCTGCATCGTCACAGCGCCGTGCGCCGTGATCTCCTGAACCATCAGGGCTTGGCCTTGCGATTTTGTGTGGCGCAAATCATCGCAGGGTCGGACTTGTGGAAAGTGCAGGCTGACCCGCGCAAAGCCTCCAAACCCGAGATCGCGGACAGTCTTGCCACCAACAAGGCCGAAGCGGCTTTCGAAGCCGAACGCAATGAGATCAGGATGTTGCTGGGGCTGGAAACGCTCACCGACAGCGAGGCCGACAATGAGTTAGGTGAAGATGAGAAGGATGACTGTCAATCGGCTACGCTGGTGCCACGCCGTGATGACTGGGAGCACGAACATGACGGGCATGGCATCCTGTCCAAGCTGAAAACGCTGGACGATGAGACCGTTATGCGAATCCTGACCTTCATTACCGCCGAGTGCCTGCCGAGCGGCACGGCATGGGTCGATGCTCTGGGCAAGACCATGGAAACCGATATGCAGACCTGTTGGTCACCGGATCAGGCCTTCCTTGATCTCATCAGGGACAAGACGGTGCTCAATGCTGTGGTCGGCCATGTTGCGGGCAAGGATACTGCCGAAGCCCACGTCACTTCGCCTTGCAAGGTTCAGCGTCAAATCCTGACCAACTGCATCAAGGGTGAACGCAAGACGGAAGAGAACGCATGGGCGTTGCCCCATATGGCCTTTCCAATGCGAGGGTTCGGCGATCAGAACGGCCTCAGCGCTGTGGCTCGGTGGGATGCCGTGAAGCATCACTATGAGCAGTGATGCATCAACAACCAGAGCGCCTGCGCGACCGGATCGCGCAGGCGTTTGCCTTCCATAAAAATCGGCCGACGGCGCGGGCGCCGTCGGCCATCTTCGTCGTCACAGATTGGCTGTGATCGACGAAACGCTCTGCGAGCGGCTCGAACGCTATTTGTCCGGATTTGGTGAAAGCGCCCGGGAAAGCGTTCTCGGGTGGACACCATACATTGCCGCGATCTGCGGAAGATCGTATTCGCCGGATGCCAGCTTTTCCTGTGCGTTCCGGATTTGCGTCTTCGAGAGTTTGGGCTTGCGTCCAAGGACGGCACCGCGCTTGACCGCGGCGGCCAGCCCTTCCCTGGTTCTTTTCGAGATCATGCGGCGTTCATACTGAGCGGCCGCGGCCATTACCGAATAGGCAAACTCACCGGCCGGCTCAGCCGTGTTGACCCTGAGAGACACGATCTCGAAATGGATGCCTGCCTCTCGCAGTCGTGCCTCCTGCAAAATAGCATCGACGGTAGACCTAAACGCGCGATCCAGATCCCAGACGATGAGGGTATCTCCGGGCTTGAGCCGATCCATGACGTCGTCAAATATGGGACGCTTGGCCGCAATCGCCGAGAGCGTTTCGATATGAACCTCGTCACACATGGGTGTTAGGGCATCGATCTGGCGATCGGGGCGTTGTTCTCCTGTGCTGACCCTGAGATATCCGACTTTCATGAATTCAATCAAATCAATGGGTTAACCGCCAATCCCGGCACTATGCCGGATTGACAGAATCGGTCCTTTCTTTCCTGTTCCTGAAGGCTTTCCGGCGCAATAGGCTCGCTCGACCAACCTACTGATATTATACCGTATTCGGATTCACAGATGCAAATTTGGCGGGTATGTGTGTAGTCTGACAAAATCCACCCTTTATGACCGGATTGAAACGGCGAACATCGAAAAGCCTAAAGATTGCGATGGCAGCCATGCTCGGCATGTCTTTGGGGTCAAACGGCCATTCTCATGCCCAGACGGCAGGTGATGTTCTGACCAAAATGGAATCCGGAGAATCCGCCAGCTACATTGCAGGTGTTATTGAAGGCCTGGCGTTTGCACGCTGGATCAAGGACAAGCCGGACGGCACCGGCATGAAATGCATCTATGACTGGAAATACGGCGAAGGCGCTCTGGACAACACCAAAAAGCTTCAAGCCTGGTTGCGTCGCAATCCTGATCAGCGGGTTGGGCACCTTGCCTACACACTCATCATACAAGATTGCGGGGAGTAATTGATACATCTCACGCACCAGTTTCGAACCTACGGCGCCAGCGCTCGAAATGAGCGCTTGGAGGAAATGGCCCGCCATCGCCGACACCGTGACGAGCGTGAGGAACGTCAGCGCAAGGAGCGTGTTGAGGACAATGCCGAACAGGAGATGATCGACATTGCAATCACCACGGTTATCGCGACGACCGAACAGATTGCGGACTTCCACTTGAAACTCGACAAATATGACGAGATGACCGTCGAAGCGCTGATGCGCAATGAGAAAGCCCTGCAATTCATCCGCACCCAAATGGACGCGCTGTTGGTCAGAGCTTACGTGCTGGAGGACGGTCGGCGCGTGTTCAAGACGCAGGATGGAAAAAGCGTGTTTGATGAAAACGGAGCCGAGGTCGGTCGCGATACGATAGAACCGGAGAGCATTCCCGATGTCGCGCCAAGGTGGGAAGAATTCGACACGCTCAGGCAACAAGAACAGGCTCTCATTGACCAGCAAAACCAACTGATTGAATTCCAGGACAAGCTTGATGAAGCACGCGAGCTCTCTTCAGAAGACGGCTTTACGAAGGGTGAACTTGAGGAATTGGAAGCGGATCTCGAAAGCGGCATGCCGCCTCTCTTCGCCAATGATCATATTGGGGTCGGCGCAGTCAATCTATTGTCACCTATAAGCGCAGACTCCACGCTCACTCAAGTTCCAGCTACAGCCGGTGGTCTCCCCATGGGAGCTCCCGAAGGACCGTAGTATTCCCTTGTCGAATGGCGGCGACGCGGCCAAACCCTTGACATCATCACCCACGTGAACGCTTGGGAAGCGCGGCGCAGATCGAAGTCAGGGCCGAAAACAAATTGATCTTCATTTTCGAATACTCTCAACCGAGCCTTGGCAGTAGGGTTTTCATTCCGACAAAACACGGCATTGAGCCGCGAACCTATACGAAGCCCCGCCTTTTCGAACCTGACCACATAGAGTTGTGATTGCGAGCACTGCAATTATTAGGCTTGGCACCTGTTTACAAGATAAGATTGCAAACCCTATTCTAGCACACCGTTGGGTTAGGCTAATTTGAGGGGGTTTGCCATGATTTATCGCACTGCATGCATCGCCATCCTTTTTACCATCTTGAGAGGCGCAAATGCCCTCGCAGCGTGTCCTGAACCACCAAGCACGAACTTTGCCGACGAGGCGACGACGCTCTTCAATTGCTCAAGCAACCGCCCCCTGATCGGCGGCGAAGGTCTGCCCAAATTCCAGGTCCATTATGATTTCCCGCAGACCTTGCCGGATTC
Source organism: uncultured Hoeflea sp. (assembly GCF_947501405.1). GTDB lineage: Bacteria > Pseudomonadota > Alphaproteobacteria > Rhizobiales > Rhizobiaceae > Hoeflea. The sequence goes on along the minus strand of NZ_CANMVK010000008.1, from coordinate 7,544 downwards.
AAGCAATCTTCCGTGGCTGGCAATTGATCCTTTTGCCGATCCCGGCGGATATATGCTCTCGATCCTGCACTATGCAACGAAGGTGAACGCCCGTCCGGACATCGATTGGCGGATACAAGACAATGCCGAAGAATCTTGGTGCGATGCGCCTTGGTTTCAGGATTTGCGCGAGCCGCTGCATGGGATGACGAGTGAACGATGGTCGCGCCCCAAAGAGCTGCATGCCCTGCAAACCGACTGGGAGCGCAACTGGGCGGTCGGCATCTACAACGACGTTGCTTGCTACGGCGTTGGACAGATGTGGGACGATCCGACCTTCCCCAAAACGAAGGACTTCGCCTTTGCTGATGGCGCTCTGGGCGTCAAGATGCTGTTCACCACCGCGATGCCTTCCGAAGTGCCATTCTTAACCGGATCCAAAGAGTGGCAGGTTGCCGCCAATGATGACGGCAGCATCATCACCATGCGCATGTTGCAGCTCGATATTTCGGTTAAAGACAAGCGCTCACCCAACGGCTGGTTCTTTGGCACGTTCATGTATGATGCAACACAGCCCGGTGATAATCCTTATGAGCGATTGGTGCCGGTCGGACTGATCTGGGGCAGCGATCCCGACCTCACCATGAGCGCCTATCTTTCCAAAGCCGCCGTTGCCAAGGAGAGCTGGGTGAACCCGAAAGTTGCGGAGCGTTTTTACGCGCTGCCGCGTCATAATCTCGGGCTGAATGGTCGCGCCAACGGCCCCGTTGATAATCCGCTTTCCGCCTGCATCACCTGCCACCAGCAAGCCCTGGATTGGGGACGCGCCGTGCTGCCCAACACGCCTGCGGCAAAGCAGGCGGCGGAACTCCTGCCCAATGTGCCCTCTGATCCATTCGATGAAGAGACTGCCAAGGCGTATTTTATCAATATCGGCAGTGCTTCACCGGTGCCTGGGGCGCAATCGCTCGACTACACCTTGCAGCTCGCCAAGGGCATGGCGGCGTTTCGGACATGGGTGATCAAGAACTTCCCCGATCACGCGGCGAGCACCACCGATATCCCGCCTTACCCGTTCAAGGACGAGTCGCAGGACAATATGATGCAACCATTGTCTGCAAGTACCGATGCGCATAGATTCGATCAGGAACAAACCGATCCGAGCACCCAAGGCATGTTCAGTCGATAATGTCCTTGCATTCCGTGTTAGATCGGGTTTGCCCACCGGGGGCGGTCGGATGACATGATCACGCTTAAAGCGCGCGGCAATTTTCAGCTAACCGGCGAAGGCGGGGAAGACCTGACACCTTCAAGCATGAAAGCGCGCGGGCTGATCGCGTTGCTGGCGCTTGCGCCCGATCATGTCAGAAGCCGCGAATGGCTCCAGGACAAGCTATGGAGCACCGCCGACGCCAAGCGCGGTGCTGACAGCTTGCGGCAGACGCTTACACTTATTCGCCGCGCATTGGGCGTCTATGCACCCTGTCTGAAAACAGATCGCAGAACGGTTGCATTCGCCGCACGGCAGTTGCGGGTGGTGTATGACGTACCGCATTCAGCCTTTGGTGACGATACCGCGCACGATGACGACCTGTTTGCCGATCTCGACATTCCGGACCGTGAATTTGAAAACTGGATAAGGGATCGGCGATCCGAATTTGGCGGGCGTTTGGGTGATACGGCGCGACCTGATCGTCCGATACCGGTCCCAAATGTTCCGGCGATCATCTTTCACTGCGACGAGATACTGCATCGCGATCTGATCCAAACCGCCATCTCTTTAGCGACGGCATCACTGCTGGATATTGCCGATTTTGCAATCTTCCATGAAGCGGATTTGGCAGGCAATGTAAATACTGCGCCGCCATCACAGGGCGTGCGCGTGTCTTTGTCCGTTTCGAACCATCTCACCGCGCCGCAAATCCATGTCGCCGTGAGCAATGTGCAAACGGGGCGCGTACTCTCGCAGTCCCATTTCACAGCCGGTGGGTACGGTGCAGATTTCGATCCTTTGGATATTCATCGCGCAAGCGTGGGGATTGTGGAGACGGTTTTAGGAACCTTCAAATCATGGCAAGGAGAATTGCAGATCAAGGATTGCGCGGCGATGCTGGTCAATCGTGCGCGCCATCTGCTGTTCCGCTTTGACAAAGCCAGCCTGTCTTCGGCTGACCGTCATCTCCAAAATGCCTATCACTATGTACCCAAGCCGCAATATCTGGCCTGGCGGGCTCTGGTGCGCAGCATGGCCGAGTTTCAGCACCGGACGACAGGCTTTCTCGGAGATGCTGTCGATAGCGGCGCGCTCGTTCAAGAAGCCATCGCTGAAGCGCCTGACAGCGCTATTGCGCTTGGGATGGGCGCACATATCGAATATCTCTCCGGCGGATCGCAGCGCAGCGCCATGCTCTTGGCAAAACGTGCGGTGGATCGCGATCCGCTCAATGGGGTCAATCAAGCGATATTATCGAATCTGCAACTGGTCCTTGGCGACCGGCAGGATAGCTATCGCTCAGCGCTCACTGCCGTTGATCTGGTTGGCAATGGGTCGCAACGCGCTTTTGTGGAGTTCTTTTGCTGTATGGCCGCATCAGCGCTAGGCAACTATGAAACCGCTATTGATCACGCCGAAGCGGCTTTGGTTCTGCGTCCGTTTTTCCCCGCACCATTGCGCTATCTCATAGCGCTCTACACTCACGAAGGGCGGTGGAACGATCTGGAGCGTGCGCTCATCAGGCTGCGTAGCCTTGAACCTGATTTCGAACCGGCGCGTCTGCTCGATCAAGATTACCCTGTCATCACCTTGCGACGGTTGCCACTTATTGAGGCGATTGCACGCTAGAGGCGCTCTCGGGGCTCCCGCATTCGCACTGCTATCACGATACGATCACGACCCCATGCTTGTGTTGGTGGGTTAGGCACACACCACCCATGGCAGCGGACAAGCTGACAGCAAGGAAGCCCTTATGACCGAAGACCGCGACACGATATTGATGCATCTGCGCAAAGCAAAAAACCTGGTCCACGCTAACGGTGACAGCATGTTGCTCTACCTGATCGCAATGGCGATCGAAGAAGCCGAGATATCCGCCGATGCGGAATACATGCACGAAGCCATGGCTTCGCAAACGACGGAAACCGCCTCGAAACATTAATGCGAAGAGCGCCGGGAAAGCCTGAGCTCAACTAACACTCTTGTTGTGCAACAGCAACCGGATTGGTTGCAATTCAACTCACGATCTGTATTGTGATGAGCTCTTGCAACCTCTGCACAAAGAGCTGTGGCATCCTATGTCCGATCCGTCACCGGTGCTCAAAAGCCTGATCAAAACACGCATCCGCGAGGAATTCAAACGCGGTACGCCCGCCACGGAAACATTGAAACTGGTCCGTCAGTTGTTTCAATGTAACGAGCAACAGGCGCTTACGCTTTTTAAGGAAATGGCGGCGGCTCGTTCGTCTGAGGATCGGCCCAAGCATTGATATGGCTGATTTCGATTGCGGCGCTATGTGTGAGTGTGGCGGCGTGGATCCGACCAACAATTTTTCTATTGGCATGCGCGGCATTCATGAACGGCTTGGCGGCATATGTACTGATCAGCCATTTGCCCTAATTGCATCATAAATCGCGGCAACGACGACTGCCACAATCCGTTTGTTTCTGTCAGATACAGCTGTCAAAGCCGAACGAACTTATGTGAGCCAAGAAACCGTCCCCGATATTGGATAGAGTTTTCCGCTTTGAATCCCGTGCCTAGGAGAAGAGCGGACATGCATGAAAGTATCAAAGTTCTCGTATGCGTGCTTTAATCCCGACCGGGGACGCGTTGGGTAGCACTTTAAAAATGAACAGGGCTAACTTATGAATGGATACACTCAGGGGGCACGTCAGAGCCTTTCAACCTACAGCCAGATCGTTCGCGAATGGCAACAATCGTACCAGACTCAACCCGCTGATGATCCTCCAACTGCGCATGAAATTGCTGATCTGTTGGTCGCTTTCTGTGGCGAAAAAGGGCGGGGAGCCGCCATTCGCCGCAGATTGCACCAAGGTCGGCTATGCGCAGAGAACGGAATTTGCAAAGTCTAGCCCGTTTTACGACAGTGGCCTTTCGTGAAGTGTGCGGCGAAATTGGGGTGAGAGCTCAAAGTCCCGGATGCTGTGCTTTGCGCGAAGGTCCGCTCTCGTTTCGGCCCGATAAAGCTCAAGGTGACAAATGGCTTCTGCGGGTGCGATAGCCCAAGATGCTCTTCTTGGTTGACGTAAGACAAGCGCTTAGGGTTATCTTTGAGTAATTGACCATCCTCCTTTTTTCAAAAACGAGCACCACAGAGAAATTCGACGAAGGAGATCGCTTTGAGCATTTATTTTAGGAAGCCAAAGTTCGAGAACGATTGGCTCGAGACGACAAAAAACCTGACTTTCGCGGCGATTGAAATTGTTGGTCTTCAGCTGGGGGCTCTAGTGTTAGGTGCCGGTGGAAACATTACTGGCGCAATGGACCGGTTTGACGCGGCATTTCCAGACAACCGAGATGGTCACTCAACCGACGAACGTGCCTGGGTTTGGTTATACACCACACTGTCCGCCGGTCTTTACATGATGTTCCTAAAGGTTTCTGAGCAGAAAAGAATTGACGAGGCCTCAGCAAAAGATCTTATCAAGAAAATTGCAGCTGACACGATCTCTGGAATTGAAGCACAGAAAGATCTGCACTGTCTAACAGGAGACATGCTTATCAACCCGGCGGATTCCACCGCTCTTTCACGCATCAATACAAAAATCAACAAACTGTTAATCGATTTTTTTCAAGAGGAAGAGGACCGTAGTCCCTTTAGTCAATTGGAGTTCAAGGCTGCTCTTCGCGCTGCTTCATCTAGGGTTTTGGCTTTAGAGCCAGACTACTATCAACCTTTACTGCAATCTGTAGAAAACACTAAAGGTAACCAAATCGACTTAAATTGGAATCGACACCTGGAGTGGATACGCAAAAAATATGAGAGAGACTCGATTTTTGCAATCGACGAAAGTGATGAATACCCCTTATCCCAGACCTATTTGCGTTCAAGATGTTATTGGCATGTTGAGGAAGTTACTGAGTACGAAGTCGAGAAGAAAGTTCAAGGCCGCACAGTAATTGAGAAGCGGTCAAGGACCGAGCTAAGCGCATTTGTCGGTGATTTGCATGAAGAGATGCGAGGCTGGTTAAAAGGTAGCGAGAACGATGATCCACTCAGAATAGTAACTGGCGGGCCCGGTTCAGGGAAGTCTTCTTTTGCCAAATCATTTTCAGTTGAAGCCAGTGATAGCTTAGGTTGGCGTACAGTCTTTATTGAGCTTCAGAACATGATCTTTGAAGCAGGACGCTTTGATCAGAGGATTGGAGAACACCTTAGATCGATCAATTCAAGCCCAAACCACAGCGAGAGTGCGGGGTTTCCTCAGAACCCCCTCGATGAGCGCAGCGAAAGCTCCGACCCCATACTATTAGTGTTTGACGGACTCGATGAGTTGAGTGCTGTGGAAAAAACCGCAACTGAACTTGCGCGGAACTTTGTTATTTCTCTGAATCGTTATCTCAGCACCTTGAATGCAAACCCCGGCTCACCCGTTAAGGCGATTGTGCTTGGACGTTCTGCTGCTTGCTTGGAGGGATTGCGTCACGCCAATATGACCATTGAAAAGATGTTCCATGTAGCCCCTCTCAGTCCTATTCAAACTTTGGAAGATGTTGGCATCCGTGTGAATGAATATTCAGAAAAGGCAGACTACTACGTCAGGCATTCTATCTTTGGTAAAAATGACATCAAGGAGCTTTGCGAAATCGATCAGCGGGCAGAATATTGGGAGAAATGGGCAAACCTTACGCAACAAGAAACCAAAATCCCCCCTGCTGTGGTTTCGCCGGAAATGAGTGATCTAAATCTTGAGCCACTTCTACTCCATCTTCTTATTCTTTCGGGCTACGTGGATGAGCGCTGGGAGGAAGCACGAGGCAACAAGAACATAGTTTACCGTGAAATATTTTTGCGCGTTCTAAATCGAAACGAAGAAAGACAACGAAAAGCCGGTCATTCTGTACTGGAAACTAAAGATGCCTTAACGGCCTTAGAATGTATGGGGCTAGCGGCCTGGCGTGGAGGGGGACGAACCGGCAGTCATGACGCGTTTGACGCACTATTGGAGAAATACAACCCTGATATTGTAAAAAAGCATCCTGACATGGCCAAAATTTTAAAGCTTGATTTCATTGCGATCCAGTTTCACGCACGGGGTACAATTGATGCCGGATATGAGTTCATACATAAGAGCTTCGGCGAATACCTTACCGCATGTGCGATACTACGAATTGCAGCAGATTCATCTGATGACCTTTCGCGTGAGCGCCGAGCTTCTGATCCACTTGACGCATGTAGACTGTGGTTGACTTTGATCCAGGGGGCAGAACTGAGCGATGAAGTTGCACGCTTTCTTATTGGGGCCGCAAAGCTACTTTCACGGGATAGGGCATTGGAACTCAAACACAGTTTGCTTGATTTGTTGAACTATGTCGTGGCGAACGGCATGCCGGCTCATGAAATCGGTCCGTCAGCCACATACAGGAAGGTGGAACAACTCCAAAGGAACGCCGAAACCTGTCTGTTGGCTGTTCTGGGAGCGTTGGCTAACCACATCGGAGAAGGATCAATACCAGAAAAGGATATGTGTGATCCGCATCTCATATCAGCCAATTGGGATGAAGGTAGTGACGGACGTGGCTTAGACATCCCAGATATTTACACGACGGGACCAGAAAATCTGTTGAGGCGAGTATTTTATCAACGAAATTCCGCCCTCAGATTGGTTCTTTTTGGCATGGACTTTCGTAAGGCTTGGTTGAGAGGGTGCATGTTGAGAGGTGCAGCCCTTGATTACAGTTGCATTCAGGATGCTTTCCTTCGGTATGCCGATCTCACGAACTCGAGCTGCATTGGGACCAGTTTCTTCAAGTCAAATTTGGACAATGCCGACTTGACAAGTTGTCGTGCACAAAGGTCGTGCTTTAGAGGAGCCAGATTGTCGGGCGCGGTCTTGAAAGGAATTGATTTAAGAGAAGCGGATTTGAGAGGTGCTACGTTCAGTGGAGCGAATTTGGAAGGTGCCGACCTCAGGGGAGCAGACCTGGTGGGAGTTGATTTTGGAGGCGCAAAACTGACGAATGTTAAGGTATGTGGCACAGATCTTTCTAAGTGCAAGAATCTGACTCAAAGACAATTGAACGGAATGCTAGGAGATGACAAGACGAGATTGAACATGGAAAGATTCCGACTGCCACATTTGTGGCTGGAGAAATTAGAAAAGGGTGATGCCCCTTCGCACTGAAGGTAACTAGTTTTAAGACATCTTATCTGCGTATTGTTCGATGGTACCACCGAAATTCGTAATCCGCGTGCCCATGCTCAATTCTGGCATTTCGCCAGCACAGCTTGGTTTCATTTCAGCAAAAATGACCTGAGACCCTGATCCTCCTCCAGATTTGTGTAGAGTCCGTCCAACCAGGAGACGGACGAATGAAACGATCACG
>NZ_CANMVK010000007.1 GCF_947501405.1 uncultured Hoeflea sp. | reverse complement strand
CGGCGCTCCTTGGATGAAAACAAGGGCAAAGTCGTTCGCGCCAGCGGCGCACCGCCCTCGTTCGTGAGCGGTTTATAAGCGCGACAACCAAAACAAGTCAACAGGGTTTTTCATCAAACCGTCATTTTTCTTGGCATTTTTTGCAGCGCACAAACCGCACCCTCGTCGCGGCCCCTACAAATCCGGTTTCTTCCTCACTCAAACGGTGGTTTAGGCCGCGTTTGCCTTAACACCGCCCGAATTCGGATTAGACACTCTAAGGCCTACGAGGGGCCGTGCGTTCCATTATATGCAGCCCGATCACCTGGATGCCATCACGGCACGGCCTTTCGTCAGACCGGCCGGAATCGGGGCGGACCATGGGATCGGGTTTTGCGCTTCGCAGGACACCGCTCGCGCTGCGGCGACGCGGGGATTTGACAGCGTCGCTGCCGCAGGGCACATCATCCATAATCCTGGCGATGCCAATTGCCGGGAAGCAAACAACCACCCGGGGGGACAATGTCCAACGACGAATTTCTTGCACGGCAGATGGGCGACCAGCCGCCGCTGCTGGCCGGCGGCCGCAAACCGCCGGACAAGCGCGAGATTTCGTTGCGGTGGTTGTCGGGCACCTTCATGACCGGCATTACATCGAGCCTGTTGATGGGTGTGGCGCTGTTTGGCGCCATGGAAGGACGCGAGCAACTGGCGATTCCCGCAGAGGCGCTGGCGGCGACCGATCTTGGCGACGATGACCGTGGCGTCGTTGAAAAGGGCGCCCGGCTGATCCAGTCGGTGGTCACCGCCAAACCGGCTGACCGCCAGATCATGGAAGTCTCCACTATGGTGCGCGACGGCGACCGCGATGTGGTGCGGCGTCAGCCATTTGCCCATGTCAAGATCGCGCTTGCGGGCAACCACCCCGCCGCGGCCAGCAAATCCTACCCGCGGTTCGATCCTCTGAAGATCTTCTCCGCCGGAGAAGCCGAAGTGGCATCGAGCGTCCGCACCGGCGTGATCTACGGCGCCGAAGTCGATTCCGAGATCAGCCTGCGCTCCTTCGAGTTTCCGCTCGACACACCGGGACGGCCCTATGCCGCCTCGATGACGCTGGAGGAAGCCGAGGAAACGGTGCGCACCAATGGCTCGGTGCTGACTGACGGTTCGGTGCAATTCGCCTCCCTCAATTATGTCGATCCGCGGCGCTTTGGCTCCAACCGCATCGATATTGATTTCAGCGCCAGCCTCAACGCCCGGGTGATCGCCGAGAACGTCTCGGTGGCGTCCTATTCTCCGCTGTCGGCCGCGCAGGTCGAATATGTCGACGACATCGTTCCGGTCCGAAAGCCCGCGCCGCTGGCCGACATTCTCGATGCCGCCGGCTATTCGGCCGAACAATATGCCGAGGCCGTCGACGCCATCGGCGGCCGGATCGACACCAAAGAGATTGCCGAACAATCCGTCGTCCGGATCGGCGTCGAGCAGATCGGCAACCGCGCCCGGGTGATTCGCCTGAGCCTTTACCGCGAGGCCCGCCACATCGCCACCGTGGCGCAATCCGACCGCAACGGCTTCGTCAACGGCAATGAGCCGCCGCCGACCCCGGCGATCCGCACCGCTTTTGATGATCAGGCGACGCCGGTTGCCACCAACCGCGATCTGCCCAATGTCTATGACGGCATCTACCGCGCGGGTCTGGCCTACGGCATGTCACCGGACATGATCGCACAGATCATTCGCATGCTGGCCAGCAACGTCGATTTCCAGTCCAAGCTGAAGCCGAGTGACAGCCTGGAAGCGTTCTTTTCAGTCACCGATGACAGCGGAACGGCGACGGAAGAGTCCGAATTGCTGTTCGTCAACGCCCGGTTCGGCGGCAACGAAACCCGCCTCTACCGGTTTCAGCATCCCGAAGACAATTCCATCGACTATTACGACCAGGACGGCCGCAGCGCCCGCCAGTTTCTGCTGCGCAATCCGGTGCCCAACGGAAAGTTCCGCTCCGGCTTCGGCATGCGCCGGCATCCGATCCTGAGATATTCGCGCATGCACACCGGTGTCGACTGGTCGGCGCCGCGCGGCACGCCAATCATCGCATCCGGCAATGGCGTGGTCGAAAAGGCCGGTTGGGACAAGGGCGGTTATGGCCGCCAGACCATCATCCGCCACGCCAACGGGTATGTCTCGAGCTATTCGCATCAACACCGCATCGCCAAGGGCATCAAACCGGGCGTCCGCGTGCGCCAGGGTCAGGTGATCGGCACCGTCGGCTCGACCGGGCTGTCGACCGGGCCGCATCTGCATTATGAACTGATCGTCAACGGCAACAAGGTCGATCCGCTGCGCATTCGCTTGCCCGACGGCAAATCGCTCAAGGACGAAGCCTTCGCCATGTTCGCCCGCGAGCGCGATCGCATCAATGCGCTGCTGGACATCGAGATGTCCGACACGGAAGTTGCCAGCCGCTAATGCATGTCGCGCTCAATTGGATTCAATTGAGCGATTACGAACATGCATCACTTTAAAGTGCTACAGCGACCTTTGCGCATCCAATTGGATGCGCTCCGCTGCAAGCCGGACCTGGCTCCGGCATATGGCTAAGAAGCTCAATCAATCGGAAGTTTCACACGGCAAGAACACCAGCGCGATCACCGCCGCGATTCCGGCAAGCGCGGCGGTGACGTAGGCCACGGCCATGAACGCCGCATTCGTCGCCTGCCGCCGAATCATGTCATCCGCAGCGCTAAGACTTTCTGCCGGAGCTTCGCCAAATCCGGTCCACACCGATGCTCCACCGGCAAGATCTGCCGCAGAATAGCCGGCGCTATAGACCGCAGCCGCCAGCGCCCCCATTGCCGCCACTGCGACCAGACCCGCAGCCCGCGCGATTGCATTGTTGACGCCTGACGCCAATCCGGTTTCGCTCTCGGCGACGGCATTCATCACAAGGGTCGACAGCGGCGAAACCAGCAGGCCCATGCCGATGCTCATAAACACCATCATCGGCACCACGTGCAGCGCGAAGGATTGCAGTGGGAACCCGACCGCAAGTCCGAGATAGGCGACCGACACGATCGCCGCGCCGCCGACCAGCAACGGGCGCGCACCGTGAGTGTCGGCCATTCGGCCGGACCAGCCCGACATCGCCGCCACCGCCAGCGTGATCGGGATGAACACCAGGCTCGCCGCCGATTGCGACACGCCCCAGCCCGAAATCAATGTCATCGGCAGGAAGAAGAGGACTGCCGAGAGAGCAAAATAGACCAAAAATGTCACGCTGTTGGCCACTGAAAATGCCCGGCTCGCAAACAATGTCAGCGGCATCATCGGATGGGCTGCAACCGACTGCCGCCACATGAAACCCGCCAACGCCACGAGGCCCGCAACAGCCGCAATCCAGACCGGGCCCATCGCCGGCTCCTCCGCCCTGCCCTCGCCCAGCATCGTCAGGGCATAGGCCAGCAATCCGAGCGACAGCGTGGCCAGCACCGCGCCGGGATAATCCACCGGCCTGTCGGCATCGGGCGGATCGGACGGCACCAGACGCAGCAGCACGAACAGTGCCAGCCCGCCGAGCGGAAGATTGATCGCAAAGATCATCCGCCAGGCCTCCGGCAGGCCGGAATCAAGCAAAAGTCCGCCGAGCACCGGGCCGATCGCTGTGGTAATCGCCGAGGCCGAGGCCCAGATGCCGATCGCCCGTCCGCGCTCGCCGGCCGGATAGGCCTTGGCGATGATGGCGAGGCTCGCCGGCGTCATCAGCGCGGCGCCCGCGCCCTGAACAAAGCGCGCGGCAATCAGAAAGCCGGCATCGGGTGCGATGGCGCAGGCCGCGGACGCCGCCACGAAAATGCCGATGCCCCAGGCAAACACACGCCGGAGCCCGAATTTGTCGCCCATCGCACCGCCCGCCAGTATCAGCGAGGCCAGCATCAGCATGTAACTATTGGCGATCCACTGCGCGTCGCTCAGCGATGCGTCAAGGTCAGCCCTGAGTGCAGGAATGGCGATGGATACGATCGAACCGTCGATGAAGCCCAGCGCACTGGCGAGAATCGCGACGAACAACACATACCGCCGTTGCTGCTGCGGGCAAAAGCTCGCCCGGCCCGTCGCTTTCTCAGTGGTTTCAACGCCGGTCTTTTGGTTCATAGGCTCGCCACCCCGATTGTTCGCCGGAGCAATCATACACATCGATCTCTGAAACGGGCGAAGATTTGCGCGTGACGCCAAACGCCCGCGACGGAGGCCTTTAAGCTATGGCGGACCCGTTGCGATCACGTCAGATCACGCAGAAATAGACCAGATCTACACGGCCCACCTGGCCGAGCGTTCAAATCAATTGTTCCGGAAAGCGAGGTCGGCGGTAACGCCTTATGTCGCTTGGGGCGTGCCCGCCTGTTCGATCGCCAGCCGCGCTTTGCGCGAAAGCCCGGCCATCGCCATGGCGTGGGATTGGGTGAGATAATCGCGTAGCGCAGCCGCATCGAGTGTGCTGTCGTCAACCCACTGCAGCCATTTCAGCCCGCGCGAAGCCATATAGGGCGCAGGTCGCAACCCGGGCTCGGATTTGAGCATCTCGAAACTCATCTCCGACGCCTTGAAGGTAACTTGCGGCGTTGCTCCTTCGTCGCCGCGCACCACGGCAAACACCTTGCTGCCGACCTTGTAGACATCTGCGCCGCCCCACTGCACCACATGCGTGGCCCCGGGAAGCGACAGGCAGAATTCACCCACCATTTGGCTTGTTTTCATCGTCCCCTCCCGTCATGCAAGCCCATCATGCAAGAAGGCGGCTCTGAAAGCCGCCTTCTGACTGTTTCTTCCGGCCCTATGCCGCTTCGCCCGGGGCTTCATTGCGGTCATCGGGCTTGTCATCCACGACAGAGAACACCAGCCGGTCGGACCCGGCACTGACATTCACCTGGGCGCCGTCACCGACATCGCCAAGCAGGATCTTTTCAGCCAAGGGATCCTGCACATGTTTTTGCACGACCCGCTTGAGCGGGCGCGCACCATAGGCCGGATCGTAGCCCTTGTCCGCAAGCCAGGCGCGGGCCTCGGCGTCGAGCGTCACCTCGATCTTCCGGTCCGCGAGCAACTTGCCCAGACGGCCAAGCTGGATATCGACGATCGCGCCCATTTCCGAGCGGCGAAGCCTGTGGAACAGGATGATCTCGTCGACACGGTTCAGGAATTCGGGCCGGAACGCGGAGCGGACCACGTTCATGACATCGTCGCGCGCCGCATCGGCATCCTGATCCTCGCCAAGGGCTGCGAGATATTCAGCGCCCAGATTCGAGGTCATGACGATCAGCGTGTTGCGGAAGTCCACGGTGCGGCCCTGACCATCGGTCAGCCGGCCGTCGTCAAGCACCTGCAGCAACACGTTGAACACATCGGGATGCGCCTTCTCGATCTCGTCAAACAGGATCACCTGATAGGGCCTGCGCCGCACCGCTTCGGTCAGCGCGCCACCCTCGTCATAGCCGACATAGCCAGGAGGTGCGCCGATCAACCTGGCGACCGAGTGCTTCTCCATATATTCCGACATGTCCATGCGGATCAGCGCGGTCTCATCATCGAACAGGAATTCCGCCAGCGCCTTGGTCAGTTCGGTCTTGCCTACACCGGTCGGGCCCAGGAAGATGAACGAGCCCATTGGCCGGTTGGGATCCTGCAGTCCGGCGCGGGCACGGCGCACCGCCTTGGAGACGGCTTGCACCGCTTCGCCCTGACCAATGACCCGCTTGCCGATCTCGTCTTCCATCCGGAGCAACTTGTCGCGCTCGCCTTCCAGCATCCGGTCAACCGGAATGCCGGTCCAGCGCGATACGATATGCGCGATGTGATCGGGGGTGACGGTCTCTTCGACCATGCCGCCGCCGCTGTCGCCTTGCGCCTCGGCTTCCTCGAGCTGACGCTCGAGCGCCGGGATCTCGCCATAGGCCAGTTCGCCGGCGCGCTGGAATTCGCCCTGACGCTGGGCAATCGCCAGATCGTTGCGCGCCTCCTCAAGCTGTTGCTTGAGCTCGGCGGCAAGGCCCAGCTTCTGTTTTTCCGACTGCCAGCGCGCCGTCAGCGCACCCGCCTTTTCTTCATGATCGGACAGCTCCTTCTCAAGCCGCTCGAGCCGGTCTTTGGAGGCCTGGTCGGTCTCTTTCTTCAGCGCTTCGCGCTCGATCTTGAGCTGGATGATGCGCCGGTCGAGCTCATCGAGCTCTTCCGGTTTGGAATCGACCTGCATGCGCAACCGCGCAGCCGATTCATCGACAAGGTCGATCGCCTTGTCCGGCAGGAACCGGTCGGTGATGTAGCGATTGGACAAAACCGCGGCCGACACCAACGCCGAGTCGCTGATCCGGACTTTGTGGTGCTGCTCATACTTTTCCTTGAGCCCGCGCAGGATAGAGACGCTGTCCTCAATGGTCGGCTCCTCCACCATCACCGGCTGGAACCGGCGGGCGAGTGCGGCATCTTTCTCCACATGCTTGCGATATTCGTCCAGCGTGGTAGCGCCGACACAGTGCAACTCGCCGCGCGCCAACGCCGGTTTAAGCAGGTTGGAGGCGTCCATCGCGCCATCGGCCTTGCCGGCACCAACCAGCGTGTGCATCTCGTCGATGAACAGTATGATCTCGCCGTTGTTGGCCTGAATCTCGGACAGGACGGCCTTGAGCCGCTCCTCGAACTCGCCGCGATACTTCGCACCGGCAATCAGCGCGCCCATGTCGAGCGCCATCAACTGCTTGTCCTTGAGCGATTCAGGCACGTCGCCATTGACGATCCTGAGCGCCAGCCCTTCTGCGATTGCGGTCTTGCCAACGCCCGGCTCGCCGATCAGCACCGGATTGTTCTTGGTGCGCCGCGACAGCACCTGGATGGTGCGGCGGATCTCGTCATCGCGGCCGATCACCGGGTCGAGCTTGCCTTCGCGGGCGGCCTCGGTGAGATCACGCGCATATTTCTTGAGCGCATCAAATCCTTGCTCCGCACCGGCGCTGTCGGCGGTACGGCCCTTGCGGATCTCGTTGATGGTTTGGTTGAGGCCTTGCGCGGTCACGCCGGCATTCGACAGCACCTTGGATGTGGCCGCCGAGGTCTCAATGACCAGCGCCAGCAGCAATCGCTCCACGGTTACGAAGCTGTCGCCTGCCTTCTTGGCGGCGTCTTCCGCGGTCTGAAACACTTTGGCAAGCGGCTGCGACAGGTAAAGCTGGCCGTTGCCGCCACTCACTTTCGGCAGTTTCGCAAGCGCCGCATCATTGGCGAGCCGCACATCGGCGGGCCGGCCGCCGGCACGTTCGATCAGCGAAGACGCCATGCCCTGATCGTCATCCATCAGCACCTTGAGCACATGCTCCGGCGTAAATTGCTGATGCCCTTCAGCCAGCGCATGGGACTGCGCCGACTGGATGAAGCCGCGAACGCGCTCCGAGTATTTTTCTATATTCATGATCTGCTCCTTGGCATGTTCCGCCCGATACGGCGCGAAACAGTGGGTCCGGACAGGCTCCCGTTGCGGCAAGCCCGATTGGTGAGACAGATATGGGTATTGTTTACGCTGCGAAAAAGGGCCTGCAAGGCACAAAAAAACCGGCCGCGAACGGCCGGTGATTGATGAGCGTCATTGCGCGCAAACGAGAATGGTTCCCAAACCGGATCGGGCCGGGAGCTTGAACCCGGCGTCAATCGGCGGCGGCGGGCTCGGGAGCCGAAGCGGCAGGCTTGTCCTTGTCCGCTGCACCCGTTTCAGCGCCCTCCTCGGTGCGAACCCTGCGCGGCCGCCCACGGCGGCGCGGCGCGGGCGCCGTTTCTTCACTGGGGGTTTCCTGCCCGATGGCCACTTCCGCGGGCACGCCTTCTATCACCGGCTGCGGCGCATCGGGATCATAGGCTGGAGAATTGGGTTGCTCGCCATCCTGGTTCGCCTGCCGCGGCTGGCGCTCGGGGCGCTCGCGCCGTGGGGAACGTTCCTGCCGGGGTTGGCGATCGGACCGATCGGAGCGTTCGCCGCGCTGGTCCTGGGCCCGGTTTTCGGTTTCGCCTTCAGCGCCGTCGCGATCATCATCGTCCTGATCCTGCGCGTCGCGGTTTTGCGATTGGGTTTCGTCCTTCTGGAACCGCTCCTGCATCTGGGCCTGAGCCGTCAGAATGATGCGGTTGTAATGCTCGGCGTGCTGGAGATAGTTTTCCGCCATCACCCGATCGCCGGAACTCTGCGCATCGCGAGCAAGGTTCATGTATTTTTCGGCCACATGCTGCGCCGTGCCGCGAATTTTCACATCCGGGCCGGAACTGTCATAGGTACGCGAAAGCGGGTTTTGACCCTTGCGGTTGCCCCCGCCATTGTTTCCGCTGCGTCCGCGACCGCGCTTGTTTTGCTGTCCTGGCCTCATTCGATAGTCACCTGGTTGTGTTCCTGGAAATTGGGTTGGCGCAATGGCCGGCATCCCGGCTCGCAAGTTGCGCCGCGACAAAGGATCGTCAGCCGATCCCGTCACGATTATGGGTTCAAATTCAGATACCCGCGCCAGAGGCTGTCCTGCGAAACAACCGCCAAAACGGCGGGTCCCCGGAACCGAGCCACGTCGGATCGAATCTGTTTCAAGACCTGCTATCCGGCGCTGGTTCGGAAACTAGCTATGTTTGCGCGCAATTCCAAGCCTTTTCTTGCCCAAATCGTCAAATGTCCCGTTTCAGTCTCGTCTAGACGCCTGGTAGCGCAAATTCGAGGACCCGCTCCAGGCCACCCAGATCAGCATGCACTGCGGTCCGCTCAAATCCCGCCGCCCGGCACAGATCCGTCACCTCGGCTGTCTGGCCAATTCCGATCTCGAGTGCGAGGACGCCGCCAACGGCCATCCGTTCCGGCGCCTGCCTTGCAATCGCACGATAGGCGTCGAGCCCATCATCACCGCCATCGAGCGCCAGCCTGGGATCATGCTCGACCACCTCGCGCGACAGCGAGGCCAGATCGCCGCTCGGAATATAGGGCGGGTTCGACACAATCAGATCGAAGCAATCCTCAATACCGGCCAGCCAATCCCCGGCAATTGCCCGGTAACGCGAACCAAGGCCGAGCTCTTGAGCATTGGCCCGCGCTGTCGCCACCGCTTCATCGGAGATATCCACACCCAGACATTCAGCTTGCGGACATTGCGCCAGCAGCGCCAGACCGATGGCGCCGGTACCGATCCCCAGATCCGCGATGCGGCAGCGACCGGTCTGCTCAATCCGCGCCCTCGCAAAAGGCAGCACCGCGTCCACCAGGGTCTCGGTGTCGGGCCGCGGTTCCAGCGTGGCCGGAGAAAGGCCAAGCCGCAGACCGAAAAACTCGCGTGCGCCAAGAATGCGGTGCACCGGCCGGCCGCCGATCCGCTCGGCGGCTGCCTGCGCCAGGCGGCGTTTTTGTTCCTCGCCCAACGTCGCTTCGCCGCGCGTCGCAAGCTGATGCGGCTCCAGGTCCGTCAGTCCGGTGACCAGCAACCGCGCATCAAGATCGGCGGTGTCCAGACCGGCTGCCCGGAACGCGGTACGGACTGCAAGCCAGGCCTCGCCTATGGAGGCGACCGCCGAGAGATCAGGCGCGGCCATTGTCGCCAAGGGCGGCCAACTGGCCTGCCTGATGATCGGATATCAACGCGTCGACGACCTCGTCGATTTCGCCCATCATCATCCGGTCCAGCTTGTAAAGCGTCAAATTGATGCGGTGATCGGTGACGCGCCCCTGCGGGAAGTTATAGGTCCGGATCCGCTCGGACCGGTCGCCGGATCCCACCTGGGAACGCCGCGACTGCGAACGTTCGTCATCGGCGCGCTGGCGCTCCATATCATAAAGCCGGGCCCGCAAAACCTGCATTGCCCGGGCACGGTTCTGGTGTTGCGATTTCTCTGAAGACGTCACCACCAGCCCGGTCGGCAGATGCGTGATCCGTACGGCCGAATCGGTGGTGTTGACGTGCTGACCACCGGCGCCCGATGCGCGCATTGTATCGATCCGGATATCCTCGGACCGGATCTCGATATCGATATCCTCGGCCTCCGGCAGCACGGCCACGGTGGCGGCCGAGGTGTGAATCCGGCCGCCGGATTCGGTCTCCGGCACGCGCTGCACCCGATGCACGCCGGATTCGAATTTCAGCCGCGCGAACACCCCCTTGCCGGAGATCGTCGCGATGATTTCCTTGAAGCCACCGGCTTCGCCCTCGCTGGAAGAAAGCACCTCCACCCGCCATCGCTGCGCGGCAGCGTAGCGCTCATACATGCGGAACAGATCGCCCGCGAACAATGCCGCCTCCGATCCGCCGGTGCCGGCGCGGATTTCCAGAATGGCGCTGCGCTGATCGGCGGCGTCCTTGGGCAAAAGCATGATCTCAATTTGCGCTTCCAGCGCTTCGATGCGCGTCTTGAGTTCACGCAACTCGACGTCAGCCAGGTCCCGCATCTCACGATCGGTTGACGCGTCCTCGAGCATGACCTCGAGATCGGCACGCTCGGACTGTGCCGCGTTCAACGTTCGGATTTCCACCACAAGCGGCTGCAGATCCGAATACTCCGAGGCCAGCTTTACGTAAACGTCGGCTTCCGGGCCCGCCGCCATACGGGCCTCGATCTCGCCGAAACGGCGCTCGAGTTCGTTGATTTTGTCCGTGGGCAAACGCGCCATTGTGCTGGTCCTAGAGGCTCACGCCGTTGGCGTCGGCGAAATCGGTCAGGAACTCGCGCACTGTTTTTTGGCTTTCCGTATCGGCGATTGCCGCCAGCAAACCGGTCTCAAGCTTGCCGAGATCCAGCGACAGCAGCATCGATTTGACCGGACCGATGGCCGCTGGCGACATCGAGATCGAGCGAAAACCCAAGCCAAGCAGCGCCATGGCCGACAGCGGCTTGCCCGCGATTTCCCCGCACAGAGTAAGCGGTGTGCCGGCGCGGGTGGCGGCTTCGACAATCTGGCGCAGCGCTCTCAGGAACGGCCGCCCCATCGGATCGAAGCGGTCGGCCACACGTGAATTGCCGCGATCCACAGCCATCATGAACTGGAACAGATCGTTGGAGCCGACCGAGACAAAGTCCACCGCCTCCATCAATTCGTCGAGCTGCCACATCAGGCTCGGCACTTCCAGCATGGCGCCAAACTGCAGCGAGCGCGGCAAGCGGTGCCCGAAGCGCGACAAATGCCGGACTTCCTTGTCGACAAGCTCGCGCGCCAGCCGCAATTCGTTGACCTCGGTCACCATCGGCAGCATCATTTTGAGCTCCGCGCCAGCCGCCGCCTTCAGCAGCGCCCGAACCTGGGTGCGCAACAGCCCCGGCCGGTCCAGCGACAGCCGAATCGCGCGCCAGCCAAGCGCCGGATTCTCTTCTTCCGCCGAGCGGAAATAGGGCACTACCTTGTCGCCGCCGATATCCAGTGTCCTGAAGGTCACCGGCCGGTTGCCGGCCTGGCGCAGAACGTTGCGGTACAGGCTCTCCTGCTCATCGACCTTGGGCATGGTCGAGGCGATCATGAACTGCAATTCGGTGCGGAACAATCCGATGCCGCTGGCGCCGGATTCGGCAAGCTGCGGCAAGTCCACCAGCAGTCCGGCGTTCATTTGCAGCGTCACGTCCTGACCGTCGCGGGTGCGCGGCGCGACCGTCCGCAGCGCCCGGAACTGCTCCTGTCGCTTGGCCCTGAACCTGACCTTGTCGGCATAGGCGCTTTGCAGGTCCGACATGGGGCGAAGATGGACAATCCCGTCCTCGCCATCGACGATGATCGGATCGCCGTTTTCGGCCAGTGACGGCGCACCGATCACCTGACCCACCACGGGAATGCCCATGGCGCGCGCCACGATCACCACATGGCTGGTCACCGCGCCGTCCTCGAGCACCAGCCCGCGCACCGCCTCGCGCGGATAGTCCAGCAGTTCCGCAGCACCCATGGCGCGCGCCACGATAATCGCATCCTGCGGCAGCCCGGTGCCGCCCGGGGTAAATCCGGTCAACTGCCTGAGCAGGCGGTTGGCAAGATCATCGAAATCATGCAATCGCTCGCGCAGATACGGATCGGTCATGTGGATCATGCGCGCGCGGGTGTCGCTCTGCACTTTCTCCACGGCCGCTTCCGAGGTCAGCCCGTTGCGTATCGCCTCTTCAAGCTTGCGCACCCAGCCGCGATCATGGGCGAACATCCGGTAGGCTTCCAGCACCGCGCGGTGCTCGCCCTCCATCGAGACATCGCGCCGCGACAGCATGTCGTCGATCGAAATCCTGAGCGACCCCAACGACTCGTCAAGCCGCTTGAGCTCGGCTTCGATATCATCATTGAGCAGTTCCGTAACCACGATCCGCGGCTCGTGCAGGATCACATGCCCCAGTCCGATGCCTTCGCCATAGGCTTCACCCTCGATCGTCACCGGCCGGTTCAGATCGAGTTCCATTCCGGGACGGGTGATCTGCTTCAACTCGCCCGTGGCGATCATCTCGGCGAGCACCATCGAGGTGGTTTCAAGCGCCTCGACCTCGTCCTCGCGATATTTGCGGTGCGCCTTGTTCTGCACTACCAGAACGCCCAGCGACCGGCCCGCCCTCAGGATCGGGACGCCCAGGAAGGAATTGTAGATTTCCTCGCCGGTTTCCGGCAGGTAGGTGAACGCCGGATGGGTTTGCGCATCCGACAGATTGAGCGAGCGGGCGCTGGCCGCGATGGTGCCGACCAGACCCTGCCCCATCTTCAATTGCGCCAGATGAACCGCATCCTTGTTCAGCCCTTCCGTGGCGAACAGCTCCAGCGCTCCATCGGCCCGCAAGACGTAAAACGAGCACACTTCGGCAACCATGTTGGCCGCGATCTGGCGGACGATACGGTCGAGGCGTTCTTGCGGCTCCAGCGGCTCCGCCATCAGTTCGCGCAGCCGCCTGAGAAGAACGCGGGGACCTGCCGATAGGTCTCTCATCGCGTGTCACACTCCCAATTAATGTGGCCGGCACGGGAAAGTTCCCGGCCGGTTCCCCGGGACAAATCCCGGCAAGTTTCTAGTCGGCATTGTGCCGGTTTTCTGGATCCCGTTTTTCTAAGTCTTATCGAGACCGTAAACGGAATGCAAAGTCCTGACCGCAAGCTCGGCATAGGCGCCGTCGATCAGAATCGAAATCTTGATCTCGGACGTGGTTATCGCCTTGATGTTGATCGATTTTTCCGCAAGCGCCTTGAACGCCGTGGCGGCCACGCCGGCATGGCTGCGCATGCCGATGCCGATCACAGAGATTTTCGCCAGGCCTGATTCGCTCTGGACCACGTCATAGCCGATCACATCCTTGTTCCGCTCAAGCACCGATTGTGCCTTTTCGGCGTCGCCCGACGGCACCGTGAAGGTCATGTCGGTGCGCGAGCCGTCTTCGGAGATGTTCTGGACGATCATGTCGACATTGATATGCGCATCGGCCAGTGGTCCGAAAATCGCCGCCGAAACTCCGGGCCGGTCCGACAGCCGCCTGAGCGATATCTGGGCTTCGTCCTTGGCGTAGGCGATGCCGGTAACGACTTCCTGTTCCACGATTTCATCCTCGTCGCAAATAAGAGTTCCGGGCGGATTGTTGGGATCGCTCATCTCCGGCGCATCCGGATCATCGAAACTGGAGCGCACGAAGGTTCTCACCTTGTGCACCATCGCCAGCTCCACCGAGCGAACCTGCAAAACCTTGGCGCCCAGCGACGCCATCTCCAGCATTTCCTCGAACGCGATCTTCTTCATCCGCCGCGCCTTGGGCTCGACCCGCGGATCGGTGGTGTAGACCCCGTCGACATCGGTGTAGATATCACAGCGGTCGGCCTGAACGGCTGCCGCAATCGCCACCGCGCTGGTGTCGGAACCGCCGCGTCCCAGTGTCGCCAGCCTGTTGTCCGGACCCACGCCCTGGAAACCGGCCACGACCGCGACCTGACCGATCTCGAAGCGTTTGATCATCTCGGTGCCGTCGATCTCGAGGATCCGCGCCGCGCCATGGGCGTTGTCAGTCTTCACCGGGATCTGCCAGCCCTGCCAGGAACGCGCATCCACGCCCATCGACTGCAGCGCGATTGCCAGCAGCCCGCTGGTCACCTGCTCGCCCGAGGCAACAATCGCGTCATACTCACGCGCGTCATAAAACGACGCCTCGGCACCGGCCACCATCGGCATCGACTGCACCCAGTTCACCAGCTCATTGGTCTTGCCGGCCATTGCCGAAACCACCACGGCCACCTGATGGCCAGCGTCAACCTCGCGTTTGACGTGCCGGGCGACGTTGTGGATCCGGTCGAGATCGGCAACCGACGTGCCGCCAAACTTCATCACTATGCGGGCCATGACATACTATCCGCTGGCAAACCCGATTTCGGGCAAGAAAAACGCCCCGGACACCGGAGCGCAAAGTTCGCGGTCTCATAGCCAATAATGCGGCAAGCCGCAACCGGACCGGCCGGTGCGACATTGCCCGCCCTTGACAAGGCCGCCGCCACGCCCGAGGTGATGTTTGGCCAACCAACCCGGGAGACAGGCATGAGCGACCCCGCTCGAACAACCATTGATCAGGGCGAAGTCGAGCGATTTTCGGCGCTCGCGACGGAGTGGTGGAACCCGCAAGGCAAGTTCCGGCCGCTGCACAAGTTCAATCCGGTGCGGCTGACCTACATCCGCGATCATGTGGCAACACATTTCGGCCGCGACCCCAAAAGCGGAAAACCGCTGGACGGTCTGCGGGTGCTCGATATCGGATGCGGCGGCGGCTTGCTCAGTGAGCCGATGGCGCGAATGGGCGCAAAGGTGCTCGGCGCCGACGCCTCGCAAACCAATGTCGAGGTTGCCGCCATTCACGCCGAACAGTCCGGCGTCCCGGTAAACTACGAGGCCGTGACCGCCGAAGATCTGGCCGCCCGCGGCGAACGCTTCGATGTGGTGCTCAACATGGAAGTGGTCGAACATGTCGCCGATGTCGATTTGTTCCTGCGCTCCTGCGCCGACATGGTCAAACCCGGCGGACTTATGTTCGTGGCCACCATAAACCGCACCATGAAGGCAATGGCGCTGGCAATTGTAGGCGCGGAATATGTACTGCGCTGGCTGCCGCGCGGCACCCATCAATATGAAAAGCTGGTCCGGCCGGATGAAATCGAAACGCCACTGTCCGCCGCGGGGATGCGCATCATCGACCGCACCGGCGTGTTTTACAATCCGCTGCAGGACCGGTGGAACCTGTCGCGCGACATGGACGTCAATTACATGATGCTGGCCGAACGCCCCACCGGGAGCTGACATGATCGCCGTCCGGCGGCTTGTGGTTCGCCGGCACGTGACAGCCAATCCTTTCATACCGGCATCGCGTTGACCTGCACCAGCAGGTCAGCCTGGCCGGGAGCATTCTCGGCCATGAGAACTTTTACCCTGTCGCGATCAATCGAATAGGGCTCGCCGTCCGGATCGAAGGCCTGCTTGAATGTGAAAGCCTGCGCGCTGGAACCGTGATCATCAAGCCATTCGAGCTTGCCAGCGCCTTGCTGCCAGTCCGGGCTGCGACCGGCTGCCACCCACCATAAAACCAGTGGCGGCCAGTATCCCTTCTGGTTCCAGGCCCTCGCATTCTTCAGCGCTTCGGCATGAACGCCCGCATAGCAAAACGCCATCAGGCTTTCGATGTCCTTCCAGAGCGACAGCGAGGATGGCGCGCTGCCAAACCCGCTGCCCTCGATATAGCGCGGAAACACTTGCGGCCCCCAGCTTCTCGGTCCCGGCACTCCCTTGTAGCCGGAACGTCCGACAAATCCGGAGGCGCGCTCCGCGGCAGCGAAATTCAATGGTTCCCGACGCACAAAACCCTGCAGTTCCGGAGCGGTCTCCTCTGCCACATGCAGGCCGAAATTGTAGATGGCCAGATGATGGCCGGTATCGGTCATGTCAGCTCAGATCTTCCGGTAATTCCGGCAACGGCGCAATGTCGATGCCTTCCTCGATCAGGGCTTTGGCGTCATCGCTCGAGGCCTTGCCGACAATGCCGCGTGCTTCGGTTTCACCATGATGGATCTTGCGAGCTTCCTCGGGAAAGCGCTCGCCCACATCCTCGGCGTTCTCGCGCACCGCTGAAACCATTTGCCTGAGCTTGCGCATCATCTCGCGCTTCTCGGGATCGAGAGCCAGCGGCCGCGTGTCCTTGTCACGCGACGCCGACACGGCGGGCGCCATCAGAGCCTTGCCGATGGCGGTGGAGCCGCACACCGGACAGGACACCAGTTTACGCTCGATCTGCGCGTCAAAATCCGCGCTCGAGGAAAACCAGCCCTCGAACTCATGATTCCTGTCACAATGCAGATTGAACGAAATCACGCCACCCGAGCTCCCTTGGTCACACCGGCTGCGCCCGCAATGCGGTAATCGCGTGCGTTCTTCAGATTGGGGATTTTGGCGCGCGCCGCCCTGACCTCGCCAAGCGCCAGATCCGCCGTCACTACACCGGGCTCGTCGTCTTGAGCCTCGCCGATCACCCGTCCCCAGGGATCGACAATGATGGAATGGCCATAGGTCTCCCGGCCGTCCTCATGGACGCCGCCCTGCGCTGCGGAAACTACAAAGGCGCCGTTTTCGATCGCCCGGGCGCGCTGCAAGACATGCCAATGCGCTTCCCCGGTCTGGCGAGTGAAGGCAGCCGGTGCGCTCAAGATATCCGCGCCGGCCAGAGCCTGATCGCGGAACAGATGCGGGAAGCGGATATCGTAACAGATCCCCATACCCAACCGGATGCTGTCCAGATCCACGATTTCGGCGACATCTCCGGGCCGGTACACAGCACTTTCGCGCCAGCTCTCGCCATTGTCGAGATCGACATCGAACATATGGATCTTGTCATAGCGCGCAAGCGCTGAACCGTCAGGACCAAAAACCAAGCCGCGATTGGCGGCCATGCCATCGCCCGCATTCACTGCAGTCGAACCGATATGCAGATAGATGGACAAGTCGCGCGCCAATCCGGAAGCAGCACGGAGCACCGGATCCTCGGCTTCGCTCTTCAGGATCTCTTGCAGCGCGGAGCGGTCGCGCTGCACCGCACCGGTCATTTCGGGCGTCTGCACATAGCGCGCGCCACGCGATGCAGCGTCGCGCACCAGTTCGCTCATGGTCGCGATATTGGCTGCAGGGTCGACCCCCGAGCGCATCTGAATGGCAGCGACCCTGATGGTATCCATGAATCAGCCCTCCGCCAGCATCGGTTCGAGCTTGCCGGCGCGCTCCAGCGCATGCAACTCGTCCGAACCGCCAACATGAGCGCCATTGATAAAAATCTGCGGAAAGGTCGAGCGGCCATTGGCCTTGCCGATCATTTCCTGCCGCAAGGCCGGATCGAAGGTTGCGTCGTGCTCGGTATAGGCGACGCTTTTGGAATCCAGCAGTCGCTTGGCGGCCGTGCAGAATCCGCAGAACTGTCTGGTGTAAAGCGTCACGTCAGCCATAGGAATTCTCCACTTCAAGTCCGGAAACAATCAGGCCCTGAAGGCCTGTCAAGCATATAGGGTTTCTGTATCCAGACTGGCAACCCTTGCGAATGTCAGCACATTGACCTGCTCTGCGCCTGCGCGGATCAATGCCCGCGTCGCACTCCCAAGCGTTGCGCCGGTGGTCAGAACGTCGTCGACAAGCAAAACTTTGCGGCCGGCAATGCGCATGACCTGCGCCGGCGGTGTCATGAAGGCGCCGCGCACATTATCCTGCCGTGCCCTCAAACCGAGCCCGACCTGCTGCCGGGTCGGCTTTATCCTGCGCAGCGCTCCAGGCTCGAACGGCTTGCCGGAGATTGCCGCGACCGCGCGCGCCAGTTCGGCGGACTGATTGTAACGGCGCGTGAGTAGACGCGTCCTGTGCAACGGAACGCAAAGGACAACATCGCTGGCCTCGATCACCTCACGGCCCGCCCGCACCATCCATAGGCCCATCATTTTCGCAAGATCCGCACGGTCGGAGTATTTCAGCGCCTGGGCGAGCTTGCGCGCCACGCCATCGTAAAATACCACGGCCCGGGCCTTGGCATAGGGCGGCGGATCAGAAATCGCTTCGGGCGACACCATTCCCTCGCCGCGGTCGTGATCAAACGGCATCCCCAGCACTTCGCAATAAGGCCGTTCAATGAACCGTACCGAGCTCCAGCAGGCGGCACACAGGGCCTGCGGCTCCGCGACCATCCGGGCGCAGCCGGCGCAGACCGGCGGATAGATCAACCGCATCGCCTGGTCGCCCGTTGCGCGCATCAACGCGCCGATTGCCGCAAGGGGCTGATGCGTGAGAGGCTTGCTCATCGGTTGACTTTACCCCTGTTCCATCCAACAAGCGAGCCAGACCGGCCCGGCGCTCCAACAGCCGGAAACGGATATCGGCAGCGAAGGCGGCGGGGCACAAGCAAAAGAGCGAAAGCGTCAGAACCACAATGGACGACCTGTTTGACCACTCACTGCTCGCACGCCGCCGCGCACGCGCTCTTGCGGCCTTCACGCCGGGCGTCGATTTTCTCATCCGGCGCGTCGCCGAGGATATGGCCGAACGGCTTATGGTGGTGGAACGGCGTTTTGACGCCCCGGTGCAGCTACACGGCGGCTTGCCGTTGGCTGCCGACGCGATCGAAGCCACGGGCAAAACGGCCACCTTCAGTTTTGTTGACAGCGCGCCTCTGCCGGGCCTGAAGGGCCGAAAGCTCACCATCGCCGCGCCCGATCTGGTTGCTCTTGAGCCGCATAGCGCTGATCTGGTGATATCGCCTCTGGCCCTGCATATCACCAACGACACGCCCGGAGTGATGGTGCAGATGCGCCGGGCCCTCAAACCCGACGGTCTGTTGCTCGCCGCCACTCCGGCAGCAGGCACACTTGGGGAGCTGCGCGAATCGCTGCTGGCAGCGGAAAGCGAAGTGACCGGCGGCGCAAACGCGCGGATCCATCCCTTCGCCGATATTCGCGACTACGGCGCGCTGCTTCAGCGCGCCGGTTTTGCCCTGCCGGTGACCGATATCGAAGACGTTGTGGTACGCTACAGCGATATGTTTTCGTTACTGCGCGATCTTCGCGCCATGGGCATGACATCGGTGCTCACCGGCCGCAGCCGTCAGCCCATTGTTCGGACCGTGCTGCTCCGCGCGGCCGAAATCTACGCCGAAAGGTTTTCAGATCCGGACGGCCGCATCCGCGCAAGCTTTCCGATCATTCATCTGTCGGGATGGGTGCCGCACGACAGCCAGCAAAAACCGCTCAGGCCCGGTTCGGCCAAAACACGGCTGGCCGACGCCCTCAAGACCCCGGAACGCAAACTTCCGCGCTAGGCGACAAGCCAGGACGGCATCCCGCCGCCTTGCTGTTCTATTGGGAGTTTTTGAGATGTTGTGCAGCACCGTCCATGGTGTTGTTGACCGCGTTACCCACCGACACCGCACCGCCAATCAGCGCCACGGAAATGAGGGCGGTGATCAACCCGTACTCGACCGCGGTCGCCCCGCGCTCGTCCTGCAAAAACCGGGTGAGGACATGTTTCATTTCGGGCTCCGGGAATGAGAAATGGGAACGCACTGCGATCAGCAGTCGCCGGCAGTCCGTCCGTCGGACCGGATGATGCACAGCGAACCGGGACGATCCTGCAATATCGATTTGCGCACCGTGTACACGGATTT
Source organism: uncultured Hoeflea sp. (assembly GCF_947501405.1). Taxonomy (GTDB): domain Bacteria; phylum Pseudomonadota; class Alphaproteobacteria; order Rhizobiales; family Rhizobiaceae; genus Hoeflea. The sequence goes on along the minus strand of NZ_CANMVK010000007.1, from coordinate 13,215 downwards.
CTTGGAGCGCTGCGGGATCGAACCGGTGGTGATGTTGTCATATTGATCAGGCGACCATGCGACCCGGGCGGACGAGGTGCGGTCGGCGACAATCGGCGTCAAAATGGTTGCAACCGCAATCGCCGCCGTGCCGAACAACAACGCCGCGCGCACCGCGCCGAAACGCTTGGGTTGGCTCTCAACTTCATATCGGTCCATGACAGTCACCCAGAAATCGCCGCTGGCCATAACGCCCCCACACAGAATCCTAAAATAAGATCCGAAACTTGGAGTGATTTTGACGTTTGGGGATTGAGGATTGATTAACGCTGCCGCGAAAAAGTACGGGCAAATGCCCGCTCCACAGCTTTGGGACGTTCAACTTAAAGGAGATCGATGAGGTGGGAAATCAACGGCTCGTCGGCGGGCGGCATGGGATAGGCGCGCATGTCGCGCGGCTTGACCCATTTGATCGCCTGGCCTTCAAGCCCGCGCGCCGGCCCCTCAAAACGCCGGCAAACATAAAGCGGCATCAGCAGATGAAAATCCTCGTAACCATGGCTTGCGAAGGTCAGCGGCGCCAGGCAATCGGCCTTGGTCGTCACGCCCAGCTCTTCCATCAATTCCCGGATCAGCGCATCTTCCGGAGTCTCTCCCGGCTCCACCTTGCCGCCGGGAAACTCCCAGAGCCCGGCAAGCTTCTTGCCTTCCGGCCGCTGCGATAGAAGCACCCGCCCATCGGCATCCACCAATGCGCAGGCCGCGACCAGGATGACTGAGCTTTTGGCCATGATTTCAGTGCCCCGGTTTCTGGCGATAGGCGTAACGGTAGACTTCGGCAAATCCCAACCCTGCATAAAGCCCGATTGCTGCGGCGTTGGCGCTTTCGACCTGCAACCAGGCCGTTTCCGCACCGCGATGCCTTGCCCAGCGCAAAGCCGCGCGGATCACCTCGCGGCCATGCCCGGCGCGGCGAGCATCAGTGCGGGTCGCGAGTTCGAACAGTCCCGCCAGATCATTGTCGTGCACGCACAGCGCGGTTGCCAGCGGCCCGGTCTCTTCGCCTTCAATCATGAACAGCCCGCTCGGCGGCCGTATCGAACTGAGCACTTCGGTCAGTCCCGGCTTGAGTGACTGATCGCGGCCATGGACTGTGATGGACGCATCGACGTAACGGCCGATATCGCGCATTGGCAGATGATCCATGCCACCATCAATGTCGAGTGTGTCAATCACGCCGGTCATGACGATGGTTTCGTCAAAGCGCCGCCAGCCATGGGCGTCCAGATAGGATTCGAGCTGCGGCGGCGCCAACGGCGACTGGCGAAACACCAGCGGCCGGTCATAGGCATCAAACCGGCGCGCGGCCCGCTCGACCCGGGCCTCGATATCGCCGTGATCGGAAGGATCCAGCGGATTGACGGAATTGAGACGCTTGGATGGATGACCGGCAGTCAGCCGGATCTGCCAGCTTCCGTCATACTGGATGGATGCCGCCGGCCAGGCTCTGAACCCTACGGCCTCCAGGCGTCTGACTATCGCAAGATTGGGCACAGCGCGCTCCGCTCCCTGGAACCGGGTCAGCTCCGGTAATCACCGTTGATCTCGATATAGGCCTTGGTCAGGTCGCAGGTGTAAACCCGTGCCTTGCCGCGTCCGACCCCCAGATCCACCCGGATCGCGATCTCGTCGCGTTTCATCACTTCAGCGGCCCTGGCCTCGTCATAGTCGGGATCACGTTCACCGTCCGCCGCCACACGCACGTCACCGAACCAGATCGCCAATCTGTCGCGCTCGGCCTTCTCGCCGGCCTTGCCCACAGCCATCACGATCCGGCCCCAATTGGCGTCTTCCCCGGCGATCGCGGTCTTGACCAGCGGCGAGTTGGCGATCGACCGGGCAACCCTGCCGGCCGCCCGCGCCGACGCCGCCCCGGTCACGGTAATTTCAACAAGCTTGCTTGCACCCTCGCCGTCCCGGACCACCTGAATGGCCAGATCCTGCATCAAATCAGCCAGCGCTTTCGAAAACTCTCTCGCCCGGGGATCGCCCGCCGCCGATATGGGTCTGGCCTCCGATCCGCCGGTGGCAAAAACCATCAGCGTGTCCGAGGTCGAGGTGTCGCTGTCGACGGTCACCGCATTGAAGGTCGAGCCGACATGACGTTTGAGCATCAACTGCAATGCGGCGGGTTCGATGTCGGCATCTGTGACGATGAACGACAGCATGGTTGCCATATCCGGCGCTATCATGCCCGATCCCTTGGCAATGCCATTAAGCGTGACGGCAACGCCGTCGATCCGTGCGGTTCGGGTGGCCAGTTTCGGATAGGTGTCGGTGGTCATGATCGCCCGGGCCGCGTCCAGCCACTTGTCTTTCGAGGCGCTCCCCGCCATCCGGTCGAAAACCGGCGCGAATTTGTCCGCCTCCAATGGCTCGCCGATCACGCCCGTTGACGCGAGAAAAACCTCGCCCTCCCCGCAGCCTACCGCCGCGGCCGCAGCCTGCGCGGTCAGCACTGTCGAGACCCGGCCTTTTTTACCGGTAAAGGCGTTGGCATTGCCCGAATTGACCACCAGCGCCCGCGCCTTGCCGCCGCCTAGATTGGCCCGGCACTGCTCAACCGGCGCCGAGGGGCATTTAGACGTCGTAAACACCCCGGCAACCGATGCCGGGCGATCGAAAACCATCAGCATGAGATCGGTACGGTCGCGGTACTTGATCCCGGCCGCAACCGTTTCAATCCGGACGCCCTTAATCGCCGGCAGCTCCGCATAGGTCTTGGGAGCCAGGGGTGAAATGTCGGTGGCCATGGACAGATCCTCAATGCGGCGGCGGCAAGGCGCGCCCGGCCGCCCTGTCGTCATTGCTTATTGTCGCCGGGCTTATTGCTGCTGGCTGATCGCCTCGTAGCCAGCCTTGAGCTGCTCGTCCAGCACCTCGATCTCATACTCTTCGCGGGCTTCGCTGATGAGATCGCGGTAACGCTCGCGCATCACCAGTTGGCGGAATTGGGGTGCCACGTCCTCAAAAGCTGGCGGCGCCGCGTCGCGGCGGTCCTCAAGCTTGATCACGTGCCAGCCGAACTGGGTCTTGACCGGTTCCTTGGCATATACGCCCTTCTCCAGTGCGAATGCGGCAGCTTCGAATTCCGGTACCATCCTGCCCTTGGTGAAATAGCCGAGATCACCACCTTGCGCCGCACTCGGACCGGTGGATTTTTCCTTGGCCAGTTCGGCGAAATCCTTGCCTTCGTCCAGTTGCGCGATGATTGCCTTGGCCTCTTCCTCGCTTTCCACCAGGATGTGCCGCGCGTTCAACTCCTCTTCCGGCTTGGTGGCGGCAACTTCCTTGTCGTAGCGCGCCCTGACATCCTCCTCGGTAACCGGATCGACCACACGCGCCTTGAAAAGCGCATTGTGCAGGGCCCGGTCGCGCTGAAACGCCATCAGCCGCTTGAAGTCTTCGGTCTCGTCGAGCTTGGCGGCTTCGGCCTTGCGCGCCAGGGTCTTGATGTCGATCACCGCGGCCAGAGCCGCGACCCGGCGCTGTTCGGCGGGCAACTGGTCGAATTGCGGATCGAGATCGCCTTCCGCCAGAGCCAGTTCGGAGGCCAGGATTTCGACCCCGGCGACAGTCGCCACCACGGGATCAGCGTTCTCCTGGGCCAAAGCATGGATCGGCGCGAAGGCCAGAGATGCGGTCAGAAGCGTGGCTGCAAGCTGCGATAGGCGCATGGATATACCTTTCATGGGAAAGCCGGGGCAAGGCGGCGGCTGCACATATGGGGCGATTTCGGCCAGCGAAAGACGGCCCCGGGCCGCCGTTGACATCGTTCAACCCCCCTCTTATCTGTCAGCCAACCGTCCGTCCAGACGGCTTTCACCTTGTGAAGCCCGTCCGGCCGGCGATTTCCAACCGTTTTTCCGGCCGCACGCCAGCGCCGGTTTCTCGCCCTGCCGCCCGCGCAGTCACAGGAAAGGACCATTGCAATGGTCAAGTTCGGCGCTATCGCCCGCAAATTGTTCGGCTCATCCAATGACCGCCGGGTACGGGCCTACCGTCCAATCGTGGACCAGATCAACGCGCTGGAGGCCGAACTAACAGGATTGAGCGACGCCGATCTGGTAGCGCGTAGTGATCAGTTCCGCGAGCAAATCGCCAATGGCGTAAAAATCGACGATCTTCTGGTTCCAGCCTTCGCCACCGTGCGCGAGGCCGCACGCCGCGCCACCGGGCTGCGACCCTTCGACGTGCAGCTGATCGGCGGCATGATCCTCAACGAGAACTCGATTGCCGAAATGAAGACCGGCGAGGGTAAGACCCTGGTGGCAACCCTGCCGGTCTATCTCAACGCGCTGTCGGGCAAGGGTGTTCACGTGGTCACGGTCAATGACTACCTGGCACGCCGCGACGCCGAATGGATGAGCCAGATCTACGGTTTTCTGGGCCTGTCCACGGGCATCATCGTGCACGGCATGGATGACGATGAACGCCGCCAGGCCTATGCCTGCGACATCACCTACGCCACCAACAACGAACTGGGCTTCGACTATCTTCGCGACAACATGAAATATGACCGCGCGCAGATGGTGCAGCGCGGACACAACTACGCCATCGTCGACGAGGTCGATTCGATCCTGGTCGATGAAGCGCGTACCCCGCTGATCATTTCCGGCCCGCTCGACGACCGCTCGGATCTCTACAACAGCATCGACACGCTGATTCAGAAGCTCGAGCCCGACGATTATGAGATCGACGAGAAACAGCGCTCGGCAACCTTTACCGAAGTTGGCACCGAAAAGCTCGAGGCGATGCTGACCGAAGCGGATCTGCTCAAGGGCGAATCGCTCTATGACGTCGAAAACGTCTCGGTGGTCCACCACATCAACAATGCGCTCAAGGCTCACCGCCTGTTCGCCCGCGACAAGGACTATATCGTCCGCAATGACGAGATCGTCATCATCGACGAGTTCACCGGCCGGATGATGCCGGGCCGCCGCTATTCGGAAGGGCAGCACCAGGCGCTGGAAGCCAAGGAAGGTGTGCGCATCCAGCCCGAGAACCAGACCCTGGCCTCGATCACCTTCCAGAACTATTTCCGCATGTACTCCAAACTCGCCGGCATGACAGGCACGGCCGCCACGGAAGCCGAGGAATTCGGCAATATCTACGGTCTCGACGTGGTCGAAGTGCCCACCAATGTGCCGATCGCCCGCATCGATGAAGACGACGAAGTCTATCGAACCGTCGAGGAAAAGTATCAGGCCATCAGCGAAGACATCAAACAGGCGCGCGAACGCAAACAGCCGGTGCTCGTCGGCACCACCTCGATCGAGAAATCGGAAATTCTGGCCGATATGCTGCGCAAGCAGGATATCACCGATTTTAACGTGCTCAACGCCCGTTACCATGAACAGGAGGCCTATATCGTCTCCCAGGCCGGCGTGCCCGGAGCAATCACCATCGCCACCAACATGGCCGGTCGCGGCACCGACATTCAGCTTGGCGGCAATGCCGACATGCGCGTTGCCCAGGAACTGGCGGACCTGCCAGAAGGTGCTGAGCGCGATGGCCGCGAAGCCGAAATCCGCGCCGAGATTCAGGCGCTCAAGGACGAAGCGCTGGCCGCCGGCGGGCTCTATGTGCTCGCCACCGAACGCCACGAAAGCCGGCGCATCGACAACCAATTGCGCGGCCGTTCGGGCCGCCAGGGCGACCCCGGACGTTCGAAATTCTTCCTGTCACTGCAGGATGATCTGATGCGCATCTTCGGCTCGGAGCGGATGGATGGCATGCTCAAATCGCTCGGCCTCAAGGAAGGCGAGGCGATCGTTCATCCCTGGATCAACAAGGCGCTCGAGAGGGCTCAGAAGAAGGTCGAGGCCCGCAACTTCGACATCCGCAAGAACCTGCTCAAATTCGACGACGTGATGAACGACCAGCGCAAGGTGGTCTTCGAGCAGCGCAAGGAATTGATGGACGCGGAATCGATTTCCGAAACCATCGCCGACATGCGCCAGGAAGTCATCGACAATCTCGTGGATCTGCACATTCCCGAGAAGGCCTATGCCGAGCAATGGAATGTCGCCGAGCTGAAAAAGGGCGTGCAGACCTATCTCAATCTCGATCTGCCGATTGATCAATGGGCGGCCGAGGAAGGCATCGCCGAGGACGACATTCGCGCCCGGATCACCGAAGCCACCAACGCGCTGGCTGCGGAACGGACCGAGCGCTTCGGACCTGAAGTCATGACCTATGTCGAAAAATCCGTGGTTCTTCAGACCCTTGATCACCTTTGGCGCGAGCATCTGGTCAATCTTGATCACCTGCGCTCGGTTGTGGGTTTCCGCGGCTATGCGCAGCGCGATCCGCTGCAGGAATACAAGTCCGAGGCCTTCGAGCTGTTCCAGGCCCTTCTCGCCAATCTGCGTCAGGCGGTGATGGCGCAGCTTATGCGCGTTGAAATCGTGCGTGAGGCCGCCGAGGCACCCGAGCCGGAATTGCCTGAAAACATGGAAGCCCATCACATTGACGCAAGTACCGGCGAGGATGAATTCGGGCCCAGCATCGCTTCAGCCAGCATCGCTACGGCCGGCGTGGTGGCGCCCGAAGACCGCAACCCGGATGACCCCGCGAGCTGGGGCAAGGTCGGGCGCAACGAACCCTGCCCTTGCGGCTCGGGCAAGAAGTACAAGCACTGCCACGGCGCATTCTGAGACACACAGTCTTCCCAACCGGTCAGACGTAGCGATCATGGCTCGATAAACAAGCTGCGTCAGCACGAGTGTGCGCTGCGCTAAGCCTTTGTCAACGCTGCGAAAACGAACCGAAATCGCCCCGGCTGCCGGATCGACGCGGCCGAGGGCGGATTCCGCTTCAAGATCAAACCGTTTCTTAACGTCGCCATGCCAAGGTGCGGGCGCAACAACGGATTTGAAGCTTGAGCATGACGTTGATCGACACCGCAGGCAGGATCTTGCCTCCGCGCTACGCTGCACGGCTGGCGCCGGTGCTCGCGCGTCTGTCGGTCATTCTGACGGCCACGGATGAAACCAGCCGTGCCCAGCGTATGGCGATGATTGCCTTTGCAATCCGGGTGGTCAGCGCAGCCATCGCGTTCGCTTCACAGATCATTCTCGCCCGGCTGATGGGCAAGTTTGAATATGGTGTTTTCGTCTTTGTCTGGGTGATCGCCATCATTCTCGGCAATCTCTCCTGCCTTGGCTTTCACACCGCGGTCATCCGCTTCCTCCCGCAATATCGCACCAGCGGTTCGGACGAAGCAGTCCTTGGCCTCGCCGCCACGGCTCGGATCTTCGCCATGGTATCCGCCACGTTGATCGCCATCACCGGCATCGCCGCCATCTATCTGCTGGGCGACCGCATTGACGAGCACTACATTCAGCCGCTCTTCATTGGCGCCTTTGCGCTGCCAATGATTGCGCTTGGCGACGTGCTCGATGGCACCGCCCGCGCCAATGGATGGCCGGTGCATGCCCTCAGCCCCACCTACATTCTGCGCCCGCTGCTTATTCTGGGCTTTGTCGCGCTGGCGATCGGTTTCGGTCAGATGGCTGACGCCACCACGGCCATCCTTGCCACCCTGGCCGCAGCCTATGTCACCACCCTCATCCAGTTCGGGTTGATCACCGCCAAGCTCCGCCGCCGCTTTCCCGCGCGCAAGGTGGAGATCCATTTCCGCACCTGGCTGCTGGTGGCCTTTCCGATCTTTCTGATCGAAGGCTTCTACTTCATGCTCACCAATGCCGATGTCATCATCGTCGGCATCTACCTGCCGCCCGAAAAGGTCGCGGTTTACTTCGCCGCCGCCAAGACCATGGCGCTGGTGCATTTCGTCTATTTCGCCGTCAAGGCCGCCGCGGCGCAGCGCTTTTCCGGACTGGTGTCGGGACAAGATCACGCGGCTTTGTCGGACTTTGCCCGGCAGACCGTGACCTGGACATTCTGGCCCTCGCTCCTGGTCGGCGGGCTGGTGATTGCCGCTGGGCCCTTCCTGCTGTCGCTGTTCGGTCCCGGCTTCTCCGCCGGACACCCGATCATGATGGTGTTGTTTGCAGGCATTCTCGTCAAAGCGATGATCGGGCCTGGCGAAGTGCTGTTGACCATGGCGGGCGAGCACAAGATCTGCGCGGTTATCTACGCGCTGGCGCTCAGCGCCAATCTGAGCCTCAATATCGTGTTGATTCCGATTTGGGGGCTGCTGGGCGCGGCAACCGCGACCGCCTCCGCCATGGCCGTGGAAGCCGTGTTGCTGCACATCATCATCCGCCGCCGGCTCGGGATTACCATGTTCATCGCCGCCAGATCGCCGCGCCCGGCAACGGCCACAGCCACGGAGGCCCGCTGACCATGGCCTCAAGTCCGATCGTTCAGGAAGATGTCGCCAGCCAGGCCAATACGCTGATTGGCGAGTTCGCCGATGTCGAAAACCCGCGCCCGCTAGCAGAACGCGACATCGCCGTGGGCCGCCCCGGCCGTCATCTGGCGATTTATCCGGCCCGCGCCGGTTATGAGCTGCAGGAGGAACTCGATTTCCTCACCAACCGGGCGATCGAGCCGAACGTGTTCTTTTCCGGCCGCTTTCTTGCGCCCGCCATGCCGCGGCTCGAAGACCGCGTCATTCGCCTGATGGTGATGCGTGACGAGAGTGAAACCCGCTCGCGGATGCGGCTCCTGCTGCCGTTTTCGGTAGAGAAGCCTGGCTTCTCCGTGGGTGCCTCCATCATCCGCGCCTGGGCCAATCCGTTCGGCCCGCAGGGAACGCCGCTGCTTGACCGCGAAGAGGCAGCAGAGACGCTCGACAACATGCTCGAAGCGCTGGGCAATCCCGAATCCGGCCTTCCGGGCATCCTGGTGCTCCCAGACATACGGCTCAACGGCCCGGTCGCGGGCTTGCTGCGTGCAGTCGCCATGGGACGAAACCTCTCGGTGGTCGAAACCGATCAGGTCGAGCGGCCGTTTCTGGAAAGCGATCTCGATGCCGAGGACTACATTACCAAGGCGATCTCCCGACACCATCGCCACGAACTGCGCCGGCAATGGCGCCGGCTGTCCGAACACGGTGAACTGAGCTATCTGGTCGCCCGTCAGCCCGAGGAAATCCGGCATCATCTCGAGGAATTTCTGACACTTGAGGATTCGGGCTGGAAGGGCCGCCGCAGAACCGCCATGGTCGACGACCGCTACCGCGCCGCTTTCGCCCGCGAAGCCATCAACAGCCTCGCCGAGACCGACAGCGTCCGCATTCACAGCCTGGCGCTCGACGGCGAGGCGATCGCCTCAATGATCGTCTTCGTCTCTTCGGGCGAAGCCTGGACCTGGAAAACCGCCTATGACGAGAAATGGGCGCGCTACTCGCCCGGCAAGCTGCTCGTTGACCGGCTGACCGAATGGCATCTCGATGATCTCAACATCCGGCGCACCGATTCCTGCGCGGTGCCCGACCATCCGATCATGAGCCGTTTCTGGAGCGAGCGCGAAACGGTAGGGACCATGGTGATCGGTCTTGCCCCGAACCGCGACCGCGATGTCCGGCAGGTGGCAACCCAGCTGCACATCTACCGAAACACCCGCAACATAGCCCGGCTGCTGCGCGAAAAAATCCGCGGCATGGCCAAGCGCTGAACCTTACGAAGGCGCAGCAGTCTGATTGGTCGACTGATCGGCTTCGGCGATTGCCCGGTCGCGCAGCAAGCGGCGGATCACCTTGCCGGTGGTGGTCAGAGGCAATTCCGTGACAAACTCAATCTCGCGCGGATATTCATGCGCCGACAACCGTGTCTTGACCCAGTCACGGATTGACGTCGACAGCGCCGCTTCGATTTTCATACCGGGAACCGGCACCACATAAGCCTTGACGATTTCCGTGCGCACAGGATCGGGCTTTCCGACAACCGCCGCCAGCGCCACCGCCGGGTGTCCGGTCAGGCAACTTTCGATCTCTCCGGGTCCGATCCGGTAGCCCGAAGAGGTGATCACGTCATCATCGCGGCCGAAGAACGAGAAATAGCCTTGGGCATCGCGCACACCCTGATCGCCGGTCACCATCCAGTCGCCGATGAACTTGGCTTCCGTCGCGTCTTCATTGCCCCAATATTCCAGAAACATCACCGGATCGGGCCGCTTGACCGCAATCTGACCCGAGACCCCGTCGGCCACCACCGCGCCGGTCTCGTCGATCACCGCAACCTGGTGGCCCGGCACCGGTTTACCAATGGCGCCACCGCGGCTGACACCGAGACAACCAATGGAGGACAGCACCAGATTGCACTCGGTCTGGCCATAAAACTCATTGATGGTCAGCCCCAGCACCCGCTGCGCCCAGCTATACGTCTCCCGGCCGAGCGCCTCGCCGCCCGAGCCGACGGTGCGCAAATCAAGCCTGTGGCGCGAAAGCGGGTCCTCGACCGTGGTCATGATCCTGAGCGCGGTGGGCGGAATGAAGGCGTTGCGCACCCGCATCTCGGCCATAATCCGGTAGGCCAGCTCGGGATCGAACTTCTGCGCCGGTGACGACACCACCGGCACGCCCAACAGCAATCCCGGCAGTAGCACGTTGAGCAAACCGCCGGCCCAGGCCCAATCCGCCGGGGTCCACAATTTATCACCCGGTTGCGGCATGAACTCATGATGCATCTGCACGCCCGGGATATGGCCGATCAACACCCTGTGACCATGCAGCGCGCCCTTGGGCGAACCGGTGGTGCCTGAAGTAAAGATCATAAGCGCCGGATCGTCGGCGCGGGTCTTTTCGCCGATGGGCGCTTCGGACTGACCCGCTTCAACCGCATCAAAACCCTGCGCTCCGTCTGCGATCTCACCGGCTACGATTACGATTTCCAGATCCACAAGACGCGCCCGGATCGGCATGACTTTCTCATGGCCCTTGCCGGTGGTGATCAGCGCCTTGGCGCCCGACGCTGCCAGACGATGCTCGATCGCCTCGACCCCGAACAAAAGCGCCAGCGGCACCGCGATGGCTCCGAGCTTGTAAATGGCCACATGGGCGATTGCAGTGTGAAATCCTTGCGGCAGCATCAGCGCCACCCGGTCGCCGCGGGCCACTCCAAGCACCTGCAGACCGCGCGCGAAGGCGTTGGACCGTCGCGCCAGGTCACCATAGCTCAAACGTTCGGCTTCACCCTCGGGATTGAAATGCTCAAGGCAGATCCGGTCCGGCTCGCGCATGGCCCAATCATCGGAGACCGCCACGCCGATATTGAAAAACCCCGGCACATCCCACTCAAACCGCGACGCCACGTCCTCGAATGTCTGTGCTTCTGGCAACATCATCACCGGCTCATCCCTGCAATCCCAACGCTCCGCCGGCCCGCAACCACACGCGGACAAGCAACCTGGGCAAGTCGTGATATCAGCCAAAGCGCCCGGATAGAAGCGCCGAGCCCACGCAATTCGCGGGTTTCGCTGGTGTCCAGCTTTTATGCTTCGCCGGCGGCAATCGACTTTGATTGTCAATGAAGGCGAGAACACGGAGGTAAGCTGGGACGGTGAGTTTGCGAGCGACAACGCAAGAAAAGAATGGTGCGGCTGAAAAGATTAACATAGAACTTTCTTCACTGTCTAAAGTTTTCGAGGAGCTGGAGACTTGGGAGACTGAGCTTCGATCCAATCCGGAGATTGTCCAGAAACTCAAATCACTGGAAAAGCAGGCGCCTGTCCAAGGCGAAGGCACCGTTCTTGAGCGTCGGAAGCGTTCCCTGACCCGGAAGCCGTCGCCATGACCACAGCAACGCCGATTTTCAAGTCAGCCGTTGGGGAACGCTTTGTCGACAATGATGCGGCTGCGCTGAAGAGGCGATCACGTCCCCGCCACAAGACGACGCGCGATTGTCCGCGTGTAACGGTGCGGTTTTCACTGGAAGACTATGAAAGGCTGCAGGAGCTTGCCGGTGGCGTGTCACTTGCGGTCTATCTGCGGGCAAGGGCGCTGGAACGCGATCTCCCACGCCGGAGAGGCAGCAGCGGCGCTTCCATTGCTGACAAGGCCGCGATCGCACAACTGTTGGGACTGCTGGGCCAGTCGCGGATCGCCAACAACCTCAACCAGCTTGCCTATCAGGCCAATATCGGAGCGCTGGCAATGGACGACCATGCGCTGGATCAGATCGAGGAAGCCTATGAGCACATAAGGTCCATGCGGGCTTTGCTGATCCGGGCGCTCGGGCTGAAAGAATGATCCTCAAGGGCAATCAGCGCGCCCATGGCCGTGAACTCGCTCTGCACCTGCTCAATGTCGACGACAATGAGCATGCCGTTGTTCATGAACTGCGTGGCTTTCTTGCCGAGGATCTGATCGGCGCGTTCAAAGAGGTCGAAGCGGTCTCGCTCGGCACCAGGTGCCGGCAATATCTGTTCTCGATGAGTCTCAATCCGCCTTCCACGGCGTCAGTGCCGATCGACGCATTCGAGACCGCCATCAACGACATCGAGCGTCGTCTCGGTCTGACCAGCCAACCACGGGCCATCGTGTTTCACGAGAAGCATGGCCGCCGTCATGCCCATTGCGTCTGGTCAAGGATCAATGTCGCCAGGATGCGGGCCATCAATCTGCCGCACTACAAGCGACGGCTTATGGACGTCTCACGCGAACTGTTCATGCATCATGAATGGGACATGCCGGCCGGCCTCGTGAATCCGGAAGATCGTGACCGTGCCAATTACACGCATGAAGAGGCCGGACAGGCCAAGCGTGCATGCCGTGATCCGATTGAACTCAAGGCGCTGTTTCGCGACTGCTGGGAGCGATCCGATTGCCGCTCCGCCTTTGATGCCGCCCTTCGTGAACATGGACTTGTTCTCGCACGGGGTGATCGTCGCGGCTTCGTTGCCCTCGACGCCCAGGGCAACGTCTATGCATTGTCGCGTTGGTGTTCGGTCAAAGCCAGGGAGATGCGCGAGCGTCTTGGTTCTTTCGAAGATCTGCCGCGTGTTCAGGATGCGCTTGAGCTTCTCCAGTCCAACCGACTGATCAGTGAAGGTGTTGATAGAGACCGCCTTGAACATCAAGCCATCCATGCTGTTGGTCTTGACGAGTTGGTCGCGAGGCAGCGTGAGGAACGCCGAAGACTTGCTTCCAGGCATGAACAGCGATGGACCGATGAAGCGTTCGATCGGCTGACCTGAGACCCTGATCCTCCTCCAGATTTGTGTAGAGTCCGTCCAACCAGGAGACGGACGAATGAAACGATCACG
>NZ_CANMVK010000006.1 GCF_947501405.1 uncultured Hoeflea sp. | reverse complement strand
GCCGCCCCCCCGCCCCCCGCCGCCCCGCCCCCCGGCGCCCCCCGGGGGGCCGGCCCGCCCCGCGCCGAACCTCAGGGGGGCGAACCTCGGGGGGGCGAACCTCGGGGGGGCGAACCTCAGGGGGGCGGACCTCGGGGGGGCGAACCTCGGGGGGGCGATCCTCAGGGAGGCGGACCTCGGGGGGGCGAACCTCAGGGGGGCGAACCTCAGGGGGGCGATCCTCAGGGAGGCGGACCTCGGGGAGGCGAACCTCGGGGGGGCGAACCTCGAGCGGGCGGACCTCAGGGGGGCGAACCTCGAGCGGGCGGACCTCAGGGGGGCGAACCTCAGGGGGGCGAACCTCAGGGGGGCGGACCTCAGGGGGGCGGACCTCAGCGACAATTCCTTTGTCGCTGAGGTTCTCGCCCTTGGTCAAGCCAGACGTTTGGATGAGGCGCGCCTGCCCGAGGGCTGGTCGGTCGCCTGGAACGAGGAAGACAAAGCCTGGGACATCGCCACGCCCGATGGTCCCTATGTCGATCCACGCGAGCGCAAGCGCAACGGCTAATCCCGCCCGATCACCCAGGCTATCCGCTCAATACCATTCTCAGTTGCTGCCTTTTCAGTGCGGCGGAAGGGCAGGCGGAGGGCGGTACACCCGGGAGCGTTGGCGCATAAAGCTTGGAGGACAATCTGACCCGCGCAGCATTGTTTTGCGCGGGTCTATCTCAGGTTGCCGGTGTCGAGGCTATCTGTTCAACGTCGTCTGATTACACCGAGCGGGTCAGGCCGCCGTCGATGCGGAAGTTCTGGCCGGTCACATAGGCCGCGGCTTCGGAGGCCAGATAGGAGATCATCGCCGAGACTTCGTGGGCGTGGCCGTAGCGGCCCATCGGGATGCGTGCCTTGCGGTCCTCGGTTTCAGGCAGCGAGTCGATGAAACCCGGCAGCACATTGTTCATCCGGATATTGGCTGGCGCATAACGGTCGGCATAAAGCTTGGAGAAGCTGGCCAGCCCGGCGCGGAACACGCCCGAGGTCGGAAACAGCGGATCGGGCTCGAACGCTGCGAAGGTGGAGATGTTGATGATGGCGCCGCCGCCCTGACGCTCCATATGCGGCGTAACCAGCCGGGCAGGGCGGATCACATTCATCAGGTAGTATTCCATGCCCTTGTGCCAATCGTCATCACTGATTGACAGGATCTCGCCCTTGGGACCGTGACCGGCGGAATTGATCAGCACATCGATCCGGCCCCAGGCGTCGATTGCCTTTTTGACGAAGGCGGCAAGCGCATCCGGATCAAGATTGGAACCGGTGTGGCCGACGCCGCCGAGTTCCTCGGCCAGTGCCTCGCCCTTGCCCGAAGACGACAGGATGGCGACCTTGAAGCCATCGCTGGCCAAGCGCCGCGCTGCGTCCGCGCCCATGCCGCTGCCACCGGCGGTGATCATTGCTACCTTGGTGTCGCTCATATCCGATCTCCTTCAAATCTGTTCCGGTCGTACCGGGCCGCCGGGTTGTTGACCAATCATGTTTTCTCGCACAGACTGTAGATATTCTACTGTCTGGGAAAACAGCGATGCGCCTGCCCAATCTCAACGGCCTGCGCGCCTTCGAATGCGCCGCGCGCCATCTCAATTTCCGCCTTGCCGCAGAGGAGCTGAACCTCACGCAAGGCGCGGTCGCCCAGCAGGTGCGCAAGCTCGAGGCATCGCTCGGCCAGAAGCTGTTCCGGCGCCGGGCGCGCGGTCTTGATCTGACGGAATCAGGCGCGGCCTATGCGGCGGCGGTGCACCGCGCGCTGACCGATATCAGCGATGCCACCGAACGGTTTGTGCCCACCACTTTCAGCGTCGTTCTCAGCGTTCCGCCCTCTTTCGCAAGCCTCTGGCTGATGCCACGGCTGGCGGATTTCGAGGCGCACAATCCGGGCATCGATTTGCAGGTGATGGCCACCGATCGGCTTGCCGATTTTGCCGCGGACGGCGTGGATCTGGCCGTGCGGCAGGCAAGCCCGCCGTTTCCCGCCGGTCTCGAAGTGTCCCTGCTAGCGCCGATCGATTTGGTGGCGGTGGCAGCGCCGGACTATGTGAACCAGTCCGCACCGATCTCAGAATTTGCCGACTTTACCGCGCACAGGCTGCTCGAGGACGCCCATGAACGCTGGAAACACCTGTTCGGTGTGGTGAACCTGGCCTTGCCCGAGCGCGTGGCGAAGTTCAACCAGACCGCCTTGGCCTTCGAAATGGCGCTGACGGGCCGTGGCGTGGCGATGGTGCCGCGTGTTCTTGCCGGCGCCGAACTGGCGCGCGGCGATCTACTGGAACTGTGGCGCGATCCGGCGGACGCAGCCTCGGGCTACTATGTGGTCGAACCCCGCGGCGCCGCCGCCAATCTCAAATCGCGCCAGGCCGTGCGCGACTGGCTGCATGCCCGGTTTGCGTAGAGGCTGGCCGGATCGCGGTCCTCCTCCCTGACTATCGTTCCCCCTACCATTCAGATCCGTTCGCGGCACCCAAACACGCCTTCTCAGGGTGCGCGAGATGTGCCACTCTTCACCTCTTGATTGCAGGCAGGGAGGTGGCGCTTACCGATGACGCAAACGCACGGCATAAAGCTGGATCGCGAGGCGATCGAAATCCGGGGCATGACCAACGCCATCGCTGAAGGGCTGGCGGGAATTGCCGCGATGGTAGGCGCAAGTGCTACGGGCAATCTGTTTGCCGGCATTTCGGCGCTAAGCGCTTTTTTCAAGTCACTCGGCGCGCTGAGCGCCACTGACAGGCCCGGCCGCCTAGCTTTTGTTCTCGTCACCGGCGCGCTGGTGCGCACTCTCGAAGCGACGTTGGCAGACAGCAAGCTGGTGTTCACCCCGGTCAAGTCTGAATTCCGGACTCTCCAGGATCGGTTGATGAGTCAACTGCAGTCAGGAAACATCTATCTCACAGAAGAGGTTTTGGCAGCGCCACAGTCTTTCTCCTGCCTCCAAAGTTTTGAAGTGCTTGTTCTGGATGTGCTGGGGCACCTTATCGATTCCGATGACCGGGCAAACATTGGCTCACGCTTGCGGAAAAACTTCGCTGCCGCGCTGCACCAGACCTGGTCCTTGCGCGCGGACGCGTTTCAGGGGTTGCAGGCCGCGCTCCAAACGCCGTTTTCCGATGCGCTGAAGCGGGACATCGAAAAGCAGCGCTATCTCAACAGGATCCAGACCCAGTTCAGCGATGAAAAGTTGATCGGTCAGGAGGAAGATCCCGTGCTGTTGAGCGAGGTTTTCGTTCCGCTGCGCGGTTATTGGCAGCGCCCCGTGAAAGGCAAGGGGCCAGAGGCTTTGCGGGCTGATGACAGCGAGGCCGGGCGCGCACGAAGCGAACGGATACTGGTTGATTTTAGCACCGAGATGTTCCGTTGGATCGATGGCTTCGCAAATGGCAAGACCAGCGCGGACGACACGATCCGCATCGTTAGTGGCGGCCCCGGCGTGGGCAAATCAAGTTCGCTCAAAGCCATCGCGTCAGAGCTTGCGCGCGCGGGCAAGTGCTTTCCGGTCTTCATTCCGCTGCAACGGATCGACGGCACCGGTGATCCGCAGGACCGAATCGGCCGTGAGCTCAAGACAGTGGAAGCCTACGCGCTGTCAGACAATCCGCTGGGCGAGCAATTGAGCTGCTATTGCGCCGACGGGCCGGTGGTGCTGTTTCTCGACGGGCTCGACGAGATCGTCGCCGCAGGTACAGAAGGTGCGAGCTTGACCCGCGATTTTGTCCGCGACGTCAGAGCCATGCTCGCCAACAAGAACACCGGCCAGCCGCACCCGCGAGTCATCGCCATTGTCAGCGGGCGCATTCCCGCAGCGCAGGAGGCAATCCGGCAACTAGGGCTCAGGGAGCGTCAGGTGTTGCATCTGCTGCCTTTCCTGATTGACGAGGGTACAAGGAAAATGTTTGGCGAGGCACCTGCCGAAGTGCTCGAACGGGATCAGCGGTTGGACTGGTGGGCCGGATGGCATGCACGACGGCCTGACGATCCGGAAGACGTTCCGGAATTGCTTGTGTCCGAGCGATTTCACGATGTCTCCGTGGAACCGCTGTTGCTTTATTTCCTGGTGCTGGTGAAGGCGTGGCAACCGGAAGCGGGGGATGCCGGTGAAATCAGCCGCAACGCCGTGTACCGGCGGGTGCTGAAGTTGTTTCACAGTCGCGAAATCGCCAAGGAAGCGCGCGGCATCGCCGATTCATTCAAGGACTATAATGGCGAATTCGAACTCATCTTGCAGGCCATGGCCATGGCCGCCTGGCGCGGCGGCTCTTCGCGCATAGGCCAGCTGAGGGATGTCGAATTGTACCTTCGCGACTGGAACCCGGACCTGCAGGCGCGATTCGTGACAGCTTTGGGGCAGGGTGAGCGAGCTTTCGGTGCGTCACTGTTTTTTCATGCGCGGATGGCGGAGGGCCATGAGACTTTCGAATTCCTGCACAAGAGTTTCGCCGAATATCTGGTGGCGCGCCGTTTCCACGCCAGCGTCCACCGACTGCTCCGCCGCTATGAAAACCGGGTTGACTCGGGCTTGAGTGAAGCCGATTTGCTCAAGAATTGGACCTGGACCTGGGGATCGCGCAACATCGATGAAGACGTTTTGGCATTTGTTCGGGAAGAAATCGGACCATCGGTGAACGCCTCTGACCAGTCCCTGCCTGTCGATCCCATTGCCGCGTTGTTCCGCGTGGGCCTTGTCCAGGGATATCCGGCCCATGAACTCGCTGGTGAAGCCGACACGTTCCAAAACGTTCCCAGAACCTTTTCCGCAATGACAGACTGGGCCCGCAACGCCGAAGAAGCGCTGCTGATTGGGCTGAACACCGCGCTGCAGAGTTCACCGAAGGACAGGGATCCAGTGGAGCTCTGGAACGGCGTTGACGCCACTATCGGGCCGGGCAACATGTTGGCGCGCCTGCTCAGGCAGCGGGATCAGGGTTTGGTCGCGTTTCAGTGCTTGTCGCAACTGCATATGGTCGGCGCGAATTTTTTTATGGCGGACCTCAGCGGGGCGAACCTCAGCAGGGCGAACCTCAGCGGGGCGACCCTCATCAGAGCGGACCTCAGCGCGGCGAACCTCAGCGGGTCGGACCTTAGCGGGGCGAGCCTCCTCTGGGCGGACCTCAGCGCGGCGGACCTCATCAGGGCGGACCTCAGCGAGGCGCACCTCATCGGGGCGAACCTCTTCAGGGCGGACCTCAGCGCAGCGAACCTCAGCGGGGCGAACCTCAGCTACAACACCTTTGTCGCTGAGGTTTTGGCCCTTGGTCAAGCCAGACATCTGGACAAGGCGCTGCTGCCCGAGGGATGGTCGGTTACGTGGAATGAGGCGGAAGAGATCTGGGACATCACGATGCCCGACGGCCCCTATGTCGATCCACGCGAGCGCGAGGCAAAATCCTAACCCCCGCCCACCACCCGCCCCAGCCGGGCGATGCCTTCCTCGATGGTTTCCTCGTCGGCGCGGGAGAAGGACAGGCGGATGGTGTTGTGGCCGGAGCCGTCGGCGAAGAAGGCCTTGCCCGGAACGAAGGCCACGCGTTCGGTTTCCAGGCTTTCGGCGAGCAGCGCTGCGCCATCAAGATGCTCGGGCAGGGTGACCCAGATGAACATGCCGCCATCGGGCCGGGTCCAGCGCACGCCTTCGGGCATGTGCCGCTCAAGGCTCGCAAGCATTGCGTCGCGGCGCGCCCGGTAGGTGGTGCGGATGCGACCCAGTTGCGCCTCGAAGCCATCGGACGCCACCCGGTGGATGGCCATCTGGTTGAGCGTCGCCGAATGCAGGTCTGCCGCCTGTTTCATCAGCACGAGCTTCGTTATCACCGGCTTGGCCGCGCACACCCAGCCCACCCGCAAACCCGGTGCCAGCGTTTTGGAAAAGCTGCCGCAATAGATCGTGCGGGTGGCGCCAATCGATCCGTTGCGGGCGATATCGAGCGCCAGCAGCGGAGGGACTTCGTCGCCATCATAGCGCAGCGACTGGTAGGCGGCGTCCTCGATCACCGCGATGTCGAGCTCTTCGGCCAGATCGAGAACCTTCTTGCGCGCACTTTCGGGCAGCGTTTCGCCGGTGGGATTGGCGAAATCCGCCGAGGTATAGGCGAATTTCACCGCGCCGCCATTGGTCAGCGCCGTCTCGCGATAATCCTGCGGCGTGCGATTGCCGAGCGGGGTCAGCCGGTCGTACCGTGGCTCATAGGCGTTGAAGGCCTGAAGCGCGCCCAGGTAGGTGGGCCAGCCGACCAGTGCGGTGTCGCCGGGCGACAGCAACAACTTGCCGAGATAGTCCAGCGCCTGTTGCGACCCCGAGGTGATCAGGATGTTGTCGGCCTCGCAATCGATGCCGAGTGAGGCCATGCGGGTGACCAGCCAGTCACGCAGCGGCCGGTAGCCTTCGCTGACTGAATATTGCAACGCGGCGCCCTGGTCGTCGCCCGACAGGGCGCCCGTGAGCGCTGCGGCAAAGGCGTCCGCGGGAAACAGCGCCGGATCGGGAATGCCGCCGGCGAACGAGATCACGTCGGGCTGGTCGAGCAGCTTGAGCAATTCGCGGATTTCAGACGCGCCCATGCGCCCGGCGCGCGTGGCAAACAGCCGTGGCCAGTCGAGCGCCGCGCCATGCACCGCGCCGTCTGCCGGCGGTTTCGAATTCGATGTGGTGTCGTGTGCGTTCGTCATGCCTGATCCTCCCCGGCCTGGCCTATGAGGAAAGAGTGATCATGATAGGCAAAATATGTCAACAATGCTGACCTAAAATTCCGTCAACCGCCGGGAGAATCCGGTGCATTCGGGAAGATTGAGGCTACGGCATAAAAAAGGCGCCGCTCGAAAGCGGCGCCCTGACTGGTGATTGAAGCAGGAGAGGGTGCTTAGAAGTCCTCCCACTCCTGATCCTTAAGCGCGGTGTTGCCCGCCACCTGCGGTGCACGCGCAGCCGCGGCAGGTGCCGGAGCAGCAGCCGGCGCGGCTTTCGCCGCGGCGGCCGGCCGGTAGGCCTGTGTCGCGTTCTGGCTGAGCACGAACTGATTGATCTGACGGTTGAGATCGGCCACATCGCCGGCAACCTTCTGGGTCACCGCATTGGCTTCCTCGACCATGGCCGCGTTTTGCTGCGTGGCCTGATCCATCTGGTTGATCGCCGCATTGATCTCCTGCAGACCGGTGGATTGCTCCTGGCCGGCGGTTGCGATCGAATCGATATGCTTGCTGATCTGGTTGACGTGACCGGTGATCTGCTCGAGTGCTTCGCCGGTGGCCTGCACCAGATCGACGCCGCCCGACACTTCTTCACCGGATTTGGTGATCAGCGCCTTGATGTCCTTGGCGGCACTTGCCGAGCGTTGCGCCAGTTCACGCACTTCCTGGGCGACCACGGCGAAGCCCTTGCCGGCTTCACCGGCGCGCGCTGCCTCGACACCCGCATTGAGCGCCAACAGGTTGGTCTGGAAGGCAATCTCGTCGATCACGTTGATGATGTTGGAGATTTCGCCGGACGCGGTTTCGATGCGGCCCATGGCGTCGACGGCTTGCGCCACCACCTTGCTCGACTTCTCAGTGCTCTCGCGCGCCGAGGTCGCCATGGTTGCGGCTTCCGACGAACGCGTCGAGGTGTCGCGCACGGTGACGGTGATTTCGTCGAGCGCGGCCGAGGTTTCCTCGAGCGAGGCGGCCTGCTGTTCGGTACGCTTGGACAACTCGTCCACCGCATCGCGCATCTCGTTCGAGCTGGTGTCGATCGACGTGCTGTTGTTGCGGATTTCGCCCAGCGTGGTCAGCAGTTTTTCCACCGCGGCGTTGAAATTGACCCGCAGCTGATCGACGCTGTCCATGAACGGCTCTTCAATCCGCACTGTGAGATCGCCATTTGCGAGCTTGGTCATGCCGTCGCCCAGGAGCGACACAGCGTGGTTGAGCTGCTTGGTTTCTTCGGCCTTGCGCGCATCGCGCTCGCGGCGTTCTTCTTCGGTCAACCTGGCATTGGATTCGCTTTCGGTCTCCAGCCGGATCCGGTCAAGACCGGCGTCCTTGAAGTTGAGCAGCGCGCGAGCCATCGTGCCGAGCTCGTTCTTGGCGTCGGTGTCAGGGATATCGACCTCGAAGTTGCCGCCTGCCAGATCGTTCATGGCATCGGCCATTTTGGACACGTTCTTCGAAAGCCGGTTGGACATGTAGAAAGCGACAACCATTCCGGCGATGATCGCAACAAGCGAGAAGACAAGGGTGAACGTCGTGGTCTGCGACACGGCTGCCGCGCCCTGCGGGCCGAGCGTGTCCTGAACCGCGATGGCTTCGCCTTCGATTTTCTTGAAGGTCTTCTCCATGATCGGGCCGTTGGCGTCGAGCACGTTGGACCGGATCGAATTGCGCTCGGTGATGATGCCGTCAATCTCGTTGGCGGTTGCGAGATACTGGGTGATGTTCTCGCCGACCTGCGCGTTGCTCAGGCCATTGGCGGCGTCGATGGATTCCGACAGGCTCTTCTGTGCGCTTTCAAGCTGACCCGGCTCGTTGTTGAGCAGAAATTTCTCGAAGTAAAGACGGCCAAGCAGCAGATTTTCCTGGGCTTTCACCAGCCTGGCGACCTGTAGCGCATCGTTGCTTGCCAGCGCCGATGCGATCATCGAACTGATGGTTTCACGCGTGCTCTTGCCAAGTCCGCGTACGAAATCGACCCGTTCATTGCGCAAGGCCTGCAGTTCGGTCATACGCGTGAAGCCGGCCTGATACTCCGCAGTCTTGTTGGCTACATCGTCGAGTTCGGTAACGGTTTCGGGTTTGTCCGCATAGATCTCGCGCACTTTGACGAGATGTCCGTTCAGCAGCGCGACATAATCGTCGACAGCCTGCGCGGCGGCGGCGTCGGGTTTGATGCGGTAGCGGAAGGCCGCCATGCGGATATCTGAGAGTTCCGTCGCGAGCTTTTCAACCTGCACGGTCTGTCGCGCGGTTTCCCGGTAGCTGATAAAAATGCCGCCGAGCTTTGCGGTCGAATAGTAACCGGTGGCGGCCAGAACCATCAGCAGCACCAGCACGAAGCCGACGGCGATGAAGCTTTGAAGTTTTATACTGAGATGTTTCATGATTATCCGTTCCCGTTTCGGATCTGTTGAAAATGGGCCAGATTTCATCCTCCAACCGATCTGCCAGCCCCGTCGCGCGATCATGCAGATAGCGGTGGGAAGCGCGACAATGGAGCCGGTTCTTCTGGAATGGTCTGGCGAAAAGTTAGGGTCGGAGTCTTGTGCTCCGGAGCGTCATGCCCAGCGTCCCTTCAACAGGCGCCCCGTCTACACAAAGCGCTAACAAGGTTAAGGAAACCTATAAATATGGGGGGAGAAATTCCGCTAAATCTTGATATCTATGCTTTTTACGCAACCTATCAGTGATTTCTAAATTAGATCAAACATAACTTGTATTTACGGGATTTGCTCCGAACAGGAACGGAGGTCGCGCCGCGTTGGCAAAGGCGCCGGAATGCAAGATGTTGATATGGATCTGTTAATCTTTTCCCAATACCAGCGCCGTGCCGTTTAGACTGTATCGCAACCCGCCAGGTGGCGGCCCGTCGTCGAACAAATGGCCCAGATGTGCGTCGCAATTGGCGCAGCGGATTTCGGTACGCACCCTGAAATGTGACCGGTCCTTGCGGGTGACGAGTGCGGTTCCGTGAATCGGTGTGTGAAAACACGGCCAGCCGGTGCCGGCATCGAACTTGGCCTCCGAGCGGAACAGCCCTTGGCCGCAACACAGACAGCCATAAAGCCCTTCTTCGTTGCAGTTCCAGTAGGGACTGGTGAAGGGGCGTTCAGTGCCGTTCTGCCGGGTGATGTAATACTGCTCCGCAGTCAGTTGGGCGCGCCATTGCGCCTCGCTCTTCATCAGCTTCGCCAAGGCTTGCCGAACTCCTGTTTGCCCTTTGCCAAGAGCATTCATAGGAGTGTTGCGCGCTCGCACAAGTCTGCCATGACAACAACTGCGCATGCTTAAAACCATCGCATCGGCGCTGTAGGCGATGTTTTTGGGAGCGAAAGAACAGATTTTCCACCAAATTGGGAAAGCCCGATCTTGTCCTTGGCGCGGTGCGTGTCTAAGTGACGGGGAACAAAACCCGCGCCAAGCGGGCCTTCCGAATCCGCCTCCGGGGACCATGAATGAGCGCCGCCGCGCCAGGAACGACTTTTACGCTGCTCATGCTGCCATTTCTGGCGGCGCTGATTGCCCCGTGGCTGACGCGCCGGCTGGGCCACAACGCCGCCTGGTTGCTGGCGCTGGTGCCGCTGGCGATCTTTGTTCATTTTCTCGGCTTTTCCTCCGAAGTTGCCAATGGCGAGATCGTTACCGGCGGCTTTGCCTGGGTGCCGTCCTACAATGTCAGCTTCTCCTGGCTGATTGACGGGCTGTCGCTGACCTTCGTACTGCTGATCTCGGGCATCGGCGCGCTGATCATGCTCTATTCGGGCGGCTACCTCAAAGGTCACGTCCAGCTCGGACGCTTTTTCTCCTTCATGCTTTTGTTCATGGGGGCGATGCTCGGCGTCGTCGTGTCCGACAGTTTTCTGATGCTGTTCGTGTTTTGGGAACTGACCTCGATCACGTCATTCCTGCTGATCGGCTTTGACCACACCCGCGAGGCTTCGCGCCGCGCCGCAATCCAGGCGCTGGTTGTCACCGGCGGCGGCGGGCTGGCGCTGCTTGCGGGCCTGCTGGTGATCTGGAACATCACCGGCGTAAGCCAGATCTCGTTGCTGCTGATCCTGGGCGACGAAGTGCGGCTAAGCCCGTTCTACCTCCTGGCGCTGCTGCTGGTGTTGGGCGGGGCGTTCTCCAAGTCGGCGCAGTTTCCGCTGCATTTCTGGTTGCCCAACGCCATGGAGGCGCCCACGCCGGTGTCGGCCTATCTGCACTCGGCGACCATGGTGAAAGCCGGCGTCTATCTGCTGATGCGGCTCAACCCGGTTCTCGGCGAAACCATCTGGTGGGAGACCATCCTGCCGGTGTTCGGTGGTGCCACGCTGATCGTGGGCACGCTGCTTGCCATCCGCCAGACCGACCTCAAACTGATGCTGGCCTACACCACGGTGTCCTCGCTGGGGCTTCTGGTGATGCTGACCGGCTTCGGATCCGAACGCGCCGTCGCGGCGGCCGTGCTCTATCTGGTGGCCCACTCGATGTTCAAGGGCGCGCTGTTCATGGTCGCCGGCCTGATCGACCACGAGGCGGGCACCCGCGACGTCACCAAACTCGGCGGGTTGCGCAAGGCGATGCCGGTGACCTTCATCGCCGCCATGGCAGCCGCCATCTCCATGGGCGGATTGCCGCCCTTCTTCGGCTTCCTCGCAAAAGAAGAGATCTATTACGCACTGTGGGCCACCGATCTGTGGTCGCTTGCCTTTGTGGCGACTGCGGTAATTGGCAATGGGCTGATGTTTGTCATCGGCTTTGCCGTTGCCATCAAGCCGTTTTTCGGGCCCAAGGTCGAGACCCCCAAACATGCCCATGAAGGCCCGGTGCTGCTCTGGCTGGGACCGCTGACACTGGCGGCTGCGGCCTTCGTGGCGGCGGTGCTGTCGCCTTATACCCACCAGCTGATCTCCTCGCCGATGGCCAGTGCAGTTGCCGGCGACAGCCAGACCGTTACCATCTCGCTGATCCCGCATCTCGGCCCGGCATTGACGCTGTCGCTGATCACCATTGTTTTCGGCGTTATCGTCTACCGCATGCTCGATCGCGCCCGCGACGCCATGGCGCGGCTGCTTGCGGCCATCGGCTGGGGACCCGACCGCGGTTTCGATCAGGTTATCTCCGGGGCGGTGCGGCTGTCAGGTGCTGTGACCCGTGTGGTTCAGCCCGGGCGGATGGATTTCTACATGACCGTGACCTTCATCATGATCGCCATCGCGCTGTTTGCGCCCATGGCGATCTATGATGAATGGCCGGATATGCCTACCTGGCCCGCAGATGCCCAGTTCCACGAACTCGCGGTCTTCGTGATCGCCCTGGTCGGCCTTGGCGCCGTGATTTACGCCCGCGACCGGCTGACCGCCATCGTCTCGCTTGGCGTGCAGGGCTTCGCCGTGGCGCTGTTGTTCATGCTGTTTGGCGCGCCCGATCTGTCCTTCACCCAGTTCATGGTCGAAACGCTGGCGGTGGTGATCCTCGCCCTGGTCATGACCCGGCTCAAGCTTACAGCGTCCGATCATCGCTCTACCCAGGAGAAGGTGCTCGATATGAGCGTGTCGCTGGCCTGCGGCATCGGCTTTGCGTTGTTCCTGCTCTCGGTCACCCAGCAGCCGTTTGATCCCTTCATCAGCGAGTTCTTCGCCGCCTATTCGAAGATCGCCGCGCATGGAACCAATGTTGTCAACGTCATCCTGGTCGACTTCCGGGGCACTGATACGCTTGGCGAGATCGCCGTTGTCATGGTCACCGGGCTTGCCGTGTTGTCGCTTATCCGCGTGCGCACCAACTGGAACGGGGTAGCGGTGGCCGACAATGATCCGGACGGGCGCGAGGAGGGCCGCTGACATGCGCACAGTGATTTTCCGCTCCATCGCTCCCTATCTCACCAGCCTGATGGTGCTGTTTTCCATCTTCGTGCTGTTGCGCGGCCACAATCTGCCCGGCGGCGGCTTCATCGGCGGGCTCATCGCGGCATCGGCGCTGGCCATCTACGGCATCGCCTGCGGCGTTGCGCCGGTGCGCCGGGCAATCCATTTCCACCCAATGGCGATTTCGGCCTTCGGCCTGTTCCTGGGCGCGGGAGCCGGAGTGCTTTCGGTGTTTGCCAGCGTTCCGTTCATGACCGGCCTTTGGACCTATCCCACGCTGTTTGGTGTCGAGCTGGCGCTGTCGAGCGTGCTGGTATTCGACATCGGCGTCTATCTGGTGGTGGTCGGCGCGATCGCCTCCATCGCGCTGGCGCTTGAGGAAAGGGACCGCGACTGATGGAACCCGTATTCGCGATCCTGGTCGGCGCCCTGTTTACCGTGTCGATCTATCTGTTTATGTCCAAGCACATTATCCGTGTGCTGATGGGTGCGGCGATCCTGAGCAACGCCGTCAACCTTTTGATTTTCACCGCCGGACGCATCACCCGCGAAGTGCCGCCGATCATCGGCCCGGGTGTTGACACGCTGTCAGCGTCGGCCGCCAATCCGCTGCCCCAGGCGCTGGTGCTGACGGCGATCGTGATTGCCTTTTCGTTCTTCGCGTTCCTGCTGGTGCTGGGATACCGGGCCTTCCAGAAGCTGGGCACCGACAACAGCGACGAAATGCGCGTGGCCGAGCCGGTGAATGAGCCGGCGCCGCCGCTGGGCTACTGAGGAGACACCGTTATGGCAGGAAAAACGGCGGGTCTCGAAGATCTCTCGGTCGCTTATGTCACCGAGCCGGTGGCCGCCGCCGATTGGCTGATCGTGGCGCCGGTGGCGCTGTGCCTGCTGGTCGGGTCGGTGCTGTTGATGCTGCGCAAGGACACCCGGCTGCAGCCGTTGATCGCCATTCCGGCGCTGATGGTGCTCAGTGCGATGACGCTGGGGCTGTTGTGGCATGTGCTGGCCAATGGCACGGTGACCATGACCATGGGGCGCTGGCTGCCGCCCTTCGGCATCTCGTTTACCGTTGATCCGCTCAGCGCCTTTTTTGCCGCCACCTCGTCACTGGTGGCGTTGGCGGCAGGTGTTTACGGCCGCTCCGACATCGACCATTCCGGCCGCCGTTACGGCTTCTACCCGTTCCTGCTGTTGATCATGGCCGGCGTCATTGGCGCGTTTCTGACCGGCGACGTCTTCAACCTCTATGTCTGGTTCGAAGTGCTGCTGATCTCGTCATTCGGCCTGCTTGTGCTTGGCTCCGAACGCGGCCAGCTCGATGGCGGCGTCAAATACGCCTTCCTCAATCTTGTCGCCACCACGTTGTTCCTGATCGCCACCGGCTATCTCTACGGCCTGTTCGGCACTCTCAACATGGCCGACATCGCAGTCAAGGCGTCCGAGCTCAGGGGCACGGCGCCCTTGATGACGCTGGTCACGCTGTTCCTGCTGGCCTTTGCCATGAAGGCGGCGGCCTTTCCGGTCAATTTCTGGCTGCCCGCCTCGTATCATACCCCGCGGCTGGTGGTCTCGGCACTGTTTGCCGGTCTGCTCACCAAAGTCGGCATCTATGCGCTGCTTCGGGTGCTGGGCATGCTGTTTCCCATCGAGCGGGAGGAATTGTCCTTCATCATCGCCATCGCCGCCGCCTTGACGATGGTGCTTGGGGTGATGGGCGCGCTGGCGCAAAACGACATTCGCCGGGCGCTCGGTTTTCTGGTGGTCTCGGGCATCGGGGTGATGATGGCGGGCCTGGCGCTGGGAAGCCCCGCGGGTTTTTCGGGCGCTATCTTTTATGCCGCGCATTCCATGGTGGTGATGACCGCACTTTACTTCGCAATCGGGATTGGGGTGAGCCTGGGAGGCAATTTCCGCCTGAGCGAAGCAGGCGGCCTTTATGCCCGCAATGCGATGCTGGCCTTCGTCACGCTGATGCTGTTTCTTTCGGTCTCCGGTCTGCCGCCGTTTTCCGGTTTCTGGCCCAAGGTGATGCTGGTCAAGGCCTCGCTGGACATCGGCGCCTGGTGGCTGGCAGCGGCCATTCTTGTCACCGGTCTGCTGACCACGATCACCGTAGGACGGATCTGGGCATTGGCCTATTGGCGGCCTGCCGGTGAGGGCGCTGCAAGCGCTGCGGCGGGGTCCGCCCCGGGGTCTGCCGCGGGATCGGCTCCGGCGGGCGCGATTGCGGCGCTGTTTGGGCTTGTGGCATTGTCGGTTGCAGCCGGCGTGTGGCCCGAGCCGGTGCTGGTGCTCTCCCAGGATGCGGCCCGCGGGCTGATCGATCCCTCGGCCTATGTGCTGTCGGTGTTTCCCGGGGAGGCGGCGCAATGAGCCTGTTTTTGGTCAATGTGCTGCTGGCGCTGGCCTGGTCGGCGGTCACCGGATCCTTCACCTTCCTGAATTTTGCCTTCGGCTTCGTACTGGCGATCTTCGCGCTGTCGCTGATCCGCGAGCAGGTGGGCTCGGTGGGCTATTTCTCGCGCGCCTGGCGGGTGATATCGCTGTTTTTGCTGTTTGTTTACGAGCTGGTGCTTTCGGCCTGGCGGGTGGCGGTGCTGGTGCTGTCGCCGCGCATGGAGATCAAGCCCGGCATCATCGCCTATCCGCTCAAGGTCGATCGTGATTTCGAGATCACCATCCTGGCCAATCTCATCACGCTCACTCCGGGAACGCTGTCGGTGGACGTGTCGGACGACCGCCGCATCCTCTATGTTCATGCCATTGACGCCTCTGACCCCGACGCCACCCGGCGCGACATCGCCGACGGGTTCGAGCGCAAGATCATGGAGGCGTTTCGCTGATGGGCGTTCAAGCCATATTCGATCATGCCGTCACCCTGACGCTGGCCATTTTGTGCCTGTCGTTCCTGGTTACCGTTTACCGCATCATCAAGGGGCCAACCTTGCCGGATCGGATCCTGGGGCTCGATATGCTGGTGGCGATCGCCATCGGCTTTATCGCGGTGATCGGCATCAAGACCGGCTATACACTCTACATCGACGTGGCGATCGCGCTCGGGCTGGTCGGATTTCTCGCCACCGTGGCCTTTGCGCGCTTCGTGCTTTCGCGCGGCAAGACCGAGGATGACATCTTGACCGAAGTGCGCCAGGCGGCCACGGACGCGCGCAAGGCGGCAAAAGCCAAGGCCAAAGCCGATGCCAGGGCCGCCACCAAAACCAGGCCCGCATCCGGCAAGACCGGTGCTGCCACCGGGAAAGGGAGCCAGCCATGAACGAGATTGTCACCCTGGTTTCCGCCGCGTTCTTGCTGATCGGCTCGCTGTTTGCCCTGGTGGCCTCGGTGGGGCTCTTGCGGCTGCCCGATCTCTACACCCGCATGCACGCCGCCTCCAAGGCCGGCACCATGGGCGCGTGCCTGATGCTGATTGCCCTGGCGGTCCATTCCGGCGATGTCGGCACGGTATCGCGGGCGCTGGCCGGCGTTGTGTTCTTTCTTCTGACTGCGCCGGTCTCCTCGCACCTCCTGGCCAAGGCGGCCTATAGCGTGGGTTACCGCTTGCATAAATCATCGGTGAGAGATGAGATGGCGCCTGAAGTTGAGAAGTAGAATTTTAGATTTCGCGCATATAGCCTTCACAACTTAGAACTTTATTTTCCACTCCGCGCCCCAAAAAATTGAATAAAAGTGATCGCTTATTGTCTATTTCTACACGAAGAAGGCCAATTGCGTCAAATTTAGTACTTGTTTCTCCTGGAAAACCATGCAAGGCACCGATGTGTAGCGGCCAGCGTGAATTTGCCAATATTTGAATCAAGTAAAATAGGCAGATATCGGCGGCCTGCTTACTCCAAAGAGTTAGGACCAGACTATGACCGAAGCAAACAATGACAGCGGATCTGATGTTCTCATCGAATTGACTGCTGAAATCGTCGCAGCCTATGTGAGCAACAACTCCGTTGCGGCCAACGACCTCCCCAATGTGATTTCGCAGGTGCACTCCGCGCTTGGCGGAGCGACGGCACCGGTGGAAGAGGTTGTCGAGAAGCCCAAGCCGGCGGTTTCGATTCGGCGTTCGATCCAGAATGATTACCTGATCTGCCTGGAAGACGGCCAGAAGTTCAAATCGCTCAAGCGGCATCTGATGACTCACTACGGCCTGACGCCCGAGCAGTATCGCGAAAAATGGGACCTGCCGGCCGACTATCCGATGGTCGCTCCGTCCTATGCAGAAGCCCGTTCGCGGCTCGCCAAGGAAATGGGCCTCGGCCAGAAGCGCAAGCGCAGCAAGTAACCGCCGCGCAACAACCGGAGCGGCGCGAAACCGAAGGTTCCTTCGTCAACCCAGAACCTTTGCCCGCCGCTCCATCAACCTTCGCCAATCCGGCGGCCGACTTTTCCGCATGTAAGCCGAACAGGCGTTCTCTCGCCACGCCTTACATCCGCTGGCAAGGCCCGCGACGACGGTTCCTGACCTTGCCAGTTCGGTGTCCTGGCGAGCCGCTCTATCCGCCCCTGAGGTTATGTTTTAGTTCTCCAATTCTGTCCCCTGACATGCGCTTTGATGCACCGACCTGTGTCATTTGGGTGGTGTGAACGTTGTACAGGCGGAAAGCGGCCGGTCTATTTGTTCAAACGGCGAGGAAAAAATTCCTCACAAATGATCTGAAAAACCCGAAAAAGCATATAAAAACAACGTTAAGATGTAGTGGGTGGGTGGCTGCACGTCCTCAGCTTGGGCATATCATGTAAGAAAATATTCCTATAACAGGAGTTTTTCATCATGGCCCACCGAACCGGCATTGCTTCAAATTCCAGATCCTCCGACATAGGCGGCATTGGTCTGTCAACGAGCTGCGCGGGGGCAGTGACAACCCCTGAGTTGCGCGCCCCTTGCGATGTTCCACCGGCAAGCCGTCAAAATGATCTGAAACGTCTCGCCACAGCCGTACCGGAAAACCGGCTTCTCGTGCTGCCCCATCCGGGCGAACCCGGGGCGCCCGGCGGTACCATTGGCCACAGTCCTTCGGATCATGCTGATTGCAGCGTTGACCTGTTTTTTCATCTCTCGACCGTCTGTACTGGCCAATCTGAAACGGCTCACGCTGACCGGGGGCCCACGGCGAACCGGCTTGAACGAAAACACCGGGATGACACCGGGCCGGGCTCCGGTGTGGATGGAGCCGGGCGACAAAGGATCCAACCCAGGCCCATGCGGTCGCGGCACGATGCCTTTGACCTGCTGCGCTGCAAGGTGGTGTGGCGGCTGGTGTGCGAACTGTTTGACGCCGCCTTCGAGCCTGAGCTGTCGTCGTCGCCGATGGCCCGGCGGCGGCCGCGCTGCCACATGCGCCAGATCGCCATGTATCTGAGCCATGTGGTGCTTTCGGTGCCCTATGGCACCATTGCCGTGGCCTTCGGGCGCGACCGTTCGACGGTGGCCCATTCCTGCGCGGTGGTCGAGGACCGCCGCGATGACAAGGCCTATGACCGGTTTGTCGAGCGCTGCGAGCGCTGCGTCAATGCTGTGTTCCAGCCTTTCGGTCCCGCCCATGCGGAGTAATCGCACCGCAGATGCCCGCAAGGCCATGGCCGGTTTGATCGGGTTTTTGGCGCGCGGCGCCGCTGGCGAAACTCAAGAGCCAACCTCCGAACCCGCCACGCGCTCCGTGCTTGTTCGCGCCGACGGCGCCCGCCGCAAGGTGGACCGGAGAGTGCTTTCACTCGCGCTCTCAAGCGGTCTGATTGATCATCGCACAGGGCAGGCTGAGAGCGGAGACACACACGTATACGGGCTCACCGCCGCTGGCCGCGCCGCACTCAAACGCTGGCTCAGCGATCCGGAAGAGGCTTTCCAGAGCCAGCACCGGGCCTTGTCATCCCGCAGCGATCCCGATCATGCCCGATTGACGATCAATCTGGCGGAATCGCCGCTGGCGGCGCTGTCACGGCTCAAGGACCGCAACGGCGCGCCGTTTCTCGCGCCCGATCTGCTTGCCGCCGGCGAGCGCTTGCGTGTCGATTTCACCCGCGGCCAGCTCACCCCGTCGATCGGGCAGCGATGGGATCCGGTACGGGTGGGACGTCAGTCGGCGGCGGCGGGCGGGATTGGTGATCTTACAGACGCGGCGATGGCCGCCCGCCAGCGGGTCGAGGCGGCGATTGCCGCGGTCGGCCCGGATCTATCGGGCGTATTGCTTGACGCCTGCTGCTTTTTAAAAGGCCTCACCTTAATCGAACGCGAACGGCAATGGCCGGTGCGCTCAGCCAAACTGATGCTGCGTGTCGGCTTGGCGGCCCTGGACCGGCACTATGCCGCGCCCCGACACGTCAAGCGGACCGCCGCGCCTCGGGCGATGTCAGAAACCGGGCATGGCCATTCAGCCGTCAGGCGGCCGCGCGCGCGGCCGCCGCATGCGCCTTGATCCGCATCACCATGGAGCGCAGCCCATTGGCGCGCTGCGGCGTAAGGTGGTCACCAAGCCCGAGCTGGTTGAGCAGCGCATTCTCGTCAAGTTGTTCGACGCTCGAAGCGCGCTGGCCGTTGGTGGCCGCCAGCACGATGGCCACCAGGCCGCGCACGATATGGGCATCCGAATCGCCGCGATAGGCCATCACCGGATCGCCGTCGCCGCCGGCTTCTGCGCCGGCCACAAGCCAAACCTGGCTGGCGCAGCCCTTGACCTTGTTGGCTTCGATGCGTTCGTCCTCCGGCATCTCCGGCAACGCCTTGCCAATCTCGATGAGATAGCGGTAGCGGTCCTCCCAATCGTCGAGATATTCGAAGTCGTCGATAATGGACTGAAGCGTCGTCATGCCTGTTTTCCTTGCCTGCCCAGCCATATAAGCGGTAATTGGCCCAAGGGCACCCCGCCCGGGCAAAAAAGCGCGACAGGCAACCGTAGCCGCGTGCGGGACAGGCTCCGGCCTGCACCGCAATTGTTTTTAAAGCCGGGCCGGAACCGAAAGGATTGCACCATGCGGCTGGATTATCAAACCGTCGATGTGTTTACCCGTACCCGCTTTGGCGGCAATCCGCTTGCCGTGGTGCTGGATGCGGACCACCTCGATACCGGGCAGATGCAGACGGTCGCGCGCGAGTTCAGCTACTCAGAAACCGTTTTTGTCCTCAAGCCCGCCGATCCCCGTCATCGCGCCCGTTTGCGGATCTTCACGCCGGTTGGTGAAGTTCCCTTTGCGGGCCACCCCAATGTTGGCGCAGCCTTCGTGCTGGCGGGTCTGGAGCGCGGCGCGACGGTGCCGCGCCAACTTGTCTTCGAAGAGCAGGCGGGGCTGGTGATCTGCGACATCGCCTATGAGGACGAGTGCGTGGACAAGGTTTTCATCACCGCGCCTGAAGCGCTGACGACCGGCGCGCGGTTTTCACCCGCTCAGACCGCGTCCTGCCTTTCACTGCCGGCTGAGCAGGTGATCGCAACACGCCATGAGCCGGTGATCGCCTCACTCGGACTGCCGTTTCTGGTGGTGGAAATCGCCTCGCGCTCCGGATTGCGTGACGCCCGGGTCGATATGCTGGAAATCGCTGGCATTCTGCCCGCCGAGGGGGCGGATGCGATCTATCTTTATACAACCGACACCGGACCGGAGGATGGCGAGGTCGACGTTACCGCTCGCATGTTCGCGCCCTGGGATGGCGTGCCCGAGGACCCGGCCACCGGCAGCGCCACCGGGGCCGCCTGCGCGCTGATTGCCGCCAGTAGACCGCACAGCCGCGGTATCCGCCGGTTTCGCGTCGCCCAGGGCGTCGACATGGGGCGGACGAGCCTGCTTGAGATCGAAGTGCCTGAAGGCCAGGCGGGCGTGCGGATCGGCGGCGCCTGTGTGCCGGTGATGTCGGGAACGATCGAGATCTGACCGGGCCGTGTGTGCTCGCCCGTTAGAATCTTGCGCGCATGGGCGAGGTTCAGGATCTGGCCAAAAAGAAAGCGCCACCGGGAGGAAGGGCGGTCCCCGGTGGCGGCGCGCTGAGCGCGGCTTGAGTTGGCAGTGACGGCATCATGACAAGGACGGGACAGGCCCGTCCGGCGGCACTGGCGGCGCAAGCCGCCAGAGTTGGGTGCAATCAGTCGGCGGTGCTCTCCACATCGGCCTCGGGAAGCGAGGCGGTGGTCAAGCCTTCCGGCGCGTCGGCGAACTTGGTGTCGAGAAACTGGTAAGCGAGGCGCGCGCCTTCCCTGGCCCGCACACCGAGGGCGGCAAAGGTTTCGCTGCCGGTCTCGCAGATATCGGGCTTGCGCACGCAGATTTGCTTGATGTCGGCAAAAGCCTCCATCGCCGCACTCATGCTCTGGCCGACTTCGAGTTGCGGTGCATCCTTAAGCGCCTCGCGCGAGCCGCTGTCGAGCAGCGGCAGGGCGATCAGCACCAGTGAGAACCAGAAACTTCCCTTGATCAAAAACCACATCGTAAAGCCCTTCCTGTTGTCCGCCATCATTGGACGGAGAAGATGTCCGGGTTGTCCCGAAACTGATCAGGAGCATGGCGCAAAACTCTCAAGCCCGGTTTGACGGCCGCCGAGGCATTTGAGTCAAATTTGCCGACAATTTTACCGACCCGAAAAAACCGCCGGATTTCAGGGCGTGAAGCGGGCTGCCGGGGCGCGGAAGCGATATCGGAAACGGCGCTCTGCGCTGGTTTCCATGGCAATTTCAAACGAGAATACGGTTTGTCGCGGCGGTTTTGGCAACCCGGGATTAACCATGATCCCCAAAGCAGCGCCATTGGCGGGGAATGCCGCGATTGCCGGGCCTCGCGGGGCCGCACTTTATTCTTTCCTTAAGTCGGCAATGACACAGTCACACCAACAACAAACAGACTGCGGCGTGTATGGATTCGGCAGTGACAGGATTGGACAATCTCATTGACAGGATAACGGTCGCGGGTCGGCAGATCGCCGGTTCCTGGCTCGGTGCGCCCGGCGTCGCGCCTGACGGGCATGAGCGCCGCGTGTCGGCCATGGCTGCCTGTCTTTTCAGCGCACTGCTTGCGCCATTGATCCTGTTTCCGGTGCTGATCGCCGGCTTCTCCTGGGAAAAAGCTATCGCCGCAGCCCTTGCAGCCGCAGCGCTTCCGATTGCCGCGGGCGGCGTATTGGCTTCGACCGGGTCGTTGCGTCTGACCGGACGGCTGGCGCTTGCAACTGCAACCCTGGCGCTGGGCGGCCTGGCGGCATTGAGCGGCGGCCTGGCCTCGCCGATCTTGCCATTGCTGGCGCTTGTTCCGCTTGAAGCGGTGGCGATGTCGAAGAACCGCACAGCGCTTTTGTGGGGTCTTGCAGCCGCAGGACTGGCCCTGGCCGCAAACTGGGCACTGATGGCCATTCAGCTTCCTGCCGGAGGCCAAGCGCTTCAAACCGCCGGCGGCGCCGGCCTTGCCACAGCACTTTCGCTGGCGGCTTACGCGCTGCTGCGTGGCGCGAGCGTGGCACTCAGGCCCGCAAACCACATGGAAGCCACCGGTTCCGCCGCATTGGATACGGAGCGCCATGACAAGACCATTCCTGACGGCGCATCTGCATCGACAGCCGCCGATCAAAAGGCTCGTGAGCAAAGCCTTCTCGACCACATGCCGGGGCTGGTCACCGAACATGATGCGCGCGGCGATGTGGTGCGCGTGGCGGGCTGCGACCGGTTGAGCTACGGCGAACGCATTGGCGCGGTTGAGGGCAAGGGCTTCGTCAATCGCATTCATGTTGCCGACCGTATCGTCTTTCTCGATGCATTCGACGCGCTGCGCCGTGGCGAACCCCGCCGTGATCTGGAACTGCGCTTTGAGCGCATCGATAGCGCCGGGCAATTCGTGCATGCGGCAATTTCCTTGTCGGCTGCGTTTGGCGCAGACGGACGCTTTTGCGGGGCAATGGTCCAGACCCGCGACATTTCCGAAATGGTGGCAGCCCGGCAGCAGGCAACTGCGGTGGCCGAGGAAGCAGAAACCGCCAATGCCGCCAAAACCCGGTTCCTGGCCGCCGTTAGCCATGAGCTGCGCACCCCGCTCAACGCCATCATCGGATTCTCCGACATTCTCGCGCGGGAGTATTTCGGCGGATTCAGCGACGAGCGCCAGCGTGAATATGTCGGCCTGATCCACCAGTCGGGTGAGCATTTGTTGGCGCTGGTCAACACCATGCTCGACATGTCCAAGATCGAATCGGGACGCTACGAGGTGTTTGTCGAACCCTTCGCCGTGGGCGATGTGGTGAGCGAATGCGACGCCATGCTCCGCCTTCAGGCCTCCAATCGTGGCGTCACACTGACGCGCCGCATCGCGCCCGATGTCGGCGAAGTGGTCGCCGATCGCCGCGCCGTGCAGCAGATTCTCATCAATCTGGTGGGCAACGCCATCAAATTCACCGAGGCGGGCGGTGTCATCAATGTCGATGCCGCGATCGACCACGACCATCTGGTGCTGTCCGTCAGTGACACCGGTGTGGGCATTCCAGCCGACAAGCTGGCGCGGCTGGGCGAACCCTTCGTGCAGGTGCAAAACGGCCTGGCCCGCCACTACGAGGGTACCGGCCTGGGTCTGTCGCTGGTCAAGGGCCTGGTCGACCTGCATGGCGGCGCCTTTTCCATCGAGAGCCGGGAGAACGAGGGCACGGCCGTGACAATCCGGCTGCCAACCGACGGCTCCGGCGCCAATGGCGAGCCCGATGGCGCTGAGGCGGCCCAACCGGTCACCTTTCCGCCGGTGCTGACGAAAACCGCGAAAAATCATGACGCTATCAGGAGCGAAACCCATGCCGAAACAGCGCGCAGCGCCTGATCTGTTCGACAACGATGCCTCTGGAAACCGCGGCGTGCTGAGCATGCTGGGCCACCTCATCTCGGCCCATCCTTCGCTGGCCGGCGGCACGGTGGCCTTTACCGTGATCTTCGGTTTCGTGACCGCCAACGCCCTGTGGCAGCAGCCCGGACAACACCCGGCGCCGATTCTCAAGACCCGCGATGCCGATGTTGGAACCGCTCCTGCGGTCTCCGCCGCACCGGTCAACGAAACACCTTTCATCAAGGATGTGCCGCCGCGTACCGTCACAACGTTCCGCATCGAGCGAAGCGACGAAACGCCGACCGCCTCGATCCCGGTGCCAAATGCCCAGCAGGTCTCGGTCTCGCCAACCCGGCCGGCCAACAAGCCGGTGACCGAGCCCGCCAAACCGGTGGCCAAGGCGGATCCGGTGTTGGTCGAAATGCAGAAGATCCTGGCCCGGAATGGGCTTTATGGTGGCGAAATCGACGGTCTGATGGGTCCCAAATCAGCCGCGGCGATCCGCGCCTGGGAAAAGGCCAATGGCTATGTCGAAACCGGAGGGCCGACGGCTGGCCTGCTTGCGGTGATGGAAAAACCGGCGGTCCCGCAGGCCAGGGCGCCTGAGGCCGTCAGCGTGCCTGAGACCGTAAGCGCGTCTGAAACCAACCTGACACCCGAGGCGATCATAAACGAGCGCATGGCTCGGCCCAAGCCGAAACCGCGCCCCGAACCGGTGGTGGCGGCCGATCAGCGCGCCGGGGAGCCGGTCACCATTCCGGCCGCACCAGAAGCCGTGGTCAGCGAACTGGTGCGCCAGATTCAGTCCGGCCTGTCCAACATCGCCTATGCCGACATCGCCGTGGACGGCGTCGCCGGAAGCCAGACGAAATCCGCGATCGAGGCGTTCGAAAAGCATTACCGTCTGCCTGTCACCGGGCAGCCCAACCAGACGGTGCTCAGGAAACTGATCGAGATCGGCGCGTTGTGAGGCTCAAAGCCGGCCTCTTCGTCGCAGCCCTGGTGCGCCGGGTGTTCGCCGATGGCGGAATGGCGGCGGTGGAACGGCGCGGCGCGGAGGAGGCGGGGGCGATCTACATCCGCATCCGCCACCGCGATGGAAGCGAAAGCCTGGCAGCGCCGGCGCCGCAGACCGCGTTCGACAGCGGACGGCCCAGCGACCGGCTGTTCGAGCTGAGACTGGATCGCGCCGCGGAATTCGAGATCTCTCAAGTGCTGAGCCGTGAATCCGGCTTCGACCCGGATATCTGGGTGGTGGAGATAGACACCGACGCGCCGGAAACCTATCTCGAGTTCATCGACGGCTGAGGCGGTCGCCGCAGGTCTCTTTCGCTTCGCATTGGATCAAATGACCAACGGTCGCAGTCTGTCGCTAATGCATGTCGCGCTCAATTGGATTCAATTGAGCGATAACGTACATGCATTCTTTCAAAGTGTTACAGCGTCCTTTGCGCATCCGATTGGATGCGCGGCGCTGTAGCGGTAAAGCGGAAGGTGGCGGCGAAAAACCGTCTCAGCCGGTCTTGCGGGCCGATAGCGGCCGCCGCAATTCCTGAGGCGCGGCCCGCCGTTTGCTCTCCTGGCGCACCGGCTTGCTCTCGGCAAGAGCCGGCACATGCAATGGCGTGCCGCTGGTGTAGCGATCGGCGCGCTGCCAGGCCGAAAGTCGCGCAGCGCAGCTTTGCGCATCAAGATCGGCAATCAGATCATTGGCTCGTGTCTGCCGGGTCGAGGGATCAGCCAGATGCGGAAAGAAGCTCTCCAAGGCGGCCTTTGTGAGCGTTGCAGGCGCGCCCAACCCGATCAGTGCGGTGGCCAGTTGCGTGCCCGACAAATCCATCATAATCCGCTCGGACAGCGCGTAGCTGGTCTCCATCGCATCGGCGAGTGCCGTGGCGAACCAGGATTGGTGATCCGGTTTGGCGTGACGGGCAAGCTGGTTGAGGCGAACCTCCGAGGCGGGTGTGCCGGCAACCGGCAAGGTTTGAGCGGCCGGGGTGGACACGGTCGGCTTACGCCCGCGCGCCTGCCGGGCCAGAGACGGAGAAGCAAGAGACCGAGAGGGGGCAGGGCCGCGCCGCGCCATCTCACGCAGGGTCTCGCGCAGCTTCTCGCTCGGATCAAGCGGCGGTGTCTCGACCGTGCGCTGTTCCGCATCCGCCACGCGCTGGATACCGGAGGGTGTTGGGGGCGTGCTTTCCTTTGCGGACCCGTGGGCGGGATCGGGAATGAGCCCGCGCAACACCAAAAGCCCGTCCACGGACGGATCCTTGAGCTTCTGCAGCGCCGCAATGCCCTGTGGGGAGAGGTCTGACCGCCGGGCAGCGGCACGTGCATGCGGCGCACCCAAACGGGCGACGGCTCGCGCCAGCATGCTTTCCCTGAGCCGGGGATAATGGGCGATGAAAGGCGCCGCAATCTCGATCGGCTGGTTGATCAGCATCTCGGCAACATCGTCGGGCACGCGCGGCAGCCGCGACAGTGTTGCAGAGGCCATGCGCCGGGTTGACGGCTGGGCCGCTTCGAACAGGGGCAGGAAGAGTTTGGAAAACCGCGCCAGATCCTGACGCGACGGGCGATCGAGATATTCCAGACCGCTGATGGTTGCCATCAAAACCGCATCCTTGCGGTGGGCCGGATCGGGCCGTTCGAGATCGCGGAAACTGTCGGACACGGGTACACCTGACTGGAACGCTACAAACACTTGCATCAACTTATCCCTAAACCGTTAGCAAGCTGTTAACCAAAATCCTGTCTGGTGACTGGTGAGGAAGGAGAAGAATGTCGAGCGTATTTCCCGTCCACAAGGTTGGAGAGATGAAATGGCGACAATCGTAACCTTTGATCCATCAAGACGAAAACGGGCCGCAGTGAGTGGATCCTCGTCCCGCAGGCCGGCCGGTCCGGCAAAAGTCCTGATCTTTACCGGCGTGTGGCGCGAACGGCTGAGCACTTCCAATCCCGCCGCTTACAAACCCCGCAAACCGATGTTCGAAGAACCGGCACCGGCCAAGTCCGGAACCAAAAAACCGCGCCGCCGCAAGAACGGCTGACACGGAGTTGCTGGCGCCCAGACCAGTGTTGGGCGTGAGACAGCGGCTCTTGCGGGCTGTTTCGGGATTACCGCGCCGCGATACTGGCAGCAGCCCCGGTCATCAACCCGGCCGAGCAGCGATTGGCGATTCGCATCGCCCTGGGGCTTGAAAGCAGCACACGAGCTCTCGCGGCCATCGCCACCCACACCAGATCAATCAAAACCAGCACCGCCAGCATGGTTGCGGTCAATTCCATCCAGCCGGTCAGCGACAACCGCGCCAGATCGATGATGGTTGGCAGCAAGGCCATGTAAAACATCATGATCTTGGGATTGCCCAGGGTTACCGCCAGCCCCGCGGCAAACAGTTTGAGGCCGGAGCCGCGCTCCGGCAGGGCCTGAGCGGACATCGCCACGGGTGCTGTCCACATCCGATAGGCGAGATAAAGCAGATAGGCCACGCCGAGCCATTTGATGGCCACGAACAGCAGATGAAAGCTTTGGGCAAGTGCAGCCAGTCCGAACACCGCCAGCGCCAGCCAGATGGCTTCGCCAATCCACATCGCAGCCAGAAACGGCATCACATCGCCCGGTCCGCGCGCAATCACCCGCGCAACCAGGGCAGCAATGCTCGGTCCCGGCGAACCGGCGGCTACAAGCAGAGCGCCGGCAAACACCAGCAAAGCACCAAATTCCATCGTCCACTCCTTCAATCGGGCGAGAGTATCGTTGCCCGCGCGTCAAATTCAAGCGGGTTGGCCCAGTTTGATGAGCCCGATCCCGGTCATGACCACGGCCAGTCCGCAGGCTGAGGCGCGGACCTGGTTCCAGAACTGCCAGCGCCCGGAATAGACGCGCCAGATGTCTCCTGCCTGACCGTGCGGGTCGCCTGACGTCTGCAATGACGTGGCATCGACAAGTGCAAGCGCCTCATTCATGGGAACATTGACGGCAATCGTGACCCCGAACCCACCGACCAGATAAACAGCGGCCGCAACGGCGAACCAAAGGGCGCTACCGCGGCGGTGCCGGTGATGCAGCATGGCCGCCGACGCCAGCAGCACCAGCGGGGTTAAAAAGAATGCCGGGAAGAACACCGGATTGCGCACCGAGGCGTTCATCGCCTGCATCGCGGCAATGGCGATCTGCGGGTCAAGTTGGTCGAGCCCCCACATGGTGGAGCACACCCAAGCATAGAAGAATCCGAAGATCGCAGCGATCAGCAACAACGCGGCAAGCGCCAGGACGCGATCAGTTTTCATGGTCTGTCACTCCCGTGATTGGAGGTTCGTTTCAGGCAGTTGCGCCACGGCCTTGCAGACCCTTGCAAAAAGCCCAGACCAGAACTGCGCACGCGATCTGACCGCCTATGACCGCTGGCCAGATGATTGCGAATTGCGGGTCGAAAAATTTTTGCGGTCCGAACGACACCAGCGCCAACGCAGCGGCGATGAGCCCGAACCAACGGCCCGCAGGTGTGCTGCGAGGGCCAAGCACAAGCGCCGCAGTCGCCGCCGAAAGCGATGCGCCGATCAGTGGTCCGATGCCGAAAAGTGGCGTTGCAGCAGGAGGATGTGGCGGTACGCCCGCATAGAGCGACGCGAGCATGACGGTTTGCAGGATAATCAATGTGGCGAGAGCCGACGCGGCAATCCGGTCGGCTGAGGATGTTGGGGTCATCTGAGGTCTCAATAAGCGTAATTAAGTGTACGGTTGCATGTATCCGTAATATGGAATACGGGTTTCGTCAACAGCCGGAGAAAATGAAAATGCGTGAGGAAACCCGCAACGCCCGTCAGGAGCAGATTGAGCAGGCCGCCTATGCTGTCCTGGAGGAAAAGGGCTATGCGGCGACCTCGATGCTGGCGATCGCCAAGCGCGCGCGTGCATCCAATGAGACGCTCTACAATTGGTATGGCGACAAGACCGGACTGTTCCGCGCATTGGTGGTTCGCAATGCCGCGGACGTACGCCGGCTGCTTCAGGACGGGCTGGACAGTGGCGAACCTCCGCTTGCGGTTCTGGAGGCACTGGGTCCTCGTCTTCTCGCGTTGCTGATCAGTCCGCGCGCCATTCAGCTCAACCGCGCTGCCGCAGCGGATCCGACAGGAGAACTGGGCGCAGTGATTTCCGAATTCGGGCGGGAAACAGTCGCACCATTGATCGGTGAACTGCTGGCGCGTGTGGGCGGGACGGGCGCGCTGGAGTTCGAAGATCCCGGGGAATCCGTCGCGCTGTACCTAAGTCTGCTGGTTGGCGATCTGCAGATCCGCCGTGCCATAGGCCGTCAGTCGCCGCTTGACGACAAGGCAATCACCCGACGCTCCAGCCGCGCCCATGCACAGTTCCTGCGGCTCAAAGGCCGGTGACGTGACGTTGACAATGACAGTGGGGATTGCTGCCAGGAAAGGTCAGCAACTGCTGCCGCCGCCGCCTTCGCCGGGCGATCCATGGACAGAGTCAACCGTCGGCAATTGGCTGATTCGGCCGCCGGAGTAACCGTGACTGGTAACAGCAACTCGGGCCTCCAGCTCGGTGATCGATAGTGACTGCTCCGGATAGCAGTTTCGTCGCAGCCCCGCTATGGCCAGCTCCTGGCCGGCCGAATTGGCCTCCAGTGCGCGGTCAGACAATTCGCTCTTGGGACCTTTGGCGCAACCTGAAAGAACCACAGTCATCGGAAAAACGCAGACAAACAGGATGGATATCGGTTTCATGGGGGTCCCCTCATAGCCGGCTTGCGATGGCGACCGCGCATTTCCGGTGCCGGAATCCGGAGAGATCGATGCGCGGATGGTCAGATTCTAGGTGGGGAGCGTAGCATCGGCGCAGATCGGCAGATATCAGCACGACTACCTAATCGCTAAGCAGATGTACCTAATGACGGTCGTGTTCAGCCGATTGAATCGAGCAACAATCGACATGCATTTGTTCAAAGAAATACAGCGTTGTGCATCCGGCGAAGTACGCGACGCCTTAGAGATTGTGGATCTGCAGATTAACCCGGAACCGGATTACGGATCGATCGCGAAGGGGGCGCAGGCCGCGCCGCTCAAAAAGGCACGCGCCGCGGGTTCGTGGCTGGGCGCGGGGACGATGGCGCGCAACACCGCATAGCCCTCAGGCTCGGACAACTCCACCAGCACCGCGCGCTCAAGCGCCGCAGGCATGGCGCGGCGCATTTGCAGCATCTGCGCGGCGGTTACCAGCGCAATGTCGACATCCACACCGATCGAGGACCGGTCGTTCATGGAAAAGGTCTCGTTGGATGAGGTGTTGTAAGCAGCGAATGTCCACAACGGAACATCGCTTGAAGCAGTGATCCGCACCGGCCCTTCGCCAATGTCAAAGCGGCAAACAGCCGTTCGGATATGCGGATCGTCATTGTACAAATTGGTCGTGTTGGGCTCGTTGGCGAGGATGAAGAAGCGGTTGCCATCTCCCAGCGCCTCGACCCGGGTCCAGGCGTCAGTGCCGGTCCATTGTGGCATCGCCAGAATGGCGATGATGTG
This sequence comes from uncultured Hoeflea sp., assembly GCF_947501405.1. Lineage (GTDB taxonomy): Bacteria > Pseudomonadota > Alphaproteobacteria > Rhizobiales > Rhizobiaceae > Hoeflea. The sequence goes on along the minus strand of NZ_CANMVK010000006.1, from coordinate 67,763 downwards.
AACCAGCGCGGCCCCCACCAGGCCGATGGCGATGGACAGGATCAGGCTACGCATCGCTGCACCTGACCTTTGAGATCGACGGCATGTCCAGTTCCACCAGCCCCACCGAGCCGGCGGTCGGTGTATCAATCAGCGTAAGCACGATGGCGATCTCGCCCTGGGCGGCCAGCCGGATCCAGTTGCCCGAAGCAGGCTGCGGCGAAACCGTGATCTCAAACCCGCCCTCAGCACCGCGCAGGGTGTTCCAGGAAGTCAGGCTTTGCGGAAAGCCGGCGGTCGCAGGCGCAGGTGCACCGTCCGCCTGCGCCACTCTGAGGGTCCAGAACCGTGCCGGCGGCGTGGAGCCCGAAATCCGGTAGCTGCACAGGCCCGACAGCGGTGCGCCCTCCTGATCGGACCTTGCGGTGAACACCAGACCCTCGGCCCGGCCCAGCAGAATGCGGCCATCGCCGGCGCGATGCGCCTTGGCGAAAGGATCGGCCTTGGCCGTCTGCAGTTCGGGATAGGCGCTCCATGGTCCGAGCCGGATGGCGCCGAAGCCGGAGGTGGCTTTCAGGGTGGCGGAAGCCGACCAGGCGCCGACGCCAAAGGCGATCGCCAGCGAGACCAGGATCAGGAAGGGCAGACGAAACACGGGTGCGGATTTCCTTCGTCAGACCGGGCGCGCGGGCCAGGCGAGACCCCGGCGGCAACGGCAGTACGGCGAAACGTTTCCTTGCTCGGAAATGAGGTTGGGCCGCGGACTCTGCAACATGGCGCCAGTTGGTCTTGAAGCCACACCGCCGGTCACCGGTTCGCTCCGGTCTGGGCGGCCGGCAGTGATGGCTGCGCCGAAGCCAGCCGGTCGGGCGGACCCAGCGGACGTGCGCGCTCAAATGCATCCGCCAGCCCGCGCAGGACATTGGTGGAATCGCGGTTGAGCGTGCGCGGCCGCACCGGCGCAGGCAGGGCGTCGCCATTGGCATCGGTCTGGGCCTGGGCAATCCGCGGGCCGTTTTTCGATTCGGGGAAGGGGTTTTCGACCCCGGGCACGGCCCGGAGCTCGATGTCCTGATGCACGTAATCCATCAGCCGCTTGAAGGTCATCGCCGGCAGCGATCCGCCGGTCATGCGGTTGGACGAGGTGTAGTCATCATTTCCATACCAGACAGCGGCGGTGAAATTGCCGGTGTAGCCGCAGAACCAGGCATCGCGATAAGCCTGGGTGGTGCCGGTCTTGCCCGCGGTCAGCACACCTTCGACCGCCGCGCGGCGGGCGGTGCCGACATAGGGAACCCGGGTCAGCATCTGGTTCATGTAGGTTGCCGCCTGTTCCGACAACACCCGCTTGGCCGGCGGCGCGTCGCGGTCGAAATCATAAAGCACTTCGCCGCCATAGGTCAGGATCTGGGCGATGCCGTGTCGCCGGGACTCAAACCCGCCGGTCGGGAACACTGCATAGGCGGTGGCCTGATCAAGCACCGTAACCTCGGAGGTGCCGATCGGAATTGTCACATCGCGGCGGATCGGCGTTTCCACGCCCATCTTCTTGGCCTGTTCCATGATCTGGCCGATGGCGTCCTTGCCGAGTTTCTCCTTGGCAAGTCTCACCGGAATAGTGTTGATCGACTTGGCGAGCGCCGTCTTCATCCGAACCCGGCCGGAATAGCCGCCGCTATAGTTCCCGGGCCTCCACCCGCCCCAGTTTATCGGCGCGTCGACAATGGTGGTCTCCGGCGTCATGCCCTGTTCCATGGCCAGCGAATAGGTGTAGATCTTGAAAGAGGATCCCGGCTGCCGCAGTGCCCGTGAGGCGCGGTTGAACTGGCTTTCGCCATAATCGCGGCCGCCGACCATGGCGCGCACCGCACCGCCGTTTTCAATCAGCGCCAACGCCGCCTGTTCGGCCCGGTAGCGGTCCCCGAATTGCCGCAAGATGCTTTCCACCGCCGCCTCGGCAGCGTTTTGCATGCCGATATCGATGGTGGTGCGCACAATCAGCGTCTGGTGATCGAAGCGGGCGGCGATCCGCTTGGTTTCCTCAAACGCCCAGTCGAGGAAGTAATCCGGCGCGTCGGTGTCGCCGCGGTCGACCACACTGGCCGGATTGCGCCGTGCGCCGACCACCTGGCCTTCGGTCATCAGATTGCCCTGCACCAGATTGGACAGCACCTCGTTGGCCCGCGCCCGCGCGGCGGGCAGATTGATATGCGGCGCGTAGCGGGCAGGGGCCTTGAACAGCCCGGCGAGCATCGCGGCTTCGGCGATCGAAACCTCGGTGATGTCCTTGGAGAAGTAGAACTGCGCCGCGGCTGCCGCGCCAAAGGTGCCGCCGCCCATATAGGCGCGGTCGAGATAAAGCCGGAGAATTTCCTTCTTGGGCAGATTGGCTTCGAGCCAGAAGGCCAGAAACGCTTCCTTGATCTTGCGCTCGATGGTGCGCTCATTGGTCAAAAACAGGTTCTTGGCCAATTGCTGGGTGACGGTGGAGCCGCCCTGAACCACCGAATTGGCCTTGACGTTTTCCGTCATGGCGCGAACCAGGCCGAGGAAATCGATACCGAAATGCTCGAAAAATCGCCGGTCCTCGGTGGCCAGCACGGCTTTAACGAAATGATCGGGCAATTGATCGACGGGCACCGAATCCTCGTGGATGACGCCGCGGCGGCCGATTTCGTTGCCGTAGCGATCCAGAAAGGTGACCGCGAAATCATCGCGCGCCCGCCAATTGCCCGAGGTCTCCTCAAAGGCCGGCAGCGCCAGCGCCAGCAACAGCACGAAGCCGGCCGTGCCCGCATTCATGCCTTCGCCGGCGAATTCGAACACGGCTTTCCAGACCCCGCGGGTTCGGAAGCGGCGAAAGAAGATGGTGATCTCCTCCCAGATTTCGCCCACGTGGAAGCCAGCGTTCCAGATGGTCGAATCGATCCAGGAATCAATCCTGAGCAGGATGGTGGAGCGCTTTCGCGGCCGGTTTTCCTGGTTGAACGGATCTTGCACGGGTCTCGGTCCATTGCGGCGGCGGCATGCGATGTCGCGTCTTGCCTGTCAAACGGTGGGCGCCCACCGCGATTATCGCCCCTAACACGCTATGCTTTTGGCCGATTTTCAGTCAAAGGACAAGAGACAGAGCGCTGCGCCTGATGCGCGGGCGGTAAAAAGGACAGTTGCATGAGCGCCCGGCCGTTCTGGAAAACCAAGACGCTTGACGAGATGACCACGGCCGAATGGGAAAGCCTGTGCGATGGCTGCGGCCGCTGCTGCCTGAACAAGCTTGAGGATTGGGACACCGGGGAGATCGCCTGGACCAATATCGGCTGCCGCCTGCTCGACGGCGAGACGTGCCGTTGCACCGACTACGCCAACCGTCAGGCCACGGTGCCCGACTGCATCGGACTGACGCCCGAAAAGGTGGGCATGATTTCCTGGCTGCCGCCCACCTGCGGCTACCGGCTGGTGGCCGAAGGCAGCGATCTCTACTGGTGGCATCATCTGGTGTCGGGCGACCCCGAGACCGTGCATCAAGCCGGGGTTTCCGTGCGCGGCCGCACCGTGAGCGAGCGCGATGTCGAGGTTGATGATTTCGAGGATTACCTGGTTGAATGGCCGGGCGAAGAGCCGTAGGCGGCACTGGTTCCTGCCAGGCGCGGGACCCATTGTGGCGCTGCAGTGTTTCGCTCCGACCGCAAGCAAGAAGGCCGCACCACGATCAAATGGGTTCTGATATTGCTTATTGTCCCGCGGTGGCCAGCTTGCTCGGCTTCGGCCGTGTGTCCGGTGCGGCGCTGACCGGCGTGTTCCGGGTTCAGGGTGTGCGAGCATAAGAAAAAATACCTAGATAGGAAAATAATCCTTGACAGTGTTACGGTGCTTTGGTAGATTTATGTCATCGTCACACAAATGCGCCGGCAAGAGAGCCGCGGAGGGTTTCGGGGACATCGTCTTGTAATCACCTCTGCCGCCGGCTCATTGTCCGGATGTTGATACAGACCCCGTTCCATGAGCAAAGCAAGCACGCATCGCCTCGGACATCTCCGGGGCGTTTTTCGTATCTGGAGGTTGAATGCCCGAAAGCACCAGTATGGATGTGGCTCGCCGGACCTTGGCGGCCGGGGCAGACGCCTTCGCGCAGGCAATCAAGGCGCAAGTGTTGGCTGGGGAAGAGCTCTCCGCCGGTCGTGCCGGGATCTCGAAAACCCTCGATCTGGTGTGCGGGTTGCTGGCGCTCGATGTTGTCGCCGGGCTGGCCGTTCGCCTCGATCTTCCCGCACTGACCGGCACGCCCGCGCCCGAGCGAAAACATGCCTCACGCGACGGGAAAGGCGAAGGGTCTGGGCCGGTCGCATCATCGCGGCGCACCGGTGCGATGCTGGTGTCCATGCGCGCCGTGCTTGACCGGGAGGCGGCGCGGCTTGGGGAGGACGGGCTTGAAGGCAAGGCGGCGGTGGACCAGGTGGCGCTGATTGTCCGCACCCTTGAAAAGATCGATCAGATGGAGCGGTTGGCGCTTGAGGATCAGGCGCGTGCCGCAAGTCAGACGCTGAGCCCCGAGGAGCGCGCTGAACTCAGGCAAACCGTGCGGCAACTCATCATCGCCGCCGCCGAGCGACTGGCTGCGGAACGGCAGCAGGATGAGACTGAGCCCACGGATCGAGCTTCCGTGATGGACACCGAAAGCGCCGGTGATGAAGAAGGGTATTGACCCGGACTGGTTCCGGCTCGCTGAGCCCTCCCGTGGTGCCGGAACAATTGAGGGGCTCCGGTCCCGGGCGCGGGTGGCGGCAGACAGCGTCTGGGAGCCACCCGTTCCGGGCAATCCGGTGCCGCTGCGCAATCTGCTCCAGGCGGGCGTCCGCCCCGATCCGGTTTGGCGAAAGGCCGTTGCGCGGCAGCGGGGTGATGGCGCCGGCGATCACCACAAGGCGCGCGAAAACAAAAGGGTAGAGGATTTTCCGGAATCAGCTTCTCCGGTGGATGACCCGGCGCGGCCCGAGCCTGTCGAGGCGCTGGTATCAGCGCATCTGCGGCAGCTCGACGATCAGGCGCTGATCGCCAATGCCCGGGACTGGACGCTGCTTGCCCGGCCCGAACAACTGCCGCCCAAGGGCGATTGGCGCACCTGGCTGATGCTGGGCGGCCGAGGCTCGGGCAAGACCCGGGCCGGCGCCGAGTGGGTACACGGGCTGGCGTCGCAACTGATGCCGGGGCTGGACGGCGACGGGCGCATCGCCCTGGTGGCCGAAAGCTTTGCCGATGCGCGCGAGGTGATGATCGACGGCATCTCGGGCGTCCTGGGCGTCGCGCGGGAACACCGCCCGGTATTCGAGGCAACCCGGCGCAGGCTGGTGTGGCCCTCGGGCGCGGTGGCGCAGATGTTTTCGTCAGAAGATCCCGAAAGCCTGCGCGGGCCGCAATTCGATCTCGCCTGGTGCGACGAGCTAGGCAAATGGCGCCATGCCCGCGACACCTGGGACATGCTGCAATTCGGCCTCCGTCTCGGGCGTCTGCCGCGGCAATTGGTGACCACGACGCCGCGGGCAACGCCGTTGATGCTGGCGCTGGTCAAGGATCCGGCCACCCGGCTGACCCGGATCCGCACGCTCGACAATGCCGCCAATCTGGCGGCGGGATTTCTCGAGACGATCCGCGCCCGCTATGGCGGCACCCGGCTGGGGCGGCAGGAGCTCGACGGCGAACTGATCGCCGACCGCGAGGACGGGCTGTGGCGGCGCGACCAGATCGAGGCGCTGGTGGTGCGTCAGCACGGCCCGCTTCGGCGCATCGTGGTGGCGGTGGACCCGCCCGCGTCGGGCGAAGCCAGACATTCATGCTGCGGCATCGTCGCTGCGGGACTTGAGGAAGGTGGCCGCGCGGTGGTGCTGGCTGACGGATCGGTGGAGGGCGCCAGCCCGTCCCGCTGGGCGCAGGCCGCGGCACAGCTTTACGGCCGGTTTGACGCCGATTGCGTGGTCGCCGAGATCAATCAGGGCGGCGATATGGTGACAAGCGTGCTTCGCACCGTGGAGCCGGATCTGCCGGTCAGGACCGTGCGGGCAAGCCGCGGAAAATGGCTGCGCGCCGAACCGGTGGCCGCACTTTATGAGCAGGGACGGGTGGTTCATGCCGGCCATTTCGCAGCACTTGAAGACCAGATGTGCGATTTCGGCCCCGACGGGCTCTCCTCGGGACGTTCTCCCGACCGGCTCGATGCACTGGTCTGGGCGCTGACCGAACTGGTGCTCAACCGGAAAAGCGAGCCGCTGGTGAGACACATGTGACGGGTGGCTTGGAAATGGTTTCACACCGCCAAGGCGCCGGGCGCCGCGCCGCGGGCTGATGACTGTCGCAACAGAGAAAAGTTCAACCCCGCCGGGTCGCTTCGGCGGGGTTTTTGATTCCGATACTTGAAAGGGCACAACAATGGCATTCGGATTGAGGCTTCCCTGGACCCGCGCGAAACAGGTTCGCCCGCCCGCCGCCAAAGGCTGGCTGCCTGGCGCGATTGCCGCACTTTCGGACGAGGGCGGGGCCCGCTGGAGCGGCCGCAGCTATCAGGCCATCGCCCGAGAGGGCTTCATGCGCAATCCGGTCGCCCATCGCGCCATCCGGATGATCGCCGAGGCCGCGGCTTCGGTGCCATGGCTGGTGTTTGACGAGGGACGCGAGCAGGACCGGCACCCGGTGGCGGATCTGCTCAGGCGGCCCGATCCGGGTGGCGTCAGCGACGGTTTTTTTGAAACGCTCTACGGTCACCTGCTGCTTTCAGGCAATGCCTGGGTCAATCCGGTGGCGGCCGGTGATCGGATATCGGGGCTGCAGCTGCTCAGGCCCGACCGGATGCGGGTGATCGAAGGGCCGGACGGCTGGCCCAGCGCCTATGAGCACCAGGCCGGCGGCAAACGCCGGCGCTTTGCGGTCAACCCTGAAGAGGGTCCGGGATTGCTGCACCTCAAACTGTTTCATCCGCTCAATGATCATTTGGGCTTTGCGCCGCTCGAAGCCGCTCTGATGGCGCTCGATCTGCACAATGCGTCAACGGGCTGGAACAAGGCGCTCATCGACAATTCCGCCCGGCCCTCGGGCGCACTGGTCTACCAGCCCAAGGAGGGCGGCAACCTGACGCCCGAGCAGTATGACCGGCTCAAGTCCGAACTCGAGGAGGGCTATCAGGGCGCCCGCCGCGCCGGGCGGCCGATGCTGCTTGAAGGCGGGCTCGACTGGAAGGCGATGGGGCTGACGCCGCGCGACATGGATTTCATGGAGGCGCGCAATGGCGCGGCCCGGGAGATCGCGCTGGCGCTTGGCGTGCCGCCGATGCTGCTCGGCATTCCCGGCGATCTGACCTACGCCAACTACCAGGAGGCCAATCGCGCCTTCTGCCGCCTCACCGTGCTGCCGCTGGTCAACCGTACCGCTGCCGCGCTCACCGCCTGGCTGCAGCCGGTCCATGGTTCGGGGCTGCGCATCGACTATGACGCCGACCGCCTGCCGGGGCTTTCTGCCGAGCGTGATGCGCTCTGGGCGCGGGTGGGTGCGGCCGGTTTCCTCAGCGACGAGGAAAAGCGGGAAGCCGTTGGATATCAACGTGTTGTCGAGTGAACCGGACTCAGATCCGCAAGGCTCTGAATCAGTCTGTGAGCAGCGCCAACCCCAACAAAACGGAGCCAAGCCAATGCAGGATATGGGCCCGGACCCCTCAATCATGGCGGCGCGTATCGCCGGCGCGGTTTGCGGCGCGCTGGTGTCGTTCGCCTATATGATGCCGCGCGGCGCGCGCGAAGCCGCTGCACGGGCGGTCGTCGGGATCGCATCCGGACTGGTGTTTGGCGGACCTGCAGGCATCGCGCTTTCTCAAAAGATGGGGGTGACGGCGCTGCTGTCACCCGATGAGACGCTGTTGATGGGATCGGCAGCGGCCAGCCTCGCAGCCTGGTGGGTGCTGGGTGTGCTCACCCGGATCGCCGACAGAACCGGGCGCGGCACGGGCCGCAAACCCTGAGCGGCCCGCGCCTGGCCGCATTCCGGCCGGCCGGCGGACACTTTCGACAACCACAAGGATAAATCCATGAAAGCGGACTGGAGCGGATCCGGACGGCAGCACAAACGCGTCGATCTGGCACTGGAAGATGTAAGCGGCGACGGCAGCTTTTCAGGCTATGCCAGCCTGTTCGGCGCAGTTGATCTGGGTCACGACGTGATTGAGCCCGGGGCCTTCGCCGCCTCGCTCAAGCGCCGCGGACCGGGCGACATACGCATGCTCTACCAGCATGACCCCGAGCAGCCGATCGGCCGCTGGACATCGATCCGCGAGGACAGCCACGGCCTGCATGTGGAGGGCAAGCTGTCGCTTGGCGTGGCCCGTGCCCGCGAGGTGCACGAACTGATGAAATCAGGCGCGCTCGACGGGTTGTCGATCGGCTTTCAGACCTTGCGCGCCCGCAACGAGGCCAAGAGCGGCGTGCGCAGGATCTTGAGCGCCGATCTGTGGGAAATCTCGGTGGTGACCTTTCCCATGCAGCCCGGCGCCCGGGTCACCGCAGTCAAATCCGCCGCGGCGCTGACCCGCCGCGAACTCGAACGCAGGCTCACGCGGGACGCTGGGCTGACGCGGACCCAGGCGCGCGGGCTGATCGCCCGCGGCCACACAGCGCTTTCGGACAGGCAGGACGCTGCGCCGGAACATCTCAAACGGCTGGAGGTGCGACTGCGCCGGCTCACGCACGGGTTGTTGCATCCCTAGCCCTCACCGGGGTCGAGGCCCTGTTCAGTATCAACCGGAATTTTCGAGAGGAACCCAATCATGAACCCCCATGCAAAACAGGCGGTCGCGCCGGAAACCAAGGCCGTGGACGCCGATGTTGCCCAGGCCTTCGACGACTTCATTTCCGCCTTTGAGGCCTACAAGCTCACCAACGACCAGCGGCTGGCCGAAATTGAGCGCCGGGGCGGCGCCGATGTGATCACCGAAGAAAAGGTGGCGCGCATCGACCAGACGCTCGATGAGCAAAAACGCGCGCTCGATCGCTTGCTCGTCAAGCGCGGACGTCCAGAGTTGGGCGGTGGCGGCGGACGCGAACCCAGCGCCGCACGCCAGGCCTTCGACGCCTATGTGCGGCGCGGAGAGGAGGCCGGCTTGCGCCACGGCGAACTCAAGGCGATGTCGTCGGGCAGTGACCCCGATGGCGGTTACCTGGTGCCCGACGAACTCGACACCGAAATCGGACGCCGGCTGTCGGATCTGTCGCCGATCCGCTCGATCGCCACGGTGCGCCAGGTTTCGGGCGCAGTGCTGAAGAAACCCTTCGCGCTCGACGGCATGGCCACCGGCTGGGTCGGCGAAACCGATGCCCGCGCCCAGACGGCGACGCCGCAACTCGCAGAGCTGCAGTTTCCGACCATGGAGCTTTACGCCATGCCGGCGGCCACCGCCTCGTTGATCGAGGATGGCGCGCTCGACATCGAAACATGGATCGCGGCCGAGGTGGAGGCGGCCTTCGCCGAACAGGAGGGTGCGGCCTTCGTTGCTGGCGACGGCGTCAACAAGCCGCGCGGCTTTCTCGATTATCCCAGCGTCGACGATGCTGCCTGGAGTTGGGGCAATCTCGGCCATATCGCAACGGGGTCCGCGGGCGCTTTCGGTGCCGATCCCTCCGACCGGCTGGTGGATCTGATCTACGCGCTCAAGGCCGGGCACCGGCAGAATGCGCGCTTTGTGATGAACCGCAAGACCCAGGCCCAGATCCGCAAGTTCAAGGATGCGGACGGCAACTATCTGTGGATGCCGCCGGCGGGTGCCGGTCAGGCGGCCTCGCTGATGGGATTCCCGGTGGTCGAGGCCGAGGACATGCCCGACATCGCAGCCGATTCCGCCTCGATTGCCTTCGGCGATTTCCGCCGCGGCTATCTGGTGGTCGACCGCACCGGTGTCCGCATCCTGCGCGATCCCTATTCGGCCAAGCCCTATGTGCTGTTTTACACCACCAAGCGCGTGGGCGGCGGCGTGCAGAATTTCGAGGCGATCAAGCTGTTGAAATTCGCCGCCTGACCGGCAGGCCCGACCTCCTGAAAAGACCTGCCGCGCACCCCTCTCCCGGCCTGGCCGGGGGAGGGATCTGTACCCCCGACATCCCAGCGCCACACCCCATCACCGGAGCCAGCCATGACCCTGATACAGACCGATCCGCCGCTGGCGGAACCGGTGACGCTTGCCGATCTCAAAGCCCATCTGCGCATCGATCTGAACGACGAGGATGCGTTGCTCGAGGGCCTGATCCGTGTCGCCCGCGCCCATCTGGAAGGCGTCACCGGTGTGGCGCTGATGCCGCAGGGTTTCCGGTTGCTGCTTGATGACTGGCCGACTGGTGAAGTGATTCAACTCATGAAAACGCCGGTGCAAAGCATTGATGCGGTGAATGTTTATGATCATGACGGGACACCGCAAGCGGTGCCGCTCCCAGGGCTGCTGCTTGACGCCGCCGCAAGGCCTGCGCGGCTTGTCCTCAAACAGCGCCCACCCGCCAGCCAGCCGATCAACGGCATCGAGATCGACTTCACTGCGGGCTTTGGCGCGGTCACCGAGATCCCGTCGGAGCTGGTCCGGGCCATCCTGATCCATGCCGCCCATCTCTACGAGTTTCGCGGCGCGGTCTCGCTCGACATGCAGCCCGCCGCGGTGCCGGTTGGCTATGACCGGTTGATCGCGCCCTGGGCGCCGCGGAGATTGTGATGGCCAGAGTGTTTCTCGATCCGGGCCGGCTCGATGCGCGGCTCAAGCTTGAGGCGCCAGCCGAGGCGCCCGATGGCCAGGGCGGGGTCGGTGATGGCTGGACGCCGGTGGCCGATCTCTGGGGCCGGGTGGAGCCGTTGCGCGCCAGATCACGCGAAGAAGCGGGGGCGGACAAGGCACCGGTGAGCCACCGGGTGACAATCCGTTATCGCGAGGACCTGCGCCATGGCATGCGCTTCGTGCTGCACGGCAGGCCGCTTGAGGTGCGTAGTCTCTACGACCCCGACGAGCGGCGACGCTATCTCATCTGCGATTGCGAGGAGGCACGGCCATGAGCGCCAACGCACTGCAAAAAGCCGTGGCCGAAAGGCTGGCCGCGACCCAGGCGATCACCGACATCACCGGGTCCGGGCGGATATTCGACCGGCGCATCACCCGGATCGAGCCACCCTATCTGGTGTTTGGCGAGGCCGCTCAGAGCGATTGGTCGACTGCGGACGGGCCCGGCACCGAACACCGCTTCGAGATCGAAGCCTGGACAAAGCAGAACGGCCGCAAGCAGGCGGTCGAACTGGCCGACGCGGTGCGCGGCGCGCTGCATGAAGCTGATCTTGTGCTCAATGGGGCGGCGCTCATCAATCTTCGCCACGAACGTACGCTGAGCCGCCGTGCGCCCAAGAGCGGGCTGCATGTGGTGCGATTGAGGTTTCGCGCGGTCACCGAGCCCTGACCGGTCCGGGTGCCGGCAATCATTCACGCATAGCGAAAGGACATGGACATGAGTGCTCAAAAGGGCAGGGACCTGCTCATCAAGGTGGAGGACACCGGTGGTTTCGTCACCATCGCGGGGCTGCGCGCCCGTAGGCTGGCCTTCAATGCGGAAGCCGTCGACATAACCGACGCCGAGTCCGCCGGGCGCTGGCGCGAATTGCTGGGCGGTGCAGGCATTCAGCGCGCGGCGCTTTCAGGCGGCGGTCTGTTCAAGGATCAGGCCAGCGACGCTCTGGCACGCAGCCTGTTCTTCGCCGGCGAAATCCGCAACTGGCAGGTGGTGATCCCGGATTTCGGCACCGTGACCGGGCCGTTCCAGATCGTGGCGCTGGAATATGCCGGACGCCATGACGGCGAGATGACCTTCGAGATCGCGCTGGAATCGGCCGGTGCGCTCAGTTTCGCGGGGATCTGAGCATGACGCCGCGGGTTCACCCCAATCGCCATCGCGGCGAGATCGCCGCCTGTCTGGACGGCGAGACGCGGCTGTTGTGCCTGACGTTGGGCGCATTGGCTGAGCTGGAAAGCGCCTTCGGTGTTTCCGATCTGTCAGAACTGGCTGATCGCTTCCAGAGCGGGCGGCTGTCGGCGCAGGATATTGTCCGGATCATCGGGGCGGGCCTGCGCGGCGCCGGCAACCGGGTGGATGATGAGGATGTGGCGGCCATGTCGACCGAGGGCGGCATCGCCGGCTTCGCAAGCATCGCCGCGCAATTGTTGTGGGCGACCTTCGCACAGACACCGCCGGGCCAGGCGGGTGAACAGGTTTCAGACCGGGAGGGTGAAAGCCGCCCTTCCGCGCCGCAGGCGGCAACGCGGTGACAAAGCCGGAGCGGGCGTTTTTCCCCTGGGCGTCCGTGATCCGCTTCGGCCTCGGTCGCCTGCGGCTTCCCCCCGAAGCCTTCTGGGCTTTGAGCCTGCGTGAACTGATGGTGCTGCTGGACAACCAGGCCGCGCTCGACACCACCACCCGGCAGGGAATCGAGGCGTTGATGGCGCGGTTTCCCGACGATCTGAACCAACAGCCCGCGCAGCCAGGTCCCGATGATCGAAAACACCAGTAGCACCGTTGGCGGTGCGCTGCTCGTCGGGCTCGTGGGTCGGCCCGCCAGTCCGAACCGGTGAACAGGGCAATCGGACAGGCAATCAAACCTGCAAGGAGACGCCGCAATGATCGAAGACGACAATCTGGACGTGGATGTGGATCTCGAACTCAATGGTGCGGATCGCGCGCTCGATGAATTGACCCGTAAGGCCAACTCCTTCGGCAGTGCGCTGTCGACGGCCATGAAACAGGCCACAGTGGAAGGCCGGGGTCTTGAAGATGTTCTGCGCCAGCTCGGCAACCGCATGATCGCCATCACGCTTGATGCCGGAATGGCGCCGCTCGAAGGTCTGATGGGCAACACCATTGCCGGCCTCACCGGTGGTTTGAGAAACATCCTGCCCTTTGCCAAAGGCGGCGTTCCCGGACGTGTGACGGCCTTTGCCGACGGCGGCGTGGTCGGCGGACCTTCCTATTTTGCGATGCCCGGCGGCGATGTCGGGCTGATGGGAGAGGCCGGCGCCGAGGCGATCATGCCACTCAAGCGCGGGTCTGACGGGCGGTTGGGCGTGGCCTCCGCAGGCGGCGGCCAGCCGATGCAGGTGACCTTCAACGTCTCCACCCAGGACGCGGCCAGCTTCACCAAATCCGAGGCCCAGGTCACGGCCATGCTGGCGCGCGCCGTCGGCCGTGGCCGGCGTGGTCTCTAATCCACTTAAGGAAACTCGAACATGACCCAGGGATTTCACGAGGTCCGCCTGCCTTTGCGGCTGTCGCTGGGCGCCAGCGGAGGACCGGGGCGCCGCACCGATATCGTGGCGCTCTCCAATGGCGGGGAAACCCGCAACGCACGCTGGGCCGATGCGCGCCGGCGCTACGATGTCGGCACCGGCCTGCGCGGATTGGAAGATCTTTATGAGCTCATCGAGTTCTTCGAGGCGCGACGCGGTCAGCTCTACGGTTTCCGGTTCCGTGATCCGGTCGATCACGTTTCGGCGGCCTATGGCCAGCCGCCCACAGCGATCGATCAATCCATCGGCGTGGGCGACGGGGTGACCACACTGTTTGCGCTGACAAAGACCTATGCCGACACCGGCGGCGCCACCGCGCGCCGGATTGAAAAACCGGTCGATGGCAGCGTATTGGTGGCCATCAACAGCGTTCCGGTCGATCCCGGCAATTACAGTGTCGACGCAGCCACCGGGCAGGTGGTGATCGCACCGGGAGCGACGCCCGCGCCAGGCGCGTTGGTGACCGCCGGTTACGAGTTCGACATTCCCGTACGCTTCGACATCGACCGCATCGAGATCTCGCTCGCCGCCTTCAAGGCCGGGTCGGTTCCCACTGTGCCGCTGACGGAGATCAAACCATGAGAGCGATGCCATGAGAGATATCCCCGCGGGCCTTGCGGCCCATCTGGACCAGACCTCGACCACCACCTGCCATGCCTGGCGGCTCACCCGCACCGACGGGCTGGTGCTAGGCTTTACCGAGCATGACGGCGATCTCGAATTTGACGGCACCGTGTTTTCCGCAGCCACCGGATTTCGCGCGTCCGAAGTGGAGACCGGACTGGGGCTTGAGGCCGATGCCGCAGATGTGGCGGGGGCCTTTTCCGACGAGGCGATCAGCGCAGACGATCTGGCGCTTGGCCGCTATGACGGCGCAAGGGTTGAGACGTTCCTGGTCAATTGGCAGGCGCCTCACGACCATGTGCTGTTGTCCACCCGGGTGCTGGGAGAGGTGCGAAGTAGCGGCCCCGCCTTCAGCGTGGAACTCAGGTCGCTCGCAGCTCGGCTCGACCAGCCAAGCGGGCGGCTCTACAGCCGCCGCTGCGACGCCGATCTGGGCGACGGGCGATGCACCGCCAATGTTACGGCGCACCCGTTCAGGCTCAGCGGTGCGGTGATCGATGCGCCCGATGAGACGACGCTGATCGTCAGCGGCGTCGACGACCGCCCGGCCGGATGGTTTTCGGGCGGCCGGGTGGCGTTTTCCACCGGTCCGCTTTCAGGCTTGACCACCGACGTGTCCGAACATGGGCTGGCGGGCGGCAGCGCGCGGCTGACCCTGTGGTCGCCGATGGCGCGGTTGCCGGCGCCCGGTGATCAGTTCGAGATAACAGCCGGCTGTGACAAGTCTTTTGAAACCTGTTCACAAAAATTTGCCAATGCACTCAATTTTCAGGGCTTTCCGCATTTGCCGGGCAGCGACTTCGCCTATGGCTACGCCGACACTGATACCGTGCATGATGGCAGGCCGGTGGTGCCATGAGCGGCGGGATGATCGACGACGAAGACCTTGGCGCACGCATTGTAGAAGCCGCGCGCGCCTGGGTCGGCACGCCCTACCGGCATCAGGCATCGCTGAAGGGCGTAGGGTGTGACTGCCTGGGCCTGGTGCGTGGGGTCTATGCTGAAATCACCGGACTGGTGACCGAAGAGCCCGGACCCTACCAGCCCGACTGGGCGGAGCGGGCAGGCGCCGACCGGCTTATTCTTGCCGCCCGCCGTCATTGCGGCGCTGCCATCTCCCTGGCCGCAGCCCGGCCCGGCGACATCGTGCTGTTTCGCTGGCGCGACGGCGTGGCCGCCAAACATGCGGGCATTCTTTCCGGGCCGCAGCACTTTATCCACGCCTATGAGCAAGCGGGTGTGATCGAAAGCGCGCTGGTGCCCTCCTGGCGGCGGCGGATTGCGGCTGTGCACCGGATTTCCGTCGGCCGCAAAACCTCGAAATGAGTGAGATTTAGAGATGGCGACACTTTTGCTGCAAGTGGCCGGCGCCGCCGTGGGCGGGTTGTTCGGGCCCGTCGGCACCGCGATCGGATCGGCGATCGGCGCCACCGTGGGCGGCATGCTCGACTCCAGCCTGCTCAATCCCTCCAAGACCGTTCATGGCCGCGGCCTCAGCGGTGCCCGGATCCCCTCCGCCGACGAGGGATCGCCGATTCTCAGGGTTCACGGCACCATGCGCATCGCCGGCGCGCTGATCTGGGCGACACGGTTCGAGGAAACCGTGACCCAGCAGCGCCAGGGCGGCAAGGGGCGCAGCCAGACCACCGTGAGCTATTCCAACCACGCCAATTTCGCGCTTGGGCTTTGTGAAGGCCCGATCGCGTCGGTGCGCAGGGTCTGGGCCGATGGCCGCGAACTCGACCTTCAAACGCTGGACATGCGGATCTACCACGGCACGGCGACGCAATTGCCCGACCCGCTGATTGAGGCCAAGCAGGGCGTTGGCCGTGCGCCGGCCTGGCGCGGACTTGCCTATGTGGTGTTCGAGCGGCTGCCGCTCGATGAATTCGGCAACCGCATTCCCACCCTGCAGTTCGAGGTGGTCCGGCCCGTCGGCGGGCTTGAGACTGCGATCAAGGCGGTGGCGCTGATCCCGGGGGCGACCGAGCACGGCTATGCCACCACCCAGGTGCGCGAAGCGCTGGGCATCGGATCGGAGCGGCTGATCAACCGAAACATGCGTCTGGCATCCACCGACTGGACCCAATCCATCAATGAATTGCAGGCCGTGTGCCCGAACCTGAAATCGGTGGCCCTGGTCTCGTCCTGGTTCGGCGACGATCTGCGCACCAGCCATTGCCGGTTCCGTCCGGGCGTCGAGGTGCCGTTCCGTGAGGGCGAGACCCGGCCCTGGAAGGTCGGCGGTTATTCCCGCAGCACCGCCCACCAGATCAGCCGGAAGGATGGCGGCCCGGCCTATGGCGGGACTCCCGATGACAGCGCGTTGATCGAGGCGATCATCGATCTCAAGGCGCGCGGGCTCAAGGTGGTGCTCTATCCGTTTGTGCTGATGGACATCGCGCCCGGAAACAGCTTGCCCGCGCCCGATGGGGCCGCCAGCCAACCGGTCTATCCCTGGCGCGGCCGGGTGACGGCAGCGCCGGCCCCCGGTCTGCCGGGCACGCCCGACAAGACCGCCGCAATGCGAAGCGAAATCTCGGCATTGTGCGGAACCACAGCCGTGTCCGACGTCATCGTTGCCGGCGGCGGCGTTACCTGGCTGGGTGGCGATGACGGCTATCGCCGTTTCGTATTGCATCATGCCGCACTGGCGGTTGCGGCAGGCGGGGTCGACGCCTTCGTCATCGGCTCAGAGATGATTGGCCTGACGCGGCTTCGCGACCACACCGGCAGCTTTCCCTTTGTCGATGAACTTGCGGCAATCGCCGCCGACGTCAAAACCATGCTGGGGCCGGGCACGACGCTGACCTACGCCGCCGACTGGAGCGAATATGCAAGCTACCGACCCGACGATGGTTCGGGCGATGTGCTGTTTCACCTCGACAGTCTGTGGGCGCATCCGGCCATTGGCGCCATCGGCATCGACAATTACATGCCGCTGTCGGACTGGCGCGACGAAGATCTGCGCGAGGGCAACCCCGACGGCGCCCGCTACGCCAATGATGTGACCGCGCTGACCGCCGCGATTGAGGGTGGCGAAGGCTTTGACTGGTATTACGCCGACAAAGCCGGGCGGGATGCGCGCGCACGACTGCCGATCACCGACGGGTTGGCGGGAAAGCACTGGATCTACCGCATCAAGGACCTGCGCGGCTGGTGGCAAAACCAGCATTTCGACCGCGTCGGCGGCGTCGAGGCTTTAACGCCGAGTGCGTGGGTTCCCGGCTCGAAACCGTTCTGGTTTACAGAACTCGGATGCCCGGCGGTGGACAAGGGCGCCAATCAACCCAATCTGTTTCCCGATCCGAAATCATCTGAAAGCGCGCTGCCCTGGTACTCGAACGGCAATCGTGACGATTTCGCCCAGCGCGCCTTTCTCGCCGCCCATCTCCAGCACTGGAGCGGACCGGCCAACGCCGATGGCATGGTGGTGACCGACCACATTCACCTGTGGAGCTGGGATGCACGGCCGTTTCCGGCGTTTCCTTTGTCGAGCGATGTCTGGTCGGATGGCGACAACTGGCGCACCGGCCACTGGCTCAATGGCCGCCTGGGCGGGCTGACGCTGGCCGAGCTGATTGCTGCTGTGCTCACAGACGCGGAGTTCTTTGATTTCGACGTCAGCCGGGTCGATGGCACCGCCGGAGGTCATGTGATCACCAGCCCGTTGTCGCCCCGCGCGGTGCTCGAACCGCTTCTCGAGGCCTTCGCCATCGATGTGCGCGAAGGGTCGCGCGGCCTGGAGTTCGTCTCGCGGCTGACGGCGGCCGCGGCACCCGCCATTGTCGATGTCATCGCCGAGCCCGAAAACGCCGCGCGTCATGAAGAGGTTCGCGGCGAAATCGGCGAGTTTTCCAACGAGGCGGTCATTCTGTTCGCCGATCCGCTCAATGATCACGCCGCGGCTTCCGCCCGCTCGCGACGGCTGGAAGGCGAGGCGTTGCGCCAGCACGACATGCCGCTCAGCCTGGCGCTGGAGCCTGGACAAGCCCGCGCCGCCGCCGACCGCTGGCTGCGCGATCACCGGCTGCAGCGCCGGCGGTTGACCTTCTCGATGCCGCCGCAGGCCGCATCGTTGCAGCCCGGTGATACGGTGAGGCTTGATCTTGAAGACGCGCCGTCGGACGTGTTCCGGATCAACCGCATTGAGGATGGCGACATGCGCCGCATCGAGGCGGTGTCCCATTCAGGCGCCGCGGCCGGATCCACCCGCGAAACGCTGATTCCGCCAAGTGGCGGCGACGCCAGCGCGGCGTTCGCACCGGCAATCCTCTATGCCGACCTGCCGGTGATCCGGGGCGGTGACGAGACCGCCTGGGCGCGAGCCGCCGGTCTGGCGGTCCCCTGGCGGCAGATTGTGCTGTCGAGTTCGGTCGAGGCCGAGGGCTATGCGCCGCGCGTGACCCTGGAAGCGCCGGCGCGGATCGGATCGCTGGTCACGCCGCTGCCGCCTGGAGGCTGGGAGGCTCGCGTCGACCGGGGTCCGGGCGTCGAAGTCGATTTGGGCTTTGGCGAGATGGCGTCGGTGAGCCGGCTGGCGCTGTTGAACGGAGCCAATGTGGCGGTGGTCCGCTCCGACATTGGCGTCTGGGAAGTCTTGCAGTTCGAAACGGCCGAAGAGATCGCCAGCCGACGCTGGCGGCTTTCCGGGCTGTTGCGTGGACAGGCGGGCACCGATGACGCGATGCGCGCGGGCGCCAGCGCGGGGGCTTCATTTGTTGCGCTCGACAACGGGGTGCGGCCGCTCGGCCTGTCGCTGGACGAGGCCGGACGCGCTCTCAACTGGATCGCCGAGGCTGCAGGCCTGCCCTCTGGCGGTACGCAACCTCAGATCTTCGCTGGTGGCGAACGCGCACTCACTCCGCTGTCGCCGGTGCATCTGCGCGCCCGCCGCCAGGCCGGCGGCGTGATGTTTGGCTGGACCCGCCGCGGGCGGCTGCCGGCCGACAGCTGGACTGCGGCAGAGATCGCCAATGATGAGGGGTTCGAGCGTTACCGCGCCGAGATCCTCAATGCCGGCACCGCCATCCGCAGCATCGAGGTCGATGCCCCTGAATGGCTCTACCCGGACGCCTACGAGCTCGCAGATTTCGGCGCGCCGCAATCGGCACTGACCCTGCGGGTGGCGCAAGCCGGCAAGCGCGTGCCCTGGGGCGTGGCGCGCACCGCAACACTGATGCCCTGATTTCTCACCTGTGATGAAAGGACCAAGTTCATGAACATCGAAAAGCCCTGGTGGCAATCCAAGACCCTTTGGGGCGCAGCGGTCACGCTGTTTTCGGCCGTATTGGGGCTGACAGGCCTTGAACTGGCCGATGGCGACCGCGCATCGCTCACCGAACTGCTGACATCGCTGGGCGCGGCACTGGGCGGCCTGATGGCGCTCTACGGCCGGATCACGGCCAGGGCCCGGATCAGGTGACGCTCTGCCAGGATGCGGGGAGGGTGCTTTTCGGGGCTTCCCATTCATTTGCGGTTCAGACAGGATCCTGTATCAATCCTGTCACAATGAAATACAAACCGCTTCAGGGTTCCTCATGACTGCCACCATCCTCACAGCCGGACTGATCGCCGTTCAAACCGCGATGACACCGATGCCGGCCCTTCAGGTGCCGGGCGCCGGTGAAGCGGAAATCCGCCGTGTCGCTGTCGATTGTTCAGGTGCTGCGGCGCAGGTGGTCAGCCAGACCGGCGGGCAATTGCTGTCCGCTTCCGCCCAGAGCCAGGGTGGCCAGGCGGTGTGCGTTATCACCGTGCTGGTTCCGGGAACTGGTTCCGAGCGGCCAAAGAAAGTGACCATCTCCGTTCCCCAATGAGGACCGCGCCGCCAGATCGTTGCCGGATCGCAGGCCGCGCCCGGTTGGCAGCCAAATCAGGTGATGGCTGCGCGCAGACGGTAACGCAGGACGCCGGGAACACGATATAAGGAAAGCGCGCACGAATCGGCGCGGTATCTTCGAGGCGCCGGGCGTCAGACAGCGGGAGCGGATCAGGTGCGAATACTTATCGTCGAAGATGACAAGGATCTCAATCGTCAGCTTGCCGAGGCGCTGGAGGAACAGGCCTATGTGGTTGATCGCGCCTATGATGGCGAGGAGGGGCATTTTCTGGGCGACACCGAGCCTTATGATGCGGTGATCCTCGATATCGGCCTGCCGGAGATGGACGGCGTGACGGTGCTCGAAAAATGGCGCGCCGAGAGCCGCATCATGCCGGTGCTCATTCTGACGGCGCGCGACCGCTGGAGCGACAAGGTGGCGGGCATCGATGCGGGCGCCGATGATTACGTCACCAAGCCATTCCATGTCGAGGAAGTGCTGGCGCGCATCCGGGCGTTGATCCGCCGCGCTTCCGGTCATGCGTCATCCGAAATCGTCTGCGGGCCGGTGCGGCTCGATACCAAATCCTCCAAGGCGAGCGTCGACGGCGTGACGCTGAAATTGACCAGCCACGAATTCCGGCTTTTGTCCTATCTGATGCATCACGTCGACCAGGTGGTGTCGCGCACCGAACTGGTCGAGCACATGTATGATCAGGATTTCGATCGCGATTCCAACACCATCGAAGTCTTTGTCGGCCGTCTGCGCAAGAAGATCGGCGCTGATCTGATCGAGACCGTGCGGGGCCTCGGCTACCGGTTGACGGCGCCCGGCGGCGGCGGAGCGGATAAAGCCGGATGAAACGGGCGTCGCTGACAGCCCGGGTGCTGATGCTGGCTTCCATCTGGGCGGTGATCGCGCTTGTTGCCATCGCCATCGTGATTTCCCAACTTTACCGCGCCAACAGCGAACGCGCGTTCGCCGATCTATTGCGCGCCCAGCTCAACAGCGTCATCAATGCGGTGTCGATCGACGCCTCCGGCCGCCTGACCGGCGCGCCGCAACTGGGTGACCTGGTATTTGATCAACCCGGAAGTGGCTGGATCTGGCTGGTCGAACCGCTGGCCGGAACCGAGGGGCCGCGGCTGGGTTCAGTCTCGATCGGCGACGCGGCGCTGCCGGCCCCATCGCAGCAGGCCGTACCTTTTGACGCCCGCTATCTGCGCTATTATCCGGCGATGGATCCAGCCGGCAACCTGCTGGTGGTGGCCGAAACCGAAGTGGACCTCGATGCCGACGGCCGTGCTGCCAGATTTCGCGTGGCCGGCAATCGTCAGGTGCTTGACGCCGAGATCGCCGATTTTTCAGGAAACCTCTATCTGGCGCTGGTGATTTTCGGCATCGGCAGTCTGGTGGTCAACGCCGTGGCGATCCTTTATGGCCTGCGCCCGCTCGACCAGGCCCGCCAGGCGCTGGGCCGTATTCGCGCCGGTGAGGCCGACCGGCTCGACGGTGATTTCCCGCGCGAAATCGCGCCTCTGGCTGGTGAGATCAACGCGCTGATCGGCGCCAATCACCGGGTGGTCGAACGGGCGCGCATGCAAGTGGGCAATCTGGCGCATTCGCTCAAAACCCCGATTGCAGTGCTGATCAACGAATCCCGCGACATGACGCCTGCCCATGCCGGTCTGGTGCGTGCCCAGGCCGAAACCATGCAGGCTCAGGTTCAGACCTATCTCGACCGTGCCCGCATCGCCGCCCAGCGCGGCAGCGTGCTGGCGCGCACGGAAGCTGCGCCGGTGATCGATCGGCTGGTGCGGGTGATGGGCAAACTCAACCGCGATCTCGCTTTTTCCGCGGAAATTGCCCCGCGTGAGGTGGTTCTGGCCATGGAAACCCAGGATCTGGAAGAGGCGCTGGGCAACCTGATCGAAAATGCCGCCAAATTCGCCCGGAACGAGGTGGCCGTCACGCTCAAACCCGCGCCGGCAGCCAGCGACGGACGGCCGATGTTCCGGATCGACATTGATGATGACGGGCCGGGACTGGACGATGCGGGCATGGCCGAGGCGGTCAAGCGCGGGCGCAGGCTGGATGAAAGCAAGCCGGGCACGGGCCTCGGACTTTCAATCGTCAAGGAGATCGCATCCGAATATAAGGGTGATTTCGAACTGGCGCGCGCCCCTTCGGGCGGGCTGTCGGCGCGGCTGAGCCTGCCGGGGCTGGCGGTGGAACACTGAGCAAGGCTGGCAGCGCGGACATCGATCAGCGCTTGGTGTTCGCGCCAAGCAACAATGGCAGGGTTGCAGGTGACCGCCGCCGCGGGCCACAATACTGCCACAGCGGCGCGGCAATAAAGCCATGTTGATGAGAACTGGCACCAACGGCCGCGAGGCGGCAAGGACTGAGGCGGCATGGCACATCGGGTAATGAACAATGTCAGACTGGCTGCGGTGGCTGCGATCTCGCTGGCGCTTGCCGGCTGTGCCGTGGCCAATGGAGCGCGGCCGCTGGCCTTCGCGCCAGGTGTCACGCCCCAGACCGAGACCGCGCCAGCGGAAAGCGACGCGATCCTCGATGCGCTCAATGGCGGCATCCTGCCACGGGATGCTGCCGGCAAGCTCTCCCGCACCGAACAGCTAAGGGCGCTGGAAGCCGAATATCAGGCGCTTGAAAAAACCCCGTTGGGTCAGAAAGTTGCCTGGTCCAGCCCGGTTGGCGGCGCATCGGGCGAGGTGACTGCCGGAACGCCCTATCAGGTCGGCCAGCAGAACTGCCGCCAATACACCCATGTCGCCGTAGTCGGCGGCTCACCTGTGACCGGCCAGGGTGCGGCCTGCCGCAATCCGGACGGCAGTTGGACCCCCCTGGGCTAAGTCCGGCGCGCCGATTGATCGGTATCATGGCGCCCGGTTTTAACAACGCGCAATAATGACGCGACCAATCGCCCCATTGTTAACAGGCGCGGCGATTGCAGTTGGAAAACGCGCCATGCTCGGATATTGAGGCGACATGTTATTTTGGGGAATTGCAGCGGTTCTGACCGCCATTGTGACCTTGGCGTTGCTGAGGCCGGTTGCGCGCGTGCGGAGCGCCGAGGCCGCCACGCCCGAGCGCCACGATATCGAAGTCTATCGCGATCAACTGGCCGAGCTTGACCGTGATCTCGCCGGCGGTTTGATCGAACCGGCCCAGGCGGAGGTGGCGCGCGCCGAGATTTCCCGCCGTCTGCTGGCCGCCGCGCGCAAGAGCGAAACCGCAGAAGCCGCAAAGAAAGACGCGGCCGGAGGCAGGCTGCGCCGGGCGGCGATGATCGCCGTGGCCGTTTTCATGCCGTTGACCGCGATTGTGGCCTATCTCGAATTGGGGCGGCCGGACCTGCCGCAACTGCCATTGTCGGCGCGGCTGCAGGCTGAACCTGAAAACACCGACATCGCCATGCTGATCGCCCGCGCCGAGCGTCATCTCGCGGAAAACCCGGAGGACGGGCGGGGCTGGTCGGTGCTTGGTCCGATCTATCTGCGAACCGGACGGTTCGAGGACGCCGCCGGGGCGTTCCGCAAGTCGATCGCCCTGTTGGGGCCTTCACCCGAACGGTTGGCCAATCTTGGCGAGGCGCTGTACTCCGCAGCCGGCGGCATCGTCACCGAGGAGGCAGGGCTGGCGTTTCAGACGGCGCGCGAACTGGACCCTCAGGACCCTCGGCCACAGTTCTTCCTTGCGGTAGCTCTTGCCCAATCGGGCAACCGCGATGAGGCCCGCGCCGCCTTTAACACCATGATTGACAATGCGCCTGAAGGCGCACCCTGGCTGAGCGCGGTCCGGAGCCAGATTGCCGCCCTCGGCGCTGCCGGTTTGGGAACGGCGCCGCTGGCCGGCGCGACCCCGCTCGATGGCGCAGGCGCTGCGCCGCCGCGCGATCCGTCCGCAGCCGACATTGCCGCCGCCCGCGAGATGAGCCCCGAAGACCGTCAGGCAATGATCCAGTCGATGATCGATGGCCTGGAATCGCGCCTTGCGGACAATCCCGACAACATTGAAGGCTGGGTGCGGCTGGTCCGCTCCCATGCGGTGACCGGCGACCGCATCAAGGCGCAGGCGGCGCTTGACCGCGCCTTCGCAGCATTTCCGGCGGGGGGCGCCAAAAACCAGGCGCTCATTGGCCTTGCGGCCGATCTCGGGCTTGCGGCAAGCGCCTCGCTGGGCGGAGTTCCGGTGGCACCCACCGAACCGTCCGCAGACACCGCCACCACGCCGCCGGCCTCGGTCCAGACGCCCTTCATTTTGGAAGGCGCAAGCCCGCAATCGGCGGTTCCGGATCCGGCTGCCTCTGGTCAGACAGCGCTGGCCGGGCCGAGCCAGGCAGACATCGCCGCCGCTGCGGAAATGCCCGCCGAGGATCGCATGGCGATGATCCGCAACATGGTGGCCTCGCTCGATTCAAAACTCACCGACGACCCCGACAACATCGAAGGGTGGCTCAGGCTGGTCCGCTCCTATGCGGTGCTGGGCGAAAGAGATGCGGCCGCATCGGCGCTCAGCCGCGCCGGTCAGGCCTTTCCCGACGGCAGCGACGGCGGCCGTGCGCTGGCCGAACTTGCTGCGCAACTGGGGCTGACACAAACGACGGACATGCCATGAACCGCAAGCAGAAAAGACTGACGATCATTGCCGCGGGCGGGCTGTTTCTGGCCGGCGCCGCCGCACTGGTGACCACCGCGCTGCGCGAGCAGATCGTGTTTTTCAACTCGCCCACGGATGTGCTGGCGCAACCGCTCGAGCCCGGCACACGGGTGCGGCTGGGCGGTCTGGTGGAAGAAGGTTCGATCAAGCGCGGCGAGAATTCGGCGGTGACGTTTCTGGTGACCGACACCAGCGCTTCGGTCAAGGTGCGCTATGTCGGCATTCTGCCTGACCTGTTCCGCGAAGGGCAGGGGGTGGTGACCGAAGGCGTGTTTTCGCCGGAGGAAGGCACCTTTATGGCTGACACTGTGCTCGCAAAGCATGACGAGAACTACATGCCCAAGGAAGTGGCCGATGCGCTCAAGGCGCAAGGCGTCTGGCAGCACGGCGATCCGCCGCCGGGTGTAACGGTTGAGGAAACGCAGAGCTACTGATGCGGGTCCCCCGCCGCATGACGGGAAAGAGGAAACAACGCCATGATCACCGAAATCGGCCATTTTGCTCTTATACTGGCGTTGGCGACAGCCATTGTGCAATCAGTCGTTCCGCTGATTGGCGCACAGCGCCGCGACGCCGGGCTGATGGCCATCGGACCGATGGCGGCGGTAACCTCGCTGATGCTGGTGGCGCTGTCGTTCTTTGCGCTCACCCACGCCTATGTGACCTCGGATTTCTCGGTCCAGAACGTGGTCGAGAACTCGCATTCGCTCAAACCGATGCTGTACAAAATCACCGGTGTGTGGGGCAATCACGAAGGCTCGATGCTGCTGTGGATCCTGATCTTGGTGCTGTTTTCGGGGCTGGTGGCGCTGTTTGGCCGCAATCTGCCCGATACGCTCAAAGCCAATGTGCTGGCGGTGCAGGCCTGGGTCACAGTGGCGTTCCTGCTGTTTGTGCTCTTGACGTCGAACCCGTTTCTGCGGCTTGATCCTGCGCCTGCGGAAGGCAATGATCTCAATCCAATCCTTCAGGACATCGGGCTCGCGATCCATCCGCCGCTGCTCTATCTCGGCTATGTCGGGTTCTCGATCTCCTTTGCCTTCGCCATCGCGGCGCTAATTGAAGGCCGCATCGATGCGGCCTGGGCGCGCTGGGTGCGGCCCTGGACCCTTGCCGCCTGGACGTTTCTCACCGCTGGCATCTCGATGGGCAGCTACTGGGCCTATTACGAGCTCGGCTGGGGCGGCTGGTGGTTCTGGGATCCGGTCGAAAACGCCTCCTTCATGCCCTGGCTCGTGGGCACAGCGCTGCTGCATTCCGCGCTGGTGATGGAAAAGCGCGAAGCACTGAAAATCTGGACCGTGCTTCTGGCCATCCTGACCTTTTCGTTTTCGCTGCTGGGCACCTTTCTGGTGCGTTCGGGCGTGCTCACTTCGGTGCACGCCTTTGCCACCGATCCGACCCGCGGCGTGTTCATTCTGGGCATCCTGGTGGTGTTCATCGGCGGCGCTCTGGCGCTGTTCGGCCTGCGCGCGGGCTCGCTCAAGACCGGCGGCATGTTCGCGCCGATCAGCCGCGAAGGCTCTCTGGTGCTCAACAATCTGTTTTTGACCACCGCGGCTGCCACCGTGCTGATCGGCACCCTCTATCCGCTGCTGCTGGAGTCCGTCACCGGCGAGAAGATCTCCGTCGGTCCGCCGTTTTTCAACCTGACATTCGGACCGCTGATGATCCCGCTGTTAATGGCGGTGCCCTTCGGACCGCTTCTGGCCTGGAAACGCGCCGATCTGGCGGGGGCGGCCCATCGGCTCTATTTCGCCATCGGCGTGTCGCTGCTGGTCGGGCTCGCGGTTGTCTTCCTGCAGACCGGCGCACCGGTGCTCGCCGGGCTTGGCATAGCGCTCGGCATGTTCCTGATCCTCGGCGCAGTTACCGATCTGGCGTTACGCGCAGGCCTTGGCCGGGTCAGCCTCGGCATTGCCTGGAAGCGGCTTGCCGGCCTGCCGCGGTCGGCATTCGGTTCAGCTTTCGCGCATATGGGTTTGGGCGTGACCGTGATCGGCATCGTCGCAACCAGTGTGTTTTCAACTGAAACCGTAATTGGCATGAAACCCGGCGACACCGTGAGCGCTGGCGGCTACGAGGTTCGATTTGACGGCATCCGCGACTACGCCGGGCCAAATTACACCTCGCAATCGGGCGAGTTCACCATCTCGCGCAACGGTGAGGAGGTGGCGAGCACCGCCTCGGCCAAGCGGTTTTACGCCGCACGCGGCATGCCCACAACTGAAGCCGGTATCGTCACCTTTGGCGCAAGCCAGCTCTACATCGCGCTCGGCGATCCTGAATCGAATGGCGGTCTGGTGGTGCGGGTCTGGTGGAAATCCTGGGTTACCTTCATCTGGTACGGCACGGTGCTGATGATGATTGGCGGTGTTTTGTCCCTGTCCGACCGGCGGCTCCGGGTCGGCGCGCCCAACCGCGCCCGCACGGCCAAAACCGGCGGCAAGCCGGCGGGAGCGCAGGCATGAGTGCCGTGATCGCCGGGTTCACGCGGCTGTTGGGTGCGATGCTGCTGGCCGTGTTGCTGGCTGCACCGGCGGCTGCGGTCAATCCCGATGAAGTGCTCGACGATCCGGCACTTGAAGAACGCGCCCGGGCATTGTCGCTCAATCTCAGGTGCCTGGTTTGTCAGAACCAGTCGATCGACGATTCCAACGCCGAACTCGCCCGCGACCTGCGGCTTCTGGTGCGCGAGCGGCTGGTGGAAGGCGACAGCGACGACGAGGTGATCAACTATGTCGTCTCCCGCTACGGTGAATTCGTGCTGCTGACGCCGCGTTTTTCGGTACAGACCGTGCTTCTGTGGGGCGCTCCCTTGCTGATCTTTCTGGCCGGTGCGGCGGTGATGATCGTCAATGCCAGGGGCCGCAACACGACGGCCGCCACCGAAGGTGGGGCTGCCCTGTCACAAGACGAACAAGCCGAACTCGCGAAAGTGTTGAAAGACCGTGATCGCCAAGCCTGATATGTAACGCCCCTGATGCGAACAAGGGGCATGACATGACGGCACACACCATCCGGGCGGAATTCCAGGGACACTCCGGGGCGAAACTGGCGGCGAGACTCGATCTTCCGGCGGGCTCAATTCGTGCCTGGGCACTGTTTGCCCACTGCTTTACCTGTTCCAAGGATACACTTGCAGCCAAGCGCATCTCGGGTGAGCTGGCCCGCGCCGGCATTGCGGTGATGCGGTTTGACTTCACCGGGCTCGGCTCCAGCGACGGCGATTTCGCCTCGACCAATTTCTCCTCCAATGTCGCGGATTTGCGCGCTGCGGCCGAATGGCTGGGCAAGCACTACGATGCGCCCGAGGTCCTCGTCGGCCATTCGCTCGGCGGCGCCGCGGTGCTGGCGATTGCCGGCGAACTTGCCTCGGTCAAGGCCGTGGTGACGCTGGGCGCGCCTGCCGAAGCCAACCACGTGATCCACAATTTCGGCGGCCATATCGATGAGATTGCGGAAAAAGGCGCGGCCGAAGTCAATCTCGGCGGCCGCACCTTCACCATACAGCGGCAGTTTGTCGAAGACCTCAACGCCACCAGCCTGGCGGAGCGCATCTCCCGGATGAAAAAGGCGCTTCTGGTGCTGCATGCGCCGCTCGACCAGGTGGTTGGCATCGAAAATGCCGGTGCGATCTTCACCGCTGCCAAACATCCCAAGAGTTTCGTCTCGCTCGATGGTGCCGACCATCTGCTTACGCGGGCGGCGGATGCCAACTATGTGGCCGGGATCGTCGCGTCATGGGCTGCGCGCTATCTGTCCGCCGAGGAGCCGCGCCATGAGGACGACCCCGTCGAAGATGTGGTGGTCGGCGAAACCGGGCAGGGCAAGTTCCAGGTCTCCGTTCAGGCCGGGCCGCACCGGTTCCTGGCCGATGAACCGGCCGATGTGGGAGGGGCGGACACCGGACCCACACCCTATGATTTGCTGTCGGCGGGCCTTGGTGCCTGCACCGCCATGACCCTGCGCATGTATGCGCGGCTCAAGAAGATCGATATCGGCCTGGTGACGGTGACCGTGCGTCACAACAAGGTGCATATGAAGGACTGCCTCGAATGCACCGAGGAAGAACGCGCAAATGGCGGCAAGATTGACCGTTTCGAGCGGGTGATTTCGGTGGATGGCGGCGTGCCCGAGGGGCTTGAGGACAAGATCATCGAAATCGCCGACAAATGCCCGGTCCACCGGACCCTCGAGCACAATGCAAAGGTGGCGACAAGGGTCGAGCAAACCGCCTGATCGATTGGCCAAAGACTTTCACTCCCGATTGCGGCAGAGAAGCCGATCGGAATGGCCGGCTTCCGCCAGTTGAAGCCGGCCCGTAGGCTGCTGAGATTGCCGGCCGTCGCGCAGCGATCAACCAGAGTGGCGCGACAAAGCTGCCATTGGAAATCAAGCACGACATCGTGATCTGCAATCCGCTGGACGTGGCGGGACGGCTGCAAAGCCGGCCAGAAATTACTGTTTTCAAACGAATGGTTATTCCGACTAAGAAGCGGGCGGATCGCCGCCATCACCGCTCAGAGCTGGACTTTTTTGCTCGGAGTTTGCTGTCCCGTCCGGCTTCCGCCGAGGCCGGTCGCCGCCAATGTGGCGGGACCATGGCGGCCAACATTACAAAGGTTTAATGATCCGGAAAGCTTGCCGTAACCGAACGCGACCTATCTGTAATCCTCAAGAGCCGGAGGACCGGTTCAATCCGATAACAAAGAGGTTGAGACATGTCGCAATCCCCCAAGGCCAAATCCCCCCGCAAACTTGCAAAAGGCTTCCTGACCACCACGGCGATCGCCGGCGTCGCAGCCGCGATGCTCGCCACCGGTCTGCCCGCGCCCGTTAACGGCGCGTTTGCCGATGCCGTGCGCGTGGAAGCGCCGCAGGCGCCGAGTTTTGCCGATGTGGTGGAGGCCGTGTCCCCGGCCGTGGTGTCGGTGCGGGTGCAGGCGGAAGTCAAGCCGGTGTCCAACGATGGCAATTTCGGCTTCAACTTCAATGGTCGCGGCTTCGATGATCTTCCCGACGACCATCCGATGAAGCGCTTCTTTGACGAGTTTCGCCGTGGTTTCGGCGGCGAGCCCGGCGACCGCGACCGTCGCGCCGAACGTGATCGCCGCGGCCATGACGGCAAGCGCCGCCCCGGCCGCGTGCGGCCGGTGAGCCAGGGTTCGGGCTTCTTCATTTCCGAAGACGGTCTTCTGGTTACCAACAATCATGTCATCGAGAATGGCGCCAGCTTCACCGTGATCATGGATGACGGCTCCGAGCTTGACGCCAAGCTGATCGGCCGCGACAGCCGCACCGATCTCGCCGTGCTCAAGGTCGAGGAAGACCGCGAATTCACCTATGTCGATTTCGCCGATGATTCCAAGATCCGCGTCGGCGACTGGGTGGTGGCCGTGGGCAATCCCTTCGGTCTTGGCGGCACCGTGACTGCCGGCATCGTTTCGGCTCGCGGCCGCGACATTGGCGCCGGTCCCTATGATGATTTCATCCAGGTGGACGCAGCCGTCAACCGCGGCAATTCCGGCGGCCCGACCTTCAATCTCACCGGTGAGGTGATCGGCATCAACACCGCCATCTTCTCGCCCTCGGGCGGCAATGTCGGCATCGCCTTCGCAATCCCCGCTTCCACCGCCCGCACGGTGATTGATGATCTGATCAAGAGCGGCTCGGTCGAACGTGGTTGGCTCGGCGTGCAGATCCAGCCGGTGACCGCCGACATCGCCGAATCGCTTGGTCTGGCCGAAGCGCAGGGCGCGCTGGTGACCGACCCGCAGGATGATGCTCCGGCGGCCAAGGCTGGTATTGAAGCCGGAGATGTGGTCACCGCTGTCGATGGCGATGCCGTCGAGGACCCGCGCGACCTCGCCAAGAAGATCGCCGCCATGGATCCCGGCAAGAGCGTCGAGATCACCGTGTGGCGCAACGGCAAGAGCGAGACCATTGAAGTCGAACTTGGCGAATTGCCCACCGAGACTGCATCGCGCAGCACCGATGACGACGAGACGCCTTCCGCGCCGCAAGCTGAAGACACGCTCGACAGCTTTGGCCTTACTGTGATCCCCGCCGATGATGGCGACGGCCTGCTGATCACCGCGGTGGCGCCCGATAGCGCTGCCGAGGAGCGCGGCCTGCGGGCCGGCGACGTGATCCGCGCCGTCAACAATCAGAATGTCGCTGATGCCGCCGATGTGGTCGCCATCATCGATGAAGCTGCCAAGGATGGCCGCAAGGCCGCCCTGTTCCAGGTGGAGAACGAAAACCGCTCGCGCTTCATCGCGCTGCCCATCGACCAGGGCTAACAGCCCCCGGGGGCCTTCCGGCAGCGCCTTGCGCCAGCCGGATGCCCCCGCGCGGCGGGTCCGGCCCCTTGAACGGGCCCGTCGCGATTTTTGTTGCCCGCGCACCGCATTCTTGACTTGGCCGCCGCCTCCGGGCATGCCCGGAGGGCTCCAGCGGGAGACTGGGGACCTCACACCCGGGAGGATTTGCGCCGTGAAGCTGCTCATCATTGAAGACGATCTGGAAACCGCCGCCTATCTGTCCAAGGCGTTCCGCGAAGCCGGCGTGACGGTCGACCATGCCAGCGACGGCGATTCGGGCTACTTCCTGGCTTCGGAGAACAGCTATGACGTACTGGTTGTCGACCGGATGCTGCCCAAGCGCGACGGGCTTTCGATTATCTCGGAATTGCGCGCCAAGGGCGATGAGACCCCGGCGCTGATTCTCTCGGCGCTCGGACAGGTCGATGACCGGGTAACTGGCTTGCGCGCCGGCGGCGACGATTATCTGACCAAGCCCTATGCATTTTCCGAACTGCTTGCCCGTGTCGAGATTCTTGGCCGGCGCAAGGGCGGCCGCGATCAGGAAACCACCTACCGGGTGGGCGATCTCGAGCTCGATCGTTTAAGCCATGAGGTGCGCCGCGCCGGGCAGCCGATCCCGCTGCAACCGCGCGAGTACCGCCTTCTCGAATATCTGATGAAAAATGCCGGTCAGGTGGTGACCCGTACCATGCTGCTCGAGCATGTATGGGACTATCATTTCGATCCGCAGACCAATGTTATCGATGTGCATATTTCGCGCTTGCGTTCCAAGATCGAAAAGGATTTCGGCGAATCCCTGCTTAGAACCGTGCGTGGCGCGGGCTACATGATGAAAGCCGGGGATTAAGCCGGTCATGACCCGTCTGCGCGCCATGTTGTCGACCACGGCCGTGCGTCTGTCGGCGCTCTATCTGGGGCTGTTTGCGCTGTGCGCTGTGGCGCTGGTGTTCTACGTCACATCGATTTCGGTCGGCATGCAGCACGACCGCATCCAGCGGGTGATCAGTGGCGAACTGCGCAGTGTCGCCGGCGCCTACCGCCGCAATGGCGTCACCGGCCTGGTCCGCGCCATTGAACGGCGCTCGCGCCAGCCCGGCGCCAATCTCTACGCCATCGCCACGCCCACCGGGGAACTGATTGCCGGCAACATCGCCTCCATCGCCCCCGGCGTTCTCGACACCGAAGGCTTTACCGCCATACCGTTCCGCTATGAGCGCCTTGGCAGCGCCGACGATGAGGAGCACCGGGCGCTGGCTCAGGTGGTGGCGTTGCCCAATGGTATGCGGCTGATGGTCGGCCGCGACATCGGTGAACGCGAACAGGTGCGCGGCCTGGTGCGGGAAGCGCTGGTGACTGCGCTGGCCATCATGTTCGCCGGCGCGCTGGCGATCTGGTTCTTTGTCGGCCGCCGGGCGCTCAAGCGCATCGATCACATGTCGGAGGCGAGCAAGAAGATCATGGCCGGCGATCTGTCGCAGCGCCTGCCGGTCAGCGGATCGGGTGACGAGTTCGATCGCCTGAGCCTGTCGCTCAACGCCATGCTGGGGCGCATCGAACGGCTCAATGAGGGCCTGCGTCAGGTCTCCGACAACATCGCCCATGACCTCAAGACCCCGCTCACCCGGTTGCGCAACCGCGCCGAGGCGGCGCTGACCGGCGACAGCGGTGCCGAGGCTCAGCGCCAGGCGCTCGAACAGATGATTGCCGACAGCGACCAGCTGATCCGCACCTTCAATGCGCTGTTGATGATCAGCCGGGTGGAGGCAGGGTCGTCCACCGCACAGATGAGCGAAGTCGACCTGTCAGGCCTGGCGCGCGATGCGGTCGAGCTTTACGAGCCTGTGGCCGAGGATGGCGGCGTCAGCCTGACCGCCTCGGTCGCGCCCGACATTGCCATTCCGGGCAACCGGGAGCTGCTGGCTCAGGCACTGTCGAACCTGATCGACAACGCCATCAAATATGCCGGTGAAACCCCGTCACCGGCGATCAAGGTCACGCTTACGCGTCCTGGCGGCCAGGTCCGGCTGTCGGTGACCGACAACGGGCCGGGCGTTCCAGCCGACCGCCGCGAGGATGTGGTCAAACGTTTTGTCCGGCTCGATGAAAGCCGTTCAAAACCGGGCACCGGGCTTGGATTGAGCCTTGTTCAGGCGGTCACCGCGCTGCATGGTGGACGCTTGGAGCTCAAGGACGGCTCGCCCGGCGAAACGGTCAATCCCGGCCTCGCCGCGACCATGGTGCTGCCAGGGGAAACATGACCGACACCGACGCCCGCGCCCGATTGATCGATCTGGCCGATTGCCCGATCCGGGCGCCATCCGCCGACGCAGCCAAATCCGTGGCCGATGATCTGGAACCACTCGCCACTGACTATCCGGTGATCGGCGAGGTTCTGGCATCATCCGGCCCGGCCCGGGAGTTCCTGCTTGCGGCACTTGCCCTGTCGCCCCATCTGCGCGATCTGGCACTGGCCGATCCCGGTGCGTTGAGCCTCAGCCTGACCCGCCCGGCCCTGGAACTGGTTGCCGAAGTGATGGCCGACGCGCGGAGCTGCTGGCGCGGCGTCGATGGTGCTCCCGCCAGCGAAACCGAAGTGATGCGCGATCTGCGCCGTGCCAAACGCCGTGTCGCCATGGCGCTGGCGCTGCACGATCTTGCGCGGCTGATTTCCTGCCGCGACACCACGCTGTGCCTGAGCACATTCGCCGATGCCAGCCTGTCCGCGGCCTTCGACCACCTGCTGCGCGGCGCCCATGACGCGGGCAAGCTGACCTTGCCTGATTCGGACCGTCCGGGCGAGAAATCCGGCCTGATCGTGCTCGGCATGGGCAAGCACGGTGCGGGTGAACTCAACTATTCCTCCGACATCGACATCGTCGTGTTCTTCGATCCTGACGCAGGCATTGTCGGCGACCGCGACGAGGCCACCGACATTTTCGCGCGGCTTGTGCGGCGGCTGGTGCGGATCATGCAGGAGCGCACCGGCGACGGCTATGTGTTCCGCACCGATTTGCGTCTGAGACCTGATCCCGGCTCGACGCCGTTGGCGTTTCCGCTCGACGCCGCGCTCAATTATTACGAAAGCCGGGGCCAGAACTGGGAGCGCGCCGCCTATATCAAGGCCCGGCCGGTGGCTGGCGATCTCGCCGCCGGTGAGCGTTTCGTTGCTGAGCTTGTGCCCTTCGTGTTCCGCAAATATCTCGATTTCGCGGCGATCTCCGATATCCATTCGATCAAGCGGCAGATCCACGCTCATCGCGGTTTTGGCGACATTGCGGTCAAGGGACACAATGTCAAACTGGGCCGCGGCGGCATTCGCGAGATCGAGTTCTTTGTCCAGACCCAGCAATTGATCGCCGGCGGGCGCATGCCCAAACTCCGGCTCCGGCGCACCGATGAGATGCTGGTGGCGCTGGCTCGCGCCCGCTGGATCGACCCCGCCACCGCGCGCACGCTGACTGCAAGTTACTGGTATCTGCGTGATGTCGAGCACCGCATTCAGATGGTGCGCGACGAACAGAGCCACGTCCTGCCTGAAGCCGAGGCTGAACTGGTGCGCATCGCGTTGATGATGGGCGAAACCGGCACCGGACCTTTCGGAGAGGCCTATGTGTCTGTGCTCAGGCGGGTCGAGGAATGCTATGCGGCGCTGTTTGAAAACGAGACAGGATTATCCGGCGACGTCGGAAATCTGGTGTTCACTGGTGAGGATGATGACCCGGAGACCCTCAAGACCCTGTCCCAGCTTGGCTTCGAACGGCCGGCCGACATCTCCCGTGTCATTCGCACCTGGCACTATGGCCGCTACCGCGCCACCCAGTCGGTGGAAGCGCGCGAACGGCTGACTGAGCTCACGCCCGAACTGCTCCGGGTGTTCGGCGCCACCCGCCGCGCCGACGAAGCGCTGTTGAGGTTTGATGCCTTCATCGCCGGTCTGCCGGCCGGCATCCAGTTGTTTTCATTGATCGGCAGCAATCCCGGCCTGATGTCGCTGATGGTGACCATCATGACTGCGGCACCGCGTCTTGCCGAAGTGATCGCCCGCAAGCCGCATGTCTTTGACGGGATGCTCGATCCCGGTCTGATGGCCGAATTGCCGACCCGGGATTACCTAGCCGAAAGGCTGGAGGCGTTTTTGGAGGGCGCCAGCGTCTATGAGGAAGTGCTCGACCGGCTCAGAATCGTCGCCCAGGAGCAAAAGTTTCTCATCGGCGTGCGGTTGCTCACAGGATCGATCGCTGCTGACCGGGCAGCCCGCGCATTTTCTCATCTGGCCGATCTTATTATCGGGGCGGCGCTCGACGCGGTGCGCGCGGGCATGGAGGAAGCCCACGGCCAAGTTCCCGGCGGCCGCGTTGCGGTGATCGGCATGGGCAAGCTCGGCAGCCGCGAGCTGACCGCCGGGTCGGACATCGACATCATCTTGCTTTATGATCACGATCCCGAGGCGGATGAATCCGATGGTCCCAAACCGCTCGACCCGGCGCGCTACTATGCGCGGATGACCCAGCGCCTGGTCGCTGCCCTTTCGGCGCCCACCGCCGAGGGCATTCTCTACGAGGTCGATCTGCGGCTTAGGCCTTCGGGCAACAAGGGGCCGGTGGCGACCTCGGTGCGCGCCTTTGCCAAATACCAGGCCGAGGAGGCCTGGACCTGGGAGCATATGGCGCTCACAAGGGCGCGCAGCGTGGCAGGCGACGCGGCATTGTGTGCCCATGCCCGCACGCTGATCGACGAGGTGCTGGCCCGGCCCCGGGAGAGCGCGAAGCTGCGCGCCGATCTGGTGGAAATGCGCGAACTCATCGAAACCGAGAAGCCGCCGCACGACATCTGGGACGTCAAGCTGATCCCCGGCGGCTTGATCGATATCGAATTCATCGCGCAATTGCTGTCGCTGGAAGCGCGCGCGGGTGGCTGGTTGCCCGACCGTGACGGGGGATCTCCAGAATCGCCGCATGAAGGCTCCGCGATGATGCCCGATCCCGCAATTGATCCCGCCGGGATCAACGCCACCGGCCCGGCTTCCCAGCGCCCGGATCTGGGCGAATGCACCGGAACCGATGTGACACTGGCGACGCTCGGTCCGGGCGCTCTCGGCTTGGAAGCGACCGAGCAATTGCGCGGAGCATTGGCGCTGTGGAGCGGCCATGCCCAGATCGTGCGCCTGTGCACAGAAGGCGCCTTCGACCCCGGTGACGCGCCCGCGGGCCTGATCGAACTGGTCACCCGCACCGGTGAAGCCCCGGATATCAAGAGCCTGGAAGCCGACTTCAAATCCACCTCAAAGCGCATCCGCACCCTGTTTGAAGAGGCAACCCGCTAACGCCAGGCCAGTCATCCCTGCGTGAACAACGGCGACCGCCCAAAGGCCTGTCCAAGACCGCTGCGCGGAAACGGGTTGACGGCTGTTGCCCGAAAGCATGCCTGAGGCGTGGCACTTTGCACAACTCTGCCGGTCCGCCGTGCAAAACAACCGACCCTGTGATTGTTTTCGGATTTGCAAGCGCTATACTATATTTAATGTGCGAGATTTAAAGGTCGCGGATGGTCTGGACATCAAAAGCAGTCATTCGGCCCAGTCTGATGGTCTCATCCGGGCTTCAACTGGTGGGGTACCGGATGTGTCAAGCCATACAGAAGGTCGCGACAACATTCCGGACCGCCGGCGCCGGCGGAAAAAGGTGTGAATGTGACCAGAAGCGGCAAGGGCGGCCGTTTGTTGAAGGACGACGGCCACTCGAATCGGGTAGAGCGCCGCGGAACCAAAAACTGGCGCGAACCGTTGTGCAGCGGATCGTGTTGAACGGGGCCAAGGGCCTTACGGAGCTTCGATGAACAGAAAAATTGTTGTTGTGGACGATGATCTCTTCGACATCTCGATGCTGCGCCGGGGCATCAAGGCGGCGGGTGCGGCGATTGACGTGGTCGCCGTCAACAACAGCAGCCAGGCAATCCGGGTGCTGCGCGAGGAAAATCCCGATCTCGCAGTGCTTGATCTGAAAATGCCGGCGCCCGACGGCTTCGGCGTTCTGGCGGAGCTGCGCTCGGACGACAGCGTGGCCGATCTCAAGGTGCTGATGCTGTCTGGTTCGACAAGCGCCTCCGACAGGCAAAAAGCGGAAGCGCTGGGCGTCAACTGGTACCGGGTCAAGCCTGAATCGCTCGATGGCTATCGCCAGTTGGGTGAGGAGCTCTCCGAATTCACCAAGGACTAGATGTGGAGCCTCAACAGGTTGTCCTCGTTCAGGCTTGGGCGACTGATGGGTGGTTTTGAGTTTAGACTGCCGTGTGGACGATGCCAATTGTACATATGGGTCCAGGCTGGCAGGTGCGATTTTCTGTTGTCAGATGATGGATAGGCGCGTGCGGTGCCGTGGCGCGAGCGCCACAAACCCGTGCGCAACGAGAGCCAGCGCGCAAAGAACCAAGGTCAAATGATTGAGGTTTCCGTTTATACTCAAAAATGTTGCTCAAGCGCGCTTGGATGTCTTTTCCGCTTCTGCCGCGTCGAAATCCTCGACCGATGCTCGTGCATTGCTCTAATCCGCCGCCAGATCAGTGCTGTGCTGACCGGTGCATGCCTGACCTGCAAACCGGCCGTGGGAAAAAGCGATGCGGCCGCAGCGCGCTCAGGTCTCTTGCGGTTCGATCTGCTGCGCCTGCAGCGTCCAGCAAATGGTGGCGCCGGGGCTGAACTTCGGATCGGCAATGCGCAATTCCCCGCCGCGGGAAGCCACCAGCCGCGCCACCGTCGCCAGTCCGAAGCCGCTCTTTTCCTCTGATTTTTGATCGACAATGGTGATCATCGCCGTCTTCGGATCGGCAAAACCCGGGCCGTCGTCGCTCACGCTGATCTCCAACAGATCGCTGTTGCCCGGCACCGCTTCAAGATCGATGGAGACCTTCGTATTTGCGTGTTTGAGCGCATTTTCCAAAATGTTGCGCAACACCACCTGCAACGTCACGGCTTCCGCCTTGATGAGTTTTTGCGGATAGCTCACCTCGAAACGCGACAACGGATCGAGAATGGCGGTCAGATCAGCACAGAGATGGCCCAGATCGATTTGGGAGTGATGGTCCGGCTCTCCGGTGTAGGCCCTGGCGTGCTGCAACACCTCGTCGACCTTGGTGAGCGCCCGGGCTGCCACACTGCGAATCATCGACAACATCTCGACCTTGCCGTCGCCATAGTCGACAAATCCGTCCTCGGTCAGCTCTGTGATCAGGCGGATCTGGCGCAGCGGGCCACGCAGATCATGGGCGGCCAGAGCCGTGAACAGGCTGATGTCCTCGCTCAGCCGTTTCATCTCGACCGCTGATTCGAGCGATTCGAACTGCTTTTTCTTGTATTCGGTGATGTTCTCCGCAAATCCTATGATGCCCACCACCTTTTCACCCTCAAAGACAGGGGAGAGCGTGGTGAGCCACCAGGTCTCGCCGATCTCGAAGCTCAGCACTTCCTCATATCTATAGGCGGCGCGGCCATCGACGCATTTGGCGTAATTGGCGCTGACCGTGTCGGCAAAGCGTTTGGGGAGCACGTCGTAGACGTTGCGTCCCTTGAGCGCGCTGTTTTCAAGCCCGGAAGTCGCTGAGTGACAGGCGTTCAGTCCGCGATAGACGAAGCCGCCATCCGCATCCACATCGACAAGGAAAACCGGCACATGAAGCTGGTCCATGATGGCTTCGAACGTCGTCATGATGTCGCTCATCGTCGGGCCTTTCGCTGGGGGCACAATGTGGGGGAGCTTGGCGATCCGTTCAAGCCCGGTTTTGCGCCAGCCAATACAGAAGACAAGCGGCCGGGAGAATTTCCTTTTGCCATTCCTACTAAAATTAGTATATTAGAAAAACAGGAATGCGATCACGCTGGTTTTGCGGGTCAGAATGCACATTTGCCGGTCCGTTAAAAGGCCAGGCGCAGACGAAACTGAGTATTGAAGCGTAGATTGCCCATGGCCGGGCAGAGCGGGCGAAAGCGGACGAAACAAACCGGACAATGCGCTATGCCAATCAGGCAGCGCTTTTCATGGAAACCGGGCCATCATTTTGGCCTGGTTGATGGTTTTGGCCGCCCCTTCCGCCGATGCCGCGGTCTGCAGTCATCAAGAATATGTAACCTTGGAAAGACCTAGCCGGAATGCAATTGTTTTCTGACACGATGGACGAGACCTCGATCCAGAACACCATCGACGCCTACCGGCTGTTTCGCGGTTTGGGGCTTCATTACGGGTTCGACAGCTATGCAGTGGTGGATCTGCGCAGCATCGGATCCGAGTTTCGCTACAAGCAGGCGGTCGTGCTGCATGCGCTGGCCGAGGTCGAACTCGACATGGTCGATGCGCAGGCAAACGGCGGCGAAGATGATCCGTTGATTGCAGGCCTGGCCTCGTCGATGGCGCCCTTCATGCTGGCTGCAGATGAGGACGGTGAAGCGACCCCGTTGCTCAGCGTGCTTGGCTTTGCTGCGCTCGCCGCGGCGCCGCTCGCAACCCCGGACGGCCAGCGCTACGGGCTGGTGATGTTCTCGCGCGAGGCATTGTCGCCGCCCGATGTCACCCGGCTGGCAGCGCTCTATCTCGACGCGCTGGTGGTCTTTCAGACCTATCACGACGCGTTGCTCGCTCCGCGCGCGGCTTCCGAGTTTTCCGACCGGGAGCTCGCGATCCTGCGCATGACCGCCGACGGCCGGACCTCGGTGGAAATAGCCTGCGAGCTGGAAGTTTCCGAACACACCATCAACGCCAATATCGCCGCATTGCTCAAACGTCTGCAGGTCACCAACCGCGCGCAGATGACGGCCAAGGCGATCCGCACCAAACTGATTGGGTAACCTGCATGACAAAGACATTTCGTGTTCTTCTCGTCGACGACGAAGAGATCGAGTACAAGCTGCTCACCAAGCGCTTCAGCAAACTTGCCCATAGCGCCATCGACCTGGTCTATGCCGCCGACATCAACCGCGCTGTGGAACTGTTGGGCGAGGGCGGCTTCGATCTGTTGCTGGTCGACAACCGTCTGGCGCGGGGCGAGGATTTTCGCCACAATGTGCCGCGGCTGCGCAAGACCGGATATGTCGGACCCATCGGGGTGATCTCTTCCGATCTCGCCGGCGCGCATTTTGACCGCTTCGAAGATTATGGCGCCGATTTCCGCATGTCCAAGGACGAACTCGATCAGAGATCGATCCAGTTTTTGCTCGACGAATACTCAAGCCGCGGCGCGCCCAAGGATCTCGACGAGGATTTGTGAACCCCGATTGGGCATTGGCCGGTCCGCAATCCCTTGAGCGTACCGGGCCCTGCCTGATCTTCAGCGATTGTCACGCAGTCTGGCTTTGCGCCGGCGTCAATTGGACATGATGAATTGTCCGTCACTTTTTGGGGTCGAATCTTTCCATTCCGTAGCAAGCACTGTCCGATAGTCCGTCCAAACGAAACACGGAACATATGGGTTGGACCGGACGAATGATGCGGAATTTCAAGATTTCGACGCGCCTTTACATTTTTGTCGGCCTTGTGCTGGCGGTGTTTACCTCGGCGGCTGTCTACAAGCTTTATGACTCACACAATTCCATGGTCATCGAGCGCAAAGCCAAACTTAACGCGCTCGATGAAAACGTCATCTCGATGATTGGGCATTTCCATGAACTGGAAAAGGCCGGTGAGTTGACCCGCGAACAGGCCCAGGCGCGCGCCATCGAGGCGGTTCGGCCGATGCGCTATGAACAAAGCGGCTATTTCTGGATCAATGACATGTCCAACATCATGGTCATGCATCCGATCAAGCCCGATCTTGAAGGATCGGACCTTTCGGGGCTGAAGGATCCGACCGGGAAATTCTTCTTCCAGGAATTCATCAAGGTCGTCACGGCCAATGGTGAGGGCTATGTCGATTATTACTGGCCCAAACCCGGCGCCGAGGAGCCGGTTTTGAAGTACTCCCATGTCGAGGGCTTCGCGCCCTGGGGCTGGATTGTCGGCACTGGCGTCTATGCGGATGATCTCGCGGCGCTGTTTGCCAAAAACGCCCAAAAAACCGCGATCACCCAGGGTCTTGGCGCCCTGGCGATCATGTTGTTCGCCTTTGCCATCGTCCGCAGCGTTGTAACCCCGGTCAACCGGCTCAACGCCACCATGCACGCCATTGCGCGTGAGGAGACCGATGAAGAGGTGCCCGAAACCGACCGCAAGGATGAGGTCGGCGATATGGCCGCCGCTGTGCTGGTGCTGCGTGACTCGGTCAAGGAACGTGCCGAAATGCGGGTGCGTGAGGCCGAACAGCAAGAGCGTCTCGACGCCGAACGGGGCGAGGGCGAGCGCCGTCAGCGCCAGATCAATCAAAGCCAGGCCGATGTGATGAGCACGCTTGAGGCGGCGCTTGAGCGGCTGGCGGCCGGCGACTTGACGGTTCAGATCGGTGAGATACCGGCCGAATACGCCAAGCTGCGGGATGATTTCAACGTCGCGGTCGTAGCCCTTGGCGATGTGATTGCGACGATTGCGCAGTCCACAGAAGTGGTCCATGTCAGCGCCGACGGAATTTCCGAAGCCGCCAACAATCTCTCGCGCCGCACCGAACAGCAGGCAGCGTCGCTGGAGGAAACCGCCGCGGCGCTCGATGAAATCACCTCCACCGTGCGCAGTTCTTCAGAACGGGCCAACGAGGCCAACCAGATGGTGGGCGATACCCGCACGAGCACCGACAAATCCGGCAAGATCGTCAACAGCGCCATTGCTGCCATGACCCGGATCAAGGAGGAGTCGGATCGTATCTCAAAGATCATCGTGGTGATCGACGAGATTGCCTTCCAGACCAACCTTCTGGCGCTCAACGCCGGGGTTGAGGCCGCGCGCGCCGGCGAAGCCGGTCGCGGATTTGCTGTGGTGGCGCAGGAGGTGCGCGAACTTGCGCAGCGCTCGGCAACCGCGGCCCAGGAGATCAAGCAACTGATCAGCAGTTCCGCCAGCGAGGTCGAATCCGGCGTGGCGCTGGTGCAATCGACCGGCGACGCGCTTGCCGAAATCGAGGGGCTGGTCATCCGCGTCAATGATCAGGTCAATTCCATCGCCACCGCCGCCCAGGAACAGGCGAGCGCACTGGCCGAGGTCAACACGGCGATCAACCACATGGACCAGATGACCCAGCAAAACGCGGCGATGGTGGAGGAGACCAGTGCGGCGAGCCAAACCCTGAACCAGGAAAGCACGCAGCTCAGCGCAATGCTGCGCAAATTCCAGCTTCGCGCCGCGGCGGCTGACGGCTCGGCCGCAGACTCAGGCGGGCCGGAGAGGGCGCGCGCCGCCTGAGCTTCAAGTTCAGGGTTTATCTGACAAAGACCGGCGTCCGCAGTCATCGCGGGCGCCGGTTTTCGTTCAGGCGCGGGTGAACCACATCCGCTTGAGCGTCGTGTCCCGCTTGATGAAATGGTGATAGAGCCCGGCGCCGGCATGTACGATAAACAGCCCGAGCAGCAGTTTGGCGCCGATACCGTGGGGCACGCGCGGGGGGAACAGCTCGAAATCGGGAAGCGGGCCGGGCGCTCCGCCGAAAATGATCTGGCCCGCGCCCGAGAGCACGAACAGGCCGATGCCGCTCGCCGCCATGCCCAGCGTCACCACATAAAGCAGCACATGCACCACCTTGGCCAGGCTCTCCTGCCAGGCCGGTCCTTCACCCAGCGGCGCGGGTTTGGTGTCAAACCGCCACCACCACACCAGTCGAAACAGCGTCAAGAGCAGCACGCCGATGCCCATGGGCGCGTGCGCGGTCAGGATCATGGCCTTGGTGGCCGGATCAACGGTGTTTTCGGCCAACGTGCCGGACGCGAACAGGCCGACGATCAAGAGCGCGCTTAGCCAGTGGATGCCCACGGCCACGCTGCCGTAAGCGCTGCGGCTGCTTCGTGTCGTCATCGTCATTTCTCCTTTGGTATTTTTGGTGCAGTCAGTCCCGGCAAGAGCAATTCCTGCAAACCTTGAATCACATCTGCGTCACAAGACGCGTTTGAAAACAGCTATTTGCTGTTTGAAAGGCAGCGATTTGTAACCCGACAAACGCAGGAAATGCTCTAGAGATCGGGCCGGATGGCGGCGCGCATGGCGACGATGATGGTGAAGTTCGACAGAAACTCCTCTTCGCTCAGCATCGCGTCATCGTTCAAATCGGCGCGGCGGAAATCTGTTGTCATGGCAAAGCGCATCTCGGGCACCGTCAGCACCCCGTCACCGTCCCGGTCCCACACCGCATGAACAATCTTGGTCGCGGTCACATAGGCATCCCGCTTGCCGGCCTCCGCCGCAATCGTCGAAAACCCGGGATCCCAGTCACTGAATTCGGTGTAACTGATCTTGCCGTTGTCATCGTGATCCATGGAGACGAACACCTCGTCACGAAAGCGCTCCAGATCGCCCTGGTGAATATAGCCCTTTCCCTGGGCGTCGATGGAGCTGAAGGTCAGTTCGGCGGTCAGCCGCCCCTCGGTCTTTTCAGTCGCCATCGAGGCTGGCAGGGTGGCAGCAAAAGCGACGGCGCCGAGAGCATATGCGGTCAATGTTAATGCGTTAAACGGTTTCATCTTGTACCTCATGGTCTGACAATCGCGCGAATCGCTGGATTGGGCTGCTCCCTGCTTGCGATCAGCGCGGATCAAGTGTAATTTACACGGAAATATTTACATGGCAACTAAAAATCCGTTGACCAGGCCTAAAGCATTGGGGCGCATGCTCAATTTCGCCGCCGGCGCCTCAACCACGATGTGTCAGGACTTGCTGTCAGAGCACGGGCTGACGCTGGCGCAATGGGTTATCCTGTCAGCGCTGTGGCGTCAGGACGGCATGCTCGTCAGCGAAATTGCCGATTACAGCGGCAACAATGCCCCCGCGGCTTCGCGCATTGTCGACCGCATGGAAGAGGGCGGGCTGGTCAAGCGCGTGCCCTCGAAGGAGGACAAGCGTGTGGTTCTGGTGTGTCTGACGAAACAGGGACAGAGCCTGGACCACCTCGCCAACTTCTATGAAACCGTCAACCAGCGGCTGCTTGAGGGTCTGAGCGACGAGGAGGCGGA
Source organism: uncultured Hoeflea sp. (assembly GCF_947501405.1). Lineage (GTDB taxonomy): Bacteria > Pseudomonadota > Alphaproteobacteria > Rhizobiales > Rhizobiaceae > Hoeflea. Next base: position 23,927 of record NZ_CANMVK010000006.1, on the reverse strand, counting down.
ACTGCTGTTTGGTCTTTTGGAACGGGTCGAGGCCAACGCCCGGGCGAGGCCGGAGGCATAGGCGAGCCGGGATGTTGAACAGGCTGTGCCTGGTCGGGCCTCGACCAAGACTGTAACCCGATGCACGGCCCGGCGAGGCTCAACCCCTATCGCGTGATCTTTCGAGACGAGCGGGAAGGCCGTGGCGAGGCTTTCAGGCAGCGCCACGACCATCGCGCGCCGAAGTCTCGGCCATCAATGCAGGCCGGGATGCCCCTGACGGTGGGCATGAATCCAATGATCCGCTGCATCGGTCTTGGGGATTTCTATTCCCGTGTACTGCCGGATACGATCTCCGCCAAGCCCGAATTCATCCATGGCCTGGTTCACGGGCGCGGCTGAGCCTAGGGCTTCACGCTGGCTGCGGAGCCTCGTCGGCTGTGAGTTTCGCCTGCGGTTTCGGGTCATGGTCGGCTGTTTCCGCACGGGCGATCGGAACCCGGACGCTTACGATGGTGCCCACGCCCTCGGTGGAGCGCACCTTCATCGCACCGCCGTGAAGCTCGGCCAGGCTGCGCGAAATCGCCAGACCCAGACCAGAGCCGCCGGTCGATTTCGAGAACTGGTTCTGCACCTGTTCGAAAGGCTGGCCGATGCGGCTGAGCATGGTCTTTGGAATGCCGATGCCGGTGTCTTCGATGGTCAGCGTCACCGCGCAGGAGGTCTTGCGCGCCCGCACCAGAATGCGTCCGCCCGGCTCGGTGAATTTGACCGCGTTGGACAGGAGATTGAGCAGGATCTGCTTCATTGCCCGGCGGTCGGCATTCAGCGACAGCTTTGACGATATCCGCGGTTGAACCTCGATGCCCTTCTTTTCCGCCTGGATTGCCACCAGCCGCAGGGTTTCTTCGAGCAGCGGCGCCAGATCAACATTCTCGCAATCCATCTCGATCTGCCCGGCCTCGATCTTGGCCATGTCGAGAATGTCGTTGATGACGGTCAGCAGATGAATGCCGGAATTGTGAATGTCATCGGCATATTCAACGTATTTTTCCGATCCCAGCGGGCCGAACATACGCGCCTGTAGCACTTCGGAAAAACCGATAATGGCATTGAGCGGCGTGCGCAGCTCATGGCTCATATTCGCCAGAAATTCCGATTTCGCCCGGCTGGCGGCCTCGGCGCGCTCGGTTTCGATCTGATAGTCGCGGTTGAGGGCCGACAGCTCCGCCGCCTTGCGCTTGAGTTCGGATTGCGAGGCCGTGAGATCGCCAATCGTCGCCATCAGCCGCTTTTCACTGTCGCGCAGCCGCTCCTGATTGCGCTTGAGCGGGGTGATGTCGGTGCCCACCGACACCTGGCCGCCGTCCCGCGTCTGGCGTTCGTTGATCTGCAGCCAGCGCCCGTCGCCCAGTTGCACTTCGTAGCTCTGCGCCGAACCGCGCGCACAGGGCACGGCCAGCCGTCGTTGCACCACAGGACGGGTGGAGGCGTTTTCAACCACCGCGCGGGGCGTGCCCGGCGCCAGGCTGTCCGCCGACAGTCCGTGGATTTCCTGGTAGTGCTTGTTCCATAGCACCAGCCGGTCGTCGCGGTCCCACAAAACGAAGGCTTCCGACGTGCTTTCGATGGCGTCGAACAGCCGCTGGTCGGCCTCCACCGTGCGCTGCTGCAACCTGTGCTGCTCGGTCACATCCATGGCGATACCGATCAGATGGGTCTGCGCCGAAGTCGGATCCACCACCTGAGCCCGGGCTCGCATCCAGACATAGTGCCCCTTCGCATGGCGCATGCGAAACAGATGATCGACCTGTTTGATGTCACCGCTCGCCACCTTCTGGGCGATGTCGTAGAGGTCGCCGTCATCAGGGTGAACCAGTTGGGATGCCTCGCCGAAGGAGATCACGCTGTCGCGCGGTTCAAGTCCCAGGATCTCGTACATCGAGCGGGACCAGTAAAGACGGCCCCGCGCCATGTCCCAGTCCCACAGCCCGCAGCGGCCGCGCGACAGCGCCATGTCAATCCGCCGGTGGCTTTCGTGATAGATCCCGTCGGCCTCCTGCGCGCGGCCAGCCTGGCTGAAATAGGCGTAGAGAATGACCAGCAGGATTGAAGAGGTGGCGATGAACAGCGTGACATTGACCGAAATCGACTGCCGCCAGGCCTCGTTCATCACAGAGACCGGGGTGAGCGAAATCAGCATGCCGGCGCCATCGGGCAGGCGCGCCAGCGCCGCCAGCGTTGCTTCCCCGTCAAATGTAATGGGCTGAACGCCGGCACGCCGGTCAAACAGCCATAGTGGTGAGGATTCCGAGATCAGGCTGGTGACCTGCCTGCCCACCAGATGATGGCCGCCGGCCGTGGCGGCAAACACCCGGTTGGCGGGATCCACCACCAAAAGGTAGCGCCCCATGTTTTCCGGCACCGAACCCAGCGCATGGTTGAGCCTTGCCTCGGTCTGCCAGCGCTGGGCATCGCGCACCGGCGTGGAATCGTTTGAAAACGCAGCACTCGCCGCCACCAGCGACAGCGCCGTCATCTGCTCGGCCACCGACATCAGCCGCTCGCGGCCCTCATTGATGTTCATGTAGCGGGCAGCACCCACGACCACCAGGAAGGCAACAATGAGAATGGGTATGAGACGCTTGAGAAACGGTTCGGCGCCGATCAGGCGCTCATAGGCGGGCTGTGCAAACAGCTTTGCGTGTCCGGAAAGCTCGCGCCGTGACGCCTGTTTCGCGCCCGGCTTGAGAGCATGGATCGACCCCTCGGCCGCAGGTATACGCTGCGCATCCGCCATATTTTCTGTATGTCCCCGTTGGGATCCGGACTACCGCATCTCCGAATCTAGCCTAATGAATCAAAGGTGATTCGGCTTGTCCAGTCCAAAATGAAAGCTTCTGTTAAGAAATTGATTTTTCGTGTTTTTTGCTGGATTCGAGTCGCGGCCCCAAGATGCTGCGCCGCAAATTCTTTTGACATTGCGCGTCAAATCCGCAGTTCGCCGTCGCGCGCGGCCCGAAACCGGGCCGTGCGGCGGGGCAGGGCCGCAGCGGCGATCAACCCGCTGAGGCGCTGTCGTCTCGCAATCCTGCCTTGAGCTTCAGTCCCGGCGATTTATCCGGCGAGCATCCGGTCGACAATGTCGCTCACATCGGCTGACAGATCGCCTGCCTCGTGGATCGAAACCAGCGCGAGGCGTGCTTGCTCCTGACGGCCGGGCTCCAGCGACTGCCATGAGCGCATGGCCGTGAGCAACCGTGCGGCCAGTTGCGGATTGCGCTTGTCGATGGCGATCACCTCACGCGCCAGCAGCCGGTAACCGGCACCATCGGCGCGGTTGAAGCCGGTCGGGTTTCCGGCCGAAAAGGCGCCGACCAGCGCACGCATGCGGTTGGGATTGCCGCGGTCGAAATCCGGGCTGGCGAGCATCTCCTCCACCCGGTCGACGGTTTCGGCGCCCGGCGCCATCGCCTGGATCGAGTACCATTTGTCCAAAGTCAGCGGATTGTCGGCAAACCGGGCCCGGAACGCCTCCAGGGCGTCACCTGTCTCACTGGCTTGAGGAAACTGATGGGTCATCACCTGCAGCGCCTGGGCACGCTGGGTCATGTTGTCAGCCGTGTCGAAACAGGCTCTGGCCCGTTGCGGCGCGGCTTCGGCAATGCTGGCGTAAGCCATTGCTGCGTTGGCGAGCGCGCGTTGGCCCGCCGCCGCCGCATCGGGGCTGTAGGCGCCCTTAGGTGCGCTGCCGGCCAATTCCGTGAATGTGTCGAGGCCGGCCCGCGCGACTTCCGCCATCACCGCCTCGCGGGCGGTGTGGATAGCGTCGGGATCGATGTTTGAGCCGATCTCGCGGGCAATGTCGCTTTCCACCGGCAGCGCCAGCGCCTGGGCGCGGAAAGCAGGTTCCAGCGCCTCATCGGCGGCCACGGCAATCAAGACATCGGCCAGTCCCTTGGCGGAAGGCAGGTTGCGCCCGTCGCGCGCCAGTTGCGATGCCTTGACCAGATGCCGCGTGGCATAATCGTTGAGCGCCTGCCAACGCGCCACACCGTCGCTGTCATGACGGGCGATATGGGCGAGGTCGTCGGGGCTTTGCTCCATGGCGATGTTGACCGGCGCGGAGAAGCCGCGATTGATCGACAGCACCGGCCGGGCGGGAACATCGGCAAACCGGAAAGTCTGCTTGCGTTTGGTCAGGTGAAACACGCCGTTCGAGGCTTCGCCGCCCTCCGGCACGCCCTCGAATTCCTGGCCGTCGGGCAGGATCAGCCCATAGGCCAGCGGAATGTGCATCAATGCCTTGCGGCTTTGTCCCGGCGTCGGCGCCAGTGATTGCTCCAGCGTGACGGCAAAGCTTTTGGCGCTTTCGTCCCACTTGGTCGACACTTGGATCGACGGCGTGCCCGCCTGGCTGTACCACAGGGCGAATTGCTTGAGGTCGCGGCCGCTGATTTCCGAGAAACAGGCAAGAAAATCCTCGATCGTCGAGGCATCGCCATCATGTCGTTCGAAATAGAGATCCATGCCCTTGCGGAAGTCTTCCGCACCCAAAATGGTGCGGATCATGCCCACGACTTCCGAGCCCTTCTCATAGACGGTCGCTGTGTAGAAATTGTTGATTTCGCGATAGGTTTCAGGCCGAACCGGGTGCGCCAGCGGCCCCGCATCCTCAGGAAACTGATGGGCTTTCAACAGCCGGATTTCAGCGATGCGCTTGACCGGTGCAGAGCGCTGATCGGCGGAAAACGCGTGGTCGCGATAAACTGTCAGGCCTTCCTTGAGGCAGAGCTGGAACCAGTCGCGGCAGGTGATGCGGTTGCCGGTCCAGTTGTGAAAATACTCATGCGCGATGATCGCCTCGATATTGGCGTAGTCCTGGTCGGTGGCCGTCTCCGGATCAGCGAGTACGAATTTGTCGTTGAAGACATTCAGACCCTTGTTTTCCATCGCGCCCATGTTGAAATCCGACACTGCGACGATCTGGAAGATGTCGAGGTCATACTCCCGTCCATAGACCTCCTCGTCCCACTTCATGGAGCGCTTGAGCGCATCCATGGCATAAGCGGCGCGGGCCTCCTTGCCGTGCTCGACATAGATCTTCAGCGCCACGTCGCGGCCGCTCATTGTCGTAAAGACGTCCTCGACCAACCCAAGATCGCCGCCGACCAGCGCAAACAGATAGGAGGGCTTGGGGTGAGGGTCGAACCAGGCGGCGAAATGCCGTCCTTCGTCATAATTGCCGCCGCCCAGGAAATTGCCGTTCGACAGCAACAGCTTGGCATCGTCTTTTCGGGCGATGATGGTCACGGTATAGACCGTCAGCACATCCGGCCGGTCGTAGAAATAGGTAATCCGGCGAAAGCCTTCGGCCTCGCACTGGGTGCAGTAGACCCCACCGGTGCGGTAGAGCCCCATCAGCTTGGTGTTGGTTTCCGGCGCAAGCGTCGTCGTCACGGTGATTTCAAACGGACCGCTTTGAGGCAGGCCGCGAATGGTCAGGCTGTCGGGCGTCGCCTCATACAGGGACGGGTCGACATCATTGCCATCAAGCTGCAGACCGTCGAGGGTCAATTCATCGCCATCGAGCACCAGCGCGGCATCTGTGGCGACGCCCTCGCGCCGATGCAGGATCACCCGCGATACCACCGTGGTAGCGCCGGGATCGAGTTCGAAAGTCAGGTCGATTCGTTCAACCACGAAATCGGTCGGCTTGTAATCAGCGAGTTTGAAAACGTGTCCCGTGTCAGTCCGCATATGGCTTGTGTCCCGCAATGTCCCAAAGTGGAGGCGACGCTATCACAATGGATGCTGCCATGGAGTTAATGCTCAAACCGGTAACCGGCATCGGTTTGCGCCCGGTCCAATGGCCCTGGATCTCAAAATAGAAGCCCGCTCCCGAGCTTGCAAACCGGCCCGGCGCGACCTGCTGCGAGCGCCGATCCGTCTCGGGGCCACTCGACAAATCGGGATCGGGGGATAAGTATGGAGAAGAAGCTGCCAACGCGGCTGTTGATCAATACACATTCCGGGACCTGCCATGACCATCGCGACACCCAAATTTGGCGTCGGCGCATCCGCGTTGCGCAAGGAAGACCCTCGTTTGATCCGCGGCGAGGGCGCCTTCACTGACGATATCAGGCTTGAGGGCGAATTGCGCGCCTATGTGCTGCGCTCGCCCTATGCCGCTGCGCGCTTCACCATCACCGATCTCGAGGCTGCCCGCGCCGCCGACGGGGTGCATCTGGTTATGGCTGCAGCGGATGTGACTCATCTCGGGCCGGTTGTCTGCCAGGTGACGCTCACGCAGCCTGACGGCTCCCAGCATGCGCTCAAGCACACCCCGCTGTTGTGCGACGGCGAGGTGCGTCATGTCGGGGATGCGGTGGCCTTCATCGTTGCCGACACCCTGGCCCAGGCGCAGGAGGCGGCCGAACTTATTGAAATCGACTGGCAGACCAATGACACACAGGCCGATCTCGCCACCGCGCTTGAGCCGGACAGCCCGCTGGTGTGGCCGGATCTTGAGAGCAATCAGGCCTTTTTGTACCGCATGGGCAACCGCGAGGAGACGGACAAGGCCTTCGCCGCGGCCGACCATGTCACCACCATCAATTTCGTCAACAACCGGCTGGTCTGCAATTACATGGAGCCCCGCGCCTGCCTGGCCGAGTGGGACGCCGAGGTTGAGAAATTTACCCTGACGCTCGGCTCGCAAGGCGTTCACGGCATCCGCAAGACGCTTGCCAGGGACGTGTTCGGCATGAATATCGACGCCTTCCGCGTTGTCACCCGCGATGTCGGCGGCGGTTTCGGCACCAAGGCCTTCAATTACCGCGAATATCCGCTGGCGCTAGAGGCTGCCCGCCGCCTGGTCCGGCCGGTCAAATGGGTGAGCGATCGCACGGAACACTTCCTCGCCGATGCCCATGGCCGCGACAATCTGGTCACCGCCTCGCTGGCCATGGACAAGGACCGGCGCATTCTTGGCTTGAAGATTGATCTGCGCGCCAATATGGGCGGCTATCTGAGCCAGTTCGGCCCCTTTATCCCGGCGCTCGGCGCCACCATGTCGACCGGCGTCTATGACATCCAAAATCTCGATTTCGAACTGCGCGGCGTCTACACCCACACCACACCGGTCGATGCCTATCGCGGCGCGGGCCGGCCCGAAGCCGCTTTCCTGATCGAGCGGCTGATCGATGCCGCGGCGCGCGACATCGGTCTTCCGGTGGCCGAGTTCCGGCGCAGGAATTTCATCCGGCCCGAACAGATGCCCTACAAGACCCCGGGCGGCCGTCTTTATGATGTCGGCGAGTTCGACGGCCACATGAGCCGCGCGCTGGAAAAAGCCGACGCCGCAGGCTTTGAGGCGCGCGCGCAGCAGGCGAAAGCCGGCGGCAAGCTGCGCGGCTTCGGGTCGGCGGTCTATATCGAGGCCTGCGCCTTCGCCGGCTCCGAGCCCGCAAAAGTGACACTCGACGCCGATGGCGGGGTGACGCTCTACATCGGCACCCAGTCCAACGGCCAGGGCCACGAAACCGCCTACAGCCAGTTCGTGGCCGACCAGATCGGCATCGACTTCCAAAACATTACCGTGCGCCAGGGCGACACCGATGAGCTCGCCAAAGGCGGCGGCACCGGCGGCTCGCGCTCGATTCCGCTGGGCGGGGTGTCGGTGGGACGCGCCTCGGAAGTGCTTGCCGAGAAAATGAAAAAGCTTGCCGCCGACGAGTTGGAGGCAGCCCCCGCCGATATCGAGCTTGTCGATGGCGCCGCCCGCATTGTCGGCACCGACCGGGTCATGAGCTACGCCGACATTGCACGCGCGGCGCCCGATGAGGAGGATCGCACCGGCCTTGCCGATGTCGTCCAGGACGAGGCCACCTATCCCAACGGCACCCATATATGCGAGGTCGAGATCGATTGCGACACCGGCAGCGTGGCGATTGCCCGCTACACCATCGTCGATGATTTCGGCGTCACCGTGAATCCGGTGCTGCTCGTCGGTCAGGTCCACGGCGGCGTCATGCAGGGCATCGGCCAGTGCCTGAGCGAAGGCGCGGTCTATTCCGAGGACGGGCAGCTGCTCACGGCGAGCTTCATGGACTATGCCATGCCGCGCGCCGACAACGCGCCGTTTTTCGACTTCGAAACCCGCAACGTGCCCTCGACCACCAATGCGCTGGGCATCAAGGGCGCAGGCGAGGCCGGCACGATCGGCGCTTGCCCGGCGGTGGTCAATGCGGTGATCGATGCGCTGCACCGCGCACGCGGCATCGACCACATCGATATGCCGGTGACGCCGCAACGGGTGTGGGAGGCGTTGCAGGACTGACCGAGACGCTGGCCTGGTCCGCGACTTCCGCCGATGGCCACTACGCCGCTCATCAGCTTGAGTGGTACTTCGCATCACCATTATTGATCGGACGGGGCGGGTGTGAGGCGTTATGCTGGCGTCTTCGTGTTGAGCGTCGGAAGACCTAACCGTATCAGCTGCGCCCGACCCGGTTCGCTGCATTCTTAGAGTATCGCTGCACGCTCTCGCTTGACGGCCCCGTGCGCCACTCATCCCGGGTCCGGGTTTTGCGAGCCTGGGACCCGGTTGATGGCGGCCGCTGAAACATGCCCGACGATGACCCGCAACGCCCGATGGAAGAGACACAGTGACCAATCCCGCCGCGCCGCCAATCCCCGCCGTCCCGCAGCCGGCCGGGGCCCCGCAGCAAAGCCCGGGGCAATCAGGCTCGCCGATGATCGGCATCGCTCTCAAGGTGGCTTCGGTGACCGTATTTGTCACCATGTCGACCCTGATCAAGGCCAGCGGCGAGGGCATGCCGCCCGGACAGATCGTGTTCTTTCGCTCGGCCTTCGCCATGGTGCCGATCCTGGCCTTTCTGGCGGTGCGCGGGCAGCTTGTGAGCGCCTGGCATACCGCCAATCCGCTGTCGCATGTGCGCCGGGGCCTGGTCGGCGTCATGGCCATGGGCTTCGGCTTTTACGGGATCATGCAGTTGCCGCTGCCCGATGCGATCGCCATCGGCTACGCCATGCCGCTGCTGACCGTGGTGTTCGCGGCGTTGTTTCTTGGCGAAACGGTGCGCATTTTCCGCTGGTCGGCTGTGGCGGTCGGGCTGGGTGGTGTGCTGATCATCACCTGGCCGCGGCTGAGCCTGTTTGGTGACGGCTTCGGCTCAAGCGAAGCGCTGGGCGCGTTGGCGGTTCTTGCGTCGGCCACGCTGGGCGCCACCGCGATGATCCTGGTGCGCAAGCTGGTGCTGACCGAAAAGACGCCGACCATCGTGCTTTACTTCTCGCTCACCGCCACGGTGCTGTCGCTGGGATCACTGCCGTTAGGCTGGATCATGCCCGATGCGCAGACCCTGATGCTGATGGCACTGGCCGGCTTTTGCGGCGGTCTCGGCCAGATCCTGCTCACCCAGAGCTATCGCCATGCCGATGTCTCGACCATCGCGCCGTTTGAATACACCTCGATCGTTCTGGGCATTCTGATCGGCTATTTCATTTTTTCCGATGTCCCGAGCTGGACCATGCTGCTTGGCACCACGATCGTGGTTGGCGCCGGTCTGTTCGTGATCCTGCGCGAACATGCGTTGGGGCTTGAGCGCCGCGCCCAGCGCAAGCTGGTGACGCCGCAGGGGTGATCTGCCGACGCCGCAGGCAAAGCCTCGTCCATCCGCAAGTGTCATAGCGGCCGCAGCCGCAGCCGGCCCCTTGCTCCTTGACCCTCATCAATGCGCGATGCGTCCAGGCAGGTTAGATGATTTGCACAGGGGCCAGCGGTGCTGGCGTCCGAATCCGGGTCCGATCAGCGGCCTGCAAAGGGGAGGGAGTGCGATATGTACAAGACAATCATGGTGCCGGTGGACCTGAGCCACGCAGATCGTCTGGAAAAGGCGCTCGCCACGGCCGCCGATCTTACACGGCTCTACAGTGCCAAACTGCATGCTGTCGGCGTGGTCTCCACGGCGCCGGGACCTGTGGCCCACGATCCGGCCGAATACACCCGCAAACTCGAAGCCTTCTGCACCGAACAATCCGACCGCCATGGCGTGGCCTTCGAGGCCGTATCGGTGACCTCACATGATCCCGCAGTCGATCTCGACGACCGGCTGAAAAGCGCGGCTGAAGAACTCGGCGCGGATCTGGTGGTGATGGCGTCGCACGTGCCGACATTCCGGGATCACTTCTTTTCCTCCAATGCCGGCTATCTCGCCACCCATGTGAACATATCAGTGTTCATCGTCCGCTAGAAGGCGGCACTCACCTCACAGGATTTGAGCGCCGGCCAAAAGGCCGGCAGCCGCTACGGCCGTGTCTCTTTTGCTGCCGAACTGCGGCGCGAAACGGCAAACGTGCGGATTTCTCCGCGGTGCTGTGGCGCGCGGAGTTCCATCGGGCGTTGCGCGGACCCGCTGCAAGTGCGGACATCGCAATAGACCGACAGCAATGGATTATGGGTGTTCGAGAGATACGACACCCGACCGTGGTTTTGACATCAAATAAAATCTAAAGTAGCATCTTATTGTTAATGCAACTTATTGAGGAGAGATGCTTATGGCCAAGTCAATTGAGATGCCGCAGTCCCTGATGAAGTTCAACACCAAGGTGGCTGAACTGATCAAGTCTGCCAGCCCCGAAGACCTGGTTCACATTCTCAAGAATGAGAGATCCCTGGCTGCCGGTCACCAGCAGAACATCAACAACGGAAAATCCAAGTAGTCGCATTGGGGCCGGTAATTCCGGCCCCGGCTCACACCGTCGCCCCCGCAAAACCGCGGTGCGGCGCCGGCCTTTTTCAACTGCGGGGAGGTCTGTCATGGCTGTCGACATCGCACTGGCCGCCGTTCCGCAATGGAGCCCGTTTCAACCGCCCTTGTCACTGCCTTCGCTGGCGGCCTGGCTGCGCCGCGCCGGCTTTTCCTGCTCAGTGCATGATGAGAACATCCGGCTTTACGATTTCCTGCTCTCCCGGGAGGCGGCCGGCATCCTGCTTTCAGGCAGTCAGCAATCGGCCTCGCCCTCGGATCAGCAAGATCCGGAGCTAGAGGCCGCCCGCGATGGCGTCCGGTGCTGGCGCGATTACCGCGCCGATCTCGAGGCGCTGCTGGCCTGGCACGATCAGCCGTTCGAGGCGCTGGTGAAAAACCGCGCCGGGCTGTTGCGCGACACCTATCGCGCCGTCAACTCGCTCGACGGTTACTTGAATTTTGTCAGCGACTTGTCGCCGGATTTCAAGATCACCTCCCATGATTTTGAAATTGCCGGCGGCACGCTCAACCGCGAAACGGTCGACCGCTTCATCGACAATTGTCCGCCGGTCCTCGCAGCTTTTGTCGAATCGGCGGTCGACCGGCTGCTTGAAAACCGGCCGCGCATGGTCGGCCTGTCCTGCATTGGCCAGGAGCAATTGCTGTTCACGCTGCTGTTCGGCAAGGCCATCAAGGCTCGCGCCGATGTGCCGGTGATTGTTGGCGGCACGGTTTTTTCCCGGATCTTCGAGCGCGGCGCGCTGCCTCTCGACTGGATGAGCCGCTACATTGATGTGGTGGTGCGCAACGAGGGCGAAAAACCGCTCGAAAACCTGTTGTCGCTTGCTCATTTCAACAAGGCCGATCTGGCGGGCATTTCCGGTCTGGTTTACGCCGACCAGGGCGAAATCCGGGCCACCGCTCCCGAAAAACCGCTCACCCCGCAGGAAATCCCGTCGCCGGTGTTCGACGATCTGGTGGGCAATCCCTATTTCTCTCCACAGCTCACATTCCCGCTGCTGTCGTCGCGTGGTTGCTATTGGGGCCATTGCGAGTTCTGCCACCACGGCATGGTCTATGGTGAAAAATACGCGGGCTACTCGTCTTCCAGCGTGATCGACACCATCAATCTGCAAAAGCAAAAGCATGACGCCGTCTTTTTCGCCTTCAACGACGAGGCGATCCCGCCGAAGATTTTCCGGCAATTGGGACAGGAGATAGACCCCGGCGACACCCAGTTCTTCACCGGGTTGATGAAGTTCGAGAAATACTACACCGCCGAGGATTTCCGCCACGGACATGCCATCGGTTTCCGTTCGCTTTATGTGGGCCTTGAATCCGCGTCCGAACGGGTGCTCGAACTGATGCGCAAGAACACGCCGCGGCCGGTCATGACCGGCAATCTGCGCGACGCCGCCTTGGCGGGCATCTGGATGCACTGCTTCCTGTTTTTCGGCTTCCCCGGCGAAACAGAGGCAGAAGCGCAGGAGACAATCGACTTCATCCTGTCGCATGCCGATGACATCGGCTCCTTCGGCGCGGGCACCTTCGCGCTCGAGCACAATGCCCCGATCATGAAAAAGCTCGAACGCTTCGGTCTCGAACTGGTAGAGGGTGAAAGCGACGAAATCGACGTCTACTACGAGTACAATGTCGGGCAGGGCAACACCCGGCAGGACGCCCACCGGCATCTCGAAGAGTTGAAATCCAAAGCCTTCGATGTGCCCAAATACATGTCCACCAACTGGATCCCGCGAGAGCATTTGCTGATCCTGCTGGCGCTGTTTGACAGCGCGGAGCTGGCCGAACACTGCACCGGTCTCTCACAGACGCGCGACGTTCGCATCTTTCCGCGCTTTGCCGACGAGATGTCCTGGCGGGTTCATACCCACGAGGGCGCGGCGCGGCTGCGGGTGATCAACCGGCTCAACGCCTCCGTGGTCGATCTTGATGGCGCCTCGGCGGAGCTGGTGAAGATTTTCGCCGAAAACGATGCGCCGCCCGAAGAGCTGTATCAACTGGCACCGTGGATCGCCGAGGGGCTCAGTTCGGCAACCGCCGTGCGGGTGGCCATGCACCAGTCCGACAAGGTGATCTGAGCGCGCGCCCCGGTTAGTGCACCGGTCGGCCGGGTTCAGACAATGCCTGATGTGGTTCCGGGCGCGGGGTCCTCGCTCTCCTCGCCATAGGCCGGGTCGGAGCGCGGATCCAGTTCAGCGGTCTGCGGGGTCTGGTCGCGATAGGGCGTCATCGCCTGGAAGTCCCAGCGATCGGCCTCATCGGGCATCTCCCTGCGGTTGATCCGCCAGACCATATAGCCGGAATAGGCAGCGAAGGCTATGCCGATGATGGCGAAGAACCCGCCCGCTCCGGCCCAGTCCATGATCAGGCCAGCCAGCAACGGACCGCCCATCGTGCCCACCCCGAAGGTGATCATGATACCGCTCGACACTTCGACGAATTCATCGGGCCGGGCGTGGTCGTTGGCGTGGGCGACGTTGAGCGCATAGACCGGAAAGATCGCCCCGCCCAAGGCGAAAATCGCCACATAAAACAGGATCAGGCTGAAGGTGCCGAACACCAGTGCGATGGCGCAGGCGCTGACACCGATCACGCCGGCCAGCGCCATCACCCGGCGGCGGTCCATCCGGTCCGACATTCGCCCGAGCGGGTACTGCAAAAGTGCCCCGCCCAGCGTTGCCGCCGCGAGCATCGTCGCGCCCTCGGTCGTGCTGAGTTTTTGAAGGGACGCATAGACCGGGGCGAGGCCGAACCAGGCGCCGGTAACCATGCCGGACAACAGTGTGCCGATCACCGCAGCCGGCGAGCGGCGGTAGAGCGCGGCAATGTCGAACTTGGCTTCGGTTAGCGGCTGCGGCGCCTGCGCCGCCGACAATGCGGTGGGCAGCAGCGCCATCGAATAGATCAGCGCGCAGACCATGAAGATTGCGGGGCCCATCGGATCGCCCAGTGGCACCACATACTGCCCGGCAGTAGCGCCCGCCATGCAGATGATCATGTAGATCGAAAACAGCATGCCGCGGTTTTCATTGGCGGCGCGCTCGTTAAGCCAGCTTTCGATGATCATGTAACCGCCAGCGATCGAAAATCCCGCCATCGCCCGGATCAGCACCCAGGCGACCGGATGAACCACCAGCGCATGCAGGATCAGCGACATCGCCATCAGCGTGGTCAGCACGCCAAACACCCGCACATGACCGACGCGCTTGACCAGCCGCGGAGTGATGATGCAGGCGGAGGTGAAGGCGATGGCGTATCCGGTGGCGATCATCGACACCATGAAGGTGGTCCAGCCCTCGGCCACCGCGCGCAGCGGCAGCAGGTAGCTCGCCATCCCGCCGGCTGTCAGCATGAACAGGGTTGAAAGCAGCAGTGCAGCCACCGGCCGGACGGACTGGAACATGGCGGCTCTCCCTGCCAACGGAGCGCGGCCTGCCGGTTACCGGATTTCTCTCCGGGTGCGCAGACCAGATTGCAAGATCGATTCTATGGGCGACAATGCCACGCGGATCGATGTCGCCAAGGCCGGAATGCGACTTCGCAAAAATTTTTTGGTTTGACATGGGCGCGGCGGGCAGAGCCCGGAACGAACAACCGTCCTAGTTGCTTTCGAGCGTGTCCAGCCGCGCCCGCAATGACAAAAGATCGGCCCAGGCCAGCCGCTTTTGCGCGGGATTTCGTAACAGATAAGCCGGATGCAGCGTCGGCATTGCGGGGATCGATACGTCGCCGGCTGTGTACTCCATCCAGCCGCCGCGCAGCGAAAGGATGCCCTTTTCGGTTCCCAGCAGCGATTTGGCTGCGACATTGCCGAGCAGCACCACAACCTTCGGCGCGGCCAGCGTCACATGACGCTCGATGAACGGGCGGCACAACTCGATCTCGTGCGGCGCCGGCGTTCGGTTGCCCGGCGGCCGCCAGAAAATCATATTGGTGATGTAGGCGCTTTCGCGGTCAAGACCGATGGCCGCCAGCATGCGGTCGAGCAGTTGCCCGGCGCGGCCGACAAAGGGAAGCCCCTGCAGGTCCTCGTCACGACCCGGAGCTTCGCCGATGAACATCACATCGGCCTCCGGATTGCCGTCGGCGAACACCAGAGATTTGGCGCTGTGGCGCAAATTGCAGCCGTTGTAGCCCTCAAGCGCCTGGCGCAGTTCAGCTATCGTCTTCGCGCTGGCCGCCAGCGCCCGCGCATCCTCGAACGCCGCTTCACCAGGCACTGTGAGATGCGACGCCTTCGGTGCGGGCGAACGGGCCGGTTGCGGCGCGGACGGCTTCTCAGCCTGAGCCAAACGGGGAGCCGGGCTCGCGCCCTGCCTATCCGGCACGCTCGGCGCGGCGCCGCCGCCGCTGCTCGGCTGGGCGCCGCTCTCCCGGGTGCGCTGTTTACGGCTTTGTGCCTGTTCCGCGCTTTGTTCAAAGCGGTCGATCGCAGCCTCTTCGCACAGCGCGTCGACACCGGCTTCCGCATAGAAATGCAAAAGCGCGGCAAGCGCTTGCGGCGTCATTTCAGATGCGGTTTCGGACATCGCCAATCTCTAGCCCAAAGCACCGGGGGAGGGAAGTGGCCAAGCCGTTTCGGCGCGGCGGAAGTGCGATGCAAAAAACGCCCGGGATTGCTCCCGGGCGCCGTCGTGCAGAATTCTGGAGTTCGGGCCCATAAGGCCAGACGCTCAGGCGCTTTCCTGATCTTCGTCGCCGGCTTCGAGCGCGCGCGCTTCAGCGGCTTCCTCGTCGTCGAGATAGTCGGGATCATTGGCGGCGGCTTCCGCGGCAGCAGCCACTTCTTCCTCGTCGACGCCATAGATTGCGTCGGCCGAGGTAAGATCCTCGCCCTTGGACTGGCGTTCCGCCTCATCGGCCGAACGGGCGACGTTGAAGATCACTTCGACATTGACGTCGGGGTGCAGTGCCAGCGGCACGGTGTGCATGCCGATGGTCTTGATCGGATTGTTGAGATCAACCTGGCTGCGGCCGATGATAAAGCCGTTGTCCGACAGCACCGAAATCACGTCGCGCGCTGCGACCGAACCGTAGAGCTGGCCGGTTTCGCCGGCCGAACGAACCACCACAAAGGTCTTGCCGCCGAGCTTGTCGCCAACCTGTTCGGCTTCGGATTTGCGCTCCAGGTTGCGGGCTTCGAGCACAGCGCGCTCGGCTTCGAAACGGGTTTTGTTGGCATTGTTGGCGCGCAGCGCCTTGCCCTGCGGCAGCAGGAAATTGCGGGCGTAGCCGTCGCGAACCTTGACGGTGTCGCCCATCTGGCCAAGCTTGGCGATGCGTTCAAGAAGAATGACGTCCATTGTGGTGTCCTTTCGTAGGGATGTCGTGATGTTCAGGTGTTTGAGGTGGGACCGGAGCCGGTCACCGTCGGTTTACGGGCTGTCTCGAACAGGCCCAGAAAGAAGAAAAATCCAAGCGGCAGGGTAAACATGACGGTGGCCGCATAGGCTGCCCACAGGATCAGCCCGCGCGCCGGTTTGCCGCGTGTGCGGTGATGGGCGACGGCAAAGCCAGCGGCGACAAAGCCCGCGCCAAATGCGCCGATCAGCGTCCAGCCGACAAGTCCGACGGCGCCGGGCGCAAAGCTCAACACCACGCCGACGGCGATGCCGGCAGCACCCATACGCGGCAACCGCAATTGCGACGGCAGATCATCCTTGGGGCGCCTGGACCGGCCCGAGGCGCGCACGATTGCCGAGGCGATATACCAGCCGGCAAGCAGGATCAGCACCCAGATCGCCGCCTGCACGGCCGGAAGCGCGTAAAGGAAGAACTGCTTCATCTCGGCCAGTCCCTCGGGCGAGGGCTGATAGGCGGCATTGCCTTGCTGAATGGCAGCGACAAACATCTCCACCAGTTCCGCAACGAATTCCGGTCCGTAGCTCATCGCCAGACCGACGGCGAACAGGCCGATGCAGACCACCGTGCAGATGCTCAGCATGATGTCGGACAGCGGATACCAGGCGGTGGCGCCCTCGGGCCCGCCGATCTCTTCGGCCGGACGGGCGAGATTGGACAGATGCGCGATCCAGGCGGCGGGCGCCAGCGTGGTGATCGCCGAGACAAGTGCCGCCTGCGGCGTTGTCGCAAACCCGACCACCAGCATCGCCGACAGCACCGCGACGGCGGAGGCCAGATTGGACCAGCCGAGCCCGGCGATCAGCACCGGCAGGGCAGCGGCAGCAAACAGAAAGAAGGAGAGGCTGGAGGGCGATCCGGCGCTGACAAGCAAAAACGCGGCGGAAACGCCGGCAAGCAGGCCCACAAGGAGCGAGGTCGTTTGCTGTGTCATCGGTTCGCTGTCCTGCTTCAAGCAGTTAGGAGCGGTGCGCCCCAACCCGGGATTTTGGCGGCCCAGACCCCGCGCCCGTCGCGGGATGGGAGATGGACCCGGCGCAAAAGCGCCGGATCCGGTGTTGATCTTACTTCAGCACGTAGGGCAGCAGGCCCAGAAAACGAGCGCGCTTGATCGCCTTGGCGAGTTCACGCTGCTTCTTCTGGCTCACGGCGGTGATGCGCGAAGGTACGATTTTGCCGCGCTCGGAAATGTAGCGCTGCAGCAGGCGCACGTCCTTGTAGTCGATCCGCGGTGCATTGGCGCCCGAGAACGGGCAGGTCTTGCGGCGGCGGTGAAACGGACGGCGCGTCGGGATCTGATTGATGTCAACCATGGTTCAACTCCTATTCGCGGTCTTCGCGCGGACGGCGCGGGCCACGGTCACGGTCGCCGCCACGCGGACGGTCGTCGCGTTCGCGCTTCTGAAGCATGGCCGACGGGCCTTCTTCGTGGGCTTCCACGGAAACCGTCATGAAGCGCAGAATGTCTTCGTTGAAGCGCATCTGGCGCTCCATTTCCTTCAGTGCATCCGACGGCGCATCAATGTCCATCAGCGCGTAATGCGCCTTGCGGTTCTTGTTGATGCGGTAGGTAAGGGACTTCAGCCCCCAGTGTTCAACACGCCCGACTTTGCCGCCGTTTGCCTCGATCACACCCTTGTATTGTTCCACAAGGGCTTCGACCTGCTGGCTGGAGACATCCTGCCGGGCAAGGAATACATGTTCATAAAGAGCCATGATTGACTTGCCTTTCTTGCATTTTCATATCACCCGGATCCGGCGCTAAGCCCCAGCGACTTGTCCTGGCGGCATAAAGCCGGGCAAGAAAGACGAGGATCGAGACGGTCGTGAGCGGAGACACGGGAGGCCGGAGCGCTGTTGCCCCTAGGACCCTTTTCAGGATCGCACCCTCCGTTCAGCCACCAGCCAGAGTGACCGGGTGTTCGAACAGGCGTGCTTCTACACGGTTTTGGCGCTTTTGCAAGTGCGAAGGCAGGCAAAGGCTCGGCGCGCGCCGCACACGCGGGATCTAAAGGCGTTTGGCCCAGTCCATCGCCCAGTTGCCCAAGGGCTCCAGCACTTTAAACAATTTGCGGCCGTCATTGGTCAGGCCGTAGCCGGTGGCGGTTTTTTCCACCAGTCCAGCCGCGCGCAATTCCTTGAGCCGGGTGTTGAGCACGGTGGGAGACGCCGAACCGCATCTTGCCTGCAGGTCACGAAAGGTGCGGTTCTGGTCCGCCAGATTCCAAAGAATTCCCATCGCCCACCGCCGCCCGATCAGATCGAACAGCACCATGATCGGCTGCCCCGTCTGCGAGCCCTGAACCGGTTCGCCGGGTCGGGGGATCTTTATGCGACTGGAGCCATCAGCCATGAAGAATCCGCTTGCTACGAAAAGAGTAGCGATCTATGCTACACAAATAGTAGCATAGCAGCTGCACGGCGCGCGTCAAAGGAAATCCGGCATGCTCAATATCGTTCTGTGGCTTGCGCTGGCGCTGATGTGGAGTTCGTCCTTTACAGCGATCAAGCTTGGCGTGGAGACAATCGCGCCGCTTCCGCTGGTCAGTGGACGGATGATCATCGGCCTGGCGATCATGTTCGTAGTCCTCAAGCTGCGCAACATGACGCTGTCGCGCAATGGCAGGGACTGGTTCGCCTATGCGTTCAGCGGGCTCATGGGCAACACTGTGCCGTTTGTCCTGATCAGCTATGGCGAACAGCATGTCGACAGCGCGCTTGCCGCGCTTCTGATGGGCATAGCGCCGGTCGCCACTGTCTTGATCGCCCATATTGCCGTGCCGGGCGAGGGGCTGACCCGGCGCTCGGCCGCCGGCATTGTCACCGGCTTTATAGGCCTGGTCATGCTTGTGGGGCCCGGCGCACTGTCAGGGCTCGGAAGCCATCTTGTCGGTCAGATCGCCATTGTCTGCGCGGCGCTGTGCTATGCGGTCACCACGATATTTGTCAAAAACTACGCCGTCCGGCCGCCGCTCGAAATGGCGACCGGATCGATGCTGGTCGGCACGCTCTGCATTTGCGCGGCTACTGCGGCAAGTTTCGCTCTGGGAGATCGCGCCGCTTTCTCCGCTCCGAGCTTCAGTTCCGCAGCGGCGGTCGTCTATCTCGGAGTGTTTTCGACCGCACTGGCGACATTGATCTACTTCCACCTGGTGCCGCGCATCGGCGCCACCCGCATGTCCCAGATCAATTTCGCTGTTCCGGTCGGCGGCGCGCTCCTGGGCGTGGCGCTTTTGGGCGAAACCATCGCGCCATCCAAAGCCCTGGCGCTGTGCGTGATCATGGCGGCGATCTATCTGGTGACGTCCAGACCCGGCGGTCGCCGCACCGCTGCTACACAACGGCAGTGAACGTTTCGCCGTAAACTTCTGTTTCTAAAGGTGAAACTGATGACGCCAACATAGCGGCGTGCTGGCAGACCCGGCGCGATTTCGGATGGTTTGCCTGCCCACCCTCGGCAAACTCCGGTGTATGCCGCGCTATCCGCTGGTCACGCTAGCGACGGTGGCCGCGACTTCCGGACAGGCGGCAACCTTGAATCCCGGGCGGAACCAGTACAAACCGATGCCGCATGGAAAACCTGCGTTCCGCTACTCTTTGCCGACCAGCCGTGTACCCATGAAGATGCGCAGCGGTTTAGGTCCCGGAAACGCCCATCCTGCAACGGTTGACGAAACCGCCGGCGATGGCCACATGTTCGCCCATACCGGCCGCACGCCGCTCCAAACCCGGGAGAGCCTCATGTCCATGCCCACCGAAATCAGAGCCGATTTTGACACAGTCGAGATCGTCGATACCGACCGGATCGACTGGATCGCCTCGCCGGCGGGCGGGGTTGATCGCAAGCCGCTGGACCGGATAGGTGGCGAAGTCGCCCGTGCCACCAGCCTGGTGCGCTATGCGCCGGGTTCGGATTTTCCCACGCATGTGCATTCGGGCGGCGAGGAATTCCTGGTGGTCGAAGGCATTTTCTCCGACGAGCACGGCGATTTTAGTCCCGGGACCTATGTCCGCAACCCGGTCGGCACCAGCCATGCACCCAGCAGCAAGGACGGCTGCGTGATCCTGGTCAAGCTCTGGCAGTTCCAGGGGGGTGATACCGCGCCGGTGACGATCGACACGATGTCTGCCGACTGGCAAAGCTCAGGGCAGGGCGTCGAGTGTCTGCCGCTCCACCGGTTCGGCGAGGAAGAGGTGAGCATGCTGCGCCTGACAGAAGGCGGCAGCCACCAGATACCGGGTGAAGCCGGGGGCACTGAACTCTATGTGATGTCGGGTGAAACCGAGGCCAATGGTGCACCCGTACCGCAATCGGGCTGGGCACGGTTTCCGGCGGGCGAGGCGGTCACGCTGTCAGCACCGGGTGCGGCCACGCTGTATCTCAAGACCGGCCATCTGAAGGGCCCTATTTCCGGTCCGGCCACTGGCGCTGGCAGCTAAAGCTCCTAAGATCTCCGGAAGACAAAGCCGACGCCCGCGCCGCCGGCGACACCAAGCCGGGTTTTGCCCAGGCCCGGTCACGGCAATTGACATCATCGCAAGCGTCTGTCCGTTCACGGCTGCCGCCCTTTCTCCGGTGGGAGCAAGGGGGAGATATGATCCGGAAGGCATGGCCAGTCGCGAAATCAGGCTTCAGTCGCGGCGCGGCTTCCAGCAGCGATTGATGAAAGCGTTGACTTCGCCCGCCGACTGCGCGTGGACCTCGGCCGATAGTCGCTCCAGATGATGGCGCGGCGAGTCCCAGTAGTTGAGCCGCACGTCGCAACCTTGTTTGCGGCCATTTTCGGCCATCCGGATGGCGTCGTCGAAATGAATGTCGTTCTCGCTGGTGTGGATCAGAATCGGCGGCCAGCCGCTCTGGTCGGCGAAGATCGGAGAGGCCAGCGGCGTGGTCACCGGCTCATCCTGCAGATAAAGCCGGGCGCAAAAGGCCGCGGTCTCCATCCGGAACGGGCTCTGCGAGGTCATCGACCGGGTGATGTAGGACCAGCCGCTGAGACTGAGATCGCACCAGGGTGCAAACAGCACCATGCCCGCAGGCAGCTCCACATCATCGTGTTGCAGCATCTGCACCGCGCCCAGAACAATCGAGGCACCGGCCGTGTCGGCGGCAAAGAAGATGTCGCGGGCGTCGTAGCCATCCTCCAGAAGGCCGGTATAGCGCGCGACGAAATCCTCAGGTGCTGAGGGAAACGGGTTTTCCGGCGCCAGCCTGTGGGTTACCAGCATGATCTCGCAGTCAATCGCCTCCGCAAGGCGCTGGATCATGGTCTTCTGCTTGCGCGAGGGCGGCATGATGAACCCGCCGCCCGCCACATACAAAACCACTGGCCGGTTGCCCGAAGGATGTCCGGACCGGTCCGGGGCGTTTCCGTGTCTGGGCGGTTGCGGCCGCGAGAATGCGCCGATGCCGCGCGGTGTGAAACTGGGCAGGGTTTCGAGCGCTCCGCTCTCATAGCCGCCGCGCATCTGCGCGATATGAAGCTCAGCAGCCGTCGTGCTGTCGGCGTGGCGAAACGCGGTCTTCAATCGCGAAATGAGAATCCGCTCGATGACGCCGTTTTCGATGCGCGCCAGCAGATGGTCGACGCTGCGCTTGAGCAAGTTTGCCTTGACGGAATAGCGGCGCGCGATATCAGCGGCTTCCAGGACCGCAAGCCGCTGCTTGGTGTAGGTCCGCAAAATCCCGGAATTGGCTGTCATCGATGCGTGTGGCATGCTGCTCATCAGGCTGCGGGGGCGTAATCACCCAGGAGTGGACCGGCGCCCGCATCGTAGCCAAGAGCTGGATTGTTGTAAAACGCAGCAATCGGATCGGAAGGGCCCATGCCGGATAAACCGCCTGACACTTCGCAAAAAGCGCGCTCGCGCGCCAAGGCGCCGGCTTCGGTTGACGCCGATGAGCTTCGCGCCGACCTGCCGCGACAGATCGAGCAAAGCGGTCTGTTCGACGTTGACTACGAACCCGCACAGATCGACCGGCTGAGAGAGATTTTTGAATATTTACCGGATCGCGCTGTGGTCAACGTGTCCGAAAAGCTCAAGTCTCTCAACAGCGTACGAACGCCTGATCTGACGCCATTTGTGGACGAGTTCGGCATCTCCGCTGCGGAACGGAAGCTGCTTGAAAGCCTCGTCGAGGGATTGACCGTCGTCGCCCATGCCGGCCGGACCGGCATCTCGGTCAACACCGCGCGCACCCATATGCGGCGTCTTCTGGAAAAGACCGGCAGTTCCGGTCAGCTCGATCTCGTCAAGAAAACTCGCGGCGACAGGTGAAAGCCCGAGCCTGATCTCAGACCCCGCGGCTGTTCGGCTCCGGCGCGCTCAGCGCATCGTTGCACGCTTTTTTCCGTGCGATGGCCCGCTTTGGGCATCATCACATCTGATGATTACTCCACCCGACAGCGAACCCATTATCCCGGCGTCGCCACCCAACGCCAGGAGGTTCAGATGCTCAAGCTGTTTCGTACCGTAGGGAAATACTCCAGAATCCTGCCTCTGGTTGTCGCCTTCGGCGCAACCGTCGTTTTTCCGCCGCAGGTCTTTGCAGATCTCGGTGCCTCCGACGGTACCGGCCGGGGAGAAGCGCCGGCGCGTCACTCGATCCGGATTCCGTTTTACACGCTCAGCCGCATGAACAATTCCGCGCTGCGCAGCCTGGTTCAGCAACCCAATGCCCACTTCACCACACGTGCGGACGGTATTGCCGGACGCTATGACATCGGCATTCTCGTCCATGCGCTGCGCGATAACAGAGCGCGAACCGTCCGGTTGATCGGAAGGCTGGAGGAGGCAAGTTCGGAAGACGAACGGAAAGAGATCATTTTCGGTTTGCTCAAGGTTCATCGCGAAAGGCTTGAACAAGAACGCGAACGGCTTGCCAAAATGCGCAAGAAACTGCGGGCCGAGGGCCGCCTTGACGCCAACATCAATCCGTACTCCTTCGATGTGGACCATGAGGATCCGGATGTCGCGGCCTTTCACACATTGCGCAAGATGATCGTCGATGACCAGAGTTACGTCAGTCTGCTTGGTCATATGACGCTGGGATACTGAGCTCGCGAAAATGCGATCTCCACGCGACCGCGCCAATCATCACATGTGATGATTACATCGTGATGCAACTCATCAACCATTGACCATCCGAACGACGCAGCGGCGGCAGTCAAGCCATCGTCCAGTCAGCCAATCGAAAGATGAAAGGCAGAGAACATCATGGCAATTGAGAACCGTCTCGAACGGGCAAAACCCCTCATCATGGCCGCGCTCGTCGCTGGCCTCACCAGCCTGACCGCCAGCACTTCGGCTCTGGCCGAATTCTCGGACACCGGACGGGGTGAAAGACCGCAGCTCCGGTCACTGTCCACCTACGAGCTTCGACGGATGAGCGGCGATGCGCTGCTCGATCTGCAATATGACGGCCCGTATCGGATTGAAGTGAAAGGTGTGATGGGACGTTACAGCAACTTCATTCTGCTCACTGCGCTGCGTCTCAAACCCGGTCCGACGGGCCGGCTGATCGAACGGATCGAGAATGCACGGAATGATGCGGAGCGAAAGGAGATCATTGACGGGCTCCTGAGCGCTGCCCAAAAGAGATTGAAGGCCGGTGAGGCTGAACTTCTGAAGGAAAAGAAAGTCCTCGATGCTGCGGGCCTGCTCGATGAGTATCCGACGATCACCACGCCGCCAAGGATCAGGGACAATAAGCGGGTACAAGCCTACTACGCCCTGCTTCGCGCCAATTACGCGGAATCAAAATACATCCAGCTGCTGGAAAGCATGCAG
>NZ_CANMVK010000005.1 GCF_947501405.1 uncultured Hoeflea sp. | reverse complement strand
CGTGATCGTTTCATTCGTCCGTCTCCTGGTTGGACGGACTCTACACAAATCTGGAGGAGGATCAGGGTCTCAGGTCACACCATCCGAAATGCGGACATCCGACCAAATTAGTCGCTTGCTTCCACCCAACCGACGGCTGAGCAGACTTTTGAGACATTCGCCGAAGACGGATTTTGGTGGAGGGTGTGGAAAACGGTGTTTCGCTGCGTCCTGGAAAAAAACGCAACCAGTCGGAATCGGGGCGTCGTCAGGAGAGTTTCAAAAAGCCCCGCAACCGCTCGAATAGCGCTGGTTCCGCTACTCCGGCAACAAGGCCCAGCAGGACAGACCAAGGTGCCGACGTTAGTTGTACGGCCAGCGTCTCGTTGATTTTGTCGAAGCCGTCAAAGAAGAACATTACGATTACAATGATGCAGCAAATCAGGGCATGATAAGTGAATTGCGCCTTGCGCTGCCGAAGAGTGAGCGCCTGTTTCACTACGCCTTCGCGGTCCTGGATGCGCACCATGGCGGTTGCGAGAAACAGCCAGCCAACGCTGAAGCCTACAAGCGTAAAGCCTGCCCACCCGAGGACAAGAAGCAAGTAGTTGGCGGCAAGGTCCAGCCCTTCCGGCAGAGAATTCCACGGAGCGTGCGGCTCTACCAACATCCAAATGGCACCTGCGGCAAATCCGACTGCAAAGCTGCTTCCAAAGATTGCAATGGCGTCCTTGAGTATTGCCATGCGCAGATTTTCGTCTGCGTGACGCACTGCCAGTTTCACGCCTTGGAAGCTGCTCCTTACGGTGTCGTCGCGGCCCAAAGTTAGTGCGCGTGTAGCAGCCTCTGCCAACTCCTGGCATTTGGCATTCGCCTCTTCGGGTGGCAGAGTGTCAATGCAGATATTAGCCAAATTGTCGGCATCGCGCCAAGTTTCAAGCGCATCAGCATGCAGCGGCGCTCCGTCATCGACACGGAGGCGGAGGCTACCTTGGTCAAAGACAATCCGCATGCTCAATTTGCGAACAGTTCGGCGTGCATGGCCGAAAATGAGACGCCGTCAAAGGCCAGCCCGATGGTCCAAGGCACTATCTGTGCAGTTGCACCGCCGCCAACCTTTGCTTCGAGAATGCCCTGATTGAGAAATGGTTCAGCTTCCGACAGGGGAAAGCTTGCATCAGCATTAAGCTCGGCCAGGCCAGCGAATGGCATTGAAGCGGTAATGACGGACAATCGGTTGCGAATTCCGGAGTCCAGTGCGAGCGCGAATCCCTCTGCATTCACCGCGAAGTGTCCGAACCAGAACCGCGCCGACGAAGTTGCCACCCGGTTATCAATGTCAATCGCCGATCTTAGTCCGTAGGAAATTGGGATGTAGGGCCCCTCGTAATCCTCGATACCCTCACCTGCAGCAAGGCGTGCAAGAGCTTCTACATCGGCCGGGAGCCAGTTTCTGGAGTATGTCCAGATCACCAGTTCGCTTCCCCCATTCGGCGCTTCCCGGTATGTGTTGAGATACTCGTCCAGAAAGTCAGCGTCTGCCAGCACATCCGACATCGACAATCCGACGGTATCCATGGGTGTCAACTGCACCGGAACGATCTGCGCGGACATTGCGGTACCGGCGAATGTGATAGTATCAGACTCGGTTTCCTGCCCGTAATTACGCGTCAGGCCATATTCGATTGTCCGGTCATCCGTGTTAGTAGAGGTGTAAGATTTCTGTCCTTTCTCGGCTTTGTAACCACGCCCTGTCGCATAGTCTTCGAACAGGAGGTCCGGTTTCGGCCCATGCCACTTGACGTAGATAGGTGCGGACTCGTCATTGCGAATGCAATAGACGGTTTCGCGAGCGCCGTCCGCATGGACGATGACGCCAGACTCGAAGGAAAAGTCGATGCGGGATTCCTGAACCGGACCGCCTTCCTCGGCGTCATTCAATCGATACACTGAGCGATCACAAATATCTGCGATAGCCGGTGAGCACAGAAATATAATAAGTATTGCAATACGATGCATAGGTTATCTTACCTGCTCAAGATCAACTGAGGATAGGTATTAGAACACAACGAATTCTTAGTTTGAACTGAAAATTATTTGCTCGTGCCATATTAGGCGAATTTCGATAAATGGCGCGCCTTCGTACTGAGTGCGGTTATCTGTGATGTTTGTGATCACGGTACACCAATCTGATAGTAACAACCAATGTGGCTCTTTGACGAAGCTCACCCACTGCTAGGGATGATTAGGTAGCTTCATCAGAACCGGCCCATTGCGGACCTCGGCACTATTTAGCGAGAAGCAGTTTCAAGCCCTTTGGGAGCCTTTGCAAGTGTATGAGTTTCATGTAATTCGCATTCGATGTTCATTGAATTTGCAAAGTTGATTGAAGGAGATTGTTTGCTATGTGGACAATCTGGGATGCTCACCGGTGAGCACAAAATTAAGGCTTCATTATTGAAGGCTGAATTCGGTAGCCGGCATACGGTGATAGCTGGAAAAGACGCGCCCAAAGTCCTTCAAAGCCCAAGATCCAAACACCTTCATTTTAATGCAAAGATATGCAAAGAATGCAATTCATTCCGAACTCAACCGAGCGATATTGCATTCGATATGCTCCATGCAGAATTGAAGCAGCTCCGTGACAAGGGGGTAGAGCTCACAGACAAAAACAATCGCCCAAATTATCGACTTCCACCTGAAGTCGAAACGAATTCGTTCAGATATTTTGCCAAAATACTTTGCTGCTTTTTAGCCGAGGTTCATGGCCCTCGGTCGCGGTCTCTTTCCGCATTTGCGTTGGGGCTTTCAGATATGAACCCTATCCTGCTCCAGATAAGAAAAGACGAGGAGTACGAAGCGAGCTTAACAAAATTTGAGACTCAAGGCTACGCTCAGCACGGCGGCTTGAAATTCAGGTTTGATGATCGAAAGAAGTGGGTGCAGTCTATTGATTCCTCACTATCGGTGGGAGGAATTCGATATGATTTCTGGGTGCAGTTGCGTTGGCTTTCGAAGCTGGAGTTGCACTACAGATTTGGTGATTTGATTCGGACCGCGCTTGTAAACGGTAATGCAGAATAAGTCTAAAATGCCCGGATAGTGTTGAAAAAGTCTAGTACTGAAAATTCCAGCACATTTCTTAGAAACGGATTTCTGTTCGGGCGATGAAGCGGATCTGGATTCCATTACCGACGGTGTATTGAAATCAGATGCTGCACAATGCGGTATCGAGTGGCAGGGACCGACTTTTTCAACACTATCCCCGCACAGCGGACATTCAAAACTATAGCAACAGAAGCCCGCTTCCCGCCCCTCTCAGACCTTGGACCTGCCAAAGTCAGCGGCCGCTTTCGAGAATCCTAAGTTTGATCGCGAACATCCGACTTGAGGGCGCTAAACCGTCATTCAACTTTCAATGGGCTAAAGTTCCACGAACACCGGCTGCAGTATTCCAAAAACCAGAGGGATGAAACGGGAGAGTGTAACGTCTCCCTTTCCAAGTGGTGGGGTCTGCCCCCACACATCTTGCCTTGCCTTGCCTTGCCTTCGTGCCGTGAGAGATTGTGCGATTTGACGAAAGAGGGTTCAGAAGACAATTCGGCGGGACGTTCGGTCCATCAACGTGTAATAAATACAACCTCACCGCTCGACAGACCAACGCAGATCTTATTCTTGAACATTGCGAGGTCGCGGGGCATTGCATCGAAATCGACAACCCAATCCTGCTTGCCAGTGATTGCATTCCAGAATCGTACTGTAAAGTCTCCCGAAATTGTAACGAGAGATTGTCCGTCTTCGGCTATTTGCACTTTGGTCACCTTTCCCCTATGACCGTCAAGTGATCGAAGGAAAGTGCCGGTTTTTGCGCACCAAATGCGAGCCTTTGTGTCATTGGAGACTGTCACGATAATATCGTCATTCTTCGAGAATGCCGCGTCGTTCACCGAGTATTGATGACCTCGAAGTTTCCCGATAGATCTTTTTTTTTCAATGTCATAAAGTTCTAAAACGCCAGTGACTGAGGTTGTTGTTACCATGCGGCGGTAGTTAACCGAGATATCTTGGATTACGTAATCGAATGGGTCTCCTACGAGTTTCAAGAGTGAATCAAACTCCTTTCTGATTTGAGGTACCTTAGGCGCAGCCCTTAGGGAGTAAAATAAATCAAAAGGATCGATTTCGTCGATGTCGATTTTTTCTGTATTCCGCTCCATCGTCTTAATGACGTATTCGGTTTTGGTGTCCCAAATATTATCAATTTCGACGTCAAACGGCTTGCCACTAACTTTCTCATGTTGTGAGATAACAGAGGACCCATCTTCTGAAAATTCTACATTTTTAACCGCGCCCTTTTCGCTTGGATCAGCATGATCGATGATCGCTCTCTCGACATCCCAAATTCGCACAGTACGGTCCACAGAGGCGGAGGCAATTGACTTTCCGTCGGGTGTGAATTCTGCGGCTATCACCATGTCGGTATGTCCCGTCAATGATCCTATCAAAGCTGACTTTTGAATGCTCCAGATGCGAATTTTTCCATCTTGGCATGGCGTCACGATACGATCTCCATCAGACGCAAATGCAGCTCCAGTCGCGTGGATATCTTTTAATTGAAAAGAATTGGTGTTCTGACCGGTTGCAGAGTCGTGGATGCAAAGTTCTTCGCAGTATTCTGGATCTATAAGACGTCCATAACAATCATACGATGCATAAACAAAGCAACGACCATCAGCGGAAAAATCGAAATCGGAGACATCTGGTATGAGTTTCAGGATGTTGAAATTACCGGCATCCCATAATCTTAGCTTTCCACAATCGGCAAGAATAAGTATACGCTGACCGTCCCGAGAAAACTGAGCGGTGGAGAGATCACAGTGATCATTATCCAGGTGCCGTATGGCATCACCTGTTTCGGTCGACCAAAGGATTGCTATTCCTCTATTGAACAGTGTTATTAGTCTCGTGCCATCCGGAGATAGAGTGGCAAAGTTTAAAGGGCCGTTTTCGCATGCTAACGATTGTAACAAGTCGCCATTTTTCGCGTCCCAAAGTATCGTTGAGCCGTCGCTTGAGGCAGTCACAACGTGACGCCCATCATTAGAAAAAACTGCACTTGATAAAGTGTCCTTGTGGCCGTCAAGCAATCTAACGAACTCGCCCGTCAGTCCATCCCAGATTCGAGCATTTGCATCATCTGATGCTGTGATGATTTGATTTCCGTCTGGTGAAAAGGAAGTGTCGAATACAAATTCTGAGCCTCTCTTCAAGACTGAAACCTGTTCTCCAGTTGATGCTCGCCAAAGCCGCACATCTCCGTCAGCTGATCTTGTCAGTATGCGTTTCCCGTCGCTCGAAACCTTTGCGCTCTTAACCGTGGCTTCGTGGCCGTTAAGCCGAGTTAGTTCTAGGCCAACCATAGGTAAGTGTGGCCTTGAAAATTTTGGATAGAAATCAGAGTCCCGAGTAGCATCTATCAGAATTCTCGTTATTCGTTCGTCAAGAAAACCGTGCCCTAGGCGACCGAACATCTGATGTGCAAAAGCGTTTGGTCTCTTCTGGAGAATGTTGGCAGAGAGGGCTATTGCTTGACCCACAAGTCGTGCGTCATCGCGGTTCGGAACAGGTACAAACGAGTTCCGTAGTTCGCTCGACCCAACGGAAAGAAGCTTTGCTTTCAGCCAGCGATATTCTGTTCTAAGATCGTTGGCATCATCGCTTAATCCTTGAGCCTCTAAGTGGAAAAGCAGATATTTCCATCCATAATGGTGGCCCACATCAAGCGTTTCCCAGTTATCGCCACTGCAATGGGTTTGGATGGATGCAAGTAGCTGCCGGTGCTTTTCCGTGATGATTTGGGCCTGAGCCCAACGGAAATAACTGAGAATCTCATCATGCAAACGCACCGTTCCAGCATCTTCATCGAAAGCAGAAAAGAACGAGTAGTCTCGGTATAAATCCAACAGCGTCAATGCGTTTTCTTGACTAGTGGGAGGAATAGCAGCGTGGTTCCAATAATCGGTGACTATTGAGATAGGCACATCGGTATCGTCTGGAAAAACGGACAAGTCGCAAAGCAAATCGGGTCGATTGTTTCCGAGAGCAAGCAGACTTTCTTCTATGCAGTGACCCACAAATTTTTGTCGTTTTTGGTCGCTGTCGCTACCGGGTTCGTCGAGGTCCCATCCAACAATATCGGCACTAGTCAGAAAGCTTTCATACCGCGCAATTGCTTGGTCAATTGACGAAGAAGAAGTGCGCCCACGGTTTTTGAATACGCCATTTGCAAGACTGAGAATTAGAGGCCAGCCGTTAAACTGCTTGGCGATTTCTGACAAACGGGAATTTTGAACCGGATTTAGGTCGGGCATACCGTGTGTCAGTAGCTGGAACGACGCCTCGTCTGTCAATCGATTGATCTTGATCTCTTTGGAGGCTGAGGCCGCGACGGTTTCGACCCTGGTGGTGATCAGCAGGGCCACATGATCTGGAAGTCTCGAAAACCAGCTAGATTGATTGGAGTTCCAAACGTCGTCGGCGATCAGGAGAATGGGCAGATCGGGAAGCGCGTTCAAAAAAGACTCAACGTCCCGATCTGTGCCTTCTAACAACGGCTTAGGCCGGGCGTCCGGTGCGAATTGCTCCAACAGAGTTTGGTGAATGGCTGTGCGTAGGCTGCGATATCTTGTCTGTTGCCCGTCTTCGTGAGTAGTCTCAAATCCGAATTGCAACCAGTAGATACCGCCAGGATATGCCTCGCGGATGGTTTTGTCCGAGGACAGTTCTTGTGCAAGGGATGACTTTCCATACCCTCCGGCGCCGTAGACAGATGCGCTGAGCGCTATGGTGCTACTCTTGTTGTCCAGAAATAGCTGCTTGGCCTTGCGGAATTCGGGGCGTTTTGCTTGATAGGCGTCTTTGAGATCGACGATTTGGGGATAGGAAAAGTCTTTGTGAGAATCAGGAACCAATCCAAAGATCGGGTCGCCGGACGGTGATCGAAAAGAGCCGCCGAATAGATAGTCATCAATGTGCGAAACAAGGTTGCGAATATCGCAGTCTGCACTCCTAGGCCATTTTTCGACAAGTTGCGCATGCAACCGGTAGTGAATTGCAATCGAAAAATTGAGTTGTCCGTTTTTAAGGTTGTTGATTGTCGTATTGAAAATACTCGATGTAATGTCCTTGTAGGTTGTCGGCTTTTCCTTGACTAAGCTAAACCATTCTTCAAGCGCGTCATTCAAAATCCCTGGGCGATGCTTTAACACGTTTTCCTTAAACGAAACGGCGCTAGCCTGAACCCGACCTTTATACTCCCTCTCAAAAAGCGAACGCTCGCGTCTATTACGATCAGTTTCAGCTTTTTCCTTGAGTGTATTTACAACCTCAGTTCTGAACTCGTCGAACGTGCTTAAAGAAACTATTGTCAAGTCTAGGGCCTCTACAGACGTCGCTCAATGACTTAGCCTAGTCGACCTACGGTTTTGGCTCAATCCCGCCCTTCGGCGATCGACCCGTCAAGGGTGAACTCGAATCGGGGGGTGGGTCTCCATAGAATTCATCAACAATCTCGCCAGTCTGGCTGTGACGCGTGATATGCTTCGGACCGCGTTCTGCAGGGTATGGGTTGCCTTGTAAGAAAAACAGCTCTGAAACATGGACACCGGTTTCCGGGTCGACATGAACAATTGCCGGGCCGTCCTCACAATGCGGCTCGTCGGCCAGACGTCTTGCCATGTATTTTATCCGGCCCAGTTCGTCATATCCAATCTCTGACGGTGTTCCATCCGGAAGATCCTGACGCATGTTACCCAAGCGCGCGCGCTGGAAGACAGGCAACTTGGTTTGTCGATCATACCTCACTTCAATTGTGTAGGTTTCGAATTCCTCTGTGTTTTCATTCACCCTTTACGATAACAAATTCAGCGTTCAAAGCGCAAGAAAAAAGTTATAATTCCCAAAGGTTTATAGAGTTTATAACTCTTATAGAGCCTTATAGCCTGCCGAGCGATGCTCTCATTCATTTCGCGTGCTTTTTTGGTGCTCGACGGGAAACGCGGCCCGTCATGAACCTGGATGCGCACGCCATTTCTTAACCTGGGTTGGAGAGCCGGAACTCCTCCCAACTTAGGAGCGATGAATGGGAGATTGGCTCGAACACTATGCAGACTGTAGGACTGTAGTAATCAGCAGATACCCCGTTTCCACGCTTCCTGGAAAGGAACCGGAGATGGGACCGATAGACTTCGAACACGAAACCATCTGCACATGCGATCACACCGCGGCGCTGCCGCGTGTTGTTCGCCTACCTGCCTACACCCGCGAACTGGCGCGGATTTACAAGTCAATGGGCATGTCCGGACAGCAAGTTCTGTATTGGATCGAGGCCGAATTGATGGATCACCATTCGGGCCGTTTGTTTGATCACAACGGTAATCTGATCGAAATCAAGGCCAATGCCCGGATTATGGACCGGGTCTGGCGCGAAGATGAACGCCGCACGATCCTGCGTATTCTGGATCGCGCGGATGGCAAATTCACAAAGCTGCTCCAGCACCGCATGATCCCTCCGGTGCGGCTTATGGTTTTTGCCTTCCGCATTCACCAGTGCCGTACGCAAGGCCGATGTGCCATTCGTGCGAAAACTACGGTCTGATGCCATTTCAATCGGCTCAAAGCGCGCCCGGCCATCTGGTCGGGCGCGTTCATGTTGTGCCGCAGGTCGATCAGAACGTCTCCTTCCCGAAATCCGCCCATAGACCGCCCGCTTGCCGCCGGTGGTGCGGCGTCTGGCGCGCGATGTTGGCAGCGCCGTGACCCGGGGTGGTCGACGGCGCAATCTCAACGTTTTCGAAGGTGACACAATATGGTGACCAGAGGCATGGCCAAGTCCAAAGCCGGACTACGATCACACAAACGGCGGCAAGCGGCGGGAGGCGGGAAGCCACCAGGCGATGACGGCGGCGGATACATGAGCGGCGCCATCGTTATTCGCCATTCCATCCACGACATAGTGGACAAACTGATCAATGCAGCATTGGTCTTCGACGATGCCGAACAGGCCGAAAATCATCTCGAGGAAATCACAAGGTCTGCATTTTGGGCTCGCTTTGCCGGACCGAAAGCCCAAAACCAGGGCAAAATCGAATCGATCGAACGCGAGTTGATGATCGCCGAAAAACAACTCGTCGAACTGCGCGCTATGCAGGCCAACACGCCGATGCGCAAACAGACAGCTGCAGCCAACAGGGATCAAACTGGCAACGATGCGGTTGAGGTTGCTTTTTCGGACTGGCAGGTCCAGCACCGCATCGAAACCCGCATTCTGATCGTTTTGCTGGTGACTGCGTTCGGTGCATCCTACGTAACGGCTTTCGGCAATTTGGTTGGGACGGGGTTACCCGCGTTTATTGAGACACCTGCCGCATACTTCCTTGCGGCGATGGCTCCCCTGGCCGGTTTTGCTTTGAAACTGTTTGGCAGTGCGTTCCGCACCGAGGGCGGACAGCGTCGTTTTTCGATTCTGCTCAACTCCGTTGCGATGGCTTTTGCCTCTTCATGGGCCGTGCTGTTCGCCCTTCTGTTCCACGGTTTGAGTGCTGACGGCATTGGCAGCGGTCTGTTTGACGAACCAACGCTCTGGGACAAGGCCAAGGACACGTTGTTTGTTGGTGTCACGCTTGGCACCGAGATCACGCTTGGAGCTGCGATGGCCTGGCGCCTGGATCGCCTGGTTCGCATCTATTCGCCCGACCACAAAGCCACAGACGCCGAGCGGCTGATGATTGATGCGGACGTTGAACGCAAACGCGCCGAAGTCGAGGTCATCGAGGCGCGGATCAGAGATCTGGAATTCGATCTGGCGTCTTACGAGCCGAACCTGAACCTGCAGGTCGGCATGGCCAAGTTCACGCTGAACTCCCGTCGCACCCGCCTCAACAGCTTCACGCAACTCTAAGGACCATGATCATGACACATCTCAAAACACCTCTGAACACCGCAATTGCCGCGCTGATTGCAACGACAGTGCTTTCGGCGACGCCGTGCTTCTCGCAAGAAGCCATTATCGGGTTATCGCCGCATCAGACGGCGGATGATCTTCGGGCACAGGCCGAGCGGGTCATCGCCTATCTCGTCGAGGCGATTGATCCGGGCGAGAGCGCGCTGATCTTCGACGCGGATCGCATGAAGTTAATCGGCACATTCGAAGTGCCTGACGGTTCGGCATATGAGAACCCACGCGCGAAGGTTCAGGCCAATCGGGCTGTTCTGGGAGCCCTCAAGCGCCTGATCGATGCGGCGAAGCCCGATGCGGATCGGCCGGCGGCGATCGACATGCCGGGCTTCTTGCGGACTGTTCGTGCGCATTATCCTGCAACCGATGGCAAGGAGCGGGCGATCATCGTGCTGGGCTCGCCGGTCTATGACGATCCGTTGGCGCCGTCCTTGTCGATGGCGGGCGGCCGCGTCGGAAATGATGGTCTGATCTCGGCGTTCGGTCATGTCTCGCCCTATGGCACGTCAGACCTGCCGGGCACATTGGACGGCGATGCCGTTTATTTTGGCATTGTTCCGGCAGCAACGATGGACAACTGGCAGGTGTCGCTGGAGCACGGCTATCATGTCGAGCGGTTCTGGACTTTGTCCGTCGAGGCCCACGGGGGCGTCATGGCCTACTATGGTGATGATATGGCGAGCCTGTTTCGACTGGCATCTGATGGCGCCAGGGGACAACCGCACTCCCAGCCGCTGGCGCCGACCGACAAGCTGGAGATGGTTCGGTTCTTCCCGGATCAGGGTCTTGACGGTGACGATGAACCGCAAATCCCGGACAATGCGGAAGAGATCGACTGGCAAAAAGCCTCGAACGTCCGTGTGCGCGCGAGCTGGGCCTGCGAGACGTGCGATCTTGATCTTTACGTGCGTCCAGATCCGCGGGCGGATGTGCTTTACTATGCCCGGTCACGAACGGTCGAGGGTGAGCTCTACAAGGATTTGCGTCGCGGGATGACGAACGGGTTCGAGACCGTGGTCCTAAACGGTACGTTCGATCTTGAGGCGATGCTGATTGCGGTCAATCTTTATGGCGGCAAGGCACCGGTAGCGCCGGTCACGGCAACGATCGAACTGTCCGTAGGTTCGCAAACCTTCACCAAGTCCGTCGATCTCAACGTCCGGTCGGGCAATCGCGGCAATGGCGCCGACATGATGCTTGAGACCGGCACAGCGCCAAGCGCCCACTGGATCGTGGTGTCCGGTGCAGGGTTCGCCGATGTGAACTGACCGGGGTCGCGGGCGTTCCGCGAAACGCCGAACCTAACGGCGGGTCCAATGGACCCGCCGTTTTGTTGTGGGAACTGCCATGTCCGCTTTCGTGCCTGCCATGTGCGCTGTGGGCCCGACAAATCCGCCCGTTCTGCGCCCGCGCGTCGACCGGTCCCGGTCTATCGAGAGTCCGTCTTTCATTCGAACGCGGAGCTTCTTCATGGCCATAGACATCAACACATTGCCGATCTCCGGCGCTGTCCTTGTGGCCGGCGGGGTATGGATCGGCGTCTCTTACATCGTGCTTGCGCCCGAGCTGGTCGAGCGCAAGGCGGTTCAGATCGGATGGCAGACCCAGTGCCAGGCCTCGGTCAGGACCGACTTGATGGGCGCACAGGCGTTGCCACCGATGTCAACGCCGCTGGACGGTGTCGGTTGCAACGATCTGATGGGTGCGGTTGTGCCGTCCGACCATCGCCCGTTCTTCGACATGTTCGGTCTGGGCATGGTCTGCGATGCGGTCGATCAGGCACAGGCACGCAAGCGCCAGATCGAACGGATGCGCGAGGACCGCATGCGGCGCTCGCTTGAAGAGGCGGGCTCGAAATGCGCCTGCGCCGTCACTCATCTGAGCGCGAGCAAGCGCTGGGATTTTGCGCTGGCTGCCGGAACGGCGCGTCTGGTTGAACCGGCCTCGGTCGCCAACTTCGAAACCTCCCTGACACAATCGCTCAGAAGCCCGGCCTGCGCGGTCTTCGCCAATGCGGAGGGCTGAGCCGATGATCGTCGGAAAAGCGCAAATCGTCGGCGATACGCTGGAGACCCATATCACCACCTACATGATCGCTCATGTCACGGCGATCTCGGTCAGCCGCCCGTTTCTGCCGCTGGGTGCAACCATCTGTCTGGGAACGGGCGGTTTTGCGGCAGCCTATTTTGACCTGCTGTCGCCAGGCGAGCGCCTGTTGGTTGCCGGGCTTTGCATCGGCGCCCTCTTGTTTGGCTGGAAGATCGGGCGGCTGGAACTCATCAGCCGCGATTTGAATGGGTCCCCCCAGGCCTTTGCAGTCTACGGCACGCATGGCGACCTCAATGAGCGGCGCAAACTGATTGCGAAGTCCAAGCGGTCTCTGACGATGGAGCCGTCGTCATGACTGGCGGCTCGACCATGAAGCGCATCACGCCCGCGGACGTCAGCGATATGCGCATCACGACTTTCTGCAAGGTCGTCGGCGACAGTGTGGTCGCGGGCCTGTTCAGCGCTATCGGCTGGTTCCTTTGGCACACCACATCACTTGATTGGTGGGGTTTGGGGGTGATGGCGCTCCTGTGCGCCGCCTATGTTGCAGCGTTGGTGATAAGGAGCTTGCGGGTTCTGTGGTCGCATGGCTGGTATGAGTGGCGATTGCGCCGTCATTTGCGTACCGGCACCGCACCAAAATCCGACAGGCTGGCCTCCTTGGACACCCTCAGGAAATGGGGGCGGATCAAATGAAATGGCCCTTCAGGATCCGGAAACCAAGGCGCAAGATCCCGGCATCCGCGCGCAATCGGATTTACGACCCCAATGGCGAACGGTTGATCGGCTATACCTTCGATGGTGAGCCGATCTGGGCGCCCAGGGGGCATTCACTCTTGTTGAGTCCAAACGGCGGCGGCAAGTCGACCTGCGGCGCCATGCCATGGCTCTACTCCTATCTGTCAACGCGCGCGGCGAACCGGCCTGCCGTTTTGTGTCTGGACAGCAAGAACGGCGAGATGGCCGATCAGGCAGCACCCATGATTGCCGAGATGGGCATTCCCGTCGCCGTCATCGACGATACGAGTGCGCTGGTCAGGGGCAAATGGGCGGGCAAGTCCAACCCCCACCGTGTCGGCATCAATCCGCTGAGCGGCATTGTCGAAACCCACAGACATCAATCGGACGATGTGCTGTTTGCAGCCTCGAATGCTCTGCAGGCGCTCATTCCGGACCCGGCCAATGATGCGCGCAACCAATACTTCCGCGATCAGCCCAAGGCACTGATGGAATTCGTGATCCACGCGCTTCTTAAACGAAACCCCGCGCTTGCGACGCCGGGCGGAGTTTGGGAACTGATCAGCAATCCCGAACTTCTGATGCAGATCGCCCGGGTGGAAGCTGACGAGGGCGACGCGATGCTGGCGGCGCTGGCGCGCGATGTCATTGGCATCCTGGAGCATGAACAAGGCGAGCAACACCGATCGGCGGCCCTGAAGGCGCTCAAACTGTTCAGCGCGGGCTCGCGCCTGCATGGGGTGGGTGTCAATGCCACGGTCAGCCATGCGGACTTGATCCGCAAACGCGCGGTCATCTTCCTCGTCGGACGGCAGGCGCTCGTCAATCGGCTCGGACCCTACTACGCCTTGCACATCCTGGCTTTCACCCAAGCGCTTTATGAGGGTGCCGGACCGCTGGCGATCATTGGCGATGAGTTCACCAATGCTCCGCTGAAACCGCTTGTGGAATCCCTGACCACTTTGCGTGCCTTTGGCGGCGAGTTCCATGGCATCGCCCAGAGTCGGTCGGAGATCGAACGCAAGTTCGGCAAGCAGGAAACCCTGACCATCGAAGAAAACGCCATCGTCAAACAATGGTTTGGCTTCTCATCATTTGAAGAAGCCGAGCGTGTCTCAAAAGCCATGGGCGAAGAGGCAATGATCTCGTCGAACCTTGGCGCGAATGAGCACGCAATGCGCCTGCAGGCTTCGTGGCAATCGGGCAAACAACGGGTGATGTCACCGGCAGAACTGATGGCGATGCCATCCCATGAAGCCCTGACGCACATCAAGGGGTTCGGCTTCATCCATCACCTCAAGGCGGGGATGCAGACCATCGATCCCTATTGTCACCTGATCGGCGAGAACACGCTCGAAGGAGGCATCCTGAAGCCGGACCCGATGATCACATTACACGAGCCCAACACGTAAGGAGACCAGCCATGAAACCTCTCATGTCATTGTTCGCTGCCACAGCTCTTGCGGGACTTCCACCGCTCGCCGCGCAGGCCGCGTCCGCACCTTTGCCGCATGTCATCTTCGAATACACGTTCCGGGACAATGGCGCGCGTTGGGACCTGTCGGTCGAGCGCCATTATGAGACCTGCACCTATGTCGGCCCTCACGGCGCGTTCAAGGTTCCCGCGGAGTTCGGCAAATGCCCGACAATCCGCTGGTTCCGCGATGACGGGTCGGTTCAATGAGTGCTTTTGAGCGCCTGCACGGCCAGGGGCTCATAGATGCGGGGCTTCAGACCCAAATCCCGGGTCAGGAACACGCGGGCCAGAAACTTAAGCGTGCGCAGCGAACTTTCCCGGGTCACGCGGCCCTTGGCGATGTTGCGGGCATTGGAGTCCCGAGCGCCGTCATCAAAAAGACCGAAGGGCTCGATCGCCTCCCAGAACGCATCGTAATCGAGCTGTTCAAGCCATTCGCGCAAATCCTCGGTGTCTTCAAAAAAGATCATGACACCAGCGTATCAAAATGGCCGCGGGCGATGCAATTTTGGCGACCAAACCCGCCGTGGACGGGCGCCCGGAGGGGAGCAAGCCCATGACGGATCGCGAAAACTCCGGACAGTTGCGCGCCGGGATCGCGGCCACGTTCGATCTGGCGGTGCGCCGTCATCATATCCGCGACATTGGCAACCAGCGTGATCAAAAGGCGCTGGAAGCGATAGAAGGTCAGCACGATGCTCTGCGCCAGGCCGAGCATGACGATTATGCGAGGAATTATGATCGGCGCGTCAAACATGCAGAAGCCGGCATCTGGGCAAAGCGCACCCGGCCCATGCCGCGCATCAAACCGCCGCCGGGCTCCGCTGAATCATCTTTGCAAAACCTCGTCCGCCAGGACGCGCGCAAACAGGTTGAGCAGGACCATATCAACCGGTTGACCGAGATCGATCGTGCCGAGGCCAAAGCTTACACGGCGGTCCTTGAGGACATCTTTCAGCGCACGGCGGTCAAGGACCGCGCCCGCGATAACTTCAACCGGATCGTCGACCGCCGGTCGGGACCGGATCGGCGTGTGCGGCAACAGCGGCATACATGATTGACCGGCTCATTGAGCCCGTCTCACCAGGCAATGCGCCTTTAACAACAGGAGACCAGAAAATGATCGCACAAGACATGCTCCCCGTCGAAGAAGTCCGCAAAACCCACACCAGCAAACGGCTGACGAGCAGCCAGTTCGATGAGTTGCATCTGATGGTGCAAATCCTTGACCGCGAAATCCGAAGATCCGGAACGTTCAAGGAAAAGCTGCTTGATCTCGCGCACGATCATGCGCGCTCGCACAAATACGATCCCGTCCAGGCCGAGACGATGCTTCGTGATCTGTATGCGGCAACTTACAGCATCACCTTGAACCAGCGGCTCACCTCCCTGATGGAAGGCGAAAAGGAAATGGGCGCCCAGCTCCGGGAAAAAGCACTGGAAGCGGCCAACACCGTGCCGTCGCGCATCAAGGACGGAGATACGCTTCCCGCCTACCGGGCCATCGATGACGGCGCTGTCGATCTCGCCAATGATCTCAAAATCACCGAACGCACCGCAAAACGCGCCATGTTCGATTCCTACGAGCAAGCCACCGGCAACGATCTCTATCGGGTCGCCAAGGACTTGGAGGAAGAGCATCATGTGCCCGTTCGCGAAAAGGAAAGGCTCCAGCGGCGGCTGGCTGAACGCAAGGAGCAGCGCGCTGCGCAGCCGGTTCGGGTTCAGTCGCGATAGGCTCTGAACACGGCTACGGCATTTGCCATAAGGTCTTGATAATAGGAATATAATCCTTGCAATGGGATGCACAGTTGCTGTATAATGTTCCTTTTTTGTTCACGCGAACGGAAAGGAGACGAATGGCACAGATGAAAGGAGCCCGTGATGCCCGATCAGAGCGGCAAGGAAGCGCCCACACACTCGCGAGACCGAGATACGCATGGGCGTAGTGCGACAGCTTCCGGCACGGACGACTCCCTGGCGATCGAGATCGATTGGGACTTCTGCATCGCCATGCTTGAAGGCTCCGACATGGCCAACGCGGACAAGCGCGTCTTCGTTGAGTGCATGTTCTCGATCGTGCTGGGCTTCGTCGATCTCGGCTTCGGGCTTCATCCGCTTCAGCAGACCGATGCGGATGGCGATATTGCGTCGTTGGCAAAGGCAAACAGTGCCGGCATTGACGATGCCCGGTTACGTCACCTGATCGGCGTGCATGTGTTGGGCGTCGAGGACACACCGCCCTTGTCGCCGGAGGCCGGTGACGGTCATGCTGTTCATCGGCGCGATTTTGCCGATGCAGCGGACAGGCGAGGGGACAATGGCGATGATTGATAAGGGCAGCGTCAGAAAGGCGATCATCTATTGCCGCGTCTCTTCAGTGAACCAGGAACATGACGGGCATGGCCTTGAGTCCCAGGAAACCAGATGCCGCCAGCGTGCCATCGCTCTCGGGCTTGAGGTGGCGGCGGTCTTTCCCGACACCTTCTCCGGTGGAGGCGATTACATGCAACGGCCGGGTATGAAAGCCTTGCTTGCCTTCCTTGACGCGCAACCTGATGAGCGCTTTGTCGTCATCTTCGACGATCTGAAGCGGGCAAGCCGGGACACGCGCGCGTTCCTCGATCTGCGTGATGCGTTCAGGTCGCGAGATGTGATTGTCGAATGCTTGAACTTCAAGTTCGACGACACGCCCGAGGGCGAGTTCATCGAAACCATCATCGCCGCGCAAGGCGCGCTTGAGCGCAAACAGAACGGTCGTCAGGTTGCCCAGAAGATGCGCGCCCGGATGGAGAATGGCTATTGGGTACACAAGGCCCCTGTTGGCTATCGCTATGAAACACAAAAGGGACGCGGCAAGGTGTTGGTGCCCGACGAGCCGCTGGCGTCCATCGTGCGCGATGCGTTTGAGGGATATGCCTCCGGCCGGTTCCGGTCACAGGCCGAGGTCAAGCGCTTCTTCGAGGGCTTTGAAGCATTCCCGCGCAACCGCAAGGGCGTCATCACCCAGCAGCGTGTGACCGAAATCCTGACCCAGCCGCTCTATACGGGCCACATATGCAGCGAGCGCTATCAGCTCAACTGGTTGAAGGGTCACCATGACGGCCTGATCTCGCTCGACACGTTCGATGCGGTGCAGGAGCGCCGGCATGGCGTCACCAGACTTCCCGCGCGAAAAAACATCGGCGATGACTTCGCCTTGCGCGGCTTCGTCCTGTGCGGCGATTGCGACAAGCCGCTTCGCAGTTCCTGGGCCAAGGGCAACACAAGGCGCTACCCCTACTATCTGTGCCAGACAAAAGGCTGCGACAGCTACGGCAAGTCGATCCCCCGCGACAAGCTCGAAAGCGAGTTCGAGGCGATTCTCAAGACCATCCAGCCCGGCAAGCCGCTGGTCGACATGGTCACGTATATGTTCCGCAGTGCCTGGACACAGCGTCAGGCCCTTGTCGACGACATGATCGCATCGGCAAGAGAGCGCCTCAGCCAAACCGAAAAACAGATCGATGCGCTTCTCAACCGGATTATGGAGGCAACCAGCCCGGCCGTGATCGGCGCCTATGAGGACAAGATCGCCCGGCTGGAACGCGACAAGACCAAATTGTCTGAAAAGCTCGTCCGGCATGTACCCGAACAAGGCACGTTCGACGAGATGCTAGAACTCTCGTGCCAATTCCTGGCAAACCCTTGGAAACTCTGGGAAACCGGTAACATGACGCTGAAGAGAACCGTGCTTCGGCTGACCTTCGAGGACCGCTTGCGCTACCACCGAAATGAAGGTGCTAGAACCCCGAAAACCACCTTGCCATTCAAGGCCTTAGAGGGGCTTTGCACACAGGGGATGAGAAATGGTGCCCCCTTCCGGACTCGAACCGGAACTCCTTGCGGAACCGCATTTTGAGTGCGGCGCGTCTACCAATTCCGCCAAAGGGGCATCCACTGCCTCGTCCAATATTCCGCACACGGCCCCGGGTCAAGCCGGTTGTCCGGTTGATACCCGGTTCAAGGGCAAGCAGCTCGCTCCGTTGATTGCCCAATGACCCGCGCTGTTTACCGCGTCGGGCAATGGCGATGGATCGCGCCACTTGGCTCTGCTAAGAACCGGATCGAGATTCGGGGATCAATCGAGGACGAACCGGCCATGAGCCCACATTCAGCATCCAAGGCGCCGCGCGGCGCCCTCGCCAAGATCGAGGCCATCCTCAACCCGCATCTCGACCCGGCCCCGGCTGGAACTCAAGCCGCAGATGGCCAGCTGCCTGCCGGCGGCAAGGCCACCATCACGCTGGGCGAACTCAGTGACCTGATGGAAGAACGCGCTTTCGGGCTTTTGCTCCTTGTGCTGGCGCTGCCGTGCTGCCTGCCGTTTGTCTATCTTTTGCCGCAACTTGTGGCGCTGCCGATGGTGGTGCTTGCAGTCCAGATGGCCAGCGGCCGCCGCGCGCCCTGGCTGCCCGAAACCCTGCGCAAGCGCAAATTGCCGGTGGCCGGGCTGCTTGATGTCGTTGCCCGGGCCAAACGCTATGGCGGCTGGCTGGAGCGGCTCGCCCATCCCCGTTTTCCCGGCCTGACCGGCGACCGCGCCACCCGGATCATCGGTGTTCTGCTGATCGTGCCCTGCCTTTCAATTCTGGTGCCTCTGCCGCTGACCAACACGGTGCCCGGCATTGGCGTGGCGCTGGCCGCTGTCGGCCTGATCGAGCGCGATGCGCTGTTCGTTCTGCTCGGGCTGATCATCGGGTTGATCTGGGTCGCGATTCTGGCGATCGGCGGGCCGGCGCTGATCTATTTTCTGATCAATTTCCTGCTCAACCGCGAGGCTGCGGTTTAGGCCCGAATCGTGAGCTAATCCGCCAAGGTGCGGGCCGCGCCGATGGCCCGCCCGCGTCTCGCCGGGTGCTTTACCGAAAGCGGGACCAAAACAACTCTTGATCATGTTTTCGACATGTTTGATCCGGAAACCAGCAACCACACGTCAAGGAGCACCCCGATGATTGCCGCCAGCCCCAATTCGAACCGCAGTCTGGTTGCATTGATCTTGGCCGGATCGATGATCGTCGTGGTCGGTTCGGCGTTGGCCTTCGAACATATCGGCGGTTACATCCCCTGCGCACTCTGCCTCACCCAGCGGACGCCCTATTACATCGGCGCGCCCTTGATGCTGGTGGCGGCGCTTGTCTCATTCACGGGCGGACCGATCTGGATCGTGCGTGGCCTGCTGGCGATTGGCGGCCTGCTGATGCTTTATGGCATGGGTCTGGGCGTCTACCATTCCGGGGTCGAATGGCAGTGGTGGGAGGGCCCGGCAAGCTGCGCCACCGCCGCGAGCGGACTGACCACCGACGCAGG
Organism: uncultured Hoeflea sp.; assembly: GCF_947501405.1. Taxonomy (GTDB): domain Bacteria; phylum Pseudomonadota; class Alphaproteobacteria; order Rhizobiales; family Rhizobiaceae; genus Hoeflea. The sequence continues at coordinate 264,126 of NZ_CANMVK010000005.1, read as the reverse complement.
CTCGCTGCTCGGCGATCTGTCGAGCAAAAAGCCGCCCTCCTGCGATGATGCCGCGTTGCGTGTGCTGGGCCTGTCCTTCGCCGGCTGGAATGTGCTTGCCAGCGCAGCACTTGCCGCATTCGCCTTTCGCGGCGCGATGATCCGCGATTAACGCCTCACGGCTGTAATTCGACATCCCAGTAGAGGTAGTCCATCCAGCTTTCGTGCAGAAAATTGGGCGGGAACATGCGGCCATTGTTGTGCAGATCCCGCACCGTCGGGCGATAGGGTTTCTGCTGCGGAATCATGCCGGCCTGTTTGGGCATCGCGCCGCCCTTCTTGAGATTGCAGGGCGAGCAGGCCGCCACCACGTTCTCCCAGGTGGTCTCACCGCCGCAACGCCGCGGGATCACATGGTCGAAGGTCAATTCATCGGGCGAGCCGCAGTACTGGCATTCGAAGCGATCACGCAAAAACACGTTGAAACGTGTGAAGGCGGGGTGCCGTGAAGGTTTGATGTAAGTCTTGAGGCAGACCACGCTGGGAAGCCGCATCGAAAAACTGGGCGATGAGACGGCGTGATCATATTCGGCGACAATCTGCACGCGGTCGAGAAACACCGCCTTGACCGCATCCTGCCATGACCACAGCGACAGCGGGTAATAACTCAAGGGCCGATAATCGGCGTTGAGAACCAACGCCGGCAGCGATTGAGGGGATACATAAATCGTCAAAGGGCTCTCCTGAGCGATTCGGCACCTGCGCAGACCATATTAGGACGGACGTGACAGGAATGTGAAGCGCGCCAGGGCCGCTCCGGGCTGTCAGAACCGCAAGTCCCCGGTTGCCGGCCTCTTGCCACACCGCATCAGTCACCAAGAGGCGTGGCATCGCGTCGCATGACGCGCGCGTAGTAAGCCCATAATAGCCTCGCCGCCACGCCACGCCACGGACTCCATGGCTCCGCGAGACCCGACAGCACGCGGGGCGAAGGCCGTTCGTTCAGTTCCAGGGCATGCGCCGCAGCACTTTGCAGCGCCACATCTCCCGCCGGGAACACATCCGGATGCCCCGCGCAAAACAACAGATAGACCTCGGCCGTCCAGGGCCCCACGCCCTTGATCGCCGTCATCGCGGAAATCGCCTGCTTCCCGTCGATGGCGCAGAGATGGTCGAGATCAAGCTGGCCGGAGATCACCGCTTCACTAACCCGGGCCAGTGTTTCGGTCTTGGCGCGCGACAGGCCTGCGGCTCTCGATGCTTCGGGCGACAGCGCCAGGATGGTCTGGGGATCGATCCCGCCGGTTGCTGCCTCCAGCTTGCGCCAAAGCGCCGCAGCGCTGGCCTTGGACACCATCTGCGACAGGATGATTTCCGCAAGTGCTGCAAAACCGGGCGGTTTACGCCTGAGCGGCACCGGACCCGCAAGCGCGATTGCCCGCGCCAGCCGCTCATCGCTGGCTGTCAGGGCGGCAAGCCCGGCCTGAATGTCGCCGGCATTGTCAATTCTACGCATGTCGCCCCGTTTCCGCCGGTGACGCGGCCTGGAAAAAATGACATGAAACACCATGTCCGGAAGCAATTCCACACCCGATCCGCACCTGCACAAACCGGTCGTGCGTTTTGCGCCCAGCCCGAATGGCCGGCTGCATCTGGGCCACGCCAGATCGGCGCTGATCAACTGGCAGTTTGCCCAGGCACATCACGGCGAGTTCCTGCTCAGGATCGAAGACATCGACACGACCCGTGCGCGGCCGGAGTTCGAACAGGCTATCCTCGAAGACCTCGCCAGGCTCGGTTTGCGCTGGCCCGAACCGGTGCGCCGACAATCCGACCATTTTTACGATTACACTCAGGCATTGAACGAGTTGGACAAGCTCGGCCTGATCTATCCCGCCTTTCTCAGCCGCAAGGAAATCGCAGAACGGGTGCGCACGGCGGAGGCAGGCGGCAGCGCCTGGCCGCGCGATCCTGACGGCGCGCCGCATTATCCCGGCAACGACCGGACAATGCCCCGGAGCGAGCGCACCCGCCGCATTGAGGCCGGCGCACCGCACACCTGGCGGCTCGACATTGAGGCCGCGATCAAGGGGGCACCGGAGGGGCTTAACTGGTGTGAACAGGGGATCGGTCCCCTGGGCGAGACAGGGCAGATCAAGGCAGACCCCGCGGCCTGGGGCGATGTGGTGCTCGCCCGGCGCGACACGCCTGCAAGCTATCATCTCGCCGTCACCGTCGACGACGCCATTCAGAACATCACCCATGTCATTCGCGGTCAGGACCTGTTCGCCGCAACATCGGTCCACAGGTTGCTGCAGGCGCTGCTCGGCCTGCCCGCACCGCGTTACCGGCATCACCCGCTCATTCGCGATGAAAGTGGCCGCAAACTGTCCAAAAGCGATGGCGACACCACGCTGGCCGCGTTGCGGGCACGCGGCGCGAGCGCCGCGGATGTGATCGCGCTGGCCGGCTTGGATACCGATTTTGACCCCTGCGCCGAAAATGCGCCCGGCATAGAATCCTAATGTCTCCGCTCAGGTCGGCCGCACCAGCCGTTTGAGGACGGCAAGCACGAACAGGGCCACGAAGGCGAAACAGGCCGCAGCAGGGATGATCATCACCCGCGGCACGTGGCCAAGGGGCAACTCGTCGACGATGTTCAACCCGATGATGAAACCGGCCAGGAGCACAATCATGTTTCCCAGCACGCCGAAGCCCTGCTCGCCCATCATCGTGTTCATGGCGTTGCCGATAAAAAACGACGCGGCGGCCGAAAGCGCGAGGAAATACCAGATCATGTCGGTCGACATCCCGGCAAACATGCCAGCAAACATGGTCAAGCTCCCGATCATCATTTCGGGCCGGAGCGCGCATCATTTCGGTGCGCGCTCCGCCAGGGTGAAACCGAGCCTGCCAGTCTGGCGACCGGGCGGCGAGCCGGTCCGGCAGCCGCTGTTCAGGCGATTTCCCCCTATATATCATGGGATATCGGCTCGTTTTCCGTCGATTGATTCCGCGCCTAACGTTTCGTCTTCATGGCGCCGGCCTCTGTTCCGAATCGGCACGCATGCGCGCGTTGAGGATCGCGGCATTGATCTCGGCGCCGAGAATAAAGATCGCCGCGATGATGTACAAAAACACCAGCGCGATCATGATCGAGGCCAGGCCCGCATAGGTCGACACATAGGTGGCGAACTCCTTGAGGTAGCTCGCAAAGGCCAGCGCGCCCGCCATCCAGGCGACCAGCGTCACGGCCACACCGGGCAGGACGTCGTAAAGCCGCCGGCGCCCGTCCGGCAACCACAGATGCGATACGACCAGCCCGATGACCAGCACCATAGCGGCGATCAAGATGCGCCAATTGTCCACCGCCGAGATCAGCGTATCCATCCAGGGCGCGAATTGCCGCGCCAGCTTGAGTGCCAGCGGCGCCAGCACCAGAAGAAAACTGATCGCCATAATCACCAGCACCGCGACAACCACAAAAAGCAGGCTCTGGGCCCGGGTCACATACCAGGAGCGGGTCTCGCTCACCCGGTAGGCGCGATTGAGCGAGACCCGCAAGGCTTCCACCCCGTTGGCCGAGAAAAACGCCGCCGCCAGCACCGAAAGGGTCAGCAGTCCGCCGCGCTCCACGGTCAGAACATTGACCACCTCACGCGAAATCGGCGCGGCGATCGCGTCGGGCCAGGTATCGAAGATCAGATGCGACGCGGTATCCGCATAGGCATAGGCGCCCAAGAAACTGGCAAGCGAGGTGCCGAAAATCATGAACGGGAACAGCGCCATCAGGATCGACAGCGCCACATGACTGGCCATCGCCCAGCCATCGTCATTGTTGAAATGGGTTATCGCATCCCAAATCACCGATCCCGTACGTTTCACCTTGTGCTCCCTGATTGCGTCCTGGCAACTGCGCCGCAAGTCCTTTTGACGATCCGGCCCGCGCCACATTGTCAGACCTGACTGATTATGGGATCTGAAGCCCGTCAGAAACAGGGGCGGGTCATGCAATGGACAATGAAATGCGTAAAAAATCCATTCTGGTGACCGGTTGTTCGAGCGGAATCGGCGCCTATTGCGCCCGGGCGCTGCAATCGGAGGGCTGGCAGGTGATCGCCTCGGCGCGACAGCCCGAGGATCTCGACCGGTTACGTGCCGACGGAATCGAGGCCCACTATCTCGACTACACCGACGCGCAAAGCATTTCCGGTTTTTTCGAAAAGGCCATGGACGCAACCCGCGGACACTGCGACGCGCTGTTCAACAATGGCGGTTACGGCCAGGTGGGCGCGGTGGAGGATCTGCCGCTCGAAGCGCTGCGGGAGCAGTTCGAGGCCAACGTCTTTGGCTGGCACCAGCTCACCCGCCTGGTCCTGCCGGTGATGCGCGCGCAGGGTCACGGACGGATAGTACAGTGCTCGTCTATCCTCGGCCTTGTGCCGATGCGTTACCGCGGCGCCTACAACGCCTCCAAACACGCCCTGGAAGGCCTTTCGGTCACCCTGGCGCTGGAGCTTGAGGGCAGCGGCATTCATGTCAGCCTGATCGAGCCCGGGGCCATCGAGAGCCGGTTCCGGGCCAACGCCCTTGTAAGGTTTCATCGCACCATCGACATCGAGAACTCAATCCATCGCCAGAACTACGAAGCCCAGTTGCGCCGCCTGGATCAAAGCGAAGCCTCTCCCAGGCGCCGGCCCGGGCCGGAAGCCGTCCACAAGGTCCTGCGCCATGCCCTGACCGCGCGGCGGCCGCGCTATCATTATCCGGTCACCCGGGAAGCCAAGCTCGGCGTCATCGCCAGGCGGCTGCTGCCCGCCAGGCTGTTCTATCCCTGGCTCGCAAAACAGGATTGACGGCCGAGCGCGTTCCATACTCGCGCGCCTGCGGCGATGGACATGCGGGCAAAACACCCTATGTTCCCATCCGCGCCGGACTTGCCCGATCTTTGCCAGCGGTGCACAGATGCCCCGCGGACGATGTCCGCGATAAGCTTCAAGGAATCGCCACGATGTCTTCCGTCACCTATGTCCTGTCCGTCATCGCCATGCTGGCCGTCGCAGCCGTTCTCATCCGCGGCCTGGTCAACATGGCCCGCGGCGGATCCGGCAATCTGTCCAACAAACTCATGCAGGCGCGCGTGCTGCTGCAGTTCGTAGCCCTTGTGCTGATCGTCGCCACGCTGTGGCTGACCGGCGGCGGGCGCTGACGCCGCCGTCCTTCCATTCCTACGAGGCTGAAATTATGGTCAAGCTCAACAAGATCTACACCCGCACCGGCGATGATGGCGGCACCGGGCTCGTCACCGGCGAACGCCGGCCCAAGCACGACCCCCGGATCGAAGCCTTTGGCTCCGTCGACGAAGCCAATGCGGCAATCGGCATCGCGCGGCTACACACCGCGGATATGGCTGAACTCGACGCCATGCTGATGCGGATCCAGAACGACTGTTTCGATCTGGGCGCCGATCTCGCCACGCCGGAAACCGATGAGCCACCTGAATATGAGCCGCTGCGCATTGTCGATGCCCAGGTGGATCGCATCGAGGCCGACATCGACACGCTCAACGCCGATCTGGAGCCGCTTCGCTCATTCGTGCTTCCCGGCGGGAGCGCTGCGGCGGCGCATCTCCATCTGGCCCGCACGGTAACCCGCGGCGCCGAACGGCGTATGGTCGAACTGGCGTCCCAACCGGGAGAAACCATCAACCCTTCAGCACTCCGCTTTGCCAACCGGCTGTCGGACTTCCTGTTTGTCGCCGCCCGCTGGGTCAACGACAAGGGCCGCGCGGATGTGCTTTGGGTTCCGGGCAAAAACCGCTAGGGTCAGGGCGAGTGGCCTGAAAGCCAACACCGTCAACGGGGGGGCCGACGATGTTCATACCGCTTCATGATTCCAACAATCTCAAGCACATTCGGCTGCAATGGGTGACCCTGACGCTGATTGCCATCAATGTCATCATCTGGGCCGTCACCGAAACGGCCGGGTATGAAAGTGATTTCGTCAACGCCGCCGTGCTCGGCCTCGGGTTCATCCCCTCGGTGGTCAATGACATTGCCGAGTTGCCGCCCTCGCTGGTGCTGGTGCCCGAAGACGCCACCTACATCACCTACAGTTTTCTGCACGGAAACTTCCTGCATCTGGGCTCGAACATGATCTTCCTGTGGGTTTTCGGCGACAATGTCGAAGACGCCATGGGGCACATCAAGTTTTTGATCTTCTACTTTGCCTGCGCCGCCGCCGGCGCCTTCGCCCACGGCCTGTTGCTGCCGGACTCTCAAAGCCCGCTGATTGGCGCCTCCGGCGCGGTCGCCGGCATAGTTGCGGCCTATCTGATGCTGCATCCGAAAGTTCGGGTCTGGGTGCTGGTGCTTGGGCGCATTCCGCTGCCGCTGCCGGCCTACATTCCGCTGGTGTTCTGGGTGCTGTTCCAGTTCTTCATGGTGGTGACAGACATCGGCGGCGAAGTTTCCTGGGCCGCCCATGTCGGCGGCATTATCGCCGGTGCGCTGCTTGTGCTGGTGTTCCGCCGCTCGGGCGTGCCCCTGTTCGACCGGACCCTGAAATCCCCCGCTGCGGTGGTTCACAAGGCCGAACCTTCCCCCAGAGAGGAGCCACCGGCCAAGCCCCGCCGCGACACCAAGCAACCTCCGCCCCCACCCAAATGGGGTCGCTGATCAAGCTGCTGGATTGATCTTTACGTAAACGTCATTTATTTCGCTCTGCGAAATCTGAAGCGCTGCATGATTGAAATTGGAGAAAAATCGCGTATCCATGTCGCCAATCGGCCATCCGGGCGGCGGCGCAACAGGCAAAATCGGGATCAAACATCCCATTCGGCCCGTTGCGGGTCAGTCAGGGCAAGGCCAGAGGAACCGAGGCCTTTTATTGTGAGGAAAGCAAACAGATGAAGATTCTTGTGCCGGTCAAGCGGGTCGTTGACTACAACGTCAAGATCCGCGTCAAACCCGATGGCAGCGGCGTTGATCTCGCCAATGTAAAAATGTCGATGAACCCGTTTGACGAGATCGCGGTGGAAGAGGCGCTGCGGCTCAGGGAAGCCGGCAAGGCGACCGAGGTGGTCGCGGTTTCGATCGGGCCGGCAAAGGCCGAGGAAACCCTGCGTACCGCGCTTGCGATGGGCGCAGACCGCGCCATCCTTGTTGAGGCCGAGGGCACCATCGAGCCGTTGTCGGTGGCCAAGATCCTCAAGGGCATCGCCGAAGCGGAATCCCCCGACATGATGATCCTTGGCAAGCAGGCGATCGACGATGACGCCAACCAGACCGGACAGATGCTTGCAGCGCTGCTGGGCTTGAGCCAGGCGACTTTCGCCTCCAAGGTCGAGATCGGCGACGGTTCCGCCAACGTCACCCGCGAGGTCGATGGCGGCCTGCAGACGATTTCGGTCAAGCTGCCGGCCATCGTGACCACCGACCTGCGCCTCAACGAGCCGCGTTACGCGTCACTGCCCAACATCATGAAGGCCAAGAAGAAGCCACTCGACAAGAAGACCCCGGGTGATTTCGGCGTCGATGTTGCAGCCCGTCTCGAAGTTCTCAAGACCGAAGAGCCCGATGGCCGCAAGGCCGGCGTCAAGGTCGGTTCGGTCGCCGAACTGGTCGACAAGCTCAAGAACGAAGCAGGCGTGCTGTAAGCGCGGGAAAGGAACAACAGATCATGGCCATTCTCATTGTAGCCGAACACGACCACGCCTCGCTGTCTGATCAGACCGCAAAGGCGCTCAGCGCCGCCAAGGAAATCGGCGGCGACATTCACATCCTGGTGGCTGGCAAGGACGCCAAGGCAGCCGCCGACGAAGCCGCCAAGCTTGATGGCGTCGCCAAAGTGCTGCACGCCGACAGCGATGAATACGCCAACCGGCTTGCCGAACCGCTGGCGGCTCTCGTGGTCTCGCTCGCAGGCGACTACGACACGCTGATGGCGCCCGCCACCACATCAGGCAAGAACGTCATGCCGCGGGTCGCGGCGCTGCTCGACGTCATGCAGATTTCCGACATCATCGAGGTCATCTCCGCCGACACGTTCAAACGGCCGATCTATGCCGGCAACGCGCTGCAGACGGTCAAGTCGACCGACGCCAAGCGCGTCATCACCGTGCGCACCGCCTCCTTCTCCGCTGCCGGCGAAGGCGGCTCGGCCAGCGTTGAAACCATTGCAGCGGCCGGCGATCCGGGCCTGTCGTCTTTCGTCAAGGACGCCATCGCTGAAAGCGACCGCCCGGAACTGACCTCGGCCAAGGTGATCATCTCGGGCGGACGCGCGCTCGGATCCTCGGAAAAATTCCAGGAGGTGATTCTCCCGGTCGCCGACAAGCTTGGTGCCGCCGTTGGCGCATCGCGTGCAGCGGTCGACGCCGGCTATGCACCCAACGACTGGCAGGTCGGGCAGACCGGCAAGGTCGTGGCCCCCGACCTTTACATCGCCTGCGGCATTTCCGGCGCGATCCAGCATCTCGCCGGGATGAAGGATTCCAAGGTCATCGTCGCCATCAACAAGGATGAAGAGGCACCGATCTTCCAGGTTGCCGATTATGGCCTCGTCGCCGATCTGTTCGAGGCGCTGCCGGAGCTTGAAAAGGCGCTCTGACAAGCGCATTTATTGGCTTGGAAACCAATGGCCGGGCTGGACGTCTCCATCCCGGCCATTTAGGTTCCGCACACCGGAGGCTTCAAATCCAGGAGCGCGCCGGGCTACACCATGACAATCAGGCGGGCAGATCCCATGGGCAACCAGATCAAGAGTGTCGGCATTATTGGCGCGGGTCAGATGGGCGGCGGCATCGCCCATGTCTGCGCCATGGCCGGATATGAGGTTCACGTTCACGACGTGTCCGCCGAGGGTCTGCAGTCGATGCTGGCCACAATCAGCGGCAATCTGGCGCGGCAGGTGTCATCCGGCAAGACCACCGGCGCGGACCGCGACGCGGCGCTCGCCCGCATCCGTCTCGCCCCGGATATCACTGATCTGGCGGCCATGGACATGGTCATCGAGGCCGCCACCGAGGATGAGACCGTCAAGCGCAAGATCTATCAGCAGATCTGCCCGGTTCTCAATCCCGAAGCCATTCTCGCCACCAACACCTCGTCACTGTCGATCACCCGGCTGGCCTCGGCCACGGATCGCCCAGAACGCTTCATCGGCATCCATTTCATGAACCCGGTTCCGGTGATGAAGCTGGTGGAACTGGTGCGTGGAATCGCGACCGAAGACGAGACATTCCAGTCCGCCCGCGGCTTTGTCGATTCGCTCGACAAGACCATCACCGTGACCGAAGATTTTCCCGCTTTCATCGTCAACCGCATCCTGTTGCCGATGATCAATGAGGCAATCTACACGCTCTATGAAGGCGTCGGGTCGGTCGAGGCCATCGACACTGCCATGAAGCTTGGCGCCAACCATCCCATGGGGCCACTGCAACTGGCCGATTTCATCGGACTGGATGTCTGTCTGTCGATCATGCAGGTGCTGCATGACGGGCTGTCGGATTCCAAATACCGGCCCTGTCCGCTGCTGGTCAAATATGTCGAGGCCGGCTGGCTCGGACGCAAGTCCGGACGCGGCTTTTACGATTACCGCGGCGATACGCCGGTTCCCACCCGCTGACGCCGATGAAAGCCAAGACACTGCGCCGCGGGATGAACCTGTGGCCGCCCTTGTTGTTTGCGGGCATCTCCATCCGCCATATTGCCGAAGACTACCGGGCGGTCGATGTCGAGCTGAAAGAGCGGTTCTACAATCGCAATTATGTCGGCTGCCATTTTGGTGGCTCGCTGTTCGCCATGACCGATCCGTTCTGGATGATGATGGTGATGCGCAATCTCGACCGCAGCTACACGGTCTGGGACAAATCCGCCGGGATCGAATTCCTTCGTCCGGGCCGCGGCACGGTGACCGCGCAAATCCGTCTCACCGAGGACATGCTCGACGACATTCGCGCCAACACGGCCGAGGACGGGGCGAAATATCTGCCGTCCTATCAAGTCGATGTCGTGGACGCCGGCGGCCATGTCGTCGCCCGGGTATCCAAAACCCTGCATATCCGCCGCAAACCTGACACCAGAAGCCGCATCGGCGGTTGAAGATGAACACTGGGCGTCATTCCCTCGGGCTGATGCAGTCTTTTATATAAAGATTCTTGAATATATAATACCGTTGATGTACACCGGTCTCGAATGAGGCTGCCAACCGGAAACGGGTTGGCGGCATCAGCAACAGATCGAAAAGGAGATCGATATGGCGCTTGATCGCGTAATTCTGTCCTTCGCCGGAGTCATGGTCCTTTTGTCCGTGGCGCTGGGCGTCTATGTCTCGCCCTATTGGCACTTGCTGACGGTCTTTGTCGGCTTCAATCTGATCCAGTCGGCGTTTACCGGCTTCTGCCCGGCGGCGATCATCTTCAAGAAGCTTGGCGTCAAGCCCGGATCGGCTTTTCAGTAAAAGTCTGCCGTCACGATCCCAACGGCTTCCCCAAAAGCGGCCCGCGCCGCGATCAAAGAGCGGGCGGGCCGTTCAAGGGATTCTCCAAGACGGTCAAAGCGCCTTGAGACCTTCGACCAGCGCTTTGGCGTCGTCGCTTGCCCATTCCGCAGGTCCGTTCATCGCGCCCAGAAGACAGCCGTCACGGCCGATCATCAGCGTCACGGGAAGCCCGAAGGCCAGGCCTTCCTTTTTCAAGGTGTTGAACACCCCCATGGTGGCGTCGCGGTAAAGCCCCAGATTGGCCACGCCGATTTCGTCCAGAAATGCCTTCGGCTTGGCCACATCACCGGTGTCTATATTGATCGCCAGCACCTTGAAGTCCTCATCCCCCAACTCACTCTCAAGTTCTGACAGCGCCGGCATTTCCTCGCGGCAGGGCGCGCACCAGGTGGCCCAGAGATTGACCAGCAGCGTCTGACCGGAAAAATCCGCGATCCCGGTTTGAGCCGCGTCAGCCGAGACAAAGGCGAGCTCCGGCAGGTTGATCGGGCGCTCGCGCACCGCCATCGCCGCCACCTCACCCTTTGCCAGGGATTTTAACGCAGCCAGCGCCTCGGCATCGGCTTCGCAGGCCTGTGCGGAGGCCGTCGTCAGACTTTCCGGTCCCGGCGCATTGCCAGACAGCGTTGCTTTCCCGTATATCCCGGCGGCCCCGAAAGCGGCGCCCAAGGCAATGGCGATTGCGACCAGGGCGCCGGTGGACAGGCGGTTGCGCGATTGGCTCATGACAAACTCCAGGACAGGCTCATGTCGACAGATAAGGACAAACAGACGTCAAACCAGATGTGGGGCGGTCGTTTTGCCTCCGGGCCCGACGCCATCATGGAGGAAATCAACGCCAGCATCGATTTCGACCGCAAGCTCTACGCCCAGGACATCCGCGGTTCCCTCGCACATGCGGCCATGCTTGCCAAGACTGGCATGATTTCGGCCGAAGATTGCGACAAGATTACTCACGGTCTCAACACAATCCTGTCAGAGATCGAAGACGGCAGGTTCTCCTATTCCCGCCGGCTGGAAGACATTCACATGAACATCGAATCGCGCCTGGCCGAACTGATCGGCACGGCCGCGGGCCGGCTGCACACGGCGCGATCGCGTAATGACCAGGTGGCGCTTGATTTCCGCCTCTGGGTCAAGGAGGAACTGACCCGAACCAAACATGCACTGACCGATCTGATTTCCGCCTTTCTCGACAAGGCCGAAATCCACGCCGAAACCGTCATGCCGGGATTTACTCATTTGCAGACCGCCCAGCCGGTCACCTTCGGTCACCATTGCATGGCCTATGTCGAAATGTTCGGCCGCGACCGCTCACGGGTGCGCGACTGCATCGAACGGCTCGACGAATGCCCACTCGGAGCCGCAGCCCTTGCCGGCACCGGGTATGCCATCGATCGTGATCAAACCTCTCGGGCGCTCGGATTCCGCGAACCCACCCGCAATTCCATCGACACCGTGTCGGACCGTGACTTCGCGCTCGAATTCCTGTCGCTTGCCGCCATCTGCGCCACCCACATGTCGCGTCTGGCCGAGGAAATCGTCATCTGGTCGACGCCGCAATTCGGCTTCGTTCGGCTGTCCGATGCGTTTTCAACCGGTTCCTCGATCATGCCGCAAAAGAAAAACCCCGATGCCGCCGAGCTGGTCCGCGCCAAGACCGGGCGCATCAACGGCTCGCTGATCGGCTTGCTCACGGTGATGAAGGGCCTGCCGCTGGCCTATTCCAAGGACATGCAGGAAGACAAGGAGCAGGTGTTTGATGCCGCTGCCAGCCTTGAGCTGTCGATCGCCGCGATGACCGGCATGATCCGCGATATGGAGATCCGGCAGGACAACATGCGCGCGGCAGCCGGCGCAGGGTACTCCACCGCAACGGATCTCGCCGACTGGTTGGTGCGCGAGGCAGGACTGCCGTTCCGCGACGCTCACCACGTCACCGGCCGCGCCGTGGCGCTGGCGGAAAGCCGCAGCACCGGGCTTGAGCAGCTCTCACTGGAAGACCTCCAGTCCATTCACCCCGCCATCACCGACGATGTGTTCTCGGTTCTTACGGTGGATGCTTCCGTGCGCAGCCGCAAGAGCTTTGGCGGCACCGCGCCGGACGGCGTCCGCGCCCAGATCGCCTATTGGCGTGAGCGGCTGTAACCGGGCACGCAAAGCGGGGTGCACAATGGCCGCAAAACCGCTATGAAGCCATCAGAGCGGAAACCACCGGCGGGCGGATTGACGCCATCGCCGACAAGGGATGAACCATGAAGACCAGTGCTGTGATCAAATCTGTATGCATAATTGCGGCGCTGGTCGCGATTCTTTCCGGATGCGGCCGCAAGGGCGATCTCGAACGGCCAAGCGTCACCGCCGCGCCCGTCGCCGACGCCGCCGAGGCTGAGGCCCCACAGACCGGGGAACGACGTTTCATTCTCGATGGGCTGCTTGATTAGGACCATGCGCCGTGAACCATTTTGAGTATCGCGAAGGCGTTCTCCACGCCGAGGACGTGAGCCTGCCCGACATCGCCACCGAAGTCGGCACTCCGTTCTACTGCTATTCGACAGCCACGCTGACCCGGCACTACAAGGTTTTTTCCGGCGCCTTCGCCGACGTCGATTCCATGGTCTGCTACGCCATGAAGGCCAATTCCAACCAGGCCGTTCTCAAAACTTTGGCGCAACTGGGTTCGGGCGTCGATGTGGTGTCTGAGGGCGAACTGCGCCGCGCACTGGCGGCTGGGGTTCCGGCTTCGAAAATCATGTTCTCGGGCGTCGGCAAAACCGCCCGCGATATCGATGCGGCGCTGGCCGCAAACATCTATTGCTTCAACGTCGAATCCGAGCCCGAACTGGAACTGCTCAATGCGCGGGCCCTGGCGGCCGGCAAGGTTGCGCCAATCTCATTTCGCATCAACCCCGACGTCGACGCCAAAACCCATGCCAAGATCTCGACCGGCAAGAAGGAAGACAAGTTCGGCATCTCCTGGCAGCGCGCGCAGGACGTCTATAGCCATGCGGCAAGTCTTGAAGGTGTAGAGGTCACCGGCATCGACATGCACATCGGCAGCCAGATTACCGAGTTGCAGCCCTTCGACGACGCGCTCAAGCTGATGGTCGAACTCATCGGACAGCTTCGCACCGATGGTCACACCATCGATCATTTCGACATCGGCGGCGGGCTGGGCGTGCCCTACCGCGACGACAATGCGCCGCCGCCCGATCCCGGCGCCTATGGCGAGATGGTCAAGGGCCGGCTCGGCGGCCTTGGCTGCAAGCTGATCTTTGAGCCTGGAAGACTGATCGTCGCCAATGCGGGTGTCCTGGTCTCCGAGGTCATCTACATCAAGGATGGCGGCGACAAGACCTTCGTCATCGTCGATGCAGCGATGAATGATCTGATCCGGCCGACGCTTTACGAAGCCTGGCACGAGATCAGGCCGGTCAGGCTGTCTGCGGCCAATGCCCCGCGGATTCGCGCCGACATTGTCGGTCCGGTCTGCGAAAGCGGCGACTATCTCGCCAAGGACCGGGAAATGGCGGCGCTGAAATCCGGCGACCTGATCGCCGTCGGTTCGGCGGGCGCCTATGGCGCGGTTCAGGCCGGCACCTACAACACCCGCCTGCTGATCCCCGAGGTGCTGGTCAATGGCGACCAATATCATGTGGTGCGCAAACGCCCGAGCTATGAAGACCTGATTGGCCTGGATTCGCTTCCCGATTGGCTGGATTGACGCCGTAGACTACGCCCGGGCGGTTTGATTTTCGCCGTACAGGCGGCAATCGGCTTTCACTTTTTTGTCACAGGCCTCGCCTTGGCCGCAAAGACTGTTATCTTCTTTCCGATCACTGAAGGAAGATGGCCATGGCCCGCGAGCTTGAAAGCAAGAGCGCAGTTCCGGACGAAACCGCCGGCCGGATCCGCCGATCGGTGTCTTTCGCGCGGTTGCGCATGCGCTTAAATCTCATGGCCGGCCGGTTCCTGACCCTGGCCGCTCCGGCGCTGGGTGTGATCGCGCTGTTTTTGAGCCTGTCCTGGCTCGGCGTGTTTCGAACCGTCCCCGACGCGGCCCGGCTGGCGCTGTTGGCGGTTTTTGCGGTTGGCTTTGCTGCCTCGCTCTGGCCACTGTCGCGGTTTCGAGCACCCGTCCAGGGTGAGATCGACGCGCGCCTGGAGGCCGAAAACAGGATCGCTAACCAGGCGATCGCCAGCCAGGATGATCACCTCGACGCCAATGATCCGGTGGCCCGGGCGCTTTGGGAAGAGCACCGCCGCCGTATGGCTGCCAAAATCGGACAGTTGGAGACCGGTATCCCCCGGTCCAGCCTGCCCGAACGGGACCCGTTCGGCCTCCGCGTCGCCGTAGGCCTGCTGCTGTTTGTCGCCTTCTTCTATTCCTATTCAGGTCAGGCCGGCCGGCCCGGCGATGCCTTCGTCAGCCATATCAGCACTGAACTGCCCGACGTGCGGATTGACGCCTGGATTACCCCGCCCACCTATGTCAATCAGGCGCCGGTGTTCTTGACCGGCGTATCCCGCGCGGAAGGCGAGGCAGTCACGGCCATTGAGGGCAGCGAAATCACCGTGAGGCTCGGCGGTGCGGGCGACGACGCCTCGGTCTCCTGGGGTCCGGACGCGCAGTCGCTGATGCCTCTCGATCCCGCAGCGCCCGAAACTGTTGATCCTGCCGCCATTGCAGGCGCCAGGCTATGGACTTTCAAGCCCGGTGATCACGGCAATTTGCGGGTGGCCGCCGGCCGCTCGGATTTAAGTTTTGACATTCGCATCATTCCCGATGCGGCGCCCGTCGCAGCCTTCGTCGAAACCCCGCGCCGCGCCGTCAACGGCGCGCTGGAACTCGACTACACCCTGTCCGACGATCATGGTGTCGCCCGCGCCGAGGCCGAGATCGTTCCTGCCAAAGATCCTGCGCCCGATGCGCGGCCGCTTTTCGAGCCGCCAAAATACCGCCTGTCGCTGCCGCGACGGTCAGCGGAAGACAACCGCGCGGTGGCAAGTCAGGATCTTACCGAGCACCCGCTGGCCGGGCAGAAGGTCAAGATCACCCTGCTGGCGGTCGATGGAGCCGGGCAGCAAGGCCGCAGCGAAACACTGGAAACGGTGTTGCCGGGCCGGCGTTTCTCCAATCCGCTGGCCGCCGCGGTGGTCGAACAGCGCGGCGTTCTGGCGCTGGACGCCAACAATCTGCCCCGGGTGTTCGATCTGCACGACGCGTTGACCATCGCGCCCGAAGAGACCATTCCCGACCTGTCGCATTATCTGCTGCTACAATCGGTCCGTGGCCGGCTGGAAAATGCCCGCTCCGACGACGACCTGCGCGCTGCGATCGACTACATGTGGGGCGTGGCGCTGCAGATCGAAGATGGCAATCTGTCGCTTGCCGAGCGGCGGTTGCGCGACGCCCAGAACGCGCTGGCCGAAGCGCTGGAGAACGATGCCTCCGATGAGGAAATCGCCCGGCTGATGGACGAGCTGCGCGAAGCCATGCAGGATTACCTGAGTGAACTGGCTCGCCAGAATCGCGGCAACCCGGAAAGCCAAATGCAGCAGGCCATGCCCGAGAACATGCTGCGTCAGCGTGATCTCGACAACATGCTCGACCAGATCGAGAATCTGGCCCGCTCCGGCGCCCGCGATCAGGCCCAGCAGATGTTGCAGGAATTGCAGCGGATGATGAACAATCTGCAGGCCGGCAGGCAGCAACGCCAACAGCAGCAAGGCGGTCCGATGCGCCAGCAGATGGACAAGCTCGGCGAGTTGATGCGCCAGCAGCAGCAATTGATGGATGAAACCATGCGCGCCGATCGCGACCGCCAAAGCCAGCCGGGCGAGGGCCGCGACCGTCAGGAACAGGGCCAGAACCAGCCGGGTCAGGGGCAGGACCAGGGTCAACAGGGCGAAGGCAGCCAGTCGCTTGAGGAAATGCTTGGCGCGCTCGGACGCAGCCAGCAGGAACTCCAGGATGCGTTGGACCAATTGCAACGCGACCTCGAGGCGCTCGGCATAACCCCCTCACCGGGCTTCGGCGAGGCCGGTGAGGCGATGGGTGATGCCACCGGAAATCTGCAGCAGGGTCAGACCGGTCAGGCGTTGGGCGATCAGGGACGGGCGCTGCAGGCCTTGCGCCAGGGCGCGGAAGATATGATGAACCAGATGATGCAGGCCATGGGCAACGAGCAGGGAGAGGCGGAAGGCGAAGGTCCCGACCGCAACGGCAACCGGTCAGCCGATGACCGCGATCCGCTCGGTCGCCCCCGCGCCACCACGGGCCCGGATTTCGGCAACCGCGTCAAGGTTCCTGACGAAATCGACATCCAGCGCGCCCGGGAAATTCTCGACGCAATCCGCAAGCGGCTGGGCGATCAACTCTCCCCGGAGATCGAAAAACGCTATCTCGAACGGCTGCTGGATCTCAAATAACCCGACCGGTCATGCCGCCCTGGGTTCAAGCGCGTCCGCCACTGCCTGACGTATCTGCGGCAGGGAAAAGGGTTTGGGCACCACATCGACAATGATGCGCATCAGCGGCTCGGCCCGCTCGCGTTGTTCGGCGTAGCCGGTCATCAGCAAAATCGGCATCGACGGTGCGAGCGCCGCGGTCTGCTCGGCCAACGCAATGCCGTCCATCACCGGCATTCTGATGTCCGACAGCAGCAGATCGAAACTCTCGCTTTCGAGCTGATCCAGCGCATCGGCCCCATCGGCGGCCTGGACCGTCTGGTGACCATCCATTTCCAGCGCCCGCGCGACAAAGCGCCTCAGGCTGTCTTCGTCTTCGGCAATCAGGATTTTCGCCATCGCTCGGATACCTTTCTCTTCTCTCGCGAAGCTATGGCCCAAAGCTTGCCGCAAGATGAACAAAAGGAGATCGAATCCAGGAAAACTCAATGCCGCAATCCGGTCGAGATGCTGTGCTGACCTTCAGGCGTCGCCCTTGACCACGCCGACAAACGGCAGTTCGCGGAACGCATAGGCTACGTCCATGCCATAGCCGACCACGAAATAGTCCGGGCACTCAAAGCCGACATATTCGGCATCGAGGCTGCCTTCCCGGCGCGAGCGCTTGTCCAAAAGCACCGCGATGTCGACGTGATTGGCGCCGCGCTCATACATCAGGTCACGGGCAAAGCGCAGCGTACGGCCAGATTCGAGAATGTCATCGATCAGCAGCACGTCCCGGCCCCGCACATCGCTGTCGATGTCCTTGATGATCTTGACGCCCTGGCTCTGGGTGCCCTTGCCGTAGCTCGACAAGGTGATGAATTCGACTTCCGGCGCCAGCCCCGCAGCATGCAGCGCCCGGATCAGATCCGCGGCGAAGATGAACGAGCCCTTGAGGATGGAGATGACCAGCAGGTCCTTTTTCGGACTGGCGGCGATTTCCGCCGCCATCGCGCGATTGCGCTCGGCGATCGCCTCCGGTGTGAACAAAGGCTCGATTTGTTTTCCGCGCACAACCGGCATTCGGATCTCCAGAGGGTTCGGTCAGAATTGCCGCCCACTCCTAGCCGATCCCATCAGCCCTGCAAACCGATTTCCGCCCGATGTGTGCCAGTCATTCGCTTTGCGGGCGAATCATCAGGATCGACCCTGCCCGCTCGATCCGCGCCGGACGCGGCTTGAGGTCGACGAAGGACCCTGACGAGGCTGATGAAGAAGATGCGGCAAGCGGCGTATCCGCGGGCGTGGATGCCGTGACAATCGGGTCGGGCGTCATCAACGCATCGTCCGATTGGGCTGCCGCAACGGAAGTGACGGATTGACCGGTTTCCGCCTGTTCGTGAACCGGAGCGATGGAGCCCGGGGTCTGGCCTGACGCCTGCAACTGGCCGGATGGCGCGATCACCAGCGAATGACCGCCCGCCATCCAGAACGCCGCAGCGGCGATCGCACACACGGTCAACGCAAAGGCGGCGCCCGCCGACGGCAGACCCGTAGCCGCGCTCGATGCCCGTGAAGGCCCGCTTCCAAACACACCCAGCCGTTCACCCGGTTCCGGCCGCATAATGATTGGCGCGGGATCGGGGCTTGCGAAATCACGGGGGAACGGTCCTCCGGGCTCGCCCTGCGTCAGCCGTGATTTGAACACCTGCCGCGAATGCGGCCTTGTATGGGGCTGCGCATGGGCCGTGAACGCGGTATCCCGCGCGCTGCCCAGAATTTCGAAACTGGCGTCCTCGATGTCGCGCGACCGGGCCGGACCTCGTCCCGCACGATGATCGGGGATCAACAAGTCGGAGTTCTTCGGTTCAATCGCATAGGTGGTGCGGCCTGAAACGCCCATTGCGAGCCCCTTTTCCGCCTCTGCCAGTCAGAAGGCATTGAAACATCGGTTACCGATGCGTAAACGGAAATGGTTAACGTTTCGCCAACAAGCCGCCGCCGAGCCCGCGATTTCGGACGGATTTAACGTTGCGTTAACCATGCCGGGCGAGTGTGCCGATTGCCCTCCGCGACAGGATACGACCGTTGATCCATTTTGAAAATGTCGGTTTGCGCTATGGCATGGGGCCGGAGGTCCTGCGCGATCTCAGCTTCGACATCCCCAAGAAGTCGTTTCAGTTTCTCACCGGGCCCTCGGGCGCGGGGAAGACCACCCTGATGCGGCTATTGTTCATGTCGCTCAAACCGACCCGGGGTTTGATCCGCATGTTCGATCGCGACATTGCCGTCATTCCCGGCGAGGAATTGCCGCTGCTGCGGCGGCGCATTGGCATCGTCTTCCAGGATTTCCGGCTCCTCGACCACATGACCACCTATGAGAACATTGCGCTACCGCTCAGGGTGCGCGGCAAGGATGAGTCAAGCTATCGTTCCGACGTCATCGAACTGCTCAAATGGGTCGGCCTCGGTGAGCGTATCAATGTGTTGCCGCCGGTTTTGTCGGGTGGCGAGAAGCAGCGGGTGGCCATCGCCCGGGCATTGATCGACCAGCCCGAGATCCTGCTTGCCGATGAGCCGACGGGCAATGTCGACCCGCCAATGGCGCAGCGGCTGCTCAATCTATTTATCGAACTCAATCGCCTGGGCACCGCCGTGGTGATCGCCACCCATGATCTGAGCCTGATGGACCGGGTCAATGCACGGCGGATGATCCTTTCGGAGGGGCGGCTCGATATCTATGACTGATCCCGCCGGCCCCACATCCACGACCTCCGGCAAGGAGCGCCTGGTCACCTTGCGGCCGCTGGCGCCCATCGTGCCGCCGCTTAACGTGTCGGGCCGCGCCTTGATGGTGGTGATCGCCATCATGTCGTTCCTGTGCGCAGTTACCCTTGGCGCCGTTACCATGGTGCAGGAAAAGGCCGAAGCCTGGCAGGGCGATGTGGCCCGCGAAATCACCATCCAGATCAAGCCCGCCGATGGCCTCGACATGGAAGCCGCACTGGTCGAGGTTCGCACCATCGCACTGTCGTTTGCCGGCGCCGTGAGCGCGCAGATCGTTGATCGCAGTTCCACTGCCAGGCTTCTCGAGCCCTGGCTCGGCGAAGGCATCGACATTGACGAGCTGCCAGTCCCGAGACTGGTCATTGTCTCCATCGACGAGGCCGCTCCGCCCGATTTTACGGCCATGCGGCAGGCGCTCGCAGAATCCGTGCCGGCTGCAAGCCTCGATGATCATCGCGCCTGGGCCAGCCGCCTGATCTCGATGGCGCGGATCAGCGTTCTGGTCGGCGTCGGCATTCTGGCGCTGATGTTCGCGACCACCATGCTCACGGTGATTTTCGCAACCCGCGGCGCCATGGCCGGCAACCGCCACATTGTCGAGGTTCTGCATTTCGTCGGCGCTGAGACCGGGTTCATCGCCTCCGAATTCCAGAAGCGCTTTTTGATGATCGGCCTCAAGGGAGCAGCCGCCGGCGGCGGGCTGGCGATCCTGGCCTTCTTGGCGCTTGCGGTCTGGCAGACCAACTCCATGGCGACCGCGGTCAATGATCAGGTTACCGCTCTCTTCGGCCGTTTCACATTGAGCAGCGCCGGATATTTCGGCATCGTCGGCATTGTGGTTCTTATTGCCGGCATGACCGCTGTGACCACCCGGCTGACGGTAATCCGCACAATCCGGGAGATCGATCGGCAGCGGGCGGATCCATCTTTGGCGGAAATGGACTGATCCGTCGGAAATTTGCCGCAAATCCGACTGGTCCCGGCCAGATTCTCGGAGTATCCATCATATATGAGCGCTGACGCCGCCCGGCCCGATTCGGCTCACCCGGAAGCCGCCCCAACCTCCGCCCGATGGAACACGTTCCATCGTCTGCGGCGGGTGGGACACCATGGCCTGCGGCTGTTCACGATTGCGCTGATTGTCGGCCTGACGCTGGCCATCATCGGGTTTTTCCGCTTTACCGACACCATCGCCGATCTCAGGGCGTCCGGCGATGCATCCAAGGTCGACGCCATTGTGGCGCTCACCGGCGGTTACCAGCGCATCGATCAGGCGCTGGAGCTGCTTGAGCAGGGCGTCGGCCAGCGGCTTTTGATTTCCGGCGTCAATCCCTCGACGACCAGCGCCGCCCTGCGTCGCGCCACCGGCTCGAAATCGGCCACATTCGCCTGCTGCGTCGATATCGGCTACCAGGCGCTCGACACCATCGGCAACGCCAATGAAACCGCAGGCTGGATCCGTCAGCACGGCTATGGCCGCGTTCTGGTGGTGACCAACAATTACCATATGCCGCGCAGCTTGCTGGAGCTCTCGCAGGCAAGTCCGGACGTCACCTTTCTCGCCCACCCGGTCACCTATTCGGATCTGACCACCGAGGCCTGGCTGACCGACCCCATGGCGATGCGCACCCTGATCACCGAATATGCCAAATACTCGCTGGCCCGGCTGCGCAACTGGAGCGGCACCAAGGCCGACAGCGGAATGCGCGCCGCAACGGACGCCCCCCAGCCGGCGGCTGCCAATCTCGAGTGATTTTCCCCTCCCCGCAGGTTTTACATCGCCCATTGATGGTGTAACCCGGAGCCAAAGGCTCGTCGGATTTCCGGTCCCGGGCTCAACCGTTCAACCGGATTGCATCATGGTCATTGTTCGTTCGATTCTTTTCAACATCGCGTTTTACATCAGTTTGATCGTTCAGATGATCATCTTCACGCCCTACTACTTTCTTGCCGAACGCAAGGCGGCATGGTCAATTCCAAAGAACTGGGTCCGGTCCAACCACTGGCTTCAGGAAAAGATCGTAGGCACCACATTCGAGATCGAGGGTTTGGAAAACATTCCCGAGGGCGGCTATATCTTCGCGCCCAAACACCAGTCCTTCTGGGACGCTTATGGGCTTCTCCCCTGGCTCGACGACCCGGTCTACATCCTCAAGCAGGAGCTGCGCTGGATCCCCTTGTTCGGCCAATATATCTTCAAGATGCGAATGATCCCGGTCGATCGCGGGGCCAAGGGCAAGGTCATGACCGGGGTGATGGAGCGCACAAAACGCGAAATGGACAACGGCCGGCAATTGATCATCTATCCGGAGGGCACCCGCCGGTCGCCTGGCGCGCCACCGTCTTACAAATACGGCATTGCCCGGCTTTACCGCGATCTCGACGTCCCGGTGGTACCGGTGGTCATGCATCCCGGCTTGTTCTGGCCGCGGCGCAAATTCCTGCGCTTTCCCGGGCACTTCAAGGTGCAGATCCTCGAACCGATCCAACCCGGACTGGATCCTGACGTCTTCATGGATACCTTGGTCGAGGTGATGGAAACCGCCAGCGACAAGCTGTTGATCGAAACCGTTGAAGCCAATCCGCATCTGCCGCTCAGGGAAGATGCCCGCCGCCGCCTGACCGAATTGGGAGCCCTGCCCTCAGGCGCGCAACCGACCTGACGGCAACGCGTCCGGGTCGATTGAACCCGAACCCGTCGTCCCCGGGTCGATTGCCGCTGCAATCTCTTCGAGATGATGGTCACGGATTCCCATGGCCTGAAGATGAGCGACCGTATTGAGCACATACGCCTCGTTGGGGCCCGATTGTCCCACGGCGCCACGCACCCTGTTTACGGCCTCGGCGACGGAGATCGCCCCCGCATACTGGGCGTGCGAACGGTCAACGATATAGGCCATGGCATTGATCGGGCGGCTGTCTTCAAGACGCACCCTGTGGGAAGTTTCGACATAGACCCGGGTCACCAGTTCGCGGGCGCGAAGATAGTCGGTCACGGTTTTGTGGTTGCGGCCTGACACCCGGAAAGCCATGCCGCGGCACGAGCCGCCGCGATCCAGTCCAAGCACCAGACCCGGGCGCTCAGGGGTGCCGCGATGAACGGAAGAGCGCACGCACAAGGCACGGTGATAGCCAAACAACCGCGCCGGGCGCACTTCCTCATGCTCAAAGCCCGGCCGCCACATCAGCGAGCCATAGCCAAACACCCAGAAATCGTCCATATCCACGCCCATATTGCCTCACGGCTCGCTTTGCTGTGAACGGCAAAGCCGTTACGGATCTCGGCCGCCTTTCGGGACGACGCCAGCGCCAACGCTGCCCTCGCTCCGCTGGCGTCCTTATGGCAGGGCAGGCAGGGAGAACGCAATGCCGACCACATCTTCACCGGCACGCTCCAGCGCCAGCCGTTTCATCTGGCTCGCCGTGGCGATTGTCGCAGCCATTGTCGCTTGGACCGTGGCATGGCACATGATCGCTGCACGGATTGAGACAGCCACCCCGCAAACGCTGAGCAGTATCGCCGGCAACAATGCGCGCGCGGAATGCGCCAACGCCATCGTTCGGGGATATCCTTTCCGCTTTGGCCTGTTTTGCGATCGCCTGACTTACCGCAATCAAGCCGACGGGCTCAGCGCCGATGCCGGGGCGTTTCGCTCGGCCGCACAATTCTACCGGCCAAGCCACATCGTGTCGGAACTCGATGGTCCTCTAATCATCTCCTCGCCGCGCCTGTCAGGCAGCATCGATTGGCAGGGTCTGCAAATGAGCACCAACGCCACCCCGAACGGCCTGCAGCGAGGATCGCTTGATGGCCACGAACTCCGCCTCGAAATGTCCGATGCTGCACCGGGCGGCGGCCTGTCGGAGCAAATCAATCTGACCATCGGGCGCTTGACCGCTCATATCCGCCAGAACGGCGATGATGTGGACATTGCTGCCTATGGCGATGCGATCGCAGGGCACTTGCTGGGTCGGTTCGATGCGAAGTCCTTGACTATTGAGACAACGCTTTCAAACCAGCCCGGTCTGCTCGATGCGCCCTTTGTCTGGCCCGAGGGGGCCTATGAGGTGCGCCTGCACAAGATCGCACTCGCACTGGATGAGGCCTCCTCGCTCGAACTTGCCGGTCCCGTAAGCGTCGCCGCCGATGGCCTGATCTCGGCCGCGTTGCAGCTCACCGTGCGCGATGCCGGGCAACTGGCCTCGGTTGTGACCGCCTATGACGCAGAGGCCGGCAAGATGATCAGCCGGTTTGCGCCAATGCTGGGCGCGCTCGACACTGTGCCGGGCGATGACGCCATCACTTTACCGCTGACCATCCGCAATGGTGCGGTCTCGATGGGCATGATTCCGCTCGGCCAACTCGCACCGCTGTAATGCTCGCCGGCCATCCAGCTTAAAAGCCGGCTATTCCGCCGCGCCAGCTTCCGCCTTGTGCGCATCGCGTCCGAAATTCGGCTCTTCGGTGTCCTGACCGGCCTGGATGATCGAGCGGCGAATTCCGCGCGTCCGGCTGAACAACTCATAGAGCTTGTCGCCATCGCCCCAGCGGATCGCCCGCTGCAACGAGGATAAGTCCTCGGAGAACCGCGACAGCATCTCAAGAAGCGCGTCCTTGTTATGCAGGCAGACATCCCGCCACATCACCGGATCGGACGCCGCCAGCCGGGTGAAATCGCGAAAACCTGAGGCCGAGTATTTGATCACCTCGGATTTGGTCACCGTCTCGAGGTCATCGGCGGTGCCCACAATATTGTAGGCGATAATGTGTGGCAGGTGCGACACGATCGCCAGCACTCGGTCGTGATGATCGGGATCCATCTCATCGACCATCGACCCGCAGGCCTGCCAGAATCCCCGCAGCCGCGCCACTGCCTCCGGATCCGCACCGGATTCGGGGGTCAAAATGCACCAGCGGTTTTCAAACAGTTCGGCAAAACCCGCTTCAGGGCCGCTCTGCTCGGTGCCGGCGATCGGGTGGCCGGCGATGAAATGCGCATGATCGGGAATATGCGGCGCCATCTGCCGCACCACCGAGGCCTTGGTCGAACCGACATCGCTGACGATCGCGCCAGGCTTGAGATGCGGGCCGATTTGCCGTGCGACCGCCTCCGAAGCGCCCACCGGCACGGACACGATCACCAGATCCGCACCTTCAGCCGCTTCCGCATTCGACCGGAAATAGCTGTCACCAAGTTCCAGCGCCCGGGCCGCGTCAAGTGTCTCGGTACTCCGCGTTGCGATCCGGACCTGACCGGCCAGCCCCTTCGCCGCGATCACGCGCGCCAGTGAGGAACCGATAAGCCCGATGCCGATCAGAGCGATGGAGTCGAATAGAGGCTCGGTCATGATGCGGGGGCCATGAATGCCGTCAACGCTTCGATCACGCCGAGATTGGCTTCTTCGCTGCCGATGGTCATTCTCAGCGCGTCAGGCAGCCCGTAGCCGGCCACCCGGCGCAGCACATATCCGCGCGCGCACAGATACTCATCCGCCTCTGCCGCGGTTTTGCCCGGCGTCTTGGGAAAGTGCACCAGCACGAAATTGCCCACCGATGGCGTCACTCCGAGCCCTAGCGCGGCCAGCGTATCGCTGACTTTTGCGAGCCAGACCTCATTGTGCTCGACCGCACGTTCGACATGCGCCTTGTCGCCAATCGCCGCGGCGCCGGCCAGGATCGCCAGCGCATTGACATTGAACGGTCCGCGCACCCGGTTGCAGGCATCAATGATCGCCTCATGGGCATACATCCAGCCGATTCTCAGCCCTGCCAGCCCATGGATCTTCGAAAACGTCCGGGTCATGACGACATTCGCGTTGTCGGAAACCAGTTCGATGCCGGCTTCATAGTCGTTGCGCCGCACATATTCCGCATAGGCAGCGTCCAGCACCAGGATCGTGCCCTTGGGCAGGCCCGCATGCAGGCGTTTGACGTCATTGACCGGGATATAGGTGCCGGTTGGATTGTTCGGATTGGCGAGAAACACGATCTTGGTTTTTTGGGTGACGGCCGCAAGGATTGCATCCACATCGGCGGTCAGATCCTCCCGGTCGGGAACCGATACCGGCGTCGCACCGGCGGCCATGATCTGGATCTTGTAGACCAGGAATCCGTGATCGGTGAACAGCCCCTCATCGCCCGGTCCCAGATAGGTCTGGCACAAAAGACCCAGCAATTCGTCCGATCCGTTGCCGCACAGGATGTTGGCCGGATTGAGCCCGTGGGCGCGCGCGATCGCCTCGCGCAACACATATGATGAGCCATCGGGATAGATCGCCAGATTGGAATGCTCCGCAGCGATCGCCTCGGCCACCTTGGGGCTTGGGCCGAGCGGCGATTCATTGGACGACAGCTTGTAGACCTTCTCGACGCCATGCGCGGTCTCGCGGCCGGGCACATAGGCGGCAATCTCCATGATGCCTGGATTCGGGCGCGGCAGGTCGGAGCTGGTCATGGAAGTAGTCCTTGCGTGCAAAAAGCCGTGAATGGGGGCGGAAATAGCCTCTCGTGGCGCTCTTGTCGAGAGCCGGAGATGGTTCGCGATTACCCCGTTTGGTCGGCCTGGCGCGGCGTTGCCCGCGAGGTCTGGGGGGCGAGCACCGGCACGAACACCCGGCGCGAGGCCCGTTGGGCCACCGGCAGGCCCTGATACAGCCGCTTCTGGGCCTCCACGACAATAACGCCCGAAAACACCGGCCACATCCGCCGCCCGAGCCGCTCGAACACGCTGCGCATCCGCATCACCAGCCTGCGTTCGGAGGGCGGGAAGAACAAAGCCTCCGCAAAGGCGCCCGGAGCAAAGTTGCTTTCGCGAAGAATCCGGACCAATTGTCCGCGCGAATAGGGGCGTCCTGCGCCAAACGGCGTGTGCTCGAACCGCGCCCAGACGCCGCGCCGGTTGGGAGCCACAATCACCAGCCGCCCGCCCGGGGCCAGCACCCGCCATAACTCTTTCAGCGTCTCGCGCGGATTTTCAGCAAACTCCAGCGAATGCACCATCAGCACGCGGTCAAGCGAGGCGTCGGGCAGCGGCAATTCCTCATCAAAGATCAACGCTGTCGCCGAAGGCCCGCCTGCGGGCCAGTTGACCGCACCCTGCCCCGCCGGCATGAAGGCAAAGGTCCGCTCAGCGTCGGCGCGAAACCGGTCCAGATACGGTGCCGCATACCCCAATCCCATCAACCGCTCGCCGGGCAAGCTGGCCCAGATCGAGGACAGCGCCATGCTCACCGACTGTTCGGCGAGCAACCCCAGCCGCGTGTGATAGAACTGTCTGAGTTCAACAATATCGGTGTTCATCGATTGTTTCCTCAACGGCGCGGATCCGCCATGATTGGCACTCTCAAAATGAACTTACACCCACATCCGGGCAGGATTACCAGTAAAAAGCCCCAATCCGCCGTTTGAAACCATCACTTGCGGGACCTTTGACCTGGTTTTAGCCCGGGATGCGAGGTGACGGCGCTACGCCCGGCGGTTATGCTTGGACGGAAATGATTCCAATGGTGGCAAGCGGGGACGTCATGACCAGTTTGATGATTGAGCAATTCATCTGCCGTCAGGATAATTTCGCGGTCATTTTGCATGACCCCCTGAGCGGGGAAACCGCGAGCATCGACGCCCCGGACGGAGACCGCATCGCCGCGCATCTCGATCTTGGCGTGTGGCGTCTGACCCACCTGCTGATCACCCATCATCATCCAGATCACGTCGCAGGCGTTCCGGCCCTGTCGCAGGCCTATTCGCCAAAGGTCATTGGTCCGGCCGATGAGGCCGACAAGATTTCGGACCTGACCGGCACGGTTTCGGATGGCGACACGTTCGAATTCGCCGGACGCACCGTTCACACCATTTCAACGCCGGGGCACACCGCCGGTCATGTCTGCTTTTACATTCCCGACGAACAGCTGCTGTTTGCCGGCGACACGCTGTTCGCGCTGGGCTGCGGCCGGCTGTTCGAAGGTTCGCCCCAGGACATGTTCACCTCCTTGAACCGGCTGGCCGAGCTTCCCGATGAGACTCGTGTCTATTGCGGTCACGAATACACCCAGTCCAATGCGAAGTTCGCGGTCACCGTGGATCCCGACAACCCAGCACTTGCTGATCGCATCAAGGACATCGCCGGACTGCGGGAAAAGGGCTTGCCGACGCTGCCCACCACCATTGGCTTTGAAAAGCGCACCAATCCCTTCATGCGCACCGGCAACCCCGCCATCCGCAAACAGCTCGGCATGCAAAACGCCTCAGATCTCGAAGTGTTCACCGAGCTCAGACGCCGCAAGGACAGTTTCTGATCCGGCCGCCAATTGCGGATAAGCGGCCAATGAATTTGCGGGCGCCAGCCCCCCAAGACGAAGGCCACAGCTATGACCCCGGATCTCTCCGCCCGTGACATCATCGCGCTTCTTGACATGCAGGCTCATCCCGAGGGTGGCTGGTACCGGGAGACATTCCGCGATCCGCAAGGCGGGCCGCGCGGCCATTCCACCGCGATCTATTACCTGCTTGAAGGCGGCGACTGTTCGCATTGGCACCGGGTGGTTGACGCCGCCGAGACCTGGCATTGGTACGGCGGCGGCCCGCTGGCTCTGACCCTGTCGGCCGACGGATGCAATGCCCAATCGTTCAGGCTCGGGATGAACCTGGCCGCCGGGGAGCGTCCGCAACTGGTGGTGCCATCAAATTGCTGGCAGACCGCTGCATCGCTGGGAGCCTGGACCCTGGTCGGCTGCACCGTGGCGCCCGGCTTCGAGTTTTCGAGCTTCGAGCTGGCCCCGCCCGATTGGCGGCCGCAGCCCTTTGATGGCGCGCCGCTTAAGCCAGAAGGCCGTGGGTGATCAGCAACTGCCCGGAGTAATAGAGCACCCATACCGCCGGCGCCGAAACCTTTCGCAACTGGTCGTCTTCGGCCATCAGGAATTTCTCCGACCCCAGGATGGCGTCAGAGGCCATGAACAGAACGACGCCCGCAAGCACCTGTCCACCAAGCGTCACCCCGCCAAGCCCCATGCTGGCGATGGCCAGAACATAGGCTGCGACCGGCAGGGCAAGCGGGCCCGCCTTGCGCACCATGACGAAGCCGATCGTCACCGCAAACGCCGCAACCGCCAAAACCCCCGGTATAGTGGAACCGGTAAAGCCATCCCCGGAACCAATGAACAGCACCGCATAAAGAACATGCGCAACCAGAAAACTGCCGAGCCCGCCAAGAAAAGCGACATCGCCCTCATGGGCCAGGAACGCGTCGCCGAGTGCCGACAACGCCAGCGCCACCACCAGCAACAGCGGACCGCCAACAGCCCAGGCCATGACCGCCAGCGTCGCCACAGCCAGCGTCTTGGACAGCGTGCGCCCCAGCGAGGTCGGGTGGTCGAGCAAGAACAGATAGACCGCAAAGGCGAGCACCGACACCAGCGCATATGTCAGCACGGCCATCGAATGGTTGTCGACAAAGAGCTCCATCATGTTTGCTTCCCCCGCAACAAATCCTTGGCCGCCAGAAAGGCGCCGCCGGTGATCAGCAGGCAAGCCGCGGCAATCCCCCAACTCGCCTGGCCATGGCCGAACAGGATCAGGATCAGCGTCGACAACAACGGCGCAGCATAGCTCGCCACTCCCAGCACCTGGATGTCGCCGTTCTTGACCCCGTAATCCCAGGCGAAGAACGCCAGTCCTACCGGACCCAGCCCAAGCCCCGCCACCGCCAGCCACTGACCCGGAGTTTCGGGCCACACCGTGGTTTCCAGCGCCAGGTGGCACAGCGCCGACAGCACTGCCGAGATCATGCAAAAGCCGGTGACCACATCAGTTGGCGTATCGCCCAGCCGCCGTGAAGCCAGCGAATATCCCGACCAGGTCAACGCACACAGAGCCGCCGCGCCATAGCCGAGCCAATTGCCGCCGCCAAATCCGCCTTCGGCGCCCCTGGTCAGGATCAGCGCGGTGCCCGCCAATCCCATCAGCGCACCCGCGACATGGTGCCAGCCCAGCCTCTCGCCCGGCAGCAATGCCGAACCGACAACAATCAGCAACGGCCAGAGATAGGCAATAAGCCCGGCTTCCACCGCAGGCGCGTTTCTCAGTGCTGTAAAATAGAGAAAATGATAGCCGAACAGCCCGAACAGACCCAGGGCCCAGACGTTCAGCGGCTGCCGAAACGCCTTGAAACGTCGCGGGTCGCGAAGCATCGCCGACAGCCCGATCAGCGAACCGATGGCAAAACAGATGGCCGAAAGCTGGAACGGCGGAACGGCACCCGAGGCCGCCGTAAGAACGGCCAGCGCCGACCACATCAGCACCGCGGTGAATCCGATCAAGGTGGAAAATCTGTACACAGGACTGCCCGGCATCAAAACTACGATGCCAGCCAGTAGCGCAAATTCATAACCGTGAGGACCCCGGATTTGACATTCCGCCGATGAATTTCATCGCGCAGCGCCAATATGGCGGCGTCAGACTGCTTAGTCTCCGAAGCGGGTCGCAGTCACAGTCACCTGCCCGATTTTGGTCGGCACCTTGACCCGGACCGGGGCGTAGTAGCCGCCGCGCTCGTATTTGGCGAACCAGACTTCCATGCTTTTGAGCTTCTTCAGATATCTGATGGCGGATGAACCTTTGCGGTAACCCGCTTGCGGATCGAAGCGGATGCTGCACACCACCGCATCGCCTTTGAACCCTTTGGTCCGGAACGGGCGAACCCCCTTGGGCGAGAGATGCAATGTGACCCGCGACTGGCCGTCGAAAATCGGCAGGCTGCGCGGGCAAGCCCGACCCGAAGCCGGCAACACCAGACCCGAGAGCGGATCCAGCACCGCCCGCAGATCCTTGGCCGAAACCGGCACCCAGTCGCCGCCCTTTTTGCGCCGTTCGGGGGTGTTTGTCGCCGATTTGACATTGCCGTTGTTGAACTCGATTTCGGTCCGCTGCGCCTTCTTGCCACTGGTGTAGGCGACTGAAAAACGCGACGCCTGAAAGCGGTCCTTCGACAGTGCGCCCGAGACGCTGGCATTGCCGCGGGTCTTGGAAAACATATCCGACAGCGCCGAAGTGCGCATCGTTCCCGAAATCGAGTAGTTGGCCCCATCGACTTCAGTCACGAAGTTGAGATAGGCCACGGGAAATCCAGCAAGGGTTACTGAGTATTCCGCATGCCCCTGCACGGGATCAGCCACGGCCTCGCTCACGGGCGCTGCCAACGCCAATGCCCCCATCGCCAATCCAAGCGCGGAACTGATCCGGCCCATATGCACCTCCTGCCAGGCTGCCAAAACGGCCACCTCTTCATGTCATCTTTCGGCCAGAACTTGGTGCAGATTGCGGCGATTCGACGCCGGTCGCCAGAAAAAATGCCACTGCCGGCAGATGTGGCCCGTATAAGCGCCTTTCTCGGTGTCTCCGGCTTGACGCGGCTTGCGTGTCTGACTATAGACACGCGACTTTCCGATAAAGGCCCGTGGTCCTTTGGGTGAGCCCCGACGCGGCTCAGCCCGATCGCTGGCGAAGAGAAAAATAGGTGCAATATGTCCCGCAGCTGTGAATTGACCGGCAAGGCCGTACAGTCCGGAAACAATGTCAGCCACGCCAACAACAGGACCCGCCGCCGGTTCCTGCCCAATCTGTGCAACGTGACGCTGATCTCCGATGCGCTGGGCCAGCGCTATCGTCTGCGTATTTCGGCAGCCGCCCTGCGCACCGTCGAACACCGCGGCGGTCTCGACGCATTCCTGGCCAAGGCCAAGGATGGCGACTTGTCGATGCGCGCGCGTCTGCTCAAGCGCCAGATCGCCAAGAAGCTTGAGGAAAACAAGGCCGCCTGAGCAGGCCGGCTGTTTTACCGATCGTGATGGCGGGCCGGTGGCCCGCTTTCTTCTTTGCGCTGGTGGCATCAACCCAGGATAAAAAAATGCGAATGATCTCCTCTGCCTTGCCGTTCATGGCCGTTATGGCCGCCATTGTCGTGGCCTCGAACTACCTCGTTCAGTTCCCGGTGGCCTTGTCGATAGGCGGCCTCGATCTGGCCGATCTTCTGACCTGGGGCGCGTTCACCTATCCGGTGGCGTTTCTCGTCACCGATCTCGCCAATCGCCGGTTCGGGCCAAAATCCGCTCGTCTTGTGGTGTTCTTCGGCTTCCTCATCGCCGTGGCACTTTCGGTTTGGCTCGCCACGCCACGCATCGCGGTTGCTTCGGGCGCAGCGTTTCTGACCGCGCAATTGCTTGATGTGTCGCTCTTTGACCGTCTGCGTGATCGGGTCTGGTGGCTGCCGCCGCTGGTATCCACCGTGGCCGGCTCCTGTCTCGACACCTTCATCTTTTTCAGCCTCGCCTTCTCGCAGGCCGCAGGCTTCATCGGCGCCGGCGACGCATTCGCCTCAGAGACCGCGCCGCTGTTCGGTCTGCTTGCAACCGAGGCGCCGCGCTGGGTGTCCTGGGCGCTTGGTGATCTGATGGTCAAGTTGCTGGTGGGGCTCGCCATGCTGGCACCTTATGGGGCGTTGATACCGGTGCTCGGAGCAGACAGGGCCCGCGCCTGAGCCGCGCCGCGTCTTGTTTGCCAAAGCCGGGATCCGGAACCGGAGCCTTATGGCCTGTCAGTCTGCGATGTAGCGAAATTCGAGCAACAGATTGCGCTGCAGGATGGAGTGATTGTCGTCTGATACCAGGGTGACAAAGACCTGCCCCTCATCGTCCGTGGTCACGTCCAGGCCTTCCATGTTGTCGATCTGATAGCCGTAATCGGCTTCAAGAACCACTTCGCCATCGACCAGATTTCCCGGCCCCAGCCGGCTGCCGTCGATCCGCCGGATGCGCATGCCGACGCCCCGGGCGATGGAAAACCGGCGCTCCAGAAGCAGCAAATCGCCATTGGGCAGAAAGTCGCCGTCAGTCACGTCGAAAGGCGGGTCGCGCTTGACGAAGAACACGCCCTTGGAGGGGCCGGTCAGGATGGCGGCGAACAAATCGCCGTTGTCATTGAGACTTCGTTCCGAAATCGTCACCACCGCGCCCGCCAACTGCGAAGTTTCCGGCGCGACCGCTACCATTTCCAGCCCGCGATTGCCGCGAAACTCATGGCGCGGAATCAGGATCGGAAGCGTTCCCTTGGGCGTCGACCGTCCCGGCCGCTCGGCTGGATAGATGTCGATACGGTGGTTGCGCTCGAAACTGACAAGCACGTCGTCGCCGCGCACCACCAAGCCTTCGGCATCAAACAGCCATTTCTCATCGGACGCCTCGCCCGCGGCATCCAGGATCGGAGAGACGACGAAATCTTCCATGCCGATCGGACGTCCTGCGTCATCGCGCATCAGCCGGCCAGCATACCAGTAACCGGTATCCATGACGCCCAGGAACCGTTGGCGGTCGGCTGCCAGCCGGATGCCCGACATCGCGCCGAGCAGCGCGTTTGACGAACTCAACTCCAACCCGCCGACAAACTCGAAATCGCCAAAGCGGGTTTGCTGCGATCCGACTTCGAAATTTTCAATCGTCCGCGCGTTGACGGTGATCGCATCCTGCTCAACGCCGGGAGATGTCGCCTGAATCGGCAGGGTGGAGCAAGCAAGCAGCGCCAGACCGCCGGTCAGCGCCAACAACGATTTAAATCGTACCGCCGCACTCACGCGCGCAAGCGTCCGCGCCGCGATGTCTGGGTTGCCCCCTCGTCGGCGAACAGTTCCGCCAGTTGCTCGGTCATGGCACCGGCCAGCTCCTCGGCGTCGACAATGGTCACCGCGCGACGATAGTACCGGGTAACGTCATGGCCGATGCCGATGGCCAGCAATTCGACCGGCGACCGGGTTTCGATCTCCTCGATCACCGCGCGCAGATGCCGCTCGAGATAATTGCCCGGATTGACCGACAGGGTGGAATCATCAACCGGCGCACCGTCCGAAATCATCATCAGGATGCGCCGCTGCTCGGGCCGCTTGAGCAACCGTGTGTGCGCCCAGATCAGCGCCTCGCCGTCGATGTTTTCTTTCAAAAGGCCTTCGCGCATCATCAGGCCGAGATTGCGCCGAGCCCGCCGCCAGGGCGCATCCGCCGATTTGTAGATGATATGGCGCAGATCATTGAGCCGGCCCGGCGTCGGCTGCTTGCCCCCGGTCAGCCATTTCTCGCGGCTCTGCCCGCCCTTCCAGGCCTTGGTGGTGAACCCCAGGAGCTCGACCTTGACGCCGCAGCGTTCGAGCGTGCGCGCCAGAATATCGGCACACGTGGCGGCCACCGTGATCGGCCGTCCGCGCATCGAGCCCGAATTGTCGATCAGCAGCGTCACCACCGTATCGCGGAAACTGGTGTCGCGCTCCATCTTGAACGAAAGCGGCTGCATCGGATCGATGATCATCCGCGGCAACCGCGCCGAATCGATGTAGCCCTCTTCAAGATCGAAATCCCAGGCCCGGTTCTGCTGCGCCATCAAGCGGCGCTGCAGCCGGTTGGCAAGCCGCCCCACCACGCCCTGCAAATGTGCGAGCTGCTTGTCGAGAAAAGCGCGCAGCCGTTCGAGCTCGGCTTCCTCGCACAAATCTTCAGCGGCGATTTCCTCATCGAACTCGGTGGTGAACACCTTGTAGTCGATCTTCTCGTTCAAATCGGCAAAAGGCTCGGTCGACCGGCGGGTTTCGCCCGGTGTCTCGGAATCCTCGTCGCTGTCGTCGATGGTGTCATCGTCGCCGGTTTCGGCGCCGTCCATCTCGCCCGAATCCATCTGTTCGTCAGAGGTTTCGCTTTCATCCGCGGGAGCGGCGTCAGACCCGGCCTCCTCCTCCGAGGACTGTTCGTTCTGCTCCTCGCTGCGCGGCTGGTCGTCGTCGGAGACCTCGTCCTGTTCGTCCTGGTCGGTGTCGTCCTCGCCGAAATCCTCGGCCATCTCCATCGCCGAGAGCATTTCGCGCACCACCCGCGCGAAGGCCTGCTGGTCATCGACCGAGCCTTCCAGCGATTGCAGGATGTCGCCGGCCTTGCCCTCGACGAAATCGCGCCACAGCTCGACCACCCGGCCCGAGGATTCGGGCGGCTTGCGGCCGGTCAGTTGCTCGCGCACCATCAGCGCCAGCGCCTCTTCGAGCGGCGCATCTTCACGATTGGAAATGCCGGCATAATTGGCGCGCTGGTATTTGTCCTCGAGCATCGAGGTGATGTTGTCGCCAACCCCGGTCATCCGCCGGGCGCCGATGGCCTCGACCCGTGCCTGCTCCACCGCGTCATAGACAGCGCGGGCATCAGGGCCCTCAGGCGCCATACGCGCGTGAGTAGCGTCATCATGGCAGGCCTTGCGCAGCGCCATCGAATCGCCCAGGCCGCGGGTCACCGAGAAATCCCGACGGCTCGGCCGCTTGGGCAGATCAGGCAATCGCGCACGCTCACCCGAAATGCCCGGCCTGTCGTTGCCAAAGGCAACTTCAAGCTCGTGATCGCCGGCAATGGCGCGCACGCAGCCCGTCAGCGCCCGCCGGAACGGCTCGGCGTCAACTGGACCCGTGGGCTTTGCTCTGGAATTGTCGCCGCGACCGGCCATGGCCAAATCCGTCAGGCGGTTGCGCTAAGAACGATATTGGCGGCGCTTTCCTTGAGCTCGACACCAAAGGCACGCTGGTAATGTTCGGCCACCAGCGCCCTTTCCAGTTCGTCGCACTTGTTGAGGAACGTCAGCCGGAATGCCATCGCCACATCACCGAAGATCTCGGCATTCTCGGCCCAGGTGATCACCGTGCGCGGGCTCATCACTGTAGACAGATCACCGTTGATGAAAGACGAGCGGGTCATGTCCGCCACCCGCACCATGCGCGAGATCGTGTCGCGGCCATCACCCTTGGCGAACTCCTTCACCTTGGATGCGACGATGTCGACTTCCTGATCATGCGGCAGATAGTTCAGCGTGGTGACAATCGACCAGCGGTCCATCTGCGCCTGGTTGATCTGCTGTGTGCCGTGGTAAAGCCCGGTAGTATCGCCCAGTCCTACCGTATTGGCGGTGGCGAACAGACGGAACGCGGGGTGGGGACGGATCACGCGGCTCTGGTCAAGCAGCGTCAACCGGCCCGAGGATTCAAGTACGCGCTGGATGACGAACATCACGTCGGGCCGGCCGGCATCATACTCGTCAAACACCAGCGCCACATTGTGCTGATAGGCCCAGGGCAGGATCCCGTCCTTGAACTCGGTCACCTGAAGCCCATCGCGGACCACGATCGCGTCCTTGCCGACCAGATCGATGCGGCTGACATGACTGTCAAGATTGACACGCACGCAGGGCCAGTTGAGCCGTGCGGCCACCTGCTCGATATGGGTCGATTTGCCGGTGCCGTGATAGCCCGACACCATCACCCGCCGATTGTGGGCAAAACCCGCCAGGATCGCCAGCGTCGTGTCGCGATCAAACAGATAGTCCGGATCCAGATCCGGGACATAGGCGTCACGCTCCTTGTAGGCAGGGACGACGAGGTCCGAATCGATGCCGAAAACGTCGCGCACCACGGCGGTCGTATCGGGCAGGTTGGTAATGTCGAGGTCGATCTTGCTCATCATGTCTCCAAGGCCTGGCGCACCCGCCAATGGGCCGTCTCTCACGTCCGGTCATTGATTCTGCTTAAGGTCACGTTCTCACAAACAGCATCATTTTGGTATGAGCACGAGACCTAGACTGTTCGCTTAGCAGAAACCAGACTGCTTTAACAATTGGTAGGCCTGGATGACAGCGCGGAACCGCTCTTCCGATCCGCGGTCGCCGCCATTGGCGTCGGGGTGATGTTTCTTGACCAGTTCCTTGTAGCGGGTCTTGATTTCGCTCGCCGAGGCGTTGTTGGCAATGCCGAGTGTATCGAAGGCCTTGGCTTCCAGCGATTTGACCTTGCGCGCCCTGACCGGACGGTTGGGCTTCGGCTCGTTGAAAAAACCGAATGGATCGCGCATTCGTGCCTGTGATCCGGCCGAGCCCGAACGCGCGGTCGACTGCGTCGGCCCGCTCTTTGCGGCACGGTTCACGCCCATGCTCCAGGTCGGGCGGTGGCCGGTCAGCGCCTCTTTCTGATAGCGCGCGATTTCACCGTCCGACAGGCCGGAAAAGTAATTGTAGCCCTTGTTGTAGTCGCGGGCATGCTCGAAGCAGAACAGAAAATACTGCCCCTCCGCGTCGCGCCCCACCGGCGCACGATGCGCGCCGGGCTTGTCGCATCCGTCCCACTGACACGTCGGCGTGCTCGGTTCGGCTGCCCGTTCGCCGCGGCGACGGACCCGGATGCGGTCAAAATATTTGGAATCCAGTTTCATGACGTCGATTATGGTGCTCTGCACGTTAGGGAACAAGGATTGACAAGGGTGATTCAAGCTGCGTACCCCGTCTTGATCGCGAATGCCACTGCGCATTTGGCGGCAAAGGAAAATTGTGACCGATCAAGACCCGAGGAGCGACGTCATGTCTCGCCAAAGCCGCATCGAAACCACCTTGAGCGAGCGTTTTGATCCCGAGCGACTGGTGGTGATCAATGAGAGCCATCTTCACGCCGGCCATCACAATGCCGACGAGGGCGGCGCCGCAACATTTGACGGCGGCGGTGAGACTCATTTCCGCATCCGCATTGTCGCCGGCGCCTTTGAAGGCATGTCACGGATCGAGCGTCACCGCGCCGTCAATGCGCTGCTCAAGCCCGAACTCGACAGCGGGCTGCACGCCATGGCGGTGGAAGCCGCCGCTCCCGGCGAACCGACACGCTGGTAGCATCTTCACCAGATGCGGTTGCGGTCAGCTCTTTTGTCCGCCGTGGCCGGCTGCATGTCAGAGGGTTTCGGCGGGCCTGATCCTCAGCCGGGTGATCCGGTTGCGATCACGCTTCATGACGATGAACCGTTTTCCGTGGAAGGTGAAGGCCTGCTTCTCTTCGGGAATCGTCTGCGATTCATGAATCACGAGACCTGCTACCGTGGTCGCCTCATCATCAGGCAATGACCAGTCCAGCGCACGATTGAGATCACGCACCGGCACCCAGCCGTCGACAACCACCGACCCGTCGGCTTCCTGGCGCACACCCTGAACTTCGGTATCATGCTCATCGGCAATCTCGCCGACGATCTCCTCGAGAATGTCCTCGAGCGTGACCAGGCCTTCCACCTCGCCATATTCGTCGACCACGACGGC
This sequence comes from uncultured Hoeflea sp., assembly GCF_947501405.1. GTDB lineage: Bacteria > Pseudomonadota > Alphaproteobacteria > Rhizobiales > Rhizobiaceae > Hoeflea. Next base: position 226,328 of record NZ_CANMVK010000005.1, on the reverse strand, counting down.
GATATGTGCCTTGCGCCGCAAAAAGGCGTTGAGCTGGTCGGGCACGCTGGTTGTATCGGGCACAAACCAGGGCTTCTGCGCAATCTTCACCACATCGATACGCTGCGGCTCATTTGCGGCGTCCGCGAGCGCCCGCAGCACGTCCTTGGCGTGAACGATGCCGATGATGTTTTCCATCGAGCCGCGCCAGATCGGCATCCGCGTATAGGGGCTGTCGAGCACCGCGCGCACGCTGGCTTCCGGAGTGTCGTCGGCATTGATCATCCGCATCGAGGTGCGGTGGATCATCACATCCGAGACTTCAAGTTCGCCCAGATCCAGAACCCCGCCAAGCCGGTCGCGGTCGTCCTTGATCACCGATCCCTCCCGGTGCAGCAGATCCACCGCGCCGCGAATTTCCTCATGTGCTGACAACATCGAGGTTTCAGCCGCAAACGTGACCCCGAACAGCGCCATGATCTTGCGCACGAACCAGTTGATGAAACTCGACAGCGGCCCGACGACCAACACAAAGGGCTTGACCACCGGCGCCACCGTCATGGCGAAGCGGTCCGGGTTCGAAATCGCCCAGCTCTTGGGCAGCACTTCCGCAAATACCACCAGCAGCATGGTCATGATCAGCGTTGCCAGCGCGACGCCGGAATCCCCGAAGATCGACAACAGCACGCTGGTTGCAAGGGCTGAGGCCAAAATGTTGACCAGATTGTTGCCGACCAGCAGCGCGCCGATCAAGCGGTCCCTGCGCTCGATCAGTGAACTTACGGTGCCTGCGCGGCTTTCGCCGCTGGTTTCCAGCGAATGCATTCTCGCCCGGGAGGCAGCCGTCAGCGCTGTTTCCGAGCCCGAAAAAAAGCCTGAAACTCCGATAAGGCCGAAGATGGCCAGGATAGTAAACCCGTGTTCGGCCAGGGCCGCGCCAATCGTTTCCAGCATCATGATGCCCGTTTTTCCTCAAGAAATCGAAACACCTCCGCCTGCGGCACGTCATCGGCGATGAAACTTTCGCCAATGCCGCGCGTCAGAATGAAGGTCAACGCCCCGCGCTTGACCTTCTTGTCCTGCGCGATGTGTTCCATCAGTATATCGGTACTGGACAGCTCGCCTTCAATATCCGTCATCCGGGTCGGTAATCCGACTTCATCAAGATGCCGCTGCACCCGCGCCGCATCATCGGGGCTGGCGAGGTTCATGCGGGCTGAAAACTCGTGCGCCAGCACCATGCCGATCGCCACGCCCTCACCATGCACCAGACGCCGGCTGTCATACTGCGTCGCCGCTTCCAGAGCATGGCCGAATGTATGGCCCAGATTGAGCAATGCCCGCGCCCCGCCTTCGCGCTCGTCGGCGGCCACCACTTCGGCCTTGGCCCGACAGCTCTCGGCAATCGCGTGAATGCGCGCATCCCCGCCCGAAAACACAGTTCGCCAATTGGATTCGAGCCAGGCAAAGAATGCCGGCCGGTCGATCAGCCCGTATTTGGCCATCTCCGCATAGCCGGCGCGAAATTCACGGATCGGCAAGGTGTCGAGCACATCTGTATCGGCAAGCACCAGATCCGGCTGATGAAACACCCCGATCAGATTCTTGCCATGCGATGCATTGATCCCGGTCTTGCCGCCAACCGAGGAATCCACCTGTGCCAGAAGGCTGGTCGGCATCTGGATGAACCGCATGCCGCGGCGCACGATTCCCGCCGCAAACCCGGCCAGATCGCCGATAACGCCGCCGCCCAGAGCAAGAACCGCGTCGCCGCGCTCCAGCCGGGCGCCAAGCACATGATCGCAGACATGAACCAGCTCATCGAAACACTTGGTTTTCTCGCCGGGTTCCAGCAGCAGCGGAACCGCTTCAATTCCGGCCGCTGACAGGCTGGCGGTCAGTGCCTGCAAATGCACCGCCGCCACATTGCGGTCAGTGACAATGGCACAACGGATGCCGGGCCGGCGCGCGGCGATCTCTGCACCGCAACGCGCAAGGAGCCCGGGGCCGATCACGATGTCGTATCCGCGTGCGCCAAGTTCGACGTGAACCACCCGCTCGCCGGATTGCTGGGAAACTGGCTGTGTCATGGCGTGTGCGCCCTGTCCTGAGCTTGATCGAACCGCGCAAGCGCGGCGATGGTTTCGGCGGCGATTGTGTCCTTGGCGTCATTGCGCGACTGGACTGTAAGATGCGCCAGTTCATAGACCGGGTAACGCTGATCCAAGAGATCCGACAGCGTCTGCTTCGGGTTGGCGGTCTTCAGCAATGGTCTTGTGTCACGTTTGCACACCCGCATCCACAACACCTCAAGATCAGCCTTGAGCCAGACTGACAGGCCCGATTTCAGCACCATCGCCCGGGTGGCCTCGTTCATGAAGGCGCCGCCGCCGGTGGAAAGCACCCGCGGCCCTGTCTTGAGAAGCCGCTTGATCACCCGAGCTTCCAGCGCCCGAAACTCAGCTTCGCCATAGGCATCGAACAGTTCGGGGATGGTCATCCGCGACACCCGTTCAATCTCGTGATCGGAATCGACAAAGGGGATTTCCAGCATCTGCGCGACAAGCCGGCCGATGGCGGATTTGCCGGCGCCCATCAGCCCGACGAACACCAGATTACGCCGCCCCAGCGCCTTCCGTGCCCGGGCGATGTCCTGCGTCAACGCGCCTGTCTGGTCTGCCGTCACCTTGCGCCCCCGGCCCTTGCGTTTGAAGGTTGGGGCCTTCTATTGGCCATGTCCACCGGTGCGTCAAGCTTCCGGGGCGGCCGCGGCCGGGTTGATCCGCCCGGTCGGCTGTTCCATAACATGCCATCAAGCTTTACGGAGCACATATGCCAACCCTGTTTCGTTTCCTCGCCTTTTGCGGCGTCATCGCCGGACTGGCCTATGCGGCGATGTTCGCCCTGGTGATTTATGTCGAGCCGGTGGAGCGAGATGTTACCATCCGCGTGCCGACCGAGAAGCTCAACCGCTAACGGGATCTGTTTCCGATCATGCGCGATCTCAGCGCCGCCCATGCCGAATCCTTCCTCGAGATGATGAGCGCCGAACGCGGCGCGGCGGTCAACACGCTGGAAGCCTATAGGCGCGATCTCGATGATGCCTCGGATGTGCTTGCAAGCCTCGGCACCACGCTCGCCCGCGCCCGCGCTGAAGATATTGCCGGCATCCTCGCAGATCTGGCCGCGCGCGGCTTCTCGCCAGCGTCACAGGCACGCCGGCTTTCCGCGTTGCGTCAGTTCTACAAGTTTCTCCACGCCGAGGGTCTGCGCGAGGATGACCCCACCGGCGTGGTGGATTCGCCGCGCAAATCCCGGTCGCTGCCCAAGATCTTAAGCATCGATGATGTCAGCCGCTTGCTGGCTCAGGCCGAAGCGGACATCGCTGCCGCCGGCAATCCGTCGGAAACCTTGCAGCGGATCCGGTTTCGCGCACTTCTGGAATTGCTTTACGCCACCGGCATGCGGGTCAGCGAACTGGTGAGCCTGCCCTTTCGGGTGCTGGCCGAAGACGGCCGCTTTCTCATTGTCCGCGGCAAGGGCGCCAAGGAGCGGATGGTGCCAATGTCACGCCCGGCGCGCGCGGCGCTGGATGCCTGGCTCACAGCCATCGGCGATGGCCCCGAAGACGCGGGCTTTCTGTTTCCGGCGAAATCCAGCGGGGGCCATTTGTCGCGGCAGGTGTTTGCGCGCGAGCTCAAGGAGACAGCCGCCCGCGCCGGTCTGCCAGCGGCCAGCGTTTCTCCGCATGTGCTGCGACACGCCTTCGCGAGCCATCTGCTGGCCGGCGGCGCAGATTTGCGCGCGGTGCAGGAACTGCTTGGCCATGCGGATATCTCCACCACGCAAATCTACACCCACGTCCTCGACGAAAGGCTAAAGCAACTCGTCAATGAACATCACCCCCTTGCAAAGCCCGCCAAAAATCGCGATTAAGCGCGCCTGAGACAAGTCAGTCTGCGGCCAATCCAGGGCCGAACCATCGCCAGTCTTTGGCTGGGCCGCGGGCAATCAAAGCGTGACAGCAGCATGTAACTGCGATTGACTGTACGCAGTGAACACGAAGGCGGGCGTCCGCGCGGAAGAACTCCATGCACAATTACCTAGACTTCGAAAAGCCGATCTCCGACCTGGAAGGCAAGATCCTCGAACTGCGCAAACTCGCCTCCGAGGACGAAAGCGTCGACACCGGCGAGGAGATCGCGCGATTGGAGACCCGGGCGCGCGACGCCATGGCCGAAATCTACAACCGGCTCGACCCCTGGCAGAAGACCCAAGTCGCCCGCCACCCCGCCCGGCCGCATTTCGATGAATACGCCAAGGCTCTGTTCGACGAGTTCACGCCGCTTGCAGGCGACCGCAAATTCGCCGAGGACGCGGCTATCCAGGCGGGCTTTGCACGGTTTCGCGGTCAGCCGGTCGCGCTGATCGGCCAGGAGAAGGGCCACGACACCAAGACCCGTATTCACCACAATTTCGGCTCCGCCCGGCCCGAGGGCTATCGCAAGGCAATCCGGGTGATGGAACTCGCCGACCGTTTCGAAATTCCGGTTGTGACGCTCATCGACACCGCGGGCGCCTATCCCGGCATAGGCGCGGAAGAGCGCGGCCAGGCCGAAGCCATCGCCCGCTCCACCGAGACCTGCCTCAACATCCGTGTGCCGCTGGTGTCGGTGATCATCGGAGAGGGCGGCTCCGGCGGCGCCATTGCAATCGCCACCGGCAACCGTGTCTACATGCTCGAACACGCCATCTATTCGGTGATCTCGCCCGAGGGCGCGGCTTCGATCCTGTGGCGCGACGCCACCCGCGCCAAGGATGCGGCCACCTCGATGAAGATCACAGCCGAGGATCTGCAGGGATTGGGCATCATCGATGGCATCATTGACGAGCCCGTGGGCGGCGCGCATCGGGATCCGGAAAGCGTTGTGGCGCGCACCGGCGACACGATCTTTGCCGCCCTTGAAGAGCTCAATGCGCTGTCAGGTGACGAACTGCGCGCTGGACGGCGCAAGAAGTTCCTGGAGATCGGCCGGCAGATCGGTTGACTTTCGCCCCATTCGGGCCACATTTTCGACCGTATTAGTCTATCTTGGTTCCATCGCCATGACGACAGTCGGCGCGGGAAGGTTAAGGCTTCATGAACCGGTCCCGCGTATGGTTGGGTATCGACGCCAAACGCTGGCATCGCGGATCCTGTCCCGCGTCCCGCAAACGCACTGCCAACGAGACACCATGACACCGATCAGAACTTTGCGTTTCATTCCTGTGCTGCTTCTGGGCCTTAGCGGCTGTCAGGATGCGCTGGATTCGGTTTCCAACAAAGTCGAGCATCCGTTGCCCGCCCGCCTCGTCAACAAGATGAAGGCGCACGACATGAGCACGCGCTCGCCCATCATGATGCGCATCTTCAAGGAAGAGGGCATTCTCGAGGTCTGGAAGCAAAAGGGCAACGGCCGCTACGACATCATCGCCTCCTACGAAATCTGCAAATGGTCGGGCGAACTCGGACCGAAATTCAAGGAAGGCGACCGCCAGGCTCCGGAAGGCTATTACCGGGTCTATCCCTCCCAGATGAACCCGAACTCGAGCTACTACCTGTCGTTCAACATGGGCTTCCCGAACTCCTACGACCAATCCCACAACCGTACCGGCTCGAACCTGATGGTGCACGGCGCCTGCTCGTCGGCAGGCTGCTATTCGATGACTGACGAGCAGGTGCTCGAGATCTACGGATTCGCCCGCGACGCCTTCAAGGGCGGTCAGGAATACTTCCTGGTCGAGGCGCTGCCCTTCCGCATGACTCCGGAAAACATGGCGCGCCACCGCGACAGCGAGCATTTCGAGTTCTGGAAAATGCTCAAGACCGGTTATGATCATTTTGAGCTGACCAAACGGCCGCCCAAGGTCGAGGTCTGCGAGCGGCGTTACGTGTTCAACCAGGTGCTGGAACTGGAAACCGCGGCGTTTCGCGCCAGTGAGGCCTGCCCGCCAGCCAACGTGCCCCAGACCCTGGCTTCGGCCCATTACGCTTATGAGAAAACCTGGAACCAGGCTTTCACCAAGGCGGTGGCCAAGTTCGACAAGGAAGAGGCCCGCGAGATCGCACAGGCCCAGGCGCAGGCAGAGACAGAAACCAAGCGCGCCGCGCGTGAAGCTGACCGCGCCGCCCGGCTTGCCGCCAATGGCGGTCAGTCGCCCGCATCCCCGGTGATGAGCCTGTTTTCCACCGCCAATCCGCTGCGCGCAATGGCGTCTCAACCTGCCGCGACACCTCAACAAGCCGTGGAACAGGACCATGCCGCACCGGCTGTCGAGGCGTCAAGCCCGCTGCCAGCCCCGGTCACCGCGACCGAAGGCGTTCCGGTTCCCGTGCCCAATCCCGCCGCTGCTGCGCCGGCCGCCGGGACAAGTGCGGCGGCCGAGACCGAAAAGCCGTTTTGGAAGATCTGGAGCAGCAATTGAGCGACACAAAGGCCGAAGCGCTGGATTTGCGCGGCCTGAAATGTCCGCTTCCGGTTCTGCGCGCGCGCAAACATCTTCGCAGCCTGGCCCCGGGTATGCGCATTCTGGTCGAAACCACCGATCCGCTGGCGGTCATCGACATTCCGCATTTCTGTCAGGAAGAGGGCCATCGGCTGGTCAACGCCACCGCTGCGGCAGACGGTCACGCCTTTCTGATCGAAATAGCCTAACGGCAGAGCCCGACCCGAACTCCGAATTAGCAACCGGTCCGGCCGGCCGGTGCGCCGGGAATGGCCAACGGGTTTTCGGCCAGCGCCGCCCGGTCGGGCCGGTCGATTCCGGGCTCGCCGGAAAAGCCTGCAAACAATTCGCCAACAAAGCCCTTAGGCATATCGCGGGTGATCACCACGATCCGGGTCTTGCCATCCGACCCTTCAGGCCAGCCCGCAAGGCGGACCGGCTCGGACATCAGACTCTGGACCGCGTGTAAAACCAAAGGCCGGGCCGGATCGTCGGCAAGGCGGACAATGGCTTTCATTCTCAGCAAGCTTGGCCCATGCGCCGAACGCAGCAGATCAAGAAACATCGCCAGCGCCTCTGGCGCGATTGCCTGTGCGGTGACCAGCGTGTCGGCGCGGATCCGGTCGTCGTGACGATTGACGTCATGACTGTGCGCACCATGATGCCCATGCGCGTGGTCGTGATGATGAGCATCGGAGTGATGATCGCTGTGGCCAGTCTGCCGGCCGTCGTTGAGCCAGCGCAGAACATCCATGCTCTTGCTGTCAGGATCATAGGCGCCGCTGTCAAACAGGCTTTGTGCCGTGAGACTGCCGTGTTCCGCCACCACACGCCGCGCCAGCGGATTGAGCGCGGCAAGCCGTGCGGTAAGTTCGGCAGGCGGATCATTGTCCCCGCATTTGGACACAACCAGCGTATCGGCCACTGCCACCTGGCGGCGCGCCTCATCATGGGCGTCAAGCGTCGGCAATCCGTTGACCGCATCAACCACCGTAACAAGGCCTTCAAGCCGGTAGGATTGCCCCAGCGCCGGGTGACCGATCACCGATTGCATCACGGGCACGGGATCGGCCAGTCCCGTGGTTTCGATCACCACACGGGAAAATCGCCGGATCTTGCCGGTCTGCATCCGGTCCATCAGGTCGGCGAGCGTGTCAACCAATTCGCCGCGCACGGTGCAGCACAGGCATCCGTCCGATAGCTCCATCACCCCGTCGCCGGAGCTTTCCACCAGCAGATGGTCGATGCCGACATCACCGAACTCGTTAATGATCAGCGCCGCATCGCTCAGCCAAGGATCGCCGATCAACCGGTTGAGCAAAGTGGTTTTGCCCGCGCCCAGAAACCCGGTGAGGATCGACACCGGGACGCCGCGCGGCGCTTGCCAGCCGCTGGCGTCATCAGAAGGGGGGGACATCGCGCCCTGGTCCTGCATGGTCAGATCTGCGGCCGAGGAACCGGAACCGGGATGGTCACACCGGGCCGCAGCGGCATGGCCTCCACGGACGAGGCGCCGGAAGGCTCCGGGCCGCTAAAGGCAGAGGCCGTGAACGGCGCATTGCCATCAGGCGAGACACCCATCGGCCGCGGCAGCGGGATCGGAACCCGCGAAAGCGCGATCTCGGTCTGCGTCCGCGCCAGGCCCGCAGGCGCCTGCACAAGACGCGGCTCACGCGTCAGAGGTTTGATATAGGGCGAGTTGAGCACCATCTTGCCTTCCACGTCGCGGCCCTCATATCGCGCCGCACGCGCCTCCGGCGTACAGATCGCGCCCGAAATATCGGCCACCGCATCGCGGCCGTCGCCATAGGGCTGAAGCGTTGCAAGGGTCGGCGCGCCCCAGGCGGTTTTTGTCAGTGCCTTGTGCAGAAGCGCTGCGGATTGATCCGCACGCACCTCCTGCGAAGGCGCACCGAGCACCACGCTGACGACAGTGCGGCCATTGCGGGTGGCCGAGGACACCTGGTTGAAGCCCGAGGCGCAGATGAAGCCGGTCTTCATGCCGTCGGCGCCTGGAAAGCGGCCGACCAGCAGGTTGTAATTGGTGTGGGTCCTCGTCCCCATGGCGAAGCCCTCATAGCCGAAATAGTGGGCGAACTGGGGGAATTGCCTGCGCACCGCCACCGCCAGCACTGCCATGTCACGCGCTGTTGTGTACTGACCCTTGCCCGGAAGCCCGTTGGGATTGACAAAGCGCGTCGCGCGCATCCCGAGCGCCAGCGCCGTCTCGTTCATATCCCGGACGAAAGCCTCTTCCGTGCCCGAGACCGCCTCGGCGATCGCCACCGCCACATCATTGGCCGATTTGACCATCAGATACTTGATCGCGGAATCCAGCGGGAACCGCTCACCGGGCTTGAAATACATCTTGCTCGGCGGCTCCTTGGCGGCATGAACCGACATGGTGACCGGTGTCTGCATGGTCATCTGGCCAGACTCGACAGCCCTGAACGCCAGATAGGCGGTCATGATCTTGGTCAGCGAGGCCGGATACCAGCGTTGAAACGCCTCGTTGTGCTCGACCACCCGGCCCGAAGCCACATCGACCGAGATCTTCGGCGCGGCCAGCGCGCCTGTTGGCACGGCCAGCGTCAGCAACGCTGCCGCCATCAACCAGACGCCGGTGCGGCGCATCTGCGACACTGAATTCATGATGGACTTCCGGTTTCCCATGGTTTTTGCGGGGCTTGTTAAGGCGTCACCCCGGCACTGCTGATGTTGCGCGACAAAACGCCTCTTTTTCCTCGTCAATCTCGACTACTTATCCTATATGGCAGTCAGATGGCAAAAGGCGATAGGTGGACGCCAGGGGTTTATTCGCCCCTAATGAGCGGCCCGACCATGCGCCAGGATCGCAGGGGAAGAACATGCAGCTTGTTGATGACGTGGTCGCAGGAAAAGACGAAATCGCCCAGTGGCGGCGGACCCTTCATGCCGATCCGGAATTGCTGTTTGATGTTCACAATACCGCGGCCTTCGTTACCGAAAAGCTCAAATCCTTCGGCTGCGATGAAGTCGTAACGGGCATCGGCCGCACCGGCGTCGTCGGCATCATTCATGGCCGGCCCGGCGGCAACGGACCGGCAATCGGGCTGCGCGCCGACATGGACGCGCTTCCGATCGAGGAGACCACCGGCCTCGCCTGGGCCTCGCGCACACCGGGCAAAATGCATGCCTGCGGCCATGATGGCCACACCGCGATGCTGTTAGGCGCTGCCCGTCACCTTGCCGCGACCCGAAATTTCACGGGATCAGTGGCGGTGATTTTCCAGCCGGCCGAAGAAGGCGGCGGCGGCGGTCGCGAGATGGTCAATGACGGCATGATGGAGCGTTTTGGCATCACCAAGGTGTTCGGCATGCACAATCTGCCGGGCCTGCCGGTGGGCCAGTTTGCGATCCGCAAGGGACCGATCATGGCTGCCACCGACATTTTCGATATCAAGATCACCGGCCGCGGCGGCCATGCGGCAATGCCCTATCAGACGATCGATCCGATCGTTGCAAGCTCGGCAATCGTTTCCTCGCTTCAGTCGATTGCTTCGCGCAACGCCAACCCGCTGGAGTCCGTCGTGGTGTCGGTCACCAAGTTCAATGGCGGCTCGGCCTATAACATCATTCCCGAAACCGTCGATCTGGCCGGCACCGTGCGCACACTCTCGCCCGCCATGCGCGATCTCGCCGAACAAAAGATTACCGAGATCGCCACCAGCATCGCCACAGCCCATGGTGCAAAGGCTGAGATCAATTATGACCGCAACTATCCGGTCACTTTCAACCATGCCGACGAGACCGATTTCGCAGCCGACGTCGCGGCGACGCTAGCCGGTGAAGAAGGCGTGGAGCGCAACCAGCCACCGACCATGGGTGGCGAGGATTTCTCGTTTATGCTTGAGGCCCGCCCCGGTGCGTTCATTTTCATGGGCAATGGCGACACCGCCAATCTTCACCACCCCGCCTATGATTTCAACGATGAAGCCATCCCCGTCGGCGTGTCCTATTGGGTCAAGCTGGCCGAGCGGGCGCTCGCGGCCTGATCCTTGGCCGCCGGCTGGTCCGGCGCGCCGTTTCAAGACACGCGATACGCCCGCCTGCGCATGCCGCCATCGGGCCGGAACAGCCGTGTTGAACTACCTGCCGGCTTTCTGTATGCACGTAATCGCGTGGTCCCGTAGCTCAGGGGATAGAGCACAGGATTCCTAATCCTGGTGTCGCAGGTTCGAATCCTGCCGGGATCACCATTTTCCCATTTGTTCCATACTCATCGCGTGATGACTTCGGTGTTGTGCTGCAAACACTCGCCAACTGCCGTGTGCGGCAGGGGTCAGGTCAGCGCCGGCTCGGCGCGCCGCGCCCGTGATTTGAACAACAGCAACGCGATGATGCCGATATTGAGAAAATTCCAGGCGATGCCGTTCATGAATGCCATCTGGTAGGAGCCGGTCAGATCGTAGATCCAGCCCGACATCCAGCCGCCCAGCGCCATGCCGACGATGGTCGCCATGATCACGAACCCGACCCGCGCGCCAGCTTGCTGCGGCGGCAGATATTCGCGCACGATCACCGCATAGCTTGGCACGATCCCGCCCTGGGAAAGCCCGAAGATCAGGCTGACCACATAAAGCGGCACCATGGCGTCAAACGGTAGATACAGGAACAGGGCAAGACACTGCAGGCTGGAGCCGATCAACAGCGTCAGCACCCCGCCCAGCCGATCGGCCAGCAAGCCCGACAACAGCCGCGACACCACTCCGCCCATCAGCATCAGCGACAGCATCTCTGCGCCCACGGCGGGACCGTAGCCGAGGTCGACGCAATAGGCGACGATATGCACCTGCGGCATCGACATGGCGATGCAGCAGCCGATGCCCGCCAGACCCAGCATCCACTGCAGCGATCTGGGCGAGAAATTCACCGATCGTGCATTGGCCACCGCCAGTTGATGGGCCTGCGCGGTGGCCTCCTCGGGAACCCGGCGCTTAAGCAGCAACGACAACGGAACCACCAGCAACACCGTTGCACAGGCCAGCACGGCATAGGCGGTGCGCCAGCCGAAATCGCTCAGAATGCCGCTCAGCAGCAGTGGCCAGATGGCGCCGGAAAGATAGTTCCCGCTCGCAGCAATCGCCACCGCAATGCCGCGCCGCCGATAAAACCAGTGCGAAATATCTGCAATCAGCGGACCAAAGCTGGCGGCCGTGCCGAAGCCGACAATCAGTTGCATCACCGACAGCACCAGCACCGAGCCGCTCACCGCCGCCGCTGCGAAACCCAGGCCGAGGGTTGCGGCAGCGCCAATCAACGCCGTGGTGATCCCGAAACGGTCGACGGCCCGGCCGATCAGCAAATTGCCAAGCGCGAAGCCCACCATGGTCATCGTATAGGGAATGGAAGCGTCGGCGCGATCAACGCCGAATTCCTGCTGCACCGCCGGCATGATGACAATGATCGCCCACATGCCGACATTGCCGGTGACGGCGATCCCGAGCGTAACGCCGAGCCGCCACCAGGAATAACGGCTGTCGAGAATGTTCGATCCTGTCATGGCCGGCAATCTATGAACCGCATGGATGATTGTATAGCGAAGTTTTTTGATGGAACGCCGCAGTCTCGGCCATTCCATCAAAGCACCGGCCCCGCTGCGCAATCGGTCGCACGACCGCTGTATGAATGCATAAAACGCAAGTCCTTGGTGAGCCGGTCGGGAAACTCAGAGCCAACAGCGGCAATTGTCGATTGAGCTTGAATTTCCTCGCCGTAGACGCGAAAAGCGGTTGAGATTTTCAATCTGCCGGGAGGGGCACGCATTGGCCGAAACAACTGATCAGAACAAAAATCCGCTGCCGTTGTTTTACACGGCCCCGGAACCGGTCAATCCGGACCGCCATCAGAACAAGGGACTGGCTCAGACCGGCGATTTCGGCTTTGCCGCCAAGGCAGTGGTGATTCCGCTGATGGCGGCGGAAATGCCCGCTGCAATGCGCTCCTATCCAATCGTGTTTTCGGGACCGGAATTCATGCCCATGGTGGTTGTGGGGATCAAGGAAGGCGAGAACCTGTTTGTTGGCGAGGACGGCAAATGGGCCGATCCGCATTATGTGCCCGCCTATGCCCGCCGCTATCCCTTTATTCTCGCCGGCAGCGACACCGACGAACGGCTCACTTTGTGTGTCGACGCCGACCCGGCGCGGCTGGTCGATCTTGACGACCCCTCCGTCAAGATCGACCAGCCGATGTTCGAGGACGGCGAGCAAGGTGCTGTCGTCAACAGCGCGCTGGCGTTCTGCCAGGAATATCAAGGCATGCTGGTCAAAACCAAAGCGATCATGAAGGTCATTGCGGAGGCGGGGCTGCTGGCCGAGCGCAACAGCAAGATAACGCTGGGCGACGGCAAGAACTTCAACATCACCGGATTTCATCTGGTCGACGAAGCCAAATTGCTGGCCATGGATGACGACGCGTTTCTGGGCCTGCGCAAGGCGGATGCGCTCGCCACCATCTATTGCCACCTGGCCTCGATGAACAGCTGGACATCGGTCTTGCATCAGGCAAATCTGCGCACCTGAAACTGCCCGGGCGCATCCCGGCATTCCGCCGTAATGCACAAATGGAGCCAAGCCCGGAAGCAATGGCCGCCAGCGTTGATCAAAGCGTTGATGTGAACGCCACCTGCAAATTGTCGAAGCAGACGATCCGCGCTAAAGCTGTTCCAGCGCCATTGCCAGATCAACACGGCGCGAGGGAATTCAAAGCATGAGTGCATCAATCGCCTTGCTCGGAACCGGGCTGATGGGTTTGCCGATGGCCCGTCGGCTGCTTGGCGCCGGTCACCGATTGACCGTCTGGAACCGGGACAGCGCCAAGGCCGCGCCACTGGCGCAAGACGGTGCGCGGGTTGCCGCATCCGCGGCTGATGCGGTCAAGGGTGCCGATCACGTCATCACCATGCTGACCGACGGGTCGGTGGTCGAGAAGGTGCTGTTTGAAACCGGGGTCGCCGACAATCTCGACCACGGCGCCTGCGTGATCGACATGAGTTCGATCAAACCCTCCCAGGCCCGCGCCCATGCCGCGCGGCTTGCGGCATTTGGAGCAACTCATCTCGACGCGCCGGTCAGCGGCGGAACCAAGGGCGCTGAAGACGGCACACTCGCCATCATGGTGGGTGGCGAGACGTCTGTGTTCGAACGCGCCGCGGATGTTTTTGCGCCGATGGGCCGGGCCATCCGGGTGGGCCCCTCGGGCGCCGGCCAGTTGGCCAAACTGGCCAATCAGGCAATTGTCGGCGTCACCATCGGCGCGGTTGCCGAGGCGATTCTGCTGGTCGAAGAGGGTGGCGGGGACCTGGATGCCTTTCGCACAGCGCTCAGTGGCGGCTTTGCCGATTCGACGATCCTGCAGCTTCATGGTCAACGTATGCAGTCGCGCGATTTTGCGCCGCGCGGCCGGGTCTCGGTCCAGATCAAGGATCTCGACAATATCCTTGCCGAAGCCGCCGATCTGGGTATCCGGCTGCCGTTCGTTGCGGCGGTACGCGACCGCTTCGCGCGCCTGGCGGATGAGCTTGGCGGCGCTGATCTGGACCATTCTGCGCTGTTTCAGGAACTGCTGGATCTCAATGGCCGTGGCTCAACCAGGACGTAGCTTGACCACCGCGTCCCGGCTGTGGTTGTTGCGGGCATGAACCAGATCCAGACCCCGGACCGCCGGCGCGTCAGCATTCTTGGCGCCACCGGCTCGATCGGCTGCAACACGCTTGATGTGATGACCCATCTGGGGGGCCGCGACGCCTTCGAAGTGCCAGCCATCACCGGCATGGGCAATATCGACCTTCTGGCCCAACAGGCGCGAGGCATCGGAGCGGGTTTTGCCGTGACCGCCGATCCTGATCGCTATCAGGATCTCAAATCCGCGCTGTCGGGCTCGGGCGTGGAGGCCGGCGCCGGGCCCTCGGCGCTGGTCGAAGCCGGCGCGCGCGATACCGACTTGCTGGTTGCAGGAATTGTCGGCATCGCCGGCCTGGCGCCGACCCTGGCGGCCGTCTCAAGCGGCGCTGATATTGCGCTTGCCAACAAGGAGTGCCTGGTTTCAGCAGGCGAGTTGTTCGGCGCTGCCATGGCGGCCGGCGGCGGCAAGCTGCTTCCGGTCGACAGCGAGCACAATGCGATTTTTCAGGTGCTGGAGCAGAACCAGCGTCATGCGGTCGAGCGCATCATCTTGACCGCCTCGGGTGGCCCGTTCCGCGACTATACTCTTGAGCAGATGGCCGCGGTGACACCCGAGACTGCGGCCGCCCACCCCAACTGGTCCATGGGCCTAAAAATCTCGATCGACAGCGCCTCGATGTTCAACAAGGCGCTGGAGATGATCGAGGCCAGGCATCTGTTCGATATGCGGCCCGAGCAAATCGAAGTGATCGTGCATCCGCAATCCGTCATCCACTCCATGGTCGGTTATTCGGATGGCTCTGTGCTCGCCCAGCTCGGCGCGCCGGATATGCGTACGGCAATCGGCTATGCGATCTCGCATCCGCGCCGGGCCAGCCTGCCAGTGGAGCGGCTCGACCTCGCCAAGCTGGCACGGCTCGACTTTATCGCCCCCGATGAGACCCGCTTTCCCGCGCTGGCGCTGGCCCGTACCGCCATGCAGCGCGGCGGCCTTCAGGGCGCGGTGCTCAACGGCGCAAAGGAGGCAGCACTCGATGCCTTTATCTGCGGCCGGATCGGATTTCTTGATATGGCCGACATCGTCGCCGCGGCAATGGACCAGCTCGATGATGGCCGCCTGCCGCAGGCGATCGAGGATGTCTATGCCGCCGACCGGGACGCCCGCATGGTTGCGGGAACGCTCATTTCAAAGCTCGCGCAATGCAGCTAACGCGGCGGATGCGAGCATCGTCTCCAGCACGCTCTTGGCCATAAGCGCCCTGAAATCTGTCTTCGCGTATCCCCTGTGCTTGTACGCAGCGCTTTATTTTCACCAAGAGATGATATCCAGCCCCCGACTTGGCGGCGATTAAACGCCAATCCCCAATTCATGCAATGGCGATTCCTTTCATATTCGCTCGCGCATTCGCCATCTCTTGAAGGAAAAGGGGCGAAATCCGAAGATTCGCCCCTCATTCTTCAACTCAACTTCGATTTCGGACGTCAAACGCCCAAAATCGTTCAGCCAGCGGCCGAAACCGCTCTTTTCGCCATGACTTTCACGAGGTTGGCCCGATAGGCGGACGACGCGTGAATGTCCGACAGCAACTCGCTGTCGTCGACACCGATACCGTCAAGCGCGCCCGGCGAGAAGTCGGAGGCAAGAGCCTGCTCCATCCCTGCATGACGGAAAACGCCGTCCGAGCCCGCACCGGTGACCGCCAGCCGTACCGATCCGTCGCCCTGCCTGGCCACGAACACGCCGGCCATTGCGTAACGTGACGCCGGATTGGGGAATTTGGCGTAACCGCAGCTCGCAGGCGCCGAAATCTCGACCGCCACGATCAGCTCACCGTCCTCAAGCGCGGTCTCGAACATGCCGGTGAAAAACTCATCGGCGCTGATCGAGCGCGTATTGGTAACGATGGTCGCGCCCAGTGCCATCAGGCCTGCGGGATAGTCTGCCGCCGGGTCATTGTTGGCGATCGACCCGCCGATTGTACCCAGATGCCGCACATGCGGATCGCCGATATGGCCGGCCAGATGCGCCAGCCCCGGACAGGCGCTGGCGACATCCGGGGAACTTGCCACCTCCGCATGGGTTGTCGCGGCCCCGATCCGGATCTTGCCGCCATCGACACTGATCCCTTTCATGTCGGAGACGTGGCGCAGATCCACCAGATCAGATGGAGCTGCGAGCCGTTGCTTCATGGTCGGAAGCAGCGTCTGGCCACCGGAGATGTATTTGGCCTCATCGGATGAGGAAGCCAGCTTGACGGCGTCCTCCACCGAGGAGGCGCGGTGATAATTGGTTGCATACATGATGTCTGCCTCCCTTTCTTACTGTGCCGACTTGAGCGCAGCCCAGACCCGTTCCGAGGTCGCGGGCATGGCCAGTTCATTGTTGCCGATTGCGTCGGTGATGGCGTTGATCAGCGCCGGCGGAGACCCGATGGCGCCCGCCTCGCCGCAGCCCTTGATGCCGAGCGGGTTGGACGGACAGGCCGTTTCCGTGGTCGATACCTTGAACGACGGCAGATCATCAGCGCGCGGCATGGTGTAATCCATGTAGCTCGCCGTCAGCAGCTGCCCGGTGTCCGGATCGTAGTGAGTGCCTTCGAGCAACGCCTGGCCGATGCCCTGCGCCACGCCGCCATGCACCTGCCCCTCGACAATCATCGGGTTGATGATCTTGCCGAAATCGTCGGCTGCGACGAAGTCCACGACCTGTGTCTTGCCGGTGTCGGGATCGACCTCCACCTCGCAGATATAGGTGCCGGCCGGGAAGGTGAAGTTGGATGGATCGTAGAATGCGCCTTCCTTCAGGCCCGGCTCGAGACCCTCGGGCAGATTGTGCGCTGTGTAGGCGGCCAGCGCCATCTGGAACCACGGCACGCTCTTGTCGGTGCCCGCGACCTTCAACTCGCCGTTTTCGATGACGACATCGCTCTCGTCGGCCTCCATCAGATGGGCGGCGATCTTCTTGGCCTTGGCCTCGACCTTGTCGAGCGCCTTGACGATAGCCGACATACCGACCGCGCCGGAGCGCGAGCCGTAGGTGCCCATACCCATCTGCACCTTGTCGGTGTCGCCGTGAACGATCGAGACGCTATCCATGCCGACGCCAAAGCGATCGGCCACCAGTTGCGAAAACGTGGTTTCATGGCCTTGGCCGTGGCTGTGCGAACCGGTCAGTACCTCGATGGTGCCCACCGCATTGACCCGCACTTCCGCTGACTCCCACAGCCCGACGCCGGCGCCAAGCGACCCCACCGCCGCAGACGGCGCGATGCCGCAGGCCTCGATGTAGCAACTGATGCCGATGCCGCGCTTCTTGCCGCGGGCTTCAGCTTCCGCCCGGCGCGCCGGAAAGCCGTCATAGTCGATCGCCTTCATCGCCGCATCCAGCGAGGCGTCGAAATCGCCCGCGTCGTAGCACATGATCACCGGCGTCTGGTACGGGAACTCGCGGATGAAGTTCTTGCGCCTGAGATCCGCCGGCGTCACGCCAAGTTCGCGCGCCGCGGTTTCCATCACCCGCTCGAGCAGATAGCAGGCTTCCGGGCGGCCGGCGCCGCGATAGGCGTCCACCGGTACAGTGTTGGTGTAAACCGTGCGAACATTGGCGTGGATCGCCGGGATTTCATACTGGCCCGACAGCAGCGTCGCATAGAGATAGGTCGGCACCGAGCTCGAAAACAGCGACATATAGGCGCCGAGATTGGCGATGGTATCGACCTTGAAGCCGGTGATCTTGTTGTCGGCGTCGAATGCCATCTTGATGGTCGAGACATGATCGCGGCCATGGGCGTCGGTCAGGAACGCCTCGGTCCGGTCACAATTCCATTTGACCGGAACCCCGGTGCGCTTGGAAGCCCAGAGACAGACGATCTCTTCGGGATAGATGTAGATCTTCGATCCGAAGCCGCCGCCAACATCGGGCGCAATCACCCGAAGCTTGTTTTCCGGCGCGACATTGTAGAACGCGCTGAGCACCAGCCGCGCCACATGCGGGTTCTGCGAGGTGGTCCAGAGCGTGTAATGATCCTCACCGCCATCATAGACACCAAGTGCGGCGCGCGGCTCCATCGGATTGGGCACCAGACGGTTGTTGACGATCTTCATTTCCGTCACATGCGCCGCAGCCTCGATCGCCGCATCGGTGGCGGCCCCGTCGCCGATCTCCCAATCGAAGATCAGGTTGTTCTTGGCTTCCGGATGAAGCTGAGGTGCACCATCCTCAAGCGCACTCACGGCATCCGTGACCACTGGCAGCTCTTCATATTCGACCACCACGGCTTCCGCGGCATCGCGGGCCTGGGCCTTGGTGTCGGCGACCACGATCGCCACCGCATCGCCGACATAGCGGACGGTATCCTGCGCCAGCGGCCGCCAGGCGCCCATATTCATCGGCGATCCATCCTTGGAATGGATCATCCAGCCGCAGATGATGTTGCCGATTTCATCCTCGGACAACTGCGCGCCATTCAAGATGCCGATTACGCCCGGCATCTTGTCGGCTTCTGATGTGTCGATGCTGATGATCTTGGCATGCGCATGCGGCGACCGCACGAAATGCGCATGCTTCATGCCCGGAACCACCATGTCATCGGTGTAGCGGCCCTTGCCGGTGATAAACCGTTTGTCTTCCTTGCGCGCCACGCGGGCGCCAATGCCTTCCATTCCCATCTCTCAAACTCCTCCGGTTGAGTGTGGCGAAACAATCAGTGTCCGTGTCAGGGCCAGGTTTCCGGGGTCTGGGCTCGGTTGCCGCTGCGCTATCCTGTTTACGCCGCTGCAATCGCTGAGCCGTCACCGCCCGGTTTGCCTGTCGCCTCGAATCTCGACACCGCGAACCTTCGCCGGTTTCGGCGTTGTCTATTCGGCGGCGACCTTGGCGCTGTCGCCCATCTTGGACGCAGCGTCGAGAATTGCCTTGACGATGTTGTGATAGCCCGTGCAGCGGCAGATATTGCCTTCCAGCTCGGCCCGCACGGTTTGCTCGTCAAGCTGCCCGCCATGACGGTTGATGATGTCAACCGCCGACATGATCATGCCCGGAGTGCAAAAGCCGCACTGCAGACCATGATGCTCGCGAAACGCCGCCTGAACCGGATGCAACTCGCCGCCCGAAGCCAGGCCCTCGATGGTCATCACCTCCGAGCCGTCAGCCTGCGCAGCCAGCATGGTGCAGGATTTGACTGCCTTGCCGTCGACATGCACCACACAGGCGCCGCATTGCGAGGTGTCGCAACCGACATGGGTTCCCGTCAGCCCGAGATTTTCGCGGATAAACTGGACCAGCAAGGTCCTGTCCTCGCAGTGGCCGGAAACGGTGCGCCCGTTCACGGTCATCGATACATTCGCCATCAATTTCCTCCCTTGGGGGTTTGATCCTCACTCACCCTGAGGTCATCATTTTCCTTTTTTTCAAAAGGATCAACCGTCAAACTTGGATAAAACAGATCAACGCCATCTCCATCGCGGCTTTGCCCGTTCTCCAAATCCGCACAGCAACGCGATTGTTCCGGCAAAAGGGCTCCTTTTGCACCAGCATCCCGGCGAAACGGCAGCCACGGCGCGCCGATGCCACGCCCCGCGCTTTGCTTCAGTCGGGCCATGAAACCCACTGCCGGCAAAAAACAGTTGTCGCCGGGATCAATCTCGCTTATAAACTGACCGATCGGTCGGTCAATTCATCATGAGCTTGCATCGACCGCGCACTACCAGCCGATGTTGATGCAAACCCGCAAGGGCGTGCATCATACAGCCGCCGGGACACAGTAAGACCGCTGGCCCCGCTTTTCGCGGCCTTTTGCCCGGCATACCGCGGCAAGAGATTACGGAGGCGCCGTCAAATTAGGGGATTCTAACTCTAGGCAGTTACAAATTTTACCCGTAGTTTCCGGGCCAACCGCGGGATGCGACCCGCTTCACTTATCTGGGAGGATACAATGAAAAAACGCAAATTCCTGAAATCCGCCGCCGCAGCGGCCATTGCCGTTTCCGCGCTCGGGTTTGCTTCGGCAAGCGCTCTCGCGCAGGAAGTCACCCTGCGCATGCACCAGTTCTTGCCGCCACAGGCCAATGTCCCGGCGGAAATTCTCATTCCCTGGGCCGAACAAATCGGCGAAGCCTCCGATGGCCGCATCAAGGTCGAGGTGTTTTCCGCCATGTCGCTGGGCGGCACTCCGCCGCAACTGATGGACCAGGCACGCGACGGCGTTGTCGACATTGTCTGGACGCTTCCGGGCTACACCCCGGGCCGCTTCCCCAGCGTCGAGGTGTTTGAGCTTCCCTTCATGATGACCAATGCGGAAGCCACCTCGCGCGCCTATTGGGAGCTGTTCAAATCCGACATGGAAGAAAGCCAGTTCAAGGGCGTCAAGATTCTTGCCACCTGGGTCCACGGTCCAGGTGTCGTCCACGCCAAGGGCGAGGGCGTGCGTAAGCTCGAGGACATGCAGAGCAAGAAGCTGCGCGGCCCCACCCGGGTAATCAACGGCATGCTCGCCGAACTCGGCGCCGAGCCCATCGGCATGCCGGTTCCCGCCATTCCGGAAGCCCTGTCCAAGGGCGTGATCGACGGCACCGTGATCCCGTGGGAAGTCACCCCGGCGCTCAAGATCGCCGAACTGGTCAATACCCATACCGAGTTTGGCGGCGACCACGCACTTTACACCGCCGCCTTCGTGCTGGCCATGAACCAAGCCAAATACGACAGCCTGCCCGATGACCTCAAAAAGGTGATCGACGACAACACCGGCCTCGAATTCTCGGCCTTTGCCGGCAAGACCCAGGCCGCCTTCGATGCGCCAAGCCGCAAGGTCGCGGAAGCTACCGACAACGAGATCGTGCAGATTGAGGGCGACGAATTGCAGCGCTGGCGCGATGCGTCCCAGACCGTCATCGACAACTGGTACGAGGAAATGGAAGGCAAGGGCATCGATGGCAAGGCGCTGCATGCCAAGGCGCAGGAACTGATCGCCAAACACACCAAGTAAGGTCAACTGGCCTCAAGAAGCTTCCGGCGGAGTTCACCCCAGGTGGCGGGCTCCGCCGGACTTGATATTCGGGTTTGACGATGACCATTCTTGTTGCCGGCGCCGGCATTGCCGGTCTCACCTTCGCGCTGACCTGCCACCAGATCGGTGTGCCGGTCAAACTTTTCGAGCAGGTTGCGGACATCCGGCCTCTGGGCGTTGGCATCAACCTGCAGCCGCATGCCATTCGCGAATTGTTCGAACTCGGGCTGGCCGAGCAGCTCGAACCCGTAGGCATTCGCACCCGCGAGGTTGCCTATTACTCCAAACATGGACGACTGATCTGGTCCGAGGCGCGCGGCCACGATGCCGGTTATAACTGGCCGCAATTTTCCGTCCACCGCGGCCGGCTGCAACTCATGCTGCTGGCGATGCTCCGGGAGCGCCTGGGACAGGACGCCGTCGAAACCGGCTGGAAGGCCACAGGTTTTTCGCAGGATGATCAGGGCGTAACCCTCGAGCTTGAAAGCCGCGACGGGATCAAGCGCAGCGAGCGCGGGAGCTTGCTGATTGCCGCTGACGGCATCCATTCGGCCATACGTGCGCAGATGAACCCGACTGAAGGCCCACCGGTCTGGGGCGGCGCGGTCCTGTGGCGCGCAACCAGCCGCGCCAAGCCTTTTCTGACCGGCGCCTCGATGGCCATGGCCGGTCATGAGTGGCAGAAATTCGTCACCTATCCGATCTCAGTCCCCGACCCCAAGACCGGCCTTGTCGACATCAACTGGGTCGCCGAACTTAAGAAGACGCCCGATGCGCTGTGGAACCGGGAAGACTGGAACCGCCCCGGCCGGCTTGAGGACTTCCTCCCGGCATTTGAGAAATGGGATTTTGACTGGCTCGATGTGCCGGCCTTGATCAAGGCCGCGGATGCGATCTACGAATATCCGATGGTCGACCGCAATCCACTCGACAAATGGGGCGAAGGCCGCGTTACCCTGATGGGCGACGCCGCCCACCCGATGTACCCGATCGGTTCCAATGGCGCGTCGCAGGCAATCCTCGACGCACGCGTTTTGGGCAAATGCCTGGTCGAACAGGGGCTGTCTAAACAGGCGCTGATCACCTATGAAGACGAACGGCGTCCGGCCACCAGCCGCATCGTCACCGCCAATCGCGGCAATGGACCCGACCAGATCATGCAGGTCGTCGAAGAGAAATGTCAGGGCATGTTTGAACACATCACCGACATCATGAGCACCGACGAGCTTCACGAGCATGCGGCGCGCTACAAGGCGCTCGCAGGATTTGATCGCGACACACTCAACTCCCGCCCGCCGCTGATCGGCGGCGACAAGGGGAACGCGCAATCCACGGGCAACCGCAACGGAGATCCCGCGGATGTTTGATCATATTGACCGCTTCATGCGCAGGCTTGCCGCCTTTCTCGCCGTGTTGGGCGGGCTGGCACTCATTCTGGTGCTGCTGTCCACCGTGGCTTCGGTCTCGGGGCGCGCCCTTCTCGCCATCGGATTGGGTCCGATCCGCGGCGATTTCGAACTGGTGGAACTGGGCACCGGATTTGCGGTCTTCGCCTTCCTGCCCTGGGTTCAGATCAATCGCCAACACGCGGCGGTGGAAATCCTCACCATGCATCTGGGCATACGCTTCAACCGGATTATTGATCTCTTCGCCGATGTATTGATGCTGGCGATCGCGCTGCTTCTGGCCTGGAAGCACTGGGAAGGAACACTGGATAAATTCGCCTATGGCGAAACCACCTTCATCATCCAGTATCCCATATGGTGGGCCTATGCCTCGGGTCTGGTCGGCGCCTTCGGTTTCGTGTTGATCAGCGCCTGGTGCGTGATCCTGAGCCTGCGAGTGCTTGCCACCGGACGCGACCAGGTTCACGGGGAGGCCGTGCATTGACCAATATCGATATCGCCCTGCTCTCCTTTCCGGTGCTGCTGGCGCTGATCTTCCTCAGGATCCCGATTGGGCTGGCGATGCTGATCACCGGCATCGGTGGCAGCTATTTCATCAACGGCTCGTTCCTTATGATCTTCGCGCAGCTCAAGAACCTGACCTGGGGCACGTTTTCAAGCTATTCGCTATCGATCATTCCGCTGTTCTTGCTGATGGGTCAGTTCGCAACCCTTGGCGGCATGTCTCAGGCGCTGTTCAAGGCGGCCGAAACCTGGATCGGCCACAAGAAGGGCGGTGTCGCTATGGCCGCCGTCGGCGCTTGTGCCGGGTTCGGCGCGATTTGCGGTTCCTCGCTCGCCACCGCCGCCACCATGGGTCAGGTGGCCCTGCCCGAGCTCAAGCGCTACGGCTATTCGGGTGAACTGGCGACCGGCGCGCTGGCTGCCGGCGGGACGCTCGGAATTCTCATTCCGCCCTCGGTGATCCTGGTAATTTACGCCATCCTGACCGAGCAGAATATCGCCAAGCTGTTTGTCGCAGCCTTCATTCCCGGCATCCTGGCTGCCGTGGGTTACATGATCGCCATAGCGATCTATGTGCGGCTCAAGCCGGGCTCGGCGGGCAACCGCGAGCGCGCGCCCTATTCCGAACGTTTCCGCAGCCTGCTCGCGGTCTGGCCGGTGCTGGTGGTTTTCGTAACAGTGGTCGGCGGCATCTATGGCGGCATCTTCACCCCCACCGAAGCCGCTGCCATCGGCGCCTTCGGCACCGGGGTTATCGCCCTGGTCAATGGCGGGCTCAACCGCGCGACGCTCAAATCCTCGATCCTGACCACCGCCAGCGCCACCGGCATGATCTTCCTGATCGTCTTCGGCGCCGGCGTGTTCAACGCCTTCCTGGCCTTGAGCCAGTTGCCGCAGACCGCTGCAGCCTTTGTCGGCAGCCAGGGTTTCAATCCATGGCTGGTAATGGTCGCGGTGCTGCTGCTTTATCTGGTGTTCGGCTGCGTGATGGATTCGCTGTCGATGATCCTGCTCACAGTGCCGATCTTTTTCCCGATCATGTCGGCGCTGGATTTCGGCCTGACGCCCGAGGAGTTTGCACTCTGGTTCGGCATCATCGTGCTGATCGTCGTCGAGGTCGGGTTGATCACGCCGCCCGTCGGCATGAACCTCTTCGTCATCAATTCCATGGCCAAGGACACGCCGTTGTCGGCCACCTATCGTGGCGTAGCGCCCTTTGTGCTCACCGACATCGTCCGCGTCGCCATTCTCACCATGTTCCCGGCCATCACCCTGGTGGCCGTCAGGCTGCTCTACTGAGCGAGCGCCTGCGCCGATCCCGGCGCGGGGATACCCCTCATCCGCCGATAGCCCGGATATCGTCGGCCAGAGCGACGTCGACCGGGATGCCGTTTGCCAGATAATCGGCGCGGACCTGCTGGCGGCGGCGGCCGGGCAGCCGGGCGCCTTCGGTGCCTGCAACCATATCGGCCATCATCGCCATGCGCTCGCCCCCGCCGGGCCCGAATGCATCCGGATCAATCGCGATGATCGCCTGCCCGGTGCCGGGTGGATCGCCCTTGTCGTCAAAAAACGAACTCGCCTGCCAGGCGTAATTGGCCCCTGTGAGACCGGCGCACAGCAATTCCACCATCAGCGCCAGCGCCGTGCCTTTGGCGTCGCCCAGTGGAATCATGGTGCCGGCCATCGCCGCTTTGGCGTCGGTGGTGGGTTGACCGTCGGGGTCGAGCGCCCAGCCCTCGGGAATGGCATCGCCTTTCTGTGCGGCGGCCATGATCTTGCCGCGCGCCACTTTCGACAGCGAAATATCGACCACCACCGGGTCTTGACCGTCGAGCGGTGCGGCAAATGCAATCGGATCGGTGCCAAACAGCGCCCGCCGTCCGCCCCACGGCGCCATCGCCGCCGGCGCATTGGCGACCATCAGCGCTGCAACGCCCTGCTCAGCCAGCGCTTCGACAATCACCCCGGCCACGCCGCAATGATGCGACCGCCGAATCCCGGCAATGGCAATCCCCTGGCTCCGCGCCGCGTCCGGCAACCAGTCGACCGCCAGATCCATCGCCGGATAGGCAAAGCCGTTGCCGGCATCGATCGACAGCGCTCCGGGCCGAAACTGCGCGGACACCGGCGTCGCCAACCCGTCGACCTTGCCGGCCCGCGCCTGCGCCGAATAGGCCGCAACCCGCCGCAGACCGTGCCCGTTCTGCCCGGCGAGCTCCGCCGCCAGCAGCGCGCGGGCCACCGAGGCCGCGTTGGCCTGGGATGTGCGGCTGCGTGTCAGCGCACCGGCGATCAGCTCCGTAACTGCGTCGGGCGTCATCCGTGTCGTGTCATTCATGCATTGGCTCCCAGCGCTTCGAGAACCTTCTCGGCGATCAGATGGCTGACGCGCTGATTGGATTCCTGCGTGACCCCGGCGATGTGCGGGGTGAGGATGAGATTCGTCAAATCCTTGAATTTGGCTCCGGCCTTAGCCGTCAGCGGCTCCTCGGCAAACACGTCAAGCGCTGCCCCGCCCAATTGTCCGGCCCTGATCGCTTCGGCCAGAGCCGTCTCGTCGACGATACCGCCGCGCGCCGCATTGATGACTACGGCGTCCGGTTTCATGGCCGACAGCGCCCTGGCGTCAATCATGTTGCGCGTCGCATCGGTTAGCGGCGTATGCAGCGAAACCACATCGGCAAGTTCCAGAACCGCATCCAGCGACACATTCCGGGCAATCTGCCAGCCGGGATGATCGGCTGCGAGATAGGGATCATAGGCCACGATCTGCATGCCCAGCATGTGCGCCCGCCAGGCCACCTCTCGAGCGATCGAGCCATAGCCCACCAGCCCGATGGTCTTGCCCGCCAGTTCCCGGCCCATCATCGATTGCCGGGGCCAGGTTCCCTCCGCGACCTCTGCCGATCGCAGCCAGGCGCCACGCAACAGCATCAACGCCGAGGTAATCACATATTCAGCCACCGACAGATCATTGGCGCCGGTGGCGGGAATCACCTTGATCGAGCGCGCACGGCAGGCATCGACATCGATATTGTCGAGCCCGACACCGAGCCGGCCCACCACCTTGAGGTTCGGGCCTAATCCCAGCAGCGCTTCGCGCACCTGGGTGCGGTTGCGCACGATCAGCGCCTTGGCGGAGGCAAGGTGCCCATGCAAAGCAGCCGGATCGTCCACCAGCCTCGGATCATATAAAGTGTCATAGGCCTGGACGAGGCGGGCAACAGCCACCTCGTCCATGAACTCGGAAATCACGATATCCGCCATGATCGATCTCGTCCGCGCTTACGCTGATCGGTAGAGTTTTGTCATTGAGAATTCTCTGTGTCCGAGGGCTTCTGCGGCGGTTACGCGGCCGTTTGAGGTGCGGCGGATCATGTCGATCAATGCATCACCGGCCTCGTCGATGGTCATCTCGCGGGTCAGCACGCCGGTCACGTCGACATCGATATGCTCGCTCATCGTGCGCAGGGTGCGCGGATTGCCGGAGATCTTGATCACCGGCACGATCGGGTTGCCCACCACATTGCCCTGGCCCGTGGGGAAGGTGTGGATCACCGCGCCGCCCGCCGCCATCAGAGTGACGCATTCCGCTGCCGCGGAGGACGAATCCATGAAGTACAGCCCGTTGCCAGAATCGGGCATCTCGGCGGGATCGAGAATGTCGATGAACCTGGAGGTCCGGCCGATCTTCTCGAGATTGCCCAGCGCTTTCTCCTCGATCGTCGTCAGACCACCCTCGATGTTGCCCTTGGTCGGCTGGCTGTCGGAAAGATCGTCGGTCTGGTGGGCGAAGATGACGTCATCCTGATAGGCCTTCCACATCTTGTGCCAGCGCTCGCCAACCTCTTCATTGATGGCGCGCTTCTGGCAGATATGTTCGGCCCCGGTGATCTCCGAGGTTTCGCCGAAGAACCCGGTGATCCCCTCGGGCAACAGCTTGTCATACATGTTGCCCACCGTCGGGCAGGAGCTCAGTCCCGTCGTGGTGTCACTCTCGCCGCATTTGGTCGACACCCAGAGTTCGGAGATCGAGCACTCCTCGCGCTGCAGCTCGGAGGCGTGATGGACGAATTCCTTGGCAGCCCATCCCGCCGCCCGGATCGTCTCGAAGTCGCCCTTCTGCTCGATCGAAAACTCGGCGACCGGCTTGCCGGTCTTGCGAATGCCGTCGGCGATCTTCCTGGTCCAGCCCGGCTCGATGCCGATCACCACCACAGCCGCCACATTGGGGTTGGCCCCGGTGCCGATGATGGTGCGGAAATGCACCTCGAGATCTTCGCCGAACTGCAGACGGCCATAGGCATGGGGGATCGCCAGCGTGCCCTTGACGTTGTTGGCCACCGCCTCGCAGGCCGCATTCGAGATGTCGTCGACCGGCAGGATGACGACGTGGTTGCGCACCCCCACCCGGCCGTTCTCGCGCCGGTAGCCGTGAAAGGTCATGTTGGAATAGTTCGATGCCATCACGTTTGCTCCTACCAGCGCTTGGTCTTGAGATTGTGGGTGTGCACATGCGCGCCCTTGGCGACGTCGGCGATGAACTTGCCGATGTCCTCGCCATATTTGATCGCCGTGTCGCCCGACTTGATGTCTGAAAGCGCGATCTTGTGGCCGATCGGAACATCAGCCCCCGCCGTAAGCGAAAAACTCGAATTGTCATGCGTGACAACGCAAAGCATCTTGGTCCCCGAAGTCAAACCCTCGACAACAACAACGCCGACATTGTCCGTGTGATCATGTACCAATAAATGGGGGGTGGTCACGTCCGTCCTCCGATGTGGATAATGAGATATCTCCGCCTGCCCGATGGACAGGTCTTATATAAGATATAAGATACGGAGAGATCGGAATGTCAACCGGGAGGCCGGTGCAGGGAAAGGAAAAACCCGATGGCGGAGCAAGCCGGGCCTGATGCAGACGCGGCGATCGGCTTCAAGCCGCTTTACGCCCAGGTGCGCGAGCGAATGATGCGGCGCCTGGTCGAAGGCGAGTGGTCGCCGGGCATGCTTTTGCCCAGCGAGATCGAGCTGGCGCGCCAGCTCAATGTCAGCCAGGGCACCGTGCGCAAGGCGCTCGATTCGATGACCGCCGACAATCTTCTGATCCGCAGACAGGGACGCGGCACCTATGTGGCAGAGCCTGAGGAAAGCCGCATTCTGTTTCAGTTCTTCCGACTGGCGCCGGACGAGGGCGCGCCGAGCTTTCCTGATTCCCGGGTCTTGAGCACCGGCCACGCCAAGCCCACAAAGACCGAAACCAAGGCCCTGGGATTGTCAGGGGATGAGCAGGTGTTTCGCATCGAGCGCATCCGGTCGCTCTCGGACCAGCCGATCCTGATCGAAACCATCACCCTACCCGAAGCAAGGTTTCCCGATTTCGACCACCTGACCATCATTCCCAACAATCTCTATCGGCTTTACTCCGAACGCTGGGGCATCACCATCGGCAGCGCCGAAGAGCGCCTCAAGGCAATTGCTGCGAGCAAACGCGATGCCGCCAGACTCGGTTGCGACGCCGGCGAGCCGTTGCTGCTGATCAGCCGTGTCGCCCGCGATCTCGAAAAACGGCCCGTGGAACTCAGGTGGTCGCGCTGTATCTCCCGCGAAATCCACTACGCAGTCAATCTACGCTGAGCGCCACCGGCTCGCCGCTTTTGACCGACTGCTCTGCGGCAAGCCCGATCCGCACCGATTTGAGCCCGTCCTCCAGGGTCACCACCGGCGTGCCGCCATCGCGGATCATGGCGAAGAATTTCTGATGCTGAAAGAATGTCGAGCCATGATGGTCACCCGCAGCCAGGATCGCGGCATCGACATGCATCACCTCGCGCATCTGGGATTTGCTCGCCCGCGGCGACAACACGAACTCGGAATGCCGCTCGACGCCATCGGGCGAAAACCGTGATGGTCCTGGCACCAGCGCCTCGGCCTT
This sequence comes from uncultured Hoeflea sp., assembly GCF_947501405.1. GTDB lineage: Bacteria > Pseudomonadota > Alphaproteobacteria > Rhizobiales > Rhizobiaceae > Hoeflea. Next base: position 197,348 of record NZ_CANMVK010000005.1, on the reverse strand, counting down.
GGCGCTGTCGCCGATCACCGAAATCGCCTCCTGCCACTCAGATCCTTCGGCGAACATGCACAATTCCAGCATGCCGCGCACCCCATTGTCGAAATCCACGATCACGAAGGCATTGTCGAGAATGTCGGGCGTGCGGCCGCCATAATCCTCTTCAAGAAAATTGACGTCGGTCCCGCCCGAAGCAAAGACACGCACCACTTCGGCCCCGGCAATGAGCCGCATCAGATCAAAGAAATGGCAGCATTTCTCCACCAGTGTTCCGCCGGTCTGATCTGAGAAGCGGTTCCAGTCGCCGACTTTTTTCAGGAACGGAAACCGGTGCTCGCGAATCGAGATCATCCGCACGGCGCCGGTTTCGCCCTTGGTCACCGCGCCAAGCAGTCGCTTGACGGGCGGCATAAAGCGGTACTCCATCGCCACCCATACCGGTGCGGAGCGCTGTGACGCCAAGGCAAGCACCTCCTCGCAATCCTCAAGCGTCGTGCAAAGCGGCTTCTCGGCAAGCACCGGGAGATCGGCCGGCAACACGTCAATCAGCACCCGGTGATGCAGGTGATTGGGTGAGGCGATCACCAAAGCGTCGCACAGACCGGAGCCGACCAGCGCTTCATGGCTGTCAAAGGCCGCGCAATCTCCGCCTGCCAGTGTCTGCCCGCCGGTCCGCATATCTGGGTCAGGGTCACAGATCGCGGTCACCCGCGCGCCATCGATCAGATTGATGTTGCGGATATGCTCCTGGCCCATCATGCCGGTACCGATGACGCCGTATCTAATGTCAGTCATGACTTACGCCTCAAGCAGATGATCGATCAGAGATGGGTGACCGGAAGACCGGCGGCGACTGCGAAGCTTTCAAGTGCCGCGACATGGTCGCCATAGGCCAGCGCCATGTGGTGTTCGAGCCCGCTGTCGATCACCCGTGAAAGCACCGCGTTCGCGTCGCGGTCAAACCGTACCACCCCAGAAGTGCCGGTAAACGCCTTGTCGCGCCTAAGCATGTCGCCACGCCCGATCACCAGGCTGTGCCTGCCCCGCGCCTGGCTTAACCGGACAAATGTCACGGGACCGGGCTTGAGCGGAAACTCGAACAGCAGAGGCATTTTGCGATTGGTGTGGATGGTGGCTTCTGCCACTGCATCGGGATCGGCCATCGACACCGGCGCCTGACCGCAATGCCAGACCACCGCGGAATTGTCCGCAGCGTCGATATCGACCAGATCGACCAGAAACACCGGCTGATCGCTCGCCGCCTGCAGCAAAAGCTGCGTGGCGGCGCCATAGACATCCGCCTCGCAGGCGCACGGCGTTCGCGCTTCCCCCATCATCGACACCGGTCCGCACACCGCCCCGCCATAGTCTGTGAAGGTCTCCGGCCAACAACGGATCGCGAAAGCATCGAAGCCGCCCTCGGCCTTCATACCGTCCAGCGCCAGCTTCAGCCGCAGCGACCGGTCAAGCTGCGGCTGGTCGACCTCATCGAGGCCCGCAAGCATCGTGCTGGCCGACTGGCGCAACTGCCGCGCGGCCTGATCCGGAGCGGCACGCGCCCGGCTGAACAGATCTTCCAGATCAAAATCCTTGACCGCCAGCCCGGTGGTTTCGGCCAGCCGATCCGGCTGGTAGGCACAGGTGTCGAATCCTACCGGATGAGCGCCGATCCGGGCGATGTTTTTGCCCCTGAGCTGATCGAGCAACTCCAGGCCGCGTTCGGGCTCGGCATTGACAGCCTGCGGCGTAAGCGGCCGAACCATCGGTTCCGCGCCAAGCAACGCGACAAGATCCGCTTCCCCCGGCGCGGCATAGGCCCAGGAAAACAGCCGCTCGCGCAATGACAGCGCATGCGACGCCAGATTGAGGCCGCAGAAGGCATTGAGCCGCAGCCGCCCGCCAAGCCGCGGTTCGGGAACCGCCCAGATCGCCAGCGGCTGATCGAACCGCGCGGCGATATCGCAGGTCATGGCGGCATCCGTAAACGTGACCTGCAGGATCAGGATCCGATCGACCGCTTTTGCCGCAATCTCGTCGATTGCGGCATGCGCCGACTGCGCATCCATCAACAGATTTCGGGATCCGACCAACTCGTGGCCCGACTGATCGAGATCAGCAAACATGCCCTCAAGCATCGTCTCGGCAAACGGCACGTCGAATGTGGGGCGGCCAAGCGGCAGCACGCCGATGCGCAGAGTTTCGTCAGCCATGGTTTTGCCCCCTTACATCACCGTCCAAAAACACTAGATTGCAGTCATGACAATGATCTCCAGACGCCGGGCCACGGCCCTCATCCTGGCAATGACCCTGTCCGTCCTTGCGCCCTTTACTCAAACCTTCGCCACCGAGGCCGCATGGGCCCGGCTGGCACAGGGCGGCTACACCATCCTGCTGGGCTATGCCCGCACACCCGGTCGCGGCGAACCGCTCCGGCCGGATCTGGGCGATTGCGACGCCAGGAAGAGCCTCAGCGACCGCGGCATCCAGGAAGCACGGCGCATCGGCATGCGCTTTGCCGCCCGCGCGGTGTCGATCAGTGCGGTCTATTCCGGAGAATTCTGCCGTGCCCTCCAGACAGCCGAACTGGGCTTTGGCGGCAGCCGCATCGAAACCAGGGCCTATCTCAACTCGATTGTCGGCGGTGACGACCCACAGGTCATTCCATTGGAGCTGATCGCCGCTGTCGACGAGTTTTACGGCGCCGGCAATCAGTTGATGGTCACCCATCCGGAGCTGATCCGGGCGATTTCCGGCACATTGCCGCGTGAAGGCGAGGCGGTGATCATAGCGCCGGCGATCACGCCCGGCGATCCGCCGCGGGTGATCAACCGGCTGCTGCTGGACTGACAGGCGCCCGGCCATCAACGCATGTCTGCATAGACGTGGCGGAAACTCTGGTCCGCCGGCACAAAGCCCACGCCGTCCGCACCGAACACCGGATGCCGGTGCCAGGGCAGCGCCGCGGCGTCAGTCAGCGCATTGAGATCGCGCATATAGGCAACAGCCTCGCCCTCGAGTGCTGCGCGCATTGCCGGCCAATCGGGGTAATGGCTAAAAGCTTCGAGCCAGATCGCCCGTCCGGCCAGATAGCCCGAAGCGCCGGCCCGATAGGCATGGGCCATGATGTTGCGGAACTCCGCCTTGCCGGCGCCCGCAGAGAGCATGACCCATGGCCGGCCCGCCAACCGTCCCATTTCATCAAATGCCGCCTGCACCCGGGCGTCTTCTTCATCGGGGACATGCCTGGCAGCCACCGGGCTTTCGAGCTTGAACACGTCGATCCCGTAATCCGGTGCCGCGAAATCCGCGACCGATTGCAGCACATGGTCGGTGCGCTTTCCGGTCATTTCGACATAATCCGTGGTCTGGTGCGCGTCTCCCGCCAGCGGGTAGACCAAGAGTTCGAACAGGAACGGGATATCGTAGCGCGCGCAGACCTCGCCAATGCGCTTGGTGAAATCCTTCTGCTTGTCCTTGACGTGATCGGAGGCATCGGGACGGTACCAGGCCAGCACCTTGACCGCATCCCCTCCCATGCGCTTGATCTTTTCCACCGACCAGTCGTCGATCTCGCTCGACAGCCGCCCACCCGGCGTCTCGGCAAAAATCGAATCCTCCAGCGTAACGATCAGTCCTTTCATCGGCGAAAGCTTGCCGATGCCACGGGGAATGGCGAAATGCGGATCAAGCAGCATCGCCGAGGATTGCCCCTGCAGGGTTTCGATCAACAGGGTCTTGAAATCGGCAACTTCAGCCCATGGAGCTTCCGCCAATCCGTGATGTTTGGCGATCGGCCCCTTGATCGGCGGCCGCTGATCCACTGCCGTCATCTTGAACAGCCCGCCCTCATCGGCCATGCGCCGCATGCCCCAAAGTTTTCCCGCACTCAATTGCATAGCTTCGCCTCTCGCATGAAGTCTTCTGTCTCTTGCAGGGTCGGATAGCCCGGGCGGCCATCCGGCCTGGTGCACTTGATCGCCGCGACCGCATTGGCAAACCGGATCGCCCGGCTGATCTCCTCGCCTTCAGCCAGGCTCAGCGCAAACGCACCATGCCAGACATCGCCAGCTCCCAGCGTATCCAGGGCTTCGATCGCATAGGATGGTTCGAATCCGGCCTCTGCACCCTGCCGCCAGCGCACGCCCTTGGCCCCGTCGGTCACGCACACGAAAGCCCCTGTCTGCTCAGCCGCTGCGACCAGCGCGCCTTCGAGATCGTCGTGACCGGCCCAGTCACGAAGCCCTTGCGCGGAAAACGCCAGGTGGCTTGCAAGCTCAAACGCAGCCTCGGCACCGTGGATCGGCGCTTCCGCATCCAGCACACCCGGCAGGCCCCGGTCGCGCGCCGCCTGCATCAGCGCCGCGGCACCGTCTGGCCATCGCGTATCCGCCAATGCTGCGTCGAAACTGTCTGGAAGCGCCGTCGCCAGCCAATCGGCCTTCATGGAAAGGGTCTGATCGCGGAAATTGACAATCTGCCGCTCGCCCTCACGGTCGACAAACACCGAGGAAAACGACGACCGTCGCCCCTCGAACCGTCGCACCATGGTGCAATCCACCCCGTCGGCCGCCAGACCCGCGACAATCATGTCGCCAACCTGATCGTCGCCAAGACGCGCAGCCAGCGCCGCCTCTCCGCCAAGCCGCGCAATCGCCGCCGCGGCATTGGCGGCGCAACCGCCGCCCGTGATGCTGGCCTCCCGCGCCCGGTATTTCTCGGCCCGGCGCGGCATCTCGTCGACCAGGAATACGAAATCGATCACGGCGACGCCGGCGGTCACGATCTTTGGCATGTCAGATATGCACCCAAGGCTTGTTTCTAGCGGACGAAAACCATCCGTCTGTGCCGGACTTTATCAAGTCTTATATAAGACACAAGACCGAACATGCGCGGATCGATGGATTTGATTGCCGCCTCCGCTCAATCGACCGGCAGGCCGCTCGGTACCTGGTCGGGACGGCCGAGGCGTCCATCCGCGCTGCCCGTCAGCGCTTTGAGAAAGGCGATCAGATCGCCCACCTCAGAATCGCTGAGCGCCACCGGCGCGATGTCGACCCTCGATTCAAGCCGCGCCCGTTCACGCCGGTCCTGAAGTGCGATGAAATCCACCTCCGCAAGCCGCTCGTCGGCAGGCAACTGCACCATCTCGGGCGTCCAGGCCCTAAGCGACAGCAGCGGATCAAGGTGATGACGGACGATTCCCTCAAGCGTCGCATAGGCGCCATTGTGCCCCCAGGGACCGGTCAGCTCGACATTGCGCAGCATCGGGGTGCGGAACCGGTAGGCATCCTCAAGCCGGTTGGATTCCGCCATCCGCCCGACATCACGCACATAGGGATCGAACAGGCGGGTACGGCCCGGTCCGAAATGCGGCAGCGCCAAAGCATGAAATTCCTGGTCCGACATCAACTTGCCCGAATGGCACGCCGCACATCCGGCCTTGCCATAAAAGAGCTCCATTCCGGCCAGCGCCGGCGTTGAAAGCGCCGCGGTATCGCCACCCAAAAAGCGGTCGAAGGCGCTGTCGGTCACCCGCCATTCGCCGTTGATGAAGTCGCCGAGCGCATTGGCGATATGAGCAATCGTCAGATCGCCTGCGCTTCGGATTGAGGGATCCGCACGCCCGAACATCTCCACATATTCCGGAATCGCCCGCACCCGCTCGACCAACAGGGGCCAGACATGGTCAATCCGGTCATAGGCGGCTCCCGCCACCTTGTTTTCCTCGGGATTGCCGGCCATCTCGGTTTCCGATGTCAGCGGAAACAGGGCCTGGGCAGCGAGTATCCCCTTCAGCCCATCAGGCAGATATTCCTCCGCCGGGGAATTGAAGCCATTGCCGAAAATGTCATCGATGCTCAGGCGTCCGTCGTGAAACAACACCCGGATATCGCGTGCACCGAGATTGAACAGCGCCGGCGCATTGCGCGGCACGCGCTTTTCGATCCGCGCCGCATCGCGACCAGTGGTGCGTTTGGGGCCGATGCCCTCGCCACCCTCGCCCACACCCAGCGCCAGCCCGTCGCCGGACGCAAGGTCATGATGATGGCAGGCGCCGCAGGAAATGTTGCGGTTGCCCGAAAGCACGCGGTCGTAAAACAAGAGCCGGCCGATTTCGGCCAACGCCTCGTCGAACTCATGGAAATCGGCCGCAACCAGCGGCGGCGGGCTTGCGGTTGCAGGCTCTGCAGACGCACCCGGCGCGCCCAGGGCCAGCATACCGAGCAAGCCTCCTGCAATCGCCCTTCCCCATCGCGCCTGCCATGTCACCATCGCACCACCCAAACGCCTCCCTAACCAAACCGTGACTGTCTTGCCTTGCACGCGGCGCGCACCCTATTGTCGGCCCGGTCCAAGCGTTGGGGAACAATGACAAATGACGTCTCGGCTTGCAAACGCCAAAAAAGCTCTCGCCGCCCTTGGTCTTATCGCCGTTGCCGTGGTGCTCCACCCGGCATCCGCCAGCGCCGAAATCGAAAAAGGCCGGATCCTCATGGAGCAAAGCCGCTTCGAGGACGCCATGGCTGAGTTCCTGCCTGCCGCCCGCTCGGGCAATGCTGACGCCGAGGAACTCATCGGCGTCATGTATGCCATGGGGCTAGGGGTGGAGCGAGACGATGAGCGCGCCTTCGAGTGGTATCTGCGCGCCTCGATGAAAGGACACCCCGGCGCGCAATCGGGCATCGGCTGGTATTTCGAAGTCGGCCGCGGCACCGCCGTCGATCTGGTCCGCGCCTATCTCTGGTACGGCCTGTCAGCGATCGGCGGCGATCCGGATGCAGCGATCTCGATCGAAGAGGTGGCCAAGAAAATGACGCCTGAGCAAATCCGTCGCGCCGAAGTGCTGATTGATGATTACCGGCCCTGGATGTATCCCTTCAGGTAGCTGTCCCATCCCCCAGCTCGCCGCGCAAAACTCGCCTCTCGGGAACCGTCGATGTTCAAGCAGATCACACCGTTCGTTCTGACCTCCGATCTTGATAGTTCGATCCGCTTTTATTGCGGGATCCTGGGGTTTAACTGCACCTTCAAGGCCGATGGCTACGCTTTCCTGCGCCGCGACCATGCCGCCATCCGCGTGGTGGTCACACCCGCCGATGTCGATCTGAGTGACGAACGTCGGCAACAGATGATCTATATCGATGTCGATGATGTCGACGCGCTCTATGAGCAGCTCAAGCCTGGCCTGGATACGCTTCCGCAAGTCCGGATACGCTCGCCTTTCGATCAGCACTACGGCCAGCGTGAATTCCATGTCGCCGATGACTACGCGACGCTGATCCTGTTCGGTCAGCCACTGTCACGACAGGGCTAGGCAACAAAAAACCGCCCGGCGTGAACCGGACGGCCTGAACAATTGCGACGGTGCGCGGGTCTATTTCAGATCCATCATCGCGCCGCTGTCGACGACGCCGGAGGCTTTTTCCGCTTCGGCCACCAGCAAATCATAGAAGGTGGCGCCGCCATCGACATTGGTTTTGAACCACTCGAACACCGGCGCCGCAGCTTCCTTGAACTGCGCCTTCTCTTCCATTGTCGGCACATAGATCTGGCCGCCGATCTCGGCGAAATCCTGATAGGCTTGAATGGATTTGCGCTTGGGCGAGGCGAAGGTCGCCTGCTGCAAAGCTGCAAAACCGTCAACAACGACGCGGCGCAGATTCTCGTCCAGTCCCATGAAACGGTCATTGTTCATGAACCACAAAGCGCCCATGTAGGAATGGCCATCAAGCGTGAGATGTTTCAGGCCTGCATCCGGAAACTTCATACCCATGATGTCGGTGATGCCGTTCTGGGTGCCTTCCACGACACCGGTCTGGAACGAGGTGAACAGCTCCGGCCACGGGATCGGCGTCGGCGATGCGCCCATCGACCGCACCAGTTCCTGCGGCAGATCGGCAACAATCGTGCGGATCTTCAATCCGTCCATATCAGCGGGCGAGCGGATCTCTCTTTGGGTGTTGGCGAAGTTGCGCCAGCCACCGGTGTTGCCGACGGTCATCAGCCGGATCATGCCGCCTGAATCGGCCAGCATCTGCTCGCGCAGCGCCCGGGTGAAGGTACCTTCGGTCAGCACTTCCTCGGCAATACGGTCATCGCGAAGCAGATAGGGAAGATCGAGCACCTGCACATAGGGGAAGATCCCCGACGCGCCGCCCGAGGTCGAGATATAGATATCGATCGATCCGTCGGCGATGCCCTGCAGGCACTCCGCACCGGTCGAGCATAGCTGCGTGCCGATGAACAGCTCCACAGCGATGGTGCCGTTAGAGGCCTTCTCGACATAGTCCTTGAACACCACAAGGCCATCATAGTCCTCGTCGTTCTCATTGGAGTTGGCTGTGGCGCGCAGCGTGATGTCAGCGGCCTGCGCCGCGGTGATCATGCCGCCGGCCAGAACCGACAGGCCGAGCGCAGCGGCGGTCAGCGTTTTCATTGCCTGCTTCAAAATCATGAATGACCCTCCCATTGGTCTTTGGTACCCGTTAAGTCTTATATAAGACACAAGATTGACGAGGCTCCCGTGCTTGTCAAGCGTTCCGGCATCCCGGTCAGCAAGGTCGAGTAACTTCGCGCCTGCCCGCTTGCAGCCTAACCGATCGCGTATGACACCGCCACGACATCTTGCCCGCCGCTACTTCGCGAAGCCAAACAGCTGCGGCATGAACAACGAGATCTGCGGCACGAAGGTGATCAGGAATATGGCTACGATCTGCACCAGCAGGAACGGCATGATCGCCTTGGCGATGGTTTCCACCCGTTCTCCCGACACGCTCGAGGTGACAAACAGCACCAGCCCCATGGGCGGCGTCGCCAGCCCGACGGTCAGGTTTACGCTCATGATGATGGCGAAATGCACTGGATGAACGCCGAGATCGGTGAAGATCGGACCAAGGATCGGACCAAGGATGATGATCGCCGGCCCTGCATCGAGAAACATCCCGACAATGAACAACAGCAGGTTGATCAAAAACAGCAGGATATAGGGATTGTCCGACAGGCCGAGAATGAAGTTGGCGAGAATTTCCGGCGTATGCGACAGGCTGACCACGGTCTTGAACGCCATCGCCGCCCCCACCAGAAGCAGCACAACCGAGGTGGTCATCGCCGCCTTTGTCAGCACCTTCGGCAGGTCAGCCCAGCCCATGGTCTTGAGGATGAACAGCGCCACGATGAAGGCATAGACCGCCGCCACCGCGGACGCCTCGGTTGGCGTAAAGATGCCGCCCAGGATACCACCCAGAATGATCACCGGTGTGAGCAGCGGGAAAAAAGCCTTCAGGCTGGCCTGGCCCTTCTCCGGCCAGGTGGCGCGCCGCGACGCGGCCGGAAAATCATTGCGGTTGGCCAGAAAGCCCACCACCGCCATCAGCGAAAGCCCAATCAGCACGCCCGGCACGATGCCCGCCAGAAACAGCGCTGCAACCGATTCGCCCATCACATAGGCATAGATGATCATAATGCCGGACGGCGGAATGATCGGGCCGATCACCGATGAGGCGGCGGTGACGGCGGCTGCGAATTTCCGCGTGTACCCATTCTTCTCCATCGCCGGGATCAGCATCGATCCGAGCGCCGACACATCGGCCACCGCCGAACCGGACAGCCCGGCAAACAGCATGGACGAGAGAATGTTGACATGCGCCAACCCACCCTTGAGGTGGCCGATCATCGCCTGGCTGAACTCGACGATGCGCATGGTAATGCCGCCGCGGTTCATCAACTCGCCCGCCAGCATGAAGAACGGGATCGCCATCAACGGGAATGAATCCATGCCTGTGTAGACGTTGCGATAAAGCAGCGCGATGTCACGCTCCTGGCCATTGAGCCACAGCAGAAAACCGGGGGCAGCCAGCATGCCGAAAAACACCGGCAGGCCGATCATCAGAAAAATCAGAAACAGCGGCAGAAAGAAAAACAGCATGACTTACTCCACCGCTACAATGACTTGATCATGGTCTTCGGGAAGCTCCGCATCCGGATCGATCAGATGCGCGACCGCCTTCAGGCACAGCTCCAGATTGACCAGGATCATCAAAAACAGGCCGACCGGCAGCGACATGTACATCCATGCAAGCTTGATCCGTATCAGCCCCAGCCCGAGGAATTCGAGCGGCAACTTGAGCGATGACGAAGCGAACAGCCAACCCGAGTTGATGTGGTTGAGTCCGAGCCGGAAGCCGTAAACCAGCACCACCAGCGACACCAGCAGCAGCGCCAGCCCGAGCAACGCGCCAACCCGGGCCGGCAGCAGATCCTTGACCATTTCGATGGAAACGAACCCGCCCCAACGATAGGCGGTCGGCGCAATCACCGCCGTCATCCACAGCATCAGAAACCGCGCGCCCTCATCGGGCCAGGCTAAGGCATTGCCGACAATATAGCGGAAAAACACCTGAAGCATGATGATCAGCACCATCAGCCCCATCGCCACCCAGGCGACGTTGCGCCCCAGTCGCAAGAGCAACGTGTTGAGATGCGTAAGCGGTCTCAGCAGCGCCAAAATCACTGTCATGGTCTAGGTCCTCCCCCAAGCCGGCAACCACAGCGGTTCTGCGAGTCTTATATAAGACTTGCCTATGGGCTTCTATTTCGCTGCGCATGTCAAGACCGGATGATTCGGCCACGAGATGTTCAATCGCGCAGGAAGATATATTCGCTGTGTTGCACCAGTGTCTCACCGGGCCTGAGCACGGCTTGCGCGAAGCCGGGATGATTGGGGCTGTCGGGCCAGCTCTGGGTTTCAAGACAAAAGCCTGCATGCACGCCGTAGGGCCTGCCGGAAAGCCCGTTAATTGAAGGCTTTATCTTATGGCCGGCATAAAACTGAACGCCCGCCTCACCGGTGCGCAGCTCCATCGCAATACCCGATTTGAGCGACCGCGCCAGCGCCACCGTACGCACCGCGCCGCGCTCCCGCGCCAGACAGAAATTGTGATCATAGACGACCTGGCCATCTGCTCCGCCGCGCCGGATCGGTCGCATCTCGCAAAAATCGAACTCTGTGCCGGCTACCGCGACAATTGCGCCGGTGGGGATCTGGCGCTCGTCGACCGGCAGGTACTGATCGGCGGCGATCATCAGTTCGTGATCCAGAATGGAGTCGCTGCCATCGAGATTGAAATAGCTGTGATGGGCGATGTTGGCGAGCGTCGGCCGGTCGGTGACGCTGGTATAGGTGATGGCCAGGCAACCGCCCGGACGCAGCTCATAACGCGCTTCCACTTTCATAGTGCCGGGATAGCCCGACTGCCCGTCGGGATCGACGATCGAAAACACCGCGAAGTCGTCACCTTCCGCATCCAGCCGCCACAGCCGCTTGCCGATGCCGGCGCTGCCGCCATGCAGGTGGGTGATGCCGTTTTCGTTGCGTTCAAGCTGATAGGCGACCCCGTCGAGCGAAAACCGGCCATCGGCAATGCGATTGGCGTGACGGCCAGGGGTCTGGCCGAAATAGGGCGAGTGCGCCGGATAGCTTTCGAACCGGTCAAATCCCAGTGTGAGGGGGGCAGCATGACCTTCAAGCCTGAGATCCTGCAGCGTCGCGCCCCAACTCATGATCCTTGCCGTGAGCCCGCCGCCCTGAAGCGTCACCCGGTGAACGACATCGCCATCCTCAGTCTGCCCGAATGCCTCAACCGCCATAGCCAGCGCCTCCTGAAGTGATCGTGAACCTGTCGGGCATGATGCATGGCTCCAATCGCTTGCCAGCGCAAGCCGCCGGGCCGGTACGCACAGGCTTTTGTCAGCGCGTCAATTGCCGTGTGGCGGCCTCCAGGCCCGACAAGGTCATGGGGAACATCCTGTCTGAAAACAGATGCCTGATCAGCGCGGTGGAATGGGTATAGCCCCAATGCGCCTCAGGTGTCGGGTTGAGCCAGGCCACCTTGTGGAAATGGTCAAGCATACGAGTCAGCCACACTTGCCCGGGTTCTTCGTTCCAGTGCTCCACCGATCCGCCGGCTGCGACGATCTCGTAGGGGCTCATCGCCGCGTCGCCAACAAAGATCACCCGGTAATCGGACCCGTAGGTCCGCAGGATCTCCGCCGTCGGCAACTGCTCCTGCCGGCGCCTGCGGTTGTCGCGCCAGACCCCCTCGTAAAGGCAATTGTGGAAGTAGAAATACTCCATGTGGCGGAACTCGGCGCTTGCGGCGGAAAACAGCTCTTCGACCACGCGGATATGGTCATCCATCGATCCGCCGACGTCGAAGAACATCAAAAGCTTGACCGCGTTGCGGCGCTCGGGGCGGGTCTTCACATCGAGCCAACCGTGCTCCGCTGTTGCCTGAATGGTGCCCGGAAGATCGAATTCTTCGGCCGCGCCCTCGCGGACCCAGCGCCGCAGCCGCCTCAGCGCCACCTTGATATTGCGGGTGCCGAGCTCGACCGTGTCATCAAGGTTCTTGAACTCGCGCTTGTCCCAGACCTTGACCGCCCGGCGGTGCCGGCTTTCATTCTGCCCGATGCGCACGCCCTCGGGATTGTAGCCATAGGCCCCGAACGGCGATGTGCCCGCGGTTCCGATCCATTTCGAGCCGCCCTGATGGCGCCCTTGCTGCTCTTCCAGCCGCTGCTTGAGCGTCTCCATCAATTTGTCGAATCCGCCGAGGCTTTCAATAAGCTTTTTCTCATCCTCGGTAAGATGCTTCTCCGCCATCCGCCGAAGCCACTCCTCGGGCAGATTGCGCGAATCGATACCGTCTTCACCGGCAACCGCCTCGAGCCCCCGGAAGTAATGTGAAAACACCTGATCGAAGCGATCGATATGGCGCTCGTCTTTGACCAGCGCTGTGCGGGCGAGATAGTAGAAACCTTCCACGTCATAGAGGGTCAGCCCCGCCTCCATCCCCTCGATAAGGGTCAGGTATTCGCGCAGCGAGACCGGCACTTTGGCGGCTTTGAGTTCGAGAAAAAACGGCAGAAACATACCCGCGACCTTAGCGGCTTATGCTGGCTGTTGCCAGCCTGCCGGCCGCTAACAAGGGCAGGTTTCAACCATCAACAAGATCCGGATTCGGATGGTAGCCGGGACCGACTGTCAACGGCTTGTCCGGCACGACCATGTCGTCGATCTGGCTGACATAATCCCGCTCATCCGACCAGATCACCTGGGTTCTGGTATAGTCGACGATCCTGATCGAAACCCTGTAGGGCCGGCCGGCCTTAACGCCGCGCACGCTGGGTGACCGTATGCCGTATTTGACACTGCGGGCATGCAGCCTGGTTTCCACCGGCAGTGGCTTGAGCACATAGGCGGTAAAGCCATAAAACACGTCTGCCACGCGGTAGTTGTAGATGAATCCGCCACCGGCGATCCGAAGATAGGGTTTTTCCGCGGGATCCTCACGGGTCAGCCAGCCGATCGCCAACAGCATACCCGCCAGCGCGATCGCGCCGATCACCAGTTTCTCGAATGTCCTGTCCTCGCGCACCAAGGTGACAGCCGCTCCCGGGCTGGCGGGCTCATCGATCCAACGCCGGCAAGTCTGTCACAATATTGCCCGGCGGGCCAGTTTGCGGCCGGGCCTCGGGGGTCGGCGCTGACGGGCCCTACCGGCTGTATTTGATAAACGGCGTCAGCGTGGCGATGCGATCATAAAGCTTGCGGGCGGTCTCGTTGAACTCCTGCGTCATCCAGTAGACGCTCGGGCACCCGTCCTCGTCGGCGCGCTGATATACTGCCTCGATCAACGCCCGGCCCACGCCGGTGCCACGCGCCTTTGGTGAGGCATAGAGATCCTGCAGATAGCAGACATGCTCCAGCTTCCAGCAGTGCCGGTGATAGAAGTAATGCACCAGCCCGACCGGTTCGCCATCCACTACCGCAAGCAAACCACGTGGCTCGTAAAACGAAACCGCGCCTGGTGTGTGATCGCCCAGCAGCCGCGTGAACGTTGTCTGATAGACCTCTTCATCGACACCGGAATTGTAAAACTCCAGATACTCGGTCCAAAGCCTGCGCCAGACCGCTTCGTCACCCGCGGTCAGCGGCCGGATTTCCAGTTTAGTGGTCACAGCGTTTCCTCCGCCTTTTCGGCCGCCCGGCCGTTTCCAATGTGTTCGATGTTGAAGGACGTGGTCTGGTAGACTTGGTTGATCCAGTTTCCAAACAGCAAAAACGCATGGCTGCGCCAGCGGTTTTGCGGAGGATTGTCAGGATCGTTTTCGGGAAAATAGTTCTCAGGCGGCAGGATCGGTTTTCCCGCGCCGACGTCACGGAAATACTCCTCAGCCAATGTGCCTGAATCATATTCGATGTGATTGAAGATATAGAGGCGGTTGGCGAAGGCCTCATGCAGCAGGCACAGCCCGGTCTGGTCGCTCTCCATCAGCACGTCGAAATCCGGTGTCAGATCCTCACGCCGCACTTCGGTCCAGCGCGACACCGAGACCTGAAAATCATCGGAAAATCCCATCAGATAGGGTGAGGCCGGGTTGAGATTGCGGTGCCGGTAAACCCCGAACGCCTTTTCCGCAAGCGCCCGCTTCGGCACCCGGTGGAAATGCCATGCCGCCGCCATGGCCCCCCAGCACACGAAGAAGCTCGAATGCACATGGGTGGTGGTCCAGTCGAGGATTTCCTCAAGCTCCTTCCAGTAGGTCACGTCCTCGAAGGGCAGCGTCTCGATCGGCGCACCGGTGATGATGAAACCGTCGAACTTCCGGTGCTTCACCTCATCCCAGGTGTGGTAGAAATTGATCAGATGATCTTCGGACGTGTTCTTTGCCGCGTGCGAGCCGATCCGCACCAGTGTCAACTCGACCTGGAGCGGCGAAGCGCCTACCAGCCGCGCAATCTGCGTCTCCGTGGCGATCTTGTTGGGCATCAGATTCAACAGCCCGATATGCAAGGGGCGGATGTCCTGCCTTACGGCAATGGATTCATCCATGATCTGCACGCCCTCCCTCACCAGCACATCGCGGGCGGGAAGGCCATCGGGAATACGGATCGGCATGATGTTCAAACTCCAACAAAAAACCGGCTCGCGAAAACACGCTGCCGGTCCGGTGGGAGGTCTCCCGTCGGCCCTTTAGCGAGTTGTTTAACGTGGCTGCAAGCCGGCCGGCCAAATCACCACGGTTTCAGGATAAGCAGCGTAGACGCGGCGGTCAACGCTGCTTGCATCAATACGAGAGATCAGCCGGTTGAACATCGACGTGATCAGGCGACGGCATCTCCTCTAGCCGGGTCGCCGAAATCGTCTCGGCCCCGGAAACAAGCGCTTTTACAATGCGATGCATGCCATCCATGACTCGCCCCTGCGGGCAAAGCAAAATCGGAAAGCTTAGGTCCACCTTTTCGACAAGCAGGAAATGCTGCGCCAGGGACCGCGGCGTTGGCCGATCATCATCGGTTTGAAACCACCACAATTCATCAATCTCGGCAATGTTGAGCAAAGGAATCTCGATAACCGGAAGTCCTCGCGCAAGCTCGATCAGCCGGCCGACATTCCAGGCGTAGAGCCCGTTGGGACTCGGGCGGAAATGGTACTGCTTGCGCAGGCAAGCCGTCGCTCTTTCAGGATCGCTCATCCGCCGCGTTGCCGCGCCAGAAACGCCAACCGCTCGAACAGATGCACATCCTGCTCATTCTTGAGCAGCGCCCCGTGCAGTTTCGGCAGCGCGTTCCTGGCATCGCCGCGCAGCGTTTCAGGCTCCACATCGTCGGACACCAGAAGCCGGATCCAGTCGAGCGCTTCCGAGGTCGAAGGCTTCTTCTTCAGACCCGCCGTGTCGCGGATCGCGTAGAACTGGGTCAGCGCCTCGCGCACCAGAGCCTGTTTGATGCCGGGATAATGTACGTCGACGATGCGCTGCAGCGTCTCCATTTCCGGAAACCGGATGTAGTGAAAGAAGCAGCGGCGCAAAAACGCGTCCGGCAGTTCCTTCTCATTGTTGGAAGTGATGATCACGATCGGCCGCTGCCGCGCCTGCACGGTCTCGCCGGTCTCGTAGACAAAGAACTCCATCCGGTCGAGTTCCTGCAGAAGGTCATTCGGAAATTCGATATCAGCCTTGTCGATCTCGTCGATCAGCAGCACCGTCTTTTTGTCAGCCGCAAAGGCCTCCCACAATTTGCCGCGGCGAATGTAATTGGCCACGTCATTGACCCGGTCATCGCCGAGCTGGCTGTCGCGCAGACGGCTGACCGCGTCATATTCGTAAAGTCCCTGTTGCGCCTTGGTGGTGGATTTGACCGACCATTCGATCAGATCGAGCTCGAGCGCCGATGCAATCTGCCGGGCAAGTTCGGTCTTGCCGGTGCCCGGTTCGCCCTTGACCAGAAGCGGCCGTTCCAGCCGGATCGCCGCATTGACCGCGACGGTCAGATCCTTGTCGGCCACATAGGCCGATGTGCCTTCAAACTGCATTCGCCCTCCACGCGTCCGCGCCGGGGGCGGAGCATCTCAAAATCTGGTCATCTCAACACCATATGTAGAGCGCCGGCGCAACCCGAAACACCGGAACCGACCCACAGCCGCGGGTTTGCGCCAGATCAAGGCACGGTGGACCAAGCCGGGACACGATGGGGTCAACACATTCAATACGCATCAAATGGAGACCAATATGTCGCTCTATCACATCCACCTTGTCATGGCCCGCAACAAGGAATTCCCCGAAGGCAATGTCCACCGGGGCTACGACATCCATGCGCCGCTCGACGCCGATGGCCATCTCGACAAGGCGGAGTGGGAGAAGTCTCCGTCCTCCTCCACCGTGATGCGGTTCTGGGATGGCGAGCGTTCGGAACTGGGCTATCTGGTCCATCACCCCAAAGTGGGCTGGGCATTCGATTACGATCCCGCCGACGACGATGACGACGAAACCGGGTTCCGGCTCTCAAACCACGTCTTCAAGACCGGCGAATACATCTCGATCCGCGATCACGGCGAAGACGAATTGCACACATTCGTCATCTCTTCGGTGACCAAGGCCGCCTAACCCGGATCACCCCGCGCGCGAACCTAGGCTCGACGGGAGCTGACAGGCCGGATTTCGTAGGGGACCGGCCCCGGGCTTGCTCTTGGCGGGGAGATCCCGGGGCCTTTGACACTGCGACACGGGAACGGACCTCTGAAATCCGGGTCCGCCCTCAGCTTCGTCCGGCCTCGATCTCCTCGCGCAGCATCTCGAGCTCCAGCCACTCGCCTTCCATCGCCTCAATATCGTTCCTGAGCGCGGAAAGTGTCTCGGCGCGCGCGGCAAAGCCGTTCGGATCCGTGGCAAACAACGCCGGATCGGCCATATCGGCCTCAATCGCCGCCAGCTTTTGCTGTGCCGCCTCGATCTTGCCGGGCAGCGTATCAAGCGCGAATTTCTGCTTGTAGGAGAGTTTGCGCGACCCCTCGCGGGGCGTCGTTGCCGCCTGCTTTTCCGTCCCCGCCGCGCGGGAGGCTGGTGGCGTTTTGCCGGCCTTTGCGTCCCGGGACGCCTGGCCGCGTTGCGCCAGCATGTCGGAATAGCCGCCGGCATAGGCGATCCATCGCCCGTCCGGCGTAAGCGGATCCGCCGGAGCCAGCACCGAGCCCACGGTACGATCGAGAAAATCGCGGTCGTGGCTGATCAGGATCACCGTACCGGAATAGGAAGCCACCAGTTCCTGCAACAGGTCCAGCGTTTCCATATCAAGATCATTGGTCGGTTCATCGAGGATCAGCAGGTTCGATGGCCGCGACAGGATCCGCGCCAGCACGAGCCGCGCCTTCTCGCCACCCGACAGGTTGCGGATCGGGGTCCGGGCCTGCTCGGGCTGGAACAGAAAATCCTTCATGTAGCCGGTGACATGCTTGGCCTCGCCATTGACGATCAGGCTGTCGCCGCGCCCGTCGGTGAGATAATGCGCCAGCGTCTCATCCGGATTGAGCACATCACGACGCTGGTCGAGCACCGCAACATCAAGCTTGGTGCCATGCCGGACTGAACCGCTGTCCGGCGCAAGTTCACCAATCAGCATCTTGAGCAGCGTCGTCTTGCCCGCGCCATTGGGGCCGACAATACCGATGCAGTCCCCGCGATTGATCTTGATCGAGAAATCCCGGACCACCGGTGTTGCCGCGAACTGCTTGGCAATCGCCTCTGCTTCGATCACCAGCTTGCCGGAATCGCGGGCTTCGCTGGCCTTTGCGCTGATCCGCCCCTGCGGGCCGGTGTGGCCGCGATGTTCGGCGCGCATGGTCTTGAGCTGCGACAGCCGCCGCATATTGCGCTTGCGCCGAGCCGTCACACCGTAGCGGAGCCAGTGCTCCTCGCGCTCGATGGCGCGGCCGAGTTTGTGCTGCTCCAGCTCTTCAGCTTCCAGCACCTCATCGCGCCAGGCTTCAAAATGCGCAAACCCCTTGTCCAGCCGCAGAGCCCGGCCGCGATCCAGCCAGACCGTGGCCCGGCTCACCCGTTCCAAAAACCGCCGGTCATGCGAAATCACCAAAAGCGCGCTGCGGCTGCGCGTCAGCTCTCCTTCCAGCCACTCGATGGTCGGCAGATCGAGATGGTTGGTCGGCTCATCGAGCAGCAAGATATCGGGCTCCGGCGCCAGCACCCGGGCCAGCGCCGCCCGTCGCGCCTCGCCGCCGGACAGCAGCTGCGGATCGGCTTCGCCGTCCAGTCCCAGATGCGCGAGCAGATAACTCACCCTATGCGGATCATCACTGGGACCAAGCCCGGCCTCGGCATAGGCTTGCACTGTTGTATGGTCTTCGAAATCCGGGTCCTGCGGCAGATAGCGAATGGTGGCTGACGGATGCCGGAAGATCTCGCCGGTCTGCGGTTCGACCATCCCCGCGGCAATTTTCAGAAACGTCGATTTGCCCGAACCGTTGCGGCCGACCAGGCAGATCCGGTCACCCGGCTCCACCTGCAGCTCGGCGCCGTCGAGCAGAGGCGAGCCGCCAAAGGACAGCCCGATATCGTCAAGCTTGAGAATTGGTGGCGCCATGCTCAACTTCCGGAAAAATCGTGGGGCCGGGCCAGAAGCAGGGCCCGTCCCGAGTTCAAATGGACGCGCACACCGCCGGCGGCTTCCACCCTGCTCTCGTACCCGGCGATGTTCGATAAGGTTCGCGAACTGCCGAAACCGATGTCGGCATTGTCCAGCGGATACTTCACGCCCTCCAGACAAAGACCGATGAGCGGCTCCAGTCCCAGCACGGAAAACAGCGAGCCCGCCGGCAGATTAAACGTATGCACGCCGGGCAACAGCGGATAGGCCTCTTCCTCGCCAGAAGTCAGCATCACATCAAGCCCGCGTTCGGCGAGGCTGACCGCCTGCAGGAGATGCAGCAACCCATGATCGGTACGCTCGCCGCCAAATGCGCCGACCAGAACCAGCCGGGTCGCGCCACGCAAAATCGCCTGCTCGATCGCCAGCTCACCGTCGGTGAAATTTTTCTCCGCAGGGAACGGCATTCGCGGAACGTTGTCGTACCGGACCAGCAAATCCGCGGGCGCGGAGTCAAAATCGCCGACCCACAACTCGGGATCGAGGCTCAGCGTAAGGGCATGCGCCATGCCGCCATCAGCAGCGATCGCCCGAACCCCGGCGGTCAGGCTTCGAACCCGGGCGTCGGCCGTCAGGGCGCCGCCAAGCAGCACCGCAAATGTCAGTTCAGATTTCATCGCGCACAGCCAATAGCAGCTTTCGCCGCACTTGCCAGCGCCGGTGAGAAATTCTATGTCTGGACTTGCTCTAACGGGGTGCCCGGCGTCAGGCCGGGCTGAGAGGCTTAACGCCAACCCGAAGAACCTGATCCGGTTTGTACCGGCGGAGGGATTAGACGCTGGTTACGCGCCTATTCCTGTTTTTGATAACAAAAGGAGGCGCGAACAATGCGCAAATCATGGCTTATTCCCGCAGCTCTCATGGCTGCCGCCCCGCTCATCGCCCAACCCGCGACGGCTGCCGACAAGACGCTGACCGTCTACACATATGAAAGCTTCGTCGCCGAATGGGGCCCGGGGCCGAAGATCGAGGCGGCCTTTGAGGCCGAATGCGGCTGCGATCTCAATTGGGTCGGCGTCGCCGACGGCGTGGCGCTTCTCAACCGCCTCAAGCTTGAAGGCGAGAATGCAGTGGCCAGCCTGGTGCTGGGGCTCGACACCAATCTGATCGCCGAGGCCAAGGCCACCGGCCTGTTCGCGGCCCACGGCCTCGACACCGGCGCCATCAGTGTTCCCCGCGACTTCTCCGATGATGTCTTCATTCCCTATGATTACGGCTATTTCGCCGTCATCTATGACAGCGATAGCATCACCACGCCGCCGGCAAGCCTCAAGGACCTGGTCGAGGGCAACGCAGACGAGAAGATCGTGATCCAGGATCCGCGCACCTCCACCCCGGGCCTAGGGCTGTTGCTCTGGATCAAGTCGGTTTATGGCGATGACGCGGCCGCAGCCTGGGAACAGCTTTCCGGCCGGGTGCTCACCGTGACCCCTGGCTGGTCGGAATCCTACGGGCTGTTCACCTCGGGCGAAGCGCCGATGGTGCTCTCCTACACCACCTCGCCGGCCTATCACCTGGTGGTCGAGGAAACCGACCGCTACCGCGCCGCCGAATTTGAAGAGGGCCATTATCTGCAGATCGAGGTGGCAGGCTTGCTCGCCAATGCGCCCGAGGCCGATCTGGCCCGCCAGTTCCTGGACTTCATGATGACGCCGGGCTTTCAGAACCACATTCCGACCCACAACTGGATGCTGCCGGCGGCGGCCGTCTCAGAACCGTTGCCCGAGGCTTTCGAAACCCTGGTCAGCCCCGAAAAGAGCTTCCTGTTCACTCCCGGCGAGGTGGCTCAAAGCCGCGCAGCCTGGATCGAGGAATGGCTGGGCGCCATGAGCCGCTGACCCGGAAATGCTGACCCGGGCCGAACACCGCGCTGCGCGCTCGGGTGGCGTTGCCGCTCTCCTGGCTATCGGCCTGGCCTTGGCCGTGCCGATTGCGGTGATGGTCGCCTATGGTGCCGATGCCGGGCTTGGCGCTGGGCTCGGCCCGGGTCAGGGAGATTATCTCTGGCGGATCACCCGCTTCACTTTACTGCAGGCCGGGCTTTCAACTTTGCTGAGCGTTGCGCTGGCGGTTCCGCTGGCCCGCGCTCTGGCCCGGCGTCCGGCATTCTTCGGGCGTCGCGGCCTTATCAACCTGTTTGCCCTGCCGCTCGGGCTGCCGCCGCTGGTTGCTGCCTTGGGCCTGATCGAAATCTGGGGCCGCAACGGCGTCGCCAACAAGGGGCTTGCGTTGTTTGGCATCGAAACCCCGTTTTCGATCTACGGTTTGACCGGCATTCTGCTTGCGCATGTGTTTTTCAACCTGCCGCTGGCGACACGGCTGATCCTGCCGACGCTGGAGCGGCTTCCGCCGGAATACTGGAAGACTGCCGCCAATCTCGGGCTGAAGGGATGGACCTTGTTCCGGCTGATCGAATGGCCGGCAATGCGCAAATCCGTGGCCGGAGCCGCCGGCCTGGTGTTCATGCTATGCGCCACATCCTTTACGCTGGTGCTGGTGCTGGGTGGCGGCCCCGCCGCCACCACACTCGAAGTGGCGATCTATCAGGCGCTGCGCTTTGATTTCGCACCCGGCCGCGCGGTGCTTCTTTCCACGATCCAGGTCGCCCTGACGCTCACCATCATGGCTGCGCTCAAACTGATCGCGGCCCCTGCCGATCCCGGCGACACCAAGGGTGGAGGCAGCGCCCGGCCCGATGCGCAGGGCGGGTTTCAAGTGCTGTCGGATGCGGTTCTGATCGGACTTTCAGGGCTGTTCGTGGCTGGCCCGATGGCCGCGGTGATTGGCGCTGGTCTGGTCGCCGATCTGCCCCGCCTGCTCACCGATCCGCTGTTCTGGCGCGCCACCGCGACCAGCCTCGGCATCGGCTTGGTGTCCGCAACACTTGCCACCGCCTTGTCCAGCCTGTTGATAAGAGCACGCCATTCCGCTGGAGAGCCCGCGGACACCGCAGCGCTTGGGTTATTGTCGGCCAGCTCGGGCGCGGCGGGTTCCCTGACCTTGCTCGCCCCGCCGGTGGTGCTGGGCGCCGGCTGGTTCTTGATGCTTGGCGGCGGCGCGGGGCAGTTGTTTGCGCCCCTGGCGGCGATCATTGTCATCAATGCATTAATGGCGCTGCCCTTTGTCATGCGGGTTTTGGAGCCCGCGCACCGTACGGCCATGGCCCGCAACAGCCGTCTGGCGCTGTCCCTGGGCGTTACTGGCTTCAACCGCATCCGCCAGGTCGATCTGCCCGCCATGGCGCTGCCTTTGACGACCGGCTTCGTGTTCGCCCTGGCGCTTTCGCTGGGCGATCTCGGCGCCATCGCACTGTTTGGCAGCGACCGCATCATGACCCTGCCATGGCTGCTCTACCAGAAGCTGGGCAGTTACCGCACAGACGACGCCGCCGGATTGGCGTTGCTCCTGGGGGGCACGACCATGGCGCTTATTCTATTGGCCGACCGGCTCGGCCGCCGCGATGGGAATGACCGAGCATGAGCAATAAGCCCGCAATCGCCTTTGAGAATGCTGCTTACGGCATCGGCAATCTGAGCGCAGAGTTCAGCTTCGCGCGCGCGCCGGGCAGTGTCACCGCAATTCTCGGGCCATCCGGCGCGGGCAAATCGACGTTGCTCAATCTCGCCGCAGGCTTTCTCACGCCCGCGCGCGGAGAGATCCGGATACACGGCGAGATCGTCAACCATCTGCCGCCGGCGCAGCGCGGCATTTCCATGGTGTTCCAGGACAACAATTTGTTCCCCCATCTCGATATCCGCACCAATATCGGGCTCGGCCTCGATCCTGCCTTGCGGCTCGACGCCTCCGGCTGGGCGACCGTGGACTCAGCGCTTGAACGCGTTGATCTCGAGGGCTTCGGCCCTCGCCTTCCCTCGACGCTTTCGGGCGGGGAACGCCAGCGGGTGGCGTTGGCCCGCGCCTTCGCGCGCCGGCGGCCGCTTTTACTGCTCGACGAACCCTTCGACGGGCTCGGCCCCGGGCTGGCGGCCGACATGCTGGCCCTCATGCTCGAAATCCGCGCCGATGTTGCCGCCACCGTGCTGATGGTAACGCACGATCCGGATGAGGCCCGCGCCGCAGCCGACGAGATTCTCTTCATCGCCAGCGGCCGGATCGCCGCGGACACACCCGCCCCGGGTTTCTTTGAACGCCGCGACCTGCCCGCGCTCGACGCCTATCTTGGCCGCTCCTCTGACCCGGACCACGTGCCAACCGAGTGATCTCATGGATGAAGCTCAACCATTGCGTTGAGGTTTCGCGAGCTGTCAGGCGCGTCCTGGATAGGTCGGCGGCGACCGATCATGACCCGTGCCACAATTTGGTCGCCTGCGTTTGCCACTGGAGATAAGCGGCGAAGTACGATAGACAAACCGCACCTCCGCCCCGGCGCCCGATGCTCCAATGCCTCCGTTCCGGCAGGGATCCAACCGAACGCAGACCCGGACAATGGCCAAAACCGCAGCGCCCCTTGATAGCTTGACTGCCCCCCGGGCTACGCCGCGCCGGCGTACGGCGCCGCTGGCAAGCGTTGCACTATTGGGTGCCGCGCTGACGCTTGCGGGCTGCCAGACGCTGGGCGTCGACTTCTACGAACCCAGCCTCACCCCCTCTGATACGCCGCAGACCGCCGAAAAAGCCGCAGCCTCCGATCCGCGCACCCGCATCGGCGCCCGCGAGCATCCGCGGATCATCGCCAGCTATGGCGGCGAGTTTCGCGACCCCAAGACCGAACGGCTGGTGGCCCGTATCGTCGGCGCGCTGACACTGGTGTCGGAAAACCCGAAGCAGGCCTACCGCATCACGGTGTTAAACTCCCCTGCGGTCAACGCCTTTGCACTGCCCGGCGGCTATCTGTACGTTACCCGCGGCCTGTTGGCGCTGGCCAACGACGCCTCCGAGGTTGCCGCGGTCCTGTCCCATGAAATGGCTCATGTTACAGCCAATCACGGGCTGGAGCGCCAGCGCCGGGAGCAGGAAGTCGAACTGGCCGGCCAGGTGGCCGAGGAGCTGTTTTCCAATTCGCTCGCCGGACGTCAGGTGGTGGCCCGCGGCAAGCTTTCGCTCGCCGCCTTTTCCCGCAATCAGGAGCTTCAGGCCGATGTCATCGGCGTCCGGATGCTCGGCCAGGCAGGGTACGATCCCTTTGCCGCCGCCCGATTCCTTGAATCCATGAACGCCAATCAGCGCTTCAATGCCGTGGACCCGGACACCGACGCCAGCCTCGATTTTCTTGCAAGCCACCCCAATGCGCCGCAGCGGGTGGAACTGGCCAAGAGCCACGCCAGGGCATTCGGGCCTGAGGGCGTGGGCGACCGCGGCCGCGACTACTATCTTTCTGGCATTAACGGGCTGTTGTTCGGCGACAGCCCCAATGAGGGGTATGTCCGGGGCACCGATTTCCTGCATCCGGTGCTCGGCATCCGCTTTTCGGTTCCTCCCGGCTTCAAGATCGACAACAACGCCGACGCCGTCCACGCCACCGGCCCGCGCGATCTGGCGATCCGCTTCGATGGCGTGACAATCACCGGGCGACAGTCGCTAGCCGAGTACATCGCCAGCGGATGGGTTACGGGTCTGGACGAAAGCTCTATCCGTCAGACCCGCATTGGCGGCCTGTCGGCGGCCACGGCACGCGCCAGGGCCGACAAATGGGATTTTGACATCACCGTGATCCGGCTCAAGGACCGGATCTACAGGTTCCTGACCGCCGCGCCGAATGGCAGCAACGAGCTCGACGCCACCGCGTCGGTGGTCCGGTCCAGCTTTCGCAAGATGTCGGCAAGCGAGATCCGCTCACTTGAGCCGCTGCGGATTCGCATCGTGACGATTTCCCAAGGCGACACCGTAGGTTCGCTGGCGGCCCGAATGCGCGGTGTCGATCGCAAGGTGGAGCTGTTCCGCCTGCTCAACGCACTGCCGCCGGGCGCGACATTGAGTCCGGGCCAGAAGGTCAAGATCGTCAGCGACAGATAGACAATGACTACAGCGCCGCGCATCCAATCGGATGCGCGGCGCTGTAACACTTTGAAAGAATGCATGTACGTTATCACTCAATTGAATCCAATTGAGCGCGACATGCATTAACTGGCGCCGCACCTGGTCTTGGTGCTCGCCCGGGCTTCCGGGCGGCGCAGAAGCCCGGCTCCGGAACCGATGGACCAAGGACCTGAAGTCAGAGACTGGCGATTTCCGGTGTCTGGCTCGACAGCACAACGCGCAGCTTCTCGAGAGCGCGATTTTCGATTTGCCGCACCCTCTCCTTGGAAATGCCCAGCGCCGTGCCAAGCGCTTCCAGCGTGGCACCGTCTTCGGCCAGCCGCCGCTCGCGGATGATGCGCAACTCGCGCGGATTGAGCGTGCGCAGCGCATCGCCAAGCCAGGAATTGCGCCGCTCTTCGTCAATCATCACCGACACCTGTTCGTCGGGCAGCGGCTCTTCGCTTTTGAGAAAATCCATCCGGTCCGAGGATGCGCCGGATTCGCCATCCGACATCGGTGCATTGAGCGAGGAATCCGAGCCCGACAGCCGCACATCCATCACCGCCACGTCCTTGACGCGAACACCCAATGTATCGGCGATCTGACGATGGATCGCGCTGTCGGTAAGTGTCGGATCGCCCTGCGCCAGTCGCGCCCGCAAACGCCGCAGATTGAAAAACAATGCCTTCTGCGCCGAGCTTGTTCCGCCGCGCACGATCGACCAGTTGCGCAGGATGTAGTCCTGGATCGACGCCCGGATCCACCAGGTCGCATAGGTGGAGAACCGCACATCGCGCTCGGGCTCGAACCGCGACGCAGCCTCGAGCAGCCCGACATGACCCTCCTGGATGAGATCGTTCATCGGCAACCCGAAATTGCGGAATTTGGCCGCCATTGAAATCACCAGCCGCATATGCGCCATGGTGATTTTGTTCAGCGCATCCTGGTCTTTATGGTCTTTCCAGGCCACCGCGAGGTCATGCTCCTCGCCGCGTTCAAGATAGGGTGCCGCCATGGCCGCGCGTACCATGTTCCGATTTGCGGTTGTCGCTGTCATAACGGCCTCCTGATCTTTGTTCTCCTCATGTTACGCCGTTGGCCGGAATTCGGATCATCACGGGCGATGACATCAATGTGATCGGCCCTTGACCTGACCGGGCAGTGCACACGCGCGCGAGAGCCGAACGGATTCCCGCTGTTGCGGAGATCAACGTACGAAGGAGGCGATGGTTCCCGCCGATGCGTGGAATCAGCTGCAACCTCATAGCCAGACAAACAAACACGCTCCACGGATCACAAAGGCCATACCCCGGCCTTGCCAGCCCGGTCACAACCGTATCAGCATCAGCCGAAATCGCGCACAGGTGACAGTCCTGGCAAACAGAGGACGCAATAAACCCGGGTCGCACAGGGGCGGCCCGGGTTTTGAAGTTTTACCGATAGAAGTTGGCGTCAGGCGGCTTCTTCCTGTGCGCCGTCCTCATCATTGGCCTTGCCGCGCTTAGGCCCCTTGTTGAGGTTGGTCTCGATCAGCCGCACCGCCTCGGTGTCGGACATCTTGTTGACCGCAGCCAGTTCGCGGGCCATCCGGTCAAGCGCAGCTTCATAGAGCTGGCGCTCGGAATAGGATTGCTCCGGCTGATTTTCGGCACGATAGAGATCGCGAACCACTTCGGCGATCGAAATCAGATCACCGGAATTGATCTTGGCGTCATATTCTTGCGCGCGGCGCGACCACATGGTGCGCTTGACCCGGGCGCGGCCTTGTACGACCTTCAAGGCCCGCTCGACGAAATCCGTCTCCGACAATTTGCGCATGCCGATGCTTGACGCCTTGGCAACCGGCACCTTGAGGCGCATCTTGTCCTTGTCGAAATCGATCACGAACAGCTCGAGCTTGTGGCCGGCCACTTCCTGCTCCTCGATGGCGACAATCTGGCCGACGCCATGCGCCGGATAGACGATCGATTCACCGGTCTTGAAACCCTGTCTCTGCGAAGATTTTTTTTGCTGGGTTGTCATACGTGTTCAAAACTCCCTGTTACGGAATCGGACGCTGGGAGACGGGCGGGGTTGCCCGAACAGGTCCTGCGCGCGCCACTGCGCGTCAGCTGTCACCCCCGGGGCACCAACGAAACCAGTCAAAAAAGGGCAAACGAAGCGCGGCTTGTGCCGTTCCAACAGCATGATGGCTGAGAGAAATGGGGTCACCGCAATGGAGGACGTTTGCTTCCGCTTTTGTTTCTTGTTTCGCCCTGACGGCGCCTTGAAGATGTCAGTATTATGGAATCTATCACAAAAAATGGCGGAAATCAATGATTTGCGCGCGGACCCACGCAGCCCGCCCGCCACTTTGTCAATATTTGGTTAACCATGCCGGCCCGCCGCGGTGCAAATTGTTGCGTTGCAACAGTAATTTGAACCAGGCGCCCTGGCTCAATCGCCTTCGCCCGGCTCGGGCGAGAAGTATTGCTCCAACTTGTTTGCCTTGCCGTCAAACTCCTTGGCATCGTCCGGAGCGTCTCGCTTGACGGTGATGTTGGGCCATTTGTCGGCATATTCGGTGTTCACTTCGAGCCATTTCTCCATGCCCGGTTCGGTGTCGGGCTTGATCGCCTCGGCCGGGCATTCAGGTTCGCACACGCCGCAATCGATGCACTCGTCGGGATGGATCACCAGCATGTTCTCGCCTTCGTAGAAACAATCGACGGGGCAGACTTCAACGCAATCCATGAATTTGCAGCGGATGCAATTGTCGGTCACCACATAGGTCATCTCGGTCTCCTGGCGTTCGGCGCAAGCGCGCCTTTGCGGCCCGTTCGGACGGGCTGTTTTTCCACAGACCCGTCTATTCATGTCCGCGCGCCCGCGCTCAAGGAATAATCTTCCAAAAGACAACGAATTCGCAAACAACGGCGGTGAGGTACCGGCTTTGACAGCTCTTGGCAAGATATCTCGGACCATGCGCTCAAAGGTCGCTGACGAACGCCTGGCAGATTGCGCCCCATAACCCCCGCCGCTTGGCAAGAAAGGCCGCCGGTCTGGCTTTTAATGGTCGGTATCCGGCGCGCGCAAACGGTCGATCTTGCGGCGGTCGCGTTTGGTCGGCCGGCCGGCGCCGGGCTCCCGCTCGGCCTGTGCCGCCGGCGCGCTCTCACCTTTGGGCGCAGGCTTGGGAGTAAGATCCTCATACAACGCCTGGGCCTCCGGCGCGGGGCCTCGACGATGCCCGCAGCCGACGATCCTGAGCACCAGAATCCGCCGCTCCAGCGAAAGCGTCAGCACATCGTCCGGCTTGACCAGAAAACTCGGCTGATCGATCTTCTCACGATTGACCCTGACATGGCCGGACGCGACGAATTTGCCCGCAAGGGTTCGCGATTTGAGCACGCGGGCAAAAAACAGCCATTTGTCGATCCGCTGCCGTGCCGGTTCAACCATAAAGGCCGTCCTGTCCGCCCATGTCTACTTCTTCAGCTTGTCCTTGAGGGCCGCCAGAGCCGCGAAAGGTGAATCCGGATCGATGGGCTTTTCCCTGCGCGGCGCCCGGTCATGGGGCCGTGAGCCGCCCTTTCCGCTGCCGTCCTTGTGCGAGCCGCCCTTTCCGGAGCCGCCCTTGCCAAAACCGCCCTTGCCACCGGGCTTACCCTGATGTCCCGGCTTTCCGCGATGGCCCTTGCCGGATCGGCTCTCGCCATCGCCACTGCCCTGCTTGCCGTCATCGCGGCGGCCGCGGCCTTCACCGGCACCATGACGCGGACCGCGTTGCCCGCGCTGTTGTCCATCCTGGCGGCCACCGGGACGCCACAGCAAGACCGGCCGCGGCGCTTCCGCCTCGTCGCCGGTTTCCGGGGTTGCGGCAGCTTGATCGACGGCCTCTGCCTGCATGGTCGGATCCGCGGCCGCGGCGGTATCGGCAACCTCTGCCGGTACGGCATCGCCAGCAGCCGGAACGTCTCCAGACCCGGAATCTGTATCGGATGCCGGGGCCTCTTGCGCTGCTGCCGGCTCGGCCTCAGCCGCGCCGTCCGTATTGGTATCGGATGTCGCTACCTCTTGCTCGGCAGGCGCATCATTTGTGGGCGCCGTTTCCTGCGCAATCGCAGCCGCCGGCTCGGATGTCTCGCTTCCTGTCGCCGTCGCGGTTTCAGCATTCGCATCTTCAGCAACCGGCGCGGTCTGCGCAGCAGCGGCGTCAGCAGCCGGTTTCAGCGGCCGGTCGGCTGCGGTGCGCGACACCACCACCTCGACCACGGGACCCTGATCAGAGGAGCTTTCAGCCTGGGCCGCCTCGAGCGTGGCCAAATGGGCTTGCGCTTCCTCGGCGGGCACCGCATCGGCGCGGTAACCCAGCCCCTTGAGTATTTCCTCGATGTCATCCTGGGTCGCGCCAAGAATCGACAGCATCCCCGTTGTGGTGATGAAGCGGCGGCCGTCATAGGCGGCTTCAGGGCGTGCGGTCGATGCGCCGGGCTTCCATTGCAGCGCTGGACGGATCAAATCCGCCAACCGCTCGAGAATGTCGATACGCACCGCGCGCTTGCCGAGAAACCGGAATCCTGCCAGCCGGTAGAATTCGCGGTCGATTTCCGGATCGGTGGCGACCGAAGTCCGTCCGGCCGCCAGGAGCGGGGTGACGTCGCCATAGCCCGACTTGGTAAACCCGTCATTGGCCAGCGCCCACAACAATGTCACCAGTTCCGCCGGTGCAGGCTTTAGCAGCGCAGGCATGAAGATATGGTAGGCGCCAAACCGGATCCCGTATTTACGCAAACCCGCTCGTGCGGGTTGGTCGAGATCCTTGATCATCTCTGCCACGTCGCGGCGGAACAGGATGCCAAGGCTTTCCGCAAGCCGGAATGCCAGTCCACGCGCCAGCCCGTCTAGATCCTCGGCCCGGGTGAGATCGTCAAGCGGCTTGAGCACGGTGGCGATGTGGTGATTGACGAAACGATCAATCCGCGCCGCCACCAGATCACGTGCGCCGCCTGAAAGTTGCTCATCGGCAAGCAGGATCGTCCGCGGCTTGAGCACATGATCGCCGGTCGCCAGCTTTGCGACGGGATCGCCCAGCCAGCGCACCGTGCCATCCGCGCCGATCGCAAAATCAGAGTTCCCCGATGCGTGCAGCCGTGCTGCCCGCGCCTCGAATTCCAGCGCCAGCGCCTTTTGCGCCGCGGCGATCACCGCCTTGGCGTCCGGCCCCTCCGCCGAGGCATCCGCCACGAACCGGAACCCGGCCAGCTGGCCGACATGATGACCTTCAACAAAGACGTCACCGTTTACACTAATTTCAGCTTCGAGCATCGCGTTCTCTCTCAGGCGCCTCATGAGCACAGATGTCCTGCGATCAACAAAGCGTTTCGTCAACCTTTCATGCAACGCATCGGACAATCGATCTTCGATTTCGCGCGTCTTTTCCTGCCAGTGTGTCGGATCGGCAAGCCATTGCGGTCTGTTGGAAACATAAGTCCAGGTTCTGATCTGCGAGATCCGCGCCGATAATGTGTCAATTTCGCCGTCCGTGGAGTCGGTCCGGCGCACCTGTTCGGCCAGAAAATCCTCGTTCACGGAGCCGCGGCGGATCAGATCCCCATAGATGGTGGCGATAAGATCGGCATGCTGCGCCGGCGCGATCCGGCGGTAATCGGGGAGCGCACAGACATCCCACAGCGTCGCCACATTGTCGCGCGTGCTGGCGAGATCGCGCACTTCGAAATCATTGATCAGATGCTCAAGTGCGCGCTGATCCACCGCAGGCAGGGCGCGGGTCAGGCCGCGGATCGAGGGAACCTGCTCCAGGCTCGTCTGCAGCGTCTTCAATGACGAGAAATCGAGTTGCTTGGATCGCCATTGCAGGATGCGCACCGGTTCGAAGACGTGGCTTTCGAGCCGCTCGACAAGCTCGTCGGGCAGCGGTGCGACCTGCCCGGTGACCCCGAATGTGCCGTCACGCAGATGTCGCCCGGCGCGCCCGGCGATCTGCCCGAACTCCGAGGCTGTCAGTTGCCGGTAGGTGTGGCCGTCAAATTTGCGTTCCTGAGCGAAAGCCACATGATCGACATCGAGATTGAGGCCCATGCCAATGGCGTCAGTCGCCACCAGATAGTCGACATCACCGTTCTGATAGAGCTCCACCTGGGCGTTACGGGTGCGCGGGCTGAGCGCGCCCAGCACCACCGCCGCACCGCCGCGCTGCCGGCGCACAAGTTCGGCGATCGCATAGACCTCATCGGCCGAAAACGCCACGATCGCCGAGCGCCGCGGCAACCGTGTGATCTTTTTCGAACCGGCGTAATGCAGCTCCGACAATCGCGGCCGTTCGATAATCATGATGCCTGGCAACAATTGTTCAAGAATGCCGCGCACCGTGGCCGACCCCAGAAGCAGCGTTTCCTCGCGCCCCCTCAGAGAGAGGATCCGGTCGGTGAAAACATGCCCGCGTTCGAGATCACCGGCGATCTGGACTTCGTCGATGGCAACGAAGGCCGCATTGGTCTGCTGTGGCATCGCCTCGACCGTGCAGACTGAATAACGCGCACCGGGCGGCGTGATCTTTTCCTCACCGGTGACCAGCGAAACGTGTTGTGCGCCGACCTTGTCGACCATGCGGCCATAAACCTCGCGCGCCAGCAGCCTCAGCGGCAGGCCGATCACCCCCGAGGAGTGCGACGCCATGCGCTCGATCGCGTAATGGGTTTTGCCGGTATTGGTCGGCCCAAGCACGGCAGTGACTCCGCGGCCGGTCAAAATCAATGGCTCTGGACTGTGGGAAGCGGGCATCGGTGTCCGTTACAGGGTCTTCGCCGCGGCATCGCGCGCCGTGCATTCAACACCGGCACGATCATCCGCAACCGCAATCGGGCAGCGCCAGTGTCGCGCAAATTCATCCGTCGCCAACGGGCCGGACGAGACATGCCTTACCACATCAAAAAGCTCCGAACAGGGAAAAATGTACCGGTCTGTTCAAGCGCCCCGGCCGCCGTGGCGTTAACACTTGGAACAGTGGCGGAACGAATCGGCGACGAATCATTGACTCGCCCTGATTCCGCTTTTGTTCACCGCAACATATGGCGCGGCTCACACCCCCCGGCACCAGATGCTGAATCCGCCGCGTTCCAAACCGGGCGTACAGCGCCCATCCGCGTTAACCTTTCGATTGCAGCCCGATTCATCGGATACAAGCCTTCATCGGTTTCGATTTTCTTAACTATTCCAAACAGTTCGTTAACGAACTCAGGGCTATTTGCCCGGTCCCGTTAACTTTCGGAACAGCGGCGGAACGAATCGGCGACGAATCACCGACCTGAATGTGTTTTCGCTTTGTTCACGGCTAGATGTGGTAGTTTCCCCAATCCGCATCCCAACATGGCCACGGTCCGCGCGCCGGCGGCCGGCCCCAATCCGGATTGGCGTTAACACAATTCTTCAAATCGAACTCTTGACACCGGCTTTTCCCCCGAGATCCGCCATCGCTGATGCGATGCCGAAAAATCGCACAAAGCGACCTCGCAACGCATCAGGGCAGCGACCAGCTGGACCGCCTGCGTGCTCAGCCACTCAGCTCGGCTTCGCCATACAGAGTATCGCCTGAAATCCCCGGCTGATGCCAGCAACCGCAAGTCCCGTACGCATCCGACGGTGTGCACATCAAAATGGCTTTCGCCAAAACCAAAACGGCTCCCGAAGGAGCCGTTGCTACGTATGATGGGTTAAGCGCTGGTCAGGAGAAAAACTGACCGCCATTGGCGGAGATCGTCGATCCGGTGATGAAGCCGGAGTCGTCTGAGGCCAGGAACACCACGCAGCGCGCGATTTCTTCGGGTTCGCCCAGACGGCCTACGGGAATCTGCGGCAGGATGCGTTCGTTGAGCACCTTTTCATCGATCGCCTTGACCATGTCGGTGCCGATATAGCCCGGGCAGATAGCGTTGACCGTGATGCCGGCGCGCGCGCCTTCCTGGGCCAGCGCCCGGGTGAAGCCGATGTCGCCGGCCTTGGCCGAAGAATAGTTGACCTGTCCGGCCTGACCCTTCTGGCCGTTGACCGAAGAAATGTTGATCACCCGGCCGAACTTGCGCTCGCGCATGCCGCCCCACACGGGATGGGTCATGTTGTAAAGCCCTGACAGATTGGTGCTGATCACCTCGTTCCACATCTGCGGTGTCATCTTGTGGAACATGCCATCGCGGGTGATACCGGCATTGTTAACGAGCACCGAAACCGGACCCAGATCCGCCTCGACCTGCTTGATCCCTTCCACGCAGGACTCGTAGTCGGCGACCGACCATTTGTAGGTCTTGATCCCGGTCTCCGCGGTGAATTTCGCCGCTGCCTCGTCATTGCCGGCGTAATTGGCGGCGACCGTATAGCCGGCCTCCTTCAACGCCACCGAGATCGCAGCGCCTATACCACGCGAGCCACCCGTTACCACTGCCACTTTACTCATGCTGTGTCTCCTCCCAGAGCTGTTCGCTAAAATCGCGCGTTCACTTGGAACGCTGTGTCACAATCCCGCCGCTTGCTCTGCGATTCCGTCAGCGGCGGGCTTATCATCGCCCGACCGCGCGAGACGCGGTCGGGAATGTCAGATCACGGAGAGCCGGAACTCCCAGCGGCCCCTTACGGTCGCACGGCAGGCGCGCCGGCACCGGTCAGGCTCAGCGCTCGACGCAGAGCGCCACGCCCATGCCGCCGCCGATGCACAGGGTCGCCAGACCCTTCTTGGCGTCGCGGCGGGCCATTTCGAACAACAGCGTGTTCAAGATGCGCGCGCCCGATGCACCGACGGGATGGCCGATGGCGATGGCGCCGCCATTCACATTGACGATCGACGGATCCCAGCCCATGTCCTTGTTGACCGCGCAGGCTTGAGCTGCGAAGGCCTCGTTGGCTTCCACCAGATCGAGATCGCCGACGCTCCAGCCGGCCTTCTCCAGCGCCTTGCGCGATGCCGGGATCGGGCCGGTGCCCATGATCTGCGGGTCGACGCCGGCGGTCGCCCAGGAGACGATCCGCGCCATTGGAGTAACGCCGCGTTTTTCCGCTTCGGCTTCGCTCATCAGCACAGCCACGGCCGCGCCGTCATTGATGCCCGAGGCGTTGGCGGCGGTCACCGTACCTTCCTTGTCGAAGGCCGGGCGCAGCTTGGAAATTCCCTCGATGGTCACGCCGTGCTTGATGTACTCATCGTCCTCGACCACCGTGTCGCCCTTGCGACCCTTGATGGTAACGGCGGCGATCTCATCCTTGAACTTGCCGGCGGTCTGAGCGGCTTCAGCCTTGTTCTGCGAGTTGACCGCAAACGCGTCCTGCTCGTCGCGCGAAAGCTGCCACTGCTTGGCCACGTTCTCGGCGGTGGTGCCCATCATGTAATTGTAGAAGGCGTCGGTCAGCGCGTCATGCATCATGGTGTCGACCATCTTCGCGCCGCCCATCTTGACGCCATTGCGCATGTGAATGGAGTGAGGCGCCATCGACATCGATTCCTGGCCGCCGGCAACGATCACATTGGCGTCGCCGCTAGCGATCTGCTGCATGCCGATGGCAACAGCGCGAAGACCTGAACCGCAGAGCTGGTTGAGGCCCCAGGCTGTGGCTTCCTGCGGAATACCGGCCGCCATCGCAGCCTGCCGCGCCGGGTTCTGGCCCTGGCCAGCAGCCAGAATCTGACCGAGAATCACCTCATCAACGTCCCCGGGTTCCACACCGGCGCGGTCGAGCGCAGCCTTGATGGCAACCGCGCCCAGATCATGGGCCGCGACCGAAGACAATGCCCCGTTGAATGAACCGACCGGGGTTCGGGCGGCGCTTGCGATGACGATTGAACTCATGATGCTATCCCTGTCATGTGATGGTGAGAAATCGCCAAGACCGTGCCGGAGCTTGCCACGCCTGTCAAATGCTGCATCGCAGAATTCGCCATGCAATCGGTTTAAACAAAACTATAGTCTGACGCTCCGCCGGGCTTGTGCGATCGACTTGCGGTTACAACACGGGCACCACAGGCGGCGAGACGCTGCCAGACGGAGACTTCGCGCGTTGCTGAAGCGGACCGCCGGGCCAAACAGCCGCCCTTTGCCGGGCAATTGCCACCGGCATTTGCGAAAGCCCGCTGCATCAGGCGGCGCCGGCGGCCTGGCTCTCCCGCCCGCGCCGCCGCATTGCACAAACCAATTGTCAATTCGCCGGGTTTTCGCCTACAGTCTTGTTCACACTGTGACATCGAGGTCCGGGGGGACCTCTAAGGAGAACCAACATGGCGAAAAACAGCGGCCCGGTCACAATCAAGAAATACGCAAATCGTCGTCTCTACAATACCGGAACCAGCACCTATGTAACACTCGACGATCTCGCGGTGATGGTCAAGAAGGGCGACGACTTCGTCGTTCTCGACGCCAAGAGCGGCGACGACATCACCCATTCGGTGCTAACGCAAATCATTTTCGAGCAGGAATCCAAGACCGGCAACACGCTGCTGCCGGTGTCGTTCCTGCGGCAGCTGATTTCCTACTATGGCGATCAGCTTCAAATGGTTGTGCCGAGCTATCTCGAACATTCGATGGCGGCGCTGACCGAGCAGCAGGAGCAGATGCGCGCTCAGCTTACCAAGGCGGTCGGCGACAATCCCATGGCCCGCAACATGCAATTGCCCATTCAACTGGTCGAGGATCAGGTTCGTCGCAACACCGAGATGTTCCAGAAAGCGATGCAGATGTTCTCGCCCTTCCCTCTGGGCCATTCCGCGAAGACCGAAGACACCGACAAGACCAAGGGCGGCGCCAACGACATCGACGACTTGAAGGCCGAGCTCAAGGCGTTGCAGGACAAGATCAACTCGATCGACTCGTAACCCGCCGCCGCCGTGCCGGAAGCCGAGCGTCAATAGCCTGCGGCGTGACCGTCCTTGCGCGGGTCAGACCCGGCGATGAAAAACCCGCGGTCATGATCGATCACAATCGCCTGGCCGCCGCCCAGCGGGCTCTCCGCGGCCCTCACCGTGTGGCCTCGCTTTGCAAGGCCTTCGGTCACACCGGGTGAGACGCCGGCCTCTAAGTTGAGCACCTCGTCATCGCCCCAGAACACCCGCCCGTGATCAAGCGCCTGTTGTGCATCCATGCCGTGATCGGTCAGGTTGGAAAACACATGCGCGTGGCCCATCGGCTGGTAAGCGCCGCCCATTACGCCGAAGGACACCGACGGCTTGCCGTTCTTCACAGCCATGGCCGGAATGATGGTGTGAAGCGGCCGTTTCGATGGACCGATAGCGTTGGGATGTCCCTCGGCAAGCACGAATCCCGCGCCGCGGTTCTGCAGCAATACGCCCGTTTGGGGTGTCATGATCTGGCTTCCGAAAGTGCCGTAGATCGAATTGATGATCGACACCGCCATGCCGTCGCGATCAGCCACGGTGAGATAGACAGTGTTCGAGCCTGGCAGTTTCGGCAGCCTGACCGCATCGTTGCGCCGGTCCGGATTGATCTGGCCTACCAGTGATTGCGCGAACGCCATTGAAGTCAGCTCATCGGTGCCGATGGTCATGTGCGCGGGGTCCGCCACCATCGCATCGCGCACAGCGTAGGCCACCCGCCCTGCTTCGATCTCCAGATGATAACGCTCGGCGCTGTCATGCGGCAGGGCCTTGGTGTTGAGGATAGTCATCAGGTTCATCAGGATCAGCGCGACGACGCCCTGGCCGTTGGGCGGAATCTCCATCACCTCATGGCCGCCATAGGAGGCCGAGATCGGCGTGACCCAATCCGCCTGCACCGCCGCCAGATCCGCTTCGCTCAAAAAGCCGCCGCCGGCTTTCACTGTCGCGGCGATTTCAGCGGCTATGGCGCCTTCGTAGAAACCACGGGCGCCCTCACTGGCAATGCGGCGCAGAGTTTGGGCAAGCCCCGGGCAGACCATGCGATCGCCGGTCCTTGGCGCTTCATCCGCCTTCAGCAGATGCATACGGCATCCCGCATCGATCCTGAGGGTTTCCACCTGCGTGCTCCAGTCATAGGCAACCCGCGGGGTCACAGGATAGCCGTGTTCGGCCAAATGGATAGCGTCCAAGAACAGCCGCTCAAACCCGAGCTTGCCGAACCTGTCGTGCATCGCCTCCCAGGCCTTGATCGCGCCCGGAACCGTAACCGCATGCGCGGACCGGCCGTCGATCTCGTCATGGCCGTTGTCCCGATACCATCCGGCGTCGGCCCGTGCGGCCGAGCGTCCGGAACCGTTGAGCCCGTGCACTTGCCCATCAGCCTCGGCGATCAGCGCAAAACAATCGCCGCCAATTCCGGTCATCTGGGGCTCGACCACTGACAAGGTTGCCGAGGCGGCGATCGCCGCATCGACTGCCGAACCGCCTTGCTTAAGCACATCGATCGCGGTTGATGTCGCGAGTGGATGCGAGGTCGCGGCCACGCCGTTCTCGGCAATCACCGGCGATCGTCCGGGCAGATCGAATTGGCGCATATTGTTTCCCTTCCGGAGAAAGACTTTCTATCGGTTCAGCCCGCCCGGCGTCTGGCGCGCAAGCGAACTTCAACCCTATAAAGGCAAACAGCTTCTGCCATTGTTTTGAAAGGCATTCAACATGACCGATATTACGCTCACCAAGGCGCTCAAGATCATCACATCGGCGCTGGCCCGAGGAAAGGAACTCGGCCTCAAACCGCTCGCCGTGGTGGTGCTCGACGCCGGCGGCCATGTCAAAGCCTTTCAGCGTCAGGATGGCGCCTCCGCGCTGCGCTTCGAAATCGCCAGCGGCAAGGCCTATGGCGCCATCGCCGTGGGTGTGGGATCGCGCTGGCTCAATGCCCAGGCTGAAACCCGGCCGCATTTTCTTGAAGGGCTCTCGGCGGTATCAGGCGGCAAGATTGTCGCAGTCCCCGGCGGCGTGCTGATCCGCGACCGCAAGGGCGCAATCATCGGGGCCGTGGGCATCACAGGTGACACATCCGACAATGACGAGATCTGCGCCATCGCAGGCATCGAGGCGGCCGGATATGCGGCCGATGCCGGTTGACCGGACTGCGTTGGCTTAAAGCCCGATCGACACGTCGCGTCCGGCCGAACGGATCGCCACGGAAAATCCGGCGATGACATCGATAAAGGCGATCACCATCAGGATGAAGAACACTTGAGTGGCGGCGTCGCGGACAAGCAGAAACTCCACCAGAAACGCCACGAACACAAACATCGAGAGCATATGGTCGATCACCGACCATGCTCCGGTGCGCGTGGCCTTCAGCACTTCGATGAACAAAAGCGCCAGCGCAATCACGATCAACAAATCGCCCAGGCTCATGGTCCACACCGCGCCCGACATCATCTCAAGCGAGGTGACGGTGCTGCCGAGGCCGGATACGCCGCCGCCAATAACCCCGAGCAGCACCAGATTGTAAAGCGCCAGCGGCACGATCATCAGAGGTATGGCGGCAAGCATGGCAAGCAATCCTTGTGATAGACGATGTTTCGGGGATCGGATGACCGGCAGACCGGACCCGAATCGATTGGTTTCTCACCCGCTCGGGCGCAAGCCGCAGATTGCGAAATGATATCCGGCCGCGCAAGCCCTCACAGCGCGGCAATCTCCGTCACCCGTGCTAACCACCCCGAATCAAGGCAGCGCCCCCACCACCGGTCGGCCGCCGGCGGATCACGCCGCGGCGTAGACCACCAACAGATCCTTGGCGTCGATCTGGTCGCCGGCCTTGACCAGCACTTCGGCCAGCACCCCGTCACGCTCGGCATGGATGGCGGTTTCCATCTTCATCGCCTCGATCGACACCAGCACATCGCCTGCCTTGATCTCCTGCCCCTGGCTCACCGCCACAGTTGAAACAACACCAGGCATGGGGGCTGCGACATGGGCGTCATTGCCCGCCTCCGCCTTGCGGCGGGCAGCCGCTCCCGATGCGCCATGCGCACGGTCGGGCACCTTGACGCGGCGAGGCTGGCCATTGAGTTCGAAAAACACGGTGACCATGCCCTTTTCGTCGGGCTCGCCCTGCGCGAGATTGTGCACCACGAGCGTCTTGCCCTGTTCGATCTCGACGAACAGCTCTTCGCCCACGGGGAGTCCGTAGAAATAGGCAGGCGTCGGCAACATGCTGACCGGACCATAGGTGTCCGAGGCCAGCGCGAAATCGGTAAACACCTTGGGATACATGAGATAGGAGGCGAATTCGTTTTCGCTGACCTCGCGCTCCAGCTTGGTTTCGATCTCCTTGCGTTCTGCATCCAGATCGGCGTCGGGAAGCAGCGACCCCGGACGCGCCGTATAGGCCTCCTCGCCCTTGAGCACCCTGTGTTGCAACGCATCCGGCCAACCCGCCGGCGGCTGACCGAGATCGCCGCGCATCATCGACACCACTGATTCGGGAAAGGACACGTCCTTATCCGCGCTTACGACATCGGCGACGCTCAAATCCTGGCTCACCATCATCAGCGCCATGTCGCCGACCACTTTCGACGACGGCGTGACCTTGACGATATCGCCAAACATCTGGTTGGCGTCGGCATAGGCTTGGGCAACCTCGTGCCAGCGCGTCTCAAGCCCAAGCGATCTTGCTTGTTCCTTGAGATTGGTGAACTGCCCGCCCGGCATTTCGTGCAGATAAACTTCCGAGGCCGGACCCTTGAGGTCACTTTCGAAAGCCGCGTACTGATTGCGCACCGCCTCCCAGTAAAACGAAATCCGCCGGATCCATTCCGGATCGAGCCCCGGATCGCGTTCGTGACCCCGCAACGCCTCGACGATCGAACCCAGGCAAGGCTGCGAAGTGTTGCCCGACAGCGCGTCCATCGCCGCGTCAACGGCATCCACGCCACTGTCGACAGCAGCAAGCACTGTGGCGGCCGAGATACCGGATGTGTCATGTGTGTGGAAATGGATCGGCAGATCCGTAACGTCACGCAACGCCTTGAACAGATGCTTGGCGGCCGCCGGCTTCAACAATCCGGCCATGTCCTTGACCGCAATGATATGCGCACCCGCCTTTTCGAGGTCCACAGCGAGCCCGGCGTAATATTTCAGATCATACTTCGGCCGCGCCGAGTTCATGATGTCGCCGGTGTAGCAGATGGTGGCCTCGCACAGCTTGTCCTGCTCGCACACGGCGTCCATCGACACCCGCATATTTTCCACCCAGTTGAGGCAATCAAACACCCGGAACAAATCGATGCCGCTTTGCGCGGCCTGCTGTACGAAATGCCTGACCACATTGTCTGGATAGTTCTTGTAGCCGACACCATTTGCGCCGCGCAGCAGCATCTGCAGGAGCAGGTTCGGCGCTCCCTGGCGCACCATCTCCAGCCGCTCCCATGGGTCTTCGGTCAAAAACCGCATCGAAACGTCGAAGGTCGCCCCGCCCCAGCACTCCAGCGACAACAAATTGGGCAGCGCCCGCGCATAACTCCCGGAGATCGCCGCGATATCGTGGGTGCGCATACGGGTGGCCAACAGCGACTGATGCCCGTCGCGCATGGTCGTGTCGGTGATCAGCACGCGCGTCTGGTCGCGCATCCAGCCGGCAAAACCCTTCGGCCCGAGTTGATCGAGCAATTGCCGGGTTCCATCAACCACCGGAGCATCGACATGCGGAACCCGTGGCAACGCCGCATCCGCAAGCGGCCGCGGCCGGCCCTTGGTTTCGGGATGGCCGTTGACAGAGACATCGGCAAGATAGGTCAGAAGCTTGGTCGCGCGATCCTGGCGTTTGACCTGCTCAAACAGCTCCGGCGTGGTGTCGATGAACCGCGTCGTATAGCTGTTGTCGCGAAACTTCTGGTGGCCGATGATGGCCTCGAGAAAGGTCAGGTTGGTGGCCACGCCGCGGATCCGGAACTCGCGCAGCGCCCGGTCCATGCGGCGGATGGTCTCCTCGGGCGTCGGCGCCCAGGCGGTCACTTTTTCCAGAAGCGGATCGTAAAAGCGGGTGATCACCGCGCCGGAATAGGCGGTGCCGCCATCAAGCCGGATGCCGAAGCCGGTAGCGCCGCGATAGGCGGTGATGCGGCCGTAGTCGGGAATGAAATTCTGCTCGGGATCCTCGGTGGTGATCCGGCATTGCAGCGCGTGGCCGTTAAGCCGGATGTCGGCCTGCGCCGGCACGCCCGATTCCGGCGTGCCGATCACCGCACCTTCAAGCAGATGGATCTGCGCCTTGACGATATCGATCCCGGTAACCTCTTCGGTCACCGTATGCTCGACCTGAATGCGCGGATTGACCTCGATGAAGTAGAACGCACCGGTGTCGGCATCCATCAGGAACTCGACCGTGCCGGCGCCGACATAGTCGGTGGCCTTGGCGATCTTGAGCGCATGGCCTGCCAGTTCGGCGCGTTGAGCATCATCGAGATAGGGCGCGGGCGCGCGTTCAACGACTTTCTGGTTGCGGCGCTGGATCGAGCAGTCGCGCTCGAACAGATGGACCTGATTGCCGTGGGTATCGCCCAGCACCTGCACCTCGACATGGCGGGCGCGTTCGACCAGCTTTTCGAGATAGATCTCGTCCTTGCCAAAGGCCGCCATCGCCTCGCGCTTGGCCTCGGTGACTTCACGGTCGAGATCTTCGGATGCGCGGATCACCCGCATGCCGCGACCGCCGCCGCCCCAGGAGGCTTTCAGCATCACCGGGAAACCGACCACCTCGGCCTGACGGCGCACTTCGTCCATATCGTCGGGCAGCGGTTCGGTGGCCGGAACCACCGGCACCCCGATCTCGATGGCGAGATTGCGCGCAGCCACCTTGTTGCCCAACCGCCGCATGGTATCGGGCCTCGGACCGATGAAAACAATGCCGTTTTCGGCGCATGCATCGGCAAATTCAGGACTTTCGGACAACAGCCCGTAGCCCGGATGGATCGCATCCGCGCCCGACAGTCTTCCCACCCGGATCACCTCGTCGATCGACAGATAGCTTTCAATGGGCCCCAGTTCCCGATCGAGATGCGGCCCCCGTCCGACCTGGTAGGATTCATCCGCCTTGAACCGGTGCAGCGCGAGTTTGTCTTCTTCCGCCCAGATCGCCACGGTTTTGAGACCCAGCTCATTGGCCGCGCGGAATACGCGAATAGCGATTTCAGACCGGTTGGCGACAAGAATCTTGGTAATCGGCACGAACAGGCTCCCCTATGGACTGGAAGGAATGGGAGCGATCAGCCCCGGCTGCCAATCCATAGCGGCTGTTTTGCTGCAGTGCAAATTGCACGGGCGCGGTCGCCATCGGAGTAAATCCGCTACCGGGCGCGATGACCACTGCGGTATTGCGGCCGGCTTCGGATCACATCATTCGGCTGGCCTTGAAAGCGCCGGTGATCTCAGGAAATCAATCCCAGTCGGAAGGCGATCGCCACCACGTGGTGGCGGTTCTTTGCCTTGAGCTTGTCCTGGATGCCGTTCATGTACCAATCCACCGTGTGCGCGGACAGCCCCAGGGTCGCACCCATCTCGTTGGAAGTCATGCCGTAGCCGAGGCATTCCAGCGTTTCCCTCTCACGATTGGTCATTTGCAGCACGACGGGGCGGCTCAAACGCTCATGCGTCTGCGGGTCCCGAGCCTCCAGCAAATCCCAAAATGCGCGCTTGGCGAGCGCATCCATCAGCGCCATCTCGGACGGCGAAAGATCCACGACGCGGCCAGCCA
This sequence comes from uncultured Hoeflea sp., assembly GCF_947501405.1. Classification (GTDB taxonomy): domain Bacteria; phylum Pseudomonadota; class Alphaproteobacteria; order Rhizobiales; family Rhizobiaceae; genus Hoeflea. The sequence goes on along the minus strand of NZ_CANMVK010000005.1, from coordinate 154,736 downwards.
CAGTGAGCACGCCGACGAGACCGCGGCGTCCGTGAACGGGAAACAGATACCCGTCCTCAAGCCGGTGGCGGCGTGCATCGACCATCATCCGCTCCATCCGCTTGCGATGCGGATCATTGGCGAAGGCAGCCAGCGCCTCGCGCCACCGGAAACCGCTTTGACAATGGCCGAGATAGCGCACCGTCGGATCGATGGTGGCGTATTTGCGCTTCACATAGAGCTCCGGCCAGCCTTTGGGCCACTGCCCGGCCAGCACAATATCGGCAGCGTCGCTCTCCGGGCCGGGTTGCCGGACCAGGGTAAAGAAATCGAATCCAAGGGCCGCGATCACATCGGAAATCTGCGCCCGAAGGGTGTCGGCATCGCTGTCTTCGTCCGGATCACGCTCCAGGAACTTCAGAACGGCACGCATGTCCATAGTTTTCTCCACAAACAAGCCAACAGTTGGATCCCTGACCGGAATCCCAAGGGGTCAGAATGAGAGCGTGTCATGCATGGATGGCCTCGATTGAAAACCGACAGCCGGGCGGGCGGCAAGCCTAACCAAACCCGCTGAGGCGGCGTCCCCTGCTCTTTGCAACAATGTTACACCGCCAAAGAGCCGAAAAACGAAAGGTTTCCGCACGAAAACATCCACTTAAACTGTTTCCAGTCAAACCAGACACGCTCTGATTTATGGCAGTCAAACCATGTTCGATACATCAGTGTAACCCGAAATCTTGCAGGTGTGACAACCTTTCATTGCAACACCGGGTGATCGCCCGCCGCTCCAGGCGCGCATCATAAGGCTGGCATCACACTGCGTGCAGGTGAAGCGGGATTGCCAGGAATCTGGTTATGTCTAATTTAGCAACACCTTAGCGTGATCAGAGCTGACAACTGCTCGGACACGTTGAAACAAGCTCAGGCCTGGGTGGTGGCATGATGATAAAACGCCCGGCCAAGGCGTTTATTCGCAAAACACGCCAGATCAGACGTAAAAAAGCACGCCGCCGGGCCGGAATTGTCCGGCGGTTTGATGGTTCCCCGCAAATCAGCGCCCAACGCGGGCGGTCAGAGACAGGCCTCGAACAGCGCCTTGGTGTTCTGAGCTGTCATCTTGACCGGATTGCCCCCAGCACTTGGGTCTTCGAGCGCCATCGCAACCATCTCATCCATGCGGTCACGGCCCACGCCAAGTTCGGCCAGTTTGTCAGGAACGCCGAGATCGGCGCGCAGGCCGATCACGAAATCGTAAAACCCGTCAAACCCTCCGGAAATGCCCATATAGTCCGCGGCGCGCGAGATTCGGTCTTCGATCACCGGGCGGTTCATCTTGAGCACCGGCGGCATCACCACCGCATTGGTCATGCCGTGGTGGGTGTTGTAGACCGCACCCACCGGATGCGACAGCGCGTGGATGGCGCCGAGCCCTTTCTGGAAGGCCACCGCACCCATTGCGGCGGCACTCATCATTTCGGCGCGGGCCGCGATGTTGCCGCCGTCGGCGACCACCAGCGGCAGGTTCTCCTTGACCAGCCGCATGCCTTCAAGCGCGATGCCCTGGCTCATCGGATGATAGAACGGCGAGGAATAGGCTTCCAGGCAATGGGCGAAGGCGTCCATGCCGGTGCCGACCGTGATCATGTTCGGCATGCCGACCGTCAGCTCCGGATCGCAAATCGTCACCGACGGCAGCAGTTTCGGGTGGAAGATGATCTTTTTGACATGGGTGGCCGAATTGGTGAGCACCCCGGCGCGCCCCACTTCAGAGCCGGTACCGGCCGTGGTCGGAACGGCGATGATCGGTGCGATCGCATCGGCGTTGGCGCGAGTCCACCAGTCGCCGATGTCCTCGAAATCCCAGACCGGACGAGTCTGGCCGGCCTGAAACGCCACCAGTTTGCCCAGATCAAGGCCCGAGCCGCCGCCAAAGGCAATCACACCGTCATGGCCACCCGCCCTGAACGCCGCGACACCCGCCTCGAGGTTCTGCTCATTGGGATTCGGATCGACATCCGCGAAAATCGCCCGGCCGAGCCCCGCCGCTTCGAGCAGATCAAGCGCCTGCAGAGTGATCGGCAGCGACGCCAGGCCCCGGTCGGTGACCAGCAGCGGCCGCGACATGCCGGCGGCCTTACAGGCGTCGGCGAGTTCCGAAATCCGGCCTGCGCCAAACCGGACGGCGGTGGGATAGGACCAGTTTGCAACATGTGTCATCGGCGTCATGCTTTCTTGAGATGGTAGGATTTCGGACGGGTCAGCGCCTGGAAGCCCAGCACCGACAAACCCGCGCCCCGGCCGGTGTCCTTGCAGCCGGTCCAGCACAGCGCCGGGTCGAGATAATCGCAGCGGTTCATGAACACCGTGCCGGTTTCAATACGGTCGCCGATGGCTTCCGCTGCCGCGGCATCCGCGGTCCAGATCGAGGCGGTCAGGCCAAACTGACAGTCATTCATCAGTGTGATCGCTTCCTCATCATCCTTGACCGGCATGATGCCGACCACCGGTCCGAAGCTCTCGTCACGCATAACCCGCATGTCGTGGCTGACATTGGTCAAAACCTGCGGCGTCATATAGGCCCCGCCATCATCTGCCGGTGAGGTCGGGATATGCGCCACCGCCCCGCCTTCCAGAGCTTCGGCGATCTGGGCGCGAACTTCCCTGGCGAAGCGCACATTGGCCATCGGACCCATCGTGGTTTCGGGATCGAGCGGATTGCCGAGCTTCATCGCCTTGACCCAGGCAACCGCCTTTTCGACAAAGCCGTCATAGAGGCTTTCATGCACATAGATCCGCTCGATGCCGCAGCAGCACTGTCCGGAATTGAACATCGCGCCATCCATCAGCGTATCGACCGCCCGCTCGAGATCGGCATCGGCGCGTACATAGCCCGGATCCTTGCCGCCCAACTCGGTCGACACCGGAATGAAAGTGCCCGCGGCCGCCCGCTCCATCGCCTGACCGCCGCCAACCGAACCGGTGAAATTGACAAAGTCGACCGCCCGCTTGCCGATCAGATCCGAGGTCGCATCGTGATCAAGCACGACATTCTGGAACACATCTTCAGGAATGCCTGCGGCCGCGAAGGCTTCCGCAAGATGCTCACCCACTTTCAGGGTTTGCGCCGCATGTTTGAGGATCACCGTGTTGCCGGCGATCAGCGCTGGCGCGACGGTGTTGATTGCCGTCATGTAGGGGTAGTTCCAGGGTGCGACCACCAGAACCACGCCATGCGGCACCCGCTTGATCTGCCGTTTGAAAGCGTCGCTGTCCTCGACTTCCAGCGGTGCCAGCGCGCTCTCGGCAATGTCCGCCATGTAGCTCACGCGCTCATCAAATCCGCCATATTCTCCGCCATAGCGGATCGGCCGGCCCATCTGGTGGGCCAGCTCCTCGGCCATCCGATCGGTTTGTTCGCCGATGATCTTGTTGGCCCGCATGACCAGATCGATGCGCTCCCGAAGTGGTCGCGCCGCCCAGGCGGCCTGCGCCGCGCGGGCGCGGGAGGCCGCGTCGAATGCTGCCTCGCGGGACAGGCATTCGCGTTCCAGATAGACCGATCCGTCGATCGGCGAGATGAGTTTGACTGTTTTCGTCATGCTTGAAGAATCCCGATAAGCGCTCCGCTTTGTTGCGAAAGCGCGTGTGCGATAATGCTTGCCGCCTGGTCCGCGCACGCCGCAATCTCCGGCGCACCGGCGTCCAAGGCGGATCTTGTCATGCCCGCTCAAACCCGCGCGCGATTTCCCAATCGGTCACCGCCTTGTCGAATTCTTCCTGCTCCCACTCGGCGCAGCGCACATAATGGTCGACCACGTCATCACCCATCGCTTCACGCAGCATCTTTGAGCCGCGCAACGTCTCGGTGGCATCACGCAAGGTGGAAGGGATATGCCGGGCCTCGGCGTTTTCATAAATATCGCCCGCAGTCGGCGCGGCCAGTTCAAGCTTGTCCTCGATACCCTTGATCCCGGCGGCAAGCAGCGCGGCCTGCGCCAGATAGGGGTTCATGTCTGATCCGCCGATTCGGCATTCCACGCGCACGGCCTTGGTGCCCTCGCCGCAAAGCCGGAAGCCGGCGGTGCGGTTGTCGACCGACCACACCGTCCGTGTCGGTGCAAAGGTGCCCTTCATGAACCGCTTGTAGCTGTTGATATAGGGCGCCAGAAACCAGGTATAGTCCGGCGCGTATTCGATCAGCCCGGCCATGAAATGGCGCATCAGCGCCGACATGCCGTGGGCCTGATCGGGATCGTGGAATGCGGCCGTCTTGCCCTGCCATAACGACATGTGCACATGCGACGATGATCCGACCTTGTTGGCGTTCCATTTCGGCAGGAACGTCGCCGACCGGCCATTGGCCCAGGCGATCTCCTTGACCGCGTGCTTGGCGATGGTGTGGTGGTCGGCGCATGACAGCGCCTCCGAATAGCGGATGTTGAGTTCTTCCTGTCCGGTTTCCGCCTCGCCCTTGGAGTTTTCGACCGGGATGCCCGCGGCATAGAGATGATTGCGCACCGGGCGCATGATCGCCTCTTCCTTTGTGGTCTGCAGGATGTGGTAATCCTCATTATAGGCCGAGATCGGCGTCAGCTCGCGATAGCCCGACCGCGACAGATCGCGGAAACTCTGTTCGAACAGGAAGAATTCCAGCTCGGTCGCCATCATTGCCTGATAGCCGAGCGCCTCAAGCCGCGCGATCTGGGTCTTGAGAAGCTGTCGCGGCGATTGCGGCACCGGCTTGTGCGTATGGTGATCAAGCAGATCGCACAGCACCATCGCCGTCCCCTCGAGCCAGGGAACCAGGCGCAGGGTGGAAAGATCCGGCTTCATCACATAGTCGCCATAGCCCGCCTGCCAACTGGTTGTGGCGTAGCCGTCCGGCGTTGCCATTTCCAAATCCGTGGCCAGAAGATAGTTGCAGCAATGGGTTTCCTCATGGCTTGACTCGATAAAGTTCTGGACATGGAAACGCTTGCCCATCAACCGTCCCTGCATGTCCACCGCGCAGACCAGAACGGTGTCGATGTCGCCGGAACCGGCGGCGGATTTGAGCGCTTCGAAGGTAAGGTTTTGAGCCATGGTCGTTTGATCCCGATCATCGAAAAGCCCACGCCGGCCCGGCCTGTTCGAACCGGAAAGACGCAAGCACGTGGTCCACAATTGTCAGCGGACGTTTGGCAAAAGGCCAAGCGAGCGCGCTGTAGCGGCAAAGCGCCCCCCGGACAAGCCGGGAGGCTTGAGTTTGATGCGCAGGCCGGATCAGCTTTCGCCGTAGGGGAAGCCGGCGCTGTTGATGACGCTGTTGTATTCCTTGAAGATCGAGATGACCTTGGCCTTGGTTTCGCTTTCCGCGGCAACCTCGTCCCAGAATACCTTGGCGGCGTCTTCCACCTGTTTCCACTCCGCCGCAGGCACATTGCGCAGCTTGAGCTTGTCGCCGGTGGCGCGCAGCTTGGCTTCGCCGCCCCAGTACCACTGGTTGCGGTAGGTGTGACCGGCCTCCATGCACGACATGTAGAGCTGCTTGAGATGATCGGGCAGCTGGTTCCACTTCTCCTCATTGGCGAACCAGGAACCGATCCAGGCGCCGGAGATGTTGTTGGTCAGGAAGTAATCCGTCACATCTGCCCAGCCGACAGTGTAGTCCTCGGTAATACCCGACCAGGCCATGCCGTCGAGTTCGCCGGTCTGCACAGCAACTTCCGCGTCTTCGTAAGGGATGGACACCGGCACCACGCCAAACTGGGTAAGGAACCGGCCCGCGGTCGGGAAAGTGTAGAGCTTGAGGCCTGACAGGTCCTCGATGCTGGTGATTTCCTTCTTGGTGTTGAAGTTGCACGGATCCTGACCGGCCGCCGAAAGCCAGACGACGCCGGTTCCGTTGTAGGCTTCGCGCCAGATGTCGGCGAGGCCATATTGCTCGAACAACACCGGCACATCCAGGATCGAGCGGGTGGCGAAGGGGAAGTATCCGCCGAACAGGCCGACCTCAACCGGCGAGGCCATGGAATCATCATCCGAATGCACCGCGTCGATGGTGCCGGCCTGCATGGCGCGGAACAATTCACCCGTCGGTACGATCTGGTCGGCGAAGAACAGCTCGATCACCATTTCGCCATTGGCCGCCTTGTTGAAGGCGTCGACGAAGGGCTGGGTCACGAACTGGCCGAGCGTCGCACCGGCATAGGTCTGCATGCGCCAGCGAATCGGCTCCTGGGCGAGCACCGGCGGCGCCGCGAGAGCAGTGCTGGCGGCCGCGCCGGCTACGCCGGCCTTGGTGAGAAATTGACGCCTCTTGATCATGCTGTTCTCCTTTATTGGTTTGCCCTCAAGGGGCCTTGCTCACATCAGCCCTGGAGTTTGCCGCGGAACTGTTCCGGCAGCCACAATGCCAGTTGCGGATACATCATCACGATCACCAGAGTGAGCAGCATGACCGCGACGAAGGGAATGACAGACAGGTAGATATGGCGAAGCTTGATTTCCGGCGGCGCCATGGCGCGCATCAGGAACAGATTGTAGCCGAAAGGCGGCGTCATATAAGCGATCTGGCAGGTGATCGTGTAGAGGATCCCGTACCAGACCAGATCGAAACCGAGCACCTTGACCAGCGGCACATAGAGCGGCGCGACAATCACCAGCATGGCCGTATCGTCGAGAAACGTACCCATCAGCAGAAAGCTCAACTGCATCAGGATAAGCACGTGCCAGGGCTCGAGACCCAACTGTCCGAGGAAGAAATTCTCGATCGCCCGCACCGCGCCGAGCCCGTCAAACACCGCGCCGAAACACAGCGCCGCCAGAATGATCCACATGAACATGCAGGAAATGCCCAGCGTCTTGCGCAGCACGTTCTCCATCACGTCGGCGGAGAGCCGTCCCTTGATCAACGCCGCGGCCATCGAGGCCAGCGCGCCCACAGCCGAGCTTTCCACCAGGCTGGTCACGCCCATCAGGAACAGCCCGTTCATCAGGAAAAAGATCATGAAGGGCAGAATGCCGGCCCGAAGCAGCTTGATGCGGTCGCTCCAGCTGATCGCGTCACGCTCCGCCTTGGGAAGCGGCGGGCCCAGATGCGGCTGCAACTTGCAGCGCACGGCGATGTAGAGGATGAACAGCGCGGCCATCATCAGGCCGGGAAACACACCAGCCAGCCAGAGCTGGCTTACCGGCTGGCGGGCGATCATGCCGTAAAGCACCAGCACCACCGATGGCGGGATCAGGATTCCCAGGCTGGAGCCGCCCTGGACCACCCCGGTAATCATCAGCTTGTCATAGCCGCGCCGGAGCAGCTCCGGCAGCGCGATTGTCGCGCCGATCGCCATGCCCGCCACCGACAACCCGTTCATCGCTGAAATCACCACCATCAGCAAAATGGTGCCGATCGCCAGCCCGCCCGGAACCGGGCCGAACCAGACATGGAACATCCTGTAAAGATCGTCGGCAATGCGGCTCTCCGACAGCATGTAGCCCATGAAAATGAACATCGGCAACGTGAGCAGCGGATACCATTTCATCAGTTTGATCGATTGTGCGAAGGCGATCTCGACCCCGCCCGTGCCCCACAATGGCAGCGCCGCAATCACCGCCACCGCGCCGATGACGCCGAAGACGCGTTGGCCGGTCAACAGCAGCGCCATCATCGAGGCGAACATGAACAGGGCGATTAGTTCGTAGCTCAAAGGCCCGCCTCGCTATGATGATTGACGCTTACGCCGCGCAGATAAAGGATGTCGCGGAAGAACTCGGCCAGGGCCTGCAGCAGCATCAGGAAGATGCCGATAGCGCCGATCAGCTTGACCGGCCACATATAGGGCCGCCACACCGAATGCGCCCGCTCGCCATATTCGATCGCATACGTGGTGCTCGAGATGCCGCCATAAAACAGCACACACAGATAAAACAGCAAGAACAGGACGGTGACTGCGTCGATCGCCGCCTTTCGCCGCGGCGACCACATCGAATAGACCAGATCCATGCGCACATGATCGCCAAGCTGCATCGAATAGGCGCCGCCCAGCAGATAATAGGCGACCATCACGAACTGCGCGAGTTCGAGCGTCCAAAGCGCCGGCGCGCCGGCAAACTTGGTCACCGACGACCACAACAACACACCCATCAGGGCAAAGATCAGATACATTGCGAACCGGCCCACCCGCCGGTTGAACGCATCGATGATGCGGATATAGGCTTCGGCGCATCTCATGCCGGCGACCTCCGGGCATGCAAACCACAAGGCAGTGTCGGGCGATCAGCCATGCCGGAGCCCTCCTGCCAGCTGCCGGCGATCAAGCGCCTGACGCAGCAGCCCCGCGATCCGGTCCGCCCACTCGGCCTGACCGCGTTCATCGGCAATCAGATCATTGCGGATTTCCAGCATGACGTTGGCGATTTTCCGGGTCAAGCCGTGTTTCCTGAGCGTATGGGTGACACCATCTTGCGGACCGTAGGGGTCGTTGCGGCGCACGCCCTCGAAACCAGCTTCCCGCGCCGACTCAAGCATCGCATCGGCGAAGCGCGAATCCGCATCATGGAGAATACCGAGCGCACAATCACGCTGTTTTCCGAAATAGACAGGTGTGAAGGAATGAATGGTAACCAGCACCACATCCCGGCCTGCAGCAAGCCGTCCATCGATCAGCGCATCGATTGCGTCATGAAACGGATAATACAGCGCTTCCGCACGCAGTGCCTTGTCCCTGGCGCTCAGGCCCGCATTGCCCGGAACCTGATAGATTTCGCTTTGTTCCGGATAGGCGTCATCGGCCTCCGGCGGGCGATTGCAATCATAGACCAGCCGCGAAAACCGCTGCATGATCAGCGCCGCATCGAGCGAAACCGAAAGCCGCCTGGCCACCGCGGCCGCGCCAATATCCCAGGCGATGTGGCTTTCCATCGCCGCCAGATCCAGCCCCAGCGTACCGAGCGCCCGCGGCATGGCATTGGAGGCATGCTCACAGATCAGCACGACATCGCTTTCGCCGTCCGCGCGGGCGACGGTAAAAGCCGGTGCTTCCGAACTGTCGATCAGGGCCACGTCCTGCACTTTGGTTTGCGCTCCCGGGAGATCACGGCATCCGCCATGGCAATGAGTAACATTGATTAGGATTGCGCAATCGATGTCAATCCTGTAATTTTTGTTACATCATCAGATGCATCGGAGCAGACCCATCATGGCCATTCGGGAACAGGTGCAGGCAGCGCTCGGCGGACTGCCCAGCGCCGAAAAAAAAGTTGCTCACGCCTTCCTCGCCAATTACCCGAGCATCGGCTTGTCGACGATTGCTGAACTGGCGGCGCTGGCCGGCACCAGCGCACCCACCGTGCTGCGCTTCGCCGCGCGGCTGGGGTTTGATTCCTACCCGGCCTTCCAGCGTGCCTTGCGCTCCGATGTGCAGGCGCAGTTGATGTCGCCGCTCGAGCGCGCTCGCAGTTCCGCCCCGTCGGCGGACAATCCGGCGCTGAAGGCAAGTTTCGCGAGCCTGAAGGCCAATCTCGACGCAACGCTGAAGGCCGTGCCCGAAAGCGAGTTCGAGGCGGCCTGCGATTTGCTGTCAGACAGCAAATCCGCCTGTTATGTGCTGGGCGGGCGCTTCACCGACGCCATCGCCGCCTATATGGCGGCACATTTGAGGATCATCAGGCCAGGCGTCAGGCACTTTGCCGGCCAGAGTTCAACCTGGCGCGACCAGTTGCTCGACATTCGCCCTGGCGATGTCGCGGTCTTGTTCGACATTCGCCGCTACCAGTCCGATCTGGTTCGGCTCGGCGAGTTGATGGTTGAACGCAAGGCCCGTATCGTGCTGATCACCGACCCCTGGCTTTCGCCGATCGCCCGGTCGGCGCGCGTGGTACTGCCCTGCGTTATCGACGCCGACCGCACCTGGGATTCAAGCGTTACCATGATGGCGCTCGCCGAAGCGCTGATCGACCGCGTGTCCAGGGCCAACTCACCCAGCGCCCGGGCGCGCATGCAGGCGCTCGAGGATATTCACTGGAACAATCTGCCGGGCCGTTGAGCCGCCGATCGCCCTGTCCGGCGCCGGTTTGAACACTTCGGCGAGCCCGGTTCCGGCTTGCGCCGATCCCGCCCATCCAATACCCATAGGCGATGGACCAGCAAAAGGCTCTGGATGCATTTTCCGCGCTCAGCCAGGAGACGCGGCTCACCGTGTTCCGGTTGCTTGTCGCTGCCGGACCCGAAGGGCTGGCTGCGGGCGAGATCGGTGAACGTCTGGGTGTACGCCAGAACACCATGTCGACCAATCTTGGCATCTTGCTGAAGGCCGGGCTGGTGCGGCGCGAGCGCCAGGGCCGCAACGTCCGCTATCATGCCCATCACGACGGCATTACCGGACTGCTGGGTTTTCTGCTGGAGGATTGTTGCGGCGGCAGACCTGATCTCTGCCAGCCGCTGATCCGTCAGATTTCCTGCGGCTGAACTCGCCTACGGCTCGGACGAAGCCCGCTGATACAGATGCCAGGTGGCATGCCCCAACACCGGCAGCGCGATAAGCAGCCCGGCGAAGGCCGGCAGCAGCGCGATCAGTGTCGTCAGGCCGACAATGAAACCAAAGCCGAGCATCGGAACCGGGTTTTTCACCACCGTGGAGATGCTGGTGATCATCGCCGTGACGAAATCCACTTCGCGCTCGGCCAGCATCGGCAGCGCCATCACTGTGGTCGAAAACAGGACGGTGGCGAGAAACGCGCCGACCACCGTGCCGACGCCCAGAAAACCCCAGCCCTCCGGCGTCGACAGCACCACCTGCACAAATGCGTCCCAGCTCGAAAACGACTTGAAGCCCAAAAACAACGCCAGCAGCAGCCGCACCTGATAAATCCAGATCCAGAAGACGAACATCACCACAAAGGCCATCCATCCGAATTGCCGCTCGCGCTGACGGAACACCTGCGCCAGCACACCCTTGCGGGTCACCGGTTCGCCGGCCTGGCGGCGGCGGCTGACCTCATAGAGGCCAACGGCCACAAATGGCCCAAGCAGAGGAAAGCCGATCGCCAGCGGAATGATCATCCATGGCGAACCGATCCGGGTTAAAAACGCCAGGATCAACAGCCCGCCAATCATGTAGATGGCGCCGAAAAACAGACCGAAGCCCGGCTGCGCCCGGAAATCCGCCCAGCCCGCTGCAAGGCTGGCTTTCACGTCCTCAAAGGACACCGCCCGGATCTGCGGCGCGCCGACCGGCCCGTGACTGGCCGTTCCCGTGCTGTTGTTGATCATCTCATCCTCCCGTGACGTGATGCGGATCCACTGCCTCCCATGCAGGACTCGCTATCTGTCCATCATGCGACTGATTGTTCGCAATCGCAATGCTGATACCCGCCGCGGGCGTGTTTTCTGCGCCGATTGCACCCGCCCAGTGATTTCAGGCCTCTGGTTGCTGCGCGATCTGGCGAAACAGCCTGCCAGCCCTATTTGTTGTCAAAGACAGGGCCGCCTGACACAGCCGGCCTGTTGTCACCCCTGCCCGTTTCGGGAGAACCCTAATTGTCCGCCGCCATCCTCATCGTTTTGCTCGTGCTGGCCGCTGCCGCCAGCGGCGCCCTGTTCAAGCCGGGTCCATGGTACGAAACGCTCAAACGTCCCGACTGGACTCCACCCAACTGGGCCTTCCCCTTAATCTGGAGCCTGCTCTACATTGCCATCGGCATTTCGGGTTGGCTGGTCTGGACCGCAGCCGGCATCAGCCTCGCCATGGGCCTGTGGCTGCTGCAGTTCATCTTCAACGCCGCCTGGTCCTGGCTGTTTTTCGGTTTGAAGCGCATGGATCTGGCTCTGGTCGATGTCTGCATGCTGCTGGTCACCATTGTCGCCTATATCGCCGCTGCCAGTGCAATCTCGGCCACGGCCGCGCTGCTGTTTATCCCCTATGCGCTTTGGGTGGCCACAGCCGCCATGCTCAACCGCGCGGTCTGGCGGCTAAACCCCGAGGCATCCGCACACTGATCAGCATGGATCTGCGGCATCATGCGTCTTCCAATTGCCGGTATCTGGCTATAGAGCATCACGGGGCGGCCGCTGCGGCCGGGCGTCACCAGGCAGGCGCCCCGCAACGGTCGGCAATGTGCCGCGGCGCGTGTGGCGCACCGTGGCGACCAATCCGAGGCTTTCATGACCACATCCCCCTTCGTTGACCCGCAAGCCCGCCGCGCCAGCATCGCCGTCGATGTCGGCGGGGTTATCGTCGGCGGTGGCGCGCCGGTCGTGGTGCAGTCGATGACCAACACCGACACCGCCGATGTCGACGCCACCGTGGCCCAGGTCGCAGCGCTGCACCGGGCCGGCTCGGAAATTGTCCGCATCACGGTCGACCGCGACGAAAGCGCGGCCGCCGTACCGAAGATCCGGGAACGGCTTGAACGGCTCGGTATCGACGTGCCACTGGTCGGTGATTTTCACTATATCGGCCACAAGCTGCTCGCCGATCACCCGGCCTGCGCCGAGGCGCTGGCCAAATACCGCATCAATCCGGGCAATGTCGGTTTCAAGGACAAGAAAGACCGCCAGTTCATCGAGATCATCGAAATGGCGATCCGTCATGACAAGCCCGTGCGCATCGGCGTCAACTGGGGTTCGCTCGACCAGGCACTGCTCACCCGGCTGATGGACGAGAACCACGAAAAGGGTGCACCTCTGAGCGCCCGCGACGTGACCCGCGAGGCAATCATCCAGTCCGCGCTGCTCTCGGCCGCCCTGGCCGAAGAGACCGGCCTGCCGCGCAACCGCATTATCCTGTCGGCCAAGGTTAGCCAGGTGCAGGACCTGATCGCGGTCTATGCCGAGCTCTCCCGCCGCTCCGATCACGCGTTACATCTGGGTCTCACGGAAGCCGGCATGGGATCGAAGGGCATCGTCGCGTCTTCCGCCGCCATGGGCATTGTCCTGCAGGCGGGCATTGGCGACACCATCCGCGTTTCGCTGACCCCCGAGCCCGGCGGCGACCGCACCCGTGAGGTCGTGGTCGCCCAGGAGCTGTTGCAGGTGATGGGCTTCCGGCAGTTCGTGCCGGTCGTCGCCGCCTGTCCCGGCTGCGGCCGCACCACTTCCACCGTGTTCCAGGAGCTCGCCCGCGCCATCGAGGATGATCTGAGGCGCAACATGCCGATCTGGCGCGACAAATATCCCGGCGTCGAAGGCCTTCAGGTCGCGGTAATGGGATGTATCGTCAACGGGCCGGGTGAATCCAAACACGCCGATATCGGCATTTCCCTTCCCGGAACCGGCGAAACCCCGGCAGCTCCCGTGTTCATCGACGGCCACAAGGCTGCGACCCTGCGCGGACCCAACATTGCCCAGGATTTCCAGGCCATGGTTGCCGATTACATCGAAAACCGCTTCGGTCAGGACGCATAGGTCTGTCTAGTCCGGGCAGGCTTGGCTGGCCCGGAGGTCAGGCCGCATCCGTGTCTATCTGCACGCCAGGCAACCAGCGTTCGATCATCGCCGCCAGTTTTTCCGGCGAGATCGGTTTGGAAAGATAGTCATCCATCCCGGCGGCCAGGCAGCGATCCTCATCGCCCTTGAGCGAATGCGCGGTCACCGCAATGATCGGCGTCGGCGACATGCCCTCGCGGGCTTCGATGGCGCGGATTTCCGCCGTCGCTTCCATGCCGTTGAGTTCCGGCATCGAAACATCCATCAGCACCAGATCCGGACGCAGACGCGCCCACATTTCAACCGCATCGCGGCCGTTGATGGCAAGATCATGATTGATGCCGAGACTGTCGAGCGATTGCTGGAACACGATCTGGTTGACCTGGTTGTCTTCGGCCACCATCACCAGCGGCTCGCGCTCCGTTCCTGTCGAAACCGGCTCCCGTGTGGAGGCCGGGGCTTGCGCAGCGATCGGGGCCTGCGCATCAACCAATGCATCGGCTTGGACGGCAGGCTGCATCCGGGCATGGTCTTCCAGACGCTCTGTCGACGGCGCCGGCGTGGAATCCGAAACCAGGGCGGCTACGGGCGGCTGCACTACGGCGTCTGTCGGGCCCGCGCTTTCCGGTGTCAACGGGGTCTGCATCACCGGCGGCGTATATGCCGGGCGGCGCAGCGCCTTTTGCAGCGCCGATTGCACCGTCTGGCGCAATTGCGCCGTGCGCACCGGCTTGGTCAGTTGCGCATAGATATCGAGATTGTCGAGCGCTTCGAGCTGGTCGGCCTGGTCGATCGAAGACAGAACCAGAATTGGCGTGTCAGCAATCAGCGGGTCGGAGCGAATGGCCCGCGCTACCTCGGCCCCGGTCATGCCCGGCATCTGGAAATCGAGCACTAGAAGATCGATGCCGATACCAAGACTGGAGCGCGCATGACGGAGCAGATCAAGCCCGATCTCGCCGCTCTCCACGGCGACGCAGTCAAAGCCCCAGTCGCGCATCTGTTCGGTCAGGATCATCCGGTTGATGGCATTGTCGTCGATCACCAGAACCCGGCGGCCCGGCAGCGCGGCAGCAGGCGACTCCGCACTCTGATTGGCGCTTTCATCCACATTCATCTCGATCTCGAAGCTGAAAGTCGATCCCTCGCCAAGCGCGCTCTCGACCTTGATGCGGCCGCCCATCAGATCCACCAGCCTTGTGGCGATCGCCAACCCCAGGCCGGTTCCCTCATGCTTGCGCGTCGACGACCCATCCACCTGGCTGAATTTGTCAAACACCGCCTCGATCTTGTCCTCCGGAATTCCGATTCCGGTGTCACGCACGGCAAACGAGATCGCCAGCCGCCGCGCCGGTTCGCTATCGTCACCGGCTTGCTGCTGCAGGCTCTCCGCATCCCGCCAGGTGATTTCCACCATCACGTGGCCCTGCTCGGTGAATTTGACCGCGTTACCGACAAGATTGGTCAGCACCTGCCGTATCCGGCCCGGATCGCCGATCAGCCTGTCAGGCAACCCCGGCGCGATCCGCACCACCAGTTCGATGTCCTTCTCAACCACCCGCGAGGACATCAGCGTCGCCACGTCCTCGGTCGTGTCGACCAGATTGAAGGATTTCGGGCACAGCACCATCTGCCCGGCATCGATCTTGGAGAAATCGAGAATGTCGTTGATGATCTCCAGCAGCGCGTTGCCCGACTTCAGGATGATGTCGGTAAATGTTCGCTGGCGCGTATCCAGCTCCGTACGTGTCAACAGTTCCGCCATACCCAGAACGCCGTTCATGGGTGTGCGGATTTCGTGGCTCATGGTGGCCAGGAATTCCGATTTCGCCCGGTCGGCAGCCTTGGCCTTGACCAGCGCGGCATTGGTTTCGCGGGTCTTGTCCTGAAGCCGCGAGATCATCCGACGGATGATCATGTCGATAGGAACGAAAACCCCGAAACCGAGCACCACCAGAATACCCATGGTGGCAAGCAGGTAGCGCTGCAGCAGCGCGCCCTGGGCAAGCGATTGGCCGGCGAGATAATCGCGCAGCCTTTCCTGCACGCCAAGATTGGAGGGTTCGACCACGCCTTCATAAAGTGAATGGGTCTCGCGTCCGATCCAGTAGATGTCCTTCTTGGTCCGCGCCGCATCAAAACGTTCCGGCGCCAGCATTTTCTCATGGTTCTGGAACGGATCGGTGGTGGTCATATAGCGCGATTTCGACTGAATCTCGCTTGTCAGCCCGGCCGGCGCCTGCTTCCAGTCAAAGCGGAGCTTGAACAGCTCCCTCCGTGCCTTGATCAATCTTGAATCGAGGCTGGCGATCGACGAGATGATATCCGGATCGATCTGAAGGCTGGCGATGATCTCGCGCTTTTGCGCCAAAGTGGCGTTTGCAAGCCGCGGATCGATGTAATCGGAAAAGTCTTTGTGTGTCTCTGCAAGCCGGCCGCTGTGGAACGCCAGGTCGCGCATGATATGGTCCAGCGTCGCCAGCTGGCGCGACAGGGCACTGACCTGCTGAATCGACTGGTTGCGCGCACTCTGCTCGGCAAAGAAGAATGCGCAGACGATCGCAATCGCCGACAGCGACGCGATAAATCCGATGCGCAACGCAATGATTGATCGTCGCGCCGTACCAGTTTCCGCCGTGCTTTCGGTGTTGTCGATCATGGTGGTGCCGCAGTCCGTTTTCACGGATTGTGCCGCCACTTGGTTAACAAACACGTATAAGGCGTGGTTCGAAATCCTGAACACGGAGGCCGCCGGGCAGGAAAATCGGGGCGGCGTTACCGGTCGCGCTGGGCGACAAACCGTGCCGCATCAGTCAGCATCCGCGCCTTCGGCCCGAAAGGTTCAAGCAGCGTCGTCGCCTCTTCCACAAGCCCGTCAAGCCGTTGCCGCGTGGCCTCGATTCCGTGGACCGAAACAAGCGTGCCCTTGCCCCGCGCCGCGTCCTTGCCGGTGGCCTTGCCCATCGCCGCCGCGTTCGATGTCACATCAAGAAGATCGTCGGCAAGCTGAAACGCAAGGCCGGCGATTTCACCAAAACGGGTCATCCGCGCGACATCATCGGCGTCCGCGCCCGCAGTGATCGCCCCTGCCGCACAGGCGTACCGCAGCAGCGCCCCGGTCTTCATTGCCTGAAGGCGCACAATGCCTGCCTCATCCGGCGGCGCCGTTTCCGCAAGCAGATCCAGCGCCTGCCCGCCCACCATGCCGCCGGCGCCGGCGGCGCGTGCCAAATGATTGACCAGGTCGAGCTTGGTCTGCGGCGGCAGCCGCGTCTCCGGTGCGGACAATATGTCGAAGGCCA
Source organism: uncultured Hoeflea sp. (assembly GCF_947501405.1). GTDB lineage: Bacteria > Pseudomonadota > Alphaproteobacteria > Rhizobiales > Rhizobiaceae > Hoeflea. Next base: position 138,050 of record NZ_CANMVK010000005.1, on the reverse strand, counting down.
GCGTCAGCAGCGCATCGCCGGCGAGAATTGCTGTCGCCTCGTCAAAGGCCACATGCACGGTCGGTTGCCCCCGGCGCAGGTCGTCATCGTCCATCGCCGGAAGATCGTCATGGATGAGCGAGTAGCAATGGATGCATTCGAGCGCCACCGCCACCCGTAGCGCAGCCTCCTGCGGCGCGCCCAGCAGCCGAGCCGTCTCGATCAGCAAAAACGGCCGCAGCCGTTTGCCGCCATTAAGCGCCCCGTGCCGCATTGCCGCCATCAGATGCGCCGGCCGATTGATCTCGCCGTCCAGCGCCGCAGGCTCGAGCACTGTTTCGAGCATTGCCCTGACGTCGACGGCCACCGACTCCATACGTTCGGCCAGATTGTGAGAACTCATCCCGGTCATGACCGACCCCTTGCCACAGCGGCGGGCGCGCCGCAACGCCTGAACGCCAGCCGCGCCTTCCATTCCGCTCTGGTCTTGCCGGCGCAACCCCGTTAGAACACCGCGATGACCGACGCCACCCACAGTTTTCTCACCCAGGACCCACCCGGTGGCCCGAACTAGCCGCGCCCGCAACGCCGATCCGAACCGCCACGGCTCTCGCCCCCGCCGCTCCTGGCTGAGGCGCGTTTTCGGCTGGCTGTTCGCGATACTGCTGGTTGCGTTGGTGCTGCCCTATCTGCTGATCCCGCTCTACAGCCTGCCGCAGATCCGTCCCGTCTCCACCCTGATGCTGGCCGAAACCGCTAATGGCCGCGCCTATGACCGCCAATGGGTGGCATTCGACGCCATTGCTCCGGTGCTGGTGCAATCGGTCATGATGTCGGAAGACGGGCAGTTCTGCGCCCATTCCGGCATCGACTGGGACGAGCTTAACAAGGTGATCGACGACGCGCTCGAAGGCGAGGCCACCCGTGGCGCCAGCACCATCCCCATGCAGACCGCCAAGAACCTGTTCCTGCCACGCACCCGCTCGGTGCTGCGCAAGGCGCTCGAAATTCCCCTGGCCATGTGGATGGACATGGTCTGGACCAAGCGGCGGCTGATGGAGATCTATCTCAACATCGCTGAATGGGCGCCGGGCGTCTACGGCGTCGAGGCCGCCGCGCAGGCCTACTTTGGAGTTACGACCGAGGCGTTGTCCGCGCGGCAGGCGGCACTACTCGCCGTGACGCTGCCCAACCCGCACAAGCGCAACGCCGCCAACCCGTCCAAAGGCATGCGGCGGCTGGCTGGAATCATTGAGGGCCGCGCCCGGCAATCGGGCGCCTACATCAAATGCCTTTATGATTGAGGTCAAAATTATTGGCTTTTTGCACACTGTCCGGCGTGCGAGAAACGATGCCGTGACTATCCTCCATGCGAAAGCCTGATGCTTCATGCCCGACCCAATTCTCTACATCGGTAACAAGAACTACTCATCCTGGTCATTCCGCCCGTGGATTGGCATGCGCGTCACAGGCATCGCCTTCGAGGAACAACTGGTGCCCTTCGACATGGATGCCGGCAATCCCGCCTTCAACCAGTTCTCGCCCACCGGCAAGGTGCCGGTGCTTGTCGATGAAGGCCAGACCATCTGGGAATCGCTGGCCATCCTCGATCATGTCGCGCGCAAACATCCCGCCTCCGGCCTCTGGCCCGACGATCAGCGCCTGCGCAGCCAGGCCATGGCGATGAGCGCGGAGATGATGTCCTCCTTTGGAGCACTGCGGTCGGCCTGCCCCATGAATATGCGCCGGCCGCGCTCCCCCATCGCCGCCAGCGACGCGCTGATGGCCGACGCGACGCGGGTTCAGACGCTGTGGGAAGACGCCCTTGCGGACAGCGGAGGCCCGTTTCTGCTGGGCGCTTTCTCGATAGCCGATGCCATGTTCGCGCCCGTCGTCAACCGGCTGGATGTCTATGCTCTTCCGGTGAGCGGCGCCTGCGCGGACTATATGGCGCGGATGCAGTCTTTACCGGCCTGGCAGGAGTGGGAGACCGCCGGACGCGCCGAACCCTGGGTCGTCGCGCAGGACGAAGCCTGATGTCCCGCCGGACCGGCTGACAACCCGTACGTCCGCTGCCTAAAAAAATGCGCTTCGATGCTGGTCAAATCTGAAAATGCCATGTATAAGCCCGGCAAATTTCCGAAATCGGCATGTGTCAGTTTCGGCCCGTGGGTCGGCCGATGATCATGCCTGTATGTTGAACTGGAGTCCGTCATGGCTGTTCCGAAGCGAAAAACCACCCCGTCCAAACGCGGTATGCGCCGTGCGTCCGACGCCCTTAAGGCCCCGACCTATGTCGAGGACAAGAATTCTGGCGAACTGCGCCGTCCGCACCACATCGACCTTAAGACCGGCATGTATCGCGGCCGCCAGGTGCTGACTCCCAAGGAAAACGCCTGATCCGCAGGCCGGACTTTTTTCCGACATTTTGAAACCGGTCCTTTAGGGGCCGGTTTTTTTGCGTCAACGGCCCGGCCCTGCCTCGCACGGGAGTCCAGGGCTCCGCATTGACGCCGCCCGCCAGCCGCTGATACCGCGGCAACGACCGTTTCAAAGACCCTGACCCTGAAAACGAAAACGCCCGGAAGCTTGCGCTTCCGGGCGTTGTCAGTCTGTCGGGTCACAACGGCCAGCCAAGCCAGCCACTGCTCTCAGGTGCGTTTCAGGCAGCCTGAATGTTCTGAACGGCAGTCTTGCCGGTGCGGCGGTCTTCCGCTGTGTCGAACGACACTTTCTGGCCTTCGGCCAGGCCGCGCATGCCAGCACGCTCAAGAGCGGTTGCGTGGACGAAAACGTCCTTGCTGCCGTCGTCCGGAGCGATAAAGCCGAAGCCCTTTTGATCATTGTAGAATTTGACTGTACCGGTTTGCATGGAAGGTCCTTTGTGTCCATGAATGTAGTTGCATGCGCAAGCGCTCTTTAAAGCGCTCGGCGCAGGCGTTCGTCATCGAGTTTAAGTGAAGTGTTGAGCGTGTGCCCGCATCAAGCGGCCCGCGACCAAGTCGTCCGGTCAAAATCGATGGTGAAGACATACACGCTTTCCACACCCCGCACAAGCGAAAGCGCAACTCGTCGCTCCCGCCGCGATTGCCCGCCGCATAGTGTCTTCGGTCCGCGCCGCTCAGGCGACGGCGCCTGCCATCTGGCCGCGCAATGCCCGGAACGGCACCAGCCGCCGACGGTCTTCGTCCCACAGCGCCAGCGGCACGCACCGGAAGCTCTGCCACAGTGTAAGCCGTCCGATCTGCGCCAGCTCCGGAAAATCCTTGAGCACCTGCGGCAACCGGTAAAATGGAATCCGGCTGGACAGATGATGGACATGATGAATGCCGATATTGCCCGTCACCCACATCAAAGGCCGCGGCAGATCGTAAAACGAGCTGCCGTGCAGCGCCGCATGTTCGCGCTGCCAGTCGGGATTGTGATCCCATTCGGTCGGATTGAACTGGTGCTGGACGTAAAACATCCAAACGCCGATCGACGCGCCGATCAGCATGATCGGCAAATGGATAATCAGGAAGGCTTTGAAACCGACCAGCATACCCAATGCAACCCACATCCCGGCGATCGCCAGATTGGTGACCATGACACCGGTCCAGCCGATCGTACCATCCTTGAGTGCGGATACCGGCAGCCGGTGTTCAAGCATGAAAATGAAGGCCGGCCCAAGACCGAACATCACCAGCGGATGCCGGTAGAGCCGGTATTTCAGGCGCCCGAAACGCGACAGCGCCAGATATTCCCGGACGGTCAGCGTATCGATGTCGCCAACGCCGCGGCGATCAAGATTGCCCGAGCTTGCGTGATGCAGGGCGTGCGAGCGACGCCAGTAGTCGTAGGGCGTCAGCGTCAGAACACCGAGCGCGCGGCCGATCCGGTCGTTCCATTTCGCGGTCGAGAACATCGAGCCATGGCCGCAATCATGCTGGATGATGAACAGTCGCACCATCATCAAGGCTGCAGGAACCGACAACAGCAATGTCAAAATGATGCTGTAAGACAGCGCCACCCACATCAATGCCCAAAAGCCCACCAGCAAACCGAGCGTGAGGACCGTTTCGAACGCGCTGCGCCGGTCGCTGGGTTGCCTGTAGGGTTTCAACCGCTGTACCCAGTCGCGCGCTGATCCTGTCGCCATTCACTGTCTCCCGAATTTTTATTGCAGCCGATTGAAAAAAGTGATCGCACAAACTGCCTGCGCGGGGCTTATCACGTTGATCGGCCCGGCGGCATCTTTTTCTGCCGCTCCGGGCAAAATAGCCAATATGTCACATCGGCGCGCCCGGGATCGGACCGGAGCCAGTGGTGATTTACCTGGGTGCTCAAACTCGGTATGCAGGCTTCAAACGATTTAACGAGGACGCCGCCTTGACTGATTCGCCCGCTGCGGCTCCGCCTTTGCTGACCGGACCCCGTCTGGCCGTATCGCTGATGTTCCTCGCCAACGGCTTTCTCATTGGAAGCTGGGCTCCGAAAATCCCTGAATTCGCAGCCCGGCTCAATCTCGACGAGAGTGATCTGGGCCTGATGATCGTCTTCTTCGGAGTCGGTTCGCTGTGCGCCATGGCGCTGGTTGGCGTGGCAATCGCCCATCGTGGTTCGCAGCCGGTGGTACGTGCGTTGGCGGCGATGGCGGCGCCAAGCCTGTTGTTGGTTACCTTCGCGCCTTCAGTCTGGAGCGCAGCCCTTGCACTTTTCACGCTCGGCGGTCTGATTGGCGGCATGGATGTGGCGATGAACGCCAATGCTGTCGAGGTCGAGCGCCACGAACGCCGGGCGATCATGTCGTCCTGCCACGGTTTCTGGAGCCTGGGCGGAGTTATCGGTGCTGGGTTGGGTGGTCTGCTGATTTCCGGGCCCGGTGTACCAGCCCACTCAATCATCGCCACCCTCATCACTGCCCTGGCGATCGGCTTGGCCTGGCCGCGCATACTCGCCGATCCGCCTGCTGCCGCCACCAACCGGCCGGGACCGGAGCACGACGGCGCCGCACCCCGAAAGGGCCTTCTGGCAGCCGGCGCCACAGTGTGGCTGACCGGCATCATCTGCCTGTTCATGATGACGCCCGAAGGCGCAATTCTCGATTGGGGCGCCCTCTATTTGCGCCAGGAGCTTGGCGCCAGCGCAGCAATGTCCGGCCTGGCCTTTGGCGCCTTTTCGGCGGCCATGGCGCTGATGCGGTTTTTGGGCGACCTGGTGCGCGACCGTTTCGGCGCGGTGCGCACCTTCCGCGTCTCCTCGGTTCTGGCGATCCTCGGCATGACCATAGCCGGTCTGGCGCCGACGTCGAGCTGGGCCGTCATCGGCTTCGCCCTGACCGGCCTGGGGCTGGCCAACACGGTGCCCATCGCCTTCTCAGCCGCCGGCAACCTGCCCGGCCTGCCCCAGGGGCTGGCGATCTCGGTGGTCACCTTCATGGGCTATTCCGGTATTCTGGTGGCGCCTTCGATCATCGGCTTTATCGCCGAACACACCGGCTTTGCGCGGATCTTCCTGGCCCTGCCGCTGCTGATCGCCGTGGCGCTGGCGCTATCCGGCCTGACCCGGCATGCCGATATGCCGACGCGCGACGGCTGACCGAGCCGCAAGGATGCCTTGAGCCGGATCATCCCGCCTCAAAACGCGCGCGCCAATCGAGGCCCGCCAGCGTCGAGCCTTTGGGACGGTATTCACAGCCGACAAAGCCGTCATATCCAAGATCGTCAAGCGCCCGCAGCACGCGGAAATCATCAAGTTCGCCACTGCCGGGTTCGTTGCGACCGGGAACCGCGGCAATCTGCACATGTCCGATCAGCGGCAGCATCCGCTCGAGCGCTGTCAGAACATCGCCGTGAAGTACCTGCCGATGATAGATGTCGAATTGCAGTTTCACGTTTTCACGGCTCAATTCGCCAAGCAGCTCGGCCGCGAGATCGAAATCATTTAAGAAATATCCCGGCATGTCGCGCGGATTGATAGGCTCGATCAGCACAGTCACATCCTGAGCCTTGGCCGCCTCCGCCGCAAAGTCGAGCGCGGCCAGATAGGCGCTCCGGTGCGTGCGGCTGCTTGTCTTGGCAATCCCCGCCATGACATGCAACCGACTTGCACCCAACGCCTTGGCATAGGCCAGCGCCACGTCCACAGACTCCTCGAACTCGGCACGGCGGTCGGGAAGCGCCGCCAGACCACGTTCGCCGGCCTCCCAGTCGCCCGGCGGCAGATTGAACAGCGCCTGTTCGACCCCTGCGGCTTTTCGCCAGCCGGCAATGTCGGTTGCCGCATGACCATAGGGAAACAGAAACTCCACCGCGTCGAACCCGGCATCCGCCGCCGCCCGAAACCGCTCCTGAAACGGCAATTCGGCAAACATCATCGACAGATTGGCGGCAAAACGCGGCATTGAACGGCTCCCTCAGTGCGTTGCGGCACTTGTCTCAACGCACACCGTTGTTAGCCTGATTGCTGGACTTTGCAAATTCACTGCGGCCCGCTCAACCCTTCCGCCCGCAGCCACCCGCACCGATCAAGTCATGGCCTGGCGGTAATCGCGATCCGAAGGCGCCTGGCTCAAGCGGCGACCGGGCTTGTGGTCTTTGCGTTCTCGTGCGGCGCTGCCGAGGCTGCGAAACAGACCCGTGCACCGCCCTGCTTCTTGGCAAGATAGAGGGCTTCGTCGGCGCTTCGGATCACCGCATTGGCCGTCAACCCATTGTCCGGCCACCATGCAACACCAATGCTTGCGCCGACATCGGCCAATCCGCCTTCAAAGGCCACCGGTCGGCAAACACTGGCAATCAACTGCTCGCAGCGCGTAAGTACGCTGTGGTGATCGAGCGCGTCATGAAGCAGCACGATAAACTCGTCACCGCCAAGGCGCGCCGCCATGCCCGCGTCACCCACAATGCGTTGAATGCGTTGTGCGATGACCTTGATGACCACATCGCCGGCATGATGGCCATAGGTGTCATTGACCGTCTTGAAGCGGTCGAGATCGAGACAAAGGATTGCACACCGGTCAGGGCCGCCGCCGGCGATGATCCGCTCCAGCGCCTGATCGAGGTGAACCCGGTTGGGCAATTCGGTCAATGCGTCATGCAGCGCCATGAACCGGTTGTTTTGTTCGCTTTGCTGCAGAGCGGTAAGTGCTGCACTTGATCGGCGCGCCACCAGCAGCAACGCCGCCGCGGCAATGATCAACAGCCCCATAAGCGGCGCAATCGACCGGGCCAGAATGATGTCCGACGGATAGCTCATCTCCCACACCGCAAACGCCTCATGGGCATCGCCTTCGATTCCCACCGGTATCCAGGCCATGTGTTCGGGAATCTCACCGGCGCCCACGATGGCGAGACCGCCATGATCGTCGTGACCATTCAGATCCGCGAGCAAGTTGACCGCCGCGGGCTTGAGGGTCGTCAGCACCAGCGGCGGGCCGTCGGCAAGCCGGGCGTCGCGGTCGGGAATAATCGCCTGAGCGATCACGAACATCATCCGGCCCGCGACCGGGCGAACGTCGGCGATGTAGATCGGATCGGATCCCTCGAGTGGATTTCCGGCCACCACATAACCGTCTTGCCGTTTCGTGCGGCGCGCGAGATAGATCTGCCGCGCCGCCTCGATCAGATCTGCCGTATCGGCGATGACAGCCCCGGCTTCAGATGGTGCCAGGACCTGGTCGCGGCGAACCATGACCACCGGACTGTCGTCCGGCGCAACCACCACACTGGTGTCGATCCCGAAATCCTCCCACAACCAGCCGGCGATTTCCGTTTCGACGAAGTCGCGGTCAATTTGGCCGGTCAACGCCAACACGGCTTCATCCCAATGGGATATCTGCGCCTGATCGCGCGCCAGCATCATGATCTGCTGCTCGACATCGTGCAGGATAAGGGATCTTTCGTCCTCCAGATGGGCGGCGTCAGCGATCACGCAAGCCATGGTCAGGATCAGAACGCCAGACATCGCGAACGCCGCCAGCACCAGCCCGCACCACAGATAGATTGCGGCCGCCAGATTTCGGCTTTTCCCGCTCTCAACACCAGTCATACTGCTTCCCCTTCACCCGCAGGAGTGATTTGGCCAGAAAAAGCTAAAACTGTCGCTAATCGATATGGTTAGCGATCCGCTAAGGGAAACGCCAAGCCCACAAATCCATCTCAGACCGGCCGCAACGCTGTACCGAACGCACGCCAAAAGATCGGCCCCGGCCATCCAATCAGCAAGGCGCAGGCCAATGCGTTCAAAACCAATCCGCTCTCGCCCCCTTGCGGCGCATGCAGCGTCATTGCAAAGTACGGACTTGCGCTAAACGGCCGGTTTCGGCCGCGCCAGACTGTTCTGTCCCGAGACCTCATAGGGGAAATTGCCATGACCATGTTCAAACACGCCGCATTGGCGGCCGCAGCCGCTTTCGGTCTTTCCGGCCTCATCCTGTCCACCGCTGCGCAGGCCCAGGATCTACCGGATCTGGGCGGCCAGGAAGTGGTGGTCGTCACCGAGAACGCCTATCCGCCGCTGCAATTCATCGACCCGAAGACCGGGGAGCAGATCGGCTGGGAATATGACGCGATGAATGAGATCGCCAAACGGCTCAATTTCAAGGTCGAGTACCAGAACACCTCCTGGGACGCGATGATCCAGGCGGTCTCGGATGCGCAATACCACATCGGCATGACCGGGATCACCATCAAGGAAGAGCGCATGGAGAAGGTGGATTTTTCCGATCCCTATATGCGTTCGGAAATGTTCATGCTGGTTCGTGGCGACGAAGACCGCTTCACCGATGCGGAATCCTTCGCACAGCTCGAGGACGGGCTGATTGGCGCCCAGGCCGGCACCACACCGTTCTATGTCGCAGTCTACAATGTGCTCGACGGCAATGAACAGAATCCGCGGATCAAGCTGATGGAAACCTTCGGGGCCACTGTGCAGGCGCTCAGGACCGGCGATGTCGATCTGGTGCTCACCGACGGCACCGCCGGCAAAGGCTATGTCGAGGCGTCTGATGGCGGTCTCAAACTGATCGGCGAAGCCATGGGCACCGAGGATTTCGGTTTCATCTTCCCCAAGGGCTCGGAACTGGCCGCCCCGATCAATGCGGCGATTGCGGCGATGAAGGCGGACGGCACCATCGACGCGCTCAACAAGAAGTGGTTCCTCGACTATAAGCTCGGCGGTTGAGCGGCGCCGTGCAGATCACGTTCGCCGGATACAAGCCGGGCGCACTTGCAAGCGTGCTCGGCCTTCACATGGAATACTACGCGCGCGACTGGGGTTTCGGCCTGGCGTTTGAAACCAAGGTGGCGGCGGAGATGGCCGATTTCCTCGGCCGGTTCGACCGCTACCGGGATCTGTTTCTAACCGCCTGGCGCGGCGAGCAGCTGGTCGGATCGGTCAGCCTTGATGTGAGCGGCGGCGGCGACGCGGGCGCCCATCTGCGCTGGTTCGTGGTCTCGGACGGTGAGCGCGGCAGCGGGCTTGGCAAGCAATTGCTGGCGCGCGCCATCAGCCATTCCGACAGTGTCGCCGCCGGACCGATCTGGCTGACCACCTTTGCCGGTCTCGATGCCGCACGTGCGCTTTACGAGCAATTCGGCTTCGGACTGGAGAAGCAAGAGAGTTCGGACCAGTGGCAGGGCGGCGTCAGCGAGCAGATGTTTGTGCGTCCCGCGCCATCCTTCTACAGCGGTGAACTGTGACGACGGGGTGCGTCCGCCCATGGCGCTGACGCCACCCGCCGCGGAGAAAGGCGATTTTCCCTGGTGGCTGGCCGCTGCCGGTGCGCTGGCGCTGTTTCTGGCGGTGCAAATCGCCGTCAATGACCTCTACAGCCAGATTTTCGCGATTGTTTCCAAGGGCGTGGGGATCACCGTGTTCGTCACGCTGGTGGGGTTCACGCTGGCCACACTGTTCGGGTTGCTGCTGGCGGTCATGGGACTATCCAATTCGCTGGCGCTCAGACAGATCGCGCGCTTCTACGTGGAGATCATTCGCGGGATTCCGATCCTGGTCTTGCTGTTCTACATCGCCTTTGTTGGTGCCCCGGGTTTCGTGATCGCCTGGAATTTCGCCATGACGCCACTGATCGAGGCGGGCTGGATCGAGCCTATGCGGGTGCGCGACGTCTCGCTGCTGTGGCGGGCGATCATTGCGCTAACCATCGGCTATTCGGCCTTCATTTCCGAAGTGTTCCGAGCCGGCATCCTGGCCGTCGATGCAGGCCAGATCGAAGCCGCCAAGGCGCTTGGGCTGACGCGGCTGCAGCGCTTCCGCTTCATCGTGCTGCCGCAGGCTATTCGCACCATCCTGCCGCCGCTGGGCAATGATTTCATCGCCATGATCAAGGATTCCTCGCTGGTCTCGGTGCTCGGCGTGGCCGATCTCACGCAGATGGGCAAGGTCTACGCGTCCGGCTCGTTCCGGTTTTTCGAGACCTATTCGATCGTTGCCTATGTTTATCTGCTGCTCACGGTGAGCCTGTCGCTTGGTCTCAGAGCGCTCGAAAAACGCCTGCGCCGAGCCGACGAGGAACGCTCCGCCGGCAACGGCGGCTGACCGGTCTTTGCCCAAATGGTTGTGCAACAAGCTCACTGCCAGGCCGGAACCGGAGGTTCGGCGCGCCGTTGAAAACCCCCTAAAATCAAATTGGAAATTCTGGTAAGCTACGAAAAAAATTCACACTTTTTCAAAATCGAAACCCAGCGTAAGGCTTTGTTAAGTCCCATTCGGGCCTATCGGGGTGTAACAACCCAAGGGTGTGATCATGACTGCCAGTCTTTCTTCCGGACAATTCCTGTTCTGGTTCATGGCGTTCATCGGTCTGTATTCTCTGGCGACACTGTTTTATGGCCAGGCATTGTGGTTTCTGGTTCCGGTGATCGCCGGCAAGGGCTGTGTCAGCGGCGGCATCTGCGGGGCCGCGGCACCGGTTCTGGGCCTGTGGCTGAAACCGCTGATGCTGATTGCTGCGGCAGTGATCGCAGTGATCGCCTTTGCACGCCGCGGCCGGGCGATCGGCTCGATGTTCTGGGGGCTGGTGCCACTGTCGCTGATGTTGCCCAACCTGCCGTCGCTGTTCGTGCTCGACAGCGCCTGGGGAACAGATTTTGCCGGAGCGATTCTGTATTTTCCGCGCTGGAGCCTGTTCGATCTCCTGCCATTGCTGGCGCTCGGCACACTGTTTTGCCTGAAGCTGGAACACATGCCGGGTTTTGCCGGGTCAATTACCCGAACCCGGCTCTTTGGCAGCATTCCGGTGGGCGCAATTTACATCGCGACATGTCTTTGGGTGTCGTCGGATCTGGTCCTGGCGCTCCTGCCCCATGCGGGCGTTCCGGTAAGCCAGGTCACCGAGCTTCACGACGTGCTCAATTATCCGCTGTCAGTTGCTGGCGGCGCGATCATGGCGGGGCTGCCGCCCTATGGCCAGCCGCCGCAACTGGTGGTATCGATCGCGACGCTGGTCAATCTGGCAGCTTTCATGCTGCTGTTCGTCGCTCTGGCATATGACGGATCCGGCCGGATGCGGCGGATGCGCCAGCTCGCGTCCATCCACTATGTCGAAAACGGCGCCTCGGATACGCCGCTGTTCAGCCCACGGCGAAAGACCAACGAGTAGGTTCGAACCGGTCATCTGGACGAATGGCTTGTCGGCTATCCACGGGACCATGAGTGCATGGCCCAAGCAATTGCAAACGTCATGCACGCGAACAGGCCCTATGTTGCCGGACGGCTGATGCTTGCGGGCTTAGACTTATGCGACGGCGCAGAATGATCCGTAAAGCCCTTGGCGACGCGGGACGGCGACCCCACATAAGCGCCATGCCCGGATACGAAGATTGCCCAAAGGAGCCTGGAAAATGCGCCCGTTGCTGATAGCCCTGATTGGGCTGATTTTACTCCCGGCCGTTGTCTGGGCGGATTCAAACCGCACCGGCCGCAGGCTCGATGCGATCCAGTCAGGCCGGCTTTACGACCCGATCCTGACACCGCAGCTCAACCCGAGTTTCGAGTTCAGTGATCCAAACGCCGAGGCGATGTTCCTGCACCAGTTGCGCCAGGGTCGGGTTGTAATCGAGGAGATCCCCGAACAACAGCGGCAATATTTTCAGATGCAACTGGAGCGGAACCGCTAGCCCCTGCAAATGGGCGGCACTAGGCTGACCGAGGTAGGGAGAGCGCCGTGACCGACAAGACCCCGGATCCGCTTGCGCAGGTCTATGCAGCCACTACGCCCGAGGAACTGAGCGCAGCCTATGCAGCGTGGGCGGTAGCCTATGACCGCGACACCCTGGCCGCCGGCTACTGCCTGCCGTTTCAGGTTCTCGCCTGGGTGGCCCGTTACGTCGCGCCCGGCGACGGGCCTTTGCTTGACGCAGGCTGCGGCACCGGACTGTCCGGCCCCTGTCTCGCAGCGCTCGGCTACAGGCGGATCGAGGGGCTCGATATCTCAAAGGAGATGCTGCAGGTGGCAGAGACCCGCAGCGCCTATACCGCACTCAAGCAGGCAACGCTGGGCGAGACGCTGCCCTGGGACGACAATCATTTTGCAGCCTTCCTTTCGACCGGCGTCTTCACCGAAGGGCATGCACCGGCCTCAAGCCTTGCCGAACTCTGCCGGATCACCCGTCCCGGCGGCCATGCGATCTTTACCGTGCGCGACAAGATCTTCGAAAGCGGCGGCTTCGCGGGCGTTATCGGCGGACTCTCCGCGCAGGGAGCCTGGCGGCCATTGGAGCAGAGCCCTCCATTCCGAGCCTTTGTGCTCGATGAGCCGGAGGTGCTGGTCAGCACCCATGTCTTTGAGGTTCTCGCTTAGTCCGAGCCAGCCTCACCAGGCGCGGGTTCGGTTCGCAGCATATCGGAGGCGACCGCCTGCCGGACCCATTCCCGGAATGCCTTGACCTTGGGAGCGTTACGGCGGTTTTTCGGATGGACAAGCCAGATGCCGATGTCATCGCTGCAATGATGGTTGAATGGCGCGATCAACCGGCCGCTGGCCAGTTCCTCGGCAAAGTAGATGTGATTGAGAATGGCGATGCCATGGCCGGCCAGGGCGGCATTGCCACAAAGATCCTGCTCAAGGTAATTGTGCGGCCTGTGCGCTGAAAGATCCGGCTCCTTCACGCCCGCTGCGGCAAACCATCTCAGCCAGGATTTCTGCTGGGCGCCGATGATCGGCAATTTGAGAAGATCGCGGGGCTCGTTCAGACCACCGACGCTTTCCGCAAGCGCCGGGCTGAGCATTGGTGCATAGGAGAACCGGCCAAGCAGGTGGCATTCGTGTCCAGGCCAGGGACCCGCACCCCAGCGCATGCTGATGTCCGCCGGATCGCGGTTGAAGTCGGTGATCTTGCTCACCCGCAATAACCTGACGGCAATCGCCGGGTAGGCAAGCTGGAAACTGCCGAGATTACGGGCCAGCCAGTGCGAGGCGAAGGTCGGCGAAGAGTGAATCTCCAGGGTCTCGTTGGAAGCCTGCCGCGCCGACAGCATGGCGTCTTCAAGCAGTTCGAAGGCTTTTCCGACATTGGGCAGCATGCGTTCGGCCGCATCGGTGGTAACGATCTGCCGTGGCTGACGCAGGAAGAGCTGCTCGCCGAGAACATCCTCCAAAAGCTTGATCTGATAGCTCACTGCCGTCTGGGTCATGCCCAACTGTACCGCCGCGCGTGAAAAGCTGCCGTGGCGAGCGACAGCCTCGAACACCCGCAAGGCATTGAGCGGGAACTTCCGCGACAATTTCATCGATAAGTTCTCTTTATAGGCACAGACGGTAATTCCGTTGGAATTTCAGGCATTCACTCGTCAAACTAACGTCAAAACATATCAAAAGGAAAGAGTTATGAGCGATGCGACAAACGTTTCGCGGGGCCGCTTGCCGTGGCTTCGCGAACTGGCGAAGCTGTGCCGGCGGATCAACGCCGGAGCGGACACCCGCGTGTCCATCGATGTTGAGGTTCCGGATCAAAAGCTGATGCGCGACATTGGTGTAAACCCCGAGGCGAACATCGGTGTGCGCGATGTCCGGGCAGCCTTCTACGCAAAGATGCTGGACCGCGGCAATCCGTTGCAATGAGTGCGCGGGAATCAGGCGATCAAATTGAAGCCCGGCTCCGGCGTACCGGACCGGCGTGCGTGGTCACCATGAACAGTTTGCGGGGCGGATCGCTGTAAATTCGATTTCACGGCAAGGTGTTTTGACGTTGATCGCCGGCCTCCCCAGTTGTCAGAAGGGTGGCAGCCAAAGGCCGCCTGAACCACGCTCTCAACGAGGCTTTATCAAGCCGGAAAGGAATCGAAGATGATCAGGATTGTCCTCGCAGCTCTCGCCATCACCGTGGCTGTTCCCGCGCATGCCAGCGGGCGATGGGATGCAATCTCATCCGGCCGACTCTATGACCGCTTGCTGACGCCACAGCTCAACCCCAGCCACAGTTTCGTTGATGACCGGGCCCTGCAACTCTACCGCAAGGACCTCAGGGAAGGCCGGATCAAGCCGCCGAACCGCAAACACCGTCATCATCTGTTTGATTTCCGCCGGAACTGAGCGGCATCTGATTGTCATCGATCCTTGACGCGGCACGCCCATCAAGTGCATATCGCCGCTTGAAACCGATGACCACCCGGAGACCGATTGATGACCGCACCGCGTACCATTTATGACAAGATCTGGGACGACCACGTCGTCAATCAGCAGGAGGACGGGACCTGCCTGCTTTATATCGACCGGCATCTGGTCCATGAGGTGACCAGCCCGCAGGCTTTCGAGGGTCTGCGCACCGCCAGGCGCACGGTGCGCGCACCGGAAAAAACACTCGCGGTGGTGGACCATAATGTGCCGACTTCGCCTGATCGGGCGCAAGGCATCAAGAATGAGGAAAGCCGCATTCAGGTCGAGGCGCTGGCCAACAACGCCGCCGAATTCGGCGTCGAATATTACAACGAGAACGACAAGCGACAGGGTATCGTGCACATCGTCGGGCCGGAGCAGGGCTTCACCCTGCCCGGTACCACGATCGTCTGCGGCGACAGCCACACATCGACCCATGGTGCTTTCGGCGCACTGGCCCACGGCATCGGCACCTCCGAAGTCGAGCATGTGCTGGCGACCCAGACGCTGATTCAGAAAAAAGCCAAGAACATGCTGGTCGAGGTCAATGGCGAATTGCCCGAGGGCGTCACCGCCAAGGACATCATCCTCGCCATCATCGGTGAAATCGGCACGGCCGGCGGCACCGGCCATGTCATCGAGTTTGCCGGCGAAGCGATCCGTGCGCTGTCGATGGAAGGCCGCATGACGGTGTGCAACATGACCATCGAGGGCGGCGCCCGCGCCGGCCTGATCGCGCCGGACGAGAAGACCTATGCCTATATCAAGGATCGGCCACGCGCGCCCAAGGGCAAGGCCTGGGACATGGCGCTCGACTACTGGAAATCGCTGGTCAGCGACGAGGGCGCCCATTACGACAAGGTGGTCCGTCTCGATGCCGCCTCGCTGCCGCCGATCGTATCCTGGGGCTCGTCGCCCGAGGATGTGGTGTCGGTGACCGGCGCGGTACCGAACCCCGACGAGATCACTGATGAGTCCAAGCGCACGTCGAAATGGCGGGCGCTCGACTATATGGGGCTCAAGCCCGGTACCAAGATCACCGACATCACCATCGACCGGGTGTTCATCGGCTCCTGCACCAATGGCCGCATCGAGGATCTGCGCGCCGCAGCCTCGGTGGTCGAGGGCAAGCAGGTGGCCTCCAGCGTTTCAGCGATGATCGTTCCCGGCTCCGGGCTGGTCAAGGAACAGGCGGAAGCCGAAGGGCTCGACACCATCTTCAAGGCCGCAGGCTTTGACTGGCGCGAGCCCGGCTGCTCGATGTGCCTGGCAATGAATGACGACCGGCTGAAACCCGAAGAGCGCTGCGCCTCCACCTCGAACCGAAATTTCGAGGGCCGTCAGGGCTTCAAGGGCCGCACCCACCTGGTCTCGCCGGCCATGGCCGCAGCGGCCGCGATCGCCGGCCACTTCGTCGACATCCGTGAGTGGGAATAGGACCGCGGCTGTTTTCAGCGCCACGGTAACCGCTCACCGCACAATGGGTACCGTGGCCAAAGCAGCGGGAGATGCCGCAATCATCCCCTCAGGCCACGGTTAGCATGGTGCCCGGCGGGCCGGTTCCTGAAGCAACCTGCGATGCCAGAGCCCGTCGCACTCCATTGAGCTGATATCCGGGCACGGAGGCCGATGGCGTGGTCGAAAGCCGCAGGGGCGGTTCGCAATCGAGCCTTTAGACCAATCGTTTCGTTGACCCAGCCATGCAGTCGGAAACATTTCAGGCGGCACGATTTGTCGCGCCGCCTGGGATATCCGAACGAGGAGGGGATGTGTGAGCGCTATGCCTGCATGTTCTCCTCAAGGTGGCTGATCGAGGTAGTGCCGGGAATGACCACCACATTTTCGGACCGGTCGAGAAGCGCCCGCAGCGCTGTCTGAGCTCCTGTCCGTGTGCCGTGGCCCGTCTGCGCGGCCAGCGGTGATCCCTTCTGCATCGGATGCGCGCCCAACGGCCCATAGGGGATGAACGCGATGCCTTCTGCCGCCGTGAGATCGATCATCGCATCCTGATCGCGTTCGAGAATGTTGTAGCGGTTCTGAACAGAAGCGATGGGTGCAACTGATTGTGCCGCCCGAAGCTGTTCGACACTCACATTGGACACGCCGATATGCCGGATCTTGCCGTCGGCCCGGGCTTTGGCAAGCGCTTCGATGGACACTTCAATCGGTGTGTTTGGATCGACCCAATGCAGTTGGAATAGGCCGATCTGATCCACACGCAAATTGGCGCGCGCATCATCAATCTGGCGGCTGAGCACAGCGGGGCTGGCATCCCTGACCATTTCAGTGGGTGACAGCTTGTCGATTCCGCCCTTGGTGGCAAAGATAATGTCCGGCAGGCCTTCCAGAGCTTCGCCAAGCAGCTTCTCGTTCCACTGCGGTCCGTAGGCCCGGGCCGTGTCAAAGAAGTTGACGCCGAGTTCAGCGGCCCGGCGCAGCAGCGCCTTGCCCTGTTCCCAATCGGGATAGCGGCCGAAATTCGCGGGCTGGCCAGTCAACCGCATGGCGCCATAGCCCATGCGGTTGACCATGAGATCGCCACCGATGGCGAATGTGTTATTCGAGTTCTTGGATTGAGCGTTCATGGGTAAATCTCCTTGGTTAGTCTGTGAGGCGGGCGACAAAGCGCCGGACAACCGGGGCAACAAGCATCACACCGGGGAAAGCGAGAGAGATCGCCAGCGCATACGAACGCAGCCAACGGCTCGGAAAACCTGAATCAATTCCGGTGTTCACAGCGGTGATGATCGCGGACATCACGCCTCCCAAAGTGGCGGACATGATGAGGGCAAACAGAACCGGCGCGAACCGTTCGGGCAATTTCAAGCTGTGGGCCGCAAGGCGCATGTCGCAATCTCCTGTCTTCGACGGAGCAAAGATGCGACGGCTGGCTTCTTTTTAGAATACACCCAGTATTGACAATACTTGTTAGTCTGACTGAATAATAACATATGATCGACCTGCGCCTCATCGAGACCTTCATTCAGGCTGCGCGCCGCGAGAGCTTCTCCGGTGCGGCCAGATCCCTGCGTGTCAGCCCCGGCGCTGTCAGCCAGAACATCAAATCGCTGGAAGGGCTGTTGCAGACCCGGCTCTTCACGCGCACGACGCGGCAGGTCAAGCTCACGCCCGAAGGCCGGCGGTTCCTGCAACGCTGCGCCCCTGCAGTGGAAGCGCTGCAATCGGCTGCCAGCGCCATTCAGGAAGAACGCGAGGCATTTCAGGGACAGCTGCGCATCACCTCGACGACGGCCTTCGGAAGAGCCGAAATCCTGCCATTGGTCGCATCGTTTCAGGACGCCCATCCGGAACTGCAAATCGAGCTGTCCCTGTCAGACGGATTTGTCGATCTGGTTGCAGAGGAATATGACCTTGCCATCCGGGGCGGGATCTTGCCCGACAGTGAATACATCGCGCGACTGCTGATCCCGGTGACGCCGCTTGTCTGCGCCTCACCCGATTACCTCGCCGGGTTCGGCACGCCGCGAACTGAAACCGATCTTGAGGGACATCGTGTGATTGGCATGCGGTCCAGCCCGTCACAGCGCGTCTTCGCCTGGGAATTCGCAGACCCCCGGTCGTCACAGCCAAGACGGCTGGAGATCACACCCGACAGCATTATGAACGATCCCGAAAGCACCGCGCGCGCCGCCATGCTTGGCATGGGCCTGGCTCAGGTGGGAAGCAACGTCGTGCTGCCACTGGCCGCCGCGGGAAAGCTGAAGATCCTGCTTGCCGACAAGGCGGTTCAAAGCCGCGGTCTGTATGCCGTCTATCCATCCAAGAGATATGCGCCGAAAAAACTGACCGCTCTTGTCGACCATCTGGTCGAAAGCTTCAGCGGCAGAGCTGATTTGGTTTTTCCCAACTGAAGTCTCACGAAGGCAGTTCGTTCATGGCCGCTGGGCGGCTTGACCGGAGAGGCTGCGGGTAGCCCTTCAAAGGCGTGCAAACGCCGATCATGGAAGCTTGAGGACAACCGATCGCCGCACTCTTTCGCCGCTGAAAAACCTGAACGCACCTGAATTCGCCAGATCGCCGGAAGCGCCGCGCGCAGAGCTCCCTGGTCCATCGTCCACCGTCTTCGTCCCAAGGCCGCGGATCGACTACTCCGCTGCTATCGGCACGGCCGCAGTCTGATCGTTTGACGCCTCCAACCGATTTTCCCTGGTTTGACCGGCAGGCGCAGCGGCCGCGTTATCGTCTTCTGGTTTCGCCCGGTCCTCCGCGTCCTGTCTTTTGAAAGTGAAAAACACGTGTGATTGGGCGATGAAAAAGGCCGGTACGGCCAACACGATGATGACGGTGCCAAACAGCACTCCAAAACCGATCGAAACAGCCAGTGGAATCAGGAACTGGGCCTGCAGGCTGGTTTCCATGATCAACGGAAAAATGCCAAGAAATGTCGTCATGGATGTCAGAAGGATCGGACGAAACCGGTCCTTGGTGCCTTGGATAACGGCGCTGCGCGTGTCCAGTCCCTTCTCGAGATACTCATTGTAAAGATCGATCATCACCAGCGAATTGTTGATGACCACGCCGGCCAGCCCGATGATGCCGAAAATTGACAACAGCCCCAGAGATACGCCGATGATGTAGTGCCCCAGCACGGCGCCGATCAACCCCAGTGGAATGGCGAGCATGACGACGACCGGTTGCACATAGGAGCGAAAAATCAGTGCAAGCAGCGCGAAAATGACAAGAAGCGCCAAACCGGTCGCCTGGCCGAGTGCCTCCTGGGTTTCGCCCTGGGTCCGTTGCTCGCCTCCAAAGTCGACAATCAGGCCATCGTAACGGTCTTCAAGGACCGGCAGCAGATCCTGCCGGATGATCGTGTTGGCTTCCTGGGCGGTAACCAAGCTAGTATCGACATCTGCCGTGACCGTTGTGATCGTACGCCCATTGCGGCGGGTGATTTCGGTTGGAGCGAGCCCTTCCTCAACTGACGCAATGATCGACAGCGCAACTTGCGCACCGGAGGCGGTCTGAATGTCTGATCTGAGAATGTCATCGAGCGATTGCCGGTCAGTATCGGTAAATCGCACCGTGACTTGAACGTCGTCACTGCCGCGCTGAACCCGGGTGGCTTCAACACCGAAGAAGCCGTTTCGCACCTGAGTGGCGAGATCGTTGAGCGTCACGCCATACTGACGCGCATCCTCGCGCAAGGCCAGCTTGTACTCCAGACGCCCGGCAGAGTTGGTGTCCAGGATCCCGAACACGCCGGGTATGGCTCGCAACTGGTCGCGAACATCACCGACCACCGGTTCGACATCAGCGCCGTCGGGCAGCGAAAGCTCAAGAGATATCGCACTTCCCGCATCCACCAGGGAGGAAGCCACGGTCAACGAATCCAGACCGGCAACCTCGCCGATTTCCGCAATCCAGGCGGTTTCGAACGTGCTGGTCGGCCAGTCCCGTTGCTCGGGCGCCAGGATTTTGACGACAATCGCCGCATTTGCCGAGCCGACCGACGCCGCACCGCCAAATGGCCCGCCGCCGGCTGCGCCGCGGCCGATGGTCATATTGATGTTTTCAATGATGTCGACCGACATGCGCCGCTCTTCGGCCAGTTTGTCGGCGGCCGCGATTGCAGCCTCGCGCAAACGATCGGCAACGGCCCGGGTTCGCGTCAGGCTTGTTCCTTCAACCAGACTGACATTGGCGGTGACGATTTCGCCGTCGATAGCCGGAAAGAATTCGAATTTGACATAGCCATGAACCACCAGTCCTGCCGTCAGGATCATGGCGGCGACGACACCGGCGATCGGCACCAGGACCCGTTTGGTAACAAAGTGGAGCATGGCGTCCAATGGAACGCGAATGAACCACTGGAGTGCTGCGTCGACACCTTTCCGGATCCAGATCAACGGCCAGAATGCCAAAGGCGGGCGATAGCTCGAACCAAAGTTCAGCCGCGACAGATTGTTGGGCAAGACAAACAGCGACTGCAACAGCGACAGTGTCAGGACGATGATGACGATGATCGGAATGTCGATCAGAAAGTCGCCCAGTGGCGAAGGCATTTGCATCAAAGGCGTAAACGCCACAATCGTTGTCAGCGCCGAAAAAATCACCGGAACGGCGACACGCTGAACACCGGTGACCGCCGCTGGCATCGGCGCTTGGCCATCCTCGCCGTTTTTGAAGATTTTCTCAGATATCACGATGGCGTTGTCGACAACGATGCCGATTGCGAGAATGAACCCGAACAGCGATATCATGTTGATGGATATGTCGAAGAGCTGCATGACGATGAAAGTGCCGGAAAAGGCAATCGCAATGTTGGCCGCGGAATAAAACGCCAATCTGATGTCCAGAAACAAGGACAGGCAGATCACCACCAGGATCAGACCGGTGAATGCGTTCTTGATAAGCAAATCAAGACGGGACTGAAGAACCTCCGATTCATCTTGCCACAATGTCACCGAAAGGCCGGCGTCCAGCGAAGGACGAAACGTCTCATTGACATAGGTGCGCACGGTTTCGGCAATCTCGAGAACCTGTTCGTCGCCGACGCGGAAGACGTTGACGGTTGTTGCCAATTCACCAGCAAATTGCTGCACCAGATCGTTGTCTGCAAAGGCATCGCGGATGGTTGCAATATCGCCCATCAAAACCCGCGATCCATTGTCACCCGTGCGTACGATTATGTTGGCGTAATCGTTGGCGTCAAAATTTCGTCCAATCGTGCGGATCGGGATCGACAGATCGGCCGAATCGATGTCCCCGCCAGGCAGCTCGAGTGAGTTGGCGCGGACGATGTTTGCCACATCCTGCAAGTTCAGACGGAAGGCCGCCAGGGTGTCGCGATCGAACTCGATGAAAATCTCACGATCGGGAATATTGGCGGTTTCGATGAATGAAACACCATCGAGCAATACAAGCTCGTCCTTCAAACGCTCGGATTCAGCAGTTAGCAATCCCAACGACGTGTTGCCGTGCAGGACGATCTCCATCACCCGCGTGTTGTTGGACGAGCGCGTGACAACCGGTTCGTCCGCGTCCACCGGGAACACCGTGATCCGATCGATCTCGGTCTTCACCTCATCGAGTTTCTCGGCGATATCTTCGGAGCCGAGAAAGCTCACGATCACCGAGGCGCTGCCTTCCCGGGCCGTTGCATTGATTTCATCAATCCCGTCAACCGACGCCAACTGGTCCTCGATTGGCCGGATCACCGACTGGGTCACCTCTTCCGGTGCGGCTCCCTGGTAGGTAACCGAGATGGACACGGTGTCGAGATCGAACTCGGGAAACGTCGTCTGCGGCATCGACAGCGCCGACAAGGCGCCCGCTATCAGCACCAGCACCATCACCATATTGCCGGCGACGGGATGTTCCGCCATCCATTTGAGTGCCCCGTTCATGTCAGAGTCCCGCCTGTTGAGCCGTGTCAGGCGCGCCGGCCGTAACATCGACCGGCATTCCGTCAATGGCGCTCGCCAGTTGGCTGGTGATCAACATCATGCCCTGAACAACACCGTCAGCAATCACGTAGGTTTCCGGACCTTCACGATGGACGACATCGACATCGACGATTTGCAGAGCGCCATCGCGCACCAGCCAGACCCGGTTTCCGCCGCGAACAGATGATGCCGGCACCACAAAGGTCGTCTGGCGCTGCGGCGCGGCCAGCTCAACCGTCGCATAGGTGTTGATGAGGGCAGGGATCGGCTCCCCGACATGACCAACCGGTTGTCCATTGTCGGGGTTACGCAAAGCCAGTGTGACGTCAATGGTGCGGGTTTGATCGTTGATCTGCCGTTCGACGCGCGCAATATCGGCCTCCCAGCGGTAGCGCCTGTCAGAAAAGCTGGCTTCGACAACCCCGGAAGCCTGAGGATCGGTGAAGAGGCCGGGAATCAGGCTGGCCTCATCCTCACGCAGTGAAACCTCAACTTCGATTTCACCGGAGGAATAGATCCTGGCCACCGGTGCGCCCTGACCGATCACACTGCCCAGTTCGGCAAGTTTTTCCTGCACCCGGCCGTCAAACGGCGCGGTCACGACCGTGTCTACCAGGCTTTCTTCCGCTGCCCTGACGCTCGCCGCAATACTCCGCACCGACGCTTCGACCTCCTGCATTTGGGTTTGCAGTTGATCGAGCTGATCCTGGGCAACAATGCCGCGTTCGCGCAATGCGCGGGTGCGCTCCAGTTGGGTGGCGACGAGACCTCGCTGGGCCACGGCGCTTTCTCGGTTCGCCGTTAACTGCGCCAGGCTTGCTTGCGCTTGCCGGTCATCGAGCCGAAACAGCACATCGCCGCGCGAGAAATTGGCCCGCTGGTCAATGGCGGGGTGAAGCTCCACAATTCGTCCACCGGTCTGAGCGGCGATATCCAGGGTCTTGGCGGCCTGAACAAATCCATTGGCCTTGATCGGTATCCCGCCTTCCAGGACCTGCATTTGGGCGACCTGAACGACGGGAACAGTCGGGGAAATAGGGTTCGCTTCCACCGCCTGACTGTTGCTGCCCAGGATTTGAAAACCGAACCAGCCGCCGGCAGTGATGGCCACAGCCACAACGAGCCAAAGCGCTTCTCGCAAAACCCGTTTGATTAATGCCATGGCGTCCTCAAAATGAAACAACTGTTTTAACTTACGTTGTGAACGCCGATCGGTTCACATGTTTTCTGTTGACCTGCCGGGTTTGACAGGAAGCGCTGACCGCGATCCGGCTATGCTCCGGATCAGGTTCAAAATCTGGGACATTAGGGAGGTTTGACCGGCCGGCCAGAGCGCTGGCCACGCGTCCGTTCGTCCACCGGTATTCCGGCACCGCGAAACACAGACGATTTGCTGCATTCGTGACCACGATGTTGCAAGTGGGGCTATCGACATTCCGCGAGATCCGCGCGTGGGTGTGCCTGTCTCATTCGATGGTCAAGGCAAGGCCGCTGGAGCTTTGAAGCCGGTCGGGCGGGACAAACTCAAACACTTGGCAACGCGGCGCATTTGCGTGACGTTGCGGCATATCGGTGCAAAACATGTCGCCTTCGATCGACCAGCGGCCCTCTCTGCTCATCGGCCCCATGCGGGCCTGGATCTTGCCATCGGGCTTCACCTGCATTCTCAGCGTCATTCCCATGCGACGCCCAACCAGTGTCTTGCCGATGACCAGTTGCTCAATTTGCGCGCCGGACAGCACTTCAGAAGCGAGTGACGGCACAGGTGCCGCCAGCGCCAAGCCAATAAAAACACCCACCGCACGAAAACCGGATCCGACCATGCAACCCTCCTATTCACACGTTTGTATAAAACAATCGTTTGAAATGCAAATAGGGCTTTTGTGAGGTCTGTTTCCTTGCGTGGGAGGATCGGATATGACCATCGCCATGACAACACAGGCAACCAGTGATCGCGTCAGCGGAGACACGCGGTCTGAGCACACGAAGCGGGCCCTGCTCATTGCGGCGATTCGGCTGTTTGGCCGAAAGGGCTACGAGAACACCTCGGTGCGCGACCTGGTCGATGACGCCGGCGTGAATCTGGCAGCCGTGAATTACCATTTTGGCAGCAAGGAAGGTTTGCGCCTGGCCGCTATCGATCATCTGGCATCCGAGTTCAGGAAGGACGGACCCGGAACGGCGCTCACAGGCATGACGCCCGAAAAAATTGCAGCGATGAGCGTCGATGAGGCACGCAACTTTCTCAGACACCTCATGCGCAGTTCGTTTCAGAGCGTTTCGCGCCAGGAAGACGCCGACGAAAAGACGCGCTTTGTCCAGCGCGAACTCATTCAGGGCGGCAAGCCGACCGAGCTGTTCTTCGAGAAGGTCTTCAACTACCAGCTCTCTTTCATACGCCTGCTCGTGTCGCGCATCACGGGCGAAGATCCCGACAGTGACCGGGTCAAAGCCCGCGCCATTCACCTGATTGCGCAAAGCGTCTTTCTCAATCTGGCGCGCCCTCTGGTGCTGATGGCGTTTGGCTGGGACTCCTACAGTTCAGAAAGCGCCGACCTGATGGCCGATACATTCTGGTTGCATCACGAGTAGCGGGCATCGGAATGGCAGAGCCCTTTTCGCAAAGGGCAATACTGCCTGAAAAGAAAGGGCATAGGGCGCACTTGAGCTGCGCCCGCACACCTCGGGACACCACTGTGGATAGCAGAGTTTCCATTTTTACGATTTCCCAAGCGACCACCGCCACCTTTGTGGACCTGTATTTTCGCCTGACTTTCCTTTTCTTCATCAAACGCGGCAGCAAGCACGTCGAAACGGCCGGTCAAGGCAAGATTCTGGGCGAAGAGGGCGATCTTATGATTTTCCCACCGGCATCGATGGTCACAATGGTGAACCGGCCGGTCCTGGGGGAGGATTATCGCGCCCTGGGCGTGTGTTTCACGCATGATCTGATTGATGCCGTCTATGCTGATCTCCCGATCCCGCGGGAAGCGAAGGGCGTGCAGGTCGTGCCCGCCGCCACACATCAGCTGGCTGACATTCTTGCCCTGATTCAGGCCACCGTGAATGATACAAAGCTGCCAGAGGCGATCAGGCAGCACAGGCTTCTCGAACCACTGATCTGGTTGCGTGAGCAAGGTGTTTACCTGCCAACGCAAGTCGAAGAGCAACCGGTCAGCCGTGTGCGCAGCTTGATTGAGACAGATCTCAGCCACCCCTGGAAGGCCGATGAAGTTGCGGAACACTTCGCAATGAGCGAGGCCACCATGCGCCGCTGGCTGTCGAAAACAGGCCAGGGCTTCGCAAAGACCCTTCTCCATACACGGCTGGAGCATGGCCTGAGCCTTCTTCAAACCACCGACACCCAGGTGTCCCAGATTGCACTTGCATGCGGCTTCAAAACACCATCACATTTTTCGGATGCATTCCGAAAAAGGTTCGGAATTAAGCCAAAAGACATTCGCTCAGCGTCAAATTGATCGAATTTCGACATTCCTTGATTGGAAACCGGAGGCGGCGGCGCGTTGGATTGGCCACAATAGGCTCATCAACAACGCACAATCCCGGAAAGGACTATCCCGATGATACGCAATGTACTTTTCACAACCCTGATGACTGCCGCAATCTCCGCTCCCGCAATGGCTGACGACTTTATCTTGACCAGCCCCGATATCGCCGAAGGCCGGCAGCTAAGCAGCGATTTCGTCTTCCAGGGCTTCGGCTGCGAGGGGAGCAATATGGCTCCGACGCTGGAGTGGACCGGCGCGCCGGAGGGCACGGAAAGCTTCGCCGTCACGGTCTATGATCCCGACGCGCCAACAGGCTCGGGCTGGTGGCATTGGTTCGCCTTCAACATCCCGTCCGACGTGACATCCATTCCGGGGGGCGGTGAAGTCAATGGCGTCGAGCTGACCAATGATTATGGTGCGGAAGGTTTCGGCGGCGCATGTCCGCCGCCAGGTGAAGTCCATCGCTACCAGTTCACCGTGCATGCGCTGGGCACGATGCTTGAGATCGACAACTCGGTCAGCAACGCGCTGGCAGGCTTTATGGTCAACGCCAACAGCTTGGCGTCCTCGACCATCACTGCCGTCTACAATCGCTAAACCCACGCCCCGGCTTTGCGCCGGGGCCAGCACTCGCGGGATTGAAGACATGCGGCGTTAGCTGCCGGTTTGCGGAGCTGATGAGTGTTTCAGGCAGATCGAAGAATTGGTCGTTTTTTACGCTTTGCCGCCATCGGTTTTTGCCAAACTTTGAGACTGGCTAAACCGATGGCGGCAATGCGCAAATGAAAATGGCGGACTTGCTGGGAGAGACTCCGAAACTTCTGAATGATCTTTTCAAAGACTTGGAAGACTGGGAAGCAATTTTAAGTTCGCTGCCTGATTTACATGCGGATCAAGATCCGGATGAAATGGAACTGCCTGCGTTGGCTATCGATTGGCAACCGAGCACCAAATGGCAGCTCCGAGCTCATTTGTTCTCCTGGTGCCTTTCGCGACCTAGCCACTTTTCGATTTGGCGTCTTTCCCAATCTACATTGTAAAAGGACAGCAATTCAGTGGCGGCGAGACCATGGGACACAACTCCCATCCCCCAACCGAGTGTCGGCCAGATGAACCACAGATTGTTAGGTTGTAGATAGAAATTTGCTACCGCCATTGCTGCTACACAAATCAGGTAAAGTACCAAGTGGCTGTAAAAGCCCTTCATGTCGCGGACATACTCCACAGCCTTGCGTTCGTCGACTGACAGGTCATTTTCCTTGTACATGCTTGTCTCCTTTGCAATGGAGGTGATTCCCACCTCAAAAACCGAAGCCAAAGCGCAAAGGGTCTCGAGGCTGGCATTGCCGCCCCTTTCAACCCGCTGGATCGTACGCACGCTGAGATCGCTGATCTCAGCCAATGTTTCTTGAGACCAGCCTCTTTCTATGCGTAGTTTTCTGACAAGCATCTGATCGCTCCTCAGGCGCCTGAGTTCTCGGTGACGTTGACATGATACGGCATCATCATACCCACCACGTCAGCAACCCGCCAGTGGGTGACACCGGAGTGACATGCTGTCCTTGCGGCACAAATACTTAGCCTGCGTTTTTGAATGCCTGCAAAGTCCGTAAAGCCGCCATCGGGCATTGCCGAATTTCGAGACCAGTTAGCCTTTGAGCCGCCCAACCTAAAGCCAAACAGCCTTATGTAGGGCCTGAAAACTCAAGCGTGTTACTCTGATCCCGCCAAACGGGTTCGGAGACGCGACTGCTTTATGGAAATGGCGGAGAGGGTGGGATTCGAACCCACGGTGGAGTTGCCCCCACGCCGCATTTCGAGTGCGGTACTTTCGACCACTCAGCCACCTCTCCGCATCGTTGGTCGGCGCAATTTTGGTGCGCGGGCGCTTCATTACTAGCCAAGCGTGGCTTAGACAAGCGCAAAATTCGCTTTCATCACGCCAGGCGGCATTGCATGGCACACCGCGGCCCGCGGATATGGCTTGACTCTTTATGCCGTCTCACGTATCCCGCGAGCCGAATGCGGCGTGGGGCTTCCTGCGCCGTTCGCCTTTGATCGTGCGGCGCGTTTGAGTGCCATATGCCAAAGGCCCACCCGGCGACCCTTCGGGGATCCGCCGATCCGTTTCCGACTGGCAAAAAGACGGCCCGCGGCATTTGCAGCGAGAGCCGGACGAACACGAAAGGACAAAAGATGTTCGCAGTCATCAAAACCGGCGGCAAGCAGTACCGCGTTGCAGCCAATGACGTTCTGACAATCGAGAAGCTCGAGGGCGCCGCCGGCGACACCGTCGAGTTCACCGAAGTTCTCATGGTCGGCGAAGGCGCCGGCGCAACCATCGGCGCTCCGCTGGTGGATGGCGCCATGGTCGTTGCCGAAGTGGTTGAACAGGGCCGCGCCCGCAAGGTTCTCGCCTTCAAGAAGCGCCGCCGTCAGAACTCCAAGCGCATTCGCGGCCATCGCCAGCACCATACCGTGGTCAAGATCACCGACATCCTGACCGATGGTGCCAAGCCGGCCAAAAAGGCCGCCAAGAAGGATGCAGCCCCCAAGGCTGACGCAAAGGCCGAGGCCAAGACCGAAGCTGCACCCAAGGCCGAGGCCAAGAAGGAAGCAGCGCCAAAGGCGGAAGCCGCCGCAGCGCCGCTGTTCACCGCGCCTGAGGGCGAGGCCGACACCCTGACCAAGATCAAGGGCATCGGCCCGGTCGCAGCCGGTCAGCTGGCCGAGCAGGGCATCACCACCTTTGCTCAGATCGCCGCTTTGAGCGACGCGGACATCGCCCGCATCGACGAAGCCATGCCGTTCAGCGCCGACCAGATTACCGACTGGCGCGACCAGGCAAAGGCGCTTGCGAAGTAATAAACCGCCCGTTCGGGCCCTGGCGGCATGAGGCCGCAAACGAACAATCGCCCTTAAAGGGGCGGAACAGGAGCAGACCCATGGCACACAAAAAAGCTGGCGGTTCAACGCGCAACGGTCGCGATTCGAACTCCAAACGTCTCGGCGTCAAGAAGTTCGGCGGCGAAGCCGTGATTTCGGGCAACATCATCATTCGTCAGCGCGGCACCAAATGGCATCCGGGCACAGGCGTCGGCATCGGTACAGATCATACCATTTTTGCCGTGCAGCCAGGCAATGTTGACTTCCGCAAGAAAGCCAACGGCCGAACCTATGTGTCCGTTGTGGCGAAAGCCGAAGCAGCGGAATAAGCCGGATCGCATCAAGCAGGCCGGCGTCTCATCGACCCGGCCTCGACAGGCATCCTCCGGATTACCGGATCAAGGCAAGGGAGATGGGACACCCCATCTCCCTTTTCTTTTGTCCAGACCGGAGCCCCAACCATGAGACACGATCCCGGCATATGCCCGAGCGACGCAGCAAGCGCACCCCCTGATGAAAGCGGTCCCGAAGCCCGGCCGCCCACGCTGATGAGCCTTGATTGTCCTGTCCTGCTGACCGACAGCCTCGTTCTGCGCGCGCCCCACGCCGAGGACATCGACGCCATTGCCATTCTCGCCAACAACCCGGCCATCGCCACCATGGTCACCCGCATGCCCCATCCCTACGGGCGAGCTGACGCCGAGGCCTTTGTACAAGCCTCAGCCAAACGCGAGAATGGCAATTGCGTCTACGCCATCACCGAGGCCGACAGCGGCCGCTTTCTCGGCTGCTGCGCCTTGCAGAACCGCGACGACGGCCGGTCTGCGGAACTGGGATACTGGGTCGGCGAGCCTTTCTGGGGCGGCGGCATCGCCACGGAAGCAGCGCATGCACTCATCGGCATGGCGTTCAGAACCCGCGACATCGACCACATCGATGCCCGCTGCCGGGTCACCAACCCGGCCTCGCGGCGGGTATTGCAGAAAAGCGGATTTCAGTTCCAGAGCACCGAAATGCTCGAAGTCATGGCGCTTCGCGCCTCGGTATCAATGGAATGGTTCCGGCTAGACCGCAAGACTTGGATTTCGCTGATTAGCTGGACCAACGACGCACGCTGACGCCCGCTAACACGCGGCTCGCAAATCCGGTGGGCCGCGTTTGCCGTAGACTCATGAGCACAATGCCGCATGGCCCCGTGACAGGAAACGGCACGGGGTCGCGGCACTCATCTGATCTGCCGTGGCTCCGCGTCACGCCGGCCGACGAAGGGACAATCATGACCAGTCTGCGCTTTCTCGCCCCGCCGGTGTTCACCTTCTTGCTCGCGATAGCGACGCTTCCGTTCACGCTGCCTGAGGCCGAAGCACAGACCCGGACCAAACCGGTGGACCTTTCGCTGGAGGATTTCTTCAAAGGCAAGACCTACGCCTATGGCCGGTTTTCGGCGATCAACGGCACGACACGCAGCTTCCGGGTGGATCTGACGGGCCGCGTGCGCGGGACTGTGCTCACCTTGCGCGAAGATTTCATCTATGATGACGGCGAGCGCGACACCAAGACCTGGGTCTTCACCCGCACCGGATCAAAAACCTACAAAGGCAACCGCGAGGACGTCATCGGTAAGACCACCGTCCGCGTTTCGGGCAATGTGGCGCGGTTTTCCTACCGGGTTGATCTCAACCCTGGCGGCAAGCCCAACATCGTGAGGTTTTTCGACAAGCTCACGCTTAGGCCCGACGGCACCTTGCGCAACACGGCTCTGGTGACAAAGTTCGCGCTGCCGGTGGCCCGGGTCAAAGTCAATTTCGCCCGCAGCCTGAAAGGCGCCGAGGCGATCAAGCCCTGACAGCCACGGCTTTGGGCCGGTTGCTGCGTCACCACCGTTTCCCGGTAAAGTCCCGCAAGACCGATAATCACCGTTTCCCGGTAAAGTCCCGCAAGACCGATATTCTTTGACCTCGCGGGCGCAGGCGTTTATCGATGCGCGCAAACAGGGCCGCCCGCCACGGGCCCGGCCCTTTCCCGTGTTCCGGATCGGTCAGCCGCCATGAAATTCCTCGATGAAACCAAGGTCTATATCCGCTCGGGCGACGGCGGCGCCGGCAGCGTCTCCTTCCGGCGCGAAAAATACATCGAATTCGGCGGCCCCGACGGCGGCGATGGCGGCCGCGGCGGCGATGTCTGGGTGGAGGCCGTCGATGGTCTCAACACGCTGATCGACTACCGCTATCAGCAGCATTTCAAGGCCAAGACCGGCGGCCACGGCATGGGCCGCAACCGCACCGGCGCCGGAGGCGCAAGCGTCGCCCTGAAGGTGCCCGCCGGAACCCAGATTTTCGAGGAAGACAACGACACGCTGATCTGTGATTTGACGGAAGTCGGCCAGCGCTACCGTCTCGCGGCCGGCGGCAATGGCGGCTTCGGCAACGCCCATTTCAAATCCTCCACCAACCAGGCGCCGCGCCACGCCAATCCCGGGCTACCCGGCCAGGAAAAGACCATCTGGCTCAGGCTCAAGCTGATCGCCGATGCAGGCCTGGTCGGTTTGCCCAATGCCGGCAAATCCACCTTCCTGGCCGCAGTCACCCGCGCCCGGCCGAAAATTGCCAACTATCCCTTCACCACGCTGCATCCCAATCTCGGCGTCGCCACCATCGACGCGCGCGAATTCGTGCTCGCCGACATCCCTGGCCTGATCGCCGGGGCCCATGAGGGAGTGGGCATCGGCGACCGCTTCCTGGGCCATGTCGAACGCACCCGGGTGTTACTCCATCTCGTCTCGGCACTTGAGGAAGACGTGGCCGAAGCCTACCGGGTGGTCCGCACCGAGCTGGAAGCCTATGGCCATGGCATCGCCGATAAACCCGAAATCGTCGCGCTGAGCCAGGTCGATGTGGTTGACGCTGAGTCCCGCGCTGAAAAGGTGCGCGCGCTCAAACAGGCCGCCGGCCGGGCGCCGTTCGAGCTTTCCGCCATCACCGGTGAAGGCATGACCGGCGCCCTGCGCGCACTGCGCGATGTCATCGTCGACGCCTCGCGCGACCAGAATCAAGACGTCGACGCCTCGCGCGACCAAAACCAAGATGTCGACGCCTCGCGCAATGCGGATTCCAGCGACACCGCGGACGCATCGGACGATTGATCATGGCTGCCGGACGCAAACCCGTCGCCTCGCATCGGCGCATCGTCATCAAGATCGGCTCGGCGCTGCTGGTCGACCGCCAGTCCGGCCTCAAGACCGCATGGCTCGATTCGCTGTGCGCCGACATTGCCAGCCTCAAAAAGGTCGGTGCCGATGTGCTGGTGGTTTCCTCGGGCGCCATCGCGCTCGGGCGCACCGTACTTGGCCTTCCCGCCACTGCGCTTAGGCTCGAGGAAAGCCAGGCCGCCGCTGCCGTCGGCCAGATCGCGCTGGCCCGCGCCTGGTCGACCGGGCTTTCGACCCACGACATTGCAGCGGGCCAGATCCTGCTCACACTCGGAGACACCGAGGAGCGCCGCCGCTATCTCAACGCCCGCGCCACCATGGGTGAACTGATGCGCCGGGGCGCCGTGCCGATCATCAACGAGAACGACACCGTTGCCACCTCGGAAATCCGCTATGGCGATAATGATCGTCTCGCGGCCCGGGTCGCAACCATGGTCGGCGCCGACCTTCTGGTGCTGCTGTCGGACATCGACGGGCTCTACACCGCCCCACCGGCGAGCGATCCCGACGCACGGTTTCTTGACGAAATCGCAGCGATTACCCCGAAAATCGAGGCCATGGCCGGCGATGCCGGGTCGGAACTGTCGCGCGGCGGCATGAAGACCAAGATTGACGCCGGCAAAATCGCCACCGGCGCCGGCTGCGCCATGATCATCGCATCAGGCAAGGTCGAACACCCGCTCTCGTTGATAGATGCTGGCGGACGGTCGAGCTGGTTTGCGCCCTCCGGCACACCCCAAACGGCGCGCAAGACCTGGATCGCGGGACAGCTCGAACCCTCGGGTCGTCTCGTGGTCGATGCGGGCGCGGAGGCAGCACTGCGCTCGGGCAAGAGCCTGTTGCCTGCGGGCGTGCGCAGTGTTTCCGGCGCCTTTCACCGGGGTGACCCGGTGGCTGTGGTGGATCCGTCCGGGCGGGAGATCGCCCGAGGACTGGCCGGCTACGATGCCGACGAAGCATCCCGCATCGCAGGCCGCAAGTCTTCCGAGATCGAGGCGATTCTCGGCTATTCCGGCCGCGCCGCCATGGTGCATCGTGACGATATGGTGCTTTCGGTGTAATCTGTCTTCTATGGAAAGAGTGCTCGGCATCGGCGGCATGTTCTTCCGGGCTTCGGATCCGGAAGGGCTGGCGCGATGGTATGCCGACAATCTCGGCATCGACATTGTGCCTCAGGATTATGAGACGCCGTCTTGGCAGCAGCAGGCCGGTCCCACCGTCTTTGCGCCCTTTGCGCGCGACACCGAGTATTTCGGCGACCCGGCGCAGCAATGGATGATCAATTTCAGGGTCCGCGACTTCGACGCCATGATGGCGCAACTCACCGCCGCCGGCATTTCCGTGACACTGCATCCCGAAATCCTGCCCAATGGCCGCTTCGCACGGCTGACTGATCCCGAAGGCAACCCGATCGAATTGTGGGAACCGTCCGGCTAAACCGGAATTTGGTGCACCAGCCGACCTGCACTCTGGCCATCCGCGCGCCACTCGTGAACAGGGGCCTGAGAGCTTTGCCGCCACCATGCCAACTCGCTACACCCGCCCGTCGCGGATTGCCCTTCGCCGTTTCGGACGTTAAACAGACGCTTTCGCAATTCAGGACGCTCCGCCATGCTGACCAGAGCTGAAGACACATCGACCGGTATTGCAGATCTGATGGCCGAAATCGGCCGCCGGGCCAAGGCGTCCGCACGGCCACTGGCGATTGCCGGCACTGACCAGAAGAACGCGGCGCTGGAGGCCATGGCGCGCTTCATCGACTCCGGGCGTCAGGCCATTCTGGAGGCCAATGCGCGCGATGTGGAAGCCGCCGTCGCAAGCGGCATGGCCGTCTCCTTCGTCGACCGGCTCAAACTCGATGACACCCGCATTACCGGGATTGTCGAGGGCATTCGTGCCATTACCGCGCTTGATGATCCGGTTGGCGATGTGATTGCCGCATGGGAGCGGCCCAACGGGCTCAAGGTCGAGCGGGTGCGTACGCCGCTCGGCGTGATCGGCGTGATCTATGAAAGCCGCCCCAATGTCACCGCCGACGCCGGCGCGTTGTGCCTGAAATCCGGCAATGCGGTGATCTTGCGCGGCGGATCGGATTCGCTGCATTCCTCCCGCGCCCTCTATCAATGCCTGGTCCAGGGCCTGGAAGCTGCAGGCCTGCCGCGGGACGCCATCCAGATGGTGCCGGTCAGCGACCGGGCCGCCGTCGGCGAATTGCTGTCAGGCCTTGACGGCGCGGTTGATGTGATCGTCCCGCGCGGTGGCCGCAGCCTGGTCGAGCGCGTCCAATCCGATGCACGGGTGCCGGTTTTTGCCCATCTTGAAGGCCTGTGCCATCTCTATATTGATGCCTCGGCCGATCCGGCCATGGCCCGCGCAATCGCGGTCAACGCCAAGATGCGCCGCACCGGCATTTGCGGCTCGGCCGAAACCCTGCTGATCGACCGCGCCCTCAATCAGGACGCTGCACGCGGAATTCTCGATGAACTGATCGAAGCCGGTTGCGAAATCCGCGGCGACGAGGCGGTGCGCGCGCTTGTCGCAAAGGCCAAACCGGCGACCGAAGACGACTGGCGCACCGAGTATCTCGATGCCATCATCTCGGCCCGCTTTGTCGAGGGCGTCGCGGGCGCCATCGAGCACATTGCTACCTATTCCTCCAATCACACCGAAGCCGTGATTGCCGAGAACCCGGAGGTGGTGGAGAAATTCTTCAACGAGGTTGATTCGGCCATCCTTTTGCACAATGCATCGACACAGTTCGCCGATGGCGGCGAATTCGGCATGGGCGCGGAAATCGGCATCGCCACCGGCAAAATGCATGCCCGTGGCCCGGTCGGCGTCGAGCAACTGACTTCGTTCAACTATCGTGTACGCGGCACGGGCCAGATCCGGCCCTGACAGTGCAGTCTAAGCCGCTCAAACAGTTCCTGCGCATGCCGCATGTCGAAGCCGGCATGTGCGTCGGGCTGTTCGGAGGGTCGTTCAATCCGCCGCATCAGGGCCACGTTCTGGTCGCCGAGACAGCGCTCAAGCGCCTGGGTCTGGATCAGCTCTGGTGGATGGTAACCCCGGGCAATCCGCTTAAAAATCATGACGAACTGGCGAGCCTTGAGCAGCGCGTCGCCTGGAGCCGCGAGATGGCGCCCGGCCCGCAGGTCAAGGTCACTGCCTTTGAGGCGGCCCACGATCTCAGCTACACCGCCCAGACACTCGATTTCGTCCGGCGGCGCAATACCGGTGTCCGTTTCATCTGGATCATGGGCGCCGACAATCTGGAAAACTTCCACCAGTGGCAGAACTGGCGGAGGATCGCCGAAACCTTCCCGATCGCGGTGGTTGACAGGCCCGGCTCAACGCTTGCCTATCTGTCGGCCAAGATGGCCAAAGCCTATGCGCATGCCCGTGTTGACGAGGCCGATGCGCGCCGGCTTTCCTTTTTCACGGCCCCGGCATGGACCTTTCTTCACGGTCCGCGCTCGCCGCTTTCATCCAGCGCGATTCGCGACGCACGACGCAGCCCCCCAAATCCCGCGTCTTGAAATTGCAATGGGTCCGTGACTATCTTCTTTAAGCGGTTCGCTTCTAGACGCGAATCGCCTGTTGGACTGTTCTGAACAAGGAAAGGAACTACCCTGAGAACAGCACACGAAAAGGGAAACGCCGCAGGCGGTTTCTCTCAAGCGGCGGGCAGCGGCGAAAGGGCCGCTCTGCGCCAGCTTCAACTGGTCCGCGACAGCCTTGCGGACTCCAAGGCGGAAGACACCGTTTTCATCGATATCGCGGGAAAGTCGGCGCTTGCCGACCACATGGTCGTGGCCTCAGGCCGCTCCAACCGCCATGTCGCCGCTGTCTGCGATCGTCTGATCAGCGAGCTCAAGGACGCCGGCTTCGGCGCGCCACGGGTCGAGGGTCTGGCGACCGGCGACTGGGTGCTGATCGATGCCGGCGATGTCATCATCCATGTTTTCCGGCCCGAAATCCGCGAATTCTACAACATCGAAAAGATGTGGCAGACACCGGAGATCGAGGACGAAAAACTGCACTGAAGCGCTGCCCGTCCCAGGCAGCGCAGGTGGCGCCTTGATCGTGCGCACGGGCTGCGAGACCTGCCCTGAACTGTTCCGATTGGCAAAAGCCTGGCCAGCGGGCAGGCCGATGGGCCGCTCAGAAACCCCTCACCGCCCGGCAGAATTCTGCTCCGGCGGCGTTGAACCACCTTGTGCGTTTCACGCAGCAAATTGATGCTCATCTCAATTCATCGATTGGAGCGCCGGGGAGCAGCATGCGGATTACCCTGTTTGCCGTCGGACGGCTTAAATCCGGTCCCGAGAGCGAGCTTTCCAAGCGCTATCTGGAACGCTTCACCAAATCCGGCAGCGCCCTGGGGCTCGATTTCACACGGGTGATCGAAGTGCCCGAGAGCCGGGCGGCAACGCATGAAGTGCGCAAACACGAAGAGGCCGCGCAGCTCGAACGGCATCTGAGCGATGGCGCAGCACTGATCCTGCTCGATGAACGCGGAAAGATGATCGACTCTCCGGCATTCGCAGCAACGCTCGCCCGCTTCCGCGATGACGGCCGCCGCGATCTGGTCCTGGCGATCGGCGGGCCGGACGGGCTCGATCCCGCCCTGCAATCGCGCGCCGATGCCACGATCTGCTTTGGCCGGATGACCTGGCCCCATCAACTGGTGCGCATCATGGCCGCCGAGCAGCTCTATCGGGCCGTCACCATCCTTTCGGGTCATCCCTATCATCGCGCTTAAGGCCCGCCATACGCCATCACCCAAGGGTCGCAAAGATGTGATCCTCAGGTGCCCTATGGTTCATGGAGAATTAACAGCGCCTTTGCTATGGTCGAGCGATGAACCTCCCAGCGCCAGTCCGAGTGTCAGGATCCGCCCCCGGCGAAGACTTCGGGCCCAGCCCGCGGCCTAACCGGGGCGCGTCCGCTCGCTCCCGGTTTCCGGTCGGTCGTACTGGCAACCGGTGCGGGGGTACCGGCCTGCGCAATATCCTGATCCTGCTTGGCGTAGTGTGGTTGTTCCAGGCAGCGCCTGCGCTCGCCACCGATCCGAGCGAGCCGCCGGACCCCAGTGAACCGGGCGTCGCAAGCGAGCTGGAGCAGCAAAAGCAAACCAGCAATCTCGAACTCCGCAGTCTGGCCGAGCAGTCCGCCGCAGCCGAACGGGCGCTTGCAGCGCTCGATCAGGATATCGCGGCCCTGCGTGACGACCAACGCGAGCTCGACGAGAAGATTGAACAGACTGCCGCCCGCCGCGCCGAACTCGACGAGCGAATCGCCGCGGGAGAAGCATCAATGGCGGGTCTGTCCGAGCGCCAGGAGGCTGTCCGCCTTTCCCTGATTTCGCGGCGCGCGGTGCTGGCCGAAGTGCTGGGCGCCTTGCAGCGCATCGGCCGCGATCCGCCACCCGCCCTGCTCGTCAGTCCGGAAGACGCGTTGTCCTCGGTTCGCAGTGCCATTTTGCTGGGCGCGGTGGTGCCTGAAATCCGCGCGGAGACTGAGGCACTGGCCGCCGATCTCAAGGAACTGGCAGCTCTGCGGCAAGCGATTGCCCTGGAACGCGGCGCGCTTGCCAAGGCACTGGAAGAAAACGAGGCCGAGGAACGCAGGCTCGCTGAACTGGCGTCGGAAAAAAGCGCTCTGGAAGCCGAAAGCCGGCGGCGTCTGGATCGCGAGCGCCAGCGTGCCGAAGCGCTGTCGGTGCGTTCGGCGGAGCTCGAGGCGGTTATCGCCACCCTGGCCACCGAAATCGATCAGCTCGAACAGGCCGCCGAAGCCGCACGGCGCGCCGAAGAGGAGCGGCAACGCCGCCTGGCCGAGCAACTCGAGCGCGCGCGCGCCTATGCCGCGGCCGCCTTGCCCGACAAAAACCGCATTGCCCCGGCATATGCTTTCTCCAAGTTGACCGGAACCCTCGTCAGGCCCGTGCAGGGCGATCCGGTCCGCCGGTTCGGTGAGGATGACGGCGCCGGCCACGGATTGACCGGCGAGATCATCGCCACCGGACAGGATGCCGTGGTTCGTGCGCCCGCCGATGGTTGGGTGGTTCACGCCGGGCCGTTCCGCAGCTACGGGCAGGTGGTTATTCTCGACACCGGCGACAATCACCATGTGGTGCTGGCCGGAATGGAGGACATCAGGGTCGGCCCCGGCCAGTTCGTGCTTTCAGGCGAACCGCTGGCGGCCATGGGCAAGACAAGATTTGCAGGCTCGGCGGCTTTGACGCTGGTCTCCGAGCGCCCGACGCTCTACATTGAGTTCAGAAAAGACGGTCAACCCGTCGATCCACGCGAATGGTGGAAAGACGAGATCTCTTCCAGAGAGGCAAGCAATGATACGTAAGGTGACACTTCTGGCGGTCGGCGCCCTCATGGGTGCGACAGCGGTAAGCGCGATCAATTCCTTCGGCGGCACCGCCGAGGCGGCGGGCACGGCGACCTATCGCCAGCTGGCCATTTTCGGCAACGTCTTCGAACGCGTACGCGCTCAATACGTAACCCCGCCCGCCGAAGACAAGCTGATCGAAAGCGCCATTGACGGCATGCTGACCTCGCTTGATCCGCATTCGAGCTATCTCAACCAGAAAGCCGCCGACGACATGCGCACCCAGACCCGCGGTGAGTTCGGCGGGCTTGGCATTGAAGTCACCATGGAAGACGAACTGGTCAAGGTGATCACGCCGATCGACGAGACCCCGGCGGCTCGCGCCGGCGTTCTGGCCGGCGATTTTATCTCCGAAATTGACGGCGAGCCGGTGCGCGGCCTGTCGCTGGGCGAGGCCGTCGACAAGATGCGCGGCCCGGTCAACACCGCGATCGAGCTGACGATCCTGCGAGAGGGCGCCGATCAGCCGATCAAGATCAAGGTTGTCCGCGACATCATCGCGGTCAAGGCAGTACGCTTCCGGGTCGAGGAGGATGTCGGCTATCTGCGGGTGATTTCCTTCACGGAGAAGACCTATGACGACCTCTCCGACGCGATTGAAACCATCACCGAGGAGGTCGGCGAGGACAAGCTCAAGGGCTTCGTGCTCGATCTGAGGCTCAATCCGGGCGGGTTGCTCGATCAGGCGATCAGCGTATCCGACGCCTTCCTGGATCGCGGCGAGATCGTTTCCACCCGCGGCCGCAATCCTGAGGAAACCCGCCGCTTCAATTCCCGGCCGGGCGACCTGACCGGCGGCAAGCCGGTGATCGTGATGATCAATGGCGGCTCCGCCTCGGCGTCGGAAATCGTTGCCGGCGCGCTGCAGGATCATCGCCGCGCCACCATTCTTGGCACCCGCTCCTTCGGCAAGGGATCGGTGCAGACCATCATCCCGCTCGATACCTCGACCGCGCTGCGGCTTACGACGGCGCTTTACTACACGCCGTCGGGCACCTCGATCCAGGGCACCGGCATCAAGCCGGATATCCGTATCGAACAGCCAGTCCCCGAGGAATTGCGTGGCCGGGTGCGGCCGTCGGGCGAAAGCGAACTGCGCGGCCACATCCAGGGCGAGAACGAGGATGACGAAGGCTCCGGTTCGATCGCCTATGTCCCGCCGGATCCCGAAGACGATGTCCAGCTCGGGCACTCTCTGGACCTGTTGCGCGGCGTTAAGACCGACCCGGCCTTCCCGCCGAGCCCCGATCAGGCGGCCGTCGAAAACTGAGCGGTCGCCACACTGGCTTGAAAGCATCACGCCGGGGTGATTCAATGCCGAACCGTAAAAGGATTCGGACGCACTATCGTGGGCAATGACATTCACAGACCGCTGGGACAAAACCGCGCCCCGGCGCGGGGGCAGCGCGCCCGTACCAAGGCGTCCTGGATCCCCGCGGCGACGGCAGTGCTGGTCATTGCGGCAATCGCCGGCGGTGCGGGTTGGGTGGCACTGTCCGGCGCACGGATTGACCAGTCTCCGTCAGTCTCCGCAGCGCTCCAGCCGGAAGAGACGCCCACTGCGCCGTCGGAAAGCAGCGGCGCTGCGATAGCTGATCCAGGTTTGGAGACCAGCGTTCTGGGGCCGGATCCGGCTGTGCCAGGCGGCCTATTGAACCAGCATGGCGAATCCGGCGCTGTCATCACCGCAACGCCCGATGGCGAGGGCGGTGAAATCAACAAGATCACCCCGATCACCCGGCCCAACAACCGTCCGGTGTTGCTGACCCCGCCCGGCCGTGTTGGCCAAGACCCGCGGCTGGCGCATCTGCCGGACCCGGCGGTTGTCGAGACGACCGACGCCGGGAGACTGCCTGTTCGCGGCGTCAACGGCGAACGGGCCTTTGATATCTATGCCCGGCCCTGGTCCGGCGCCCGCGGCGCCCGCGTAACGATCATCGTCGGCGGCTTGGGTTTGAGCCAGACCGGAACCCAGCGCGCCATCGCAATCTTGCCCGAGGAGATCACCCTGGCCTTCGCCGCCAACGGCAACAGCCTGCAACGCTGGATGCAGGAAGCCCGCCGGCAGGGACATGAAATATTGTTGCAGGTGCCATTTGAACCATTTGATTATCCGGCAAACGATCCCGGACCCGGCACACTGACCATCGGAGCGGGAGCCGAGGCCAACCTTCACGCGCTCCACAAAGCCATGGCGCGGATCACCAATTACACTGGAATCACCAATTTCATGGGCGGGCGCTTTCTGTCAGACCCGACGGCGCTCGAGCCGGTGATGCGCGATCTTGCCGGGCGCGGGCTGATGTTTGTGGATGACGGCACCTCGGCGCGCTCGCTGACCGACCGTTTTGCCAAAACCCTGGCGATTCCCTTCGCCGCATCGGATATGGTTCTCGACGCCAAGCAAGAGCGCGGATACATTCTCTCCAAGCTCGATGATCTGGAGCGAACGGCCCGGCGCAACGGCGCAGCTGTCGGCGTCGCCTCCGCCTTCGACGTCAGTGTCGACGCTATCGCCACCTGGGCCGAGGAGGCCAAGGCGCGCGGCATTGAAATTGTCTCGGCCTCCGCGGTGGCGGAAGATCCGGAAAGGTGAAGCAGGAAGCGGCATGGGGAAAAAACAAGCACAGGCCGCGGCCGATCTGCCCTACAGATTGTGCGTCGGCATTATGGTGCTCAATGCGGAAGGTTTGGTCTGGGCCGGCCGGCGGATGTCAGAAGGCAACACCGAATCCGACGGCTCTCCGCAGCTTTGGCAGATGCCCCAGGGCGGCATCGACGCCAATGAGGATCCGTTGAAGGCGGCCTACCGGGAACTCTATGAGGAGACCGGGATCACCTCGGTCGAACCGCTCGCCGAAGCGCCCGACTGGATCGATTACGATCTCCCCGCACATCTGATGGGCATCGGTCTCAAGGGCAAGTATCGCGGACAACGGCAACGCTGGTTCGCCATGCGGTTTAACGGCGATGAAGAGGAAATCCGCATCAACCCGCCGCCGGACGCAAATCAGCCCGAATTTGACGCATGGGAGTGGAAGCCGATGGCCAGTCTTCCGGACCTGATTGTGCCATTCAAGCGCAATGCCTATGAGCAGGTCGTGGCCGCCTTCTCCCACCTTGACGGGGTCCGTAAATGAAGCTGATCGGACTGCTGGGTGGCATGAGCTGGGAAACCTCGGCCACCTATTACCGCATGATCAACGAGATGGTCAGGCGTGAGCGCGGCCACAATCACGCCGCCCGGCTGTTGATGCATTCCGTGGATTTTAACGAGATCGACCTCTGCCGCCGCCGCGACGACTGGGACGAGATCGGCCGTATCCTCGGCCAGGCCGGCCGCAGCCTGCAGGCCGGCGGCGCCGATTTCATCGTCATGGCCAGCAACACCATGCATCAGATTGCCGATCACGTCCGCTCCTTTTCGGGCCTTGAACTGCTTCATATCGCCGATCCGACCGGCTTTGAAATCCGCAAGGACGGTTTTGAAAAGGTGGCGATGCTGGGTACCCGCTATACGATGGAAAGCCAGTTCTATCCGGAGTTGCTGGCCAACCGCTACGGAATCGAGGTGATCACGCCTGAGTACGAAGAGCGCGCCGAGGTAAACCGGATCATCTATGAGGAACTCAGCCACGGCGTGGTGCGCACCGAATCACGTATCTACGTCGCAAATTTGATTGGTCGCCTGCATGAACGCGGTGCTCAGGCGCTGGTTCTGGCGTGTTCCGAAATCACCATGATCGTGCCGCCCGATCACGATATTATCCCGGTTTACGACACCACCCGCTTGCATGTGCGAGCTGCGGTGCAGCGCTCCATGAAGGATTTGAACCATGTCTGAGCTGCGCGGCGTGGCGGGTCGTATCCTTTTTCGAGAAGGTCAGGAGAGCGATCTCGACGCCATCGCCGAGGTGGAGGCGGAAAGCTATTCCAGCGCCGGCGCGGGCCTTTCACCGGCCCTTTTCGCCGCGCCGGTCGATACGTTGTCTCATGTCGCGCTGAGCGACGACAGGCTTGTCGGCCACGTGCTCCTGACCCGCGTTGAAGGGCCCGATCGGGCGCTGGCGCTGGCGCCGCTGGCGATCCTGCCGTCATGGCGTGACATGCAGATCGGCACCGAGCTGGTCCGCCGCGCGCTCGCCCGCTCCCGCGACGATGGCTGGCGGTCGGTCTTCGTCATCGGACAGCCGGACTATTATTGCCGCTTCGGGTTCAAATCAGGGTTGGCCGACCCTGCGATTTCCCCCTGGCAGGGCCCGCGGCTGCTCGCGCTGGAACTCGTCGCCGGGGCGCTTGAAGGCTGGGCAGGTCCCCTCACCTTTCCCGAAAGCTACGAGGCCGTGGTCCGGGCCACACTTCCCAAATCCGCCGGGCACTGACGGAGCTTTTCCTTGATTGCCAACTCCAGTGCAGATGCGTGGGGCGGGCCCGAAGGCATAAAAAAAGCGGCCATCCAGCCGCTTTCGTTGTTTTCGTATCTACTCCCGGGTATCCGGTCAGGCAGCCATGATCGCGTTGTTGAGCGTGGTCAACTGATCGAGATATTCCTGCGCTTTCTGCTTGTCCGAATCCGAAGTCGCGTCAGCCAGGTCTTCCTTCGCATCCTGCAGGCGCTGAGCCAGATCGTCCCGGTCGATGTCAGCCACTGAAACGGCTGATTCGGCCAGCAATGTGCAGCCGTCGGGCAAGATATCGGCAAATCCACCAAACACGACGAAGCGATCAGCCTGACCTTCCGAAGTCTGAACGGTCACAACGCCTGGTTTGATGGTCGTCATCGTCGGCGCATGGTGCGCCATCACGGTCATTTCGCCATCCGTTCCCGGAATAACCACTTCGGTTACGGTTGCCGAAAGCAGCAGCCGCTCCGGGGATACGAGTTCGAAATTGAAGCTGTCAGCCATGACGTTCACTTTTTCGCATTGCCAGATGTTCGTCTAGCCGGGTCTTGCCCGGCAGGACAGATGTCCGCGCCAATCACCGGGACCGGCGCGGTCCGGGATTGGATCAGGCCACTTCCGCAGCCAGGCGCTGCGCCTTTTCGATCGCTTCTTCAATGGTGCCAACCATGTAGAAAGCCGGCTCCGGAAGGTGATCGTACTGACCTTCCACAAGACCCTTGAAGCTCTTGATGGTGTCTTCGAGATCCACCAGCTTGCCCGGCGAACCGGTAAACACTTCGGCCACGAAGAACGGCTGCGACAAGAAGCGCTCGATCTTGCGGGCGCGGGCCACGGTCAACTTGTCTTCTTCCGACAGCTCGTCCATGCCGAGAATGGCGATGATGTCCTGCAGCGACTTGTAGCGCTGCAGCGTCGACTGCACCTTGCGGGCTACTTCGTAGTGCTCGTCACCAACGATCTGCGGGTCAAGCATACGCGAGGTCGAATCGAGCGGATCCACAGCCGGATAAATACCCTTTTCCGAGATCGCGCGCGACAGCACGGTGGTGGCGTCAAGGTGAGCAAACGAAGTTGCCGGCGCCGGGTCGGTCAAATCGTCGGCCGGCACGTAAATCGCCTGGACCGAAGTGATCGAGCCCTTGTTGGTGGTGGTGATGCGCTCCTGCATCTGGCCCATATCGGTGGCCAGTGTCGGCTGATAGCCCACAGCAGACGGAATACGGCCCAGCAGCGCCGACACTTCCGAGCCGGCCTGGGTGAAGCGGAAGATGTTGTCCACGAAGAACAGCACGTCCTGGCCCTGATCGCGGAAATGCTCGGCCACGGTCAGGCCGGTAAGCGCCACGCGGGCACGCGCACCGGGCGGCTCGTTCATCTGGCCGTAAACCAGCGCAGCCTTCGAGCCTTCGCCGCCGCCATGCTTGTTCACGCCCGATTCCACCATTTCGTGATAGAGATCGTTGCCTTCGCGGGTGCGTTCGCCAACACCGGCGAACACCGAGTAACCGCCATGCGCACGCGCAACGTTGTTGATCAGCTCCATGATCAAAACGGTCTTGCCCACGCCGGCGCCACCGAACAGGCCGATCTTGCCGCCCTTGGCGTAAGGCGCCAGCAGGTCAACCACCTTGATGCCGGTGACCAGAATTTCGGCTTCGGTCGACTGCTCGACATAGGCCGGGGCTTCCTGGTGAATTTCGCGGGTCGCCTTGGTCTTGATCGGACCGGCATCATCCACCGGCTCGCCGATCACATTCATGATCCGGCCCAGTGTCTCGTCACCGACCGGCACCGCGATCGCAGCACCCGTATCGACCACTTCCTGGCCGCGAACCAGACCTTCGGTCGAGTCCATGGCGATGGTGCGCACGGTGTTCTCACCCAGATGCTGCGCCACTTCCAGAACCAGCCGGTTGCCCATGTTCTGGGTTTCAAGCGCGTTCAGGATCGGCGGCAGCTCATTGTCGAACGAAACGTCGACAACCGCGCCGATGACCTGCGAGATGCGGCCCTTGGTGCCCGAGGCGGCCGCCGAGGCCTTCGCGGTGCTGGCCTTCGATGCGCGCGCGGCGG
This sequence comes from uncultured Hoeflea sp., assembly GCF_947501405.1. GTDB lineage: Bacteria > Pseudomonadota > Alphaproteobacteria > Rhizobiales > Rhizobiaceae > Hoeflea. The sequence goes on along the minus strand of NZ_CANMVK010000005.1, from coordinate 93,579 downwards.
GCTTCTTCGCCGCTGCGGGTTTGCTTGCCGGGGTAGCTGCCTTAGCCATGTCTTCTTACCCTCTTGTCGGTTCCTTAGAGCGCTTCCGCGCCGGAGATGATTTCAATGAGTTCTTTGGTGATCTGGGCCTGCCGCTGACGGTTGTAGCTCATCGACAGCTTGTCGATCATCTCGCCAGCATTGCGGGTGGCGTTGTCCATTGCGGACATCTTCGCACCCATCTCGCCAGCAACATTTTCGAGCAGAGCCCTGAAGATCTGCACCTTGATCGAACGCGGCAGCAGATCCTCGAGAATTTCGGTCGCACCAGGTTCGTAATCATAGACCGCAGCCGCGCCCGCATCATCTTCGCTGGTCGCGGCAGAGGCCGGAATCAGCTGTTGCGCGGTCGGCACCTGGCTGATCACCGACTTGAACTCGGAGTAAAACAGCGTGCAGACGTCGAACCCGCCTTCGTTGAACAGGTCCGTCACCTTGCCGGCGACCGTTTCAGCCTGGGCGAAGCTCATCTGCTTGACCTCGCGGAAATCGATCCGCTCGATGATCAGCGACGCAAATTCGCGGCGCAGAATGTCATAGCCCTTCTTGCCCACGCAGATGATCTTGACGGTCTTGCCGTCAGACTGCAGCCGGCGCACATGTTCACGTGCAAACCGCGCGATCTGGCTGTTGAAGCCGCCGCAAAGGCCGCGTTCAGCAGTGCAGACCACCAGAAGATGGGTGTCGTCGCTGCCGGTACCGGTCATCAGCCGCGGGGCATCATCACCACCGCCCACCGCTTCGGCGATGTTCGCCATCACCGCCGCCATGCGCTGCGAATAGGGCCGGGCGGCCTCGGCCGCCTCCTGGGCGCGCCGAAGCTTCGCCGCGGCGACCATCTGCATCGCCTTGGTGATCTTCTGCGTCGCCTTGACGGAGGCGATCCGGTTTTTCAGATCCTTAAGTGAAGGCATCCGTTATCCGTCCTCGGTCGTTCGCCCTTAAGCGAAGGTTTTGGCGTAGGTGTCGACGGCGTCCTTGAGCCGCGACTTGATGTCGTCGCTGATCGCCTTCTCGGTGCGGATCGCTTCGAGCACGTCCTTGCCTTCGCTGCGCATATGCGCAAGCAGGCCCTGCTCGAACCGGCCGACATCGTTGACAGAGATGGCGTCGAGATAGCCGTTAACGCCCGCAAAGATCACCGCGACCTGTTCCTCGGTCTTGAGCGGCGAGAACTGCGGCTGCTTGAGCAATTCGGTCAGGCGCGCACCGCGGTTGAGCAACCGCTGGGTAGCAGCATCAAGGTCGGAGCCGAACTGCGCGAACGCCGCCATTTCGCGGTACTGCGCAAGCTCGCCCTTGATCGAGCCGGCAACCTGCTTCATCGCCTTGACTTGTGCCGCCGAGCCCACGCGGCTCACCGACAGGCCGACGTTCACCGCCGGGCGGATGCCCTGGAAGAACAGCTCGGTTTCAAGGAAGATCTGACCGTCGGTGATCGAGATCACGTTGGTCGGGATATAGGCCGACACGTCGTTGGCCTGGGTTTCAATCACCGGCAGAGCGGTCAGCGAGCCGGCGCCATTGTCTTCGTTGAGCTTGGCGGCGCGCTCGAGCAGACGCGAGTGCAGGTAGAAGACGTCGCCCGGATAGGCTTCGCGGCCCGGCGGGCGGCGCAGCAGCAGCGACATCTGGCGGTAGGCTACGGCTTGCTTGGACAGATCGTCATAGGCGATCAGCGCATGCTTGCCGTTGTCGCGGAAATATTCGCCCATCGCGCAGCCGGCGAACGGCGCCAGGAACTGCAGCGGCGCCGAGTCCGATGCGGTGGCGGCGATGATGATCGAGTATTCCAGCGCGCCGCGGTCTTCGAGCACCTTGACGAACTGCGCGACCGTCGAGCGCTTCTGGCCAACGGCCACATAGACGCAATAGAGCTTGTCGCCTTCCGGGCCATTCTCGTGGATCGATTTCTGGTTCAGGAAGGTGTCGAGAATGATCGCGGTCTTGCCGGTCTGACGGTCGCCGATCACCAGCTCGCGCTGGCCGCGGCCCACCGGGATCAGCGCGTCGATCGCCTTCAGACCGGTCGACATCGGCTCATGCACCGACTTGCGCGGCATGATGCCGGGCGCCTTGACGTCCACGCGGGCGCGGGTCTTGGTCTTGATCGGGCCCTTGCCGTCGATCGGGTTGCCGAGCGCGTCGACCACGCGGCCGAGCAGCTCGGGACCGACAGGCACGTCCACGATCGCGCCGGTCCGCTTGACGATGTCGCCTTCCTTGATGTTCCGGTCGGTACCGAAAATCACGACGCCGACATTGTCGGCCTCAAGGTTCAGCGCCATGCCGCGGATCCCGCCGGGGAACTCGACCATTTCGCCCGCCTGGACGTTGTCGAGACCATAGACGCGGGCAATACCGTCACCGACGGAAAGAACCTGGCCGACTTCCGAGACTTCGGCTTCCTTGCCGAAATTTTTGATTTGGTCTTTGAGAATTGCGGAAATTTCCGCGGCGCGGATATCCATCAGCCAACCTCTTTCAGTGCAAGCTTAAGGGTGGAAAGTTTGGTGCGAAGCGATGTGTCGACCTGACGCGAGCCGATCTTGACGATCAGGCCGCCCAGAAGCGACGCATCCACGGTGACGTTGAGCGTCACGGTTTTACCGGTCACGCTCGACAGCGCGGCCTTGAGTTCTTTTTCCTGCGCAGCTGTCAGCTTGTGCGCAGTGGTCACATCGGCGGTCACCTCGCCACGCTCGCGGGCGACGATCTCGCCATAGGCGCGGACGATCGCGGGCACTGCGAACAGGCGGCGGTTGCGGGCGACGACCTTCAGGAAGTTGGAGACCAGACCTTTGATGCCGGCCTTGGTGATCAATGCCTCGATCGAGCGGGACTGATCATCGGCGGAAAACACCGGGCTTTTGATCAGCCGCTGCAGATCGTCGCTGCCGTCGATCAGGTCCTGGAAACGGGCGAGATCCTTCGCCACGGCGTCGACCGATTTGGCTTGCGCCGCCAGCTCGTAGAGCGAGGAGGCATAGCGTTCGGCGACACCGGAAATAAGCTGGGAGTTGTCGGCCACGGGCGGGATTGTCTCTCGTTGGCGGTCAAGAGCCTGCGCATGACCGAAAGACGGAACGGCAAGCCATTGATTTTGTTGCGGTAAATTTCAGGATTTCCAGGCCGGAAAGCTTGTTTTTCCCGAATTGCGCGGTTCGTCTAGCATAGTGTGTGAGGACTCGCAACACGCCCGGTGCGCCATTACGCACCTGCTTTAGGATGATGCCCTCTCGAACCCGGCCGGTGGACTCGACGGCGAAGATCGAAGATTCGCGTCAGACAAGCCCGAGCCCGTAGAGCAGCGGCAGCGCGGCAAGCGCCGCTTCAATCGCCACCGAGACGAAATTGAACAGCGTTACACCGCGGTCCGACAGCATCGAAATGATTCGCCCGAACGCCGTGAAAGCCCAGCCCGCGCCAAGCGCCAGATAAATCAGCGGCTGCGCAAACAGCACCGCGCACAACCCGATGCCCAGATAGAAACCAGCCATCGTGGCGCGCGCCTCAGAGATCGCCTCCGGGTGATCGGGCAGGGTCTGCAGCCTGAGGATCCTGAACGACAGCCGCGGCGCGAACAGGCACATCAACCCGAAAAGGATCGTGACTGCCGCCGAACTCCAGGCCATCCATTCGCCCTGGCTTGTCGGCCAATAGAATTCGATCATGCCTCTGTCTCCCCGTGCCCGGTCGCAGGCCCTTTTGAAGGGCGGCAATCACGCCGCCTTAGCACGGCCGGGCGACAGCGCCAAAGTACAGCCGCGATGGCTGCCACCTGGCAATGCATCACACGCCGCAATCGCCCTTGTAGGCAATCTCGCTGGAAGCGCCGCCGCGCGTCACGGTGATAACCCCGCTATAGGCCGCGCTTTCATAGCCTTCATCGCCGTCAAGCATGGTCAGCGTGACGGTGTAGGGTTCGGCATCATGGCTGGCATAGCTGCGCTCGACGCCACCCTCAATGTCCGAAACTCCGGTCTGCACCAATTGCTTGAGCTGGCCGTTGATCCGCATGAACGGCGCCTCGATCGGATCGTCGACATCGTTGCTCGGGAAATTGGTAAACAGCACCCAGCGCCAGCTCTCCGGGTCGTTGAAGTCGAATTCATGGTCGGCCCGCATGAAGGAACAGTAGCTGTCAATTCCCGGCCAGACGATGTCGTCAATCCGCGGCCCGGGATCCTGCGCCATCGCCGCCCCGCCCGTCATCATCGCCACCGTCAAAGCTGCCGTAAGCCGCGCCACCCCAAATCGCACCATGGATCCCCGCCTTTCCTGTCTCCTGCAGGCAAAACGTTATTATGCGCCATCAGCAATTGGAAGCCTCCGCCAGCATCTTGCGAATCGTCGGGCCGGCATTGCGCGCCTCAACCTCTGATTCGCGCACCAGCACGTCAAAATGATCGGTGAGCGCGCTCACCTGCTTGATGTCACGATAGACCAGATAAAACTGCCCGACATAAACCGCCGCCAGCAGCCGGCCGAAGATCGTCACCGGCGCTGAAAACACCTTTTTTGAATCGTACAGATAGAGCCTGAGCGAGGGATAGAGCCGGGCACAGCGCTCGGCCATGAATTCGATCTGCGCCGCGCGGGTCTCGCGCGCCAGCCCCTCCCAATAGCCCTCGCCGCGCGCCAGCGCCCGCACCTTGTCGACCGACACGCAAATCTCATAATCCGACCCCGGAGCCTTGAGCCAGTCGATGGTCTCGCGCATGGCGCCGCGGGCCTGTTCGGCGGTCTTGTCCAGAAACGCTGCATATTCCCACTCCAGAACCGCTTCGGTTTTCAGGAAATCCGGCAGCGTCGCAGGCACGTGCCGGATCTTGTGACCAGCGGCCTCCTGATGCCAGGCGATGATCTGGTCGTCGGCCGGGGTCCGCTTCGCCGTCGCCATCCGGAAATTGGCAGCCAGAACTTCCGCAGCAGGTTCCGGCCGCTCGGACAGGCCGAGCAGCCAATCGGCACTCACCCCCAACGCGCTCGCGCATTCCGCCGCCAGATGCGCGTTGGGCAGCCGCAGCTCGTCGCTCGCCAGCAATTGAGCAATCGTCGATCGGTCAACGCTCGCAGTGCGCGCCAGTGCGCTGCGGCTCATACCGCTCAACGCCAGCCGGGCAGCCAGACGGGTGCGGAACAGCTCTGCGCGATCATTCTTGTGCATTGCCGATTATTCACACAGTTGGTGATATTTATCAACAAACAGGGATTTCTGCAGCGAAGATACAGAATTCCGGCGAATCCTTAAACCGCCTACATGTTCCGCATCGCAACGCAGGCAGATCGCAAAACCGGCAGGGAGATGGCGCACCTCATGGAAACCAAGTCGAGAACCATCGCAAAAGCCCTCACCTGGCAGGCCCTCGGCCTCGCCACCACAGGCGCGCTGGCCTGGCTCCACACCGGCTCCGTGACCTCCGCCCTCACCTTCGCCCTCTCCACCGCCGGAATAGGGCTGGCCTTCTTCATCGTACATGAGCGGGTGTGGGCGAGGGTAAGGTGGGGGGTCGCGCAAGCGATACCGTCAACACCAACGGTGAGGTAGGCATTCATGCTGCGTATTCCTTCACGAAAACTCGCTGCATCGTGGTAAGCTAACACATAATTTGGATGAATAGCCGCAACAGGACAGGATAAGGGTGGGGACTTAAAGTAGTCATTCCTTCACTTGTCTGCCATCTGGCGTTGTATAAGCCATCGGTTCTGCGGGCGATGCGGAAATGAACCATCGACAACGAACGGGAAATTCCCATGAAGCTTGTTTGTTTAGCGATTCTTCTGCCGCTTGGAGCGATATCCAACGTTCTGGCTGCATGCGGCGAACCGCCGGGCCCCGGGGTCAATTGGCGGGGTTGCGATATGAACCGGGCAAGCTTTCGCAGGGTCGACCTGAGTGGAGCCAACCTGATCGGGGTGAACTTGACATGGGCAACCCTGACCGGAACCAACCTGAACCGTGCAGACCTGTCCGGAGCGGACCTCCGAAGAGCGGACATGAGAGCGGTGCGCATGAACAGTGCAAACCTCAGCGGGGCCAATCTAAGCGGGGCGGAACTGACCCGCGCGGGCCTGAACAGGGCAAACCTGACCCGCGCAAATTTAAGCGGTGCGGAACTCCGCAAAGCTTATCTATCACGCGCGAATTTGGCAGGAGCGGATCTGACATGGGCCGATCTAATCGGAGCTGATTTGAGCAGAGCCAACCTCCAGGGAGCGGATCTGGGCGGAGCCAACCTGAGTGGGGCAAATCTGAACGGGGCGGTTCTGACTGATGCGAAACTGGCCGGAGCATCGTTTCCCGATGGCAGAATATGCACTGCCGGATCAATTACGCGATGCAATCGATAGGACGGATTATTCGAACCGGTAGAAGGCGACCGTTGCGTTCACCTGTTTCAGTGAACAGTCGCAAGCCCGAAGTGGGCTCAGATTGATCATACAGCGAGGCAGCATCACGAGAGAAAACCCGTGAAACGGATGCCCGCTTTCCTCAAATCAGCACAACCTCAGCGCAGTTGCAGCAGATGTCAGCTTCTCCTCCAGACCGGCCGATAACCGCCATCAAACCAATGCTCAATGGTCCACATAGCGATCATTCATCCTCCACCGCTGATCGCTCCCAACCCCTCACAAAAAGCTCTGCGGATCGATGTCCACCTGCACCTGCACAGAGCCGCGCTGTTTGGGGCCCTTGGCCAGCATTTCGCGGACAAAGCTCTGCATGTCCTTGCCGCGGGCGCCATGCACCAGCAGCCGGAAGCGGTGGCGGCCGCGGATCAGCGCCAGTGGTGCTTCGGCAGGGCCCAGCACCATGATCCCGGTTGAGGCGGGAGCGGCCGCGCGAAGACCGCGCGCATGAGCTTCCGCCTCGGGCCTTGTCGTCGCCGAGACGATCACCGAGGCCAGCCGTCCGAACGGCGGCAACGTTGCCATTCGCCGCTCATCGGTTTCGCGTTCATAAAACGCCTCCGGATCGCCCGAAGCCAGCGCCTGCATCACCGGATGCTGCGGCTGGAAGGTCTGGATCAGCCCCTGGCTCTTGCGCCCCGATCGCCCGGCCCGGCCGGTCACCTGCGAGAGCAGTTGATAGGTCCGTTCGGCGGCGCGCGGATCGCCATTCGACAGACCCAGATCGGCATCGACCACGCCGACCAGCGTCATCAGCGGGAAATTGTGCCCCTTGGCCACCAGTTGCGTGCCGATCACGATATCGGCCTCGCCCTTGGCGATCGCCTCGAGCTCGATCCTCAGCCGTCGCGTACCGCCAGCCATATCAGACGACAGCACGATGGTGCGGGCCTGGGGGAAATGCTTATCCGCCTCCTCGGCAATGCGCTCGATCCCTGGTCCGCAGGCCACCAGATGATCCAGCGCCCCGCAGGACGGGCAGGCCTGAGGCGTCGGCTCGTTATGGCCGCAATGATGGCACTGCAATTGCGCCCGGAACCGGTGTTCGACCAGCCAGGACGAACATTGCGGGCATTCGAAACGGTGGCCGCAAACCCGGCACAGCGTCAGCGGCGCGTAGCCGCGGCGATTGAGAAACAACAGCGATTGTTCGCCGCGGTCGAGTGTCGCCGCTATGGCACCCAGCAGCACCGGCGACAGAAAACCGCCGCGCGCCGGCGCATGCCGCCTGAGATCCACCAGCTCGAGGTCGGGCAGGCCCGCATCGGCATAGCGGCCCGGCAGCACCAGGTGCTGGTAGCGGCCCTGGGCGGCGTTGACCCGGGATTCGATCGACGGCGTCGCCGAGGCCAGCACCGCCGGGATATCGCTTAGCCGCGCGCGGACCACCGCCATGTCGCGAGCGTTGTAAAACACCCGGTCTTCCTGCTTGTAGGCCGGGTCGTGCTCCTCGTCGACGATGATCAGCCCTAGATCCGCAAATGGCAGGAACAGCGCCGAACGCGCACCCGCCACCACGCTGACGCGGTTTTCACACAGCTGCCGCCAGACCTTTTCGCGCATCCGTGGCGGCAGTTCGGAATGCCATTCCGCCGGCCGCGCCCCGAAGCGGTCGTGAAACCGGTCCAGGAACGTATTGGTCAATGCGATCTCGGGCAGCAGGATCAGCACCTGGCGGCCCTGCCGGATGGTCTCGGCGATGGCTTCGAAATAGACCTCGGTCTTGCCGGACCCGGTGACCCCGTCGAGCAGCGTCACACTGAAACCGCCTTTAGCCATGGTCTCGCGCAACGCCTGCGCCGCAGCATCCTGATCGGCCTCCAGACTGGCGGGCGCGTAATCGGGATCGGGCGCTGCCACCACCGGCGGCGGCGGCAGTTGCACCGGCGTAAATACGCCGTGGCCTGCGAGCCCGTCGATCACCCCGGGCGACACGCCCGCCGCATGCGCCAGCCCGCTTTTGGTCCAGGCAAGCCCGTCGCCTGCCTGCTCGAGCACCCGTTGGCGCGCGGGCGTCATGCGTTCCGGGCGCTCACCAGTCAGTCTGAGCGCCGCAATCGGCGGCTCCGGGTCAAACGCCGCCGGTGCCCGTAGCGCCATGCGCGCCACCAGACCCGGCGGTGACAATGTATAGGCCGACACCCAGTCGATAAACCGCCGCATCGGCTCGACGATCGGCGGGCAGTCGAAAACCTGGGCGATTTCGCGTAGCTTGTCCGGATTGATCACATCGGCTTCACCGTCCCACACCACGCCCGCCACCAGTCGCGGCCCCAGCGGCACTTGCACGATCTGACCCGCAACAGCGTCCGCCCCCTCCGGCAAGGCATAGGAGTAGGCCCGCTCGGCCGGCATGGGCAGCAGCACCGGCACCACCTTGCGGGGGAACAGCCCACCATGATTTTGTCGCGAATCTTTGTTCATGCGACGTGACCTTGCCCGCGCTTTGGGCTAAAGGAAACCCGGATTTGTCTTAGAAACGCCGGCAAAGGCCGGCCCGCCAGCTCTGGAGCCTGTAATGAAATTCTTTGTCGACACAGCCGACGTCAACGAAATTCGTGAGCTCAACGATCTTGGCCTGATCGACGGGGTAACCACCAATCCTTCGCTGATCATGAAGTCGGGCCGCGATATCCACGAAGTCACCAAGGAAATCTGCTCCATCGTCGATGGCCCTGTCTCCGCCGAAGTCACTGCCACCGAATATGATGCGATGATGACGGAAGCCGCGGTGCTGGCGAAGATCGCCGACAACATCTGCATCAAGCTGCCGCTTACGCTTGACGGACTGAAGGCCTGCCGTGCGCTGACCTCGGACGGCCATCAGACCAATGTCACGCTGTGCTTCTCGGCCAATCAGGCGTTACTCGCCGCAAAGGCCGGCGCAACCTTCATTTCACCATTCATCGGCCGGCTGGATGACATCGCCATCGACGGCACCGACCTGATCCGCGAAATCCGCCAGATCTACGACAATTACGGCTTCGAGACCGAAATCCTTGCCGCCTCGATCCGCACCGTCAATCACGTCCGCGATGTGGCGCTGATCGGCGCCGATGTGGCCACTGTTCCGGCCTCCACCATCAAGGCGCTGGTCAAGCATCCGCTCACCGACAAGGGCCTGGAAGCCTTCCTCGCCGATTGGGCCAAGACTGGCCAGAAGATCGGCTAAGAGATCTGGTAGCTACCGCCGTCACGGAAATCAGGTGGTCCCCGGCCGGCGGCGTCAAGCCGCCTGACGCCAACTCTTGGGTGCTGCTTCGAACACCCGGTCGGGATTCTCCGCAAGCCCGTGCACGGTGTGATACTCCAGCGCCCTGAGCGCCTCATTGGGATCACCATCCAGCGCCTCTGGCGGGATCGGCTCGCCGACCGTAAACCGGAAAGTCTGGTTCTTCTTGTTTAAAAGCTCGTGAAACACGGTCATGTCGCGCAACTCGGTAGAGTGTTTCGACAGCCAGTAGAACAGGCCTGAATTGCGCGCCGACACATGCACCGGCACCACCGGTAGATCGTGCCTGCGCGCGAGCGTGACCGCCGAGATTTTCCACGGCCGTTCGGTCAGTCTGCCCTCGTGCCAGAATGCGATCCGGCCGGAAGGAAACAGTACCGTGGCCTTGCCTTCCTGCACCGCGCGATTGGTCAGTTGCAGGGTCTCCCGGGCCTTGTCGCGGCTCTTGAAATCATCGCGCCACTCCACCGGAATGATGATCTCCTTAAAGCGCGGATTGACCCGCACCGCATCGCGATTGGCGTAAATCATCATGTCGGGCCGGCGGCGGCTTAGAAAATCAAACATCGCCACCCCGTCGGCAATGCCGGTCGGATGGTTGGCCACCAGCAGGAAGCCGCCATGAGCAGGGATTCGCTCTTCGCCGCGCGACTGGATATCGAGCTTGAGCAGATCGCTGAGATGTTTGAGCGCTTCGGATCCCGACATCGACGCAACCGCATCGGCCATGCGCACCGCCGCGCCATAATGCAGGGTCGCATAGAGGAACGGCCGGATCAGCGGCCAGGCCGGGTGGTTCACCAGCCGGCCGCCGCGTTCGCCAATCAGTTGATCGATCACGTGGCCCGGGCGTCCATGGGCAAGCACCTGTAAACGGTCCGTGATCTCCGCCACATACGCCATGGAATCGACCCCTCTGCACTCCGCCTAGGCCAAAGCTATGGCAAGCGATTGTGATGTCATGATGACACTGCACACGCCATTCGTTTACCCCCCGCTAAGCCCTCAATGCAATAGTGGCAAGCCGGGATGCGCGCCGGTTTGTCGCGCCAGGTGATTTGAACTCATGCAAAAACCACTGGTTATCGCAGCACCCGACGTCATGACCGAGCAGGCACGGTGGCTCGCCCGGTTAAGCGGCGAACGCCGGCTGTCGGTCCTGACCACCCAGGCCTATGAACGCGATCTGCGCCAGTTCTTGAGCTTCATGACCAGGCATCTGGGCGGCCCGCCGACGCTGGCCGATCTTTCCGATTTGCGGCCGCTTGACCTCCGCGCCTTTATGGCCGAGCGCCGCCGCGAGGGCGCCGGAGCTCGGACTCTGGGTCGCGGCCTCGCCGGCATTCGCTCGTATTTACGCCATCTCGAACGCAAGGGCCTGGCCAATGCTGCGGGCGCCGCCGCCACCCGTGCGCCCAGACAGCCCAAGTCGCTGCCCAAGCCGCTGAGCGCCCTAGATGCGAGCCGCGTCGTCGACGCCGATCTTCAGCTCGCCGAGGAACCCTGGATCGCCGCTCGAAACGCGGCGGTGCTGACCTTGCTCTATGGTTGCGGGCTGCGCATCTCCGAGGCCCTGTCGCTAACCCGCAGCGATCTGCCGCGTGCGGGCGATGCAATCAGGATCACCGGCAAGGGCGGCAAGACCCGCATTGTTCCGCTGTTGCCGGTGGCGCGCCAGGCGATCGACGCCTATTTGCGCCTGAGCCCCTTTGCACCAGCTTCCGACGCGCCGATGTTTCGCGGCGCCCGCGGCGGCCCGCTGCAGCCGGCGATCATACAGAAGGAAATGCGGCGATTGCGCGCAGCGCTTGATCTGCCCGACACCGCGACACCGCACGCACTCAGGCACTCCTTTGCCACCCATCTGTTGGCCGGAGGCGGCGATCTGAGAACCATCCAGGAACTGCTCGGCCACGCCAGCCTGTCGACCACCCAGGTTTACACCGGAGTCGATTCAAGCCGCCTGCTCGACATCTACGATCGCGCCCACCCCCGGGCCTGAACGGTCCGGGCTTTTCAAGGCACTGCAGCTGTTAAGCCACAGTTTACCACGCCGCGAGGCGGTGCAATGCAGTTAACCCGATTGTCGGCCCCCGGCGCTATCATTTTGGTGTTGAATCCACGGGAGCCGACCGGCCATGCGACACCTGCCTTCGATTTCGCCGCTGCAGGCCAGCTGCGCCCGCCTGCCGGGGTTCGCCTTCGTGGTCGCTGCGGCGTTGCCGCTGATCCTGCTGATCCTGCTTGCAGCCGGCCTCATTATGGGCACCAGCCAGGCCCGGGCCAGCACCGGCGCCGATGCTGCCTGTGATGGCAGTAACCTTGTGGCAGAATTGGCCGAGACCAAACCCGAAGCGCTCGCCGCCGCCCGTGCCGAGGCGGCCTCCGTGCCCAATGGCCGCGGCGTGTTGTGGAAGATCGAAAAGACGGGGATCGAGCCTTCCTGGCTGTTCGGCACCATGCATGTCACCGACCCGCGAGTCACCGCGGTTCCCGATCCGGTACGCTCCGCCCTGGAGGTCTCCGACACCGTGGTGATCGAAACCATCGACATTCTCGATCCGCTCAAGGCCCAGGCCGCGTTGATGACCCGGCCGGAACTCACCATGTTCACCGGTGACGGTTCGCTGACCGCGTTTCTCGACGAGACCGAAGCCGAGCTGGTGGAGGCGGAACTCGCCGACCGTGGAATTCCGCTGGCGCTGGTGTCCAAGATGAAACCCTGGATGATTTCCGGCATGCTGGCGCTGCCGCCCTGCGAACTTGCCCGCAAGGCCGGCGGCGCAGAATTTCTCGACATCAAGATCGCCAATGACGCGAAACGGGCGGGCAAGACCCTGCTCGGCCTTGAAAGCATTGGCGAGCAGATGTCGGCCATGGCCGATCTACCGATGGAATTTCACATCCGCGGGCTGGTCGAAACCATCAGGCTCGCCGATTTGATGCCCGACATCATGGCGACCATGACCGAACTCTATCTTCAGGGCGAAATCGCACTGATCATGCCTGCCATCATGGCCGCCGGACCCGAGGCCAGTGACGAGGACGCGGCCGGATATGCCGAGTTCGAACAGCGCATCGTGTTGATGCGCAACCATGTGATGGCCGAGCGTGCTGCACCGATCCTGGCCCGCGGCAATGCCTTCATCGCCGTCGGGGCTTTGCATCTGCCCGGTGAAGAAGGGCTGGTTTCACTGTTGCGGCAAGCCGGCTACACGGTTAGTGCCGCGATGTAACGCCATGAGAGAGCGCTCCGCGCCGCTTGGCCAGCGCACCCCGCCATCGGACATCGCAGCCGTAGCGGCTAAAGTCTTGATCGGCACAGCCAGAGACGGCTAACCCCGATTGACGTAGACCAGGCGCAAGGAGTTCAGGCTCGCAGCCCTGCCAGGGATCGCCGCACGATCAGCTTGTGGAAGGGCAGGATGGTCGCCAGATAGGCGCGGCCCAACCAATTGTGACGCCTGATCAGTGTCATCAGGCTGGCGCGGGTTCCACCGTGCGGCTCCGGCAGCGCCCCCACCACAATGCGAAAATCCAGATGGCGATCGTCAAAGCCGAGAACCAGTTCCTGCTCGCTGGCGCTCTGTACCGGGAAGAACCCGACCAGCGGTGTCCCGTCGGGGATCTCGGAGCTGTCATGCTTTAGGCCGAATGGCCGCACCAGAAGATTGCGCAGCGCCATCAGGTGGTCGACCCAGGACGGCATTTGCTCAAAGGCCCGGCGCGCCACCGCTTCGGCAGAGAGCCGTTCGCCAGGCACGATCATTTCGAAACAATCGGCCCAGTCGGCATCCGCCAAAGCCGGATGCGGCAGCGGCGGAGGTACTTCGCGTATGGTCATCTCTCTCCGGCCCTATCTCACAACGCCCGAAGGAACTCCGGGCGCTGATACATCCGGATCAGGCAAGCCTGGATCGCCTCGGAGCCAATTGCCCAACCCTGCGTCCAACCAGCCTCACAAGAGCAACTCGCAAGGTGGGCCGACTCCCTCCATACTTAAAGTATGGCGGATGATCTCGCCCAATTAGATGTGCAGCGGCTTTGCAAATGTCGCCAGTGCAGCTTCGCGCACCGCTTCCGACATCGTCGGATGTGCATGACAGGTGCGGCCTAGATCTTCCGATGATCCACCGAACTCCATCAACACCGCCGCTTCGTGGATCATTTCGCCGGCGCCGAAGCCGACGATGTGCACGCCCAAGACCCGGTCGGTCTCGGCATCGGCCAGAAACTTGACGAAGCCATCCGACGCCTGCATCGCACGCGCGCGGCCATTGGCTGAAAACGGAAACTTGCCGGCCTTGTATTTGATGCCGTCTGCTTTCAACTCTTCCTCGGTCTTGCCCACGGACGCCACCTCCGGCTGGGTGTAGACCACGCCCGGGATCACCCCGTAATTCACATGACCGGCTTGCCCGGCCATGATTTCGGCCACCGCGACACCTTCGTCCTCGGCCTTGTGCGCCAGCATCGGACCGGCGATCACATCGCCGATGGCGTACACGCCCGGCACATTGGTGTGGTAATGATTGTCGGTGCGCACCCGGCCGCGCTCATCAAGCACCACGCCGGCATCCTCCAGCCCAAGGCCCTCGGTATAGGGCATACGGCCGGTGGCGATCAGAACGACATCGGCTTCGATGGTTTCGGCGTCACCGCCCTTGACCGGTTCATGGGTCACCTTGGCGCCCTTGCCGGATTTTTCCACGCCCGTGACCTTGGCCCCGAGCTTGAACTCCATGCCCTGCTTGACCAAGATCCGCTGGAATTGCTTGGCCACATCCCGGTCCATACCGCCCAGGATCGCGTCGAGATACTCGACCACGGTCACCTTGGCGCCAAGCCGCGCCCAGACAGACCCCATTTCCAGCCCGATGACGCCGCCGCCGACCACCACCAGATGTTCGGGCACCTTTTCAAGCGCGATCGCCCCGGTCGAGGACACGATCACCTTTTCGTCCATCGCCACTTCAACACCGGGAATACCAGCCACGTCAGAACCGGTGGCGATCACCACATTCTTGGCCTCGAGTTCCTGGGTCTTGCCGTCGTCGCCAGTCACCGACACCTTGCCTTCGCCCAGCACTTTGCCCAGTCCGATGAAGCTGTCGATCTTGTTCTTCTTGAACAGATAGGCCACGCCCTCGACATTCGACTTCACGGTCGCGTCCTTGTGGCCCATCATCTTTTCAAGATTGAGCTTCGGCTTGCTGATCTCAACGCCAAGACTGTCCATGCCGTGACTGGCATGCGCGTAGACTTCCGAGGCATGCAGCAGCGCCTTTGACGGAATGCAGCCGATATTGAGGCAGGTGCCGCCAAAGGTGGGGCGCTTTTCGATGACCGCCACCTTGAGACCGAGCTGCGCCGCCTTGATGGCGCAGACATAGCCCCCGGGGCCCGAACCGATAATGATGACATCGTAGTTCATGATCTTTTCCTTTTGTCGAGACAGGCTCGGATCTATTCCTGACACGCCTTCAAGCGGTATGCGTCGCCCGGCAGTATAGTTATCTGTTTGTCCCGCCAGGCCGCCGATTGCATCAACGCGGCGCTGAAATCCGGCAGCAGCAGGTTCTCGGTCGCATCCCGGCCCGGAAGGTCGCCGCCAACGGGCAGCCAACCGGTTTGGCCGCCGCCGTCAATTGCGTAGATCGGACCCTGCCAGACCGTGCAGGCCTCAATCTCCGCGCCTGTGGCGTCACCCTCGGGGCACGCATGCATGACAATGCCCCAGGGCCGGTCGGGTTCTCCCGCCAGCATCACCACGCCATCCATCGTGACGCCGCTGCCCGCAAACGCCATGGTGAACCGGTGCAACATGCCGTCTGCCTCGTTCAACGCTCCGGCGAAGGCGATTTCGGCCGCCCCCGCGGCACCGCCATAGACCGCCAGCGCCTGCGGGCAGGCCGCCATCACGGGCGATACCAGCCCGGTCAGGAGACCCGTCAGGGCAGGCAGCGCCAGACAGGCGAGGCGGGCTGAGGCCATCGGCCCTGCTCCTTACAGATCCAGCACCAGCCGCTCGGGATCTTCCAGACTGTCCTTGACCCGCACCAGGAAGGTCACGGCTTCCTTGCCGTCGACGATGCGGTGATCATAGGAAAGCGCCAGATACATCATCGGCCGGATCACGATATCGCCGCCGACCACCATTGGCCGGTCCTGGATCTTGTGCATGCCGAGAATGCCCGACTGCGGCGAATTCAGGATCGGCGAGGACATCAGCGAGCCGTAGACACCGCCATTGGACAGCGTGAAAGTGCCGCCTTGCATGTCAGCCATCGACAACTCGCCATCGCGCGCCGCGCGGCCCAGCCGTCCGATTTCCTTCTCGATATCGGCGATACCCATCTGGTCGGCATCGCGCACCACCGGCACCACAAGGCCCTTTTCGGTGCCCACAGCCACGCCAACATGGCAGAAATTCTTGTAGATGATCTCATTGCCGTCGATTTCGGCATTGACCGCCGGAATCTCCTTGAGCGCATGACACACCGCCTTGGTGAAGAAGCCCATGAAGCCGAGCTTCACACCATGCTTCTTCTCGAACAGGTCCTTGTAGCGCTTGCGCAGATCCATCACCGCGCTCATGTCCACCTCATTGTAGGTGGTCAGCATCGCGGCTGTGTTTTGCGCATCCTTGAGCCGGCGGGCGATGGTCTGGCGCAGCCGCGTCATCTTCACCCGCTCTTCACGCGGTGCGTCTTCGGACGAAGATGCGGGCCGCGCCGCCGCAGGTGCGGCAGCTGGTGCGGCGGACGAACCCTTGCCGATGGCGTCGAGCACATCGCCCTTGAGCACCTGGCCGCGTTTGCCGGATCCGGCCACACTGCCCGAATCGATCTTGTTTTCCGCCATCAGCTTCTGTGCCGATGGCGCCGCCGGCATATCGGTGCCGGCTTTGGCCGCGGGCTTTGCCGCTTCCTCTGTCTTGGCCGCCGGAGCGGCTGCCGCCTTGGCCGCAGGCGCCGCGCCTTCGGCAATATGCGCCAGCAATGCGTTGACCTCGACGGTCTCGCCGTCCTTGGCGAGGATCTCGCTCAAGGTGCCGGACACCGGTGAGGGAACTTCGATCGACACCTTGTCGGTTTCAAGCTCGACCAGCGGCTCGTCCACCTTGACGGTGTCCCCCGCCTGCTTGAACCAGGTGCCGATGGTGGCTTCGCTGACGGATTCGCCAAGGGTCGGGACGCGGACTTCAGTAGCCATGATGTGTGTTTCCGTTCTTTCTCAATCAGACAGGGCGCGGGGACCGGGTCCCGGAGTTTTGTGACAGCGTGGGCGGCATTAGCCGCCCAGCGCATCCTCAAGGAAGGCTTCGAGCTGCGCAAGATGGCGCGACATCAATCCTGTTGCCGTCGAGGCCGAAGCCGGGCGGCCGGTGTAGCGCACCCGCTGATACTTGGCGTCGATATGGGCGAGCACCCATTCCAGATAAGGATCGATGAACGACCAGGCGCCCATGTTCTTAGGCTCTTCCTGACACCAGACCATTTCGGCGTTGCGGAAGCGGCCGAGCTCGTTGATCAAGGCCTTGGCCGGGAACGGATAAAGCTGTTCCAGCCGGAGCAGGTAGATGTCGTCGATGCCGCGTTTTTCGCGTTCCTCGTAAAGGTCGAAATAGACCTTGCCCGAGCACATCACCACGCGGCGGATCTTGTTGTCCTTGACCAGCTTGATCGGCTCGTTCTTGAGCACTTCCGCATCGTCCCACAACAGCCTGTGGAAAGAGGTATCGCCCGACATTTCGTTAAGCGTCGACACCGCACGCTTGTGCCTGAGTAGCGATTTCGGGGTCATCATGATCAGCGGCTTGCGGAAATCGCGCTTCACCTGGCGCCGCAGGATGTGGAAATAATTCGAGGGCGTGGTGCAGTTGGCGACCTGCATGTTGTCTTCCGCGCACATCTGCAAAAACCGCTCGAGACGGGCCGAGGAGTGTTCCGGTCCCTGGCCTTCATAGCCATGCGGCAGCAGGCAGACGAGACCTGACATCCGGAGCCATTTGCGTTCGCCCGACGAGATGAACTGGTCAAACAGCACCTGCGCGCCATTGGCGAAATCGCCGAACTGGGCTTCCCAAAGGGTCAGCGCATTGGGCCGCGCCAGCGAGTAGCCATACTCAAACCCGAGCACCGCCTCTTCCGACAGCATCGAGTTGATGACCTCGTAACGCGCCTGATTGGGCGCGATATTGGCCAGCGGAATATAGCGTTGTTCGGTCTCCTGATCGTAAAGCACCGAGTGGCGCTGCGAAAACGTACCGCGTTCGCAATCCTGACCCGACAGCCGGAGCTTGGTGCCCTCCTGGACCAGCGAGGCAAAGGCCAACGCCTCGCCCATCGCCCAGTCGATGCCCTCGCCGGTTTCGATCATCTTGGCGCGGTTGTCCATGAACCGCTGGATGGTCCGGTGCGCCTTGAAATCACTCGGCACATCTGACAGCTTTTTGCCAAGCTCCCTCAGCGCCTTGATCGGCACGGCGGTCTTGCCGCGGCGCTGCTCATCCTGATTGTCGGCTGTCCGGAGACCCGACCATTGGCCGTCAAGCCAGTCCGCCTTGTTGGGCTTGTAGCTCTGGCCGATATCGAATTCGCCTTCCAGATGCGCCCGCCAATCGGCCTTCATCTTCTCGAATTCGCCTTCGGTAATCACCCCTTCCTCGATCAGCCGCCGCGAATAAAGCGTCACCGTGGTCTCATGGCTGCGGATCTTCTTGTACATCTTCGGCTGGGTGAAAGCCGGCTCGTCGCCCTCATTGTGGCCGAAACGACGGTAGCAGAACATGTCGATGACCACCGGCTTGTGGAAGGTCATACGGAATTCCGTGGCCACCTTGGCGGCGTAGACGACCGCTTCCGGATCGTCACCATTGACGTGGAAGATCGGCGCTTCGATCATCTTGGCCACATCTGAAGGGTAAGGTGAAGAGCGCGAAAACGCGGGGTTGGTGGTAAAGCCGATCTGGTTGTTGATGATGAAATGTACCGTACCGCCGACCCGGTGACCTCTCAGCCCCGAAAGACCCAGCACCTCGGCCACCACGCCCTGGCCAGCAAATGCGGCATCGCCGTGCAACAGCAACGGCATCACCTTGACGCGCTCCTTGAGCGGGATGATGTCACCATCGAACTCGGTTGCGATCAGATCCTGCTTGGCGCGGGCCTTGCCCATCACCACCGGATTGACGATCTCCAGATGCGAGGGGTTGGCGGTCAGCGAAAGGTGCACCTTGTTGTTGTCGAACTCACGGTCCGACGATGCGCCCAGATGATACTTGACGTCGCCTGATCCCTCGACCTCGTCGGGCTTGAAAGAACCGCCCTTGAACTCGTGGAACACCGCCCGGTGCGGTTTGGCCATCACCTGGGTGAGCACATTGAGCCGGCCGCGGTGAGCCATGCCGAAGACGATCTCCTTCAGCCCCATATTGCCGCCGCGCTTGATGATCTGCTCAAGCGCCGGGATCAGCGATTCGCCGCCATCCAGGCCAAAGCGCTTGGTGCCCTTGTATTTGACATCGATGAATTGCTCGAAGCCCTCAGCCTCGATCAGCTTCTGCAGGATCGCCCGCTTGCCCAGCTCGGTGAAGTCGACGCCCTTGTCCGGGCCCTCGATGCGCGCCTGGATCCACGATTTCTCTTCTGGATTGGAGATATGCATGAACTCGACGCCC
Source organism: uncultured Hoeflea sp. (assembly GCF_947501405.1). GTDB lineage: Bacteria > Pseudomonadota > Alphaproteobacteria > Rhizobiales > Rhizobiaceae > Hoeflea. The sequence continues at coordinate 74,212 of NZ_CANMVK010000005.1, read as the reverse complement.
AGCGTCGAGCAATAGGTGCGCTTGAGAATGTCGAGCATCTCGCGGATGGTCGCGTATTCAAGACCCAGAACGTGATCGATGAAGATCCGGCGGTCGTAATCGGCCGCGGTAAAGCCATAAGCTTCGGGCGCAAGTTCGTTGTAATCGTCATCGGGCTGCTGACCCAGGCTCAGCGGATCGAGATTGGCATGCAGATGCCCGCGCATCCGGTAGGCGCGGATCATCATCAGCGCCCTGACCGAATCGCGAGTTGCCTGCTGCACGCCCTCGGTGTCAATCGGCTGGCCCGCGGCCTTCGCCTTGCCGTTGAGCTTCTCGCCGACGGCCTTTTCCACCGCGCCCCAGTCGCCGTCGAGTGCGGACACCAGATCGCCATTGGCCTGCACCGGCCAGCCCGGCTGCTTCCAGGATGCGCCGGCGGCGGATTTGCGGACCTGATCCGGATCGTCGTTCAATTCGGCGAAAAAGGCCTGCCATTCCGCGGAAACGCTGCCCGGATCATCCTGATAACGGGCATACATATCCTCGATGTAATGCGCGTTGCCACCGTACAGAAACGATGTCTGCGCCATGATGTCGTTGGCTTCGTCGTTGCGTGCCATGGATCTCACCTTTTCACGGGGCCTTTGTTCCGGCCCCTTTCCCTAGACTTGTTAAGGCTTGCGCAATCTTCAAGATGCGAGCCTGCCCAATCCAACTCCCAGCGCCGCGGTGTCGCTGAAGACCTGGTATCGCGCGATCTTGCCGTCGCGTAGCGTGAATATGTTGGCTGTCTCTGTCCGGACCTTGCGCCCGGTGGCCTTCACCGTCCATTCGCCTTTGAGAACCGTGATCACGGTGTCGCCGGCGATATGCATGGAAAGCGGTTCGACCGTGTCGATCACCAGATGATCGCCCACGGCCTTCAAAAACGCCTCGAAGCGCTCAAACCCCGACCAGTCCCCGGCCCAGGGCAACAGCCCTTCCGGCGCCGGGTAATGCACTTCAATGTCGTCGGAGACGACGCCGCGCAGGGCCGCCCTATCGCCCGCTTTCAGCGCGGCGTAGTAGCGGTCCAGCGTGTCGCGCACGGCGTCGCTCATTGTCCTTTGGTCCTTCTAGCCCTTGAGCACTTCGACCAGCGTTGTGCCCAGACGTGCCGGCGAAGGCGAGACCCGGATGCCAGCCTCTTCCATCGCCTTGATCTTGTCTTCGGCGCCGCCCTTGCCGCCCGAAATCACCGCGCCGGCATGGCCCATGGTGCGTCCGGGAGGTGCGGTGCGTCCGGCGATAAAGCCTGCCATCGGCTTCTTGCGGCCCTTCTTGGCCTGCTCGATCAGCCAGGCCGAGGCGTCTTCCTCGGCGGATCCGCCGATCTCGCCGATCATGATGATCGATTCGGTTTCCGGATCGTCCAGGAACAGATCGAGCACATCGATGAACTCGGTGCCCTTGACCGGGTCGCCGCCAATGCCGACCGCAGTCGACTGGCCCAGACCTTCATTGGTGGTCTGGAACACCGCTTCGTAAGTCAGCGTGCCCGAGCGTGACAGGATGCCCACCGAGCCCTTCTTGAAGATGTTGCCCGGCATGATGCCGATCTTGCATTCGTCCGGCGTCAGAACGCCCGGGCAGTTTGGCCCCACCAGCCGCGAGTTCGACTTGTCGAGAATGGCCTTGGCGCGAACCATGTCGGACACCGGAATGCCTTCGGTGATGCACACGATCAGCTCGATCTCGGCGTTGACAGCCTCGATGATCGCATCCGCCGCACCGGCCGGCGGCACGTAGATCACCGACGCATTGGCACCGGTCTCGGCCTTGCCCTCGGCAACCGAGGCGAAGATCGGCAGCTTCTCGCCGCCCGAACCTTCCCATGTCGAGCCGCCCTTTTTCGGGTGAATACCGCCCACCATCTGGGTGCCGTGATAGGCCAGCGCCTGTTCGGTATGAAAGGTGCCGGTCTTGCCGGTCAGGCCCTGAACCAGCACCTTGGTGTCCTTGTTGATCAAAATGGACATGAATCAGGCCCCCTTCACGGCATTGACGATTTTCTGCGCCGCGTCGTCGAGATCGTCAGCGGCGATCACGTCGAGGCCGCTTTCATTGATGATCTTCTTGCCGAGCGCCACGTTGGTGCCTTCAAGGCGAACCACCAGCGGAACCTGGAGCCCCACTTCCTTGACCGCCGCGACCACGCCTTCGGCAATCACATCGCACTTCATGATGCCGCCGAAGATGTTGACCAGAATGCCTTTGACGGCCGGGTCGGCAGTGATGATCTTGAAGGCCGCGGTGACCTTTTCCTTGGACGCGCCGCCGCCGACGTCAAGAAAGTTCGCCGGCTCCTGGCCATAGAGCTTGATGATGTCCATTGTCGCCATCGCCAAGCCCGCGCCGTTGACCATGCAACCGATATTGCCGTCGAGCGCGACATAGGCGAGGTCGTACTTCGAGGCCTCGATTTCCTTCTCGTCCTCTTCGGTCAAATCCCGAAGTTCGACGATGTCGTCGTGGCGGAACAGGGCGTTGTTGTCGAACGACACCTTGGCGTCGAGCACCCTGAGCCGGCCGTTCTTCATCACGATCAGCGGGTTGATCTCCAGAAGCGCCATGTCTTTCTCGACAAACGCCTTGTAGAGGATCGGAAACAGCGTTTCGCCATCCTTGGCCGCGTCGCCCTCAAGCTTCAGTGCGCCGTTGAGCTTGGCGAGGTCGTCCGCCGTCACACCGGCTTCCGGGTCAATCGCCACGGTGATGATCTTGTCCGGCGTTTCCTCGGCCACCGCCTCGATGTCCATGCCGCCCTCGGTGGAGACCACGAAGGCCACTTGACCGACGGTGCGGTCGACCAGCAGCGAGAGATAGAGTTCGCGTTCGATGTCGGCGCCATCTTCGATATAGAGCCGGTTGACCTGCTTGCCGGCATCGCCGGTCTGTTTGGTCACCAGCGTGTTGCCGAGCATCTCGGCCGCATGCGCCTTGGCCTCGTCGATCGAGAACGCCAGCCGCACACCGCCCTTGGCGTCGGGGCCGAGTTCCTTGAACTTGCCCTTGCCGCGTCCGCCGGCATGGATCTGGCTTTTCACCACATAGAGCGGGCCCGGCAGCGATTTCGCCGCCGCTTCCGCCTCGTCGGCTGAGAAGATGGCGACCCCTTCGGCCACCGGTGCGCCAAAGCCCTTCAAGAGGGCCTTGGCCTGGTATTCATGGATGTTCATGGGAACTCCTGGCTTTGGGAAAGCGGACGGGCCGCAATTACTTCAGGTTCGGGGCGATGCCGATGCAAGCCTCGCAAAGTCCGGCGACCGCGGCAACCGAGTTGTCGAAGGCCTTCTGCTCGGATTTGTTCAACTCGATCTCGATCACGCGTTCGATGCCGCCTTCGCCGATCACGCAGGGGACACCGACATACATGTCCTTGACGCCATACTGGCCCGACAGATGCGCCGCACAGGGCAGAACCCGCTTCTTGTCCTTGAGATAGCTTTCGGCCATCAGGATTGCAGAGGCTGCGGGCGCGTAATAGGCCGAGCCGGTCTTGAGCAGCTTGACGATCTCCGCGCCACCGTCGCGGGTGCGTTGGATGATTTCCTCGAGCTTTTCTTTCGAGGTCCAGCCCATCTTGACCAGATCCGGCAGCGGAATGCCGCCAACCGTCGAATAGCGCGCCAGGGGAACCATGGTGTCGCCGTGGCCGCCGAGTACGAAGGCGGTCACGTCCTCGACCGAGACATTGAATTCCTCGGCGAGGAAATGCCGGAAGCGGCCCGAATCGAGCACGCCGGCCATGCCGACGACCTTGTTCTTGGGAAGACCAGAGAATTTCTGCAGCGCCCAGACCATGGCGTCGAGCGGATTGGTGATGCAGATCACAAAAGCGTTGGGGGCATATTTCTTGATGCCCGCGCCGACCTGTTCCATCACCTTGAGATTGATGCCCAGCAGATCGTCACGGCTCATGCCCGGCTTGCGGGCCACGCCGGCGGTGACGATGCAGACATCGGCACCTTCGATCGCCGCATAATCATTGGCGCCTGACATCCGCGCATCAAAGCCCTCGACCGGGGCCGACTGGGCGATGTCCAGACCCTTGCCCTGCGGCGTGCCCTCGGCGATGTCGAACAGGACGACATCGCCCAGTTCCTTCAAACCGGCAAGATGGGCGAGCGTGCCGCCGATCATTCCCGAACCAATCAATGCAATCTTGTTGCGCGCCATATCCAAAGCCTCCGCGGGTCAGTTTACGAACGGAACCTGTGCTCTGAGCCCGGGCCCGAATTCGGCATTTCGCATAGACCGTATGCCCCAAACTGGCAACTCAAACTTTCGATATGTTATTTTTCAATCGGTTAGCTTTCGATTGTTTTACGTAAACGTCAAAGTTTGCAAAGCGTTTCAAGCAGTTTTTCACAAGACGTTCCTCCCGGTCCGCTCGCCGCACCCGCTTGAAAGCGCCTAGGCCGCTGCCCGGCTCGCTTCCAGATAGGCTTCCCCCTGCATCTCGTTAAGTCGCGAAGCGGTGCGGGCAAACTCGAAACTTTCGGTGCCACTCGAGGCCTGATAGAGGGCATCCGGCGCCGCAGCCGCCGAGATGAAAACCCGGCTCTTGCGGTCATAGAGCGTGTCAATCAGGGTGATGAACCGTTTGGCCGCATTGCGGTCGGCTTGCTGCATCACCGGCACCCGGTCGACAAAGATGGTGTGGTAGCGTTCGGCGATCGCCGCATAATCTGCGGCCCCCAGCGGCGCCTCGCACAAATCAGCAAATGAAAACCGCGCAGCACCTGCCGCAGCGTCCGGCACCTTCACCAAACGGCTCCTGACTTCGACGGTCTCGGGGCCCGTGCGCTTGCCCGCGGTCACCCGGGTCCATGCGAGATCCATGGCCGCGTCGCCCTCACCTTCGGATAGCTCGTGATAGACCGGCAGCCGGGTCGTGGTCTCCATCCGGTAATCGGTGCGTGCATCGAGGTTGAGCACCTCGACATGTTCTTTGAGCAAACCCACGAATGGCAGGAACAATTGCCGGTTCAGGCCGTCTCGGTAGAGATCGCCCGGCTCCACATTGGAGGTCGCCACCAGAACACAACCGCGCTTGAACAACTGCTCGAACAGCCGTGACAACAGCATTGCGTCGGCGATGTCAGTCACTGAAAACTCGTCGAAACACAGCACCCAGGCCTCGGCGATCAGTTGCCCCGCCACCGGCGGCACCGGATCGGCCTGCTTGGTCTCGCCGGCCTTGAGCTTCTGCCGGTGTTCGTGAATGCGGGCGTGGGCATCGGCCATGAAGTCATGAAAATGCGCGCGCCGCTTCCGGTTCGCCGGCACCAGCTCATAGAACATGTCCATCAGCATGGTCTTGCCGCGACCCACCGCGCCATGGACATAAAGACCGCGTGGCGGTTTTTGCGACTTGTTCTTGCGCGCAAACATCCAGCCCAGCGCGCTGGATTTCTTTGCCAGACGCCGGTTGCCGACCTCGATCAGCAGCCGGTCGAGCCGTTTGGCGAGTTCGGCCTGAGCCGGATCCAGCGAGAATTCGCCGCTTGCGACACGCGCCGCATAGGCGTCAGTGACGGTCTCGTGGTGTCTCCATGGCATGGATCAGACCCTGTTCGCTGACGTCTGGGCGGTGCCGGACCGGTCAGCGCGACAGAGAGATCGACTGACCCGATGCGGTCGAGCCGTCATAACGTTCATTGGCCGATTGATAGAGCCGCGCCACCTGGTTGCCGCTCGAATCCGACAGGATCACCTGCTTGCCCTGCACGTCCCAGGCGGAAATCGATGCCGCCGCGCCGACACAGCCGCGCGAAGCGGCGCGATAGCCGCCGGTCCATTTGGTCAGCGACAGAAACACGTCACAGCTCGTTCCGCCGGTGCCCGCCGACCAGCGGCCGATCAGCGCCTCACGGGTCAGTTCCGGCGCATTGGCGGCCGCCACCTGTGGCGCGGTTGTTTCAGGTGCAGTCGGAGCGGCGGGAAACTCGGTGGCGCCGGGCGTGGGCGGCGGAGCCAGCTGACCCGATTGCACGCCGCCCACCGGGGCAGGCATGAGCGGCGCCGGCTGCGGCTGTGTGCTCAAACCTCCGAACGAGGTGCGCTGACAGCCGCCAAGAGCGGCGGTGACCGCAACCGCGATCAGCAAGGTGTGCATTTTCATAGGCTAGCTCCGGTTGCACAAAGCAAGTACGCTCTGCTGTTCGTCCCATCATGCCGCATAAAAAGTCTATAAAATGGAAATTGCAAGACAAACTGGCTGCTGTGTAACCGCAGCCAGGTGAATATCCAAACAATGTGTGGCTTTTTGGGAGCCCTGCCGGGGCGCAAAACCGGGCCGGGCGGCATAGGCGGCTACCCTCAGCGTCGGACCTAGGCGAGCCAGACTGAGCGGATGCGGGTAATCCGCAGCCAATGCGGTGCGGCGATGGGCCTGTAATCCCGGCGGACTAGGATTTACCCAGGCCGTAATGCGCCTCGTCGCCCCACAGCGCCTCGATGCGTTTGTCGCGGCCGCAGCCGCGCCGGTAATAATTGTAGCGGATCGGGTTTTTGGCGTGAAAATTCTGGTGGTAATCCTCTGCCGGCCAGAAAGTGGGCGCATCGACGATTTCCGTCACGATAGTGCGCTCCAACGCCTTGGCGGCGTCCTGCCTGGCGGCTTCGGCGAGTTGTGCCTGATCTTCATTGAGCGTGTAGACGGCGGTCGTGTAGCTGTGGCCGCGATCGCAGAACTGCCCGCCGTCATCGGTCGGATCGACGGTGCGGAAAAAGACCCTCAGGAGCTGTTCAAAGCTCACCATCGCCGGGTCATAGGTGATCTTCACCGCCTCGCGGTCGCCGTTCGAGGTGTGGCTTTCATAGGTCGGATTGTCGAGCCGGCCGCCGATATAACCCGACACCGTCTCCTTGACGCCTTTGATGTGATCGAAATCGGATTCCACGCACCAGAAGCAGCCGCCGGCGAAGATCGCCACGCCCGGCGCGTCCGCCGCGCCCTGCTGGGCTGCGTCCTGTGCATTTGCGGGCGTCAGGGCCAGCGCCGCAAACATAACGACCAACGACAAAACCGATTTGGGCATAAATGCTCTCCTGTGTTGCCTTCAAGCTAGATCACCGCCGTTGTTTGACAACTCACTCTTCCGCACAAAGCCGTGAAATCGGCCTTGGGCCGGCCCGCTCAGCCAATTGCGTCAATCGCGACCCCGATGATCTCGATATTATCCTGTCGCGTTGCCTAATTGCTCGGTCGCCCTGGCGTGATCCGCCGGGCCGCCGTTCCGTTAACCGTGAGTCGGCCAGGCCCGGTGCTCGTCATCGATCACAAATACATGCCGATGCCGCGCGCCATCGGCCGGATGGGCGCGCAAATGCGGATGACCGGGCGGAAGCTCGGGATGGGCATGTTCGAGTTCGGCCGCCTCGCCGGCCGGCCACACCGCAAGCGCCACGAGCGCGCCGAAAAGCGCCATTGCACCGAGGATGGCCATTGCCGGCGCGAGCCCGAAGGCACCGCCAGCCCAGCCCGCGACCGGATAGGTGATCAGCCAGCAGGCATGCGACAGGGTGAACTGCGCGGTAAACACCGCAGGCCGGTCCTGGGCATGGGCGGAAATCCGCAACAGCCGTCCCGACGGGGTCAAGATCGCCGAGTAAAACAGCCCGCTCAACAACCAGACCGCGACAAACGCGCCCCAGGCCATCCGGCCTTCCAGGCCGAGATAGGCGGAATGGCCGAGCGTCAGCGCCGCCAGCAGCATCGCCGAGGGGATCATCACCATCCGGTCATCAACGGATTCGAGCAGACGCGGCAACGCCAGCGCCGAAATCATCGATCCGGCCCCGAAGGCCGCAAGCGCCATTGCCACCTGGGCGTCACCCGCGCTATAGCCCGCACGCACCATCACCACCGTGTTGACCAGAACGAACGCGCCGGCGCTGGCGGCCGCGAGATTGAGCGCGAGCAATCCGCGAAGCCGCGGCGTCGCCAGATAGATCCGGATGCCGCGCGTCACCCTTTCAGCGAAAGATCGCTGTGCGGCGTCCGTCGCACGTTCGGGAAGGGCGGTGACCCAGACCAGAAGCGCCGATCCGGCAAAGCCCAAAACCGTGCCGACAAACAGCCAATGGTAACTGATCAGTAGCAGCAGCAGTCCCGCCAGCGCCGGACTCAGCAGATTTTCCAGATCATAGCTCAACCGGGACAACGACAGCGCCCGTGTGTAGTCGCGCTCATCGGAAAGCACATCGGGGATGGTTGCCTGAAATGCCGGCGTGAAACTGGCCGACGCCGCCTGCAGCACAAAGATCAGCAGATAGATCTGCCAGATCTGGTCGACAAAGGGCAAGACAAGCGCCACTGACCCGCGCACCAGATCGGCGCCGATCAGCAACCGCTTGCGCGGCCAGCGCTCGGCAATCGCATTGGCCAGCGGCGCCAGCCCCACATAGGCAACCATCTTGATCGCAAAAACGGTTCCAAGCACCGCTCCGGCCTGAGCTCCGGCCAGATCGTAGGCAAGCAGCCCCAGCGCCACCGTCAACAGGCCGGTGCCGGCAAGCGCCACCACCTGGGCTGCGAACAATCGCGCGAAAACCGGATGCCTGAGAACCTCGAACATTGAGCAAGCCTAGCAAATAACGGCCCACGCCGGATAGGCTGGCCGTTTCGGAATGATCCCGGTTTCGCCGGGACGCCCGATCGGTTCGTCATGTCCTCACGGTGCTGCGGACAGGCTGAACACGGGGACCTGCACCGCCAAACCATCGATCATCTCGACACCGCAAGGTTCGAGCGGCGAAGCAACACCGTATGCGTCCCGCGTCTGCTGATCGGCAAGAACGGACACTCCGAGAACCTTGCATTGGCTTTCCAGTCTCGCCGCAAGGTTCACGGCGTCCCCGTAAACAGTAAATGACTGCCGGTCGGCCGAGCCGATGGTGCCGGTGACCAGATCGCCGCTGGCAATGCCGACCCGGATGGTGAAATCATGGGCGGCCGCCACGTCCAGCAACCAGCGCCGCCTCAACCAGGAATAGCCTTTGTGAACAATGCCCGCCAATGCTAATTGTCGTTAGGATTGATACCGTTGAGGCATGGAATATGGAGCTTCGTCACCTGCGCTATTTCGTGGCCGTCGCGGATCATGGCGGAATCAGCCACGCCGCCGAGCGCCTGCGCATCGCGCAGCCGGCCGTATCACGTCAGATCCGTGATCTCGAGGCGGAGCTGGGAGTGGACTTGCTGCTGCGCGAGGGACGGCGCGTTGTGTTGACCGATGCGGGCCGGGCCTTTGCTCACCGGGCCCGCGCCCTGCTTGCCGCATCGGCCGATGCTGCGGAAGAGGCGCGCCGCATTGACAAGGGTGAAGCCGGACGTCTGCGCATCGGATTGTTGGAGAGCGCATCCTGGGCCGGGCACCTTCCCCTTGCCTTGAGCCGCTATGCGCGCGCCTATCCCAATGTGCGCATGGACATCGTTCCCATGGGCTCGGTCGAGCAGATCAACGCGCTTATGGCCGATGAACTGGATGCAGCATTCGTCTACCGCCAGAACAATCTGATCGAAGACAAGCTCGCGGTTCTGCCGCTGCGAATTGATGATGTCGTCCTGGCGGCTTCCATTGACCTCGACTTTGAAAAGGACGGACCGCTTGATCTCGACGACATCGATGGCTTGCCCATCGTCGCCTTCCCGCGCGCCGCAGCACCTGCTTACCATGACGCTCTGTTTGCAGCGCTTGCAGGCGTCGGCTTTGATCCGGTCATCGTACAAGAGGCTGAAAACGAAACCACTATTCTCAGCCTTGTTTCCGCCAGGGTCGGCTGTGCCTTCGTCAACTCGGCCAATATGCACCGCCCGCCCCAACAGGTGCAGTTCCGCAGCGTCGCAGGCCTGTCCGTTCCCATCGAGTTCTTGTTCGTGACCCGCAGACAACCCGGAAACCTCACCAGAGGGCTGCAAGCGATCGTTGAAGCAATCAATGCTGAAAAAGCATGAATTTAATATCATTATAGAACTTTTTATTATGTAATAGATGCATCAGACTGGCTCCATCAAACAAACCCGGTGGAGGCTGATCTTGATACCCGATCTCACAGGCGCTGTGCCTGCATCTGCCAAACTGGCGTCATTCTCGGCCTTTGCGGACGCCAAATCACATCCGGCAATCATCGCGTGGCCTTCCAGGGGCATAGCGCCCGCCACTGCACAAGGCGCCAACGGCTCGTCGCGCAACGCGCGCGACGGCTGATGCCCAGATGATCCACGCCGAAGTCACACGACACCAATTCTCATCCTCCACGCACAAGGAGCAATCCAATGAGCAACGAAACCGATCCTACCCGTCGATCGATCCTGACCGCTGGCGCCGTCGCGCTTGCCTTTGGCAGCCTTGCCCCAAATCGGGCCGCTGCGCAGTCAGCCGACACCCCGGCAAGCCCCGCGGGCAATGTTGCCCCGGCGCAAGGGCGACGGATGCTCGGCGCGCTCGAGGTCTCCGCTATTGGCCTTGGCGTTCAGAACATGAGCCGGACGTTCCATACGACAATCCCCAACCGCGTTGAAATGCACAACATCATCCATAAGGCCTTTGATGAGGGCATCACGTTCTTTGACACGGCCGAGGTGTACGGCCCGCACGAATCCGAACGGATCCTCGGCGAAGCCACCGAAACGTTGCGCGACCAGATCCAGATCGCCACGAAATTCGGCTTTAACGTGGACCTTGAGACCGGCGCCTGGGCCCCGGGGCTGATCAGCCGTCCCACACACATCAAGCAGGCGGTTGAAGGATCACTCCGGCGCCTGCGCACCGACCGCGTCGACCTGCTCTATCAGCACCGCGTCGACCCCGATGTGCCGATCGAGGATGTGGCGGGCGCGGTCAAGGACCTTATGGACGAGGGCAAGGTCTTGCATTGGGGATTGTCCGAAATGGGTTCGGACACGTTGCGCCGCGCCCATGCAGCTCTGCCCGTAAGCGCAGTGCAAAACGAGTACTCGATGCTGTGGCGCGGCCCGGAGGACGGCATGCTGGCGCTGTGCGAGGAGCTTGGAATCGGCTTTGTCCCGTTCAGCCCGCTGGGATACGGTCTTCTCACCGGCGCCATCGATATGGGAACCAGCTTCGCGCCCGGAGATTTCCGTGCCGGTACTACCCGTATGGATCCGGAGAACAGACAGGCGAACCTGGCTCTGGTTGATCTCCTCAAGGCCTGGGCGACCCGCAAGAACGCCGCACCCGGCCAGATCGCCCTGGCTTGGCTACTGGCGCAAGGGCCATCGATCGTGCCGATCCCCGGTACGACCCAGATGCCGCATATGCTGGAGAACGCCGGTGCGGCCGCCATCGATTTCACCTCCGACGAGTTGGCCGCGTTGAACCGCGAGGTCGCCGCGATCAACGTTCAGGGCGCGCGTATGCCGCCGATGGTTGAAGCCTGGTCAGGCGTGGACACCCCGGCAAAAACTTGAAGCCTGACCACGGAAAGAGAATTTGGCTGATGCCGGCGCCTCCAGGCTCTGGCATCAGTTCATCGATTCGGAGTGCCGCCACACAGCGACTTGGCTCACAGACCGTGCGTGATGCCTGGCGCGTTGGGCGTGGCGGCATTCAGCAATGTGATCGCCAGATTACCACCCAATCAACCGAATTGTTGCCGGGATCTGGGCCTCGCGCAAACGCGCCTGTTGCCTATCGCGGTGGTTTGACCGTCCCGTTTTCGATCATTTCCGCAAACATGTCCGTCACAGCCTTGCTGACCGGCCCGTACTGCATACCGAGATCACGTTGTGACTTCGAGTGATCCGCTTTCCAGGGGTAACCCATATTGCGTGAGATCATCTTCCGCGTCAGCGATCCGTTCAGCATTGGTCCGACCAGCCAGACCAGCCATTTCGGCAGTTCGCGTGTCGGAAACGGCCACTGGTCGCCAAATCCGGCACGTAGCATGCGACTCATCTCGAGAAACGACACCGACCCTGCAGAGGTGATGTAGCGGCCCTCTGCCCCAGCCACGAAGCCAGCGCGCATATGGGCCTCGGCCACATCGCGCACATCGACCATGCCGATCTGAAGCGGCGGCGCGCCGGTCTTGAGCGTGCCGTCGCCCATCTGCCTGACGAGGGTGTGGGATTCCGATGTCGAGTGCCCGGAAAGGGTAGGCCCCATCACCAGCGACGGATTGACTGTTACCAGCTTCCAGCGATCCTGCGCCCGGGCGATCTGCCAGGCGGCCCTTTCGGCCTCCACCTTGGAATAGGAGTAGGGCTGGTGATCAAGCGACGAGGTGGTGTTCCAGTCTTCCTCGGTCAGCACCGCGCCCGATGCCCGGGCAATATCAACGTTGTCGCCATACATCGCGACAACCGAGCTGGTCACCACCACCCGCTCTACACTTAAAATCTCGTTAGCTGTGGTCAGCACGTTGCGGGTTCCCTTGACCGCGGGATCGACCAGATCGCGCTGCGGATCTTCAAACTTGCTGGTGAATGGCGAGGCGGTATGAAACACCACCGTGCAGCCCGCCATGGCGTCCCCGTAACTGCCTTCTTTGAGAAGATCAGCCTCAAACAGTTCGAGCGTACCGGGCAGTTCCCCGGCAAGCCGGGTCAGATGGGCGGTCTTCGAGGTGTTCGAGGGATCGCGCACGGCGGCGTGAACGTTCATTCCTTCCTCAAGCAGCCGCTTGACCAGCCAACCTGCGACAAAACCGGTTGCCCCGGTCACAAGCACGGTACCGGCGGCGGGATAGTCGGGAGCAGGCATTGGAGTGCCTTTCATGAGAGGGCGTGCAGGATTTGGCATAGGCCGCCAGTCTTCACCAACGCGCATGGACCGAACCCTGTGTGTCCTCTTCATGTGTGGAGCCGGCCCAACGATAACAAGACTGCCGGCACCACTGCGGGGCACCCTATTCCGGAGCCCGCTGACACTGCGCCCCGCTTCGGGCTCACGTCCCATCTCGCGGCGCGAGCCTTTGTAAGCCGGCTCTCAAGCATCCACAGTTGGCGCGTGATCACGCACCGGGCAGCAAACTACTCGGCTGGTTTTACGGTGGGGTATTCGGCCTTTTTCCAGGCTTCGAAACCGCCCGCCATATTGATGGCATTTGCATAACCGAGCTGATGCAAAACCGAGAGCGCCAGTCCCGATCGGTGGCCGGACTTGCAATAGACACCGATCGCTGTCATGCGGTCGGCCGGAAGCTTCGCTAGGCCCTCCTCGGTCGGAATCTCATTGAGATTGAGCAGCATCGCCCCGTCAATCACGCCTTCGGCCCATTCGGCCGGCTCGCGCACGTCGATCATCACGATGGGTACGCCGGCGTCCATCGTCGTCTTGAAGGCCTCCACCGGCTGAATCCCCCATTTGGGAGTCATGTTGCGCAATCCCGTCAACGTCGTATGGGCGCGCTCAAGATAGTTGGGCGAAGGTGCAAACAGCGGGTTTTCCTCTGCCATGGCCGCATCCGCGCCCGCGCCCGCAATCAGGGCGCCTGCAGCGATTGCGGCAATGATGCTCAATCTGATCGGAGTGTTCATGTCGGTGTTCCTTCTAATATGGGGCGGCGGGGCGAAACCACGGTCGGCTTCCTGAACGGGCGCGGTCAATGCGCCTCAATCGGGATTCAGTATGACCTCGGTGTTGGCGGCGGCGCCGTCGGGATCGAGGTCGCCGGGTGCAAGAAAGATGTCCTGATTGGCATGGCAGGCGCCGCAGCTCCGGTTCTGTTCGGTCACCCGGCGGATGTTGTGAGGCGCTGCGGTCTTCCAGGTCGGATAGTCATCGAAATGCGGCAGAAGTCCCTCGCCGAAGTGATCGAAACTGTCACGCGAGACCGGGTTGTTGCGCAGCGTCACGATACCATGCGGATAATCCGGTTCGGTGTTGCGTCCGATCTTCAACTCCAGCCTCTTGTCTCCGGCGCGGCGGAAATAGGCGCCGTCCTCTTCTCCGGTATGGCAGGAAAAGCAGTTCTGATAGGGCTGGCTGTGACAGGTCTGACAACTCAGCTCATCGTGATTTTGCTGATGCGCCATCACCGTGGCGTTGGGCAGGGCGGCATGACAATCGGTGCACTGGGCGCGGCCCTCGACCTGCCATCGCGATTGATAGGTTTTGCCGTCGCCATGAAGATCATTGGTGTGGCAATCGACACAATGCATCCCGGCTTCGAAATGCACATCCGGTTCCAGCCCTTCGTGCTGCCCCAGATACTCACCCCCGGCGCGCGATCCGTGACAGGTGGCGCAGGTCTCTTCCATCGGCGGGGTTGCGAAGAAATCATGGCCGCGGATCAGACCGCCGCCGACGGCCTGCGGCAAAGTCAGATGACAGTCCGAACAGGCGGCATGGCAAGTCGCGCAATCAGCTTCCCACACGGGATTGAGGGTGTGAAAATTGTCTTCGCCACTGCGCAGGCGCAGCGCCTCGGCCATGCCGTTCAAGGTGCCGTGCAGGCTGGTTTCATGGCGTTTGGCGATGTCTTCATGGCAGGTTGAACAGATCGCGTTGGCGTCGGTCTGGTTGGCGTGGGCGGCGTGAAAGTCTGTCGTCGTGTCGTCGCCGCCATGGCAGGTCACGCAGCCGATGGCGCCATGCAGACTTTGCAGGAAATCCGGCCGCACGAAGGAGTTCAGGAAGGCGGGCCGGGAAGGCGCCGTGGCGCAGCCATCTTCGGGCGGAGCCTCAGCCGGCTTGACTTCGCCCATTAGGAAACCGGCGTTTGAATGGCACGACAGGCAGCCGCTCCCGTCCCCGGCCTGACCGGCAGCGGGGGTGTTTTCACTCACTGCTTCCACGCTTGCAATCTCTGTGTCGCTGGCGCTGTTCCCGGCCAGACGTGGTGCAGCGCCGATGCCTGCCTGATCCAGCCAGGCACGGATCTCCGTAGTGTCAATACAGGTTCCGACGGCTTGTGCTGACGCCGGTTGCGTGGCGGCAATTCCGCACAGCGAGACGGCGAACACAAGTAGAATCCTGATCCGTTGCATCGGATTTTTGGCCCCAAGGTTGCGATGGATTTACAGGCAAACATGCGGCTTCAGCCCCGGCATTGACCAATGTCAATTCCGGTTCAAGGTCCAGGAATCCAGCGATGCGGGATGGCAAGGTAACGCTCGCCTGTGACGATCAGGCGCCCAGTTCCCGGGCCAGCAGGTCGAACACCAGCCGCACCCGCCGGCTGGTGTGCACATCGCGATGGGCCACCAGCCAAACCGGCACGATGATCGGGTCACTATCAGGGAGCACCTCGACCACCCTGGGCTCCCGCCCGCCAATGTCCGAGGTCATGATGCCAATCCCCAGCCCCTGCTTGACATGCTCCCACTGCACCAGATGGCTTTCCGACACCACCGGGAATTTGGCTTGGGTCAGCGTCAGGCCGAACCGGGTCATTGCCGCAATGAAATCATCCGTGCGATTGAAGCCGATGAAATCTGCTTTCGACAGCGCTTCGGGCGTGACCGGGTTGCCGATGCTGTCCAGATATCCTGGTGTTGCATAAATACGTCCGTCGATTTCGCGGATCTTCCGCGCCACGAGGTTGGGCTGCGTCGGCCGGTAGTTGCGGATTGCGATATCGGCCTCGCGACGCCTGAGATCGCTTTCTGCATTGGTGGCCACGATCTCCACGTCGACGCCCGGGGCGATCTTTCGCAGCTGCGCGACGATAGCCGGAAGCCGGTAGGCCGCATCCACCTCGCTGGCGCTGATCGACACCGTGCCCTCGATCGACTGCGCCGTGCCCGAGGCGGCCAGCGACACCCGCGCTGCGGCTTCGCCCATGGCGCGGACATGATCGACCAGTGCCAACCCGCCCGGCGTCAGTTCGAGCCCGCGCCCGACGCGCTCGAACAGGGCCACACCGAGCTCTCGCTCAAGCGCCGCGACCTGCCGTCCCAGCGTCGGCTGCGCCATACCGAGCTTCCGCGCCGCTGCCGACAACGAGCCCTCTTCAACCGTGACCAGAAAGGCCCGGGCCCGGTTCCAGTCAAATCGTGTTTTGCGCCAATCCATGCATATTTGCATATCCAATCCACGCAAATTGTCAATTTATTCTGCGCAAGCGCATGTGTATGGATGCGGTATCAACGGAGCACGAAACCATGAAAACCGCCATTTACAACCGCTACGGCCCACCCGAAGTGCTCAAGCTGGTCGAGCGTCCCAAGCCGGCCCCAAAGCCGGACGAGGTGCTCGTCCGGATCCACGCCAGCAGCGTCACCGCCGGCGATTATCGCGCCCGGGCGCTGGACCTGCCTGCGGGATTTGGCCTGATCGGGCGGCTGGTGTTCGGCTTGACACGGCCGCGTAAGCAGATCCTGGGGACCGAATTCGCCGGCATCGTCGATGCGGTCGGCGACAAGGTGCGCCATTTCAGGCCCGGCGACCGGGTGTTTGCCTATCCCGGCGGCAGTTTTGGCGGTTATGCAGAATACGCGGTGATCCGGGAGGACGCCGCCATTGCCCATGCGCCTGTCAATCTCTCCCTCGACGAAACCGCGGCACTGTCCTTCGGCGGCGCCACGGCGCTGGATTTCCTGCGCAACAAGGCAGGGCTCAAATCCGGCGACCGGCTTTTGGTGGTGGGTGCATCGGGCGGGGTCGGCAGTGCCGCCGTGCAACTCGGCAAGCACTTCGGCGCGGACGTAACCGGTGTATGCTCAACGCCGCATGTCGACCTGGTGCGTTCGCTTGGCGCCAACCGGGTGATCGACTACACACGCGAAGATCCGGCCGCCGACAGCGAGGCGTACGACGTCATCCTCGACACCAGCGGCACAGCGACATACGCGAGGTATGGCGGAGCGCTGAAACCCGGCGGACGCCTGATGCTTGTGTCCGCCAGTCTTTGGCAATTGCTGGGCTCCCTGCTGGCGCGCAAGACCAAAGGCCGCAAGGCGGCCGGTGGCTACGCACCCGAACGGGCTGAAGATCTGCGGTTCCTGGCCGGGCTCGCCGAGGCCGGACAGTTGAGGCCGCATATCGGAGCACGCTTCACTTTCGACCGGATTGCTGAGGCCCATACTTTCTTCTCCGCCCCTGAAAAGGCCGGCAACATCATCGTCACGATTGCTGCAGAGCAAGCCGAGACAGCGGGATAATTCCATTTCCGCTAAATACGCATTAAAGACCTTGCATCAAAGGATGCCGGTGCAGGCTCCCGCGAAACCGACTATATCTTTCGGAAAGACATTTACGCATGAGCCTTCCCAACGACATCAAGCCATCGACCATCGCGGCTCAGGCCGCCGGCGCCGTCGACCTGCCGTCGGGCGGCGTGGTGCCGCCGGTGCAGCCTTCGACCACCTTCCTGCGCGACGAGAGTTACGCGCTGATCAATCCGGACAACATCTATTCGCGCGACAATTCCGATATCGTCCGCATTGCCGAAACGGTGCTGGCGCGGCTGGAGCGAGCCGAGGAGGCCTTGCTGTTCCCCTCGGGCATGGCGGCCATCGCCGCGCTGTTTCGCACGCTGCCCAACGGCGCCTCCATCGTGGTCCAATCTGGCATCTACTGGGGCACCGTCAAATGGCTGCGCGATTTCTCGGCCCGCCGGGGCATGGCGCTACACGAGGTGGATGCCGCTGATCCGACGGCTCTGGAACAGGCCTGTATCGACCATACGCCAAGTATGGTGTTGGTCGAAACGCCTTCAAACCCCTGGCTCAAAACAGTCGACATCGCCCATGCGGCGGAGTGCGCGCACAAGGCAGGCGCAGTGCTCGCCGTCGATTCCACCGCCGCCACCCCGGTGCTACAACAGCCTTTGGAGCTCGGCGCCGACATTGTCATGCACTCGGCCACCAAGGCGATTAACGGCCATTCCGACGTGCTGGCCGGAGCGCTGGCAACCCGGGCCCCGGCGGCGCAGATATGGACTGACATCAAGGCGGACCGCCACGACGCCGGTGCGGTGATTGGCCCTTTCGAGGCCTGGTTGCTGCTGCGCGGCATGCGCACCCTGCCCCTGCGGGTGGAGCGGATGAGCGCCTCGGCGATGAAGATTGCCGAATACCTCGCCGCTCACGACTGGGTCGAAGATGTGCTTTATCCGGGCCTGCCCAGCCATCCGGGACACGACATCTCGGCCCGGCAGATGAGCGGCGGCTTTGGCAGCCTGATGTCGTTCCTGGTCAAGGGTGGTGGAGCCGAAGCGCTTGCTGTGGTCGGCCGTCTCAACCTGTTCCACCGCGCCACCTCGCTGGGCGGGGTCGAGAGCCTGGTCGAGCATCGCCACACCATCGAGCCCCATACCGGCATTCCCGAAAACCTGATCCGTCTTTCCGTCGGCATCGAGGACGCCGGTGATCTGATAGCCGACCTCAAGCAGGCGCTGGGCTAAGCCATGCAACAAGCCCCGGAGCGACCCCGGGGCTTGATTGACCGGTCAGTCTTGCGGCTGCGGCGTTGGCGAAGAGCCGCCTTGCGCGATCTCGCCGCGGCCCGACCAGTCGAGCGAGGCGGTGGAAAACATCACCACCGCCAAGACCGCAAAGGCAAAGATCGCACCGGCCAGAAGCGCAAAGTCCTCCATCTGCAGGAACAGAAACAACAGAGCGAACACCGCGCCGAGCAGCCCGGCGATCACAATGCCGCGCCGCCGGCTTCCAAGCAGCTTGCCGCAATAGCTGGACACCAGCGCCGCGGTGGCGCCGGCCGCCACCCCATAGGCGGCCTTGAATCCGATATGCTCCGCGAAGGCCAGCAACAGCACGTAAAACAGCACCAGCGCCAGCCCCATCAGCGCATATTGCGCACCATGCACCGCCTTGCCCGAACGGGTTTCGAGCACGAAGACGGCGACAAATACCGAACCGATGAACAGCACGGCATATTTGATCGCCCGCTCCACCAGTTGGTAATGGTCCACCGGTTGATACAGGCGCACGCCAAGCGCCTGGTCCGAGCGCAACCCAAAACTCGTGTTCTCGCCCGCTCTGAAAGCCAATGGCATCGACAGCGCCAAATGCGGCACCCGCCAGCTCGCGGAGAAGCCGTCCTTGGCAATCGAAGACGTGTCGGGCAGATGTCCGCCGAAGAAGCTCGGATGCGGCCAGTTCGAGAGTATTTTGACCCGGGTATCGCGCGCACCGGGTGTCACAGCCATTGTCGCCGATCCCTTTACCCCCATGACCAGACGAAATTCGAACTCGCGCGGTCCGTTTGCAAACAAATTGTTCACATGCACGCCCCGTTGAGAGAAATCTGCACCTAACCCGCTGCCCGGCTCAACGGCGCGCTCGGCACCGTCGATATCGGCCACAACGCCGGCCCGCAGCGCGCGCGGATGGGACACCGGGATCGACAGCACTGCCTCCCGCCACAGCAATTGCGTCGAGGCGGCCAGGCCCAAACGGCCGGGATCGGGCTTTTCGAATGTGCCGCTGACAGTCACCATGGCTTCATACACCGGAACGGTGAAGATGCCGCGCTTGCGCTCATCGGAGGTCAGATCGATATCGTAGGAAAGCGACTCGGCCAGAAAGATCGCGGTTTTGCGCACCGGCTGCAACGCCAACCCGACACCGTTTGTACTTTGCACGGTTTGTTGGGTTTTATAGGGGACCGCGATCATCACCCCGCCCAGAACCTGGCGCCCACCCCAACTCCGCGCCACCTCATTGGCGGCTTCGACCGCCCGGCTTTGCCGCTCGGACACCAGCATCCACACCATCAAAGCCGGGATCAGAAGCAGAAAGCCGATCAGTCCGACGACAAAGAACTTGAAGCCCGGACTGCGCAGCGCGCCAAGCAGTCCTGAGGGTTGGAGATTGGTCATGAGAAGCTCCTTGAGGTTGTCGGAGCCTTAAACGGCGCCCGGATGCTCTGAAAAGCGCAACCTTGAACGCGAATCGGGCCGTGATGCGGTCAAAACAAGATGCTTTGCGGCCAGGTTCGGACCATTGTCTGGCAATCCATTGTCGACCATCGGATCGGCGCAAACATCGACTGCCGGAGTTCGTTCAGGCCTGATCGATGTCGCGGGCGGACGATCCGGCAGACGGCGTACGCTTCGGCTTGCCGACGACCTCAGGATTTCGCATGTGGCGGACTCGCTACATCTTTGACGATACGTCGTATTCGGTGCAACCGAAGCTGCCAAAACCCGTTGCAATCTCCGGTAGCCGAATTTACGACAGCCGCTACTACTTCAACTTGGATCACGCGCATGAAAACTTCCCTTATCGCAGGCCTGCTGCTCGCATCGCTGGCAATGCCGGCATTCGCAGCAGATGACATTCCTTCCATTCCCACCGGGCCCGCTTATGACTGGTCCGGCGGCTATGTTGGCGCGATTGCGGGTTATGGATGGGTCGAGGGCACGGACAGCTTCGGAAACTCATCGGACTTCGATGGTTTTCTCGGCGGCCTCCATTTCGGTTACAACATGCAAGCCGACCAGTTTGTCTTCGGTGCGGAACTGGACGCTTCGCTGGTTGATGCCAGCGTAACCTCGGTGTTCAACATCACAACCAGCACGGATTGGATAGGGACAGCCCGCGTGCGCGCCGGCTATGCGTTTGACCGGGCCCTGTTGTTCGCCACCGCTGGTGTGAGCCTGGGCGGTTTGGAAATGGTCCGCCGCACAACCAACGTTTCGGACAGCAACACCCATGTCGGCTGGGTTGTGGGCGCCGGTGTGGAGGCATTCGTAACCGAAAACATTTCAGCACGCCTCGAATATCAGCACCACGATTTCGGTGATGAAACCTACAATCTCGGCGCGGCAAATTTCCAGGTCGACGGCAAAATTGATCTGGTTCGTTTCGGCGTGAGCTATCACTTCTGATCTGCACTTCGCCCATGACCAATGCGGCGGCACATTCGAAGCTCAATTGACAAAGGCCACCCCCTGGGGTGGCCTTTTTGCTACCGTATATGTCTTTGCAAAAGAGCGACCGCCAAGTGTTACACCCGGCGCTCGACCATCATCTTCTTGATCTCGGCGATCGCCTTGGCCGGGTTCAGGCCCTTGGGGCAAGTCTGCGCACAGTTCATGATGGTGTGGCAGCGGTAGAGCCGGAACGGATCTTCCAGATCATCGAGCCGCTCGCCGGTGGCCTCATCTCTGGAGTCGATCAGCCAGCGATAGGCCTGCAAAAGCACGGCCGGGCCGAGATAGCGGTCGCCGTTCCACCAGTAGCTCGGACAGGAGGTCGAGCAGCAGGCGCACAGGATGCACTCGTAGAGCCCGTCGAGCTTGACCCGGTCCTCATGGCTTTGTTTCCACTCCTTGGCCGGCGTCGGCGACACCGTCTTGAGCCAGGGTTCGATCGAGCGGTGCTGGGCATAAAAATGCGTCAGATCCGGCACCAGATCCTTGACCACCGGCAGATGCGGCAGCGGATAGACCTTGACCGCCCCGTCGATCTCATCGAGACCCTTGGTGCACGCCAAGGTATTGGTGCCGTCGATATTCATGGCGCAGGAACCGCAAATGCCCTCGCGGCAGGAGCGGCGGAGCGTCAGCGTCGCGTCGATCTTGTTCTTGATCCACAACAGCCCGTCGAGCACCATCGGCCCGCAATCATCGGTATCGATGTGGAACGTGTCGATGCGCGGGTTTTCCGCGTCATCCGGTGACCAGCGGTAAATCTTGAATTCGCGCGTGTTCTTGGCGCCCTCCGGCTTCGGCCAGACCTTGCCCTCGGTGATTTGCGAATTTTTCGGGAGTGTGAGTTCAACCATTCGTAGGTCTCCAGACTGCCGTAGCTATTGTCTTCAGTTTTTCATCAAGATCGTAACTTGGGTCTGCGGTTGCTATAGATTCGATTATCCGAACTGGATCGCAATCCGCTAACATCGCCTCGTCGTATGGCATCATCTCTTCTCTGAGGCATGTAGCGACCACCGAACTATATATCTGCACATACAAACTGGATACTATCGAAATCAGTATATAAGATTCCGCCTTATACTCAGAAGAATTTATAAGATGGAAAAGACGTCCGTCTTTACTGGCAAAGGATTTAAGATGTGTCGATGGGTGCCAATGTGCATGATTGCTCAACCACCCATATAATTCACCCACAACTGGAACAGATTTTTTTGCATTCCCGATAGATCCAGAAACAGACTTTCCCAGAGCGATATCGGCATCTTCTATGTCGCATATCAGTAGAGACCAACACATCTGCTCCAAAATCATTCTAAGAATTGCTATGACTTCTAACAAAGAGCCCGTGTCAGCAAGATGGAATGTCTTTCTTATCGAATAGGGAATACGACTCAACGTATGAAATGAAACAAATCTTCCGCTGTGCGGTTCGACGTCAAGTTTTGTAAATCTTCCAGAAAGCCTCTCATACTCTGAATAAACAGAGCGCAAAACTCCTTCACGAAACTTCCTATCAAGTCGCTTATCTCCACCTGGATCATCTTCATAAGATAAAGATCCAAGATAGGTTTTACGCACATTATCGATTGACTTATTACCCAATGCGTGCGTTACAGATGCTGCTGTCAACATCTCCCGCAAATCATATGGATAGTCGAGATCAACCCCAATTTCATAGTCTGATTGGTTCAACGTTGACTCAAAGGTCCGCTCCAAACATAGCGGAAAGGCGTCCGCTATCTTCGGTTTTGTTGTTAACGCGCGCATGCACTCAATACACCCGCGCCTTGGGCGCGATCTTGGCGATGTCGATGCCGTCTGCGATCAGTTCGGTGTGAACCGGGCGGTAGTCGAGCGAGACCTCGCCCTTGTCGTTGACCCAGGACAGCGTGTGCTTGCGCCAGTTGTCGTCGTCGCGGCCGCCCATCGGACCATCCTTGTAGTCCTCGCGGGCATGCGCGCCGCGGCTTTCCTTGCGCGCCTCGGCCGAATAGACGGTGACAATCGCGTTGGCCATCAGATTGTCGAGCTCCAGGGTCTCCATCAGATCCGAGTTCCAGATCAGCGACCGGTCGGTAACCTTGACGTCGGGCAGTTCCGACCAGATTTCCGAAAGCCGCTTGCAGCCCGATTCCAGCGATTCCTGGGTGCGGAACACCGCCGCATCATCCTGCATGGCGCGCTGCATCTTCTCGCGCAACTCCGCAGTCGACGTCGAACCGCTGGCATAGCGGCGGTCGTCAAAGCGGGTCATGATCTTTTCAAACGAAGCCTCGTTGACCTGCGGCACCGGCGATACACGGTCGATCACTTCGCCGGCGCGGATTGCCGCAGCACGGCCGAACACCACAAGGTCGATCAGCGAGTTCGAGCCCAGACGGTTTGCGCCATGCACGCTGGCGCAACCGGCTTCGCCGACCGCCATCAGACCCGGCGTCACCCGGTCGGGATCGTCCGTGGTCGGGCTGAGCACCTCGCCCCAGTAATTGGTCGGCACCCCGCCCATGTTGTAATGCACCGTCGGCAGCACCGGGATCGGCTCGCGGGTCACATCCACACCGGCGAAGATTTTCGCGCTTTCCGAAATACCCGGAAGCCGTTCGGCCAGCACCGCCGGATCAAGGTGATCAAGATGCAGATAGATGTGGTCATTCGCCTTGCCGACGCCGCGACCCTCACGGATTTCCAGTGTCATGCAGCGAGAAACCACGTCGCGTGAAGCCAGATCCTTGGCCGATGGCGCATAGCGTTCCATGAAGCGCTCGCCTTCGGAGTTGACTAGATAACCGCCCTCACCGCGCGCGCCCTCGGTGATCAGGCAGCCTGCGCCGTAGATCCCGGTGGGGTGAAACTGCACGAATTCCATATCCTGCAGCGGCAGCCCGGCGCGGGCGATCATGCCGCCACCATCGCCGGTGCAGGTGTGCGCCGATGTCGCCGAGAAATAGGCCCGGCCGTAGCCGCCGGTCGCCAGCACCACCATCTTGGCCGAGAACCGGTGAATCGTGCCGTCATCGAGGTTCCAAGCCACCACGCCGGTGCAGCGGCCGTCCTCTTCCATCAACAGATCGATGGCGAAATACTCGATGAAGAACTCGGCATTGTTTTTCAGCGACTGGCCATAAAGCGTGTGCAGGATGGCGTGGCCGGTGCGGTCGGCAGCCGCGCAGGTGCGCTGCACCGGAGGGCCTTCACCGTAGTTCTGCATGTGGCCGCCAAAGGGGCGCTGATAGATGCGGCCATCCTCGGTGCGCGAAAACGGTACGCCGTAGTGCTCGAGCTCATAGACCGCCTTTGGCGCCTCCATGGTCAGGTACTGCATGGCGTCAACATCGCCGAGCCAGTCCGAGCCCTTGACGGTGTCATACATGTGCCATTGCCATGAATCGGGCGTCATGTTGGTCAGCGACGCGGCAATGCCGCCCTGGGCGGCCACCGTGTGCGAGCGGGTGGGAAACACCTTGGTGATGCAGGCGGTGCGAAAGCCCTGTTCGGCCATGCCCAGCGTGGCGCGAAGACCGGCGCCGCCGGCGCCGACCACAACCACGTCATAGGAATGATCGACAATCGAATAGGCGCGTTCGCCAATGTTGACGCTCGACGTCATGACCATGATCTGTCAGCCTCCGAAGCCGAGTTTGAGGACCGAAAACAGCGACACCGCGCCGACTACGACCGTGAAGAATGTGTTGAGAAGCAAAAGCGCCACCTTGGCGCCCTCGGCGTGGATGTAGTCTTCGATCACCACCTGCATCCCGAGCCGCATATGCACCAGCCCGGAAATCACCACCAGGCCCATCAGCACCGCGACCAGAGGATTGGAGAGCGCGCCGGCCACCACCGCATAGGGTTCACCATTGTAGGCCACCAGAAACAGGATGAAAAAGACAATCAGCGGCACATTGGCGACCGCTGTCACCCGCTGCCGCCAGAAGTGCTCGGTGCCGTCCTTGGCCGAGCCCAGACCGCGGACCCTGGAAAGTGGCGTGCGCATTTTGTTCATGTCCCTATCCCTCTTCTCGCACCGTTAGAACCGGGTCGCATAGCCGGCAATCCAGATCAGCACTGTCAGGATGATCGAGCCGGTGATCGTCGCCCAGGCCATCTTGGTCGAGGTCTGCGGATCGAAACCATGGCCCATATCCCAGACGAAATGGCGGATACCGCCGAGCAAGTGGTGCACCAGCGCCCAGGTGTAGCCAAACAGCACCAGCCGGCCGAGCAGCGATCCGAACACGCCATTGACCCAGTCGAAATACTCCGGCCCCGACGCCGCAGCCACCAGCCACCACGCCACCAGGATGGTGCCGGCATAAAGCGCGATCCCGGTGACGCGATGCAGGATCGACATCACCATTGTCGGAATCTGCTTGTAGATGCTCAGGTGCGGCGACAGCGGCCGGTTGTCAGTCACGTTGGTCATCGGGACCTGATCCTTCTATCCCCGGAAATAGAACCCCGGTCGGTCCGCGAAGCGGAGACCATGGCCTTGGCCCAGCGGTT
The DNA here is from genome assembly GCF_947501405.1 of uncultured Hoeflea sp. Lineage (GTDB taxonomy): Bacteria > Pseudomonadota > Alphaproteobacteria > Rhizobiales > Rhizobiaceae > Hoeflea. The sequence goes on along the minus strand of NZ_CANMVK010000005.1, from coordinate 48,871 downwards.
TTAGTGCGTTATGTGCACCGCGTCAAAGCCCAGTTCGCCTTTCCGGCCAAGCCTTTGGTCGAAAGTGGCGAGCCGTTTTCGACCAAACCGGCGGTTCAATCGGTTCAAACTCGTTAAGAGCCCGGATTGCGGACAGGATCGGCTGGATGACGCTTTAGCGCGAATGGTCGAAGCGGATTTCCCAACTGGAGAAATCCGCCTTGGCGGCGATTTTCTCGTAAAGCTTGCGCCCGTCTTCCGGCAACCGTGGCGCGTTGAGCACCAGCCGCGACCAGCCGCGCGCGTCGCTTTCTTCGCTCAGCATGTCGATCATTGCCTGGGCGATGCCCATATTGCGGTGCAAATGGCTGACATAGAGATGGTCCACCTGGCCGCAACGCATGCCGGTCACGGGATCGGGCAGATCGTAAAACATGGCGAACCCGACCAGCTCGCCATCAAGCCGCGCGCCAAAGATCTGCGCCGCACGGTCCTGCAGCAACGTTTCGGCGTAAAAATCATCCGGCCGGCGCGGCGCGCCGCGCTTGAGCGACTGCACATAGGCTGCAAGCAGCGGTGAAAACTGATGCGCGTCGTTCAGACGTAGCAGCGAAATGTCGATATTGTCCGGTGTGTTCATGACCGCCATGTTTCGTTCAAAGCGCGGGCCCGGTCAAGCCTGTCCAAGGTCGCAATCTTCACGCCATTCGGCCAACCGCTGTGCGAGTCCCCGGCGACCCGGGCCTTAAGGTTAATACCCGATTGCCCCCGCGCTCCGCGTGACTTCGTCCCCGCACGCGGGCACTATGTCGCTCAACACCACCCGCGCGGACCTCAAGCGGTTTGGCAAGTGTCGGTCGCGGAACGCTGCAAGGCGCTAAAGAATCCGGCCGCGCAACAGGGCCTGCACAAGAACCAGGCCGCACGAGTGTCAAAACCGCGGCATCTCCGAGCCGGCGAAGGACAGGCAAATGACCACGAATTATGACGCCACACACCGCCACTTCGAACATTCGCAAGCGTCTACTGTGGCGCCGGCCGCCATCCGCCGCGGGCGCGCGCTTCGCGTGGCGATCGCGGCGTTGACCACGGTTGCGCTGACACTTCCCGCCTTTGCCAATGATGGCGGCTCAAGCATCAAGAAGCGGCGCGACCGCGATGTCACGGTGATCATTATCGACGACAATGATCGCAACAAGAAGCGCATCGTGGACGAGACTTCGCGCTCGCCGGACAGCAGCGGCATCATCAAGCGGCGAGATGACGGGATCCGCATCATCCATAATGACGATCGCAACAACCGGCGCAGCACAACGGATAGCAACGGCACACGGGATGCGAACGGCATCATCAAGCGGCCTGACAACGAAATCCGTGTCCGGTTACCGCGCGGGAACGGCAGCGGTTCCGGCCATAGCGGCAACAGCGGCCCGAAGGTCATCATTATCGACCGCAATTCCGGCGCCTGCAAAGGCTCAGGCGTTTGCGTAATCCGCCCCTAGGAGAAGCACTCTAGGCAGCGTCCGCGGTGCTGGATTTCGCCACGTACCCGATTTGCTGCTCATGAGGCGGGAACACGGTCGCGGTGCTCAGCCCATTTCGTTTTGACTGATACATCGCCTCGTCGGCCTGACCAAGAAGGGTCTCCCAGGCCATGCCCGGCTGGCCAACCGCAATCCCCAACGACGGGCTCAAAATGGTTTGGTGATCGTTGAAAACGATCGGGCGGTTGCAGGCGATCAGCACACGGTCGGATACGGTCTTGGCCGCCGCCCGCGGGCTCTTGTCAAACACCACGCAGACAAACTCGTCGCCGCCCAGCCGGACCACAACGTCATGCGGGCGCACTGATTCCAGCAGCCGTTTTGCGGTGACCTTCAAAGCATGATCGCCATCCTTGTGGCCATGCTCGTCATTGAGCCTCTTGAAGTCATTGAGATCAAGATACAGCACCGCCACTTGCCCGGCCTGGATCTGCTCGCCTACACCCGGCTGCTGAAGCCTGTCTTCGAGACCCGACCGGTTGAGCAACCCGGTCAGCTTGTCGGTCGAGGCCACGGTTACCGCATGTTCCAGCGCTTTGCTCTGCAGGTGGAAATAGCGGGCCGCGGAGAAGCAGATGGCGAAAATGCCGAAGCAAACCAGCAGGATGCCAGGCATGATCTCGGTTCTCAAAACAGTGCCCAGATGCCTGGGCGACCAGACCAGTTGCGCAACCGGCTGCCCGTCGGGGCCGACCAGTTCCAGGGCCGGGTCCTGCAACGCACCGCTAAGTGGCATGATGGCATAACCGCTGCCCTGGGTCAGATTGGCGATCGCCTGCAGTTCAGGATCGGTGAACAGCCGGATGCCCACCAGAAAAGGCAGCGCTTTGCCGTCGAGCTCCGCGAAATTGTCCGGCGTAAACCGGGTGACCGAGATCGCGCCATAAGCGCCACCCAGCTGGCCGATGCCCGAAATAACCGCATAATCGGCGGGATCTGTCTGACGCAACTTGTCGACAAACGGTTGCAGGCCGGTCAAATCGGGCGTCTTGGAATCGCCGTTCGTACCGGTACCGTCGTAAAATCGATGCAACCGGCCGTCGGCCTTGAGAATGGCGATCTGGTGGAAAACACCCTCTTCATAGGCTCCGGATCCCAGATGCTCATAGATTTCCGCGCCGTCATCGCGTTTGACGAGCTCATAGGCGAAACTCCAATGGGCATAATCGGCAACCGAGCCCCGCACCTGGCTGACCTTCTCGGTCACGATGACGCGAACGATGTCCTCGGCGCTGTCCCGTTCAAGCTGATCGATCCTGCCGGTCAGCCAGAACACGCTGCCGATGATCATCCCGACGGCAATGAAGCCCAGCAAAAACAGCTTGCCGAAGATAAACCGGGGTTGTCCGCCAACAGTCATGTCCATATCCACCATATTTCTTGGGCGGCATGGTGGCGGCGGCTGATTAAGAAACCTCGAATATAAGACCGGGCTTCCATAGGAAACCCAGGCTCAAACCCATGTTTTGGCAAACAGGGTTCACGATACGTGAACCCCTGAGGTGGATCGGGCCAACAATCCGGTCGTTCTTGATTTCAATCGGTAAAGACCACCCGTGTATGCGATTGGCACTATGGCCTTCGATTGCCAAACACCCATCGGCGGCCGGCTCAATCGGAGACAATACATTGAGGCTTCGGTGTTAGACTGAGCCGATCAGCATAAACCGGGTGTAGTTCTTGGTTTTCAACGCACCGGCAAAAACCTCGGAAGCCAAATTCGCCTGAGCCCTGAACGCGTCGAGATCAGGAACGCAACTGATGTGGGTCGGCTCCGAGAAATAGTCATTGGATTGCAGCAACACCCTTGTGCCGCGCGGCAACAGCGCAAGCCAACCACGAAGATCGGCGATATGCTCGCAGCTCGTGTTGATCACCAGATCAGCGTCCTGGGCAGCGTAGTCCAGAGCGTACATATCCGCTGTCATCGCGTCGAAACGCTCCAAGAACGGGCGGTTCAGGGCCTTGGCCACAATCTCCACATCCGGATCGATATCGCAGCTTACAATGCGTCCGATCTCGAACCGCGCATCGTCAAACAGCATGGCTGGCAGGATGCCATACCATCCACCCACCACCAGAATGCGGCGATAGCTGGGGCCGAGATTGTCGTAAAGCTGCTGCCGGGCCCACACTTTGGAGGCCACCTGCTTATGGTTGAAGGCATTGCCGATATCGGCCTGCGGATGCTTGCCGATCACATTGGCGATGCCGGCCACCAGATCGCTGCCGGTATAGGCCGCAAGTCCCCTGGTCAGATCAAAGGCTGCGTCATGCCAATCGATTTGGCGCGCTTGGTTTACATGGGTAGTGTTCGTCATGGGCGTGTTGTAGTCTCTTTCGATTGGAGCGCAAGCAATGCAAATACACGGGCATTTGCCTCACCTTAGCGGAGTTGGATCGGATGCGCGTCAAGTCCTGGCAGCCCATTTTTTGCGCGACTGTGATCACGTTGTCGAGATCGGCAGCCACAGCCGGCCGATCCTGTCGTTTCTGACCCATGCACCCAGTTCGGTGATGTCAGTCGATCCCAAATCGGTTGCTTATGAATCGTTCGAGCTCAACGGCAAGCCCTGCCATGTCCGCCATATACCCAAAAAATTCCAGGAGGTGGAGTTCGATTACCAACCTGGAACCTATGGGCTGGTAATGCTGGGCTATTCACTCAAATCCTTTGGCGCGCGCGATCCGTTGGGTGAGATGCTTTTTTCGCTGATCGACAATGCAAAAACCGTTATTGTCGATTACACTCCCGGCCTTGAAAGAGCGGTCTCGCAGATACCTGCGGTCATCGAGAGGCCCGGTCTTGAAACGGTTTGCAAGCTGGAGATGCGTCTTTTTGATCCCGAAATTACCGATACTCCCTTCGCCGAGCGCCGGTTCCACGTCTTAAAACCTGTTCACCAAAGCAGCTGATCTATCTATGGAAATCAAACTTTCCCGCTACATCTGGACCCATACCCGCAAGCAGCAACTCTGGATCCTCGTTATCATCGCATTGTCGATGATCCCCTACTTCATGTCCTTCGACGTGCCGAAGCGGATCGTCAACGGGCCGATTCAGGGTCAGGGATTTGAAACGGCGGACGCCACACAGCTGTTCGGCCGGTTCGCGCCGGATATACCGTTCATTGGCGAAACCGTGCTGTTTGCCGGAGTCGATCTGGATCGGCTGTCAACGCTGTATGCGTTGAGCTTCACCTTTCTTCTGCTGGTCATCATCAACGGCCTATTCAAGCTCTACATCAACACCTACAAAGGCAGGCTGGGCGAACGCCTGCTGCGCCGGATTCGTTTCGAATTGGTGGACCGGGTGCTGCGCTTCCCGCCGCGCATGTTCAAGCAGGTCAAACCGGCCGAAATAGCCACCATGGTCAAGGACGAGGTCGAACCCATTGGCGGGTTCACCGGCGACGCCTTCGTCCAGCCGGCGCTGCTCGGCGGCCAGGCGCTGACGGCGCTGGCCTTCATCTTCGTCCAGAACATGTGGCTTGGCATGATCACCGCCTTCATGGTCAGCATTCAGGCATTGATCATTCCCAAGATGCGCAAGCGGCTGCTGGTGCTTGGCCGCGAACGGCAGTTGACTGCGCGCCAGCTTTCCGGCCGGGTCAGTGAGATCGTGGAAGGCATCAACACGATTCACGCCTACGATACGTCCAATTATGAACGTGCGGATGTGACCTCGAGGCTCGGGCGGATTTTCCGGATTCGCTATGATTTGTACCAGTGGAAGTTCCTGGTCAAATTCATCAACAATTTCCTGGCTTCCGTGACGCCGTTCCTGTTCTACATCGTCGGCGGTTATCTCGCCTTGAACGGACAGCTTGATATCGGACAGCTCGTTGCCGTCATCGCCGCCTACAAGGATCTTCCCGGTCCGCTCAAGGAACTGATCGACTGGGATCAGACCAGGCAGGACGTGCAAATCAAATACGTCCAGGTGGTAGGCCAGTTTGTCGTTGACGACATGGTTGAGCCATCTGTGCAGGCCGTGTCGGGCGACATCCCCAATGGCGGCCTCAAACATCCCTTGGCGGCGGTGAACCTGACAGTGGTGGATGACAGCGGAGCCAAGCTGGTCGATCGCGTCAATCTTCAGGTGAATTCCGGCGAGAAGGTTGGAATAATCGGCAACAGCGCCGATGGCGGCGAGGCCTTTGTCGAGGCGCTCGGGCGCATTGTCCGGCCCGAAAGTGGACGGGTAACCGCAGGAGAAGACGATATACTCTCCCTGCCGGAAGCCGTGACGGGGCGGGCAATCACCTATGTGTCTTCAGATCCCTACTTCTTCTCAGGCACGCTGGCGGACAACCTTATCTACGGCCTCAAGCACGCTCCACTTAAACCCGCCGAATATGATGAGAAAGGATTGGAGAGCCGCAGGTTCGATATCCTGGAGGCCGGGCTTTCAGGCAATCCTGATTTCGATATCTTCGACGACTGGGTCGATTATGGAACGGCCATTGCGACCAGTCCGGAAGAACTGCCCGCAACGATGAGCGCGGTTCTGGAGTCCGTTCAACTGTCCAAAGATGTCCTGGATCTGGCGTTGCGCTCAAAAATTGATCCCGAACAGAACGGTTTGCTCGCGGAGGGACTGATTGGAATGCGCGGTGCGTTGCGCGAGGCATTGGAGAAGGAGGGATTGAGCAATCTCGTCGTCGCGTTTGAGCCCAACTCGTACAATGCCGAAGCGACGGTCGGAGAAAACCTTCTGTTCGGCAATGCCATTGACGCGGTGTTCGCCGACGGCGCCATCAGCGACAATGCCTATTTCCGAAAGGTGATCACAAATCACCAGCTTCACAAGTCCTTGTTCAAGATGGGCTACGAAATCGCTGAAAACGCAATCGAGCTGTTTAGCGACCTGCCGCCGGACCACCCGTTTTTCCAGCAACTCACCTTCATGAATTCCGACGACATACCGACCTATCAGGCATTGCTTCAGAAGTTGAAGGGTAAGACTATTGAAGACGCCACTGAAAAACAGAGAATCGCAATCATCAAATTGAGTTTCGCCTATGTTGAGCCGCGGCACCGTTTCGGTCTTTTGACCGACGAACTGATGCAATCCATTGTCGCCGCGCGTCAGGAATTCCACGCCAACATGCCCGAAGAGATGCGAGGATCCTTCGAGCGCTACGATCCGGAGCGCTATATCGCCTCGGCCAGCATCATGGACAACGTTCTGTTCGGGCGGCTGAGCAACAGATATGCGGATGGCGCCGAGCAAATCAATTCGATCGTTACGAAGATCCTCGACCATCTGGGAATGTACAACGACGTGTTCTCAGTAGGAATGGACTACGACATCGGCACCTCGGGACGACGGCTGACGATTGCGCAGCGTCAGAAACTCAATCTTGCCCGGGCGCTGATGAGGCAGTCGGAGTACTATATCTTCAACAAACCGCTGGCCAGCGTCGACCAGCGCGCGCAGGAGCAAATCGTGCGCACGGTGCTGACGAAACTCGACAGCAACGGCACGAATCCTTCGGTTATCTGGGTCCTGTCGCAGACCGGTTTGGCGCCTGAATTCGATCGAATCATCAAATTCGATCGCGGTAAGGTCGCCGAAGACGGATCATATGATAAGCTGGCGTCACAGAACGTCTTCGATAAGTAATGCCGGGGTGGAAATCGTGTTGGCCACAATGACGCGGCCAACGGTAACGGGAGAGCGGTCATGCTGCTGAAGGACGAGGTACAGATGTTGCGGCGAGTGCCGCTGTTGGCCGGAATTGATCAGACCAAACTGAAATTGCTCGCCTTCACCTCCGATCGTGTTTCCTTTGCTCCGGGCGAGGTGCTCTTCAACCAGGGAGATCCCGGCGACGCAGCCTATGTGATACTGACAGGCAAAGCCGATATTCTCGTCAACTCGTCCAATGGCGATGGCCAGATCCGGGTTGCTGAAGTCGAGCAGAACTCGCTTGTCGGCGAGATCGCTATTCTCTGCGATGTCTCGAGGACCGCGACGGTTCAGGCGTCGACCCCGGTCGAGGCATTGCGGATCCGCAAGGATCACTTTGTAAAGATGCTGACCGACTACCCTGAGATGACAATTGAAGTGATGCGCGTATTGGCCGACCGTCTCAGCCAAACGACGACAGAACTGACGGAAGCCCGAAGCCTGGCCAAGCACTCGAACTGATCTTGCGCGTCAGGCGTGTCCGATGTGAAGGTGTGCGCTTTGCCTACCCAGGCATCACCGCGTCAATGCTTCCGCTTTGAAGGCTGACCGTGAAATTCCCGGAAGGCTTGCCTGAGTATTTGCTGAAAATCGCAAACAGCGCCGCAAGCTGCGCCTGCAATCGGTTGCCCTCGCATTCAATCCCATCAAACAAGCTGGACACGGCATCGTACGCCTTCAGCCGGTGCCCGGGAATGTCTGCCATCGCCAGCCTGCCCGCCATTTTCATGCGGTACCAATCCTCTACAAACGTCAGCAGCGGCACCGCGTCGAGATCACCGAGCTGGAGATCCGGGTGAAGCTTGTCTGATGCTGCTCGGAGGGTCGCGGGACTCGATTTCAAAGCGCCCAGCGCTGAAACAGCTTCCATATCCGGCGCACCGTCCACTGACGGCATCAAGGCAAGAGCGGCCACGTCGGCAAGTGTCAGCGACTTTACGAGTTCAGCCAGCCCGGCTGGCCACTCCCGCCGCAGATGACGTCGCGAGACAAGATGGCCGATATGCTCATGGAGAAACCGGCCATAGGTTTGCGCGCGCATCAGGCGTTCGGCTGGCAGACCCGTCATTTCGATTTCGGTTCGGTAGGACTTCTGGATCATCGGATCGAGACCGCAATCGTCGATCCTGATTGTTTCGATTTCGACTGACTCGCCGCCCATGGCTATGATCTTGTAGGCCGCTGGATAAGCGATGAGCGAAGGAACGCTGACATTGACGACAAAGCCTTCCTCGCCCTGAAAACAAGCGGTGTCGTTGATGTGCAGATGACCGCTGAAATGCAGCTGAACGCCCGTTTCAATGAACGCCTCTGCCACCTCTTGCTCAGGAACCCGCTTGGTCAGGCTTGTCTCGCCGAGGAGCGCCTGCTCCTCATTGCGCGTGCCCCGTAGCGGATCGAGAACCGGGTAGTGTGAAAACGCCAGCAAGCGTTTGCCAAGCTGATTGGCGCGTCTGGAAACATCTTTCATCCAGTCCAGAACGAAGCTCTTCTGCACGAGCATGGCGTTCCATCCCGCATCCGTGCTGTCCGCGAGCGCTTCCGCAGCGCCAGCCTCGAGGCCCGACGCGACCGGCACGAACACATTGGCGTCGATCATCAGCATCCAAAGCCCCGGCACGGGTTCGACGAGGTAGGAGGCATCCATCATCTCATATGTGATTGCCCCGTCAGCCGATTTTGCCGCATAGCATCGCGACCCGGGATGATCGCAATCGCCAAACGGTGTTTCCCAATGGATTTCATCTCCCCGACGGAAAAAGCCCATACGGCGAAGCGGCTCCAGACCCTTGAGGTATCCGTGACAATACATGGCCGGCGAAACCGTCACCCGGCGGGCGTCCGGGTCCGATTGCCCGGGATCGCTGGTGGCCAGCACATAGCCCCCGGTCTCGTCGACAAAACGCTTGCTGCGGTGCCGCCCCTGCATGCCGAAGATGTCATGATTACCGGCGACCGCGAAAAACCGCATTCCGAAGCCTTGCTCATAGCGCAAAAGCAACCGGCTCAGCCCGTCGAGATTGGCCACTTGGCCATCATCGCTGTAGTCGCCCAGCAAGATCACATGCCGGATACCGCGGGCTGCGATATCGTCCAGAGTGTAAGTGAGCGCGGCTGAGCTCTCGTTGAACACCCGCGTGGATTTGACAGTGTCGGCCAGCCGGCGGAACGCCAGCCCAGGTTCATCCGTGCCGATCCCGAAATCGCCCTCAAGGTCGTGGAAATGGGCATCGGCCACAACCGCAATCAATGGCATTTCGGAAACGGACATAGGGAAACAATCCAGGACGCGGAACGATGCCCGGCGGCGACAGCTCGTGCAGGTGCTGCGGGTGATCTGAAAATCAACCCTCGCATAACTCAACAAGTTTGGCTACAGTTTGGGCAATTGAGGGTTTGCCTGCGTAGCGGTCAGGACGGTAACGCAGAAATAGCGAGATTGGCAGGCGTGAACCGTGCCTGTGAATGAATACCTGGCCACGGAAATGGAGTTTTGTGACCGAAGAAGGTAGATCGGAAAATCCGCTTTTCCAGGTTCGATGCTGGGGTGTGCGTGGCACCATGCCGATTTGCGGCGACGCGTTCCGCCGGTTCGGCGGCAACACGATCTGCATCGAAGTAAGGTGTGGCGACCATGTCTTGCTGTTTGATGCGGGAACTGGCCTTCCCAACGCGGCCAGAGAGCTCGCTGCGGAAGGTGTGACCGACTTCAACCTGTTTTTCAGCCATTGCCATTACGACCACATAAGTGGGCTTCCCTTTTTCAAACCAATGTATCTTCCCGGATACTCGGTCTCCTTCTGGTCCGGACATCTCGCGGGCAAGATGACCACCAGGGAAATGATCTGCGCTTTCATTCAACCTCCCTGGTTTCCGGTCGGGCCTGATATTTGTGCCGCAAAAATGGGGATGAATGATTTTCGCGCCGGAGACGTGCTCGAACCCCATCCCGGCATTCGCATCAAAACCGGCGGATTGGCCCATCCGGGCGGTTCGATCGGTTATCGGATTGAATGGGAGGGACGTTCGGTCGCCATTATCACCGACACTGAACATGTTCCCGACGAACTGGATCCCACAGTTCTGGACCTGATCCGCAATGTGGATCTGTTTTTCTACGATACGACCTATCTGGAAGACGAAATGGACACCTATCGCGGATACGGCCACTCCACCTGGGAGCAGGCGATCAAGCTTGCAAAGGCTGCCAATGCGGGCCGGGTCGGCTTTATTCACCATGCGCCAACACGCACCGATGATGAACTCTCCGCCATCGACACGCTCGCAGCCAAGCGCTTCAAGGGCGCGTTTTGCGCATTTGATGGCCAGGTGATCGACGTCTGAATCCATACCGACAGCCCGGTTCGCAGCATCACATCGCAGCCGTATTGGGCGCTTGCAGATCGCCGGCGGCCATCCACCGGCATCCTCTATGCTGGCTCGTCTTATCAAGCAAAGCGTCCAGAAAACGCCAGGCCGGCTCATCATGAACCAGGTGGTGAGTCAAAAAACCCATATGCCCGCCATCCTCAAACATCGTCTGCAGCCGGGCTACGATTTCCTGGACCAGAACGCTGGGATCGCGGCCTCCCCGGCTCCCGTGCCAATCGATCAGATCCACATGGGTGTTGATCATACGGATGAGTGCGGGTTTCTCCCGTCCAAACACGGAGACTGATTTGTAACCCAGGCCGGAAAGGTCCGGCAGCAGGTCGGAATCGATCCGGTTCCATGGCGGAACCAGCATCGCACCAAACTGCGCTCCGTAAAGACCCGAGAGCTTGTCGAACCCTGCCGCAAGATCACCAAGGACAGCTTGTCTTGGCCGATGCAGACCCAGTTCCTGCTTCTTGCCTGAACTTCCGGCATGGTTGGTGTGAGACCATCCATGCACGGCCACCGTAACGTGGCGAGCCGCCCCGAGACAGTCAGAAAGCGCGGCGTCCGTGTCCTTTGGAATAACAGCCAGGGTCAGGGGCGTTGATGTCCGCGCGGTCATCGCGACCAATCGTTCAAGTGGCCGGGTTGGCACAACGGCATCATCGTCGCGCAACCAGAACGCAGCGACTCGACCGCAGGCTTGCCAGCGGTCGAGCTCATCCATCAGCGGTTTCCAAACACTGTCGCCGCTCATCATTTCAGTCCTGTCGTTTCCCTGAGGATCGCATCGATCGTGGCGGCGGCTTGATCAAGTGAGCGTTGCTCCAGCACGAAATTGCGGGCTTTGGCCGCCAGCGCCATCCGCCTCGCATCGTCGTTGAGCAAATCCGCAATGGCGCCCGCATAAGCGTCACCGTCACCCGGCGGCGTGAGGGTCCCGGATACGCCATCCGCGACCACCTCCGGAACACCGGCGATTCTTTGGGCAATGACGGGCAGACCAGCGGCCTGCGCTTCCAGATAGGCAAGACCATAGGCTTCGCCATTACCAGGCCAGACATATATCGAACCTTTGGCTAGCAACTCCGCGACTTCGGTCTCCGGTTTTGATCCGAGCCATTCAACCCGGCCAGCCGGAATATCTGCGAAAAGCTGTTTCACCTCCGCAGCTTTCGGGCCGTCGCCTATCACCGACAGGGTCCAGGGCAGGCTTTCGGGAAGCTTTTTCAAAGCCCCGGCAAGAAATCTGTAGCTCTCGAACTTGTCGCCCTCGCGCATCATGGCGACGCTCATGAGGCACAAACCGGGTTCATCCCGTCTTGAGCCTTTCTCGGCAAAAAGCGCCGTGTCGATGAACGGCTTCAGCGAGGCCGTTCGGGCCGTCGGCACCGCGGCCAGGATCCCCGGTCGATCACGCTCGGTAAGACAGAAATTGACAACCGCCCTTTCCAGTCCGTTGCGGACGCTACCTTGCCACTTCATCCACGGACCGTCATCGCGCTTTGCCGCGTATGAGGATTCAGCCGTGACATAGGCAAGGCCAAACCTCTCTGCGAGCCTCGGGCCGATCAGGTCAGGCGCCTTGTAATAGGGGTGATAGCAAAACCACACATCCGGGGTCGGCTCATCGCGCCACCGCTCGGAGATGCGCGATACCTCAAGCCCGGCATTTGCTATGAGATCGGTCCACACATCCGTATCGGGAACCCGCGAATAACTCCGCAATTCGGACGCAACCTCGACGCTGTGCCCTTTGCGCTCGAGAGCCCGCATCAGCATACGCGCCATCAGGCGATCTCCTGACGGAACCGGATGGTTGGGCGACTTCAACGGAGCATAGAACGCGATGTTCATCTAACGGCGCGCTTCCAGGTGTTTGTGGTTCCCATTGCCGAGGGGCGTAAGGATCATCTGCGGCCGACGCTGTGATAGGCAAATCCTGACGCCTGTACTTGGGCCGGATCATACAGGTTTCGAAGATCCACCAGAACCGGCGAACGCATCACAGGTTGAAGGTCGGCCAGGTCGAGAGTTTTGAATTCATCCCAATCGGTAATGATGACGAGCGCATCGGCGTCGGTGGCCGCGGCTCGTATGCTGCCGGAATACTCGATGCCGGGCATCACGGAACGCGCTGCGCTCATCCCTGCGGGATCATAGGCCTTCACCGATGCGCCCTTGTCGAACAGGGCCTGGATAATCGACAGGGCGGGCGATTCCCTGATGTCGTCGGTATTGGGCTTGAACGTCAGCCCGAGAATGCCAATCGTCTTGCCTCTGATGGAGGCGCCGATGGCGCGTTCGATCTTGCGCGCCATCGCGCGTTTGCGCGTTTCATTGATTCCGACAATCGTCTCGATGACGCGGATCGGCGAATCATGGTCCTGCGCAGTCCTCAGCAGCGCAAGCGTGTCTTTGGGAAAACACGATCCGCCATATCCGGGACCAGCGTTCAAAAACCTGCGGCCAATCCGGCTGTCCAGTCCCATGCCAAGCGCGACATGTTGCACATCCGCGCCAACCTGTTCGCAAAGGTCGGCGATCTCGTTGATGTATGCGAGCTTCACCGCGAGAAACGCATTGGCGGCATATTTGGTCAGCTCCGCGGTCCGCCGTGATGTGAACACCAGCGGGTGAAGGTCGGGATCGAGTGTTTGGTACAGTTCAGCCATGGTTTCGATGGCGCGCGGGTCTTCCGCACCGATCAACACACGATCTGGCGCCCTGAAGTCTTCGATGGCCGCGCCCTCGCGCAGAAACTCGGGATTGGACACCACTGAAAAATCAGCCTCCGGATTCGTTTGCCGGATGATCCGCTCGATGTCATCGCCGGTGCCCACGGGTACGGTCGATTTGGTGGCGATCACCGTGTAGTTCTTGAGCGCACGCGCCACATCCCCGACGGCCGTATGCACGAACTGCAAATCCGCGTGCCCGTCGCCGGCCCGGGAAGGTGTGCCAACGGCGATGAACACGACCTGCGCACTGGCCACCGACGTGGCGAGATCCGTGCTGAACCGAAGACGGTCCAATGCAACATTTTCGGCGATGAGGGCATCAAGCCCCGGTTCAAAAATCGGAACCTGGCCGGAGTTCAGCAGATCGATTTTCTCCCCTGAACTGTCGACGCAAGTGACGTCATGACCAAACGAAGACAGACACACACCGGAAACGAGCCCGACATATCCGGTTCCAACAATCGTGATTTTCATTTTGCATCCATGGTCCAGAAAGGGGTGCGAAACTGTGCAACCACCCTTCAGTCAGTTCGGGGTATCTGGTTGTGGGACTGCCATGTTCCGGTGGCGGTTGACTGGTCAGTGCCGAAGCATATGCACCGCAAACCACGCTTGCCGTATCGTGGCCAGCGATCCAGGCCTTCTGGTCGTGGCATATATTTGAACTTGCCGAAGATCAATCACAACCGCCTGTGATCCGTGTAACAAGATCGTTAGCGCACCAGAAGGCCAACACGATCTGACCGTGGGCAAGAAGCAATGACGGATCAAGCGCCATCCGCTCAATTGGAAGGGATCTGGTGTCTCATGCCGCCGGGCCTCAGGATAGCGGCGGTGCGTCGGGCGCCATCAAGATCCAGCCCGGGATCCGCGATTTTCGGCGTCGCCAAGGCCTTTGCGATTTCACTGCCCAGTTTTTCGGAAGTCAGGTCCCGCTCATGGATTGCCCGGGCCAAACCTCTGCGAACGAGCCGGTCGGCCCTGACTTCCTGCTCGGTCTCGCCGCCGGCGGTGAAAGGTATGACGATGGATCGGCAACCGGCACTCAACACATCACCAACCGTATTGTAGCCGGCCTGAGAAACGGAGAGTTCGGCCGATTTCAGAATGCCCCGGAAATCCCGTCGGAACCGGCAAATCTCGACATTTGATGCTGCGGATCCGGCGATGCGATAATAATCAGCCTTGGGCATGTACGGCCCGGCGATCACGCACCAGCGCAGGGCTTGCGGCAATTCGCGCGCAGCCTCGACCGCCGCGTGAACAAGGCCGGCGCCGACAGCACCCCCGCCTGCGGAGACAACGATGTCGTATTTGCCCGCCTGCGCCGGATCCGCATCCGGCCCCACGACCAGGCCAGTATAGATGATCCGGTCAGCGATCTCGTGGGCCAGCGGAAATGTCTCCTCAAGCCGGATGAAATCCGGATGGCCATGCACCAGAACCCCGTCGAACCATTCCCGGAGCAAAGCGACACTTTCCGCGTCGCGTCCGGGTTTGGCACGCGCTTGCAGAACATCGCGGACGGACGAATAGATCCTGGGGCGTGGATTGGCGGCGTGCATCTCTTTAAGCAAAGGCAGCAATTCAAAGCGCATCTGCCGGCGCCCGAAAGGGAATGCCTCGATCAAGACAATATCCGGCTTGACCCTGTGAAACGTGTCGATGAGCTGCTTGCGCCGCCGGTCCTTGAAAGCCTCGTCGATCGGCGCACCGGAAGCGTCGGCCAGACCTGAAAATCCGGCATCCAGAGCAGCGATTGACGGCAACGCGATGTGCCGAAGCCGGACGGGCGGAAATCCATCCACCGGCATACCCCCGGTCACGATCGTGACATCATAGCCATCGTCCGCGAGCGCCTCCGATATCCGGCTTGCGCGGGCCAGATGCCCGATTCCGAGCAGGTGCTGCACATAGAAGAGAACCGATTGCGGTTTCATATCGCTTTGGTCCAGGCATCGGCAAACAACTGTTTGAGTTGCTTGACACTGGCATGGTGATCGAAATCGGACCGGACCTTGGCTTCCACGGCGTTGCCCAGCCGATGCCTCAGTTCCGGGTCTGCAATCGCCTCTTCGAGCAAAGCGCAGAAGGCGTCGGGATCATCAGGCGGGCCAAGCAGTCCGGTCTCCCGATGGGTGATCAGCTCGGGTATGCCCGAAATATCCGTCGAAACGGTCGGAAGCCGTTGGCTTGAAGCTTCCACAATGACATTGGGAAGCCCGTCGCGATCTCCATCCGCCGTGATCCTGCAGGCGAGCGCAAAAAGGTCCGAGCGCCGGTATTCAGCCAGCACTTCGGTCTGATCGAGCGCACCGCGCCATTCGATCCGGTCACTGATACCAAGGCTGTCGGCGAGTGCCTTGAGCTCGGAGAGCTTTTCGCCACCACCAATATGGATGAAGCGCCAGTTCAACGCAGCGGGCAATCGGCTCAGCGCAAGCAGGAGAATGTCGTATCCTTTTTTCTCAACCGCGCGGCCAACACTGACGATCCTGACCGGGTCCGCCGGATCGGTTCCATCGCGGCTCGATCTTTCTGTTTCGAAGCTGGAAAACCGGTCAAGATCAAGTCCGTGATAACTCAAATGCACGTTGCCCCGGGCCCCGGCGAGAGTCTTGAGGTGAACATAACCGCTCTTCGTGCAGGTCACGGCCCAGGCCATGGAACCAAGCTTGTCACGCAAATCCCAATCTGCCGAGGTCCAGATGTCCTTGGCATGAGCCGAACAGCTCCAGCCGAGTTCGAGCATCTGGCTGGCATAGGCCGCCACGGACGCTGGTGTGTGAATGAAATGGCTGTGTATCCAGGCGGCGTCTTCTGGCCATTCGGCGCTGAGCACTGCAGCCTGGCCAAAGCGGCGCACCCGGTTGCGGGTGGAATCTTTCCTGAGATCGCCAAGCAGCGATGCGAAGGCGCGCCAGAAACCCGCCTTGTGCAACTGGCCTAGCATAGCCTTGAGCACCCTGGCCGGTTCCTCATGAAGGTATTCCGGCAGATAGCTGACCGGTGCCGCAATCTCGTCATTGACCGGATGGCGCTTGCTGTCCGTCGGGTGCCGCAACGCCACCAGATGCAGGTCGAAACCGGCACGCTCAAGACCGAGAATCTCCTGGGCAATGAAGGTTTCCGACAAACGCGGATAGCCCTTTAAAACAATGACAGTCTTACGCATCGGGGCCGTTTCGGGTTCAACTTTTGACGACGCTGAGCTGGGCCTGCTGCTTGTTCAGCAACCATCGTCCGACAATTTTGGAGATATGCGGAAGGCCTTCGAGCCGCAACCCGCCGGCCTTTGCCGATGGAGGGGCCCGATCCGGAAGTGCTTTCAGGGCGGCGGCAAACTGCAAGGGCTGTGCCGCCTGTTCGGGCAAAAGCATGTCGATCAGGCCAAGCTCGTAAGCCCGGCGGGCACGGATCAATTGCTCCTCCCGCGGTTTGACACGCGGAACAATGAGTGCCGGCTTGTCGAAGGACAGGATCTCGCAATAGGTGTTGTATCCGCCCATGGCCACCACCGCCTTGGCGCCGGCGATGAGCCCTTCCATGCGATTGTCAAACTCGATGACCTCCAGATAGGGGATTTTGCCGCCCTTGCGTTTGAGCTTCCGGCGCTGCTTGGCGGGCATGTAGGGACCCAGGACAATCAGCGCCCTGTGAGTCAGGGATTTATCGTTCTGGTAGGCGTGAATGAGATCATGGACCAGCTCTGCGCCGTCGCCGCCGCCACCGGTGGTCACGAGAATGTAATCCCCTTCGGGCGCATGATCAGACTCTTCATCGCTGGAGACCCGGCGCTGCAGAAATCCGACGAAATCCATCTTCGAGCGCACGGTTTTGGGAACCTCGAGGCCGGTGAGCGGATCGTGAAACTCCTGCGGACCGTAAACCCAGACCTGGTCATACAACCTGTCGATCTTGCCCATCACGTCGTTTTTCTTCCACTCCGCATCCAGCAAATGCGGTGCATCCATCACTTCCCTGAGGCCCAGCACCAGCCGGGTCCCGCGGGTCTTGAGATACGCGAGTGTGCTTTCGATTTCACCTTTGAGGCCCATTGGCTCCTTGTCGACGATGAAGATATCCGGTTTGAACGTTTCAGCGGTATGGCGGATGATCGAGGTTCGCATCTTCAGGGTGTCGTGGAGATCGATATGCCGGTCGAGCGACGTGTATTCACCGTTGCGCAGCTTGATGACGCTCGGGATCTTCACGAAATCGACGCGGGCCCTGTAGTCGAAAGCACCGGCAATCGTCGCGCCGGAGATGATAAGAATATTCAGCCCGCGATAGTCCTCAACGAGGGAATGCGCGATCGTCCGGCATCGCCGCAGATGCCCGAGGCCGAAAGTGTCATGGCTGTACATGAGGATGCGTGCGTCTTCGAAGCGCTCGATCATAACCAATGCCTAGTGTTTCGCATTTGAAGGGACGAAGCGGCTCGTGGCCCCCGCGAAACCGGAAGAGCCGCAAAGCCGTGATGTCGCGACGGCGCAGCCATTCGCCGACAGGTTGGCGTCAATTGCCATGAAAAAGGCCCTTGTTCGCCTGCGGATTGGCTCTCAAGCACGCAACTCCTGAGTGCCGGCGGAAGTCCGGGCGAGAACCAGATGCCCATTCCCCAGGTCCTTGGCCTGAAGCGGGTCATCGAGATCACCGGTCACAAATTTCTCCCCCCAGCCGCTGGTATCGGACGAACCGCTTGCCTTCAGCGTCGCAAAGTCCAACGGGCGGTCCAGATCCGGGAACGGGACGGCCGCCAAAAGGGATTTCGTATAGGGATGGACCGGCGACCGCATCAACGTTTCCCGTGGCGCCAGTTCAACGATGCGTCCCCCGCACATCACGGCAATCCGGTCAGCCATATAATCCACGACCGCCAGATTGTGGGATATGAACAGATAGGTCAGTCCCAGATCCTTTTGCAAATCCTTGAGCAGATTGAGAATCTGCGCCTGAACCGATACATCCAGCGCCGAGACCGGCTCATCGCAAATCAGCAGGTCCGGACCGAGCGCCAGCGCGCGGGCGATGCCTATGCGCTGCCGCTGTCCGCCGGAAAAACTGTGCGGATAGCGATTGAGATAACGCTGATCGAGCCCGATGGCCTCGATCAGATTGCCTACGGCCTCGCGCCGTGAGGCCGGTGTTCCGCGTTGATGGATCTCCAACGGTTCGCTCAAGATGTTCTGAACCGTCATGCGCGGAGAGAGCGACGAAACCGGGTCCTGAAACACCATCTGAATGCTGGTGCGCAGCTTCCGCAAGGCTGCGTCGGAGGCGCCAAGCACGTCGATTTCACCATCGCGCCCATGAAACGTGACCGACCCGGAATCCGGGGTCACGGCACGCATCAGGATTTTGCTGACGGTGGTCTTTCCGCAACCGCTTTCGCCAACCAGCCCGAGACATTCACCACGCTTGATATCAAAGCTGACCCCGTCAACCGCGCGCACCGGAGCCGAGACCTCCCGATCAAACATACCCGACTTGCGTGTCCCGTAGGATTTGACGATATCCTTCACCGACAACACCACCTCGGGCGCATCGCCTTGTGGTGCCGCGTCCTTGCCCAGCAAATGTCCCGCATTCACCGGGATCTCTCTTAGCGCCTTGAGCCGCTGACCCGGTTTCATATCGAAATGCGGAACCGCTTCCATCAGGCCCTTGAGATAGGCGTGGCCGGGCCGGCGGAAAATCGGTTCCACCTCACCCGCTTCCATGATCCGTCCGTGATAGATCACAACCACTTCGTCGGCCATGTTGGCAACCACACCCAGATCATGGGTAATCAGCAGCATCGCCATGTTGAGTTTGGACTGCAGCTCAAGCAGCAATTCCAGGATCTGGGCTTGAATCGTCACGTCAAGCGCTGTCGTCGGTTCATCAGCGACCAGCAGAGCCGGACGGCAGACGAGCGCCATGGCGATCATCGCCCGCTGGCGCATACCGCCCGACAGCTCGAACGGATACATGTCGAAGGCCCGCGCCGGATTCGGAAACCCGACCAGCCCAAGCATTTCCTCGGTGCTGTCGCGGCGTTCGGATTTTGTCATTTCGATATGAATGCGCAGCGATTCGCTGATCTGATCGCCGACCGTGTGCAGAGGCGACAAAGATGTCATCGGCTCCTGAAAAATCTTGCCGATCCGCCCTCCCCGAATGGCCCTTATCCGCGGGCCGTCCCTGGGCAGTTTCAGGATATCGACAGCCTGTCCATCACCCTTGGGATCAGTGAACAGGATCTTGCCGGTCGCGGACGCGGTTTTCGGAAGAATGCCCATGACCGACTGGCTGATGACCGATTTGCCGGAACCCGATTCTCCGACAAGTGCGGTGACTTTTCCCGGCAGGACCCGCAGGCTCGCATCCCTGACCGCGTCAAGGCGCCCGCCCAGCAGGGAGAACGAGATACTCAGGTTCTCAATTCGCAGGAGGTCAGAACCTGAGGACATAAAGGCGTTTCTCATTCATACAGGGCTACATGCGAGCGACGTTAACGCACAGTTCCAGACGTGTCCATGACTTAGGCCGCGTCTGGAAAACCGATGCAAAGGCCCGGCGGCATAGGCCGCCCTGACCCGCCCCTGTGTTCTAGTTGATCTTTGCACAAAGTGTGCTGTCGGCCAGCACATCCTCGCAGTTGCGGCTGCGGCGGAAGTCATCATAGTACATCCACCATTCATTGTCGGCTGCCGCCCGGTAGGGGCCGAACTTGAAATACTGGTTCTCTTCCAGTCCCTTGTCATTGTGACCGATATGGCCTTTGACCGACACGATCCATTGGTCGTTGGCGAAGATTTCGATCTGTCCCGTGCCGTCGGGGCCCGGCTGGGTGAGAATGGCGAAATCAATCCAGCCTGAATCGGGAAGCGGAAGCGGATTGCCGCGATCGGTGACAACCAACCTGTCCGAACAAGCGTTGAAAAGCGCGCCATCTTCGGCTTGCCATTTCGAATCCGCGGCCACCAGCGCACGGATCTGGTTGGTCTCGGGGCGAAGCCAGACCTGCGTAACGCCGGTATCGCAAGACGCCGGAACACCCTTCGGATTTTCGGACAGGCCGGGATAGTGGTTGGTTTCAACCGTCGCGAAGAGCCTGCCGTTAAACACTCTTAGCGCCAGAAACGGACTGAAGTTGCCTACGGCTTCCGGCCCGATCTCCCGTTTCCACTGGGCGATAACATAGCGATGCCTGTCTGAAGGCACAGGATCGGCGAATTTGACGGCGAAGCCATACCAAACCGGTTCGTCATAGGGCACTCTGAGCTTGGTCTCTTCCCAGATCTCGGCGCGCTCGCTGCAATTCTCGCCATCTGCGGGACATATCGGCTTGACCCCGAGTTTGAGAGAGCCGGCGCCGGTCCGTTTTTCCGACTGTTGAAACTCCACCATCCCGGCGGATTGTTCGAAGTTGTCGCGATAGTACAGCCCGCCGCTTTCAGCAAAATCGCTGCCGTCAAACCCGTCGATCAGACTGTCTTTCCATTCCTCCGCCGACGCGGCCGTAGCGGCCGCCGCCAGGAATGTCGCGGCAATGATCAGCCGTCCTGTTCGGCTCGCGGTCTCTGCAAATATCATGTCATCTCCGAATTCTCTCAAGCGGGGTGGAAGTTCATCAGGCGGTCAGATTGCAAGTCGAACGCATCGCAGTCAAGAACCGCTTCAGATACCGGGGGCCAATGTCTGCCGGACGATCAAAGACTATACCAATCCATGGTTTTGGACTGTTGTGTGAAGCTATAGAGTTTGACTTTCGGACGGCGAAGTTCCGGAATACGGCCCAGCATCTGATCGGCCGGCAACGTTGATCTTGAAGATCCCGGCCGGCAAATCGAGGCGTGGGCATCAAGGGGCTCAATCTGGCGTACGCAGTTGCTTGGCCGCTTCGGCATAGCCGCCCGCGGCGCCATCAACAAAATGCATGTGATCCTGGCGAAAGGCCGAGGGAACGATGCATGTCATCAGGGCGGAGTCCTGACGATGAAGCCCGTATCGGCAAACACCCTCGGCCGCGGCCGCATCAAGGCGCTCAACGAGACGTGCGGTCAGGTCTTCGTCGATATCGACAGTCAGTTTCAAACCGTCATCGAACTTCCGATAGTCGGTGTTCAGTGCGACTTCGGCACGATACTTCCGTGCATCAAACCCGCCTATCGGCCGGTTGATAAGATCGACAATGACAACAAAAAGCCACTGGGCGATCACCGAAAGCCGAACCTTCATACGGTTACCCGCAACCGGCGCGATCTGGGTTTCCACTTCCATCCCGGTCACGGAAAACCCGTAGCCGGGCCCTTGCTCGGGCACCGGGTGACCATCCCTTGCCTCTGTTTTCAACAGCGCCGTGATATCTGCGACAAGTGCGGCGAACCCGGCGTCTCCCGAGCCCTGCGCGGGCACGACTATGATCGAGGCAATCTGGCCGTGACGTGCCGGTATCGCGCTCCAGCGGCAGGACAATCCCGTCAGGTCGGGCGCGGTGCCTTCCGGCGCCAATTCGATCCGAAACTGGCCGGCTTTCATCTGCTTCTCCGCCCATGAGGCGCCGCCGCCGGCAAACATCGCATAGCTCACATCGGGGCTTGCCTGATAACGGGCCACCTTGACCTCAAGACCATTGGCGGCGATTTCGGAAACAGGCACCAATGCGCCCCGCATTTCGATGTCCAGTTCCTGAGCGACCCATCTGAGCACGGCCGCCATCGCCGTTTTGGCTTTCTCGATACCATCGGGCGGAATGGCCACCACCGCGCCGTCGCCACCGAACACGAACAACAGCTCGCGGTTGTCCAGGGCATTGAGCATCGCGGAAATCACCGACGCGCCAGCCATGTTGACGGCTTTGTATTTGCCCCTGGCGATGGCGCCCGTGGAATCCACCACATCGGCAACCGCCAGCGCCCAGTCTTCGGGCAGGGCCCGGTATCTGGCGATATCCTCGACGCCGGAGAACTGCTGGAACGTCGGCAAAACCGCCAGAAAGCCATCCTGGGTCGTCTTTTCCATGTCGGGCATTTGTTTGACACTCCCGGCCGCAAGGCCGCATCAATCCAGATCATACCGCCGGAAATACGGCAACCGAATCCCTAGCGCCTTGCGATCAACAACCCCGGCAACGCTTTAAGCGGCCGGCGGCAAGGTGTGAAAATCATACTCGGTTCCGTCACGAAGGTACCATTCGACAAACGCCCGCACACCTGTCTCAAGCGGGGTTTGCGGTTTCGACCCGGTCAGCGCCGTCAGCAGATCGGCATTGGCGAAGGTTCGCTCCATATCCCCAGTCTGCATGGGCAAAAGCTTGCGCCTGGCTTTCTTGTCGAGCGTTCGTTCGATCACATCGATAAAATCGAGCAGACCGAAAGGTTGACCGCCGCCGATATTGACAACCCGGAACGGCGCCATGGCCGAAAGCGTATCTTCAACATCCGCGGATCTGACCCGGTTGGTTTCAGACGGAACAACGTGAGAAAGATCGATGATGGCTCCCACCAGATCATCGACATAGGTGAAATCACGGCTCATCCTGCCTTCGCCGTAGATCTCGATTTCCTTGTCTTCAAGAATGGCCTTGACGAACTTGAACAGGGCCATATCGGGCCGGCCCCACGGGCCGTAGACCGTAAAGAAGCGAAAGGCAGTGGTCGGGATGCCGTAAACATGGGCGTAGCTGTGCGCCATCACTTCCATCGCCTTCTTCGAGGCCGCATAGAAGGTCAACGGTTCATCTGCCTTGTCGGCTTCGCTGTAGGGAATGGACTGGTTGGCGCCGTAGACGGAAGATGTCGAGGCCAGCATCAAATGCGAGACTTCGTGCTTGCGCGCCAGTTCGAGCACATTCCAGGAACCCGCCAGATTTGAATCGAAATAGGCCTTCGGATTTTCCACGCTGTAGCGAACGCCGGCCTGACCAGCCAGATGCATAATCACATCGGGCCGCTCCTTTGCGGCTTCACTCAAGGCGTGAGCGTCCTCAAGAAGGCCGACCACGGCCGTGAAATTCGGATGGCGCTCCAAAATCGTATGCCGCATCTGTTTCAGGCGGACATCATAATACGGTGTCATGCCGTCAAACCCGGTTACGATATGACCGGCTTCCAGGAGTTGCTTCGCCAGGTGAAATCCGACAAATCCCGCGGTTCCCGTAATCAGATATCGCATGAAGTTCCAGCTTTCGGCGGATGCAGGGTTTGCAGGTGGCGGCAAAAGCCGGGTTCGGCCTCAGCGGATTGCGAATTGCAAATCACCTGCATTGGCTGGACGCCATGGATCATCCACCGCACACTACATATATGGACCCCATCAGGATTGGCAATAGACGCCCCAAGCGCCGGATCCAACCTTTGCGCGGGCAAGGCAATCAGCAGGAAAGAGCAGGCAAATGACGACCTCAAACGGGATAGAAATCTCTGAAACCCTGATTGACCGGGTTGTGGGCTGGATGCGGCAGGCAGGCTTGCGGGGGGACGATTTGAAATCAATCGTAGTCGGAACTTGCGATCGGCTGGCAGCGACCGGGTTGCCGCTGGCCAGGGCGCATCTGAGTTTTTCGATGCTGCACCCGCTGTACAACGCGTCGGGCTTCACCTGGGTGCGTGGTGCAGAAACAGAGATGATGGACTTCCAGGCCACGCCGGACGGGGTGCCGCCGGACGCCTTTGTCAATAGCCCCTACTATCATCTGCTGAGCAACAATCTCGAACATCTGCGCCGGCGGCTCGACAGCAGCCCCTCAAACGAGTTCCCGATATTTGAGGATCTGCGTCAACTCGGCATTACCGATTATCTTGCCTTTGTTCAGCCATTCGAAGTGGACGACCGTGGCATGCTGGGGTCATGGGCGACCGACGCGAAAGACGGTTTCAGCGAAGATATGATCAAGGCGCTGCTGCGCGTTCAGGGCAATCTCGCCATGGCTTGCCGCATGGCGGTGCTCGGACAACTGGCGGAGAATATGCTGACGACCTATATCGGCAGCGACGCCGGCAAGCGGGTTCTGTCTGGTCAGATTCGCCGCGGCGACGGCGAGACCGTGCGCGCCATCTTGGTAATGGGCGATATGCGCAATTCTACCAGACTGGCCGAACATGGCAGCCGTCAGACGTTCATCGATACACTCAATGACTTTTTTGACGCCATTGCCATGCCCTTCAATCGCAACGGCGGCGAGATCATCAGTTTTATCGGTGACGGATTTCTGGCCGTCTATCCCTGTGACCGGCACAGAGCCCCCTCGGAGACTGCCGCACGGGCGGCCATGTCGGCGGTCAGGCAGGCAAAGGCGCGAATGGCAGCGCTCAATACATCGCGCGAAGAACTCGGTCTGGACCCCATTGGCTACGGCCTGGGCCTGCATGTCGGCAACGTCATGTATGGCAATGTCGGGCTGAGCAACCGTTTGACGTTTTCCGCATTCGGAGCAGCGGTCAATGAAGTCCAGCGGCTTGAGAGCCTGACCAAGAAATTCAGCCAACCGGTCGTCGCCAGCGAAAAATTCGTCACCTATTGCGGCGGAGAATGGGAATTGCTTGGCGAAGAAAAGTTGCGTGGCATCGACAACAGGGTTGCTGTGTATTTGCCCGGTTCGTCCAATTTGCAATTCAGGGAGTCCGACGCCCTCGACGACAATGTGACCGACACCCGCTCCGATGCCGAACAGGTGATGAGGCTGGTTCATGACAACAAAAGCCGCATCGTAAATCGACAATCCCCGGAGCTGCAGAATTCAGCCAGACGGATTGGCCGGTAAGCCGACACGTTGAGTCTCCGGCTCAGGACTTCCTGCCATCGTGCCTGCAGGCGCCTTTTTGGGCCGGCCATCGCTGCTGGGCGATTTCCCAAAAGACCTGACATGGATGGACAGCCCAAAGGCTCTGGGCTACGGTTTCGCCCAGGCAGAGATTTGCCGAGGCAGGCGGGGCATCCAAAGACATCGTATACCCGGACAGGTAGGCGTTGATATGATTGGCTTGTTTTGCATTCGGCGCAACACGACAACGGTCACGGAGTACTATGGCTTCAATCAACAGGCGCACTGTACTTTGCATGCTTGCCGCGGCCGCAACGCCCGCAGTTGCACGAGCAACGCCTATCGAGCCCGAGTTCTTCATGGACATGGTTGGCAAGGGCGCGCTGCCTCCGGTCAAAGATCGTCTTCCTTCGGTTCCCCGGGTGATCAACCTCGCGGAAAAGGGCCGATTGCCAGGCAAGCATGGCGGAAACGTCCGGATGCTCATCGGCCGCCAAAAAGACATTCGTCTGATGACCATCAACGGCTATGCCCGCCTGGTCGGCTTTGACGAACAGCTCAATCTGCAGCCGGACATCCTCGAAAGCTATGAACAGGTTGACGGCAGGATTTTCACATTCCGCCTTCGTGCCGGTCATCGCTGGTCGGACGGCAGCCCGTTTACATCCGAAGACTTCCGCTACACCTGGGAAGATGTGCTGACCAACAAGAAGCTGCGAAGGCGCGGATTGCCACGCGAATTCTTGTCCGACGGCAGACCGCCGGTTTTCGAGGTCATTGACGAGCAGACCGTCCGGTACACCTGGGACACACCGCATCCCGGGTTCCTGCAGAGCCTTGCATCCGCGCAGGCGCTGACCCTTGCCATGCCGTCCGCCTACATGAAGCAGTTCCATGTCGATTATGTCGGCGAGGAAAAGGTCGCCGAGGCAATTGAGAAATACAGGGTCGAAACCTGGCCGGATCTTCATACCAAGCTTTCAAGAAGCTATCGTCCGGAAAACCCCGACCTTCCCACGCTTGATCCTTGGCGGAACACGACCCTGCCGCCAGCTCAACAATACATCTTCGAACGCAACCCCTATTTCCATCGCGTCGATGAAAACGGCCGGCAATTGCCCTATGTTGACCGGTTTTTGCTCAATGTGAGTTCATCTGACATCATTTCCGCCAAGACTGGGGCGGGCGAGACCGATCTGCAGATCACGCATCTCGATTTCTCTGACTATACGTTCCTCAAATCAGCGGAGGATATCCACCCGGTCGACGTGAACCTGTGGAAGCGTGTGCAGGGTTCTCGCATCGCGCTGTTTCCAAACCTGAACTGCGCCGATCCCGTTTGGCGCGAATTCCTGCGCCATCGCGACGTGCGCTGTGCCTTGTCGATTGCGATCAACCGTCGTGAGATCAACATGGTCTCGTTTTTCGGACTGGCAAAGGAAAGCGCCGACACGGTGCTCCAGGAAAGCCCGCTCTACAAACCGAACTACGCTTTGGCATGGGCGCAATTCGACCCCGATGAAGCAAATGCGCTGTTGGACAGAGCCGGGTATTCCAAGCGCAATGATGCGGGCGTTCGCTTGCTGCCCGATGGTCGCCCCATTGACATTGTCATCGAAACCGCCGGCGAAAGCACCCTGGAGACAGATGTGCTCGAACTGGTGACGGACCATTGGCGCGCCATTGGCCTGGCGCCATTCATCCGGGTTTCCCAAAGGGATATTTTCCGCAGCCGGGCGATCGCAGGCGAAACAACCATGGCGGTCTGGGTCGGCCTCGACAATGGAGTGCCGACCGCGGACATGACGCCAGCCGGCCTGGCGCCAACCGCGGATGACCAGATGCAGTGGCCGCTGTGGGGCATGAACCACATCACCCAGGGCAAGGAAGGCCTGCCGGTCGACATGCCGGCGGCCAAACGTCTGCTCGACCTGCTTCATGCCTGGGAGCGCTCGACCGAAAGCTCTGAGCGCGAAGTGATCTGGCACGAGATGCTGGCGATCCGCGCCGAGAACGTCTTCTCGATCGGCATCGTCAACGCCGCCCTGCAGCCGATCGTCCATTCGTCACGGCTGAGAAATGTCCCGGCAGAAGGCCTCTATGGCTTCGCGCCGACGTGTTATTTCGGGGTCTATATGCCCGATACCTTCTGGTTTGATGAAAGCGCCTGACGATGTTGAGATATATTGCATGGCGTTGTCTGGTGATGATCCCCACCCTGCTGTTCATCTCACTGCTGGTTTTTGCGATCATTGAACTGCCGCCGGGCGACTACTTCGAAAGCTATGTGGCCGAACTGCGCGCCCTGGGCGAAGCCACCGATATGGCGGAAATCGAGGAACTCCGCGTCAGATACGGCTTCGATCAACCTTTACCGATACGCTATCTGCAATGGGTTGGCGGTATGCTGGTTGGTGATTTCGGTTATTCGTTCGAGTACAGGCTGCCCGTCAACGAGGTGGTCGGGGACCGGTTGTGGCTGACAATCCTCGTCTCCTTCGTGACAATCGTAGTGACCTGGCTGATCGCCTTTCCTATCGGCATCTACTCGGCGACACACCAGTACAGCTGGGGCGACTACGGCCTGACGCTCATGGGTCTGATCGGTCTCGCGATTCCCAACTTCATGATGGCCTTGGTGATGATGTATTTCGCCAATGTCTGGTTTGGAACATCCATCGGCGGCCTGATGGACGAAGAATATTTCAACCAGCCGATGTCGTGGGAAAAATTCAAGTCGATCATGGAGCACCTTTGGATTCCGGTGTTCATCATCGCAACCGCCGGAACCGCCGGCATGATCCGCCGGCTTCGCGCCAACCTGCTTGACGAGCTGGAAAAGCAGTATGTGACGACGGCCCGGGCCAAAGGGCTCAGCCCCTTTCGCACCCTGGTCAAATACCCGTTGCGGATGTCGCTGAACTTTTTCATATCCGACATTGGATCAATCTTGCCGGCCATCATCTCCGGTGCCGAGATCACAGCGATCGTACTGTCATTGCAGACAACCGGACCGATGTTGATCCAGGCGCTCCAGAGCCAGGATATGTATCTGGCCGGATCATTCCTGATGTTTCTTGCATTCCTGACGGTTATCGGGGTTCTGGTTTCAGATATTGCACTGGCCTATCTCGATCCCCGGATCCGGCTTCAGGGCGGGAGCACCAAGTGAGTACGTCCCTTCCTCCTTCCGGCGCGCCGCTCGAGCATTTTGTCTCCGAAGAGCCGTTCAACCCGCATTCCTTTGAAGCCATGACCGCCGATCAGGAGAGGGTTCATCGCGCCTCGCAACTGCGGCTGATGTGGTGGAAGTTCAAACGCCACAAGCTAGCTTTGATTTCCGCCATCTTTCTGGCGGTGCTGTACGGCATGATCGTGATTGCGGAGTTCCTGGCTCCTTACAATCTTCACACGCGCAACACTGAATTCATCCATGCGCCGCCGCAGGGGATTAACCTGTTCCATGAGGGCACGCTTGTCGGACCGTTCGTCTATGGCCGGACCATGTCGCTGGACATGGAGACACTGCGCCGCAATTACGTCGTCGACCAGACCGATGTGCAAAAGATACGATTCTTCTGCAGCGGTGATTCCTACAGATTCTGGGGCCTGTTTGAGGCAGACAATCACCTGTTCTGCCCTGCCGAAGGCGGCGAGTTGTTCCTGCTTGGCACCGACCGGCTTGGTCGGGACATGCTGTCTCGTATTCTCTATGGCGCACGGATATCGCTGACCATCGGGCTTTTGGGAATTGCGTTCAGCTTCGTGCTCGGAATCGTCATCGGCGGCATTGCCGGCTACTACGGCGGAAAAATCGATCTGGTTGTTCAGCGCGTCATCGAGGTGCTGCAATCAATTCCAAGCATACCGCTGTGGCTGGCGCTGGCGGCGATCATGCCAGTGACGTGGAGCCCCATCCTGGTCTATCTGGGCATCACGATCATCCTGGGACTGCTCGACTGGACCGGACTTGCCCGCGCGGTCCGATCAAAACTCTTTGCGCTGCGGGAAGAAGACTACGTTCTGGCCGCCCAGCTGATGGGCGCGCGCGGTAGCCGTATCATCGGCAGGCACCTGGTGCCTGGCTTCATGTCGCATCTCATCGCGACGGCGACGATTTCCATACCCGGCATGATTCTCGGCGAAACGGCCCTGAGCTTCCTCGGTCTTGGACTGAGGCCGCCGATCACCAGCTGGGGCATATTGCTGACCGAAGCGCGAGATGTCAGTGCGATCGCATTTTACCCCTGGCTGTTGTTGCCGACCGTTCCGGTGATCCTTGTCATCCTGGCGTTCAACTTCATGGGCGACGGATTGCGGGACGCAGCCGATCCCTACAAATAGGGCCTCAGCCGCCTTAGAGGAATTCAGGTTCAGACGGAATCCGCTGAACCTGAATGCATGAACGAATTCGACTGATTGAATTCATTGTCCCGTTTCCGACAACGCGTGAAACGATCTAGGTCCCGTAAGCATAGACTTCCTGGGTGCGGCCCAGGTCGGCAATGGTGCCGGACGTCAGCTTCGGCTTGCGTTTCGGACTGTAGCCACGCTCGACGGCCGCGTCATAGGTTACCTTGTCGATGACCGCCAGCGAGCCCAGCTCCTTGTTGTGCTTCTCAAGCTTGGCGCACAGATTGACCGCGGATCCGATAACCGTCATCTCCAGACGATGATCGTCTCCGACAACACCGAAAACGATCTGGCCGGATGACAGGGCGATCCCGATATGGCGGCCGGCGAACCGGGTCAGGATCGGATCGTCGGCCCAGGTCTCGAAATCCGCCAGAATCTCCTCAACGGTACGCACCGCACCGACTGTATAGTCCTCATCGACATGCGCGGCGCCGAAGCTCGCCAGAATTCCATCGCCCAGAAACTTGTCGATGGATCCGCCATTGCGCTGAATGATTGGAATCAAGCGCTTTTGGTACTGACCGAGCATGCTCATCACATCAGACGGCTCCATTGATTGTGCCGCCTTCGAAAAACCGCGCAAATCAACCATGAGGATCGCGGCATTCCGGTTGACGCCCTCGCCCGATTTCAGTTGCAGATCGGATTCGCGCAGCTCCTGCGCCACATCGGAATCGAAAAAGCGTGAAAAGGTTTGCGCCGCATCACGATCGGACAGGGCTCTCTCCAGGATGCCCTTGGCCCGGTGCAAAGACAGCGCCAGAGTGCCCGTGACAAGCAGAATGAGGATGATCTTCTCGACCTCCGCTCCGATCAGCAGACTGTTGCTGGTCAGATAGGTCACGTAATCGCGGGTGATCATCATATCCCCGGCATCGCTGTAGGCCACATAGGCGATCATCCCAATCCAGCCGAGAACCGCAGCAAGACCGGCCGCCAGAACGAAACGGGGCTCGAACCTCAGGGTGCGCAGCCCGATGAAGATGAAGACATACATCAGGGTCGGCGATTTGAGATAGAAAGACGGCGGCTGTCCGTATTTGACGTGGAAACTCCAGATCAGCGAATAGAGCAGGGCCATGTCAAAAACGATCGAGACATACACCGCCCAGTCCGGAAGCCGGGCTTTGGTTGCCCAAAACAACCCGACAAGTGTAACAGCGATATAAAGACCCATGGCGATCGGAACGGTCCATTGCCAATCCGGATCGCCGCGCTTTGGCGAAAAGAAATAGAGCAAGGCCATGACCGTGATGATGACAAGCTGAATGACCTTGATGACCACCTCACTGGTGTTGTCGTGGTCTGCGATCGCCTGAACAACGCGTTTGGGCAGACGAACATCCTGACCGGTGTTTGGCCTGAAGCTTTGGTGCACGACACTCATGAAACCCATCATCTTGCCAATTCCTTGCAATTGCCGCGCATTGTCATACCCATAGTCAGCTCTCACCCGCACTTTCGGGTCCGCTATGGTTTGCGACCCTAACACAAGGCGCGCTCACGAAAGGATTCAGACTTTGGTGAGCTGTCATCCCTGTTGCATCAAGTTTTCGAGATCGCAAGCTGGCAGCACATTTGACAGGCACATCCTCTGAAAATACCGGGGCTGGCGATCATCCGTTGCGTTATGTCTAGGTCGAATCGCGGGCAAAGCTGGCGCCGCGGCATGTCCTGGGCGCACCATCGATCCACGCGTCCGCGAGTACGCGCGTTGGCCTGAACCGCCGTGCCCCGATTGTGCACTTGGCAATGGCTTTTGCGCTTGCCTTGTGGTCTTGTTCACATCCAAAGCAGCAAAAGCGGTCATTGCGACACGACAATCAATCACCGGAAGCCTGATGCCAAAGACTTCACCTCAAAATCGCGGATCTGAATGGCGCGCACGGCTCAGACGGTTGCGAACAGGCTCGGGGCTGGTTTTGTTTGTGTATGTGCTGGTGCATTTCTCGATCCATGGCCTGGGCCTTGTTTCGAACGAGGTGCTGAATGCAGCCGGCGAAATTGCCGGAGATTTTTGGGAATTTCCGCCGGTCGCAGCCATACTTTATTCCGCGATGTTCATTCATTTCACGACTGCATTGGCGGGGCTGGCGCTTCGCCGGCGCATGCACCTTTCCGCACGTGAATGGATCCAGGCCGTACTTGGCCTTTCGATCCCGTTTCTCATGCTTGTCCACGTCATGGGCACCCGATATGCCTCGGTCCGCTACGGGCTCGAGCCCTCCTATGACTATGTGCTGATTTCCGCCTTCATCGCTTCGCCGATTTACATATTCCTGAATTCCGCCGGTCTTCTCGCGGCGTGGATCCACGGATGTATCGGGCTCTACATGTGGTTCCGTTTCAAGGATTGGTATCGGCCCTGGTTCGAACCGGTCGGACTGGTTCTGGGTACCTTGCTTCCAGCAACGGCCCTTGCCGGCTTCCTGTCCGCCGGCCGCGAAATAGAGCTGCTCGCCCAGAACCCGGATTTCATGGCCGATTACCGTGCCGGGCTCAACGTCCCCGACCCTCAAACCTGGACATCGCTCCTCGCCGATATCGACACCGCGAGATGGGGGCTCGTTGCCATTCTTCTGGCACTGCTGGCGTTTCGGCTTTTACGCTATCTTGCCCGCAGGCGAAGCCGGGAAATCACCATCTCCTATGTTGACGGCCCCAAGGTGGTTTTGGAGAAAGGCGGCACTGTTCTTGAGGCAAGTCGCGTGGCTGGCGTGCCGCATGCCAGTGTCTGCGGCGGACGCGGCAGATGCTCGACCTGCCGGATCCAGATTGTCGAAGCCGCCATTGCCAATGATCCACCGCTTGAATCGGAACGCCGCGTTCTCGACCGGATCCGCGCGCCCGACGATGTCCGGTTGGCCTGCCAATTGCGCCCGGCCAGCAACATCAAGGTGCTGCGGTTGCTGCCTTCCGATGTTACGGTCAAGGCTGCGCGGGTGGCATCACCCTGGTCCAATGGCCGGGAAAAAATCGTTACGGTGATGTTTGTCGATTTGCGCGACTTCACCAAGATGACCGAAACCCGGTTGCCGTTTGACGTGGTCTATCTGATCAATCAGTTCTCAAAAATCATGGGCGAGGTTGTTGAAGCCCATGGAGGACGTATCGACAAGTTTTTGGGTGACGGGTTCATGGCGCTGTTTGGCGTCGACAGCGATGTCAAACCTGCGGCGCTAGCGGCGCTGGCCGCATCCGGAGAGATGATTGAGCGGCTCGGTACCCTCAACGACCAGTTGGCCGGAGATCTGGATGAGCCGTTGAGAATGGGCGTCGGACTGCACTCGGGAACGGTTATTCTGGGCGAAATGGGCTATGGTTCGGCCCGCGGCCTCACAGCGATCGGCGACACCGTCAACGTTGCCAGCCGGCTGGAGGCCGCGACCAAGACACTCAGTTGTATCCTGTGCATCTCCGAAGATGTCGTCACGGCCGCGGAACTGACCGTATCGGAATCCGCTCAGCAGCAGATTCCGGTGCGCGGCAAACGCGCAAAGGTGAGCATTTACGGGGTAAATCACCCCGACGACCTGACCTCCATGGAGCCGGGCGATGCCCCTTCCGGGCAACCGGACCCGGAGCCAGTCACCACGTCAGACCAGCACTCGTCCTGAGCGGGCTCCTGGCTGCAAGTGCCGCTTCGCTTGTGTTAACAATCTGAGCCACGATTCCGGCCAATGTATTGAAGCGGCTACTGCAGTGATCGATGCGTCTGCGGTCGATATGATCGAAGCTCAGGACATTGATCCTGCAACGTCGATCAACTCTGATCCAGCACAATCGCGGCTCTGATTATGCCAGCTGCTAAAATCACCCCTCACAGGAGTTTCATGACACGCAAGCGCGAGGACATCGTAACCGTCTCACTCAGGCTCCATGACCGTCATCAGCACGTCCCATAGGTCCGCGCCGGTTTCGAAAACCACCGCATTGGCCTTGAAGCCGGTTTCGGCCTGCTTGAGATCAAGCAGTTGCGATTCCAGACTGGTCTCGGCTTGCGTCATCAGCGGTTGGGCCGCGACCGGTTTCGATGTTTGCGCCAACCCGCCGGCCACCGTTTCAGCAATTGACGCCATCCGGGACTGCTGAGCACGCATGCCGCCCAGGGCGGTGGTCATGACAGAAGACAGTGACATCGGTTGCGGCTCCATTGGCAGGGCCTCGAAGTATCCATGATCCGGATTAGCGGAAGCTTAAGCGCATCGGGCGGATTCGAGCGATTAGCCCGGAACCACGCGGGCCCAAACGAAAAAAGCGCCGGTTGCCCGACGCTTCTCCGTCTCCCCGAGGGGATGTCTGCATAGCCTGAAGCGGCTTACTCGCTCTTGGCTTCTTCAGCCGAAGCTGCCGCTGCTTCATCGGCTGCAGCCTTTGCGGCTGCGGCTTCAGCGGCCTCTGCTGCCGCCTTTTCCGCGGCCAAGGCCTCGGCGGCTGCGATCTTCTCGGCCTCGATGCGGGCCTTTTCCTCGGCCAGCGCCTGGCGCTCGGCTTCGTTCAGCTTGCGCGCGCGGGTGCCGGTGTTCTCCGAGATACGGGCCGACTTACCGCGACGATCGCGCATGTAGTAGAGCTTGGCACGGCGGACACGGCCACGACGGACCACTTCAACAGCCTCGACCAGCGGCGAATAGATCGGGAACACGCGCTCGACGCCTTCGCCATAGGAAATCTTGCGAACCGTGAAGCTCTCATTGAGGCCGGCGCCGGCGCGGGCAATGCAAACGCCTTCGAAGGCCTGCAGACGGGTGCGCTTGCCCTCGGTCACGCGGACCTGGACGCGCAGCGTGTCGCCGGCGGAAAATTCGGGAAACTTGCGCGAAGCTTCGATCTTGGCGGCCTGCTCGGCCTCCAACTGCTGGATGATGTTCATGGGTCCTTGACCTTTCGTTTTTCTCAAACGGTCAGAGCGCTCGCGTCTCGCCGCCTTGGCATCCCTTCATCAAGGGCCTCGGGGCTGTGCCGGTGAAGGCAGGAGCGGGTTCACCATTCATTGTTTGGCAGGCGCCGCATCACACGGCTGTCGGACATTGCCGATTGGGCGGTGCGATACACCAAATGCGTGGCTTTGTCACCCGACCGGATCGTTTTTTTTGCGCGGCAGCAGATCCGGCCGCCGCCGCTTGGTGAGCTCCAGCGACTGCGCCGCGCGCCAGGTCTCGATTGCCTTGTGATTGCCCGAGGTCAAAACCTCGGGAATGGCCCTGCCCTCAAAGACCTGCGGCCGTGTGTAATGCGGGTGCTCGAGCAGCCCGGCCTCGAAGCTTTCCTGCTCTCCCGACGCCGCGTTGCCCATCACACCTGGCAGCACTCTTATAATGGCGTCAAGCACAACCAGCGCCGCTGGTTCGCCGCCCGACAGCACATAATCGCCGATCGAGACCTCCTCGAGAGAGCGCGCATCGATCACCCGCTGGTCAACACCTTCGAACCGGCCGCAGATGATGACCGCGCCGGGCCCTCCGGCAAGCTCTCGCACCCGTTGCTGGGAAAGCGGCCGTCCGCGCGGGCTCATCAGCAGTCGCGGCCGCAAATCTTCGCCAGGACTGACCGCATCGATCGCCCGGGCCAGCACGTCGGGTTTGAGCACCATGCCCGCGCCGCCACCGGCCGGAGTATCATCGACCGAGCGATGCTTGTCGGTGGCGAAATCACGGATATTGACCGGCTCTATGCTGGCGTCACCGCGCTCGAGCGCCCGGCCCGCCAGCGAGACGCCCAGATGGCCGGGAAACATCTCCGGATAAAGCGTCAGCACCGTGGCCCGGAAAGTCATCGGCGCTTGTCCTCCGAATCGTCCGAAGCATCATCGCCGTCCTCCTCGGGGTCGATCAGACCAGCTGCCAGTGGATCGACCAGAATGCGGCCATTTTCAAGATCAACCTCGGGCACGGCGGCAAGCGTGAACGGGATCACCACGGCCTTGCGGCCTTCCGTTCTAAGCTCCAGAAGATCGCCGCCGCCGAAGTCGAACACCGCCGAGACCACGCCCCAGACCACGCCCTCGGCGTCACGCGCCTCAAGCCCCTCGAGATCGGCGTGATAGAATTCGCCGTCCTCCAGTTCCTCGTCCGGCAGGCTTGAACGATCGATATAGAGCTCAACCCCCTTGAGCGCCTCGGCGGAATTGCGGTCGTTGATGCCGCGAAACCGCACGACCACCACGGTCTTGGCAAAGCGCAGATCGAGCACCTCGAACCGCCGCCCGTCGGCCGCATAAAGCACACCATATTCGCCCAACGCCAGCGGATCTTCCGTATAGGGCTTGACCCTGACCTCGCCGCGAATGCCCTGCGCCGCGCCGATAACGCCGACCAGAACGGGATTTTCAAGCTTGTCCATGGTGGTCTCCGAACAGACGTGAACGCGAAACGGGCGGCCTCAAGCCGCCCGTGACACCATAGCAGAATGTAGCGGCTGCGCTTATTCCGCCGCTGCCTCTTCAACTGGGGCTTCTTCAGCCGGAGCGGCAGCGGCATCGGCGGCGGCGGCTGCCGCATCCTCTTCCTTCTGCTTCTTCTCGGCCAGGCGTTCCTCGGCCTTCTTCCCAGGCTTGGCCTTGTTGGGATTGTTGCGGGCTTCGCGGGTGATCATGCCGGCATCGGCCATGAAGCGGGCGACACGGTCGGTCGGCAGCGCGCCATTGTCGAGCCAGTGCTGGATGCGTTCCTGATCGAGGCTGACGCGGGCGGCGTCATCCTTGGCCAGCATCGGGTTCCAGTAGCCCAGACGCTCGATAAAACGGCCATCACGAGGCGAGCGCACATCGGCGACGACAACGTGGTAATAGGGACGCTTCTTGGAGCCGCCGCGGGCCAGACGAATTTTCAGTGCCATGGGATTTAACTTTCTTCTCAGGTGATAGGCGCCAGCGATCCCTCAAGGACCGGGCGGGTGAAGCTTCGCTCGTAGGAGACGATGCAGTCTGTGTCGGCCGCCAGCTTGAATGCGCGCTGGCAGTCGGGGTCTTCCGTTGTTGCCCGCCTGTACTCTTCATAGGCTGCAAGGCTTGGAAACGAGAACATCGCAAAAGCGATGGTATTGGGCCCCTCATGGGGCAGGAAGTAGCCGTGATGGGTTCCGCCCATGCGGTTGACCAGAGCGATCCAGACCTGGGCGTAGTCTTCAAACACGGCGATCTGTTTCGGGTCGATGACGTAGCGAAGCGTGCAGGTGATCATTTCGCCGCCGCCTGCTTGTGATGCTGAATGACTTCGCGGATGACAAATTCGAGAAATTTCTCGGCGAAATCCGGATCAAGATCAGCCGATTTGGCCAGATTTCTGAGCCGCTCGACCTGCTCGGCCTCGCGGTTGGGATCGGATGGCGGCAGCTCGGCGGAGGCCTTCAGGGTGCCGACAGCCTTGGTCACCCGGAACCTCTCGGCCAGAATGTGGATCAGCGCCGCATCGAAATTATCGATCGAGCGGCGGTACTCGTGAAGCTGCGCGATGGCATCGGTATTGTCGGTCATCCTCTGCGCCTCACTTCTTCTTCGGCAATCCGGGCAGCGAGCCGCCACCCAGGCCCGGAAGTTTCGGACCGCCCAAACCCGGCAATCCACCTGGTGGGCCGCCCGGCAGACCGCCGGGCAAACCGCCCTTGCCGAGGCCTGCGGCTTCCGCCTGTTTCTGCAGCGCTTCGAGCTGTTTGGAATCCATCTTCGACAAATCGGGCATGCCGCCCCCCATCATGCCGCCCATGCCGCCGGGGAGCCCCATCTTCGAGGCAAGGCCGCCCATCGCGCGCTGCATCATGCCCGCGCCCTTTCCCTTGCCGCCCATGGCTTTCATCATGTCGGCCATCTGCCGGTGCATCTTCAAAAGCTTGTTGATCGCCGCCGCGTCGGTGCCCGAACCTGCCGCAATGCGCTTCTTGCGGCTGTGCTTTAAAATTTCGGGATTGGCGCGTTCGGCCTTGGTCATCGAACCGATGATCGCCATTTGCCGCGCGAAAGTCTTGTCGTCCATGCCGGCGGCGGCCATCTGGTCCTTCATTTTGCCCATGCCCGGCATCATGCCCATGATCCCACCCATGCCGCCGAGCTTCTGCATCTGCCCGAGCTGCTCGGCTAGATCGTTAAGATCAAACTTGCCGGTCTTCATGCGCGCGGCCATCGCCTGCGCCTTGTCGGCATCGAAGGTCTCGGCCGCCTTCTCGACAAGGCTGACGATGTCACCCATGCCCAGGATCCGATCGGCCACACGGCGCGGATGGAACTCTTCCAGAGCATCCATCTTTTCGCCGGTGCCGATCAGCTTGATCGGCTTGCCGGTCACCGCCCGCATCGACAGCGCAGCGCCACCCCGGCCGTCGCCGTCCATGCGGGTCAGAACCAGGCCGGAAATGCCCACGCGCTCATCGAAATTCCGCGCCAGATTGACCGCGTCCTGACCGGTCAGCGCATCGGCGACAAGCAGGATTTCATGCGGCGTGGCACGCGCCTTGATCTCGGCCATCTCGGCCATCAGCGGCTCGTCGATATGGGTGCGGCCGGCGGTGTCGAGAATGACCACGTCATGGCCGCCGAGCTTGGCCGCCTGCACCGCGCGCGCGGCAATATCGGTGGGCTGCTGCCCGGCGATCACTGGCAACGTGGCAACACCGGTCTGCTCGCCCAACTGACGCAACTGCTCCTGCGCGGCCGGCCGCCGGGTGTCGAGCGAGGCCATCATCACCTTCTTGCGGTCGCGCTTTTCGAGCCGCGCGGCAATCTTGGCCGAGGTAGTGGTTTTGCCCGACCCCTGCAGGCCGACCATCATGATGACAACGGGTGCGGCCGCGTTCAAATCGATCGGCACGCCCTCTTCGCCAAGCAGCGCCACCAGTTCGTCATGAACCAGCTTGACTACCATCTGGCCCGGTTTGATCGACTTGACGATCTCGGCGCCGACTGCCTTTTCGCGCACCCGGTCAGTGAACCCGCGCACCACTTCGAGCGCCACATCCGCCTCCAGAAGCGCGCGCCTGACCTCGCGCATGGCCTCCGCCACATCCTTGTCCGACAGCGCACCGCGACCGGTGAGCGTGTTGAGGATGGAGCCGAGCCGGTCCTGGAGATTTTCAAACATAGGGTCGTCCTGTGGTTGCCGAAGGGTGCTCCGGCCAATATGGGACGCGCATCACGCAAAGCCAAATAGCACCCGAGGGCGCATCGCGCTGTCGGGTGTGGACCTCCGGGATCGATTTACACCATTGCGGGTCCCGGTCGGCGGCTCGGAGTCATACTCGTCGCAGATTTGAGCGGGATAAACAGGAAATGGGCGCCGGAGTCAAGGTTGGGGGTGAGTACATTGCCCGATAGCGAATGTGGACCACGCTTAGACAACATGGTCACGGAATTCTTGCGCGCGCTTGCGCGGTCATGAGGTGCTCTATACCTCAAACAAGCTCCACCAAGACCGGGAACGAGATTGCGCCATGGCCGTACTGCAAACCAGAACCCTGACGCTAAGCCCCTGCTGTCCTGACGACCGGGCGGATTTCATCGCATTGGAGCAGGATCCGGAAGTGATGCGTTTTCTCAATGGCGGTCGCCCGGTCGATCGTACAGCCAGAGATCCGGGCTCAGACTTCCTTATGCCCAATGGCACCGATCAGCATGTCTGGACCGCTCGCCGCACTACCAATGGCGCTTTTGTCGGCTGGTTCTGCCTGTGGCCGGAGAGCGCGGGGTTAGCCGAGCTTGGATACCGCCTGCGCCGGACGGAATGGGGCCGGGGGCTGGCCTCTGAAGGCGCTGCGGCTTTGATCAACTGGGGCTTTGCAATTGCCGGCTATGACAGGATCGTGGCCACTACCATGGCAGTGAACCGGGCCTCGCGCCGGGTGATGGAGAAAATCGGCATGCATCATGTCCGCACGGTCCAGACCGACTTCTCCGATCCAATTCCGGGCAGTGATCAGGGGGAAGTCTGGTACGAGGCGACACGGACGGAATGGCAGGCGCTTACAACCTCGGTCCGACCTTAAACCGCCGCCGTCCGTCAGGAACAGTATGGGCCCGGCCACCCTTTGCAACCCGGCCACCCTTTGCAACAACGTGGACCGTAAGATTTTCGACACGGTCTTCCTTTAAACTGCTTGCTTGTGCAACGAACGAACAATTTCGATCCGAAGCTTAAGAGCAACTAACGAATGTACCCGGTTTACACACGATCTGAACGGATTGCCGACGGCAGCATGCATTTGATTGGCGTCACATTGGCACTTCTCGGCGCGATTTCGCTGCTGATTTGGTGCGCGCAGGTCGCTTCGGCCTGGGAAATCACCGCGGTCTCGGTTTATGCGGTCACACTGGTCGCCACCTTTTCGGCCTCCGCGTTCTACCACATGACCCCCTGGGAACATATCCGGCCGGTGCTGCGCCGGATAGATCACGCGGCGATCTACCTGAAGATTGCAGGCACTTACACGCCGCTGGTGATCATGATCGGCTCGGGCCTCGGCTATGTCGTACTTGCCGTTGTCTGGGTGCTGGCGGTGATCGGCATGACGCTCAAACTGGTGTTTTGGTCCACGCCGGGACGGTTCGGTCCGGTTCTTTACCTGATCATGGGCTGGATGAGCATCATACTGGCCCGTTCGGCCTGGGAAGAACTGCCAATCGGCCTGATCGTGGCCGGCGGGCTGCTCTACACCGTCGGCGTTGTGTTCCACGTGGCGGAAAAACTGAAATTCGCAAATGCCATCTGGCACGGATTCGTAATTGCGGCATCCGCCTGTTTCTTCGCCGCCATCACACTTGCCGTGACACAACAGGCAGCCGCTTAGCGCCAGCCGATCTTCAGGCTAGGATTAAAATCCCTGCTAAAACGGCCACACCAGCACGATCACCGGCACCGCAACCGCGATGACGATCACCTCCAGGATCAGGCCCATGCGCCAGTAGTCGCCGAACTGGTAGTTGCCCGGTCCCATGATGATGGTGTTGTTCTTGTGGCCGATCGGCGTGAGGAAGGCGCAGGAGGCGGCCACCGCCACGCCCATCAGAAACGGATCGGGGCTTACGCCGATGGAATTGGCGATACTCACGCCAATCGGCGCGGCAATCAGCGCGGTCGCCACATTGTTTAAAAAATCAGACAGCGTCATGGTGATCACCATCAGCACTGTGAGCACCGCCCAGGCCGGCAGCCCCGAAGTCTGGGAGACCACCAGATCGGCGATCAACCGGCTGCCTCCGGTGTCCTCCAGCGCCGCGCCGACCGGGATGAGGCAGGCCAGCAGCACGATCACCTTCCACTCGATCAGTGCGTAAAAATCGCGTCCGCCGATGATGCCGAGACCAAGAAAGGCCACAACACACAGACCCAGCGCAATGGTGAGTGGCGCAAATCCAACCACGGTTAGTGCGATCGCCGCGCCGAAACAGGCCAGCGCCAGCAGCGCCTTGGTCCGTTGCAGCACCTCAAGCCGCCGGTTTTCGAGCGGCAGCACCCCGAGCCAGCTTGTCGCCGAGGCAATGTTCTCGTCCGGTCCGATCAGCAGCAGCACGTCACCGGGCTTGATCGGCAGATTGCGCACCCGGTCGCGAAACCGCTTGCCCTGCCGCGATACACCCAGAAGCGTCACGCCATGGCGCTGCACCAGCCTGAGCGCCATGGTGGTGCGGCCAACGATGCGCGCATCCTCGGGCACAATCGCCTCGACCAGGCTCATCGACCGGCCCATCAGGCCGCCATGTTTCTCCGCGCCCACCGCATCGAGCTCGGCGCCACCCATGAAAGCCTCGATCTGCTTGGGATCGCCCTCCAGCACCAGGAAGTCGCCCTTGCGAAGCTCCTGCCCGCGGGAGAACCCAGGCAGCCGCTTGCCGCGCCGCACCAGCCCCAGGATC
The DNA here is from genome assembly GCF_947501405.1 of uncultured Hoeflea sp. Lineage (GTDB taxonomy): Bacteria > Pseudomonadota > Alphaproteobacteria > Rhizobiales > Rhizobiaceae > Hoeflea. Next base: position 7,530 of record NZ_CANMVK010000005.1, on the reverse strand, counting down.
GTAACATCGTTGTCATTGCCAAGCGGATAAAGCTCGCCCAGGGTCATGCCGATCGATTTCGATCCGTCCTTGACCCGGGCCTCGGCCACATAAAGGCCGGCATCGCCTTCCAGCGACACCGTATCGGGCCGCTCAGGCAGCAGCCGCCAGCCGATAAACGCCACATAGGCAATACCGGCACAGGCCACCGCCAGCCCCACCGGCGCGAAATCGAACATCGAGAACGGGGCCCCCAGCGCATCCTCGCGATATTGCGCAATGACGATATTGGGCGGGGTGCCGATCAGTGTAATCATGCCGCCTAAAATGGTGCCGAAAGACAGGGGCATCAGCGTCACCGACACGGCACGCTTGGCCTTGCGCGCGGCATCCATATCAAGCGACATCAAAAGCGCTAGCGCGGCAACATTGTTGATCACCGCCGACAGCGCCGCACCCGCCACCGCCATGATGCCGATATGGGCCGGCAGCGCCCGGCCGGGCTGAGTGACCACCCGGGCGATCAGCTCAACCGCGCCCGAATTCATCAGGCCGCGCGAGACGATCAGCACCAGCGCAATGATTACCACCGCCGGATGGCCGAAGCCCGAAAACGCCTGGCCGTAATCGATCAATCCCAAGAGCACCGTGGCGAGCAGCGCCACGAACGCCACCAGATCGTATCGGAACCGGCCCCAGACCAGATTGGCGAACAGCAGGATCAGGATGCCAAACAGCAACATCTGGTCAGTGGTCATGAATGCTCTGGTCTCCCTCGAACCGGACAGCCAAACCGGCCGCGCGCCAATCGTCGCGCCGATATCGTCCCCTGGTTCTGACAGTTTGATCGTGTGGAACGCGGTTTGCAAACCATATGATATGTCCGGCCGGCTGCAGACAGCAATTAAGCCCCGGCTCCATCACGAACGTACGTCCGACGGCACCGGCGGCGGATTCCGTTGAGTATGTCGCCGGTCAGCCCATCCCGCCGAAAGGCACGCCGGAGAGCTCTGCCATGTCCTTCTTCCAGGTGGTCAGATCGTCGCGATTGAACTTGGAGACATGATCATGGCCGCAGGCGCGCGCCATCACCTGCATCAGCCCCACCGAGGCTTCGAAGAAATTGGCAAGCTGGCGGGCTGACTTGTCCACCACCAGACGATCGACCAGATGCGGCTTCTGCGTGGCGATTCCCACCGGGCAATTGTTGGTGTGACAGGCCCGCATCGCCAAACATCCGATCGCCTGCATGGCGGAATTGGAGATGGCGATCGCATCAGCGCCAAGGGCCAGCGCCTTGATGAAATCGGCCGGTTTGCGCAAACCACCGGTAATCACCAGCGTCACGTCCTTGCGGCCAAGGCCGTCGAGATGCGCGCGGGCACGCGCCAGAGCCGGGATGGTCGGCACCGATATGTTATCCCGGAAGATGATCGGCGCAGCACCAGTGCCGCCGCCGCGGCCATCGAGAATGATGTAGTCGACCCCGACTTCGAGCGCCGCATCGATGTCCCTCTCGATATGCTGCGCCGACAGCTTGTATCCGATCGGAATGCCGCCGGTGCGGCTTCGCACCTCATCGGCGAAGTCGCGGATCTGACCGACCTCGGTCCATTCCGGAAAGCGCGGCGGCGAAACCGCGGCGGTGCCCGGCGCCAATCCGCGCACTTCGGCGATCTTGCCTTTCACCTTGTTGCCCGGCAGATGCCCGCCGGTTCCGGTCTTGGCGCCCTGGCCACCCTTGAAATGAAATGCCTGAACCGCGTCGAGTTTGTCCCAGCTAAACCCGAACCGCCCCGACGCCAGTTCGTACAGGTAGCGGCTGTTGGCTTGTTGCTCCTCGGGCAGCATGCCGCCTTCGCCCGAACAGATGCCGGTGCCGGCAAGCTCCGCTCCGGTGGCAAGCGCCACCTTCGCCGATTCGGACAACGCCCCGAAGCTCATATCCGACACGAACAGCGGGATCTTCAGCCTGAGTGGCTTTTGCGCGTTGGGGCCGATCACGACATCGGTTCCAACCGGATCATCATCAAGCAGGGGCGGGGTGGCAAGTTGCGCGGTCAGCAACTGGATGTCGTCCCAGTCGGGCAGCTGGTCCCGCGGCACCCCCATGGATTCAACCGCCCCGTGATGGCCGGTTTTGCTCAGCCCGTTCTTGGCGTAGGAGCGAATGAGCCCGTTATAGGGCTCCTCCTCGGTGCCGTGGCTGGTGTCGGCGTAGAGCCCGAGATACTCATCTCGGCGAAACGGCTGCGGATTCTCATGCGCCCAGGCGTTGATTTCATCGGCATCAACCAGCACGTCATCGCCTTCAATCCAGGATTTGAACTTGGGCAGGGCCTCGTTGTTGGCATATTCGGACACCCCGCTGTCGAGCCGGTAATCCCAGTAATGAACGCCGCACATCAGATTGTCGCCACTGACGAAACCATCGGCCATCAGCGCGCCCCGGTGCAGGCAGCGCCCGTAAAACACCGACACCGCTTCATCGAAACGGACAACCACCAAATCCACTTCGCCGACCAGCGCATAGGCGGGCTTGCGGTCCTGAAGCTCGCTGAGTTTCGCCACTGATTGTTTCATTGCCTGTCCCATCCCCCCGATAATTCAAGTGCGGGCAATTAGGCAAACACGGCGGAAGGCTTGTCAAATCACCTGTTTGTGCGGGCCATCAATCATCGCGCCATCCAACGTCATAATGGGTACCATCACAAAACGGCTTGTTCTTCGATTGCCCGCAGCGGCACAGAACATATTTCGAGTGGCTTGCGCCGACCCCGTTGAGTTCCGCCTCGATCGGAACGTTTTTGACCCGGTAGGGCCCGTGCCGCTCGACCTCGATCTCCACGGTCGCCGCCGCCAGGTGCTGAGGCTCGGTGTCAAACACACTGACCCGAAGCGCACCCGAGGGGCAGGCGGACATGACCTTGAGAATGCCTTCGAGCGTTCCGTTTTCCGGCCTGATCCAGGGTTTTGCCGATGGCTCAAAAACCGCACCGGCGATCCGCGCGCACTCACCGGCATGCGAGCACAAAACCGGTGTGTAGGAAATAACCACCGACTGCCCCTCGACTTCACCGGAATACTGCAATTCCGAATTGCGGATCTTGCTATGATCCGGCGCGCTGGAAAAGCCCGCCTCGGTGTGGGACCCGTCACAAAACGGTTTGTTCTTCGACGCGCCGCAACGGCACAGCGCCACGACATTTTTGGTCTCGATCTCAGATCCCGACTGTTCACGAAGCGTCGGCGGAGATGTCACAACCAGCGGCCCGTCCTGTCTCGGCGTAATCTTGGTTTCTGCGCTCATTTTCCCTCTCTCCCATGTCGCGACCAAAGCCGGGACTAATATCAACGCACCGGCCGGTTGGCTCGTTGCCGACCTCTTGCAAGCTAGACTATGACGAAGCCTTGGCAAGGCCCCAGGGCCGGCGCTTCGGCTGTGCTACAGTCACGATTCAGCGCTCGCTTTGGCTTTCCGGCCAAGGCGGGGATTGCCGTCCGATCTTGATCCTTGCCCCAAGCCCCCCATATCTCCGGCAATGAACAGACGCTCTTTCCTCAAATTCGGCGCTTTGGCCGGCCTGATCGGCCTTGGCGCATCGGGAACCGCCATGGCCCTGGCCAGCGCCAACAATCCTTACCATTCCGGCCCGGTCACCGATCACTTCGATGGAACACGGTTTTTCAATCCCGATGGAGCGGCACCCAAAGGGTTTTCGGATCTGCTCAAATGGCAACTGGGCGGCGACCGCGAGCCATGGCCGGCCAGCGTCACCAGCCCCTTCGCACCCGCCAAGCCAGAACCGAGGATTGAAGGTGACCGCCTGCGTGTAACCATGGTCGGCCACGCGACCATGCTGATCCAGACCGCCGGGCTGAATATTGTCACCGATCCGGTCTGGTCGGACCGCGCAAGCCCGGTCTCGTTTGCAGGGCCGAAACGGTTCATCGATCCCGGCGTGGTCTTCGAGGACCTGCCGAAGATCGACGTCGTGCTTTTGAGCCACAATCACTACGATCACCTTGATGTAACCACGCTCAAACGGCTGCGTCAGGCTCACAATCCGCTGGTGATCACGCCGCTGGGCAATGATGCGATCATCAAGGCGGATGCACCGACCATGCAGGTGATGGCAGGCGATTGGGGCGACGCCATCCAATCGGGTCCCGCGACGTTTCATTTCGAACCCTGCCACCACTGGTCGGCACGCGGAATGAACGACCGCTCGATGGCGCTATGGGCGGCCTTCGTGATCGAAACTCCGGGCGGCAAGATCCTGCATATCGGCGACACCGGCTTCGACAATGGCCGGCCCTACACCAACGCCCGAAATCGCCATGGCAAGTTCCGCGCAGCGATCCTGCCGGTCGGCGCCTATGAACCGCGCTGGTTCATGAAGGATCAGCACCAGAACCCTCAAGAGGCGATCGAGGGCTTTTTGCTCTCGGGCGCAGACTATGCGCTGGGCCATCACTGGGGCACCTTCCGGCTGACCAATGAAGGCCGGGACGCGCCAAAGGAGGTTTTAATGGCCGAGCTGGCTCACAAGGGCGTTGCCGAAGACCGTTTCAGGCCGCTGCATGTGGGTGAGGTCTGGGATTACCCGGCGACCGCCTGAGACAAAGCCCGCCTGGCGCACTCTGGTCATCGGGCCGGATTTCCGCCATATAGACCCCCAACACAAACGGGTGCGCGACCATGGGTTCGATGGTTCCTTTCGCCAAGATGAATGGCCTGGGCAACGATATTGTCGTCATCGACATGCGTGGCCGTAGCGACACCGTGACCGCCGACGCCGCGATCGCGCTGGCGGCCGGCGACAGGACCGGGTTCGACCAGATCATGGCAATCCACGATACGAGCCTCGACGGCGTCGACTATCGCCTCGATATTTTGAACCGCGATGGCTCCCGCGCCCAGGCCTGCGGCAACGGCACGAGATGCGTGGTTCAGGCGCTGGCCTCGGAAACTGGACGCAAGACTTTCATCTTCCAGACACTGGCCGGGATTCTCGACGCCGAAGAACGCGCCGACGGGCTGATCTCGGTGGATATGGGCCGGCCGGAATTTGCCTGGGACAGGATCCCGCTGGCCGAGGAGTTTCACGACACGACCCGCATCGAATTGCAGATCGGGCCGATCGACGATCCGGTGCTGCATTCGCCTTCGGTGGTGTCGATGGGAAACCCACACGCCGTGTTCTGGGTTGCCGATGATGTGTGGTCCTATGAGCTGGAGAAATTCGGGCCGCTTCTGGAAAACCACCCGATCTTTCCCGAACGCGCCAACATCTCGATTGCCCGGGTGATCGATGAACAGACGATCGACATGCGCACCTGGGAGCGCGGCGCCGGCCTGACCCGGGCCTGCGGATCGGGCGCCTGCGCGGTTGCCGTGTCGGCCGCCCGCACCGGACGCACCGGCCGCAGCGTGACCGTCAATGTCCCCGGCGGGCCGCTGGATATCGACTGGCGCAGTGATAATCATGTGATCATGACCGGCCCGGCGGAATGGGAATTCTCCGGTCGCGTCGATCCTGCAACCGGCGCCTGGCAGGCCGATGAGGTGCCTGCATGAGCGGGGTCAAGGTGCTGACCCTGGGCTGCCGGCTCAACACCTTTGAATCAGAAACCATGCGCCAGGCGGCAAGCAGCGCCGGGCTCAACAATGCGGTGCTGGTCAACACCTGCGCGGTCACCGCCGACGCCGTGCGGCAGGCGCGTCAGACCATCCGCCGGGCCCGCCGCGACAATCCGCATGCGCGCATCGTGGTGTCGGGCTGCGCCGCACAGACCGAGCCCGAAACATTCGCGGCGATGGACGAGGTCGACGCGGTGATCGGCAACGACTCCAAGGGCAAGGCCGAGAGCTATCGCCAATTGCCCGATTTCGGCGTGTCGGAAAGTGAAAAGATCCGTGTCAACGACATCATGGCGGTGCGCGAGACCGCACCGCAGATGATCGAGGCGGTGTCCGGCCACGCCCGCGCTTTCGTTCAGGTGCAAAATGGCTGCGACCACCGTTGCACCTTCTGCATCATCCCCTATGGCCGCGGCAATTCCCGCTCGGTGCCGATGGGCGCGGTGGTGACCCAGATCGAAAAGCTGGTGGACAATGGCTACCAGGAGGTGGTGATCACCGGCGTCGACGCCACCAGCTATGGCGCCGACCTGCCTGGGCGTCCGAGCCTCGGCGTGCTGGCAAGAACGATCCTGAACCAGGTTCCCGATCTCAAGCGGCTCCGGCTGTCATCGATCGATTCGATCGAGATCGACGATGCGCTGATGGATCTGATTGCCGAAGAACCGCGCTTCATGCCGCATCTGCATCTGTCGCTGCAGCATGGCGACGATCTGATCTTGAAACGCATGAAACGCCGTCATTCCCGCCGGGACGCCATTGATTTTTGCCGCACCGTGCGCGACTTGCGGCCCGGTTTTGCCTTCGGGGCCGATCTGATTGCCGGATTTCCGACCGAGACCGAAGACATGTTTGCCCGCTCGCTCGATATTGTCGAAGAATGCGGCATTGCCTTTTTGCACGTGTTTCCCTATTCGCCGCGCCAGGGTACGCCGGCGGCGCGGATGCCGCAGCTCGATCGCGGACTGATCAAGAAACGCGCCGCACGGCTCAGGACTGCAGGCGACGAGGCCTATCACGTACACCTTGACCGGATGGCCCGGGCCGGCGGTTCTCACCCGGTTTTGGTCGAGTTCTCCGGCGTCGCGCGGACGGAAAACTTCACCCCGGTGGTTGCGCCCGGCGCGCCAAGGGGCCAGATGGCAGAGATCGAGGTGACCGGTCACGATGGAGAACGCTTGACCGGACAGATGGCGGGGCAACGGGCGGGCCAATCCGCCAATGATCCGGACCCGCTTGGCCCGGCGCACGTATAGAGCGGTCCGCAAGATCCATCCGTGATCCCGTCGCGCGGAATTTGAGTTTGAATTTGAGAAGGGCAGTTTTCGGGCATGGCGTTCAATTTCATCAAGAAGGTCTTCTCCTTTGGCAAGGCCAAGGAAGATGCGCCGGCCCAGGACACCGGGCCGCGGACCGGAACGGAAACGCAATCCGCGCCTTCCGCAGACCCTGCGCCTGACGTTACGCCTGACTCCACGCCAAGCTCCCCGCCCGCTTCGCCGCCCGAACCGGCTTCCAAGCCGCCGATAGAAGCCGAGGCCGTTCCTGCGCCCGCCGACGAAGCGGAGCCGCATTCCTTCCCTCATGATGGCGGCGGCATGCGCTTCACCCCGGAAACCGCGGGCAATGGCACCCTGTCGTCGCCGGAGCCGGCGGACGAGGAGCACGCCGGCGAGCCGCCGCTCGACAGCACGGCGCAAGAGGCCAGGGCCGGGGGCAACGCGGCGACGGGCGGCGCCGACGCCCCCGACCCGGTGACGCTGGCCGACATCGCCCGCGATCCGGCGATTGAGGCGGTCGCCGCCACAGAGGCTTTCGAAACCGCTGAGCCTGAGCCTGAGCCTGAGCCTGAGCCTGAGCCTGAGCCTGAGCCTGAGCCTGAGCCTGAGCCTGAGCCTGAGCCTGAG
>NZ_CANMVK010000004.1 GCF_947501405.1 uncultured Hoeflea sp. | reverse complement strand
CGTGATCGTTTCATTCGTCCGTCTCCTGGTTGGACGGACTCTACACAAATCTGGAGGAGGATCAGGGTCTCAGGTCAACCTCACAATCATCCCACACCCCTGACCTGCTCCCCTGAGATGTTCCTGATTTTGAGTTAGCCTGTTCCTCAAGGAAGGAGACAGGCAATGAAGCGATCACGGTTCTCGGAAGAACAGGTCAGCCCTCAAACAGTCCTCACCCGGCCGCCTCTAGTTCCGGTCGGTGGTCCGCCGCCGGTGTTTGTTCCGACCAGTTGAGATCTCCGCTGTAGCGCCAGGCCATGCGGCCTTCCTCGTCCAGCGCAAACAGGTGCAGCCAGCGATTGTCAAACAACGCGCGGACCCCTTCATGCCGGCGCAAGATGTCTGTCATGGCCTCGCGTGGCGCTTCGATGCAAACGGACAGGCGCAGCGGGTCGTGGGCATAGCCTTCGCCCTCATGGACGGACTGCCATGGCAACCCTGCACGCATGGCGCCGCCATTGCCCTCGACCACGCCGATGCCGCCGGTCACATTGTGCAAAAGTTTGTTGCCTGAGCCAAACACGTCCGGCGCCACCGTTGAGCCGTAATATTGCAGGCTGATCCAACTGGCCACGACCACCGGTGCGGTCATGATCAGCTCAAGAACGCCAAAATCCTGGTCATTTTTCCAGTCGTAGTCATGCAGGAAGGCGCGCCCGGCAAGATTCTTGCCGGCTGTCCGGTGGCGCGGAGCGGCGATGAAGGCCTTGCATCCGGCGAGCGCCCATTCGGGCCGGGTTTCGGCCCAGTCGCGGCTGCGCTGATTGATGTCGGAGTCGCGTTTCGCACGGGGCAGGCGCAACGCCCGTTCCGACCGGGTGACGACGCCCGCTTGTGCGAACCACTCCCTGGCCCTCTTGATGTCGGGGAGATGATCGGCTGAGGGGTGGTCGTCCGCAAAGACTTTAATCGCGTCGGCCGTCGTGTCATGCAGTGCGCCCAGAAACAGCGTGTCGGCGGGAATGTCGATCCCGCGGTCAATCAGCCCTTCGCGCACATCGCCGGCATTGAGGAGCCCTGCCAACAGGCGTGCATTTACGTCGCCGGCATAGCCGCCGCAAGCACCGCAATGCAGCCCACTGGCAAAGGGGTTGTTGACCACATTGGCGCCGTGCCCCGTCAACACAACGAGCCGGGCGAAACCGGTTGTCAGCGACATGGCGCGCAGGATCGTTTCTGCCGCGTCGATCCTCGCCTCCAATGGCAATGGCGGGTTAAGGCGCGGCGCCGGGCCATCGACCATCGGATCTTTGGCAATGTTGAGGGCGTCCTTGATCAGCTTGCCGGCATAGATCGGGCCCGTTGCCTCAACAAAGGCAAAGGAGGAAACCGCCGCCAGTTTGAACCGTCCCCAGGCGCGACTGGCGCGGGCCCTGAAGCGCGCGGTTTGCTCGGCAGTTTCGTCGTTTCCTTGCGATGTCGACGTTACGCCGGGCGTGAGCAGCACCGGCAACCGCAATTCGTCGACGTCGGAGGCAAAACCCTTATGAGAGGCCGTCAGGCCAAAAAAGCCGGCAAAGCCCAATGTCTGGATCCCGGGATTGATGGCTTCGAGCCCGCGGCGGAACACTTCGGAGCGAACGTCAATGCAAAATGCCGCTTGCAAGGTGGGCCGATCCTGCTTTTCAGCGATGGGCGGGGCGGCAAATGTCGCGCCCAGATCGCGTTGCACCGAGCGCTCCCATGCCTCTTGCAGGATCGCGTTGATCATCAGGTCTTCGTCGGGTGCGACCGGAAGTGCGTGCGCTGATCTGATCTCGTCCCATTTGCTGGCGATCCGGTCATGGTATTGCGCCAGGAACGCTTCTTCCCAGAGCAGCCGGATGGTCAGGAGATCGGTGATCGTTTGATCGGTGCTGCCTGCCAGTTCGGCCTGCCATAGTTGATAGCGTGCGACCTGCGCCCAGCCGCCAAGTGAGAAAAGCAACTGGTGCAGATAGGTCTCCAGCATGTCCTCGGTCAGCCCCAGTTGCGCGGCTGCACGCAGGCGTGCCTCTTCTGCGGTATCGGGTGTTTCACTGACGAATTGCGCAAAGCCGCTCAGGCCCGCGATCTCGGGTGTCAAATCATGCGAGGCGTGCTGCCGCCAGGCGTCATAGGCGCTGCGTCTGCGAGGCGCCGCCCAGAGCGCCTGACCCTGGTCGAAATACCCCGCAGCCCAGTGCCCGAAGCGCTCGGCCAGGATTCCCGGCCAATCGATTCCGGAGACCTGGGCTGCGAGGTCGGCGATTGTGGGGTGCGGCGCCGGCGTCTGGACAGAGGTCGTAGCGGTTCGTTTGATGCCGGCCAGATCGAACATATCTGGGGAAGCCAACGCATGGATTGCAGCGGTAATGTCCGCGTCGGTGATCGTCGCGTTGGTGATCAATTTGGCGTAATGCGCTCGCGGCATTGTGACAGGCACGCCGCTGACCCGGCCCAGCCGTGCGCCGGCCTTTGCCAGATCTTCTCCGGCCTGACCCAAAAACGGGTTGACCGCGACGGAGGAGGCCAGTGGCCAAGACGGTGGAATGGCGCGTGCGGCGGTGTCGATGGCTTCTGAAATCAGCGCGCGCGAAAGCGTGGTTGTTGCGGTCATCGGAAAAATCCCTTTGCTGGATCAGGAGCTGTGCTTGGTCGACCAGCCGCCAAGCAGCTTGTCGAAGACGGCATTGGCATAAAGCCCGTTGGACAGATGCACGCGCAGACCGGCTGCGGCGGGATGATAGGCCCAGAGCGGGAACATCGCCTGCACCACCGCCACCAGACCGAAGCTGAGCAATGCCAGCACGATCAACGCCCACTCCAATGGGCCGGGGGGCGGCGTTGGCGGCAGGGTGCCGGCCGTCAACCATTCGGCGCCGGTTTGCAGCGCAAAATACCCCACGGTAGCGGCGACCGAGTAGGTCGCGGTACGCTGTGTGAGGACGCGGGGCGCGGCATCTGCAAGGCCCTGCGCCAGAAGATAGGCCACCCCGAAGATCAGAATTGCCCCGAGTGCGATCGCCTGCGGTGACTTGCCGGTCAGGCCAAAGGCAAACCCCGCCACAGCGTAGATCGCCAGTGCAATTAAAAACGCGCGGCCCACGGCGATGCTGTTGGGGATCGCCACAGGACCAGGCCGGCGGATTGCTGCAACGCCTTCCACGGCGCCGCCCGACGCCAGGAAGGCGTGGGCCTTGTAAAGCGAATGCGCAGCGATGTGCAGCAGCGCCAGGGGAAAGAGGGCCAGACCGCATTGCAGGATCATGAAGCCCATCTGCGCCACGGTGGACCAGGCAAGCGAGGTCTTGACCGCCGATTGCGTCAGCATCACCAGTCCACCGAACAGAGCTGTAAATCCGCCGATCATCACCAGCACCGCAAGCACCGCCGGTGACAATAACATCACATCCGCAAAGCGAATGAGCAGGAAACCGCCCGCATTGATAACACCGGCATGCAGCAGCGCGGACACCGGTGTCGGCGTCTCCATCACTTCAGTCAGCCAACCGTGCATCGGAAATTGCGCTGATTTCAGGATCGCAGCCATGGCGAGGGCGGCTGCAATCCATGTGGCGAACCGGGTTTCTTCACCGCCGCGCGCGGCCTCCAGGATCGAAATCACGTCGCCTGTCCCGTAGGTGACAAAGATCAGCACCATGGCCGCCAACATCGCCGCATCGCCGAGCCGGGCCGTGATCCATTTCTTGCGCGCGGCTCGCTGGGCGGCGATGCGCTCAGGGTAGTGGAGCAGCAATTTGTGCAGGGCCAGGCTGGTTGCGATCCAGGCGATGGCGAGCTGGAAAACGTTGCCCGCCACCACCAGGAGCATCACCGCGGCCAGTGTCAGACACAGCCAGCCGGTGAACCGCCCTTGCCGCGCCTCACCATCCATGTAGGTCGCGGAAAAACGCACCACGACCCAGCCTACGAATGAGACCAGCAGCAGTATTACCGCACTTACCGGGTCCAGCCGGACCGAAAAGCCAAGGCCGCCCGCGCCGATCAACGGAGATGTGGCGGAACCGCTCAGGGCGAGGATCAGCGCGGATGCGCCGGCCACTGCCATGGCAACAATTGCGCCGGTCTCGACAATCCGTAAGACGGCGGCCGGTCGCATTTGGGGTCCGCGAAAGGCGATAAATGCCAACGCGGCAAAGACGATCGGCGCGAGGAGGGGCAGGAATGCGATAAACAAGGCGATGTTCCTTCCGGACAAGGTAGAGCGTCAGGAGGAGATAGCAGCCTCGGAGTTCTTGGAAAAATTCATTGTTTGCGAATAATCGTTCGTATAAATATATGAATATGGCTGAGTTCAACTATCACCATTTGCGCTATTTCTGGGCCGTCGCCCATGACGGCAACCTCACGCGCACGGCGGAGCGGCTCAACCTTTCGCAATCCGCGGTCTCGGTTCAGATCAAGCAGCTTGAGGCCACTTTGGGCCATGCACTGTTTGAACGGCGCGGGCGGCAGTTGATCCTCACAGAAGCAGGCCGGATTGCCCTGGATCATGCGGATGCGATCTTTGCTGCGGGCCGTGAACTGATTGGCACCCTGCAGGAGAAAGGCCGCAACCGGCAGGCCATCCGGATTGGCGCGCTGGCCACCCTGTCGCGCAACTTTCACATGGAGTTTCTGCGCCCGATCCTCGGCAGGCAGGATGTCGAGATCATTTTGCGCTCGGGCACCAGCGCGGAACTGCTCCAGGCACTTGAGGCACTCAACCTCGATGCGGTGTTGATCAACCGCCCGCCATCGCGCGACGCGGCCACGCCGTTCATCTCGCACCGTCTGTCGGAACAGCCGGTCAGTCTGGTGGGCACGCCGGACCTGCTGCGGGACAAATCGGGCCTGAACGATCTTTTGGCCTCCCAGCCGATTATCCTGCCGACGGCCGACACCGGTGTACGCATCGGTTTTGATGCCCTGACCGAGAGACTTGGCATTCGACCCCAGATCGCGGCGGAAGTCGAAGACATGGCGATGATGCGGCTGTTGGCCCGGGAAGGGGTCGGGCTGGCGGTGTTGCCCCCGATAGTGGTTCAGGACGAGCTGAGCAGCGGCAGACTGATCGAAGCCGATCGTCTGCCGGGTATCGGAGAGACGTTCTTTGCAGTCACTTTGGCCCGCCGCTTCCCCAACCCGATCCTGTCAGAGCTGCTCGAAGGCCGGGCGCTTTAGTCGTTCCGAACATGTGTTGCTGGTGCGAACTGGTGCTGATCGATACAGGTCTCAGGGCGTCACCCGAATTCCGCCGGTTCAGGGTTCGTGAAATCAACTCACCACGCCTGTACTGAAGCGTTCGGCAAACGCTTTCGAGGCGTGCACCTCTATGTTTCGTGGTTCCTGTTCATGAATGACGTTCACAGACATGTCAGGGAATTAGGATCAACCCCACCAAATCCGACCGCATTCCTTGGCCGCAAGCTTGACGCCCCGCAATCTTGTGGGCGAACTAGGCCAAATCCGAAAGGTCGCAAGAAGGCCGGATCGCAAAATGGCAAAAACCAGATTGGGTCCTCAACATCATTCTGTGATCGTGTTTGTGAGAATTCTGTGTGCGAGGTTCCTTATGTTCAATTGTTCTAAATTCATGCTCAGTGCGTTGATCGCAGGAGTGCTTCTAGGGTCGTACACGACTAATCTTTCGGCAGAGGAAAGTGCGGTAGACAGGTTGTACCGCGAACATGGGCTTCGATTTTCAGACTCAAATGTCTGCACAGCGAATTGGCCTTCAGAAAAAAAGTGCAAATCATTCGTGCTATCCGAGGTGCGTGAGGATAGTGAAGCATATCTTGCAGGATTCAGGCCTGGGCACGTGAGCACCTACTTTCCGCAACATGTGCAACGGGACAACAAATCACCGGAGAGCTACGCGGAGGATGTCTTGTATGAGCTTCCCAGGGCGCGTTTCAGGGTGAGAATTTACTGCGAATTCAATGATCTTTTGAATGCTTTTCAGAATGGGGCCGGGCCGGGTGATACGTTCTGCGGGGCCAAAAACGGCAGACCGGTCATGCTCGGCAGAACGACTGCGGAAGCTCACATCGGGTTGAAAATCGACGACAAGGGTGTCGTTATTTCTCTGGTTGAACCATCTCCAGCGAGTGTGTCTGGCATCCAGATTGGCGACAGGCTCAGGAATGCCGTGGGTGTGAAGGATGATCTTGCGGGTAACCTTTTCCTGCTCGAAAATCTGTTCGAGAATGTTGTTCGCAAAGGGCAAACAGATTTTGTTCAGCGGCAGGATACCCCTGTCGAAATCAACGTACCCCGCGTTTCTCTCGGACAGTTTGTTGATCCCGCACTTGTGCAAACCGAACTCTCCAAGTCAGAGGTTCCGGTTTTTGAAGAGTTGCCAGAGCTCATTCGCCCATTCTTTACGGCCGTCTATGGTGGTCAATTTGTGCGGGCGGAATTCGAAAAGAAGACCTTCTATTTGAAGGCATACAGCGCCACTCTTGCTGCCCAGGTTGGTGAGACGGCTTATGGACAGGAAGTCACCGCAAAATATGACAGTCTTGTCGACGCTTCCCGTTTTGGACCCCTTCTCGCGCAATATGCGCTTGTTAAGTTGAACACCAGCGGGAACTGTGGAATGCCGGTTAAGACGATTCCCTATACTGAAACTGTCATTCGAACGATTTCGGATGGGTTCGGGGTGACACTCTCGCAATCGGTTGTTTCGCAAACAGACAAAAGCTTTGATATCGATGCCCGATTTGCACCATTTGTTGTTAACGCAAATCAGGTTTCTCCTCGACCAAGGTGGTCAGCAAATATCCGGAACTTCATCAGCAAAGCCGGAGGGTGTGGAAGCTCCATCCTGGATAAACTCGAAGAGAATTTTTTAGCGTACCAGCGCTACTAATCTGGTGCGATGAAGCGAACACCTTGGTTGCCGTTATTCCGGGCAAAGTGGCCTGCCATTTCGCATGTCCGGGTATGCGATCGTCGGCAGGAGCGCCGGGTTCACAGTTGCGTGAAGCCCGTTTTGTTATGGCATTTCTTAGCGATTTTGGATTACAAGGGACGCATGCGCGGTATTGTGGCGATCATTCTGCTGATTGTGATCGCCATCGGAGGCAATGTTCCTCCGGTGGCCTACGCGGCTGCGTCAACACCTACGGCCGAGCCGCAGATGGTTGATTTTTCCGCCCATCAACTGACCGATATGGCCATGAATTCCTGTTGCGACGAGACAGACGGCATGTCCAGTCCGGCGGGAAAGACCTGTTCCATGGACTGCCACTACATCGCGCCGCTCGTGGTTCAGAGCTTCCGTTCGGTGGTGCAGGTGCAGGCGAGCGCTGCGCCGTTTGCCATACATCCTCCCAATGATGTCGGATTTCTAAGGCCTCCGATCTCTGGCTGATCAACTTCATCGCGCGCGCCGCGCGGCGCCGTTGTGTTCGATCAGTTACGAGAGGGAACCATGCTTTCCAAACGACATTTGTTGCTGGGCCTTGCGGCCTCGGCCATCACACCCGTTCCGTTGGCCAATGCCCATCACCGGAACTTCAAACCCGATCCCAAATTCGCTCCGCAGACGGTGCGGTTCTCCGGCTATGCCGCCGGGACGCTCATAGTCGATCCCGCCAACCATTTTCTGTATCTGCAGCTTCGCGGCGGCAGGGCGCGGCGTTACGGCGTAGGCGTCGGCAAGGCGGGTCTGGCATTCCGGGGTTCGGCCACCATTGACCGCAAGGCCAAATGGCCGAGGTGGACGCCGACCAAGAATATGATCCGGCGCGAACCTGGCAAATACGCGAAATACGCCAAGGGCGTGCCTGGCGGTCCGAACAATCCGCTGGGATCGCGCGCGCTCTATCTCTACCGCAATGGACGCGACACCTATTACCGCATCCATGGCACCACCCAGCCCTCGTCAATCGGACGTTCGGTCTCCAATGGCTGCATCAGAATGATCAACGCCCATGTCGAGGATCTTTATGAGCGGGTGCCGTTGGGCGCGCGCGTGGTGGTGCTGTGATGGCGCCACCGGGACAGGCTCCGATGCCTGCAAATCCAGGTCCCGCCGCGGTGATGTCCGCGGCGGAGTTCAAAACACCGTATGGCGCGCCCGCGGACAAACAGTCAAATCATGGTGACCTGCCGTCCGGCAATGACGGCGGCTTTTCGTCCGCTGATCTGCGGCCCGGACGGAGTTTTCGCTCTGCACCGGGCGATGGGCCGCAACCGCCAATCGCATCACAGTTTCCAGGAAAGAAGTTCAACATGACAAAAACCATCAAATTCGCCCTGGCGGCGTTTGTCGCCGCAGCCGCGTTGCCTCTGCCGACCCAGGCTGCGGATGGCGCTGGCGAGCAGCACATCATGGTGTTCAAGACGCCATGGTGCGGCTGCTGCCAATCCTGGGTCGACGCCATGAAGGGCGCCGGCTACACGGTCGACACCCAGGATCTGGAGGATCTCACCGCCATCAAGAAGCAGGCAGGGGTGACCAGCGAGCTCGAGGCGTGCCACACGGCGGTGATCGGCGGGGAACGCAAATACACGCTGGAGGGCCATGTTCCGATCGAGGCGGTTGAGAAGCTGATGTCCGAGCGGCCGGACATTCGCGGCATCGCCACGCCGGGCATGCCGATGGGATCACTCGGGATGGGCTACGACCCGGAGGCCAAATACGAGGTCTATGCCTTCAGCGGTCGCAGCGGTGAGACGCCGACACTCTTCCACCGGGCCGGTGAAGAATGAGGCGGCGCCAATTCATGGCCGGAGTGACAAGCGTTTCCGCCCTCGCTCTGGCCGGCTGCTCGACCACGGCCACGCCGCCTGAAACTGCGGAGCCGTCCGGGCCGCCGACGAACTATGTGGCGATGTATGGACCGATGCCGCAAGAGACGTTTCCGCTTCCGGCGGTTGATCTGGAAAAGGTGCCGCGGAAGTTCTGGCGCAAGCAGGTGAACTATTCCTCGCCGCATCCGGTGGGCACCATTATTGTCGACACCAGAAGCTTCTACCTGCATCTGGTGCAACAGGGCGGCAAGGCGATGCGCTATGGCGTGGGTCTCGGCCGCGCCGGTTTCGACTGGTCCGGCACGGGCGTCATCCAGTGGAAGCAGCGCTGGCCGAAATGGACACCACCCGACGAGATGATCGCCCGGCAACCGGAGCTCGAACGCTGGAGCGTACGCAATGGCGGCATGCCGCCGGGGCTCGACAATCCGCTTGGCGCACGGGCGCTTTACATCTTTCAAAACGGTGAGGACACACTCTATCGCATCCACGGATCGCCGGAGTACTGGTCAATCGGTAAAGCGGTTTCAAGCGGCTGTGTGCGCTTGATGAACCAGGACATCATCGATCTTTACGACCGAGTGCCTTCGGGTGCACGGCTGGTGGTGGTGTGAACGTGAGGGCGGGCGCGAAGATTACGGCGGTGGCGCTGGCTGTCGCGCTCGCCGCTGCGGTGGCGATGATGTTCACCGCCGGAGGGACCCGCGAGGTGACGGCGGCCCTGCTGCATCCCGATGACCGGGAGGTCACCTCACGCGGCGAACTGCTCTATTCGCAGTATTGCGCGGCTTGTCACGGCGCTGATCTGGAAGGTCAAACGGCTGACTGGCGCACGCCGGGAGCTGATGGCAAACTGCCCGCGCCGCCGCATGATGAAACTGGGCACACTTGGCATCATCCCGACGTCCTGCTGTTCGATATCACCAAATACGGCGTCGCCGCCGCTGCGCAACTGGATGAATACGAGTCGGCAATGCCGATCTATCAGGGTATCCTCCAAGATCACGAGATCATTGCGATTCTGTCCTTCATCAAGAGCACATGGCCGAAGGACGTTCGCGACCGTCATGATGAGCTCAACCGGCGTTACGCCAGAAAGACACTGCCATGAACCCGGTGCGTCAGGCATGGGTGGACATCGCCAAGGGGCTTTCGATCATGCTGGTGGTGATGATGTACGCCACCTACAACACCGGCCAACATACCGGCGGCACCGGGTTCATGCATTATGCGATCGCCTTTGCGACACCGTTCAGAATGCCGGAGTTCTTCGTCATTTCCGGGTTGTTCCTCTCCAGGGTTATCGGCCGGCCATGGACGGCTTTTGCCGACAGGCGTGTTGTCCACTACCTGTATTTCTATGCGGTCTGGGCAGCCATATTGATCGTGCTCAAATTCGGGGTGTTTCTGCGCGATCCCGGCGCCATGACTACGGAACTGGTGCAGGCGCTGGTCCAGCCCTATGGCGTGTTGTGGTTTGTCTATCTGCTGGCGGTGTTCGGCATTGTTGCGAAACTGTTGTGGCGCATCCAGGCACCGCATTGGGCGGTGCTGGCGTTCTCCGCGTTGCTGGCGCTGGCCCCGATGCAATCACCAAGCTACATCGTCACCCAGTTCTGCGCCTATTTCTTCTATTTTTATCTGGGCTATGTGTTTGCGCCACAGATCCTGAGGCTTGCGGATTGGGCCCAACAAAACCGTCCGGCGGCATGGGCCGGGCTGTCGGGCTTTGTGCTGCTCAATGCGGCGCTGGTGTTTCTGCCGCAGTTCGAGTTGCTGCCCAGCCGAACCATCATGGGTTATGCGCAATTCCCGCCAATTCATCTCGGGCTCGCGGTGTCCGGGGCCCTGGCCTTATGTGTTTTGAGCGCGCTCCTGGCGCGGTATCCGGCGGCCTGGTGGCTGGAATGGATCGGCCGGCACTCGCTGGTCATCTATCTGGCGTTTACAATTCCGATGTCGCTGTTCCGCACTGCCGCGATGTCGACAGGGCTGATCACCGACACCGGGATTTTGGGCCTGTCGGTGTTTGTTGCCGCGATGATCGGGCCGGTGATACTTTACAAGATGATCGAATTTCTGGGTCGAGGCTGGTTCCTGTTCGAACGGCCCGGTTGGGCTCATATCGCGGGCTCCGACAACAAGACGCCTATCGGTAAATCACCGGGCGCGTCTTGAGAAACGCAAGGCCGCTGGCTGACCAAGGCTGATCCTGCAAGCAAGCTCGCGGAGCCGGGATGAACCGGCGGTGATGATTGCTTCGGGTCAGGTCCAGTGGCTTGCGTTTTCCAGAAGGTGTCCCGAGCGCCGGCTCGAACGGTGGATTGCAAAAGTGTCCGTCAGAGCGCACCACGGCGGAATCGATCCTGCATCCGGGCGATGACGTCGAAGCCCATCTGATTGAGCAGATCGAGCATGTCGAGCGGCACCCAGTTTTCGCGGATCAGCCCCTCGTGATGGAGATAGAAATCCATCACCCGCATGGTCACCGGCCGCCCGCTGGGCGTGGTGCCGGCAAAGCCGCCGCCGGTATTGACCGCATAGACCGAAGGCCAGCCGCCGGTCACTGAATAGGGACCGTCGCCGATGCGGATATAGTGCCCCGCGCCCTTGGCGTTGCGGGCTGCGTCGACTTCCTCAAAGGTGCCTTGTGGACGTTCGAATGCGATCCGGAATGGCAGTTGATGGTAATCCACAAAGCCCTGAAGCCCTCGCGTGGTGCCGATGCCCGAAGGTCCGTACCACATCATTTTGGAGTGCCAATGGTCCTTCTGGGGCATTGCCAGAAGCGACTCGCGGCTCAGGTTTTCGCGATCATTGTGTTCGAACAGCGTGCGGTGCATGGCAAGCGTCTGGGCAATGGACGCCGCCGATTGTTCGGCGTCGGAAGGCTCCATCCGCAACCCGTCGCCGGTGATCGGGCCCGACCACATGCCTTCCGCGCCGAGGCTTGGCGCCAGCGGCCAGAATCCTGCCTGGCGGATAAAATCGAGAATGTCCCACAGGCCGTTGGCCTGAACGATCTTGCCCTCGACGATCTGATAGACCTCGCCATAGCGCAGATACATGGTCTGGCCGTTGGCCGGGATGGTCAGCCAGTCGGCCCGGAAGGTGCCGCAGTAATTTCCGACTGCGCAGATGTAATCGCGTCCCTGATAACTGCCTGCAACAAACACCTGATCCCGCCGCTCGAGATCCGGCATCGCGCGCTTGAGCGGTTCCCACACCTGGGCGTGGATGGCTTCAAGTCCGCTGTGCTCATTGATCGGATGGGCCATGCGCCATTCGGCGTCCGGCGCGCACAGCGTTTCAAGCAGGCCCGGCGTGGCGGTGATTGAGGCTTCGGCCAGGGCGTTGAGCAGATCATGGATGTGTCGACGCTGTTCCGTACCGGTGGCGTGTGTGGTCATGCGATGGCTCCCGATGTCCCGAAAGGGCATGATAGAAATGTTGCCTGATTGACGCCGCGGCGTCAGCCCGAGAATAAAAAACTTCTCATCAGCTCTTGCATACGTATTCAATTTTTGTCAATCTTGTTGCATGCTTTCTTGGGAGAGGAAGTCGGCGCCATCGCCAATGGCCCGTTTCAAGAGTTCCGGAGCTTGATCCGGGCAACAGGGAGAACAGCAATGCTCAAACAAATTCTGGCTGCATCAGTGTTTACGCTGGCTAGCTCGGTGATTGCCCAGGCCGGTTGCGGCCTGTCGGGCGGCGATGTCCGCATTCTGGGCAACGAGTTTCCGGCAATTCAGGCCGTGTCGCAGGGCGCGATGGAGTGCGCCGACGACAATGTCACGGTTTCGGCCAACCTGACCAAGGAACATCGCGATCTGCAAGTGGCGGCGATGACGGCGAACCCGGCCGAATACTCGGTGGCGGTGGTCGCCAACAGCTCGATCGTGCCGCTGATGAATGACGGTCTGATCCGCCCTCTCAACGAACTGGTCGAGAAATATGGCGACAAGCTGAAAAAGAACCAGCTCATCACCATCGATGGCAAGATCATGGCCGTTGCCTTCATGGCCAATGCACAGCATCTGTTTTATCGCTCCGACATTTTGGAACAGGCCGGCCTTGAGGTTCCGACAAGCTATGAAGAGGTTATCGCCGCCGCCAAGACCATCAAGGACAAGGGCCTGATGGAATACCCGCTGGCCGGCACCTTCAAGTCCGGCTGGAACTTGGGCGAGGAATTCGTCAACATGTACACCGGAACCGGCGCCGACATGTTCAAGCCCGGCTCAGCCGAAGTTGCGATCAACAATGAAAACGGGATCAAGGCGCTCAACATGCTCAAGGAGCTGACGAGCTACATGAACCCTGATTTCCTGACTTACGATTCCAACGCCGCGTCAGCAGAATGGGAAGCCGGCAACGTTGCGCTGATGAATATGTGGGGTTCGCGCGCCGGCCCGATCAGTGACGACGAAGGCTCGACGCCGGAAATCGTTGCGGCGACCGCCTTTACGGCAGCACCAACGCTGGGCGGCGGCTCAACTCCGGCCACGACGCTGTGGTGGGACGGTTTCACCATCGCTGCCAATATTTCCGACGAGGACGCAGAGGCAAGTTTCCGGGCCATGATGAATGGCGTGGACCCATCCATCCTGACCGATGAGACCAAGGGCCATGCGGTCTGGCTGATCGATGGCTTTGAGCCCGGTCCCACTGCGCAGGGCGTGTTCGCGACCGCCAATGCCGGAGCCAAGCCCTATCCGATGCTGCCCTTTGGCGGACTGCTGCACAGCGCGGCCGGTGCGGAGCTTGCGGATTTCCTGCAGGGCAAGGAAAGCGCCGAGCAGGCGTTGACCGACATCGAGGCCGCCTACACGACGGCTGCCAAGGAAGCTGGCTTCATCAAGTAGGCCGCACCTGATCCCGAGCGGGCGGCGCCTGCCCGCTCGGCAACATGCGATTGGCAATACGGCGCAATATTGCGTGCGCCGGAGACGGCTGATCGGTCATGCCTGCCCGACAACCAGGCCCCATTGTACGGAACCGGTTTCCACGGCTTTCAGGCCGTGCGCAAACGAACTGTCAGGAGAGGGACTCATGCGGCACAGCACATTTTTCTGGTTCGTCCTGCCATCGGCACTGGCGATGTTTCTGTTCATCGCGCTGCCTATCGTGTCGGTGTTCACGCAGTCGCTGCATGTCGCCCATGATCAGGTGGTTGAAGAGGTCGAGACCTGCGCGGTGTTCAGTTGCACCACCGAATTGCGGGTCAACGCCGAAGCCACCGCCGAACTCTATGAAGAAGCGCCACTGGGTAAATTCGCAGGCCTCGACAATTACGCCAACCGCTCGCATCTGGCTTTTGACGAAGTGAGCGTGGTGTGGGCGCAAGCCAGCGGCCCGGGAGAGTTTTTCAACGGCATTTACAATCTGCCCTTCTACAAGGCGCTGACTTTCACGCTCGCCTACACCTTCATCGTCACGCCGCTGGTGATCATCTTCGGCTTCATGATTGCAGTGGCGGTCAACTCGCTGTCGGCGCTGGTCAAGGGTCCGATCATTTTCGTGTCGCTGCTGCCGATGATGGTCACGCCGCTGATCGGTTCGCTGATCCTGTTCTGGATGATTGACGCGCGCGGTATTTTGGGCTCCACGCTGCAATATCTGATGGGCGATCCGTCGCTGTCGCTGAAAGCCTCATCCACCCTGACCTGGATCATGCTGATGGTCTATGGCGTCTGGCACTCCGCCCCGTTCGCATTCGTGGTGTTTTACGCCGGGCTGCAGACCGTGCCCAAGGATACGCTGGAATCGGCGATGATCGACGGCGCCAGCCGCTGGCAGCGGATCCGCTATGTGGTGCTGCCCTATCTGATGCCGCTGACGCTGTTTATCGCGCTCATCCAGTTGATGGACAATTTCCGGGTGTTCGAGCCGATCGTCGGCTTCAATGCCGAAGCGCACGCGACCTCGCTGTCCTGGGCGATCTACAATTACATGAACGCGGATTCGAAGCTTCTCAACTCCGCAGCCACCACCTCCATGCTGACCATCATCGGCGTGGCGATCCTGCTCACGCCGGTGCTGGTTCGCACCTGGCGCGATTTCAACCGGCGCTAGGGGGACGATGATATGAGTCAAGCTGCAGACAGACGCTCACCGATCCTCGTTTTCGCCTCGATCTCCTTTCTGCTGATCTGGTTGCTGATGGCCTCGTTCCCCTTCCTCTGGACCCTTTGGGGGTCGTTCAAGGTGCAGGGGGATTTCTTCTCCAAGGCCGACTGGAGCTACGCCATCTTCGGCGTGCGAACCATCGCCGAAACCGGCGCGCCCTTTACCGGCGCGGGCTATTACGGAGCTTGGGTCCAGGAGGAATTCTGGCGCGCGGTGATCAACACCGGCGTCGTCGTTGTCTTTGTGGTGATCATTTCGCTGACCTTCGGCGCGCTTGGCGGCTATGCGCTGTCGCGGTCGAACTACCGCTATGTGTTCTGGCTGTTGATGCTGGCGCTGATTTTCCGGGCGATGCCGCATATCACGCTGGTGTCGGGCTATCTGCTGCCGTTCTTCGAGTGGAACCTGTGGGGGCATCTGTCAACGACAGTGATCGTGCTGGTGGCGATCAACCAGCCGTTCACGCTGTGGATGCTGCACTCGTTTTTCCAGAACATTCCCAAGGATCTGGACGAAAGCGCCATGGTCGATGGCTGCACGCGCTTCCAGGCGTTTCGCTATGCGATCGTGCCGGTGATGTGGCCGGGTATTGTGACGACAGGGCTGTTCTCGTTCCTGCTCGCCTACAATGATTTCGCGGTTACCGCACTTCTGCTGACCAAGGAAAACCAGACCATGGTCCCCAAGATCGCGGGATTCCTGGGTTCAACCCAGACCGAAGGCAATGTGATGTTCGCCGTTGCCTCGGTTGTTTCCGCCACCGCTCCGCTGTTTGTTTTGGTGATCTTCTTCCAGCGGCAAATTGTCAGCGGCCTGACCGCCGGCGCTGTGAAAGGTTGAAATTATGGCCAGTATTACGCTCAAAAACGTCACCAAAAGCTGGGGCAGTTTCATCGGTGTGAAGGATTTCGATCTGGAGATCGCCGACAAGGAGTTCCTGGTGCTACTGGGGCCTTCGGGCTGCGGCAAAACCACGACCATGCGGATGATCGCCGGGCTCGAGGACGTCACCGACGGCGAGATCTGGATCGGCGACCGGATGGTCAACAATCTGGAACCCAAGGACCGCGACATCGCCATGGTGTTTCAATCCTACGGGCTCTATCCGAACCTGACGGTGAAGGAAAACATCCGCTTTCCGCTCAAGATCCGCAAGGTCGATCCCGCCACCCACGAGGAACGGGTGGCGCGCGCCGTGGCCATGGTCGAGCTTGAGGATTTCGTCGACCGCCGGCCCGCGGCGCTGTCGGGCGGTCAACGGCAACGGGTGGCGCTGGCGCGTGCCATCGTGCGGGAGCCGACCGTGTTTTTGATGGATGAGCCGCTGTCCAATCTCGACGCCAAACTGCGCGTCTCCACCCGTGCGCAGATCAAGAACCTGCAGCACGAGCTGGCGACCACGACCATCTACGTGACCCACGACCAGATCGAGGCGATGACGCTGGCTGACCGGGTGGTGGTGATGAACAAGGGGATCGTGCAGCAGGTCGGCACGCCCAAGGAAATCTACAACCGGCCCAACAATGTGTTTGTTGCCGGTTTCATGGGCACTCCGGCGATGAACCTGATCGACGGCGAAATCGCCGATGGCGTGTTCACCGCGCGCAATGTCCGGGTGTCCGGCCTCTCCAAGGCGGTGAACGGCAAGGTGACGCTGGGCTACCGGGCCGAAGATGCGAGCCTGGCGCAGGGCGGCGGCGAGATCAATGCGCCGATCTACACGTTCGAGCTTTTGGGCGACGCCTCGATGGTCGCGGTCAAGGCCGGTGACAGCATCGCCGCGGTCAAGGCTGACAAGGACTACAGGGCAGAAATCGGGGAGCCGGTCTCGATTTCGGTTCCCGCCTCGATCTGCCACCTGTTCGAGGCCGGGAGCGGAGACCGGATCGAAGGCTAAACATACAGGGGCCTCCACACCGTCGCCGTTCTCCGGCCGGCTCCAGATGTAGCCGGACGGCGAGCGTCAACGAGATAACACACACCGCAAGATTGGGTATGATCGGGAGACATATGCATGACTGAAAAGACCAGCCGCTTTGACGATCCGGGGTTCGACCCGGCGGTGCATGCGCGGCTCAGTGCCGAAAGTCTGGCCGTGGTGCAGCGCATGGAAGATGCGCTGGCGTCAGGATCCAATGACATGGGCGCACATTTTCACGGAGACTTCCGCTGGATAGGCAATTGTGGCTGCGGCCTAAAGGAAGGCGTCGACGCCTTCCGGCGCAACTGGCAATTGCCGTTCCGCGCCGCCTTTTCCGACCGCACCTATCTGACCGAACGCTTCATGGCGGATGGTGAATGGGTGTCCTGCTTCGGCCATATCGAAGCCACTCATTCGGGCGTCTTCATGGGGATCGAACCCACCGGCAAGCGCATTCGCATTCCCTATATCGATTTCTGGATGATCCGCGACGGCAAGATCGTCGACAATTGGGTCTCTGTCGATTTTGCGCTGGTGCTTTCGCAACTAGGCAGGGACGTATTCGGTGGTGAGGGCTGGGAGGCCTTCGATCGCGGTGAAAAGACGCCGCCGACACCATCCGCAATTTGAGGACTGACATGACCATCAGGCACTTGAAAACCGCCAAGACCGCTTCCGACCGCAGCGATGACGACGCCAAGGTGAGGGCCACTGTTGAAGCCATTCTTACCGATATCGAGGCGCGCGGCGACGCCGCCGTGCGGGAGTTGTCGCAAAAATTCGATTCCTACGCGCCTGCCTCATTCCGGCTCAGCCCGTCCGAGATCGAGGCGCTGGTCAACCGGGTCAGCACCCGCGAAATGGAGGACATCAAATTCGCCCAGGCACAGGTGCGCAAATTCGCCGAAGCGCAGCGCGGCTCGATGCTCGACATCGAGATCGAGACCATGCCGGGCGTTGTGCTGGGGCACAAGAACATTCCCGTACAATCGGCCGGCTGCTACGTGCCGGGCGGCAAGTTTCCGATGGTGGCGTCGGCGCATATGTCGGTACTGACGGCATCGGTGGCCGGGGTGCCGCGGATCATCGCGGCGACGCCGCCGTTCAAGGGCGAACCCAATCCGGCGGTGATTGCGGCGATGCATCTGGGCGGTGCCCACGAGATTTACTGTCTGGGCGGCATCCAGGCGGTGGCGGCGATGGCGCTGGGGACCGAGAGCATCAATCCGGTGGATATTCTGGTGGGGCCGGGCAACGCCTATGTGGCCGAGGCCAAGCGCCAGCTCTACGGCCGGGTGGGGATCGATTTGTTCGCCGGTCCGACCGAGACCATGGTGATTGCCGACGAGCACGGCGCCGATGCCGAACTGTGCGCCACGGATCTGTTGGGACAGGCTGAGCATGGCTACAATTCGCCGGCGGTTCTGCTGACCAATTCGGAAGATCTGGCGCGGGCGACGATGGAGGAGATTGATCGGCTGCTGAAGATTCTTCCGACTGCGGACACCGCGTCGAAGAGCTGGGAAGATTATGGCGAGATCATCGTCTGTGACGACCACGATGAAATGCTCGAGGTCGCCAATGACATCGCCTCAGAGCACGTGCAGGTGATGACCGATCGCGACGACTGGTATCTCGACAATATGCATTCCTATGGCGCACTGTTTTTGGGCGCGCGCACCAATGTGGCCAATGGCGACAAGGTGATCGGTACCAATCACACGCTGCCCACCAAAAAGGCCGGGCGCTATACGGGCGGGCTGTGGGTCGGCAAGTTTTTGAAGACCCATTCCTACCAGAAGGTGTTGACCGACGAGGCGGCGGCCGAGATCGGCGAATACTGCTCGCGGCTTTGCATCCTGGAAGGGTTCGTGGGACATGCCGAGCAGGCCAATGTCCGGGTGCGGCGCTATGGCGGGCGCAATGTGCCCTATGGCGAAGCGGCGCTACCGGTAAGCGAGGCGGCCGAGTGATGGAGCTGCCGCGCACGCCGTCATTTCGGCTCGATGGCCGGACTGCGCTGGTGTTTGGCGCGTCATCGGGAATCGGTCTGGGCGCGGCAATGGCGCTTGCGGAGGCGGGCGCGCGAGTGATTTGTGCGGCGCGCGGGGCTGAGCGCTTGAATGAGGCTGTGGCCGCGATCCGGCACGCCGGTTGCGACGCCGAGGCGTTGGTTCTCGACATTGCCGACACCGCAGCTGTCGCCGAGGCAATCGGCGGGCTCGACCGTCTCGACGTCATGGTCAATTCGGCCGGTGTTGCCCGGCACGGACCGGCGCTGGAGACAACGCCCGAGGATTTCGATGCGGTCGCGATGGTGAACTGGAGAGCGGCGCATTTTGCCGCGCAGGCCGCAGCGCGAAAGATGATCGCCGGCGGCAATGGCGGCTCGATCATCACCATCTCGTCGCAGATGGCCCATGTGGGCGGAATCGACCGGGCGGTTTATGCCGCCTCCAAGCATGCCGTCGAGGGCATGACCAAATCAATGGCGATCGAATGGGGCCCGAAGGGCGTGCGGGTCAACACGATCTGCCCGACCTTCGTGCGCACGCCACTCACAGAACCGACCTTTGCCGATCCGGCGCGGGTGGCCTGGATCGAAGATAAGATCAAGCTCGGCCGGGTGGGCGAGATCGAGGACATCATGGGCGCGGTGGTTTTTCTGGCCTCCGACGCCTCGGCGCTGGTGACCGGCGCCTCATTGCTTGTGGATGGCGGCTGGACCGCCGGATAGGAGAGAAAATGAGCATTCCGGGCTTTTCACAAAAGTGGAAGGACTTCCCTGACTATATCATCGGGATCACCAGGGAGATCTGGGAGAACCGCGGCGTCGAGACGCTGAACCGCTATTATGCCGAAGACATCCCGGTGCGCTCGCCGATGGGAATCCAGAAGGGCAATCAGGCGGTGATCGCCGCGACCATGGCGACCATCAACGAGTTCCCGGATCGTGAACTGCTGGGCGAGGACGTGATCTGGTCGGGCGATGAGACGACCGGATTTCTGTCCTCGCACCGGATTTTGACCACGGCAACACACAGCGGCGACGGAGCTTTCGGCAAGGCGACGGGCAAGCGCTGGCAGGTGCGGGTGATTGCCGATTGCGCCGCCAAAGCCGACACCATCTATGATGAGTGGCTGGTGCGCGACTATGGCGGCATCGTACGTCAGCTGGGCATGGATCCGCGCGCTTACGCCGCCGAACTGATCACCCGCGAGGGTGGACCAGACCGCTGCGCCAAACCGTTCACGCCGGATATCGATGTTGACGGCGGATACCACGGGACTGGCAACGACAATGGCTGGGGGCTGAAATATGAAGGCATCCTCACCCGGCTGATGGACAAGGATTTCAACCTGATTTTCCACGACTATGACCGGGCGGTGATCGGTGAGTATCCGGGCGCCGTGACGGCGGTCAGCCACGGCGAGGTGGCCGAATTCTGGGTCGGGCTCAGGTCGTCTTTCCCCAACGCAGAGTTCCAGATCCACCACCGGATCGGCATGGACGCGGACATGCTCAGCCCGCGCGCAGCGATCCGCTGGTCGCTTGACGGTTTGCACGAAGGCTGGGGCGCTTTCGGCGAGCCAACCGGAGCCCGCGTTCATGTGATGGGCATGAGCCATGCCGAGTTCGGTCCTTGGGGGCTGAGACGTGAGTATACGCTTTACGATGAAATTGCGATCTGGAAGCAGATCCTGATGCAGACCGGAGTTTAGGTTATGACGCGGCAAGACATGGAAGCCAGGATTGTTCGCTACGGGGAACTCAAACCCTGCAAGACAGCCTTTATCGACGCCCACACTCCGGGTTCGGACCAGAAAGAAAACTTCACCATCATCGGCGGCGGTGTATCTGAAAGCCCGGATCAACATGTCCATATCGGTATTCCGCACGGCTTTAACATCGGCGCTGCGGGTCAGCCGCCGAAATGCCGCAACTCGCTGCATTCGCACCGCACGGCGGAGGTGTTTTTCGTGCTTTCGGGGCGCTGGCGCTTTTTCTGGGGGCGCTGGGGCACGGCGGGAGAGGTGATTCTCGAAGAGGGCGATATCTTCAATATCCCGACCGGCATCTTCCGTGGTTTCGAGAACATCGGCACCGACTACGGAATGATCATGGCGGTTCTGGGCGGCGACGACGCCGGCGGCGGCGTGATCTGGGCGCCGCAGGTGATCGAGGACGCCACGGATCACGGGCTGGTGCTTGGAGCCAATGGCAAACTTTACGACAGCAAGAAGGGGCAAACGCTGCCCGCGGGTGTCGAGCCGATGCCGCTTTTGAGCGATGAGGAGCTCAAGGCGTTTCCCGAACCGACCACAACTGATGTGATCCCCAATTTCGTCGCGCGCTACTGGGATCTGGTGGCGCTGGCCGACCGGGCGCCCGCCAAGGTGATCGGCGAACACGGAAAGCTGCGCGACAAGCCGGGCTTCGAGGTTGATCTGATCACCCGTGCTTCGGCGAGCGAGGCCATGCACAGCCACGACAAGCCGTCAGTGCTGATGCCGGTCAGGGGACACTGGCGGGTCGACTGGGAAGGCGGTTCAACCGTGCTCGCGCCCGGCGACACGATGAGCGTTCCTGAAAATCTCAGCCATCGCGCACAGCCGTCGATGACCGGCGAGGCGGCGCTTTATCATGTGGTCGCCACCGGCGATCCTGCCGGACTGACCTGGATGCCGAATTGAGGAGAGGCGCATGACCCGTATCAACGTTACCCATGTCGGCTCTCTGCCGCGCACGCAGAAAGTCGTCGATTTCATTTTCGCCCGGGAGCGCGAGGAGCCCTATGACGCTGCCGCCTTCGATGCTGCGATGAGCGAGGCGGTGGATGAGACCGTGGCCAAGCAGGTGGCCAGCGGCGTCGACATCGTCTCCGATGGCGAGACCTCGAAGATCTCCTACGCAACGTATGTGAAGGATCGCTACACCGGCTTTTCCGGCGACAGCCCGCGCAACGCGCCGGCTGACCTCAAGATGTTCCCGTCGTTTCTGCAGCGGCTGGCTGACTCCGGCGGCACGCCGACCTATGCGCGGCCGATGTGCACCGGTGAGGTTAAATCCAAGGGGCAGGGGGAGTTGAACAAGGACATCGCCAATCTCAAGGCAGCGATGGCAAAACACGGCGTCGATCGCGGTTTCATGAATGCCGCCTCGCCCGGCGTGATCTCGCTGTTCCTGCAGAACGACCATTACCCGTCGCGGGAAGCTTATCTCGCCGCACTGGCCGACGCCATGCGCGCGGAATACGAGACCATTGTTGCTTCAGGGCTCGACCTGCAGCTCGATTGCCCGGATCTGGCGTTGTCGCGGCACATGCTGTTTACCGAACTGAGCGACGCGGAATTCGTCAAGGTGGCTGAAAGCCATGTCGAGGCGCTCAATCACGCGCTTGCCAATGTGCCTGCTGACAAGGTGCGGGTGCACATCTGCTGGGGCAATTACGAGGGGCCGCATGTTTGCGACATCGACATGGGGACGGTGTTTCCGGTGCTAATGAAAACCAAGGCGCGTTACGTTCTGTTCGAAACTTCCAATCCGCGTCACGGGCATGAATGGACCGTGTTCCGGGACCGCAGAAACGAAATCCCCGACGACAAGGTGCTGGTGCCCGGCGTGGTCGATACGACGACCAATTTCGTCGAGCACCCTGAACTGGTGGCCCAGCGGCTGGAACGCTTCGTGCCGCTGGTTGGGGCTGATCGGGTGATTGCCGGATCCGATTGCGGGTTCGGCACTTTCGCTGGTTTCGGTGCGGTTGATCCTGAAATCGCCTTTGCCAAACTCAAGACGCTGCGCGAAGGGGCGGATCTCGCAGCCGCGCGCGGATAGTCCGGTGACGAAGCGGGAAAAGCTCATTCTGCTTCCGGGTATGTTGTGCGACGCCCGGCTGTTCGGTCCCCAGATCGACGCCCTGTCGGGCACCCATGATATCGAGGTGATGGGAATCGATAGCGCCGAGAGCATCAACGCGCTGGCGGATCAGGTCCTGGCGCGCGCGCCTGAGCGTTTCAATCTGGCCGGATTGTCGATGGGCGGCATCGTCGCCATGGCAATCGCCGGCAAGGCACCCGAACGGGTGCTGCGGCTGGCGCTGTTTGATACCAATCACCATGCCGACGCGCCCGGCCGTGACCAGATCCGTAACCGGCAGATCGAGGCGGTTCGGGACGGCCGAATGCGCCAGGTCGTGGTGGACGAGATGAAGCCTGTCTATCTGGCCCAGATCAATCAATCCGACCAGGCACTGCTTGATCTGCTGATCGATATGGCGATGGATCTGGGGCCGGAGGTGTTCATTCGCCAATCGGTGGCGCTGCGCGACCGCCCCGACCAGACCGCGGCGCTCAAGGCCTATCGCGGCCATGCGCTGGTCTTGTGCGGGGCGGAAGACAATTTGTGCCCGGTGGAGCGGCATCGGGAAATGGCGGCGCTGCTCGACCATTCGGTATTGCGGATCATCGAGAACGCGGGCCATATCTCGACCCTGGAGAATGCGGCTGCGGTGAATGCCGCATTGCGCCAGTGGCTGGATACGCCGTTGCCGGAACCCGCATGATGTCGGCAAAGATTGAGACAAGGCCGGTCAGCCGGTGGAGGACAAAGTGATGGACGAAAATCTGATTGCCCTGCTCAGGCAGGTTGATACGCCCACGGTTTGCAACGCGATCGAGGTGGCGCAGGGCAAACGCGGGTTTGACCGTTTCACCCGGGGGACCATATTGAGTGCCAATCCGGAATTGCCGGCGATCTGCGGCCGCGCCCGCACCGCGCGGCTGCGCGCTATCGCGCCGTCATCGGAACCACCGGAAACGGTCCGCACGCGACGCATGGACTACTACAGGTATATGGCCGAGGCGCTGGCTCCGGCGGTGACCGTGATTGAGGATCTTGACTGGCCGGATTGCATCGGCGCCTTCTGGGGCGAGGTCAACACCAC
Organism: uncultured Hoeflea sp.; assembly: GCF_947501405.1. Classification (GTDB taxonomy): domain Bacteria; phylum Pseudomonadota; class Alphaproteobacteria; order Rhizobiales; family Rhizobiaceae; genus Hoeflea. The sequence continues at coordinate 332,844 of NZ_CANMVK010000004.1, read as the reverse complement.
GGTCCACAAGGGCCTCGGCATTGGCGGGGTGCTCACCAATGGCGTGATGCGCGATCTCGGCGATCTCGCGCCGCAGTTCCAGGTTCTGGCCGGATCGATCGGCCCAAGCCACGGCTTTGTGCATGTGGTTGATTTCGATCAGCCGGTTAGCGTGTTCGGCCTGAACGTCAGACCGGGCGACTTCGTCCATGCCGACCGCCATGGCGCGGTGGTGGTGCCCGAAGATGTGCTGCCGGTGTTGGGGGATGCGATTGCCAAGATGCAGGCCAGTGAAGCGTTGATTCTCGACCCGGCACGCGCGCCGGACTTCGACTTCGAGGCGTTCGAGCAGGCGTGGACAGCGTTTGAGAAAGCGCGGGTCTAGGCTTGGCCTGGCTTATGCTCTTCGCCAGTTCAGGCCGGCTTCTGCCTGGTCTTTGACACCACCGCTTCGGCTTCGACCTCAACGCGGAAATCGCCGATCAGATTGCCGACCAGAAAGGTGGTGTTGGCGGGCGGAGTCCTTGCAAAGCGCAGGCCGTGGGCGCGCGCTGCGGCTTCGATGTCTTCCTCGCCGCGCAGATACATGCGGGTGCGCAAAATGTCTTTCGGGTCACCGCCAAGCGCCCGCACCGAGGCTGCGATCTTATCGAGAATGTAGGTCGTTTGCGCACCGGAATCGCCAAGCGCCACAGTCCGATCGACGCCATGGGTGGCGGTGGTGCCTGATACCATGATCCGCTCGCCGTCGCGCACGGCCCGGCAGTAACCGGCGATCGGCTCCCAAAGCGAGCCGGAGAACACGCGGGCGCGATCGGGATTTTCCGGGTCAGAGACAGCCTCAAGCGCCGAGGGCATTGCCTCAAGATGATGGCTCAAATCGCCCGATGCGGTGAGAAAGGGCGGCTCGCGATACTCGTCGCCGCAATCGCCCGGGATCGGTGTCGCGGCCTCAAAGGCGCGGTCAAGCATGGCCTTATCATCGGCGTCAAGCTCGAAGCGGAACAGGTTGAGATTGTCGTCGCGGTGCTGGTTTTCGCCAAGCCGTGCGCCAATGATGACGCCCGCCACATGGGCGTGCTCCAGCACCCAGCGGGTCGCCACATTGGAAATTGAAACTTCATGTTTGTGGGCGATGCCGCCGGCTGCGCGGAGGATGCGTTGCAACACATCCCAGCCACCGGCGGCATTGATGAAGCGCAGATATTTGGAGCCACTCCAGTCCTTGACAGCCTCGGGCTCGGGCTTGCCCAGCCAGCGATCCGACAGGAAGCCGCCGCACAGCGTGCCATAGGCCAGAAGCTTGACATCGTGCTTCTTGCAGGTCGCGGCCAGATGCTCGGCGGCGCGCCGGTCGATCAGGGAAAACGAAACCTGGTTGGAGACAAGCGGGATGCCGTCGGCGAGCGCCAGATCGAGATGGGCGGCGTCGAAATTCGTAACCCCGATTTCCCCGATCAGGCCTTCGTCGCGCAATTTGGTCATCTCATGCAAGGCGTCGAGCCAGGCGGGATGCTCGAAGCTCCACCAGTGAAATTGCAGCAGATCCACACGCTCGACGCCGAGGCGGTCAAGCCGCTCCTGCACGCCTGCGCGGACGACCTCGGCGGTCATAGGCCCGGGTTCCGGGCACCATTTGGTAAAGGCAAGCGGGCGTGGTGAGCCCTCCCACCGGCTGAGCATGTCGCCGGCAATCAGCTCGGCGCTGCCGTAATGATCGGCCATGTCGAAGGTGTCGAACCCGGCTTGAGCGTAACCGGACAGCGCCTCGGCAGCCCTGGCGGTCTCCAGCGAACCGCGGTCGCGTTCCTGATCGGCGACCTGCCACAGGCCGGTCAAGATGCGGCTGATGGAAAGGTTCGGAGCGAGCAGGGTGCGGTCGGGATACATGATCAGTTTTCCTTTTTGCGGTGTCCCAGGTGACGGGACACGGAGCGGACTTCGGGCAATATGCCCTGCGGCCGCCAGAGCAGAATGATGCACAGCATAACGCCGATGATGACGATCTGCAGCGATGCGGCACGGGCCTGCTGATCCGCCGGGAAGACTTCCGAGATCAGCGCACCCGACAGCGCCCAGATCGCCCAGACCAGAACCGCGCCCAGGATCGCGCCGCGGTTGTTGCCGGAGCCGCCGACGATCAGCATCGCCCAGACCTGAAAGGTCATCATCGGCAAATAATTGCCGGGGGCGATGAAGCCGATGAAATGCGCCTGTACCGCACCGGCCAGCGCCATGATCGCGCCGCCCAGTGCAAAGGCCTGCAGCCGCAAGCGGACCGGGTTCTTGCCAAGCGCCTGGGCTGCGATCTCATCTTCCCGCACAGCGCGCAAGGCCCGGCCCCAGGGGCTGCGCAGCAGATGCTCGAGCAACAGATAGAGGGCTAGCACCACCACTAAGGTGATTGCCAGATTGGCGAGGTTGAAGGCGATCGCCTGACCCTGCAGCGCGGCGAAGGGCCGGGGGATGAAAGCCAGGCCGAAGGCGCCGCCGGTCAGGCTCTCGGCATTCTGGAAAACAAGCTGCAACGCCACGGCGATGCCGAAGGTGGTAATCGCCAGATAGTCGGCACGCATCCTGAGCGTCAGCACGCCGATGGCAATAGCGAGCAGCGCGCCCATGAGCGCGGCCGCGCCCCAGCCAGCAAGGATCGGCAGATCGAAGCCGCCGATGCGTTCGGCGGCATCCGGCGTGGTCAGCGCGGCTGACACATAGGCGCCGACGCCCACGAAGCCGGCGACGCCGACATTGAACAGGCCGGTCTGGCCCCATTGCACGTTCAGGCCCAGACAAATGATGGCATAGGTCATGGCCACGGTGAGGAAAAAGGCGGCGTAAGCGATAATCTCCATCAGGCGCCCCTTTGACCGAACAGGCCCTGCGGGCGCAGCATCAACACCAGAACTAGAATGATGAAGGAGACTGCGGCGCGCCATTCCGCGCCGATGATCTGCACCGCGAATGCTTCGGCAAGGCCGATGATCAGTCCGCCGAGCATGGCGCCGGGGATTGAGCCGATGCCGCCAAGGATTGTGGCGGCGAACAGCGGCAGCAACAAATCGAAGCCCATATAGGGTCGGATCTGCACCAGGAGCCCGGCCATGACGCCGGCGACACAGGCCAGACCGGCGCCGATGATCCAGGTCATCCGGATCACCTGGGCGACATTGATGCCGTAGACGCCTGCGAGATCCGGGTTTTCGGAGACCGCGCGCATCGCCCGTCCGGTGGCGCTACGGGTCAAAAGCAGATGGAGACCCGCCACCAGCACCGCGGTGAGGCCGATCACCAGCAACTGGTCGGGTGTGGCGCGCATACCCAGACCGAGCGGCTGTGCGATCTGCAGCGCATTGGTGAAATAGACCGGTTTAGCAGTGAAGATGAACTCGAGCAGCGAGCGCAGCGCCATGGATGCGCCGAAGCTTGCCATGACGATGATGATCACATCGGCGCCGCGGGCGCGCAGGCGGCCAAACAGGATGCGGTCGAGTCCCAGCGCCAGCAACACGGTCAGCGCCGCGCCGCCCAGCATGGCCAGCGGCAGGCCCCACCCGAAGCTGAAGGGGTGCACGGGCGCGCCAAGGCCGGCCGACAAGCCACCTAGAAGCCCGAACAGTGTAAGCGTGAGATAGGCGCCCCAGGCAAGAAAATCGCCATGGGTGAAATTGGCAAAGCGCAGGATCGAATAGGCGAGCGTCAAACCGATGGCGCCAAGGCCGATGGTTGAGCCGGCGATCAAACCGTCTATCAGCGCCTGGGGGTTCATGCGGGTTGCTCCGCGCCGCGGCGGCCCAGAAACAGTTCACCCAGAAGAGCGCCGTCATGCAACGCGTTCGAGGGCCCGTCATGGGCGAGGTGGCCGTCGACCAGCACCAGTGCACGCGGTGTGAGCGCAAGCGCGGCGCGGACATTTTGTTCGACCAGCACCAATGTCACGCCGGCTTCGGAAATTCGCCGCAACGTGTCGAACACCTGCCCGACCAGTTTGGGTGAAAGGCCCGCCGATGGTTCATCGAGAATGAGAACATCAGGCTCGGTGAGCAGCGCCCGCGCCGCTGCCAGCATCTGGCGCTGGCCGCCAGACAGCGCTCCGGCCAACTCGCCTGGCCGTTCGCCAAGATCGGGGAACATGGCCAGCATGGCGTCGATGCGGCGCTGCCGCTCGGACCGAGCCACCAGCTGGCTGGCGATCTGCAGGTTTTCGCGAATCGTCAACCGGGTGAAGATGTTGTCGGTCTGGGGCACGAAGCCAAGGCCGCTTCGCACCAGCAGATGCGGCGTGAGGCCGGTGACATCTCTCGGGCCAAGCCGCACCGTGCCGCCGAAGCTCGGCACCAGCCCCGCCATCGCCTTGATCAGGGTCGACTTGCCGGCGCCGTTGGGGCCGAGAATGCACAGCGCCTCGCCCTTGTTCACATCAAAGCTTACGCCCTTGACGATGGCGAGATCCGGATCGTAACCGGCCCGCAGATTGTTGACCGACAACGCGATCATGCGGGCATGCCCTCAAGATAGACATCGATCACATCGGCGCGGGCGGCAACTTCGGCAGGCGTGCCTTCGGCCAGTATCGCGCCGGCCGCCATCACAATGACGCGCGGACACAGCCGGGCGATCATCTCCATATTGTGCTCGATCAGCAGCACCGCGATGCCTTGCGCATTGATGGCGGCTATGCGGTCGATGATCAGATCAAGCAATGCCGGATTGACGCCGGCGGCCGGCTCGTCGAGCAGGATCACCTGAGGCTCGGCCATCAGCACTCGCGCGAGTTCGAGCAATTTACGCTGACCGCCCGACAGCACCGAGGCGGGCTGGTCTTCGAGGTGGGCGAGTGAGACGAAATCCAGCAGTTCACGGGCGCGTGCGACATTCAGCTCTTCCTCACGGCGGACCAGGCGCGGCGCCAAAAGCGCTGACAGCATGCGCTCTCCGCTTTGGCGCTGTGCCGCGGTCATGACATTTTCGAGAACCGTCATGCGCGAAAACGGCCGGGGGATCTGGAATGTCCGGCCAAGCCCTGCGGCAATCCGCGTTTCCGGCGGGGCGTTACTCACATCGCTGCCATTGAGCCGAATGGTTCCGCCATCAAGCGAAAGCGCGCCCGCCAGCAGGTTGAACAGCGTCGACTTGCCGGCGCCATTTGGGCCAATTACCCCGAGAATTTCTCCCTCCGCGAGCTCCAGCGACATGGCATTGACCACTCGGAGGCCACCAAAGGATTTGGTGACTTGCTGCGCAGCCAGAACGGGGGAACGGGAGGGGTCCGACATTTCGCAGCCAAAGTTGATCAACTATCAATGATCATTTACATCAGCATGAATGCTCGTTAATGTAAAGTGTGAAACAGGGGCTGCGGTGACGGAATGAACCTACAACTCAGATCAGCGACCGAGGGCGAGGGGCTTGACCAGCTTGCGCCGGTTGATCGGGAGACCGTGCAGGACCGGATCTACCGGCAACTGCGGATTTCCCTGATCCAGGGCCGTTTCGATGCCGGCGAAGTGTTTCTGCCCGGCGATATCGCGCGGCGTATGTCAGTCAGTTCGATGCCGGTGCGTGAGGCATTGGCGCGGCTGATTTCGGAGCGGGCGCTCGAAGCGATGGCCAACCGCCGGGTCAGGGTTCCGCTGATTTCGCTGGAGCGGGCCCGCGATCTTTCCCGGGCGCGGGCATTGATCGAAGGTGAACTGGCGGCTCTGGCGCTACCCAAGCTTACCGATGACGACATTGTCGAACTGGAGCATCTTACATCGCGCTATGAAGCGACGCGGGATCCACGTGAAGTCGCCGCGCTCAATCACGCCTTCCACTTTCAGCTCTATCATGCGGCGGGTTCGTCGGTGCTGCTGCCGATCGTTGAAAGCCTGTGGATGCAGGCCGGGCCCTATGTCCGCGCCGCCGCCCGGCTGCACAGTCCGATGACTGACCGGTCTGCGACGTTGCATCATCGCGGCATCTTATCGGCCATCGCTGCGGGTGACGCGGACCGTGTTTCCGATGAACTTCGCGCCGACATCAATCAGGCTTTCGCGATCCTCGAGCGCGCTGACGCGGATTTCTGGGCGGCGCAGAAGGAAGGCGGATCATGAGCGGGTCCGCAAAGGAAGACGGATTCGATCTCTGGGATCTGAAAGTCGAGGTGGTGGCACCCGAAGGTGCCAAGCTTTGGTGCGGGGCGAGTGTCGGCGACTATTTCGAGTTGCATGGCGAGATGCTGTATTTGCCGCCCGGTCAGGGGATGTCGATCTATTCGCTGGCTTCGGTGCTGCCGCTTCTGGCGGCCAAACAGCGTCCGACCAAGGACAATGACTGGATGTCGACCGACGCCGAGATTGCCTGCCCCGATCCCCATTGTCCGTCGCGGCTGAGGATCACCCGCACGCGGCTGCGCAGGTTCAACCATGCGGAGACGACCGCGGTACCGCTGGGGGACGATGATGCAGAACGCTGATCTCGCCCCCGGACACAGAATCTCTCGGGTGATCAAGGGCGGCTGGCAACTGGCTGGCGGTCATGGCGCGGTCGATCGCGATGCGGGCATCCATGACATGATTGCCTTTGCCGATGCGGGTATCACCACCTTTGACTGCGCCGATATCTATACCGGCGTTGAGGCGATGATTGGCGAGTTCCGCAGCGAATATCGGCGGGTCCGCGGCTCCGAGGCGCTGTCGAAAATCAAGGTCCACACCAAATTCGTGCCTGATCTGGGCAATCTCGCGAGCCTGACCCGCGAGGATGTGGTCAAGGCCGTCGATACTTCGCTCGTCCGGCTTCAGAGCGAACGGCTCGACCTGGTGCAGTTTCACTGGTGGGACTATGAAATCGACCGTCAGGTCGAGGTGGCGGGCTGGCTGGCGGAACTGCGCGCTGCCGGTAAACTCGCAAACATCGGCGGCACCAATTTCGACACGGCGCAGATGCAGCGCATGCTCGATGCCGGTGTTCCACTGGTGTCGATGCAGGTGCAGTATTCGCTGATCGACGACCGGCCGTCGCGCGGGATGGCCGCCACCGCGGCTGCGTCGGGTGTCAGCCTGTTGTGCTACGGATCGGTGGCAGGCGGCCTGTTTTCCGAGCGCATGCTGGGGGCGCCCGAACCATTGCCGCCGTTCGAAAACCGGTCCCTGGTCAAGTACAAGCTGATTGTCGACGAATTCGGCGGCTGGGCGCTGTTTCAGGAACTGCTCGCGGTGCTGTCGGACATTGCGACACGGCACAACAGTGACATCGCCTCGGTGGCGAGCCGCGCCGTGCTGGAACGCCCGGGCGTTGCCGCGGTGATTGTCGGCGCGCGCAATCGCAATCATCTGCACCGCAACCTTTCGATCCCGGGACTTGCCCTGAGCGAAGAGGATTTCGGCCGGATCGAAGCCGTGCTTGCGCGCGCCAATCCGGTTCCGGGCGATGTCTATTCACTGGAACGGGACCGAAGCGGCAAGCACGGTTCGGTAATGAAATACAATCTCAACGCGGAAGGGCACTGAGCAGTGGATCTGATCGAGCGGGCCAAGGCGGAAGTTGTCAATCGCCATGTTTTTTTCGTGGAGTGGTTTACCGGCCGCGCGCCGGAGGCGGCGATGCAGGCCACGGCGCGCGCCTTCGCGCCCGACATGAAGATGATCGAGCCGGATGGCGGCATGATCGGCCGCGAAGAGATCACCGCCATGGTCGAGGGTGCGCGTTGCAAGCGCCCGGCCGAATTCGAGATCCGGGTCGACCTGATCGAGGCACGGCAGATTGGCGGAGATGCCGCGCTGGTGATTTATGACGAGCATCAGGTGATTGATGGCGTCAAATCGGCGCGACGTTCGACGGCACTGTTCAGCGCCGATGCATCAGCGCCCGAAGGCGTGGTGTGGCGGCAATTGCAGGAGACGTGGATTACGACTGAACCATAAAAGGGCGAGAGAGGCCCGATAACAAGGAGAGCGAGAATGAGGATGATCAAGACAGCGGGCCTGGCAACGGCCCTGTTATGCGCAACAGCGTTCAATTCCCAGGCCTGCGAGATCACCATTGGCATGGTGATGGAGCTTACCGGCCCCGCCGGCGCCTATGGTCAGGCCGGCGCCAAATCCGTCGAGATGGCTTTCCGTGATATCAATGATGCAGGCGGTGTGCTGGGCTGCGATCTTGTTACCGATACGCGCGACAGCCAGAGCCAGGGCAATGTCGCCGTCGACCAGGCGACGCAGCTCGTCAACATCAAGCAGGTACCGGTGGTGATCGGCGGCATCATTTCCTCGGTGTCAATCCCGATCTTGACCTCGGTGACAGCGGCTGCGGGCGTGGTGCAAGTGTCGCCGGCCTCCTCCAGCCCGACGTTGACCCAGCTTTCCCGTGACGGCAAGACCGACGGCTATTTCTTCCGCACCATCACGTCCGATGCGCTGCAAGGCATCGCGGCGGCGAAATATGCCGTGGATTCGGGGCTCACCAAGCTGGCGATCATCCACGTCAACAATGATTTCGGGCTCAATCTGATGCGCGAATTCTCCGCGTCCTACAAAGCGCTGGGCGGTGAACTGACATCGGTGACGCCTTACAACGAGAATCAGCCCAACTACAGCGCCGAGGTGACGGCGGCGATGGAAGGCGGGGCCGAGGCGCTCTATCTGATCAGCTATCCGGTCGATGGCGCCACCATCGCCCGGGCCTGGATCAGCCAGGGCGGGCCGCAGAAGTTCCTGCTCAATGACGGGATGAACTCCACCGATTTCATCGAAGCCGTCGGTGCGAATTTCCTCGAGGGAGCCTTCGGGACCTCATCGGGAACCACTGAAACCGAGTCGACCAAGTATTTCTACGCCCATTACGAGGATTTCTCGGGCGGTATTGCGCCCTCAGCGCCTGCTGCCGACCGGTCCTATGATGCCGGCGCGATCGTTGGTCTAGCCGTAGCCAAGGCAGGCAAGGCTGAGTCCGAGGCCATCCGCGATGCGGTCAGGTCCGTGGTCGATCCCGAAGGCGAAGTGATTTACGCCGGCCCGGAGGAGTTCAAGAAGGCGCTGGCGCTGATCGAGGAAGGCAAGGCGATCAACTATCAAGGCGTGATCGGCAGTGTCTCATTCGACCAGTATGGCGATATCTCCGGCCCCTTCCGGCTGTGGCAGATCAAGGAAGGTGAGGTGGTGACCAACGGTCAGATGACCGCTGCCGATGTCGCCGATGTCAAAGCCTCGATGGAGTAGCGGCCAGGCCCGCTTCATCGTAAGACAACAGGAAGGATCGCCGACCCGGCGGTCCTTTCCTATTGGATAGCTGCCGCTGCCGCCAATGTGAACAAACTGCGGGTTTTGCTGGCAGCCCATGCTTCTCCGCTCACCGGCGTTTGCCCTTGCTGGCAGGAGGGCAAAGCAATGCGGAGTTGGGATTTTACATCGCGCGCCACAGCTGCGATATCAGGTGCTGATCGATCTTGGGGAGGAGCTGGCGCGTGACGGACGAGACACCCACGACGCCGGTGACATCGGCGGATGTCGCCCGGCATGCGAATGTCTCGCAATCGGCGGTCAGCCGCACCTTCACGCCGGGCGCCAGCGTGTCGCCCAAGATGCGCGAAAAAATTCTCAAGGCGGCGGCGGAGCTCGGCTATCGCCCGAACGCGCTGGCGCGGGCGATGATCTCCGGCCGCTCCCGTCTGATTGCCATGCTGGTGGCTTATCTCGACAACCAGTTCTACCCGCTGATGCTGGAGCAATTGTCGCGCAAGCTGCAGGCCAGCGGCTATCAGGTGCTGTTGTTCATGACCGAACCGGGTGATCAGGACGAGGTGGTCAGCCGTATTCTGCAATACCAGGTCGAGGGCATTGTGATGGCGACGGCGACGCTGTCGTCTGAGCTGGCCCGGGAGTGCGCCCGCACCGGCATTCCGGTGGTGATGTTCAACCGCTATGTCGCGACGTCGCCAGCCTCGAGCGTGACGTCGGACAATATCGAGGGCGGCAGGCTGGTTGCTGATTTTCTGGTTCGCGGCGGCCATGAGCGGATCGGATTTGTTGCCGGGGCGGAGGATTCCTCGACCAACCGCGACCGCGAGGCGGGGTTCTACAAAGGCTTGGCCGAGCATGGGCAAACCGTGTTCGAGCGGGTGATCGGCGGATACACCTTCGAGGGTGCGGGCGATGCCGCGCGGCGGCTGTTTTCACGGCCTGACCGGCCCGATGCGGTGTTCGTCGCCAATGATCACATGGCGTTTTCGGTCATGGATGTCATCCGCGCTGAATTTGGCCTGAGAGTGCCTGAGGATGTTTCCGTCGTCGGGTATGACGATGTTCCGCAGGCATCGTGGAAGGGGTATGACCTGACCACCGTTTCGCAGTTCGGGGCCGGTATGATCGACACCACCGCAACCATCCTGCTTGAGCAAATCGAAACCGCGGCAGTGCGCAAACGCGCCGCGGTGTTGCCCGCCAAGCTGATCGTGCGTGGTTCGGCGCGGCTGCCACAAGGTCAGTGATTGGAGCGGTTTCGGATCACGGATTCCGGTTTTGCAGGATGGTCAGGCTTTGGCTGAATTCCGGGCTCGCCATCAAGGTCCGGCAGCGGGCGAAACGGCCATCGGCATAGGCGCGAAAATCTTCGGCCGGGTTGTTGTTGGCCAGTTGGATCAGCCCCCACAGCGTCCACAACAGGTCACACATGGCCTTGTAGATTACCATGCGGGCGCGATCGGCGGCCGGCGGTTCGCCGCCGAAATAGGCCTCCAGCAGCGCCTGGTCCTGCCCGGCATCAAAGCCACCTTCGACCGATAGATCGCCCAGATCCCACATCGGATCGTTCATGCCCGAATATTCCCAGTCGACGATGAAGATCTGCTCACCGGTGTCGAGAAAATTCTCGCAAAGCGGGTCGCAATGGCAGGCGACCAGGGTGGCAGGTTTCACAGCGAGTGCCTCGCGCACGGTCTGAGCCTCGCTGACCACGTCATGATAGCCATCGGGCAGGGCCACATCCTTGGTCGACAGGATCGCCAGGTAATCATCGATCATCGCGAATAGCTCGAAGGTGAAGGGAAACACCGCACCGGATGTGTGCAGCTTGCGAAACGCCTCTCCGGCACGGCGGACGGATCCAATGTCCGCCCGGAATCCGTCGGGCGTCATTGTCGCAGCGCCGTCGATGAACCGTGTCGCCATCACGCCGCTGTTGGGATCAGCGTGGAGAACCTCCGGACTGACGCCGGCTTCGGCTGCCGCGCGAGCGGCTTCGGCCTCATGGGCGCGATTGATGTATTCCTCGGTTCCCTCGCCCGGCAGCCGCAGACAGATATCTCCAGCCCGGTAGACCAGATTGGTCAATCCGCCCAGCCTTTCGATCGGGCCGGTGTAATCGGCCAGCGCCGGGATGGTTTTCAGCGTTTCGCGCGCCTGCGCGATATCGGCGTCTGCGTTCATGCCTTCAGCCTTTCCATTTTCGGGTCATACAATGTGCGCGGTCCCCGGCGCGCCGGATAGGTCTTGCCGAAGGCCTCGATGTCGAAATCCTGCTCATCGGCGATGTCAACCGGCAGATAGCCGAGGGCGATGGTGCGATCGAGAGTGTAGCTGTAGCCGGTGCTGGTGGTTGACGCGACCACCTTGCCCTCATGCATGATCGCCTCGCCGCCATGAAACGGAGCAAAGCCCTCGACGGTGTAGGAAACCAGTTTGCGCGCCACGCCCTCAGCCTTGATGGCCGTGAGCGCCTCACGGCCGATGAAATCCTTCTTGCCGAGCGCCACGCAGAAGCCGAGGCCAGCTTCATAGGGGTTGTTGTCCGGCGTGATGTCGCCGGACCAGTAGAGGTAGCCCTTTTCCAGGCGGCAGGATTCGATTGCCCGGTAGCCGGCGTCTTTGATGCCGAAGGGTTCGCCGGCGGCTTTCAGGGACTCGTAAACATGGGCGGCGAATTCCTGGTTCACATAGAGTTCATAGCCAAGTTCACCGACATAACCGATGCGGACCGCCAACACGGTTGCAGCTTCCACCTCGATGGAGCGAGCTGCAAGAAACGGGAAGGCGGCATTGGAGAGGTCGTCATCTGAAACCGCCTGCAGGATATCGCGGGCGCGCGGTCCGCAGATGTTGATGGTGGCGAAGCGGTTGGTCACATCTCTCAGGGTCACGGTATCGGGCAAGTGCCGCGATACCCAATTGCCGTCGCGTACGCCGAATCCGGATCCGGTGATCAGATAGAGCAGATCGTCGTCGAGGTGAATGATGGTCACGTCCGCTTCGATCCCGCCCCGGTTGTTGCATAGCTGGGTGTAGACCGCCCTGCCCGCAGGTCCTGAGAGATTATTGGCGGCAATTCTCTGCAAGGCGGCCAGAGCACCGGGGCCGCTGATCTCGAATTTGGAAAACGACGATTGATCGATCAGTGCCGCGCGCTCGCGGATGGCCTTGACCTCCTCCCCGACCGCTTCGAACCAATTGGGCTTGCCTTCAAATGATGGGATATCAGCGGCTTGCGCCTCGTCGGGAGCAAACCAGTTTGGCCGTTCCCACCCGAATTTGGAGCCGAAAACCGCGCCGTTGCCGGCCAATGCCTGGTGCAGCGGCGAGCGCCGGAGACCGCGCGTTGCGGTGGCTTCCTCACCGGGCCAGTGGATCTTGTAGTAGGCGCCATAGGCCTCGATCGCACGCTGTTCGAGATAACGGCCTTGGGCGTGAACCGCACCGAATCGCCGCACATCGAAAGGCCACAGATCCATGCCGGCATCGCCATGCAGGATCAGGTTGGACAGCGCCAGCCCGGCGCCACCCGACGCAGCGATGCCGGCGGTAAAGCCGCAGGCGACGTAGAAATTGTCGAGTTCCGGCGCCAGCCCCATGATCGGCTCACCATCATAGGACACCGGGATCGGGCCGTTGATGATTGTCTGAATGCCGATCTCGTTGAGCACCGGCAGCCGGTCTGCCGATGGAAGCGCGAACAGCTCGAGCCGGTCCATACTTGGTTCGAACAGCTCGCGGCCGAAATCGACCGGCGGCTTGCCGCGCCAACATCCTTTGGTTCCATCTTCCCAGCCGCCGATGGCAAAGCTGCCGGTATCGGGCTTGAGATAGAAATTGTTGTCGGGATCGCGCAGCGTGGTGAGGTCCGGCGGCAGCGTCAGCTTCTTCTCGGTGAGGAAATACTGATGCTCGACCACGCCGGCGGCCAACGGCACACCCGCCATTTCACCGACGCGCTTGGCCCACAGGCCGGCGCAGTTAACCAGAATGTCGCAGGAGATCGTGCCGGTGTTGGTCGCAACACCAACCGCGCGCCGGTTTTCGACAATGATTTCCTCGACAGTCACCCCTTCCTCGATCCTTGCGCCAGACAAGCGTGCGCCCTTGGCATAGGCCATGGTCAGTGAGTAGGGATCGATGTAGCCGTCACCGGGAATGAAGGCCGCACCCTCGATGCTGTCCTTGACGATGTAGGGAAAACGCGCCGCGGCCTCATCGGCGGAGAGGGAATGGCACTCGACACCAAAACTCTTGGCCTGGGTCATCGAGCGGCGGATCTCGCTCCACCGCTCCGGACTGCCGGCAAGGCGGAGCGAGCCGACCTTCTTCCATGCCGTGTGCTGGCCGGTCTCCTGCTCAAGCCGATCAAACACGGCGACCGAGTTCTGCATCAACCGGGTCAGGTTGCGCTTGCCGCGGAGCTGGCCGACCAGACCGGCGGCATGCCATGTGCAGCCATGGGTCAGTTGCGCTTTCTCGACGAGAAGAACATCCTTGGCGCCGTCGCGGGCCAAATGATAGGCGACGGAGGTGCCGATGGCACCACCTCCAATAATCAGGATGTGAACATGACGATCAGCATGAAGACGCATTGCGGGACCTCAGGCCTTTATCTTGGTCATGGCCGGGTCGAACATCGGCCCGGAATGGATTTCCGCGGGGGTCGTTTGGGAGGCGACAACCAGTTCGTAGGTTCCGCTTGAGAGGTAGTCTTCGTCGACCCCTTCGGCGTTGCGGACATAGCCGTAGCCGATCGATTTGCCGATCGTATATCCGTAGCCGCCGGAGGTGAGGTAGCCGACCGGTTCGCCGTTGCGCAGGATGGTTTCGCGCCCCGATAGCACCACGTCCGGATCATCGACCGTGAACCCCATCAGTTGTTTGGGGCGCGGATTGGTCTGCGCCCCCTCAAGCGCATGACGCCCGATGAAATCGGTGTTCTTGCGCAGCTTCACGGCCCAGCCAAGGCCGGCTTCGAAGGGAGTGTCGTTGGGGGTGATGTCGGAACCCCAGGCCCGATAGCCCTTTTCCAACCTCAGCGATTCCAGCGCCCGGTAACCGATGGGCCGGATGTCCCAGGGCTGACCCGCCTTCATCAGAACGTCGAAGACCTCGCCGATGGCGGCGATCGGTATGTGCAGCTCCCAGCCAAGCTCGCCCACATAGGTGACACGCAGGGCGGTCACCATCGCGCCGGCAATGTCGATTTCGCGGACATGGCCGAAGGGGAATGCGGCGTTGCTGACATCCGCAGATGTTACCTTCTCGAGTACATCGCGGGCATGCGGGCCCATCAGCGACAGGGTGCCGTAGCTCTCGGTGATGTCGTTGACTTCAACATCCGCGCCGTCAGGCACGCGATCGCGGATCCAGGCCAGGTCATGGGTGCGGAACCCGGTCCCCGTAACGATGTAAAACCGATCATCAGCCAATCGCGCCACCGTCAGATCGGCTTCAATACCGCCGCGGCTGTTGAGCAGTTGCGTATAGGTGAGCCGGCCTTCGGGTTTAGTTACGTCATTGGCGCAGATCAGGCCCAGAGCGGAAAGCGCATCGGCACCGCTGACCTCATATTTTGCGAAGGAGGACTGGTCGAAGACGCCGACCTTCTCGCGCACATGGCGATGTTCGTCGCCGACGGCGTCAAACCAATTCTGCCGGCCCATGGACGGGATGTCGCGGGCGTCCATACCTTCGGGTGCAAACCAGTTGGGGCGTTCCCAGCCGAGCTTGGAGCCGAACACGGCGCGGTGCGCCTTGAGGCGCTCGTACAATGGCGAGACGATGCGCGGGCGGCCGCTTTCATACTCGACATGGGGAAAGCCGATCTCGTAGTGCTTGCCATAGGCTTCGAGTGTGCGGTCATTGACCCATTGGCGGTCGCGATGCATGTCTGAAAAGCGGCGTATGTCGACCACCCAGAGATCGAGCGGCGCTTCGCCATCGATCACCCATTGGGCGAGCACCCAGCCGGCCCCGCCGCCAGCGGCAATCCCGAAGGCGTTGAAGCCAGCCCCAACAAACATGTTCTCGCATTCAGGCGCAAAGCCGAGGATGAAATTGCCGTCGGGGGTGAAACTCTCGGGCCCGTTGATCATCTGCTTGATGCCGACATTTTCGAGCGCCGGCACCCGCGCCATTGCCTGCAGCATGTGTTGCTCGAAATGGTCGAAATCATCGTCGAAAAGCTGGAATTCCCACTGGTTGGGTACGTCGCTCATGGTCCAGCCCTGGGGATTGGGCTCATAGCCGCCGAACGACAGTCCGCCAACCTCTTCCTTGAAATAGGTGCGGCGGTCGGGATCGCGGATGGTTGGCGCGTCGCTTGACAGACCGCTGATCGATTCGGTGATGACATATTGGTGCTTGACCGGCTGGAGCGGCACATTGATGCCGGCCATATCGCCCAATTGGCGGGCCCATTGACCGCCACAATTGACCACCTTATCGCAAGCGATGTCACCCTTGTCGGTCTTCACCGCCAGGATCCTGCCGTCCTCGATGTCGAAGCCAGTGACGCGCACGTTTTCGTGGATCTTTGCGCCATGCATGCGTGCGCCCTTGGCGAGCGACTGGGTAATGTCGGACGGGCTTGCCTGACCGTCGGTGGGCAGCCAGCTTGCACCGACTAGGTCGCCGGTTTCCATCAGCGGGAACATCGCCTTGGCCTCTTGTGGCGAAAGCAGGTGCATCTCCATGCCGAAACTCTGCGCCGTCGTCGCCAGACGCTTGTATTCGGTCCAGCGGTCCTGATTGGTGGCGAGTCTTAGGCAGCCGGACATCTTCCAGCCGGTCTCCAGGCCGGTTTCCTTGTCCAGGCGCTTGTAGAGGTCAACGGAGTATTTGAGCACCTTGGTGATCGAGGCCGAGGACCGCAATTGTCCGACCAGGCCGGCGGCATGCCAGGTCGAGCCGGATGTGAGCTGGCCCTGTTCGAGCAACACCACATCGGCCTTGTGGTCACGCGCCAGATGGTAGGCGGTGGAGCAGCCGATGATGCCGCCGCCGATGACGACGATCTGGGCCCGGTCTGGGAAGGTCATGATGCTATCTTTCCGTAATTCGATTGGTATTGCTCGAGGGCCGCTTGCAGGGTGGCGAGGTTCTCGGCCGTGTAGGCCTGGTAATCGACCCCGGGCGCATCGAGATGCAGTTCCGAAACCAGGCTCCACAGCGTTTCGCGCAACAGGGATGCGCATTGCATGGCGTGAAAGGCGCGTTCCAGGGCTGCGTCCTGAATTCCGCCAAGCGCCGTATCGAGGAGCTGCGCGGCCTGATCGTTGCTCATGCCGGCGTTGGACGCGGCGCCGGCGATGTCGAACATGGCGGTGGAAAAACCGGCATACTCGAAATCGATCAGCCACAGCCGATCGCCATCGTCCAGGAAATTGGCGGGCAGCAGATCATTGTGGCCGAAGATGATCGGCAAGGGGATTTGCACGGCCTCGAGCCGGCGGGACAGCTCAAGCCAGCCGGGCAGGCGATCGGCCATGCGCGAGTTTCCGGCCTGGAGTGTGCGGGCATAGTCGCGAATGACGTGAAACACCCAGAACATGAAGCCCGCGCCCGAGACATGAGCCGGCATACTTTGATGAAAATCGCGGATCAGCTGTCCAACGCGCTCCACATTGGCGCAGACATCGGCGGCGGCATAGGTTTGCGCCTCGATGAATGCCGAGACCATGATGCCTGGTTCTGCATATTCGACCCTTGGTGCGAAGCCGGCTTCATACGCCGCCCGCGCGGTCATCACCTCGCGTGCGCGGTCGACATGATGAAAGGGAAAATCCCGGCCGAGGCGGACCACATGGCGTCCGGCCACGTCGCTCACCAGCCAGCTTTCATTGCTCAGCCCGCCCGTTAGCGGTTCGATCTCAACAGAGCCTGAAAAACATGGCAGAGCGCGGATTTGGTCTTGGGTCGGATGATCGGTCATGGCTCTCCTCACTCCAGGCCGAGACGGCGGCGCGCATGGACTGCGCCGCTCGAGATCAGCCGATCGGCAATGATGGCGATGGCCGCGATTGACAGACCCGCGACCAGACCGCGGCCGGTGTCGGCCTTGGTGAGCGCGATATAGACCTCCTGGCCGAGATCGCGGGTGCCGACCAATGCGGTGATCACCAGCATTGCCAGGGCGAACATGATGGTCTGGTTGAGGCCAAGCATGATTTCAGGCAAAGCCAGCTTGAGCCGGATGCGGGTCAGGATCTGCCACTCGGTGCAGCCCATGGCGCGGCCAGCTTCGATCAGTTTCGGATCGACCTTGCGAATGCCGAGCGCGGTGTAGCGGATCGAAGGAGCGACGGCGAAAGCCACAACGGCGATCATGGCGGTGAAATCGCCCACCCTGAACAGCATGACGGCCGGCATCAGATAGACGAAACTCGGCAGGGTCTGCAGCGTGTCGATGGCCACCTGGACCCAGGACCAGAGCCGGTCCCGGGTGGCCGAGACGATGCCGATGGGAATGCCGATCAGCGCTGCGAGGACCGCCGAGACACCGCACAGATAAACGGTGATCATTGCCTTCTCCCACTGGCCGGTAACAGCCACGAACAGCGCCAGGCCTCCTGTCAGCGCTGCCAGCCGCCAGCCGCCGAGCCGGTAGCCGGCAAAGGAGATCAACAGGGTGACGCCGAGCCAGGGCAGGTCGCCGAGGAAGCGCTTGAACGGGATCAGCACATTGAGCAGCATGGCGTTCTTGACCGCTTCGAGCGTGTCGAAATAGTTGATGTTGATCCAGGCGACGACCTCGGACCAGAAGGTGCCGGTGGAGATCTCCAGCGCCTCGGGATAGCTGCGGATTCCGGGGATCGCAAAGCTCAGCACCGTGGTCGCAACGATCAGCACAACTGCACCGGCGAGATAGGGATGCCGGCGAAACGGTGACGATGTCTGCATCGTTTCAGAAGATGGGGCGGACATTTTCTCAGCCGCCGCCTGGCTCAAGCGGTCCATGGCAATCGCCAGAGCCACGATCGCAAATCCAGCTTCAAGGCCGGCGCCGAAATCAAGCCGCCGCAGCGCCGCCAGAACATCGAAGCCAAGGCCGCCAGCGCCGATCATTGAAGCGATGATGACCATGTTGAGCGACAGCATGATGACCTGGTTCATGCCGACCATCAGGCTTTCGCGGGCCGCGGGCACCATTACCCGCCAGGTCATCTGACGTTCGGTACAGCCGACCATGTTTCCCAGATCGATGATCTCAGAAGGCACCGCCCTGAGCGCCAGGATTGCGATACGGGTCATCGGCGGGGTGGCGAAGATCAGCGTGGCGATCACCGCCGCGGTGGGGCCGAAGCCGAACAGGAACAGCACCGGCACCAGATAGGCAAAGACCGGAATGGTCTGCATCAGGTCGAGCACCGGCATGATCACCCGCTCCACCCAGCGCCAGCGCCAGGCGGCGATGCCGAACAGCAGTCCGAAAACTACCCCGAGGGGTGCTGCCACCAGGATGGAGGCCAAGGTTACCATGGCGCTGGTCCATTGCCCGAAGATCGCCAGGAACAGAAAACATCCGCCGGCCAGCAGCGCGAGCCGCGCGCCGCCCAGCCAATGACCCAGGAGCATCACCAGACCGATCACCGCGACCCAGGGAAGCGGCGGCACGATCTGTACTGCCGAGGAGCCGCTGCCTTCCAGAAATCCGGTCGACAGCAGGCTGAGCACAAGTGTGTAGGGGACATCGAGAACGGCGGAGATGAACCGGGTAAGGTCGGTGAAGCTGAACAGGCCGAAGGTGGCTTCGTCGATCAACCACTTCATTGCCGCGCTGATCCACGAGGCGAGTGGAACCACGACGGCTTTTGGATATTCGAACGCGGCGGGCGTCAGCGTCTCTGCCGTGAGCCAGAAGGCCGCGAACAGGGCGATCGCGACCATCCAGGCCCACGGCAAAGACCGGGATGCGGGCTGTGGCGCGACGACAGCAGGCGGGGGCGACAATGGGAGGCCCGGCGTGGTCATCTCAGCCCTTCAACATCAGATCGACAACGGTCTGGCGGTCGAGCGCGCCGATGATCTTGCCCTCATCGTCAACCACGCCAAGGCGCGCGACGCCATCGAGGAACATCGGCGCCGCGTCGGCAATGTTGGACCGCGCCGAGACCGTCGGCTGATCCTCCGTTCCCGTTAAAGCTGCCGCCTCCACGGGCGTCATCAGGCTTTGGGTTCTGATCACCTTGGCGCGGGCCACACTGCGGGTGAATTCGGCCACGTAATCGGTAGCGGGGGTAAGCACGATCTCCTCGGGCGTGCCGGCCTGGACGATCTCACCGTCCTTCATGATGGCAATCCTGTCGGCCAGCCGGATGGCCTCGTCGAAGTCGTGGGTGATGAACACGATGGTTTTGTGCAGCACCGTTTGCAGGCGCATGAACTCGTCCTGCATCTCGCGCCGGATCAGCGGATCGAGTGCGGAGAACGGCTCGTCTAGGAACCAGATTTCAGGCTCCACAGCGAGCGACCGGGCGATACCGACGCGTTGCTGCTGGCCGCCGGAAAGCTGACGCGGAAAGGCGGCTTCCTTACCGCCCAATCCTACAAGCTCGATCATCTCACGCGCCCGCGCCTCACGCTCGCTTCGCGCCATGCCCTGGATGTCGAGAGGAAAAGCGACATTGTCCTGAACAGTCAGATGCGGCAGCAGCGCGAAATGCTGAAACACCATACCCATCTGGTGACGCCTGATCTCGATCATACGGGCGTGGGGCAGTTCCAGCAGGTTCTCGCCCTTGAACAGGATATCACCGCCGGTGGGTTCGATCAGCCGCGACATCAATCGCACCAGGGTCGATTTGCCGGAGCCTGAAAGGCCCATGATGACAAAGATTTCGCCTTCGCGGACATTGAGATCGACATGGCGCACGGCGCCGACCAGTCCGGCGGCGGCAACGGCTTGTGCGTCGGGATGACCATCATGCCTTGTCAGAAAGGTCTCGGCCTCGGCGCCGAAGAGCTTCCAGACATTGCGGCAAACGAGTTTGGATTCGGGAGTGGTCATTGGGTGCCGGGTCTGCGGTTTTTGAAAGTTGGAGTTTCGCCGGCCGGGATTACTGGATCATAGCCGAAACGGAGCAAACACGATCGTGTAAAACGATGGACCGCCGCGGTGGCGGTTTCCTGACGGCCTTCAAGCCGCCAGGGATCTCCGCCGGTCGACCGGCAACCGGGCATGAAGCCTGGCCGCCGATCGTCCCCGGGAGGTCCGGTTCCCGCCCGCCCGACGGGAACCGGCGCAGCCTATTGCTTGATCCAGCCGGACCAGCGATCTTCGTTCGCGCCCATCCATTCGGTGACCACGTCGTCGACGCTCATACCATCGAGATCGACCTTGGTGATCATTGCGCCCATCTCATCATTGTCGATGGTGAAAGCGGTGACGGCAGCGTGGGCGCCGGGCCAGTTTTCCTTAAGGCCAGCCCAGCCGACCTTCCAGATCTCGCCGAAGGGTTTGCCGCAATCATAGGCGGCAGACGTGTTGGAGCCCCAGGCCGGGTCGTTATAGCACTCGGAGGTGTATTCGGGGAATTCCACCCATTCGCCCTCGAACTTGGCGGGCGCCCAGTGCGGCGCATAGACCCACAGCATGATCGGTGCCTTGCGCTGATAGGCGCTTTCGAGCTCGGCGAACAAGGCCGCATCGGTGCCCGCGTGGATAACTTCGAATGGCAGGTCCAGCGCCTCGACACGCTCGTCGTCAAAACCGCCCCAGGTCACCGGTCCGCCCAGATAGCGCCCCTTGGGCGCGGTTTCGGCGGTCGAGAACGCTTCGGCGCAGGTCTCGTCCTTCAAGGCTTCCCAATTTGGCAGGTCCGGGCATTTTTCCTTCATATAGGCGGGGTACCACCACTCTTCCTTGGCCTTCATGCCGGTGGGACCGAAGTTTTCGACCTTGCCGGTGGCGGTTGCCGCATCCATCGCCTCGCGGCCGGTGGTTTCCCACATTTCCATGGCGATGTGCAGATCGCCGGTTTCCAGGCCCGCGAACTGGGCCAGATAGTCGGCCTGGACATATTCGATCGAGTAACCGGCTTTCTTGAGCACCTCACCCATGATGTTGGTGGTGATCAACTGACCGGTCCAGTCATGCAATGTCAGTTTGATCGGATCGCTGGATTCCTGCGCCGAGGCCGGAACGGCGAGGCACGTCGCGGCCGTGATGGCGAGTGCTGCGGTCACCTGGCGGAATGTGCGGCCGGAAATGAGATTGGCTGAATGCATGTCGAACCTCCTGTTCACCCTGTTGGTTTGCGCATGCCGGCGCTTTTGTTTTTCACCCCGACGAGGTCAGGCGACAGCGCATCCGTGCGTGGTTTTGACCCCGTGATCCCACACCACGGCCCGGGGCTTGTCAATCAAATCTGTGGGATTTTTTTGTTTTTGTGACCGATTGATGTGGCGTTGTTTGATTTGCGGCCAGCAATCGCCTACAAAAAGACCATCAGAAGGTGTGTTTTATGCTGTCCAAACGTCACTCCGAAATCATGCGCATGCTCTCCGATGAAGGCACGGTGACCATCTCCGAACTGGCCTCACGGCTGGGCGTGTCGCTGGAAACGGTGCGCCGGGACGTGCGGCCGCTGACCGAAAATGGTTCCGTGCTGAAGATCCATGGTGCGGTGGGTTTGGCCGGACAGGTTGGCGAAGCGCCGTTCCAGCGACGGATGCGCGAAAACGCGAATGCCAAGCGCCGGATTGCCCGGGAAATGGCGGGTTTCATCCAGGATGGCGATTCCGTGATGCTCGACACCGGCACGACAACCAGTTTCGTGGCGCGGGAGTTGCTCGACCACCGGCGGCTGACCGTGGTGACCAATTCATCCGACATTGCCCGCACCTTGGCGACCATCAACGGCAACAAGGTCTATATGGCCGGCGGCGAACTCAGGAGCGATTCCGGCGCGGCCTTCGGAGTTTCGGCGATCGACTTCATCTCCAAATTCTCGGTCGCCCACGCCATCATTTCCGCCGGCGCCATTGATGCTGGATCAGGGGTGATGGATTTTGATCTCGAGGAAGCGGAGTTCGCGCGGATGATGCTGTCGCGCGGCGAGCGCAGCTACGTGGTCACGGATCACTCCAAATTCGGCCGCCGCGGGCTGGTGCAGGTCGCGGGCTTCGAAGCGATCGGCCGGGTGGTAACCGATGCGCCCGCCAATGACGAGATTGCCGCAGCACTTGAGGCACAGGGCGCCGAGCTGACGGTGGCTGGCGGCGGCTGATCATCTTGGCGGCAGCGGAACCGACCGGGATGGGTTAGGCGGCCACATAAGCGTGCAGCACGGCGCTGGCGCCCTGGTCCTGCAGCTGCCGCAACGCCTGTTCAAACTGCTTGCGAAACAGCGGTGAATCGGCGAGCGGGCCGAAAACATCGGCCATCTGCAAAAACGCCAGCGGCGTGTCGCGCGCCGCGAGAGCGTGGCTGCGCAGCCGGTCGGCGTTGGGATCGTCGATGTCGATCGCACCGCCATCTTCGCGTTCGCCCGCGCAATAGTGGCACCACAGCGCCACTTCGAGCGCCAGCCCGTCAACCGGCTGCCCGGCCTCGAGGCGGGCCGTGATGGTCGGTAAAATGAACTTCGGTTGCCGGTTGGAGCCGTCGAGACACAATCGCGGAATGGTGTCGCCCAGAGCGGCGTTTGAAAACCGGCCGGCCACCAGTTCGACATAGGCCTCGAGATCGACGCCAGGAATGGCAGGAACCGTGGGCACGATCTCTTCCATCGTCAGCTTGCGCAAAAACCCGGCAATCAGAGGGTCGGCCATGGCGTCGTGAACGAAGTGATGCCCGATCAGGGCCGAGGCATAGGCGATCGCCGCATGGCCGCCATTGAGAATCCGCAGCTTCATCAGCTCGTAGGGCGCGACATCTTTGACGAACTCGACGCCGACCTTTTCCAATGCTGGCCGGCCATTCGTAAAGTCATCTTCCATCACCCATTGGCGGAAAGGCTCGCACACCACTGGTGCGGCGTCTTCGATACCGAAACTGTTGCGCACCAGATCGAGTTCGCGAAGGCCGGTGCCCGGCGTGATGCAGTCGACCATGGAATTCGGGAATGCGACATTGGCTGCCACCCATTTGGCGAATTCCGGATCGCTCAGTTTTGCCAGTCCCAATATGGTGGCGCGGGCCACGTGACCGTTTTCAGGAAGATTGTCGCAGGACATGACGGTGAAAGGCGCCACGCCGCCGGCGCGCCGCGCCCGGAGTGCGGCAAGGATAGCGCCGAACACCGTATCGGGCTGCTGCGGCGCCGTGGCGTCCGCGATGATCGCCGGGTGCGACGGATCAAAACCGCCGGTCCGGGAGTTTAAAAAATAGCCGCCTTCGGTCACCGTCAGTGAGACAATGCGGATGCGCGGGTCGAGCATCGCGGCAATCAGTGCCGCGGGGTTGACCGCTGAAAATCCGATCATTGAGCCGATGACGCCGGCCTTGAAGCCCTCCGGATCGAGTTCGACGACCGTGGTCAGCCAGTCCTGCGTCGAAAGCTTCTGGCGCATCGCCCGATCGAACGGCATGATTCCGGCGCCGATGATGGCCCAGTCATGATCGAGACCCATTTCGAACAGCCGATGGAAATAGGTGGCCTGATGGGCGCGGTGGAAATTGCCAACCCCCACATGCAAAACACCGGGCGTCAGTTGCGCGCGGTCATAATGAGGGGTGTCGACCAGGTCTGCAATTCCGGAAAGCGATTGGTCGCAAAGCGTAAGGGCGGGACCTGAATGGCGCGGGCTCGGATCTGACATCAGTTCATCCAGTTCCCGCCATCGACATTGTATGTCTGGGCGACGATGTAGTCAGCATCGGGAGTGGCCAGAAACACGGCCATGCCGGTGAGATCGGCTGCTGTGCCCATGCGACCGAATGGAACCGCCGCGCCGACCTGCCGTTTCTTTTCGCCGGGGGCGAGGCCCTCCTGGGCGGCGAACAGCGCATCGACATGGTCCCAATGGTCGCCATCGACGACGCCGGGCGCAATCGCATTGACGTTGATGCCGTGCTTGATGAGATCGAGGCCTGCCGATTGGGTGAGGCTGATCACCGCCGCCTTTGTGGCGCAGTAGACGCCGACCAGCGCTTCGCCGCGGCGGCCTGCCTGGCTTGCCATGTTGATGATCTTGCCACCCTGGCCGCGGGCGATCATGTGCCGGGCAACGGCCTGCAGAGTGAACAGGCTGCCTGCGACATTGATGGAAAACAGCCGATCATAGCTTTGGCGGGTAATCTCGACGATGGGCGCGAGATCGAACAGGGCTGCATTGTTGATCAGAATGTCGATGCCCCTTGTGCGCTCTGCCACAGCGGCGATCGCTTGGTCGATGGATGCCTGATCGCTGACATCAAGTTCGATGGCAAAGGCGGCCTCGCCGATGTGCCCGGCGGTCGCCGCGGCCCGGTCGAGATCGATATCCGCAATCGCGACGCGCGCCCCTTCTGCAGCATAGCGCTCGGCGAAAGCCCGGCCGATGCCGCGGGCGGCGCCGGTGATCAACGCGGTCTTGCCGGCAAGCCGCATGGTCAGATGGCCTTGCCGTCAGCGTCGAAGCGATAGAGTTTGGAGGGCTCGGGCGTCAGATAGACCGTATCACCATGGTAGAGTTCGACCTCGCCGTCAGCACGCACCGTCAGCGGCTCAAGCCCCTCGACATTGACGCGGAGGAAAGTGTCGGAGCCCAGATGCTCGGAGACGCCAACTGTGCCTTTCCACTGACCGGAGGTCTTGGAAACGGTGAGATGTTCCGGTCTGACGCCGATCGTGTGCGCACCCTCGGCCTCGGCGTCCTTGCCTTCGACGAAATTCATCTTGGGTGAGCCGATAAAGCCTGCGACGAACAGGTTGGCGGGCGAACGGTAGAGTTCCAGCGGAGAGCCGACCTGCTCGATATAGCCAGCGCGGAGCACCACGATCTTGTCGGCCATGGTCATGGCTTCAACCTGGTCGTGGGTGACGTAAATCATGGTGGTCTTGAGGCTGTTGTGGAGCTCGCTGATTTCCAGCCGCATATTGACCCGCAGTGCGGCGTCGAGATTGGACAGCGGCTCATCGAACAAGAACGCGTCGGGTTCGCGCACGATGGCCCTGCCGATCGCCACACGCTGGCGCTGGCCGCCGGAAAGCTGGCCCGGGCGGCGATCGAGATAGTCGGTCAGATTGAGAACCTCTGCCGCCGAAGCGATTTTCTGCTCGGCTTCCTCCTTGGAGATGCCGGCCATCTTCAGCGGAAAGCCGATGTTCTTGCGAACCGACATGTGCGGATAAAGCGCGTAGGATTGAAACACCATGGCCAGACCGCGCTTGGCGGGCGGGATCATGGTGGCGTCGTTCCCGTTGATCGCGATGGTGCCGCTGGTGACGTCCTCAAGGCCGGCGATCAGCCGCAGAAGCGTGGACTTGCCGCAGCCCGAGGGGCCGACGAAAACCACGAATTCACCATCGTTGATTTCAAGATCCAGCGGCGGAATGACGTTGGTTGCGCCGAAGCTTTTGGTGACCTGTTTGAGTGAAATATGTCCCATGATGTTTTCCTATTTCACCGCGCCGAAGGTCAGGCCGCGGACGAGTTGTTTTTGGCTGAACCAGCCAAGAATGAGGATTGGGGCGATGGCCATGGTCGAAGCTGCGGAAAGCTTTGCGTAAAACAGGCCCTCGGGACTTGAGTAGCTGGCGATGAAGGCAGTCAACGGCGCGGCCTTGGCGGCCGTCAGGTTGAGCGTCCAGAAGGCCTCGTTCCAGGCCAGAATGACATTGAGCAACAATGTCGAGGCAATGCCCGGGATCGCCATTGGCGTGAGCACATAAAGGATTTCCTCCCTCAGCGTCGCGCCGTCCATTCGGGCTGCCTCAAGGATATCGACGGGGATTTCCTTGAAGTAAGTGTAGAGCATCCAGACGATGATCGGCAGATTGATCAGCATCACCACGATGGTCAGGCCGACGAGTGAATCGAGCAGGCCCATTTTGATGAACAAGAGATAGATCGGGTAAAGCACACCCACTGCCGGCAGCATCTTGGTCGAGAGCATCCAGAGCAGGATGTCCTTGGAGCGCCGGGACGGCACAAAGGCCATGGACCAGGCTGCGGGCACTGCAATGATAATGCCGATAATGGTCGAGACGCCGGCGATGATGACCGAGTTCCAGAGGTAGCGCATGTAATTGGAGCGCTCCTGGACAATGCTGTAGTTTTCCAGTGTCCAGTCGAAGAACAAGAACACCGGCGGGTCGGAAATCGCCTGTGCCTCGGTCTTGAAACTGGTCAATACCGTCCACAGGATCGGGAAGAAGATCAGCAGGCCGATCGCCCAGGCGATGGCGGTGTTGATTGTCTTGCGTTGGGTCGTGACTGCGCGGGCCATTGGGGGTTCCTCCTCACGCGTCCAGGTTCTTGCCGACAATGCGCATCAGGAAGATGGCAATGATATTGGCGAGAATGATTGCATAGACGCCGCCCGCTGAACCAAGTCCGACGTTCTGGCTTTCCAGGACACGCTGGAAGATCAGATAGGTCAGGGTTCGGGTCCCGAAGGCGCCTCCGGTGGTCACGAAGATCTCCGCGAAAACTGCCAGCAGGAAGATCGACTGGATCAGGATGACGATGGTGATCGCACGGCTGAGATGCGGAAGCGTGATATACCAGAAGCGTTTGACCGGCGGCGCGCCGTCGATCTCGGCGGCCTCAAGCTGTGAACTGTCGAGCGACTGGATCGCGGTGAGCAGGATCAAGGTGGCGAACGGCAGCCACTGCCAACTGACGATCATGATCAGCGAGGGTACCGATGCCTGGCTCAACCACTCGATCGGGGTTGCGCCGAAGGCCTTCCAAAGATGCGCCAGAATGCCGTTGACCGGATCCATGAACATGTTTTTCCAAACCAGCGCGGAGACGGTCGGCATGACGAAAAAGGGTGCGATTACCAGAATGCGAACAACACCCTGGCCCCACATCGGCTGATCCAGCAGGATCGCCAGCAGCACGCCAAGCACCACGGTAATCACCAGCACGCCGCCGACGATCAGAAGGGTTGTCATCACGCTGGGCCAGAAGGCGCTGGAGGTGACGAAACGGATGTAATTGTCGAAGCCGACCCAACCGAGGTCACCGCCGCGAAGCGGCAGGTATTTCTTGAACGAGAAATACAGGGTCATTGTGAGTGGCACGAGCATCCAGCCTAGAAGCAGGATCACGGCGGGCGCCAGCATCAGGCGGGCGGCGGATCGGGAATGCTGGGTGGCCATCACACGCCTCCTTTTCCTACGGCCTGTGGCCGCAGAAGAACGGTGTCAATTGCGTTGTCGAGAAGTACCCCGGAGGACGGTTACTGCCGCCGTCCTCCGGGACGGGAGGATGCCTCAGTAACCTGCGGCTTCCATCGCTTCGGTGGTCAATGCCTGAGCTTTCGCCAGTGCCTCGTCCACGGTCTGCTGACCTGCATAGACAGCCGAGAATTCCTGGCTGACTTCAGTCGCGATGCCGGCGAATTCCGGGATGGCGACAAACTGGATACCAACATAGGGCACCGGCTTGACGGTCGGATTCGTCGGATCGGCCGCATTGATGGAATCGAGGGTCTTTTGTGCGAACGGCACGGCCTGGTATTCCGGGTTCTCATAAAGCGAGGTCCGGGCGCCGGGCGGGACGTTGGCCCAACCTTCTTTCGCCGCGACGAGTTCGATGTAGTCCTTGGATGTGGCCCACTCGATAAACTGCTTCGCAGCCGCTTCCTTCTGGGTGCCGGCAGGGATCGCCAGAGCCCAAGCCCAAAGCCAGTTAGCGCGCTTGCCAAGGCCGGTGTCGGGTGCCAGGGCGAAGCCAACCTTGTCGGCAACGGTCGAGTCGTCGGGGTTGGTCACAAAGGACGCGGCAACGGTGGCGTCGATCCACATGCCGCATTTGCCCTGCTGGAACAGCGAGAGGTTCTCGTTGAAGCCATTGGTCGCGTATCCCGGAGGTCCGGATTCGGACATCATACCGGCGAAGAATTCCAGGGCGTTCTTCCACTCGGGCTGATCGAACTGGGCATTCCAGTCTTCATCAAACCAGCGTGCGCCGAACGAGTTCGCGGTCACGGTGATGAAAGCGCCGCCTTCACCCCAGCCGGCCTTGCCGCGCAGGCAGATGCCGTTGATCTCGTTGTCGCGGTCGGTCATGGCAGCCGCCGCTTCGCGGATGAAGTCCCAGGTTGGCGCATCCGGCATTTCCATGCCGGCCTTCTCCATCAGGTCGGTGCGGTACATGACCATCGAGCTTTCGCCGTAGAACGGAGCTGCGAAAAGCGTTCCTTCATGGCTCAGACCGCCGCGCATCGCGGGCAGGATGTCGTCGACGTCATACTCTTCGCTCAGTCCGTTCAGCGGGACCAGCCAGCCATTGGAGCCCCAGATCGGGGTTTCGTACATGCCAATGGTCATGATGTCGAACTGACCACCCTTGGTGCTGATGTCAGTGGTCACGCGCTGACGCAGCACGTTTTCCTCCAGCGTCACCCACTCGACTTCGTGGCCAGTCTTGGCGGTAAAGTCGTCGGTGTAACCCTGCATACGGATCATATCGCCGTTGTTCACGGTCGCGATGGTGATGGTTTCGGCGGTGGCGCCGGTCATGGTGAGCGCAAGCGCCGACACGCCCAAAAGGGCGCGTGTAAGAGTATTCATAATTTCCTCCCAATGCCGTATATGGGCAATTGCTATATAGACGGGCAAATATTCACATAGGCGTAGGAGCGAGTCAAGCTCGAACCTTAAGTGCCGAGAGTAGGGACTCGATCTGTTGCCAAATCTGTATTGATATCAAATTGATAAGTGTCGCATTCGACAGCCGGGCACTTCTGACCCGGGCGTTCTACCGCTTTGACGCAAACCGCCAACTGGCATGATTTACACGCGTCGCGTGCGCATTCCGTGCGGGCCATGCAGTGTGTTTTGGACAAGAAACTGGAGCGGGTACCAATTGGCGAGACGGGACGCGCGTCAGGTCTCGAGAAGCCTCTGCGCGGTAAACTCGTTGGTAATCAGACAGTTTATCAAGCGGCCCTTCATGGCGCCGCGGATCGCCGGCACCTTGGCCTCTCCCGTCGCGATGCCGAACACCGGGTTTGGAGAACCGGCAATCAGCGGTGCGCTGTTAACGCGGTCGTTGACCAAGCCGTCGATGATCCGGCCCTCCGCGTCATAGGCCCAACTGGTGATCTCGCCCACGGCCCCGGCCTTGTCAAAGGCCCGCAACTCGTCGCGAGAGAGAAATCCATCGACATAGATGGGAGAATTTACGTCCATATTGCCGATACCGACGAAGGTCACGTCGGCTTGCCGCGCCAGCTCCAGAATGTTGCGAACCGGTTCCTGGTTGTGGAGGATGCTGCGCTCGTCGGAGGACCGGGCATGCACCGGCAGAGGCATGGGATAATGGCGCGCATTCACGCGTTCGGCGATGCGGATCACCACGTTGTAGGCGGTCGCCGAACCGTCTGACATCATATTGCCGAGAAGCGAGACGATGCGGTGCTGCGGGCAGTCCATCTTCGGAAGCTGTTCGACGCAGGCGCGCAGCGCGCGGCCCGTTCCGATGGCGATGATTTTCGGATGTTGCGATTTCAGCCGCCGCTCTATCTCGGCAGCACCTGCCTGTGCGACGCCGACGAGTGACGATGGCGCATCGGGATCACTAGGCACCACTTCGCAAAGCTTGAGCCCATAGGCTTCTCTCAGCCGCTGCGCCAGCTCCATGCAGCGGGCGATGGGATGGTCAAGCCGGACCTTGATCAGCTTTTCGCTGACGGCCAGCGATACCAGCCGCTGGGCCGACTGCCGCGAAACCCCAAGCTTTCGGGCGATCTCGTCCTGGGTGTTGCCGGCGACATAATAGAGCCACCCCGCGCGTGCCGCGTCGTCAAGCCGGCTTGTCTCAGGGGTGTTGCCCGTGGTGTTCATGGTGTCATCCGTCCGCCCGAAGGCAATTGCGCCTGGGGCGCCATTTCAAGGAATTGTTCCCATTTGTCAAAACAGGCGACCGCGCCGTTCAGGGTCAAGCTGGCTGCATCGAGCTTCCGAAGGTGGCTCGCGCCGGTAAACCGCAGGACGCGCATACCGGCATTCATAGCCGCCTGAATACCGGGCGCGGAATCCTCGATCACAAGACAGCGCGCGGGATCGACCTGCATGTGTGAAGCCGCAAACAGGAACAGGTCCGGAGCCGGTTTGCCGCAGTCAACCTGGGATGCGGTGAAGATCCGCCCATCAAAATGATCCGCCAGTCCGGCCAGTTGAAGCGATCGCGACGCGCGCTTGGGCGAACTGCTGGTGGCCACGCAGATTTTCGCAGCAATTTTGTCCAGAAGCTCGCGGATTCCGGAGGTGGGCTTCAACTCGCGTTCGAACCGGTCCAGCAATTGCGAGCGGTATCGCTGCTCGAAATCGGTTCCCGGCAGATATCCATGGGAGGCTCTTATCTCGGCGGCGACCTTGGTCCAGCTGCGGCCAAGGAAATGGGCTTGCACATAATCGAAATCGACGTGGATGCCGACGCTTCTGAGAGCGTCGATGAGCACATTGGCGCTGATGACCTCGCTGTCGATCAGCACGCCATCGCAATCGAAAATGATCAGTTCGGGAACAAAACGGGACAGGTCTCAAACCCTTCGGCTGCAGTGATTTCCATCCCGATAGCACATGTTGACGGACAGCGGCAGCGGAAGATCCTCCCGGACAAATGTCAAACGCCAGGCGTCTCTCCGCCCGGGACAGTCCGTGACAAGCTTTGATAACATCCTGGTCCAGTTTCCGGTCGATGCGGGAAAGCTGCTGTGAAGATGTCCGCCCGGATTCCGGCCCGGCCTCGGGGAGATCGGGTTCAAGATGCTTGTTCCGGCAGGATCGTCTCAACCGGCCTCGACGACTGCGGATTTCAGATGGTTGTCCAGACCCTCGGTGAATTCGCCGATCAGCGAGCGGACAACTTGCTTTTGCGCTTCCTTGGCGCTGGCGCCGCCGGCAATCGCCCGGGCGTGGACCGAACGCTGGCGGTCGGCGCTGGTGCCTTCGCTAGCGATCCGGCGCGCCGACTGGACCTCGTCCCAGCAACCGAGCGCCTGGGCATCCTCACGCACCATGTCGATCAGTTCGTCCAACAGTTCGGCGAAGGGCACCACTTCGCCGCGCGCATAGTCGATGAGCCCATTGGAAACGCCGTAGCGCTGGGCGCGCCAGCGGTTTTCGCCGATCAAAAACCGGTCGTAGATCCGCCAGCGCTGATTCTTTGCGCGCAGCCGCCAGAGCATATGCATGATCGACTGGGTCAGAGCGACAATGGCCAGCGTGTCATCGAGCCTGGGCGAGATATCGCAGATGCGCGATTCCAGGGTGGAGAAGCGGGCGGAGGGCCGAAGGTCCCACCAGATTTTGGTGCAGTCCTCGATCAGCCCGCTGTCGATGATTATCTGCACCGAGCGTTGATACTCCGACCACGATGAAAAACGCGGCGGCAGACCGGTGCGCGGCAGGTTGTCGAACACAGTCAATCGGTAGGCATTGAGCCCGGTGTCGTCGCCCTTCCAATAGGGTGAGGAGGTCGACAGCGCCAGAAGATGCGGCAGGAAATAGGGAAACTGCGCCATCAGGTCGATGCGCGCCTCGTCGTCATCAATGCCGACATGAACATGCATGCCGCAGATCAGCATCCGCCGTGCCACACCGCCAAGATCGCGTTCAAGCTCGCGGTAGCGCTGCTTGTCGGTAAAGTGCTGCTTGTGCCAGTCGGCGAAGGGATGGCAGGAGACCGCCAGCGGCGCCAGCCCGTGATTGCCGGCAATGCGGGCGATCTGTTTGCGCAGATGCGCGAGATCGGCACCGGCTTCGGCAACGGTCTTGCACACCCGGGTGCCGACTTCGATCTGGCACTGCAAAAACTCCGGGCTGACCTGCTCCTTAAGTTCCTTGGCGCACTCTTCGATCAGGCTCTCGGGTGCCGCGGAAAGGTCGCAAGTTTCGCGGTCGACCAGAAGATATTCTTCCTCGACGCCGAGGGTGAAGCTGGGCTGATGAACACTCATTTGGAGATTTGACCCTGAAAATCGAAGTCACGCAAGCCCGGTGCGGTGACAACAAATGCGGGGAAGTCTGACCGCGCTTGACGGCGCCGCGACTGTCGAGCGCGCAGTTGTCCGTGGCGTCACCTTCCTTTGCTCAAGACAAACGTGACCGCGTTCCAACTCGATGCCGGCTATTGGCAACCGCAGGCACGCCATCGGCGAAGCTTTTTACGATTGGTTGGTCGATGCTGATTTGGGGCTGGTCTGGCGCAGCGCGTATTGCGTGAAAAACGGTCCCACCAGTTCGAAGGCGATGGTGCTGGCAACCGTGACGGCGAGCATCTGATCGGCAAGATCGGGAAAGCGCTCCGCCGCCACTAGCGCCATGCCGATGGCGACGCCGGCCTGTGGCATAAGTCCCAGCCCTGTCATTCGGCTTTCCCGCCCCGGCAGACCGGCCAGATTTCCGCCGAGCCATCCGCCGAGCAGCCGGGCGACTACCCGCAGGACGAAATAGGCGACACAGACCGTGCCGACCTCGGCCAGATTGCCGGTGTCCAGCGACGCGCCGGCCATGACGAAGAACAACAGCATGAATGGCCATTCGATGCGTTCAATTTCGTGAAACGGACGGCCATGGTGGCGGGCGAGATTGACGACCGTGGCGCCGCAGACCATGCCCGTAAGCAGGAAGGAAAATCCGAAATGGAGCGCCAGCCCGGCGCAAAGGAAAACCAGGCCCAAGGCTTCGATCAGAGTCGGCTCCCCGGCCTTGATCCGCCCCGTGAGGTAAGCCGCCGGCAAGCCGATGGCGAGCCCGAGCACGATCGCCCCGCCGACTTCGACCACCCCGTGGGTCAGTGCGGCGATCGCACTCTGATCCATCAGAATTCCGGCAAGGGTGAGCGCCATGGAGAAAACCAGCAATCCCCAGGCATCATCGATGGCGACGATACCTAGCAGATTGGTGGCGAAGCGGCCGCTGGCGCGGGACTGGCGAACAACGTCATGGGTTGCGGCAGGGTCGGTGGCTGCCGACAGCCCGCCCAGCAACAGTGCAAAACCGGCGGGCAAGCCGATCAGCCACAATCCGCCGGCGACCACGGCAACCGATACGATTACCAGCACCAGCGAGATGATGAGGATCTCGCGCCCGTGATTTTTGAGGGTTTCGGGGCTGAGAGAACCGCCGAGCAGGAAGGCGACCATGGTCAGCGCTGTGGGCGCGTAAAACTCGTTCGACCCGGCGAAGGCGGCTGGCAGCAAATCAAGCACTGGCGGGCCGATGATGGCGCCGAGCAGGATCAGCAGGGTGACGCGCGGAACATGCACAGTGCGGCCGAATGCGTCGAGCGCCAACCCGACCAGAAACAGGATTCCGATGGCGACGAGAACTTCGGAGTTGGCCATCAGCGCTGCTCTCAGAACAAAGCGATGTTAAGGAGCCGCAACGCCGGCAAGCGCGGCCGCCCGGAGACTTCGCCGGGTCTCCGGGCCGCGCGTTGTGCGGTGATGACGTTCAAGGTCTGATCAGACCCGACATGTCGACCTCGGTCCTGGCCGAGAGGTCTTCCAGACTGTCGTGGACGAGCTGCAGCGCGTAGCGCGGATTGTGCGCATAGGCGCCGGGATCCTTGGCAACAAACTGGTAGTTATAGGCAGCGCGCAGAAGCCGCGGCGTCCAGTTTTGATAGCGGTTGGGGTATTGGGCCTCGTCGGCGTCGGGCGTGCCATTGCCGTTAAGATCGTTGAAGAAGTAGGGATAGGCGTGAGAATCATAGACGATTTCCGCGCCGGCGACCTGTGATGCATAGAGCACGATTGCCGCGCCGAGTTTATCGTGCAGCGTGGCGATTTCGCCGCTGATACCTTCGCTGGCGTCACCGTCTCCGTCAAGATCACCGGGCGTCGTGCGGATGGCGCGCGCGTCGTCGACGCCTTGGTGGCAAGCGACGCATTGGTCGATTGCTACTGTCTTGGTGGTGTGCGGGTCGTGGCAGGTGGTGCAGGTTGCGAAGTTGGGCACGTGCGCAAACCGGTCGGCGTAGATTTTGCCCTCATATTGATAGCCGCCGCGCACGGTTCCGCCGAGCAAGGTCGCCGCTGCGGCACGGTAATGGATATTGAGAAAGCCCAGATCGCCGTTGACCGCATCATCCTCGGTGCCGGCGATTGCGGCCTTGACGGTGTCCCCGGAGGTACGGCCCTGATGGCAGACCATGCAGATCGCCGAGGAATCGGCCTGGGTGATCATTTCGCCCGAGGGGAAGGTGATCTGCTGCAGCTCCGAAGCAGCTTTGTTGTGACAGGCGACGCAATCGATCGGCGAACCGGTCGGTGCGGGCGCGTCGACCTTGCCGACCATCGTCCCGTCGGCGCCGAGAAAATCCATCAGACCCGGGCCAGAGTGGCACGTCGCGCAGTTCTCCGGCACCGCGCCGTCATCGTTCCAGTGCACGAAGGATTCGGATGTCCGGTCGCCATGCGGCGAGGCGATCCAATTCTCGACAATAGAGGTGAGAGGTGAAACCGGTTGCGACGAGGCTTCCTGGGCGATGGCTGCTGGAGCCGCCAATGCAGCGCAGAGAAAAAGGCTCAGAGCGGAGAAGCGAAAACGGGAGATGGGCAAGGCAGTCCTCCAGTGGTTCGGTCAGACTGGCTAATATGGCCAATCGGAAGGCGAGAGCGCAGGTCTGGATGCGTGAGTGCGGCTTGCATATTGCTGTGGGGCGGAAGCGGTCGCATTGATGTAGCTCAACGCAGGACCGTTTTTGCGCTGCTAGATTGATGTCTGGTGTCGCGCGTGAGGCGCTGGCCAATCAGTCTGTTGCATCAGGAGTTAAGGTGGGATCATCGGTGTTCCCGGGACTTCAACGTGATCGCGCTGTTGCGCCCGCCCAGAGCATTGACGCCGGCCGGCCGGTCAAGCGTGCAGCACTGCTTGGCGTCGATATGCCCGGGCTGCGGCCCAGGCTGCTTTGTGCACAGGGCGACCGGGTCGCCCAAGGGCAGCCGCTGTTTTACGACCGCGCCCATCCCGTGATCAATTTCACATCACCGTTGTCGGGCGTGGTCCAATCGATCACGCTTGGCCCGCGACGCACATTGTCGGCTCTGGTGATCAGCGCACAGACAGACGCGGATGTGTCCGATTCGCAATCTGTCATGGCCCCGGAAACGGACCCGGTCGACGCCTCCAGTGCTGAAAAATTGCGCGCGGCACTTCAAGCCAAAGGCTTGTGGCCGGGTTTTCTGACCCGGCCCTTCGGCAGGATTCCTG
The DNA here is from genome assembly GCF_947501405.1 of uncultured Hoeflea sp. Classification (GTDB taxonomy): domain Bacteria; phylum Pseudomonadota; class Alphaproteobacteria; order Rhizobiales; family Rhizobiaceae; genus Hoeflea. The sequence goes on along the minus strand of NZ_CANMVK010000004.1, from coordinate 297,317 downwards.
CTCCCGATGCGCAACCCGATGCGATCTTCGTCACCGCCACTGCCGATCACAGCCATGCGCCGGACCCGCGAATTGTGCTCAAGGCGTGCGGTCAGGCCTTCTCACACGGGGTGGAGGCGTTGACGTTGCTGACCGAGGGGTTGGTGCATGTCTGCCAGACGCCGGGTCCGGACCTGGTGGAGGGAAGCCATGAGCGGGTGCGCAGCCAAGTGTTCGAATCCGGGCCAGCGACCGGACTGGCTGGGCATCATATCCACCTGTTGCATCCGGTCGACCGTCAGGGCCAAGTGTGGACGATCGGTTATCAGGATGTCGCAGCAATTGGCCAATTCCTGACGACCGGCAGCGTTGATCCGGCAAGGGTGATCGCGCTCACCGGGTCGCATGTGCGCCGGCCGAGGCTGCTGCGCACAGTTGCCGGAGCGTATTTGCCCGATCTGATCGAGGGGGAAACCCGGCCCTTCGCCAAAAGCTTTGCGCCCGGAGACCCCAAACCCAAAAGCGCATCCGCGGCGGTCCTTTCCGGCTCACCGTTTTCGGGACGTGCGGCGGCATGGCTGGGTAGATATCATCAGCAGGTGACGTTGATTGACAGCGCGCCCGAGCGCCGGTCGCCGGCGCGGCAAGGGTTGCTCAACTGGCTCTGGCCCGGGCAGGCTGCGCGCGAGAGGGCCGGGCCGGGACCGCTGGTGCCTATCGCCGATCTCGACCGGGAGCTTGGATTTGGCGGACCGGCGGTTCCGCTGCTGCGCGCCTTAAGTGTGGGCGATGCGGAAGCCGCGCAGCGGCTCGGGTGTCTGGGCATGGTCGAGGATGATCTGGCGGCCGTGTCGATGATCTGTACCAGTGGCGCCGATTACGGACGCATGCTGCGCCATGTGCTTGACGAATTGGCGGCAGACGCATGAGCGGCTGGCTTCTGGATCCGCACCGGTTGCATTGGCGCCGGGCCTGGAGCCCGGGAGGGGTAACCCTGGCGCAGGCAATCGCACTGGCGCCGCCGGTCGCCGTCACGCTGTTCGAACGCGGCCCGGGCCAGCTCATGATCCTGATCGCGGCACTGCTCGCAAGTCTTGTTTGGGAATTGGCGTTTGCGAGCCTACGCCGGCGCGCCGCAAGCTGGCATGGGGTTACCACGGCGCTGATCTTCGCCGTCATGGCTTCGCCCGATACGGCGCTGTGGCAAGTGATGCTTGCGATGAGCTTTGGCGTGGTGTTCGGCGAGTTGGTGTTTGGCGGGCGTGGGTATGGTTTCCTGCCGGCGGCCGCCGCTGCACTGGGTTTTTTGTTGTTCTCGTTTACCGGCGCCGGGCTTGCGCCTGCGGGAACAGGCCTAGTGATCGCGACACTGCCGGGGGCTTTGCTGCTTCTCGCGACTGGGCTCGTGTCCTGGCGCGCGCTGTCGATGGCGGCGGTGGTCATCATTCTTACGGGCGTCGCGGGCCAAGGTCTGGACGGTATCTGGTCGAGTGGCGTTTGGATGCGCGACGCCTGGGCGCCGGCCTTGGGAATTTCCTTCGGGCTGGTGTTTCTCGTCAGCGATTCGTTATCCACGGCCTCGACCAATCCGGGCCGCTATGTTCACGGGGCTTTGGCGGGCCTGCTGATCGTGTTGTTCGACGCCGTCGCTGGGCCTGATATCGGACAGGCCGCAGTGGTGTTCGCGGCACTTCTGGCCAGCGTCTTCGCGCCGATCATCGACTATTTCGCCGTTGCGCTGGTGCTTCGCCGCCGGAGGGCTGGACATGGCTGATCTGTTTGCGCCCGTTCGCGGCTTTTTTGCTCGCTCCAATGATGACCGCATCAAAATCATCGGGATGGCGGTTTTGGTGGCGTTCGTCTCGGCGTCGGCGGTGTCGCTGACCGCTGTCATGCTCAAACCCTATCAGGAGGCCAACCGTGCCGCGGAGCGGCAGGCGCGGCTTGATGCGATGCTCGACACGCTGCCGGGCATGCGTGATCTGATGCTTGAAAGCGGTGTCGATACGCTGGAAACCCGCATGGTCAATCTCGACGACGGCAGCTTTACAGCGCCCGCCGGAGGCGGTGAGTTTGATCTGGATGCGGCGCTGCAGGACCCCGACGCCAGCATCGCGCTCACACCCGAGACTGACATTGCCGGGATCAAGCGCCGCGCCGATCTCTCGCCGGTCTATCTGTTGCAGAAGGATGGCGAGTTAATGCTGATTGTGCTGCCGGTCTATGGCGCGGGCTATCAGTCCACGCTTCGCGCGGCGTTGGCGCTCGAGGCGGATCTGGCGACGATTGCTGCATTGGCGATCGTCGAGCAGGGCGATACGCCCGGCTTTGGCGCGCGGATCGAAGAGCCGGAATGGCTGGCGCAGTGGCCGGGCAAGAGGATCGCAGACGAAAGCGGCGCCATTGGCATCGAAGTGGTGCGCGGTGGCGCGTCTACACCCTATGAGGTGGACGGCATTTCCGGCGCGACCAAGACCAGCGACGGTATTGGCAATATGCTCAAGTTCTGGCTCGGCGAGAATGGTTTCGGGCCGTTCCTGGAGCGGCTCGCACGGGAGGGATTGTGAGATGTCGCTGAGGCAGCATATGATCTCGCCGCTGATCGGAAACAACCCCATCACGCTGCAGATTCTGGGCATCTGCTCGGCGCTGGCCGTGACCACCACCCTGTCGACCGCGTTGACCATGTCGGTGGCTCTGACCGTGGTGCTGGTGCTGTCGGGCGGGGTCATTAGCCTGTTGCGGCACCACATTCCACCCTCGATCCGGCTGATCATCCAGATCACCATTGTGGCGTCGATCGTCATCGTCATCGACCAGTTGCTGCAGGCCTTTATGTTCGACATGAGCAAGCGGCTTTCGATCTTTGTCGGGCTGATCGTCACCAATTGCCTGGTGCTGGGACGCGCCGAGGCTTTCGCGATGCGCAATCCCGTCGCCCCAAGCGTCCTTGACGGGCTCGGCAACGGGCTGGGCTACAGCCTGATCCTGATCGGCGTTGGCACGGTGCGTGAGTTCTTCGGAACCGGGGCGCTGATGGGCGTTCAACTGGTCACCACCGTGGCCGATGGCGGCTGGTTCCAGCCACTGGGGCTGATGCAACTGGCGCCAAGCGCCTTCTTCATCCTGGGACTGGTGGTCTGGCTGGTGCGGGTCTGGCGGCCTGAGCAGAGGGAGTATCCCGAGTTTCGGCTTGGCTCCGGCGAGGACGGCCGGCGATGATGGAGCTGCTGGTCAAATCGATTTTCCAGGAAAACCTGGCGCTCTCCTTCTTTTTGGGGATCTGCACCTTTTTGGCTGTCTCCAAGCGCGTGGAGACAGCGCTGGGCCTGGGGCTGGCGGTGATCGTGGTGCAGGCAATCACGGTGCCGGTCAATTACCTGATCTTCAACCTGCTGCTGCTCGAAGGCGCCTGGGCATGGGCGGGTCTGCCTGAAGTCGATCTGACGTTTCTCAAGCTGGTCAGCTTCATCGGCGTCATTGCCGCCATGGTGCAGATTCTGGAAATGACGCTGGAGCGGTTCGCGCCTCGGCTTTACCGGGCGCTCGGCATCTTTCTGCCGCTGATTACCGTCAATTGCGCAATCCTTGGCGGCAGCCTGTTCATGGTCGAGCGGCGCTACGATTTTGCAGAGTCGTTGACCTATGGCGTGGGCAGCGGATTCGGCTGGGCGCTGGCGATCGTCACATTTGCCGCGATCAGGGAGCGGCTGAAATATTCCGACATGCCCAAAGGCGTGGAGGGGTTGGCCAGCGCCTTCATCGTCACCGGGCTGATGTCGCTGGGCTTTTCCGCATTTTCGCTGGTGACGCCATGACCGAGATTTTGATGGGCACCGCGCTTCTGACCGGGATTGTGCTGGCGCTGGCGTTGACGGTGATGCTGGCGCGGTCGATCCTGTCGCCATCGCGGCCGGCGGTGCTGACGGTCAACAGCGCGACCGAGTTGGACACCCGCACCGGCGTCAAGCTTTTGGGCGCGCTTAACGACAACGAGATTCTCGTGCCGTCGGCTTGTGCCGGTGCGGGCACCTGTGGCCTGTGCAAGGTCACAATTGTCGATGGCGGCGCGCCACACCTGCCGACCGAGGCTGCGCGACTGACCAAACAGGAGCTGAAGGCTGGAGTTCATCTGGCCTGCCAGGTGGTGATCCGCGACGATATGGCGGTTGAGGTCGACAATGATCTGATGGCGGCCGAGCAATTCGTCTGCAAGGTGGAAAGCGTGCGGGCGCTAACGCCGCTGATTCGGGAGATCGTGCTCCGCCAGCCCGATGACATGCGGCTCGAGATCGAGGCGGGTTCCTTCGTGCAGGTGACCGCGCCGCCCTTCTCCGTAGCCTATTCCGGCATCGATGTGCCCGAAAATCACCGGCAGGTCTGGGAGCAACTGCGTGGACTTGCGGCGTCGAGCGCCGAGCCGGTCACCCGGGCCTATTCTGTCTCCAACCGGCCCGAAGACACCGAGGCCGGCCGGATTGTGCTCAATATCCGGCTGGCGCTGCCGCCGCCGTCGGCGCCGGATGCGATGCCGGGTCTGGTGTCATCCTGGCTGTTTGCGCTCCGGCCCGGCGACCGTGTGGAGACTTCCGGACCGTTTGGCAGTTTCCGTGCACAGCCGGGGGAAGCCGAAATGGTGTTCATCGGCGGCGGCGTCGGCATGGCGCCGCTGCGGGCGATCATCTTCGACCAGTTGGAGCGGCTCGGGGCACAACGCCGTCTGAGCTACTGGTACGGCGCGCGCAACAAGGCCGATCTGCCCTATCAGGACGAGTTCGATGATCTCGCCGCACGCCATGAGAATTTCAATTGGACCGTGGCGCTGTCGGATCCCCGGCCCGAGGATGACTGGAAGGGCCGCAGCGGGTTTGTGCACATGGCAGCCTGGGAGGATTATCTGCGCGATCATCCGGCGCCGGAAGCGTGCGAATACTATCTGTGCGGGCCGCCATTGATGATCCGCGCCGTGCTTGCGATGCTGGACGACGCAGGCGTCGATCCATCGCATATCTTCACCGACGATTTCGGAGTCTGATCCATGAGTATCACGCGCCGCAATTTGCTGTTTTCGACTGCCGCAATGGCGACAGGCTTGGCGGCCAGTGCTTCCTCGGCTGTGCACGTACTTGGAGCGACCGGCGGACAGGCGTTTGGCAGCACCTGGCGTCTGGCATGGTCCGGCGCAGCGTCGGAGGAGGCGGTGCGGAGCCATGTTCTCCGGGTGGTCGAGCAGACCAATGCGTCGATGTCGCCCTATCGTTCGGAGTCCGAGCTTTCGCTGTTCAATCGCTCGCGGTCCAGCGGTTGGCAGCACGTCTCGCCGGATCTCAGCGTGGTTGTATCGGATGCGCTGGCGGTTTCGCGCCTGACGGAGGGCGCGTTTGATCCGACAGTTGGTCCGCTGGTGGCGCGTTATGGTTTCGGCCCGATATCGGGCGGCCGGGGGAAGCTTGAAGATCTGCACATCGGCGCGGGGGCATTGCGCAAGATCACGCCCGACTTGACGCTCGATCTTTGCGGCATCGCCAAGGGGTACGCGCTGGACAGGATCATCGGCGGATTGGCGGATCTCGGCGTCCGTTCCGCTCTGCTGGAGCTTGGCGGCGAGGTGCGGTGCATAGGCCAGCACCCAGACGGCCGGCCATGGCGGGTGGGCATCGAACGGCCCGATGCCGCAGACGGCGCCATGCAGCGCATCATCGCGCCTCGGGACCTTGCCCTGGCGACCTCGGGCACCGGTCGGCAGGGGGCAGCTTTCGGTCCGCACGGGATCAGTCACCTGATTGATCCGGGGCATCGACGGCCGGTCAGTGGCGCTCCGGCATCAGTTTCCGTGCTCGCTGAAAGCGCCATGCGCGCCGACGCGCTGGCCACGGCGTTGATGGTGATGGGTCCGGAGACCGGTCCGGACTTCGCCCGTGATCATGCAATACGGGCGTTGTTTCTCCGGTACCACGGGAATGGCTGGCAAGAGATCATGACGGCGGGATTTGACCGCCATCTGATTTTGTAGGGAGCGCGAAGTGATGGGCACATTTTTGTTGGCGTTCGGCCTGATACTGGTATCGCTGGCGTGTCTCGGTGTAGGCGTGATGTGTGGCCGGCCGCCGCTCAAGGGGTCCTGCGGTGGCCTGGCCTGCGCCAAGGGGATTTCCTGCGCCGGGTGTCGCAAAGGAGACCGGGGATGAGCGCGCGTCCACGCATCAGGAATTACATGTCACGCGATCTGGTGACGCTGACGCCCGACATGGAAATCAATCGGGCGATGCATCTGTTGATCGACCACCGCATTTCAGGTGCCCCGGTGCTTGACCGCACCGGTAATCTGGTTGGCGTTTTGTCCAAAAAGGACTGTCTCAAGGCAGCGCTGCACGCAAGCTATTACCGGGAATGGGGCGACAAGGTTGAAAGCTACATGTCAAAAGACGTGCAGACACTTGACGCCGAACTGGATCTGATCGAGGCGGCCGAAGCTTTTCTGGCAAGCTCGTTCCGCCGTTTTCCGGTGATGTCGGAAGGTCGGCTGGTGGGCCAGATCAGCCGCTCGGACCTGCTTGCGGCGCTGGCCGGAAACTGGCGGTAACGCCAAAAGTCAAACAGTCTCCGGAAGCGTCAACCCACCAAACCGGCAACCGCATCGGCGATGACCTGTTCCTCATCGGCCCTGATGATGAAGGCGTGACGCTGGCCATCGTGCCGGGTGATCTTCCGGGAGGATGCCTCGTTGGCCTGAGTGTCGAGCGCAAAGCCGAGCCACGCCAGCCGCTCCAGCGCCATGGCGCGGATCGGCGCTGAGTTCTCGCCAATGCCGCCCGAAAACACCACGACGTCGCAGCCGCCTAGACTTGCCGCCGCCGCACCGATTTCCTCGACCAGCCGGTCGACATACATAGAGACTGCGAATTGGGCATCCGGGGCGTCGCTCGCAAGCAGGGTTCGCATGTCGCCCGAAATGCCCGAGACGCCGGCAAGCCCGCTCTGGTGATTGAGCAGCTTGCTGACCATGGCGGCGTCGCCCTGATGGTGCTCGAGCAGCCACAGCACCGCGCCGGGATCGAGCCTGCCAGGCCGCTGACCCATCATCAGCCCGTCAAGCGGTGTAAAGCCCATGGAGGTCCAGACACTGACGCCGTCCTGCAAGGCACAGATCGATGATCCATTGCCAAGGTGGCAGGCGACGACGCGTTGGCCCGCAACACCGAGATCCGGCAGGCTGGCGGCCACGTGCTGGTAGGACAGGCCGTGAAAGCCGTAGCGGATCAGCCCCTGGCGGGCATAGTCTCGCGGCAGCGCCATTTCGCGGCGGACCTGCGGTACGGTCAGATGAAAGGCGGTGTCGAAACAGGCCACCTGCGGCGCATCCGGAAGTGCCGCAGCAGCGGCATCGATCCCTGCCAGATTGTGCGGCTGATGACCCGGCGCCAGAGGAGTTAGCTCAGCGATTTCACGGCGCGCTGCAGCATCGATGCGTACAGGGGCGTCGAAATGATCGCCGCCATGCACCACCCGATGGCCGACGCCGACAATCCGGCCTTGCGCATCCGAGCCACGCACTGCGGGCAGAATGACATCGGCGATCAGCCGCGGCAGCAAATCGGCGTGGCGGGACGTCTCGTCGCCAATAGACCGCGCCGGTTCGCCATCGACCCTGAGGCGCGGCGACTGGCCATGTCCTATCGCTTCGACCAGACCTTTCAGACTTCGGGTCCCGTCCATAGAAAAAACGGCGAACTTGATTGAGGAGGATCCGCAATTGAGCGCCAGCAGGCTGTCGTTTCCGGTTTCCCTCATGGTCGCTTCTCCCGTCTCGCTTTCGCCATGCATCGTGAATGCGGCGTAGCGCACAATCGCTGCGTGGTGCATGTCGTGTTGTGCCCGTCTTGTGAAAATGTGCAAGTCCAATCGGGAAGCTGGCCTGATCCGGAGCAGGCTTTTGGCCTTGTCGCAGTTACAAAATGCAATGGGCGCCGCTGCGGTTCAGAGCGTGTGCGGCGGGCTGAAACAATACGGATCGCACCTTGTTCTCAGCCATCACTCAACTGAACGCCGAGGGCAGTTGTGCACAGGATTTTCATGGGCGGTTGCCAAAGCCGGCTGGCTCGTTTTATCATTTGGTCAAAAATAAAGACGGGTTCAGCACAAATCATTGTCAAACAGGAGCGTCAGTCATGACCGGAATTCTCTCTTTAGGCCATCTCAACAGCATCAAACGCCGCCAATTGCTCGCCGGTGTCACCGCCGGCGCCGCAGTGCTGGCGGCTCCCGGTCTCATCGGCCGGGCGCGCGCAGCAGAACCGCTCAAAGTGGCGGCGATCTACACCGTTCCGGTGGAGCAGCAATGGGTGAGCCGTATTCACCAGGCGGCCAATGCGGCAGTGGCGCGTGGCGATATCGAGTATGTGTTTTCCGAAAACACCTCCAACAATGACTACGAGCGGGTGATGCGCGAATATTCGGAAGCCGGCCATGATCTGGTGATCGGCGAGGTGTTTGCCGTCGAAGACGCCGCGCGGCAGGTGGCGCGGGACTATCCCGAGACCGCCTATCTGATGGGATCGAGCTTCCTGCCCAAGGACGATTCCCCGAATTTCGCGGTGTTCGACAACTACATTCAGGACGCGTCCTATCTGTCCGGCATCATCGCCGGGGCGATGACCAAGTCGAACAATATCGGCATGGTTGGCGGGTTTCCGATTCCGGAAGTCAACCGGCTGATGCATGCCTTCATGGCCGGGGTCCATGAAACCGCGCCGGACACCAAGTTCCAGGTGGCCTTCATCGGGTCTTGGTTCGATCCGCCAAAAGCCAAGGAAACCGCTTTCGCGCAGATCGATGCGGGTGCCGACATTCTCTATGCGGAGCGTTTCGGCGTCTCTGATGCGGCCAAGGAGAAGGACATTCTGGCGATCGGAAATGTGATCGACACCCAGGCCGATTATCCCGAAACGGTTGTCGCCTCGGCGCTGTGGCATTTCGAGCCGACGCTCGATCACGCGATCGACATGGTCAAGGCCGGCACCTTCAAGGCCGACAATTACGGGATCTACTCCTTCATGAAGGAGGGCGGTTGTTCGCTCGCGCCACTGGGCACCTTCGAGGGCAAAGTGCCCGAAGCGGCGATGAAGCTGGTTGCCGAACGCGAAGCCGCGATCAAGGCCGGTGAGTTTGTGGTCGAGATCAACGACGAAGAGCCCAAGTCCAGCTGATGGACGCGAGCCGGCGCCCGGAGGCGGAGACCGTTCTCCGCCTCTCGGGCATCACCAAACGATTTGGGTCACTGGTGGCCAATGACGCGATCTCGCTGACGCTGAAGCGCGGCGAAGTCGTGGCGCTGCTCGGTGAAAACGGCGCGGGCAAAACCACGCTGATGAACATCCTGTTCGGCCACTACACCGCCGATGAAGGCGAAATCGAAGCTTTCGGGACGCCATTGCCGCCCGGCGATCCGCATGCGGCGCTGGCCGCGGGCATCGGAATGGTGCATCAGCATTTCACTCTGGCCGACCAGATGACGGTGCTTGAAAACATCGTGCTGGGCACCCGGCCGATATGGTCGCTCAATCTTGGCAAGGCCAACGCCCGCGTCAGGATCCGAACGCTGGCTTCCGATTACGGGCTAGAGGTCGATCCGGACCGGATGATCTCCGATCTCTCGGTGGGAGAACGCCAGCGGGTCGAAATCCTCAAGGCGCTCTATCGCGAGGCGCGCATTCTCATTCTTGACGAGCCGACCGCGGTGCTTACGCCGATGGAAACCGAGGCGCTGTTCGCCACGCTGAAAAAGCTGGTGGCGGCGGGTCTGTCGGTAATCTTCATTTCCCACAAGCTTGGCGAGGTGCAGTCGGTGGCCGACCGTGTCGTGGTGTTGCGCGGCGGCAAGCTTGCGGGCGAACGGGTGACCGACCAAGCGACGCGTCGCGAGTTGGCGGAACTGATGGTTGGCGGGCAATTGCCGGTCAATGAGGTTGGCCCCGCAAGTCCCGGCGAGGTGCTGTTCGAGCTCAAAAACGTCTCCACCCGTGGTCTTGGCGGATCGGCGCTTCGAAACATCTCGATGCAGTTGCGTGGCGGCGAGATCACCGGGCTTGCAGGCATCTCCGGCAATGGCCAGGCGGCGCTGGCCGCGCTGATTGCCGGGACGCTGGAGGCGCGCGACGGCGACATCGTGGTCCATGGGCAGAAGGCCTCCAGATGGTCGCCGCGCGCAGCACTTGCAAACGGTCTCGGGCGGATCCCCGAAGACCGCCACGCCACCGGGATGATCGGTGACATGAGCGTGGCCGAGAACGTGATTTCCGAGGCCTATCGCAGCCCGCGTTTTTCGCGGCTGGGATTTCTCGACTGGAAGGCGGCGGTCCGGTTCGCGGACGACATCATCAAGGCCTACGACGTCAAATGCCCGTCGCCGGAGGCGCGGGTTCGGCTTCTGTCGGGCGGCAATATGCAGAAACTGATCCTCGGGCGGGCGCTTGATGGCGATCCGGATGTGATCCTGGCAAGCCAGCCGACCCGCGGGCTCGATGTCGGGGCCGTCGCCTATGTGCATGCGCGGCTGATCGAGGCGCGCGACCGCGGCGCCGCGGTGCTCTTGATCTCGGAGGATCTTGACGAAATCCAGGTGCTCTCGGACCGGATCCTGGTCATCCATCGCGGACACCTGTCGGAGCCGTCGTCGCGGGGCGAACTCACAGTGATGGAACTGGGCGAACTGATGGCCGGACACGGGATCGAGGAGGGTGCATCCGATGCGGCTTGAACCCCGGGCCACGCCGTCCGCTGCCGCCACGATTTTATGGCCGGCGGCGGCGATTGGCGCGACCATCGTTTTTTCCTCGCTCCTGGTGATGATCGCCGGGGCTTCGCCATTCACCGTGTTCTTTCTGGTGTTCAAGGGAGCTGCGGGGTCACAATTCGCCCTGGTCGAGACGCTGACCCGTGCAACGCCACTGATCTTCACCGGGCTCGCGGTGGCCGTGGCCTTCCGGGCGCGGTTGTGGAACATCGGCGCTGAAGCCCAGCTCTATCTCGGCGCGGTGATGACCGTTGTTTTGGGCACCGGTGCTGTAACACTGCCATCGGCCGGGTTGATCCCGCTGATCATGCTGGCAGCGATGCTGACGGGCGCACTGGCGCTGCTGGGCCCTGCCATTCTCAAGACCCGTTTCGGCGTCGACGAGGTGGTGACCACGCTGTTGTTGAACTTCATCATCCTGCTGTTCGTTTCGATGTTGCTCGAGGGCATACTCAAAGATCCGATGGGGCTCGGGTGGCCGCAGTCCAAACGGGTGATCGCCGAGGCGCAACTGCCGCGGCTGATCCAGGGCAAGCGGCTGCATTTCGGCTTCATCCTGGCCATCGTTTCAGCCATCATCGTCTGGGTGATCATGAAGAAGACCGTGCTCGGCTACGAGATGCGCGCAGTCGGCCACAATGCCGAAGCCGCACGGTTTGCGGGCATTCCTGTCAACCGGGTGATCGCCAAGACCGCACTTTTGTCGGGCGGCCTGGCGGCGCTTGCGGGTTTTTCGGAAGTGGCGGGCCTCAAGGGCAATCTCACGCTCGATCTGTCGCCGGGCTATGGCTACACCGGCATCGTGGTGGCCATGCTGGCGCTGCTCAATCCGCTGGGGGTGATCGCGGCGGCAATCTTCGTCGCGGGCATCTTCGTGGGTGCCGACGCCATGAGCCGCAGCGCCAATGTGCCGAGCTACATCGCCGAAGTTATGGTGGCGACATCGCTGTTGACCATGGTGACCGCCATCATGCTGATGCGCTACCGCGTGCGCTGGAGGTGACATGATCGAAGCTTTCGAGATCCTGTTTACCGCCAGCTTCTGGGTTGCTGCGATCCGCATCGCCTCGCCGCTGATTTTTGCCACGATGGGCGAACTGATCTGCGAGCGCGCCGGCGTGCTCAATCTCGGGATTGAGGGCATCATGGTGGCCGGCGCGTTTTCGGGCTGGTTTACCGTCTATATGGGCGGAGACCTTTGGACCGGGGTATTCGTGGCGGCAATGACCGGGGCGATGTTCGGGCTGCTGCACGGTTTTTTGACTGTGCCACTGGGCCTTTCGCAGCATGTCACCGGCATCGGGGTGACGCTTCTGGCGACGAGTCTTACCTATTTCACCTACCGGATCCTGTTGCCGGAGGTCACATCGCCGCCGAAAATCGAACCGTTCGAGCCGTTCGCGGTTCCGCTGCTGTCGGATATCCCGGTGCTTGGGCCGGCACTGTTCAACCAGACCCCGCTCACCTATCTCGCCTATCTCACCGTCGCGGTGGTCGCCCTGGTGCTCTACCGCACACCGGTGGGCGTCGCTGTCCGGGCGGTGGGCGAAAACCCCTCCGCGGTCGAGGCCCAGGGCATTTCGGTGACAGCCATCCGCATTGGCGCGGTGATGGCCGGCTCGGCGCTGATGGCGATCGGCGGCGCGTTTTTGACCATGTCGGCGTTCAACTCGTTCTTTTTCGAGATGATCAACGGCCGTGGCTGGATCGCCATCGCGCTGGTGGTGTTCGGCTCCTGGCGGCCGGGCAAGGCCCTGATCGGCGCGATCCTGTTTGCGGCATTCGACGCCTATCAAGTGCGGTTGCAGCAGATCACCGGCGGGGTGATCCCCTATCAGATCTTCCTGATGATGCCGTTCGTGCTGTCGATCGTCGCTCTGGTGGTGGTGGCGAGGCGTGCGACCTACCCCAAGGCGCTGATGATCCCCTATCAGAAAGGCGAGAGATGAGTTTCGATGTTGTTCTCAAAGGCGGTGTGTTGCCCGACGGAACCCACGCGGATGTGGCGATTGCGGGCGACCGGATTGCGGCGATCGAGCCGGGGATCACCGCGGAAGCCCGAGAGACGATCGATATCACCGGGCATCTGGTGTCGCCGCCTTTTGTCGACCCGCATTTCCATATGGATGCGACGCTGTCCTATGGTCAGCCGCGCATCAACGGCTCGGGCACGCTGCTTGAGGGCATTGCGTTGTGGGGTGAGCTCAAGCCGATGCTCACCCACGAAGCGGTGATCGAGCGGGCGCTCGCCTATTGCGACTGGGCGGCGTCCATGGGACTTTTGGCAATCCGCACCCATGTGGATGTCTGCGACGACAGGCTATTGGCTGTGGAAGCGCTGCTGGAGGTCAAGCAACAGGTCGCCGGTTACATCGATCTGCAATTGGTGGCGTTCCCGCAGGACGGGCTCTATCGTTCGCCAAATGCGCGCGAGAACACCATCCGGGCGCTTGATCTGGGGGTCGACGTGGTGGGAGGCATCCCGCATTTCGAGCGCACCATGGCCGATGGCCGGGCATCTGTCACCGAACTCTGCGAGATCGCCGCCGAGCGCGGCCTGATGGTCGACATGCATTGCGACGAGACCGATGATCCGCTGTCGCGGCATATCGAGCAGCTCGCCTATGAGACCCAGAGGCTGGGTTTGCAGGGCCGTGTGGCCGGCTCGCATCTGACCTCGATGCATTCGATGGATAATTACTATGTGTCCAAACTGCTGCCGCTGATTGCCGAAGCGGAAGTTGCTGCAATTCCCAATCCGTTGATCAACATCACCTTGCAGGGCCGGCACGACACCTACCCCAAACGCCGCGGCATGACCCGCGTTCCGGAGATGCTCAAACACGGCATCAAGGTGGGGTTCGGGCAGGATTGCGTGCTTGATCCCTGGTATTCGCTCGGGACCGCCGACATGCTCGATGTCGCTTTCATGGCGCTGCATGTGGCGCAGATGACCAGTCCCGCCGACATGCGTCGGTGCTTCGAGATGGTCACCACGCAAAGCGCCGAAATCATGGGTCTTGACCATTACGGACTGGCGACCGGCAAGCGCGCCGATCTGGTGGTGCTCGACGCTGGCAACCCGATTGAGGCGATCCGGCTGCGGGCTGAAAGGCTGATGGTGATGGCGCGCGGCAAGGTGATCGCTCGGCGCGATCGTGCGCCGATGCAATTGATGATCAGCGGCCGGGAGGCCGGGATCGACCGGCGGTTTGAAGTGCCTGAACCACGCTGACACACAGTTCGGCTGAAGGGCGCCAACAGGGTTAACATTTGCGTAAGCGCCGAGCCTTACACTTGGAGACGTAGTTGTGCGTCTGAGGTGTAGTGAGTATGGCCGCTGAGAAGCGCCGTTTGTTTCAAGCGTTCCGGATGTCGCGAAAGCTGGCCTTGCTTTCGGGCGGGTTTCTGCTCGCGCTGGGCGTGTCGGGAACCGCGGCGCTGGTGTTTGCTCCGGCGCATCTGCTGCCCGGTTACTCCGAAGAAGACGCCGGTTCCTGCAAGACACTCTATCAGTCCGAATTTCGCCGCGGCAAAGAGAAGCGGTTGATTGCGGTGATCGCTTCCGACGATACCGCTCCGTCAGCGCGGCTTCGCACCGGCATGCGGATTGCGCGCCATCTGACGGAGACCATCAATCCGGATCTGGTGATCGTACAGGTGACTGACCGGCATGGTCCCACTGCCCGAACCCAGTTGCGCGGCCCGGCGATCGGGGCGGAAATCGTACATGCCCCGAATCCGGGCAAGACGGTGGCCACATCCAAACCCTGGGAAGCGCGCTATGTGGATGCCGAACCGACGGGTGGCGGGCTGTATTTCGGGCTTCGGGTGGAGATGCGCCTGACTGAGCTGCAAGCGCTCGCAAAAGATCTGGGGCCGACCGAAGGTTGCGATGGCGATGTGGTGGACGAGGACGCCAAGACGGTCTCGACCGGCAAAGCCGACGCCAAGAGCTCGGGTGATGAGTCGGCAAAATCGTCGGGTCATTGACCGCGCGACACCGGCACTCAAGCTGAAGGTATGATCGCTATTCGACGCGGGCCTTTCGGGCCGGAAACAGGATCACGTCGCGGATCGAGGGCGCGTCTGTCAACAGCATGATCAGGCGGTCGACGCCGATTCCCAGGCCACCGGCAGGCGGCATGCCCTGGTCGATGGCATCCAGGAATTCATCGTCGAGCTGCTTTTCCATTTCGCCACGGGCGTGGGCCTGCTCGAGCTGTTCAATCATGCGTTTGCGCTGTTCTTCCGGATCGTTGAGCTCGGAGAAGGCGTTGCCCAGTTCCCAGGCATTGCAATAGGTCTCGAAGCGCTCCACCAGGCGCGGCTCGCCCGGCACTTCCTTGGCGAAGGGCGAGATGTCCTTGGGGAAATCGAGAACGTGGCAGGGATGGATCAGCGTCGCCTCGACCTTTTCCTCGAAAACGAAAGCCAGGCACTCGCCCCAGGTCCAGTCGTCCTCGACCTCGAAGCCGGCAGCCTTTGAGGCGGCGCGGGCATCGGCGTCATTGTCGATGGCGCGGAAATCGATGCCGGTCGCGTCCTTGACCGCGTCTGGCATCGACACGCGCGGGAAAGGCCCCTTGAAGGACAACTCGGTCTCGCCATAGGAAAACTCGGTCTTGCCGTGAACGGTCATGGCGAGCTTTTCGAACAGCCTCTCGACCAGATCCATGATGTCTTCGTAATCGGCATAGGCCCAGTAGCATTCCAGCATGGTGAATTCGGGGTTGTGCCGGGTCGAGACGCCCTCATTGCGGAAGTTGCGGTTGACCTCGAACACCTTGTCGGTGAGGCCTGAAACCAGCGCCCGCTTGAGATAGAGCTCCGGGGCGATCCGGAGATACATGTCGAGCTTGAGCGTGTTGTGGTGGGTCTTGAACGGCTCGGCCGCCGCCCCGCCATAGACCGCATGCAGCATCGGGGTTTCGATCTCCATGAAACCGTCATCTTCCATGAAGCGGCGAATGCCGGAGACGATTTTCGAGCGCTGTTGGAAGCGCAGCTTCGACTCCTCGTTGGTCATGATGTCGAGATGACGCTTGCGGTAGCGCTGCTCGATATCGGACAGGCCGTGCCACTTTTCCGGCATCGGCAGCAGCGACTTGGTCAGCATGGTGATCTCATGGGCGTTGACCGTCAGCTCTCCGCGCTTGGTGCGGCGCACCTCGCCGGTGACGCCGATGATGTCGCCGAGATCGATCAGCGGCAGCAGATCGCGCGCGTCCTGCGGCGTGGTGTCCTTGTGGCTGAAGATCTGCAGCTTGCCGGAGGCGTCATGGATATCCATGAACATGCCGGAGTTTCGCGAGGAATAGACCCGGCCCGCCACGGTGACGATGTCGCCGGTCAGGGTGTCAGGCTCGATGCCGGCATATTTGTCTGACAGCTCCGCGTTGGTCAGCGTGCGATGAAAATGCGCAGGGTAGACCTCGGTCAGCGTCTTGCGCAGCCGGGCAAGCTTCTGGGCGCGGACTTCGGTGACATCTGAGGAAAGGCCGGATTCGCTGGTCTGATCGGTCATGGGGATTATCCGTTGTTGGCTTGCGCGGCGTCGATGCCGGCCTTGAGCGCGATGTCGGCCTGTTTGAGCCGCTGGCGTACCATGGCGCGTCCGAGAATGGCCATGGAATCAAAAAGCGGCAGCGACCGGGCCGATCCGCTCATGGCGACAAACAGCGGCGGCAGCATGATCCGGAGCTTGCGGCCCGAGCTTTCCGCAAGCTCGCGCAGCGCGCTTTCGATGGCTTCAGCGGTCCAGTCCGGCAAGGCTTCCAGCGCCGGTGCGACTTCGCGGATGATCTCCAGGCAGGCGGCGTGATCGAGCTTCTTGAGGCCATCGAAATGCGCCGCTTTCAGACCGAGATCGGACTTGAGCAGGAAGCCGGTGAGATCGGGCAGCTCGCCGAATTTCTGCACACGGGTCTGGGCCAGTTTCAGGCCCGACATCAGCCTGTCGCCCTGCATTGCCCAATCCTGGACACGGGCGAGAAACTCCTCTTCCCCGAGCTTCTCGCGCAGCCAGCGGCCATTGAGCCAGTCGAGCTTCTGGATATCGAAGATCGCACCGGCCTTGGAAAGATTTTCCGGATCGAATTGTGTGATCAGCTCGTCCATATCGAGAAGCTCTTCGCCTTCGGCGATCTGGATGAAGAACAGGCCCAGGAAATTCATCAGCGCCTCAGGCAGATAGCCGAGCGAAGCGTAATAGGGAATCGAGGTCGGGTTCTTGCGCTTGGAGAGCTTGGATTTATCGGCATTGCGCATCAGAGACAGATGCATGAACACCGGTGGTTCGAGATCCAGATACTGATAGATGAGAATGTGCTTGGGCACGGATGCGAGCCATTCCTCGCCGCGGGCCACGTGGGTGATTTTCATCAGATGATCGTCGACCACATTGGCCATGTGATAGGTCGGCATGCCGTCTGCCTTGAGCAGCACCTGCATATCGACCGCATCCCAGGGTATTTCCACCTCGCCATAGACGCCATCGGTGAACTTGCAGGATCCCTCCGCGGGGATCTTCAGGCGGATCACATGAGGCTCGCCGGCCTCGACGCGGGAGGTGACTTCTTCTGCTGTGAGGCTCAGGCAGCGGCCGTCATACTTCGGCGGCTTGCCGGCGGCCCGTTGTTCGGCGCGCATCTCGTCGAGCCGCTGCGGTGTGCAAAAGCAGTGAAATCCGTGGCCATTTTGAACGATCCTGTCGACATAGGGCCGATAGATATGCTTGCGCTCGCTCTGGCGGTAGGGGCCGTAACCGCCGCCGATGTCAGGCCCCTCGGACCATTCAAGGCCGCACCATTTCAGCGCGTCGAGAACCTTTTGTTCGTACTCGGCGGTCGAGCGGGTGGCATCGGTGTCCTCGATGCGCAGCACGAAGGTGCCACCGTGTTTTTTGGCGAAGAGGTAGTTGAACAGCGCGATATATGCGGTGCCGACATGCGGTTCGCCGGTCGGGGACGGTGCGATACGCACCCGCGGTGCTGAATTGGCCATGATTTCGTTCGCCTGCTTTCAGGTCCGATTGGAATGTGTGCCGCGGTCGGGGTCAACGCGCAGTCATCAGCCGGTTCCGTCGCAGCCCAGCAAGGCGCGGGCGGTGACCGGCAAGCGCTGCCTTAGGCCATATTGCGCCGATGGCGTCAAGTATAGCGGGTGCCCAGCGACATGGTTCAGACGGGCTTTTGACAACGGGGCGACACACCCTCGGCGTTGTTTTTGATTTACGTACCTCAAGAATTGATCTAGGAGAACAAACGGGAGGCGCCGATGCGGCCGACAGTGCATGATATCGCGAATGAAGCCGGGGTCAGTCTGGCGACCGTTGACCGGGTGCTCAACGGCCGTCCGGGCGTTCGCCGGCAGACCGTCGAGAAGGTCGAGGGCGCGGTTCGGCGGCTGGGCTATGTGCGCGATGTGGCGGCCGCCAATCTGGCCAAGCGCCGTGTCTATCCGCTGGTGTTCATTGTGCCTGCTGGTCCCAACAGCTTCATGCGCAATCTCGAGCGGGAAATCCGCGCAGCCTCCGAGCGCTCCCCGGTAGAGCGAACCATGATCCGCATCGAAACCGTGCCACCGTTTGATCCGCAGGCGATTGTCGCGGCGCTGTCACGACTTGATCCAGAAACTGTGGCGGGAGTGGCGGTGGTGGCCACCGATACGGCCGAGGTCAGGGCGGCGGCGGAACGGTTCATTGAAGCCGGTGTTCCACTGGTCACGCTGGTGTCGGATCTTCCGGGTTCGCGCCGAAGCCATTTCTGCGGCATCGACAATCGGGCGGCGGGCCGCACCGCGGCGGGGCTGATCGGCCGCTTTGCCGCTGGGCAGGCCGGCAAGGTGTTGGTGGTCGCAGGCTCGCTGACCTTGTCGGATCACATTGATCGCGCATCCGGCTTTGCGGATGTGCTCGCCAGTGAATTCCCCGATCTTGAGATCATGGGTCCGGTCGAGACCAATGATGACGGCGCCATGGTGCGTAAGGCGGTTGCAGGTGCACTAGAACATCAGCCGGATATTGTCGCCATCTACAATCTCGGCGCTGGCAATCGCGGACTGATCGAAGCCTTGTCGGGCCGCGAGGGCCATCAGCCCCGCGTCGTGGCTCACGAGTTGACAGCGCATTCGCATCAGGCACTCAAAAACGGTCTGTTCGATGCGATCATCAATCAGGATTGCGGCCACGAAGTGCGCTCGGCGATCCGGGTGCTCAAGGCGCGGGCGGACGGGCTTGATCCGGTCAAAGCCCAGGAGCGAATCCGCATTGATGTTTTTATGAAGGACAATCTGCCGTGAGCGCGCCCTTTGGCGTGCCGGCTGACAGGAGGA
This sequence comes from uncultured Hoeflea sp., assembly GCF_947501405.1. GTDB lineage: Bacteria > Pseudomonadota > Alphaproteobacteria > Rhizobiales > Rhizobiaceae > Hoeflea. Next base: position 278,212 of record NZ_CANMVK010000004.1, on the reverse strand, counting down.
TGACCATCCATGTATCTCGGACTTGATCTCGGAACTTCTTCCGTCAAGGCATTGCTGATTGACGATCGCCAGACCATCCTTGGTTCGGCCAGCGCGGATCTGACTGTCGAGCGCCCGCATCCGGGCTGGTCGGAGCAGGATCCTGACAGCTGGATCATCGCGACGCGAAAGGCCATCGGCCAACTGCGGCAATCGCACGGCGTGGAGCTTGGCCGGCTGCGCGGCATCGGCCTGTCTGGCCACATGCACGGGGCGACAACCATTGATACGGCGGGCAATGTCATTCGGCCCTGCATTTTGTGGAACGACACGCGCAGCCATGCGGAAGCCGCCGAACTCGATGCCGATCCGCGGTTTCGTCGGCTGACCGGCAACATCGTGTTTCCGGGCTTCACCGCGCCGAAGCTGAAGTGGATGGCGGCGCAGGAGCCGGAGAATTTTGCGCGGATCGCCAAGGTTTTGCTGCCCAAGGATTATCTCCGGCTATGGCTCACCGGCGAGGCAATTTCGGAGATGTCGGATTCGGCGGGCACATCCTGGCTCGATGTCGGCAAGCGCGATTGGGATGACGGATTGCTGTCTGCTACCGGACTTGAGCGCGCCCAGATGCCGGCCCTGGTGGAAGGCTCGGATCGGGCCGGGGCCCTGCGCGGCGATTTGGCCGGCGAACTTGGTCTGCCGCCGGGAATCCCCGTGGCAGGCGGAGCGGGAGACAACGCCGCTTCGGCTTGCGGTATGGGCATAATCGCCGATGGTCAGGCCTTCGCCTCGCTTGGAACCTCGGGCGTGCTGTTTGCCGCCAATGATCGCTATCTGCCCAATCCGGGCAGCGCGGTGCACGCTTTCTGCCATGCCCTGCCGGGCACCTGGCATCAGATGGGGGTGATCCTGTCGGCGACCGACTCGCTCAACTGGCTGTCCGGGATCACTGCATGCGATCCGGCCGATTTGACCGCAGAGCTTGGCGAGACGCTTCAGGCGCCCGGCCCGGTGATGTTCCTGCCCTATCTTGGGGGTGAGCGCACACCGCACAATGATGCCGGCATTCGCGGCAGTTTCACGGGTCTCGGGCATGAATCGGACAGGGCGGCGCTGACGCGGGCTGTGGTCGAAGGTGTTGCTTTCGCGTTCCGCGACAGTCTCGAAGCGCTCGCGCAGGCCGGTACCCGGCTTGAGCGGGTAACTGCGATCGGCGGTGGATCGAGATCGGGCTATTGGCTCGAGGCGCTCGCCACCGTTCTTGGTCTGCCCGTCGATGTTCCCGTTGGCGGTGATTTTGGTGCGGCCTTCGGGGCGGCCAGGCTTGGCCTGATCGCAGCAGAAATCGCCGATCCGCTTGACGTGTGCACACCGCCCGCCACCGACAGAACGATTACCCCGAACCGCGACCACAAAAGTGCATTCGATGCAGCTTACGGACGCTACCGGGCGCTTTACCCGGCCATTAAAGGAGTCCTCTCATGACCAGCACAACCGGATTTTTCGGCGACATCGCCTCCATCGATTTTGAAGGTCCCGACAGCGTCAATCCGCTGGCCTTCCGGCACTACAATCCCGAGGAAATGGTGGCGGGAAAGCGGATGGAGGATCATTTGCGATTCGCCGTCTGCTACTGGCATAATTTCGTCTGGCCGGGTGGCGATCCGTTTGGCGGTCAGACTTTCGAGCGGCCCTGGTTCGGCGACACCATGGATCTGGCGCGGCTCAAGGCCGATGTGGCGTTTGACATGTTCTCGCTGCTTAAATCGCCTTACTTCTGCTTTCACGATTTCGACGTCCGGCCCGAGGGCGCAACCTTCGCGGAGAGCCGGAAAAACCTTGAGCAGATGGCCGACTATTTCGAGACCAAGATGGAGGAAACCGGCGTCAAGCTGTTGTGGGGCACGGCTAACCTGTTTTCCCATCGGCGCTTCATGTCGGGTGCGGCCACAAACCCCGATCCGGATGTGTTCGCCTATGCGGCTGCGACCGTGAAGGCCTGCATGGATGTCACCCACCGGCTTGGTGGCGAGAACTATGTGCTGTGGGGCGGGCGCGAAGGCTACGAGACGCTGCTTAACACCGACATGGCGCGCGAACTCGACCAGATGGGCCGGTTTCTCAATCTGGTGGTCGAATACAAGCACAAGATCGGCTTTCCGGGCACCATTTTGATCGAACCCAAACCGCAGGAACCGACCAAGCATCAATATGATTACGATGTCGCCACGGTGTATGGCTTTCTCAAGCGCTACGGGCTGGAAAACGAGGTGCGGGTCAACATCGAACAGGGCCACGCAATTCTGGCCGGCCATTCCTTCGAGCACGAACTGGCAACGGCACGGGCGCTCGGAATTTTCGGCTCGATTGACATGAACCGCAATGATTACCAGTCGGGATGGGACACGGACCAGTTCCCCAACAATGTGCCGGAGATGGCGCTGGCCTATTACCAGATTCTCGAGGCGGGCGGTTTTACAACCGGCGGCACCAATTTCGACGCCAAGCTGCGGCGTCAGTCGATTGATCCGGAGGATCTGCTGATCGCCCATATCGGCGGCATGGATTGCTGCGCCCGGGGGCTGAAGGCGGCGGCCCGGATGATGGAGGAAAAGACCCTGTCGGACTTTGTCACGGACCGCTATGCGGGGTGGAAGCAAGGCGGCGCCGAGGCCATGCTCGACGGCTCCATGCCGCTTGAGGCGATTGCGGCGCGGGTTGAGGCCGAGGGGACCGATCCCGCGCCCAGATCCGGAAAGCAGGAATGGCTCGAAAACGTGGTCAACCGCTACGTCTGATCGAAACCCGTTTACCGAAGACCGGCGCTCGCTGCTTGCGGTAGGCTGCGCAATTTGCGCTGCTGAATTTGCGCGGTCGTCCGTGCTGGCGTACATGCGGGGCAGGACCGGTCATTTTCGAGGGTAGCCATCATGCAGTTCGCCCGCCTCAACGGGGTTGTCATCCATCATCAGGTGATCGGGGCCGCGCCTGATCGCCCCACCATCGTCTTCGCCAACTCGCTGGGAACGGATTTCAGGATCTGGCGGGATGTGATTGTCCGCATGGTCGGCGAGTTCGGCATCCTGATGTACGACAAGCGCGGCCACGGGCTGTCGGAAGCCGGTGACGGCCCAATCACCATGGATGACCACATCGACGATCTCGCAGCATTGCTCGATCATTTCGAAACCAAAGACGTCATCGTTTGCGGATTGTCAGTGGGCGGGTTGATCGCCCAGGGGCTGGCGGCCAAAAGGCCGGATCTGGTGCGGGCGCTGATCCTGTGTGACACCGGCCACAAGATCGGCACGGAAGACATGTGGAATGCGCGTATCGCGGCGATCGAAGAGCAGGGCATTGCCGCCATCTCCGACTCGATCCTGGAGCGCTGGTTCACGCCTGACTACCGCAGCGCCGACAATGCCGACTTTATCGGCTACCGGCTGATGCTCGAACGCACGCCGGCGGCGGGCTACACCGGCACCTGCGCGGCCATCCGCGACACCGATTTCACCGATCAGAGCGCGGCGCTTGATGTGCCGACCATCTGCGTGGTGGGAGACCAGGACGGGTCGACGCCGCCATCGCTGGTTGGCGAACTGGCGCGGCTGATCCCCGGAGCGATGTATCAGGAGATCCCCAATGCCGGACATCTGCCTTGCATCGAGGAGCCTGTGGTGCTCGCCGATGTGATCAAGAGCTTTGTCGGCCAGCTTGACGGGACCGGCCGCTGAGCCAGGCGTTGCGGTGCCCGAACACTGAGAGGACAGCCATGACTTCCAGCGCATCCATCAAAGACCTGGCCGCCCGCTTTCCCGGCGATTTCCTGTTTGGCGTGGCGACTGCGGCCTATCAGATAGAAGGTGCAGTGCGCGAGGATGGCCGCAAGGCGTCGATCTGGGACGCGTTCTCGCACATGCCCGGGCGCGTGGTGAATGGTGATACCGGCGATGTCGCCTGCGATCACTATCACCGTCTTGAGTCCGATCTCGATCTGATGGCCGGGCTGGGCGTCAACGCCTACCGGTTTTCGCTGGCCTGGCCACGGATCCTTCCTGATGGCGTGGGGGCGATCAACGAACCGGGGCTGGGGTTTTACGACCGTTTGCTCGATGGCCTGAAAGCGCGCGGCATAAAAGCTTATGCGACGCTCTATCATTGGGATCTGCCGTTGACACTGGCCGGTCGCGGCGGCTGGACCGACCGCGATACGGCATCCGCCTTTGCCGGTTATGCGCGCCTTGTCACTGAACGGCTGGGGGACCGGCTGGACACCATCGTCACTTTCAACGAGCCCTGGTGTTCGGTCTATCTGGGCCATCTCATGGGTGTTCATGCACCCGGCGAGCGGTCGATCGAAGCGGCGATGGCAGCCCTTCATGTAACCAATCTCGCCCATGGCATGGGAGTGCAGGCGATCCGCTCGGAACGGCCAGATCTGCCGGTAGGCATCGTGCTCAATGCGATGAGCGTGATGGCGGCGAGCGACAGCGAGGCCGACAGGGCCGCGGCGCAGCGCGCCAATGATTTCCACAATGGCGTGTTTTTCGGCCCGATGTTCGAAAGCGCCTATCCGGACGCGGTGCTTGACGGCTGCCCGGATCTGAGGCCGCACGTCAGAGACGGTGATTTGGAGACAATGAATCAGCCGCTCGATTTCTGGGGGCTGAACTATTATACGCCGCTCAGGGCGCGCAATGATGATACGCAACCCTTCCCCCATGTCAGCGTGGCGTCTGCGGTCAGGCCGGAGAAGACTGACATCGGCTGGGAGATCGAACCGGCCGGGCTGTCGCACGTCATTCGTTATCTCTACGATCGCTATGAGCTGCCCGACCTCTACATCACCGAGAACGGGGCGGCCGACAACACTCGCGTCGAAAACGGCGCGATCAGCGACACGATGCGGCTCGACTATATTGCGACCCATCTATCGGTCGTGGCCGACCTGATCGACGAGAACTACCCCCTCAAGGGCTACTTCGCCTGGAGCCTGATGGACAATTTCGAGTGGGCCGAGGGCTACGCCATGCGGTTCGGGCTGGTGCATGTCGACTATCAAACGCAAACGCGCACCGTCAAACAGTCCGGCCATTGGTACAAGGCGCTGCTTGCAGCGCATAAAGCCAGTTGATTCCGGTCAACGCACCACGAAACCGTGCGCGAAGGGATCTTCCTCGTCATCGATGGTGATGGTGTTGAGCCCGGTCTCCACCGCCCAGCCGGCGATAGACGGGATGATGGCCGGTTTACCGCCAACCTTGGCGGCGGCTTCGACCCGGCCATGAAACAGCGATCCGATGATGCTTTCATGGACGAACTCATCGCCCGGTTTCAGTCTTCCATGGGCAGCCCATTGTGCCATTCGCGCGGAAGTACCGGTGCCGCAGGGCGAGCGGTCGATTGCCTTGTCGCCGTAAAACACCGCATTGCGCGCATGCGCTTCGGGCCGCGTTGGCGCGCCGGTCCACAGGATATGGCTGAGGCCGGAAATCTCCTGCTTCTCGGGGTGGATGAACCGGTTTTCGGCATTCAGGCGATCACGCAGCGCCGGGCTCATGCGAACCAGATCGGCGGCCGTGCAACCGGCCATGTCCGCAAAATTCTCCTGAGTGTCGACGATGGCGTAGAAATTGCCGCCATAGGCGACATCGACGGTGATCTCGCCCAGGCCTTCACACCAGGTCTTGATGCCGGAGGAATGCAAAAACGCCGGCACATTGGTGAGCCGCACCTCGGTGACCTTGCGGCCCTCGCGCCGATAGTGCGCGACGATGCGACCGGCCGGCGTGTCGATCGCCAGAACGCCGGGCTCACGCGGGCTGACCAGCCCGTTCTCGATCGCCATGGTTACGGTGCCGATGGTTCCGTGGCCGCACATGGGCAGGCAGCCAGAGGTTTCGATGAACAAAAAGGCGATGTCGCAGTCGTCCCGCGTCGGGGGATAGAGGATCGCGCCGGACATCATGTCGTGACCGCGCGGTTCGAACATCAACCCGGTGCGGATCCAGTCATAGTCGGCCAGAAAATGAGCGCGGCGTTCAAGCATGGTCGCACCCTCGAGCCGAGGGCCGCCGCCGGTGATCATGCGAACCGGATTGCCGCAGGTGTGGCCGTCGATACAGAAGAAGCGGTTGCGCGCCATGATGTAGCCTGGAAGCGTTGGAGATCAGAAACGGTCGGGCCGGTAGGCGGAAATGTCAATGGCGGGCTGCCGTCCATCCACCAGATCGGCAAGCAGCCGGCCCATCGCAGCCGATTGCGTCAGGCCCAGATGGCCATTGCCGAAGCCAAGCAGTACATCCGGGTCTTCGGGCAGGACGCCAAGCACCGGCAGACTATCGGGTATTGAAGGCCGGAAGCCCATCCATTCGCTTCCATCCGAGGTTTTCAGCCCCGGCAGAAACCGGCTTGCTTTCTCGAGCATGGCCTTTGAACGGGCGTAATTGGGCGGCAGGTCAAGGCCCGCCAGCTCTACTGCACCGCCAACCCTGACACCTGTGGAGAGCGGTGTGACCACAAAGCCGTGATTGCCGAAGATCAATTGCCGCTTGAGATCAAAGCTTCCCGCCGGAAGCGAGGTGTTGTAACCGCGCTCGGTCTCCAGAGGGATTTGAAGTCTGGTGCGTGCGCCGATAAGCCGGACCGACCACGCGCCGGCGGCCACAATGATTTTCCGGGCCCGCCGTAACGAACCGTCGGCAAGGCGCAATGCGGGGCCCTCGACGGTGCGCTCCAGGGCGCTGACCTCGGCTTTCTCAAACATGGCGCCGTGGCGCTTGGCATAGGCCCACAGATTGTGCGCAAAATGCTGCGGCTCCGACACGGTTTTCCAGCCTGGAACGTACGTGCCCGCAACGAATTGCGGCGACAAGCCCGGCTGCAGCGCTGCAAGCTTGTCGCCGCGCACATGTTCAAAGGCAATGCCGGCCTCCTCGCGGCGGCGCCAGCCTTCAAGGCTGGCCTTGAGCTCGGCTTCGCTTTCATAGAGCTCGAGCGAACCATCGTGATGGATCATGGCCTCAAGGCCCGCCCGCGCGACCAGCGCCATCATCTCGGTTTCCGCCAGCCGCATCAGGCTGGTTTGGGCGGCGATCGAGGCTTCAAACCGCGAGGGCAGGCTGGCTTTCCAGAACTGCCACAGCCAGGGGACAAGGCGCGGCAGATAGGAAGGGCGGACCGACAGCGGCCCCAGCGGGTCGATCAGCCATTTCGGCGCCTTGAGCATGATCTTCGGAGAGGCCAGCGGCAAGATGTCCGAGAACGCCAGTGCCGCAGCGTTGCCCTTGCTGGTTTCTTCTGCAATGCCGGACCGGTCGATGACGGTTACCGCATGACCTGCCTCGCTCAACAGCGCTGCCGTGGCGATGCCGACAATGCCTGCGCCGACCACGATAATCCGGTGTTCGCTCTGGCTCATGCGTCGTTGGTTTCAGTGCGTGCGGAAGCCCTGGCCGCCAGCATCTGATGGTGGCGCATTCGAAAGCGTTCGCGGTCTTCATCGCTGCGGCTGTTGTAACAATGCGGGCAGGAAACGCCCTCCTCGAACACCGGCGAGGCCTGCTCTTCCGGCGTCACTGGATTGCGGCAGGCCCGGCAAAGGATTTCGTCGCTCTCGCGCAGACCGTGGGTCACGGCGACGCGCTCGTCGAAGACAAAACACGAGCCTTCCCACAGACTGTCTTTCTCATCGACCTCCTCGAGATATTTGACGATTCCGCCCTTGAGGTGGAAGACGTTGCCATAGCCATTGGCGCGCATGAAGGCGGTGGCTTTTTCACAACGGATGCCGCCGGTGCAGAACATTGCGATGGGCCGGTTCTTGTCCTCGATGCCCGCGTTTTCAACCCATTCGGGAAACTCCCTGAAGGTCCGGGTCTCGGGATTGACCGCGTCCTTGAAGGTTCCGATGCCCACCTCATAGCCGTTGCGGGTGTCGATGATCAGCGTCTCGGGATCGGAGATCAGCGCGTTCCAGTCCGCGGGATCCACATAGGCGCCGACGCCCTCAAGCGGGTCGATGTCCGGCACGCCCATGGTGACGATCTCCTTTTTAAGACGCACCTTCATGCGCCGGAACGGTATCTTGTGGGCGCCGCTTTCCTTGTGCTCCAGATCTTTCAATTGCGGTATGGCGCGCAGGTGTTCAAGCACTGAGTCGATGCCTTGGCGCGAGCCGGCAATGGTGCCGTTGATCCCCTCACGGGCGAGCAGCAAGGTGCCGCGTACGCCGGACTGCTCGCACAGATCCGAAAGCGGCGCCTGCAATGCCTCAAAGCCCGGCAGCCGGGCAAAATGGTAAAGCGCCGCCACCACGACCGGCTGGTTTGATGCGGGATTTTGTGCCTTTGGTTTCATGTCTGCGGGAATAGCGCGTCGGCCCTTTGCAGGCAATCATCCTTTCACCGCGCGCAGCGTCGTAAGGTGTGCGGCGTGGACAAGCATACGACGAAAGGCTATGCGGTGGCCTGGACAGTCGACGCGAAAGGACACGCACCATGGGTGACAAGACCCGAGCCTTGATTTCGATTCTCAAGATGCAGCCGGTGGTGCCGGTTCTGGTCATCGAGGATCTGACGACCGCCGTGCCGCTGGCGCGGGCGCTTGTTGCGGGGGGCTTGAAAGCCATCGAAATCACGTTGCGCACGCCTGCGGCGCTGGATGCGATCAGGCTGGTGGCAGACGAAGTCGATGGTGCGGTGCCCGGCGCCGGCACGGTTCTCAATCCCAAGCAGTATCACCAGGCGGTCGATGCCGGCTCGCAGTTTATTGTGTCACCCGGCACCACGATCGAACTTCTCGACGTGGCGCGCAAATCGCCGGTTCCGATGCTTCCCGGCGCCGCAACGCCGAGCGAAGTGATGTCTCTTCGCGAAGAAGGCTATGAAGTGCTCAAGTTCTTCCCGGCCGAGCAGGCAGGCGGTGCCGGTTATCTCAAATCGCTGTCGTCGCCCTTGGCGAGCGTGCAATTCTGCCCCACCGGCGGCATTACCGCGGCCAATGCGCTCGATTATCTGTCGCTGCCGAACGTGATCTGTGTTGGCGGGTCCTGGGTGGCTCCCAAATCCCTGGTGGAAGCCGGCGACTGGGACGGCATCACCCGACTGGCCCGGGAGGCCTGCCGTCTGACCGAACAGGGCTGATACAATCAATCTGTCGTGGGCAAATCTCCCGGAGAGCCCGTACTGGCGCTGACGGCTCGGCAAACTGTCACCGATCGCCGGTTTGGTGTTTGAAACCGGTGCGGTGTCTTCCTATCTGAACAGGGAAGCGGCGGGAGCGGCCCGCCCCCGATCAGACAAGGACCAGCCGATGTTCGACCCCAAGGCCCTGATTGACCAGTTTCTCGGTTCCAGCATTCCCGGAACCCAAGGGACGCTGCGCGACAAAGCTTCTCAGACCACCCAACTCGCCAAGGACAATCCGCTTGCCACGGGCGCCATCGTGGCGATGGTCTTGGGCACCAAGACCGGGCGCTCGCTCGGCGGCTCGGCACTCAAGCTCGGCGGCATGGCGGCGATTGCGGGACTTGGCTATCACGCCTGGAAGAACTACCAGGCCGGCAAGGCGCCCGCAGACGGCGCACAGGCCGCAACCGGCGGTGAGGCGGAATTGCTGCCGCCGCCATCGGATTCAGAGTTTTCCATGGAGACCGCGGCTGACGACACCGATTTCGCGCTGTCGCTGATCCGGGTGATGATCGCTGCGGCCCGCGCCGACGGTCATGTCGATGATGCAGAGCGGTCGCGGATCCACGACAAGCTGGCCCTGTCGGGTCTGGGCGACGATGCGGTTGAATTCCTCGACACCGAGCTTCGCCAGCCGGTGGACATGGATGCGATTGTCAACTCGGCGGTCACGGAGCCGCAGAAGGTGGAGCTGTTCACCGCAGCCCGGCTTGCCATCGATCCCGATACCCGCGCCGAGCGCGGTTTTCTCGATCTGCTGGCCGGCCGGCTTGGCCTCCCGGATCCGTTGGTCGACCACATCGACGCCACGGTGGCCGCCGCCAAGGCCTGACGATCAATCCATTTTCATGGGTCACCGGCAGGCGGCCGCGCTTGCCCGCCTCGCCAAAGCGGCTAAAGTCCCGCGATGGGATCGCGTCCGGCCATTGAACAACGTTTTCGGCTGAACCGCACTGGGCTGTTCGTGGTCTGGGCGCTGGTGTCGGCACTCCTGGTGTCCTGGTCTGTGCGCTCGGCAGGCGAGCGTGCGCTTGCCGATGTCATGCAGAAAGCGGGCGAGACGCTTGCGGTGCAGACCGAAACGCTGTCGGGCGTGCTGGACAAGTACCGCCTGTTGCCGCCGCTGCTGTCGCGGCAATCCTCGATCCGGGCGCTGTTTGTGCGTGATGCCGAAGGCAATGCCCAGACGCTGGCGGCGCGGCGGGTCGCGGAAGAAATCGCCGGCATGTCGGCGGCGCTTGATGTGGCGTTTTTATTCCCCGACGGCGAGGTTCTGGCCTATGCGCGCGGCGGGTTTGTGACAAGCGGAGAGGGGCTGGAAGATCTGATCGAGACCGCTCGGCAGGGCCGGCTCGGGCGCGCGGCGCTGTCACTGGGTGGTGACGCACGGACCTATGCCTTTTCCTCAGGCGTTCGACGTGACGGCAAATTTGCCGGCGCGGTCATTGTCTATGTCGATTTTTATCGGGTCGAGGCCGCCTGGGCGCTTTCGGCCCGGCGGATTTTTGTCACCGACAGTGACGAGACCGTGTTTTTGGCCAATGATCCGGCCTGGCGTCTCAAACAAATGCAGACATTGCGCGAGGGCGGTGATTTCCTGATCAACGGGCGGTTCGAGCCGCGCATCGATCTGACGCGGCGCTTGCCGCTGCTTGGCTGGGATCTGCATGTGCTTGCCGATCCATCCCCGGTCGCCAGCGCCCGCCTGAGTGCGGCCTCGATTGCCACGCTGTCCTGTTTGCTTGCCGGCATTCTGGCTTTGATCGTGCTCAGACGCAGCGAGGCGGCAATTGTGCGGGCGCGTACTGATCGCGCCACTGCGCTCAGGCTGGAGCGCCTCGTGCGTGACCGGACGCGGGCGTTGTCGGTCACCAACCGCTCGCTGAGCCACGAGGTCGAGGTGCGGCGGGAGGCCGAGGAGCGGCTGCGCAAGACACAGGCCGAACTGGTGCAGACCGCAAAGCTTGCGGCGCTGGGGCAGATGTCGGCGGCGCTGAGCCATGAGTTCAATCAGCCACTGGCGGCCATTCGCTCATACGCCGACAATGCAACACGGTTTCTCGAACGCGGTGCCACAGACCAGGTTTCGGGCAATCTGGCGCGGATCAACGGGCTGGTGGACCGTATGGCGGAACTGTCGCGAACGCTGTTGTCGTTCTCGCGCAAACCTGGCGCCTCGATCGGGCCGGTTCCGCTCGCCACGATTGTTGATGAGGCTATGCTGTTGGCGCGGCCCAGGGCACGTGCCGCCGGGGTCGCCATACAGGTCGACCCCGGAATTGCCGGACTGACCGTGAAGGGCGGGCGGATCCGGCTGGGGCAGGTGTTCGTCAATCTGGTCAACAACGCCATTGATGCGCTTTCGCAGACCTCCAATGGTCTGGTCGAGATCTCGGCACGCCAGGAGGGCGATTGGGTGATCGCTACCGTGATGGACAATGGCCCGGGAATCGAGACCGGTGAATTGTCCCGGATCTTTGATCCGTTCTTCACCACCAAGGGCGTGGGCGAAGGCATTGGCATCGGCCTTTCGATCGTCGACAACATTATCCGTGATTTCGACGGTTCCATCCGCGCGGAAAAGCGCAGTGGTGGCGGCGCCTGTTTCACCATCTGCCTGCACGCGGTTGCCGAACCGGGCAAAGCGGTATCACCGGCATCAGAGCCGGCCGGGCTTGATCAAATGGTTTGAGGCTGGACAAGCCGGCGGCGGCGTGGTTTCAGGCTTTTCTATAGTTTGACCCGTTTGCCGAACGTTGTCTCGGAGGGTGTTGCCCCCGGTGAGACGATCGCGGGCAAGTGGGCAGCGATGGTGTAAAAGGGTCATGGCGGCTTGTCAGGAGCAGGCGCGCCGATATGCAGTCAGCGGGGAGGAGCCGGTCCGTGCAAGACCACGCGGTATTAAGGGAGCAGGACCGGGTCATTCATCTGGTTGATGATGATGCGGATTTGCGCCATGCGCTCAGTCAGTCGCTGGAGCTCGAAGGGCTTGATGTGGTATGCCATTCCGGCGCCGGTGATATCGCCGATCTGTCGTTGCGCAGTCTTTACGGGGTGATCGTTTCCGATATCCGCATGCCGGGCATGGACGGGCTGGCGCTGATGCGGCAGGTGCTGGCGGTCGACCCGACCATGCCGGTGGTGCTCATCACCGGTCATGGCGACGTGCAACTGGCTGTCGAGGCGATGCGCGCCGGAGCCTATGATTTCATCGAAAAGCCGTTTGCCGCCAGCCGGCTGTTTTCCGTGGTTGAAAGGGCGCTCGAAAAGCGGCGGCTGGTGCTTGAAAACCGATCGCTGCGCAATGCGCTGGATGGCGGAGACGATCTGTCGGCGCGGCTCGTGGGACGCAATCCGACAATTCAGAAGCTGCGCGCGCAGATCGATGCAGTGGCCGATACTGATGCGGATGTGCTGATCACCGGCGAGACCGGGGCCGGCAAGGAGGTGGTCGCACGGGCGCTGCACGATTTCGGTCCGCGCCGCACCGGTAATTTCGTGGCGATCAATTGCGCGGCACTGCCCGCGGATATTTTCGAATCCGAGCTGTTCGGCCACGAGGCCGGCGCCTTCACCGGGGCGCAGAAACTCAGGATCGGAAAGATGGAGCACGCCAATGGCGGAACCATCTTCCTCGACGAAATCGAATCGATGCCGCTCGATCTGCAGGCGAAACTGTTGCGGGCCATTGAAGGCCGCACGATCGAGCGGTTGGGGTCGAACCGCGAGGTGCCGCTCAATGTGCGCTTTGTGGCGGCCACCAAGGCCGATCTCGCCAACAATCCGGTCTTCCGCACCGATCTTTATTACCGGCTCAATGTGATCACGCTGGAAATCCCGGCGCTTCGCGAGCGCAAGGATGACATTCCGCTGCTGTTCTTCCACATGGCCCGAGAGGCGCGGGCGCGCTATCGGCGGGAAATTCCAGAGGTTACACCACAGATCGAGGCCGGATTGCTGGCCCATGACTGGCCGGGCAATGTGCGGGAGTTACGCAATGTCGCCGATCGCTTCGTGCTGGGCATGTGGTCAGGTTTTGCGGCGGTGGCGGATGCCGGAATGGAAACCGGTTCAGGCAGTCTTCCGGACCGGATGGAAGCGTTCGAACGGGCCGTGATCACCGCCGAGATCGCCCGTCACGGCGGGGCTTTGAAGCCGACCTATGAGAGTCTGGGGATCTCCCGCAAGGGGCTTTACGAAAAAATGCGCCGCCTCAACATTACCGCTGCCGAAACCGGCGAAGAATCGTAATCGCATATGCCGCTTGGCGAGAGGGGTTATCTGACGCGTTTTCCTCTGATGCCAGGCGATGATGGGTCGTCGTCCACCCATTCGCCATGCGTAGATGGGTCGTTTGGTGCCCATCGACACCTGTCTGGTTCGCCGCCGCAGAGTTTTTCTGAGAAAAGTGGCCTTAAAATCGGGGTTTCCGGGCTTGTAGGCAAACTGGCATGGGGGTTGCTTACCAATCCATTCGAACGCGATGGACGGGAGGTCATCGCCAGGAGGGGGCGTCCATAGCGGCGCGGTTCATCCAGGTTCCTCCTTGTCCCCGCTTCATGAAACGTATTCGGGCTTTGCCCCAGTGGAGGACATCCTTATGAAAAAAATTCTTCTCGGCGCGGTTTCCGCCGCAGCTCTCATGCTCAGCGCCAATGCAGCGTCGGCCAATTGCGACGATGGCGAGATGGTCATCAAGTTCAGCCACGTGGTAGCGGCCACCGGCCATCCCAAGGGCGATGCCGCAACATTGCTCGCCAATCGCGTCAACGAGGAAATGAACGGCAAGGCCTGCATGGAAGTGTTCGCCAACTCAACGCTGTTTGATGACGACAAGGTGCTTGAAGCACTGCTGCTCGGCGATGTTCAGCTTGCCGCGCCGTCGCTCTCCAAATTCGAGGCCTACACACTCAAGTACCGCCTGTTCGACCTGCCCTTCCTGTTCTCCAGCCTGAAGGCCGTCGATGCCTTCACCACATCCGAAGACGGCAAGCAACTGCTCACCGTGATGCAGGATGTGGGCTACACCGGTCTTGGTTACTGGTCGTCGGGGCTGAAGCAGTTTTCCGCCAACAAGCCGCTTAACCTGCCGAGCGACGCCGATGGTTTGAAGTTCCGCGTGCAGACTTCCGACGTCGCCGTGGCGATGATCGAGGCGATGGGCGGATCCGCCCAGAAGCTTGCCTTCAAGGAAGTCTACGGCGCACTGCAGACCGGCGTTGTCGACGGTCAGGAAAACACCTGGTCGAACATCTATACCCAGAAGTTCTTCGAAGTGCAGGACGGCATTACCGAAACCAACCACCAGCTACTGGCCTATCTGCTGGTGACGTCGACCGAATGGCTCAACAGCCTGGATGACGAAGTCCGCGGGCAGTTCCTGACCATCGTCGAGGAAGTCACGACGGAAGCCAATGCCTCGGTGGCTGCCAAGGAAGCGGGCAACCGCGAAAACATCATCAATGCCGGTGGTGAAATCCGCGAGCTCACCACTGAGCAGCGCCAGGCCTGGGTCGATGTGATGAAGCCGGTGTGGAGCAAGTTCGAGGAAGACATCGGGGCTGACCTGATTTCCGCCGCGGAAGCTTCCAACGCGACCAACTGATTTGCCGCGTGGACCGGCCAGGGCTTGTTAGCGTGATCGCTGCCGGTCCGAACCGGTCCGCTGGTAAACCAGTGGATTGAAACAAGGCGGGGCCGGGGATGGTGTCTCCGGGTCCGCCAAGGGGACGCGCCGCGGGGCGAATGGCGATGCGCCGGTTGGGCGCGTCCGCCGCAGAAAATTCAATCGCATTTTTGACGCGCGCGGATGCGCCTGTGCCGGCCTCGACCGGCGCCTTCCGCACAGCCGGCAATTGGGGGTCGCATGACAGTCTTTCTTCCTTATCTGATCATGGGGGCGGTCATCGCGCTGTTCTGGCTTGCGGAACGGCGCAATCCCGACGCGGTAACGCGGTTTGAGGAAACCGCGCTTGCGGTCATTCTCGCCCTCATCACGCTGGTCTCGTTCTCGCAGGTGGTGGCTCGTTACGGGTTCAACAGTGGCTGGTCGGGTGCGCTCGAGTTCACCCGCATCCTGTTTGCCTGGATGATCCTGTTCGGCATGAGCTACGGCCTTCACAAGGGCATGCATCTGGGCGTCGACGCCCTGCTGCGGCTGTTTCCGAAGCCGGTGTTCAAGTTCTTTGCGATCTTCGGCGCGGTTTGCGCCTTTCTCTATGCCGCGATCCTGATCAACTCGGCCTGGCTCGGCGTGTTTGGCGTCGATACCCGCGGCGGAGCGATGGAGTACTGGTCGAAGATGTATCAGGTCGGCATCGGTCTTGATGACCTGCGTTATCCCGAATGGATGCAGGACACGTTCGGTCTCAAGGAGCGGGTTCAGCGCTGGATTGCCTATCTGATCCTGCCGATCGGGCTCGGTCTGTTCGGCTTCCGGGCGCTGCAGGCGATGGTCGCCATCTGGCGCGGTGACCGCGAATTGATCATTGCCGGGCACGAGGCGGAAGATCTGGTTGCCGAAAATCGCGACATCTTGAAGGACTGACCCGCCATGGAAACCGCAATCCTGTTCATTCTCGTTCTCGGGCTGTTGTTTGTCGGCGTGCCGGTGGCTGTGTCGCTGGGGCTTTCGTCGATCCTGCTGATCGCGTTCTTCTCCAATGATTCGATGTCGTCGGTGGCGATCCAGTTATTTACCGCGTCGCAGAACTACACGCTTCTTGCCATTCCGTTCTTCGTGCTGGCCTCGGCCTTCATGTCGACCGGTGGTGTGGCCAAGCGCATTATCCGTTTTGCCATCGCCACGGTCGGGCACTTCCGCGGCGGTCTAGCGATGGCCAGCGTGCTTGCCTGTATGCTGTTTGCAGCACTGTCGGGCTCTTCGCCGGCCACGGTAGTGGCGATCGGCACCATCGCCATCGCCGGCATGCGCCAGGTCGGCTACTCCAAGGAGTTCGCCGCCGGTATCATCGCCAATGCCGGCACGCTGGGCATTCTGATTCCACCGTCGATCGTCATGGTGGTCTATTCGGCCGCCACCGACGTTTCGGTTGGACGCATGTTCCTGGCCGGTGTGATTCCGGGTGCCGTCGCCGGTCTGATGCTGATGCTGGCGATCTATGTGGTGGCTCGGATCAAGGGCCTGCCGGCCGAGCCGTGGCGCGGCTTTACCGAGATCCTTGAGGGCGGCAAGGAAGCCGGCTGGGGTCTGTTCCTGATCATCATCATCATTGGCGGCATCTATGGCGGCGTGTTTACGCCCACCGAAGCGGCCGCAGTGGCGGCAGTCTACTCGTTCTTCATCGCGATCTTCATCTATCGCGACATGGGACCGATGGCGGGGATCGGCTGGACCGATGACACGGATACGCGCTCAAGCCGGGCCGGCTTTTCCGGCATCGTCTATGCGCTGGCGTTTTACTTCGTGTGGATGATCCTGTCGTTTTTCGCCACTGCCGATTCAGACACCATCACATTCGCCGGCCGGTCCAATCTCGGCCTTGCAATTGCGGTGGCGATTATGGTGGCCTACACCGCCTGGCGTGGTGACAAGGGACTGATCGGCGTGCCGTCGGCGCTGCTTGCGGGCCTGCCGATCTGGGGCCGCAATCTCAAGCTGATGGGCGGGAATTTCGGCCGGGCGTTCTTTAACGAAGACACCCGCAAGGTGATGGTGGACGCCTCCAAGACCACCATCATGCTGATGTTCATCATCGTCAACGCGCTGCTGTTTGCGCATGTGCTGACGTCCGAGCGAATTCCGGATGCCATTACCGAACTGATGCTCGGCTACGGGTTCACCTGGTTTACCTTCCTGATCGCGGTCAACATCCTGCTGCTGATTGGCGGTCAGTTCATGGAGCCGTCAGGCCTGCTTCTGATCGTGGCGCCGGTGGTGTTCCCGATCGCCATGGAGTTGGGCGTCGATCCGGTACATCTGGGCATCATCATGGTGGTGAATATGGAGATCGGCATGATCACTCCGCCGATCGGGCTCAACCTGTTCGTCACCTCCGGCATCACCGGCATGAGCCTGGTGCAGGTCGTACGCGCCGCACTGCCCTTCGTGGCGGTGTTGTTCGCCTTCCTGATCCTGGTCACCTATGTGCCGGCGTTGTCGACCTGGCTGCCTTATAGCCTGATGGGACCGGAGATCGTCACGCGATAGCTATCCCAACAGAGTTTTGAACATGAAACGGGGCGCAAAAGCGCCCCGTTTCCATTTGGCGCCGTCCATAGCCCCAGCGGGATAGCGGATCCATGCTCCGCGGCGGGGTTCTGGATTGCGATTTCGAACGTACTCGAACGTGCTTTCGGGCTCTTGGAAGAGGGAAGATCCGGCAGATGCAATCGTCTGCGGCGGCATGTCTGCCGCTCAGTCGAGATCACATCATAGGATTTTACCATGCCTGCAAACAAGAAACCGATCCTGTACGCCTACACCTTTCTGGTCGCCCTTTGCGCTCTTGGGGCTTCGATGATCACGAACGCTCAAAGCGAAGGCGGTCCATCGCTTGATGCGGTATTGCGGACCTCACAGGGGCAGGAAATCCCGGCGGGCGCATTCGGGATCGTCATTGTTGAAGACGCCCGCGAAGCCTCTCTTTTGCAATTGCGCGGAATTGCCGGGAGCGGGGTTGCGCTGTTACGAAATCCCGGCGGTGCTGATTGCCTCAGCGTGCCATTGCGGTTTGTAGCCGGTGACTTTGGCGGGGACAGCATCTCAACCGCCCAGGCGAGAACAATACGCCTGAACATCAACAGCGCCAGCTTAGCCTGGGCGTTGATCGCGGGCGAAGATGTCGTCAGTGATCATTTCCGTGTGGGGGATTCCCCTCAACATGATATTTCCATTCAGGAAGGCCTGACCGCAGGACACGGTTTTGTCCTCAATCCCGGCACATCGCTGGTGTCGGACATTTTCGGCGCCACTCCCGGCCGCATCTCTTGTTCAACACGTTAGATGTGGCGCTCTCGGGTACGGTACTGTGACGGAGTGAGACCCACGATACGGCGGAACTCGCTATTGAAGCTGGATTTGCTGACAAATCCTGCTTCCAGCATGATTTCAGTAACCGGGAGATCGGTACTGCGGAGCAGTTTCTGGGTGTGGCGGATGCGAAAACCGTTCATGTAGCGGGAGAAATTGTCTCCGGTGCACCGGTTGACGGCATTTGAAACGAGGCGGGATGGAACACCCAGTCGGCGGGCGACCCGGACCAGCGTCAGATTATTGTCGGAAAACAATCGTGTTTCGTCCATCATCGCATCCAGGGCGGCAAGCAGCCGGCGGTCATTCTCCGACGGTTCCGGTTGCCGGGGTGATGGGGCAATGCCGGTCGTTGGAGCGCGCAACACCTGCGGCGCCAAAACCAGGGCGACGAGAACAACGAAGGCGGTAAATACACCTGCGGCGCCAGAAAGAAATTGCAGGATGCGGCCATCACCGGCGAACAGCACTGCCGCCACAATCAATGCATCGCTGGCTGCCATCAGCCCCAGCAGTGCGACCGTGGCCAGCAATGCCGACCGCATGACTGGCATTGCTCCATCAGCGACATGGACGAATTCATCAGGGTCCCTGCTCAGAAACCCCGCAATCCGCACCATGTAGATAATATTGAATCCGAGGATTATGACATCGGCAGACGCCGGAACCAGCGCTGCGATCGCAAACTGCGCCAGAACCATGGCAGCGGCATTCCTCGCCAACGGCTTCGGCAGGGACTGGGCGCTCTCCTGCGTCAGCGCCAGAAATCCCATATAGGCGGATGGGCCAATGACCAGGGCGACCAAGGGCTGCACATGGGTGAGCCATGCCATTGCGTAAGACAGCCGGAGTCCGACCAAGACGCCAATTGTGGCAAGGGATGCTAGGAAGAGACAAAAGAACCCGCGGACATATGGCGGAATTCTGCTGTTGCCCACCAGTGCAACGCCGGCAATCACCGCCAGAATGCTCACCAGCCAAGGGAGTGGGAATTCGACCATGATTGATATCCACGGCAGATGAATTGGTTCGCCGCAACAATCCAGGTGCGGGGACGATATGCCTGTTCATCTCCCTAACCCGGGTTGGAAGATGAAACAACGTGTCATCCTATCGTTCAGGCGCTCAGGCTGGCATCACTTTCGGTGATGGCGGCTTCAGATAATGTCATGGTGGGCAGGGTTGTTGCGTGCCACTCCGGGTGCCAGAGTAAGCGGCCATGATTGATCCGATCAATTTGCCGCTGATCCTCACCGCGGCGTTTCTGGCGACCGCAAGCCCCGGCCCGTCGACGCTTGCGATCGCCGGAACAGCGATGGCGCATGGACGCAGGCAGGCGCTGTCGCTCGCTGCCGGGATTGTTACGGGATCTTGGGCCTGGTCGAGTGCCGCGGCACTCGGACTTGGTGCTGTCATGCACGCTAATGCCTGGGTGTTCGAGTTGCTTCGCTATCTCGGCGCGGCCTATCTGATGTATCTGGCTTTCAGGAGCGCCCGCAGCGCACTGACGCCGGCCAATTCGATGCTGCAGCCGGTCAATGCCGCGAGCCGCCGGGTTGCCTTCGGCAAGGGTCTGGCCATGCACCTGACGAATCCAAAGGCGATCATCTTCTTCGGCGCGCTGTATTCTGTCGGTGTTCCGGCGGACGCCGCACCATGGCAGATTGCGTCCGTCGTCCTTGTGGTCGGCGCGATGAGCCTTATCGTCTTTTTGTTCTACGCCTTGTTGTTTTCCGGCCCGAAAGTTGTTGCCGTCTATCTGCGAATGAGGCGCTGGTTCGAGGGTGCGTTTGCGATCGCATTTGGTTATGCCAGTCTGAAAGTGCTGAACGCTCGACTTGGCTGAAGATGGGCATCGCGGAGCGATTACTTAGTTTCGCGAAACAACCGTGTCCTGTTTTCTTTGCGAAAATCCCGACAGTGCCGGCCCATACCACAGCGTTAACCGGCAATTAACGATTTGGGAGCATCGTGAAGTTCTGACATGCCTCTCCACTCCTCCCAAGAACGGCATGACGGATAGGGCGGCGAAAGCCGCCCTTGACCGTTTCAAGCGCCTCTTCAGACAGCGTTCCCGTCCAAAAACTCGGCCATTCGCCCGATTGCCTGTTCGATGTTGTCATCGGAATTGGCGCAGGAGACGCGGATATAGCCTTCTCCGAGAATGCCGAAATCCGGTCCGCCGATCAGTGCCACTCCGGCCTTTTCCAGGAGCGCGCTGGCGAGCGGCTTGGCTTTCCAGCCGGTCCGGGAGATGTTGGGAAAGGCGTAGAATGCGCCCTTGGGCAGGATGCAGGAGACGCCCGGCACTTCGTTGAGCAGACCGGTCACCAGCTTGCGGCGGCGGTCGAAGGCTTCGAGCATGTCTTCGACCGCACCCTGCGGGCCATCGATGGCGGCGATGCCGGCGAATTGCGATGGAGCGTTAACGCAGGACCAGCAATTGACCGCAAGCTTGCGTACATAGCCGATCAGATTGTCGGGCCAGATCGACCAGCCCATGCGCCAACCGGTCATGGCCCAGGTCTTTGACCAGCCATTGAGCACGATCAGCCGGTCGCGAATGTCCGGGTAGGTCAGAAGCGAGGTGTGGGCCTCGCCGTCATAGGTCATGACGTCATAGATTTCGTCTGAAAGAACGGCCACATGCGGATGCGCCACCAGGCCCGCGACCAGCTTGTCGATTTCTGCTTTCGGCGTCACGCCGCCGGTCGGGTTGGCGGGCGAATTGAGAATGAGCAGCCGGGTTTGTGGGGTGATCAGCGACAGTGTCTCCTCGGCCGAGAAGGCGAAGCCGTTTTCCTCGCGCATCGGTACGGGAACCGGCCGTGCGCCCACATGTTCAATCATCGAGCGGTAGATCGGAAATCCCGGATCGGGATAGAGGATGTCGGCGCCGGGTTCGCCGAGCATGCGGATCGCCGCATACATGGTCGGTTTGCCGCCCGGCATGATCATCACGTTGTCTGGCGAGACCTCGGCACCGGTCATCGAAAGGGTGCGGCGGCACACCGCTTCACGGGTCTGGATCAATCCGTTTGCCGGCGTATAGCCATGATGGCCGTCGCGCAGCGCCCGGACCGCGGCCTCGACGATATGTTTGGGCGTTTTGAAGTCCGGCTGGCCAATGCCGAGATTTAAAATGTCGCGGCCTTGCGCTGCGAGTTCTGTGGCGCGGGCGAGAACGGCGAAGGCGTTTTCCTCACCAATCCGTTCAAAGGCTGCGACGGGCTGTATCATAAGAGCATTTTCCTGTCCGGGGTGGTTGTCTTGTGACCTCAAGTCATGTCCTATCCCGGCGCGAAATTCAATTCAGGCAGTATTATGCGCGACTTGACCCAATGGACCGCCAGGCCCGCCCCGCAAGGATTTTCTGCGACCGGCCGCTATGTGATGATCGAACCGTTTGCCCGAGCCGTTCATGAGGCCAGCCTGTGGCAGGCGCTGGGGGGCGAAGCGGTGAATGAGCTGATCCGTTATTTTCCGAACGGCCCCTATGCCGACGCACCGGAGCTGAGCGACTGGCTCGAACGCTCGGGCCGCGAACTTGGCTGGGTCACCTGTATCTTCCGCAGCCGGCGGTCGGGTGATGTGGTCGGCATGGCTTCGCTGATGCGGCCCGACCCGGCCAATGGCGTGGTGGAAGTGGGATCGGTCGCCCATGGCCCGGCGATGGCGCGCACGCCGATGTCGACCGAAGCGCATTTTCTGATGGCGCGGCATGTGTTTGAGGATCTCGATTACCGCCGCTATGAGTGGAAATGCCACAATCTCAACGCGCCCTCCAAGGTGACGGCGAAACGTCTCGGGTTTGAATTCGAAGGCGTGTTCCGGCAACACATCGTCGCCAAGGGCATGAACCGTGACACCGCCTGGTTTTCGATGATTGACGGGGAGTGGCCCGGCCTGAAGCATGCCTTCGAGGCTTGGCTTGATCCGGGCAATTTTGATGGAGATGGCCGGCAGAAGGCCCGGTTGGAGGCGCTGCGACAGCAGCCAGTGAGATGAACTCGGACGCGGTACGGCGTGAGAGCGAAACCGGTGGGCCGGGCACCGAAGCGGTTCGACTGAAAGGTGCGATGCCTCTAAGATGATTTTGGTCAAGGTGTGCGCCGTCGCGGCGTCGGTGAAACAGTAATGGAGCGAGTGATGGCAGGCAGGCTGGACGGCAAGATCGCGGTGGTGACCGCGGCAGGGCAGGGAATCGGACGGGCGATTGCCGAGGCCTTTGTCAAAGAAGGGGCCGCGGTCCATGCGTCCGATCTCGACAGATCCAAGCTCGACGGCCTCAAGGCCAGCGACTTGGCGAGCCTCGATGTGATGTCCACCGAGGCGGTCGATGATTATGCCGCGAGAACCGGCGAAATCGATATCCTGGTCAACGTCGCGGGCTTTGTTCACCACGGCACAGTGCTTGACGCATCCGATGCCGACATGGATCTTGCCTGGGACCTCAATGTCAAATCGATGCACCGGACAATCCGGGCGTTCCTGCCCGGAATGATCGCCCGCGCGCAAGCACATGGCGGCTCCGGATCGATTGTCAATCTGGCGTCGGTGGCCTCATCGCTCAAGGCTGCACCCAATCGCTATGTCTATGGAGCGACCAAGGCTGCGGTGATCGGGCTGACCAAGGCGGTGGCGCTGGATTTTGTCTCCAAGGGCATCCGCGCCAACGCCATCTGTCCGGGCACCGTGCAGTCGCCATCATGGGAAGACCGCGTGGCCGAACTTGGCGCCGGAATGGAAGGCGGAGCCGAAGCCGCCAAGGCCCAGTTTGTCGCAAGGCAACCGATGGGGCGGATCGGAACGCCCGGCGAAATCGCAGCGCTGGCGGTCTATCTCGGGTCGGATGAAAGCGGCTTTTCCACCGGTCAGGCCCTGGCCATTGACGGAGGCTGGTCGCTATGAGCCGTCAAAGCGCAACCAACCGGTCGGCGGCGATTGCCGCCGCTGTCATTCTCGGCGGCACCGGGCTGATCTTCTATTTCATGCCAGCGATGATGATGGCGCTGTCGGAGACATCGCCCTGGCTGTCTTACGCAGTTGCGATCATTTTCGTGCTGGCGTTTTTTGCGGTGTTTTGGCTGCGTAGCCGGCGGCAGAATCGCAACTCGCAGGACGGCGGCGAATAACCAGTCCAGTATCGCCGGCTGTCAGCTTTGCAGCGAGGCGGTAAGCAGCAGCAAACCGAGCGCCATCACGGTGGTCGCGCCAAGAAGCTCGATGATTGTTGCCACCCGCCCGCCCATGGCCGCGCCGGACAGGCGAACCGCGACGCCCTTGGCGGTGACCGCCAGCGTTGCCAGCGCCGAGACCGTGATCGCGGTGCCGATCGCCATGGCGAAGGCGGAGGCGACGCCGGCTAGCCAAAGACCGTTGAGAATCGAGAAGGTCAGGACGATCAAGGCCCCGGAGCAGGGTCTGAGCCCTACTGCAATCACCGCCCCCCAGGCCTCGCGCAGGCTCAGGTCGCTGCCCGAAATCAGTTTCGGATCGGGCATATGGGCATGCCCACAGGACGAGCAGACCTCGTCTGACCCATGATGCTGGTGATGGCCGTGGCCACCATGATCTTGATCATAGTGGTGGTGATCGTGGTGATGATGCGCGCCTTCATGGTGATGATGATCGTGTTGGTGCGCGTGAGCATGATCGGAATGGCTATGCGCCATTGCCGCGGCTGGTTGCAGACCCGATGACAGTGGCGCTGACCGAGCCAAGGACAGCAGTTTTCGGCTCAGCAGCCAGAAACCGAACGCGGCGATCAGCGCGTAGCTTGCGGTTTCGAGAAACCGGGTTGCCTCGCTCATCGAGATCGAGGCGCCGCGCAGCACGAAATAGGCGGCGGTGACCACGACGACCGCTGTGACCGCCTGCATGAAGGACGACAGGAATGACAGCAGCACGCCGCGCTTGAGCGCCACCTCATTGGCAATCATGTAGGACGAAATCACCGCCTTGCCGTGTCCGGGTCCGGCGGCGTGAAACACGCCATACAGAAACGACAGGCTGACCAGTCCCCACATCTGCCAGGGATCGGTACGCATCGCCTTGAGCGCGCCAGTGAGCGCCCGGTAGAAGCCTTGCTGCTTCTGGTTGACCCAGTCGATCAGCGCGCCTCCGAAACCGATCGGAGCGATAGAGGGTTCGGCCGCGCCGATACCGAGCGAAGATTGCGCCTGGGCTGTGCCGGCGATCAGGATCAGCCCAGCGGCAACCACCAGGACGGTTGGCATCCGTGTCGATGTCATGTGCAATTCAGCTCCAGCCTGGTTGCGAACAGCTTCGACAAATTGTTGCCGCCGGGCTCATTGAAAAAGGCTTCGGTGAGCGAGGCCTGGTTCTGGGCGATCACCTCGTCGGGGTCCGGGCGGACGACGCTGCGCACGCAGCTTGTCGCGGACGCCCCGGTGACCACCATGTCCTCATCGGTGACGAAATCGAGGGCGGCATACATTGTGGGATCGAACACGCCGACTGCGATGGTGCCGGACATCGGCACCGGCCGGTCGGGTGTGACGGCGAAGAACATCAGCAACTGGCCGTCCTGGAAGGCCACCTTGATGGCTTCTGGTAGCTCGATTGCCGAGTCAGTGCCGTTGACGGTCAATGTCGTGTAGTAATCGAACTCGGCCAATGAACCGGTGACCACTTCACTGATTCTGGCGAGCTCTTCGCCATCGAGCACGAAATCGCCATTGGTGTCGAAATCCAGCATTACGCTCGAGGAGAACACCTCGTCGAACCGCCAGACATGGCGCAGTTCCGAAATGCGGTTGTCAGACGTGGTTTCCACCTCAAGCCGCGCCTCGGCAAAGATATGCGGATGCGCAACGGCCGGCAGCGGGATCGTCAGCGCGGCAATCACCGTCAAGGCAGGCAGACTTCGCATTGAGGCTTCAATCATGTCGACCGATCTGGTGGTTGATGCGGGAAGCTGGCAATCGCATTCAATATGGACATAATTTTGGCCAACGCAAACTGAAGTGGCAATTGGCGTCAGGCGGCGTTTTTGAACCATTGGGTAAGGTAGTCGACAAAGGCGCGAACCTTGGCGGGCAGGTAGCGCCGATGCGGGTAGATTGCGTAGATGCCGCGGTCATCGGGCAGGAAATCCGACAGGATTGGCGTAAGCGTGCCTTTGGCTTCGCGTTCGCGGAAAACAAAATCCGGCAGCACGGCGACACCAAGACCGGCTTCTGCCGCGCGCATGGCCGCCAGCGGGCTGTTGACCTCGAGCCGGCCATCCACCGAGACGGTGAGTGCGGTGCCGTCCTCATTCTCGAAACGCAGGTTTTTCAGGAACCGGCTGTTGGTGTCGATGATACAGGGGATGCCGCTGAGTTGCGAAGGGTGGGTGATGGGCCCGTGCTTTTCCAAAAACTCGGGCGAGGCACAGGCAATGAGCGAGAATGCGGCGAGCTTGCGGGCGATGAGACCTGAATCCTCAAGCCGGGTGATGCGGATCGCGATATCGAAACCTTCTTCAACCAGATCGACAAACCGGTCGTCGGAAATGATCTCCAGCGTCACATCAGGGTGGGCCAGGGCGAAATCGATCAGCGACTTTCCGATCGCTGCGTCGGCAAATGTTCGTGGCGCGGAGACCCGGATGCGGCCCTTGAGGTCCGTGGAGCCCTCGCGAACCAGATCGGCCAGATTGTCGATCTCCTTGAGGATGTCGGATGCTGTTCGGAAATAGGTGTGTCCGGCCTCGGTCAGCGAAAACTGCCGGGTCGTTCGATTGAGCAGTAGCGCCCCGAGGTCGTCTTCCAGCTCACGAACATATTTTGACAGCAGCGCCTTGGAACGGCCGACCTTGCGGGCTGCCGCGGAAAAGCCCTCGGCTTCGACCACATCGATGAAGGCGCGGATCCGGGTGAGTGTATCCATATCAGGCAGGCTCCTGGATTGGCGCCGATCACGAGCGGCGGCGATACTGTTGCGTAATAGCGAACAGAAAACGGATATTCGTTCAACCTATTGGATTTTCAAGGGCTGGCGGAAGAAAACACTTGCGCGTGTTTGGAGAAGACCCTATGTGGCGGTTGCCCAAAGTCGCACGTGCCTGTGGGTGTCCGCCGACCCTCGTTATGGTGAGGTCTCGGTAAGGTACCTGGAACTAACCCCTCCAGTCGTTTCTCCGGCCATCCGGTTGAGCGAGGACATCTTGAAGCAACGACGGTGCGGGCCTTTCTGGTGTCTGCCGGCTCTCCAACAGCCGGGGTTACTGAAGAGGCACACCTTCATTGCCGGACGTGCGGTCGGGGTCTCCCGCCAATCCAAGGCAGACAATCGCGGACCATCGCCAGATCAGGCGTGGTTCATCGACGCATCAAGCGTCCACACCGTCTTCCGGTTCCTCCAAAGGCCGGGCTCCGGATTGTGGCCGTACGATGCTCTGTCTAGATATGGCCCGAAATGGGCCGGAACGGAGCGCCCTATGACAACTGCACGGATTCACGACTTTCTTCGCACCCGACGTCCCGACGGTCCCTGCCTGGTGATGGACCTCGACGTGGTGCGCGACAATTTCATGTCGTTTCGCAAGGCGCTGCCCGACAGTTCGATTTACTATGCCGTGAAGGCCAATCCGGCGCCGGAAATCCTGCGGCTGCTTGCCTCCATGGGCTCGAACTTTGACTGCGCCTCGGTCACTGAGATCGAAATGGCGCTTCAGGCTGGCGCGACGGCGTGCCGGATCTCCTACGGCAACACCATCAAGAAAGAACGCGACGTCGCCCGTGCGCATGCGCTTGGGGTGTCTTTGTTTGCCGTCGACAGCCACGAAGAGGTGGAAAAAATCGCCCGCGCGGCGCCCGGCGCGAAGGTGTTTTGCCGGGTGCTGACCGATGGCGAGGGCGCGGAATGGCCGCTGTCGCGCAAATTCGGCTGCGTACCGCAGATGGCCGTTGACGTGCTCGTCTATGCGCACCAGCTGGGATTGGTGTCGCATGGCGTGTCGTTCCATGTCGGCTCGCAGATGACCAAGCTCGATGCCTGGGATTCGGCGCTCAGCGACGCACGCCGGGTGTTCGACAAGCTGGCCCAGCAGGGCATCCATCTCAAGATGGTCAATATGGGCGGCGGGTTCCCGACCCGCTACCTCAAGGACATCCCGACGGCACAGGCCTATGGCCAGGCGATTCTCGGTTCGCTGCGCAAGCATTTCGGCAACCACATGCCCGAGACCATCATCGAGCCGGGCCGTGGCATGGTGGGAAATGCCGGTGCGATCAAGGCCGAAGTGGTGCTGGTGTCGCGAAAATCCGACGAGGATGACGTGCGCTGGGTGTTTCTCGACATCGGCAAGTTCGGCGGTCTTGCCGAAACCATGGATGAGGCGATCCGCTATTCCATCGTCACACCTCGCGATGGCGACGCGATGGAACCTTGCGTTCTTGCCGGTCCCACCTGCGATTCCGCCGACGTGCTTTACGAGAAGACGCCCTATCCGATGCCGGTGTCGCTGACCATCGGCGATGAGGTGCTGATCGAGGGAACCGGCGCCTACACCACCACCTATTCGGCCGTGGCGTTCAACGGGTTTGAGCCCTTGCGATCCTACGTGATCTGAACGTCTTTGTGCGTTCAGGTCAGCATTCCGCGTGCGTCAGGCGTACGCGGAAGGGCAAGCCGTGTTCCGATTTGATGATGTTATGGCCGAGGGTCCGCCGATGATATCCGATCTGGTGGTTTGCGATGAAACCAGCTTCGTCATTGAGCAAGAGGCTGAACAGGACGCCTGCGCGCGTGAAGCCCTGCTTGACCGGGTGATGGGTCCCGGACGGCGGCGCAAGAGCTCCGAACGGCTCCGGCGTGGCCAGCTGCCTACTGCGGGCCTTGCTTTGGTTGCGCGCGATGCGGCTGGCGGGCTGATCGGAAGCGTTCGGCTCTGGTCCATCTTAGTCGGCTGCAAACCGATGCTGCTGCTCGGCCCGCTGGCAGTGGAAGTGGCGTTTGGCAGAAAAGGTGTCGGATCGGCGTTGATGCGGCTCGCAATTGCCCGGGCAACCGAAAGCGGTCACGGCGCGATCATTCTGGTGGGCGATGCTGGCTATTATCAGAGGTTCGGTTTCTCCGCCGCACCTGCAGCCGGGCTGATGATGCCTGGACCGGTCGAGCGCCACCGGCTGCTGGGTCTCGAACTGCAGCCGGATTATCTGGCCGGATCAACCGGATTGATCGTGGCCGCGGCGCCGCCGTACTCGCCAAATGACGTAAAACCGGACGCGTTGTCGCTGATCCGTGCGGCCTGAAGGCCGCTCGCTTCTGGAGGGCTCAATTGCTTAGCGGCGGGTCTTCGCTGGTAATTGTAATG
This sequence comes from uncultured Hoeflea sp., assembly GCF_947501405.1. Classification (GTDB taxonomy): domain Bacteria; phylum Pseudomonadota; class Alphaproteobacteria; order Rhizobiales; family Rhizobiaceae; genus Hoeflea. The sequence goes on along the minus strand of NZ_CANMVK010000004.1, from coordinate 249,729 downwards.
TTGCCGGTTTTGCACTTGTACACCCGCTTCGGGGTGTTGTCTTCGAGGCCTAGCGGCTCAAAAGCGGTGGTGCATTCCGCGTCGGATCCGTTGTCGTTGTCCTCAAACATCATAGCCGAATTGTCCTCCGGCGCGACACTGGGCAGATTTTCAAAATCGAGTTGCTGCGCCAGGGCCTGGCTGCAAGCAAGGCATATTACCAAGGGGATTTGCGCCAGGATTGCTCGTCTCATCTCACCGCTCACCTTCGCTACCGGGTTGGGATCACGGTCACTATAGGCAAGTTTCGCGCCTCGGTGTATGCCCGGCGATGTGCATCTTCAAGCCGGTTTCAAAACGTGCCTCAGTGTCAGTGAAAGAGGCGCCCGGAGGGAAGGCAAGCCGTCCGTCCAATGGTTGAAGGTCGCTCGGTTGGCTTTCCGGCGAACATAAAAAATGCGCCGGAGCGGAGGGGGCGTCCGGCGCATTTGGGCTTTGGGATAGGTCTCGCGGTCAGAACACAATCCCGTTGCCGAAGCTGACAGGGCTCTTGGGGTACTTCCTGGCCTTGTCGTTGTCCTGAGCCTTCATCTGAGAGGTTGCGGTGCAATCGATGCCAGCCTTGGCGGCCTTGGCCGGAGCTTCGGTGCAGAGGACTGCCTGGTTGGCGCCGGTTTCAGCAAAAGCCGCGGGGGCGGACAGCGGCAGCATGGCGGCCAGGGCGATGGCGGCTGCGACAGTGATTCTGGTCATGATCATCTCCTTTGTGAAGCGTCTGTATTTCGTGATCCCGTTACCGGGTCCCGGCTGTAACCTTCGCTGTGGTTGCGGGGTGAACCGGTGATGAAGCGAACATGGGGAGGAGTGCCGGTTCCTGCCGCGCAGCTTTGAAAATCGAAGCGGAAGGTTCGTTATCGACGCGATATTTCCGGAATCGATTGGACAGCCCGGCCGTCAATCCCTATCTCAAAGCCCTGTCGAACAATGCGAGCCGCGGATGGCGGCCGCCACCGGTGGATCCGAACATGACCTTCGAATTGTCTGTCGTCGATCTTATTGATCTCGTCCTGCGGGGCGGTACATTCGGCATTATCCTGTTGGTCATCGCCAGGCTGCTGCGGCAGAAGGAATTCGGACCGCTGTGCGCCTCGGGCGTGCTGTTTGGCATCACAGGTCTGGTGGAGATTGTTCTCAATGCGCCGACCGTTGTTGCGTTGCTGCCGCCTCAGAGCTTTGTCACGCATGCCCTGCAGCAGCTTCACTTTATCGCCCTGTGGTGGTTCGTGCTGGCGCTGTTCAACGATCGCTTCCGCTGGCGGGTTTGGCATTTGTGGCCCGTTGCGATTGCCGCACCGCTGGTTGCCGGCGCATCGTGGGCGCCAGCCGAGATGCTTTGGTATTTCCGGCTGGCGCTGGTGTTGATGAATGCGACGCTGCTCGGCCTGATCATCCGGCAGGCGGTGCGCAGCCGCGATGGCGATCTGGTGGATGAACGCCGCTCCTTCAGTCTTGCGCTGGCGTTTTCGGTGCCGCCCTTCACCCTGTTTGTCTTGGTCACCAATTTGATGAGTATTGACGCCCCGCTCGAAGCCGGGCTGTGCCTTCTGTATTCCTCGGTCTATTTCGTGCTGGCGCTGGGCTTCTCGTTCTGGCTGACCAACCTCAAGGACGGACTGTTTGAACGCAGTGGCAACGACGTCGCGGCATCGCCGGAGCGCAGCGAATTGTCTTCGGCCGACCGGCTTGAACTGGACCGGGTGGTCACGGCGATGGATGGCGGGCTCTATCTCGAACCCGGCCTGACCATTGGCGGCCTGTCCGACATTTTAAGCGTTCCGGAGCATCGCCTGCGGCGGTTGATCAATGGCGGGCTCGGCTACCGGAACTTCTCGGCCTTCGTCAATGACTACCGGATTCGTGAAGCCAAGCGACGGCTCGCCGACCCCGGTCTTGCGCGCGAACAGATCATCCAGCATGCCTTCAGCCTGGGTTACGCATCGCTGGCGCCGTTCAATCGCGCGTTTCGCGAACGCGTCGGCGTAAGCCCGACACAGTTCAGGGAAGAAGCGTTGGGGCGCGTCGCCGCCGAGTAGCCGGTGTCACTGAACCAGCGCGCATATTGACAATCCCCGGCCCCATCCCTATCTGAGCGCCTTCGGGTCTGGAGCCCCGGCCGTTCGCAGGCCCTAAGCCATGGTGAAGCCTCCAGCATTCATGCAGTCACCTCGTTGACGACATGCCGGATGGCGCAATGCGGACACCCTTCGATAAATGCATGTCATGACAGGAGAACTGCCATGCGTGATGTTACGCCCCTACCGACCCTTAACGATTTGAAAAACCAGGCTCGTCGTCTTCGCACGCGGCTGGAGACCAATGGCGAGCGCATCAGCCATTCCCGCGCGCTGGAATTGATTGCGGCGCAATATGGCTACAAGGACTGGAACACGCTGCACGCCGCGACCGGCAACCGGGCGGGGCCCGAGCGACTGATGCCGGGTGCGCAGGTGACCGGTGCCTATCTCGGCCAACCTTTCAGCGCCCGTGTGCTGGGTATCCAGGCGATCACCTCGTCGCCTGGAAGCTACAGGGTCTCGCTGGATCTGGACGAAGCCGTCGATGTTGTCACCTTCGACAGCTTCTCGGCGTTTCGCAAGCGGGTTACCGGTGTGATCGGTACCGAAGGGGTGAGCCGTGAGCGCACCTCCAACGGCCGCCCGCAACTGGAGTTGTCCTGGTAATTGCGATGACCAGGCCCTACAGCGCCGCGCATCCAATTGGATGCGCAAAGGTCGCTGTAGCACTTTGAAATGATGCATGTTCGTTATCGCTCAATTGAATCCAATTGAGCGCGACATGCATTAGCCGGCGATGTCGATGACGCCACAGTCGCCTGCTTGCGATCCGAACGCGAGCAGGCGACCTGGTGCGTTCCAGGCCAATGCGGTGATCGGCCCCTGGCCGGCGCGGCGCAGCAGCCCTTCCTTGCTGTCGGCCATGCGAACCGCCAACACCATACCGTCGCCAAAGCCGATCGCGACCAGGTCCTCTGCCGGATGGCAGGCGACCGAAGTCACCATGGTGTCAGCCCGTTGGCCGAGTTCCAGCGGCGCCTTGCCCATCGGCCCGTCCTTGCTCGAAAACGGCCAGACGATGGATGAGGGCGCTCCGGAGGAGGCAAGCCACTTGCCCTTGTTTGACCAGGACAGCGATTTGACCTTGGCGGGATAGCCGGTCATGCGCATGTGGCGTTGTTCGCCGCCGGGCTTGCCGTCCAGTTTCCAGCCATGCAAGGCGTTTTCCTGCATGGAAGTCACCAGAAACCGGCCATCGGGACTGAAGGTCACCTGGTTGTGTGCGCCTTTCCACTCAAGTTTGATCGCGGGCGCGCTGCCGTGCACAAAGGCCAGCGCCACGCCATTGTAGCGCGCCATGGCGAGCCGCAGACCCTTGGGCGCGAAGGCCAGACCCTCGATGGTGCGGGCCTGCTCGAAGCTTCGCTGGGTGCCGTCCGGGAGCAGAACGGTCGCCACGCGTCCCTCGGTGAACGCCACAGCGCCCTGCGGCCCCGCCGCCACCGCCGTCACCCATTTGCGCGCCGCATCGCGCATCGCGGTTTCGGTTCCGTCGGCGTTAAGCCGCATGACCTTGCCGTCCTCGCCGCCGGTGATCAGCGCCTTGCCATCCGGGGCGGTAACTGCGGCCAGCAGCCCGTCATGAAGCTGATGTCTGTGGGTGCCATGGTCGAGCCGTACCACCTCTCCGGACGCGAGGGCAAAGACAGGAACTTCTCCGAGGAAGGCCGTGGCAAGGCAGTGATCATTGAGATCAACGGGTGCGACTGTTGGCATGATGTCGTTTCTCAGGCCTGGCAGGCGAGGAAGGTGCGCTCGAGCTTTTCGCGGTCGAGATCACGGCCGATAAAGACCATGCGGCTTTCGCGCTTTTCACCGTCCTTCCAGGCACGCTGATGATCGCCCTCGACAATCATGTGCACGCCCTGGACCACATAGCGGTCGTCGTCGCCGTCCAGAGCGACAATGCCCTTGAGCCTGAGTATTTTGGGACCGTCGATCTGCGTGATTTTTTCGATCCAGGGGAAAAACCGCTTGGGGTTGAGCGGCCCGGCGCGCAGCGAAATCGATTTGACGCTCAGATCGTGGATAGCGGCGGGCGCCGCATGGTCGTGATCATGCCCGTGCCCGTGATGATGTTCGTGGTCATGATGATGATGCCCGTGATCGTGGTCATGATCGCAATCGGGGCTGCAGACATGGTCGGGATGATCATGGTCGAGAAAGTGCGGATCGTTGTCGAGCGCCCGGCTCAAGTCGAAAGCGCCGCGGTCAAGCACGGCGTCGAGCGGCAGGGACGCGCGCTCGGTGTGATGAATGCGCGCCGAGGGATTGAGCGCCCGCACCGTGCGTTCAATCGTCTCCAGCTCTTCGGGCGAAACCAGATCGGTCTTGTTGATTAAAACCACATCGGCAAAGGCAATCTGGTCCTGTGCCTCCTGGCTGTCCTTGAGCCGCGCCGGCAGGTGGCGTGCATCGACCAGCGCCACCACGGCGTCGAGCCGGGTCTTGGCGCGCACGTCTTCATCCATGAAAAAGGTTTGGGCAACCGGCGCTGGGTCCGCCAGGCCGGTGGTTTCCACCACGATGGCGTCGAAGCGGCCGGGGCGACGCATCAGCCCCTCGACGACGCGGATCAGATCGCCACGCACCGTGCAGCACACGCAGCCATTGTTCATCTCGTAGATCTCCTCATCGGATTCCACGATCAGATCATTGTCGATGCCAATTTCGCCGAATTCATTTACGATGACCGCATAGCGCTTGCCATGCGGTTCGGACAAGATCCGGTTGAGCAGGGTGGTCTTTCCGGCGCCGAGGTAGCCGGTCAGCACGGTCACGGGAATGGGGGCCGGGGATGTGGCGTCGGGCGCTTCGCTCATGGTCGGTCTCGGTCATATTGCTTCAGGTGAGCTCCATATAGGCGCTCATAAAGCAATGCGCCACTCATCACGGCGTTTGCAAAGACATGATGTGGCGGGCGACCGCCATGCCCGACTGATGGGCAGCCTCGATGCGGGCGCCGATGCACCAGTCGCCGCAGGCAAACAGCGTGTTGTCGGCATTGGCGAGAAACGGTGCATCCAGCGGCGTCTCCACCAGTGCGTAGAGCCAACGCTTGGTTGCGATGTGGACGGGATCGGGCAGGTCGGCGCCAAGTCCGCTCAAGCGGCGCATGGCCTCGAGCAGGGCCGGAGCCACCTCCGTACTGTCATCATCGATATGTGCGCGGCTCCATTCCGGTGTGGCATGCAACACGAATGTCTCGCCGCTTCGACCCGGCTTGGAGCCGTTGCGCACCATGAGCGCCAGCACCCCGTCACCCTCTGCGCGAAGCAGATCCGGTACTTCGGACAATCGCCGCTCGAACGCCAGCATGGCCGCCCAACACGGCGCGATCTCGACTTGATCAAGCGCTGCGAATGCCGCGTCGACCGGCATTAAGAGACGGCTCGCCTGGGCGGCTGGAATGGCTGCGATCACATGCTCCGCGGTGAGAACGATGTCTGTGCCATCGCCGGTTTTGGCGTGAACCTCAAAACCCTGTGCCTCCCGGGTGATCCGCACGGCCTCGGTTTGAAACCGGCAGGGCAGGCCACGCGCCAGATGTTCGCCGAAATTCGACATGCCGGGATGGGCGACCCACCAGGGCCGGGCGCTGTCCTTGCCGCTGGGCTTCCAGGCCGCCAGAGCGCCGCTTTGAACCATGGGATTGAGAAGTGCCGAGAATTCGGGTGTGCGGTTGGTCAGATACTGCGCACCGTGATCGAAATCGCCGTGCTCGCTGTTTCTGGTGGCCATGCGGCCGCCGGGCTGGCGGGCCTTGTCGATCACGACCACATTCTTACCGGCGTCCCTGAGGGATCGCGCCACAGTGAGGCCTGCAAGGCCCGCGCCGATGATGAGTGTTTGGGTGTTGTGCATGACCGCCCCGCCAGTGCCTTACGTTAGTAAGTTCTGAATTAATGTAGATACACCGGGTCGACAGAAATCAACCCCCGGTTAGCAGCCGGGCCAGGCCCCTTGAGCGGGAATGCTAAGGCGTAGTCCATGGCGCGTGGGATTCAGTGCAGCAAATCGAGGTCGAAATCGGCCATATCCGAAAGCAGCTCCGACAGGCCGTTGATTGCATGGGCGAGCAGCGCTTCGCCTTTCTCAGCGCTGGCGCGGCTTGCCATGCCGGCCGCACCTTGGGCATTGAGGTCCGACATCTTCCACCCGAAGGCGTGCGGTCCATAGGCGCGAAGATGTTTGAACCGCTGCTGAAACTCCATTTGCCGAGAAGGAAAGTCGCTGATTAAATCGCGCCGGACCAGATCCGGCCGCAGCGCCAGCATGACCGATGTCTCGATGTCACCAGCATGGATATCGAATGCCTTTTCAGCCGGCGCGATGATCTGTTCGGGAACACCGAAGCGGGTCCAGCTGGTTGCTACCGCCAGCATGTTGAAACGAACCCGCGCTTCGGTTGCGACAATGGTGAGAAGTGGAGAGTTGCCGCCATGGGCATTGAGCAGCATCAGTCTGCGCAGGCCACGGCTGGCGCAGTCTTCGGCAATCCCGATCCAGCGGTTGACGGCTTCGTCGAAGCTGAGTGTCCGGGTGCCGGCGACATCGAGATGCTCAATGGAATAGCCGACCGGCTCGACCGGAAGCATCTCAAGCGCAACTTTCAAGGGGGCTGCCGCCGCCAAACGCTCTGCGATCGCACCGGCAATAATGGCGTCGGTCTCGAAGGGAAGATGCGGACCATGCTGCTCATGGGCGCCCAACGGAAGCACCGCGATCGGGACTGTTTGTGGCGACATAGTGTGGTTTTTCCGAACGGGCTTGGATAGGATTCACGCAAGGGATTCGGACAAGAGATTCGAACCCGGATCGTTCACTCACTAATTCAGTGCCCAAGGCGTGTCACGGTCCGGCCGCATTTCTAGAGCAAAGGCCGCAAAAAGGAGCCTAGCATGTCCTCCAAGAAAAAGAACAAGGCCAAGTCCAAGAGCACCGGGAAACAGGGGCAGCGCGAGGCGCTGTCATTGATCAACCAGGTGGCGCGCAATGCGCGGACAGCCTTGTCCAGACATCTTCTGGATATCGGACTCTACGCCGGCCAGGATGCGGTGATGCTGGCGCTGGATGCGAAGGATGGCCAGACGCCTGGAGCTATCGCCGCGGCGCTGGGTGTGAAAGCCCCGACGATTACCAAAACCATCGGGCGGCTCGCGGTTCAGGGATTCGTGCGCCGCGAGGGATCGCCGGACGACGGGCGCATGATGCTGGTGTTTCTCACCGATGCCGGACGCCATCAGATCAAAGCCGTGCGAAAAGCGCAAAGGCGAACCGAAAAGGCTGCCTTCGCAGGTCTGAAGAAGAAGCACGTCGCCGCGCTGACCAGCTTGCTCGCCACGGTTGATGCCAATGTCGCGCGAACCTTGGCGGCGGCATCCGATGCGGCAGTTGATCCGGATTTGGGTGATGGCGAAGATGATTTGAGCGGCTCAGATAACGGCAGCCCCGCCGAGCCTTCCAAAACAGAGTGATTGCCAGCCCCGTTTAAACCTTTTAGTTTTGTTTAAACGTTTGAATCGGAGCATGCCGCTCCGACAGGGGGGGACGGGAATTGGCGCAAAAGGTAAAGCTGTCGACCATCGCGGAGGCGCTTGGTCTGTCGACCGCGACTGTATCACTGGCGCTCAGGGACAGCCCATTGGTAGCCGACACGACGCGCGAGCGGATCAAGGAAAAGGCCATTGAGCTCGGCTACATCTACAATCGCCGGGCGGCATCGCTGCGAACGTCGCGGTCGGGCATCATCGGGGTGGTGGTGCACGACATCATGAACCCGTTCTATGCGGAAATTCTCAAGGCGATTGAAACCGAACTCGATCGCAGCCGGCAGACCTTCATTCTGTCCAACCATTACGACTCTGTGGAGAAGCAGCGCAACTTTATCGAAACGTTGCTGCAACTGGGCGGTGACGGGGTGATCATGTCGCCAGCCATCGGAACTCCGGCGTCCGACATCAGGCTGGCCGAGGACAACGGCATGCCGGCGATCCTGATTGCCCGGTCGGTGCCCGAGATCGACGTGCCGACATTCCGCGGCGACGATGCCTATGGCACGGCGCTGGCCACCAATCATCTCATCAGCCTCGGGCACACCTGCATTGCCATGATCGGCGGAACCGACCACACATCGACTGGCCGCGACCGCTACGCCGGTTATGCGGCGGCGCTGACCAAGGCGGGCATCACTGTGGATCCAGCGCTCAGGATTCCGGGGCCGCGCACCAAACAGAGCGGGTTCGAGGCGGCGGTGAATTTTCTCGCCAATCCGCTCAAGCCGACCGCGGCGGTATGCTGGAACGATCTGGTGGCGATCGGTTTGATGAACGGCATCGCACGGGCGGGGCTCGTTCCGGGAAAGGATATCTCGGTGACCGGTTATGATGATCTGGAGGAGGCGGCGATCGCCACGCCGGCGTTGACCACGGTGTGGAACGGGCAATCGGAAGTGGGCCGCTTTGCCGCCCGGGCGCTGCTCGACAAGCTCAACGGCTCCAGCGAAGCCGATGGTTTGCACCTGATCAAGCCGGAAATGCGGATCCGTCAGTCGACCTCTCCGCTCAATCCGGGCGCCGGCCGCCAGGGCGCCGGCCAAAGTCAGGCAGGCGACAGCGAGACCGGAGCAAGATCATGAGTTCAGCGCGCCCAGTCATCCTGCTTCCGGGGCGGATCAATCCGCATGTGCGCGAGCGGGTCGAGACAGAATTCGAGGCGGTGTCGATTGCGTCGGCCGATGCGGCGCTGATGGATGCGCAAACCCTGAGCAGGGTCCAAGGTGTAGCGGCGATGACCACGATCTCGGCCGAGTTTATCGATGCCTTGCCCAATCTTACGATCATCGCCAATTTCGGCGTGGGTTACGATGCCGTCGACGCTGCGCATGCCGCTTCACGTTCGGTGATGGTGACCAACACGCCCGACGTGCTCAGCGACGAGGTGGCGGACACGACGATCGGCTTGTTGATCAACACCTTGAGGGAATTGCCCAGGGCGGAGGCCTATTTGCGGGCAGGGCGGTGGGCCTCGGAGGGCACTTATCCGCTTACGCCGCTGACCTTGCGCGGCCGCACGGCGGGTATTTTCGGGCTTGGGCGCATAGGGCTGGCGATCGCCCGGCGGCTGCAGGCCTTTGACGTTGCAATCCACTATCACACCCGCAACAAGCGTAGCGATGTCGACTATCCATGGCATGAGACGCTGACGGATCTGGCTGCGGCGGTGGACACATTGATCGTCGTTGTGCCGGGAGGAGCCGCGACCGACAAGGCCGTCAATGGAGGCATCCTCGATGCGCTCGGTCGCGAGGGCGTGCTGATCAGCGTCGGGCGCGGCTCGACGATCGACGAAGAAGCCCTGATCAAAGCACTTGAAGAGCGGCGGATCGCAGCGGCCGGACTTGATGTCTACGCCCATGAACCGCATGTGCCACAGGCACTGATTGATCTGCCCAACGCCTGCCTGTTGCCGCATGTGGCCTCGGCATCGGTGTCGACACGAAACGCCATGGCGAATCTGGTGGTGGACAATCTTGCCGCCTGGTTCGATAGCCGGGCTGCGATTACCCCGGTGCCCGAATGCGCGGGCCTTAACGCCAAGGCATAACGGACCGTCAGACGAGGAAGCAGCGCGGCTGGTTTGCGGCTTACGAGAGCTTGCCTACTCGGCGGCTTGCGCCGGGCGGTTATGACGGGCGCGAACCGCGTCGCCAAAGGCCGCAAAGATCCGGTCGGAGATCGGATCGCTGCCGACCCAGTATTCCGGGTGCCATTGCACGCCGATGGCAAATCCCGGCGCGTCGATGACACTGACCGCCTCGATTGTTCCGTCTTCGGCCACAGCCTCTACCGCCAGCCGCGGCGCCAGTTGCGAAATCGCCTGGCGGTGCAGCGAGTTCACCTGAACGTTGCCATGGCCGAGAATTTGCGCGAGGCAAGAGCCCTCCTTGACCTCAATCGTGTGCCGGATCGCGAAGGCCTCATCCCAGTTGTCAGTTTCCGGTTTGCGGTGGTCGATGCGCCCTGGAAGCTCCTGGATCTCGGTTGCCAGCGATCCGCCCAGCGCCACATTGAGTTCCTGAATGCCGCGGCAGATCGCCAGCAGCGGAATGGCGCGGTCAATGGCGCGGCGGATCAGCGCCATGGAGAGACGGTCGCGGGCAGGATCGAACGGGCCATGATTGTCGGTTTCATCCTCGCCATAATGGGAGGGGTGCACATTGGTGCGCGAGCCGCTGATGAGCACGCCGTCGACCCGGTCGAGCACCATGTCGACATCGGCGGGTTCCTGCAGCGAGGGCACCACAAGCGGCAGCACGCCGGAGCCGTTAACAGCGGCGCGGATGTATTGATCCGGGGTTGCGTGCCAGGTGTACCCATCGAAGGTGCGGATGTCGGCGGGCACCGCCACAAGACCACTATGCATTGCACCAATCCTTCAAAATCGGCGGAAGATCTTTGAAATCACGGGCCGGCGCGCAGCAAACCAGCGCCAAATCCGTTCTTTCGTTTGTCGCGGGAGTCTGCGGATTTGTCAATTCGGCGCCGCGGTTGGAGGCCTCTCGCGGATCGATGCCGCCCGGCTAAAATCGATTGAATCAGCAACTGGCAAAAAAAATTGACCATTAGCTGTCAAATCTTCCGGCTTTTGCTTGAAAGGCCTTGCGCAACATGGTTATGTCTGGCCATGTCGCTGGGGCATCAAAGGAAGAATATACCCTGCCTCGCGGCTTTGGCTTCAACTGGGAGGTATTTATGGACCGTCGTTCCTTTATCAAAAAGGCAGGGGTAACCGGTGCGGGCGCTGCTGCCGCCACCACGCTGGCCGCTCCGGCTCTTGCACAGACCATGCCGAAAATCACCTGGCGCTGCTCTTCGGGTTTCCCCAAGGCGCTGGACACCATCTACGGTGCCGCCGAGGTGTTCTCGGAAGCCGTTGCGGAAGCAACCGATGGCAATTTCGAAATCCAGGTCTACGCCTCGGGCGAGATCGTCGGCGCGCTGGAAGGCGCGGATGCGGTGCGCGATGGCACCATCGAAATGGCGCACACAGCATCATACTATTTCTTCGGTAAGGATCCGTCCTGGGCGTTCGGCACCGGCGTTCCCTTCGGTCTCAACCAGCGCATGACCAATGGCTGGCTCTATGAGGGCGGCGGGCTTGAGCTGCTCAACGAGTTCTACGCCGCCAACAACATGATCTCGTTCCCGGCCGGCAACACCGGCGCCCAGATGGGCGGTTGGTTCCGCAAGGAGATCAACACTGTGGCCGACTTGCAGGGCCTCAAGATGCGCATCGGCGGCTTCGGCGGCCGGATCATTCAGGAAGTCGGCGTGGTGCCGCAGAACATTCCGGGCAGCGATATCTATCCGTCACTCGAAAAAGGCACCATCGACGCCGCCGAATTCGTCGGCCCGTATGACGATTCCAAGCTCGGCTTCAACAAGGTGGCACCGTTCTTCTACTACCCTGGTTGGTGGGAAGGCGGCGTGACGCTGATGAACATGATCAACTTGGACAAGTGGAACGAACTGCCCGGCGCCTATCAGGGCGTGATCAAGTCCGCCTCGGCCCTAGCCAACAGCGTGATGATGGCTCGTTACGATACGCTCAACCCGCCGGCGCTCAAGAAGCTCGTGTCCGAGGGCACCAAGCTTCGGCCTTACAGCCTGGAGATCCTGGAAGCCTGCTTCAACGCGGCCAACAAGGTCTATGCCGAGATCGGCGCCGAAAACGCCCAGTTCAAGAAGCTGCATGACAGCTATATGGGCTACCGCGGTGACGGCTATCTCTGGTTCCAGCTGGCTGAGTACAACATGGACACGTTCATGATGATCCAGCAGCGCGGCGGCAAGCTCTAAGCCAACCGTCCCTGATCTTTACGATCTGAAAGCCCCGGAGCCTTCAAAGGTTCCGGGGCTTTTTCATGTCTGCTACATCTTTTGGAATCCGAGCCCGCCCGGCCAAACCGGGCAATGAGGCCGCTCGCTGGTGTTTTAAACCGGGCGGCCTTGGGGCCAGAGCGGGTGTCGCAGCATTTGCTTTGGGAAGTTCTCGCGCGGCCGACCTTGCGGAGTAACGCCTGCGTACAGCATTGCGCTACGGCTGCCGCCTTGCCGCCGCCGGGACTGTCATTCCCCGCTGCTTCAGCATTCTGGCCTATTTGGGGCGCGGCTCTTTCCGTTCACCGGCTTCCGGTCTGCCGACGTCAAGTTCTCTGGAAGACTGTGCCTTACCCGGGCTCGGCAGATCGTTGCAGCCCGGTCATGGCAATAGGGGCGCAAAAAACCCGGCGGGATGGCCGCCGGGTTTGATGTTCGTTCAAGTTGACGCGGGTCGAGCCGTCTCGGTCAATCGAAGTTGGGCAAGCCTGAGTCCTGCCCCGGAGCGGGCAAGCCGCCTGGTGCAGGTAGCGCGCCGCCTTCGGAACCACCGGCCGGATTTGAAGGTTCACCGAAATTGGGAGCCGCCGGCATGCCGCCGGGTTCGCCCAGATCCGGGGAGCCTGGCAGGCTCAGTCCAACGCCATCGAGACTCAGGCCGGAGCCGGGCAGGCCGAAGCCGCCGCCGCCAATGTTGTTGATTTCCTGGTTGACATCGCCCTGGTTGGTGATGACCGGCGCTTCCTTGTAGTGAGTGACAAGCCCCGGGAACGCGATCAGTACGCCGAGCATAATGATCTGGATGACGATGAACGGCAGGGTTCCCGTGTAGATCGCCCGGGTGGAGATCGGCTCGATCATCCGGTCGGTGGTCTTGTCGTACCACGCCTTGATCGGCGCGACGGAGCGCAGATAGAACAGCGCGAACCCGAAGGGCGGGGTCAGGAAGCTGGCCTGCAGGTTGAAACCGAGCAGAACCCCGAACCAGATCAGGTCGATCCCCAGCTTTTCGGCGACCGGCGCAAGCAGCGGCACCAGAATGAAGGCGATCTCGAAGAAATCGAGAAAGCAGCCGAGAATGAACACGATGATCGAGACCGTGATCAGGAAGCCGGTTTCGCCGCCCGGAAGCGCCAGCATCAGCTCCTCTACCCAGCGGTCACCAGATATGCCGTAAAAAGTGAGCGCAAAAACCCGGGCGCCGACCAGGATGAACATCACGAAGGTTGCGAGTTTGGCGGTGGAATCGAGCGCCTGGAACAGTGTCTTGCGATCAAGCCGCCCCTTGGCGAGCGACAGGATCAATGCACCTGTGGCGCCCATGGCGCCGCCTTCCGTCGGGGTGGCGATACCCAGGAAAATGGTGCCGAGAACCAGGAAGATCAGCGCCAGTGGCGGGATCAGGACGATTACCACCTGCTCGGCCATCTTGGAAAGGTACCCCAGGTTCATTGCCCGGTTCAAAAGCGCGAAGGCATAGGGGATGACCGTGGCGACCAGCGCTGCCCAGACGACACGGGTTTCATAGCGAAGCCCGTCGAACACAAACATGTAGCCGGCGATGAACAGAATTCCGGCAATGCTGAGAATCGCGAGCAGCGACGGGCCGCCATTGCCCAGCGGCCTTGCCTCTTCCGGCAATGCCGGCGCCCATTCCGGCTTGATCAGGGTAACGGCCAGAATATAGGCGCAATAGAGGCCGACGACGAGCATCGCGGGCAGGAATGCGCCCACATACATGTCGCCGACGGAGCGGCCGAGCTGGTCGGCCATCACGATCAGCACCAGCGAGGGCGGAATGATCTGCGCCAGTGTTCCCGAAGCGGCAATGGTGCCGGTGGCCAGGCCCGGGTGATAATTGTAGCGCATCATGATTGGTAGGGAGATCAGGCCCATGGCAATGACCGAAGCGGCAACCACACCGGTGGTGGCGGCGAGCAGCGCGCCGACAATCACGACGGCAAAGGCCAGACCGCCACGGAGACGGCCGAACAATTGTCCGATAGTGTCGAGCAGGTCCTCGGCCATCCGCGAGCGCTCCAGGATCAGCCCCATGAAGGTGAAGAACGGAATGGCCAGAAGCGTGTCGTTGCGCATGATGTCGAAGACACGATTCATATTGGCCTGGGCCAGCGGCCAGAACAGCCGGATTTCCGGCGAGATATGGCTCAGTTCCACGCCAACGATGAAGAAATACATGCCGCCTGCGGCCAGGGTGAAGGCCACGGGATAGCCGATCAGCAACATAGCCATCACCGTGATGAACATAATCGGCGCGAGATTGTGAGCGATCAGATCAAGCATTGCCGCCATCCTTCATGTCTGCGGCCGCTTCGACCTGCGGCGGCATCGAATGGTCGTGGCCAACCTCCTCTTCCATGTCACCGCGAATGATGGCGATGCGCTTGATGATTTCGGAGACCGCCTGCGCGGTCAGCAGCAGAAAGCCCAAAAGGATGCTGGCCTTGGCGGGCCAGATGATCAGGCCGCCGGCGTTGCTCGACATTTCCCCGGACTCAAAGGAGCGCCAGAAGAAGGGCCAGGCGAGGTAGGTCATCATGAAACAGAAGGGGAGCAGGAAGATGAAATGGCAGACAAGATCGATCCAGTCGCGCGTCCGCTTTGAGAAATTGCCGGCGATCACATCAATGCGGACATGCTCGTTCCTGCGCAGGGTGTAGCCTGCGGCAAGCATGAAGACCGCGCCGAACAGATACCACTGAACTTCCAGCCAGGCGTTTGACGACAGGTCGAAAGCCTTGCGCGAGATCGCGTTGCCGGCGCTGATCAGCACGGCGGCCAGCACCAGCCAGGCGACGTTTCGCCCGAAAAACTCGTTGATCCGGTCAATCAGCCGGCTCAACACCAAAAGACTTGCCATATTGTCCTCCCGGTCTCCCCGCCACCGATTTGTCGGCGTGCGGTCAACCACGGTTCCCATTGACGTCATCATTATCACCAATGCGACGTCGCGCCAGTCAATAACAACAAAATCGCGCGCATGGCAACAACTGGTGCATTTATTTTACCAGTTGCGGCATTAGCCAATGGTAGCGCGCCGCGCCGGTTGCCGTTATACCGGCGCTGGGCGGCTGCATGCTGATCCCGCCAACAGGAGTAGGGCGCAAATGCGGGCACAGGATCTGTTCGATGTTTCCGGCGAAACCGCGCTGGTGACCGGGGCCGGGCGCGGAATCGGCCTGGCGATGGCGCAGTCTTTGGCAGACAACGGCGCACAGGTGGCGCTTGCGGACAAGGATATGGAACGCGCCGAGGTGTCGGCCCGCTCGATCCGCGACAATGGCGGACGGGCGCTTGCGAT
This sequence comes from uncultured Hoeflea sp., assembly GCF_947501405.1. GTDB lineage: Bacteria > Pseudomonadota > Alphaproteobacteria > Rhizobiales > Rhizobiaceae > Hoeflea. The sequence goes on along the minus strand of NZ_CANMVK010000004.1, from coordinate 234,412 downwards.
CAGTCTGGATGTCAGTAAACCGGACGCCATCGAAGAAGCTTATTCGCGTGTTGAGGCGGAGCTGGGACCGGTAAGCGTGCTGATAAACAATGCCGGCGTGGCGCATCGCGACAAGGCGACCCGGCTGGCGCCTGAAACCCTGCGCAAGGTATTGGCGGTCAATGTCGAGGGCGCGGTGATGATGGCCCAGGAAGCGGCGCGTCGGATGATCCGTGACGCGCGATCCGGGTCGATCATCAACATCTCGAGCATCCTGTCGGAAATCCCGATCCGTCAGGTTGCAGCCTATGGCGCCTCCAAGGCTGCCATCAGCCAGTTGACCCGGTCGCTGGCGCTGGAATGGGCAAAACACGATATCCGGGTCAACGAAATCCGACCCGGCTGGTTCGAGACCGGGCTTACCGATCCGTTTCTCAAGGGTCCTGGGGCCAAGGTCATGGCCGGTCAGAATCCCACCGGGCGGCTTGGCGGCGGGCATGATCTTGACGGCGCGGTTTTGCTGCTGGCCTCCAAGGCCGGCCGCTACATGACGGGCACTGCGATCACGGTTGATGGCGGTCACTCGCTCGGCCGTTAGATTTGGCGTGCTGCTCAGCCGCGAAAGATCGTTTCGCTGACAGGCCTTGCCATGGCGCTTGATTGCTCAAATCGCCATTGCGCGCGAATTCGATTGACCCCCGCGCCACGGGGTCCAAATATCTCCTTGGGATTTTTGCGCGGACTGGGGTCTGGCGACCGGTGACCATGCCGGTCAGGGCCGGTTCCGCGGCAGCGAGGAGAAATCGATGACCGCGCATGATGTTTCGCTCGATGACAAGTTCGACCTTTCGAAGGAGCGGATCTTCGTGACCGGATCCCAGGCGGTGGTGCGGCTGTTGATGATGCAGCATGAGCGCGACCGGCTTGCGGGGCTCAATACAGCCGGTTTCGTGTCGGGTTATCGCGGCTCGCCGCTGGGCGGTCTCGACCAGCAGATGCTGCGGGCCGAGCGCCATCTCGCAGAGCGCAACATCGTGTTCACGCCGGGCCTGAACGAAGAGCTGGCCGCCACCGCCTGCTGGGGTACACAACAGACAGGGCTTGATGGCACGGGTAAATATGACGGGGTGTTTTCCATCTGGTACGGAAAAGGTCCGGGCGTCGATCGCTCAGGCGATGTTTTCCGCCACGCCAACCTGGCCGGCAGCGCCCCCAAAGGCGGAGTTCTGGCGCTTATGGGCGACGACCACACCGCCGAAAGCTCCACCAACGCACACCAGACCGAGTTCAATTTTGTCGACGCGATGATTCCGATCCTCAATCCCGCAGGCGTGCAGGAGATGATCGATTACGGGCTGCACGGCTTTGCGATGTCCCGGTTCGCGGGCACCTGGGCGGCGCTCAAATGCGTCAAGGACAATGTCGAATCGACGGCTTCCGTGGAGGCCGGGCTCGACCGCATCAACATCATCCTGCCAGAATTCGAAATGCCGCCGGGCGGCCTGAACATCCGCGCCCATGAGTTGGATTTTCTCGGTCAGGAAGCGCGGCTGCATGAGTTCAAGCGCGATGCGGCCAGCGCCTATATCCGCGCCAACGGGCTCAACCGCATTGTCTATTCGGGCGGCTCCAAGGCCAGGATCGGCATATTGACCGTCGGCAAGAACTATCTTGATGTACGTCAGGCGCTGGACGACATCGGTATTGACGAGGCGCGCGCCAACCAGATCGGCGTGCGGCTCTACAAGGTTGCCTGCCCGTGGCCCTTCGATCTGGAGGACATGGCGGAGTTTATCGACGGGCTCGAAATGGTGATCGTGGTCGAAGAGAAGCGGTCGCTGCTCGAAAGCCAGCTGCGCGAGGCCCTGTTTGGAACCGCCAATCAGCCGGTGGTGGTGGGCAAGCGCGATGAGCGCGGCGACTGGCTGTTTCCGGTCAAGGGCGCGCTCGATCCCAACGACATCGCCGTGGCGGTGGGCGAGCGGGTGCTGCGGGTGATCGGTCACGCCGAGGATATCGATTCCAGGGTCAAGCGCATCCGGCAGTTTCAAAGCATGCTGTCCAGCGTCACCGACGTTGCCACCCGCACGCCCTATTTCTGCTCCGGCTGTCCGCACAACTCCTCGACAAAAGTGCCGGAGGGCTCGATTGCCGCCGCTGGCATCGGCTGCCATTTCATGGCGCTGTGGATGGACCGCGACACAACCGGCTTCACGCAGATGGGCGGTGAGGGCGCGCAGTGGGTGGGCCAGGCGCCGTTCAGCAAGCGCGAGCACATCTTTCAAAATCTCGGCGACGGTACCTACAATCACTCAGGCGTCCTGGCGCTCAGATTCGCGGTCGGCTCCGGCGCCAACATCACCTACAAGATCCTCTATAACGACGCCGTCGCCATGACCGGCGGTCAAAGCCATGAGGGCGGGCTGACCGCCGATGCGATTGCCCGCCAGGTCCGGGCCGAAGGGGTCGAACGGATCGCGCTTGTGAGCGACGATCCCGACCGCTACCCGGCGGGCACTGAATGGCCGCCAAGGACCAGCCTGCATCACCGCTCAGAGCTCGATGCGGTGCAGCGCGAATTGCGGGAGGTTTCGGGCGTTTCCGTACTGATCTACGATCAGACCTGCGCGGCGGAAAAGAGGCGGCGCAGAAAGCGCGGCGCTTATCCCGATCCGGACAAGCGCGTCATCATCAATGAATTGGTGTGCGAAGGCTGTGGCGATTGCGGCGTCAAATCCAATTGCGTGTCGATCCAGCCGGTGGAGACCGAGTTCGGACGTAAGCGGCGGATCGACCAATCGGGGTGCAACAAGGATTTTTCCTGCATCGAGGGCTTCTGCCCGTCCTTTGTCACGGTTCATGGCGCAAAAATCAGCAAAGCGGACCGCACGCTGTTAAGCGCCGCCGCCGATCCGCTTCAAGGCCTGCCTGATCCCGATATCGCCTCGCTTGAAACCGGATGGGCCTCGATCATCGATGGTGTCGGCGGCACCGGTGTGGTCACCATCGGGGCGATCCTGGGCATGGCAGCGCATCTGGAAGGCAAGGGCTGTGGCATGATCGACATGGCGGGGCTGGCGCAAAAGGGCGGCGCGGTGTTTTCCCATGTGCGGATTGCCCGGACGCCGGCGGACATCCATGCGATCCGCATTTCGGCCGGCAAGGCCGACCTGGTGCTGGGATGCGATCTGGTGGTTTCAGGATCGCGAAAGGTGCTGGCGTCGGTGCGGGAGGGCGAAACCGCATTTCTGGTCAACACCAGCGAGGTGATGCCGGGAGAGTTCACACGCGATGTGAATTTCTCGCTGCCCACCGAGCGGCTCAAGCGGGCGATCGTGCAGGCAGCCGGAGAGGACCGGACCACCTTCTTCGACGCCACGCGCACGGCGACGACGCTGTTTGGCAATGCCATTGCCGCCAACATGTTCATGCTGGGAATGGCATCGCAAAAGGGCGCCCTGCCACTGTCGCCCGGCACAATCGAAGAGGCCGTCCGGCTCAACGGCGCGGCGGTGGATATGAACATCGCGGCATTTCGCTGGGGACGCAAGGCGGCACATGATCCACAGGCCGTGGTGTCCATGCTGGCAGCGCCGGACGCGACGCCGGAGGGCGGCGAAGACGTGCCGCTTGCGGAATTGATCGACCGCCGCGCCGACTTCCTCACCGGCTATCAAAACAGAGCCTGGGCCGAGAGCTATCGTGAGGCGCTACGGCCGCTTGTGGAGGCTGATACCATCGCCAATGGCCAGCCGGGCCCGGTTTCGGAAGCCGCGGTACGATCCTTGTTCAAGCTGATGGCGGTCAAGGACGAGTATGAGGTTGCGCGGCTCTACAGTGACGGCAGTTTCAAACGCCAACTGGCCGGTCAGTTCGAAAGCTACGATCACCTGGAATACCACATGGCGCCGCCGGTTCTGGGCCGGACGGACGCGAAGGGGCATCCGCGCAAGAGTTCCTTCGGCAAGGGTATGGCCATGCTGTTTCCGGTGCTTGCAAGTCTGAAGCGGGTCCGCGGCACCGTCTTCGACGTGTTCGGATATGCTCAGGAGCGCCGGATGGAGCAGGCGCTGCGCGTAACCTATCTTTCCGAGTTGCAGGAGATGTCAGCGGTTCTGACGCCTGAAAATGGCGACTTGGTCGCGGATTTCCTGTCTTATCCTCTCACAATTCGAGGATATGGCCATGTCAAAGATAGCAACAGACTGAAGGCAGAGGCCGAAAAACAAATTGTTAGGAATGAAATTCTAAAAAATAGGCCTTGGCGCACAAGAATAGCTGCGGAGTAGAGACAGTTATTGTTTTCGATGTTTGTTCAACAGGGGTTTTACTAGAAAACCGGGGCGGCCCGGATTTCATGGATGCATTAAGTTGCGGTGCAGATCAACAAGTTCTTAATTTCCCTCGGGTAATGTGCGGGCTTGACCGAAATGGACCGAGTGCATGCTCCCTGCTGGCAATTCAAGATTAGCGGATGACGTCCGGCTCTCCTTTGTGGCCTCGCTCTACCAACAGCGGGGCACGCTGTTTGCGGGCATGGTTGCGCATGTGGTCACGACCGTTGCGATCTATTTCCGGATCGACGACCCATTTTATCTCTATGCCGCATTTGCCCTTTTCGTCGTCTGGTTGATCCGCAACCTTGATATGATGGCCTTTGACCGGGTGGAGAAAGCAGACTTCAAGTTGGCCGATACGCTGCGTTGGGAAAGGCGATACGTCACCGGATCATTCGTGACCTGCTCGCTGTTGGGTACGATCTCCGGCCACGCACTGGTGGTTTCCCAGGATTCATTCGCCGAGCTGGTTTCGGTCTCGGTGACGTTGGCGAGCATGATCTCCGTGGTTGGAAGAAACTTCGGATCCAAGCTGAATGTCGACATGCTGGTTCTGGCGGCCTGTCTTCCGATCATGGCCGGGCTGATCATGGCCAGCGATCTCTACATGAGCCTGATGGCGCTGCTGCTTCTGCCGCTGTTTCTGACCACCCGCTCGATGGCCAACGCGGTTCGCGAATTCTTGTTCAATTCGGTCACCGCCGAACGGACAACGGCCGAGATTGCCGATCGCTTCGACACCGCTCTTAACAACATGTCGCACGGCCTGTTCATGCTCAATGGAGAGGGCCGGATCCAGGTGGTCAACCGGAAAGCGCGCGAGTTCTTCCACATCGATGAGCAGGTGAATCTGACGGGGCGCGTGCTCAAGGCGGCATTGCGGCTGGGTGCACGCAGGGGCATCATCGCCAGGGAGAATTTCTCCGAAATCAGCCATCAACTCGAAAAGCTGGTCGATGGGTCGGAATCGCGAACCCTGGTTCGTTTTGACAAAAGCTCCTGGCTGGAATTCAGCGCGCGGCATCGCGGCGAAAAGGGCGTTGTTCTCACATTTGAGGATGTGTCAGCGCGCATTCAGGCCGAAAAGCGCATCCTGCGAATGGCCCGGTTCGACAATCTCACCGGCCTGCCCAACCGGTCATGGTTCAAGGAGATCGTGTCCACCAAGATGGCGCGGGCCAAGCCTGGCAGCCATATCGCGCTGGCGGTTCTCGACATCGATGATTTCAAGCATGTCAACGACACGATGGGTCATGTCAGCGGCGACAAGCTTCTAAGTGCTATCGCCACGCGGCTGCGCTCGCTGTCCCGGCACAAATTCGTGGTGTCCAGGTTTGGCGGCGATGAATTCGTGGTGTTCCTGCCCTTGGTCAGTGACACGGATGATCTCGGCCGGATCATGGATACAGTCAGCGATACCCTTTGCGGCACATATATCATCGACGGGCACAAGCTGTTCGTGGGCATCTCCAGCGGCGTGGCGATGGCGCCGGTGGAGGATGCAAAGATCGAAGACCTGCACATTCAGGCGGATCTGGCCCTTTATGAAGCCAAGCGGCGCGATAAGGAGCGCTGGTGTCAGTTCGAAAACACCATGGATCAGGATTACCAACAGCGTCAGCGCCTGAAGGTGGACCTGCGCGAGGCCATCCGCAACAATGAGATGAGCCTGGTCTACCAGCCGATGTTTACCCCTGACGGTACGCGGATTGCCGGTGCCGAAGCGCTGTCGCGCTGGTGTCACCGGGAACTCGGACCGGTTTCTCCGGCAGTCTACATCCCGCTGGTCGAGGAGATGGGTATCGTCGGCGACCTGACCCGCAACGTGGTCGAACAGGCGGTGTGTGATTGTGCGGGCTGGAGCGGTTCACAATTCGTTTCGATCAATCTGTCGGCCCGGGATCTTGCCGACCGCGAGATCGTGTCGGTTATCGCCGATGCGCTCGACCGGCACAATCTTGCGCCGGAACGGCTGCAGCTTGAGGTCACCGAAAGCGGTCTGATGGACGATCTGGAAACCGCTTGCGAAATCCTGGCGGAACTGCGCGCCATGGGGATGATTATCGCCATTGACGATTTCGGAACCGGCTATTCCAGCCTGAGCTACCTCGACAAGCTGCCGCTCAACAAGGTCAAGATCGACCGGTCCTTCGTCAGCAACCTGACGGAAGACCCGCGCAAGCTCAAGTTGCTGCGCGGCGTCGTCAATCTGTCACGTGAACTCGAGCTCGACATTGTCGTCGAGGGTGTGGAAACTGAAGACCAGTTGAAGCTGATTCAGGAAAATGACTGCGCGGATCTCATCCAGGGCTACATTTTCGGCGCACCGATGCCGGCGGGTGCTTATGTTGAACTGGCCCAGAGACTGGCTCGTCCGACCATGTCCCGTTCACTCCCGGCCGCCGCCAAATAAGTCTGTAAACCTCTCCAGATCAAAAAATCGGTCCGCAACCTGATTTTTGTGGATACACGTCGCGCGTGAAATGTCGCTGGTGCTTTCTCGCAGTGGCGTTGATTTTCCTTGGAAAAATTATCGTTTCATTAACCTTAATAGGGAGTTAACGACCCGGAATCACTGTCATGCGATTGATTGATAGATTTTTAACGATAAGCTTTGCCGGTACCAGATGGTGGAGCTACGGGTTTATGGCATCGGCAGCGCAAGGCAAGGTTTCCGGGTTCAGCGCGAGCGTGCTGCGCTTTTTGGAAAACATTGAGTACCGCCGGATCGACAATGCCGACGACCTCGAAGACATTGCGCGCATCCGCTACAAGGCCTTCACCATGGTGGGGCTGGCCCGGGAGAACGTCGCCTCACTGTTGATCGACGAATTGGATTTCAAACCCAATGCCCATGTGATGGGCATATTCTTCGACGAGCAACTGGTCTCGACCATCCGTGTGCATCACGTCACGGCGGAACATCGTGATGGCGTCGCCGTCGCACAGTTTCCCGATGTCATGCATCCGCTGCTGGATGCCGGCAAGACCTTCATTGATCCGGTGCGTTTCGCCGCGGATCCCGAGATCATGCGTGAGTATCCGGCGCTGCCCTACCTGACCTTGCGGGTTGCGACCATGGCGACGGTCTATTTCGACGTGGACTATTGCCTATCGGTGATCAAACCCAATCATCGCGCGTTTTACAAACGCGTTTTCCAGTCGATCGAATTTGCGCCGCCACGCTTTATTGAGCAGTACCAGCACAGCCTGGAACTGCATGCGGCAGACGCGCACGAGCTCAAGCGCACCCTGTTTGACCGCTATCCCTTCTTCAATTCCGAGCCGTTTGAGCGCCGCATGATGTTTGCGCCGCGCGAAGACCTGGCGATGCCGCCGCTGACGGTCCGTCCGACAGCGCGCTACGTTCTGCAGCGCACCGGCTGACACACGTAATCTTCAACCGGCCGGAGGTCGTATCTTGCCGCTCAGGGCTCACGCCGCACGGTCCCGGTGCGGCTTTCCGCCTTAATATGGCCTGTTTGCAAAACGGCTTGCGACCGCTTGTCCATTGCACATTGCAAATGGTTTGTGTAATCCCACGGGGAATTGTCAATTGGGGAGCTACAGCATGGCTGAAGAGATGAGCGGTCCCGTGGAGACCGGCGCCGAGATGGATTATTCCGAGCACGAGAAAACCTATTCAATCTTTCTGGCCGGCACCAAATACGGCGTGATCGTTCTGGTTGCGCTGATGATCGCCATGGCGGTCTTCTTCTTTACCTCGGCTGGCGCCATCACCAGCCTCCTGACGTTCCTCGTGTTGTGCGTGGGCGCCAGCATCCTGGCGCGCTGACAGCCTTCACCACGGCCTGCGATGCGATCGATGTGATCCCCGCGGGCCCGTCTCATCCCGTTTGCCAGAGGAGGGGCTCGCGTGGGCGCCACTATTTTTGTAGCCAAGGAATCAGATGCGCTTGAACCGCGCGTCGCCGCATCGCCGGAAACGGTCAAAAAGATGACGGCGCTGGGTCTCGACGTCGTCGTGCAAAAAGGCGCGGGCGAGCAGTCCCAGATTTCCGACGCAGATTTCACTGCCGCTGGCGCGCGAACCGGAACCGCCGCCGAGGCCAAGAAGGCTGATGTCGTGCTGTGCGTTCGCCGCCCGTCGGAAGCGGAGATGAAATCGCTCAGGAAGGGCGCCATCGTGCTCGCGCAGATGGATCCTTACGGCAACGACAAGGCGCTGGCCGCGCTTGCCAAGGCGGGCGTGACCGCATTCGCCATGGAACTGATGCCGCGGATCACGCGTGCGCAGTCGATGGATGTACTGTCCTCCCAGGCAAACCTTGCGGGCTACCAGGCGGTAATCGAGGCTTCACACACCTTCGACCGCGCGATGCCGATGATGATGACGGCGGCGGGCACCGTGCCCGCGGCCAAGGTGTTTGTAATGGGCGCCGGTGTTGCCGGCCTCCAGGCGATCGCCACCGCGCGCCGGCTCGGCGCCGCGGTCTCGGCCACCGACGTTCGCCCGGCCGCCAAGGAACAGGTCGCCTCGCTTGGCGCCAAGTTCATTGCGGTCGAGGATGACGAGTTCAAGGCCGCGGAGACCTCGGGTGGTTACGCCAAGGAAATGTCCAAGGAGTACCAGGACAAGCAGGCGGCGCTGGTCGCCGACCACATCTCCAAACAAGACATCGTCATCACGACGGCCCTGATCCCCGGCCGCCCGGCACCGAAGCTGATCTCGCGCGATATGCTCAAGAGCATGCGTCAGGGTTCGGTGGCGGTTGATCTGGCGGTTGAGCGTGGCGGTAACATCGAAGGCTCCAAGGCGGGCCAGACTGTGACCATCGATGGCGTCTCGGTGATCGGCGTGCTCAACATGCCGGGCCGGATTTCCGCCAGCGCATCGCTGCTTTACGCGAAAAACCTGCTGACCTTCCTCGACACCATGATCGACAAGGAGACCAAGAGCGTCTCGATCGATCTGGAGGACGAGTTGGTCAAGGCAACCGCGCTTACTCATGGTGGCGCAGTGATCCATCCCGCCTTTGGCGGTGAAACCAGCAAGGGGGAAGCGTAATGGCGGGCTCCGCACTTGATACCGCGATTGAGAATCTCGAACAGGCGGTCGGCGCGGTCCGCAGCGCGGCGGAGTCGGCCGAACCGGCTGGCGACGGCATTGCGGCGGCCGTGCATGCGGCCAGCGGCGGCGCGATTGATCCGTTCATCTTCCGGTTTGCGATTTTCGTTCTGGCGATTTTCGTCGGCTATTACGTGGTCTGGTCGGTGACGCCGGCTCTGCACACTCCGCTGATGGCCGTGACCAACGCGATTTCCTCGGTGATCGTCGTGGGGGCGCTGCTGGCTGTCGGCGCATCGCTCTCGGGCTGGGCGACGGGGTTCGGGTTCATCGCGCTGGTGCTGGCTTCGGTCAACATCTTCGGCGGCTTCCTGGTGACCCAGCGCATGCTGGCAATGTACAAGAAAAAAGAGAAGTGAGGGCCGGCTGATGTCACAGAATTTCGCCGCATTCGCCTACCTCGTCTCAGGCGTGCTGTTCATCATGGCGCTCAGGGGCCTGTCGCATCCGACCACCTCGCGTCAGGGCAATCTGTACGGCATGATCGGCATGGCTATAGCCATTGTCACCACGCTGCTGCTGGCTCAACCGTCGTTTGGCGGCTTCGTGATGATCGTCGCCGGTCTGGCCATCGGCGGCGGTGCGGGTGCCTATATTGCCCGCAAGATCGCCATGACCTCGATGCCGCAGCTCGTGGCCGGATTCCACAGCCTGGTCGGCCTCGCCGCGGTGCTGGTGGCGGCAGCGGCGCTTTATTCGCCGCACGCGTTCGACATCGGTGAGGTCGGTGAAATCCACGCCCAGGCGCTGATCGAAATGTCGCTTGGCGTGGCGATCGGCGCGATTACCTTCACAGGCTCGATCATCGCCTTTCTCAAACTCGACGGCCGGATGTCGGGCAAGCCGATCCTGCTGCCGATGCGGCACATTATCAATGCCGGGCTGGCGATCGGCATCGTCGTGCTGATCGGCGTGCTGGTGGCGACTGAAAGCTACACGGTGTTCTGGCTGATCGTGATCCTGTCGCTGGCGCTTGGTGTCTTGATCATCGTACCGATCGGCGGTGCGGATATGCCCGTTGTGGTGTCGATGCTCAATTCCTATTCGGGCTGGGCTGCGGCCGGCATCGGCTTTACGCTCGGCAACCTTGCACTGATTATCACCGGCGCGCTTGTCGGCTCCTCGGGGGCGATCCTGTCCTACATCATGTGTAAGGGGATGAACCGGTCATTCATATCGGTCATTCTGGGCGGCTTCGGCGGTGAAACCGCCGCTGCGGGTGACGATGATATCGATCGCACCGTCAAGATGGGTTCTGCTGATGACGCCGCATTCCTGATGTCGAATGCGTCCAAGGTGATCATTGTGCCTGGCTACGGCATGGCGGTGGCCCAGGCCCAGCATGCAACGCGTGAACTGGCCGACAAGCTCAAGGAGCAGGGCGTCGAAGTCAAATACGCCATCCACCCGGTGGCTGGCCGTATGCCCGGCCACATGAACGTGCTGCTGGCCGAGGCCAATGTGCCCTATGACGAAGTGTTCGAACTCGAGGATATAAACTCCGAGTTCGCACAGGCCGATGTGGCCTATGTGATCGGCGCCAATGATGTGACCAACCCGGCGGCGCGCGACGACAAGACCTCGCCGATCTACGGCATGCCGATCCTGGATGTGGACAAGGCGCAGACCTGCCTGTTCGTCAAGCGCTCGCTGGGCTCGGGCTATGCGGGCATCGACAACACGCTGTTTTACAAGGATGGCACAATGATGCTGCTCGGCGATGCCAAGAAGATGACCGACGACATCGTCAAAGCGATCGATCACTAGGCGCAGCAACTATCTGAAATGAAAAAAGCCCGGCGTCGGATTTGACGCCGGGCCTTTTTTTGGAACGGCTGCTCCGATCAATTGGCGGTCGGGCGCAGTTGCTTGTTGGGTGATGCCGATGGCGGTGTTGACACCCTCGCCTGTCGCCCGGGAAATCACGTGTTGATTAGCTTGCTCAGAGCGATTGAACGGGGCGCGATCAGCGCACGCGGGCCAGACCGTCGATCGCCGGGCGATATTTCGGGTCGAGCTGAGCGGCGCGGGCATAGGAGCGCTTGGCGCGGGCCTTGTCGCCGCGGCGCTCGTAGATCAGCGCCTGGTTGGCCCAGGATTCGGCGATCCGCTGGTTGAGTTCGATGGCGCGATTGAAGTCAGTGAAGGCGTTGTCGTCATCATTCAAGGCAACATAGGAAATGCCGCGCCCGTTATAGGGTTCGGGCGAATTCGGAGCCAGCGATATCGAGGTCGAGAAATCCTCGATTGCCTGGGCGTGCTGGCCGCGGAGCTGCTTGATCAGGCCGCGATTGTGATAGGCGCGCGGATCGGTGGTTTCCAGATTGATGGCGCGATTGAAATCGTTCATCGCCTCATCCATCCGGCCGGCCTGCCGGTAAATGTTGCCGCGGCCGATATAGGCAACATCGTAGCGCGGATTGATCTGCAGCGCCCGATTGTAATCATTGGCGGCTTCAGCGGCACTGCCCATTGAGCGGTGGATCAGCGCCCGGTTTGCATATGCCTGGTAGAAGGACGGACGGAGCTGGATGGCGCGATTGAAATCATCGAGCGCCCGGCGGAACTGCCCGGATCGGCCATAGGCGGCGCCGCGCACATTGTAGCCCTCTGGGTCATTGGGATTGCGGCGGATCACATCGGTCAACGAGGAGATGTTCTCCTCGGTGCCCTGGGCGCGGTCGATCTGGATGGCGTCGACGGGGGAGGTGGTTGAACAGCCGGTCAACGCCAACGCGACGACGGCGGCAACCGCCAGCGGGCGCGCCAAGCCGGACATTCCCGGTTCTGTCCGAAACGACCCTGTCAAACGCATCATCTGTGCCCCATCATTCCAACCGGGAAAACGCCCGAACCGCCGGCTGCGGGGAAGGCAGCCGCTTTGACTGCGCCGCCAGCCGCATCTTGCGTTGAACGCCGCGCCCGAACTTTCGTTCAAATCCAACCGGATTTAAAGGGCGGTGCGCAAAAAAGCGGAGACGAATTCTCGTCCCCGCCTCAAATTCCTGCAGGCCCGGCAGGGCCAAAAAGCTGATCAATCAGCGCGACGGCCGACCGCCGCCGATGAGACCTTCGCGCTGAGCGCGCTTACGCGCCAGCTTGCGGACGCGACGGACGGCTTCCGCCTTTTCCCGCGCACGCTTCTGCGACGGCTTCTCGTAAAAATCGCGCATCTTCATTTCACGGAAAATGCCTTCACGCTGCATTTTCTTCTTGAGCGCGCGGAGCGCCTGATCGACATTGTTATCGCGGACAAGTACCTGCACTTTGATCCCGTTCCTTCGAGTTATCGGTTGGCTGAAGCAACCCTTCATGAACAAACAATTCTCGTTCGTTCGGCCAAGGGCGTTACGATTGAGAGCGCAAATACCAGTTTCCCGTACGCAAGTCCAGTCCTCACGCCGCTTGACAAGCCTCGACGCGGCGTATTTTTCATGTGCATGGCGGCAATCAGGCGCGCCCGGAGGATCGCGATGCGCGGCACAAACCGGTCGCGACGTTGATTGCCGACAAAGCGTCGCAAAACAGCCGATGCGGGGCACGCGAATTTGCTCTTGCTTGCCGGCACGTACACCGGAACCATCTGGAGCCAGACCGCCATGCGCAAATACTCCGCTTTTGCCGTTGCCCGCGAGGCGATGCGCGGCCACAAGGGCTGGCCGGAGCAATGGACCTCGCCCGAGCCGCGCAAGGACTATGATGTTATCATCGTTGGCGCCGGCGGCCATGGTCTGGGCACGGCCTATTATCTCGCCAAGGAACATGGCATCACCAATATCGCGGTGATCGAAAAGGGCTGGCTGGGCGGCGGCAATACCGGCCGCAACACCACCATCATCCGTTCCAACTATCTCTATGACGAGAGCGCGGGCCTTTATGACCATGCGCTCAAGCTGTGGGACGGGCTGTCGCAGGATCTCAACTACAATGTGATGTATTCGGCGCGCGGTGTGATGATGCTGTCGCACAATGTGCATGACGTGCAGGTGGCCAAGCGGCATGTGCATGCCAACCGGCTTAACGGCGTTGACAATGAGTGGCTGACACCGGAGCAGGCCAAGGCCTATTGCCCGCCGCTCAACATCCTGCAATCGGCGCGCTATCCGGTGATGGGTGCTGCTCTGCAGCGCCGCGGCGGCACCGCCCGCCACGATGCGGTGGCCTGGGGATATGCCCGGGCGGCGGCGGCCATGGGTGTGCACATCATCCAGAACTGTGAAGTCACCGGCGTGCAGCGCGGCGATGACGGGTCAGTGTCGGGCGTAGACACCAGCCGCGGCTTTATAGGCGCAAGGAAAGTGGGTGTGGTCGCCGCCGGCCACACCTCGGTAATCATGGAGATGGCGGGTGTGCGGATGCCGCTCGAAAGCTATCCCTTGCAGGCGCTGGTCTCCGAACCGGTCAAGCCGGTGTTCCCTTGCGTGGTGATGTCAAACACCGTGCACGCCTATATTTCCCAGTCGGACAAGGGTGAACTGGTGATTGGCGCGGGCACCGACCAGTACACTTCCTATTCCCAAACCGGCGGATTGCACATTTTGAGCCATACGCTCGACGCCATCTGCGAAATGTTTCCGATGTTTACCCGCATGAAAATGCTGCGCTCCTGGGGCGGCATTGTCGATGTGACGCCGGATCGGTCGCCGATTCTTTCGAAGACGCCGATCAAGGGGCTTTACGTCAATTGCGGCTGGGGCACCGGCGGCTTCAAGGCCACGCCGGGTTCGGCGCATGTGTTCGCGCACACGATTGCCCGTGACGAGCCGCACAGGATCAACGCCCCGTTCACGCTTGACCGGTTCCAGACCGGGCGGTTGATCGACGAAGCGGCGGCCGCCGCCGTGGCGCACTGAGATGACGGCGATGGATCTGAAACCGGTCAATCTTGCCGATAAACTGGCCACTTTCGACGACTACTGGTCGCCGAAGATCGTCGCCGGTTTCAACGGCCACGATGTCATGGCGGTCAAGGTCAAGGGCGAGTTCAACTGGCATTCCCATCCCGACACGGATGATCTGTTCTTCGTGCTATCGGGCCGTCTGACGATCCAGATGCGCGAGGGCGATGTCGTGCTCGGACCGGGCGAAATGTATGTGGTGCCCAAAGGCGTGGAGCATTGCCCGCGCGCTGAGGAAGAGACCCATCTCATTATCATCGAGCCGGCCGGTACGCCCAACACCGGCGATCCCGAAACCGCCGTGATCAAGACCAAGATCTGACCAAGGACCAAGCGATGCTTCTGATCCATTGTCCCTACTGCGAAGAAGAGCGGCCCGAGCTCGAATTCCGCAATGCCGGCGAGGCGCATATTGAGCGCCCGAAGAACATTGCCGAAATCAGCGACGAGGATTTCGAGAAGTTCTTTTTCATCCGCGACAATCCGAAGGGCGTCACCTATGAGCGCTGGCGGCACATCCATGGCTGCGCACGGTTTTTCAATGCGGTGCGCGATACGGTGAGTGACCGTTTCGTGACTACCTACAAGGCCGGAGAGCCGCGGGTCGAGGTCGAGCGCGGTGAAGACGGCCTGGTTCGGCTGACGGGAGCAAGGCCATGAGCGGGGCCAACCGGATCAAGGGCAAGGGCCGGCTGACGCCTGCCAAGACCGTGCGCTTCACCTTTGACGGCAAGGCGCTGTCGGCAATTGAGGGCGATACGCTGGCCTCGGCGCTGATTGCCAATGGCATCCACCTGACCGGGCGGTCGTTCAAGTATCACCGGCCGCGCGGCATACTCTCGGCGGGTCCGGAAGAGCCCAATGCGCTGATGGATGTGGGTCGGGACGCAGCGCGGCGCACGCCGAATGTGCGGGCCACGGTGCAGGAGGTGTTTGACGGGCTGCAGGCCAATTCGCAAAATCGCTGGCCGTCGCTGAGCTTCGATGTCGGCGGTCTGAACAATCTGGCATCGCCGTTTTTTGCCGCCGGGTTTTACTACAAGACCTTCATGTGGCCGAAGGCTGCGTGGAAGCGGGTCTATGAGCCGGTGATCCGTGCTGCCGCCGGCCTTGGCGTTGCACCCAAGGAGCCTGATCCCGATCATTACTCCAACCATAACGTCCATTGCGACGTGCTGGTGATTGGCGGCGGAGCGACCGGCCTCGCAGGGGCGCTGGCCGCAGCCCATGCGGGCGCGGATGTGGTTCTGTGTGACGAGCAGCCGGAGCTTGGTGGCGCGTTTCACCATGAAACCGACGCCGAAGTCGATGGCATGCCGGGCTGGGACTGGGCGCAGGCTGCGACTGCCGAACTGCGCGGCATGGACAATGTGCGGGTGCTGACCCGGACCACAGCGTTTGGCTATCAGGCGCAAAACCATGTCGGGCTTGTCGAGCGGGTGACCGAGCATCTGGACAGACCGGATCCGGCGCTGCCGCGTGAACGGCTCTGGCAGGTGCGGGCCGGGCGGGTGGTGATCGCCACCGGCGCAATCGAGCGGCATATGGTTTTCGCCAACAACGACCGGCCGGGCATCATGCTGGCGTCCGCGGCGCGAACCTTCCTCAATCATTTCGGCGTCGCGGTCGGCGCCAAGGTCGGCGTCTACACGGCCTGCGATTCGGCCTGGAACGCCGCCTTTGATCTCAAGCGGGCCGGTGTCTCGGTTCCGGCGATTGTCGATGTGCGGCCGGACCCGGATCCGGCGTTGGTGGCGTGGGCCAAGGAGCTCGGCATCGAGGTGCTTGCCGGTCACGCGGTGCTCGACACTTCCGGCTCGTTGCGGGTCAGATCGATGAAGGTCGGCAAGGCCTCTGGTGGATCTACCCGCGATATAGCGATTGACGCGCTGATCATGTCGGCGGGCTGGACGCCGTCGGTTCACATGTATTCGCAATCGCGCGGCAAGGTGGTCTGGGACGAGGCCAGCGAGCGGTTCTTGCCGGGCCGCAATGTTCAGGATTGCGTCAGTGTCGGGGCTTGCAACGGCGACGATGAGCTGGGCGAGGCCATCGCCGACGCTGCCCGGGCAGGCCACGAGGCCGCTCTCGCCACAGGCCGCAAGGCGAAATCCGCCTGGACCGCGCCCGAGGCGGAGACCAGGACATCCTGGACGGGTGGCATGAAGGGATCGGCAGCCGGTGCGGGACCGGACACCACGGTCAAGGCCTTTGTCGATTTCCAGAACGACGTGACGGCCAAGGACATCCGGCTGGCGGTGCGCGAGGGCATGCATTCGATTGAGCATGTCAAACGCTTCACCACCAACGGCATGGCCACCGATCAGGGCAAAACCTCGAACATTCACGGCCTGGCGATTGCCGCCGAGATGCTGGACAAGCCGATACCGCAGGTGGGGCTCACGACCTTTCGTTCGCCCTACACGCCGGTGACCTTCGGCGCGATCGTGAACCATTCGCGCGGGCCGCTGTTCGACCCGGCGCGCAAGACACCGGTCCATGATTGGGAAGTTGCGCATGGCGCGGTGTTCGAGGATGTCGGCCAGTGGAAGCGCGCGTGGTACTATCCGCGCGCCGGCGAGGACATGCACGATGCGGTCAACCGCGAATGCCGGACAGTGCGTGCTGCGGCGGGCATGTTCGATGCCTCGACGCTGGGTAAGATCGAGGTGGTGGGACCCGATGCGGCGCAGTTCCTCAATCTGATGTACACCAATGGCTGGGACAAGCTTCAGCCCGGACGCTGCAAATACGGCATCATGCTGCGCGAAGACGGCTTTATCTATGATGATGGTGTGGTCGGGCGACTGGCCGAGGATCGGTTCCACGTGACCACGACAACCGGCGGGGCGCCGCGGGTGATGCACCACATGGAAGATTATCTGCAAACCGAATTCCCCGACCTCAAGGTGTGGCTGACCTCGACCACCGAACAATGGGCGGTGATTGCCGTGCAGGGCCCGAAGGCGCGCGAGATCATCGCGCCGCTTGTGGAAGATATCGACCTATCCAACGAGGCCATGCCGCATATGAGTGTGCGCGAGGGCCGGATTTGCGGCGTGCCGACCCGGCTGTTCCGGATGTCGTTTACCGGCGAAGCCGGCTACGAGATCAACGTGCCGGCCGATTACGGTGCGTCGATTTGGGAAGCACTGTGGTCCCGCGCCGAACCGCTGGGCGCCTGCGCCTACGGCACCGAAACCATGCATGTGCTGCGCGCCGAGAAGGGCTACATCATCGTCGGTCAGGACACCGACGGTACGGTGACACCCGATGATGCAGGCCTCAACTGGGCGGTGGCCAAGAAGAAGCCGGATTTCGTCGGCATTCGCGGCATGAAGCGACCCGATCTGGTGGCGCCGGGCCGCAAGCAACTGGTCGGGCTTCTGACCAGGGATGCGAAGATGGTGCTTGAGGAAGGAGCGCAAATCGTCGCCGATCCGAACCAGAGCGTGCCGATGACCATGATCGGGCATGTGACGTCGTCTTACTGGTCGGAGAATTGCGGCCGTTCCATCGCCATGGGGTTGGTTGCCGATGGCCGCGCGCTCAAGGGCAAGACGCTTTACGTGCCAATGCCTGATCGCACCATCGAGGTGGAAATCTCCGACACCGTGTTTATCGACAAAGAGGGAGTGCGTCTGAATGGCTAAATCCGCACAGCGCGCCCAGGCCGCCGCCGAAGCCATCCGTGTCGAGCCGCTTTTGGGCCGCATCAGCGGCGCGGCGGGCGTTTCGTTGACGCCGGCCAAGCCGGCGGCCCGTGTTTCTCTCCGTGCCAATCCGGTTGATGCGAAAACACTGTCAAAGGCGCTCGGTCTCGATCTACCGCTAAAGCCAAAAACCTCTTCCGCCAACGCCAAGGGTCGTCTGGCGCTTTGGCTCGGGCCGGACGAATGGCTGCTCATTGACGAGAGCGGCGATCCGATGGCCGATCTCAAGAAGGTCAGGGCGCTTCATTCCGCCGTCGATGTCTCTCACCGCAACACTGCCATCCTGGTGGCGGGCACCGGCGCGCGGGCGACGCTGGAGGCCGGATGCCCGCAGGATCTTCGCGAATCCGCGTTTCCGGTCGGTGCGGCAAGCCGGACAGTGATGGGCAAGATTGAAGTGGTGATCTATCGAAGCGGCGAAAGCGAGTACCGGGTGGAGTGCTGGCGCTCGTTCTCGGATTATGCCTTCACGTTTTTGTCGGACGCCGCCCGGGACTGCCTGGCCTGAGCAGGGCTAGGGCGCCCGAGCTAGGAGACCAAGGCCGGTACGTCCTTGGGGTCGAACTGGGTTACCGTCAGCCAGGTGGCCATCAGAGCGGGCTTTTTGACGCCGTCGATTTCCACGGTGACATTGAAGGTGGTCATTATGATGCCCGGCGCACGGAGCCTTGCTTCCTGGAGAACGAAGCGGCCGCGCACCCGGCTGCCGGAAGGCACCGGCGCCATGAAGCGCAATTTGTTGAAGCCGTAATTGATGCCGATATTGGGCTCGCGCATGATCGGTACGGCCTCCGCATGCATCGCCGAGAGCAGCGACAGCGACAAAAATCCGTGGGCGATGGTGCCGCCGAACGGGGTCTCCGCTGCCCGGACCGGGTCGATATGGATAAACTGATGATCATCGGTGGCGTCGGCAAATGCGTCGATGCGCGATTGCGGCACATCGATCCATTGCGAGACGCCCAGCTCCTGACCGACCAGACCCATAACATCCGCGATCGAAATTTCCCTGGGCACTGCGTCCTCCGATGAAAGTGTTTCGGCCCCCCTATCTAGTCCGGTCAGCCGCGGAAATCACCGCCTAAATCTGTCAGTTGTGTTTTTAGCGGGTGCTGACAGCGATTCCTGATCGTGCCAGCGTAACGGCCAGTCAAACCGGAAGGACTGAAATGAATGTCACACAGTATTGATCCCGCGCGGGTTGTCGCCCATGCCGCCGCGCTCGATGGTGTGGAGGTACACCGCGCCTGGGGCGAAACCTCGTGTTTCTACAATCCCGGTGGCGTATTTGCGCGCGGTACCTATTTTCTGACCATCAAGGAGAAGGACGGTGACAATGACCGTGCCTCCGGGCTCGATCGCGAGGACGTCTGGCGTCTGAATATCGGGACCGCAAGACCCGATTTCGAGGCGTTGTTCGGACCGCCGCCAAAGCGGCCGGGCAAGGGCGGAACCATTGAAGGCCCATGGGATTTCACCGCGCTGGACCAGATCATGCCGCATCCGGTCTATGGCTGGATGAGCTGGATCGCGATTGTCTCGCCCAGCCTCGAGACTTGGCGTCGCTGCATTCCGCTGGTCGATTCCGCCTACGCCAAGGCCAGGACTACATTCGAGAAACGCCTGCGGGCGGCGGGCAAGGCCTCCGCGTAGTTTCCTGCGCTCCTCTGGCGATCAGTCCGTGCATTCCTGCCAGGCCGTAACGGACCGCTCCAGCGCAACGTCATCGGTCTTTGTGCCGGGCTCCATGGAGCGCCAGACGCCGGAGGTTTCGGGCAGTGCAACCGGGATTGCGTCCGTGCCGCGGTTGAAGGCAACTGCCAGCCTGCCGCCTGGTGGACCGAGAACCATGATGAAAGTGCAGCGGTCGGGGGCCTCCCAATCGCCAGGCGTCATGGCCCGTCCCTCCGAGGTGAGCCAGGCGACCTGATCGGGGCGCTCTGATCCGTCCGCATCTTCGAGAAATGCGAGCCGGCGCAGCAGATCGGATTGCGCCCTGAGCTTCGCCCAGGTGCGGGCATAGGCCAACCGGTCCTGATTGAGATTGCTCCAGTCCCGCCAGGTGGTTTCATTGTCCTGGGCATAGGCATTGTTGTTGCCGCCCTGGCTGTGGCCGAATTCGTCGCCGGCGGTCAGCAGGATGGCGCCGCGGCTTGCAAACAAGGTGGCGAGCAGCGCCCGCGCATCGGCTTCGCGCCGGACCTGGATGTCCGGATTGCCGCTTTGGCCCTCGATGCCGTGATTCCACGAATGATTGGCATCATGGCCGTCACGATTGTCCTCGCCATTGGCCTGATTGTGTTTATGGGCGTAGGCCACAAGATCGCCCAGCGGGAATCCGTCGTGCGCTGCGACGAAATTGACGCTGCGGCTTTGCGCCACGCCATCACGGCGGAACAAATCGGAAGAGCCTGACAGCCGGGTCGCCAAGGCACCGGTTGTGCATGGGTCGCCTCGCCAGAAACGGCGGATGTCGTCGCGCGCCTTGTCATTCCATTCGAGCCAGGGCGGGCCAAAATTGCCCAGTTGATAGCCGCCGGGGCCGATATCCCATGGTTCGGCGATCAGGATCCGGTCATGAAGCACCGGGTCGTCGACGATCGCCTGCAGTAGTTTGGCGTTGGCGGAAAACCCGTCTGGTTCGCGACCGAGAACGGGCGCCAGATCGAAGCGGAATCCGTCAATGCCGGCCTGGGTTACGAAATGGCGCATGGAGGCCAGCACCAGTTCCTGAACTTCCCGGCGGTCGCAGGCAAGGGTATTGCCGCAGCCGGTGTCGTTGACAAGCTGGCCTGGATTGTCCTCATCATGCCGGTAGTAAACCGCGTTGCCGAGCCCGCGCAGCGACAGGGTCGGTCCTTGCGCGTCGCTTTCGCCGGTGTGATTGAACACCACATCGAGGATAACGCCGATTCCGGCTGCGTGCAGCGCCTCGACCGCTTGTCGCAGATCGGCAATGCCGCCGGGCGCCAGCCGGGGGTCGAGTGCCATCATTGTCACCGGATTGTAGCCCCAGGCATTGCTGAGCCCCAGCGGCGGCAAATGGCGCTCGTCGATCCAGGCGGCAATCGGCATCAGTTCCACTGCGCTGACATGCAACGCACACAGATGCTGGATGATGGCCGGATGAGCCAGCGCCTTCAGCGTGCCGCGATCCGCCTCGGGAATGTCAGGATGCAACAGGGTGAACGCGCGCACCGGGATCTCGTAGATCAGGCCGCCTGGATCAAACACCGGCCTGCCGGGATTAAGGGCGGGGAGCGGTGCTTCGAGCAGGGCCTTGGGCACCAGTGTGGCAGTGTCTTCGCCAAGTATGGCGTGCCTTGGATCATGGGCAAACGGCCGGTCGAGACGGGTGGCGTAAGGATCGACCAACAGTTTTGACGGGTCGAAACGATGCCCCTGATCCGGCGCCCAGGGGCCATCGGCGCGCAGCCCGTAGCGCGCGCCGGATTTGAGCTCCGGAACCAGTCCGGAAAACAGGCCGTCCGGATGCGCCTTCAGGGAGTGGAATGCGATCTCCGCATCGGTGGCGTCGAACAGACAGATTTTAATATCTGTCGCACCCGGTGCCCGTACAGCGAAGCGGGCGCCGGTGGTTGTGAGGCTCGCGCCCAGCTTGGGCGGCAGGCCGGCATCGTCCAGTGTCATCATCAGGTGATGACGGTGGGCGCATCACGCCCGGTCCATTCGCGGATGCCGGCAAGCGCCTCGGCGGCCAGGATCACCGGCGCGAGCGCATCCTGGGTTTCCTGACTGTGATGCGCCGGATCTGGCTCATGGCGCTCCATGTAAACCCTGAGCGTCGCCCCCGAGGTGCCGGTGCCCGACAGCCGGAACACCAGCCGTGAACCGCCATCAAAAAAGATCCGGATGCCCTGATTGCGGCTGACCGAGCCGTCGATAGGGTCGTGATAGGTGAAGCTGTCGGCCCGTTCCACGGTGAGGCCGTCAGCTTCGGTTCCGGCCAGTTGATCGAGCTTTTGTTCCAGCGCGTTCATCAACTGGTTGGCGCGATCGGTGTCAACGGCCTCATAATCATGCCGTGAGTAATAGGTTCGGCCGTATTCGGCCCAGTGATCCTCAACGATTTCCAGCACGCTTTGCTGCCGGGCGGCCAGAATGTTGAGCCACAGCAACACCGCCCAGAGCCCGTCCTTCTCGCGGACATGATCCGATCCGGTGCCCGCACTTTCTTCGCCGCAGATCGTGCAGCGCCCGGCGTCGAGCAGATTGCCGAAAAACTTCCAGCCCGTTGGGGTTTCGTGCATCTCGACGCCAAGCTTTTCGGCGACCCGGTCGGCCGCGCCGCTGGTCGGCATCGAACGGGCGATGCCCTTGAGCCCGTCCCGGTAACCCGGCGCGAGATGGGCGTTGGCGGCGAGCATCGCCAGCGAATCCGACGGGGTGACAAAAACGCCCTTGCCGATGATCAGATTGCGGTCGCCGTCGCCATCGGAAGCCGCGCCGAAATCCGGGGCGTCCGGGCCCATCATTGTGTCGTAAAGCGCTTTGGCGTGAACCAGGTTCGGATCAGGGTGGTGGCCGCCGAAATCCTCAAGCGGTGCGGCATTGATGACAAGATCGGGATCGGCGCCGAGGCGGCGAACAAGTATCTCCCGGGCATAGGGCCCGGTGACGGCGTGCATGGCATCGAATGTCACCCTGAAACCACCGGCGATGAAAGCGCGGATGGCATCGAAATCGAACAGGGTTTCCATCAGATCGGCATAGTCCGCCACCGGATCGACGACTTCGATCGTCATTCCGCCGGCTTCACTTGCACCAGTCCGGTCGAGATCGACTGCATCGAAATCGGCAATCAGATAGCGGTCGATGACCTGACTGCGGGCGAAAATCGCATCGGTGATCTTCTCGGGCGCAGGGCCGCCATTGGCGACATTGTATTTGATACCGAAATCTTCGGACGGGCCGCCGGGATTGTGGCTGGCCGACAGGACCAGTCCGCCAAAGGCAGCATTCTTGCGGATCAGATGCGAGGCTGCGGGTGTCGACAAAATGCCGCCCCGGCCGACCAGCACCCGGCCAAAGCCGTTGCCGGCGGCCATGCGAATGGCGGTCTGGATAACCTCGCGATTGTAGTAGCGGCCGTCGCCGCCAATCACCAGGGTCGCTCCCTCAAAGCCTGACAGACTGTCGAAGACCGACTGGATGAAGGCTTCGGTGTAGCCCGGCTGCTGAAACACCGGTACCTTCTTGCGCAATCCGGATGTACCGGGTTTTTGGTCCGGAAAGGGCGAAATCGCGTTTGTCTTGATCATTCGGTTGGTCTCTGTTTGCTCAGCAGTTCGCGATAGAGGGCGGCGTAGCGCGCTGCGCTGCGCTCCCATGACACATCCGCCTTCATGCCCTGATTTTGCAGCCGCGCCCAGACCTTGGGTTCGGCGAATGCCCGTATGGCGCGGCGTACGGCTTCGCGCAACTGATCCGTGGTTACCGGAGCAAACTGAAAACCGGTCGCCACCCGGGCGGCGCTGGCGGCCTCATTGGCGTCGATCACCGTGTCGGCCAACCCGCCGGTGCGCGCCACCACCGGCACGTTGCCGTAGCGCAAGCCGTAAAGCTGGGTGAGGCCGCAGGGTTCGAACCGCGATGGCACCAGCAACGCGTCTCCGCCTGCCTGCATGATGTGCGACAATGGTTCGTCATAGCCGATCACCAGACCGATTGCGCCGCGATGGCGGGCGGCTGCGGCCAGAAGCGCGCCTTCGAGGGCGGCGTCGCCTGCGCCGAGGATGGCGATGCGGCCGCCCATGGCGACAATGTCGTCGGCGGCTTCGGTAAGCAGATCGATGCCCTTTTGCCAGGTCAGGCGGCTGATCACTGTGAAGACCGGACCGTCACCGTCTTCGAGGCCGAAGCGTTCGGCCAGCGCTTTGCGGTTGGCCTGCCGTTTCTTGAGCTTGGAGGCTGAGTAGTTGGTATCGATCAGTGGATCACCGGAAGGGTCCCAGACCTTTGTGTCGATGCCGTTGACGATGCCGTGGAGGTCGGCGGCGCGGGCGTTGATCAACCCGTCAAGCCCCATGCCGAAGTCCGGTCTGCGGATTTCCTGGGCGTAGGTCGGGCTCACCGTGGTGATCGCCGAGGCCAGTTGCAGCCCGCCCTTGAGAAAGCTGACATCGCCGTAATATTCCACACCTTCCATGCTGAACACGGACTGCGGCAGGCCCAATTCGGGAAAGATGTCGGCTCCGAACTGTCCCTGAAATGCCAGATTGTGAACGGTCATCACCGAAGGCGTGGCGGCTGCTGCGCCTTGGCCGAGATAGACCGGGACCAGTCCAGCCTGCCAGTCGTGGGCGTGGACGATATCCGGCTTCCAGCCGCCCAGACCATGCTCTGCGATCTCCGCCGCTGCCTTGCAAAGCGCTGCGAACCGTCGCCAGTTGTCCGGGTGATCCAGCCCTGCGGCATCGGTGTAGGGGCCGCCGTCGCGATCAAAAAATTCGGGCGCGTCGAGCACCAGCCAGTCCATGCCGTCGACCTTGCCGGCCAGGATTGCCGCGCTTGCGCCGAACAGATCGTCGAATTCGCGCAGCCTGAGCGGCTGTCGAATCTTGGCCATCACCGAACGGTAACCGGGCAGCAGCACCCGCATGTCAACGCCATGGGACGCCAGCGCTGCTGGCAAGGCGCCGGCAACGTCGGCAAGCCCTCCGGTCTTGATCAGCGGATAGACCTCGGAAGCGACTGAGAGAACCTTCATTCGTAAATCAATCCCGCGCGATCAAGCATCTCCTGGGTGATCAGGCAAATTCCGTTTTCGGTGCGGTGAAAACGGCTGGCGTCGAGTTCGGCATCCTGGCCAACCACCAGACCGGCGGGGATTTTAACACCGCGATCAAGCACTACTCGTGAAAGATTGGCGTGGCGGCCAATCACGCATTCGGGCAGCACCACGGCCTCATTGAGCTTGGAATAGGATCTGCAGAGGACACCGGTGAAGATCAGCGAACGGTGCAGCTCGGCGCCCGAAATTATACAGTCGCCAGACACCAGGGATGAAATCGCCGTACCGCGGCGACCATCCTCATTGTGGACGAATTTGGCCGGCGGGCGAATCTCGGCATAGGTCCAGATCGGCCAGGACCGGTCGTAAAGGTCGAGATCGGGCAGGATGTCTGTCAGGTCGATATTGGCCTGCCAATAGGCCTCGACCGTGCCGACATCGCGCCAATAGGCGTCATGCTCCGGGGTTTCGCGCACGCAGGAGTCGGCAAAGCGGTGCGCCACGGCTTTGCCGTTTTTGACGATGTAGGGAATGATGTCCTTGCCGAAGTCGCGGCTGGAATCCGGCGTTTCGGCGTCGCGCCTGAGCTCATCCATCAGGAAACCGGTGTTGAAGACGTAAATGCCCATGGAGGCCAGCGCCATGTCCGGCTTGTCGGGCATGGCAGGCGGATCGGCGGGTTTTTCGACAAAGGCGATGATCCGGTCATCGTGGTCGACATGCATGACGCCGAAACCGGTGGCTTCCATGCGCGGCACCTCGAGGCAGCCGACGGTGACATCGGCGCCGGAATTGACATGCTGCTGCAGCATGAATTCATAGTCCATCTTGTAGATGTGGTCGCCGGCCAGAATGACCATGTATTTGGGATCGTAGCTTTCGATAATGTCGATGTTTTGAAACACCGCGTCGGCAGTGCCGTCGTACCATTGGGTCTCGGACACGCGCTGGCTTGCGGGCAGAATGTCGAAACTCTCGTTGCGCTCGGGACGCAGGAAGTTCCATCCGCGCTGCAGGTGCCGGATCAGCGAATGCGCCTTGTACTGGGTCGCCACCCCGATGCGGCGGATTCCGGAATTAAGCGCGTTGGACAGCGCGAAATCGATGATGCGGGACTTTCCGCCAAAATAAACCGCAGGTTTGGCGCGTCGGTCGGTGAGTTCCTTGAGCCGGCTGCCACGTCCGCCGGCCAGGACATAGGCCATGGCGTCACGCGCCAGTGGCTGTACCCGTTTGTGCTCCATATCCACCTCCCAGTGTTATGCGCCGCGCCCGGTTTATTCCGGTGTCAGCATCAGCGTCGCCAATGGCGGCAAGGTCAGCTCCGCGACCGTCCGCCCCTCCTCCGGGCGCGTGACGACCGCGCCCATGTTGCCTTGTCCGACGCCGCCATAGATGGTGGCGTCGGAGTTGAAGATCTCGCGCCAGTTTCCGCCTTGCGGCAGCGGGATCTTGTAGCTGCTTCTTACATTAGGCGTAAAATTGGTCACCACCACCACAGGTTTTTCGTCCGGCGCGCGCCGGATCCAGGCGAAAACCGAGTTTTCGCTGTCATCGGCGATCAGCCATTCAAAGCCCTCGGGCTCACAATCGCGCGCGTGCAGCGCTGGCGTCGCGGCGTAAAGATGGTTGAGGTCGCGCACAAGGTCCTGCATGCCGTGATGACGCGGATCGTCGAGATGATCCCAATCGAGCTGGCGCGCCTCGCTCCATTCGCCGCGCTGGGCGAATTCCTGCCCCATGAACAATAGCTTTTTGCCGGGATAGCCCCACATAAAGCCGTAATAGGCTCTGAGATTTGCAAATTTCTGCCATTCGTCGCCCGGCATCTTGCCAAGCAGCGAGCCTTTTCCATGCACCACCTCATCATGGGAGAGCGGCAGCACAAAGTTTTCCGAAAACGCGTAAAGCAGGCCGAAGGTGAGGTCGTTGTGGTGGTGTTTGCGATGTATCGGATCGCGGCTCATGTAAGACAGCGTGTCGTGCATGAAGCCCATGTTCCATTTGAACCCGAAGCCCAGGCCGCCCTCATGCACCGGCGCGGACACTTTCGGCCATGAGGTGGATTCCTCGGCGATGGTGATAATCCCGGGATGGCTTGCGTAAACCGCCTTGTTCATGGCGCGCAGGAATTCGACCGCCTCGAGGTTCTCGCGGCCGCCATCCTTGTTGGGAATCCACTCGCCGTCCTTGCGCGAATAGTCGAGGTAAAGCATGGAGGCGACCGCATCCACGCGAAGCCCGTCGACATGATAGGCCTCGGCCCAGAACAGCGCGTTGTTGACCAGGAACGATGCCACTTCGCGGCGGCCGAAATTATAGATCGCGGTGTTCCAGTCCGGATGGAAGCCCTGGCGCGGATCCTCATGTTCATAAAGCGCGGTGCCGTCAAACCGGGCCAGGCCGTGCTCGTCGGTGGGAAAATGCGCAGGCACCCAATCGAGAATGACTCCAATGCCTGCCTGGTGGGCGCCATCGACAAACCGGGCAAAGCCCTCGGGTTCGCCAAAGCGCGCCGAAGGTGCGTAAAGGCCGGTGGTCTGATAGCCCCAGGAGGGATCATAGGGGTGTTCGGAAACCGGAAGGAATTCGATGTGCGTGAAGCCCATTTCGACGCAATAGGGGATCAATTCGTCGCCCATCTGATCCCAGGACAGGAACGTGCCGTCTTGGCGGCGGCGCCAGGAGCCTGGATGAACCTCGTAGATTGACATCGGCTGGCGGCGCGGATCGGCCTTGCTCCAATGCGCGCGATGGGCCTCATCGGCCCATTCATGTTCGTGATCCGCTGCGACGATGGATGCGGTGGCGGGCCTCATCTCGGCGCGCCGCGCAAAGGGATCGGCCTTGAGCGGCAAACGCGCACCGTCGGGGCCAATAATCTCGTATTTGTACGCTGATCCGGGCGCAACGCCGGGTGCGAAAATCTCCCAGACGCCGATTTCGGCGCGGCGTCGCATGACGTGGCGGCGTCCGTCCCAGTCGTTGAAATCGCCGACCACCGAGACACGGTTGGCGTTGGGCGCCCAGACCGCGAAATGAACGCCGTCCACGCCTTCATGATGGATTTGGTGCGCGCCCATCCGGTCGAACAGCCTGAGATGAGAGCCCTCGGCGATAAAGTAATCGTCCATCGGGCCGAGCACCGGTCCGTAACTGTAGGGGTCCTCGACTTGCCAGGTGGCGGTGTCGTTGCTGGCAGCGTAGCGCAGCGGCTGGCGCTCGGCGATATCGATTGCGCCTTCGAACAGGCCATCGGCAGCGCCCGGGCGGAGTTGCCCCAGTTTTTCGCCTTCAAGGCTCAGCGCCGTGACCTGGTCAGCGCCGGGGATAAAGGCTCGGGCTATGAAACTTTTGCCGGCTGCGTGGGGGCCAAGAATGGAAAAAGGGTCACCATGCGCTGCGGAAGCGATCGCTTTGGCTTGATCCGCCGCAAGGGCAAAGCCCTTGGTGTCGGCGTCGCGCGCGGTTCCCTTTTGGGTCATGGGCCGGCTTTCCAGATTTCCTTCGCATACTGACGGATGGTGCGATCAGAAGAAAACCACCCCACCCGCGCAGTGTTGAGAACAGTACGGCCATACCAGGCCTTCTCGTCAACCCACAAAGCGTCGACCTGGCGCTGGGCGTGCGCATAGGCCTCGAAATCGGCGGCGACCATGAACCAGTCATGCTCGTAAAGCCCGGCCACAAGTCCGGCGTAACGATCGCGGTCATCGGGGCTGAAAACACCGGAGGCTATCGCGGTCAACGCCTGCGACAATTCATGGGACGCCTCGATAATGGCCCGCGGCTCATGACCATCGGCGCGTTTCTGCGTCACCTCATCGGCGGTCAGGCCGAAAATGACGATGTTGTCGGCGCCGACACATTCGCTGATCTCGACATTGGCCCCGTCGAGCGTTCCGATGGTCAGCGCGCCGTTGAGCGCGAATTTCATGTTGCCGGTGCCCGAAGCTTCCATGCCGGCGGTCGAGATCTGTTCCGACAGATCGGCTGCCGGCACCATGATTTCGGCCAGCGAGACGTTGTAATTGGGCACGAAGACGATCTTGAGCAGGCCGCGCACTGCCGGGTCATTGTTGATCACCCGCGCCACATCATTGGCGAGTTTGATGATCAGCTTGGCGTTGTGGTAGCTCGGCGCAGCCTTTCCCGCGAGGAACTTGACCCGCGGGGCCCAGTCCTTTTCCGGGTTCGAACGGATCTGGTCGTAAAGCGCCACCGCCTCGACGATGTTGAGCAATTGCCGTTTGTATTCGTGAATTCGCTTGATCTGGATGTCAAACATCGCCGAGGGGTCGAGCTTGATACCCATGCGGCGGGCGACCAGATCGGCAAGCCTGGTCTTGTTGTCGCGCTTGACGGCGGCGAAGCGTGCGCGAAACTCACTGTCGCCGGCGAAGGCGTCGAGTGCTGTAAGCGCTTCGGCATCATCCATGAAGGCGTCGCCGATGGCTTCGCGAATGAGCGAGAACAGGCCGGGGTTGCATTGCATCAACCAGCGCCGCGGGGTGATGCCGTTGGTCTTGTTGTTAATTCGTTCGGGATAGAGCCCGTGCAGATCGGAAAACACCGTCTGTTTCATCAGATCGGTGTGCAGGGCGGACACGCCGTTGATTGAATGCGAGCCGACAAAGGCCAGATTGCCCATGCGCACGCGGCGTTCGCCACCCTCGTCGATCAGTGACACCGAACGGATCTGACCATCGTCATAGCCGCGCTCCTTGCGCGCGTGGCGCAACACCTTGGCGTTGATGGCGTAGACGAGCTGCATATGGCGCGGCAACAGCCGCTCAAACAACGGCACCGGCCAGCTTTCCAGCGCTTCTGGCAGCAATGTGTGATTGGTGTAGCTGAAAGTCTTGCGGGTGATGTCCCAGGCTGGATCGAATTCCAGGCCGTGGACATCGATCAAGAGCCGCATCAGTTCCGCAACGGAGACTGCCGGGTGGGTGTCGTTGAGCTGGATGGCGACCTTGTCGGGTAGCGAGCCAAGCTCGCCATATTGCTGAATGTGCCGGCGCAGGATGTCCTGCAGCGAGGCTGAGGAGAAGAAGTATTCCTGCCGCAGCCGCAACTCCTGACCGGCGGGTGTCTGGTCGGCGGGGTAAAGCACCCGCGCCAAAGCCTCGGCCTTGTTGCTTTCACTGAGCGCGCCGATGTGATCGCCGGCGTTGAATGCGTCAAGCAGGATCGGGTCGATCGGCTGCGCGGTCCAGAGCCTGAGCGTGTTGACGCGTTTGGCGCGCCAGCCGACCACGGGCGTGTCGTAGGCCACCGCGATCATCCGCTCTTGCGGCTTCCACACGCAGCGCGGCGCCACACCGATGGCATCCCCGAGGGTTTCGACGGTGCCGCCGAAACCGATTTCATAGGCGCTTTCGCGGCGCTGAAATTCCCAGGCATTGCCGTGGGCGAGCCAGGTTTCGGGCAGTTCCACCTGCCAGCCGTCGCTCATCTGCTGCCGGAACAGGCCATGGACATAGCGGATGCCGTAGCCATAGGCCGGCACATCGACCGTCGCCATGGATTCCATGAAGCAGGCGGCGAGCCGGCCCAGGCCGCCATTGCCCAGCGCCGCATCGGGTTCAAGTGCCGTGACCGCATCGAAATCGACACCAAGCGAACTTAGCGCTGCGCGGACTTCATCGAGCATCTCCAGATTGGACACCGCATCGCGGGTCAGGCGGCCGATCAGGAACTCGAGCGAGAGGTAGTAGACGCGTTTGCCCTGGCTCTCATAGACTTGGCGTGTGGAGTCCATCCAGCGGTCTATCACCCGGTCGCGGATCACCAGAATGGTAGCCGTCAACCAGTCATGCGGCTGGGCGACTTTGGCGTCCTTGCCGATCGAGTAGGTCAGGCGCTCGATGATCTCCGCGGCCAGCGCATCGGGATTGGCGCTGCGCGGCGCAGGGGAGGGCAGGTCGGCGAGGGCGGATTTGCTGATCATCGAGATGTCCCGGTCAACGTGGATTGGAACAGGGCTATCAAGATAGGCCCGGGAAGACGCCGGTCAGGCGCATGCAATTCAGCAATGACCGATTTCGGCGCCAACATCCAGTAATTAAATCCATTAGAATGGATGTTTTGTGGGGATTTTGCGTCTGAAGGGCCACCGCGACTGTCGAGCATTGACCAGGGTGACAATGAAGCGCCGGCTGATTTGCATCTGTCGAAAACCGCAAACAGGAATTGTCCGGAACTTACCTGCCCGCAGCCGGCAATTCAGGCAGGTTTGTCTTGCGAGGGCGTTTCGCGATTGGTGTGCCAGAACCACACCGAATAGGCCAGAAGTGCAAAACAGATGCTGGCCTCCCGTATTTCAGCCACCTCGTAGAGCCTGATCTGATTGGCGCCAAAGACCAGATAGAGGATCTGGGTGCTGATGATGGTGACCAAACCCAGTGACGCCATCGACGAGAACATGCCCCAGCGCCAGAGCATGATCAGGTAGATCAGCGTACCGGAGAAGAACATCACCTGCTGCGGCATGATGTTCCAGGAAGCGTACATGCCAGCGACCAGCGGCATGGCCAGCAGTGCGAAATCGGCCGGAGGAACGAAGCGGAGCAAGGGCTTGCGCAACCAGTCCGGGGCGCCATCGCGCAACACCGGCAAGGCGACAAAAGCGAGAAACGCGACGCCGTAATAGACCATCTCGAAGCGGATGGTGTAAAAGTTGTGAAGATTGGTTTCCATCTGCAAATTGCCTTCGAACACCGCGGGTGTCGACCAGCCGAAATAGTGCTGGCCGTAGGAGGTCTCCTCAAGCAGCAGCAACAGCACAGCCAGCACCATCGCGCTGGCGATCCAGCGGCCAGGGATCGAGAGCAAACGGACAGCATCGAGGCCTTTGCCGCGCATTGCGGTGAGCAGCAGAAACACAAGGGCCACAGCGATGGCGGCCTCTTGCGCCAGAGCAACCAGCCCAACTTCCTCGACTTCGTCCATAAGCGACTGCCGATTGAACAACAGCGCATAGGCGGCCCACAAATGAATGCCGTACGTGGCCACGCAAATCGCGGCAAAAACCAACCGGAGCCGATTCGGGTGCAACTGCATCGTGCGCGCCGGCAGGGTCTCGGGAGCAAATGCAAGGGCGACCGCCACGCCGGCCATCAGGCTGAATCCCATGCGGATCATGCCACTGGTTTGCCAGTCCGGCGGCCCTTCCTTCAGGAAGGTCCGGTCAAACAGGACAATGTCGACGACCAGGGAGGCAAGGATGCAAATTACCGCCATTACGATCAACGCCGCCCGGATCCAAAGTCGGTCTGGTTCAATGCGTGGGTGTTCCAGAACGGTCATTTATCAGTGTCCTCTCAGGACGCGTGGGCCATAAGCAGCCGGTCAATTTCCTGAAGCGTGTCGATTCGCGAGATGTCGAAATCGGGGTCGCTCAGATCGATGCCAAACTGTGATTCCAGCGTCATCAACACATCGACCGCGGCAATGGAATCGAGCCGGCCGCTGTCAAACAGGGATTCGTCTTCGCCAAAATGTGCTTCCTGGCCGCGCGCTACCAGCATTCCGGCGATTGTTTCGCGAACGGTGTCGATATGAGGTGAGATCATGGAGCTGCTCCAAATAGGCTGAAGAAGAAGTCGATGCGTTCGCCGACCGGAACAGAGCCGGTTGTATCGTCGAACACCTGAAGAAGGGCGTAGAAGACCAGAACCTGGACGCGCGGTATGACTTCATAGCGAAGCCAGCCATCCTGAGCAGTCGGTTTCTTCTGCGCGATTTGCGACCAGATCAGACCGGCGGTCAAAGCCCCTGCATAGATCACATAGGAATAGAAAGCCTCGATCGTTGGCCAGAAGCCGGTGATCGCGAAGGACGGGGAACCGGCGATCAGGTCAAACAGGACATTGCCAACGAAGGCCGCCATGAATGTCGCGAAGGCGAGCCGCAGTTTCGGATGGTTTTTGAAGTAGCGCTGAAACGTCGGATAGAAGAAGAAATCCGCCAGGATCTCCTTGAAGTAGAAGAGATACCGTGCCCAGAATTCAGACATGGTCCGTGATGAAAGCGGCCGGGCCATACCGCGCGGGATGTTGAATCCAAGCATACGGATCACCGCGACGAAAATGTGTATGGTGGCGCCGAAAATGATGATCTGCGCCAGGAAATCGGCAGCCAGTATCAACCAGCGCATCGCCGGCGCTTCAGCGGCGCCGGCAGCACCGGCCGCAATCGCGGTGTCGAGTTGCGGCAGATGCAGCGCACCAAACAGGACCCGATTGAAGGCGATTTCCCAGACCCAGAACAGGATAACCGCCCAGACTGCCAATTTGATGGCCTTGAGCCGGGTGACGGCAAGGTCGGTCGCGGTCTTGGCCTCGAATTTGCGCAGGAAGGCCGGGCCCTTGAGCGGCACATGGCCATAACCCCAGACCGGACGCACGAACCCCAGTTGCTGATGTCGCGGCAGAGCCGATTTGGAGCGGCTGTCGAGAAGAACGTAGCCCAGGAAGAAGAAACTGCCGGTCAGGTAGCTTAGAAAGATCCAGCTAGCCGAGAAGGCGGCATGGGACTGCGGAAGCAGCACCGTTGCCACAGCGAGCAGTGCGCTGAGTGCGAGAAGAAAGCGGATCGGGTAGCGGGCGATCATTTCGACCTTGCGGCTGGTCTGATTGATCACCATCACAAATGCGAAAACCAGGAAGACCAGGCCGAAGCCGACGAACCCGACGGTGCCGGGAAGGTTTGCGCCAATGCCGGCCCAGATCTCGCTGAAGTGGTGGTAAAACGGTTCCTGCTTGAACGGCTTGAGCAGGAAATACGCCGTTCCCAACACCGAAAGAAGCATCATTCGGCGGGCCGGAAACAGCGCGCACAACACCAAGGCAATGCCGAGCAATGCCGCCTGGTTTGTCCGTATCAGCGGATTGGTGAAGAGAATGGCGGCAAAGGCTAGGTGGAGTATGATCTGCCCCTGGGCAGTTTGCGCCCAGAGTTGAACGGCTTCGCTGCGATCCATGCCGAGCCAGGCCCGGCGCCAGTTGAGTGGATTGAGTGAAATGCCAGTGGGCGCTGAGGGGATGTCAACGGACGTCATGATGCCACCTCAAGATTGAGTTGTTCCGCCTCAAGGCGTCTGGTCAGCGCATTGCGGTCAATCTTGCCATTGGCGTTGAGCGGCATGTCGTCGATCTGGTCGATCCGTGCCGGCACCATGTGCGGTGGCAATATGGCCCTGAGCCGGTTGGAAATCTCCAGCGCATCGCGGTTCGACCCCGAACAGAAGCCCACCAACCCCTCGGCAATTCCATTGTTGAGCGGCCAGGCGACCGCCACCGCCAGATCGGTGTTGGCGGCTTCACGCAGCCCGGCATCGATTTCTTCCAGCTCGATGCGATGGCCATGCAGCTTGATTTGATTGTCGAGCCGGCCGAGATGATGAAACACCCCGTCGGCATCCATGAAGCCGCGATCCCCGGTGAGATACCAGCGTTCGCCATCAATTGAGGGAAACCGCTCGGCGGTCAGCTCCGGCTGGCGGAAATAGCCATCGGCGAGCTGCGCGCCGGCCAACGCGATCTCGCCGGAAACGCCGTCCTGGACGGGCTGCAAATCCGCGTCAACTATGCGCGCCTTCACGCTTGGGTAGGGATGGCCGATGGCGACGATGCCGCGGGACTCGGTTTCCCGGCCATTGCTCGTCCAGGTCTGGCGAAGACAGGCGATGGTTACCTCGGTCGGACCGTAGATGTTGTCGACAATGCTGTTGGGCGCCGCCTGTTGCCAGGCGTTGGCGGCATCAACCGGCAACGGTTCGCCGCAAAACAGCGAGATCCGCAATGAGGGCATGCTGCCACGCGACAGCCCGCCAGCTTTTCTCGCCATGGCGACGACCGAAGGAACCGAGAGCCAGGTGGTGATGTTGTGGTTGTTGATGAACCGCGCGGGCGCCAGCATGTCGAGAGGTCGCATGATGAACAGCGCCGCACCCGCCTTCCAGGTCGTCAGCATGTTGTGCACGGACAGATCGAATGTGATGTCACAGGTTTCTGCGGCGCGGTCGGTTGCCCCGAAATCATACCAGCCGTGCATGGCGTCGAGATAGGCTGACACCGCGGAGGTGGAGACCATCACGCCTTTGGGCCGGCCGGTGGTGCCTGAGGTGAACTCGATGTAAGCGGTGTGATCGCTGTCAATTTGAGCCGGTGCGGATGCAACCGCCGGGTTTGAGGCCGTGCCGGTTTCCCTGAGCCGTTTGAACTCTCCGGGCGCATCGCCTGGTGCGAATATGGCAGCAGGGGCACGGGCTTCAAGGTCCGGGGTGAGCAGTTTCTGGCCTGCCGGATCGACGATCAGGGCATCGAGATCAAGGATGTCGAACAGTTCCAGCATTCGGCCAGCCGGCAATTTCAGGCTTATGGGAACATAGGTGCCGCCCGCCCAGGCTGTTGCAAGAATGCCGATGCAGGCTTGCGAGCTGCGGGTTGCGAGGATACCGACACGGCCGCTGGTCAGATTTGGCGCAAGTGCCGCCGACAACCGCTGCACTGCCGTTTCAAGGTCGCGATAGGTGAAGCGCTCCGCGCCAGCAACAAGGGCTTCATGGGTCGGATACCGACTGGCGCTTTCATGAAACCCGTATGCGATGTTGTAATTTGAAATCATATCTTGCGATCCCCCGCTAGAGCGCCGTTTCTAGCATTCTGATGACCGGATTTCGAACTTAATCCTTTGTTAATCCTAATAGATTCAATTTTATCGATCTCGCTCTCCGGGACGGGAAACCCGGGTTGATCAAGGATCTTCGGGAAGTTGCAGACCGGGATTCAAACGGGCGGAGCCGGGAGACTGTGTGAACCGGGCGCTTGCAATTCATATGTCTGGAATCAAAACGCGGAC
Source organism: uncultured Hoeflea sp. (assembly GCF_947501405.1). Classification (GTDB taxonomy): domain Bacteria; phylum Pseudomonadota; class Alphaproteobacteria; order Rhizobiales; family Rhizobiaceae; genus Hoeflea. The sequence continues at coordinate 198,776 of NZ_CANMVK010000004.1, read as the reverse complement.
CAAGAAAGAACCGTGTTCCGCCAGAGTGCGTCGGCTCCGGATGACCCGCATGCCAAGATCTAAACCGGCCGCGATTGAAGCAGGCGAAGCCCGATTACTACCCGTCAGCCAAGCTCCACCATGGAGACAGGCCGACACCGTCCCTAAGGGAAGCGCGACAACTCTTGGTTTGGCTTGGCTTGGCTATGGCAAATCCAGCTTGGGTCGCGCCATGCGAGTCCGGAAAAAAAGGAAGGGATCAGATGGTGGGCGTGACAGGGATTGAACCTGTGACCCCTACAATGTCAATGTAGTGCTCTCCCGCTGAGCTACACGCCCATCTGATGCGGCGCATACACCACAGAAAGCCCTGTGGCGTCAACATCAAAAAGAAGTGGTTCTTTGTCCCGGTCCACATCACGTGCGGCGAGCCCCGGCGAGCGGCATTCGCGCCCGCGCAACGTTCGGCCCCAAGGCCCGGGCGGGTCCTCTCATGCTTGATGGAATGATCTCGGATGCGAGGCTGGTCAGGCGGCGATGATCATCTTGTTGACCTCGTCAACGAGGTCGCGGAGATGGAATGGCTTGGAAAGCACCTTGGCGTCGCGCGGGGCCTTGGAATCGGGGTTGAGCGCCACGGCCGCGAAGCCGGTGATGAACATCACCTTGAGATCCGGATCGAGTTCGGTGGCGCGGCGCGCCAGCTCGATGCCGTCCATTTCGGGCATGACGATATCAGTCAGAAGCAGGGTGAAGGGTTCTTCGCGCAAACGGTCATAGGCGCTCGCGCCATTGTCGAAAGAGCGGACGTCGTATCCGGCTTTCTCCAACGCCTTGACCAGGAACCGGCGCATATCATTGTCGTCTTCCGCAAGGAGAATCTTCGGCGTCATCTTTTTTCCAAACCTGTCATCATGCTCGGTGAGCTTTGCCTGACCCATCTATGGGGCATTCCAGTAAACATCCGGTGAATGATGGCGCTTTTGCGCCGCCATCTGTCCCGGACTGGACAGCGGCGAGGGCAACTGGCAAGGTGATTCAAGCATTTGCAGCGACAAGGGACTGACATGCGAGACGCCGACGGCTTGGACGAGGAAGGCCGGACAGACGCCGCTTTACGGACTGCCGCCGCGTTCGATCTTCGCCGCCCCGCGCGGCAATCCGAACCGTTCATCTTCAATTCCCCGCATTCAGGCCGGATTTATCCAGAGTCTTTTCTGGCGATGTCGCGGCTTGACCGGAAGGCGATCCGGCGCTCGGAAGATCACTTTGTCGATGAGCTGTTTTCAGGCGTCGTGGACCTTGGGGCACCGCTGCTTGCCGCGAATTTTCCGCGCGCCTGGCTTGACGTCAACCGCGAACCCTATGAGCTCGATCCGCGAATGTTTGACGGGCCGTTGCCGCCGTTTGCCAATATCGGCTCGATGCGGGTCGCAGGCGGGCTTGGTACGATCCCGCGTCTGGTTGCCGAAAACATGGACATCTATCGGGGGCGGCTGAGCGTTGACGAAGGCTTGTCGCGTATCGAGCAAGTCTACCGGCCCTATCACGCGAGCCTGCGCAAGGTCATCGCCCAAACCCATGTGCAGTTCGGCAAGGCGATCCTGATCGATTGCCATTCCATGCCCGCCAATGTCCGCGTGGCCGGCGGCGGACGCCGGCCTGACATCATCATCGGCGATCGCTACGGCGCAAGCGCCGCCCATGATCTGTCGCGCGCGGCGGTTTCGCACCTGTCACGGCTGGGCTATCACGTGGTGCGCAACAAGCCCTATGCGGGCGGCTTTATCACCGAGCATTACGGCCGGCCCGGACGCGGCCTGCATGCGCTGCAGCTCGAGATCAATCGCGGCCTGTATGTCAATGAAGACACCCTGGAGCGAACCGCCGGTTTCGATCTGCTGAAGGCGGATTTGAAAGACTTCGCCGCCATGATGATGGCGCATGTGCGCGAAGACCCGGTGGGAGACCGGCTGGCAGCCGAATAGCGGTGGTTTCGCACGTCATCGATAGCCGGGATGCGTTTGTGTTGCCGGCTCCACCTCAAAGAGATGAGCGATCCCGGAATCAATAGATCCAGTCTCAAAACGCCTTGTCCATGGACCGGGCAAAAAAAACCGCGCTCAGGGCGCGGTCAAGTCTAGGGAGGAAACGCCCAAAGAGGGCATTCACAGTCAAAGACTGTAGGTCGAAGCTAATGCTGCAATGCACAATTGTCAAGCTGAAACGGCTTATTCTTTGTGCGTATGCGAAGAGCCATGGTCGATGATGCCTGTCTTGCTTTTTTGCCGTCAAAGCGCGAGGAGAAGATCGCGCGCGGATTGCCGCCCCGAGAATTTGATTGACCAGACTACGGAGTTTCCGATGCTTCCCGATTTTGCCTTCTTTGACGCCATCGCGGAGGCGGCGGCCCGTGAAACCCTGCCGCGGTTTCGCATGCCCTTTACCATCGACAACAAGCATGCTGCGGGTTTCGACCCGGTCACAGAAGCTGATCGTGAGGCAGAGCGGGCGATCAGAACGCTCATTGAAGAGCGTTTTCCCGGTCACGGGATCCTGGGGGAAGAGTATGGCGATGTGGGGCTTGACCGTGACTATGTCTGGGTGATCGACCCGATCGACGGCACCCGCGCATTCATTTCCGGCCTGCCGGTCTGGGGAACGCTGGTGGGGCTTTACCACAAGGGTGAAGCGGTGATGGGGATGATGGATCAGCCTTTCACCGGTGAGCGCTTCATCGCCGAACAGGGCAGCGCGATTGTGCAACGCAACGGCAAGGTCGATCTGCTGCGCACCCGCAAGGGCGTGGGGCTTGAACAGGCAATCATGATGACCACGTCGCCCTTCATCTTTCCCGATGATCTGGCCCCAGCCTATCAACGGCTTGAGAAGCAGGTGCAACTGGCGCGCTATGGCTGCGATTGCTACGCCTATGCCATGGTGGCTTCGGGTCACATTGATCTGGTGGTGGAAACCGGGCTCAAGGCCTACGATGTCGGCGGGCTCATTCCGCTTGTTGAACAGGCGGGCGGGCGCATGACCACCTGGAGTGGCGGCCGGCCGGAAGACGGCGGCAACATTATTGCGGCCGGTTCGCCGGAACTGCATGAAGCGGCGATGGCGGTTCTCAATCAGACTGACTGAACGCCGGCAGCCTGACCAAGCGCAATTTCGGGCTGCGCATCTTCCTGATCGGGCGGAATGAAGGCGTCGATCGCCGCCAGGGTGGCGATGCGATAGCGGTCGGCCTCCTGCAGCAATTCGTGGCGAGCACCATCGATGATTACGGCCCGGCCCGCGCGGAAGCGGTTGGCAAGATTCTCGACGGCGCGGGAAGAGACGATTGGATCATTGCCGGCGCCGATCAGCAGCGTCGGCACCTTGATGGCGTCGAGATGGTCGAACTGCGTCACCCGCTTCATCGCCGACAGCATTTCGCTGACCCAGCAGACACTTGGTGCGCTCAGACGCAATTCCGGGTGCTGGGTGTAAAGCGCAATATTGCGGTTAAACCGGGTGCGGTCGGTGGTCAGCGCATTGTCTTTGAAGGGGCGTGGAAACCGGTCCTGGCCTGATCCCAGGCGTCCCAGCCCGGCAATGCGGAAGAGGCCGGTCAGGCCGCGGATCAACCAGGTGGGCAATTTCTGGTTGGACAATTCCACAAAGGGCGCCATCAGAGCCATGCGCTCGATCCGGTTGGCGAGTTTCGGCGCCATCGACAGCGCCACAAGCGCGCCCATGGAATGGGCGACCATGCAGAAAGGCAGCCGGGTTTCCGGCAGCACGATGGTTTCGAGAAAGATCGAGAGATCGGCTTCAAAATCCTCGAACTGACGCAGATGCCCCCGCAACGGGTTCTTCGTCAGGCGTTGTGACAAGCCCTGGCCGCGCCAGTCGAAGGTTGCGACCCAGAGGCCGCGGGCGGTAAAATGGCGAATGGTCTCGTAGTATTTCTCAATGCACTCGTTGCGTCCCTGCAAAAGCACCACGGTGCCGCGCGCCATTGGCGCGTCGGATTTGAAAATCGCGTAGCGCAGCCGTTTGCGATTCACGCTCTCGAACCAGCCGACGACGTGATTGGGCGGGACCGGATTGTCCTCGGTTTCAATAAGCAGGGGGGCGTCGTCGTTCATGGTCTCTTGGGATTAGGGCTTCGCCGGGCCGAGGTCAAAAGGAAAAAGGCCGGAGCGGCGCTGAAGCTGCCCCGGCGAGTTGACCGGAACAGAAGGGACGTGACGTTCCAGCCGGTCCGGGCGATGCTCGCCCGATGCATGCCAGTGTCGCGGCCTGCGCCTGAACCGCGTCGGAACGATGCATTCATACTGGGTTCATGGATTGGTTCGGATGCGATGACGAGGTAGGCCAAAGATTCGGCCTTTGCGCTTCGCGTGGCCTTTATTGGTCAATCAAGCAGGGTCTTGAACCGGTCAAAGCCAGTTCCCACATTGGTCTTGCAGACGCCGAATGACGGGTCTGCTGGCAGGTCCGCCGCCGCTTGCGGGGTAGACTGCGCGCCAAAACGCAAAGACCAATCGTCGCTCTGAAGGAGGACCTTAAATGCGTCACGTTGATTTTTCGCCACTGTACCGTTCGACCGTCGGATTTGACCGGCTTTTGACCATGCTCGACAGCCTGGCGCAGCCCGATCAGGCCCAGTCCTATCCGCCCTACAATATCGAACGGACCGGCGAGACCACCTACCGGATCACCATGGCCGTGGCCGGTTTCGATGAGGCTGAAATCTCGATCGAAGCCCGCGAACATGCCCTCACCGTCAAGGGCGAGAAGGCCGATGAAAAAGCGGCCGACGGCGCCGAATTCCTGTATCGCGGCATTGCCAAGCGCGCCTTCGAGCGCCGCTTCCAGCTTGCCGAACATGTGGAAGTGAGCGGCGCCTCGCTGCGCAACGGCCTATTGCACATCGATCTGGTGCGCGAGGTCCCGGAGGCCATGAAGCCCCGCCGCATCGCCATCAGCAAGGATGGCGGCGAGCAGCCCAAGCAGATCGAAGCAAACTAACTCTGATCTGTTCTGTTTTGGACAGGTCGGTACAAATGGCGCTCAGGAGACTGGGCGCCATTTTTCGTTGTCCATGACCTATGGCGCAAAGGCGTTCAGGCGTAGCCGGCACTCTGATAGCGCCGCGCCAGCAGCGCATCAATCGACAGCAAACCCGGGCCCTTGAGCGCGATCACCAGCAGCGGTATCAGCCACAACAGCCGCTGATCCATGATTACCGCATTGGGGAACCGGTCGAACAGCGCACCAATGGCTTCGGCGCCAATCTGGTGCACGGTGATGTCGACAAAGGTCTGGACCGCGATGAAGGCGATCATCCCCACCGCCGCAATGCGCGAAAACAGCCCGATGACGATCAACAGCGGCAGGATGAATTCCGCATAGGTTCCCATCAGCACGATCAAACCCCAGGGCAGGAAGGCCACGGCGCCGACATCGCCCCCCGCTGCTTCGACCGCCGGATAGGCGATCTGGTAATAGGCGCCGGGTTGAATCGAAAAGAAGCCCAGGAGTCCTTCCCCGACCTTGGTCTGGGCGGAATTGAGAAAGTAGACATAAAGCACCGCCGCGAAGGCGAAGCGGGCGATCAGGCCGATCAGCCAACTGTCCGCCTGCCGCTCAAAGAAGCCGAACACGCGGTGATGAAGATCAGTCAGAAAATGGACAATGGAAATCATTCCGGAAGCTCCGATGAAGCGTTTTCGAGGTGACAGGCGGTGAAGATGCCGGCCTCCAGCAGCGCCGAGATGGCCGAAGGAAGATCAAAGCCGGGATGTGAGTCGAGTGTCAGGGCGGCCGCGGCGCCGAGGGTGTGGCCGTTTGTCAGAGCCTCAAAGAATGACGCTGCGCCCGCGGGGAGTTGCCGTACCTGCACTGTGTCGAAGGGGCGGGTGATCAGGCCATCTTCCGCCGCCAGCGGCTGGATGCCCTTGAGCGGGCGGTCTTCGCGACTGGCTGAAAAGATCGACACGGCGGCGAAATCGCTTTGAACGATCCGCGCCCCTGGATGCGGGGTGAAGACCAGATCGCCAAGCCGCTCCTGTGGCATGGCGCCAAGCGTCTCTGGCATGAGCGGCTCGGCATCGGCTGCGTGAAACGCGTCGAGCCAGGCTCGTTCCAGCCGTGCGACATCGGGCAGGTAGGGCAGTTTCGCCACCGGCTCGAAATCCTTGAGAAATTCGGGGAATTCATGGCCGTATTCAAACAGCAACGCCGAGCGCGGGGGATGGCGCGTGATGAAGTAGCGCGCCATGTCGCGAAAGAAGTCCTGCCCCACAAGCTTTGCTACGACAGGAAAAATATCCGCGAGTGCGTTGATCAGGCTGACTGTGACATTGTTGCGGTAGACCGCAAAGCGCTTGGTCGCGGCCTTGCCATGCGGGCCGATCACGCCATCGGGCGGCGGAAGATCCGGATCGAGCAGCGCCGCGCTGAATGCCGGTTGTTCGCCAAGGGCGTGCGCCTCATTCCGCGGCATGGCGTGATCCCAGCATCGATGCCGGCCCCAGGCGCTTGAGAATCGTATCCGCGAGCATGGCCTCGCGCCTGAGCACCGGCCAATCGGGCACATCATTGTCCCATTCGACAAGGGTCGGCAAAGGACCTGCCTGGCTGATGACGATCTCGTAGAGCTTCCAAACCGCATCGGCGACCGGGCGATCATGAGCGTCGATGAGCAGCATATCGCCCTCGTCGTCGGTGTCTTCGGCGTGTCCCGCGAGGTGGATTTCCTCGACCAGCTCAAGCGGGAAATCGCGCAGATACTGCATCGGTTTCCAGCCGTGATTGGTTGCGGAGACGAATATGTTGTTGACGTCGAGCAGCAGGCCGCATCCGGCGCGGCGGGCGATTTCGCGGATGAAATCAGTCTCGCTCATGGTGGATTGCTCAAACGCCACATAGGTGGAGGGATTTTCGAGCAGGATCGGTCGTTTGAGCCGGTCCTGAACCTGGACGATGTGGGAAACCACCCGGTCCAGTGTCTGGCGATTGTAAGGCAGCGGCAGCAGATCGTTGTAATAACCCGCATCATGGCTCGACCATGCAAGATGTTCGGAGACCATGCCGGGCTGGTAGCGCTCCACGACCCGGGCGAGGCGGTCAAGGTGATCCGGATCGATGCCGCTTTGTGAGCCGATCGACAGGCCGACGCCGTGAACCGACAACGGGAATTCGGCGCGGATTGCCGCGAGCGCGCGGTGCGCCGGGCCGCCGTCACCCATGTAGTTTTCCGCGTGGACCTCGAGAAAGCCGATGCGGTAGTCGTCGGCAAGAATGGCGTCGATGTGGTCAGCCTTCAAACCCGCCCCCGCACGAGGCGGGAGCGGGGCGTTCGGAAAACGGGAGTCCCCGGCAGACGGGATGGATGGGGCGGACCTGTTCATACCGAAGCTCCCGTTTAACTGAGGTTGTGTAATCAGGCCGGGAGATCGCGGTCGAGCGGCTCGAGCGAACCCATGCGGCCGCCATCGATTTCCATGGTGGCGCAAGTGCCGGCATCAACGGTCTTCCAGGCGTTGCCCTGGAAATCGACAGTCGACGTACCGGCGCAAGTGGTGCCCGGACCCGCAGCGCAGTCATTCTTGCCGGCCATGGCGACACCGTAGCACTTTTCGGTGGCGGCGGCAGCATCTCCGGTGGTGGCGACGAGGGTTGCGCCGGAAAGGGCCATTGCGACAGCGCCGGCCAGAGCCGATGCACCGATGAGGGATTTCTGCGACATGATGTTCTCCTTGAAGGTATCTTTGAAACCATTGCCCGGGTGGTTTTTGTCCCGGCAGGAAAACCATGACCAATTGTCGCATCAACTGGAAATCAAGCGCGCGTTATCCAGCATCACTTGCCCGTGAGAGTGGTGTGAACGCTGTCTGTAGTGATGGTGCCCTGATTACGGCCGTGGCGAAAAGGCTTGCGGGCCGGCAGGCGATCGCCAGCCGAACGCTTGAGCTCAGGGGATTGAATGTCCGGATCACCCCAGATGATCGATGAAACGATCAACGTCATCCTCGGTGGTGGCGAAACTGGTGACCAGCCGCAGCATGGTTTCGCCGTCATCCAGCAGACCGGCGTGGGCGCGGGGCGGGGTCCACTCATAAAACATTGCACCCTTGGCCGTGAGTTTTTCCGCCATCGACCTGGAGATGATGGGGAAGACCTCATTGGCGTCGCTGTTCCAGCCGAGCCGGGCGTGGGGCGCGGCCTGGATACCCTGTTGCAGCCGCGCCGCCATCCGGTTGGAGTGCCGGGCGAGGTCTAGCCAGAGATCGTCTTCGAAATAGGCATCGAACTGGGCGGCGATAAAGCGGCTTTTGGAAAACAGGTGTGCGGCGCGTTTTCTCAGGAACGGCGCCTGAGTTGCCATGTCCGGATTGAGAAACACCAGCGCCTCGGCACACCAGCAGCCGTTTTTGGTGCCGCCAAAGGAGACAATGTCGACACCAAGCTCGATGGTCATTTGCGCGGGCGTCAGATTGAGCGCGGTCAGCGCGTTGGCGAAGCGCGCGCCATCCATGTGCAGCGGCAGGCCATGCGCCTTGGCGATTTTTGAAATCGCACGGATGTCGTCTGGCCGGTAGACGGTTCCGGCTTCCGTCGCCTGGGTGATGGTGATCGCCATGGGCTGGCCGCCATGCACGAATTCCTTCGGGTACCGGGCGATCTCTGTCTTCAGCTTGTCCGGATCCATGCGTCCTTCGACGCCGTCGACCGGCGCAAGGCGCGCGCCCTGGCTGAAGAACTCCGGCGCACCGCATTCATCGGCGACAACATGGGCCTCGCGGTGGCAGAACGCCACCCCGCCGGGAAGGTTGACCGCCGAGAGCGCCAGGGCATTGGCGGCAGTTCCGGTTCCGACAAAGAAAACGGCGACTTCGCGACCGAAGACAGTGTTGAACCTGTCATTCACCTTGCGGTCGAGGTCGCTTGCGCCATAGGCGGGAACCATGCCGGTCGAGTGGGCCGCGAGCGAAGCGGCGATGGCGGGATGGGCGCCAGCCCAGTTGTCCGAGGTAAAGATCATCTACATAAGCCTCCGCAACTCCAAAGGCTCTGGCTATGGCATGATTTGCGTCCGGGTTCAAAGACCCTTGTGACCATGATTGCCGTCGACGCCTTTCCCGCCGGACGGCGAAGCTGAGGGCGCCTGGAGGCCGGAGACGGCGTGGGTGGATCGGATAGTTCGAGCCGGTCGGGATGTGAGCGGCGGCCAAGGCGGGCCCTTTCGGCGCGGAGCAACAGGAAAACACTGGAAAAACGATCCCAAGCGACATAAAATTACGTTTGTGAATTGATGCTTGTCATATTCGTTCGTGTTGGCGGTGTTTTTTGGACCCGGCATCTTGCACAGCGCGAAACGATCTGTCATAGGACAAGCGAAATAGGACAGTCTTGCTGTCCTATTTGCGTCTGTCCCGGTCACCTGGCTGAGGCCGGGGCTGGCGCAAGGGGCAAATGCCGCAGCTCATCGACCGGCGATCCTTCGCTATGAAGGTGACCGCCTGGCCCCTTCATGATACACATGCGCGCCGCGCGCCCGGCGATTTGCGCGATCGAGCAAACCGGTGCGCCAGGCCAGACGACAGATCTATCGGGAACGCACGCGTCGCCGCCAAAGGCGGGCGCATCGCGATGCGCCGGAAACGACCGCCGCGGCGGCCATGAAGGAGGAAAGAGGATGGCAAAGACATCACCATCTCAGACGGCACCCATCGCTTGCAAGGCTTTTGCCGAACCCAAGCCTGCCACTGCCGGCGCCTTTGGATTGCCCGCCAAACAGGGGCTTTATGATCCGCGCAACGAACACGACGCCTGTGGTGTGGGTTTCGTCGCCCATATGAAGGGCGAAAAGTCGCATGCGATCGTGCGCGACGGGCTCTTTATGCTCGAAAACCTGACCCACCGCGGCGCGGTTGGCGCCGATCCGCTGATGGGTGACGGCGCGGGGCTGCTGGTGCAGATCCCCGACCGGTTCTTCCGCGAGGAAATGGCCGCTCAAGGGCTGACGCTGCCCAAACCGGGGCAATATGCGGTCGGTTTCCTGTTCATGCCCCAGGATGCGGCGCTGCGCGAGCATCTCAAAAAGATCATTGCCGAAGTGGTCGAGGCTGAAGGCCAGGTGCTGCTTGGATTCCGCGACGTACCGGTCGACAATTCGTCGCTGTCCAAGGCACCGGAAATCGCTGCCACGGAACCCTGTCATGTTCAGGTTTTCATCGGCGCGGGCGAAGGCGTCGAGGATCGCTATGAACTCGAGCGCCGCCTGTTCGTATTGCGCAAGGTGATTTCCAACCGTGTGTATGGCGAAACCGACGGCCGCGACAACGGGTTCTATTTTGTGTCGCTGTCGACCGAAACAATCGTCTACAAGGGCATGTTTCTGGCCTATCAGGTCGGCGCCTATTATACCGACCTTGAAGATGAGCGCTTCGAGTCCGCCGTGGCACTGGTCCATCAGCGGTTTTCGACGAACACTTTCCCATCCTGGAAGCTCGCCCATCCCTACCGGATGGTCGCGCATAACGGCGAAATCAACACGCTGCGCGGCAATGTCAACTGGATGGCGGCGCGCCAGGCCTCGGTCTCGTCGCCGTTGTTCGGCGATGACATCTCCAAGCTGTGGCCGATATCCTATGAAGGCCAGTCCGACACGGCCTGTTTCGACAATGCGCTCGAATTCCTGATTCGCGGGGGCTATTCGATGGCTCATGCGGTGATGATGCTGATCCCGGAAGCCTGGGCCGGCAACACCCTGATGAGCGAAGATCGGAAAGCCTATTACGAGTATCACGCCGCCCTGATGGAGCCATGGGACGGGCCTGCCGCGGTGGCCTTTACCGATGGCCGCCAGATCGGCGCGACGCTTGATCGCAATGGCTTGCGGCCGGCGCGCTATGTAGTGACCGGCGACGACCGGGTGATCATGGCCTCGGAAGCCGGTGTGCTGCCGGTGGAGGAAAGCAACATCGTCTCCAAATGGCGGCTGCAGCCGGGAAAGATGCTGCTGATCGACATGGAAGAAGGCCGGATCATCTCCGACGAGGAGATCAAATCGAGGCTTGCCGGCAAGCATCCTTATCGGGAATGGCTTGAGCGGACCCAGCTCATCCTTGAGGATCTCAAGCCGGTGGAGCCGCGGGCATTGCGCGGCGACGTCTCTCTGCTCGATCGCCAGCAGGCTTTCGGCTATACCCAGGAAGATACCAGGATCCTGATGTCGCCGATGGCGACCACCGGCCAGGAAGCGATTGGCTCAATGGGCACCGATACTCCGATTTCGGCGATGTCGGGAAAATCCAAGCTGCTTTACACCTATTTCAAGCAGAACTTTGCCCAGGTCACCAATCCGCCGATCGATCCGATCCGCGAGGAACTGGTGATGAGCCTGGTTTCCTTCATCGGCCCGCGGCCCAACATTCTCGATCACAAGGGTGCCGCCAAGAAGAAGCGGCTCGAAGTGCGTCAGCCGATTCTGACCAATGGCGATCTCGAGAAGATCCGTTCCATCGGCCACACCGAAGACCGGTTCGACACCAAGACGCTGGATTTCACCTATTCCAGCGACAAGGGGTCAGAAGGCATGGAGGCCGCGCTGGAGCGGCTGTGCAACCGGGCCGAGGAAGCCGTCACCGGGGGCTACAACATCATCATCCTGTCCGACCGGCAGGTGGGTCCGGACCGGATCGCGATTCCGGCGCTGCTGGCCACGGCCGCCGTGCATCATCACCTGATCCGCAAGGGGCTGCGCACCTCGGTGGGGCTGGTGGTGGAATCGGGCGAACCGCGCGAGATCCATCATTTCTGCTGTCTGGCCGGTTATGGCGCGGAGGCGATCAACCCCTATCTAGCCTTCGATACGCTGCTCGATATGCATGCGCGTGGTGAGTTTCCGCCGGAGGTCGACCAGTACGAGGTGGTATCGCGCTACATCAAGGCCATTGGCAAGGGCATCCTCAAGGTGATGTCGAAGATGGGGATTTCGACCTACCAGTCCTATTGCGGCGCCCAGATCTTCGACGCGGTCGGCTTGTCGAGCGTGTTCGTCGACACTTATTTCACCGGTACTGCGACGATGATCGAAGGTGTCGGGCTGGATGAGGTTTCGGCGGAAACCACCGTCCGCCACCGTTCGGCGTTCTCCAATGACCCGGTGCTGGCGACATCGCTGGAAGTGGGCGGCGAATACAATTACCGCATTCGTGGCGAAGGCCATGCCTGGACGCCCGATGCGGTGGCGACGCTGCAGCATGCCGTACGCGGCAACGCCCAGGACCGCTATCGCGAATTCGCCGATATGATCAATCAGTCGACCCTGCGGATGAATGCCATCCGGGGACTGTTCAAGATCATCAAGGCCGAGGATGCCGGGCGCCAGCCGGTACCGCTCGAGGAGGTCGAGCCCGCCGCCGACATCGTCAGGCGGTTTTCGACGGGCGCGATGTCGTTCGGCTCGATCAGCCGCGAGGCGCACACCACGCTCGCCGTGGCGATGAACCAGATCGGCGGAAAATCCAACACCGGCGAGGGCGGCGAGGAGCCAGACCGCTACATGCCGTTGCTTGATGGCAGCCGCAATCCGGAGCGTTCGGCAATCAAGCAGGTGGCCTCGGGCCGTTTCGGTGTTACCACCGATTATCTGGTCAATGCTGACATGATCCAGATTAAGGTGGCCCAGGGCGCCAAGCCCGGTGAAGGCGGGCAGTTGCCCGGCCACAAGGTGGATGCGACGATCGCCAAGACCCGGCATTCGACGCCGGGCGTCGGTCTGATCTCGCCACCGCCGCACCACGACATCTATTCGATCGAAGATCTGGCGCAGCTGATTTTCGATCTCAAGAACGTCAACACCTCGGCCGATATTTCGGTCAAGCTGGTGTCCGAAGTTGGCGTGGGCACCGTGGCTGCGGGCGTTGCCAAGGCGCGCGCCGATCACATCACCATTTCAGGCTATGACGGCGGTACCGGCGCTTCGCCGCTGACCTCGCTCAAACATGCCGGCAGCCCCTGGGAAATCGGCCTGGCCGAAACCCATCAGACTTTGGTGCTCAACGGTCTGCGGTCTCGTATCGCGCTGCAGGTCGATGGCGGCTTGAAGACTGGCCGCGACGTCATTGTCGGGGCGCTGCTCGGCGCTGATGAGTTCGGCTTTTCCACCGCGCCGCTGATTGCGGCGGGCTGCATCATGATGCGCAAATGCCATCTCAACACCTGTCCGGTGGGCGTGGCAACGCAGGATCCGGTTCTGCGCAAGCGGTTCAAGGGCACGCCCGAACATGTGATCAACTATTTCTTCTTCATCGCCGAGGAAGTGCGCGAGTGGCTGGCCGAGATGGGATATCGCAATCTCGACGAAATCATCGGTCAGTCGGACCTGCTCGCCAAGGCCGAGATGATCGAGCACTGGAAGGCCAAGGGACTGGATTTCACCCGGGTGTTCCACAAGCCCGATGCACCGCGGGAGAAGATCTACTGGACCGAGCGGCAGAACCATCCGATCGACGACGTGCTTGACCGGAAACTGATCACCGAGGCGATGCCGGCGCTTGAGACCAAAGAGCCGGTCGAGTTCGAGACCGAAATCCGGAATGTCGACCGCTCGACCGGCGCCATGCTTTCGGGCGAAGTCGCCAAGCGGTTCGGCCACAAGGGGCTCGCCGAGGACACCATTTCGGTCAAGCTCACAGGCACCGCCGGGCAGTCTTTCGGCGCGTTTTTGGCCCATGGCGTGACCTTCGATCTGGCCGGCGACGCCAACGATTATGTCGGCAAGGGCCTGTCTGGCGGATGCATCATCGTACGGCCGCCGGAGGGTTCACCTGTCGTTGCGGAGAAGTCGATCATCGTCGGCAATACGGTGCTATACGGCGCGATTGAGGGCGAATGCTATTTCCGCGGCGTTGCCGGTGAGCGCTTCGCCGTTCGCAACTCAGGCGCCATTGCGGTGGTTGAAGGCGTTGGCGATCACGGTTGCGAATACATGACCGGCGGTCTTGTCGTCGTCATCGGCGAGACCGGCCGCAACTTCGCTGCCGGCATGTCGGGCGGGGTGGCCTATGTGCTCGACGAGGCGGGCGATTTTGCCAGCCGCTGCAACATGGCCATGGTCGAGCTTGAGCCGGTGCCCGAGGAAGACGATATTCTCGAAAAACTGCACCACCATGGTGGCGATCTGGCGCACAAGGGCCGGGTCGATGTGACGGGTGACATGACCCGTCATGATGAGGAGCGGCTGTTCCAGCTGATCTCCAACCACATGCACTTCACCGACTCGGTCCGGGCCAAGGAGATCCTCGACAATTGGGCGGATTACCGTCCGAAATTCCGCAAGGTGATGCCGGTCGAGTATCGCCGCGCGCTCGAGGAGATGGAACGCATGCGGCTCGGCGTGGCAGCGGAGTAGACGGCAATGATCACATCGACGACAAACACCATCGAAGGCCGCGAGATCGCTGAATACAGGGGCATCGTCACCGGTGAGGCGATTTTGGGAACCAACATTTTCCGGGACATTTTCGCAGGCATCCGCGATATCGTCGGCGGCCGTTCGGGCTCCTATGAAAAGGCGCTGCGGGAGGCCCGCGAAATTGCCCTGACGGAGATGCAGGAAGAAGCGGCCCGGCTCGGCGCCAACGCTGTCATCGGCATCGATCTCGATTATGAGAACATCTCGGCAGGCGGCAATTCCTCGATGCTGATGGTTTCAGCGTCGGGCACCGCAGTCGTTTTAAGGTGAACAGGACAAAGATATGGGCAAGGTAACGGGTTTTCTCGAAATCGACCGGCAGACGGCGAAGTATCAGCCGGCGTCCGACCGGATCCGGCATTTCCGCGAGTTCACCATCCGGATGAGCGATCAGGAAGTGGTCAAACAGGCGGCGCGCTGCATGGATTGCGGCATTCCCTATTGCCATGGTCCGACCGGATGCCCCGTGCACAACCAGATCCCCGATTGGAATGATCTGGTCTACAATGGCAAATGGGAAGAGGCGATCCGCGATCTGCACTCGACCAACAACTTCCCCGAATTCACCGGCCGCATCTGCCCCGCGCCCTGTGAGGAAGCCTGTACGCTCAATCTCGAGGATGCGCCTGTTGCCATCAAGACAGTGGAACAGGCAATCGCCGACAAGGCCTATGAGATGGGCTTCATCGTCCCGCAACCGGTCACCCGCAAGACCGGCAAGAAGGTGGCGATTATCGGGTCGGGTCCGGCAGGCATGGCGGCAGCCCAGCAGCTTGGTCGCGCGGGCCATGATGTTCATGTCTATGAACGCGAAAGCCGGCCTGGCGGGCTGCTTCGCTATGGCATTCCCGATTTCAAGATGGAGAAGCATTTCATCGACCGGCGCGTCGAACAGATGGAAGGCGAGGGTGTCACCTTCTTCTGCGACGTCAATGTCGGCGTTGACAAAAGCGCTGACGAGCTGCTCGGCGAATACGATGCGGTGCTTTATTGCGGCGGCTCGGAAAAGCCGCGCGATGCCGGCATTCCCGGCGGCGATCTGATCGGCGTGCACGACGCGATGCCCTATCTGGTGCAGCAGAACAAGCGGGTTGCGCGCGAGAGCATCGACAATGTCGGCTGGCCATCCGAACCGGTGCTAGCCGGCGGCAAGCATGTGGTGGTGATCGGCGGTGGCGACACCGCATCGGACTGCGTGGGCACCGCGTTCCGTCAGGGTGCTGTGCGGGTGACCCAGCTCGACATCCGGCCGCAGCCGCCGGAGAAGGAAGACAAGCTGGCGGTGTGGCCCTATTGGGCGACCAAGATGCGCACATCCTCTTCGCAGGCTGAAGGCGCGGTGCGCGAATTTCAGGTCGGCACGATCGAGATGGTTGGCGAAAACGGCATTCTGATCGGCGTCAAATGCTGCCAGGTCGATGAAAAGCGCAAACCCATCGCCGGAACCGAGTTCCTGATCAAAGCCGACCTGGTGTTTGTCGCCATCGGCTTCCGGGGCGCCTATGACACCGGGGTGATCAGTGAGCTCGGCGACAAGCTTGTCATCGATGTTGACCGTCGCGGTTCCACCAATGTTGCCGCCAATGAGGACGACTACCAGACGTCGGTCGGCAAGCTGTGGGCCGCCGGCGACGTGCGCCGCGGCCAGAGCCTGGTGGTGTGGGCGATCCGCGAGGGCCGTCAGGCGGCGCGCGAGATCGATCTCAGTCTGATGGGCGCCACCGACCTGCCGCGCTGAGGCGTGTTTGCTTCGGCGTGACGACCCTCACGCCGGAGGCAGGATGTGCTCTGCAGGTTGTCGATTTTCCCGGACCGTCTTAGGCTATGGCTGATGGCAAAACCGTGCCTTGCCTGCATCTGAGCGAGGCCTTCCGTCTGAAATCGAACGCGAAATCCAGGGCGAGCGGAGGCGGATGCTGGTGGTGCAGCCCGTCGGTGATCAGGGGATCTTGCGCGGCCAGGAGAAATCATCGGCGCGGCCGGATGGCGGTTCCGGCATCATGCCATCGATGATCAGGCGATCGCGCGGCGAGCGGACAAGGCTGGCGCTGGTGGGCATTTCGCCCAGCAGCGCGCCGCCGCCGTCAAGCTCGGGATCGGTCATCGCCATGGGCCGGGTCCGCATGATTGCCGCCGGCGTTTCTCCAGGTGGCGGCGGCATGAAAATCTCGGGCAGGCTTTCGGTATCCAGTGAGACAACGCCGGCTTCAGCCGCGTCGCCAAGCAAGCGGCGGGCCGGCTTTTCGATGTAGAAGGCCACCTTGCGCTTGCCGGCGCGGGTCAGGTTGATGCCGTCAGAGCCGCGCAGCCGCAACTGGCGGCCATTGATGTCGGAGCCGGTGAAGACAAACTTGCCGTCTTCGTCGACGAATCCGTCCCAGATGTCGATGAACTCGCCTCCGGCCAAGGCCGCCTGTTTGCGGTATATGCCATTGAGCGCGACAACATCGCTGGTCATGGCGGGCGATTTGAAGGCCGGCAGACCGACCCACAGCAACGGTGTACGCTGGGCCCTGAGCAACGAGACGAACTCACGGGTGCGGCGTTCATATTCCGCCAGCCAGGCAGGCGAGCGCACGGCTTCGCGCACGCCATCGACCAGCAATTGCTGCCGGTCATTGGAACCGATCATCACAACCACGATTGAGGGCTGCGCCTCTTCGATAATGCCGGGGGCATTGGCCGGCCAGTCGTAGTAGTCGTTGCGCACCAGGCCGGAAGAGCCGTTGGTTCGATCGATTACCACCACACCGGGGGCGTTGACAAAGGCTTCGCGCAATCCATCGGCCGCGCCATTGCCGAGAAAGTCACCGAGCACCAGAATCTTGCGGGCGTTTTCCAGTTTTTCGATGCTGGGTGCGGGTGGCGGGTTTGCGGCCGCGCTGCGGGTTTTCTTCTTAACGCGGCTGGTCCGCTTGGCGGTTTTTGCGCGGGTTTTGGGCTTGGCCGCCTTTTCCTTGTTGCCGCCAAACAGGAACTGCAAGATGGATTTGCGCTCGGTGCGTTCCTGCGCAGCGGCCGGGGCCGCGCTCTGGGTGGCAATAAGCACCGGCGCCGCGCCGATGATGGCGGCGGCGAACACACTCAGGATTGCGCGGCGGGCACACACGGGCGGCGGTCTCCGATCCGTCGCCGGAACGTTCCGGCGGTTGGAATGCGCCGCCGCGCCTGATCAACGGTAGCGGCGGATCGCTTGCAGTATCTTTTGCGATGGAAGCGCATCGCCGGTCAAGCCCGCGCGGGATTGAAAGGCGGCGATCGCCGCGCGTGAGCCGGAGCCGAAATTGCCGTCGATCTCGCCATCATAATAACCCAGTTGCTTGAGCCGGGTCTGCAATTCGAACTTTTCCTTGACGTTGAGCGTGCCGGGAGGCCGCGGCCAACGCTGGTCGACACCGCCGAATCCGGCGATTTCGTCGGCGAGCACGCCGACGGCAAGTGCGTAGCTGTCGGAGTTGTTGTAGCGCTTGATAACAAAGAAGTTCTTGGTCATCAAAAACGCAGGGCCATTGGCACCGCCAGGCATCTTGAGCTCCGCGCGCCGGTCGCCATAGGCAAAGCCCTTGCCGCCTGGACGGGTGAAGCCGAGCCGGGCCCATTGGCCAAGGGTCTTGGTCTGCCCCTTGTATTTGGCGCCGCCACGCGGCGCCACTGCCTCGTAACCCCAGGTCTGGCCGGTGCGCCAGCCGTTTTTCTTGAGAAGATTTGCGGCGGTGGCCAGGGCGTCGGGGATCGAGTTCCAGATGTCGCGGCTGCCATTGCCATCGGCATCGACGGCAAAGGCCAGATAGCTGGTGGGAATGAACTGGGTATGACCCATGGCGCCGGCCCAGGAGCCTGTCATCTGCCGTGTGGTGATGTCGCCGGATTGGAGGATCTTGAGCGCTGCGACCAGTTGATTGCGGGCGAATTTCGCGCGGCGACGATCACCATAGGCCAGTGTCGCCAGCGCCTGGGGGACGTAATGCAGCCGGTCGGTCTTGCTCAGGATCTCCCCGTAATTCGATTCCATCGACCAGATCGCCAGCAGCACCGAGGCGCTGACGCCGAACTTGCGTTCGATCGCGGCCAGCGTGCGCGCGTGCCGCGCCTCCATCTCGCGGCCCTTGGCGATGGTGTAGGGGTTGACCCGGGAATCGAGATAATCCCAGACCTTGGTGGTAAATTCGGGTTGAAAACGAGCCTTCTCAAGCACTCGCGGATCCGGCGCGGTGACGCCTTTGAACGCCTTGTTATAGGTCGATTTGGAGATGCCGGATTTGGCCGCAGTGCCGTAAAAGCCCTGGACCCATTTCTGGAATCCGGCATCGGCCAGTGCCGCCTGGGGCGCCAGGACCGTTGAAACAAGGCTGAGTGCTGCGGCGCAAACGAGATTTCGGGGCAATCGGAGCATGGTCCAAAAATCCTGCTGGTTGAGCATTGACGGGTGACTTACGCCGCACGCTAGCCGATAGCCGTCAACAAATCGTTTACCATATTTCCGGCGTGATACCGGGAACCGGACGGGGCTTTGCCAGTTCCTAAGGTTTTTGAGCTAGGACCGGTTCGAGCGCCGGATTCACCGGTATCGAGCATTCATGAGGAATGAGGAAAAGACATGACGATGACGCGCAAAATCAGGAAAGCCGTGTTGCCGGTGGCGGGTTTGGGTACCCGGTTTCTGCCGGCCACCAAGGCTGTGCCCAAGGAAATGTTGACCGTGGTCGACAAGCCGGTGGTGCAATATGTGGTCGAAGAGGCCATGGAAGCCGGAATCGAGCATTTCGTTTTTGTCACCGGCCGCAACAAGGGCGTCATCGAGGATCACTTCGACATCCAGGTCGAACTGGAAGCAACCTTGCGCGAACGCGGCAAGACCGCAGAGCTGAAATCGCTTGAGGAGATGCTGCCAGCCGCAGGCGCCACCAGCTTCACCCGCCAGCAGGAACCGTTGGGGCTTGGACACGCCGTTTGGTGTGCACGCGACATCGTCGGTGACGAGCCCTTCGCACTGCTGCTTCCAGACATGATCATGCGCGACAGCATCGGGTGCCTTTCAGGCATGGTGGAACTTTACGGCAAGGTCGGCGGCAATGTCGTCGCAGTCGGCGAATGCGAACCGGACCAGGCTCACAAATATGGAATCGTCGGTAAAGGCGAGGATCTCGACGGCGGCTTCCGGATCACCGAAATGGTGGAAAAGCCGCCCATGGGCACAGCTCCGTCCAATCATTTCATCAATGGCCGCTACATTCTTCAGCCCGGGATTTTCGATATCCTGACGCACCAGGAACGCGGCGCGGGCAATGAAATTCAGGTCACCGACGCCATGCTCAAACTTGCCGAAACCCAGGCGTTTTCGGCCTACCGCTTCGATGGTGAAACGTATGATTGCGGCTCCAAGGAAGGCTTCATTCTTGCCAATGTCGCTTATGCGCTGGATCGCGCCGACATCAAGCCTCTGGTGGCCAATGGATTGAAAGGCCTGCTCTCAAGAGCCTGATCCAATGGGCCTGACGGCCAATGCATGATCGCCGAGCCGGATCTGATCGTCAGCGGCGCAGCCGCAAACCCAGGCCGATACGGGTGGTTTCCTCATCGGTTCGGCCGGGTTCGACGGTTTTCTCGTAGCTGGCGTCGGCTTCCAGGTCGAGATACCGGTTGATGCTCCAGGTCAGCCCTGCGGACGCGCCATATTCGCGCTGATTGCTGCGGCCCGAGCCGCTGTCATAGTCCCGGTAGTCGAGAGTTGCGCCGAGCCGCGCCACCACGGCGCTGTGCAATTGGTGGTTCAGACTTGCATCGAACTCATAGACCACCGCGCCGGCTTCGCCTGCCGATGTGGCAGCTTCGACTGTGGTGGCGACGCCGAGACCTACCGTGGTGCCGCGCAGGGGCGACCATTCGAGATCGCCATCGAGCGTCAATCCGGTGATGTCGTCGAGATTGGGATCGTCGAGCGACCGCCGCAAGAAGCCGACGGCAAATTCGCCGGCAAGCTTTTCGCCAAGGTCGACTTCCGCACCGGCGCGCAGCGCATAGGTGTCGGATGAACGCTCGGCGCCGGTGGAATCGATCTCCTGGTCGTAGTTCTCTCGGCCTATGGACCCCTCAATGAACGGCACCAGGGCCGGTGAAACGACATAGCCAATTCGTGTTGTGAGTTCCACGCCCAACGTATCACGATCATTGACCGCGACGCTGCCGCCGCCTTCCAGCGTGGCGTCGCCATACATGGTGCGGGTCACCTCAACGGTGCTGGTACCGCGCAGCGCGCCGAAGGTCTTTTGCACGCCGAGGCTGCCGCGAACTTCGTGGATGCCTGATTGCGTGCTGGCGCCTTCAATCGCATTCGGGTCGGTCCGGCTTTCCTGGGAGTAGGTGTAGCCGCCGGAAAGTGTGGAGGTAATGTCGTTGATCAGATCGAGCCGCAGTGCAGCGTCGAGATTGGCGAAAGGCGATTCGGTGCCGGTGCCGGACAGGTTTTCCTGCCAGGTTCCCGATCCCGAGGCGCTGAACTGATGGCGCGACCAATCCGATGTCAGCGTGCCAGACACCGTGGTTTCGCTGTAAGTCCGGTTGGTTTTTGTGTCGCCGTTGCGCACGGTTTCGCGAACGATGCGTTGAGCCAATGTCGGGCGCAGATTGAGTGTACCGATCATGAAACCGGGCACGCCGTCACGATCCGGCTCCGGTTCCAGAGACACCCCGTCCAGGCTTTCGACGCGGCCGTTCTGGCGCGCGAGGCTTTCGGCATAGGCTTCATCGGCAAGGATTGCGGCTTCTGCGGCGGAAACCGGTTCGGTGGTTAGAGCTCCACTCGCTTCATCAGCCGGCTCCTCGACACCGTCAGGCTCCGTGTCGGAAGTTTCGGATGAAGCATCAGAAGCGCCGCTCGTTGCCGAGGGCAAGGCGCCATAAAGTGTCGCGGCGGTATAGGGCCCGCTGCCGGTGCCGGATGTTGTGGTGCCGCGCAACGGATAGGTCGCAGTGGCGGAACCGGATTCAGCCGCCGATTGGGCTTGTGCGGCGGCCACCGCGCCGAGCAGGCAAAGCGCGGACACACCAAAACAGAGGCCGCCATGCCGGGCGGCCCTTCGGTTTTGCCTGGTGATGATGCGATTGCGCATGCGCGTCTAGGTCCGGATTCATCCAATTCTTTTCAAACCGTAAACACTTGTGGTTAACGCAAGGTTTCAATTGGTCGCGGTGCGACGCCGATATCATGGGCGCGCGACAAGATGTGCACGGGTCGGACGGACGATGGACAGCGGCGCAGCGACGCGATATTGCGACCTGATGAAGAAGATATTGCCAGACTTTCCCGCCGCCGAAATCCTGCGTTCGGCCGGGCGCACCATCCAGACCGAGCGAAGCGGGCTTGATGCGCTGGCTGCGGCGCTGGAGAACGGACTTTCGGGTCCCTTTTCGCGCGCGGTGGAAACCCTCGGTTCGATTTCCGGCCGGGTGGTGGTGGCCGGTGTCGGCAAGAGCGGGCATATCGGTGCCAAGATTGCCGCGACGCTGGCGTCCACCGGAACACCGTCGCAATTCGTGCACGCGGCGGAAGCCAATCACGGCGATCTCGGCATGATCACGGGCAATGATGCGATTGTTGCGCTGTCATGGTCAGGTGAAAGTGCCGAACTCAAGGGTATCCTGGCCTATTCCCGGCGGTTCCAGATTCCGTTGGTGGCGTTTACCTCGGGCGTGACATCAGCGCTGGCACGCGAGGCCGATATCGTATTGGCACTGCCCAAGGAACAGGAAGCTTGTCCGCACGGGCTGGCGCCCACGACCTCGACGCTGATGCAACTGGCACTCGGCGACGCGCTGGCGGTGGCGCTGCTGGAAGCCAGGGGGTTTACCGCCGGCGATTTTCACACCTTCCATCCCGGCGGCCAGTTGGGGGCGAACCTGGCGCATGTCGGCGATGTCATGCACACCGGCGATGCGGTGCCGCTGGTGCCCACGGGTACGCTGGCACCGGAAGCGATCATGACACTGTCGCTGCGCAAATTCGGCTGTGTTGGCGTTACCGGCGCCGATGGCCGGTTGATCGGCATCGTCACTGATGGCGATGTGGCGCGCAATCTGGGAAACAACCTGGTTGATCAGCCGATCGATGCGATCATGACCCGCAACCCCAAGACGATTGCACCGACTTCGCTGGCGAGCACCGCGATGGCGATTTTGAACAAGAACTCGATCGGCGCGCTGATCGTCACTGATGATAATCAGGGGCCAATCGGCATCGTGCATTTCCACGATTTGCTGCGAATCGGCGTCGCCTGAACGCGATTTAGGCTTGGCTTTGAGGCACCAAATCGACCGGTAGTTCAACTTCGCGCCTAGCCGCCATTTCGTGGTGGCGCGAAGCCGCACAAGGATCGGCGGTCAGACCGGTTCGACCGTCAGGCTGCCCGATTGGGCCGAAGTGATGCGCACCTGTGTGCCGGCCGGCAGGTCCGGGCCGCGGACAATCCAGGTCGTGTCGTCGAGCCGGACCCGGCCCTGACCTTCGGAAATCGGCTGCTCCAGTGTCGCAGTGCGGCCGACCAGTCCCTCCACGCGGCGGTTGAGCATTGGCTGGTCGCTGTCGCCACCGACGGTCGACACACGCCGCCCGACCATCGCAAAGCCCAGCGACAGCACGGCAAAGGCCAGAAACTGAAGCTGCCAGCTCCAGGTCGGCCAGTCCCACAATGCGAAGGACACGCCGCCCACCACCAGCGCCGCAAGGCCGATCCAGAGCAGAAACACGCCCGGGATCAAGATCTCGAGACCGAGAAACAGCAGACCGACGATCCACCAGCTCCAGGGGCCGAGTTCGGTGATCAGCGCGGCAATCATGCGCCGGGCTCCCGATCCCCGCCTTCAGGCTGATCCGGTGTGGAGCTGCGCGGCTGTTGTGGCGGCTGACCGGGGATGCGGCGGCTGCGACCCGCTGCTGGGGCAGCACCGTCTTTTCCGAACACTTCCTGGGCGATGGCGCCGATACCGCCAAGCGATCCGATCAACGAGGAAGCTTCGAGCGGCATCAAAATGACCTTCTGATTGTCCGCCGAGGCAATCTTGCCCAAGGCCTCGGTGTATTTCTGTGCCACGAAATAGTTGATGGCTGTGGTGTCGCCCTCGGCAATGGCGATCGACATCATTTGTGTGGCCTTGGCTTCGGCCTCGGCCAGGCGCTCGCGGGCCTCGGCGTCGCGGAAGGCTGCGTCGCGGCGGCCTTCGGCCTCCAGAATTGCGGATTGCTTGGCGCCCTCGGCGCGCAGGATCTGGGCGTTGCGGGCGCCCTCGGCTTCCAGCACTTCGGCGCGCTTTTCACGCTCGGCCTTCATCTGACGGCCCATCGCCTGGACCAGATCGCGCGGCGGGGCAATGTCCTTGATCTCGACACGGGTGATCTTGATGCCCCAGGGAGCGGCGGCCTGATCGACCACGTGCAACAGCCGGTCGTTGATGGCATCACGGTTGGACAGCAATTCGTCGAGATCCATCGAGCCCATCACCGAACGGATATTGGTCATGGTCAGATTGAGCAGCGCCTGCTCGAGATTGGAAACCTGGTAGGCGGCTTCAGCGGCATTGAGCACCTGATAGAACGACACTGCATCGGCGGCGACCGAGGCGTTGTCCTTGGTGATGACTTCCTGGGTGGGAATGTCGAGCACCTGTTCCATGATGTTCATCTTGCGGCCGATGCGATCGACGAAGGGGACGATCAGGTTGAGGCCGGGCGTAAGCGTCTTGGTGTAGCGTCCGAAGCGCTCGACGGTGAAAGCGAAGCCCTGCGGCACGGTCTTGATGCTGGACACCAGCACGAGCAGTGCGATGACCACGATAATGATGACGGTGATATCCAGTCCAAGCATTTGGCAGGCTCTCCTCAGATCCGCTCCCGTTTCGCACGGGCTCTGTCGAAACAGGTAAGCGTTCCGGGCTGAGCTTGCAATTGCCGCAGCCGATTATCTTGCCGGGGGAGGCGGGCGGCGTCGCCAACGGACCGGGGGTGCTCGCGCAACCTGGATCCGGCCGATAATGTGGCTTAGACCCAGCCTTGCAACTCACGCCGGACGATGGATTCGATCACATTCATTCCGCCGGTGCTGTCGTTCAAACAGGGGATATGGGTGAAGTGTTCACCGCCGTTTTCGTGGAACAGCTCACCGGCTTCGCCGGCAATCTCCTCCAGCGTTTCCAGACAATCGGAGACAAAGCCCGGATTGATCACGGCGATGCGCTTGACGCCGTCCTGGGCGAGCTTTTCCACCGTCTTGTCGGTATAGGGCTGCAGCCATTCCTCGGGGCCGAACCGCGACTGGAATGTGGCCATCAGCCGTTCCTGAGGCCAGCCAAGGCGTTCGCGCAGCAGCCTGGCGGTTTTCAGGCACTGGCAATGGTAGGGGTCGCCCTTGAGGAAATAGGACTGGGGAATGCCGTGAAAGGAAGCGAGCACCAGCTCGGGCTCCCAATCGAGGCCCGCAAGATGGGTTTCGATCGATTGGGCGATGGCTTCGATATAGGCAGGGTCGTCATGATAGGGCGGCACCGTGCGCAGAGCCGGCTGCCAACGCATGTCCATCATTGCTCTAAACGCCTTGTCGTTGACGGTGGCGGTGGTGGCAGCGGCATATTGCGGGTAGAGCGGAAACAGCACGATGCGGTCGCAGCCCGCATCCTTAAGCGCCTGCAGCTTGTCGGGGATTGAAGGCTGGCCATAGCGCATTGCCCAATCGACCATGACCGAGGGATGATCGCCAAGCATGGCGCGGAGCCGGTCCGACTGGTTGCGGGTGTAGGTTCTCAGATAGCTTTCGTCGAGATCCTTGTTCCAGATCTCCTCATAGGCCTTGCCGACCCGTTTCGGCCTGGTGTTGAGCACGATGCCGAACAGGATCGGGTACCACAGCGCGCGGGGCCATTCGATCACCCGCTTGTCGGTGAGGAATTCCTTGAGATAGCGGCGCATCGAGCGGTAATCGGTGGCGTCGGGCGTGCCAAGATTGACCAGAAGAACGCCCACTTTCTGAATCCGGACCGGCGGGTGGTCGGGCGGCAGGATCCCAACGGCGCGGCTTGCCTGGTCCGTCTGGGTCTCTGGGTGATGCAATGTTGCGTCCATCATGTTCTCTCTCGCCTGGCGATGCCGGCTTTGGCGCCGTGAAAGTCTTTCAATCCGACTATACGTCTTCGCCGCCTTGTCGGATGAAACCATCGTGTCGCGGGCAATTCAAGGGCCGGTCCGCGCCTGAGCCGGAACATAGTGACATCGCCCGGCAGGTCAATCAGGCGCGCCATTGGTGCAGCCCGGGGGAAAAAGCAAAAGGGCCCGGCGAACCGGGCCCTTGAGCACTTCAACTAGTCCGGAACCGCCAGTGTTTACATGGACGGAATGGTCAGGGTTTCGCCGACGGTCAGGTCCGCGGGATCCATCGACGGATTGGCGTCAGCGATCTTTTGCCACATGGTCGGATCGCCAAGATAGGTGCGGGCGAGATCCCACAGCGTGTCGCCGGTGGCGATGGTGTGGGTCTTGCCGGCCATCTCCTCGCTCTTCGCCATTGCGGCGTCATCGGATTTCGGCGCTTCCTTGGTCATGGCTGCATCGTCCGATGCGGGCGCCTCGGTCGCAATCTCCGGCGCGGAGGTGGTCAGATCGGTTGTGCCCGGCAGCGGCTCGGGCACTTCGATCGCCGTTTCTGTTTCCATGGCGGCATCGGCGGCTGCGACAATGCGGCCGTCGGTGTAGGGCGTATAAGGTGCGTTTTCAGCGAGATAATCAGCCACCACCTGTTCAAGGCCCGGACCGTAATCATAGGCGTTCATACCCGCGCTGCGGAACACCGAATAGCCATCGCCGCCGCCGCGCATATAGTTGTTGGTGGCGACCTTGTAGACGGTATCGGGATCGATCGGCGCAAAGTCATCGCCAGTCTTGGCCTCGGCGGAGACCACACGCGAGCCGGGCTCGGCGTCCTTGTCGAAGGTGTAGCGCATGCCCGCCACCTGCGGGAAGCGCCCCGCGCCTTCCTCGATCTTGCTCAGCCCGTTCTCGAGCGCGGCGATCACATCCGAGCCCTTGAGTTCGAATGTGGCAAGCGTGTTCTGGAACGGCAGCACGGTGAGCACTTCGCCCATGGTGATTTCGCCGGGGTCGATCGAAGCACGCAAGCCGCCGCCGTTCTGGATGACGATGGAAACGCCCTGATCGGCGGTGCGGTCGAGCATGGCGTCGGCGACAAGGTTGCCCATGGAGCATTCCATGGCGCGGCAGACATCGCGCGAGCCTTCGATGGTCTCGGTCGATTCCGACACGATCTTGGTCTTGAGTTCCTCGATCGGTGCGCCCAGTTCCTTGACCCGCGCAGCGAAGCCCTCGTCCAGGGCGACGGAAGCATCAAGCAGATGCGGCTCGCCTTCGGCGCTGATCACCTTGCCTTCGTCATCGAAGGTCACCTTCACCTCGCCAACATATTTTGAGTAGGCATAGGCCTGAACGATCGGCACATCGACACCCGAAGGGCTCTTGACCATGGTTGGGTAAGGTCCGGCGGCGCGTTCCTGTGTGTTTGATAGAAGCGTGTGGCTGTGGCCGCCCACGATCACGTCGATGCCATCAACTTCGGCAGCAATCCTCTCATCCATCGGCAGTCCGACATGGGAGAGCAGGATGATTTTGTCGAAGCCTTCGCTCTCGAGTGCTGCGACGGCTTCCTTCAAATAGTCGATCTCGTCGAGGATAAGCACCGAGGGGCCGGGCGACGAGGTTTCGACCGTATCGGCGGCCAGTACCGACACAATCACGATCTTTTCGCCGCTGATCTCCTTGACCAGATAGGGCGTGATGCGGTCACCCAGCACCGAATTGGCACCGCCGACGGTGTTGCCGGAGATCACCGGAAACTCGACCTTGTCGATGAAGTCGCGCAGCGCCTCGGGCCCATCGTCAAATTCGTGGTTGCCAACGGCCATGGCGTCAAAGCCAATACCGTTCATGAATTCGGCCGCGGCCCCGCCCTTGTAGGTCGAATAAAACAGCGATCCCTGGAACTGGTCGCCGGCATCAAGCACCAGCACATTGGCACCGGCCTCCGACAGTGCTGCGCGCCGCTCATCGATCTTGGTCTTGACCCGGGCCACGCCGCCAAAGCACTTGCCTTCGGTTTCATCTTCGCCCGAGCAGGTCGAATCGAATCTGTTGATCGACTCGATGCGTGAGTGCAGGTCGTTGATGTGCAGAATGTCCAAAGTGAAATCGGCCAGCGCTACGCCGGAGCTCAGGCTCAGGGCGGACACGGACAAAAGCGCGCGTTTGATGAAGGTGGTCATGGAACAGCTCCCTGTTTCAGTGCATGCAAGCTCCTGCACCCTGTTCATTCAGGATGTCTTGGCGGTCATGGGAGATGGTTTCACTATCGGCGGCGAACTTCAAGAGCCGTGACTGCGCGGGCGCTGAAAATCACACGATATCAGGCGCTGTAGTCCCGCTCGTCGGCAATCACCTTGCCGTCATTGGGCAGGCTTCCGGGTGTTACCGCTTCAACGCTTCCACGCAGCTTGGTGATTGCGTTGAGGTTTGCTTCAATGGCGGCCGTGTCGGGAGTTGCGCCTGCGGCCGGCTCAACCTTGAGGACCATCGCATCGGCGTCACTGACACGGCTGACCACCAGCCGCGCCCTTGCAATGCCTGGATGCAGCTTGAGCAGATCGGCGACCTGTTTGGGGTCGATGAACATGCCCTTGACCTTGGTGCGCTGGTCAGCACGTCCCATCCAGCCCTGAATTCGCGGTGCCGTGCGGCCGCAGGGGGAGGTTCCGGGCATGATGGCCGACAGATCGCCGGTGCCGAAGCGGACCAGCGGATAGCCCGGATTGAGCGTCGTCACCACAAGTTCGCCGACCTCTCCGTCGGGCGCCGGATCATCTGTGCCCGGCCGGACGATCTCGACGATCAGATTCTCGTTGACGATCATGCCGGGATGCGGTGCGCTATCGTTGTCGGCACTCTCATAGGCGATGACGCCGAGATCCGCGGTTGCGTAGGCCTGCAGCACGTTGATGCCGCGGTTAGCGTAATATTGTCGCAGCGATGGAAACAGCGCTCCGCCGGACACCAGCGCCCGGCGGATCGACGACAGGTCGGAACCGGTTTCGTCGGCCTTCTCCAGCATTGTTTTAAGGTAGTCCGGCGTGCCGGTGTAGCCCGATGGTTTGAGCTGGACTACGGCGTCGACCTGGGCTTCGGTGTTGCCGACACCGGCGGGAAACACCAGACATCCGAGCGCCCGCGCGCCCTCGTCCAGGATGAAGCCGCCCGGCGTCATGTGGTAGGCGAGGCTGTTGTGAACGATGTCGCCGCTGCGAAATCCGGCCGCGAACAGCGCGCGGGCGGACTGCCATGGATCGACGCCGAGACCCTGCGGCTCCCACACCGGTCCGGGCGAGAGAAACACCCGGTTGCCCGCAAGGGCTTGTGGATCAGCGAGACCGCCAAAGGGCGGATTGTCCATCTGCAACGCCATCAGATCGGGTTTTCGCAGCACAGGAAGCTGCGCAAGCGCCCCACGATCGGCAATTTTTTCGGGATCGGGATCGCCGAGCCAGGATTTCAGCGCTGGCAGCCGCGCCAGACTGGTCGTCAACAGCGATCGCAGTGCCTCGAAAGTCTGGCGCTCGCGGATCTCGGGCGACCGCGTTTCGCGATCATCGAAATGATGGCTCATGGTGCGTATGCCTCCTCCCCAGCGATACCGCGTGCTCCGTCAGACGACGCGGCGCACAAGAGTGAACTGGGATCCGGTGGACGAGGTGCAGTTGAGCTGGGAAGGACTGGCCATGGCGCAATTGACCCGCGAATTGGTCTGCCGCAGCAGCGAGGTCAGATCGATCTCGACAACCTCGTTGGAGACATAGCGGTAAGAGCCTTGAGCCAAAAGTGAATTGGTGTCTGTGGTGCGGGTTTCAAACTTCCCGTTGGAGAAGCTCGAGATGATGCCGTTGGGATCCACCCACTGGCCCTCGATGCCTTGCGGCTGGATCGGCGCCGGGCGTGGCGAGTAGGAAACGGACTGGCATGCCGCGAGCAGACCGGCAAGCGCGCCGATGGCGATGATGCGAAGTGGGGTCATGGCGCGATATTCCTCGATGCCGTCGTTAGTTTAGCTTCTCGGCTGCCAGAATGCAGCGCCCGCGCGGCGAAAGCAAGACGCGGCGGGCGGAGCAACCCGGCCGGTCTGCCGCCGGTTGGTCAGTGAACCAGGATGTTGCGAAACTGCCAGGGATCGTTCTCATCGATGTCCTCGGGAAACAGGCCGGGGCGGCCGTCGAGCGGTGTCCAGTCGGTGTAATGACCCTCGACCGGACCGAGATAGGGGCTTTGCACTTCAAGGCAGCGCTTGTAGTCCATCTCGTCGGTTTCGACGATGCCTGCACCGGGGTTCTCCAGCGCCCAGACCATGCCGGCGAGCACCGCCGAGGTGACCTGGAGGCCGGTGGCGTTCTGATAGGGCGCGATGCGCCGCGTTTCCTCGAGCGACAGCCGCGACCCATACCAGTAGGCGTTCCTGGCATGGCCATAAAGCAGCACGCCGAGCTCGTCGACGCCGTCGATCAGCTCGTTCTCGTCAAGCACATGCAGCTGCTCGGGCGCGTTGCCGCCATTGCCGAACATTTCGTGCAGCGACAGCACCGCATCATTGGCGGGGTGGTAGGCGTAGTGGCAGGTCGGGCGGTATTTCACCTTGCCCTTCTTGCTGTAAACCGTGAAGAAATCGGCGATCGAGATCGATTCATTGTGGGTGACGAGGAAGCCGTATTGCGGCCCCGGCGTCGGGCACCAGGTGCGCACGCGGGTGTTGGCGCCGGGCTGGTCGAGATAGATTGCCGCCTTGCTGCCGCGCTTGTGCTTCTTGGCGTTCTTCGGCTTCCATTCCTCGTGGGTACCCCAACCGAGTTCGGAAGGTTGCAACCCTTCCGAGATGAAGCCTTCCGCCGACCAGGTGTTCCAGAACACGCCCAGCGGTTTGGGCGATTTGGCGCGTTGGGTGTCACGCTCGGCGATGTGGATGCCCTTGACGCCGAGCTTCTTCATCAGCCTGGCCCAGCCCTGACGGTCATCCTGCGCGGGTTCGTCGAATTCGAGGCCGGTGTCGTTGGCCAGATTGACCAATGCCTGTTTGACAAACCAGGACACCATGCCGGGATTGGCGCCGCAGCAGGAGACGGCCGTGGTGCCACCGGGATTCTTGCGCTTTTCCTTGCGCACGGTTTCACGCAGCGCATAATTGGTGCGCGAGGCATTGGAGGCTTCGGTGTCGAAGTAGAAGCCGAGCCACGGCTCGACCACGGTGTCGATATAGGGAACATCGATTTCGCGGCACAGCCGGATGAGATCGAGCGAACCGGTGTCCACCGACAGGTTGACGCAAAATCCCTGGCCTTCGCCCTCGGTTAGGAGCGGCGTCAACAACTCACGGTAATTGTCGAGGGTAACGGCCTGCTTGATGAAGCGGACGCCATGCTTTTCGAGCAGCGGCAGGTCGGTGTCGCGCGGGTCGATCACCACCATGCGCGATTTGTCGAATTTGAAGTGGCGCTCAATCAGCGGCAGTGTGCCGCGGCCGATGGACCCGAAACCGATCATCACAATCGGGCCGGTGATCTCGCCATAGACCGGATAGTCGTGCTCTGCCATGTGTTCGCTCCATTCGCTCAAGCCGCCGCACCGGGCGGCGATAGCGGCCGCGTAAATCACATTTCACGGGTACAATAAAGCGAAAACGCCCCAGTCTCAGCCTTCCATCGCTTCCAGTTCGTCGATCAGGCCTTCGATCATCGACAGGCCCTGGTTCCAGAAACCGGGGTCCGAGGCGTCGAGCCCGAAGGGCGCCAGCAATTCGGAATGGTGTTTGGCGCCGCCGGCCTTGAGCATGTCGAAATAGCGCTCGCGGAAGCCGTCGGGTGAGTTTTCGTAGACGGCGTAGAGCGAATTGACCAGGCAATCGCCAAACGCATAGGCATAGACATAGAAAGGCGAATGGATGAAATGCGGGATATAGGCCCAGAACGTCTCGTAGCCTTCTGACAGCTCCACGGCGGGGCCGAGGCTTTCCGATTGTACCTCAAGCCACAAAGCGCCCAGTTGTTCCGAGGTCAGTTCGCCCTCGCGCCGTGCGGTATGCACCCGGCGCTCGAATTCGTAGAAGGCGATTTGACGGACCACTGTGTTGATCATGTCCTCGACCTTCTGCGCCAGCATCGCCTTGCGCTCGCGGCGATCGCTGGTGCGATCGAGCAGGGCGCGGAAGGTCAGCATCTCGCCGAACACGGACGCAGTTTCTGCGAGCGTCAGCGGGGTGGACGCCATCAGCGCGCCCTGGCCACCCGCCAGCACCTGGTGCACGCCATGGCCCAGCTCGTGCGCCAGCGTCATGACATCGCGCGGCTTGCCGAGATAGTTGACCAGCACATAGGGATGAACCGAGGGCACGGTTGGATGAGAAAAGGCGCCGGCCATCTTGCCCGGGCGGCTTGCCGCATCGATCCAGCGATGGTCGAAAAACCGCCGCGCGATGTCGGCCATTTCCGGGGCGAAACCATGATAGGCGGAAAGAACGGTGTTCTTGGCGTCATCCCAGGGGATGGTGTCGCCCGGCGTTTCGGGCAGCGGCGCATTGCGGTCCCAGAATTCCAGCTTGTCGAGGCCGAGCCAGCGGGCCTTCATGGCGTAATAGCGATGGGACAGCCGCGGGCAGGCCTCGCGGACCGCCTGAGCCAGGGCATCGACCACTGGCCGCTCCACTCGGTTGGCCAAGTGGCGGCTGTCGGCGATATCGTCGAAGCCGCGCCAGCGGTCGGAGATTTCCTTGTCCTTTGCCAAGGTGTTGGTGATCAGCGTGAAGGTGCGCAGATTACCCCTGAAGGTCGCCGCCAGCGCCTGGCCGGCTTTTTTCCGCTTTGCGCCATCTGAATCCTGCAGCAGTGACAGCGTGACCTCAAGCGGCAGCGTCTCGCCGTCGATCTCGAAGCGCAGGCCGGCCATGGTCTCGTCGAACAGCCGGTTCCAGGCGGCGCGCCCGGTCATGGACTTTTCATGAAACAGCTGCTCGATGCGGTCTTCGAGCTGGTAGGGTTTGTCCAGGCGCAGGTCGCGCACCCAGGGCGCGTAGTGGCCGGCGCGCGGATCACGCGCGAGGCTGTCTTCGATCAGTGCGTCATCGATGCGGTTCAGCTCCAGTGCAAAGAACAAAAGATGGGCGCTGATATCGGTGATGGCGCTTTGCACGTCGCCGTAGAATTTGGCGTTGGCCGGATCCGACGTGTCGGTGAAATAGGTGAGCCCCCCAAAGGAGATGATGCGGCCCATCAACTCCTCGAGCTCTTCATAGGTTTCCAGCGCGGCACCCAGACCCTCGTCGCCGGACGCGCGCACCGCGGCTTCGAGCCCGCCCTTCCAGCGCGTTTCGAAGGTTTTAGCACGCTGACGGGCCGCTTCGAGATCGGAGGTGAAATCCGCCGATTGTGTGCTTTCATAAAGATCCGTCAGGTTCCAGGCGGGCAGATCGCCAAGACCGGTCTGACCGCCCTGCGTTGCGGCAGATGCGCCTTCGGGTGCGCGGACGGGGGCGATATCCGGAAACGATGTCGGCATGGAACGCTCACTTTCAAATGGCTGGACGGCGAAGCATTGCGCCGGTTTTACGGGCAGCGGCCGTTAAAATGCAATCAAATCCCGAAATCCGATTTTCAGGAATGTCGTGCAGTGTTGCATCCGGGCCTTGGCCTGAAGACGTCATGTCGAAAAACGAGGAACCATCAATCGTGTCCAGTCGAGTTCTCATTGTCGATGACGATCCGGTGCAGCGCCGTCTGCTCAAGTCGGCGGCCGAGCGCGCCGGCCATCTGTGTGAACTGGTGGAAACCGGCGATGCGGCGCTGGCGCGGTTGAGCGCGCCGGGTCCGCGGATTGATGCGTTGGTGCTCGATCTGATGATGCCCGGCAAGAGCGGGCTGGAAGTGCTCGAGCATCTGAGCGATGCGCAAACCTCGCTCCCGGTGATCGTTCAGACCGGCCATGGCGGAATTGAAATGGTGGTCAGGGCGATGCGCGCCGGGGCCTTTGATTTTGTGGTCAAACCGGTCTCGCCGGAGCGCTTGGCGCTGGCGCTGGAAAACGCCTTGAAGGCTGCCCGCGCGCCTGCCGCGCCGGGGCCGCGCGGCCGTAGTGTCGGATTTGGCGCGGTGGTTGCCGCCAGCCCGGCGATGGAGCGTGTGGTTTCGCTCGCCCGGCGCGCTGCGTCATCGACCATCCCGGTGGTGCTTGAGGGTGAATCCGGCGTGGGCAAGGAAATGATCGCGCGTGCAATCCAGGCCGAAAGCCCGCGCAGGGGCAAACCCTTCATCATTGTCAATTGCGGGGCGATCCCGGAAAATCTGGTCGAGAGCATCCTGTTTGGTCACGAAAAGGGCGCATTCACCGGCGCGGCCGAGCGGCATGCGGGCAAATTTGTCGAGGCCGATGGCGGCACGCTGTTTCTCGATGAAATCGGCGAGCTTCCGCAGGATGTGCAGGTCAAACTGCTGCGCGCGGTGCAATTGGGCGAGATCGAAACGGTTGGCGCGCGGCTGCCGCGCAAGGTCGATGTGCGGCTGATTTCGGCCACCAATAAGGACCTCATCGCCGAGGTCAAGGCGGGACGTTTCAGGGAAGATCTCTACTACCGTCTTAATGTGTTTCCGGTGCATGTGCCGGCCTTGCGCAAGCGCAAGGAAGACATTCCTCAATTGGTGCGGCATTTCATTGCCCGGTTCTCGTCGGCTCCGGGTCTGCACAAGGTCAGCGGCATTGCGCCCGACACCATGGCCTTGCTGACAGCCCATGACTGGCCAGGTAACATTCGGGAGTTGGAGAACGCAATCCATCGGGCAATGGTGCTGTGCGATGGTGGTGTTCTGACTCCTGATCTGTTTCCGCAAATCGAGGCGCAACTGCCTGGCTACCGTCTGGATGGCGCGGAAGCGATTTCTCCGGCGCCTCTGTTGGAGCCGCATGCCGAGACGCCGCCTTTGCAGCCCTCGCTTGCGCCCTGCGACAGCGCCGAGATTGCTGTTCCGCCCGCGGACTCGATGGTGCTGGCACCCGCCTCCGGCCAGCCCGCTGTAACAACCATCTCCGAGGATGGTGAGGTGCGGCCGATTGCCGAAATCGAGGAAGAACTGATCCGCTTTGCATTGTCATTTTACGAGGGCCGGATGAGCGAAGTCGCACGGCGGCTTGGCATCGGCCGCTCGACGCTCTACCGCAAGCTCAAGGACTACGCCATAGACCCCGACAATCCTGTACGGCAGGCCGCCTGATCGTCCCCGATTTCCGGCCGGCAAAAAACTGTTCGGGATTTGATCTGCTTCATTCCTTGTTAAGCGATCATTCACTATAAGGGATCAAGCAGCGGCCATTGGCGTATTCTGCCATTGTGTCACCGCATTTGAGCACCAAATGGTGTTCGATCACGGTTTTTCCGGCGTTCGGGGACAGCATTGGCGACAGTGACACCAGTTTCAGGTCAGGTTTCGGCCGCGGGATATGTGACCGCGCCAGCCCGCGGTGATGTCTTTGCCGGCTGGTTGGCCTGGCTGTCGCGGCTTTGCCTGCTGGCCCTGATCACGATGGCCGCCGGTCTGGTGTCGACAGGCGCCGCTTCGGCGGAAACCCGATCGCTGAAGCTCTACTACATCCATACCAAGGAGAGGGCGGAAATCGTCTTCAAGCGTAACGGCCGCTATGACCAGGCGGGATTGCGCAAGCTCAACCGGTTCCTCAGGGACTGGCGGCGCAATGAGCCGACCAAGATGGACCCACGGCTGTTCGACCTGGTCTGGGAAGTCTACCGCCAGACCAAGGCGCGGGATTACATTCACGTGGTGTCCGCTTACCGCTCGCCGGCCACCA
This sequence comes from uncultured Hoeflea sp., assembly GCF_947501405.1. Classification (GTDB taxonomy): domain Bacteria; phylum Pseudomonadota; class Alphaproteobacteria; order Rhizobiales; family Rhizobiaceae; genus Hoeflea. Next base: position 163,389 of record NZ_CANMVK010000004.1, on the reverse strand, counting down.
ACAACATGTTGCGCCGGACGCGTGGAGGGCAGGCCAAGAAGAGCCAGCACATGACCGGCAAGGCCATGGATTTCTATATTCCCGGGGTTAAGGCATCCAAGTTGCGCTCCGTGGCGATGAAGCTGCAAGGCGGCGGTGTTGGCTATTACCCCAAATCCGGATCGCCTTTCGTTCATCTCGATGTGGCCAGCGTGCGCGCCTGGCCGCGCATGAGCCGCAAGGAACTGACCCGCCTTTTCCCCGATGGCAAGACGCTTCACCTGCCGCCCGATGGCAAGCCCTTGCCCGGCTACAAGGTGGCGCTGGCCGATTACAAGAAACGGGGCGGAGCGATAGTCTCCTCCGGCGGCGGCAATTCCGGAAGCCGGTCTGGCGGCGGGTTGCTCGCAGCCCTGTTCGGCGGCGGCGACGAGGATGAAGAGCCAGATGCAATCATTGCCGCGCCCAAGCCCAAACCGGCGCCGCGCACCGAGGTGGCTGCTCTGCCCGGCGTTCCTGCGCCACCTGCTTCTGTCGACGCAGTGACACCAAATGTGCCGGTGCTTCCGGTCCGTGCGCCGATCCCGCAGGCGCGGCCGGTGACCGAGCAGCCGATCGTGGTCGCTGCCCTGGCGCCGCCCGATCCGGTGTTGCCGGCGCAGGCGGAGATTGATGCCTTCGCAGCGGCGGCAAATGCCGAGGTGGCTGAGAACGCGCCGGAAGCTACTGATTTTGCAGCAATCCGCGCACCGGTTCCGCAGCTTCTTGCCGAGCGGGCCGTTGGCGCGGAGCCTGCCCCGCTGGCAGAGCCGGTCGAAGTGGCAGCGCTGCCGGTTCCCAATCCGCTCACGGCGGGCGATCTCACGCCCGGCGCATCCGACCTCCCGGACGGGGCCGATCCGGCAAGCCAGGCGGTTCCGTTGGCGGACGCTCCGGCACAGGCGCCTGCGGTTGCGCCGGCTCTGGCAGCGCCGACGGTGATTGCTGCGTTGCCGGCCGATGAGGAATTCGTGCCGCTGCCCATTCGCAGGCCCGGCGAGCGTCCGGGCGACCGGCAAACCGCCATCGAACTTGCAGCGCTTGCCCCGGTTCCCGCACAACGCGGCGGCCGTCTTGCGACCGCGCTGACAGGCCAGACAACGGCGCGCAAGGGTGACAGGCCCAATGCGGAAGCTGCAGCGGGGCAGGTTCAGCGCACCGCGATCCGCACCGAGCCCAAGCTCACGGAAACCATCATTTCCAATTGGGCGCTGGCCCGTGAGCGGGTCAAGACCATGCCGGCACCGCCGTCAAAGGCTCGAAATTTCGTGGTGTCGCAACTCCGCGCTGCGCCGAAACTGGTCTATGCCAGCGGCTTTGCGCGTGACGGCGGCGAGCTGCCGCACAACCAGTTTACCGGTTCTGCGGTCAATTTCATTTCGGTGGCCCGGTTCGGCGACTAGAGCCGCGCGGTATTGTTCACTGGATGATGCACCGTGCGCCACGAACTGTGAAGCCTTTGCACAAAAGCAACCTGTCGGGCGTCAAGGTCTCAGCCTCGCGCTAATCGTATGATGGACTGTGAAGCCAGTTCTTCGCAGCGATGCGCATGCCGCAAAGCTGTGCTGCCACGTGGGCTCTACGATCCGAGAACCGGGTTTTTACTCCGCGCCACTGCCGGGTGCGGCGGGGCGGGAGCGGTCAGCTCGCGCCTTCAGGCTCAGGGGCCATGCCAAGCGCATGCAGATAGGTGTCGAGAATGGCTTCCTGCTCAAGCCGGTCATTTTCGTCCTGCTTGCGGATGGCCACGACCTTGCGCAGCACCTTGGTGTCAAATCCCATTCCCTTGGCCTCGCCATAGACATCCTTGATGTCGTCGGCGATGGTTTTCTTTTCTTCTTCAAGCCGCTCGATGCGCTCGACGAAGGAACGGAGCTGGTCGCGTGCGACGGCGCCGGCATCAGACATGGGGACACTCCTAACGGACAAATGCGGGTTGATCAGTTCGAGCGCCTCAAGTGCCCAAACCGTGCTCCGGGGTCAAGGGCGTTTTTGCGGTTCGCGTCGGTTATCCCGGCCTGTGTCCTCAAGGCCCAGTGATCAGATTACACGGGTGCCGTGAAGCTGGATCTCGTGCATCTCGGGCATCTGCGTGATTGCGGACAGAATCGGCGCCAGACGGTCGGCCCAGGCGTTGACGCCGGCCGCATCGGAGATCAGGTCCTGACGGATTTCAAGCAACCCATGGGCCAGGCCGGTGGTGGAGCAGTGGCGGTGCATGGTGTCGCCGCGAAGCGCCCCGTCATAGGGCTCATTGTCGCCGACGAGCAATTCGGGATCGGCCCGCAGGTGGCTGATCAGCGCCTGGGCAGCGCGGGGGTCGGTGTCCCACAACACGCCCGCGTGCCAGGGCCGCGGCGTGCCTTTCCAGGCGTGGGTGAAGGAATGGATCGAGACCACCAGCGGCGGCTTGCCGGCCTTGCGCCCGGTCTCGGCGATCACCGCGGAAACCGCGTCGTGATAGGGGCGATGGAACAGATTGAGCCGGCGTTCGCGCTCTTCGGGGCCGAGCGGGTGATTGGCGGGGATGACCATGCCATCCGACAGTTTCATGATCAGCGTCGGGTCGTCCTCGCCGCGATTGGGATCGATCAGCAGCCGCGAAAAGCATCCCAGCACGGCGGGAACCCCGAGCCGGTCGCAAAGGCCGCGGGTGATGTCCTCAATGCCGATGTCGAAGGCAATATGGCGCGAAAAGGCTTCCGCCGGCAGGCCAAGATCGCCGTATTCCTGGGGGACGCGGTTCATGGCGTGATCCGCGAGAAGCACCAGCGCCGGGTGCGGATCGCCAGAGATGATTTCAAAGGGCTGGAAGCCAGTCATGTCGATTTCGGAAATACGGTTGCTGATCGGGCGGGAATTGCCGGATCAATCGCACAGCCGCGCCGCGCGGGCAACCGTCGGAATGTGGCTGACGGCTCCGGCGACGATCGCGACTTCGCCGCTCTGTCGGTTGAATGTTGGCCGCGCGATGGGATAGCTGGCGGGATTGCCGCGCCAGAAGGTCCGCCAGGCGTCCGGTTTGGGCCGGTGAGGGGGCTTTGCAATTGCGCGTATGGTATGGCGGGCCCATCAAAACTTCGGGGATTACTCCGCCGGTGCGGCGATGATCGCCACCCGGTCGGGTGTCTTGCGTTGACTTTCACCGGTGCCCGGCGCAAAAAAGCAACGCACCAGCCGAGAGCGGAGACTGACCGGACTTGATGTTTCGCACGTTGTCACATGCCTATCGTTCCATCGCCAGAATTGTCGCACTGATTCCGCTGTTGGCAGGCGCTGCGGTGTTTGCATCCACGGGCGACGCCAGGGCTGATTTCAGGGTCTGCAACGGGACCCAGTCGCTGGTTGGCGGGGCCATCGGCTACCGTACCCAGGAAGGCTGGGTGACGGAGGGCTGGTGGCAGATTCCTGCCAATTCCTGCGCCACATTGATCGAGGGCCAGCTCGGCTCGCGCTATTACTATCTCTACGCCGAGGATGCAGGCGGCGGTGGCCGCTGGGCCGGCGATATCAACATGTGTGTCGCCGACAATGAATTCCGCATTGTCGGTGTTGAAGATTGTTTCGCCCGCGGCTTCCAGCGCGTGGGCTTCAAGGAATACGACACCGGGCGCCAAGGCAGCTGGATGGTCCAGCTTTCAGACGCTCCGGAAGGACCAGAAAGCAACAATTGATGAAGCGGCAACGCAAGGTGAAAATCCTCGCCACCCTCGGACCGGCGTCGTCCGATGAGGCGATGATCCAGAAACTGCATGAAGCGGGCGCCGATCTGTTCCGCATCAATATGAGCCATGCCAGCCATGAGCTGATGCGTACCCTGGTGGGCCGCATTCGCGCCGTGGAGAAGAGCTGCGGCCGTCCGATCGGAATTCTCGCCGATCTTCAGGGGCCGAAGCTGCGGGTCGGCAAATTCAGTGACGGCGCAGTGACGCTGGAAGCCGGGCAGATCTTCACGCTCGACAACCGCGACGAACCGGGCGACACAACGCGCGTGTTCCTGCCGCATCCCGAAATTCTCGAGGCTGTGCAGCCGGGTCACCGGCTGTTGATCGATGATGGACGGCTGCAATTGCTGGCGGTCGAATCCGACAAGACATCGATCACCTGCAAGGTGGTGAGCGGCACCAAGATTTCCGACCGCAAGGGCGTAAGCCTGCCCGACACAACGCTCGGCGTCGGTGCGTTGACCGAGAAGGACCGCGCCGATCTCGATGCCGTGCTGGAAGTCGGTGATATCGACTGGGTGGCGCTGTCCTTCATCCAGCGCCCCGAAGACCTGGCGGAAGTGCGCAAGATCGCCCGCGGTCAGGTCGGTCTGATGTCGAAGATCGAAAAGCCGCAGGCGCTGGAGCGAATCGACGAGATCATTGAACTTTCGGACGCGTTGATGGTGGCTCGTGGCGACCTTGGCGTCGAGATGCCGATCGAATCGGTGCCGGGCATCCAGAAGCAACTCACCCGCGCCTGCCGCCGCGCAGGCAAGCCGGTCGTGGTCGCCACGCAGATGCTGGAATCGATGATCTCGGCGCCGGTTCCGACCCGTGCGGAGGTTTCCGATGTCGCGACCGCGGTTTTCGAGGGTGCTGATGCGGTGATGCTGTCGGCCGAATCGGCTGCCGGCGATTATCCGGTCGAGGCGGTGTCCACCATGGCCGCGATCGCCCGCAAGGTGGAGCGGGATCCAAACTATCCGGGCATCATCTATGCCCAGCGGCCGCAGCCCGACGCGACCGGTGCGGATGCGATTTCGCTGGCCGCGCGGCAGATCGCCGAGACACTCAATCTCTCGGCGATCGTCTGCTACACGTCTTCCGGCAACACCGGCCTGCGGGCCGCGCGCGAGCGGCCGCAGGTGCCGGTCATCGCGCTGTCGCCGGTGATCCAGACCGCGCGTCGGCTGTCGGTGGTGTGGGGGCTGCATTGTGTGGTCACCGAGGATGCGACCGATCTTGATGACATGGTGGACCGCGCCTGCCGCATCGCTTTTCGCGAGGAGTTCGGCAAGCCCGGCGACCGGATCATCATCTCCGCAGGGGTACCACTGGGCACGCCGGGATCAACCAACATGCTGCGCATTGCCTATATCGGCTCGGACGGTATGACCGGGATCTGATCACGGTATCTGCACAAGACTATTTGCGAAAGCCCTGAAGCGGCGCTTTAACCGGCGGAGGAAACCTCGCCGGGGCATTGCGCATTGTCGCCCGCAAGACGGGTCTCGGTCTGCCGGGCGGCTGCCGGCAGATCCGCATCCAGTCCGGCAACCTTTTCAATGGCACGGATCGCCAGATCGGTGGTGATGTGGTCGGGCTTGTGGCCCAGATTGCGGATCCAGACCAGTTCTGCGCCCTCGATGTCACGCGCCAGTCCTTCGGAGTGAATGTGGGCCAGCACCACCCCATCACTGTCGCCGGTAACGATCACGGTGGGCGTCTTGATTTCTGAATAGCGCCGGGAAGCCTTCGTCACATAGGGTTTGAGATTGGTCACGTCGACGGCGTTGTGGTGAAAGGCTTGCGGTCTGAGCACCAGCGCCGGTGCGGTGGCGCTCACATAGTCTTCCGGTTTGGGATTGGGCGCAAACACGCAAGTCGAGCCGCTTTCGAGCCGCGTTAGCCCCGCCGGCAGCGCCAGCGTGTGAGTAAACAGCGGCCCGATCAGCGGCAGGCTGGCCAGGTCGTAGTACCAGCTTACCCCACCCGGCCAGGGATGAGTGGCTGGCGCCAGAAACACCAGCCCCGCCGTCATCTCCGGGTGCTCGAGCGCGAAGCTGGCGGCGATCGCGCCGCCAAAGGAGTGGCCGACGATGATGGCCCTGGATATGCCCTTGCCTTGCATGGCCCGGGCGATGGCCGCCGCCTGGCCGTCGGGGGTGCGGTTTTCGGCGCCGCCGCGTTCGGACCAGCCATGGCCGGGCCTGTCAACAAACAGCATTTCGGCGCGGCCTTCCAACGGTGCCCGGAACGGTGTCATCTGGTCGCGCAGATTGCCGCTGGCGCCGTGAATGAACACCAGTGGCGGCAAATCGGCCCCGGCGGGAGCTGGAACGTGGACAGCGTGCAGGGCGTAGCCGCCGACATCGATCATCTCGCCAATGGCCGGGTAGCGGGCTTCGATCTCGCTGGTCATGATCCGGGTCCAGATCACCAGACCCGAAACCGTGATGATGAGCGCGGCGAGGAAGAAGATCATGATGGTTCGTAATCCGGGGACTGACATGGACTTTACCGGGGTGCTCCGCCGTCAAACCGATCAGGCCGTGAATGGATGACGGAACGGCAAAAGGAGGGATTTGTGAGCGGTCAGATCTTGCTGCCCGCCAGCTTGTCGGCCAGTTCGCCCAGCGCGGTCTGCGCCTGGCGGTTGGCGGGATAAACGTCGAGCATCTGCTCCCAGGCGCGCAACGCCAGCTGATCGTTGCCGGCTGCGGTCAGGATCGCGGCCATTCCGGCCATGGCGCCGAAATGCCGTGGCTCCAGCGCCAACACACGGTCGATGTCGGCCATGGATTTGCCATGGTTGCCCATTGCATAGTGAAGTGTGGCACGACGGTTCCAGCCCTCGACAAAATCCGGCATCAGCACCACTACCTGATCGAGCAAATCCAGCGCCAGCGCATTTTTCTTCTCGGACACGGCCTTGTCGGCCCACTGCATCAAGAGATTGGCTGTGGCGCTGCCCGAATCGCGCCAGCGGGCCCAGATCCGTTCGCTTATCCGCTTGGCCTGCTGGGCGTCGCGCTCGCGCTTGAGCTCGGAAAACAGCTTGTCGAGCGGATCGATGGCTTCGGGCGTCAAGGTGGTTACGCCGCCGCTCCCGGCGGGGTCTTCAGGTTTTGCCTGTGACTGTTCTGCTGCCGCTTGCGTTGAAGCCTGCGCCCCAACAGGCGCAGCTGCGGCCGTTACCAGAGCGAGCACTGTGGCGAGCGGGACGATGTGGCTGTGAAACGAAAATTGACGCATGACGGAAAGCTAGTCCGTCAGCGCCAAAGATCAAATGCAAATTTCGGTGATGGCCAAGCGGCCGCCAGCTTCAGCCCTGACGGGCCTTGAAGCGCGGGTTCTGCTTGTTGATGATGTAGACCCGGCCTTTACGACGAACCAGACGGTTGTCCCGGTGACGAGCCTTGAGCGCCTTGAGCGAATTCTTGATCTTCATTGTTCTGATCCGCGAGTTATCCGGGCAAAGCCCATTCAATCAAAAGCGCGCCAGCGAAGGGCGCGCTCATCGGTTGGCAGGCATTTACCGGTTCAGGATTTTGCTGTCAACCGCAGAGCTGCGCTTTCCGGCCCTATATGCCGCTGCGATTACGCGGTTTTCGGGCTTATGCGGGTGACATGGCCCATTTTGCGCCCCGGCCGGGCCTCGGCCTTGCCGTAGAGATGGATGACGGCGCCGGGTTCGGTGGCGGTCGCCAGTATCTCGTCAACCTCATCGCCGATCAGGTTTTCCATTACGCAGTCGGAATGGCGAGCTGTCTCGCCGAGCGGCAGGCCTGTGATGGCGCGGATGTGCTGCTCGAACTGCGAAATCGCGCAAGCCGCTTCCGTCCAATGGCCGGAATTGTGCACCCGGGGAGCGATTTCATTGACCAGCAGCCGGTGTCCCTCACCATCGCGAACGGCGAAAAACTCAACCGCGAATACGCCAATGTAATCGAGATGCGCACCGATCGCGGCGGCGATCTTCAGCGCCTCGGCCTGCGCGGGCGCGCCCAGCGAAGATGGGACGGTGGAGGTGTGAAGAATATGATCGCGATGGGCGTTCTCCGCCACGTCGAAGGCTTTTACATCGCCTGAAAGGCCGCGCGCGGCCACAACCGAGACCTCGCGTTCGAAATGCACGAAGGATTCGAGCACCGCCATCTGGCCGTTCATGGCTGCCAGCGCCGAATCGGCGTCACCGGGCCGAACGATCTTGGCCTGTCCCTTGCCGTCATAGCCCAGGCGGGTGGTTTTCAAGACCGCGGGCAGACCGGTGGCGGCCATCGCGGCGTCCAGCTCAGCGCGATCCGCCACGGCGGCGAACAGGGCGGTCTGAGCCCCCAGATCGCGGGCCATGGACTTTTCCAGAAGCCGGTCCTGAGCGACCTTGAGTGCCTTCGATCCCGGCCGGACCGGAGCCCGGGCCTCAAGCCACTCGACGGCTCTGACCGGGACATTTTCGAATTCGTAGGTGACGACATCGCACGCACCGGCAAGGTCAGCGAGCGCCTTCTCATCGTCATAGGCCGCCGTAATCTGACGATTTGCAACCTGCGCCGCCGGGGCTTGCGAATCGGGCTCGAGTATCACCGTCCTGTAGCCGAGGCGGGCTGCGGCCATGGCCAGCATGCGGCCAAGCTGGCCGCCGCCGATGATGCCGATAACCGACCCTGCCGGAAGCGGTGTCCGGCTCACGGCTGATCTTCCGGCTCAAGGGCCACGGCATCGGTGCGGGCCTGACGCCAGGCATCGAGCCGCGCGGCCAGCCCGCTGTCCGACAGTGCCAGCACGCTGGCGGCCAGCAGCGCCGCATTGATCGCACCCGCCTTGCCGATGGCCAGCGTTCCCACCGGAATACCGGCGGGCATCTGCACGATCGACAACAGGCTGTCCTGTCCCGACAAGGCCCGTGATTCGACCGGAACGCCAAACACCGGCAACGGCGTGAAGGCAGCGGTCATGCCCGGAAGATGCGCAGCCCCTCCGGCGCCGGCGATGATGACCTTGAACCCCTCTTCGCGGGCGCCCTTGGCGAAGGCCACCAGCCGGTCGGGTGTGCGGTGGGCCGAAACGATTCGGGCCTGATGGGAGATGCCGAGCTCCTCAAGCGTATCCGCGGTGTGTTTCATGGTGGGCCAGTCCGATTGGCTGCCCATGATGACGGCGACGTCGGATGTTCGGGTGGAGGTCATGCTCCGCTCCCCTGCTCAGGCTATGATATCGGGAATGATCTGGTCTTCGAGCTTGGAGATCTTGTCCTTGATCACCAGCTTCTTCTTCTTCATGCGCTGGATGCGCAATTGATCACATCCCGTTTGAATCATGGCGTTGATGGCGACGTCGAAGTCTTCGTGTTCGTGACGCAACCGCGCCACCAACATGCGAAGCTCCGCCTGATCCTGTTCGGACATGCAGTTTCCCCGTCTCACGCATCCTGTCGGCGCCCAGGTCCGACCTTTTTATCGTTTCGGGGCTCCTATCACAGAATTGGTGGTAACGGGAAGTTATCCCCATGCAAGAAATCACCTTCGACAAACGGAAAAAGCCGTGGCACACTGCTTCGTGTCAAAAACTCTGCTCCGGTGTTCCGGCGCCGGCGCATCCAAACAAAGGAGTCGCCCATGTCGATTGACGCTCATCTTGCATCGCTTGAAAAGAAGCATGGTGAACTGGAAGCCGAACTCCGTTCCGTGCTTGGACAACCGTCAGCCCATGATGAAGCCATCGTGGATATCAAGCGCCGTAAGCTGCGTCTCAAAGACGAGATCAACCGTCTGAGGTCTGACACCGAACATTGACCAGAATTGCATGACAGCCTGATGACAGAGCGCGGGGGGACTTCTCCCGCGCTCTTTGTTTTTGCGCTTGTGCCGAGAGATTTTGCCGCTGAAAGACCGGGCCGGTTCAGGGGCAGTCAGGACCAGAATTGGTCAATCCAGAGATTGAGATGCATGAAGCCCTCGATCCGCACCGTGTAAACGCGGCTGGTGCCCCGGTTCTCGGCCGTGACCAATCCGCTGTCGAGCAAGGCCTTGAGATGTTGCGACACCGCCGGCCGGCTGATCGGGAGGCCCTCGGCCAGTTCATTGACAGTGCGCGGGCCTCGGCGCAGCTCTTCAAGCAGGTATCGGCGGTTGGGATCGGCAATAGCTTGAAAAGCATCCACGGTCATGGGCGGGCTCCAATTGGTATGAGGCGTGGAAAAACCGGTTCCGGCAGTTTGCCAGACCGCCATTCCCACGCGTGAAAAGGCCGCTTTCCCTGCATCCAGTTTGCCGTTGACCCGGTCATTTGGCGTCGAGTGACCTCGCTTCGTCGCGCAGCAGGAATTTCTGGATTTTTCCGGTCGATGTCTTGGGCACCTCGCGGAAGATCACCGAACGCGGGCATTTGAAGCGCGCCAGCAAACTGCGGCAATGCTCGATGACGTCCGCCTCGCTGAGCGTCGCGCCGGGGCGCAGCTCGACGAAGGCGCAAGGGGTCTCTCCCCATTTGTCGTCGGGACGCGCCACCACGGCCGCCGCCATGATTGACGGATGCTTGTAGAGCGCGTCCTCGACCTCGATGGAAGAAATGTTCTCGCCACCGGAGATGATGATGTCCTTGGAGCGGTCCTTGAGCTGCAGGTAGCCATCGGGGTGCATGACGCCGAGGTCTCCGGAGTGGAACCAGCCGCCGCGAAACGCCTCGGCGCTGGCCGACGGGTTCTTGAGATAGCCCTTCATGACGATGTTGCCGCGGAACATCACCTCGCCGATGGTTTCACCGTCTGCAGGCGTTTTCTCCATGGTTTCGGGGTTCATCACCGCCAGATCCTCGAGCGCCGGATAGCGCACACCCTGCCGCGCTTTCTTGGTGGTGCGGCCGGCGCGGTCGAGCTCAGACCATTCCGCTTTCCACTCATTGACGACCGCGGGGCCGTAGGTCTCGGTGAGACCGTAAAGATGGACCACTTCAAAGCCCGCATCGGCCATGCCGGCAAGCACGGCTTCGGGCGGGGGAGCTGCTGCGGTGTTGAAGCTGACGGTCTGGGAGAAGTCGCGCTTTTCGTGATCCGGCGCGTTGAGCAGCGTCGCCATGACAATCGGAGCACCGCACAGATGGGTCACGCCATGATCGGCGATGGCATCGTACATGGCCTTCGCGCGCACCCAGCGCAGGCAGACATGGGTTCCGCCCATCACACCCAGCGTCCAGGGAAAACACCAGCCATTGCAGTGAAACATCGGCAGCGTCCACAGATAGACCGGATGCCGGCCCATGCCCGAGGCGATGACATTGGAATAGCCCATCAGCGCCGCGCCGCGGTGATGATAGACCACGCCCTTGGGGTTGCCGGTGGTGCCGGAGGTGTAGTTGAGCGACACCGAATCCCATTCGTCGCCGGGAATGGAACGAGTGAACTCCGGCGATGCAGCGAGGACGAAATCCTCATAGTCCAAAGTTCCGATGCACGCGCCCTTGGGAAACGGCGCGTCGTCTGGATATTCGGCATCATCGTAATCAATCACCACCGGCTGAGCCTCGGCCTGGCTCAGCGCTTCGGCCATGACGGCGGAAAACTCACGGTCGACGATCAGCACCTTGGTTTCGGCGTGATCGAGCTGAAAGGCGATCGCCTGCGCGTCGAGCCGGGTGTTGATCGAATGCAGCACCGCGCCGGTCATCGGCACGCCGTGATGGGCTTCGAGCATGGCCGGCGTGTTCGACAGCATCACCGACACCGTGTCGCCCTTGCTGATCCCAAGCCCGGTCAGCGCGTTTGCGAGCCGTTTTGAGCGCTCCAGGAACTCGCGGTAGCTCACCCGCAAGGCGCCATGGATGATGGCGGTGTGATCGGGATGGATCAGAGCGGCGCGTTCGAGATGCGCAAGGGGCGTCAGTGGCTGGTAATTGGCGGCGTTGCGGTTGAGGTCGGTTTCATAAGGATTGGCGCTCAAGCTCTTGGTCCCGTGCATGGTGTTGGCGTCTTTGGCGCATCAAACCATTTGCGGGCGCGGCTGTCATCACGCCAAAAGGTGAACGGCGCCGTCCCATATCAGCTTGAGCGAAGTGAGAAACACCATCGCGTACATGAAGGGATAGAAAATCTCGGGCTTCATCCGCTTGACGATATAGGCGCCGGCCAGGGTCGCCACCGGGGCGATCGGGGCTAACGCCAGAGAGGTGGAGAGGTTGGTTGCGTCGAACTGGCCGAGTGCGAAATAGGGCGCCAGTTTGATGGCGTTGATGATGGCGAAGAACCGCACGCTGGTGCCGGTGTAGGTCTTGGGATCCTGCCTGAGCGGCAAAGTGTAGATCTGGTAGGGTGGGCCGCCGGCATGGGAGACGAAGCTGGTAAAGCCTGCAAGCGTACCCCACAGCGCGCCCTTGACCGGCTGATGGCCGCGCGGCGGCGGAGCGCTCGCCTTGCGTCTGGCCGCCAGCGTGAGCTGCACGTAGCGCGCGACAAACCACAGCGCGACGACGCCGACAATCAGGCGGATCATCGGGTCGGTTACCCAGGCAGCGGTGGCCCAACCGATTGTAATGCCGATGATCGCGCCGGGCACCATGATGATCAGGCTCGTCTTGTCCCAGTGTTTGCGCCAGGTCCACAGTGTGACCATGTCCATCACGATAAGGATCGGAAGCAGGATGGCGGCGGCCTGCACTGGAGGGATCGTCAACGCCATCAGCGGCACGCCGAGCAACGCCATGGCGCCGCCAAACCCTCCCTTTGACAGCCCCACCATGATCACGGCCGGAATGGCGGCGGCGTAGAAGAGCGGGTCTGTCATCATCGGGGCGGTTGATCCTTGTGTCGCGCCGGTCTATCCCGTTTGAAATTGTTTGGCCATATCGGCTTTCTCCGTGCCGCAGGCATTTTCGCAGGACCTTTTATGACCGACCCCATCAATCGCTGCCGTCTCGTTCTGGTCACTCCCGATATTGAAGATGCCGGGGAGCTCGGGCGGATCGTCGACGATGCACTGCGGGGCGGCGACGTGGCATCGGTGATCATTCCGCAGCATGGGCTGGAGGAGAAGAGCTTTCAGCGGCGTTGCGAAGCGGTGATCCCCGTGGTGCAGTCGGCGGGCGCTGCGGCGCTGGTCGCGGGCGATACACGCGTGGCCGGCCGCGTTCGGGCCGACGGGTTGCATATCGAGGTTGGGCCGGCAGCCATGGCCGAAGCGGTCGAGCGTCACGCGCCGGGACTGATCGTGGGCGGCGGCAATGCGCGCGAACGCCATGCGGCTCTGGCGATTGGCGAAACCCAGCCCGATTATGTGATGTTCGGCGCAATCAACGGGGATATCAAACCCGAACCGCACCCCAAGAACCTGGCGTTGGCTGAGTGGTGGGCCGATATGATCGAGATTCCGTGCGTTCTGATGGGCGGCTCCAGCGTTGCCTTCATTGAAGAAATGGCCGCCACCGGGGCGGAGTTCATCGCTCTTGGTCAGGCCGTGTTCAGCGACCCGGCCTCCGCGCCGCGCATCGTGGCTGAAATCAACGCCGTGCTTGACGAAAAAGCGCCACGGTTCGAGCGATAATGCGCGGCATGATGAATTTGATTGCACGCCATATGAGCGGAATTGCCGCTGTGTTGATCCCTCCCGCTGCGGCGCGATACGGCGCGGTGCTTGCTATTGCGCTGACAGTTATGGCTCAGCCGGCGGCCGCCCAGGACCAGCCAGCTACGGAGCAGCCGCCCGAATCGCAGACCGAAGAGGCTGCAACGCAGGAGGCTCAGACCGACGATGTGCAGTCCGGCGAGGCGGCTTCGACGGCGCCGGACGCTGCGGCAGGAAGTCCCGGCGACGCCACCGCACGTGCCTTTGGCGCGTTTCAGCGCGGCTACTATCTGACAGCAATGGAACTGGCGCTGCCACGCGCGCAACTGGGCGATCCGGCAGCGCAGACGCTGGTGGCGGAGCTCTTCGCCTCGGGACTTGGTGTGTCGCGCAGCATGGATGACGCGGCGTTCTGGTATCAGCAGGCGGCCGAGGGCGGTGATGCTTCCGCACAGTTCAAGTATGGCGTGATGCTGATTGAGGGCAGATATGTCGCGCCTGACAGGCAAAAGGCCGAGGCTTTGATGAAGAAAGCCGCCGACGCCGGCAACGCCTTCGCCCAGTTCAACCACGCCCAGATTCTTGTAGCGGCCAAACCGGGGACTGCCGGGGTTCTGGAAGCGCTGCCCTATTTCGAAGGCGCCGCCGAACAGGGCGTGTCGGATGCGCAATATGCGTTGGCGCAAATCTACGCCAACACCGCTGGCGTGACTGACGAGAAACGCGCGCAGGCACGCCAGTACATGGAGAAGGCGGCTCGCGCCGGCTTTGACACCGCGCAGCTCGATTACGCGATCTGGCTGATCGACGGGATAGGTGGAGACAAGGATTACGAGGCCGGATTCCGCTGGATGCAGGTGGCTGCCACCCGCGGCAATGTGGTGGCGCAAAACCGCATGGCGGTGCTGCACATCAACGCCATCGGCACCCTGGGCGACCCCGTGGAGGCCGCCAAATGGTACATCCTGTCGCGGCGTGCGGGTTACGACGACCGGTCGCTGGATGATTTCTACCAGGGTCTTACCGAAGACGAGCAAAAGCGCGCCATCGAGGCTGCCAACCAGTTCGGCAAGCGCTGATCGCCGGGCTCGGTTGTGGCGTCGAAACGGCCGGGCTTGAAAACTTGGGCCAATTGTGGTCTTGAAGCCGCCAAACCGCGCCGAAAGTCGGCCCGGACACAGCTTGACGCGGAATGCTTTCATGAAAATCAATGGAAATGAAATTCGCCCCGGCAACGTGCTTGAGCACAATGGCGGCCTTTGGGCGGTGGTCAAGACCAATGCGGTCAAGCCCGGCAAGGGCGGTGCGTTCAATCAGGTCGAGATGAAGAACCTGATCGACGGCACCAAGCTCAATGAGCGCTTTCGCGCCTCGGAAACGGTGGAGCGTATCCGGCTTGAGCAAAAGGATTTCCAGTTTCTCTATGAACAGGGCGAGGCGCTGGTGTTCATGGATCTGGAGAGCTACGAGCAACTTGAACTGCAAAAGGAATTCGTCGGCGACCGGCGCGCGTTCCTGCAGGATGGCATGATGGTGACGGTGGAGCTTTACGACGAGCGGCCGATCGGTATCGCGCTGCCCGATCATGTGACGCTCGAAATTGCCGAGGCCGATCCGGTGGTCAAGGGGCAGACGGCGGCCTCTTCCTACAAGCCGGCGGTGCTTGAAAACGGCGTGCGCATTCTGGTGCCGCCTTTCATCTCCTCGGGCGAGCGGGTGGTGGTCGACACCAATGAACTGACCTATCTGCGCCGCGCGGATTGAGCGGAAAGTCCACCGCGTTCTGAGCAGCGGCCAGCGACCGAAATCAAGGAATAGTCCAGATGGCGCGTTCAGCCCTTCTTAATGTCATGGTGCAGGCGGCGCTGAAAGCGGGCCGCTCGCTGGCGCGCGATTTCGGCGAGGTCCAGAACCTGCAGGTCTCGCTCAAGGGCCCGGGCGATTATGTCAGCCAGGCCGACCGCAAGGCCGAAAGCATCGTCAAGACCGAGTTGCTGCGCGCGCGTCCGACCTACGGCTTCCTTGGCGAGGAAAGCATCGAGACGCCGGGCAGCGACGGGGCGCATCGCTGGATCGTCGATCCGCTCGATGGCACCACCAATTTTCTCCATGGCATCCCGCATTTTGCGGTGTCGATCGCGCTGGAACGCAATGGCGAGATCGTTGCTGGAGTGATCTACAATCCCGCCAGCGACGAGCTTTACACCGCCGAGCGCGGCGGCGGGGCTTTCCTCAACGACCGGCGTCTGCGGGTGGCGGGGCGCAAGGCGATGTCGGATGCGGTGATCGGCACCGGGGTTCCGCATCTGGGGCGCGGTCACCATGGCAATTTCCTTGTCGAACTGCGCCATGTGATGGGCGAGTGCGCAGGCATTCGCCGGATGGGGGCCGCGGCTCTCGATCTGGCCTATGTAGCCGCTGGCCGCATCGATGGATTTTGGGAAAAGCCGCTTGAAGCCTGGGACATGGCCGCTGGCATCGTGTTGATCCGCGAAGCGGGCGGTTTTGTCGCCGATACGACCGGCGGAGCTGACATGTTCGGCACGCGCTCGATTGCTGCGGGCAATGAGCATATTCTCAAGGGTGTGCTCGAGCTGGTGCAGCGTCCGGTGCCCGCGGCCTGACGCGGCGAACTGCGCCCTGCGGCCACGATAACCCTGTTTTACGCGCCTGCTTTCATTTCCGCCATATTATCGGTTAGTGTTCGCGCAATCGGATGATTTGGGGCAGCAGCCAGGACGGAACACGCATGGCGAAACTGACATTGTCGGGATGGGGCATCTCCGAAGACGGCAGCGGTGCGGATCCGCACAAGCTCTCAAGTCCGATGGTTTTCTTCTGGAGCATGATGATTTTCCTCATCCTCTCCGGTTTCGTCGCGGCCATTCTGTACCGGCAAATCCAAACGGCTTTCCTGGCAAATCCGGGTCTCAACGGGTTGATCGTCGGTGTTCTGGCGGTGGGCGTGCTGCTGGTGTTTACACATGTGCTGCGGCTCAGGCCGGAGGTGCGGTGGGTCAATTCGCTGCGCGCGACGGGAAACGCGGAAAAAGTGGGTCGCGACCCGGTACTACTGGCGCCGATGCGGGCGCTGATCGGACGGCGTCAGGAGATGGCGCTGTCGACCTCATCGCTGCGCTCGATCCTCGATTCGATCGCCACCCGTCTGGATGAATCGCGCGACACGTCGCGCTATCTGATCGGGCTTTTGGTTTTCCTGGGGCTGCTTGGCACCTTCTGGGGTCTGCTCGGCACCATCGGCTCAATCAACCAGGTGATCCAGTCGCTCGATCCCGGCAGCGGCGGCACCGAAGATGTGCTCTCGACACTGAAGACCGGGTTGTCGGCGCCGCTCGACGGAATGGGAACCGCGTTTTCGTCATCCCTGTTCGGCCTCGCGGGCTCATTGATCCTGGGCTTTCTCGACCTGCAGGCTGGGCGCGCGCAGAACCGGTTTTACACTGAACTTGAGAACTGGCTGTCGACCATGACGGATCTTGATTCCGAGATCGCAATGCCGGCCGAAGGCGCCGGCGCCACCGAAGAAATCCGCATGCTTTCGGAGCGGATGCAGAAGCTGTCGCAGGAGTCGGGTGTGACCCCGCGCACCACCGCGGCGATGGCGAGCCTTGCCGAAGGCATTCAGGGTCTGGTCAAGAATATGCGCGGCGAGCAGCAGATGCTGCGTGACTGGATCGAGGCGCAACAGGTGGAAGCGCGGCGCATGCGCGAAACGCTCGACAAGCTGACCGAAAAGCTCGGAGACAAATAGGCGATGGCGCTGGCGCGAAACCGGCGGCGGGACCGGGCGGTCGATTACTGGCCGGGCTTCGTCGACGCTCTGTCGACGCTGCTTCTGGCGATCATGTTCCTGCTGACGGTGTTTGTGCTGGCGCAGTTTTTCCTGTCACGGGAGATTTCGGGCCGCGACCAGGTTTTGAACCGGCTCAACAGCCAGATCAATGAACTCACCCAGTTGCTGGCGCTGGAGCGGTCCGGCAAGCAGGATCTCGAGGATACGCTGGCCAATCTCCAGGCGTCGCTCAGCGAGGCGGAAAGCGACCGGTCGCGGTTGCAGGAATTGCTGGCGAGCGGCTCGGGCGCCAGTGCCGCGGCGGAGGCCCGCATTGGCACGCTCAGCGAGACCCTGGATGCGGAGAAGAAGGTTTCGCAGCGCGCGCTCAATCAGGTGGAACTGCTCAATCAACAGATTTCGGCGCTGCGTACTCAATTGGCAGCACTTGAAGATGCCCTGGACGTATCGGAATCCAAGGACCGCGAGACCCAGGCCAAGATCGCCGATCTGGGCCGGCGGCTCAATGTGGCGTTGGCGCAGCGGGTACAGGAGCTTAACCGCTACCGGTCGGATTTCTTCGGCCGTCTGCGGGAGATCCTGTCGAGCCGTGAAGATGTGCGGGTGGTGGGCGACCGTTTCGTGTTTCAATCCGAGGTGCTGTTTCCGTCGGGCGGTAACGAGCTCAACCCGGCGGGCCAAGAGCAGATGGCGAAGCTCGCGGAGGCAATCAACGAGTTGTCCCGGGAGATCCCGGAGGAGATCAACTGGGTGCTGCGGGTTGACGGGCACACCGACAATGTGCCGCTGTCGGGCACCGGCCGCTATGCCGACAACTGGGAACTATCCAGTGCCCGGGCAACTTCGGTGGTCAAATATCTGATCGCCGAGGGGGTTCCGGCCAACCGCCTGGTGGCCGCTGGCTTCGGCGAGTTCCAACCGATCGCTGAGGGCGACAGCAACGAGGACCGCGCCACCAACCGGCGCATCGAGTTGAAGCTGACGGAAAGATAGCTCCGGCCAGTCCCGATCAGCCGGCCATGCCGGGTAAGGCCGCCGCTATGGGCAGGGGCCTGGCGAGCGGCGCATAGTCAGCCGGAGTGAATCGCTTCAATCCTGACGGCAACACGTGATCACGAACATCGGATGACAGATCGTCAATCGCCGCGTCAATGGCGTCGGCGATGATGCTTGCTTGGGAGTAAAAACGCACACTTGAGATAAGCGGCAGCCCCGGCGTCTCGGGCGTTACGGCAAACACGTCAAGCTCTTGCGCCGCCGGTTCGTGCCGCTTCGCCAGTTCCCAGGTGACCGCGTCGATCGCCGCCCAGTCGGCTTGTCCCTGCGCCACTGCCTGTATGGATGCCCGGTGCGCTCCGGTCGCAAATGGTTTGGGCCGCGAGTGACAGCCGGCGTCGGCCAAAAGCCGCACAGGTGCTGCGAAACCCGATTGTGATTGTGCCATGTTGAAGGCAAAGCGCTTGTTACTGAGATCGCCAAGGTTGCTGGGTTGATCCATTTTGCGGGCGACCAGGACCGAGAAGTAATGACCCGGCTTTGCGCCGATGCCGGGATAGGTCGGGGCGCCGATCAGCGTCACCTTGCCGGCCAGTTGGTTGGCATAGGGATGGCCGCAGGTCTGCGACAGCACCAGAGACGGATCGAGCCACAGAGGTTCGGGGTCTTCTGGCCGTTCGAGATGATCGGGCGCAGCGATGCCGCGCTGTTGCAACTGGGTGCGCAAGGCTAACCACAGCGCGTCGGTCCAGGCGCGGATCTCCGGCCAGTCATACATCGGCAAGGAGGCGACGCCGCCTGGAGCGCCGCCTTTTGCTTTGGTCTCTGGCATTAGCTTACGTCGCCGCGCCGCTTGCGATTGGCCCGCATCGGGTAGGCAACCGGTTCTTTGGGCCGGAAGCCATGGCGACGGAACACTTCCCAGTAGCTTTCATAACGGTAACCGCCGTTCATGCGCAGGAAACGGTTCCGGTTTTCGCGAAAGAACTCCGGGATCCGGTACCAGGCCAGCGACGGATAGGCATGATGGACCGAGTGGAAGTTGTTGTTGAGAAACAACAGGCTCAAAGGCCCTCTGGTTTCGATGATCACCGATCGCTGATTGGCTTTTTCCACGGCCTGGTGCTCGATAAAGGAGCGCACCATCAACAGGCCCATGCCGAAATAGGCAGCGATGAAATAGGCGACCGGGTGCAGGCTGCCATATTGTGCGACAAGCCAGAACAGCAGTGTCACGGCAAGGCCATGGCGCAACCAGACCCGGGCAATGGACGGGATTGGGTCAGGGCCGCGGGCGCGGCGATATTCGCTGCGCACGAAGCCAACCGCGGCCAGCGCCGGACCAAGCGTCATGCGTCCGACAAGGGTGTTGTTGGCGGCCAGAAGCGCCTTCAGCCAGGCTGGCACGGACTCCCAGACGTCGCGGTCGAGGTAATAGCTCTCCGGGTCGTCATAAGGATCGGTGATGTTTTCGTTGATATGATGGATCAGATGGCAGGATTTGAAGCGCAGATATGGCACCAGCACTCCAATTGGCGGGGCGATCAGAAGATCGTTGATGGTTTGGTTTCGAAAAGGGTGTCCGTGTAAGAACTCGTGTTGTAGCGAGGAATGCAAGGTGATGATGGGAATAAGAACCAGTACGCGCAAAGGGTCCGGCATTCCTGCCCATCCAAACACCAGCAAAAACCACACAGCATAGCAGGCGCCTGCCAAAAGCAGGGTCCGCCACTCCGCGTTATTCCGCATTGTGGATATACCTTCCAAGTGTTCCCGTTATAGCCCGCGAACCAGGTCCCGTCCCCCGCGTGGCTTCCAGACGAACGGCAAATCTTTACCGCAAACCGGCGCAATGCACAAGATAGTTACATGGAAATTTAGCCGGCTTTGTCCGACATCGCCGCCCGCTCCGGTGCGGCTGCTAGCGACAACGCTTCGGCGCCGTGCTCGAATTGAAGCCGCGCCAGGCGAGCGTAGAGACCGCCGCGGGCGACGAGTTCACCATGATTGCCTTCCTCGACAATGCGGCCCTTGTCCATCACCAGAATGCGGTCGGCGCGCAGCACGGTGGCCAGCCGGTGGGCGATGACGATGGTGGTGCGGTTTTGCATCAACCCTTCCAGCGCCTTTTGCACCAGCGTTTCGCTTTCTGCATCAAGCGCCGATGTAGCTTCGTCGAGCAGCAGGATCGGCGCGTCGCGCAGGATCGCGCGGGCGATGGCGACGCGCTGCCGCTGGCCACCCGAGAGCGTGATGCCGCGTTCGCCCACCGGTGTCGCGTAGCCTTCCTCAAGCGCCATGATGAAATCATGGGCCTGGGCGGCGCGCGCCGCAGCCTCGATGTCGGCCTGGCTTGCGTCCGGCTTGCCAAAGGCGATGTTGTCGCCGACGCTGCCGGCGAAGATCGTTACATCCTGCGGCACCAGTGCGATGCGGGCCCGCACATCGGCCGGGTCGGTCTCGCGGATGTCGACATGGTCGAGCAAAACCTTGCCGACGGTGACATCGTAGAACCGCAGGATCAGTGAAAACAGCGTCGATTTGCCGGCACCCGAAGCGCCAACCACGGCAACGGTCTCGCCCGGACGGACATGAAACCCGGTGCCGGTGAGGGCCGAGGTGTCGGGTCTTAGGGGATAAGCGAAATGCACGTCCTCGAAGCGGATGTCGCCAATGGGCGGCTGGGGCAGCGGCACGGGATGATCGGGCGCGCGGATCTCGGGCACTTCATCGAGCAGTTCGCTCAGCCGCTCGGCCGCACCGGCTGCCTGGGAGAGTTCGCCCCAGACTTCCGACAGCGCGCCCAGGCTACCCGCCGCGAACACCGAGTAAAGCAGGAACTGACCGAGCGTGCCGGCGGACAATTCGCCCGTCAGCACCGATTGCGCGCCGTACCACAGCACGGCGACAACTGAGCCGAAAGCCATGGCGATGGCGAAACCGGTAAGTATCGAGCGCGCCAGGATCGAGCGCCGCGCTGCGCCGAAAGCGGCTTCCACGGCGCTGCCGAAGCTGGCCTGGGCGCTGGCTTCGGTGTTGAAGGCCTGGACGGTGCGGGTGGCGCCGATTGCCTCGCCCGCGAAAGTCATCGCCTCAGCCAGTGTGTCCTGGGCCTCGCGTGAGCGCTTGCGCACCTTGCGGCCGAAGCCGACAAGTGGAAACACGATCAGCGGAATGGCGCCGAGCACCAGGCTCGATAGTTTTGGCGAGGTGATGAACATCATCCCTCCGGCACCGATACACAAGATGGTGTTGCGCAGCGCCAGCGATGCGGTGGCCCCGACGGTGGACTTGATCAGCGTGGTGTCGGCGGTCAGCCGCGAGACGATCTCACCGGAGCGGTTGGCGTCGTAGAAAGAGGCGGAGAGGCGGGTGACATGGTCGAACACATCGCGGCGGATATCGGAGACCACCCGTTCGCCCAGCGTGATGACGAAATAGTAGCGGCAGGCCGAAGCCAGCGCGAGCAAGGCGGCGATACCGGCGAGCATGGAGAAATAGCTGTTGATGAAGCCGGCGTCCTGAGCGGAAAACCCGTGGTCGATCATCCGTCGCACGGCGGTCGGCAATGTCAAAGTGGTGACTGCGGCCAGCAGAAGGAAGGCGAGTGCGCCCAGAACCAGACGGGGATAACGCTTGATATAAGGAAAGAGCCGGGTGAGCGGGCGCACCGACGGGCGTGCGGTCCGGGGTGTCTCGGTCTGATTGGCCACGTGTACTCCTGGGCGGTGCGCGGATGAAGCATCCGGCGGCCGCAAAAACAAATGCGGCTCTTGTTATCGACTGTGCCTTCCTGTATAGGCTCGCCATCGAATTGGAAAGCCGTTGCCCGAAAGGACACCGGCTTCATTTATGTGTTTGGCCAAAATGCCGCAAGCATCGCTGCGCTGGGCCTCTGAACGGCAGGACGAATAAGATGAAGGCTGACATCCATCCCGACTACCACATGATCAAAGTGGTGATGACCGACGGCACCGAATACATGACCCAGTCGACCTGGGGTTCGGAAGGCGACACCATGAACCTTGAGATCGACCCGAAGTCGCATCCGGCCTGGACCGGCGGCAATCAGCAGCTTATGGACCGCGGCGGCCGCCTGTCGAAGTTCAAGAAGCGCTTCGAAGGTCTCAGCATGTAAGTTTTCCGGTTCATCCGGATCCAAAAAAAGCCCGCCGGCTTGTGCCTGCGGGCTTTTTTGTTGCCTGATTTTTTCGTGTCGTCGTGTGGCCCTGAAGCCTGCCGACCCGGCGGCGCCCGTACCGCGAAACGCAAAAAAAAGGCCCGCGAACGAGGGTCGCGAGCCGATTGTTGTTTCAGCCGTTCCGGGGGACTTGCGTCAGCGCTTTGTGAACACTGTTTGCAGCAGATGCTGTTGCGCCTGAACCGAATTTTCGTTGTCGGGCTTGAGGGACTTGGCCTCGTCCGGACGGTAGATTTCGCGATCGAGAATTGCCACCCGGTTCTGAATGCGCAGCGAACGCTCCACCAGATCACGGAACGCTTCCGGCAGATCCGCCCAGCCGGGGGCTGACCGGTCGCAATTGAAGCTGTCCAAGCGAACCTTGCTCTTTTCCGCCATCACCTGATCGCGGTTCATCTCGCCATTGTTGACTGCACGCTGCAGCAGCAGCCAGGAGGCCATCTGCATCAGCCGCGTGGTCAGGCGCATGGATTCGGCTGCATAGAGAACGGCGGCCAGCCGCGGCAGTGCCTTGGAGGCAGTGCGGCCGGGTCCGTCGAGATAGTTTGCGGTCTCCTCGACCAGCGCCATCCCCTCGGTGTAGAGCGTCTTGAACTGGGCCGAATTGGCCATGCGATCTGCGAGGTTGACGGTATTGGGGCTGGTTTCAGTCATTTGCCGCGAATTCCTGATTACGAAAGTACTGGTTCTGCAAGTCCGCTGCACGCCTGACGCTGACCAGCGCCATCGAGCAAGAACACTTTGCCGCCTTCGCGACCGTGCGGCAAGCCGAATGTTAAGAAAGGGTTAACGTGAATTGATGCTCAGAGCCCCCGGAATTGCGGGGTATTGCGAGGCATCGCGGCAAAAGCGGCGCCATTTTGAGGGCGGCCGGGCCGGCGCTTTTCACCGGGTTGCATCACCCTGTTTGGAAGTGCGACACAAACTCTCGGCGAAAAAAAAGAGCCGCATGCGCGGCTCTCAAGAGTTTAACAGGGAGGCGTCAAACAGATTGACCATCGGTCAAACTGTCAAATCCAGGAAGCCTGGATGGGTATAGTAAAGACTTGTAAAGCTTAACCGGGGCTTAACAGTGCGAAACTATCTGCCAAGTCGCTGTGAAAGCTTGATTATTATGACTTGAAAAAGCTCTCCGCAGCGCTGCGACTGGAGGTTTTGCCCGCCTTGTCGGCTTCCAGCCTTACGATTTCTTGCTTCAGGAGAGTGATTCGCTCATCCAGTTCATTGGCGGACAGGAAGGTCAGGTCGCAGCCGATCTCATGGGCTTTCTTGACTTTGGGGCGGTCATCATCGGCAAACATCGTGGTGATCTTTCATGCTGGCGTTGCAAAGGCCGGGCAGCCGGGCGCCGGCTGCCTTGCCGCCAGTTTAGCCCAAGCCTATGGTTCGGCAAAGCGGTGGCAAGGAGAGTGATGTGATGCGTGCGATTGAAATCAGCGAACCCGGCGGCCCCGAGGTCCTCAAGATGACCACCCGTACCAAACCGGCCCCCGGCGAGACCGAGCTGCTGGTCAAGCTGGCGGCGGCCGGCGTCAATCGCCCCGATTGCCTGCAGCGCCAGGGCGCCTATCCGCCACCACCGGGTGCGACAGACATTCCGGGCCTGGAGATTGCCGGCGAAGTGGTGGCGACCGGCGGAAAAGCCACCCGGTTCAAGCCGGGCGACAGGGTCTGCGCGCTGGTTCCAGGTGGTGGATATGCCGAATTTTGCGCGGTGGACGAGACCAATGCGCTGCCGGCGCCCAATGGTTTGACGTTGAGCGAGGCGGCGGCCATTCCTGAGACCTTTTTCACGGTCTGGCACAATGTGTTTCAGCGTGGAGGGCTAAAGGCCGGAGAGCGGTTCCTGGTGCATGGCGGCAGTTCGGGCATCGGTACCACCGCGATTCAGCTCGCCAAGGCTTTTGGCGCGGAGGTGTTCGCCACTGCGGGTTCCGAGGCCAAATGCGAGGCCATGCGGGAACTCGGCGCGGATCTGGCGATCAACTACCGCGAGACCGATTTCGTCGAGGCAGTGAAGACCGCCACCGGTGGCACGGGCGTGGACCTCATCCTCGACATGGTCGGCGGCGACTACATCAACCGCAACTATCAGGCAGCAGCGGTAGAGGGCCGGATTGTGCAGATCGCGTTCCTCAACGGCCGCAAGGCGGAAGCCGATTTCTCGCTTTTGATGATGAAACGGCTTACTCATACCGGCTCGACGTTGAGAGCCCGGGATATCGGCTTCAAGGCGGTAATTACCGATGAGCTGCGCCAGCATGTCTGGCCGCTACTCAGTGAACGCAAGGTGCTGCCGGTGATGGATTCGATCTTTCCGCTTGAACAGGCCTCCGCTGCGCATCAACGCATGGAAGACGGCGAACATATCGGCAAGATCGTGCTCGATATCGGCTGATTGCCGGAAGGGCTGATTGCCGGGCCGTCAATCCTCGCCGGCGTTTGCCCGTGGATCGAGATTGATCGATTCGGGTGTTGCGGCGCGCGCCGAGGGGGGCGAGGCGAAATTTTCCTTTTCCGCGCCGGGCACCGATGCGCGAATGCGGCTGCGGACGATCGCATAGACCGCGACGGCCAGATGGGCGGCTGCGGTGACGGCAAACAGCAGATGAGGGCTGACGGCCATGGTCAGGCCGCCAATCAGCGGTCCGATGATGGTGCCAATGCCGTAGAGCAACAAAAGCCCGCTGGATACGACGACGAACTTATCGCTTGCCGCATAGTCGTTGGCATGGGCAACGATGATTGAATAGAGCGTGTAGGACATCGCGCCATACAGCGAGATCAGACCAAACAGCAGCGTCAGCCCTGTTGGTTTGAGTATGACGATGGCAATTCCCGACGCTGCGGCGATGGCCGCAAGGCCGGCCAGCACATAACGCCGGTCGATGCGGTCGGACATCCGCCCGGCGGGGATCTGCATCAGGGCGCCCGAGAAGATGGTGATCGACATCATGGTGGCAATCGTCACTGCCGAAAGGCCGACATTTGCACCGAACACGGGCCCCAGGGTTCCGAAGGCGCCGTTGGCGATGCCGATCAGCAGCATGGCGACGAAGGACACCGGGGAATTACGGTAGATCATCTTGAGATCGAGCCTGACTTCGCTGAGCGGCGCGGGGCTCGATGCGGTCGAAACAGCCGTCGGCAGAAGCGCCAGGCAATAGAGAATACCGGCAATGATGAAGAAGGTGGTTTGGGTGACGTCGCCGAAGGCAAGGCTCATCTGACCGGCGACAATGGCAACGTAGGTCACGGTCATGTAGAGGGAAAAGACAAGACCGCGAGTCTCGTTGCTGGCGCGTTCATTGAGCCAGCTCTCGATGATCATCAAGGCCGCTGCAATTGCGAAGCCGGTCACCACGCGCAACAGGATCCAGCTGACCGGATCCACCAGCAGCCCGGTCAGCAGCGCGATGATTGCGACAATGGCCGAGAACGCCGAGAAGGCGCGGACGTGGCCAATGCGTCGCACCAGCCGCTGCGAATAGATGCAGCCGAGCACGAAGCCCGTGGCCCACGCGGTACCCAGAAGACCGAGCGAGGTGGGCGAAAACCCTTCGACGGTGCCGCGCATGGGAAGCAGCAAGCCGTGCAGGCCATTTCCGGCGAGAAGAAAGGCCGTACCCAGGAGCAGCGACAGGACAGGAAGCAGATTGCGGTGCATTGGAGCTCCTTGGGAGCAGAGCTGGGGCCAGAGCCGGAGATTTGCTGGTGGCAGGCAAATCAATGGCTACGCGGTCATTGACCCGGATCATGACAAGTGTATGGCTTGTTGGCAAAATAGGCATGATCGATGGCGACGAAAATTCTTCTGATACTGGTTCTGGCGGCCATGGCTTTGCATCTGATCAAGCCGTTTGGGCTGCCCGGTCTCAAACGCCGCGGCGATGTCTGGAAGATCGCGCTTATTCTGGTTATTTCGATGATGGCAACTCTGGCGCTTCGTCCAGCATGACGCGTGCTATATGCGCCGCCCAGTGCCGGTAGCCGAGATGATTGGCGTGGAAACCGTCGACCGCAAATCCTTCGCGGTCATCCACCGGCAGGGGTTCCAGCGCGGTTGCGTAGCGTTCGCGGCAAAGCTGGGCGCCCATATCGTTGATGATGCGGGTGCGCAGACCCAGAATGAAAGCCAACAGCGGCGGCAGCGCCGGCACGTCCTTCATGTCTATGACCGGGGACCAGAACACCCGGGCGTCGGGCCAGCGTGCGTGAACGGCGTAGAGCAATCCGCCGAAGCCCTTCTTGAACCGTGACCGGCTGACATAGTTTTTAGCGTCGTTGGTGCCCACGGTGATCACCACATGGGTGAAATCGCGCTCCTCGATATTGGGAACCACGAAGTCGCGAACCTGGGCTGCGATGGCCGAGTTGGCGCCGGCGTTGCGCCACATCACCGGCTGACCGGTGGCATCATGCAGATGCGCGGCCAATTGCGGACCCAAGGTGTCTTCGATACGTGCGGCGCCGACGCCGGCTGCCGAAGAATCGCCGATCACCAGGATGCGGGTGTCGGCCCGGCCCTCGCCAACACAGCCCTTGGGGCGGCCGCTGGGGGGCGGCAGACGCGGTGCGGTCTTGCGCACGCCCAGCCCCTTGATGACAGCAACGGGCATGAGCAACCAACTGAGTAATCCTGCGGCGACGGTGTTCATGACACGGCTTTAGCGGATTTTTGTTCTGGGTTGAACTGTTTTGCGAGCGCGACAAACCGGCGCGGACGGAAATCCGCCCGGACGCGGTGCATCCGGGCGGATTGATTGGAGCCAAAGCGGAGCTTCAGCCCGCCTTCGAAGCCTCGAAGATGGCGTCGATTGTCGCTGCGAGCGCTGCGTCGAAATCGGCGTCGGGCTGGCCTTGCGACAAGCCCTCGGTCAGCGCTCGCGAGAACGAGGCGATTACACCGGTGTTGGCGCCAAGCAGGCGGTTGGCCTCATCTCGGG
The DNA here is from genome assembly GCF_947501405.1 of uncultured Hoeflea sp. Classification (GTDB taxonomy): domain Bacteria; phylum Pseudomonadota; class Alphaproteobacteria; order Rhizobiales; family Rhizobiaceae; genus Hoeflea. The sequence continues at coordinate 136,153 of NZ_CANMVK010000004.1, read as the reverse complement.
GATAGCCGCCCGAAAGCGCGACCACGCGCATGATCCGAGGATCATCGACCAGCGGCTTGTAAAGATTGGTGCTTGTGGGCAGCGACAGTTTCAGCATCACCTGCTGACCGGCTTCCAGGGTGTCGAGATGCCGGTGGATTGCAGTCAGAAGCAGCGCCTCAGCGTCGGCCTTGTCGGAAATCTTGATGTTGACCTCGGGTTCGATGATTGGCATCAGCCCGTGGCCGAGGATCTGTTTGCCGACCTTGAACTGTTGGGCGACGACGGCCTCGATGCCACCGGCATTGGCGGCGTTGATGACCGAGCGCATCTTGGTGCCGAAGACGCTTTTGGCGACCGCGCGCTCAAGTAGCTGATCGAGATCATCCATCTGCTTCATCAGTTGCACGCCGTCAGCTTCGTCCATCAGGCCCTTGTCGACCTTGAGAAACGGCACGATGCCGCGTTTGTTCCACAGATATTCGGCAGTGGGAACGCCATCGATCTCGCCATCCATGGTGCGCTCGAACAGGATCGCGCCAATCACCTTGTCGCCGGTGAAGGCGGGTGACTTGATGATGCGGGCGCGCATGGCGTGGATGAGAGCGAACATCTCTTCGTCGTTGACATAGGCGTCTTCGGCGACCCCATAGAGCTTGAGCGCCTTGGGCGTGGAGCCGCCCGACTGGTCAAGTGCTGCGATAAAGCCGTCTTTTTCCGCCATCTGGCGCGCCATCGTTTCATTCATCGTGATAGTCCCCGTTCATCTTGCATGTTGGGGCTCATCTATCAGATGCGCGGACAGGGAGAAAATAGCCAGACAGCGGCTTGAATCGATTGAAACAATTTCAATCGATTGAAAGTGCCGGTGTCATTTCGACATGCTTAACGGGCGCACCCGCGTTGTGATGGGTGCCTCGGTATCTGGTCCGGTGAGTTAGCGCTTCAAGACGTCGACGCCGGGCAGGGGTTTGCCCTCCATCCATTCCAGAAATGCGCCGCCGGCGGTGGAGACATAGGTGAAGCTGTCCGACACCCCGGCATGGTTGAGCGCGGCCACGGTATCACCGCCGCCGGCCACCGACACCAGAAGTCCTTCGCGGGTGCGGCGGGCGGCATGGCGCGCAGCCGACACCGTGGCGACGTCGAACGGCGCGATTTCAAAGGCGCCCAGCGGCCCGTTCCAGACCAGCGTGTCGGCCTTGGTGATCCAGGCGTTGATCGCTTCGACGGATTTCGGCCCGACATCAAGCATCATGGCATCAGTGGGAATGTCCTCGACATGGACGGTTTCGTTGTCCGCGCCGGCCTTGAACTCCCGCGCCACCACTGCGTCGATCGGCAGCACCAGCGCGCAATCTGATTTCGCCGCAAGAGTTTCGATGTCGCGGGCGGTGGCGACGAGATCATGTTCGCACAAAGATTTACCGACATTGACGCCACGGGCGGCGAGGAAGGTGTTGGCCATGCCGCCGCCGATCACCAGCGCATCGACCTGCTCGACCAGGTTTCTAAGCAACTCGATCTTGGTCGAAACCTTGGCGCCGCCGACGATCGCCGCCACCGGCCGGGCGGGATTGCCGAGCCCCTTTTCCAGCGCCTGCAATTCAGCCTGCATTGTGCGTCCGGCATAGGCGGGCAGGTGACGGGCCAGCCCCTCGGTAGAGGCATGCGCACGGTGGGCGGCGGAGAAAGCGTCATTGACAAAAACATCGCCGTTTTTGGCAAGTGCCGTGGCGAAATCCGGGTCGTTCCTCTCTTCACCGGGATGAAAGCGGGTGTTTTCCAGAAGCAGGATGTCGCCGTCGACCATCGCATTGATGGCGTCGCGCGCGACCTCGCCGACGCAGTCGGCTGCGAAGTGGACTCGGTGATCGAGAACATCCTCGACCACGCCGGCAATCGGCCCCAGTGACATCGACGCAACGGCCGCGCCCTTGGGCCGGCCGAAATGAGCAAGCAGGACCACCCGTGCGCCCTTGCGCGACAGTTCCATGATGGTCGGCGCAACCCGTTCGACCCGGGTGGTGTCGGTTACCGCGCCATCTGAGACCGGGACGTTGAGATCGACGCGCAACAGCACGCGCTTGCCGGCAATGTCGGTGAGGTCGTCAAGGGTTTTAAACTGGGTCATGGGTGGGTCTCGCTTGCTGAAAACGCCGGACAAATCCTTTCTGGCTTAGTGTCATGGCGGCCCTGCCGCGGTCAACACCGCGCCGCCGATCATTCCCGGCGGTTTGCAAGGATTGATCAGCGCGCAGTTCGGGGCCGTCAGACCTGTGTGGTCAGCCAGCGGGCTTTGGCGATCAACTCATTGACGGTTTCAAGCTTGTGCTCGAGGCGCTTGCGCTTGCCTTCCTTGGTGGTCTTGGAAAGCTCCTGTGCGAGATCGGCTTCCTTAGCGACAAGTTTGGCCAGCACTTTCTCGACATGCTCGGGTTGGATCTTGTCGGCTTTCCCCGAGCGCAATCGCTCCTTGTATTTCCGGAGCTTTTCGGCGGTTTCCTTGATTGACATGGCCATGACTCCCGCAACGCAATCCACAAGGATAACGGAGCAATGTGACGGTTCGATTACACTTCGCTGTCGAGTTCCAATGTGTCCTCATCGAGCGTGAGCAGTTGCTCGACTTCGGCCATGGATCCTTCGGTTTCCGAATAGTAGATGCGCGCGGCCTCGAGCAGGTCTTTCATGGCGCGATAGGCGTAGCTTGCATCATTGAGGAACGAGGTTGCGACCGCAGGCGAAAGCGCGCCCTTGCGCATCAGTTTTGCCACCCGCTGGTTGGTCAAGCTCTTGTCACGCTTTACGCGTGCGCGTTCCTCCTCCAGCCACAAGCTACTTCGGTTTTCGGATGTTTCCGTGTCCATCTTGTGTATTTCCACCAGGATGCGCGCCAGTTCCGTTCTCAAGGTGTTGTAGAGCGCGGTTGCCTCGCCCTGATTGCGCGATGTGTAGAGTGCGGTGTTGCCGCGCAGATGTTTGATCTCCTTGACAGCCCGCACCATCCGCTCGGCGGCTTCGCGGAGCATGTACATGCGCTCCACCAGCCGTGGCGGTGTTTCGCCCGCCGTTCTGGTGTTCACGAATTCGAGGATCGCCCCGTACAGCACCTTGACGCGCTGTTCATAGGCAAGCTCGATGTCGAACTCCTGGGGCAATCTGGCGCCTTTGACATAGGCCTCGATGTCAGGCGCCTCGTACAATTTGTGACGTTGCAGATTGAGGCCGTGCACGATCAACTCAATGGCGTTGTCGTTAAGGTGGCCCACCTCATTGCGGAGCGCCGTTTCCGCCGTGGCGGAAAATGCACCGACCGCCTCATTCAAATAGCGCGGCTGGCTCACATCCGGGCGCTGTTCGGGGATGGCGCGTTGCAGGAATCCGGTCAGTTTGCCGATCATCGGAACCATGATGACCACGCCCATGGTGTTGAAGATCGTATGAAAGACCGCGAGTTTGAGCGCGTAGTCGGTTGCGGCGATGCCGATCATGTCGCTGAGCCCATCGACCGCCAGCCGCAGGGGGGAAATCAGCACCAGCGCCACGCCGGCAGTTACCAGATTGAACACCAAATGCGCGAGCGCCAGCCGCTTGCCCTCGAAATTCGCCGTCATCGCGCCGATGATGGCGGTAATCGTTGTGCCGATATTGGCGCCGATCGACAGCGCGAGTGCGTTCTCATAGGAGATTTGCCCGGCGGCCAGCGCGGTGATGATCAGCACCATGGTGGCATGACTGGATTGCATGACCACCGTCGCCGCCGCACCGACCAGCGTATAGACCAGCAGTCCGGCCAGCCCGGTCATGGCGAAGCGGGTTAAGTCAAACTGATCCTTGAAGGCTTCGAAACCCAGCTTCATGTGGTGAATGCCAAGAAACAGAAAGCCCAGGCCGGCCAGCACATAGCCGATTCCGCGCAAATATTTGGCGGGCTGAAACACCAGCACGATTCCGAAAGCCAGCATCGGCAAGGCGTAGGCGGAGAGATTGACCTTGAGGCCGAAGCCCGCAACCAGCCAAGCGCCGGTTGTGGTGCCAATATTGGCGCCGAAGATGATCCCGATGCCCGCGCCAAGCGAAATCAGGCCGGCGCTCAAGAAGGAGATGGTGATCACCGAGACCAGCGAGGAGGACTGCATGACGGTGGTGGCGAGAACGCCGAATCCGAGGGCGCGGCTTAACGAGCCGGTCACCTTTTCGAGCACGCGCTCCAGCAGGCCGCCGCCAAACCGGTTGAAGCCATCTTCGAGCATCAGCATGCCAAACAGAAAAATGGCCACGCCGGCCGCGATCTCCTGAAAATCGGGACTGAGCCAGAACGCGGTCACCAGCAGCGCCAGGATCACCGGAAGCTGGGTTTTCTTGAGAAAGGCGCCGATCATCAGGGCAGCATCATACCACGCAGCGCAAAATAGAAAATCGCCGCCATCAGGGCCGAAACCGGGACGGTGATGATCCATGCCGACGCGATCTTGAGCAGTGACGAGCGTTTGACCAACTGGCGTTTCAAGGCTTTTTGCAGTTGCTTGCGCTGGGCAGCGCTGATCACCGCCTCGGAGCCCATTTGGCGCAGCGTTTGAAGAATGCGGCGCTTGTCCTCCGGAGGCGCGTTCTGGAATTCGCGGAGAACGGTTTCGACCTTGTCGAAATCGGCTTCTCCCTCATGGTGGCGCAGCACCTCCTCGACCACCCGGCCCAGCCGCTGTTCGAGAAACTCGCGCAGAAAGCCAACCCCGAACACGCCGCCCAGGGCGACGTGAGTCGAGCTGATGGGCAGTCCCATTTGGCTGGCAATGATCACCGTGATGGCCGCAGCCAAGGCAATGCAGAAGGCGCGGGCGCGGTCGAGCTCGGTGATTTCAGACCCCACCGTCCGGATCAGCTTCGGCCCGAACAGCGCCAGGCCGACCGAGATGCCGATTGCGCCGATCACCATCACCCAGAGCGGGATCGCCACCTTGCTGCCACCATCTCCTGCCTCAAGAACATCAACGATGCCTGCCAGCGGGCCCACGGCGTTGGCGACATCGTTGGCGCCATGAGCGAAGCTGAGCAGGGCGGCGGCGAAAATCAGCGGGATCGTGAACAGCCGGTTGATGCCGTCGCGATCTGCACTCAGCCTGATCGTGGCCCGCGCGATCGCCGGGCGGACCAGCACATAGACCGCAATTCCGGCCAGAAGGCCGATGAGCAGGGCTGCGGAAAAGGGCACCTTGACGAGTTGCTTGATGCCCTTGAGCGCCAGATAGGTCGTGAACGCCCAGGCCATGACCGCGATCAGAACCGGCACCACCCGCTTGGCGGCAGCGACTGGATCTCTCTGAAAGAATACGGTCCTCTTGACCAGATACAGGGTTGCCGCGGCGATCAGGCCGCCGACAACCGGCGAGATGACCCAACTCGAGGCGATCAGCGCCATCGAGTTCCAGTTGACGATCTGCCAGCCGGATGCGGCAATGCCCGCGCCCATTACCCCGCCGACGATGGAGTGCGTCGTTGAGACCGGAGCACCGATCCAGGTCGCGATGTTGAGCCAGATCGCAGCTCCCAGAAGAGCTCCCATCATCACCCAGACGAACACGTCGGAATTGCCGATGTCCTCGGGATCGATGATGCCTTTCTTGACCGTTGAGACGACGTCGCCACCGGCGATGATTGCGCCCGCGGCTTCGAAAAACGCAGCAATCACGATGGCCATCGTCATGGTCATGGCAAACGAGCCGACGGCGGGGCCGACATTGTTGGCAACGTCGTTGGCGCCGATGTTCATCGCCATATAGGCGCCAATCACCGCTGCGGCGATCAGCATGTAGGATTGCTCGATATGTGCGAAACTGGCGCCGGTGTAGATGATCACACCGACGAGAAAGATGACCGCAGCGCCAAGCCGTCCCACCTCCGTCCGGCTTATATCGGCTGCTTTTTCGACCTTGAGATAGTCCCTGAGCTGCACGTTACCCTCCCCTATAAGGGAGGCAAGCTAGCTCATTAGGCGGCTAAGCGCCGTGACAGAGGTCAATGGAAACAGAATTAGCCATGCTCCTTTGGGCGCATGCGCCCGGCCGCTCGCAGGCTCAAATGCCAGGCGAATTCTCGGCATTGTGCGAATGGAGCACAAGAAAGCGAAAGCCGGCCCCGCGCGGCCTTATACTGGTGTCGCGGGGCCGGCTTCCGATTGTCTTTAGATCAGCTTCGCCATGGCGACGGCGGTGTCGGCCATGCGGTTGGAGAAGCCCCATTCATTGTCGTACCAGGTCAGGATCGAGGCCATGGTCCCGTCCATCACCTTGGTCTGGTCGGTGTGGAAAATCGACGAATGCGGGTCGTGGTTGAAATCCATCGAAACCAGCTTCTCGTCAGTGTAGCCGAGGATGCCCTTGAGCGGGCCTTGCGACGCTGCGGCGCGGATCAGATCGTTGATTTCCTCGACCGATGTGTTGCGCTTGGCGATGAATTTAAGGTCGACGACCGACACGTTGGGCGTCGGCACGCGGATGGCGAAACCATCGAGCTTGCCTGCGAGCTCGGGCAGCACCAGGCCAACGGCCTTGGCGGCGCCGGTCGAGGTCGGGATCATCGACATGGCTGCAGCGCGGCCGCGATAGAGATCCTTGTGCATGGTGTCGAGCGTCGGCTGATCGCCGGTGTAGGAATGGATGGTGGTCATCATTCCCTTTTCGATGCCGATCGCGTCGTGAAGCACCTTGGCCACCGGGGCCAGGCAGTTGGTGGTGCAGGATGCGTTGGAGACGACCAGATCGTCCTTGGTCAGCACGTCGTGATTGACGCCGTAGACGACGGTCTTGTCGGCGCCGGCGGCCGGGGCTGAAACCAGCACGCGCTTGGCGCCGGCTTCAATGTGAAACGCGGCCTTGTCGCGAGCGGTGAAGATACCGGTGCATTCCATGACGATATCGATGCCGAGATCGCCCCAGGGCAGGTTCTTCGGATCGCGCTCGGCAAACACCTTGAAGCTCTCCGAACCGACCGAGATGCTGTCACCGTCGACGCTGACCTCGTGGGGGAAACGGCCGTGGACCGAATCATAGCGCATCAGATGTGCATTGGTTTCCACCGGGCCGAGATCGTTGATCGCCACGATGTCGATGTCCTTGCGGCCCGATTCGAAAATCGCACGCACAACGTTGCGGCCAATGCGGCCAAATCCGTTAATGGCAATCCTGGTCTTCATGCTCTTCCTCCGTCCTGGATCTGAATGCGCCTGTCCGGGAGTGATCAGGCGTTGTCGTGTAGCCGGGCTTCGACCGCGGCAACGGCGGCCTCGGCGGTGATGCCGAAATGGGCGTAGAGTTCCTTGTAGGGCGCGGAAGCGCCGAAGCCGGTCATGCCGACGAACAGGCCGTCGGCGCCGATGAAGCGGTCCCAGCCCTGACGGACACCGGCTTCAATGGCGATCTTGACCCTGGAGTCGCCGATTATAGCGCTCTTATACTCCGCACTCTGCTCCTCAAACAACTCAAAGCTGGGGACCGACACCACGCGGGTGCTGTGTCCATTCGCTTCCAGCGTCTCACGGGCTTCAAGCGCGATCTCGACCTCGGAGCCCGAAGCGAAAATGGTGACCTCCGCATCGCCGGCCGAAACCAGATCGTAGGCGCCATAGGCGCAGAGGTTTTCCTCGCTGTAATCGGTGCGCACCACCGGCAGGTTCTGCCGGGTCAGGGCGATGCCGCTCGGGCGCTTTTGCTGTCCAAGCGCGATCTGCCAGCATTCTGCGGTCTCGACCGCATCGGCAGGGCGAAACATCAGCAGGTTCGGAATGGCGCGCAGCGCGGCCATGTGTTCGACCGGCTGGTGGGTCGGGCCGTCTTCGCCAAGCCCGATGGAATCATGGGTCAGCACATGGATAACGCGAATGCCCATCAGCGCCGCAAGCCGGATCGACGGGCGGCAATAGTCGGAAAAGATCAGGAAGCCGCCGGAATAGGGAATCAAGCCGCCATGCAAGGCGATGCCGTTCATCATCGCGGCCATGCCGTGTTCGCGGATGCCATAGTGGATGTAGCGTCCGGAAAAATCGTCAGGCGTGATTGCCGCGGTCTGGCTGGTGCGGGTGTTGTTGGATCCGGTCAGGTCGGCAGAGCCGCCCAGCGTCTCGGGCACTGCGCCGTTGATCACTTCCAGAGCCATCTCCGAGGCCTTGCGGGTGGCCACTGTCGGCAGATCTTCGGCGAGCTTTTTCTTGTAGGCGTCGATCGCCGGATCGAAGCCACCCGGCAGATCGCCGGCCATGCGCCGCTCGAAGGTCATGCGGATGTTGTTTTCGGCACCCGCGAGGCGGGCTTCCCAGGCCTTGCGGTCCTTGACCGACCGCAGCCCGGCCAGACGCCAGGCGTCGAGAATGTCAGAGGGCACCACGAAGGGCTTTTCTTCCCAGCCCAACGCGGCGCGCGCACCGGCGATTTCCTTGTCGCCGAGCGGGGAACCGTGGGCATCCTTGGTGCCTGCCTTGTTGGGCGCGCCGTAGCCGATCACAGTCTTGGCGGCGATCAGCGTCGGCCGGTCGGAGGCCTTGGCGGTTTCGATCGCCTGGGCGATGGCGTCGGGATCATGGCCATCGATTTCCAGCGTGTTCCAGCCCGAGGCCGCAAACCGGGCCGGCTGATCGGTTGAATCGGTCAAGGACACCGGTCCGTCGATGGAAATCTGGTTGTTGTCCCAGAACACGATCAGCTTGTTGAGCTTGAGGTGCCCGGCAAGCGAAATCGCCTCCTGGCTGATGCCCTCCATCAGGCAGCCGTCACCAGCCAGCACATAGGTGTGGTGGTTGACCAGATCGGCGCCGTATTCATCGGCCAGCTTGCGTTCGGCGATCGCCATGCCGACGGCATTGCCGAGGCCCTGGCCGAGCGGCCCGGTGGTGGTCTCGATGCCCGGCGCATGGCCGTATTCGGGATGGCCGGCGGTCGGCGAACCCAATTGCCGGAAATTCTTGATGTCGTCGAGCGAGATGCCGTCATAGCCCAGCAGATAGAGCAGGGAGTAGATCAGCATCGAACCATGGCCGGCTGACAGCACAAAGCGGTCGCGGTCGGGCCAGTTGGGCTGCTTCGGATCGAAAGTCAGATAGCGCGAGAACAACACCGTGGCGATGTCTGCGGCGCCCATGGGCAATCCCGGGTGGCCGGATTTGGCTTTCTCCACGGCTTCCATGGATAGAAACCGGATCGCATTTGCCATCCGGTCGTGTTTTTCGCGTGAAATCATGACGGGTCCGCCTTGTCGCGTTCAGGTCAGAGCCGGGCCGTTGCGGTCCGGGTCGAAGGCCGCGCACACATAGCAGTTGCTTCGCCGGAGTCAACAAAGGGCTGGGCGGCAAAGTGGTTGGGGACCGGAGGTGCGGATTTGTTGACGCCCTGTTCGGCTAATGGGTAAACTGAGCGCCACAAGTATCGGGAATTCAAGCGATTCGGCTTGTGGTCGATATTCGGGGAAGCCGCCGATGCCCGCTGACAAAACAGTCAAATCCGCGCTCGAGGCGTTGAACAAGGCCTTGAATCAGCTCGACAATGCGGTTGACCGGCAAGTCGAGGCGAGCCGCAACTCAACCGAAGCCGCTGCCGAACTCGACCGCATGATCGAGGATCGCGGGCGAATTGCCCAGGAGCTCGACGCGGCGCAGGACCGGTCCAACCGCCTTGAAGAGGCCAACCGCGAAGTGTCGCGCCGGCTGGTGACGGCAATGGAGACTATCCGCGCCGTGCTGGACCGGTAGCGATCAGATGGCGTGCGACAAAACGACAGACAGGATGGTGTGAATGGCCCAGGTCACGGTAAGCATCGACAGCAAGACCTACCGGATGGCCTGCGAGGAAGGTCAGGAAGAGCATTTGAGCGAACTGGCCGGCCGATTCGACCGCTATGTCGGCCATCTCAAGGGTCAATTCGGCGAAATCGGCGATCTGCGCATCACCGTGATGGCCGGGATCATGGTGATGGATGAGTTGCATGAGCTTCAAAGCCGTATGCGCGGGCTCGAGGCCGAAGTCGAAACCTTGAAGAAAACGCGGGACAACGCGCTCACCAAGGTCGAGAAGACCGACCACGATCTGGCCCAGGCGCTCACCGAAGTGACCACCAGGATCGAAGAGATCGCTGGCAAGCTTGCAGGGCAGGGGACGGGGCAAGCATCGGGCAAATCATAAAGCCGCAACGGCATCTGGCGCTTTGGTCCGGGCGTCCCTATATTGGCATGCGATCTGCGCTTCCCGACAGGATACACAATCCCCGGGGCCTTAATCGATCCTAAGGGAGCTGTCCCTGACCCGGCTCGTGGGCTTGGTCACACGGCGCCCACCTACGTTGTAGGTTCCCGGGATCGAACAATCCATCGGTCGTCGTGGATCGCACTTTTATCTTTTCATTTTTGTTGGCGCTTTACGGTGTGTTTCGAGATATCGCCGAGCGCCGGTGTCTCGCTTCACGCTTGCGGAGCACGTTTGCGGGCAGACGCGGAGGATGACCTGGCCGCTCTACTTGATCAGGCCTGATTTGATGGCCCGGGCGATGGCCTCGACGGTGGTGTTGGCGATGAGCTTGCGCCGCACCGAAGCCAGCAGCGCTTCGATTTTTTCGGGGCAGGTCTTGAGTTTCTCCGCGATGAAGACGGTTGATTGACCCTGCGCGGCAAGTTGCAGGCAGGTGCGCTCGGGCTCGGTCAATCTGGGGCCGGTCTCGGTCATGAATTGGCAATCGCTTGAATTGAAGAAATCGGTCTTTGCAGAAGCTTCGATACCTATGAGGCAGCCACGCCGCCGCCGCAAACCAATTTCCCGCGCGTCGTTTATGAAAGGTAACGCCTGGTCCCGTTTTGATACGGATCGGGTGGGTTTTGAGATCAATGGCCGGGATATCTGTCAGATTTCGGCAAATCGTGACCGGGGCCGGATTTGCAAGGCACCTGCAGTTTGGTGATTGACCGAAGGCACACAGCGGGCCAAAGCAAACAGATCAGGCACAATGCGGAGCCGCCAGATGACCAGCAAAGACGACATACGTGCAGCGGCGCTGAAGCGGCGGGACGCGTTGATACCCGAGCTCCGTATCGAGATGAGCCTTGTCATGGCGGAAGCGGCGGAGGCGATCGTGTTCGATCCGGGAACCGTGATCGCGGGTTATCTGCCAATCCGCTCGGAGCCGGATCTGCGGCCATTGATGGCGCGGCTTGCCGAGCGCGGAGCGCGGCTCTGTCTGCCGGTGGTGCTTGACCGGCAGACAATCGTGTTCCGTGAGTTCGTTCGCGGGTCGGATCTGGTGTCGACCGGCTTCGGGACATCCGGCCCCGGGCCGGAGGCCGCGGTGCTTGATCCGCAATTGCTGCTGGTGCCGCTTTCCGCCTTCGATGGGAAAGGCAACCGGCTCGGTTATGGCGCGGGGCACTACGACCGTGCGATTGCCCGGCTGCGCGACAAGGGCATGGCGCCCCGGCTGATCGGGGCGGCGTTTTCCTGCCAGGAGATGGAAGCGGTGCCCGCCGAGCCGCATGACGTGCCCCTGGAGATGATCCTCACCGAGCAAGGCTTGCGCTCGTTTCCGCAAGGCCTATAGAGAACCCCATGCGCCTGTTGTTTCTTGGAGATTTGGTCGGACGATCCGGCCGCACCGCGGTCTGGGAGCGTCTTCCCGGCCTGATCCGTGATTTCAAGCTCGATTTCGTCATCGTCAATGGCGAGAATGCGGCGGGCGGTTTCGGCATTACCGAGGAAATCTTTCTCGAAACGCTCAACGCCGGCGCCGATGTGGTGACCACAGGCAATCATGTCTGGGATCAGCGCGAGGCGCTGGTTTACGCCGATCGGCAGGAGCGGTTCCTTCGACCCGCCAATTACCCGCCGGGCACGCCGGGCAGAGGCTCCAATCTCTACATCGCCCGCAATGGCGCGCGGGTGATGGTCGCCAATGTGATGGGGCGGGTGTTCATGCATCCCGATCTCGACGATCCGTTTTCGGCCGGCGAAGCGATCCTGGAAGCTTGTCCGCTGGGTGAGGTGGCCGATGCGGTGGTGTTTGATTTCCATGCCGAAGCGACCAGCGAAAAACTGTGTTTTGCGCATTTCGTCGATGGCCGGGCCAGTTTCGTGGTCGGCACCCACACCCATGTGCCCACGGCCGACGCCCAGATCCTCAATGGCGGCACTGCCTACATGTCGGATTCGGGCATGTGCGGCGACTATGATTCATCCATCGGCATGGACAAGGAGGAGCCGATCAACCGGTTCCTGTCGCGCATTCCCAAAGGCCGATTCGAAGTGGCCAGCGGACCGGCGACCATCTGCGGTGTGGCGGTGGAGATTTCCGACCGCACCGGGCTCGCTGAAAAGATCGCGCCGCTCAGGATCGGCCCGCGGTTGAGCGAGACCATGCCCGATTTCTGGACCTGATGCGCATTTTGCGCTGCGCTATGTTTAGCGATATTTGGCGGCGCTGATGAATTCACCGAAGCTTTCGCACCAGACCAGCACCGTGGTGTAGGCTTCGATGTCCACGCCGGCCGGCACCTCGACCAGAAACCCCTCGAATGTCTTGATGTCGCCGATTCGGACCGCGGTGTCGCGGACGCTTAAGAACTGCTCCTCGTCTTCGACGAACTCGGTTACCAGATAGAGCTTGTAGTCGGGACCCGGCGCAAGCCGCCCCTCATGGGTAACGCTCGTCGGCGACACGCCCACCGTTCCTTCGCCCCAGTGCAGAAAGTCGCTGCCCGAGAGATCGCGGCGGAACTCGGCGCGATAGAGTGCCGATCGGGTGGTCTGCGCCAGCATCTCCCGGTCGGGACCTTCAGGCGCGATCAGGATCGGCAACAGGTAGATCCCGAGCGCAAAGCCGATCGCCAGCATCGATGCATGGGTGCCCGACAAAACAATCCAACGCAGCATATCCGGTCCTTTTCGTATTGAGTGCGCCGTCCATTCTTGGCACGGCGTCCTATACGCCGTCGAGCACCAGAATGGTCGGACGCCGCGGCAACGTCCGCGCCGAGACGGTAAATCTGTCCGAGGCCACGAAATCGGTCGCGAAACTGTCGCCCATCATCTGGATGAAACTCGACAGCGGCGCGCCGCGGCGATGCATCGGCAAGAGGATCGAGGATTGCAGCCGCCGGGCGATTCCGGTCATGGCTTCATGGCTGAGAGTCAGCCCGCCATCGACGGGAACCATGACGATGTCGAGCCTGCCGATTTTTGCGAAATGTTTGTCCTCGAGCGGATGGTGGAGATGGCCCAGATGGCCGATGCACAGATCGGCGACTTCGAAAATGAAAATCGAGTTGCCATCTGCTTCCATGGTGCCGAAATTGCGAATGTCGGTGGTGACGTTGCGGACATAGACGTCGTCAACCACCACATTGTGATCTGCCGGGGTCTGATCGAAGTTCCAGCCGCGCAACACATGCTCGATGCGTTCGTCCGGCGACAATGTGAAGTGTGAGGAGTGCGCCTTGTTCATGGTGACGACGCGCGGGACCGACACATGACCGGACCAGCCGTTGTAATCGGTGGCGATGGTGACACCCGATGGTGTCGTAATGACATAGGTCGAATGCCCGGCGAAAGCGATCTCCACCTCACTGGAGCGGGCTTGGGCCAATATTGGGTTTTGCGTTTTGGTGCCAGGGGTAAAGTTGGCGTAGATCGCGCCAGGCAGCGCCTGCGCCACCGCCAGGCACTGGCTGAAGGGCTGGCGGGTTTGCTGCGCGGACGCCGTCGTTGGCAGCCACATCAGGACCAGTATGAACATCAGGGCGGTCAGCCAGACCTCCGGCATCCGAAATTCCGGTATCCGGAGTTTCGACATGAGGGCTGTCGGCATGGTGGGCATGGGCGTCCAGGGCATGATGTCGCTCCGCGCGTTGCCTGTCGTAGACATTCAAGTGTAGCGCGCGGCATGACGAGGTAAAGCCCGGCAATGGGCGCAACCGGAGCCGGATTTAGACCTTCTCGAAGGCCTGGCAGTCTGACGGCACCGTTTCGTCAGCCTGTGAGCATCTGAAACCACCGGTCCCGCAGAGCCTGGTAATCGTCATCGGGCTGGCCGTCATAGGCGAGTTCGTGCTCGGCGATCGTGACAAAGGACTGTTTGGAGCGGGTCCAGATATGGCCGGCAGGAGCGAGCCAGGAGGTGTCATCCAGCGTGCCGGCCTTGATGTTGATTTCCGATGACCCTTGCGTGCCGTGCCAGATGCGCACGCCGCAATCGGTGCAATACCAGCCTTCGCGCGCATTGCCGGCATCACTGGTGCGGCGGAACACGGCCAACTCACCGTCAACCTCGAGGACGTCGCGGGCAAAGCGCAGACTTTCACCGAAAGCTGAGGAGGTCTGGCGCTGACACTCCTTGCAATGGCACAGATAAAACACCAGCGGCTTTGCACTGAGCCGGTAGCGAATGCGCCCGCATTGGCACCCGCCGGTCAGCGGCATGGGTGGCTCTAGCGGCGCTGTTTCAGGTTTTAACATGGCATGCGGCTCCGTGACTTGTCCCTTCTGGACGAAACAGGGGATCGGTTTTATAAGGCGGCCAATCCAGACCCGTTGCAAAGATCAGGTGCTTCATGGCCGGCCACTCACAATTCAAGAACATCATGCACCGCAAGGGACGGCAAGATGCCGTTCGTTCCAAGATGTTTTCCAAACTCGCACGTGAAATCACGGTCGCGGCCAAGATGGGCTCGCCCGATCCGGCGATGAATCCGCGTCTGCGGCTGGCGATCCAGAATGCCAAATCGCAGTCGATGCCCAAGGACAACATCCAGCGCGCCGTCAACAAGGCGTCGGGCGGCGACAGCGAGAGTTACGAGGAAGTGCGCTATGAGGGTTATGGCCCGGGCGGCGTCGCGGTCATCGTCGAAGCGCTGACCGACAACCGCAACCGCACCGCCTCGACAGTACGCGCAGCCTTTACCAAATCAGGCGGGGCGCTGGGCGAAACCGGATCGGTCGGCTTCATGTTCGATCGGGTTGGCGAGATCATTTATTCGCCGGAAGCCGGTGATGCTGACGCCCTGATGGAAGCGGCGATCATGGCGGGTGCCGAAGACGTGACCAGCAGCGAGGATGAGCATGTGATCATCTGCGCGTTTGAGGATATTGGCGAGGTCTCCACGGCGCTCGAAGAAGCACTCGGCGAAGCGCAGTCGATCAAGGCTGTGTGGAAGCCGCAAACCTTGACGCCGGTGGATGAGGACAAGGCGCAATCGGTGCTTCGACTGATCGCCACGCTCGACGATGACGACGACGTCCAGAATGTCTACGCCAATTTCGAAGTGTCCGACGAGGTGATGGCCAAGCTTTCGGCCTGACCTCTGTTGGCCTGGCCTCGGCCGGCCTGGTATCCGCTTGTATTTAGTCAATCGCCGCCGGTCCCAGGGGCCGGCGGTTTCGTTTTCTGGTCCTGAAGGCCAGGCTCAAAGGCTTTCGCGCATCCGGCCAAAGAGCTGCACGGATTTGAGCCGCGCCCCGATCGCATGGATCGGCATGGAGATGATGATTTCATCGGCACCGGTCTCGGCGATGAAGTCACGCATCCTGGCCGTGGCAGTGTCCGGCCCGCCGACCACCGCGTAGCACAGCGTGTGCTCGACCGCGATCTTTTCCATCTCCGACCAGACCCCGTCCATGCTCTCAACCGGCCTGGGCATCTTGCCGCGGGCGTTGCGGCGCATGTTGACGAAAGTCTGCTGCAGCGTTGTGTAGAGAAAAGCGGCCTCGTCATCGGTGTCGGCCATCACACCCATCACAGCCGCCATGACATAGGGCGCCTCCAGTTGCGCGGACGGCGTGAAACGGTCGCGGTAAATGGCAAGGGCCTCACCCAGCAGATCCGGGGCGAAATGAGACGCGAAGGCATAGGGCAGGCCAAGGGCGGCTGCCAGATGGGCGCTGTAAAGGCTCGATCCCAGGATCCAGATCGGCACATTCGAGCCTGCCCCGGGGACTGCGGTCAGCGGATGGCCGCCCGGTTCACCCAGCAGGTGCTGCAATTCAACAATGTCGTCGGGGAAGGAATTGGCGCCCGCTTCGAGATTGCGGCGCAGGGCGCGGGCGGTGGCGACATCGGTTCCCGGCGCGCGGCCGAGGCCGAGATCGACCCGGCCCGGAAACAGCGCCTCAAGCGTTCCGAACTGCTCGGCGATCACCAGCGGCGAGTGATTGGGCAGCATGATCCCGCCCGAGCCGATGCGGATGGTGCTTGTGGCATGGCCGGCCTCGGCGATGACCAGCGCGGTAGCGGCGCTGGCAATGCCCGCCATGCCGTGATGTTCGGCCAGCCAGAAGCGCGTGAAGCCCGCCTGCTCGGCGGTCTCGGCCATCTGCCGGGTCTGCGTCAGCGCCTGGCTTGCGTCGCCGCCTTCTACAATGGGGCAGAGATCGAGAATGGAGAATGCGGTCATGGGCGGGCTTTCTACAGTGCTGCAAGATACCCCCATGTAGGGATGCCGTGGCCAAAAAGCCAAAACCACGTCTCGTGGGCGTTTGTTTTTGGTTTGTTCACATTTTCAATGGAAACCTGACGCTGTCACAGATAGGGTTTTGTACATGGCAGAGGCGATTCGAATCATCGGCGTGGACCCGGGGCTCAGGCGCACCGGGTGGGGCGTCATCGAGACGCTTGGCAATTCGCTTCGTTTTGTCGCCTCGGGAACCGTGAAATCCGACAATAAGCTTGATCTCGCCTCGCGGCTGAACCAGCTCTATGACGGGCTGGAAGAGGTGTTGCATCTCTACCGCCCGTTTGAAGCGGCGGTGGAGCATACTTTTGTCAACAAGGATGCGACGGCGACGCTGAAACTCGGTCAGGCCCGCGGCATCGCCATGCTGGCGCCATCGCGGGCGGGACTGAGGGTGGCCGAATATGCGCCCAACGCGGTCAAAAAGGCGGTGATCGGCGTCGGCCATGGCGACAAGAAGCAGATTCACATGATGGTAAAGGTGCTGATGCCCAAGGCGTCTTTCGACAGCGACGACGCCGCGGATGCGCTTGCTATCGCCATTTGCCACGCGCACCATCGGAGTTCGCCGGCCTGGCGCATGGCGGCGGAATGAGGACACCTGGATGATTGGCAAACTCAAAGGCACCATCGAGGAAATCGGCGACGACCATGTGCTCATCGATGTGCACGGGGTCTGTTACGTGGCGTTCTGCTCGGCGCGGACCCTGTCGCGGCTCGGGTCGCCGGGCGAGGCGGCGGCGGTGTTTATCGAAACCTATGTGCGTGAGGATCAGCTCAAGCTGTTCGGCTTCGAGACCGCGCTTGAGCGGGAATGGTTCCGGCTGCTGCAAAATGTCCAGGGCGTCGGCGCGAAAGTGGCGCTGGCGGTGCTGTCGACGCTGAGCGGTTCGGAAATTGCCAATGCGATCGCGCTGCGCGACATCGCCATGGTCAGCCGCGCGCCCGGCGTCGGCAAGAAGGTGGCGGAGCGGATTGTCACCGAACTCAAGAACAAGGCGCCGGCGCTGGCAGGCGAGGCCGGCGGCGCCATCGGGCTGAAGCAGGAACTGGGCGAAGGAGTGGCGTCGGCGCCGGTGGCCGATGCGGTATCGGCGCTTAGCAATCTCGGCTATTCGCGCGATCAGGCCGCCAATGCGGTCGCCGCGGCGATGAAGGAAGCGGGCGAAGGCGCCGATTCGGCCAAACTGATCCGGCTCGGGTTGAAGGAACTGGCGCGATGACATTCCTTGCCCTTGGCTGGTTTCCTTACTAGAATAGAAAAGTAAGGAATTTGAAGGATGCAAGGAAGTGGGCGCGGAGTCCAAGATAACGGCCAAGGGCCAAACCACCATTCCGGTTGAAGTGCGGGAGTTTTTGCGACTCGAAGCCGGAGACCGGATTGGCTACGAAATCGTTGACGGTAAGGTCACGATTGTGCCCAAAAACAGAAGTGCGCTCGAGTTTGCGGGAGTTCTGCACGCACCAGACCGTGCGCCGGTGTCCGTTAGGGACATGAACCGGGCCATTGGTTCCGCCATCTCTCAGCGGCACGGACGATCGCGTGATCGGGATTGATACCAGCATTCTCGTCCGGCTGCTGACACGGGATGACCCGCAGCAATTCACGGCCGCGGTGGAATTGGTCAAGGCGAGCAGCGGCGACCGGCCATTGTTCGTCAATCCGGTCGTGATCGCAGAGGTGGCGTGGGTGCTCGAACGGGCATATGGCATTGATCCGCAGGTTGCACGAAACCAACTGGCCGGATTGCTTGACACGGTGGAAATCAAGGTTCCCGATACTATGCGGATGGAGAGTTGGGCGAACTGGCTGCATTCACCACATCCGGATGTTTCGGATGTGATTATTGCCGGAATCAACCGGGAAAACGGGTGTGAGAAGACCATGACTTTTGACCGAAAGGCCGCCAAAATGGTGGACGGAATGGAACTGCTTGCATGAGTGAAGCTGAGCGCCTGATATCGCCGGACAAGCGCGGCGAGGATGTCGATGCGACCTTGCGTCCGCAGTCGCTTGACGAATTCACCGGGCAGGCCGAGGCGCGGGCCAATCTCAAGGTGTTTATCGAAGCCGCGAAGGGCCGTGCCGAGGCGCTCGACCATGTGTTGTTCGTCGGGCCGCCTGGGCTCGGCAAGACCACGCTGGCGCAGATCATGGCCAAGGAGCTGGGGGTGAATTTCCGCTCCACCTCGGGGCCGGTGATCGCCAAGGCCGGCGATCTGGCTGCACTTCTGACCAATCTCGAGGACCGCGATGTGCTGTTCATCGACGAGATCCACCGGCTCAATCCGGCGGTTGAAGAAATACTCTATCCGGCGATGGAGGATTTCCAGCTCGACCTGATCATCGGCGAGGGGCCGGCGGCGCGCTCGGTGAAGATCGATCTGTCGCGGTTCACGCTGGTGGCGGCGACCACGCGGCTGGGGCTGCTCACCACACCGCTCAGGGACCGGTTCGGTATTCCGGTTCGGCTGCAGTTTTACACCGTCGAAGAGCTAGAACTGATCGTTCGGCGCGGGGCGCGAATCATGGGGCTTGGCATAACCGATGACGGTGCGCTGGAGATCGCCCGTCGGGCGCGCGGTACGCCGCGGATTGCCGGCCGGCTGCTCCGGCGGGTCAGGGATTTCGCCGAAGTGGCCAAGGCTGAGGCGGTGACGCAGAAAATCGCCGACGAAGCACTGACCCGGCTGTCGGTGGACAGCATCGGGCTGGATCAGCTCGATCGGCGCTATCTCGACATGATCGCCCGGAATTTCGGTGGCGGGCCGGTAGGGATCGAAACCATCGCGGCGGGATTGTCCGAGCCGCGCGACGCGATTGAAGACATCATCGAGCCCTATCTGATCCAGCAGGGCTTTTTGCAGCGCACGCCGCGCGGCCGCGTGATGACGGCGCGCGCCTGGGGGCATATCGGGCTCAATCCGCCAAAGGATCTCGCCGCCAGTCAGGCGAGCCTGTTCGAGGAAGAATGACCGGACCCGGCCGCCGCACCATCCGTTTCAAGGATCAGGGCCGGCGCTTCAACGCCCGGGTTGCGGGGCTGGCGCTGCGCGACGGTTACCTGCTGGTCCACCGCGCGGTGCATGAGCCGTTCTGGACCATACCCGGCGGTACGGCGGAGCTTGGCGAGGACAGCCGCGCGACCCTGGTCAGGGAGATGCAGGAAGAGCTCGGGGTCGAGGCCAGCATCGGCCGGCTTTTGTTTCTGGTGGAGAATTTTTTCCATTTTGAAGACAAGGCCTGGCACGAATTCGGCTGGTATTACCTGATGGATCTGCCTTCGGATTTCGCCTTTGCGGCTGATGGCCGGATTGTGCACGAGGTTGTCGATGGCAAGAACCCGCTTGAGTTCAAATGGGTCCCGGCCACCCGCGCTGTGTTAGAGGCGCTGCCATTGCCGCCGGTCTTTCTGGCCGAGCGTATCGAGGCGTTGCCGGAGCATACCGAGCACCTGATCTGGGACGATGGCGATCTCTGAATTCGCCTCGCCCTGAGACAAAATTGCCGATGTCGCCGCGTCAGACGGCAAAGCGGCTGACCAGGCTCTCGATATTGGATTGGAACAGGGCCTGGGCACCCGGCGTCCAACCCAATACCCGGATAGGCTCGATCGTCATTGACCGGCCTCGGACAGATGCAGCGATTTTGGCCACACCACGCAACCGTCTCCGTCCATAATCGCAATCTTCATGCTCAAATCTTATTTGCCGGCGTGGTTTCAATCCTGATGGATGGGAATTATGAAACAACGACGATGCTGTTGCGGGCTGAACTCAGCGGGTGGCGGCGAGCCTTGATCGATATGGGACCCATCCATGACCAGTTGCATCTCCGGCCGTTTGATTGAGGGTGGGCACGAGCTTGTGCAACGGGTCTATTACGAAGACACGGACTTCTCCGGCTTTGTCTACCATGCCCGCTACCTGCACTTCTTTGAGCGTGGCCGCACCGATTTCATCCGGCTTCTGGGGGTGTCGCAAGGTGCCTTGCACGCGGAACAGGATCCGGCGGAGGCCACCGCTTTCGTGGTGCGGCGCATGGAGATCGATTTCAAATCCCCCGCCCGGATGGACGATGTGCTGACCATCATGACCCTGTCCGAGGAGGTGCGCGGCGCACGCATGATGCTTAACCAGACAATCTCGCGGGAAGACCATCTTCTCGCCAGCGCGCGCGTCACCGTGGCTGTGATCAACGGGCTCGGACGGGCCCGGCGGCTGCCCGATGCGCTGGCCGAAAAATTCGGGGTCGGTGCGGCCGCGACGGTCAAATCCTGATCAAACCAGGTCGCCGTTGGGCGGGTTGAGGCCATGGCTGATGTTTTGGGCATTGCCCGGGCAGGCCACCGGAATCCTAACCAAGCCTTAACCATAACCATTTATGAATCCAATCGTGAGGATTGCGCGGATCATATGCGCCATCCTTTGACCAAAATTGGCCGCGAGAAGTCCTGAGAAGTGAATAGGCGGCGATCGCGCACTTCTGGATTTTCGGCAAATGTGACGTCTTGGCCGCCCGGTAGACCAACCGGGCGTTTGGATTCGAGGTTATGTGAATGGAACAGGTTGGATTGGCGGCAACCAGCGAGGTTACCCTCTGGTCGCTCTTCATGCAGGCGGGCCTGGTGGTCAAACTGGTCATGCTCGGGCTTGTCGGGGCATCGATCTGGACCTGGGCCATCGTTGCGGACAAATGGATTTCGTTCGGCAAGTTCCGGCGGCAGCTAGATCAGTTCGAGCAGGTCTTCTGGTCGGGCCAATCGCTCGAGGAGCTCTACCGGACCCTCTCGGACCGCAAGACCACCGGCATGGGTGCGATCTTCGTGGCCGCGATGCAGGAGTGGAAGAAGTCCTTCGAGCGCGGCGCCAAATCTCCAATCGGGCTGCAGATGCGCATCGACAAGGCGATGGACGTAACGCTGGCCCGCGAGGCAGAACATCTGGAAGGCAAGCTCGGGTCGCTGGCCTCGATCGGGTCTGCGGCGCCGTTTATCGGCCTGTTCGGTACCGTGGTCGGCATCATGACCTCGTTTCAGGCCATCGCCGGATCGAAATCGACCAACCTCGCGGTTGTGGCGCCCGGCATCGCCGAGGCCTTGCTTGCCACCGCGATCGGTCTGCTGGCCGCAATTCCCGCAGTGATTGCCTACAACAAGTTTTCCTCCGATGCCGGCAAGCTGTCGGCGCGGATGGAAGGCTTTGCCGATGAATTCTCCGGCATTTTGTCGCGCCAGATCGACGAGCGGATGAACGCCCGCCAGGCTGCGGAATAGGAGGCCGGTATGGGCATGTCCGTCTCAGGCAACCGGAGTGGCGGTGGGCGGCGCGGACGTCGCGGCAGCCGCAAGCAGTTGCTTTCCGAAATCAACGTCACGCCGTTTGTCGACGTCATGCTGGTGCTGCTGATCATCTTCATGGTCGCCGCACCGCTTCTGACCGTCGGCGTGCCGATCGATTTGCCCGAAACCGAGGCCAAGGCGCTCAATTCCGAAACCCAGCCGATCACCGTGTCGGTCAATTCGACCGGCCTGATCTATCTGCAGGAGACTGAAATCGCCATCGACGAGGTGGTGCCCAAGCTCGAGGCGATCGCCACCACCGGCTATGACGAGCGGATTTATGTGCGCGGCGACACCAATGCCGATTACGGCACGGTGATGAAGGTGATGGCGCGGATTTCCGCCGCAGGGTTCAAGAACCTGGGCCTGGTGACGCTTCAGGAACAGGACAGCTGACGGCGCGCCGATGAAAGGGAGCCTCGCCACATCGACACTTTTGCACGCTGCGGTGCTCGGCTTTGCGCTGTCGTCCTATACGGCGCCGCGGACGCTTGAGGTGGCTGATGTCGAGGCGTTTCCGGTGAGTATCGTTCCGGTCGAGGAACTGACCCAGATCCAGCAGGGCGAAAAGACCGCGCCAGTGGAGGAGAGTTCAGCCCCGGTGCCGACCACGCGCCCCGAACCGGTGCAGGACGCCCAGAATGTCGGCGACAATGATGTCGATCTGAATTCCGCTCCGGCTGCAGAACCAAGCCTGCGGGAAGTGGTCTCGGAAGCCCCGCCGGAACCAGCCGACAAACCGGCGCCCGCGCCTGAACCCGAGATAGCGGAGCCCGCGCCTGTCGAGGCCGCTGAACCCGCGCCAGCTCCGGAACCGGCGCCTGAGCCGGCACCTGCCGAGGTCGCTGCGCTGCCGACCGACCCGGACCCGGACCCGGTCGCTGAAGCGATTGCCGAGGCTGCGCCCGCCGAGCCGCAATTTGCGGCGCTACCAAGTGCCGGTCCGGTGCCGCAGACCCGGCCGACACCGCCCAAGCCATCCGCCTCACAGACAGCATCATCCAAGCAGAGCGATTTTAACGCTGATGAAGTGGCGGCGCTGCTCAACAAGCAGGACGCTCAGGGCGGCGGCGCCAGACGCTCGACGGAAACCGCAGCACTGGGCGGAACCCGCACCACACGTGGCAATACGCTGAGCCAGAGCGAGATGGACGCGCTGCGCGGACAGATCCAGCGCAACTGGAACATCATTCCGGGCATGGCCGACGGCGGTGATGTCAGGGTGACGGTTACCATGAGCCTCGACCCGTCGGGCAACATTGTTGGTCAGCCACAGGTTCAGGCAAGCGGCGGCTCGGATGCCGTGCGGCGCACCCTTGCAGGCAGCGCCAGGCGCGCGGTTCTGAAATCCCAACCCTACCAGTTGCCGGCGGAAAAATATGACTCCTGGTCCAACGTCATCGTGAACTTTGATCCCAGTCAGATGTTCTAAGGCGCAGGACCCGTTGATGTGATCGCGTTGGCGGAATCGCCACAAGGACTTGAAATGGCGCTGAAAGGCTGCACCATGACTCTGATGAACCGTTTATTCGTTTTTCCGCTGGCGCTCGTTGCAGCCCTGGCGGTGCTGGCCTCCAGTCCAGCCCGCGCCGTGGTGGAGATCGACATTAACCGCGCCAATGTCGAACCGCTGCCGATCGCCATTACCGATTTCAATTCGAACGACGCCATCGGTGCCCAGATTTCCGCGGTGATTGCAGCCGACCTCAAGCGCTCGGGGTTGTTCACGCCGATCGACAAGGCGGCTTTCATCGAAAAGATCGCCAATCCGGATGTCAGCCCCCGGTTTGAGGACTGGCGGGTGATCAACGCCCAGGCGCTGGTCACCGGCCGGGTGGTCAAGGAGGCCGACGGGCGGTTGCGCGCCGAGTTCCGGCTGTGGGACACCTTCGCCTCACAGCAGCTTGCCGGAGAACAGTTCTTCACCAGCCCGGAAAACTGGCGGCGCGTCGCCCACATCATCGCCGACGCCATCTATGAACGGCTGACGGGCGAGAAAGGTTACTTCGACAGCCGCGTGGTGTTCGTGTCCGAGAGCGGCCCCAAGATCGACCGCAAGAAGCAATTGGCGATCATGGATCAGGACGGCGCCAATGTGCGCATGCTCACCAACGCCAATGATATCGTGCTGACGCCGCGGTTTTCACCCAGCCGCCAGGAGATCACCTACATGTCGTTCGAGGGCGGTCAGCCGCGGGTCTACCTCCTGCAGCTTGAAACCGGTCAGCGCGAACTTGTGGGCAACTTTCCCGGCATGACGTTCTCCCCACGGTTTTCGCCTGACGGACAGAAGGTGATCATGAGCCTTCAGCAGGACGGCAACGCCAACATCTACACGATGGATCTGAGGTCGCGGGCGACCACCCGGCTGACCAGTACCGCAGCGATCGATACATCCCCCTCCTACTCGCCTGACGGCACGCAGATCGTGTTCGAAAGCGATCGTGGCGGCCGCCAGCAGCTCTACATGATGGGCGCCGACGGCTCCAATCAGCGCCGGGTTTCGTTTGGCGATGGCTCCTATTCGACCCCGGTCTGGTCGCCACGCGGGGATCTGATCGCGTTCACCAAACAATCAGGCGGCAAATTCTCGATTGGTGTAATGCGCACCGACGGCTCCGGCGAGCGGATTTTGACCACCGGATTTCACAATGAGGGACCGACCTGGGCACCCAATGGCCGGGTGCTGATGTTCTTCCGTCAACCGGCTGGCGCCGGCGGCCCGCAGATCCACTCGATCGACCTGACCGGGTACAATGAGCAACTGGTGGAGACCCCGTCCTTTGCCTCCGACCCGGCATGGTCGCCACTGCTGGAATAGCCTTAAGAACGGCAGATCTGGGGATTTCTGCCGCGTTTGCGCCGCATTGTGGGTCCAAAGGCGGTTCCGGAAGCCTGAATTTCTCAATTGTTAACCGTCTTCCTTCAGCGCGGATTAACCGCGACCGGTTAGAAACGGTCAACCAACACTTTCAAGGAGACCGGCCATGGGCCGCATGCAGACAATTGCCCGCAACCCGGCGATGCTGGCGCTTTTCATGGCCATGACCCTTGCGGGCTGCGCTTCGAAAAAGACCTTGCCCAACAACGCCGCCGATCTGGGTCTGGCCGGCAACGCCACGCCGGGCTCGCAGCAGGATTTCACCGTCAATGTCGGCGACCGGATCTTCTTTGACACCGATTCCTCGGTGATCCGGGCCGATGCCGCATCGACGCTTGACCGTCAGGCGCAGTGGCTCAACCAGTATCCGAGCTACCAGATCACCATGGAAGGCCATGCCGACGAGCGCGGCACCCGCGAATACAACCTGGCACTGGGTGCACGCCGTGCAGCGGCCGCCCGTCAATATCTGGCCACGCGCGGAATTGCGGCCAACCGGATTCGCACCATTTCGTTCGGCAAGGAACGCCCGGTCGCGGTTTGCGACGACATCTCCTGCTGGTCGCAAAACCGCCGCGCTGTCACGGTTCTCAGCGGCGCCGGAAGCTAGACGGTCTGCCAATTCGCAATATGCATCGGGGCGGTCTTTGGGCCGCCCTTTTTGCTTTCGGGCAGGCAGATGATCATAGTTTGGCCGGTTTGTGCGTTGATTTGAAGACGAGCCATGCGGTAATTGAATGACAGGTAACCGCCCGCACCACTCAAGCCAGTGACTGCGCGGCGCAATGAGGTCGGAATGATGACAACACTTAGCACTTTGCTCGCCGCCGTGGCGTTGACAACCCTGGCGGCTCCGGCTGCGGCCCTGCCGGGATCCACCGTGTTTGCCCCCGGTGCGCCGCTTCCGCCAGCGGCAATCGGGCAATCCGCGCCCGAGCGCGCGCCGGTGGTGCTGGCGCAGTCCGGTGATCCGGTGTTTCGCATCGGACAACTCGAGGAGCAGGTGCGGACGCTGAATGGCCGTATTGAGGAGCTTGGTTTCCAGTTGCTGCAGATGCAGGAACAGATGCGGCAAATGCAGCAGGACAACGAATTCCGGTTCCAGGAGCTTGAGAAGGCCCCGGGTCAGCGCGGCGATGCCGGGTCGTCGGTGCCGGGCGTCGAGCAGTCGACCACCGCTTCGACCACTCAGGGCGGACAGGTGACCGGGGCGCCAACCATGGATCTGGGTAATCTCAAGGTCGATCAGAATGGAGATCTGATTGGCGGGATCATCGAACCGGCAACGCCGGGCGGCGAGACCGCGTCGCTGGGGTCTGCCGATGATCTCTATCAGGCCGGTTACAATCACATGCTGGCGGGCGACTACGCCCTGGCCGAGCAGGTGTTTGCCAGCTACGTCGCCGCACATCCCGATGGCGCGCGGGCTGCCGATGCGATGTTCTGGCTCGGCGAAGCGCAATATTCCCAAGGCCGCTATCAGGAGTCCGCCAAGACTTTTCTGGATGCACACAAAGCCTATCCGCAGGCCGACAAGGGCGCCGATACGCTGCTCAAGCTTGGCATGTCGCTGGCCAAGCTCGACAATCGTGACACTGCCTGCGCGACGCTGCGCGAGGTGCTGATCCGCTATCCCGGCGCGTCGGCTGCGGTGCGCAGCAAGGTCAGCGAAGAGCAACAGCGGGCGAGCTGCTGAGCCTGGCAGGGCAATCCCTCATGTTGCGGGCGGCGGGTCCCGTTTCTCCATCAAGTCCCGTGCCCGGCGCTGTGCTCTCATCATTTTTGGCCTCACTGACCGACACAAGGCCGCTTGGGGTGGCCGTGTCCGGCGGATCGGATTCGCTCGGCTTGCTTTACCGTCTGTCGCAGACTGCAGGCCCGGCGCGTCTTGTTGCGCTGACGGTCGATCACGGATTGCGTGAGGGATCGGCGGAGGAAGCGCGGCATGTCAAATCGCTGAGCCGCCGGTTGGGTCTGCGTCACGAGACACTTGTCTGGAAAAGCGACAAGCCCGCAACCGGCGTGCAGGCGGCGGCGCGGGCCGCTCGCTACCGGCTGATGAGCAACGCCGCGTCGCGCATGGGGCTTGCGGCGGTTCTCACCGCGCACACTGCCGACGATCAGATGGAAACTCTGTGGATGCGCCGCGCCCGAAGGCCCAAGGAGAGCAGTGCCGGTCTGGCGGGAATTTCGCCAGCGACGCTGTTTGAGGGGCGGATGTGGGTGCTGCGGCCCTGGCTTGGTATCGACCGCGCAGCCATTCGCTCCGATCTGGCTGCTTCCGGCATGTCCTGGATCGAGGATCCCTCCAATCGCGATGTGCGGTTCGAGAGGGTGCGCGCGCGACAGGCGCTCGCCGAACGCGGGATGGCGGACATGCACACCGCGCGGAAAGCGGCGGCGCGCCGGACCTTGCTCGCGCGGCAGGCCGGCGCACTGGTTCAGAAACATTTTCGCCCCGGCTCCGACCACAGTCTGCACATTACCCTCGATTTGCAGCAACCGCCCCAGGCGGTGCTGTTGGCGCTCGAGGCTGCGATTGGTCTGTGCGGTGGCGCGGCGCGCCCGCTTGATCGCCGCGGCAAGGCAGCGCTTGAGGAACTGATTTATGGCAATCGCGCGCGCCAAAGCGTCACGCTCGGGCGTGCGTTGTTGCGGCGGAAGGGCACGGAACTGACGATCATGCGCGAACGGCGCGGTCTTGATCGCAGCACAATTGTGCCGGGGGCGTGTGACGACTGGGATGGTCGCTTCCGGATCCGCAATCTCGATCACAGATTACCGCTGACGGTGTTTGCGGATGCGGCGCATCCCGGTGTGCCATTGTTCAGCCGCGATTTTGGCGCATCGTCGCCCATCTGGCGTCTTGAAGACGGCGTTGCGGGTGGTTTCGTCGCAGGTGCTTTGGCCGGGCGTTACGCGCGGATTCTGCCGGTCTATGAAACACCCCTGGGGCAAGCTCTGGCGGATACGGTCGGTGCAGCCGCGTTTCCGCCATGTCCCTGGACGAATGCCTTGGCATTTGGCGGCCAGGCGCCGTGACAAAGGCGGCCAACAGCCTTGGCAATGGCCCGGTTGGCTCCTATGTTATGAGTTGACATTGAAAAATCGGTTGTGAGCCGGTGGCCGCAAGGCCAACTTTCCCGAGGAAGAGCATGAATCCCAACTTCCGCAATTTTGCCCTATGGGCAATCATCGCGCTCCTGCTGATCGCGTTGTTCAATATGTTCCAGAGCCCCAGCGAGCGAACCAATGGGCGCGACATTGCCTATTCGCAGTTCCTCAATGATGTGGACGCGGGCCGTGTGCGCGACGTCACCATCGTGGGCGAACGGATTACCGGCAATTACACCGATTCCGCGACCGGGTTTCAAACCTATTCGCCAGGCGACGCCAACCTGATTGCACGGCTCAACGAGCGCAATGTGACGATCATCGCGCGTCCCGAAGTCGACAGCTCCAATACGCTGGTTGGCTATCTGATTTCCTGGCTGCCGATCCTGCTTATTCTGGGTGTGTGGATTTTCTTCATGCGCCAGATGCAAGGCGGCTCGCGTGGCGCCATGGGCTTCGGAAAGTCCAAGGCCAAACTGCTCACCGAGGCCCATGGCCGGGTGACGTTTGCCGACGTGGCTGGGGTGGATGAGGCCAAGCAGGATCTTGAGGAGATCGTCGAGTTTCTTCGCGATCCACAGAAGTTTCAGCGGCTGGGCGGCAAGATTCCGCGCGGCGTGCTGCTGGTCGGACCTCCTGGTACCGGCAAGACGCTGACCGCGCGCGCGGTTGCGGGCGAAGCCAATGTGCCGTTCTTTACGATTTCCGGTTCCGATTTTGTCGAAATGTTCGTGGGTGTCGGCGCCAGCCGGGTTCGCGACATGTTCGAACAGGCCAAGAAAAACGCGCCCTGCATCATCTTCATCGACGAGATCGATGCCGTTGGCCGGCACCGTGGCGCGGGACTTGGCGGCGGCAATGACGAGCGCGAACAGACGCTCAACCAGTTGCTTGTCGAGATGGACGGGTTCGAGGCCAATGAGGGCATCATCCTGATTGCTGCCACCAACCGCCCCGACGTGCTCGATCCGGCGCTGATGCGGCCGGGCCGTTTCGACCGCCAGGTTGTGGTGCCGCTGCCCGACGTCAATGGCCGCGAGAAGATCCTGAAGGTGCATGTGCGCAACGTGCCGATGGCGCCGAATGTCGATCTCAAGGTGCTGGCGCGCGGTACACCGGGTTTTTCCGGCGCTGATCTGATGAACCTGGTCAACGAGGCCGCGCTGATGGCGGCGCGCCGCAACAAGCGGCTTGTCACCATGGCCGAGTTCGAGGACGCCAAGGACAAGGTGATGATGGGTGCCGAACGGCGCTCCACCGCCATGACCCAGGAAGAAAAGAAGCTGACCGCCTATCACGAGGCAGGGCATGCGATTGTTGCGCTCAACGTCGCCATGGCCGATCCGGTGCACAAGGCCACCATCATTCCGCGTGGCCGCGCGCTGGGCATGGTCATGCAGTTGCCTGAGGGCGACCGCTATTCGATGAGCTACAAGTGGATGATTTCGCGGCTGGCGATCATGATGGGCGGGCGTGTCGCCGAGGAGCTGACCTTCGGCAAGGAAAACATCACCTCCGGCGCTTCGTCCGATATCGTTCAGGCCACCAAGCTTGCCAGGGCTATGGTGACCGAATGGGGCTTTTCCGACGAACTTGGCCAGGTTGCCTATGGCGAAAACCAGCAGGAAGTGTTCCTGGGCCATTCGGTGGCGCAGCAAAAGAACGTGTCGGAATCCACCGCCCAGAAGATCGACAGCGAAATCCGCCGGCTGATTGATCAGGCCTATGAGCAGGCGCGTGACATCCTGACCAAGAAGAAGAAGGAGTTCACCGCCATCGCCGAGGGTCTGTTGGAATATGAGACGCTGACCGGCGACGAAATCCAGGCCATCATCCGCGGCGAGAAGCCGGCGCGCGATATTGGCGACGACACGCCGCCCAGCCGCGGCACGGCGGTTCCGACCGCCGGGCCGAAGAAGGGTGGCGCCGGAAAGAAGGACGGCGAGCCCGATCCGGGCATGGAGCCGCAGCCGCAATAGGGCGCTCGGCGGTGTTCAAACACGGCTGGCGTCAACCATAGTCGTAGAAAAAGTTGGACAGCCGCCGTTTTGGCGGCTGTTTTGCGTGTAATCTGGTCCTTTGAAACGGTTTGTAACATAAACTGATTGTATTCCTGTTCGATTGTGGGGGATCACATGGGCGAACGGCATACATCGATACGGGTTTGAAGCGGGGGTTCTTATGAGCAGACGGTATTTCGGCACCGACGGGATTCGGGGTCAGGCCAACAAGGCGCCGATGACGCCGGATCTGGCAATGCGGGTGGGCATTGCGGTCGGCAATCTCTTTCGTCGCGGAGATCACCGTCACCGGGTGGTGATCGGCAAGGACACGCGGCTTTCGGGTTACATGATTGAAAACGCGCTGGTGGCGGGCTTCACGGCGGCGGGGCTTGATGTGTTCCTGCTGGGACCGATCCCGACGCCGGCGGTGGCGATGCTGACACGCTCGCTGCGCGCCGACATCGGCGTGATGATCTCTGCTTCGCACAATCCCTATCAGGATAACGGCATCAAGCTGTTCGGCCCGGATGGCTTCAAACTGTCCGACGAGATCGAACACCGGATCGAACAGTTGATGGACGAGGACATCCATCTGCAGCTTGCCCGGCCGGACGCGATCGGCCGCGCCAAGCGTGTTGACGGCGTGCATGACCGTTACATTGAATTCGCCAAGCGGACCCTGCCAAAGGACATCACCCTGTCAGGCATGCGTGTGGTGATCGATTGCGCCAATGGCGCGGGCTACAAGGTGGCGCCGGCCGCACTATGGGAGCTCGGCGCCGATGTTGTGGCGATCGGCGAGGATCCCAACGGCACCAACATCAACCTCAATTGCGGCTCGACCCATCCGGTGGCGCTGTCGCGCAAGGTTCACGAAGTGCGCGCCGATATCGGCATTGCGCTTGATGGCGATGCGGACCGTGTGCTGATCGTTGACGAGACTGGCGCGGTGATCGATGGCGACCAGTTGATGGCGTTGATCGCCGAATCCTGGGCGACGGACAAGATCCTGCGCGGCGATGGCATCGTCGCCACGGTGATGTCCAATCTCGGGCTTGAACGTTTCCTCGGCGATATCGGGCTGTCCCTGACCCGCACCAAGGTCGGCGACCGCTATGTGGTCGAGCACATGCGACAGAACGATTTCAATGTCGGTGGCGAGCAATCGGGCCACATTGTGCTGTCGGATTTTGCGACAACCGGCGATGGTCTGGTCGCCGCGCTGCAGGTGATGGCCTGCGTACAGCGCATGGGCCGGCCGGTATCGGAGGTGTGCCGCCGGTTCGAGCCGGTTCCGCAAGTGCTCAAGAATGTGCGCTATTCAAACGGCAATCCGCTGGATGACCCGCAGGTCAAGACCGCGATCAACGAAGCCGAGGCCGAGCTCGGCAATTCGGCGCGGCTGGTCATCCGCCCGTCCGGCACCGAACCGCTGATCCGGGTTATGGCCGAGGGCGACGACCGGTCGCAGATCGAGACCGTGGTCGACCAGTTGATCAATGTGATCTCCGCCAACCGCAACGCGGCCTGAGCTGTTCGAACCGATCGGCGCGGCGCTCGAATGAGCCACGCGCCGGTCTTTCCACAAACTGCTGAGTTTTGTCAGACTGTTCCCGGCATCTGCCTGGTACGGAGAGGGCGAGGGCTGTCTGCCAGTGCCGTGCGCGGCCGGCCAACGTCTCTGCGTCTTTGATGCGTCAGAACTGATCTGATGATGATAAATCTGACCAGGGTGTCACGGATTTTGGCACCCTCGCGGCGAAGCTTCGTGCAAGAAACCGCGGTCTTGTCTCACCGGTATTATTATCGTTTTAGGTAAACGGATGTGGTTAAGCCGCCCTTAACCTTTATCATTCATTGTCCATGTCGAACCAATGAGCGCGATGTCATCAAAACCGGCGATCGCGCACGTATCGACGATGGAGTCTGCCATGAAAAAGATGTTGCTGGCCGGTGTGGCCATGGTGATAGCCGGTACCGGGTCGGCGGTCGCCGCAGATGTTCTGCCAGCGCCCATTATTGAAGCGCCCTATATTGAGGCTCCGGTGTCGCATCCGGTTGCAGCAGCCAGCGGATGGTATCTGCGCGGTGATGCCGGCTATGTCTGGAACGATATCGACACGCCCAAATTCTTCCAGGGCTCCAATGCAAACTATGTCGGCTTCGCCAGCTCGGAGCTGCGGTCTTCCTATAGCGTCGGCGTCGGTGTCGGCTACCAGGTAACCCGGCATCTGCGTACCGACCTGACGCTCGACTATTTCTCCGATGCCGAGTTTCGCGGATCCACTGTGGGCGGTTGCGGCGTCGCGCTGGCCTGTACCTCGACAGATATCTCCGAGATGAGCGGCTTGAGCCTGCTTGCCAACGCCTATGTTGATCTGGGCACCTACGGCCGCTTCACACCTTATGTGGGTGGCGGTATCGGTGGCACGCACGTGTCCTGGAATGGCCTCAAGAACACCTCCTGCTCGGACGCCAATCCGACGCTGTGCGACCCCACGATCACACATGAGGGCGACGATTCCTGGCGGTTCACCTACGCTTTGATGGCCGGCGCCTCGGTCGACATAACCTGTAACCTCAAGGCCGATGTCGGCTACCGGTATCGCCGGGTGTCGGGCGGCAGAATGTTTGGCTACAGACTCAATGGCGGCCCAGGCTACGATGAGGGCTTCTCTTCTCACGAAGCTCGCGGCGGTCTGCGCTACAGCTTCGGCGGCTGCGCCAAGGAAGAAGTCTATCTCGAGCCCGCGCCGGTTCTGCCGCCGATCTACAAGTAAGACTTTACAGTCCAATTCTATCGAGCCGCCCGGTCGTTCCGACCGGGCGGCTTTTGCTTGTGCCGTGGATTTCATCGCGTCATCGCGCGCGTGCGCGGGCCCGGTTTGTTAAAAAACGTGCTTAACAAACATGCTTAACCGGCACTTAACCAGTCATGGCCATAGTGCTTCCCATACGCCTCCGGGGTTTGTTGCAGCCCCGGCGCCAATGAAGGGAAAGCTGCCATGTTGACGCGAATCGCCGCTATGTCTTGCCTTGCGGTTTTGGGACTGCCGGCCGCCGCGAGTGCCGCCGATCTCGACGAAATCATCTACGCCCGGGAACTGCCGGTCACCAAGCCGGTGGAAGTTGGCTCGGGATGGTATCTGCGCGGTGATCTGGGCTATTCAGCCCGCACCCGTGGAGAAGCGACCAGCTTCTCAAGCTTCACCGCCGCCCCGGTTCCGACCTATACCGTGACCACCTATGACAGTTCTTCAATCGAGAATGACTGGTCCGGTTCCGTGGGCGTTGGCTACAGTTTTACGGATTACCTGCGCGCTGACCTGACCTTTGATTACACAAGAGGCAATTTCGGGTCCTCGCGCGCTTCGGCGGCTGCTTGCGCGGGTGTGGCAAGCGGTACTTGCGCCACCATCGAGAGCCAGGAATTCGAACAGTATGGCCTTATGGCCAACGCCTATGTCGACCTGGGCACCTTTGCCGGGTTCACCCCCTATGTCGGCGGCGGCGCCGGCATGACCCGTGTCGTCTGGGACACGCTAAGCCGCGACAACCGCTGTGTCTCGGCTCTGGGCAATGCCTGCGGCGCCGGCACGCCGACAGACACCACCCATCTGGGTGAGGAGAGCTGGCGCTTCACCTATGCGTTGATGGCCGGCGTCTCCTATGATCTTTCCAGAAACCTGAAGCTCGATGTTGGCTACCGCTATTCCAAGATCGATAGCGGCGAGCAGTATGGCTATGACGCGGCCAGCATCGCGGCTGGTGCGACGGGTGTTCAAGGCTTCGATGATGGCTTTGAAAATCACGAGGTCCGCGCCGGCTTGCGCTACGCGCTCTGGTAGGCAACGGCTTACCGATACGATTGAACAGGGGCGGTGTATCCGCCCTTTTTCTTATGCTGCAACGCATGATGTTTCTTGACTTCGGCCTGGCCGGGGTCTAGTCCCGTGAGTGGGCCACCCCTCCCCAACGAGGGGCCACTATCTGGAAGGGTAGCATTATGACGACTGTTGCGAAGCCGGACCTGCGTCCGGCAAATCCCCGTTTTTCTTCTGGTCCCTGTGCCAAGCGTCCCGGTTGGACGCCTGAAGTGCTCATTGATGCGCCGCTTGGGCGGTCGCACCGGGCCAAGATCGGCAAATCCAAACTCAAGCAGGCCATCGATCTGAGCCGAGACGTGCTCGGCGTGCCCGACGATTACCGTATCGGTATCGTCCCGGCATCCGACACTGGTGCAGTGGAAATGGCGATGTGGTCGATGCTCGGCGCCCGCGGCGTCGACATGGTGGCCTGGGAGAGCTTTGGTGAAGGCTGGATCACCGATGTCGCCAAGCAGCTCAAGCTTGACGACATGCGCAAGATCACCGCGCCCTACGGCGAATTGCCGGATCTCTCCCAGATCGATTTTGACCGTGATGTGGTGTTCACCTGGAACGGCACAACTTCGGGCGTGCGGGTTCCCGACGGCGATTTCATTCCCGACGACCGGGGCGGTCTGACCATCTGCGACGCCACGTCTGCGGCCTTTGCCCAGGATCTGGATTTCGCCAAGCTCGATGTCGTCACCTATTCCTGGCAGAAAGTGCTGGGCGGCGAGGGTGGCCATGGCGTGCTGATTCTCAGCCCCCGCGCGGTCGAACGGCTGGAAACCTATCAACCGGCCTGGCCGCTGCCGAAGATCTTCCGCCTGACCAAGGGCGGCAAGCTGATCGAGGGCATTTTTTCAGGCGAGACGATCAACACGCCATCGATGCTCTGCGTCGAGGATTACCTTGATGCGCTCACCTGGGCCAAAGGCGTGGGCGGCCTCGATGGGCTGATCGCCCGCGCCGATGCCAACGCAGACGTCCTGCATCGCTTCGTTGCCGAAAATGACTGGATCGCCAATTTGGCCAAGGTCGAGGCGACGCGCTCCAACACCTCGGTGTGTCTGGTGATCGCCGATCCGGAGGTCACGGCGCTGGCGCCGGCCGATCAGGCGGCGTTCGCCAAGGCGATGGTCGCCCTTCTCGACACCGAAGGCGTGGCGCTCGACATCGGCGCCTATCGCGATGCGCCAGCGGGGCTTCGCATCTGGTGCGGCGCGACGGTCGAGACGTCGGACCTCGAAGCGCTGACGCCGTGGCTCAGCTGGGCGTTTGCCGAGCAAAAAGCCGCGCTCAAACAGGCCGCCTGAGGCCCCAGCCATCCAGACCGCGCCGAGGCACCTCCGGCGCGGCTCTCCCCCACACTGATCCAGACCCAACAATGGAGGCCCTCATGGCGCCACGTGTTCTCGTATCCGATAAGCTTTCTCCCACCGCAGTTCAGGTGTTCACCGACCGGGGGGTGGAGGTCGACTACCTTCCCGATGTCGGAAAGGACAAGGAAAAGCTCCTTGAAATCATCGGCCAGTATGACGGGCTGGCGATCCGGTCGGCCACAAAGGCGACGGAAAAACTGATTGCCGCGGCTGACAATCTCAAGGTGATCGGCCGCGCCGGCATCGGGGTCGACAATGTCGACATCCCGGCTGCGTCGCGTCGCGGCATCATCGTCATGAACACGCCCTTCGGCAATTCCATCACCACGGCCGAACACGCCATTGCGCTGCTGTTCGCCGTTGCCCGCGAAATTCCCCAGGCGGATGTCTCCACCCAGGGCGGCAAGTGGGAGAAGAACCGCTTCATGGGCGTCGAGATCACCGGCAAGACGCTCGGTGTCATCGGTTGCGGCAATATCGGCTCGGTGGTTGCCGGTCGTGGCATCGGCTTGAAGATGCGGGTGATCGCCTTTGATCCGTTCCTGTCGCCCGAGCGCGCGCAGGAACTGGGCGTGGAGAAGGTCGAACTTGATGAACTGCTGACGCGCTCCGATTTTATCTCGCTGCATGTGCCGATGACCGACAAGACCAGGGCCATCATCGACGCGAAGGCCTTGAAAAAGACCAAAAAGGGCGTGCGGATCATCAATTGCGCGCGCGGCGGCCTTGTGGTCGAGGCCGATCTGGCGGACGCCATCAAGTCCGGCCATGTGGCGGGCGCGGGGTTCGATGTGTTCGAAAAGGAACCAGCCACCGACAGCCCGCTGTTCGGATTGCCGGGGGTGGTGTGCACGCCGCATCTGGGTGCGTCGACCACCGAGGCGCAGGAAAATGTGGCGGTGCAGGTGGCCGAGCAGATGGCCGATTACCTGATCCGCGGCGCGGTTTCCAACGCCATCAACATGCCCTCGATCACCGCCGAAGAAGCGCCGCGGCTGAAGCCATTCATCCGGCTGGCCGACGTGCTCGGCTCGTTCGTCGGCCAGGCCACCGAAAGCGCCATCAAGGAGGTCGAGATCCTCTATGATGGCTCGACCACGGAGATGAACACAAAGGCACTGTCGAGCGCCGTGCTGGCCGGCCTGATCCGCAGCCAGGTCTCGGATGTGAACATGGTTTCGGCACCGATCATGGTCAAGGAACGCGGCATCATCGTCTCGGAAGCCAAGCGCGACAAATCCGGCGTGTTCGATGGCTATATCCGGCTGACGGTGAAGACCGGGCGGCAGACCCGCTCGGTGGCGGGCACCTGTTTTTCTGATGGCAAGCCGCGCTTCATCCAGATCAAGGGCATCAATCTCGACGCCGAAGTGGGCAATCACATGGTCTACACCACCAATGACGACGCGCCGGGCATCATCGGGCTTCTGGGGACCACTTTCGGCGAGGCTGGCGTCAACATCGCCAACTTCTCGCTCGGCCGCGACAAGCCGGGCGGCAACGCCATTGCGCTTTTGTATGTCGATGCCGCCGTACCCGAAGCCCTGCTCGACAAGCTGCGCACCCACAAGGAAATCAGCTCCGCCAAGCCGTTGGTCTTCAACGTCGAGTAGGACGCGGGCAGTGCCCAAATGATTGCGCCGCCTCCCGGAGCCAGAGGGCTTCGGGAGGCGGTTTTGGTTTTTGGGGGGTGGGATGACTGAAATGGGGCCGTAAACTGTCAGGCAGGTTAACGGTAATGAATCCAGGTATGCAGACATTCGGCTTTTATGCGAGGGATGCCGCTCGCGGCCCCGAGCCGACGTTGCGATAGTTCATGCTGGAAGAAGGTTGTGCGCCCCACATCGGTCGTTCGACGCGTTTTACTGCGGCGCTCAAAGCAGTCACATCAGGCACAATCCTGGCAAGCTAAACACCGCCCGGCATCTCATCGATCAGCCCGGTCGCCAGCGCCTCCACGAACGCGGGCTTTGATCCGTGTTACTGCGCCGATCCCTCTGGACGCACCGAGCCG
The DNA here is from genome assembly GCF_947501405.1 of uncultured Hoeflea sp. Lineage (GTDB taxonomy): Bacteria > Pseudomonadota > Alphaproteobacteria > Rhizobiales > Rhizobiaceae > Hoeflea. The sequence continues at coordinate 99,101 of NZ_CANMVK010000004.1, read as the reverse complement.
TTATTCATGCCGCAGCGCCTCGATTGGGTTCATTCGCGCGGCCCGGCGTGCCGGAAAGAAGCCGAAAATGACGCCAACCGCGGCCGAAAAGCCGAATGCCATCAAGATAATCGCTGGATCCGGCCGGAACGGCACCGCCAGCCAATTCGAGCCAAGCAGACCAAGCCCAAGGCCAAGGCCGATGCCGATTAATCCACCGATCAGTGAAAGCACAATGGCTTCGACCAGAAACTGCACAAGCACCTGGTTTGCTTGGGCGCCGACCGCGAGGCGGATGCCGATCTCACGGGTGCGCTCCGTGACGGAGACCAGCATGATGTTCATAATGCCGATCCCGCCGACCAGCAGGCTGACGGCGGCAACCGCTGATAAAAGGCCGGTGAGAATGTCGGTGATGCCAGACAGCATCGTGGCAATTTGTTCCATGTCCATGACGTCGAAATCGTCGTCTTCTCCGGGCCGAATACGCCGTCTTTCGCGCATGAGTGTTTCGATGTCTTCTGTCGCCCGCTCCATGGAGGCGCCTTCGCGCACGGATACATAGATCGTTGAGATGTCTGTATTGCCGGCGATGCGGCGATGAAAGGCACGATACGGCATCAGGGCAAAATCGTCCTGATCGGCGCCGAACGTCGAAGCGCCTTTTGACCGCAGCAGGCCGATAACCTCACAGGACAGCGTCTTGATGCGGATCGTTTCGCCGACCGGATCGGCCGTACCGAACAACTCTGCTCGAAGCGTTTCTCCGATGATGCAGACCGGTTTGCCAGCCTGGATCTCTCCAGGCTCCCAGGGGCGCCCGCGTTCGAAATCCCATTGTGCAGCTTCAAGATAGCGGTTGTCGGTGCCGACTATATCGGTGCGGCGGTTCTCGTTGCCGAAGACGGCCCGCGCCCGGGTCTGACTGATGGGTGCGGCGAGCGTCACGGTGCCAATCTCGTCCTGTACTGCATTGACGTCATTGATCGTCAGCATCGCGTCGGCCGTGCCGGTTGGTCCGCCCATGGCCTCGGCGCCCGGCAACACCATCAATACGTTGGTGCCGAGTTTTTCGACATCGGCGGTGACCTGTTCGGTGGAGCCCTGGCCGACGGTGACCATCGCAATCACTGCCGCCACGCCGATGACGATGCCGAGCACAGTCAGAAAGGAGCGCAGCGCGTTGCGGAATATCGCCTGAATGGCCAACGTAATTGTTTCCCACAGCATGCTATTTCTCCTCCAGTACCCCGACCGAAGGCTCAGGCCGCTTTGTTGGCCCATCGCGCTCGATACGGCCATCAACCATCCAGACCAGCCGGTCGGCGAACTGAGCCATATCCTCCTCATGAGTGACCATGATGATGGTGAGTCCGTCGTCGCGATTAAGATCTCGCAACACTTCCATGATCTCGACAGACCGTTTGGTGTCGAGATTGCCCGTTGGCTCGTCGGCGAGCACCACCTGCGGATTACCGGCCAGCGCGCGGGCGATGGCGACGCGCTGCTGCTGGCCACCGGAGAGTTCCGATGGATCATGATGCAGCCGGTCGCCAAGGCCCACTTTCTTGAGCGCTTCGGCCGCCATGTCGCGGCGTTGGCCACGCGGCAGTCCCTTGTAGATCAGCGGTAGTTCGACATTTTGAAGCGCGCTGGTGCGAGCCAGCAGATTGTAGCCTTGGAACACAAATCCCAGATAGTGCCGGCGCAGCAGCGCACGCTGGTCGCTGGTGAGTTTGGCGACTTCCACACCGTTGTAAAGATAGTGGCCATCAGTGGGTGCATCGAGACAGCCGATCACGTTCATCGCCGTGGACTTGCCGGAGCCTGAGGGGCCCATGATCGCGATGAATTCTCCGGCATGAACGGTCATGTTGACGCCATCGAGCGCGCGCACCATGGCTTCGCCTTGGCCATAAATACGCGAGATGCCGCGCAGCTTGATCAAGGGCATCTCAGCCATCAATACGATCCGTGATGACGAGATCGCCCTCGGCGAGATCACCTTGAATGACTTCTGTCACCGATCCATCGCTGTCTCCGGCTGCCACCTCGATCTCCAGCGGTTCGCCATTGCGCATCACCCATAGTGTCCGTGTGCTGCCTTGGGCCTGTTCTTCGGGCGCATCAGGCAACAACATGCCCAAAAGACCGCTGCGAGCATCGCTGGCGTCGCCTTCGTCCGGCGCGCGAGGCGGCGCATAACGCAGCGCCGCATTCGGAACGACGAGTGCGTTTTCCACCTCGGCCACCGTGATGTCGGCGGTGGCCGTCATACCGGGCCTTAGCAGCAAATCAGTATTGTCGATCGTCAGAACCGCCTTGTAGGTGACGACGCCGTCAATGGTCTCCGGGGCGAAACGCACCTCTGCGATCTCGGCCGGAAAGCTCAGGTCATCATAGGCATCGACAGTGAAGACGGCACGGTTGCCCACGGCGATGCGACCGATATCTGCTTCGTCGATGTCCACCTGAAGTTCCATCTCGGTCAGGTCCTCGGCAACCGTAAACAGCATCGGCGCGGTGAACGAACTGGCGACGATCTGACCTGGATCGGCGGCTCGATCGAGCACAATGCCCCGGATCGGCGAGCAGATGCATGCCTTGTCCAGCGTCGCCTGCTGCAGTTCGAGGTTTGCCTGCGCCAAAGCCTTGTCGGCCAGCGCCGATTTGATTTCTGCCTGCGCTCGCGTGAACGTGGCCTGCAACGTCAAGAAAGTCTGGTGCGGTGTGATGCCACGTTCTTCGAGATTGCGTGCGACTTCGTATTTCTCCCGTGCTTCGTCCAGCGAAGCCTGAGCCATGTCGACGCGAGCCGCCGCCGCATCCAATTGTGCCTGACTGACGGCGAGTTGGGCGTTGAGCTGTGTTGTGTCCAGTGTTGCCAACACGGTGCCGACGTCGACGGTATCGTTGAAATCGACATGCACGGCATCGAGCGTGCCAGACAATTCGCTAGAGATTTCCACCAGATTGGTAGGTTCCACGGTTCCAGTGGCGTTGACCGTGACGTTGAAGTCAACGCGTGCGACTTCTGCGGATACATAACGAACGCCACGCTCGGTGCCTTGCAAGGATAGCGAAAACCATATTGCCGCGCCGATGATCGCAAGGCCGACGGCATATATGAGCCAGCGCGACTTGCCGCGTCGGTGCTCACCCAATCCCAGCGTTTTCTCAATGGTATCGGTATCGTCGGCCATAGTGTTTCCCGTTGGTTAAGACAGAGCGCTGGCACCTGGGCCACCATTTTCCAAAGCGTTCAAGCGCGCCGTTGCGAGGTCATTGTGCGACACAACCGCCATCGGCCGGCATAAGTGGTATCGCAGGCATGGAACATTGCCTCACCGCCGGCATCGGCAATCATCTTGGAGGTCCCTTCGCCGCCACCAACATTTATGTCGGTGACGAGGACAATCTTGGAGTCAATGATTCCCATTTGATTCCTCCTCCGGAAGGAAAAGTGCTCTTCAGAGAACCTTTCTAAAGCCTTGAGTTCGCAGCGCGTTAACATCGGTCAATTCGCATGCGGGCATCTGCCAATCGGTAGCTTGATTGCCAGGACGGGATGACGATCGCCGTCGCAGCGCGCCCACGAGCCAACACCAGATTGAAGAATGCCCGTGCAACATCGGAATGAAGTCTGGTGCAGCCAAGTGATTCAGCCTGCACCAAGATTTGCGATGGCTGTGGTCCCATGCATCGCATAGCCTCGATAGAAGCAGCTTGAATGCGGCATCGGCGCATCGCCATATTTGGTCAAATACCACATGCGCACCGGCTGGTAGGTGCCGACGGGTGTGAAATATGCCGAACGCCCTGTCGAGACAGGTCAGACCTGGCGTATGATCTCCTGACCGCTCAATTGTCATGCGCTGGTTGGAAGGATCGATTGTGACATTCAGCGAAGCGGCAATGGCGGGTGTCGAGGTCGCCAGCAACAAAGGGACGCTGAAAAACGGCAAGTGCAGCCGTTCGCCATTGTTCCACCACGCCGTTCATTCGTTTTTGTCCTTATTTGTCGCGGCGCCGTCGGCACCATTCGTTGTTTGCTCGCTGGCGGGCTGTGCCTCTGCGGCTTCAGGCCTTTCGTCATGGGCCGTTACGGCCAGCGCTTTGGTGTCGATGCGACTGACGATCAAAAGCGCAATCGCGCCAAGACCGAGAAGAACAATGACCAAGTTGAGCAGCCATCCTATAAACGGGATGAAGTTCAGGATAGCCAGCACGATCAACGCCGCGGCCAAAACTCCAAGCTTGCGCCCATTGGTGGCCGTATCGACACCGAAAGCCCCGCCCAGCCGCACCGCAGCCGCATAGGCGCCCAGCAAGTAGGCCGCCATCCAGCCCACAACGATGAACAAGAGTACGATCGGGATCAGCGGCGCGCCAATCAAAGTCATGGCGCTGACGGGCACAAGCCCGAACAGCAGGGCCATGGCAAGAAACCCCGCCAATGCGGAAATTCCGGGCTTTGTGTTGACCAGATTGAACGCCTGTTCAACGCGGTTTGGCAAAAGGGCCAGGAAGATGGCCGCGGCGACAAGCAGAAATGTCAGAGTGACGACAAACGTTGCCAGGATTGTGAAGAAGGATGGCCAGAACATGCTCTGCGGTTCGGTCATCATCTCGCGAAAGCCGTCGAAACCTTCGGGGCTCGCAATTTGGGTGAAGCGGACGCGGTCTGCCGGAATGACGGAAGCGGGAATGTCGATTTCTGCCGGCGCCGCATAAACGAGATTGCCGCCAATTCGGGCATCATCGCCGATTGCAATGTTTCCGGCAGTGAGCCGGACGTCGCCCGAAACTGGAGCATTCAGAACGATCTTCCCGCCTGCCGCCATCAGACTGCCGCTTATTGGGCCGTCGATGCGAATGGTCCCTGCGGTTAGCCGGGCGTTGCCCTCAACGCTGCCGTTCGAACGCAACCGCACGGAAAAGCCAGCCGCAGTCAGATCCTCGGCGATACGCGAGGTAATCGAGACGCTGGCGCCGACCGCATAAAGGTCGCCACCGATTGGTCCATCGACGTCGACATCAAACCCGGCGGCGTGGCCGTCGCCAGCGATGTCGCCATCCAGCGTGGCCGAAAACCCGGTCGCGAATACATCGCGGGTCGGCGCCCCGTCGATTGTCGCGTTGGCCCCAGCTTCAAAAACATCACCGCCGACAATTTCCGCAGCCGTTGCCGGCAGAATTGCAAGACCTGCAATCAAAAGGGCCGTGGTCCAGGTTGATCGGATGGATTTCATTCTGGTTCTCCTCGTTGCTTGACCGATTGCTCCGGCAGCTTGCCGGTCGCTTCTTCGTCCGGATTGTCGTGAGACGTGGCCGATCGCGATATGCGGTGCTGCCGCAACATGGTCGCCACCGTGTCATCGCTGACCTGATCAAAGCTGCGGTAATGGGCGCCGACCGCGTGGAAGGGCTCTGGCTGATGGAGACAGATGACGGCATCGGCATCATGGCTGAGTTCGGCGATGCTTGATGCTGGGGCCACCGGCAGTGCCAAGATGATCTGCAGTGGATTCTGCTGCCGGACGAGGCGCAGCGCCATACGCGCCGTTGCGCCGGTGGCCATGCCGTCATCGACGAGGATCACTGTCTTTCCGGAAAGCGGCTTAGGCGGTTGGTCGGCGAAGTAGAGCTGCCGGCGTCGCTCCAGTTCAGGCACTTCGCGCTTGGCCAACGCGACAACATCATGATGGGAGAGCTTTAAGCGCTCTGCAATGTACTCATTAAGCACGAACTGCATGCCCTGACCATCGGAGACTGCGCCGACAGCAAGTTCGCGATGCCCTGGAACGCCAACCTTGCGGATCAGCAGCACGTCGAGCAGGCTTCCCAAACGGTTTGCGATGGGCATGGCCACCGGCACCCCGCCTCGCGGCAGGGCAACGACGATCGGGCAATGCAAATCCAAGGCAATCAGGCGCATTGCCAACTGCTCACCTGCATCCTGTCGATCCTTGAACAACATCATTGCACGAGTATGCCCGGGCAACACCAAGCCGCCTTAACACCGGTCAATGTCAAATTAGGCAGATCTGGCCAAACTGGACATGTTACCGGACAATATTGGCGGGCACGAAGAAAGCACCTGCGGATCAGAGCTGCGGGCAGACGCAGCTTCACCGGTGTCGGGCATAAATTCTCAGACCCTTAGCCTACGGACCCGGTCAATCTTCCCAAAGCGACTGAAGCGGCTTTCGTGTGGCGTGAATGACCTGTTCGATCTCGCCGGACGACATTCTCCTTCGCAGCAGGGCAAATACGGCGGAAATCGCCTTCTCGGGCTTCTCGAATGGTTCGTTCGAAAACTCTTCCTGAACGCGGGCGACAAAGTCCGCTTTGTTCTGCCAGTCGGCGGGGACCGCTGACGGGTTCCAGCCCTCAAAGAAAACACCACGCAACAGCACGGGCAGTTGTGCTGACATATCCACCGCCTCAGCCACTGGCAATATGTCGCGTAGCGTATGCAGGGTCACTCGCAAAAGCCGCAATGCGCGGCCAGATTCCATCAAGGTCAGCTCGTGGCTCAGCTCATTGACCCATTCATGGACCACTTGAGGGGCATGATCGATCGTCGTCATTGCGGTCGTCTTCATGGCGCTCTCCATTGTCGTTTCCGTCGCTGGATACTTTACCCTTGGGTTGAAAGGCGGCGCATTGATCTGGGTAAAGTTGGCCAACTGGGCTCGGCATCAAATTGCCGCGGGGCGACTGGAGGACTCGAGCGCCTGCATTTCGTGTTTCAATTTCGTCCTGAAAGCCTCGATCTTCTGACTTCCCAAGCCAGGTGGAACATCGAGAGGTTGGCCCAGGCGCAGCCGAACCGACGAAAAGGGGAGCGGAATTTCACGTTTGTCCCATCGCCAGCCCAGGACCAGCGCGCGGCGGCTTTCAACGTACAATGGCAGAATCCGAAATCCCAGATCCGAGGCGATCCGCAAAGCACCTTTCTTGACTATGTGTTGCGGCCCCGAAGAGCCATCAAGCGCCAGACTCGCGATTTTGCTGCCGGTCCCGATGGCGGTTTCCAGCGCCGGCAAGCGGTTATGTTTTCCCCGCGTCAACACCGCTCTGTAGCCAAAGCGCCGGCAGATGCGGGATATGACCATGCCACGCCAGGACGACGCCACCACAACTGTTGCATCAAACCCTTCTGCAGCGACGAAAAGAGGAAAGAACTGCCCATGCCAGAACACAATGAGCAATGACTCACCTCTGGCCACCATCTCGCTGATTGCACGAAGCTCCTTGTTGTCCAGCCGCAGTGTCAATGCCCATAGTCTGAGCAGCACTGACAGAATGTCGCCCAGAACCTTGGCCGCAAAAATGGATAAGGGTGAGGCGCCCTCTGCCGCATCTTCGGGCGCATTCATGTCGCTTCCGTCACGCCAGCATCGTCATCTTCCGCTATCATTACGGCGTTGCCGAATGCTCGGGCAAAATTGGACAGAATGTCGACTTCTTTTGATAGGCTACGGCGGGTTGCGTCCCAAAGACTGTCACTGGATTCGTCGAATGTCGGGTGCTTCCCGATAACGTCGGCATAAAGTGCCAGCATGCGCCTAACGCAGGCATCCTCGGTGCAGTCGAGTGCCGTTGCCCGGGCGTTCATGCCGATTTTTGCCATCCATTCCGGGTTGTTGAGCAGCGCGATAACTCCTCTGGCAAACGTCGCAACGGGTGCATCGGCGTCAAACAGCAGGCCATTTTCCTGATCGTTGACAACATCGCGGACACCGGGTGCGTCCAGCGCTACGATAGGCGTTCCAGACGCCATGGCTTCGACAATGACCAGGCCTTGGGTCTCGGATTTCGACGCAAACACAAAGACGTCCATAGCAGCGTAGGCATTTTCGAGTTCGGCCCCAGTCAACACGCCGGTGAATCGAACACGGTCTTTCAGGCCCGCACGTTCAAAGTCTGTTTCCATATCTTGCCTGGAGCCACCGTCGCCGACGATCAATGCCATCGCGCCGGCTTTTTCAGACAGGCACTCAATTATCGACTGGGTGAGAAACTCAGGATTTTTTTCCGGTGCAAGCCGACTGACATGACCGATCAACGGTGTCTCGGCCGCAATGCCAAATTGTGCCCGCGCGGCGCTTGCATCGCCATTGTCGAATGCGGACAGGTCGATCCCGGTCGCAATCACTTCGATAGGCACGTCAACGTCCTGGGTAACCAGATAGTCGGCAATGCTCCGGCTCGGCGCAACCACTGCACTGGCCAGATTGCAATAGCCTGCCGACAGGTTTCTCAGCATCCGTTCCACGATTGGGGAATCCTGGCCGACATAGTGCCCATAAAGGTCATAGCGGGTGTGGAACGTGTAGACGATCGGCAAACAGCGTGCTGCCGCTACCCGCAATGCCGTATCGCCCAGCAGAAACGGATGATGGGAGTGAATGACATCGGGTTCAAATGCGTCGAGCGCATCATCCAGAGCGGGGCCGGCGGGCAGTGGGATGGAGAAATCACTACCGCCGAAATGCTGGATGGCCGGAACTCGATAGACATGCTTTTCATAGGCAGCGATACCGGCAAAACGCGGGGCGACCACCAGTGTTTCACAGCCATGACGGCCCAGTGTCTCGACCAGCGACAGGACGCTACGTGCCACGCCGCCGACATGTGGCGCGTAGGTGTTGGTGAAATGGGCGATCTTCATACAACATCCTCCGCAGCGCAGGTTTGGCGCCCGGCTGTTTGGTGCCTTGAGCCATGACTTAAGGTCTTTCGCCAAGGCAGTGGCTTAACACAGGTTAAACGCATTGCGCCCCGACACCGCTACAATCCGGTCAGATGAAGCTGGGAGCCTGCCGTGCCGGATGAAATCACCAAGAGCGATGAAGAGCGGGCCGGTGCCGCAATGCCCGATTTTGATGAGGCCCGGCTATCCTTTTCATGGGATGACGCTGCGACGCTTGTCGACGGCTGGCCCGATGGCGCGCTCAACATCGGCTATGAGGCGGTGGATCGCCACGTCGAGCAGGGTCACGGCGATGCTGTTGCCTTGCATTGGATTGGCAAGGACGATACGCGCCGTCAATTGACCTATGCCGACATGGCTGTGCTGTCGTCGCGGTTTGCCAATGTGCTGAAAAAGCACGGACTCGAGCCCGGCGACAGTCTGTTTGCGCTTATGGGCCGGGTTCCCGAACTCTACGCCGCAGCGATTGGAACGCTGAAGGCCGGTATGGTGTTTACACCGCTGTTTTCCGCATTCGGTCCGGAACCGATCCGCACACGCATGGAGATTGGCAACGCCACAGTGTTGCTGACAACTGCCGCGCTTTACAAGCGCAAGATCGCCGCCTGGCGTGATCAGATATCATCTCTGAAACTCGTCCTGATTGCCGGAAACGAGGCGCCGGACGATTGTGTTGCACTTGGGCCCGCGCTTGATGCAGCATCTCCGGAGTTCGAGACGGTGCATACGCGCCCGGAAGATCGGGCACTGATCCACTTCACTTCGGGGACCACTGGCAAGCCGAAAGGGGCGGTGCATGTGCATCAGGCGGTGGTTTATCACGCCTATTCCGGGCGCAATGCGCTCGAGCTCACACCAGGAACGATCTACTGGTGCACAGCCGATCCCGGCTGGGTGACCGGTACGTCATATGGAATCATCGCGCCGCTCGTGAACCGCGTAACGATGATCGTCGATGAAGCCGAGTTCGATCTCGATCGCTGGTACGAGACCGTGCAGCGCGAAAAGGTCGAGGTCTGGTATTCGGCACCCACCGCCATCCGCATGATGATGCGTGCCGGTGACGCCGCCGCCGAGCCCTATGTTTTTTCCTCACTGAAGTTTCTCGCGAGCGTCGGCGAGCCGCTCAATCCTGAAGCGGTGATCTGGAGCCACCGCGTCTTTGGTGGGCCGTTCCACGACAATTGGTGGCAAACTGAGACAGGCGGCATCATGATCGCCAATACAAGCGCAATGGATATCCGCCCCGGTTCGATGGGCAAGCCACTGCCAGGGATCGAAGCAGGCATTGTCGAGCGCGAGAATGGCTCGGTTCGCGAATGTGAGTCAGGCGAAATCGGGGAACTGGCACTGCGACCGGGCTGGCCCTCCATGATGCGGACCTATCTTCACGAGCAGGCGCGATACGACAAGTGCTTTGTCGACGACTGGTATCTGTCCGGCGACCTCGCGATGAAAGACAAGGACGGTTACTACTGGTTCGTTGGCCGCGCCGACGATCTCATCAAATCGTCAGGCCATCTGATCGGGCCTTTTGAGGTCGAAAGCGCGCTTATCGAGCACGATGCGATCGCTGAGGCAGGTGTCATCGGCGTCCCCGACGAGACTGCCGGTGAGATCGTCAAGGCCTATGTCGTGCTGAATCCGGGTTTCGAGGCATCTGAACAGTTGGAACGGGAAGTGCGTGGTCACGCCCGCAAGAAACTCGGGCCGGCGGTTGCGCCGCGCGAAATCGTATTCCGCAAGACGTTGCCCAAGACCCGATCAGGCAAAATCATGCGCCGCCTTCTCAAGGCACGCGAGTTGGGCCTGCCCGAGGGCGATATCTCGACATTGGAGACTGATGAGACATGACCGGCATCGACAAGCCACGCCTCGACCACGCGCATATGGTGGACCTGCTACGGCATATGATCCGCATTCGCCGGTTCGAGGATAGATGTGCTCAGCTCTACACCGAACAGAAAATCCGCGGCTTTCTGCACCTTTATGACGGAGAGGAAGCGATTGCGAGCGGGATAATTCCGGTGTTGACGCCTGCTGACCGAATCGTGGCCACCTATCGCGAGCACGGTCATGCATTGGTGCGCGGTGTGCCGATGACTACGGTCATGGCTGAAATGTATGGCAAAGCCGAGGGCTGCTCTGGCGGGCGCGGTGGTTCGATGCATCTGTTTGACGCTGGCACCAACTTCTATGGTGGCAATGCGATCGTCGGCGGCGGCTTGCCTTTGGCCGCTGGATTGGCGCTGGGCGACAAGATGCAGCACATTGATGCCGTCACCGCTTGCTTCTTTGGCGAAGGCGCGGTGGCTGAAGGAGAGTTCCACGAGACCCTGAACCTTTGTCAGTTGTGGAAGCTGCCGGTCCTGTTTGTGTGCGAGAACAATGGCTATGCGATGGGGTCGGCACTCGCCCGGACCGAGGCCAAGACCAACATTGACCAGAAGGCCGCATCCTACGGTGTCCATTCGGAGGTGGTTGACGGTATGGACGTTGTTGCCGTGGAAGCAGCCGCTCGACGCGCAGTTCAGCGCATCCGCGAAACGGGGGAACCAGTGTTTCTGGAATGCCGCACATACCGGTTCCGGGCGCATTCGATGTTTGATGCCCAGCTCTATCGCGACAAGGAGGAGGTGGAGGATTGGCGTGGCAAGGGGCCAATCGTGCGTTTTCGGGGCTGGCTGGAAGACAACAAGCTGATCCATGAAGCGGACATCACAAAGATCGAAGCCGAGATTGACGCCGAAATCACTGAAGCTGTCGCTTTTGCCGAAGCGGGTAACTGGGAGCCAGTCGCCGACCTTGAAAAACACGTTCTTGGCGAGCAGCCGCCACCACCCTTACCGGTAGCGGCGTCGGGCGAGACCATCGAAATCACTTATCGCGAGGCGGTAGGCCAGGCAATTCGCGAGGCGATTGAGCACGACTTTCGCGTTTTTCTGATGGGCGAGGATGTAGGGGCCTATGGCGGTTGTTATGCCGTGTCCAAAGGTTTAATGGCGGAATTTGGGGAGGAACGCGTCCGCGACACACCGCTATCGGAATCCGGCTTTACCGGCGCCGGCATTGGCGCTGCGGCCGCCGGTATGCGGCCGATCGTTGAACTCATGACGGTCAATTTCAGCCTGCTTGCGCTGGATCAAATTCTCAACACGGCAGCGACGCTCCGTCACATGTCTGGCGGTCAATTTGGCGTCCCGCTGGTCATTCGCATGGCGACGGGCGCGGGCAAGCAGCTTGCCGCCCAGCACTCCCATTCGCTTGAAGGCTGGTATGCCCATATTCCAGGCCTCAAAGTGCTCGCGCCCGCAACCGTCGAAGACGCGCGCGGCATGCTCTGGACTGCACTGGAAGATCCCGACCCGGTCCTGATCTTCGAAAATGTGATGCTCTACAATCGTACGGGTAAGATCGACGCCAGGAGCGGAGCGGTAGAAATCTCCAGGGCAGCTATCCGGCGTGCCGGCCGGGACATTTCGCTGATCACCTATGGCGGCTCGCTGCACAAGACGCTCGAGGCAGCCGAGCAACTTGCCGGAGAAGGCATTGAAGCCGAGGTGATCGATCTGCGTTCGCTGCGGCCGCTTGACGATGAAACCATTATCGGTTCGCTGGCACGCACGCGGCGCGCGCTGATCATTGATGAAGGCTGGCGTTCCGGGTCCGTGTCCGCCGAGATTTCGGCACGGATCATGGAGCAGGGATTTTGGCATCTGGATGCGCCGGTTGGCCGGGTTTGCTCGGCCGAGGTTCCCATTCCCTATCCCAAGCACCTTGAAGACGCCGCGATACCGCAGGTACCGAGCATCATCGCCGGTGCCAAATCTGTTCTGGGGCGCTGAGATGGGCGTGTTTGCCATGCCGTCTCTGGGCTCCGATATGGAAGCGGGAACGCTGATCGAATGGCTGGTCAAGCCCGGAGATGCGGTCAAACGCGGCGATGTCGTTGCGGTTGTGGAAACGCAGAAGGGTGCAATCGAGATCGAGACATTTGAAGCCGGTAGGGTGCACCAACTCCAGGCGAAGTTGGGTCAAAAACTGCCGGTCGGTGCACCGCTGGCAGTGATCCTTGCCGAAGGTGAAGATGCACCAACCGAAACGGCCGGGCTCGTGCCCGAAAAGGCAGTGCCGGGGACAGAGTCTGAACCGCCAGCGGCAGCCTCGATTGCCGAGCCGGCGCCCCTTGTGCGTCAATTTCACACCGCTCCAATTCCAACTTCGCCCGTGGTCAGCCGGTCTGGTGATCCAGTCGCTTCACCGGCCGCCCGCAAACGAGCCGCGGAACTGGGTCTGGATCTCTCAACCATCCAGGGTAGCGGCCTGGGCGGAGCGATCCAATTGACCGATGTCGAAAACGCCGCGACGAAAGCTCCGGCTTCGCCGCTTCCCGCGTCAGTCGCAGAGAAGGCCGATGTGACATCCTCTCCGGCGGACGAAATGCGCAGGGCCATTGCTACAGCCATGGCGCGATCCAAGCGGGAGATTCCGCATTTCTATGTCAACCAGACGATTGACCTGAGTCCGGCCTCGCAATGGCTGGAGGCTACCAATGCCGACCGCGATCCGGTCAACCGTATTTTGATGGGTGCATTGTTCGTGCGTGCGTCGGTCCTTGCGGCCGGGTCAGTGCCGACCATTAACGGTCATTACGAGAACGACACATTCAGTCCATCAATCCCGGTCCATGCCGGAGTCGCCGTGGCGTTGCGTGGCGGCGGGCTGGTGGCGCCAGCAATCGTCGATGCTGACAAGCTGACGCTGGATGAAACCATGGATGCGATGCGCGACCTTGTCACCCGGGCGCGTGCCGGACGGCTGCGCGGCTCTGAGATGACAAAGGGAACGCTAACGATATCGGCTTTGGGTGAAACCGGTGCAGAAGCCATGTCGGGCGTGATTTTCCCGCCACAGGTGGCGCTCGTCGGCATTGGCGCGCCGCAGCGCCGACCATGGGTGATTGGCACGTCGGTTGAACCGCGCAACACGGTGACCATCACACTTTCGGTTGATCATCGTGTCTGCGATGGCCGGCAGGCGGCCAGGTTCCTTGCCAAGTTTGAAACCAGCATGCAATCACCGGAGGCGTTATGAGCCCGAATGACATTCGCACCGCGTTCCTCGAGGAACTGGTCAAGGTGGCACCTGACATCGAACCGGACACCGTCGGCGATGACGATCACATCCAGGAGGATCTGGAACTCGATTCCATGGATGTACTCAATCTGGTCACGGCGCTGCACGTCCGTTTTGGCGTTGATATCCCGGAGCGCGACTATCCGCAGATAGCAACACCCGCGCTTGCCGTCACCTATTTGGCCAAGGCGGGTTAAGCGGAAGGCCGGTGTGCCGCCGAGCCCGCGTGAGCAACCAGGGGCGTTGCCAGGATCAATTGACCGATCAAAAGCGGCACAAAACTCATCCCCACGGCAAGAGCGAGGCCTTGTGTTCCCGGCGATGGCAATCCAAGCAGGTTCGAAAGCCAGGGCAGCCAAACCGCCAACCCGATCAGAACCGAGCAAAGCACAAGCGCGCCCCAGACATATCGGTTGCGGGTGACCTCATTGATTAGCAAGCCGCTTCCGGGCATCCGCATGTTAAACACATTCCACAGCTGGGCGAGTGCAAGGGTCAGAAAGGCGACCGTTATCGCCGGAGCGGGATCCAGCTTCAGCCAGAATAGGGCAAGGGCAAACGCGACAAGCGTTGCCGCAGTGATTACGCCACCGAGCAGCCCAATAAACATCCAGCGCGGCCGGTCGACAACAGGTTCGGACGGATCGCGCGGTGGCTGCCGCATGATCGAGTCATCGCCAGGACCAAAACCGAGGGCAAAAGCCGGAAAGACGTCGGTGATCAAGTTTAAGAACAGGATCTGCAGCGGCAAGAGCGGTACCGGCAAGCCGGCACCGACGGCCACGGCGACAACAAGCACCTCGCTCACATTGCAACTGAGCAGATAGACGACGAACTTGCGGATATTGTCGAAGATCACACGTCCCTGATGCATGGCCACGATGATCGTACTGAAGGCATCGTCTTTGAGCACCATATCTGCCGCTTCGCGCGCAACCTGGGTCCCGCGCTGGCCCATCGCGATGCCAATATCGGCTTTCTTCAGCGCTGGCGCATCATTGACGCCATCGCCGGTCATCGCCACGACATGGCCTTTCTTCTGATAGAGCGCGGCAAGCAAAAGCTTTGCCTCTGGCGACACCCGCGCGAACACGTCCGTGCTCAGGATGCGTTGCTCTTCTTCAGAGTCAGGTGAGCCGAGATCAATCTGCCGTAGCTCGGCACCCGAGATGACCGTCAAGTCATCATGGCCGAGCCCCGCATCGCGTGCGATCCGCTTTGCCGTGTCGGCATGATCGCCCGTCAGCATGACGACCCGAACGCCCGCGTTCAAGCTGTCGGCAATTGCCGCCGGAACATCCTCTCGCAATGGGTCGACGAAGCCGACCAGGCCGATCAGCGTCAGGTCCTTATAGGGATCGGCATTGTCGGGGCCGCATTGTTTCATGGCAAGCGCCAACAGGCGAAGGCCTGTGGCAGCCGTTTGCGAGTTGCGGTCGTTCCACGCTTTCCGCGCTTGGCAATCCAGTTCCCGGGTGCCGCCGTCAGTCAACACGTTTTGACAGGCGGCAATCACCGCTTCGGGTGCCCCTTTGACTGAATAGAGGTAGCCCTTGCGACCGCGATGAACTGTTGCCATCATCTTTCTGTCCGGATCAAAGGCGTACTGGCCGACGCGGTCGTATTGATCACGCAGTGAATGGCGGCCAAGGCCTTCAGCCTGGTCTACAGTGAGAAGCGCAATTTCCATCGGATCACCGGATTGCGCGCCATCCGAACCATCGCCCAGTTCAGCATTGTTGCACAGAGCTCCGATCTTGACCGCCCAATCGAGCGCATTGTCATCGGCCCGATCGGCTTCTACACCATCGATCTGAAACTGCAGCGGCTTGTCCAGCGGTTCGACGTCGACGTCACGACCCGCCAGCAGATAGCGCATGACAGTCATGCGGTTTTCCGTCAGGGTCCCGGTCTTGTCGGTCAGAATGATGGTTGTCGCGCCAAGCGTTTCTACCGAAGAAAGATTGTTTATCAGTGCGTTACGTGACGCCATGCGCCACATACCACGCGCCAGGCTCAGCGTTGCGACAACCGGCAGACCCTCGGGCACTGCGGCGATTGCGAGCGCCACGCCCGTCTGGATCATGTCAGTCAGCGGGTGACCGCGCATGAAACCGATACCGACCGTCAGGATCGCGAGTCCAAACGCAAGCCAGACAAGCCTGTGACCCAAACGGTCGAGCCGCCGCTCAAGTGGCGGAATGTCGGCCTCGGCTTTCTGTGCCAATTCGCTGATGCGCCCGATCTCGGTGTTCATGCCGATTGCGACCACGATGCCTTCGCCCGTCCCTTGCGTGATCGCTGTGCCCTTGAATGCCATGTTCGTGCAATCACCGACCATCGTTCCGGCATCGATAGCAGCGGTCTGTTTGCGGACCGGCATGGATTCTCCGGTCAGCACGGATTCATCGATTTTCAAGTTGGACGTCTCGGTCAGTCTGAGGTCGGCTGTTACTACATCGCCGGCATAAAGCATGACGATTTCGCCAGGCACGAGATCTTGCGCATCGACCATCCGAACGATGCCATCGCGCCGCACACGCGTTCGCACTTCGGCGATCCGCAACAATGCTTCCATGGATTTTGCCGCGCGCCGCTCCGTGAAGAAACCGATCGCCGCGTTGATGATCAGGACCATAAAGATTGCGGCGCCTTCGGCCTCATCACCGATAGCAATAGAGAAAGCCGCAGCGACCGCAAGCAGCCATACAATGATTGAATGGAACTGGTGGACGAGAATGGACCAAAGGCTCTTGGTAGCCTGTTTTTTGAGGCGATTGGAACCATGCAGTTGCTGTCTCTGCTTCACCTCCTCGTCGTCAAGCCCGTGATGAAGATCTGTCTCCAGCCTTTTGGCGACTTCAAGTGCCTCAAGCGCAAAGGGATTTTGGATCCGTTGCTCGGTCATATCCGGCCTTTTGCTTCAGAGGCGTACGCGTCGCCATCATGATCAATACTATCGTGCGCTACGCCCATGGCATGGAAGCAAGCCGCGATGCCTTAACGCGCGTCAATCGCACTGCCACGACGGATCGGAGCGCCAGTTCACATCTCCCATCTTGCTTTGGCGCGGGCCGTCTGGCCAGCCAAGAATCCTTCTGTCCGACGCTTTGATTAACCCGCGTTAATGCACGGCGGATTTGGTTGCGGCATCCATTGTCTGCACTGCTTTTTGCGTCCATGCAACGCCAACCAAGCGGAAGGCGCCGGGTCGCTGAAGTCCTTGCAGACTTCGCCGAGGATGTGGGCGCCGATGGCCTTGTGGTAGGGCGCTTATGGGCATTCACGGCTGCGTCAGCGGTTGCTGGGCGGAACCACGCGCCATCTGATCGAGAGCGGCAGGCTCCCTGTTCTGATGGCGCATTGATCTCCAAAGGGTTGGTGATCGCGATCTCGCGCAGCAGTTTGGCGGCCATCGACGGATCAAAAAACAGACTATCGGAGTGTGGAACGAACAGATGCATGTCCACCAAATCATGTCCAGGCCCGTAAAAATGATCGGGACAGCTGAATCCATTGGAACCGCTGCTGGACTGATGCGCCAGTTCGCTGTCGGTGTCCTTCCGGTTGTCAATCCGCAAGGTGTCGTTGTCGGTATCGTCACCGATCGAGACCTCATCTTGGGATTGGCATGGCGGAACGAAGGACCACTGGCTGTATCCGTTGATACTGTGATGACGAGCAAGGTCGTCTACGGCCACAGCGATCAGATGATCGAGGAAATCGCCGCGATCATGGGTGACAATCAGGTCCGGCGTCTTCCAATCCTCGACCGGTCGGGACTGATGGTCGGTATTGTGTCGATTGGTGATATCGCAGAGAACGCATCCGAGAAGCTCGCGGGCGAAACGCTCGGCGAGATCGTCGAAGCACGCTGACCGACAGCTGATGGCCGATCAACTCGCGTCAGTGTCAGGCAGGATTTGCTCTCGCAGGTGTTCCAGATCGACGTTTGCGATTTCTGCCAGCCGGGAAACACTGTGCAAGCGAACGTCCATATGATCTTCAACGTCAACGATGCCGTTGCGTTCCAAACGGCGTAATGTGCGGCAGACATGCACTGACGATAAACCGGTAAACTCGCCCAGTTGTTGCTGCGTTAGCGGGATATGAAAGACGTCGTCCGCCGTATCGCGGATGGCGCGCAATCTGATGCAAAGCTCCAAAAGCGCATAAGCAATGCGCACTTCCGCACTCCCCCGGCCTAAACGAAGCATGCGTTCGGCCATTCGCGCGCGCGAAGCGCCCGAAAGGGCCTGTTGAAGGTCTTCGAGTTCGGGCGTCCCTCCAACCAGGCGTTTCCATTGCGCCTCGGAAATCGCCGCAACCAGGCTTTGGGTGATGGCCTCCACCTGAAGCGCGGACGTGAACCGATCAGCACAAAGAGCGAAGATGAACTCGCCGGGCAAGATCAGATCGACGAGTTGCGTTTCACCATCATCAAGCGATTTCGACAAACCGACCCAGCCGCTCTCGACGCAGATCACGGCAGGAATCGCATCACCTTCATGGACAATCGGTGATCCGGCACTGAAAGACCGTGCTTTCTTCTGAATGACGGCGGGAAGGCCGCCGACTGAAAGACGGTGCCAAATCGGCTGCACATCGACCGGCCGGATCGGCATTGGTATTACAGTCTTTGAAATGGCGGCACACATCAGGATACCTTCTGGATGATTTGCATCCATTCTGAGCGTGCCCACCAATTGGGACCGCCACTGACATCATATCCAAGAAACAATTCAGCCTATCATCTTAGGCAAATTCACATTTGACCATTATCAAGCAAGTGCAGTTTTATATGAAGCTCCTGCCTAGCAAAACGAGCGCCATCCACACACCAGAAGACCAGCGAGCTCCCAGTCTCGCGTGGCTGAAAACCAACACGCTTAACCGGCGTTAATGCGCCTTTGTGCTGCGCCGTCCAGTGTCCTCTTCAGCATCGTCCTGCCGATCAGAAGTCTTCCGTCGGGGCATGCACGGGGCTCAGTTCCCATTTTTTTCGTCCGCCCCGGCGAGAAGCCACGGAGGAGCAAATGAGCCATACAATGCAATATCTCAAAGGCGTCGCAATTGCGGCAACCTTTTTGATCGGGTCCGCCGTTACCGCTTCGGCATTCACCGCCTGCCAGGTGACCGACACGGGTGGCATAGACGACAACAGCTTCAACCAGACCGCTTGGAAGGGCATTCAGGATGCGCAGGAGCAACTCGGCATCGAGTCACGGTTTTTGGAATCCCAGGCCGAGACCGATTTCATGCCAAACATCAATTCGCTGTTGGGTGGCCAGTGTGACCTGATTATTACCGTCGGTTTTCTGCTCGGTGACGCAACCCAGGAAGCCGCTCAAGCCAATCCCGACCAGTATTTCTCGATCGTCGATTTCGTTTACGACCCCCCAATAGAGAATGTTGCCGGGCAGGTCTTTGCCACCGATGAAGCAGCTTTTCTCGCCGGCTATCTCGCTGCCGGCATGACCAAGACGGGCATCATTGGTACCTTCGGCGGCATCAATATTCCGCCGGTGACGATCTTCATGGACGGCTTCGTGCGCGGAGCGGATTACTACAACGCGCAGAAGGACGCGAGCGTCACCGTTCTCGGCTGGGATGTCGAAGGCCGGGAAGGCCTGTTCACGAACAACTTCGAATCGCTTGATGACGGCCGGGCCTTTGCGCAGAACCTCTACGATGAAGGCGCCGATATCGTGCTGCCGGTGGCGGGGCCGGTCGGACTTGGTTCGGCGGCGCTGGCCGATGAACTGGGCATTGACGCTTTGAAGATCATCGGTGTCGATGCTGATCTACACCTTACTGACCCCGAGAAGGGTCACGTCTATCTGACTTCGATCCTGAAGCGCATGGATTCGACGGTATTCCAGGTGATCGAGGCTACCATGAACGACATGTTCGAGGGCGGCGTGATCGTCGGTACGCTGGAAAACAGCGGTGTCGATCTGGCGCCCTTCCATGACATGGAAGAGCTGGTGCCCGATGATCTCAAGGCAGAAATCAAGACAATCCGCCAGGGCATTATCGACGGCTCAATCAGCGTCTCAGGCTGAACTGCGTGTTCAAGGAGTTCGAACATGGACGTTGAACTGCGCGGGATAACCAAGCGCTTTGGTCCGATCGTCGCCAATGCCGAAATCGACCTCGATATACGCGCCGGTGAGGTGCTCGGCCTTCTTGGTGAGAACGGTGCCGGCAAGTCGACGTTGATGAACGTGCTGTGCGGGCTCTATACGCCGGATGAAGGCAATATCATCATCGACGGGAAGCCGGTGACGTTTGACGGTCCGGGCGCCGCAATCGCCGCCGGCATCGGCATGGTCCACCAGCACTTCATGCTCGTTCCGGTCTTCACCGTTGCTGAAAACGCCATACTCGGCATCGAGCCGACAAAGCAGGTCGACTATCTTGATCTTGCAGCCGCGCGGCAGCAGGTGAACGAGATAGGCGACCGGTATGGCCTTCAGGTCGACCCCGACGCGAGGATCGAGGATCTTCCGGTCGGCACTCAACAGCGTGTCGAAATCATCAAGGTGCTGGTGCGCTCGGCAGACGTCCTGATCCTTGATGAGCCGACTGCAGTGCTGACTCCTCAGGAAGTCGAGGAGTTCTTCGGGATCGTTCGGTCCTTGCGCGATGCCGGTAAGGCGATCGTGTTTATTACCCACAAGCTGGACGAGATTCTCGAAATCTCTGATCGCATCACAGTTCTTCGCGGCGGTCGGGTAACCGGTTACGGTGATCCCAAAACGCTGACCGAGCAACGGCTGGCCGAGATGATGGTCGGCCGGCCCGTCCGTTTCGATGTTGACAAGGCGCCCTACAATCCGGGCGATCTGCTGCTTGAAGTCCGCGACCTGACGGTCCTGCGTGCGAACGACGAGATTGCCGCCGATCATGTCTCGCTCGAGGTTCGAAGCGGCGAGATCGTCGGCATTGCCGGTGTGCAGGGCAATGGCCAGTCGGCGCTGATCGAAGCCATCACCGGTCTTCACCGGCCAGTCGACGGCACCATCATTTTCGACGGCCAAGACATCACCAACGTTTCGGTGCGTGCGCGCCACGCCATGGGCATGGCGCATATTCCCGAGGACCGCCAGCGAACCGGGATCATCGGTGATTTTACGGTCGCCGAGAACATGGCACTCAACAGCTATTATGACGAGCGCTACGCCAAGGGCATGTCCATCGTCTGGCCCGCAGTCGCCACCCATGCGGCCGACTATGTCGCCGATTTCGATGTGCGTACGCCGTCAGTCCATGCCAAAGCGTCGCAGCTTTCCGGCGGCAATCAGCAAAAGCTGGTCGTCGCGCGCGAACTGTCGCGAGACACCAAGCTCCTGATAGCTGCGCAACCCACGCGCGGGCTGGATGTCGGCTCGGTTGAGTATATCCACGGCCGTGTCGTCGCCGCGCGAGACGAGGGCGACGGCGTTTTGATCATGTCGTCGGAGCTTGATGAGATACTGGCCCTATCTGACCGGATTCTCGTCATGTTCAAGGGCCGGATCGTTGCGGAGTTTGATGCTTCAAAGCAACCAGTTGACCGCAATGCAGTCGGCTTGGCCATGGCTGGTTCAGCACCGAGGGCAGCGGCATGAGCGCAAAGGCCTCAAACGACAATCTGACCCAGAATCTATTGCAGCGCGCCGCGCCAAGCCGAGCCGAGTTCGAGGATCTGGTAATCGTCCCGATCTTTGCGGTGATTGTGGCGCTGGCTGTTGGCGCGCTGGTTATGCTGGCGACTGCCGTCGATCTGCCGACGATTGGCCGGTCCTACATTGCTCTTCTGCAAGGTTCGGTCGGCTCGCTCAATGCACTGTCCGAAACGCTCACCGCCGCCGCACCGCTGGTCCTGGCCGGGCTCGGACTCGCGCTCGGCTTCCGAGCCGGTCTGTTCAACATCGGTGCCGAAGGCCAGATTGTCATCGGCGGGCTCGCGGCGGTCATCGTCGGCTTTTCGTTTGCCGGACTGCCGTGGTTCGTGCATCTGCCGCTGGCACTTATCGCCGGCGCACTTGCCGGCGCGCTTTATGCATCCATCGCCGGCTGGCTGCGGGCAGCCACAGGCGCGCATGAGGTGATCTCAACGATCATGCTCAACCTGATCTCATACCGCATTTTGGACTATGTGCTGCGCCAGCCCTTTATCCAGCGTGAAGGCCGCGCCGATCCGATCTCGCGCTCGGTTCTCGACAGCGCCGAACTGCCGCAGCTTCTGGCCTGGATCGATCCCAATCTGCGCGTCCATGCCGGCATCCTTGTCGTCATAGCAGCCGTTGTCGTTGTGCACTGGATCCTGTTTCGCACAAAGATCGGGTTCGAATTCCGAGCCAGCGGCAAGAACCTGGACGCTGCCCGGTACGCTGGAATGCGCGCTTCGTTCACGATCGTTGCCGCCATGGCGTCGGCGGGTGCGCTGGCGGGCCTTGCCGGTGCCAATCAGGTGCTTGGCGTGCTTGACCGCGCTTCGCCCGGCTTTTCGGCAGGCATCGGGTTCGACGCCATCTCGGTAGCGCTGCTCGGCCGGTCCCATCCAGTCGGCGTCTTGTTTGCCGGGCTGCTGTTTGGCGCGTTGAAAACGGGTGGTCGCCAGATGCAGGTTGACGCCGGTGTGTCGGTCGATCTGATCGGCATCATCCAGGCACTGATTATCGTCTTCATCGCCGCGCCATTACTGGTGCGGGCCATCTTCCCATGGGGCTTCCGCAAGCCCCAGACCGAACCCAACGAGTGAGCGGTCATGGTCGCCGTACAAAACATTTCCCGGCAAACGAAGATCGGAACTCCGGCGGACCGGCGTGCGCGCATCGCAGGCATTGTCCTGATTGGCCTGGCGCTGTTCGTTGCCGGTGTGTTTTCTGCCGCCGTGACTGGCGATGCAACCTTCCGCCTATCGCGGCCAACCGACGTCTGGGCTGTGCCGAACCTGGTGATCCCGGCGGCGCCTTTCAACTACATTGTCGCGGCTATTCTGGCCTTTCTTGGTGCGCGCCAGTTCCTGCGCGGAGGCGGAAAATGGACGACCCTGTCGCTGGGCATTGGCCTTGCCCTTGCCGTGTGCGCCTTCCTCGTCTGGGCGACGGCCGGCAAGGCTTTCTCACTCAGCGGCATGTTGCAGGCAACGATGGTTCGGGCCGTTCCGCTTGTGCTCGGCGCAATCACGGGGATGATGTGCGAACGGGTCGGTGTCGTCAACATCGCCATCGAAGGCATGCTGCTGGCCGGAGCATTCACCGGCGCGCTGATCGGGTCTGTGTTGGGCGGGGTCGGCGGCCTGATTGCGGCGATCGGGATCGGGGGCCTGTTCGGCCTCATCCTGGCCGCGCTCGTGGTCACCTACCGCATGGACCAGATTATCGCCGGGGTCGTGATCAACCTGTTTGTTCTCGGGCTGACATCCTATGTCTCGAGCCAGGTATTCGCCGAACATCGTTTTTTGAACAATGCGCCGGTCTTCCGCGCTTTCAAGATCCCAGTTCTAGGAGATATCCCGGTCATCGGCCCGATGTTTTTCAACCAGAACATCTTCGTCTATGGCTCGCTGGTGATGGTCGTGGTTGCCACCTATTACCTCTTCTACACCCGGATGGGCCTTCGCGCCCGATCGGTCGGTGAGCACCCGCGCGCAGCCGACACTCTGGGCATCAATGTCTACCGCACGCGCTATATCAATGTAACAGCGGCCGGCATGATCGCCGGTTTCGGCGGTGCCTGGTTCACGCTCGGTTCGGTTGGCCGGTTTGACGAGAACATGACTGGTGGCCGCGGGTTCATTGCACTCGCCGCAATGCTGTTTGGCCGCTATCACCCGGTCGGCGCATTGATGGCCGCGCTGGTGTTCGGCTTTGCCGATTCCATGCAGCAGAAGCTGGCATTGCTGCGAACACCCATTCCCTCCGAATTTTTGGCCATGGCGCCCTATATCGCGACAATCATCGTGGTGGCCGGGGTCGTCGGGCGCACCCGCACGCCTGCCGCTGGTGGCAAGGCCTACATCAAGGAGTAGATGCATGAAGATGACCGGGATTGGGACGCCCGACCATGCGCTGCATAACGACAACGCTCGGCAAAAGAACGATCGTGCGCTGCGATTGAATTCCTTTCAATGCGGAGTGCGTCTTCCCGGACACCGCCTTCTTTCGGCTATCCTTGGCGCCAAGAATAACGACATGACATCAACTGATGTGTATGTGAAAGTCAGACGGCGCGCCAAGGCCAAGAACAATCTCCTTGTTCATGCTAGAGTCTACACCGCAGTGCTGGCGCTGGCGCTCGTGACAAACATGGTGACATTCCCGCAAGCCTACTCGTTCATATGGCCGCTTATCGGTTGAGGATTTGCAGTCGCGCCCCTCGGTGGCGGCATCTTCCTGCCGCTCAGCACCCGAGCAACAAAACGAAGACGTTCATCTTCCATCATACACGCCTTCCAAGGCACCTCGCGCATCCTCGGCAAAGAGCCAAAAATATAACCTGTGTGTCCGTAACAAAGTGCCACTCGTTTCTCACGAAAGGCATTGGAAAATCAGAGAAGCAGCTCAGGTGGCGGCTTCTTGCGCCCAATCGCCCCCTATATAAGGGGTAGGGACCAAAGTCAGGGCCTGCGGTCATCATCAGGACTTCTTTGGGAAGACCATTTCGATGAGATCTGATCAAATCTGACGGCGGCGGGATGAAATGGGGGGCGGCGCGCACCCCCTCATATCCGCCTGAATTTGCAGACCAGGAAGGTCGTGTAGTACACGGCCACATCTCGCGGAAAGCTGTGCGAAGCGATGCAGACGGTCATACGCTATCGAAAGTGATCACCGCCGGTCGGTTGGAAACGTTTTACTACCCCGTTTGGCCAAGGGTAGGATTTCATCTGGTGTCTTGAACTGCCGGACATAATATTTTTGCAATTTCAACATTGCGATATCGATGATGACTAGGTTGCGAGATTGCTGCGATTTGAACAATTGACCGGATTGGGGCCGGAAGCGGAAGGGCAGTTTTCTGCGTTCAAAAAATCGGGAACGGCCATTCGACACGGGCGCGCCGATGTAATTGGTGGGCTCTTGGAAAGTGCCTGGTCGGGCTTTTCGCACTGCTGTTTCCGGCCCAACCCGGAAATCCACGAGTGAGTTTAACTTTGGGGAACAGCTTTCGCATTGCTGCCATTCTTGCACGATGTAGCTTTCTGTCGGCTTGATCGGCTTTCTCCGGAAAATCCCGGCGCTCGCTTGGGGCTGGCTCGGCTTACGGCATTTTGGAGGTCCAGACATCGAGCAGTGAGACCGCCATTTGATTGGCGGTGTCGGCATAGATCGCCACTTCCAGCGGTTCCTTCCCGAAACGGTTGGCAAGCGAGATCATCTGCCCGCTTTCGATTTCGCGATAGGCCATGCTGAATGGCAGCCACCCGATCCCGATCCCCTTGAGGATCAGTTCCTTGATGCCGCTGGAGAATGCTGATTCACAAACCGGATTTGCGCTGTGGCCTTGCGTGGAATAGGGCCGTTGGGCCTTGTTTAGGACCTCACCGAAATAGCTGTTGTCAGGATAGACAATGGCAGGGGTGTCGGCGGCGATGTCCTTGTTTTCTTTGACGGTGTAGCGCAATGACCCGCCGACGACGGGGACCAGGTAATCAATGCCCCACAGGGCGCGCCGCACGCTGGGGGCGAAAGGCAAGGGTCCTGCAGTCTCCGACTCGTAGCAGAGCAAGAGACTGGTTTCGCCGCGCAGGAACATCGTAACGCAATCGCGCAGATTGCCGGCCCGCAGCCGGATCTTGAGCGCCGGCCGGAAGTGTTTGGCCCGCAGCGCCATATCCGGGAAAGTCGAGACAATCGGTGCGTGTTGAGCCGCGATGGAAATGGTGGAGCTGGCCGGATCGAAATGGACGATCTTGGTGCGCAGATCGCGGATACGGTTGACCAGGGCGCGGATCTCGGTCTCGTTGGTAATCAGGGCCGAACTGATCTCGACACGGTTGGTTCCGCGCTCCAGTACGGTCACTCCCAGCCAGTCTTCAAAGCTGCGAATACGCCTGGAGAAGGCAGGTTGCGTGATGTTTCGCCGTGCAGCCGCACGGGTCAGATTGCCCTCTTCCAACAGCACCAGAACGTCATCAAGCCACTGCATGTCCATGATACACACCCTTTGCTCAAAGGATATGTATGAGCAGCCAAGGAAAAAAGCATTATTTTTTTGCCTGACCATTGGTGATGGTTTGTCTCCAAGTATGGAGAGGAACCCGAGGCGTGATTGAAGCAAAGCAGATGATTGAACCCGGGACACAGGTCTCGCCGGAAATGACAATGAGCCTTTGCAAGGATTTGTCGATCACACTGGCCCGGTTTCCAAGAGTGCAACTGGGACATTTCCCAACTCCACTGGAGCCCATGGACCGATTGAGCGAGATGCTGGGAGGTCCGCGTCTTTGGGTCAAGCGCGATGACTGCACCGGGCTGTCGTCTGGCGGGAACAAGACCCGCAAGCTGGAATACTTGATGGCGGATGCGCAGGAACAAGGGGCCGATACGATCATTACGCAAGGGGCCACGCAGTCCAATCATGCCCGCCAAACTGCCGCAGCGGCGGCGAAGCTGGGTATGGATTGCCACATCCTGCTGGAGGACCGGACCGGATGGAGCGCACCCGACTACATTTTGAACGGAAACGTGTTGCTGGATCGGCTGCATGGCGCATCGGTCTCCAAACGCGATGGCGGCTCAGACATGAATGCAGGGATGGAGGCCCTGGCCGAAAAACTGCTGGCGGAGGGCAAGAAGCCCTATATCATTCCCGGCGGCGGATCGAATGCCATTGGCGCCCTGGGCTACGTCAACTGCGCAAGGGAGCTGGCGGAACAGGCGGCAAGCACGGGACTGCACATCGATGCGCTGGTGCATGCGACCGGCAGTTCGGGCACACAGGCCGGCATTGTTGCCGGTCTGGCCGCGATCCAGAGCGATATGCATATGCTCGGAATTGGTGTGCGCGCGCCGCAGCCTAAACAGGAGCAGATGGTCTTTGATCTGGCCCAGCGCACGGCCGACCATCTTGATACCGGCCTTACGATTGCGCGCAGCGATGTCCGTGCCAATTGTGATTATGTCGGGCCGGGCTATGGCCTGCCGACTGACGGAATGATCAAGGCGCTGAAACTGCTGGCCGAAACCGAAGGCCTCTTGTTCGACCCGGTCTATTCCGGCAAGGGCCTGGATGGGCTGATCGACCAGATCCGCAAAGGATATTTCGACGGTATGAACAATGTTGTCTTTCTGCACACCGGTGGAAGTGCGGCGCTGTTTGGCTATGCCGATACGTTCGGGCTGCCGGGTTATTCAGACTAACAAACCAAAACCCAACAAGGAGACTGCCAAAATGTCACTCAAAGCCACCTTGCTGACTGCCACCCTGCTGAGCGCAATCAGTGCTCCAGCCTTTGCCGAAAGCGTCAAGATCGGCGTGCCCTCATGGACCGGAGCGCAAGCCATTGCGCATGTCCTGGGAGCCGTTGTCGAACATCGCATTGGTGGTGAGGTTGAGTTTGTTCCCGGCAATAATGCAACGATCTTTCAGGCGATGGATCAGGGCAAGGGCGACATCGATGTGCATCCTGACGTCTGGCTGCCAAACCAGGAGAGCTTTACCAAGCAATATGTCGATGAGGCGGGCAGCGTGAGCCTGTCGTCAAACCCTTATTCGGGCAATCAGGGTTTTTGCGTTTCCAAGGACTTTGCGGCGGCCAACAGCATCACCGACATCGCTGATCTGGGGCGTCCTGATGTGGCTGCACTGATGGACAATGACGGCAACGGCAAGGGCGAGATGTGGATTGGAGCACCCGGCTGGGCCTCTGCCAACGTCAATGAAGTCAAGGTCCGCGACTATGGTCTGCTCGACTTCATCGAGCCGATTCGTGCAGAGGAAAGCGTCAAGACTGCGCGCATCAAGGATTCGATCGCAAAGGGCGAAGGCTATGCCTTTTATTGCTATGAGCCGCATGCGGTCTGGTACATGTTTGATGTGGTGATGCTGAGCGAGCCGACATTTGATCCGGCAAAATACATGATGATCCAGCCGTCGGATGATGCCGACTGGTACGAAAAGTCCAAGGTGGCGACCAAGGATGATCTGAAGAAAGTGCAGATCGCCTGGTCCAACACGCTGCCGGAACGCTCGCCTGCGATAGCAGAGTTCTTCCAGCGATTTTCCCTCGCCGCAGATGACGTCAGCAACTTCGCGTATGAGATCAGCGGAAAGGGCCGTGATCCTGCCGAGGTCGCCAAGGAGTGGATCGATGCGAACCCTGATCGCGTGGATGCATGGCTGGGCCTTTAAGATCGCGATGATTTGATGAAACGGATGGTCCCGGCCCGGGTCGGGACCATCTCTTGCGGTCAGACCACAAGGTTACGGGGCACCCTTGCCATGAGCGATGAAACCGTCATTGAAATTTCCAATGTGTGGAAGATTTTCGGCGCGAACCACCAGGAGGCCCTGCGCGCGATCCGTGAGGAAGGGTTGGACAAAGCGCAGGTTCTGGCAAAGTACAATGCGGCCGTGGGGGTGGCCGATGTCAGCTTGTCGGTCAACCGGGGCGAGATCTTCTGCATCATGGGACTGTCCGGCAGCGGCAAGTCAACGCTGGTGCGCCATTTCAACCGCCTGCTTGAACCTACGGATGGCAAGATCCTGGTTGAGGGCACCGATGTCATGGGCCTTGATCCGAAAGACTTGCGAACCTTTCGAAATCGCAAGATCGGCATGGTGTTTCAGAACTTTGCGCTGATGCCGCATCGCTCGGTGCTGGACAATGTGGCGATGCCGCTGGAAATCCGGCAGGTCAGCAAGAACGAACGGATGCGGCAGGCCGCCGCGATCCTGGACATCGTCGAGCTCAGGCCGTGGGGCGCGAAATTTGCGCATGAGTTATCAGGCGGCATGCAGCAACGCGTGGGTCTTGCCCGGGCATTGGCCGCCAACCCGGACGTGCTCTTGATGGATGAACCGTTCAGCGCACTTGACCCGTTGATCCGCCGCCAGTTGCAGGATGAATTCATCCGGTTGTCGAAAATTCTCAAGAAGACCACAGTGTTCATCACCCACGATCTCGACGAGGCTGTCCGGATCGGGGACCGCATCGCCATCATGCGCGACGGGCGGCTGGTGCAGACCGGTACTGCCGAAGAGATCGTGATGCACCCCGCTGATGATTATGTCGCTGATTTCGTTGCCGGCATTTCCCGACTCAAGGTCGTGCATGCCCATGCGGTGATGCAGCCGCTCGACGCCTATGTCAGCGCCAATGGTCCGCCGGATCCGGACGCGCCGCGTGTGCAGGCAAACGAGACCTTGAGCACGCTCATCAATCTGGCAATTGATCATGAGCGCGCTATTCTGGTGACCCGGGAAGGGCAGGACATCGGCGTCATCACCCGCAGCGATATTCTGCGCACTGTTGTTGAAGGGACCGAAATGTCATGAGCGACGCTGTGCAAAATCCTCTGGAGGCCACCGACACCGAAGCTGCGATTGCCTATGCCGAAGAGCGGCGGGACAACATCCGCCGCTTTGTCCGCACCAACCCGGATTACTACATCGCCCAGTTCGACAAGATTGGCGAAAGCGCCAAATTCACACCGACCTTCAACCTGATGGCAGGCCTGTTCGGCCCGGTGTGGTTTGGCGCGCGCGGCCTGTGGTCGTGGGGGCTGCCGTTCCTGATCCTGGAAACGCTGGCTTTGGTGCAAATGGCGCGCGGCATGTTTGGCGACCTGGCAGCCGATGCCTTTGCCCGGATTGCCTCAATCGAAGGCACGCTGGATCTGCGCCGCCAGCAGCTGGCTGCCGCAATCGAAAGCGGATCAGACAAGGTCGATGTCTATCAGCGCACGGTCGAATCATTGGAGGCTGCCATTGGCGGCATCAGAGACGAGGCCGTGGCGTTGTCGGAGCAAGGCGTCACGATTGCGCTGGGCGGCCTCATGCTTCTGATCGCGGTCAAGGCCGTGCAAGCGACGGTGGCCAACTGGGCGCTTGAAGCACGGTTTTCAGAATGGTTGTCCAACCCGGAAATCCGGTCCGGATTGCCTGTCAGCAATATCATCTCGAGTGCGGTTTTCATGGCCTTGATAGCGGTCGCAGCCATGGTGCATTACAGTTTTCCGGGGCGGTTCGGCCTGCTCACCGAGTTCCCGACCGATGCTGAATACCGGCTGGTCAGCATCGAATGGGTTGAAGCCTTCTTCGCCTTCTGCGTGGCCAATGGCGAGGTATTGTTCGACTTTATCACCTACTGCATACGCCTGGTTCTCGATGCGCTGGAGTTGGTGTTCGTCAGCACACCCTGGATCGTCATCGCGTCTTTGATTGTTCTGCTGACTTGGCTTACGGCGGGTATCCGCACGGCGGTCTGGTCGGCGGCGTTTCTGTCCTACATGGGGCTCTTGGGATTCTGGGACAAGGCGATGACGACGCTGGCGCTGCTAGGCACCGCGGCCTGCCTGTCGATCCTGATCGGCATTCCGCTCGGCATGTTCTGCGCCCGGCGCCCGCGGTTTTATTCGTTCATTCAGCCGATCATGGATTTCATGCAGACCATGCCCGCCTTCGTGTTCATGATCCCGGTCATCGCCTTCTTTGGCACCGGCAAACCGGCAGCAGTGGTCACCACCATGATCTTTGGTGGCACCCCTGTTGTGCGGCTGACCGTGCTGGGACTGCGCGGCGTGCCGGACAGTGTGCGGGAGGCGGCAATATCGTTTGGTGCGAACAAATGGTATCTGCTGACCCGTGTTGATCTGCCGCTGGCCAGCCCGTCGATCCGGGCAGGTATCAACCAGACGATCATGCTGTCGCTGGCAATGGTTGTTGTGGCCTCCCTGATCGGGGCCAAGGGGCTGGGAGAGGATGTGCTGGAAGCGCTGCAATATGCAAATGTCGGCCAGGGCATTCTGGCCGGTTTCGCAATCCTGTTCTGCGCTATGATCCTTGACCGGATTGTGCAGGGCCAGCGCAAGTGACACCGCTGGTTCTGGTCCATGGGTTCATGGGCGGAAGCGCCCAATGGCAGGCGCAGATCGCCGTCTTTTCCGAGGCATATGACGTCGTCGCCGTTGATCTGCCCGGGTTTGGCGCAAACAATCATCTGCCTGTCCTTCACTCCATCAGCGCCTTTGCCGAATGGGTCATTGCCGAACTCAGGCGAAAGGGTGTTGAACGATACCACCTGCTGGGCCATTCGATGGGCGGCATGATTGTGCAGGAGATGGCCCGCAGGGATCACGACCATATCGAGCGGCTTGTGCTCTATGGTACCGGTGCGGTGGGGGTTCTGCCCGGACGTTTTGAAACAATCGAGCAAAGCAAAGCCCGCGCCAGTGCGGACGGCGCAAAGGCAACCGCGCGGCGCATTTCGGCAACCTGGTTTCTGGATCAGGAAAACGCGCCGGCCTTTGAGGCCTGCGCGGCGATTGCCGAGAAAGCTGCGCCTGAAGCGATCCAGGCAGGTCTGGATGCGATGCAAGGCTGGCGAGGGGACGATCTGCTGCAAGACATCAAGCCGGAAACCCTGGTGATCTGGGGAGAGGGGGACCGGACCTATCCCTGGCAGCAAACCCAGCTGCTGTGGAATGCCATCCCCCGGGCAAGGCTTGCTGTTGTGCCCAATTGTGCGCATGCCGTTCATCTTGAAATGGCGGATGTCTTCAACTTGCTTGTCGCCAATTTTCTCTCAAGAGAGATGCCCTCTCCGGTCAGCTTGGGAGCACCCGCGATGTAAGGAGCAATCCGAACGTTTCTTTTCCCCAGGGCTCCAAAAGGGATTTTGCTTTTTGATCGGTTGAGCAAAGAATTGGAGTGTTCCAAGGGTCTGCTTCAGCACATGGCATCCAAGACTACGCATGTAGCAAAAGTCTGCTCACCGCTCAGTCCTCCAAGTCAAGTTGCACCGAAGCAAAGGTCCACATCTTGCGCTTTTCCAAATGATCGCCCCAAGACGAACGTCTCAAACTTCCGAGGCATTTACCTTTGGCGCTCTCTGCTTTCAGGAAAACGCAGACATGCCCTCTATGGCGAATTTTGGGGGCGCATTCCCGTCTGTCTCGTTTGTAGCCGTAGTCTGTCAGGCAGATTACGGGACCGAATTTGGGTCAGCAGACATTCGGCTTCTATGCGAGGGATGCTGCTCGCGGTCCATAGCGGACGTTGGTCTTCACCGCACCCAAGGCCTAGTCCGACCCCGGAGCAGAATTGCCAAAGTCACACAGGAGAGCATAGAATTTTTGGCTGGCATTCTGCTGGTGCTGTGGGCGGTAGAGGAGGTTTGTAGGAGCCGCCATGTCCGCGTCGAACCTACCGGTGGTCATACCCTCAAAGAAGGCCTGGAATAACGGCCGTATCATTGGTCAAAAACGCCCATTACTACCCAGGCATGTCTGGGCAATCCGCGTGCGCCTCGAACTGGCAAATTGTATTCGCGATCTGGCACTCTTCAATTTGGCCATCGACAGCAAACTCAGAGGTTGCGATCTTGTCAAACTCAAGGTGGCGTATGTCTTTTCTTCCGGGGCCATGAGAGAACGAACGTCAATCCTGCAGAGCAAGACCAAAACACCTGTCCGGTTTGAGATTACCGAAGGCACTAAGAAGGCACTCTCAGACTGGATAAATGATCCAAAAATGCGTGGGCATGATCATCTCTGGCCAGGGCGAGTGCATGATCGGCTGCACATATCGACCCGCCAATACGCGCGCATGCTCAAGAACTGGGTGCGTTCCATTGGACTTGAACCAAGCGCCTACGGCACCCACTCAATGCGCCGGACAAAGGTTGCCCAGATATACAAAAAGACTGGCAACCTACGCGCCGTTCAGCTGCTTCTGGGACACACGAAGATGGACAGTACCGTCCGCTATCTCGGTGTCGACTTGGAGGACGCACTAGTGATCTCTGAAGCCGTAGAAATCTGACCATTCAAAGGGCCGGCGTTTTGTCGGCCCATTTTTGATCAATTAAAAGTCTGTCCTTGGGATTAACGTATAATCAAAAGACTTCAATTAAAACGTGTATGATATACAGACACTGTCAGGATTTTTTATGCGCTTTCCCACATTTTCGATAGCCATATTGGTCATATTGGTTGTCTTTCTGATTTTGCAGTGGTTTCCGTACACTGGCATATTGCTCTTGTTGGTTGGTGGGCCTATATTGTCCGCTGTTCTGATTAACATATTTCTGATTGCTCTGTTTATCGAGGTAGTTGTCAGGCGGTTATCGCGCTTCTGGCTCTTGCTGCCGATGGTGTTCTACGGCGGATACTGGGTCGCCACGGCGCTGGATCACTTGGCGCTGCACGAAATCAGAAGCCGATATGATGCAGCAAACGACAAAGTTGTAACCGGATTTGATCCGGTTCGCCATGCACTTGTCTTCGAAGGGGGTGGCAGCGCGGCGTGGTTGACCCAGAACTTTGCCCTGCCAGTCGCTTACACAGTCAATCCCAACTTTCCCGAGAGATACCTATCCAAGCGCATGATCGAAATCACGGTCTGTCGGAAAGTACGCGAGAGCCGCGCAGCAAGAGAGGCTTTCGTCCACGGGTTTGGTTTCTTTGACGGCGACTTAATTCGCGGCAGACGTATGGAGAAGCGTTTCTGCGCCCTTTCAATTCCGGAAAAGCCGACGCTGCCCCAAGTCGTAGTGAGACGGAAAGAGACAAGGGATTATGAGGGAACTCTGCCTGTCAGGAGGCTAACGACCAGAATTACGATGCCCGATGGACGCCAATTCGAGCTCTTCGGTGGAGTCGCAGCACCACTTTCCTGGATACCCATGCCAACAATTGGATGCGTACTTGATTCTGGAGCGCCCAGCTGGAATTGCGGTGTCGGATTCGGGCGAGATGACTTTTCCCCCATTGTCTCAGGGAACACTAGGTTTACCCGCGACACGGCAGTTCTCGCCAAAGCTCTCGGCCTGAGGCCTATGGCAATAGGTGATCGCGTAGGTGGCGACAGCAAATTAATACTGGCGAGAGTCGAGGAAATTGAGAGGACGGCGGCGAAGAAAGACCCTTGATAGGTACTGTCATCGACCGAGTAGACATACGCACAGACGCGATAGATTCAGGCACGGTGGAGCGGGTTATGATGTCACCCCACGAAGGGCCGCTCCCCGCCCAATGTGCTCATGGAGTGCGATGCTGCAAACCGCCAATGGGGGGCTCGAAGCGGTGATTTAATCGGCCAAACATTTGGCGGGCTGGATGTTCCCACTTCCCACCCTTGCCGGATTGTTATTGGACCGTCTCACAAGAATGGACGTGAACAGGCAGCGCTCAGCCCTACCTCGCCATTCAGTCATTTTTACTCATCGGCCCTTTTGGCCCACATGGACTTTGGTTGATTCCGCAACACTTGGCAGCTCTGAGCCCAAAGTCGCGACGTTGGCAGTGCTGATGAACGGCCGCTTCAGAGAAACCATCGCCTCCAAAGCATCGGGGTGCGTGCGCGCCGGGATCACCCCGTAACGCGCGCGTCTGCATCGTGGACTAGCGGCCTGGCGATCAAGAAGTCGATGAAAACCCGAATGCGCGGCGCGACCAGTCGGCGGTCGAGATAGATGGCAGAATACTGCGTCGCAGGCGGCGTGAAGGCCTCCAGCGTGGGAACCAATGCGCCCGAACGGACTGCTTCGGCCGCCATGTAGCCTGGCATCTGACTGACACCAAGACCCCCGACGGCTGCGTGCAGCACCGCTTCGCCATCGTCAGTCGTGAGCGGGCCTTTGAAGAGGTGCGGGATCGTTTGGCCTTCGACGTCGAAAACCCACGGCACGGCTTTGCCGGTGCGACGGTTCCGGAAGTTCAGGCAGGCGTGCACTTCAAGATCGCAGGGTGATTTCGGCGCCGCGTTGCGCGCCCAATAGTCAGGCGCTGCACACAAGACGAGTTGGCTTCCAAACAGCTTCCGTGCCACGAGGCTGGCGCTGTCGGCTAGTGTGCCAGACCGAATGACGACATCATTCCCTTCGCCGGCGAGATCGACGATGCGGTCGTCCAACGATAGCTCGATGCTCACCTTGGGCCACTGGCGATGAAAGTCGTACAGGGCCGGCGCCAGCCACATACGGCCGAGCGCCGACGGTGCGCTGACACGCAGCGTCCCTCCGGGCTCCATGGTCGACCCCGCCGCCTCAGCGGCGCTGGTCTCAAGCTCTGCCAACGCACGTCGTGCACCCTCCAGATAGCGTTCGCCTTCAGGCGTCAGGCTCACGCTGCGGGTAGTGCGGCGCAACAGGCGCACACCGAGATCTTCTTCAAGCCGAGTCACCGCCTTCGATGCTGCCGACGGCGTCAGGTTCATACGGCGGGCGGCCTCGTTGAAAGCCCCCGTCTCCGCGACTTGCACGAAGATGGCGATTCCAGAGAGCTGAGGCAGTCTATTCATGAGCGTTGCGACATTCTGAATGGTACATGGCGGTCTTTTTCGTCGAGACGTGAATATTTATAATCAATCCCAACGAAACGGCAATGCAATCCAAAGAGCACACGCCAAGCAATCCTGAATCCACAGACACCCCTCTTAGACACGGAGATTAGACATGAAAATCGGCATCATCGGCGCGGGCGATATCGGCTCTCTCTACGCAAAGCTCTGGGTCGAAGCCGGCCATGAGGTCATGATCAGCGCCCGCACGCCCAGCAAGGCCGCCGCGGCGGCCGCATCGGCAGGAGCTGCGTCAGGCACGCCCGCGGAGGCCGCGATCTTCGGCGACGTCATCCTGCTCGCGATCAACTATTGGACGATAAACGAAGCACTCCACACGCTGGGCCCACATCTCAACGGCAAGCTGGTGATCGACGCGACCAACCCGCTGCAATATGCCGACGGCGGCAGCGTGGAGCGCGTGATCACCGAAGATGCGATCGCCGGCGAGATCATGGCGGTGCGGCTGCCCCAAGCCCGCGTGGCGAAAGCCTTTACGTCGCTCTGGACGGGTCACGTCTCGGCGCACACTAACCGCGCCGATCCGAAGGTTGCGATGCCTCTGGCCGCCGACGATTCCGAGGATCGGGTCGTTGTCGCACAGCTGGTGCGCGACGCCGGTCTTATCCCGGTCGACCTCGGCCCGCTCGCCGCGTCGCGCCCGCTCGATCCGCCGAGCCCGGTTTGGAACGTCGTCCTGACGCCCGACGAGTTTCGAGAGCGAGTCGCCGACTTCAGAGCAAAGGGCTCTGACTAGCCACGCTATCAAACTCCAACGAGATGAGATGCGCTTTAGTCACGCTCGACTGCGCAAGCGTCGGACATCGCGGAGGCGATCAAAACACAGCGCGCATGAGCGAAACCCCAAGCTAGGAAAGCTGCAAGCCGACGATCACCAGATGTCGGAAAGGAACATGCAATGGTTGAAACCGTACTTGTCGCCGGCGCTACCGGAACCAACGGACGCGCCCTCATCGAAGCTCTTCGTCAACGAAGCGACATCGCCATACGCGCGCTCGTCCGGACCGACAGCAAGAGTGACCTCGGCGCAGGCATAGAGACCGCAGTGGGTGATCTCGCCGACCCCGCGAGCCTGGCGAGCGCATTTCAGGACATTGAGAAGGCCTACGTGGTCACTGCAGTGCAACCCGATACGGTGGCTCTCTTCCAGAATTTCTTCGACGCGGCGCAGGCTGCGAATGTCAGGCATGTTGTGAAGTTTTCAGGGCTGGGAGCCTCTCATCACAGCCCATCCGAGATCATCCGCCAGCATGCGGCCTCTGACGATGCTTTGCGTGCCAGCGGCTTGCCCTTCACCATCCTGCGACCGAACTCGTTTCACCAGAACATGCTTGGTCAGGCGGACGAGATCGCAAGGTCGGGGCGGTTCCATCTTCCGCTCGCCGATGCACGGCAAAGCACGATTGACGTGCGCGATCTCGCCGAAATCACCGCAACGATTCTGACGACGGAAGGCCATGCGGGCCGGACCTATGACCTTACGGGACCCGAAAGCCTGAACTTCCACGATGTCGCTCGGATTATCGGCGACGTGCGCGGCGACGCCGTCGAATACATACCCGTCACGCCCGAGCAGATGGAGGCAGCCCTGCGAAAGATGGGTCTGCCGGCATGGTCCGCTCACGCGCTGGCCGAGATCCAGGCGTTGTTTGCGACGGGCGCATATTCAGATCCCCTGCCGGATGCCGAGCGTCTTCTGGGCAGGGCCCCAACGCCGTTCCGCCAATTCGCGCAGGATCACGTCGACGCATGGCGCGCCTCGCCGGCAGCCTGACTTTGCAACCCCCCTTGAAAGGACAATGACAATGCTAGCCATCAACCGACAGATCGCGGCTCTCGCGATCATGATGTCCGCGGCCCTCACACCGGTGACGAGCACAGCCCAAACAGACACTCCAGCCGGTGGCTCCGCCGAACCTTTTGTCATCGAGGTGCCGCAAGAGCGTCTCGATCGCGTGATGGCACAGGTGCGCGACCATCGTTTTCTGCCTAACGCCGGCATCGAGCCCTGGCAATTCGGCATACCGCAGGCCTGGCTCGCCGAGATGGGGGCGACCTGGGCGGCGGACTACGACTGGCGCGAGGCGGAGGAAAGGCTCAACGCCTTCGAAAACTTCCGCGCCGACATCGACGGCAAGAAACTGCACTTCATCCACGAGCCGGGCAGCGGTGAAGATCCGACGCCGCTCCTGCTTCTGCATGGATGGCCCTATTCGGTCTACAGTTTCATCGACGTGATCGAGCGGCTGGCGCACCCGGAACGCTTCGGCGGCGACCCTGAGGACGCGTTCGTTGTCGTCGTCGTTTCGATCCCTGGTGTCGGCTTCTCCGAGGCGCCGGAGGAGCCCGAGAGTCTGCGCGCTTCGGGCGCGCGCTACCACAAGCTGATGACCGAGGTGCTCGGATATGAGCGCTACATCACGCATGGCGGCGACCAGGGAGCGCTCAGTGCCGCCTGGATGGCTTATGATTTTCCCGACGCTGTCATGGGACATCATACCCACATGCACTACCCGCGTCACGCCAGTTCGCCGTGGCTCTCGGGCCAGGCTGGTCCGGATGCGACGGAAGCCGAGCGCGCGTGGGTCGAAGCCGAGGCGGCGTCGCCATTCGGTCAACTTGCCTACATCCTCACGCATGTTGCGCGGGGTGAAACGCTTGCGGCAGCGCTGGCCGACAACCCCGTCGGTCAGGCTGCCTGGATCTGGGACAAGTGGTACTACTGGACAGACAAGCGCTCAGTTCCCTTTGAGGGGGTCTACACCCGTGAGCGGCTGATCGACGAAGTCATGTACTACATTGTTACAGACAGCTTTCGGACGTCCCTCTGGCCGTATCTGATGCTCGCCGTGGAAAACAACGCCACGCTGCCAGAAGGCGAGGTCATCGCCAATCCCGCCGGCATCACCGCGTGGCCGGATCCGGTCTTCCCGCTTCCTCCGCGCGAGTACGTCGAACGAAGCCGGCCCAACCTGATCCACTACAGGACGCCGGAACGCGGCGGCCATTTTCCGATGGTCGAAGTGCCGGATCTCTACGTGGAGGACCTTCGCGCTTTTCGACGGACGCTCATCGACTCTATCGCCGAGTGATGACTACACTAGCTTGCGCTAGGTCAAGGTGATCTGGCGCTTGATTATTGGAATACGGACATCGAGGAAGGTCTCCACCACCTCGATGATCATTTGACAGCGTGCTTGAAGAGCCCGCCCCGCACTGACGATGTCGCGGATAGTCAGTGTCTGCTTGGAGGAAGCTGCATAGCAGCGATGATGATGGAGACGGATGTCGGCTTTGCGGAACCCGCCTGTCCGTTTCTGTCCCATGGTTCGTCTCCTTTGTTGCAACGAATGCTGTCAAAGGAGACGCATCAAAGTGCGATAGGTCCAAACTTCATCGAAGTTTTGTTCGACCGCTTGAAAGACGGGCGACGTGTCGCAACGCGATACGACCGCCGCCCGTCTTTCTCTTAGCAATCGCGCTCGCCGCAATTGTCATCTATTGGCTATCAGTCCGGAGCTGAGCTGTTTCGAGCAGCTTCTTGACCATCCAGGAAGGCAATTACAGCAGCGTTGAACTCATCTGGCGCATTGCGAGCAATGAAGTGTCCCGCACCATCGATTCGCTTCATGGTAATCGGGCCGTCTATGAATTGCGGCCCCGTGGCGAGCTGTTCTGGTCCGATGTAAAGGTCGTTGTTGGAATACAGCTGCAAGATCGGCTGGCTTGTGTTTGGCAGTGGTTCACCCTTTGGAGCATTGTCAGGATGAATATTGGCTCGGTACCAATTCAGGAAACCTGCTTCGAGACCGTTGGGCCGTTCAAAGTCACGGATGATATCATTCAGGTCTGGATGATAGTCAAAAAAAGCTTTCAGCAGGGCCCAGTTATCTTCACGCAATGCATCCTTCGCTGCGTCAAACTGGAAGAAATACATGTATCAAGAACGGCGCTTTTGATCGAGGCCCGCAGAGAAGAAGCCGTTTAGATGGCTGACATTCTCGCTAATCATCGCAAGTACGCGGTCCGGGTGGAAAGCGGCCAGCATCCAAAGCGGTATCGACCCACGATCACCGCCCTCGACGTAGAATTTGTCGATGCCGAGCGTGTCTATGATTGCCAGCGTACGCTCATAATCAGCATATCCCGTGTAGAGGCTTACATCTTCCGGGCGGTCGGATTCCCCAAGGCCGAGATGATCCGGGATGACAATACGGTACCCGGCCTCTCTTAGCGCAGGCACATTGTACCGAAATTCCTCCGATGAATGCGGTGCACCGTGCAGCAGAAGTAAGGTCGGCTGACCTTTATCGCCTTCATCATAGACACGCATAATGTTCCCTTGGATCTTAAGCGTTTTGAAGAATTTAGAATTCAGTTTTATGTCGTCTTGCGGGATCATTTTGGTCTCCTGAAAGCAAGCTTCGGCGGAACGATGGTGTACCGGGTTTGGAGAGGCATGAAGGTTATTCAGCCGCACGGGCCTGGGCGACGGCGGCGGTATTCTCATAGAACTGGCCGCCCGAGATACGTCCATCGCGCATATCAAATCGCGAGATGAAATCACTGACGGCCAATTTTGTCGTCTCGCGGTGACGGAAGACGAAGCGGCCCTCTACGAAAACACTGTCTCCAGCGTCTGTGAATTTGGTGGGCGTGAATTCGAGAGCTTGAAACTCAGAGAAAAGGAGCGTGGTGAGGCGGATGTAGCCCTCTTTGCCTTTATGCGCGTAACCTGCCCAGGGGATCGAGGCACGCAAAGCGTCATTTGCCGCTGTGCTCACGACCCATGTAAAATCGGCTTGGGCGAACTTGCCAAAAGCTGTGTCAAGATCCCCCGCATATTGCGCTTCGAGAAAGCCCCGGACGGCTTTGATGTTTGCTGTGTCTGTCATCGTCGTATTCCTGTGTTTCTTCCGATCCACTCAACATGCCTGAGAGCGCGAACTTGAAAAATACGCCCAAATAGGACAGAGTGTTGTACATGAATACAACGATGGAAATCATCGAATTGCGGGCTCTGACGATCGTCGTGGAGCGTGGCACGTTCACAGCTGCGGCCGAGGCGATGAAAACGGACAAAGCTCACGTGAGCCGGATCGTCTCCCGGTTGGAAAAAAAGCTGGGCGCGCAATTGCTCCAGCGTTCCACACGGCAGCTCAGCCTCACCGAGGTCGGGCGTGAATTTTATGAACGCGCTGCTGGCATAATCCTAGCTCTGGAGGAAACCGAAGCCTCTGTCGCACAATCCATGGGCCGGCCAACGGGAGTTTTGAAAGTTACCGCAGGCACGGAATATGGAAGCCTTGTCGTCAACCAATGGATCACCGCTTATCTCAAATTACATGGCGACGTACGCATTGAGGCCGAGTTTACCAACCGTGTCACAGATATCATCCATGAAGGATTTGATGTGGCGATCCGCATCGGCGCTTTGCCTGACTCCGAGTTATCGGTCCGAAAGCTTGGTGAGGTTTCCTACGGGCTTTACGCAAGCCCGGAATACCTAAAGCTGAGCGGACCTGTTCGAACCCCCGAAGACCTTGCTCATCATGACCTCGTCATGTTTGCTCCCCGCGGGCGCCCAAGCTGGAAAATTGTTAAGGGTAGACAAACGGCTGAAATCGAGAGTGCACCGCGTTACCTCGTCAACAACAACCAGGCAGCTTTGGAGGCGACGTTGCGCGGCCTTGGCGTCGCCTTACTTCCCAGATTTGTGGCAGGGCCAAACATTGACGCGGGACGCCTGCTTACCGTCTTGGACGGTTGGGGTAAAATACCAGCACCTGTCCACGCCGTTTTCCCTTCAAGCCGCTATATGGCACCCAAAGTCAGAGCCTTTGTGGATCTCGCCATTCAAACATTTTGATTATCAGGGCCGTAACTGTTTTGAGTATCCCGGGCTCCGAACACATAGCCAGTGGATGGCAATTGCAACGAGGGCGGTTGCTAAGAGAAATGACCTGCCCCAGTTAAGTGATGAGCTGCATCCCTTGATTGGACCATCCGGCTGGAGATTTTCCGGGGGTCAGGGTTCAGTGAAGTTGGCCGGCGTCTGAACCATTCATCAGCGATATCGGCAGCTTGTTGCCGATCGCGCTGTGCGGGCGGACCGTGTTGTAGTCCTTTCGCCACTCCTCCATTCTTGACCGGGCGTCGTCACGGCTCATGAATCAATGCGTGTTCAGGCATTCCGCACGGAACTTGCGGTTATAGCTCTCGATGAACGCGTGGTCAGTCGGAGACGCTGGAATTAAACTCAATTCTCTTCCAAAAACGCTCAAGGGATATTCAGCGCGGTGCCCGCTTCATCGAATGCATGCACATTGTCTGCGGTGAATTCCAGATCTGCAGAATCGCCTGGTTTCAACGGCGTACTGCCGTTCACCCGCAACGTGATTTGTCCTGCCTCGCCGCAGGACATGATCACGAATGTGTCCGCACCCAGATATTCGAGAACGTCTACGGTTCCGCTCAACTTACCAGAGCCGGGCGCGACCACGGAGATATGCTCAGGTCGAATGCCGAGCGAAACCACGTTTTCAGGCAATGAGAAAGACGTTACCGCGCTCGCTGGAAAAACGTTCATGCGCGGTGAGCCGATGAATTGTGCAACGAACAGATTTGCCGGTTTCTCGTAAAGCTCGCGCGGGCTGCCAACCTGGGCAATTTTTCCGAATTCCAGCACGACGATGCGGTCCGCGAGGGTCATCGCCTCGACCTGATCGTGAGTGACGTAGATCATCGTTGATTTGAGTGACTGGTGCAGTTTGGCGATTTCGTAGCGCATCTCGACACGCAAGGCGGCATCAAGGTTTGACAGCGGCTCGTCAAACAAAAATGCGGTCGGATCACGCACGATCGAGCGGCCAATGGCAACACGCTGGCGCTGCCCTCCCGACAGGTCCTTTGGACGCCGGTCCATGTAATCGTCGAGCTTGAGAACGCGCGCAGCTTCGTTCACCTTGGCGTCAATCTCGGCCTTGGGCAGACCGGCGGATTTAAGGGGAAAGCCCACATTGTCGCGCACCGACATATGCGGATAAAGCGCGTAGCTCTGAAACACCATTGCAAGGCCGCGCTTGTTGGGCGGTTCTGCCGTGGCATCGCGGTCTCCAATCATGATCTGCCCGCGAGAGGTTTCCTCCAACCCTGCTATCATGCGCAGGAGCGTGGATTTCCCGCATCCCGA
Source organism: uncultured Hoeflea sp. (assembly GCF_947501405.1). Taxonomy (GTDB): domain Bacteria; phylum Pseudomonadota; class Alphaproteobacteria; order Rhizobiales; family Rhizobiaceae; genus Hoeflea. Next base: position 56,556 of record NZ_CANMVK010000004.1, on the reverse strand, counting down.
TGGCCCGACGAAGATGATGAACTCACCCTCTTCGACGGTCAGATCCACGCCTTTGACAACCTGCACGTTGCCAAACCACTTTTCGACGGCTTTTAACTGGATTGATGACATTATGCGGCCGCCTCTGCAGCTTCGCGATCATCGCCCGCCCATGTCAGCCAGATGGCGGCCGTCCATGTGAAGTTGCTGCCGCCGCATGGTGTGGCATCTCTTGGGTCGAAATACTCGTAAAAACCGTGTTGCTTGATCAGCGATGCGGTTTCGGAGCGCAGCCGCCATTCAAGGTCAAAGCGGCCCGCATCCCGCAAACCGATTGCAATGAGCGCATTGATCACAGGCCAGGCCGGGCCGCGCCAGTAGCGGCGTGGATCAAATATTTCAGCTTCGGGATCGGCAGACGGTATGCCGTAGGTCACGGCATCCCAGACGCGCATCAATTGCTTGTCCAGCTCAGGATTTCCAGCCTCGGCCAGATAGGCCAGGAAAGCACCTGATCCGAGTACACCCGCGAACTCCCCGGTACGCAGGTTTTTGGCGTCATAGGCCTGCAGGTCCGGGTTCCAGATCAATGGTAACGCATTGCGCAGCGCCAGGGACCAGCCTTCGATTTCGGACACGTCTTCGCCAAGTGCGCGCCCGATGACGGCCAGGTCCTGATGCGCCCGCAAAAGGATGAAGGTAATACCCGGATCGGCCATCAGGAAAGGGCCCTCAGCCACGATCCGCGCCTGATCCCATCCGGTTTTGACGCCGAACTGCACCATGGCGATATAGCGATCGTAATCCTCTTTGCCCGGGCGCATCGATGCGTCAACATGACCAGTGTCGCGTCGCTCATATTCGCCCACACCAGAGCCGTCGACACCTGCCATTCCGCTGTCCCAATCCGGGCAATTGTCACGTCCGCTTTCCCAAGGGTGGGTGATGGTAGCAGGACCCGCGGTGCAACGGCATTCGTGCCACCACCGATGCCAGCGGACCAGGCGGGGAAATAGGTGCTTCAGGTGTTCATGTCCGGCCTCTTTGTCCACTTCCCAAATGAGGCGCGCGATAATGGCAGCGACCGGTGGTTGAGAGATACCGGACGTCGGAGGCGTCTGCCCGGTTGCCCAGACATCCGGGCCCGGGAAATAGCCCGGGTCCGATTGGTGGAAGATGATGTGCGGCACCATCCCGTCTTTCCACTGAGCGGCCATGAGCGTTTCCAGCTCCTGCCAGGCTCTCGGAAGATCGAAAGTGGAATAGCCCCAAGCCGCGAAGGCGCTGTCCCAGTTCCACTGGTAGGGATAGAGTCCGTCTGTCGGAATTGTATACCCGCCTCGATCATTCTCGCGAAGGATTGCACGGGCTTCACTGTCAAATAATGTCATTGCACTATCCCTTTACTGACCCGGCAGTCAGCCCTTTGGTCATGAATTTCTCCAACCCCAGGAAGATCGCCATGATCGGTACAGTCGCGATGACGGAACCGGCCATAAGGTGCTGTCGGGGAATTTCCGATGAGTTGAGCGAAGCAATGCCGCGCGTCAGGGTGAACTTGGTCGGGTCATCCAGCAGCATGAAGGCCAGCAGGAACTCGTTCCAGGCGATCATGAAGACGTAAAGTGACACCGACGCCAATGCTGGCAACGATAAGGGCAGGGTGATTTGCCAGATCACCTTCAGGCGCGAAAGCCCATCCATCAGGCCCGCTTCTTCGATCTCCGCAGGCAGGCCACGGAAGTATCCTTGCAGCATGTACAGCGCGACGGGGATCGTTGTGACCGGGTAAATCATCACAATGCCCCAGAAGGAATTGCGCAAACCCGTCATTGAAAAGGCGATGTAGATTGGCAAGGCCAGCACGATCATCGGGACCATGTAGATCAGCAGGATGGAGCGCGAGAATGCGGCCTGCCCCCGGAACCGCAGGCGCGCCACCGCGTAAGCTCCCGGGATCGCGAACGCCAGGGTGATGAAGACCGTCAGCACCGAGATAGAAAACGAGTTGAACAGATACGTGCCGAAATTGAACTGGGTGAACAGCTCATCATAGGAGCGGAAGAGTTCGGTGCCTTTGGACAGATCGATTGAGAAATCCAACGGGTTCTGAATCAGCTCGGACTGGTTTTTCAGGCTCGTCATCACCATGACGTAGAAGGGGATCAAGACGATGGCTGTGAAGAAAATGTAGCCAAACCCTGTGAGAAAGCGGATCACCGCGCCCTCGAATTCATGCCGTGTCAATGCACCCGGCGTGATCTCGTCGAGAATTGGGACGATCGATGCTCCGAAGCTGATACCCAGCAGAAGCGCACCGACAAAACGAGCGCTGAAACTGGTCTCTGGCCCAACGAGAACCGGTCCAAATCCGATAAGCATCAGGGCTATGATGGCGACGGAGAGACCCAGTTGAACGGGGCGTCCTCGTCCCAAGGCAACCAAACCGGCTCCTGCCATCGCCCCCCACACAAGCGACCATAAGATGCCGGGACGGAACGCCTGGCCCGTGGCGAAAGACATCGCGATGGCGACCGTTACGGCGAGGATCACCATCCACAGCGCCCCCAGAATCGGGCCGGTTACATATCCGAAACGCAACTTGCTCATAGGCCCTCCTCCCGGCTGATGTATTTCAGGAAGAAGATCGAGAAAGCTAGCAGGCAACCAAAGATCACCACCGCGACCGCAGCCCCTGCGCCAATGTTCGAGATCGCAAAGGCCTGCTCATAGACGTTTACTGTCAGAGTACGGGTTCCGGCGTTGCCGCCTGTGAGCAGGAAGATGTCGTCGAACTTGTTGAACGTCCATATGAAGCGCAGCAGGAAAAGAACACTGAGAATTCCCAAAAGCTGCGGCACGCTGAGATACCAGAATTGCTGGAACGGGCTGGCGCCGTCCATGTCTGCCGCCTCATACATATCGCTGTCGATGCTCTGCATTCGAGCCAGAATGAACAGGAAGGAGAGCGGAAAATAGCGCCAGATTTCGAACACCGTGACCATGATCAGCGCCAGTGGCCGTTCGCCGAAGAAGTTGATCGCCTCGGATGTCACGCCCATTTGCAGGAGCAGCGCATTGGCAGAGCCGGAAAACGGATCAAACAAGATCAGCCATGCGAAAGCCACCGCGATCACCGGTGCAACATAGGGGAACAGATAAAGACCGCGCAAAATGCCCTGGCCCTTGAAGGACTTGTTCAGCAGAAGTGCTGCAAACAACCCCACAAGCAGCGCGCCAATTGTGCCAAAGACCGTGTAAAAGAGCGTCACCAGAAGCACTTCGACAAATTCATCGCCGTTGAAGATGCGTGCAAAATTATCCAGCGTGAATGTGGTGTTGGTCAGGACATTGGAAGACTGCCCGGTTGTGCTGGCAGGACTGTCTTGAGGGCGCAGTCCAAGGTCGACATAGGCTTGCTCGACGACCACCGGGATCATCAGATTTTCGCGAAAGCCGGGCTCCCAGTCACCCAGATCGCAGTTCAGGGAACGCCCATCGAGCACACAACGCTCGTCCAACCCGGTGACCCGCAGCCCTTCGGGCAGCGTATCGGTCAGGGTTACACCTTTGATCGGTTGTTCCTGAGAGGAATTGCGAAGGCGATATCGAATATTCGCCTTGTCTCCCACGGCCTCGTAGTCGCCCCGGATGTCTTCGCGCAGCACAACTTCGGGCGCGCGCAGATCGCCAAGTTCAACGGGTTTGACCGAAATCCAGAAAATCGCCAGCAGCGGCAGAACAACAACCAACGCGACGGCTGCAATGGTGGGGAACAAGAGGCCCCACGCCAGCCGTGCTTCTCGCTTGGCGAGAGGACCTGTGCTAATGGGAGGAGATACATCCGCCATCAGGAATCACCAACTTGTTGGGCGTGGTGTGTGAAGCTGGGACGCACGAGCGCGCGCCCCAGCGGTGAGGTGCGCCTACTCTACAGCGGCAATCGCCTCGTTCAGAGCCGTCACGGTTGCGGCCGCATCGCGCTCGCCGTCGATGTACTCGCGCACAAAACGGTTGATCACCTGGCTGTTGATGATCTTGGATGCCGCTGACAACTGGCCATCGGCCACGCCCCAGCGTTGGGCCACATCAAGGCCGCCGACGATCTCTTCAATCATCGCCGCATCGTAAAGCTCGCCCAGCGGCGCTTTCCGGTCGACACCGACATCCAGCGTTGCCCAAAGGTCGGCAAACTCTGTTGGATTGTCAGCCGTACCGCGACGCACGGGGAATTTCCCCTCAGGCGCAATCGCCAGTGTCGAGCCGTAACCCTGGTTCATCGAGTACTCGACAAACTCCATGGCCGCATCGGTCGACGCATCTGATGTGATGCCGAAATAGCGGACATCGCCCCAGGCAGCACCATCGGGGTTGGACGGTCCCGAGAACGTGGTGACGATGCCGGTTGCCGCAGCCAGATCACGGCTGGTCGGGTCGTCATTGATGGTCGGAGGAGCACTGTCGCGCAGACCCGCCAGTTCATCCAGAATGAACGGCGACCAGATGATCATCGCTGCGTTGCCGCTGAAATAGAGCGAGCGCGACTGATCCCAGTAAAGGTCGCCCGGAGGAGACGCTTCTGCGATTGCCTTGTAGAATTCGAGCACTTCAATGGTGGCCGTTTCATCCAGCTCCTGCACCCCTCCCGAACCAACCGGCGAAACACCATTGGCCAGGAACACATGCTCGAGCACCTGGCTCATGAAGTTCTCGTCAATCTTTGTCGCCGCCACAAAGCCGTACATCTCAGGCGGGTTGTGCAAAGCCTCAACCGCGGCCAACACATTGGCGTAGCTGTTGGGCGGCTCCAAACCCTTCTCCTTGAAGAGATCAGCACGGTAGACCAGCATCTGCGTCCAGCCGTCGACAGGCACCGAGGCAAATCCGTCGGCTGTCGCTGCCATCGTCAAAGCTCCCGGCGCAAACGTATCTGCCCCCAGAGATTCAATGACGTCCGTCGCAGCATCCGTGTCCAGGATGCCAGCCTCAGCCCAGGGTGCGGCATATTGCAGGGTGTGGTAGATCACATCCGGCAGATCGCCAGCAGCAAATGCCGCCGTCGCGCGCGTGCCGAGGTCGTTTTCGGAAACCGGAATAACCTGGACGCTGTGCCCTGAGGCCTCCGCAAAGGCCGCGGCCATGGCCTCCTGACGAGCCAGACGCTCGGGCTGTTCCTCAGTTGTCCAGAAACGCAGTTCTTCTGCATTTGCGGCCATCGCGGACAAAATCAGCGCGCTTGCAGCGCCAATTCGCAGCATTGATTTGGTTTTCAGTAGCATTTTTTCCTCCACTTGACGTTATTGGGTCAGTTTTTTGAACTTGGCGCCGGGCCTGTCGATCCTCTGTCCAGAAAGGTGGCCATGTCCGTTTCGCGCAAATTGGTCAGGTCTTCACCGCGGATGCGGCGGATCAGGATGTTGGACAATCGCTCGCCGGCCGATTTGTTATCGACCGAGAACGTGGTCAGCGGCGGTTGTGTATGTGCGCCCTCGGGAATGCCGTCATATCCGACAACTGAAAGGTCGCGACCAATTGTAAGGCCTCGTTCAGCCGCCGCCCGATACACCCCAAGGGCCGCGAAATCGACTGCACAGACAATCGCTGTTGGCGGATGCATACTGTCCAACAGACCAGACGCTGCCTCCGCACCGTCCTTGATTGTCACGGCATCCTCGGCAATCAGATCAGGATCGATCGGCAGACCTGCGTCGGCCATCCCTTGGAGGAACCCTTGTTTTCGCAATCCCGCGTAGGCGTACTGTGTTCCGCCATTGATATATCCGATACGCGTGTGGCCAAGTGCTACAAGATGCATCACGGCATTGCGCATCGCGTCTTCACCCAAAATGTCGAACCAGGCACAATCCGTGTCGTCGTCCTGTCTGCCGAAAAGAACAAAGGGAACCTCCGCCTCGCGCAGCAAACGAACGCGCGGATCGTCCCGCATGGCTCGGGGCAGAATGAAACCGTCGGCCTTTCCATCACGCAGAAGCACCCGGAACGTCTCGATCATGTCTTCATGGTTTTCGGACGCCGCAATCGTCAGCGTCCAGCCCTCATTGTGAGCCCCTGCTGAAACTCCAGCAAGGAATTCAGCCAGGAACGGGCGCTGCGCATCGTGGTCAGACAGTTGCAGAATGAGACCGAGCGAACGCGTGCGGCCGGTCTTGATGGCTTGAGCGTGACTGAGCGGCTGATAGCTCAGCTTCTCCGCCATGCGTTTGACACGCAGTTGGGTTGTCTCCGAGATATCAGGATATCCGTTCATCGCGCGCGAGACTGTGGACTTTGTCAGGCCAAGCGCGGCTGCCATGTCGGAAATCGTAACGCGATTGTGGCGTTTGGCTCCCGAAATTGTAGTGAATGCGTTGTTCACAATGTCCTCCCACCACTCACCTTGATCACCGAAACCGGTTTCGGCAAGGCCAATTATGAAGGATCGTTCCGGACCGCTGCCGCGACGGTGCGCACCGGTTTTTTTGCATGTGACGTATCCTGGCTTTCGTCAGCTGTGAATTCTTCTTCGCTGGCGCTGCAAAGGTAAGGCAAACCGACCTGCTCGGATTTTGGATCAGCTGCCTGGAATGGCCGCTTTCGGGCATTTGAAGTTAAATCGCGAATAGTGGAGATGAGGGCGCAAAGCGGTCGCGCTTGGGTACTGACCTGCCGCCAATGAAGATTGGGTTGTGTTCCTTCACCCCCTACCGCTTCCCCCGCTCCGACAGCCAGATGCCGCCGAGCACCAGGGCCAGCGCCACCACGTGGTAGAGATGCAGCATCTCGCCCAAAATCATCACCGAGAGCAGGGTGCCGAAGATCGGCACCAGGTTGATGAAGATGCCGGCGCGGTTGGAGCCGATGATTTCGTTGCCCTTGATGAACATCACCTGGGCGACGAGCGAGGGGAAGATGGCGGTAAACGCCGCGACGATCCAGCCGCGGGTATCGGGCCAGATCGCGGTTTCGCGCGCTACCTCAAAGGCGGCGAACGGCAGCGAGGTTACGAAGGCCGCGGCCGCCATCACCGTGATCATCGATTGCCAGTGGATCTCGGGCTTGTAGCGCAGCGCCACGGTGTAGCCGCCATAGCACAGGACTGCCAACAGCATCAGCGCGTCGCCGCGATTGAGCTCGAGCCCGATCAGGCGGATGAAGCTGCCGCCCGAGGCGGTGAGCGCCACGCCGGTCAGCGTCAACATAAAACCCACGATCTGTGCCGAGGTCACCTTGATGCGGAACAGGATGAAATTGGCGAGGAAGATCACCATCGGCATGCCGGCTTGCTCGATCGCCACATTGATAGCCGTGGTGTGGTTGAGCGCCGAATAGAGCAGATTGTTGAAACAGGCAAAGCCGATCGCGCCATAGCCGATCAGCAGCGGCAGGTTGGCACGGATGACCGCCATGTCGCGCCGCACCCTTGGCAGGGTGAAAGCGAGCAGGATGATCAGCGCCAGCCCCCAACGCAGCGATGTCAGCAACATTGGCGAGATGTGGCCGACCGCAAGCTTGCCCGCCACCGCGTTGCCGCCCCAGGACAGGGCGGTGATGGTCAGGAACAGATAGGCGCGCAGCATCAACCGGGTTTCCAGAGGCATGAGTGGGAGATGTGACGCGCCGCCGGTCCGGGTTGTGGCCTGCACGAGAAGCTTCGGGGCGCATATTCCTTGCCCTTACGTCTCCTGTTTGGCGGGCGGCAGCAAAATTGTCACGCAAAAAAAGGGCATTGCACTGCGCAAGGGTCGATTTTGGCGATGGCAATCGCTATGCATGCCGCGGGTTTTGGTTTTCCCGATCCTGTAGGGGATCGCTTGATATGAGGGTTTCATGGCCAACGTAGTTGTCGTCGGGTCGCAATGGGGTGACGAAGGTAAGGGCAAGATTGTCGACTGGCTTTCCGAGCGCGCCGATGTGGTGGTGCGGTTCCAGGGCGGCCACAATGCCGGCCACACGCTGGTCATCGACGGTGTGAGCTACAAGCTATCGCTGCTGCCTTCGGGCGTGGCCCGGCCGGGCAAGCTGGCGGTGATAGGCAATGGCGTGGTGATCGACCCGCATGCGCTGGTCAGCGAGATCGACCGGCTGGCCAAGCAGGATGTGACGGTCAATGCCGACAATTTGAGGATCGCCGACAATGCGACGCTGATCCTGTCGCTGCACCGCGAGCTCGACGCGCTACGCGAGGACGCGGCCTCGAATTCCGGCACCAAGATCGGCACCACCCGCCGCGGCATCGGGCCGGCCTATGAGGACAAGGTCGGCCGCCGCGCGATCCGGGTGATGGATCTGGCCAATCTGGACACGCTGCCGGCCAAGGTCGACCGGCTGCTCACCCACCACAACGCGCTCAGGCGCGGGCTCGGTCAGCCCGAAATCCCGGTGGCGACGATCCTTGAAGAACTCACCACGGTGGCCGAGCGGATCCTGCCGTTCCGCGAAACCGTGTGGCTGCTCTTGGACAAGGAGCGGCGGCGCGGCGCGCGCATTCTGTTCGAGGGCGCGCAGGGCTCGCTGCTCGATGTTGATCACGGCACCTATCCGTTCGTCACCTCGTCGAACACAGTCGCGGGACAGGCCGCCGCGGGATCGGGTCTGGGGCCGGGTTCGCTCGATTATGTGCTGGGCATCACCAAGGCTTACACGACACGGGTGGGCGAGGGGCCGTTTCCAACCGAACTCGACGATGATATCGGCCAGTTCCTGGGCGAACGCGGCCATGAATTCGGCACGGTCACCGGCCGCCAGCGCCGCTGCGGCTGGTTTGACGCAGCGCTGGTACGCCAGTCCGTCGCCGTCAACGGCACCACCGGCATTGCGCTGACCAAGCTTGATGTGCTCGACGGACTCAAGGAGCTGAAGATCTGCGTGGGCTACGAGCTTGACGGCGCGCGTATCGATTATCTGCCCGCAAGCCAGGGCGCGCAGGCCCGGGTGACGCCGGTCTACGAGACCATCGAGGGATGGCAGGACACCACCGTGGGCGCGCGCAGCTGGGCCGATCTGCCGGCCCAGGCAATCAAATATGTGCGCCGCATCGAAGAACTGATCGGCGCGCCGGTGGCGCTGTTGTCCACAAGCCCTGAGCGCGACGACACCATACTTGTGACCGACCCGTTTGAGGACTAGGTTAGCGCAAATGCGCGCAGTGGCATCATACCAGGGTAAGACATGGCCGATTTTGTAGCAGTCATCCGCAAGGCGGTAGACAACCTTTCGGAGAACACGCCGGAGAACCGGAGCAAGGTCTACGACAAGGCGCGCCAGGCCATTCGCCGCCAGCTCGAAGCCATCAATCCGCCGCCCACGGACGAGGTGATCGCCAAGCAGTTGGACAAGCTCGATTTTGCGATCAGCGAGGTCGAGGCGGAGCATACGGAAGCCTTGCCCGCCGATATCGATGAGACCGATGCGCTGATGGCCGAGCTCGAATCGATGGTCGAGAAGAGCCCGGTTGTCGCCGATCTGGCTCCCGAGACGCCGCCCGCACCTGCACCCGCTGCGACCCCGGCACCGCCGCCACCCCCGGCCGCGGCGCCTGCTGCTGTGGCAAGCCCTGTCCTCAGCCCGGCGCCGCTGCAGGTGGAACCAGCCGAACCGGTGGTGGACGACGCTGCGACAGTGGATGCGCCGCCGGCTGCGGCGCCAGTGCGGCCGGATGAGTTGGTCGGTCCGGAACATGATGAGGCGTTCGGGATTGATCCGGCCCCCGAACCCAAACCGTCTTCTGGTTCGCGACGCGACAAATCCCGCGGCGGCGGCGGAGTGATGGCGATTGTGCTGGTGTTGTTTCTGGCCGGTGTCGCCCTGGCCGGCTGGATGTACAAGGACGCGCTGATCGCCATGGTTGGCGGCGCGACGGGTCCGGCGACCGAGACCGCCGAACCTGCATCGGAGACGGCGACGGATCCGGCCACCGAGACCGCGGCAGCAACGCCTGAAACCTCCACACCGGATGAGCCCGCACCCGAGGCAACGCCTGAGATCGAAGTGCCGGAGACCGGCGAGCCGGGGAGCGACAAGTTCACCCAGCGGCTCAATGCCGATGGCAGCGAGACCGACCCGGGTCCCGCGCCCGGGCCAGCGATTGTTGATGGTGTTGAGGGCCGCTCGGTTGCGGAATTGACTGACACCACCCCGGCCGATGAGGCGATAGCGGAGGAAAACTCCGCCGATACCCCGGTGGCGCCGGAGGAGGCGTCCGTGCCGGACTCGCAGCCCCTCGGCGTGGCGCAGAAAATGATCCTCTATGAGGAGCGGCTCGGCCAGCAGTCGCTTGAGGTCAAGCCCGGTACGGTGGTTTGGACGCTGGTCAGCGAACCCAGCGGCGACGGTCCCGATGAGCAGGTGATCCGCGGCGAGATCAACAATCCCGACAAGGGGCTTTCGGCGCTGCTGACCATCAAGCGCAACACCGATCCTTCGTTGCCCGCCAGCCATCTGGTGGAGGTGGTTTTCGCCTTACCGCCCGAGTTCGAGGGTGGCTCGATCGACCAGTTGCAGCGCATCGCCTTCAAGCAGACCGAGGCCGACCAGGGCAACCCGCTGATCGCCGTTCCGGCCAAGATCACCCAGGATTTTTACATGGTGGCGCTCAACGACCTTGACGAGGCGCGCCAGACCAATATCGAACTGATGCGCCAGCGCAACTGGATCGATATCCCGGTGGTCTACTCCAACGGCCGGCAGGCGCTGATCACGCTCGAAAAAGGCGCCAGCGGCACCGAAGTGTTCAACCAGGCGCTCGATGCCTGGTCGCGGGCGACGCAGTAGAACTTATTGCCGTAACCGATCCCTTGCCGGTCGAGGCCGCGCAGATTTTTGATCCTTGGGCAGTGGCCGCACATGGTGCCAGAGGCCGTCCGGCATCCACGGCACTTTCGTGCCCTGTCTATCAATTACAGGCATTGTCCGCCGCGAGCGCTCCCGGCCTGTCGGCCCGGTCGAGCGCGCCAATGCTGCGTACCGCTGCGTAAAATCGCTCATAGTCGCCCGAGCAGAGCTCAAACAGGCGCATGAACGCCGGGACCTGGTCATTGTAGACGGCGGTCGCGGCGAGCTTGGCGTTATTGATCGGCGCGTCGATCCAGGCATCGTAGCCTCGATATCCGTTCCAGCGTGTGTCGCGAACCTGCCGGTGACGCTTGCGCAACCGGTCGATGGCGCCGGATTTCGCGGCCCGTTTCTGCGCGGTGGTTTTGGTTCCGCTGTAAAGATCGCGCAGCTCCATCCGGGTTTGTGACAACAGATCAAGGAATTCGGCGTGACGCTTGAGATTGGCTTCATAGCGGCGCAATGCGGCGGCATTGCCGGTTGCGCGTAGCCATGCCCTCACGCCTGTCCTCTCCACGACAACAGCGAAAGCCTCGTTGAAGGCGCTGTCGTCATCCACATAGACACGCTGATGCGCCAGTTCGTGAAACACCAGCGCCGCAAGATGGGTCTCGTCGCTGCGGAACATGGTCGACAGCAGCGGATCGCTGGACCAGCCCAGTGTCGAATAGGCGGTGACGCCCGTGATGTGGACGTCGAGGCCTTGCCGATTGAGTTTTTCGGCGGATTTGGTCGCGGACTCTCGGGAGAAAAATCCCCGGTAGGGAACGCAACCGAAAACCGGAAAGCACCAGACCCTGGGCGTCAGCGAGAATTCGGGTGCGGCAAACACCGCCAATGTGACGTAATCCCGGCCGATATCGACGTAAGAGCGGTAGCTTTTGTTGTCGGGCAGGGCCAGTTCGTCGATGGCAAATTGCCTGATGGCGCTCGCCGATGTCATCCGCGCCCGCAGCGGGTCTGATGTCGAAGGATCGTCGATGAGTTTGGCGACAGGCTGACGCGCCGCCATGATCTTCAGATGGCCACCCAGCGATTCGGCATAATAGGATGGCGCGATGCAGCCGCTCAGCGCGGAAGTCAGGCCCATTAGCAGGAGGGTTCGAAAGACTATACGCTTCACGGTGTGCCCATAGGGTTGCTCACTTGTCCCCGGCGCCCGTGGCGAGATGGGTTTTGCGACGATGCGAGAGTGGTAAAGCGGTGCGCGGATTTGGGCAAGTTTGGGGAGCGGGCGGGTTTGCTGCGCATAGCGGTATCGAGCCTGAATTCTGCTGACTTTGTGTTGCGGCAAGGGCCCGTTCTTCTTCGCTGTCTAGAAAGCCGCACGGATTGCCAGCTTCATGGCATCTGTAAGCTCCGGGTTTTGCACGGTCCCCGTGGCAAGCACGATCTTGGACGTCGGTGTTCGGCCGAAACCGAAGCTTGCGGGAGCGACCGAAAGGCCCGGTCGAAGGGATGATCGTCCCATGAGGCCCACCGCAACGCCGGCCTCGACCGCCGCAACCACCCCGGCCACGCTTTGACTTGAGAAGACCACCCGGTGAGCCTTGCTGCTTGCCTTCAAGGATTCAATCGCCGCATCGCGCCACCAGCAGGCATGGTCAAACAGGGCCACCGGCAGCGGATCGGCGCTGGAAAAATCGGCATGATCCGAGGCGACCCAGCAGGTCGGGTCTTCGTAAATCACCTCCTCCTTTGCTGCCGGATGCTCGACCTCATAGACAGCCATATCCAGACGCCCCTTACTGAGCGCTTCGGGGAAGCCGGCGCTTAGGGCGCAGGTCACATCCAGTTCGACTTGTGGATGGGCACGCATGAAGGTGGCGATAATCCGGGTCAAATTCGAGCGCCCGTGATCATCCGGTACACCCAGTCTCAGCTTGCCGCTGACCGGACGTTGGGAAAGGTCGCGAAGCGCGCCATCAAGCCTGTCGGTTACCTCATGCGCAACAGGAAGTAGCTGCCGTCCCGCTTCGGTCAGGACCACACCACGGCCATGCCGTTCGAAAACAGCTCGTCCGATGATTGATTCCAAACGTTTGATCTGAAGGCTGGTGGCTGATTGTGACCGGTGGATTTGTGCTGCTCCCTCCGTAACACTGCCGGCATTTGTCACGGCAATGAAGGTCCGCAGGAGTTCGCTGTCGAGGCATTCCATTGAATTTTCCGATGCCTGATATTGAAGATATTTGATTTTCCTATGCCACAATCGGCCCTATTCTGCAATGAACAGGGGGCCAGCATGACTGATCACACAACCATCGAATCCCGCTCTTACCGGCCCATGGTGTTCATGGGCCTGAGCGCTGTCCTGCTTCTGGCGGTTGTGCTGATTTGGCCGCACCACATCATCCCGGCGGCATTGTCCGTGGTTTGGGCCATGGTGAGCGTGGCGCCAATTGTGGTGCCCGGCATCCTGATTGCCGCCTGGATCATGGCCAGCGGTGCCGACAGCCACATATCGCGCGCCTTTGAAGGCCGCACAGCCCGGGCGGTGTTTGCGGCGTCATTGATTGGCGCCATCACACCTGTCTGCGGAGTGACGGTTTTGCCCCTGATGACGGGGCTTCTGGTGGCCGGAGTGCCGCTGGCGCCGATCATGGCATTCTGGCTGTCATCTCCCATCACAGATCCCGCCATGCTGGCCACAACGGCCGCAACCCTTGGGCTGTCGTTTGCTGTCGGAAAGACGGTCGCCGCATTCGGACTGGGGGTTTTTGGAGGGGGTGCGACAGTCTTATTCGCGCGGCGAGCCTGGGCGCGCAATGCGCTGCGTGAAAACGGGCTGGCGCGCCGGTTAAGCGCGACAAGGTGCGGCGAGGCGCAGAGCTTCGACCCTTACGTTTGGAAAAGACCTGACCGGCGGCACGTCTTTGCCAATCAAGCGCGGGCAACGACCCGGTTGATCCTGATTTGCCTGATCCCGGCATTTGCTGCTGAATATGCGCTAAACGCCATGCTCACACCTGGCTCGCTTGCAGCCTATGTCGGGGAGGACCAATGGTGGGCGATCCCTGCGGCCGTCTTCGTTGGCGCGCCGGCCTATATTGACGGCTACGCGGCCCTGCCTTTGACAAGAGCTTTGATCGAGAACGGTATGTCGCAAGGCGCGGCCATGGCGTTTTTAGTGTCTGGCGGTGTTGTCAGCATCTGGGGCGCCATGGCGATTGCTCCAGTGCTGAAACTCAAGCCGTTTCTGCTCTATATCTGCCTCGCCGTTCTGGGGTCGCTGGGCGCGGGTTATGCCTTCGAATGGGCCGTCTGATCTCGAACTCGGCTCCTGGCGGCCGGTGACCGGGCTATGGCGGTATCAGCAGGAACCGCTGAGCGGTGGAGCGTTGAACGGGCAGCAAATGACCGCGTCTCGCCCTTCCGTTACGTGGATGGCCAGCGCTCGCGACAAGGCGCTGGGGCAGCCCTGATTTCCTCTTGGAAGCCTGATACAAAACACCCCGAAAGCGGGCGTCGCTTCCGGGGTGTTACGATAGACGGTTTACGCCGGGTTCGCGGATGATCAGTCCTCGACCGTCACCAGCGCCTTGTCGCGGGCAGTGGCGGCTTTCTGGACTGCGTCCTGCACCTTTTCGAAGGCGCGAACCTCGATCTGGCGCACCCGTTCGCGGCTGATTTCGAATTCCGTCGACAGATCTTCGAGCGTGATCGGGTCCTCGCGCAGACGCCGCGCCTCGAAAATCCGCCGTTCACGGTCGTTGAGCACATCGAGCGCGCCCTGCAGCATGGCGCGGCGGCTTTCGAGCTGGTCCTGTTCGACCAGGGTTTGCTCGGGGCTTTCGGATTCGTCGACCAGCCAGTCCTGCCACTGTCCAGATTCGCCCTCACTGGCCTTGATCGGCGCGTTGAGCGAGGCGTCGCCGGCAAGCCGGCGGTTCATCGAGATCACCTCTTCCTCCGAGACGTTGAGCTTGGTGGCGATTTCGGCCACCTGATCGGGGCGAAGATCGCCGTCCTCGACGGCCTGGATGCGGCTCTTGACCTTGCGCAGGTTGAAGAACAGGCGTTTCTGGTTGGCGGTGGTGCCCATCTTGACCAGCGACCAGGAGCGCAGGATGTATTCCTGGATGGAGGCCTTGATCCACCACATGGCGTAGGTGGCGAGGCGGAAGCCGCGCTCGGGATCGAATTTCTTGACCGCCTGCATCAGTCCGACATTGCCTTCGGAAATGACTTCGCCGATCGGCAGGCCATAGCCGCGATAGCCCATGGCGATCTTGGCGACCAGGCGCAGATGGCTGGTGACGAGGCGGTGGGCGGCCTTGGTGTCCTCATGCTCGAGAAACCGTTTGGCCAGCATATATTCCTCCTGCGGCTCCAGCATCGGAAACCGCCGGATCTCGGCGAGATAACGGTTGAGACCGTTTTCGCCCGCGGAAATGGTTGGCAAGCTTGTTTGGGCCATGACAGCACCCTTTCTCCCGTATCTTGAGGCTTCCTGACGGCAAGCCTTTTGGTTCGGACCGAGTGTCGCATCCGAACCACCCCTATGGCATTTAATTGTGGCGAAAGCCGGTATCAAGGCTTGATCTGTGTGGGGACACCCACATTGATACGATTGCGCCGCCGGTGTGGCCGGATTTATGGGCACGAAGCCGCTTCGATGTGGGATCGCTTCGATGCGGGATTCCGGCAGGTAGTGCTCACAACGCGGCAAAAGCCTCGCGCAAATGCTGCATATCGGCGGGAAGCGGTGCTTCAAAGCGCAGGGTTTCACCGCTCAGCGGATGTTCGATGACCAGAAGGAAAGCGTGCAGGGCCTGGCGGGAGAAGCCGGCCACCGTGTCACGGGCCGGTTCGGGCAGGCGGTTGACCTTGGTGCGAAAGGCCGCGCCATACTCGTTGTCGCCCACCAGAGGATGGCCGATATGGGCCATATGCACCCTGATCTGGTGGGTGCGGCCTGTCTCGAGCCGGCATTCCACCAGCGAGGCTGCGGCGGAGCCGTCGGGCTTTTCGGCATAGCGTTCACGCACCAGATAAAGCGTTACGGCGTGGCGGACATCCGGGCCGTCATCGTCGCGTACCGCGCGGCGAGTGCGGTCGCGGCTACGGCCAAGCTTCGCGTCGATGGTGCCCTTCAGCCCTTGCGGCTTGCCCCAGACAATTGCCTGATAGGCGCGTTCGAGCGGGCCGGTGAGCCCGTGATCGGCGAATTGATCGGCGAGATGGCGGTGCGCCTGGTCGGTCTTGGCCACCACCATCACACCGGTGGTGTCGCGGTCAAGCCGGTGGACGATGCCCGGGCGGCGCACCCCGCCGATACCCGACAGACTGTCGCCGCAATGGTGGATCAGAGCGTTGACCAGTGTGCCGGTCCAGTTTCCGGCGCCGGGGTGAACCACCAGTCCCGCCTGCTTGTTGAGCACGACAAGGCTGTCGTCTTCATAAAGAATGTCGAGCGGGATGTCTTCGCCCGCCGGTTCGGCGTCTTCGGGTTCGGGCACAACCAGGTGGATCTCGTCACCAGGCTGGATTTTCTGCTTGGCCTGACGCGCGGCCGTGCCGTTGACCGCCACCGTACCGGCCTCGATCAGCGCCTTGATGCGGCTGCGCGACAGCTCGGGCCCCAGCGCGCCTGCAAGCCAGGCGTCGAGCCTGCCGCCCTCGTCTTCGCCGACCACCAGAGCAACGCTGTCGGGTTGGGCTTGGCTATCGGGTCCGGCTTCGTTAAACGATGTCGCGTTCTTCAACTTTCAGGCCCGCCCGGCAAGGAATACAAATGTCGCAAGTCAACCAGGACGACCCCGACGAAAAGCCGCTCGATCCGGAGATGGAAAAGGTGCGGCGCAAGATGGTGCGGCTGCTGGCTGTGTCGATTGGCATCATGTTCATCGGCCTTATGACGGTGCTGGGCGCGATTGTCTACAAATTCACACAGGACGACGCGGCAAGCGGGGGCGATCAGCTCACTGCCGGTTCCCCGATGGCGTTGCCGGGGGATGCGCCAGTCGAAGCCGTTGCGACGCTGCCGCAAGGGTTTGAAGTGGAAAGCGTGGCGCTTGATGGCAATCGCGTCGGCTTTTTCGGCCGCGCCGCCGACGGGTCGCGGCGGCTGATGGTTTATGATGTGTCGGTAGGCCGCATGGTCAGCGATATCGTCGTAATCGCCCGCTGACCGTGATGCCGCCGGAGCGCCTGATCCGGATTGAAGACCCCGCCGATCCGCGGATTGCCGAGTTCACCGCCATGCGTGACCGCGATCTTGCGGGCCGCGGTGACCGCTTCATCGCCGAGGGACGGGTGGTGCTGCAGGCGCTCGCTGACGCCAGCGCCGGGGCTGCGGGGTCAGGCAGCGCCCGTTTCGTGATCGAAAAGGTCCTGATCCTGGAAAACCGGGTGTCGGGACTGGGCGATCTTATCGACCGCCTGGAGCCGGATTGTCCGGTCTATGTGGCCGGGCGCGAGGTGCTTGATGCGGTGGTTGGTTTTGCCATGCATCGGGGCGTTCTGGCGCTGGGCCGGCATTTGCCGCCACAGTCGCTGGATGCGTTTCTGGCCACGTTGCCCGGCGAGGCGCTGCTGGTGGTTGCCTGCGGCATCGCCAATCACGACAATATCGGCGGCATCTTCCGCAATGCCGGCGTGTTCGGCGCCGACGGCGTCGTGCTCGACGCAAGTTGCTGCGATCCGCTGTACCGTAAGGCGATCCGGGTGTCGGTGGGGGCGGCGCTCCGGGTTCCGTTCTGCCGGGGCGGGGGGACTGACGATCTGATCGGCAAGCTGATGACGAACGGTTTTGAGGTTGTCGGCTTGTCGCCGCGCGGCGCGAACCGGCTGCAGAGCTTCAGCCCCGCCAAACGGCAGGCGCTGTTGCTGGGCACGGAAGGCGAGGGATTGCCGGCGGAGGTGCTGGACCGTGTCACGACGCTGCGCATCGAACAGGCGCCCGGGCTCGATAGTCTCAATGTGGCGACAGCCAGCGGAATTGCGCTGTGGCAGGTGGCTTCAAAGATGGGCCGCACTGGCGACTGAACTGAGCGGTATTCCCGCAATCTTGCCGGTTCGGGCACGGCTTGTTGGCGGTCAGGTAGGCCTAGCGCATTTCCACTCGAAGTTGGGTCAGAAATTGCTGCCGCTCGCGATGCTCGCCCGCATTTTCTGACACGCTATTGATTCAAGCTGAAGTGGAATTGCGCTAGTTCGCCGCGGCGATCATTTCGCGGGCGCGGGCGGCGAGGCTGGGGCTGTCAGTTTCGGCGTCCCGCGCGTCTTCATTGCCCTGCAGGATTTTGTGGATCGGCGAACCGTCGGGGTCACGATTGGCGGTCAGTTCCACCATCATCGCGGCGACAGTGGCGATCTCGCGCCGCAGGACGGCATCATTGCCGCTCTTGTTGGCCTTGAGCAGCCGTTCGCTCAGGGCTGCCTGGCGGGCGCGCAAACGATCGATCTTTTCGCTTTCACTCAGATCGTCGCGGATGGCATCGTCATGTTGCGGCTGCGCAGCGGCTGCAGAGACTTTTTGCGGTGATTGCGATCTGGGAGCAGGGGGCGCGGCTTTGGGTGCCGGTCCGGTCTCCACGGCCTTGAGCGGCGGTGGATCTGCAGGCTTGGCGCCATTCGATCTCACCGTGTTGGATTTGCGAACGCTGGATGTGGCACGAGCGGCACGTTGGGCTTCGCGCTGGGATGCAGTGAGGTCCCGGCGTGCAGCCCTGAGATCGCTGGTCAGCCCCGCATTCTTTTGCTTGTACCGCTCCACCTCGGCGATGCGCCGTTCCAGCGCGTTTTCGCGATCAGTCAGCGTCGAGATTGCTTTCGCCAGTTTCTGCTCGGTTTCGACAAGACGGGCCTCCTCGCGCTTGAGCCGGAAGGCGAGGTCCTGGTTCTCGGTCTCGGTTTGCTTGATCGTCTCGCGCAGCGACCGGCGTTCGTCACGCAACTCGCGAATCTGCGCCTTGAAATTCTCGGTCTCGGTGTCGAGCGTGGCGATGTCGATGCGCATTTCCTCGATCTCGGCGCCGAGGCGGTTGATCCTGTCGTCGCGCTCGGCAATTTCGCGCTTGCGCGCTTCCGCCAGCCGGTTGGCGGCGCCGAGATTTCCGGTCAGGTCGGTGATCTCTTCCTCGCGCACATGCATCTTGGCGCTAAGGTCGCGAAGATCGGCCTCGCGCTCTTCGATGCTCTGTTCGGCCGCCAGTTTCTCGGCGCGAACGTCGACAAGATGGTTGCTGAGCAGAGTGGCGCGGGCGCTGACCTCGGCCAGATCGTCGCCTTTCTTCTTCAGATCCACCGAAAGCCTGGCGTTATCGGCGGCATAGGCGGCGCGGGCCATGTCCTTTTCGGCGCGGATTTCCGTGGCCGAGAGCGGCACGCTGGCGCGAATGCGGCGCTCGGTCAGGGTGACAATGCGGCGCTGGATGATGGGGGCGACGATCAGGCCGACAAGAGCAGCGGCCAGAAACCCCAACGCAAACAACAGGACGAATTCGATCACGGCGAACCCACATCTTCGGTGCGGGGCCGCAAACGCCCCTGACGATCCGCAAAGCTTTAAGCATGACCGGACCACGGGAGCAAGGGCGGCGGAGCCGGGCGGTCTGCCCAAACAAAAGGCGGCCGTTTGAGGGCCGCCTTTCAAATTGTGATGGGCAATAGGCCTAGAAAGGGTTCCAGGTGGGTGCCTGGGTCAGCTTGAGATAGCCGACATTGAGGCCGAGGCGGGCGCCGACACCGGTGCGGATCGGCACCACAAGAACGTTTTCGCGCTTGAGCACCGTCATTCCAAGGCCGGCGACGGCGAAAGCCGAGCCGGACACGCCGCCAAAGCGGCCATAGACGCCCTCGATGCTGGGCAGATTGTAGACCAGCATCATGGTGCGGTTGCCACTGCCGCCATAGTCCCATCCCAGCGACGGGCCCTGCCAGAAGACATTGTGCTGGCCGGCGTTCTTGGTGAACAGCTCACCTTCGCCATAGGTCAGGCCGCCGATAAAGGCTCCGGAGGCCTCCTGGCCGAGAATATAGCCATTGGGCAGGCCGTAGGACTGGAACGCCTTCTCGACCACCTTGGCGAGACCACCGGAAGCGGCCCCGAAAAATCCGTGACCGGCGTCGACGATCTCCTGTGAGGTGTATTGCGATGAATTGGCCGCAGACTGGGCCGAAGCCGCAGATGTCAGGCCAAGTGCAAATACAAACGGCAGGACAAGCGAAGCGAGAATGCGAAGACCGGGCGCGATCATGGGAGCCTCTCCGTTGGCGTGGCGGCGAATACCGCAGATAACAGTGATCACATTGTGGCGTGCCGATCTTAATAAGCGGTTTACCAAATGTGGTGTCTTTTGGGCGATGCGGCGCGCAGCCGTTGGCGTTGCGGCCGGGCGGTTGCTTGCGCGTGTGTGAGCGCGACCAGCTTGCGATATGGGCCGCCGGGTGCGATTTTGCGTCCACATTGATTCGGCGCACCGGGCGCAAAGAGGAGAATGCGATGGCGAAGAACCACAATCTGACCTTGGCCGGCCCTGATCTGGCGGCGCTGTTGTGCAGCCGGGTGTGCCACGACATCATCTCACCGGTCGGTGCGATCAACAACGGGCTGGAATTGCTGGATGAAGGCGGCGCCGACGCCGATGCAATGGATCTGATCCGCACCAGTGCGCTCAACGCATCGGTACGGCTGAAATTCGCCCGGCTGGCCTTTGGCGCATCGGGATCGGTCGGCGCGTCGATCGACACCGGAGAAGCTGAAAAGGCTGTGGTCGATTACGTCTCCGCCGACAACAAGACCCAGGTGCGGTGGAACGGGCCGCGGGCGATTATTCCCAAGAACCAGGTCAAGCTGCTGCTCAATCTGTTTCTGGTGGCCTATGGCGCGATCCCGCGGGGCGGTGAAATCGATGTGACGCTGGAAACGCCGGACAGCGATCCACGCTTCCGCCTGACCTGCAAGGGCAAGATGGTGCGGGTGCCGCCGAAATTCCTCGAAATCCATTCGGGCGATATCGAAGAGGCGATCGATGCGCATTCGATCCAGCCCTATTACACCGTGCTTTTGGCCGATGAGTCGGGCATGAAACTGGCCTGTTCGGCCAATGCCGACGAGGTGGTTTTCACCGCCGAACGGGCCGGGCCAGACGCCGGGTAGGCGAGGGCCTGTCTGGTCAGCTTCCTGTCCCTTTTTGGGATATTTCCAGGATAATTGGATAGGCAGCACGATTGGATGCGTGCCGGATCATGCTGTGGCCCTGCGACCGGCTCTGGCAGAGTAACCAGGCGGATTGCGCCCGCATTGGTGTGTCGTTACATACCGGCTCGATTTTCTTGACGCTTACCCCAAGGCAACTGCCTCGCATCCTGTGGCGTGGCCCCCGCGGCTGCTCCGGTCCACGGGCCGGTTTGGCGTGGCAACGCTCCGTTAAGCGTGTCTGATTACGGAATCTTCGCTCTCGGCGGGTAGTCTGCACTTCATAAGAGGTGGCGCCCGCAGGCGCTCAGCCGAAGACAAGAAGAGGAGAGCCGCCATGCGCCGCTTGATGATCGCCGATGATTCCGCCGTAATCTGCAAGGTTGCCAAGCGCATCTTGACCGGGCTGGACTACCTTGTGATCGAGGCATCGAACTCGGGCGAGGCCATGATCATGTGCGATGCGCAATTGCCCGACGTGCTGCTGGTCGACGCCGGCATGACAGGCGCGCTTGAACTGATCTCCGCTGTTCGTCAGATGGAAGGCGGCAAGGATGTGCGCATCCACTATCTGATGATCGAGAAGGAATTCAAGCAGATGATGGCGGGCAAACGCGCTGGCGCGGACGAGTTCCTGCTCAAGCCGTTCGACAGGCGCAGCCTGACCGAGGCCTTTGCTCCCTATGCGGTGGCGGCCTGACCCGGACGTTTGCCGCCCAAACCCTCCGTTTAAGGGTGGTTCATGAAAGCGGCCTGGGCCGCACTCGCTCCTTGAGCCTTGCGATCGGACCGGGGCTTGCCTGAAATCAGGATCGGAACATGAAAAAACCCGCCGGATCCGGCGGGTTTTTTGCAATTCGCCTGAAAAGGGGAGATCAGGCGCTTTCCAAAACTTCGCTTTCGTCGGGCTCGCGCAGCACGTAGCCGCGGCCCCAGACTGTTTCGATGTAGTTCTTGCCGCCCGCGGAGGTCGCAAGTTTCTTGCGCAGCTTGCAGATGAAAACATCGATGATTTTCAGTTCGGGCTCGTCCATGCCGCCATAAAGATGGTTTAGGAACATCTCCTTGGTCAGCGTCGTGCCCTTTCTCAGCGAAAGCAGCTCGAGCATCTGGTATTCTTTGCCGGTCAGATGAACCCGCTGGGAGCCCACTTCCACGGTTTTGGCGTCGAGATTGACAACCAGATCACCGGTGGTGATGACCGACTGGGCGTGACCCTTGGAGCGCCGGACAATGGCGTGAATGCGTGCGACCAGTTCGTCCTTGTGGAACGGCTTGGTCATGTAGTCATCGGCACCAAATCCGAGCCCGCGCACTTTGTCCTCAATGCCGGCCATGCCGGAGAGGATGAGAATGGGCGTCTTAACCTTGGACAACCGCAATGTCCGCAACACCTCATAACCGGACATGTCCGGCAAGTTGAGATCCAGCAGGATAATGTCGTAATCGTAGAGTTTGCCGAGGTCGACGCCCTCTTCGCCCAAGTCTGTGGTGTAGACGTTGAAGCTTTCGGACTTCAGCATCAGTTCGATGCTCTGCGCTGTGGCGCTGTCGTCCTCAATCAGTAGAACCCGCATATTTTTCCCCTTTTCCGCCGCCGCAAGGTCATGATGATCCACTTACGCGATACGGATCCAGTCGTTGCCTGATTTGGAGGCTGCCATGGAATGGTTAACAAATTCTGATCAAGTTACGCAACCGATATCGAACTGTTAATTTTCACCGACAGACTCCTGATTTTTATCCGAAAATTCACTTTGAAAAAGCTGATGTATCACACGAGGAAACACGCTCAACTGATTCAAACGACTCCGGAAAAGCGGACGAAAAAATCATGTTTTCCGTTTACCCCGCCTTAAACCATGACCGGTAGTATTAATGATGCCCGTAAATGAATGGTTACCGTGGCGGTCAAAAAGTTAACGTCGCGGTCATTTTTGTACATCGGGACTGGCGAATATGCCGGAGTAATGAGTTTCAGTAACCGGGATCTCGCATCACGGGAGTATTGCGTATGAAGTCACGTGAGAGCCATGTTCGCCTGAAGCAATTTCAGGTTAACGAAAAAACCCGTCAGCTTGGGCAGATCCAGCTGATGATGGCGGAAATGGAAAAAATGGCGGCGGAGCTGGAGTATCAGATCGCCGCCGAGGAGAAAAAGGCCGGCAACACCGACCCCTCCCATTTCGCCTATCCTACCTTCGCCAAGGCGGCGCGCCAGCGATCGGACAATCTGCAGACTTCAATCCGTGAATTGAAGGTGCAGCTTGACGCGGCCGAACTGGCGCTCGAAGAGGCGCAGGCCGAATATGACAAGGCCGCCGCGCTTGAAGAGCGCGACGCAGGGCATCGCTCAAACCGCGCGGTTTGAGACAAGCCAGCCGGCGTGAATTTCAAGCGCCTGCGAACAGCCGGATACGCGGGATCAAAACCCGCGCATCCGGCTTTTCGCGTTTGGCGCTACCTGCCGGCGCGGATCAGCAACGCGCTTCAATTCTGATCGGGAAAACCGAATAGCGGTAACCGCCGGCGCACCGCTCCGGCCGTGATGTGACCGGCACCTGGCCAAGATCTCCAACTGGGGCTTTGCGGCGAAGTCTTTCACTGTTTTCCAGTGAAAATGGAGCTTATCAAAACTATCCGGACTTTGCTGCCGTTGGCGTGTTTCCCGTCAACGGCAGCATTGCTTAAGATGATCATCCTTTAAGAGGTTCCGCTACTCCACGGTAATCGTAATGACCTCGGACATGATGGGCTTTAAGTGTGGAACGTGGTTCATGTCCCCCAGAACCAGTTGAAGGGTGTGTGTGCCGGGTGCCAAATCGAGTGATACCTCCGTCTGACCGGCCCCAAAGTGCATATGGTTGTCGTCTGCAGGCAGACCGTAGAGAAGCTCGTCGGTGCCATCTTCACCTTCACCCAACGGCGGACGGTTGATCAACAGATGGTGGTGCCCTGTATTTTCCTTCTCCGTTCCGGCGGGCGCAACGCCCATACCGGATAAGCCAAACACCACCTTGACCGGACCTGACACGGTCGCGCCATCCTCGAGATTCACGAAGTAGACACTGGCACCCTCCGCCGAAGGCAATCCCTGTCCGAGCACAGGCCCGCTAACTGTCAGACCGACCGTTGCGATCATTGAAAACAGTTTTCTTTTCATCATTCTCTCCCTAAGTTGCACGAGGCCGCGCTCCAGTAGCGGCACTGCATCGTGAGAACACCCAAAGGCCCCTGAATATTCGCATCTTCGACAAAAAAAGTTCCGAACGGGAGGTTCGCGAAGGTCTACCGACGATTTTTCCGCGCCTCTGGCGTTGCGCGCTTGTCCTAACGTCGAACCGTGATGCGGCCTTCGATCTGGCACAGGCCACTTGCCTCCGCGCCTTGGAAAACCACGAAAAATTCGAAGCCGGAACCGCTCTGGATCGCTGGCTGTTCCGCATGGCTCATCGGATCTGGCTCAATGAACTGCGCGCCACCGCAGTGCGACGTGGCGGTGGGCTGCAGCCCATCGAGGACATTGACATTCCAGACACAAACATGTCGGCGGAAACGAATATATTCTTCGGCGAGGTGTTACAGACGGTAAACGAGCTGCCTGAAGCGCAGCGAACATGTGTTCTTCTGGCTTATGTAGAAGGCTTCAAATACGCGGAAGTTGCCGAAATCCTGGATATACCGGTCGGAACCGTCATGAGCAGGTTGGCAGCAGCGCGCAAAACCGTGAGCAGTCGTATGAAAGATGAGGACGTAAGGACAGGATGACCGAGCCACATTGTTTCAGTGATGAGGTCTTGACTGCCTACATCGACAAGGAGGTAGACCCGTCTACCAAGGGGGCAATTGAACATGCTCTGCGCTCAGATGCTGTCCTGGCCGAAAGGCTGGCGTCGTTGCACTTGGCCACCAATGGCCTGAATGAGGCTTTCGACAGCCTGCTTGATGTTGCGCCGGCCATGCCTGAGCTGCCCGCGAGCAAACCTGCGAAGACAAGTCGGGGCAGGCAAGGTCTCGCTCTGGCGGCAAGTCTCGTTTTGGGCCTGATCTTGGGCGCTGGCTTGATGTCATTGCGCACATCACAACCATCTGGCTGGATGGACTATGTCGCGGCCTACCAGGCGCTTTACGTTAACGGGACGCTCTCAGATGAGGTCGCCGATCCCGATGCCACCGCCGCCGACCTTTCAGCCCTCAGCGCGACGCTTGGGTACGACGTTTCCAAAGCAGAACACGTCAGCAATCTTGATTTCAAACGCGGCCAAATTCTTGGCTACAATGGGAGGCCGCTTGTCCAGTTGGCGTATCTCAGCCCAACAGGCGACCCCGTGGCGCTGTGCGTCATAAAAAGCGAAGGCGGGAGCAGATCCGACGTTTCCGTTGCCAGGTTGGAAGGCATGGCAGCCGCATATTGGGAAAAGGACGGTTTCGCGTTTCTCTTTATAGGCGGAACGGATCAAGCTCTGATTACGCATGCTGCGCAGCAAATGGCCGAACGGCTTTGAACGGTTTTCTGTTCTATGCTGGAGCTTTGACCTGGTTCGCAATCAACTATTCACTCGCACCGCCCAATCCGGTAATTTGAGCTCGAAGCCGGCCTTGAACAAGGCGTGTCAGGCAGCCCAAGTTGAACCCTTCCGTAGGGGCCAATCCACTAGAGCAATTCCTGCAAACGTTGAATTACATATACGTCACAAAACGCGTTTGAAAACAGCTACTTGCTGTTTGAAAAGCAGCGATTTGTAACCCGGCAAACGCAGGAAATGCTCTAGTTCACCACATCCCGCCATTGCGGGTGACTTTGCGCCTGGGCCTTGAAAAACGGGCACAGCGCAATGATTTTCCATCCGCCGGCACGGGCGGCCTCGACCGCGTGCTGCGCCAGCGCCTGGCCAACCCCTTTGCCGCGCAGGCTGTCGGGCACACCGGTGTGATCGATGATGATCAGTTTTGACGATGTCCTGGAATAGGTCATCTCCGCCTCGGCGCCTTCAAGCCGTGCGATATATCGGCCGCCCGTGGCGCTTGCTTCATCTTCGATGTCCATCCGGACCTCCGGTTTGCGTTGGGGTTGCACTCTCGGATATGGAGAACTGCCGCGCCGGGTCAAGCTTCCGGTTTTATGGCGGAACAGTCAATCTGGCGGATCTATCGCCGGGCGGGCCGCGAACCGGTTCCGAATGGTACTGTGACCATCGGGCGGTGTTGTGTCCGCCGTTTGTGTGCGGGCTGAAGGAGTAACTGGATGCGCTTTGTGCTCGTGGTAGCGCTGGTTTTGGCCCCGATGTTTTTCGGCCTGGGCGTGGTGCTGCCGCTGGTGCGGTTTGAAACCCTGTATTTTTTCGACCGCTCGCCATCGCTGCTGGGCGTGGTCGAGGCCTTGTGGACGGGAGAAGATGCGGTTTTGGCCGTTGTGGTGGCGCTGGTTTCGCTGGTGTTTCCGGTGATCAAGATGCTGGCGATCACTGCCGAAGCACTGGGCGGCGGGGCGCGCCCGGTGCTGGTGCAGGCGGTGTTACCACAGTTGAGCCGCTGGTCGCTGATGGATGTGGTGCTGGTGGCGTTGGTGATCGTCGCCGCCAAGACCGGCGGCATCGCCGAAGCCTTTTCACAACCGGGGTTATGGTTTTATGCGGGATCGGCGCTGATGGCGGCGCTGGCGCATGGGCTTGCCGGACGGCACGGCTTGCAGTCTCAAGCGGCGATGCAGGAAACCACCGGCCCCGCGCGGGACACCCGGTGAGACAGAATCCATGATGCCTTAATCGGCGCACCGGCTACCGGTTGGCTTGCCAATGAGCCTTGGTGGCCAATGAGCCTAAGCGGCTGGTGGGCTTCAGGAAAGACCGGTCAGTGCCGGTATTGCTGGATGCGGGTGGTGCGCAGGCCAGCCAGACCATGATCGCTGATCGATGACTGCCAGGAGAGGAACTCCTCGACTGTCAGGGTGTAGCGTTCACAGGCCTCCTCAAGGCTGAGCAAGCCGCCGCGCACAGCGGCAACCACTTCAGCCTTGCGCCGGATCACCCATCTGCGGGTGTTGGCGGGCGGCAGGTCGGCAATCGTCAACGGGCTCCCGTCGGGGCCGATCACATATTTGACACGGGGTCGTACCATATCGGTCATTGGACTCTCTTACACACTCAAGACCTATGGAACTGACCTTACAGGCGCGGGTTTAAAAATTGCCTAAGGGGTCGACAAGGTTTCGGTAAGCTTTGCCGCCGCCCGTTCCAAAGCGGAACAAATGCGCGATCGGGCGGCTGGCTGAGCAAGGATTGCCTGGTGCGCTGCCGTTGAGTCGGCCCGCCATGGCGCGCGGCAACCGAACAAGGGCGGCACACGGCGTGCGGCCCGGATTTCGACCAAGAATTGGCGTGCTGAGTGCCCGGTCTTGTTGACGGTCGTGCGACGCACTATAAAGAGAGCATCCGACAGGATATTTGTGAAACCGCTTGATCAGCGCCTTTAACGCTGTTGAATGCCGGGGATTAAAGTGAACAGTCTCGATATTGACAAGGACCCGCGCGATACGCGGGTGGTGGTCGCCATGTCCGGCGGCGTCGACAGCTCGGTGGTGGCGGGATTGCTCGCCCGCGAAGGCTATGATGTGCTGGGCGTCACGCTGCAGCTTTACGATCATGGCGCCGCCGTGCACCGCGCCGGTGCCTGTTGCGCCGGTCAGGACATTGATGACGCCCGCCAGGTCTGCGAAACGCTGGGCATTGCCCACTATGTGCTCGATTATGAAAAGCGGTTTCGCGAAGCGGTGATCAATCCCTTCGCCGAGAGCTATGTGGCCGGCGAAACCCCGATTCCCTGCGTGGCCTGCAACCAGACCGTCAAATTCGCGGATCTGCTGACCACGGCCCGCGATCTGGGCGCCGATGCGCTGGCGACGGGGCATTATATCCGTTCGCGCGCCAATCCCTCGCCGGACAATCCCGGCCGCCGGGCGCTTTACCGACCGGTCGATTCGGAGCGCGACCAGAGCTATTTCCTGTTTGCCACCACCCAGGATCAGCTCGACTATGTCCGCTTTCCGCTGGGCGAGCTGCCGAAGATCCGCACCCGCGAGCTGGCCCGGGAAATGGGGCTCAACGTGGCGCAGAAGGCCGACAGCCAGGACATCTGCTTCGTGCCGCAGGGCAAATACGCCAATGTGATCACCAAGCTGCGCCCCGACGCGGCGTTGGCCGGCGAGATCGTCCATATCGATGGGCGCGTGCTGGGCGAGCATCCGGGAATCGTGCATTTCACCATCGGACAGCGGCGCGGCATCGGCGTGGCCATTGGCGACCCCTTGTTCGTGGTGCATCTGGATGCGCGGTCGCGCCGGGTGATCGTTGGCCCGCGCGAGGCGCTCGACACGCGCCGGGTGATCCTGCGCGATGTCAACTGGCTGGGCGATGCGCCGATCGCGGATTTGGGGCCGGAGGGACTTAATTGTTTTGCCAAGGTGCGCTCAACGCGGCCGCCGCGCCCGGCGACCCTGCGCATTGAAGGACACCAGGTGTCAGTCGAACTGACTGAGGGTGAGGCCGGCGTGGCCCCGGGCCAGGCCTGCGTGCTCTATTCCACCCCCGGTGACGACGCCCGGGTCTATGGCGGCGGCTTCATCGACCGCTCGGAACGCTCGCCGGACGCGGAAGCCATGCTCGCCGATCTGTTGCAGCCGGCGGCCTGACGCGGATTACACGGTGATTAGTCAGGCCGCGTTGGCCCAGGCCGGCGGTCAATCGTGACGCACGGTGCCTTCCGACAGGATCTCGATCACCGACAGGCCATCGGCGACCGGGGTGCGCGGGGCGCATCCTGTCTGGATGCACTCAATGAAATGGGCGCATTCGCGCGTCAGCGGCATGCCGTCAGGGATGTCGATATAGTCTGGATCGACCATCTCCGACTGCCAACCGCGCTCATCCTCCCACAATTTATGCCGGAAGACGGCGAGCTTTTCGTTCCAGGGTGCAACATCGTCGAACACCGCCATGGCCGTCGACCCGATGACCGTGAGTTTGCGCTCGCGGTAGGGATTGAGCCGGGAGGCGAAGACGTGGCTGCGCACACCGGAGGGAAACTGCAAATGCAGATGCGCGAAATCCGACAGGCGGTTGAGCATTGCCGAGCCGACGCCGCGGACATTGACGGGCTTTTCGCCGGTGATCGCCAGAATCAGTGATAGATCATGCGGCGCGATGTCCCACAGGGCATCGTTTTCGGCGTGGAATTTGCCGAGCCCCACCCGATGGGAGTGGATATAGCGCACCGCACCGAGCTCGCCCCCGGCGATCAGCGCTTCGAGTGCTTCGAAAGCCGGGTGGAACCGGAGCACATGCCCGGTCATGGCGGTAAGGTCGGGGTGCCGGGATGCGGCCTCGGTCACTCTCCGGGCATCGGCGACCGACAGGGCGATAGGCTTTTCCACCAGCACATGTTTGCCCGCCTCGAGCGCCGCGATGGCCATATCGGCGTGATATTGCGGCGGCAATGCCAGCACCAGCGCTTCGATTTCGGGATCGGTGATTAGCGCCTCCATCGAGACCGGCTTTGCGCCATGGCGGCCGGCCAGCGCCGCGGCACGATCGTCATGCCGGTCTGCAACGGCATGGAGCGCGCCGAGTTCGGACAGTGTGCGGGCGTGATTGCCGCCCCAATAGCCGCAGCCGACCACGGCGATCCGCGGGGCTCGGGACCGGTCGCCGCCGGGCACCGGGGTGGAGGAGGGCGTGGTGTGCATGCGCTTGGGTGTCCTGATTTTGGGCAGATCGACCGTTTGGCCGAGGGATTAGACCCGATGGCGGTGGATGGCAAGCGCGGCGAAGGCAATGGCGCGGCCGGAGCGGCGGCAATCTACGGCTCGTGACTGGAGAGAACCAATTGGCTGCAAGAACGGCTATCCGCTCAATGATCCGCCACGCCTCACCACAAGGGGCCGCAAATGAGCTGTTCAGCGTTGGCCGGCGATAGCAGTGGGCGCGGTTTGCAGCGCCACACCCGCATTCGGCCGCGCCGCTCGCTCCGGGCCGCGACATCCTTTCAAAAAGCCGAGGAGAAGCCGCTGCCACAAGGCTTGTCGCATGCGTTTGCCCACCCAGCGCAGCTAGGCAGGAAGCGGTCCGCGCAACCGCATTGATCAGGCAAGCCACCGTGCGCCGGAAAAGGCCAATCGATGCTTGACAGCAGCGGGAGCCGCCCCTTATATCCCGCCCGTCCAGCCAGTTTGTAACCGGCGGCCGGCGGCGGGGTAGCTCAGGTGGTTAGAGCAGCGGAATCATAATCCGCGTGTCGGGGGTTCAAGTCCCTCTCCCGCTACCACAAACTTCGTTTGATTTCAGTTGGCTTAGTCTCGGACATCGCGGGCTATTTGGCGGGCGGATGTGTATGGCGCGGCGGTTTGTTTGAGATTTTGAGGCGTTTTGTTTGAGACGAGATATTTGTCCGTGAGCTTCCCAAATCGCTGGCAAGCTGCCTGGCCAAGTTGTTTCGGGGTGTTTTGCGCTGCTTGCATGGTCCCACACCCTGACTGAGACAAACTCCCCTCCGGGCTTTCCTGAGTCGCCTAGCACCAAGCATATGTCGCTGGCGAAGGCATCATCGTTTATACTGATCCAGAAGCTGAAGTCCTGGCTCCAAGCGCACCTTGGGCTCCTGTCCGGCCAGTTCAACGGCCTTCAAAATGCCGAAATGGGCCGGGCCGTCGTGCGTGGGAAACGAGGCCGTCGGGGCGGCCGATGCATCGGGATTCTTGCTGTAACCCAAGTCTGTTCGGTCACCCCGACCGTTTTCCTGGCCACGCCAGTTGCCGAATAGGGGCCGGTTGACCATCGCTGTGGCGGTACCCTCCAACGCGGGCCACCTTTTTAGGGGCCGCAGAGCCGTTCATGGTTCCGTGCCGCCGGATCGCGGCAAAGGGAGTTGCATCCAGGTTCTCAAGCCCCTTACCGCTCAGCCAGTAGCTGCCCATCTGTCGACCGGCATCGTCAAATTCCCTTTAGTGTTGATCAACAAAATACCAGCGGCGATGGTTGCGGCTTCCGAGAGACACCTGCTGATCTGTTTGGGCCTCCAGCTGGCATTGAATGCGATTTGGCGAACGATTGCGCAGTCTGATGGTCCAGGCTCCTGCCGGAGCCGCTGGGACAGCAAGACAGGAGAAGTAGGTCGGAGCCAAGCACAATGCGTAGGGATAACGTCCATTGATGTTTTCGCAATATATGCGTGCATATCCGTCAAGCTGCTGGAAATGTCTGTCGGCCCCGAGCGAAACCGGAAATTTTGTTCCAGTCGATGCATCTGCCGGATCAAAACCGGGTGGAATAAGCGAGATCTCCAAGAGCGACTCCTCGAACTTCTCCCGGTTTCCGTCCAGATTTCCAAAAAGTTCGAAGAGTGGTCCTCCGGATGGAGTTTTGTTGAAATCGGTTCTGACCTCTAGATCCTGCCTAGCCCAACTACAGCCCCCATCACCGCATCAACGGCACCTGGGCCTTGCAGGATCTGAGCATTCCAGAGGTGATGCAGCGGATGACGAAGCTGCGGATGCGGGAGTGGCCATAGGCGCCCATGACGACGATTGCCGAGCCGGCTTCCTCGACGCCGCCGCCCTGCACTGCATCGGGCTGGCCGGCTTGGCCTCGTCGGGAACCCTCCTGCGGGCCTGAGAAATGCAAAAGTGCCGGTTTGCGATTGCCGCACTTAGGGAATCGGGAGGGCGGACAGTTGACCATCGGCCACAGCGCCGTTTTGCATATGCACCGTCACCACCTGACCCACATCCCAGCTCCCGCGATCGATCAGCGACAGACCTATGTTGCGTTCAAGACGCGGTGACCAGGTGCCGGATGTGATTTGACCGACCTGCTGGTCTCCGACCATTACGGGCCATGGTTTGGAGCAGATCGGGCACGGCGGGCCGTCAAAGACCAGCCCCCGCATTTTTCTTGTAACGCCTTCGGCCGCTATCTTCTGGAGTGCTGCGCGGCCGAGATAGTCGATGGAGCCATCCAGGACACAATATCTGCCGAGGCCAATTTCCAGCGGATTGTTTTCGCGTGTCATTTCATTGCCGTAGGAGAACAGCCCACCCTCGATCCGTTCGATGACATTGGGGCAGCCGGGCGTGAGGTTGTAAGGCTGGCCGGCCTCCCACACAGCGTCCCACAGAGCCGTGCCGAGATGACCGCCTTCCAGGTAGATCTCGAACCCGCCCTGCCGGGAATAGCCCGAGCGCGCGATGAGTTGGCGGGTGCCCTGAAACTCGATCCAGCCATATTTGAAAAAGCCGATATCGCGGATGTGCACCCCAAACAGCTCCGCCACCAGGTCTTCGGCCTTCGGGCCCTGGATCGCCAGCGGCGAAACATCGGGTTCACGAACATCCACATCCATGCCGCGCCCCAGGGCCAGGCCCATGGCATAAAGCAGAACGTCACTGTCGGCGATCGACAGCCAGAAGCGGTCGTCGGCCAGCTTGAGCATGACCGGATCATTGATCAATCCAGCGTTCGCATCGATGATCGGGAGGTAAAAGCAGTCTCCGATCCTGGCCTTGCGGATATCGCGCGGGGTCATCAGCTGCATCAGTTCGGCCGCATCCGGTCCGCTGATCTGGACCTGCCGCTGACATGACACATCCCAGATTTGCACATGCTCGCGCAAGTGCCAGTAGTCTTCCTCGACCGTTCGCCGGTAGGCTTTGGGAAGCAGCATGTGATTGACGACGGAAAAACCGCGCACCCCGGCTTGCTCGACCCGGTCGGTATAGGGGGTGCGGCGGATGCGTCGCGACATGTTCAGGCCGTCCATCACGAGGAGCACCACATTGAGTAGGAATTGGGATTGAAGATGACCGGCATGTGATAGGCGCCCTCCGGATCCCGCATCGTAAATCGCAACACGATTTGGGCAACCGAGGCAGGGCTGCCGCGCGCGGCCCAGTAGGCGGCAAGATCGAACACAAGCTCATAGGTCGCGGAAGGCTCGACAAGCGACGGGGCGACGGACTGCGACAGCCGCCCGCCATCATCCATGACGGCACGGAAGAGCAGTGTTCGGGTTGTGAGATTGGTCAGGGTGACGGGAATGCCGCCGGCGTGGGTGCCGTCGCTTCCGTTCAGCGTATGGGAGGTGATAGTGGCCATTATTCAATCGAAGCCTTGTCGCGCTTGTCGGACGTTGCCGCCACAATCGGACTGATCACGCCGCGGCATTTGACGTTGACGACAGCGACCTTGCCGGAGGCCATGGCCCGTTCCAGGGCGGGCGCCAGCTGATCGCGGGTTTCGACCAGTTCGCCATGGCCCCCCATGCCCTCACACATGGAATGAAAGGGAATATCCCGGAAATCCGTCGCAAAGTGCTTGCCGGTCTTAAACAGCCGTTCCTGTTGCTGGCTGATGCAATCAAGCCCGCCATTGTTGTCGATGATGATGGTGATCGGAAGGCCTTCCTGAAACGCGGCCTCGATAGACAGTCCGCCGGACAGAAAGGCACCATCTCCAGATATTACGACGACATTGCGGTCCGGATGCAGCGCCTTGGCGGAGATGCCGAAAGACACCCCGACACCCAGCAGCGAGTAATTGCCCGGATGCATGATGCCGCCGAGCTTCTGCCCGCGCCAGCCGGCCATATTGACCGCGATCTCGGACCAGAAATGGGTGTTGCCGCCATCAAAGACCAGCCAGTCGTCATCGCCCATCTGTTCCTGCACATCCAGTGAGAGCTGCAGGGGATGCATCTTCCCGGGTTTGGCGGATTCCTGTGCAATATGGGCGTACCACTCGTCCACCCATTCAGCGCGCCGCTGCCGTTGAAGATCGAACCATGCCGGCCATGTTTTGCCAATCTTCGCCAGGGCATCGAGAAAGGCGCCCGGGTCAGACAGCAGCACTTCGTCGGCGGCCTGATTATGTTCAAGTTCCTCATGGCTTCCGTTGACGCAAACCAGGGTCTGACCGGAGGGGAAGAATGGCGGATTGCCGAAGTTCATCTGATTGTCCAGACGCCCGCCTACCATGAGAACCAGATCGGCTTCGTGGATGGCCTGCTTGCTGGGATGATACTGATGAAAATCGGCAAGCCCCATATAGGCTTCGCAATCCTCACCCAGAAGCTTGGAATGATAGGGTACGTTGAAGATCGGTATCCGTAAGGCGCGGCCTGCGGCTTCAAGTCTGGATTCCGAACGCGACCACCAGACACCATGCCCGCCAATGATTACCGGACGTTCGGCCTTTTCCACCCTGTCCAAGATTGCGGCCAATGCTGACGGATCGGGCCATGCACGGGGCACCGGACGGTCAGTGCGGTTATAGGGACGCTCATTGAGCCCGGCATCGGGAGCGAAAGACGAAAACATGATGTCAACCGGCAGCGAAATATGCACCGGACCCGGGTACCCGGTGGTGGCTGCCGTCCAGGCGCGGTTCACGAATTCGCTGATCCGCTCGCCATCGGTGATCTGGACCGAATATTTGACCAACGGCGCGGCGATGGCCACATCGTCGATTTCCTTGAAGCCGCCCGCTCCCTGGCGTTTGAGGGTCGAGGAACCGGTGATGAAAATCACCGGGCTGCGCTCGCCGCCGGCTTCCAGCATCGCGGGCACCGCGTTTGCAAATCCTTCCGGCCCCACCAAACATACGGCGGGTTTGCGGGTAATCCGGGCATGGCCATCGGCCAAATGGCCGGCAATCTGCTCATGCGGGCAGTTGATGACCGGCATCTGGCATTCCATGAAGCCCTCAAGCGCGGGGTTGCAGAAACCTCCGGCCAGGGTGAAGGCGTGGTCGACACCCTTTTGTTTCAATGCACGTGCCAGCAAGGCGCCGCCACGAATTTTACTGGTCTCGGTCATGAGGACCATGCTCCCTGATGTTTAAGTGCTTGTGCTTGTCATCTTGAGTTTGGAATCCTGCATGGTCAGGGCCTGATCCGGTGGCGGAAAAAGCACCTGTCGCGTTATCTGGTCTGTTGTTGTGATGCCCAGTTGCGCCATGGCTGTACTGATGTCGCCGGCGAAGGCAGAGAAAAGCGCGTTCAGCCCGGCCTCGGCCTCGGCCGCAAGGGCAAAGAGCATTGGCCGCCCGATCATCACGAAATCAGCGCCCAGCGCCAGAGCCTTGACCACGTCTTCCCCGCTGCGGATCCCACTGTCGAAGATCAGCGGATAGTCCGGGCCAACCGCGCTTCGGATGATCGGCAGAAGGTCAATCGCCGGCGGCGCGCTGTCGAGTTGCCGCCCCCCGTGATTGGAGACATAGACAGCATCGGCGCCACTGTTTCGAATACGCCTCGCATCATCGGCAGAGGTCACACCCTTGACGACAAGCTTGCCTTTCCAATGGTTGCGGAGCCTGTCGAGGAAAGCCCAGTCTGCGCCTGCGCGGCTGCCGTTCCGGTTAAATCTTACCCCGTTGCCAGCGTTAAAATTCTTTGCAGAGGGCGGGCCGTTGATCAGCGTCGTCAATGACCATCTTGGGTGCAACGCGAAGTCGATGAACTGTCTTGGGCCAATGGAAAACGGCACCTGAAAGCCATTGCGCAGATCGCGAACACGCCGCGACACCTGGGGCACGTCAACAGTCAGGATCAGCGTTTCATATCCGGCCGCCTGGGCGCGATCCACGAGCGACAGGGAGTGCTCCATGGATTGGCCGACATAGAGCTGGAACCAGGTATTTTCGCCCGCCCATCGATACATTTCTTCGATCGAACTGGAGGCCGCCGAGGACAGGCAGACGGGCACGTCATAGTGTTTTGCGGCTTGCGCAAGATACTTGTCCGCCCCCGGCCATGACAGGTTGCACATGCCCATGGGAGCAATCCCGAACGGCAGGCCGTAGGTGCGGCCCATCAGCCTGGTGGCGACCGAACGAACCGCGACATCGGCCATAACGCGGGGTTGCAGCATGATCTCGTCAAACCGCCTGACGTTTCGGCCCGCTGAAACCTCGCGCCCCGCCGATCCCTCGATGAAATCAAAAATCAGCCTGGGCAGCCGCCGCGCTGCAATGCGCCAGGCGTCTTCCGTGGAAAAGACCTTGCGACTTGGACCTATGCTTTTCGGGGCAGTCATTTCGAAATCCTCATCGCCTTAGCGGCATTCCGGATCAACACCATACGCTTGTCCAAGGCATACGGGAAAATACAAAAATTAAAGTAACCTATACGTAAATGCTATGAATGACGAGGAGGTCCGTAACGCTGGATGTCACGAACGCGTTTGCTCAGTTGCCCGGAAAGGACATCAACAAATTCAAGCGCTGCCCGGGATAACCGATCCCGACCGGGCGCAATGATCGATACATGGTATCTGAGATCTTGCTTGATCGGCCGAAAGACGACACCGCCCATCAACACCGCCTGTTCAGCGGAGAAGGGATCGGCAATTGCAAGCACTCCCGTTTCACGAACAAGGGCCGCCGCGACCGGCATGTTTGTCGCCGACAATCGCGAACGGTTTCGGATTTTCTGAGCAAGGGAGCTCTCCATCGACATCATACTGTCAGGAAATGCGCCGCCATAGGCCGCAAACTCTTCTGTTTCAGCCAGGATTTCCAAATCAACAAGGCCGCTTCCGTCCGCCAACTCATGCGCTTCAGGCATGAGGCAGACATAGGGCGCCGTGATCTCAAACAGCACTTCAACACCATCATAGGGCGGCTGGCGACCGACGACGCCGATATCCAGTTGATGCATCTGCACCGCATCCAGAATGGCCGGCGTATTGCGGGACTGGATCATGAATCCGATCTCCGGAAGACGCCGGTAAATCGTGTTGACCGCCTTTGGCAGTTCTATGGTCGCTATCGACTGAATTGTCCCGATTCTGATAACGCCTGATCGGGTGGTGCCAATGGCCCTGGCCAGCTCCTCCAATCGATCCACCCCCACGAACATGCCTTCAACACCCTTGTAGAAGGCCCTTGCCTCAACCGTTGGCGTCAATCCTCGCCCGGATCTGAGAAACAGGCTGAAGCCGACCACGCGCTCCAGATCCGCAATCAGCCGGCTGACACTGGGCTGGGAGATATGCATCATCGCAGCGGCCTCGGTGATCGAGCCTGAGCGCATTGTCGCGCGAAACGCTTCAAGTTGGCGGTGTTTCATGCGGGCATGATATTGCGGCACCGGGAATGCGCAAGCGATGGGGAGATATCCGACGATTGCGAACTCTGACCCGCTTAATCTGTGCAGAAACCGAAGATCTATGTTTCGGCCTTCACGGCATCTTTTCCACCAACACATCAAGGATTTGCTCGCCGTGCCGCCCTCGAATTCGAGACCAGAAGGTGAATGCCACAAGCAATCGCAGTGTAGAAAACCGGACCCGGCTTTTTCGAACGGATGTGAATGCCTGGCCCTTGGGATCCGGCGTTGCGATAGGAGTTCGTTGCATGAACGTAAGCAGGGCGCCGTGAGCTACAGGCTATAGACCGAAATGGTCAAATCCGGTCCAAACCGACAGTAAGCCTTACTTATGGTTCATAGCCAGTTCGCGTGGACCGCAATATCACCTCGGTTGGATGCTCAGCCCAATCTTCGATATTGAGTTCTGCCTTCTCCACTGA
Organism: uncultured Hoeflea sp.; assembly: GCF_947501405.1. Taxonomy (GTDB): domain Bacteria; phylum Pseudomonadota; class Alphaproteobacteria; order Rhizobiales; family Rhizobiaceae; genus Hoeflea. Next base: position 19,026 of record NZ_CANMVK010000004.1, on the reverse strand, counting down.
AGCATCCTCGAATTGAGGCTAGTCTGTTCCTACTGAAGGAGACAGACGATGAAGCCATCAAGGTTTACCGAGAAATAGATCGTTCATTGCCCGGTAGGCGATTTCACAACAATCTGCCGAGAGGGTGCATTCTGAAGGTGCACCAAGCAGGGCTGGGTGCGAAGAAGCTATTCCGAAAACACGGCGTCAGCGACGCGATCTTCTACAAGTGACGCGCGAAGTCTGGTGGCATGGAAGTATTGGATACCAAGAAGCTGAAGGCGCTGGAGGCTGAGAAAGCCAATCTGAAAAAGCTGCTGGCCGAGCAGATGATGGACGTGTCGACGCTCAAGGAAATGCGGGGAAAGAACTTCTGAGGCCTGGTGCGCGGCGGCGTGCAGCGGATTGGGTGATGACACAGAAGGGACATCGACAGCGGAGGGCCTGCGCTTTGGCTGGGATCGCCCCGCGTTCATCGGCATCTGCATGGCCTGCTGCGGCGTGAGGGCTGGCAAATGAACTGGAAAAAGCTATATCGCCTCTGCAAGGAGGAAGGGCTGACCGTGCGCAACCACCCCTCTCGGCAAATTGCTTTGCAATCGCCTGCCGGGCAATGGGTGGCGGGATGCGTGCCTTGGGCACCAGAGCACCGATGGAAATCCCGCAGGGGCCGAACCATTGGTGGAGTCCGGACTTCGTATCAGACAACCTGTCGTGTGGTCGCCGGTCCTGCATCCTGAACGTGATTGATGACTTCAGCCGGGGCTGACTGGCCGCTGTTGTCGACACCTCCCTGTCAGGCATTCGGGTCGCACGCGAATTGGACTGCTTCTGAACGAGCACCGGTTCGATAACCTACGCCGTGCCCGCAATCTGGTGGCGGAATGGCGCGACGATTTTAGCCAAAATCGCCTGCACTCAAGTCCAGCCGGTCTGACACCACGGGAATATGCAAATAGGTCAAAGGAAGACCAAAACCTGAACAGGGCCAGCTTACAGACGCGGACTCTATGGGGAGGAGGCCAGCTTGAACGCGATGGTGCGTTTGATGTCGACGGCGCGGCCCAGCACAGCGAATACGCGATTCCCGTTGCTTATCGGTTCTGCTTTTCCGACTATCCGGGCTATTCCCACGTCAAAACGAAAGACGATGGCTCAAGTGCTGTTGGCGAGGGGGATGAATCTGTGACCTATGTGTTTCACAACAAGAAGCGGGTCGTCAGGAAATGGCATCTTCGTTGAGCAACACATCTGCGGATTTGCCGCCCGGTGCGTTCTATCTGCCCTCGTTTATTTCCCCTGAAGAGGAAGCGGGGTTTGTCGGCCATCTCGACGCCGGCGATTGGAATGCCGAACTCAGGCGCCGGGTGCAGCATTTCGGTTACCGCTACGACTACAAGGCTCGGACAGTCACATCAGATGCATATCCGGGACCTCTGCCCGAATGGCTTCAGGATATGTCTGAACGGCTGGTGGCCATGCGCCTTTTTGACGGGGCGCCTGATCAAGTGATTGCAAATGAATATCTGCCCGGGCAGGGGATCAGCGCGCATATTGATTGTGTGCCATGCTTTGACGATACAATCGTTTCCCTGAGCCTGCTTTCTCGGTGTGAGATGGTTTTCAGGGAAAAGCCGAGCGGTGCGAGATTGGCGGTCATGCTTGAGCCCTGTTCAGCGCTCGTCATGACGGGCGCGGCGCGCTATCAATGGACCCATGAAATCCCTGCGCGCAAAAGCGATCTTGTCGACGGCACAAAGGTCGATAGGTCGCGCAGGATTTCATTGACGTTCAGGAAAATTGTTCGAACCATTTGACGGATGCGGATTGCTTGCTGCGCGGCTGTTCCGTCGGAGGCAACGTTGCGACATTTTCGGAAAATCTTAATCTCGTGTTTGGTGCTTTTGGGACGCTTCGGTGCGTGTGGAAGACCGGAGAGAATCCGACGTCCGGCGGTGCAGGGCTTCGATCCGGGATTCGGGAGCAGCGCGGATCGGCATTGCGGGCGATTCCGTGTCGACCGTTGGGCGTGACCGCCGCGTTTGTTTCGATACCGGGTGGCAGAGTGTGTGTTTCCCGCCAGTTTGGGGCTAGTTTCACCGAGGGCTCATGCTCCGGCGGGCATGATTGCGCCGCGGTGGCCGATGATTTTTGATGCGAGCCGATGGCCCGAGGCGAGGGCATCGGATTGCGACTTGCCGGTCAGCCGCGCCGCCAGATAGCCGGCATTGAAGCCGTCGCCTGCCGCTGTGGTGTCGACAACGGCCGGGGCGGGCTCGAATGTCATTGGCTCGACAGGAATATTGATCGACGCAGGCCCGAGACGGCCTCGCTTGAGAGCGCCACCGCACTGGGAGTAGGCGCTGAACCGTTCAAGCACTCCCGCGTCGGAGATGTCGCCGAACAGGGCGAATTCGTCATCGGCCGATGGCAGAGCGATGTCACATATCAGCCAGGCCGCTTCGATGACCTCGCGCGCGACATCCCGGGATTGCCAAAGCTGCGGCCGGTAGTTCGAATCGAAGGCAAGTTTTCCGCCGCGCGCGCGGAAACCATCCAGCCAACCGAGCAAGCCATGGCGGATTTCGGGCTGGAGGATCGCCAGTGTGATTGCCGAGAGATAAACAACATCGAAACCTTCGAGCATGTCGAAGGGTACACCGGGCCCGGTCTGGAATAGGCGTGTGGCCGCGGAGTTCTTGCGCCAATACTCAAACGTGCGCTCGCCAGCTTTGTCGGTCGAGATTGAGTACAGACCCGGCAACCGGTCCTCCAGCCGGCCGATCAGCGATGTATCCAGGTTCTGATCAGCGATGAAACGGATCATGCCTTCGGAAAGATTGTCTGTGCCAAGATTGCTGACAAAGCAAACGCTGGCGGAGCTCGGCAGCAGACGACGGAGATAGATGGCGGTGTTGAGGACATCGCCAGCAACGCCGACCTGCGCCGCTCCCGGCACGGCATCGACGATCAGTTCCAGCATTGCCTCGCCGATGCACGCAATGCGCAGCTCACCCATGGTCTAGCGGTCTCCTTCGAAGGTAAGATGCACCTTCACGGCTTTCGTGCGGTCACCGGCCAATTCGAAAGCCTCGACGGCATCGTCGACGTCGAATGAATGGCTGACAATCGGTGAAACGTCGAGTTCACCGCTGTCGATCATGTGAACCGCCTCGGCGAACTCCGGATGAAACCGGTGTGTTCCGATCATACGGATTTCCTTGCTGACAATCATGTTGAGCGCCAGCGGTATTTCACCCGCAACGCCGACAAGCACGATGGTGCCGCCGGGCCGGATCATCTCAAGCGCATCACGAATGGCCGCGGGTGCGCCGGTGCACTCGAACACCACGTCAAAACAGCCCTTGCCGGCCCGGTACGGATCAAGCCTGCCCGATTGCGTCACGACATTGACGGTCTTTGACGCGCCCATTTTTTTGGCGACGGAAAGCGGCAGGTCGTGAAGATCGGTGACAATGGTTTCGGCTGATCCCCGGCGGGCCGCCACGGCCGTCATCAGGCTTCCAATGGGGCCGGCGCCGGTTACGAGAACCCGTGCCCCCTTCAGATCCGGTACGTGAGAGGATGCGTGCAGGCAGACGGCCAGGGGCTCGGCACAGGCTGCCAGCTGGACGGGGACGGAATTGGCGAAACGGTGCACTCTGACGGCTGGCACATTCACCACGTCCCTGAACATGCCCTGTTCGTGGGGGAACCGGTACGCGGATCCCATGAACCGCATCTGGTTGCAGTGATTGAATTGGTGACGCGCGCAGTATTCGCAGGTCCGGCACGGCAGGCTCGGATTGATCGCCACCAGATCGCCGATTGCCAGGTCGGTGACGCCGACGCCAAGGGCTGCCACGCGGCCAGCGGCTTCGTGGCCGACGATAATGGGTTCCCGGACCCGGATCTGCCCGATTCCCCCGTCGTGGAAATAGTGCAGATCCGAGCCGCAAATGCCGCCAGCGCCAATGCGGATCTGGACTTCTGCTTCGCCGGGGCCAGCGACGGCCTCGATTTCGACGCGAAGGTCATGAGCCGCATGAAGCCGGCAGATACGTGCTTGCATGATTGAATTCCTAGGGCAGCAATTGATTGGGGAGCCAGGTTGCGAGCGCCGGGAAATAGGAGACCATCAACAAGACGACGATGTTGCTCAGCAGAAACGGGAAGACTGCCTTGACCACTGGTGTCAGCGGCAGTTTGGCAATGCCTGCGCAGACAAAGAGGCAGACGCCGACCGGCGGGGTCGTCAGGCCGATCATCAGGTTCAAAACAGCAAAAGTGGCGAAGTGCAGCGGATCGATTCCGACAGCGGTGGCAAGTGACAGCAGTGGCACGAACAGGATGATCAGCGCTGCGATGGTCTCCATGAACATGCCGATAAACAGCAACAAAATGTTGATGATCAGCACGACCAGGATCGGGTTGTCGGTGATTGCCAGCACGCCTGATGCAATGGCCTGGGGGATGCGCTCGGATACCAGAATCCAGCCGAAAACATTGGCAAAGCCAACCAGAACAAGGATGGCGGCGGCCGATACGGCGCTGTCGGCGATGATCTTTGGCAGCAAGCGAAGCGGCAGCTCGCGATAGACGAACGCGCCGACCACAAAGGCGTAAACACTCGCCACCACGGCGGTTTCAGTGGGCGTGGCGATGCCGCTCAGAAGCCCGTAGAGGATGATGCCGGTCATTGCCAACGCCCAGAAAGCGCCGGCGAAGGCCTTCCCGACTTCACCAAATCCCTGCCAGCTTTGCCGGGGAAAGTTCTTGCGCACCGAGATGATGTAACAGGTCACCATCATTCCCAGTCCCATGAGAATGCCGGGAATCGCGCCGGCCAGAAACATCTTGCCGACGGAGATGCCGGAAAGCGCGCCGACGATGATCATCGGGACGCTTGGCGGGATGATCGGACCGACCGTGGACGACGCCGCGGTGATGGCTGCGGAGAAATCGGCCGGATAGCCGGCCTTGCGCATGCCGGGAATCATCACACCGCCGATCGAGGCTGCGTCGGCGACCGCGGTTCCGGTGATGCCGCCGAACAACATCGAGGCGCCGATATTGGTCAGGCCCAATCCGCCGCGAATCCAGCCGACGAGCGCATTGGCGAAACGGATGATCCGTTCGGTGATTCCGCCATTGTTCATCAGGTTGCCGGCGAGGATGAAGCCGGGAATGCTCAAGAGCACGAACACATCCATGCCGGCGTAGATCTTCTGCGGCATGACCACCAGCGGTATATCGGCCATAAGAAGATAGGCGGCTGAGGACAAGCCAAGGGTGATGGCGACCGGAATGCCGATGACCAGGCCGGTGACAAAAACTGCGAACAGGATGATGACGTCCATTTTCAATCGCCCTGCGTGAGTGCTGTTGCGTCATGCCCGGCGCGGTTCCAATCCAGAACGAAGCGCAGGGCCGCGAACACGGCAAGAAGAACCAGAAGCAACAATACGCTCATGTGAACAAATTCCATTGGAACGGCCATTGCGGGAGAGTTTTGCAGCGTCCCGATCTGGACGTACTTCATCGCACCCGGAATGAGGGAAATGCTGAGAACCGCGGTCGCAAACGACCCGATCATTCTGAATTTGCGGGGCAGATCGCCGGGAAGGGCGTCACACACCACGTCGACATTGACCAGATCGCCGGTCATCAAGGCGACGCCCGCTCCAAACGCGGCCAGATAGATGAGTGCAAACCGGGTAAGCTCTTCGGTCCAGACCGGGGAGTTGCCGGTGCCACGGCCAATCACCTGGATGAGGACTGCCGCGATGAGCACCACAAACGCGGCAAGCGCGCCGGCCCTGCACAGGGATGTGAAGAAATTGAGAGTGCGCGCCAGCATGATCTGTCTCCCCATGCACACATGCCGCCAGCAGCGCCGGCGGCATGTGCATTGGTTCAGGGTTTAATTCTGGCTGTCAAAGAGCCCTTCGACAATCGACTTGATTTCGTCGTTGACGTTGGCGAGCACGGCGTCCTTTGCCTTGGCCGCATAGGCCGCGCCATCGACTTCAGCGAAGGTCATGCCCTTTTCCTCAAGATAGGCCCGGTCGTCGGCAAGGCTCTTTTCCAAAAGCCCGCGTTCGAAAGCCTGGGCGCGGGCCGCGGCTTCCATCACGTGCCCCTGATCTTCCTCGCTGAGCTTCTGCCAGGTGGATTCGGCAATCGTCAGATAGATCCAGGACCGGACGTGCTGGGTCAGGTTCACATGGCTCTGCACTTCATTGAAGTTGGCGGAGCGGATCAGCGCCAGTGGATTTTCCTGGGCACCTATGGTGCCGTTCTGGAGCGAGGTGAAGACTTCAGAGAACGCCATCGGTGTCGGGCTCGCGCCCAACGCCTTCCAGACGTCGACAAACAGCGGAACGTTGGGGACTCGCATCTTCAGCCCGTCCAGTTCATCCGGGTTTCCGATCGCGCGGTTCGAGGTCAGGTTGCGCGGGCCGCGGGCAAAATAGGCGATCGGTCGGATCTGGGCTTTTTCGACGATCTGCGCCTTGATCTGTTCACCGATTTCGCCACTCGCCACTTCGTCCATATGTTCGGTCGATGCATAAGCGTAGGGCACGGCCAGCAATGCGGCCATCGGCGCCCAGTTCTGAAGGCTTTCGCCGGTGATGGTCATGTCAACGGTGCCAAGTTGCATGCCGTTGATCAGATCGATTTCCTTGCCGAGCGATTCATTGGGAAAGATTTCCACAGCGATACGGCCGTCGGTTAGTGCGCTGAGCTCCTCACCGAATTTCACGGAGGCGAGGTGCCAAGCGTTCTGCTCGTTGGCCAGGTGGCCGAGCTTGAGGGTCATTTCCTGCGCAACCGCCGCTCCAGCTACAAGCTGGGTAAACAGTCCCGCGATAACCAGGCTTTTGAGTTTAAACACCATCTTTTCCTCCATGTTGGTGATTAGGCGTCGTCGATTAGTTTCTGATCGTACCGGTCGAAGAAATCGGCATGCTCGCCGGCGATCTGCGGAAGATCCCCGATCAGGCGTTTGAGATGTGCGCGCATGGCAAGGGCTGCAGTGGACGCGTCGCCGCGCTCGATCTGGTCGACGACCCGGCTGTGCTCCTCGACAAGCTGCTCTGCCGGAAACTGCCTGAGACTGAGGAACCGGACCCGGTCCATCTGGCTGTTGATGCGCTCGAGGAATTTCCAGGCGACATCCTTTCCGGCCGCCTCGGCAAGCGTGCGGTGGAACCTCTGGTCTTCATTGATGAAGTCCGGGCGCGAGACCTGAGCGACCTCGCTCTGGTTTGCGAGCTGCCGGCGAAGTTCCCTTATAAGAGCCGGGTCTCCGGCCTGGGCCAGCAGCGCAACGATGTCGGCCTCGACCGCCTCGCGGATGAAGCGGGATTGCAAAACGGTGGGAAGATCGATTTTCGTGACCAGGGTTTTGCGCTGTGGCCGGACGATGACCAAGCCTTCCTCGGCGAGCTTGATGAATGTCTCGCGGACGGGCTGTCGACTGATATCGTACTGCTGGGCAACCTCCGGCTCAGACAATCTGGAGCCGGGCGGCAGATCGTTCTTGATGATCCGCTCTTTCAGGATTCGGTAAATCTGCGGCGTGATGGCCGCGTCCCGATCGAATTCCTCATTGATGACAAGCCGATGTAGCACATTTTTCTCCCAATTGCTGTTTCTTACATTCTTCCATACAAGTCAACAAGTTTGTTGACACGACGTTTGTGATGGCCGACATATCGACCTAGAAGGCTTCGGAGGTGGGCACAATGCAGGAAAGCTGGAGATGGTTTGGACCGGAGGATCTGGTATCTCTGACCGACGTCGCACAGGCCGGCGCCAGAGGGATCGTTACCGCTCTCCATCACCGGTCGCCCGGCGAGGTTTGGCCGCTTGCCGAAATTGAGCGGCGACAGGCCCTGATCTCGGCGGGCGCGCCGCAAACAGACCCTGCGATCCGGTGGACTGTGGTGGAGAGCCTGCCTGTTTCCGAAGATATCAAGCGCCAGAGTGGCGACTGGCGCACCCATGTCGAAAATTACAAGACCAGTCTGGACAACATCGCCGCCGCAGGCATTCAGGTGATCTGCTACAATTTCATGCCGCTTCTCGATTGGACGCGCACCGATCTGGCTCATACCGTCGATACCGGCGCAACCTGCATGCGTTTCGATCTCCCTGATTTCGTGATGTTCGACTGTTTCATCCTCAAGCGCGCTGGCGCCGAGGCGGAGTATGACGAAGCGCTGGTGGAGGAAGCGAAGCGGAGGTTCAAGGACACGGACGATGGCTTCAAGGCACGGCTGATTGACAACGTCATTTGCGGCCTGCCCGGTGCGGCGAGCCATCTCAGTCTGGATGACATCAAGGCGCATCTGGAGATCTACAAATCCTGTGATCACCGGCAGATGGTGCAAAACCAGGCGGATTTTCTTGAACAGGTTATCCCGCATGCCGAGAGGCTCGGTCTGAGGATGTGCTGCCATCCCGACGATCCACCGGTGGCGCTTCTGGGTCTGCCGCGGATCATGTCTACCGAACCGGATTTCCATCGCCTGATCGATGCGGTCGATCTTCCGGCGAACGGGATCACATTGTGTTCCGGCTCGCTGGGCGCCAGGGCGGACAACGATCTGCCGGGGATGATGGAGCGACTGGGCGATCGCGTGCACTTTCTGCACCTGCGCAATGTACGGCGAGAGCATGACGACATGTTCGGGTCGTTTCATGAATCCGAGCATCTTGATGGCGACCTGCCCATGGCGGCACTGGTCGCGGCGATCCTGAAAGAAGAGCGGCGCCGGCGCGAAGCCGGCCGTGACGATCATTCGATCCCGTTCAGGCCTGATCACGGGCAGGACATTCTCGACGATTTGACGCGAAAGGCCCAGCCCGGTTATCCGGCGATTGGCCGCCTGAAGGGACTGGCGGAATTGCGCGGATTGATCAGCGGTCTGGAGCATGCGGCCGCCAATGGCTGATTTGCTGGATAGGCGCAGTCTGGGCTCGGCGGACCCGGAGGCGGAACGGCCCGCCTACAGGCCGTGTGATCATGGTATCGGCATCGTTCATCTGGGTCTCGGCGCGTTTCACCGCGCGCATCAGGCTGTCTACACGGACACGGCTCTTGCCCGGGCCGGGGGAGACTGGCGGATTGCCGGTGTGAGCATGCGCTCGTCTGATATTGCCGATGCGCTATCCAAACAGGATGGTCTCTACACCTTGCTGGTTCGGGGGCCATCTGCAGTCCGACCGCGGCTCATCGCAAGCCTCGGCGAGGCGCTGTCGCTTGGGCGCGACCGGGATCGGGTTCTCAGCCGTCTGGCATCCGCCAACACCAGGATTGTCAGCCTAACCGTGACGGAGAAGGCCTATTTTTTCGACGCGCAACGGCAATCGCTGGACTTTGAAGATCCGGAGGTGAGGGCGGATCTGGAAGCGCCGGAGCGGCCGCGCACTGTTCCCGGTCTGCTTGTGCAGGCGATGCGGGCGCGCCGCAGGGCCGGGACCAAAGGGCTCTCGGTTCTCTGCTGCGACAACCTGCCCGACAATGGCCGGGTTGTCCGGCGCGTTGTTCTGGATTTCGCAGAGCGCGCAGATTCCGGGCTTGCTGACTGGATTTCAAACAACGTTGCGTTTCCGTCCACCATGGTGGATCGGATCACGCCGAGATCGATCCCGGCCGACATTGACGAAGCCAGCGCCCTTACGGGTCTGCGGGACGCCGTGCCGGTGGGGTGCGAAGCGTTTAGCCAGTGGGTCATCGAAGACAGTTTTGCTCATGGACGGCCAGCCTGGGAGGAAGCAGGCGCGGTCTTTGTCGATGATGTGACGCCGTATGAAGAAATGAAGCTGAGAATGCTGAACGGTTCGCACTCGCTTCTCGCCTATGCGGGGCACGTGGCGGGCCTGGCGACGATCGGCGAATGCGTGGGCAATGCGGTCCTGGGCCGGCTGCTGCCCGCCCATCTCAGGATGGTGAGCGACGGCCTGCCGTTGCTCACCGGAGTGGACTATGCGGATTATGCCTCGCAACTGGTCGAGCGTTTTGGCAATCCCGGGATATCGCACGAGACTTACCAGATCGCGATGGATGGAAGCCAGAAGATGCCGCAGCGGATCTTTGAACCGGCGATGGAGGCGCTTGAGCGGGACATGCCTGTCGACAGCCTTGTGTTCGCGACCGCGGCGTGGATGCGATATCTGCTCGGGGTTACCGAAGAGAATGCCCGCTACGATCTGCGCGATCCCAAGGGGCCGTCGATCTCCCGGGCAATCGCCGGTCAGACCGATGCACGGTCGATCATCGAGGCGTTGGGCTCGGTTGAAGGATTGCTGCCGGGGCGCCTGTTTTCGCATCGCATGTTCGTCGATGCGGTGGCGCAGACCCTCGACGAAATCCTTGCCGACGGGGTCCTCCCGACCGCAAAGCGTGTCGCTGACGGTTTACGGCACTAGGCGCGGGCGGGACGGGCGCCAAAGCTTGCCCAGTCCGCCGATTTCATCCCGGCGAGCTTCTCCACAAAAGGCAATGTCTGGTTTGGATTTCTGCTCACGGAAAGGCCATCCATCAGGTACTCGACCCAACCTTTGGAGGGATGGCCAGCGGCTATTTTTGAAGGATCGAGTTTTCCCAGGCGGAGAGGAATCGTCGCTTTTTGTACTTGTCGAGAAAGATCAGCAGGCCGGGTCCCAGCGGGATGCGGCGGATCGAGTCCTGAACCTGAACGAGGTCGACAAAGAGCGATTCCAGTGCAGGCAAATCACCTTTGTCCGCCCAGGCCAGCTGCAGCAGAAAATCCACGAACCGTTTGGCCTGATCCCTTTGGACAGCCGTGACCGGGATCAGCACGGTGCGCATCATCACAGTGGTGAAATCTGAGGGAAACAGCACCATGATCGCTTCATCATCCCGGCGGGATGCGGCGTAGCTGCCCAGCACATTGTAGGCCACGGCGAGTTTGCCGTTTGCCACGTCATCAATCATCGCAGAAGAGCTGCGGTAGAGTTTGGTATCGAGCGCGCCCATCACCTCCGTTAGCCGCCAATAGATTTCCGAGGTGCGTGAATCCTGGGTCGCAAACAGGTAGCCAAGGCCGGAATGGCGCAAATCGTAGGTGCCAATCCTGCCGCGGAACCTTTCTGGATTGTTGCGCAGCAAGGCGATCAACTCATCGCGGGTTTTCGGCAATTGCAAACCGTCAAAGGCCGTGCGCGAGACAACGAAGGCGGCCGGTTCCTGGGTAAAGGCAAACACATCATCGCGCCACCGCGCCCAATCAGGCAGGGCCGAGGTGGCCGGCGAGATGTGGGTTAGCGTGAGTTTGTCATTTGCCAGCTTGGTTTGCAGATCCATGGCGCTGGAGATCGCCACATCGAATTCCGCACCTTCTTCGGCAATCGCAGCCATGAGTTCGGTGGTGCTGGTCACGATATATTCCACCGACAGGTCCGGGTGTTTTGCAAGAAATGCCCGAATGACGGGTTCGAACTGGCTGACGTCCGTTGTCGAAACAATGCGCAGCGACGGCCCGGCATTCTCCGGTCCGAGCTCCAGCCGGTCTTCTATTTCGAAAGCCATCGCCGCGAACGGCATCATGATCAGGACAAGGGAACTGAAAAAACGACGCATGCGCCTTCTCCTTCGCGGACCGGGAATGCAAGGCTGCCGCCATGCGCCTGTGCAACATCGGTTGCAATGGTCAGCCCCAGTCCGGAGCCGACGATCCCGGCAGCGTTGTCGCCGCGGGTGTAGCGGCCTTTCAGTCTCTCGACATCGCCTTCGGGAAATCCCTTGCCATTGTCACGGATCTGCACCTCGGCATATCCGTTTTCGGAGATGGCCTCGACGGTGATGGTGCCTTCCACGGGCGAGAACTTGAGTGCATTGTCGAGAATGTTTCTCAGTGCGCTTTGAAACAAAACCGGGTCGCCGGACAATGCCAGCTTTTCCGGTAATACCGTTTCGATGCTGATGTCCCGGAGCTCGGCCATGGGAGACATGCGCTCCACCATGTCGTCGATCAGTTGGCTGAGATCGAACTCGGTTCTCTCGAGATCGTCTGTGCGAAGCGTCACCATTGCATGATCGAGCATCTGGCCTGCCGCCCGGCTGCTTTCGTCGATCGCGCGGATCATGTCCTTCAAGGCGGCGCGGTTTTCTTCCTTGTCGACACGCAGCAATGTGGCTTCGGCACGGGTCCGCACGATTGCAAGAGGAGTGCGCAGGCGGTGGGCCGCGTCGGCGATGAATTCCTCGGTTCGGGTCAGGGAGGTGTTGAGCCGCTCCATGAATGAATTGAGCGAGGTGACCAGCGGCGCCATTTCGACAGGCACGGGGGCTGCGACCGGCCGCAATTCCTTCGGGCCCCGGCGCTCAACGGATGCGGCAAGCCGTGTCAGGGGACTGATTGCCGTTCGCGCAGAAAGGATCGCCAAAATCACCACCAGCAGGAATACGCCTGCGCCCACCAGGGCAGCGATGCGCAGGACACGCGCCATCACCTCGCTCTGGCCGCCCTGGGTCTGGGCAACGGCAACGATTAGGCGCACCGGATTGTCCCCGATCGAAAGAACCCGGCTCATGGAGACCAGGCGAATGGCGTCCCCACGATATTGCGTGGTTAGAAACCATGGTGCGGGCTGGGCGGGTGCGGTGTCTATCGGCAGATCGTCATAGCCGGTCAGAAATTCCCCGTTGGCATGTACGGCGTAATAGACGCTGTCATTGGTGACATTGCTGAGCATCGAAAATGCCGAATAGGGCAAGTCCAGATCCAGCTCGCCCTGGTTCACCGACGCAGAGTCAAGAATGGCGGTTGCCGATGCCCTGAGAATATTGTCCTGGCTTTCTTCCGCCAGTTGGGTTGAGAGACTGCGAAACACCAGGAAAAGGATGATTGCCAGAACCAATGCGCCGCCGAGCAGCGTGAGCAACAGTCGCCGCCGGATCGAACCCTGGATGTTGATTGCGCTGTTCATCGAACACTGAGCATATAGCCGACACCACGAACTGTCTGGATTTCCACGCTGCTGCCCTGAAGATGCCGGCGGAGGCGACCGACATAGACTTCAATGGCATTCTCGGACACCTCGTCGCCATAGGAAAACAGACGGTCGAGTAATTTCGATTTGGGGAAAATCTGATCCGGAGCGTTGGCAAAGACTTCAAACAGGCGCAATTCGCGATTGCGAAGTTTGATCTGTTTTTCGCCCAGCCTCAAGGTTCCAGACAGCGGATCGAATTCGATGTCGCCAAGCATTTTGACATTGCGGGCCGCACCACCCCTGCGGCGCAGAACCGCCCGGCAGCGGGCTTCGAGTTCGGAGAAATCAAACGGCTTGGTGACGTAGTCGTCGGCTCCGAGATCAAGAATACCGACCCGGTCGGATACTTCCGAGCGCGCGGTCGTGACGATCACCGGTGTCGGGTCATCAGCCAGCCGGTGGGTTGAAAGAAAGCTGCGTCCGTCACCGTCGGGCAACATTATATCCAGGAAGATGAGGTCATAATCCGTTGTGGCCTTGAAGTCTTCGGCTGCCCTAAGGGTTGAGGCATGGTCAACCACGTGTCCGTCCATCGTAAGCCGGTCCACGGTGGCCGAAGCCAAATCCTGATTGTCCTCCACCAAAAGAAATCTCATCTATCCGGCGATTTTGCGCCCCGTGTCAGGTTAGTGTCAGCTTGATCGGCTCATAGAGAAGAAGAGTGGCAATATCTGCCGCTGTCAATGTGGAGGAGGAAAACATGAACCTTGAGATAACCCGCCGCGCCTTAATGGCAGCCGCGGTCGCAACGATGTCGTTTGCGGCGCCCAGCTTTGCTGAACCCGTGATGGACAAAGTTCACTTCGTGATTCCGGGCGGCGCCGGCGGCGGCTGGGACGGAACGGCGCGCGGCACCGGTGAAGCCCTGACCAAATCCGGTCTGGTTGGCACAGCTTCCTATGAAAACATGTCCGGCGGCGGTGGCGGAAAGGCCATCGGCTACATGATCGAGAATGCCGAGAGCCTGCATGACACGCTGATGGTCAACTCGACCCCGATCGTGATCCGGTCGCTGACCGGTGTGTTCCCGCACAATTTCCGCGATCTGACCCTGGTGGCCGGCACTATCGGCGACTATGCGGCGATGGTTGTTCCGGCAAGCAGCGATCTGAACTCGATGGAAGATCTGCTGAATGCCTACAAGGCCAATCCGGGCGATACCGCCATTGGCGGCGGATCAGTGCCGGGCGGAATGGACCATCTGGTCGCCGCAATGGTGATGAAGGCAGCTGGCGAAGACCCCACTGCGGTGAAGTACATTCCCTATGACGCGGGCGGCAAGGCCATGGCGGCGCTGCTTTCGGGCGAAATCAAGGCGCTTTCCACCGGTTTTTCCGAAGCGATTGCGCTGGCCGAACAGGGCGAAGTCAAAATCCTTGGCGTGACATCTGACGAGCGCGTAAGTGCTTACGATACCGCGATGACCATGAAGGAACAGGGAATCGACACCACCTTCATAAACTGGCGCGGTTTCTTTGCCGCTCCTGGCCTTCCGGCTGACAAGCTGGCCATGTACCAGGACGCCATCGCCAAGATGTACGACACGGCTGAGTGGGAAGAGGTCCGCGCCCGCAATGGCTGGGTCAACATCCACAATCCCGGCGACGAGTTCAAAGCCTTCCTCGAAGGGCAGGAAGAGGTCATCAAGGGCCTGATGACGGAACTCGGCTTCCTGTGATCCCGATATGACATAACGCAAGAAATGGCATCCGGCTGTGACAGCGCAGCCGGATGCGCCTATGCATTATGGAGGGGGATGTTTCAATGGCACTGGATCGTTGGATCGCGCTGGTCATTTTTGGCGTCACGTGCGCCTATGGATATTCAGCTTTTTTCACGATGGATCAATTGCTGCCGCCATTCATGCAGCGAAATCCGATCTGGCCGAGCACCTTTCCCAAGGTGATCGCGGTTTTGACCCTGATCACGTCTCTGGTGGTGCTTCTGGGGCTGGAGAAAGCCTCCGGCGAGGAAAAGACGCCTGATATCGATTATCGCCGGCTTGGCGACTACAAGATCGGAAAGGCGCTGCTGCTGCTTGGGTTGATGGCGCTTTACGCGCTGGCGCTGCGCCCCTTGGGGTTTCTGCTGTCGACCGTGGCTTTCCTGTCCATTGGCGCGGTGATCCTGGGCGAACGCAAATTCCACTACCTGATCCCGATCGCAGCCGTTGCTGCCGGTGTCGTCTGGTACCTCGTCGAGGGTGTTCTCGGCATCTTTTTGCGGCCATGGCCGTTCTTTGTGGGGTGAAGTCATGATCGAAGGACTTCTCATCGGCCTTTCGACGGCCTTTTCAATCCAGAACCTGCTTATGGTGATCGGCGGCTGTCTGATCGGCACATTCATCGGCATGCTGCCGGGCCTCGGACCGATGTCGATCATCGCCATTATGATTCCCGTGGCAATCTCGATGGGCGATCCGTCGGCGGCTCTGATCCTGCTTGCGGGCGTGTATTACGGGGCGATATTCGGCGGCTCGACATCCTCGATCCTGCTCAATGCACCCGGAGTTGCGGGCACTGTCGCCTCGAGCTTCGATGGCTATCCCATGGCCCGCAATGGACAGGCCGGAAAAGCGCTGACCATTGCCGCAATCTCTTCATTCATGGGCGGCACGGTGGGCGCCGTGCTGCTGATGATTTTCGCACCGATCCTGTCCTCGGTGGCGCTGCTGTTCCATTCGGCCGAATATTTTGCGCTGATGGTTGTCGGCCTGTCGGCGATTGCGGCCTTCGCCGGAACCGGCAATGTGGCGAAAGCGGTCATGATGACGCTCATCGGATTGATGATGGCGACGGTCGGAGAAGGTGCGTTGTTCAACATGCCGCGCTTCACGATGGGGCTGCTTGATCTGCAGTCAGGCTTTTCCTTCATCACCCTGGCAATGGCGATGTTCGCGCTGCCGGAAGCCCTGTTTCTGGTGATGAACCCAGGGCGGACAAAGACGGGAGATGGCGGAACCGGCAAAATCGAAAATCTGCGCATCTCGGCATCCGAGGCCAAGTCGATCGCGCCGGTGATCGGCCGGCAGTCCGTGCAAGGCTTCTTTATCGGGGTGCTGCCTGGCGCCGGAGCGACCATTGCATCCTTTCTCGGCTATGCCGTCGAGCGCAACATTGCCAAGGGGGAAGAACAGGCCGAGTTCGGCAAGGGTTCGATAAAGGGCCTCGCCGCGCCGGAAACCGCCAACAATGCTGCCTGTACAGGTTCATTCGTGCCGTTGCTGACGCTCGGCATTCCGGGCTCGGGCACCACCGCAATCCTGCTTGGCGCGCTGATAGCGCTCAATGTCACCCCGGGTCCGCGGTTGATGACGGAATCGCCGGACATCTTCTGGGCGGTGATCATCTCGATGTATATCGGCAATCTGGTGCTGCTGATCCTCAACCTGCCGCTGATCCCCTATATCGCCAAGGTGCTTCAGATCCCGCGCAATTACCTGATCCCCTTCATCCTGTTCTTCACCTTGATGGGGTCCTATATCGGCCAGAACAATGCCACCGAACTGCTCATTCTGGTGGGCTTCGGCATCTGTGCGACGATCCTGAGATTTGCCGACTATCCGCTGGCGCCGCTGCTGATCGGTTTCATTCTCGGCTCCATGCTGGAGGACAATTTCTCGCGTTCCATGCAGCTCGCCGATGGCTGGGGCTTCATCCTGGACCGGCCGATGACGCTTGGCCTGCTGGTCATCGCAGCGCTCCTGGTAATCGTTCCGAGCTATCGTGCACGGCGCGCAAGGGCGCGGCAGGCAGGTGTGGCGGATGGCGACTGAGCCCGGGGGAGGGGCGCTTGCCGGCATTCGTGTTCTCGATCTGACGAATGTGCTAGCTGGTCCGTTCTGCTGTTATCAGCTGGCGCTCATGGGTGCGGAGGTGATCAAGGTCGAGCGTCCCGGCGGCGGCGATCTTGCACGCCAGCTTGGCGCCGATCCGACACGCAACGCGGCCAATATGGGCATAAGCTTTCTCGCCCAGAATGCCGGCAAACGCTCGCTGACGCTTGATTTGAAACAACCAGCCGGCAAGCAGGTGCTCAAGCGCCTTGTGGCAAGTGCCGATGTGCTGGTGGAAAACTACCGGCCCGGCGTGATGCAACGGCTCGGTCTGGATTACGATGTCCTCAAGCGTGAGAACGAAACACTCATCTATTGTGCGATCTCCGGCTATGGCCAAAGCGGGCCGTGGAAGGACAACCCGGCCTATGACCAGATCATTCAGGGAATAAGCGGGGTGATGTCGGTGACCGGGGACGCGGCCAGTGCGCCGCTGCGTGCGGGATATCCGATGGCCGACACGATTGGCGGCATGACGGCTGCCTTCGCGATTGCCGCGGCGCTGAATGAACAGCCGCGCGGCGCTTTTCTCGATATCTCCATGACGGAAGCGGTGATCTCGACCATGGGCTGGGTCGTCTCAAACCATCTGGTCGGCGGAGTTGAACCCACGGCGCTGGGCAATGAAAACATGACCTCGGCGCCGTCCGGCACGTTCGCAACCGCAGATGCGCCGATCAATATTGCGGCAAACCGTGACGAGCAGTGGAAGGCCTTGGTTGCGCATCTTGGCCGCACTGAGCTGCTTGACCATCCCGATTACCGGACGCGCGAAGACCGCAAGCGCAATCGCGAAGCCTTGCGCGGGCAACTGGAACAAACGCTTGTTAAGCGCAATGCGCAGGCCTGGGTCGATGAACTCAACGCCCTTGGCGTGCCGTGCGGACCGGTTCTCTCGGTTCCTGAGATCCTGGCGGAACCGCAAATCGCCGATCGCGGGCTGGTCAGAAAGATCGAGCTTGATGGTGAAACGCTGCGCCTGCTGGCCTCGCCGATCGTCGCTGATGGCGTTCGGCCCGGGCCGGCATCACCGCCCCCGTACCTGGGCGCCGACACCGATGGCATATTGTGCGATCTGGGTTACGGTGATCAGGAGATCGCGGAGTTGAGACAGGCGGGTGTGACATGAGTGATGTCAGCGACTGGTGGCGCACAGGCATCATCGATATGGAGCCGGGGCGGATCGACATTCGCGGCAGGCCGATTGAAGAGCTGATCGGCACTGTGTCCTTCCCGCAGATGATCTGGCTGATGGTGCGTGGCGACATGCCGACGCCTGACCAGGCAAAACTTTTGGAAGCGGCACTCGTTGCGGCGGTGGACCACGGCCCGCAAGCCCCCTCGATTGCTGCTGCGCGCATGGCAGTGACCTGCGGGGTTGGCTTGAACAATGCGATGGCCAGCGCGGTCAACATGCTGGGCGATGTCCATGGCGGCGCCGGCGAACAGGCCGTCGAGCTGTTTCATTTTGTCGACTTGCATTCGGGCGGACTGTCCGCCGCGCTTGATGACTGGCGGGCTGCCCGCGGCAAGATCGTTCCGGGTTTCGGACACCGGTTTCACACGCCAACCGATCCGCGTGCACCCCGGCTGATGGCGCTGTTGCGCGAGGCCGCCGTGTCGGGGACGGTGGACGGCCGGTTTGCGGATATCGGCGAAGCGATCGAGGCCGAGTTGGGCCAGCAGCTCGGAAGACCGCTCCCGATGAACATCGATGGCGCGACGGCGGTGATCTATGCCGAACTGGGATTCGAGCCACCCCTGGCGCGCGGGCTTTTCTGCCTGTCACGGTCGGTCGGTATTCTCGCCCATGCCTGGGAGCAGATGCAGCAGGGTGGCCGCAACAAGGGGCCAACTCCGCCGCACTACCGCTGGACCTACGATGCCGGGTGACCGGAGCTGATCAATCCTCAGACCAGCGCCACCGTGGTGGTGTTTTTGCCGACGGAAATCGAGATCCGCACTGCCGACCGGCAGGCTGCGAAGGCCCGGCTTTCCAGGCGGAAATCCACTGCGGTAACGGGTGGCCGAGCCGGTTCTGGAGGACGGCGCAAAAAAATTGATTGAATGGAAAAAACCTAGTTGACTCTTCTCGGGGGTCGCGCCTATAAACCGCTCACGAACGAGGGCGGTGCGCCGCTGGCGCGAACGACTTTGCCCTTGTTTTCATCCAAGGAGCGCCG
>NZ_CANMVK010000003.1 GCF_947501405.1 uncultured Hoeflea sp. | reverse complement strand
AGCCTGAGCCTGAGCCTGAGCCTGAGCCTGAGCCTGAGCCTGAGCCTGAGCCTGAGCCTGAGCCTGAGCCTGAGCCTCGAAGGCTGCTCGTTGGCGACACCGTGTCAAGCGCGGATTCCACGCCAGCGCCCGCACCTGTGGAAGACCCGCAGCAGGGCAATTGGTGGCAGCGGCTGCGCCAGGGCCTGTCGCGCACTTCGGGTCAGCTCACCGGCCAGATCAGCGGCATCTTCACCAAGCGCAAACTTGACGAGGACACGCTGCAGGATCTCGAGGATGTGCTGCTGCAGGCCGATCTCGGCGTCGAGACCGCGATGCGGATCACCGACGCGTTGGCCTCTGGCCGCTATGGCAAGGACATCTCGCCCGGCGAAGTGCAAAAGGTGATGGCCGATGAGATCGCCCGCGTGCTCGAACCGGTGGCGCGGCCGCTGGAACTCGATCTCAGCCATAAGCCGCATGTCATTTTGGTGGTCGGCGTCAATGGCACCGGCAAGACCACTACCATCGGCAAGCTCGCCGCAAAGCTTAATGCCGGCGGGCTCAAGGTCACGCTGGCCGCCGGCGATACCTTCCGCGCCGCCGCCATCGAGCAACTCAAGATCTGGGGCGAACGCACCGGCTCCAAGGTGGTCTCGACCAAGCTCGGCGCCGACGCAGCGGGCCTCGCCTACGAGGCCTTCGAGACCGCGCGCGCCGATGGCTCGGATGTGCTGATCATCGACACCGCCGGGCGCTTGCAAAACCGCACCGAGCTGATGGACGAGCTCGCCAAGGTGGTCCGTGTAATCGGCAAGCTCGACCCGGATGCGCCGCACACGGTGCTGCAGACGCTCGACGCCACCACCGGCCAGAACGCGCTCAATCAGGTCGAGATTTTCAAGAACGTCGCCGGCGTCAACGGGCTGGTGATGACCAAGCTCGACGGCACCGCACGCGGCGGCATCTTGGTGGCGATCGCTGCCAAGCATAAGCTGCCGGTCTATTTCATCGGCGTCGGCGAAGGCGTCGACGATCTTGAACCCTTCGAGGCGGGCGATTTTGCCTCGGCAATCGCCGGAGAACCGACATGAGCGACGACAAGCAAGTCCCTTCCGCCAACCCCGGCGAGGAGCTGCACATTCTCGAGCGCGACCCCTCGGATCCGAAACGCAAACGCATCAACCCCGTGCTCAAGCTGGCGCTGGAGCTGGGACCGCTTCTGGTGTTCTTCTTCGCCAATGCCCGCGGCGAGTGGATCGCCGGGCAGGTGCCGTGGCTTGCCGGCCTCGGCGGGCCAATCTTTGTGGGCACCGCCTGCTTCATGATCGCCACGGCGGTTGCGCTTGCCGTCTCCTGGCTGCTCACCCGCACGATTCCGATCATGCCGCTGGTCTCGGGCATCATCGTGCTGGCATTCGGTGCGCTCACCCTGTGGCTGCACGACGAGACCTTCATCAAGGTCAAGCCGACCATCATCAACACCCTGTTCGGTGGGATCCTGCTGGGCGGGCTGTTCTTCGGCAAATCGCTTCTGGGCTATGTATTTGATTCCGCCTTCCGGCTAGATGCCGAGGGCTGGCGCAAGCTCACCTTCCGCTGGGGCCTCTATTTTCTGCTGATGGCCGTAGTCAACGAGGTGATCTGGCGCAATTTCTCCACCGACTTCTGGATCGCCTTCAAGGTCTGGGGCAACCTGCCGCTGTCGATCATCTTCACCTTGCTGCAACTGCCGATGATGCAGCGCCACGCGCTGCCCGAGGAGGGCGAGGAAGCCACGAAAAGTTAGGCTTTGGGAGCTGGCACACCGATCGAAACGGTCAGAAGACAGTCTTTTCGCCAACCGATCTGACGAGGATCAACAGTCGGGTATGATCTCAGTGGCGATCGAGGCGGTCATTCAGGTGTTACCCGATCGCCTGAACGATCTTCCGCAGTTGGGCGCTTTTTGCGCCCAGCAGCAGGACGTTTTTAAGTGCGGTCATGGGGTCAGCGGTTTTGAACAGAACTCCGTTTTCCCGAAAGTCGCGATCGATTGTCGGTACGCTCGTCTCGCCGTCTTGTTCCATTTTCATCGCCACCGCAAAATACATCCGGGAATAGCCGGTGTTGATATGATTGAAGAATTGCTCATCGACAGAAATCTGAGCCGAGAAATTGGCCATGTAAAATCCCCAGGTAACGTCCCGGTGCCCGACAAAATCGGATGTTGAGGCCGTGACATGGACATAGCCGAGGTGCGGTGCAGTCGCCAAGGTCTTGTGAAAGATGATCTTCGGAAACTGTATGGCCTGGTGGAAACCGTTGAGCCGCTGATGTGTCGTATTGCCAGCACTTTTAAGCCGGATGCCGGTCCGCTCAGCAACCTCCTCATAGGTCAGGAAACGCCGTTCCTCGTCGACCCAGTCCTCAGACTTGCGGGCGATGCGCCCGGTTCTCAGGAAGTTGGTGTGAACCGCCTTTTTGGGAACAGGCACCTGTTTCGGTTTCTTGATGTCGTAATATCTGAACTTCGACATTTCGAGCGCGAATCCTGGTTTCCGTGACGAAATTATGAACGCAAATCGTAAACGGAATACTCCCTGCGCCACTCAAATGCGCAATGTCGCGGTGACTGGACCTTAAGGGCTGCCGCAAGTCCGATGAAATTTGCCGCAGCGCCGAGGGCCCTCGCAACTTCTCCACCGACTTCCGGATCGCCGTCCAAGTCTGGGGCAAGCTGCCGACCAATTGCGGTCACTCAAACCAATCTGAGAGTTTGGCATTTTACGGCTTGGAAGCGGCAGCTTGGATTGAAAGCGTCAGGAATGCATTGACCGCCGAAAACACTTGGCGAGCACGGCGTTCGGCACTGACGAAGTGCGCGCCATTTGCGATTTCGACATAGGATTTGTGATCGGTTCCCAGCGCTTCGAACAAGGCGAGTGCATCGGTGCGGGTGGATGTGGGATCGGCGGATCCGCGAATGAGCAGCGTCGGGCATGTCACGCGCGTGGGATCATAGATTGGACGTCCATTAAACACCTCCCAAAGATCGACAAACGTCCCGTTTGGGGCATGGAATGCGGGCGGCCTGCTCTCAATTGAATGCCGATCGTCCGATAGCGACGACTGCAAAAGCGCCTGAAACAACGCCTCATCCCGCCATGCATCCTGTTCGCCGATTGGAATTTCGGCATCCCAGCGCGCCCGCACAGATGCTTCGTCGACGGATCGGCAGGCCGCCCATTGTGAGCCGAAGCGCGCGCGGTCCTTGGGATCGCTCAGCAGGTCGAGCCAGCCTTGGTTTCGTTCGCCAAAAATCGGTGCGTAAAGGACAAGCCGCTCAACCCGTTCATGACCGATGGTACCGGCGTAGAGTGCCGTGGTAATCGAGCCCCAGGATCCGCCGACAAGGCGAAGACGATCGGTGCCGTGGCGTGCGCAGATCCATTTCACGACATCATCGATATCGCATATGGCGTCCGCGGCGAGCGCATAGGGCTCACTCCTTTGGGCCATCACGTCTGAATGCGACCGACCATAGCCGCGAATATCGAGGGCATAGGCGGAGAACCCGGCGTCCGCCGTCGCCTGGAGCCAGCTCGCATCACGATGCGGGATATCAAACATCCGGCTGGCAAAAGTGGCGCCATGGACAAAAAGAACGGGTTGGCCGCCTGCCACGCTACTGCGCTCACGACAATGGAGCCGCAACCCGGGCTCATCCGAAGACGCAATGAAATGCGAGTGCGCGGTATCCTGATCGCGCCAACTCACCGGATCAGCCCCGGAAGTGTCGTGACAATGCCAGGTAACGCCCAGAGAATGACCATGGCAGCTACGAAAATCCCGACAATTGGCCAGGCCGCCGCAAACACATCACGGGTGGAAAGGTCCGGGTTCGCCCCCTTCAGTGCAAACAGCGTGTAGCCGAAGGGTGGGGTCATGGAACCGACGGTGAGATTGATCATGAACAGCGTCCAGAACCAGATCGGATCGAAGTCGAGCGCGGTCACGATCGGCTGATAGATCGGGATCGACAGGAGCATGAAGGCGAGCCAGTCGATGAACATGCACAGGACGAACGGGATCAGCATCATGATCAGGAACATAACGTCAGGGGGCAGGTCGAGTCCGGCGACGACGCTGACAAGCCCGCGTGTCGCACCCGCAAACGACAAAAGCTGACTGAAGAGCTTGGCCGACGCCACGATGATGAGAATGACAGCGGAGGTCTGAACGGCGGATGCGACAGCCTCCATCACCATTGTCAGGTTAAGTCTTCGGAAAATCGCGGCGACGAGGATTGCGCCAAAAACACCGGTCGCTGCGGATTCCGATGGTGTCGCAATGCCCATAATGATCAAACCCATGACCGAGAAAATCACCACCAGAAAAGGCACCATGCGGATAAGCGCGGTGCCGACGCCAAACACATGCGGCGCGGCGATCTCGCGTTGCGCCGTGTGGCGGGTTCGAACCAGGACATAGGTCAAGGTCAGCCCTGCAATCACAAGGCCGGGGAGAAGGCCTGCAACCAGAAGGCCGGCGATGGAGACATCAGCAAGCGAACCAACAAGGATCGCAACGAGGCTGGGTGGTATGATCGGGGCAAGGCTCGCACCCGCCAGGATCGTTCCTATCGACAGGCGGGTGTCGTAGCCGCGCTCCTGCATCGAAGGCAAGACAGACCTGCCGAGCATGGCCGCGACCGCAACCGCAGAGCCCGAGAGTGCGCCGAACACGGTCGATAGTCCGATAACGACCGCATAAAGCCGGCCACGTAGAGAACCGACCAGCCGGTCGACACTGTCAAAAAGGACAGACACGGTCCCGGAGCGGAAGAGGATCTCTCCCATGAGCACAAACAGTGCGACCGTCATAAGTGTCGATGACGTGGCGGTCTCGAACAACGAATTGGTGAACAGCCCGAAGCCACGCGGGCCAATGAGGAGCAGAACGCCGACAATGTTGAGGATGAGGAACCCGACAAACACCCGGACGCCGAGCGCGAGCAGAACCAGAAGAAGCCCGACTGCCAGACCAAGAAAAGCGATCCAGCTCATCGCGCGGTCGGCTCGCGGTCAATGGCGTGGCGAGCAAAATGGATCGCAGATGAGAAGAGTCCGACCGCGATCATGCCCGTGATCCACCAGCGCGGGATCGGATGGGCGGCATTGGTCAGAAGCCCGCGATCCAACTGCTTGAAAGCTTCCATCGCCACAATCCACGCCGCGAGTGAGCAAGCGAGCATACCCGCCAGATGGTTCACACGGGAGAGCGGGCTCGCCCACCGGGCCGGCAAGGTCGTCGGCACGATATCTATCGCCACATGAGCCGATCGCTTTGTGATTTCCGGCAGGGCGCCAAAGATCAGCACGGAAAGAGCATACTGCACCGCTTCCAGGCTCCAGGTGGTCGGCGCGTTGAAGAAATACCGTGCCGCCACTTCGAAGAGATAGAGGCCCGTCGCCCCCACCAATGCCAGCCCGGCAAGCGCAAAAAGCGCTCGCGAACTGACATCGTGGAGGCGTGGGAGCATCGTCATCGGCTGGGTCTACCCCGAACTCAATCCGAGAGGCCAGCTTCTTTGGCAAGGGCTCGCAATGCGGCCGCTTCCTCCGGCTTCGATTGCGCCGCGATCGACCAGACGCCGTTCGACCAGAGGCTCTCGAACTGGGCGGCCTCTGCGTCGGAAAACGAGGTCATTTTCATGCCGAGATCAAGAAGCGATTGCTTTTCTGTTGCGGCCAGTTTGTTGAAGCGGGCAATCGACTCCTGTTCCAGGCGGGTCGCGGCTCGTTCCATGGCGGCTTTTTCGTCATCAGCGAGATCATTCCAGGCATCGAGATTCATGAAGATCATGACGCCCACCTGGCCGAAGACGGGATCGGCCATATAGTCGGCGACCTCGTACCATTTGAAGTCTTTGGCGCCGGTCAGTCCCCATGCGGCGCCGTCGACGACGCCGGTCTGAAGCGCCGAATAGACTTCACCGCCGCCAATGACCACGCCAGTTCCGCCGAGTGCCTCAATCATCGGGTGATAACTCACTGTGCCGCGAATCTTGCGGCCCTCCAGACCGGGTTCGCCAGCAATCGGTTCCTTCAGGAAATAGCGGAATCCCTTGGATCCAGTCGCCGGCGCGGCGATCAATTTCATGCCCAGGGTCTGATAGTGCTCATCAATGTAGTCGATGATCCGGCCAGCGCGCCGCTTGGTCGGATCCGCACCGATGGCGTCAATGGCAAGCCCCACCGACGTTGTGCCGGCGTGATAGGCGGGATGGGTGAAGAGAAGATCGAAGACGCCTGCTTGAACCGGCTCGAACTGCTCGAAGGTCGGCACGGCGTCGGGGCCGGTGAAAGACACCGATACCGCGCCGCCGCTTTCTTCTGCGACCAGATCCATGAACGGTTTTGCGATCTCTTTTGTGAAGACGAACCCTTCCGGAAATCCGCCAACCATACGAAGATCCGAGGCTGCAACCGGAGATGCGGAGATGGCAAGCGCGAGAGCGCCCGCGAGACAAGATGGCCTGAACATGTTTTCCTCCCTTGCGCTTTTGGTGCGCGTAAGGGCATTTTAGTTCTGGTTGGAACCATATGTAAAGTTCCAATCGGAACCTTTTTTGGAAACAAGGCGAATCTGGCAATGGCATTGACGCAATGGCGACGGGACGAAATGGTAACGGATGAACAATTGCTGATGGTCGAGCGGTTCGGGCCGTTGTCGTTGCTCATGCTTCATGAAACGCCTCTTTCGCCAGCGTGGAATCTGAATTTCCTGGCCAACTTTTTTACCGGTCCGATCTACCGAGAGCTTGCCGAGCGTTTCGATTTGAGCCGACCGGAATTTGTGATTCTCTACACGCTCAAACATGCCAAGGGGCTGGTTGCTCGCGACATCTGTCTGGCAACCGGCCTGCCCAAGAATTCCATCAGCCGTTCTGTCTCGGAGCTCTTGTCGCGCGGCTTGATCGCCCGCGACGTCGATGCGGACGATAAGCGCGCAAAGCCCTTGATGCTGACGGACGGCGGCGCGGAGATGCTCGACCGGGTCGAGCCGCTGTTTCTCAGCAGGCAGGCTGCCATGCGCAACGCCCTGACGCTTGCGGAAAAGACCGAATTCGATCGGCTGCTCGACAAGATGATCTGCGCCATGCCGAACTGGGTTGAGGCGGAATAGGCCAGGTGTTTCTGCGGCCTTCCGGGCTGGTCGCGCCGCCCGCAAGGGCGACAGGCGCGGAGACTACCTCTACAAATCGGCCCGTTGAGAATCTTCATTCGCAGCAACGCCACGTGCTGCCCGAGGAGGGCGAGGAAGCTGCGAAGGGCTGAGTGCGAGACAAAAAGGTCCGATGGCTGGTTTCAGCCCGCCGCATCTACTCCCGGCGTCGATGGTTTGAGGTCCTACATGACCGTCCAGACCGAATTCACCCCTGGACCGCTCTGGCTCAAAGTCGACCTTGGTTGTCACTGCAGCGAAGGTCAGCTTCTGAGCGGCCAAGTATCCATGCACTGACACATTGCCGCAAGAAAGAAGCTCATGTACCGACTAGTTTCGGCCATACCGCATACTCAAGATCAAGCAGTGTGGACAATGCATCATGCTCTTGAGAATTTTTGGCCAGCTTCGATGACAGCATCTGACAAAGGCCCATACAGCGTACCGTGCAACGAACCCGGTATTGCCACCAATTCAGATTGAGGCATCGCGCGGTGAAGCTGCCATGCTGTCGAAAACGGGACTGACAGATCGAGACGGCTGTTGATCAACACTGCTGGAAAACTGGCCAGAATGTCTTTCTGGTCAAGTATCGGCACGTCGAGCCAAGCCAGATTGCGAAAGTAATGGGTTACAAGGCGCGCGAAGCCGAGCCGGTATCGCGGGTCGGTGAATTCTGCCGGAACCTCTGCGCGCGGGTCCAGCATGACGACGGCTTGCTCCCACGCACACCATGCCTCCGCGGCTGCAGCTTCAATGGTTGGATCGCCGGATGTTAGCAGATCACCGTATGCAGCAGCCATACCGACACCGCCTTTGCCTTCCGGTGCACCTGCCACAAATGCCTCAAAGGCTTCGGGCAAGAACATTCCGGCCCCACCGTAAAGAAAGTCGATCTCTTCCCTTGTTGTGGTCGCAATCGCTGCGAGGATCATACCTTTCACGCGTGCAGGGTGCTGTACTGCATATGCAAGGGCCAAGGTCGTTCCCCACGACGATCCGTACAGGTGCCACTGTTCAATGTTCAGCAGGGTTCGCAACCGTTCGATATCATTGATCAGATCGGCCGTTGTATTGGCCTGCAACGCGGCAACATCATCACCGGCATAGGGGAGGGAATTTCCAGCACCACGTTGGTCCATCGCAATGATGTGCCATTGATTGGGGTCAAAAAGCCGCGGCATACGCGGCTTGATGCCACCACCCGGCCCGCCGTGTAAAAGCAACATCGCAGGTCGCGAAGCCATTCCAAAGGTTTCCCAATGGACGAAATGACCACCATCTTCGGGCAGCGTGCCCGATCTCAGCGGATTTGTTGCAGGAAACAAGCTCATTTTTCACCTCGTCTCTTGGCCATCGTTAACCGGACGCCCAGGACGGTGATTTGTCAAAAAGGTCTTTAACTTTGGCGAGTGTGTCAAGGTTGCAAGATGCCTGCGTTGACCCGTACTCCCAAAAAGACACCAGAAGTCTTCGTTCGAAAGCAGTCATTGGCGCAGCGGCCGCGGTTGCGCACTTTGTCCGCCTAATTGCCGTTTATCACTACCCCTCACCCCGCGTTCCCGAACGGCCCGGCATAGCCCTTCGCCATTACCTCGCGCTCGTGGCTGAGCATCCAGTGCACTGTGGGAAAGGCGATCTCGTCCATCGGCAAATCATCCCAATCAAACAACCTTGTTTCCAGGCTCTCCTCGCCGACGCCGTAGAGCGCCGCGCCTTGGCCCGCGTCGATCAGTTCGGCCCGCCAGATCAGCTGCACCTGGCTTAGATGAGTGACCGAATAGATCGCCAGCAGCTCGCCAAGCCTCAGATTGGCCAGCGCCTCCTCGCGGGCCTCGCGGCGGGCGCCATCTTCAGGCGTTTCGCCAAGTTCGAGATAGCCCGCGGGCACGGTCCAGAAACCGCGGCGCGGCTCGATGGCGCGGCGGCACATCAGCACCTTGCCTTCGTGCCGGACCACGGAGCCGACCACGATGCGCGGGTTCTGGTAGTTGACAAAGCCACAGGTCTGGCAGACCTCACGCTCATGGGTGTCGCCTTCGGGAACCAGGCGGTCGAAGGATTTGGGTGTGTTCATGGGTTCAAACATAGCGCCGCACACCCGCTTCGGCGAGGGTCAACGAACGGCCCGGCAGTGAAATAATGTCGGCCGGATCATGCTTGGGCCAGAGCCCACGTTTGCGGATGATCTCCGATCAGCGCCAGGTGAAAACGCGAATGCCACGGCAAACCCGATTGCAGCCAGATCGAACGGCAAAAACTCCGAGTGACTCGCGCGCAGCCTGTCCCGTTTCGATACTCAAGCGATCTCCTTCGGGAAGCCGCCGCCCGCAGTCAGGACGCGGGCGCGACCGCCTTTTCAATCGCCGGCAGCAGCTTGTCGCGCAGACTTTCGGTGGTGAACGGCCCGATCTGCTTGAACAGGATGGTGCCGTCAGGGCCCACCAGATAGGTCTCGGGAATGCCGTAGACGCCCCAGTCGATCGCCGCCTGGCCCGCCGGGTCGACACCAACGGCGGTGAACGGATTGCCCAGTTCACCCAGGAAGCTCAGCGCATTCGGCGTCTTGTCCTTGTAGTTGATGCCCACAAGCGTCAGCCGCGGGTCACGCGCCAGTTCAAGCAGGATCGGATGCTCCTGCCGGCAGGGAACGCACCAGGAAGCCCAGACATTGACCAGCGCCAGTTTGCCTTCAATCGCCGCATCGGTGAGCGCCGGAATCACCTGGCCATCCGCCACCAGCCCCTCGAGCGGCGGCAGATCAAGCGACGGCGCTTTCGAGCCGATCAGTACTGACGGAATTTCGCTGGCGTTCTTGCCCGAGCCGAGCTGATAGAGAAACACGCCCGACAGCGCCAGAAACAGTACCAGCGGCAAGAACGCGATCAAAAGCCGTTTGCTTCCGGGTTGTCCGCCGGCTTGCGGTGTTGGAGAGCCCGCGGAGCTGTCCTCGCTCATCAGGCGCTGTCCCGCACTGCATCCGAGCGGCGGCGCACGCCCTGCGCTTCCAGCTCACCAAGTTCGCGCCGCCGCGCGCGGCCATCAAGCACGATCATCGCCAGAAGCCCACCCAGGGTCAGCGCCGTGGCGGCGTAGGACAGGAACACGAAGGTTTCATGGCTCATCATCGAAAACGCCCTTTCACGCACCGCGGCCGATTGCCTGCGCGGCCTGGCGGCGCATGGTCTGCACCCGCCGACGCCAGATCTCGTTGCGCATAGCCATCAAATGCAGCGTAAAAAAGATCAGCGTATAGGCAATCGCCATCACCAGCAGCGGATAGAGCATCGAGGGGTGAATGGTCGGCCCGTCAAGCCGGATCACGCTGGCCGGCTGATGCAGCGTGTTCCACCAGTCGACCGAAAACTTGATGATCGGAATGTTGATGAAGCCGACCAGCGTCAGCACCGCTGCAGGCCGCGCCGCGCGCACCGGATCATCCATCGCGCGGTGCAGCGCCATCAGCCCCAGATACATCAAGAACAGCACGAACACCGAAGTCAGCCGTGCATCCCACACCCACCAGGTGCCCCACATCGGCCGGCCCCAAAGCGAGCCGGTGAGCAGCGACAGGAAGGTGAAGGCCGCGCCGATGGGCGCCGCGGTCTTGGCCGAAACATCGGCCAGAGGATGCCGCCACACCAGCGTACCGATCGAGGAAATCGCCATCACCGAATAGCACATCATCGCAAGCCAGGCCGCCGGCACGTGGATGAACATGATCCGCACCGTCACGCCCTGCTGGTAGTCCTCCGGCGCGGCGAAAGACATGTAGAGCCCGATCGCCAGCGACAGCACGGCCGCCGCCGCCAGATAGGGCAGGATACGCCCCGAAAGGGCAAGAAATCGGGTCGGATTGGCGAGGCTGGTAAACCAGCCCTGGGAGATGGTGGTGTCGCTCATGCTTTTTCTCTAGTGCCTCAAACCGGCGCTGACAATGCGACAGATCAAACCACAGGCCGGCAGCGCGCGCCATAGCCGGGCCACGCTGCCACACCGACAATCGTTCGCCTTGGCCGATCCTGCGCGGGTGAGGGCCGATCCTGCGCGGGGGGCCTATTCTTCGCGGGGGAATGGACAATGCCCGCCACGGCAGCCGCTCAGTCCGACGCCCCGCGCAAGGCGGCCGCCGCGGCGACCGGGCCGAGAGCCGCAAAAAACAGCGCGATCGCCGACAGGATCATGAAGGGCGGCCAGAACGGATCCGGGTCGGTAACCGCCGCGTAAGATGCGCTCACCCCGAAAATCAGAATCGGGATTGCCAGCGGCAGGATCAGGATCGAGACCAGCAGCCCGCCGCGCGGCAGCGCCACCGCAACCGCCGCCCCTACCGCGCCGATGAACGAGATCGCCGGCGTACCGACCAGCAGCGTCAGCATCACCGCGCCCGTCGACAGTCCGCTCATGTTCATCAAAAGACCCAGAAGCGGCGCGGCCAGCACCAGCGGCAGGCCGGTGGCGAGCCAGTGCGCGCAGCTTTTGACGAACACGGTGAGCACCAGGCCGAACCAGTCCTGCATCGACAGCATGTCCAGCGAGCCATCCTCCCGATCCGCCTGAAACAGCCGGTCGAGTCCCAAGAGCGAGGCCAGCAGCGCGCCGATCCACAGGATCGCCGGGCCGATGCGTGACAACAGATTGAGATCGGGTCCGATGCCGAACGGGATGACGGCGACCACGGCCAAAAAGAACAGCACCCCCAGCATCGCCGCGCCGCCGGAACGGGTGGCGATCGCCAGATCGCGTTTAAGCAACGCCATCATGCGAAGGCCTCCAGGCCGGCCTCAAGGCTGCGATGGGCGCCGTCGAGTTCGAGCCGCTGCACATTGTCGAGCCCC
Source organism: uncultured Hoeflea sp. (assembly GCF_947501405.1). Lineage (GTDB taxonomy): Bacteria > Pseudomonadota > Alphaproteobacteria > Rhizobiales > Rhizobiaceae > Hoeflea. Next base: position 441,658 of record NZ_CANMVK010000003.1, on the reverse strand, counting down.
AGCGGCTGATGGGTGGCGGCAATCGCCATACCGCCGCCTGCCAGATGTCCGCGCACCAGATCGGCGAACAATTGATCCGAACGCTTGTCCAGCGCCGCGGTGGGTTCATCAAGCAGCCAGAGCGGCCGCGCCGAGACCAGAAGCCGCGCCAGCGCGATGCGCCGTTGCTGCCCGGCCGAGAGATAGCCGAACGGCAGATGCCCGACACCCTTGAGTTCAACGGCCTCGATCGCCGCTTCGACGGTCAGCCCGCCGCCATTGTCGCCTGCCTGAAAACTTTGCCAGAAAGCAAGGTTCTCCGACACCCGCAATTCCCGCTTCATGGCGTTGCGGTGGCCCAGATAATGGGTGTGATCGGCAACCGCCAGATCCGCGCCGTCATCGTCCTTGAGCCGGAAGCTGCCGGTTTCAGCGGCAAGCAATCCCGCCAGCACCCGCAAAAGGGTCGATTTGCCTGCCCCGTTGGGGCCGGTGATCACCAGCGCCTCGCCGCGCGCCAGTGTGAAGCCGATATCGTGAAACACCAGGCTTTCGCCGCGCCGTCCCGAAAGTTGTGTGGCGATTGCCCGCATTTATCCCCGCATTCCGCCCGGCGTGACCGCGCCGGCGGCCCCGCCCAAAAAAACATTCAAATGGGCCATTGGTTGATCTGGCACGTTCTTACGAAATTATCTATAACGCCCGCAACCACGCCAGCGGTCGGCGTGAATTCAATCTTGCGCCGAACATGGCGGGCCCCGGCCTGCCACGGGCGGACAGCGGAAATGACCGTACCCGCATCCTTTCCCACGCTTGAGCGTGCAAGGCGTTCGCCTCGAAGCCTCGGCCGAACTGACGAAAGCGGGTTGCCTGTGGCCAAATCACTCGACAGCTTCAATTGCCGTTCCACCCTCAATGTCGATGGAACCGACTATGTCTATTTCAGCCTCGTTGAGGCCGAAAAGAACGGACTGACCGGAATCTCGACCCTGCCCTTCTCGATGAAGGTGATTCTCGAAAACCTGCTGCGCCATGAGGACGGCCGCACGGTCAAGAAGGATGACATTCTCGCCGTCGCCGCCTGGCTGACCAACAAGGGCAAGACCGAGGCCGAGATCGCCTACCGGCCGGCCCGCGTGCTGATGCAGGACTTCACCGGCGTTCCCGCCGTGGTCGATCTCGCCGCCATGCGCGACGCCATGGTGTCGCTGGGCGGTGATGCGGAAAAGATCAACCCGCTGGTGCCCGTGGATCTGGTGATCGACCACTCGGTCATCGTCGACGAATTCGGCACCCCGCGTGCGCTCGACCGCAATGTCGAGCTTGAGTATGAGCGCAATGGCGAGCGCTACCGCTTCCTCAAATGGGGCCAGCAGGCGTTCAAGAATTTCCGCGTGGTGCCGCCCGGCACCGGCATCTGCCACCAGGTCAATCTCGAATATCTGGGCCAGACCGTCTGGACCAAGGAAGAAGATGGCGAGATCGTCGCCTATCCCGATACCTGCGTGGGCACCGACAGCCACACCACCATGATCAACGGCCTGGGCGTGCTGGGCTGGGGCGTGGGCGGCATTGAGGCCGAAGCCGCGATGCTCGGCCAGCCGATCTCCATGCTGCTGCCCGAAGTCATCGGCTTCCGCCTGACCGGAAAGCTCAAGGAAGGCGTCACCGCCACCGACCTGGTGCTCACCGTCGTGCAGATGCTGCGCAAGAAGGGTGTTGTCTCCAAATTTGTAGAGTTCTTCGGCCCCGGCCTGGATTCAATGTCGCTGGCCGACCGTGCCACCATCGGCAATATGGGCCCCGAATATGGCGCCACATGCGGCTTCTTCCCGGTCGATTCCGAAACCGTCAACTACCTCACCATGTCCGGCCGCGAAGAAGAGCGGATCAAGCTGGTGGAAGCCTATTCCAAGGCGCAAGGCATGTGGCGTGAGGCCGGCGCGGCCGATCCGGAGTTCACCGACACGCTGGAACTTGATCTCGGCGACGTGGTGCCGTCGATGGCCGGCCCCAAGCGGCCTGAAGGCCGCATCGCGCTCGAAGGCATTGCCTCGGGCTTCGCCGAAGCGCTCGCCAGCGAGTACAAGAAGCCGGGCCAGCTTGAAAACCGCTATCAGGTTGAAGGCCAGGACTACGATCTCGGCCATGGCGACGTGGCGATTGCCGCCATTACCTCATGCACCAACACCTCCAATCCGAGCGTGCTGATCGGCGCCGGCCTGCTGGCCCGCAACGCGGTTGCCAAGGGCCTGAAGACCAAGCCCTGGGTCAAGACCTCGCTGGCGCCCGGCAGCCAGGTCGTGGCGGAATATCTCGCCAAATCCGGTCTGCAGACCGATCTCGACGCGCTTGGCTTCAACCTGGTCGGCTTTGGCTGCACCACCTGCATCGGTAACTCCGGACCGCTGCCGCCCCCGGTTTCCAAGACCATCAACGACAAGGGTCTGATCGCCGCCGGCGTGCTGTCGGGCAACCGCAACTTCGAAGGCCGCGTCTCTCCGGACGTGCAGGCCAACTACCTGGCCTCGCCGCCGCTGGTGGTTGCCTATGCGCTGGCCGGTTCGGTGCAGAAGGACCTGACCAAGGAGCCGATCGGCGAGGACAATGACGGCAACCCGGTCTATCTCAAGGACATCTGGCCCTCCACAAAGGAGATCCAGGAGTTCATCATGAAATATGTCACCCGCGAACTCTATGCGAGCAAATATGCCGACGTGTTCAAGGGCGACGAAAACTGGCAGGCGGTGGAAGCCCCGCAAAGCCAGACCTATGCCTGGGACGATCAGTCGACCTATGTGCAGAACCCGCCCTACTTCACCGGCATGGGCAAGACCGGCGCTGGCGTTTCCGACATTGTCGGCGCGCGCGTGCTTGGCCTGTTCGGCGACAAGATCACCACCGACCACATCTCGCCGGCCGGTTCGATCAAGGCGCAGTCGCCCGCTGGCAGTTACCTGATGGACAATGGCGTCGGCGTTGCCGACTTCAACCAGTACGGCACCCGTCGCGGCAACCATGAAGTGATGATGCGCGGCACATTCGCCAATATCCGCATCCGCAACCACATGCTCGGGCCGAACGGACGCGAGGGCGGCTACACCATCCACTACCCGTCGCGCGAGGAAATCTCGATCTACGACGCGGCCATGCAGTACAAGGCCGAGGGCGTTCCGCTGGTGGTCTTCGCCGGCGGCGAATACGGCAACGGCTCGTCGCGTGACTGGGCCGCCAAGGGCACCAATCTGCTCGGCGTGCGCGCCGTCATCGCCCAGTCCTTCGAGCGTATCCACCGCTCCAACCTGGTGGGCATGGGCGTGATCCCCTTCGTGTTCGAGGACGGAACCACCTGGCAGAGCCTTGAGCTCAAGGGCGACGAAATCGTCTCCATCGCGGGTCTGGCCGATATCCAGCCGCGCGAGAAGAAAATCGCCCGGGTGACCTATGCCGACGGTACGGTCAAGGATGTCCCGGTGATCTGCCGCATCGATACGCTCGACGAGGTCGAATACGTCAACAATGGCGGCATTCTGCAAACCGTGCTGCGCGATCTGGCCGCCTGAACCAGCGCCCTAGACGATTGACACCAAACCCGCCGGCGCAGATACCGGCGGGTTTTTTCGTGCGTTTCGCAGCGGCCCTCAAGCAGCTTCGCGACACTTGCGGACCGTGCTCCCAAGAAACATTGCCTGCGGGATCAGACCACGATTTCCAGCGGATCGGTATAAAGCATGTCCTCGAAAGCGACGGCGATCGAATCGAACTCCTCGGCACTGGCGAGTTGCTTCTCGTAACGTACCGGCCATTCATAAATCGCTTTTTGACAAATGCCATCGGGCAGCGTCGCCGTCATCTCCACCAGCAGCGTCTTGTCGGAGAAACCATACGACCCCTTATCGGTGAACTTGAATTCATAATTGATGCAGGGCACCCAGACACTGACGACTGCGATAAGCCGCGGCGGACCCGGCGGCATGGCGTTGACATAGGCGTTGAGCGACGAAATGCGAATGCCGGACGGCTGTGAGATCCCACTCTTCATCTGCTCCAACCCGGGCACGCCGGGAATTGGGCGGCTGGTGACGCCGACCACTTCGTCATCAACGACGGCAAAGGCAATCAGCCGATTCTTGCCTTGGTTCAGCGGAATCCGTTCCAGCCGGAAATGAAGCACCTGGATGGCTTCGGTGCAGGGTCCGTCGTGCTTGGCAATGTTGAGGATAACGCCCTCGGCCTCGGGAATGACGACATGGCCCTTGGGCACGCCTAGGGTGGCGCCGGCTGCCGAATAGCAGCCATTTGGAACCGTCACGAAAGCTTCGACCGTGTAAGTCTTCAGGCTCGGATCGATAATGATGCGGGTTTGGGGTTTGAACATGGTCACTGGCTATCCTCCAGATTAGTGACAGTGCCTAACCACCTGACTTTACCATGTTTCTAGCATTGATTGTATTCGATAGTCCAAGAATACCCGCATAGAGTTATATCATCCAGCATCGGCAAGGATTTACGGCAAAACACAGCGTCCCATTTGAAGCTGTCACCGCAACGTGATTTGGTCGTGTGCGGCGCTCCGCGATACAACACTAGACATAATCTTTCGGGTCACGCCCGGTCAATTCGTCGCTCTTATGGACTGCATTCCGATGGTTACGAACGCGCGTTCTTATACATCTCCTGCCGCTCTTGCCCTGCCGCTTCTCGCGGCCCTTGTCCTGGTATTCCAGCCCGGCACGGCACGCGGCGGAGACTTTACCGGTGTGGTCGAGCTGTTTACCAGCCAGGGATGCTCCTCCTGCCCGCCAGCCGATGCCGAACTGGCGCGTCTGGCCGATGAAGGCAAGGTGCTGGCACTGAGCTATCATGTCGATTACTGGAACTATCTCGGTTGGGCCGACACGCTGTCGAGCCCGGCCAGCAGCGAGCGCCAATATGGCTACGCCCGTACCCTCAAGCGCAAGAATGTCTACACGCCTCAGGCGGTCATCAACGGTCAGGACCATGCCAATGGCTCAGACCGCGCCGCCGTGGCATCTATCGTCAAGAAACTATCGGCCATCGGCGCCGGACTGACCGTCGATGTCGATGTCAGCAAGTCCGACGATGGGCTGACCATCTCCGTCGGCCCGGGCGCCGGCAAGGCTGATATCGTGGCGGTCTATTTTGACGAAGCCAATTCGGTTGACATCCAGCGCGGCGAAAATGCCGGCCGCGCCATCACCTACCGTCACAGCGTGCGCGAGGTCGAGACCGTGGGCATGTGGGATGGCAATTCACAGGTGCTCAAACTGCCGGCTTCGGTGCTCTCGGCCCGGCCGGGAACCGGCTGCGCAATCCTTTTGCAAGTTGTAGGCCCCGACGGCTCGCCGGGCGCCATACTTGGCGCTGCGATGATCGACGGCGACAAGACCGGATAAAAAAAGACCGGCCAGGGGCCGGTCGAATTCAGGGTTTGGGGATTGCCACGACTGGCAGACCGCGGGAACAGCCTTCCATGCCGCACGCCCTTGCGGGCGGTCAAACGGTCTTGAACACCCGTTACAACGCTAGGCCAGCCAGCCCGAAGGGCCGGTCAGACGAGCCTGTTCCGGATGATCCGTCCCGGGAACTTCGAGGGGGCTGGGGGGCTTTGATTTCGAAGTCCCCGGTTCGGACCGTCTGAGGCAACGATTGGAGAATTGACGCGAAATCGGGCGGGGGTTTGTCTGAAATAAGGCTCAAATATGCCCGGCGACGGTTTCGCCGGCAAAACCGGTAAACAAACACGACGCTGTGATGCGTTGTGTGATGCTGCATCGCAGCAAAAATCGGGCCGCGCTGGTTTTCAATCCATCATCCCCGGCCGTTGCAAGCCAGCGCCGCAAATAAGCCGCCCCGACGCCTTGAAATCACCGCCGCATCAGGCACACTGGCGCCATGACAGGTGATTTGCGGGTCGGCAGATGACGGACGGGGCGGAGTCTTCAGCGCGCAGCACCCCCAATACGGGGGCGGCCACGGTGGATCTGGCCGAAATTCGCCGCCGCAACACCCCCGAACCTGTCACCTTCAAACGCCGCGAACTTGATCTGATCCTGCGCGTTTACGGGCGCATGGTGGCCGATGGCCACTGGCGCGACTATGCCATTGACCATCTGCGTGACCGGGCTGTGTTCTCGGCCTTCCGGCGCACCAGCGAAGTGCCGCTTTACCGGATCGAAAAAGATCCGGCCCGCGCCCGCAAACAGGGCGCATTCTCGATCATCTCCGCCTCCGGCCTGGTGCTCAAGCGCGGCCATGAGCTCGATGTCGTGCTTAAATATTTCGACAAGACGCCGCGTCTGGTGCGGTAGCGTTCAAATCTGCCAAAAGCGTGACTTCAAGCGCCAAACTGTGCCCGATCCCGGGCCACCTCAGCCCATGAACAGGGTGCCGGGATAGGTCTCCGTGTCGGGATCGGTATCCTTGCCCGGGCCAAGCGGGCGCTGCATGAACACCGTGTCGAGCCAGGCGCCATGCTTGTAGCCGGAACCCGAAATACGGCCACAGGTGACGAAGCCCGCCTTGTGATGCGCGGCAATCGAGGCCGGATGCGCGCCGCCGATCACCGCCACCATCTGCCGGAAGCCCAGCGCCTCGCAGCGCCCGATCAGCGCTTCGAGAAGCGCCCGGCCAACGCCGCGGCCCCGCGCATCGGGGGCCAGATAGATCGAATCCTCCACCAGCCAGCGATAGGCCGGCCGCGTACGGAACGCCGAAACATAGGCGTAGCCGAGCACCCGGTCCTCCGCTTCGGCGATCAGATAGGGATAGCCATTGTCGCGGATGGCCGTAAACCGCCGCGCCATCTCCGTCTCACCGGGCGGGGTCAGCTCGTAGCTGGCGACCCCGTTGAGCACGCTGTCGGCATAGATGCGGGTGATGTCTGAGAGATCGCCGGGCGCGGCGTCGCGAATCTGCATGCAAGGCTTCCGGTTCAATGGACGACCAACGCGGCGAACGGGTCGACGCCCTTTCAATACCAGATTTTCGGCAACAAAAAAGGCGGTCCGGGGACCGCCTTTATGAGTTGCCTGAGAGCCGTTGCTACTCGCGGTTACCGAGGAAGTGCAGCAGGAACATAAACAGGTTGATGAAGTCGAGATACAGGCGCAGCGCGCCCATGATCGCCTTGCGGCCGGCGGTGGCATCGCCATCACCCTCGTAATACATCGACTTGATCTGCTGGGTGTCATAGGCGGTAAGGCCTGCGAAGATCAGCACACCAATCGCCGAGATGGCGAATTGAAGCGCGCTCGACTGCAGGAAGATATTGACCACCATTCCGATAATCAGGCCGAACAGACCCATCATCAGGAACGAGCCCATCGCTGACAGGTCTTTCTTGGTGGTGTAGCCATAGAGCGACAGCGCACCAAAGGAGGCAGCGGTGACGAAGAAAGTCTGCGTAATCGACGCTCCGGTGTAAACCAGGAAGATCGACGATAGCGAGACGCCCATCAATCCGGCGAAGACCCAGAATGTGGTCTGCGCAGCGGAAACGCTCATTTTTTCAATGCGGGCGCTCAGGAAAAATACCATTCCGAGCGGTGCCAGCATAACCACCCATTTAAGCGGCGAGCCATAAAGTGCCGCACCGAGGCCGGTCAGCATCTTGCCATTGCCGAGCGTTGCCACGGCAGCAGCCGGATCATTGGTGGTTGCAAACAATGCGATGGCATAGGCGGCAACGCCTGTAATGCCCAATCCCATTGCCATAAGGTTATATACACGCAGCATGTAGGCGCGAAGGCCCTCATCAATGGCGACGCCAGCCTGGGCGCCATTCGCTACGCGGACATTCGAATTGCGAAAGTCAGCCATGTTTCCCTCTTTACAAGCCCCGGTATGGGTTACGGAGTCGGGTTCAAGATCCCAGGCGCCGCTGCGGGGCTCCAGCATGCCTGTGGATAATATGAGCACGATCCCTGTCCACGACAAGACCCCCCGACCGTCTAGATCGGTGTAAATCCGCGCAATTGCTTAACGTTGTGGCCGAAATCGCCTCAAAGTTCGCGCAAAACCGGTGCGGCTTTTTGTCCAAGCACTCGCCAGGTGCCCACCAGACCGATGCCAACCGTCACCACCAGTGCCCCGGCGAGCGTGGCGATCGCGATATCGGGCATGAAATTCGACGGCAGCGTCATGATGCGACTGACCACGAACCAGGAAGCCACACCGCCAAACGCCAGCGCGAACACCGCTGTGGCAAGCCCCAGAAGTCCATATTCGTAGATATAGGCGCGAATCAGCGTTGCTCTTGTGGCGCCCAGCGTCTTGAGCACCACTGCATCATGCAGCCGCGAACGGTTGCCGGCCGCCAACGCACCCGCAAGCACCAGCACCGAGGCAAACAACGCTACCAGTGCGGCAGCACGGATCGCCACGCCGATCTGGCCCACCACCCGGTTGGCAAGCTCCAACGCATCCTTGACACGCACGCTGGTGATGGTCGGATAGGCCTGTGTCACGGCCCGTAACACCTCGCCTTCAAGCGCCGCATCGGCATCCGGATCCGACAGCGTCGCCATCCACGAATGCGGCGCACCGGCGAAGGTGTTGGGCGAAAACACCATGACGAAATTGATCGAAAGCGATTCCCACTCGACATCGCGCAGATTGGCGATTCGTGCGGTAATCGACCGGCCAAGCACCGAAACTGTGATGGTGTCGCCGACGTTCAGGCCCAGTTCTCCCGCTTCCTCGGCGGAAAACGACACCAGCGCCTCGCCCTGATGATCGGGCGTCCACCACTCGCCCGCCGAAAGCCGCGAGTTCTCCGGCAGGTTCTTCGCATAGGTGACGCCGCGGTCGCCCCTGAGCACCCAGCGTGCTTCCGACGGCACATTGTCCTCGTTGACGGCCTCGCCCTTGAGCTGGGTGATGCGACCCCTGAGCATCGGCACCTTGATGATCTTGCCACCCTGCGCAAGTTCGGAAACCACACTCTCGAAACCGTCGATCTCGTTGGACTGGATATCGACAAAGAAGAAATTCGGTGCCCGGTCGGGCAGGTTGCCCGATAATTCGCGCCTGAGATTTGTGTCGATCAGCGCCAGCGTGACCAGCAGCGCCAGACCGAGCCCCAGCGACAGCACCACCGAGGGCGTCAGCGCACCCGGCCTGTGGATGTTGCCGATGGCTAACCTGAGCGGGGTCGAGCGTACGGTGGGCGCGCGCTTGGCAATCGCCTGCACAGCCAGACCCACCAGACGCAGCACACCGAAGGCGACGGCGACGGCGGCGACAAACACGGTGGCGATGCGGCGATCATCGGCGAACCAGATCGCCGCGGCGCACAGCGCAAGAAGCGTCACGCCGGCGACAATCAGATAGGGCCAGCGCGGCAACCCGCCGGCCTCAAATCCCTGCTGACGAAACAATGCTGTGGCCGGCACCTCGCCTGCACGGCCCAGCGGCAGCACGGCGAAGGCAAAAGCGGTGATCAGCCCGAAACCCGCGGCGATCGCCAGCGACCCGGGATAGAACGAGGCTTTGACCGCGATCGGAATCACGCCGGATAGAGCGCCCGCCGCCAGATAGGGGGTGGCAGCACCCAGCAACAGACCCAGGATCACCCCCAGCCCGGCGATCAGCATCACCTGGATGAGATAGATCGCCACCACCAGCCGCGCCGGGGCGCCGACGCATTTGAGCGTGGCGATAACGCCGCGCTTGCCTTCAAGCCAGGCGCGCACCGAATTGGCGATGCCAACGCCGCCGACGATCAGCGCGGTCAGACCCACCAAAGTGAGAAACTGGGAAAAGCGCTCAATGTTGCGGGTCAGCGCAGGGGCCGCGTTTTCGCTGGTGCGGATCGACCAGCCGGCGTCGGGAAAGCGCTCACCGGCATCCTCGCGCATGGCACCCAGAGATGCCCGGTCCGCACCGCCGTCGAGCCGCACCCGGTAGCTGTATTCGACCAGGCTACCCGGCCGGATCAAACCTGCGGCGTCGAGCCCGGCGCGTGAGATCATCAGCCGCGGCGCAAATCCAAAACCCTCCGACAAAGCGTCGGGCTCGGTGATAATGATGCCGCGGATTTCGAACCGGGCCTGACCGACGAGGACCTCGTCGCCGGTGGCAAGCCCCAGCCGGTCGAGCAGAATCTGCGCGGCGGCCGCGCCATGAACGCCGTCGCGAGCTTCAAACGCTGCGTCTATCGACATCGGCGGCAGGGTTTCGAACCCGCCATAAAGCGGATAGGCGGCATCGACAGCGCGCAACTCGACCAATGACTGGTCGGAGCCATCAGGCGTGCGCGCCATGGTGCGCATATTGGCGCCCGCCGATACCGTGCCGAGATCCTCGACATAGGCGCGCTCCTGTGCCCCGATATCCTGGTTTTCGCTTTCAAACCGAACGTCGCCACCCAGAATCGTTCGCCCTTCCGAGGCAATCGATCCGGTCATCATCGCAGAGACCGAGTTAACCCCGGCAATGGCCCCGGTTCCGAGCGCCACACAGGCGAGAAAGATGTAAAATCCCGACAGACCGCCGCGCAATTCGCGCAGCGCCAGACGTGCGGCGAGACCGATCCGCAACCGGTTGGGCGCAGCCATCAGGCAATGGCCTTTGCGGCGGCAGTGGCATCGGCATCGTCGACAATCAGCCCGGAACGCACCGAGACCTGCCGGTCGCATCGCGTCGCAAGCTCCACATCATGGGTGACGAGCAACAGTGTGGCGCCGCGTTCGGATTGTTTGGCGAACAGGAGATCGGCGATCTGACGTCCGGTGTCGCCATCGAGATTGCCGGTCGGTTCGTCGGCGACAATCAGCACCGGATCCGGCGCCAGCGCCCGCGCGATCGCCACCCGCTGCTGTTCACCGCCCGACAGCTGGCCCGGATAATGGGTCAACCGCTCACCGAGACCGACAGCCACCAGCTCCTTCCGGGCGCGTTCGAATGCATCCGCTTTGCCGGCAAGCTCCAGCGGCACTGCCACATTTTCAAGTGCCGTCATGTTGGGAATAAGATGAAACGACTGGAACACAATGCCGATCGAGCGGCCGCGCACGGCGGCGACGGCGTCCTCATCGAGCCCGTGCAGACCATGGCCCGCAACATGTATCTCACCTGTGTCGAGCCGCTCCAGCCCGGCCACGACCATCAAAAGGGTGGACTTGCCCGATCCCGATGGTCCGACGATGCCGACCGATTGGCCGCCTGCGATATCGAGATCGATGCCCTTGAGCACATGAACCGACGAGGCGCCGTAACCGAGCGTCAGATTGGCCTGACGCAGGCTGACGATGGGGGAAAGGGTGGATTGAGACACGGGCGAACCATCCTATATGTGGAAGACCGGCGAACGCCGGCTGATGCGGAGCACTTAGGAGCCTACCCATGTGTTTTAAAGGTTTGCACCATGCGTTTTAGGAGTTTGGCATTCGCGGCGCTCGCCTCGTTGATGCTGCTGGCCCATCCCCACCCGGCCAGCGCCGAGGCCGCGCTCAGGCTGATCGGCCTGGGCGACAGCCTGATGGCCGGCTATGGGCTGGACGGGGCGGATGGCTTTCCAGCCAGGCTGCAAGCGGCACTCGAGGAGCGCGGCCACGCGGTGGAAATCATCGATGCCGGGGTTTCGGGCGACACCACGTCGGGCGGCCTTGCCCGGCTCGACTGGTCGATCCCCGATGACGTCGACGGTGTCATTTTGGAGCTTGGCGCCAATGATGCGCTGCGCGGCCTGCCGCCGGAAACCACCCGCGAAAATCTCCGCTCCATGATCGAGCGGCTGCAAGCCCGCGACATTCCGGTGCTGCTGGCCGGCATGCTGGCGCCGCCCAACATGGGAGCCGATTACGAGGCCCGGTTCAACACCATCTACCCGGAACTGGCCGAGGAATACGGGCTGGTGCTCTATCCGTTCTTTCTTGACGGCGTGACAGGAGACACAGCCATGCTGCTGCCTGATGGTATGCACCCCAATGCTCAAGGCGTTGAGAAGATGGTCGAAAACATCCTTCCCTATGCCGAGGAGTTTCTGTCACGGGTGACTGTGGAGTAAACCGCCAGCGCATTTCATGGCTTGTCCCGAAGCTCAGGGCATGATTCGCTGGCGACATCCGGTTGATTCGGGGAGACAGCGATGCCAAGGCTTTTCACCGCTCTCGAAATCCCGCGGGATGCGGCCCTGTCGCTCTCCCTGTTGCGCGGCGGACTGCCCGGCGCGCGCTGGCTGGACGTCGAGAATTACCATCTCACCCTGCGTTTTATTGGCGATGTCGATGCCCCGACCGCCGACGAAATCGTCAACGCCCTTGACCGGATCGATCGCCCGTCTTTTGCGCTGACGCTGGCCGGCCTGGGCTGGTTCGGCTCCAAAAAACCGCATTCGATCTGGGCCGGGGTGTCGCCCTCCGCAGAACTCAAGGGATTGCAGGCGGAGATCGAGCGGATTTGCCAGCGCTTGGGCCTTGCCCCTGATCCAAGACGGTTTTCGCCGCATGTAACGCTGGCGAGGCTGCGCAACGCGCGGGTATCGGACGTTGTGTCCTATCTCGGCGGCCGCGGCGATTTCCGCACATCGTCTTTTGATGTTGGCCGCTTCGTTGTGATGTCGTCGCGCGATTCGGTCGGCGGTGGGCCCTACATCGTCGAGGAAGCTTACCCGCTGGGTTGGCGCAGCTCGGCGCCCAGCTTTGCAACCAGCGACTGGCAGCCCTCACGAAGCAGTTCATAAACGTTCTCGAACCCGTCGACGCCCCCGTAATAGGGATCGGGAACATCGTCGCGGCGGCCGAGCGTGTGGTCGAGAAACAAATGAATCCGCCCATGTCGCGACGAGGGTGCACGCGCCTTCAAGGTTGCCTCATTGGACCGGTCCATGGCCAGAACGAGGTCGAACCGGTCATAATCGGCGGGCTCGATCTGCCGCGCCCGCTGCAGGGAAATGTCGATGCCATGGCCGGTCGCGGTTTCGATCGAGCGGATATCGGGCGCATCGCCCGCATGCCAGTTACCGGTGCCGGCGGAATCGGTTTCCACTTCAGCCTCAAGCCCCGCATCCGCCAGACCCTTGCGGAAAATCCCCTCGGCCAGCGGCGAACGGCAGATATTTCCCATACAGACGAACAACACCTTCGCCGCCGCCTTTTTTCCGCCGCCTGTTCCGCTAAGGTCTTCACCAACCATAATCCACCTATCCGTTGCCACGCCCATCTGGAGGACGCCATGCAGCAAAGGAAACTCGATAGCACAGCCATTTCCGAAAAGCTCGCGACAGTTTCCGGCTGGGATATCGACGCCGGCGAGACCGCCTTGTCCCGCAGTTTTCGCTTCGCGGATTTCAGCGAAGCCTTCGGATTCATGAGCCGGGTGGCGCTGGCGGCGGAGACGCTCAATCACCATCCCGAATGGAAAAATGTCTATCGCAGCGTCGATGTGCGCCTGACCACCCATGATGCCGGCGGTCTCACCGCTCTCGACTTCGATCTCGCCACCCGGATCGACGCGATCGCAGCGACGACCGGGCGTCAGAGTTGATCCTGACGTCGGTCGCCCCCATATCTAATATACGCCGCGTATGGATGGGTTCATTTCGATCCCGACAGTCCCGCCTGCAACCAGTCTGCACATAGCCGGGATCTCACAGCGGCCCTGCCGCCTGTTTTTCGCACGTCCCTCGGGATGCGCCGGCGCTGCAGGATATGTTGAAACGCGGAACCGGAGGTCATCATATGAGCGCTCTCGAGGGCGAAATCCTGGAACCGGATCAGGCAGCAACCGGCTCGAACAATGGCGATGAAGCCTACGTGCGCGCCGGATTCTGGAAAACCTTCAAGAAAGCCGCCAGCCAGGTTCCCTTCGCGGAGGAGCTGGTCGCGTCCTATTACTGCGCGCTCGATCCCGATACGCCAGGCAAATCCAGAGCGGTGCTGTTCGGCGCCCTTGCCTATTTCGTCATGCCGTTCGACGCCGTGCCCGACATTCTGGCATTGGTCGGATTTTCCGATGACATCGCCGTCCTGACGCTGGCGATCGCCACGATCCGCGCCAATATGACCGACGCCCACCGCATCGCCGCGCGCAAGGCGCTTGCCGAGGCCTCGGAAGACCGCCAGCCGGAATAGAGCATTCAGGCAACACCGGTTTGGCCAAAGGCAGCTACCTATCGCCAACACCTCGGATCTCTCACATCTGCGACGTGTGCTGCCGCCGTTTGAGATCGAAGCAATCCCACTTCAGGCCATCAATGCAGGGTGATGTCGCCGTCGCCACTTTCGAGCGATCGGCGCAACCGAGAAAAAGCCAGCCGGATGCGTGATTTGACCGTGCCAAGCGGCAGTCCGGTGTCCTCGGCGATTTGTGAATGCGAGCGCCCGAGAAAAAACGCTTGCCGCACCAGCATCGCCTGTTCCTCCGGCAGATCGAGCATTGCCTCGCGCACCCGCTCGTCACGCTCCTCGGCCGCCATGATGTCGTCGGCCGCCTCCGGCTGCGAGGGCTGCAGCGCCGGATCGTCTGGATCGAGCAGGCCGGAACGATCACGCCTGAGCGCGTCAATACGGCGATTTCGCGCCACTCTGAACAACCAGGTGGCCAACGATGATTTGGCGGGATCGAACAGGCCGGCCTTGTGCCACAGCACGATCATCACTTCCTGGGTCATCTCTTCGGCCTGTGAGGCCTGCATCCCAAGACGCTGCAAATAGGCGTTGAGCCGCGGCGCGAAATAATCGAACAGCTCGGCAAAAGCGGCCTGGTCCCGCCGCTCGGCCACCGCCGCGGCGAGCCGGGCCAGCCGCTGTTTCAAATCACCCGACATCAGTGCCGCAGAACCCCGTTCTTCCCAATCGAATCAACCGCCGCTGTGCGGTTTTGACACCAGTCTTTGCGCCGATTTCGGCTTCGGTTTTGGCACCGGTTTTGCCAAAGGTCAAACTGTTGCCGGATTCCAATTGTTACAAAGCGTGAGAACGGGACGCTGAAATCCGAAGTTGCGGTATGTTTGCCGGATTGTCGCGGCACATATTGACGCTTTGGTAACCAGGATTAAGTCAAAATGAACCAATTCCCTCGCATCAAGCGAGAACCTTATGGGCTCACCGCCCTTCCCATTCGAGCACGAACCGGTAGGAAAGCCATGTTTGTCAAAACAATCGCAACCGCAATGATGGCGCTCTTCGCCTTGTCGGCCGCGGCGTGGGCGCAATCGCCCACAAGGATCGAGCAATTTGACGCCTGGGGGGCTTATTCATACGATTCCGCAGGCGGAAAGGTGTGCTATGTGCTGTCCGTGCCGATCAGCTCCGCACCCACCAATGTCGATCACGGAGACATCTTCTTCCTGATCTCGCAGCGGCCGGGCCAGAATGTAAGTTACGAGCCCAACGCCATGATGGGCTACCCGCTGAAAGAATCCTCCAAGATCACCGTCAATGTCGATGGCCGTGAATTCATCCTGTTCAGCCGTGGCAATTCCGGCTGGGTTGAAAACGCCGCCCAGGAGCCGCAACTGGTGGCCGCGATGAAGGCAGGCTCCTCGATGACGGTCAAGGCAGTTTCACGCCGCGGAACCAACACCTCCTACAGCTATTCGCTCAGGGGCGTGACCGCCGCACTCAACAAGATCGCCACCTGCCGCTAAGCGCGCGGCGACGATCCACCCGTCGGTTATGACAAAGGGCCTTGCCCGAAGCGGGGCCCTTTTTGCAGCCAGGTCCCCGCTTTCCCGCATACTCACCGCGTCCGCGCGCCCTGCAAAGCTCTATGAAGGCCGCCATCTAGGCTGAACGGCGCCGCCGGACGGAATGTGCGATGCCAGGGCTGGACGCTGAACATACTTCGGGTATGTTGAAGCATGAGCGGCAAGCAACGAATGACCCGCGAGCGCTGGATCGCCACAGCCTTCGAGCTCCTGCTTCTTGAGGGGCCGAAAGTCATACGCGTCGACCGGCTGTGCACAGAGCTTACACTCACCAAAGGTTCGTTCTATTGGCACTTCAAGGATCTCGCCGCGCTCAAAAGCGCCATGGTGAGCCATTGGCGGCAGGTGACGCGCAGCGAACTGATCAGTTCCGCCACCGCAGACGGACAATCGCCGCGCGATCTCGTCCTCAAGCTGTTCGAAGCCGCTTCACTGCGCCAGCCCGGCGATCATGCCGCGACCATGGCATCGATCGCCATCCGCCACTGGGCCGGGGCAGACCCGGCCGTGCGGCGCGACCTTGCGGATGCGGACAATGAGCGGCTGGCGTTTTTGACAACCCAGATCCGCGCCGCCGGATGGTCAGGCGCCGAAGCGCGCTCGCGTGCGTCTTTTCTCAACGCCGCGCTGATCGGGCTGGAGCAACTCGCCGGCGAGCCGGCGCAAACGCCGACCAACCTTTCCGGCGTCATTGACGCCATGCTCGCACCCAAAGCCGGTTCTCAAGCCTGACGCATAGCTTGAACCGCCAAGCCTTCCGGCCCGTTCGAAGACCAGGGGATCTGTTCCAGCCACACCATTCGAAGTGCACCCGCCTGGCCGGTGAAGCGCTCGTCGAGAACTTCACAGCCATAGACCCGGTCGGTGCGAAAATGCCGGAACCCGGCGCGCAACTCGCACCAGCCCGCAAGCAGCACGCATTCGACGTGATAAACCAGCGCCAGCGGCCGCACGATGCGCACGGTTTCAGTATCCTGCTCATCACGATAGGTGAGCCGGATCTTGCGTTCGTTGCGGATGGCGTCGCGCAGGGTCGATCGCGACACGCAGCCCTTGGCGGGATCGTCGAGCGGCGCGCCCCAGGGGGCCACCTGCAGCCAGTCGGCCGGGCCATGCAGCGCGTCGACCTTTTCATGGATGCGCTGCGCTGCGCGCTGAAGCGCGCTGTCGCCGGTCCGTGACAGCAGCGCCAGCCCCACCCGCAGCGCTTCTATCTCCTCGAGATCGAAATTGAGCGGCGGAAGGTCGTAGCCACGGCGCATGATGTAGCCGATGCCCGGCTCGCCTTCGATCGGCGTGTTCATGATCTGCAAGGCGGAAATGTCGCGATAAATCGTCCGGGTCGAGACTTCGAGCTGCCGTGACAACGCCTCGGCGGTGACCGGCCGCTCGGCCGACCGCAGGATCTGGATGATTTCAAACAAACGGTTGGATCGGCGCATGGGGCGAACTCCGTTCCCAGTCAGGATTGATGCTGCTGACACTAACACAAGCACCACTGACAACGTCGTGTCAGCAGCGGTCTGATCTGATGGGAAAAATGAAAACCCCGATCCTGTCCCGTCAGGACCCAGCCCCGAGAGGCCTGCCATGAGCTATTACGACCACGCCACCATGATCGTTCATCAGTTGGGGCCCTGGCAGCCAAGTCCCGGTCCAGCCTTTGACCGGCCCGCAAAAGCTAAAACGCCCCCTCGCGCACCTGGCCGGATGTTTCGGTGGATCGGCCGTTGTCTGCCGCCGTTGATCGCGCGGCGGCGCCCGGCGGCGGGACGGCCAGAGAGTTGCGGCACACTTGTTGCCGGTGCGACCACACTGCTGGACCCGGCTCCCGATGGTAACAGGTGACGTGCGCGTCAAAAGCTGGTAGGAGGGCGGCCTTTCGTAAAACCCGAGCTCCGAGCCCCGCTGATGCCAGCCACGATCGACCTGACCGACCCTTCCGCGCGACCGCGGCATCCCTCGTCTAGCATGATGGATGACGGCAAGCCCGTGCTTGTCGGCATGAGCCGCGACCAACTGATCGCCGCCATGGCCGACATTGGCGTGCCCGAGCGGCAGCGCAAGATGCGCGCCAACCAGCTCTGGCACTGGCTCTATGTGCGCGGCGCATCGGATTTTGCCGACATGCACACCATTTCCAGGGAGCTGCGCGAAAAACTTGATCATCGCTTTTCCATCGCGCGGCCCGAGATCATCGAGGAACAGATTTCCGCCGACGGCACCCGCAAATGGCTGATGCGCTTTCCACCGCGCGGCGCCGGCCGGCCGGTTGAAGTGGAAACCGTCTATATTCCCGAAGAGGGCCGGGGCACACTGTGCATTTCCAGCCAGGTCGGCTGCACGCTGACCTGTTCCTTCTGCCACACCGGCACCCAGAAGCTGGTGCGCAACCTGACGCCGGACGAGATCCTGGCGCAGTTGCTCGTCGCCCGCGACCGGCTAGGAGACTTCCCGCACAAGGACACGCCCCAGGGCGCTATCGTCCCTGCCGAAGGCCGCAAGGTCACCAACATCGTGATGATGGGCATGGGCGAACCGCTCTACAATTTCGAAAACGTCAAAACCGCCCTTCTGGTCGCCAGCGATGGCGACGGACTGGCGCTGTCAAAACGGCGGATTACCCTGTCGACCTCCGGTGTGGTGCCGGAAATCACCCGCACCGGCGAGGAGATCGGCGTCATGCTGGCAATCTCGCTGCATGCGGTGCGCGACGAGTTGCGCGATGAACTGGTGCCGATCAACAGGAAATATCCGCTTTCCGAGTTGATGGAGGCCTGCCGCCGCTATCCCGGCCTGTCCAACGCGCGGCGCATCACCTTCGAATATGTGATGCTCAAGGGCGTCAATGACAGCCTCACCGATGCCAAGGAACTGGTGCGGCTGCTCAAGGGCATTCCCGCCAAGATCAACCTGATTCCGTTCAATCCCTGGCCCGGATCGGCCTATGAATGCTCGGATTGGGAAACGATCGAGACATTCGCCGACTTCATCAACGCCAATGGCTATGCCTCGCCAATCCGCACCCCGCGCGGCCGCGATATTCTTGCCGCCTGCGGCCAGCTCAAGAGCGAATCCGAGCGGATGCGCAAGACCGATCGGCTGGCGCTGGAAGCGATGATGATCGCCGGCCACGGCGCCGACTGAGACCGGCGCAACAAGCCATGCCCCTGCTCATCCGCATGTTCACAATCGCCCTGGGCTTTTTCGCCGGATGCCTGGCGGCCGGGTTGTCCTATGTCTTTCTCGCCAAGCTTGTGGTTCCCGAGGATTTCGGTTCGCTCGGTGAGCTCGAACTGACGGTCACACTCGTGGTCGGTGTTTTGGGCGTCTCCAGCCTGTTTGCCCGTGCGGTATTGCTGCCCGCCATGGCAATCATCGCCGCGTTCGAGTTTTTCAAGTTACGCGACTGGCTCAGCCACGCGCTCGCCGGCGGGGTACTGGCGCTCGCGCTGACAAGCCTGCCATTGCTCCGCTCCGGGGCGAGCGCAGAAACGGCAGAGTTCGATCCGGTCGCCATGATCGCCATTCGCGTGGCCTGCGCTATCATCGGCGCCACGGTCTATTGGCTCGTCACCGGCCGCAGTGCCGGACGCTGGCTGCCCAGCGAACGCCAGACGGGCTTCACCAGCCCGGATTCCGGGGCCGGCCAATAGCTGCGAAAAGACCCGCGCCACCGGCGTGAAGGCTAGGCCGGGAGCCCGCGGCCGCTACAAATCTACTCAGACGCCGACTATTCGCCGGATCGGTCAAGCACGGTGGGATCAACAACATCGATCGCTTCGCCGGGTTCCAGCCCGAACACTGCAATAAACAGTTCCGGCCCGAGCAGCACCGCTGCCTGGTCAAGCAAATGCTGGTTGCGGGCATTGAGCAACGCCGCATCGGGCGGGAATACACCGGGAGTCTCGCGCGCGACAAAAGCGTTGACCTCGCTACGCAACGCCAGCAGCCGCGCCAGTACTTCCGGTTGACCGGACAGCACTTCCGCAGCATGGACTTCGAAATCATCGGGAAGATGGTCCATCTCCGCCTCCGCACTCATTGGCCGAGTGGTCATACGGTCGACCCCGGCGCAGGATTGAAGCTTTGCCAGCCAGGCAGCGCTTTGCAAGCCGTAGGTCCCGTAAAGAAACGTGCTCACAGAATAGCCGCGCGCACCCTTGACCGTAAGGGGCTTTCCGCCGCCCGCTGTGGAATACAGGACCTGATTGGCCAATTGATGGCAGACACCGTCCACGCCGTAGGTGAAGATGGTGCCGCGCGCAGCCGCCACATCGCGCGAATCCGCATTGGTCAGCACCAGGCAATTGGCGATCGCCATGTCGCCATTGGCGGAAGCCAGAAATCCATCCGCGTGCCCGGGCGCGCCGCCGGTGGGGTGAAACGACCCCCAGCAATACCAGTTCGACGCTCCGGCGGCCTTGACGGCGGCGATATCGGGGTAGGGATGCGCGCGATTGTCGTAATCGGTGATCCAGGTGTGATCGACCGGTGAGCCGCTGCTGAAGGCCGGAGTGACCCAGGCAAATAGCGTCGTCATGACAGAACCCTCCCGTTGCGCATCGTGTTCCCTTGATACAGCTTTTGCGGGTGTTTGGGAAGGAAAGTCGCTTCGGGTGGTTGCAACTCGTACATCGTCGCCGCTTCCGGAAACCACGGTCCATACGCGGTAAATCCGGACAGGCCGGATAGAATGCAGCTCAGTCCGGTCGACAAGCTAAATGAGACTCAGCGGCCCTGGGCCAGCAGAATTCTGAGCGCAAAGACCGAGAAAACTGCTGCGAAGACATAGTCAACCATCCGCATGATCTGCGGCTTCCGCTTGAGCCAGCCCGCAATTCCGTGCGCGCCAAACACGATGGCGATAACAATCGGCGTCGACAGCACCACGAAAAACAAACCGAGGAAGATCAGCTTGCCGGTAAAGTGGGGATCGCCCGCGGCAACGAATTGCGGCAGGAAGGTCATGAAGAACAGGATGATCTTCGGATTGAGCAGGTTGACGCCAAGCCCCTGGGCCCAGCTCGCCAACAATCCGCGGCCCGACGGCCCCGCGACCGGCGCATTGAAACTCGATCCGGTTCTGATCGCCTGGATCGCCAGCCACAAAAGATAGGCAGCACCTGCGGATTTGAGCACAAAGAACGCCGTGGGTGACGCCACCACAAGCGCCGACAGTCCCAGCGCCACCATCAAGGTGTGAATGGCAATGCCGGTCATCGCTCCGGCGACACTGGCAAGACCCGCAGCCCGCCCATCCGACAGCGCCCGCGACACGAACAGCGTCATATCTGGTCCCGGCGTGATCGCCAAAACGAAAGAGGCGGCTGCGAAAGCCAGAAGCGTGGAAAGGGTGGGTATGAATTCCATGTCGCAATCCTTGTTGAACTCCTTCGGCGGAGACTGCCGTCCCCGGTCTTAGGCGCCAGGCGACAGCGATTCCACGCCCGGCGATGCATTGCAACCCGGTTTTCGTTGAGAGACGCGAGACCTTGCCGCGGTTGCCGCGCCAAACGCAAAACGCCCGGCGGATCTTGCGATGCGCCGGGCATTCCAAGTGAAATCGGATCAATCAGAACCGGTAGGTCAGACCGGTGCCGATCAGCCACGGATTGAGCTTGGCCTTGCCGGTGATTGTGGTGCCACCGGTGACGCCCGACCATTTCGGTTCCAGGAAAAGCTTCTTGACGTCGACGTTGAAGCCCCAATTCTCGTCGATCATATAGTCAAAGCCCACCTGCAGCGCCGCGCCGAAAGTGTCTTCAACATCGATGCTGGTGAGCGCGCCGACGCCGTCCTGCTCATAGAATATCGTGTAGTTGACGCCAGCGCCGACATAGGGCTTGAACGCACCGAAATCGGTGAAGTGATACTGCAGCGTCACCGTGGGAGGCAGCACCCAGACCTCGCCCACCTGGCCGAGCCCCGCAATGGTTCCCGTGCCGTTGATATTGGCCTTGGTCGTTCCCAGGATGAGTTCGGCGGCGATGTTGTCGGTGAAGAAATAGCTGATGTCGAGTTCCGGCGTCACGCTGTCGGAATAGCTCAGGCCCGAACCAGGGATCTGGTCGACACTACCCTTGTCGTCGGTGATCACGCCGAGAGCACGAAGGCGCACCTGCCATGCGCTGGACGGCTGCGAAATCCCCATGCGATCCGCAAGATCGCCTGCTGAGGCTGCCGACCCCATGGTTCCGATGAGCGCCAGTGCAAGCCCCGCAGCAGCTGTGGCGCGAACCCGTTTACGAAGTGTCATGTCAAACCCCTGAACTGAATATGTCGAATGGCGGGAAAATATCGATGCAACCGGCAAAATTATTGATTCAGATCAACGGCGGAGACGGTTTTTTGCCCATGGACAACATGCCGCATGGACACGGTCGGATTTGGACGAGGTGTCCACAGTGAAAACCGCGGCCTTGAAGCGGTTCCGACCGATTGCGCGCTTGTATCCGCGTGGCTTCTGGCTAAAGTGCCGCCGAAATCAGGGGACCCGGTCCGTGCAAGGCCTGCGGTCCGCAACGAAAGACAGGAATCACCTCAATGGTATCGCACAAGGACGTCAAGAAGGTCGTTCTCGCCTATTCGGGCGGTCTCGACACCTCGATCATTCTCAAATGGCTGCAGACCGAGTTCGGCGCCGAAGTGGTCACCTTCACCGCCGATCTGGGCCAGGGCGATGAGCTCGGTCCGGCCCGCAGGAAGGCCGAACTGATGGGGATAAGCGACGAGAACATCTATATTGAGGATGTCCGCGAGGAGTTCGTCCGCGATTTCGTCTTCCCGATGTTTCGCGCCAACGCCGTCTATGAGGGTGTTTATCTGCTTGGCACTTCGATTGCCCGGCCGCTGATCTCCAAGCGGCTGGTCGAGATTGCCGCCGAAACCGGCGCCGACGCCATCGCCCATGGCGCAACCGGCAAGGGCAATGATCAGGTGCGCTTCGAGCTCTCGGCCTATGCGCTCAATCCTGACATCAAGGTGATTGCGCCGTGGCGCGACTGGAGCTTCAAGTCGCGCACCGATCTCATCGAATTCGCCGAAGCCCACCAGATCCCGATCCCCAAGGACAAGCGCGGCGAGGCCCCGTTCTCGGTCGACGCCAATCTGTTGCACTCCTCGTCTGAAGGAAAAGTGCTCGAAGACCCCAATGATGAAGCTCCCGGTTATGTCTATCAGCGCTCGGTGTCGCCTGAGGAAGCGCCCGACCAGCCGACCGAGATCGAGATCGGTTTCAAGGCCGGCGACGCCGTGTCGATCAACGGCGAGATGCTGTCGCCGGCCACGCTTCTGGCCCGGCTCAACGATCTGGGCCGCGACAATGGCATCGGCCGGCTTGATCTCGTCGAAAACCGCTTTGTCGGCATGAAGTCGCGCGGTGTTTACGAGACCCCCGGCGGCACCATTCTGCTCACCGCCCACCGTGGCATGGAATCGATCACGCTCGATCGCGGCGCAGCCCATTTGAAGGACGAGCTGATGCCGCGCTATGCCGAGCTGATCTACAACGGATTCTGGTTCTCGCCCGAGCGCGAAATGCTGCAGGCGGCCATCGACCACAGCCAGCGCGATGTCGAAGGCACAGTGCGGCTCAAGCTCTACAAGGGCAATGTGATTCTGACCGGCCGCGCGTCTGAGAAATCGCTTTATGACGACGCACTCGTCACCTTTGAAGACGACCGTGGCGCCTATGACCAGAAGGACGCCGAAGGCTTCATTCGCCTCAATGCGCTTCGGCTGAGAACACTGGCCGCCCGCAATCGCGGAAGCTGACAACAGCACCGAACCGGACCGAATGGCCGGTTCCCATGCAAAGGGCGGGGCCGCAACGCGGCTCCGCCCTGTTGCATCTGAGACCATCTCCGGCGCATCCGCTTGCCGTGGAGGCGAAGCCTTCCTACATCCATATCCACGACAAGGAGCTTGATATGACCTCTTCCGCATCGCCGCTGTTTGCCTGGACCGGCCCGTTGGGGCTGCCGGAGTTTCAAGCCATTGCCGACGACGATTTTAAGCCGGCTTTCGATCTTGCTTTTGCCGAACATGATCGTGAGATCATGGCAATCGCCGAAAATCGCGAGGCCGGTGATTTCGACAATACCCTGACCGCCCTGGAACGTGCCGGAGACAAGCTCTCCAAGGTGTCAGCCTTGTTCTGGAACCGGGCCGGCACCGACACCAATGACACCATACAGGCGCTGGAGCGCGAGATCGCTCCGCGAATGTCGCGGCATTACTCCGGGATCGCTATGAACCGCACGCTGTTCGCTCGAGTCGATGAATTGTACCGGAATCGCAACGATAGCGATCTGTCACCGGAACAACACCGGCTTCTCGAACGGGTCTGGAAGTCTTTCATCAAGGCCGGGGCTGGTCTTGATGCTGACAAGCAAAAGCGCCTGGCTCAGATTGGCGAGGAGCTTGCCGGGCTCGGTGCCCGCTTTGGCCAAAATGTGTTAGCCGACGAAAGAGATTGGATTTTGCTGCTGGACGACGGATCCGATCTCGATGGATTGCCCGATGATCTGCGCAGCGCCATGGCTGCTGTGGCTGCTGACCGTGGCCATGAAGGCCGATATGCGGTCACCCTGTCGCGCTCCATCATTGAACCCTTCCTGGTCTCCAGCGCCCGGCGCGATCTGCGCGAAACCGCCTTCAAGGCCTGGACAGCCCGTGGCGCGGGCGGTGGCGAGACGGACAATCGGGCATTGATTTCGCAAATCATCGCGCTGCGCGCCGAAAAGGCCGCGCTGCTGGGCTATGACAGCTACGCGGCACTCAAGCTCGACGACACCATGGCCAAAACGCCTGAAGCGGTGAACGCGCTGCTCGGCAATGTCTGGACCCGCGCGGTCGCCCACGCCGAGGCCGATCAGCGCGATCTGGCGCTGCTGGTGGCCAAAGCCGGAGCCAACCACGAGGTCGCGGCCTGGGACTGGCGGCACTATGCGGAACAGCTCAAGGCCCGCCGGTTCGACTTCTCCGAAGCCGAACTCAAGCCTTATCTGGCGCTCGACAAGATGATCGACGCTTGTTTCGATGTCGCCGGGCGGTTGTTTGGCCTAGCCATGAAAGAACGGCCCGACATCAACGGCCCCCATCCTGATGCGCGGGTGTTCGAGGTTCTGGGACCGGACGGCGACCGCATCGCCACCTTTATTGCCGATTATTTCGCCCGTCCCTCCAAGCGTTCCGGCGCCTGGATGAGCGCCTTGCAGAGCCAGCACAAGCTGCCGCTGCCGGACGGGACTGCGGAACGCAGGCCAATCGTCGTCAACGTGCTCAATTTCGCCAAGCCCGCCAAAGGCCAGCCGGCACTGTTGTCACTCGACGACGCCCGCACCCTGTTTCACGAATTCGGCCACGCGCTGCATGGCATGCTGTCCGATGTCACTTATCCGTCGCTCTCGGGCACTTCGGTCAGCCGTGATTTCGTGGAACTGCCCTCCCAGCTCTACGAGCACTGGCTGACAGTACCCGAGATTCTTGAGACCCACGCCCGGCATTACCGTACCGGCGAACCGATTCCCGGGGCGCTGCTCGACAAGGTGCTTGCCGCGCGCACCTTCAACGCCGGCTTCGCAGCAGTCGAATTCACCGCCTCGGCGCTGGTCGACATGGCCTGGCACACTCCGGCCGAAGATACAGACGCCAAAGCTGATCCGGCGGAGTTCGAGGCGCGAACCCTCAAGAAGCTGGGGATGCCCGACGCAATCGTCATGCGTCATGCCAGTCCGCATTTTCTGCATGTGTTTGCCGGTGACGGCTATTCCGCCGGCTACTATTCCTACATGTGGTCGGAGGTACTCGACGCCGACGCCTTCTCCGCCTTTGAGGAAACCGGCGATCCGTTTGACCGCGAAACCTCGGAGAAACTGCGCACCTACATCTATTCCGCCGGCGCCTCGCGCGACCCCGCCGAACTCTACCAGGCGTTCCGCGGCCGTATGCCCGACCCGTCGGCAATGCTGAACAAACGCGGATTGGCCTGATCTGAAGCTGTTCCCGAGTGCTTTCTCAATAGGGGTTCTTCGGTGTCCTGTCGTCCGACAGTGACCCATGCGACCGTTCGACAATTGCCTCGATTGCATCGGCCAGATGGATCTCGGCGATGTTGTAATCGCCGCGCGCCACCCGGATCCGGTGCGCCTCGATGAACACCTCCGCATGAGATGATCCCGCAGGCGGCTCGAACCGGTAGCAGGCAAGCTCGATCAGGAAGCCCATCGGATCCTTGAAATAGATCGAATCCATAAAGCCACGGTCCTTGATCCCGCTGTGGGAGATGCCGCGCTCATCGAGCCTTTCCACCGCCTGTGAGAAGCTCGCCCGGGAGACGTTGATGGCAAGATGATGCACACAGCCCGGATCGGTGGGCGTGCGCGCCGGGTCGGGATTGCGGTCTTCATTGGTGAAGATCGTAATCAGACGGCCATCGCCGGGGTCGAAATAGAGATGGCTTTCCGCTTCCCGGTCGAGATTGGGCTGTTCGAAAATGAACGGCATACCAAGCACACCCTCCCAGAAGTCGATGGAAGTCTGCCGGTCGGCGCCCACCAGGGTGATGTGATGGATGCCTTGCGCCTGAAGTTTCCGCATTGTCGCCTCCCGTTCTCCTCAATCCGCCAATTGTGAGCCCATCCGTGAGCGGCATCAAGCCGTCCCGGCGGATTGCGCCTTGCTGGCCGGGCTGACAGCGGCAAGCACCGCAAAGCGGGATCGGGGCACCTTTCCTGCGTTCTGATCCGGCCCGTCAGGCAACCCCTTTCGCAATTGCGAAAAAGCCTGTATAAGCCGCGCAATTTCCGGCTGATGCCGACCCGCGCCGGGATCGAAGGTTCCGGCGCTTTTCTATTCTTCAAATCGAGACCAGATCCCATGTCCCTGCGCAATATTGCGATCATCGCCCACGTTGACCATGGCAAGACCACGCTTGTCGACGAACTGCTCAAACAATCCGGCGTCTACCGCGAGAATGAACGCGTCCAGGAGCGCGCCATGGATTCGGGCGACATCGAGAAGGAGCGCGGGATCACCATTCTCGCCAAAGCCACCTCGGTTGAATGGAAGGGAACCCGCATCAACATCGTCGACACGCCCGGCCACGCCGATTTCGGCGGCGAGGTGGAGCGCATCCTGTCGATGGTCGATGGCGCCATCGTTCTGGTCGACGCCGCCGAAGGCCCGATGCCGCAGACCAAATTCGTGGTCGGCAAGGCGCTCAAGGTCGGCCTGCGGCCGATTGTGGCGATCAACAAGATCGATCGCCCGGACGCTCGCGCCGACGAGGTAATCAACGAGGTGTTCGACCTGTTCGCAGCGCTTGACGCCACCGACGAACAGCTCGATTTCCCGATCCTCTACGGTTCGGGCCGCAATGGATGGATGGCGGCCGAACCCGAGCAGCCGGAAAACTCCTCACTGACCCCGCTGTTCGATCTGGTCATCGACCATGTGCCCGAACCGCAGGTCGCCGAAGGCCCGTTCCGGATGATCGGCACGATCCTGGAAGCCAATCCGTTCCTGGGCAGGATCATCACCGGCCGGATTCATTCAGGCTCGATCAAGCCCAACCAGAGCGTCAAGGTGCTCAACGGCGACGGCAAGCTGGTCGAAAACGGCCGTATCTCCAAGATTCTTGCATTCCGGGGTCTTGAGCGGCAGCCGGTGGAAGAAGCCCATGCCGGCGACATCGTCGCCATTGCCGGTCTCTCCAAGGGCACCGTGGCCGACACCTTCTGCGACCCCTCCGTCACCCAGGCGCTGACCGCCCAGCCGATCGACCCGCCGACCGTGACCATGACCTTCCTGGTCAATGATTCGCCGCTGGCCGGAACCGAGGGCGACAAGGTGACAAGCCGCGTCATCCGCGATCGCCTGCTCAAGGAAGCCGAAGGCAATGTCGCGCTGAAGATCGAGGAATCGGAAGGCAAGGATTCCTTCTATGTCTCCGGCCGCGGTGAATTGCAGCTCGCAGTGTTGATCGAAACCATGCGCCGCGAGGGCTTCGAGCTTGCCGTGTCGCGGCCGCGCGTGGTCATGCACAATGACGAGAACGGCCAGTTGATGGAGCCGATCGAAGAGGTTGTCATCGACGTCGATGACGAGCATTCCGGCGTGGTTGTGCAGAAAATGTCCGAGCGCAAGGCCGAGATGGTCGAGCTGCGCCCGTCAGGCGGCAACCGTGTGCGGCTGGTCTTCCATGCGCCGACACGCGGCCTGATCGGCTACCAGTCGGAACTTTTGACCGACACCCGCGGCACCGCGGTGATGAACCGGCTGTTCCACGGTTATCAGCCGTTCAAGGGCAACATTGCCGGCCGCACCAACGGCGTACTGCTGGCCAACCAGCCGGGCGAGGCGGTGGCCTACGCCATGTTCAATCTCGAGGATCGCGGTCCGATGATCATTGAGCCGGGCGACAAGGTCTACACCGGCATGATCATCGGCATTCACACCCGCGACAACGATCTCGAGGTCAATGTGCTCAAGGGCAAGCAGCTCACCAACATCCGCTCTGCCGGCAAGGACGAGGCGGTCAAACTGACCCCGCCGATCCGCATGACGCTTGACCGGGCGCTGTCCTGGATTCAGGACGATGAACTGATGGAAGTCACGCCGAAATCGATCCGCCTGCGCAAGCGCTATCTCGACGCAAATGATCGCAAGCGGCTTGAAAAAGCCCGCGCCGGAGCCGCATGATATGAGCACCGGCCGCGAAATCGATATCGAGAGCTGGTCAAGGGCCGGTCAGTACCGGCTGTTTCGGACCTACGACCGGCCGCAATTCGCCACCACCGCACGGCTCGACGCGACTGCCCTGATGACCCGGGCCAAACCGGCCGGTGTCTCGCCCTACCGCGCCTTCATCCACACCATCGGTGCGGGTGTACATGCGGTGTCCGCGCTCAAAACACGGTTTGCGTCGGCTGCCGATGGCGGCGAGAAGGTGTTTGAGTTCGACGAGATCGCGCTGTCGGCAACGGTGCCGCGGCCCGGGGACACTTTTGGATACGCCTATATTCCCTATTTTGCCGACTGGGCTCGCTTCGATGAAAGCTGCAAGGCGATCATCGAGGAGACCGCGAAGGGGACGGATCTCGGCGCCAACACCGGCGAGCGGGTGGATCTGGCCTATCTCTCCTGTCTGCCATGGCTCGATTTCACCGCGCTCGACAATGCGCTGCCGGGTCCGGATGACTGCATCCCGCGGTTTTCCTGGGGCAAGCTGGTGAAAAGCCCCGATGGGCGCTGGAGTTGCGCCATGGCTGTGCAAGTCCACCATGCGCTGGCTGACGGCCTGCAGGTCGGCCAGTTCTTCGAGGCGGCGCAAGCCAATCTCGACCGCTTTGCCGATATCGGCTGAGCCACGCATCCAGCACTACGATCTGTAAGGTCCGCGCAGGTTCAGTGCCGCGGTCTGGATATGGGCGCTCACGACTAAGCGGGTTACGGGCTTACCGCCCCATTATCCACGCCTATTCGGCGATCTCGCATGCGGCGAACGGCTCGTCCGCCCACCCGGCAGGCGCGCGTGTTCCACATGGCGAGTGCCGCTGCGGCCTTGCATAATTCCTTAACAGACGGTTAACTTCTCCCAAGCCGTCCACAAAACAATGCTGTGGGCTAAGGCCGGGAGGGCGGTTTCGCCGCTTTCGCCGGACACTTGGGAACCGATAGTGTAGCCGCATGAGCATGTTGACAATCGACATACGGCGCGCGGAGCCGCAGGACGCCGAGGCCATCGCCGAGGCGCACCGGGCGGCCTGGAGCCATGCCTATACCGGTATTTTGCCGTACACGTCGCTGCGCGTCATGCTCGAGCGCCGAAATGTCGGCTGGTGGCGGCGGGCAATCCGCGGCGCGACCTCAATTCTGGTGCTCGATGTCGGCGGAACCATCGCCGGTTACGCAACGCTGGGGCTCAACCGGGCGCGCTCACTGCCCCAGGAGGGCGAAATCTACGAGCTCTATCTGCGTCCCGAGTTTCAGGGCGTCGGCCTGGGCAAACGGCTGTTTACCGAAGCCCGGCAATTGCTCGCGTCATTGGGCTGCGAAGGCGTGGCGCTCTGGTGTCTGGAAGAAAACCACCCGGCGGTGGATTTCTACCGGCTGCAGGGCGGCACCGACGTCGCCGAGGGCCACGAAACCTTTGACGGCAAGACGCTCAAGAAGATCGCTTTCGTCTGGAACTGATCGCCCGGATTCCTGGGCCCTACCCTGTCACCCGCTCCGAAAGTCCAGTTGCGCACGAATCGCTTTGGCTTTAAGTGCGGGGCCGCTGCATGCGCGGTCGACAGCACCGGCTCGAGCGACGCGCAATCAGCACCATCGGGCATGCGGACCGGGCCGGGGAACGGCTCCGGAGCGGACAGGCCCGCGACACCGGAATTGGAGCGATCATGCGCATAGACGCCATCAGCATCGGCGAAAACCCGCCACACGACGTCAACGTGATCATCGAGGTGCCCGTGGGCGGTCATCCCATCAAATACGAGATGGACAAGGATGCAGGCACCCTGGTCGTTGATCGCTTTCTTTACACGCCGATGACCTACCCGGGAAATTACGGCTTCGTGCCCCACACCCTGTCCGACGACGGCGACCCGATCGACGTGCTGGTGTGCAACACCCGGCCGCTGATTCCGGGCTGTGTTATCAACGCCCGGCCGATTGGCGTGCTGATCATGGAAGACAATTCCGGCCAGGATGAAAAGATCATCGCCGTGCCCTCGCCGCATCTCACCCAGCGCTATTCCAAGGTTGTCGACTACACCGACATGCCGGAGATCACGCTGCAGCAGATCGAGCACTTTTTCGAGCATTACAAGGATCTCGAACCCGGCAAATGGGTCAAGATCGGCGGCTGGCGCGATGCTGAAACCGCCCGCAAGCTGATTGTCGAGGCCATCGACCGCGCCAAGACCAAGGCTTGAGTATCGCTCGGCCGCGATCAGCGTTCGCGGACGAGTTCCTCAAGCGCGTTGGCGCTGATGCCAGCTGAAGCGGCAATGCGAAGCGTCTTGATGCGGCTGGCGTCGCCTGAAGTCACGCGCACAAAAGATTTGGCGACACCGAGCCGGTCGGCAATCAGCGCCTCCAAAGCCCTGTTGGCCTTGTTCTTTTCGGGCACCGCGCGAACCCGCGCTTTAAGGCGAACAGCTCCGGCGGAATCGATATCCAAACCGTCGACGTGGTCCGACGCTGCGCGCGGCGTCAGCCGCACGGACAGGTCAAACCCGCCATCCGGTGTCTGACGCCAGGCGCTCAGAAGAACATCGGCGCGATCGACGTGGCGATGAAGGTGCGCAAGAAGAAGATCGCGATCAACAACACGATGGGCGAAATGTCGAGCCCGCCCAAATCCGGCAACACCCGGCGGATCGGCCTGAGGGCCGGCTCGGTGGCCTTGTAGAGAAACTCGCCGACCATGCCGACGAACCGGTTGTTGGAATTGATCACGTTGAAGGCATAGAGCCAGGAGAAGATGGCGCTACCGATGATGATCCAGGTGTAGATCCCCAGCGCCAGGTCGATGGTTTGAAAGACTGCAAACATTTAGGTCTCCGGCTGTTCGTCGCGTGAACGACATGTAGACATTCGAACCCGAGGCGGCAAGGGCGGGCGCCCCAGCCGACGCCTATGCCGCTGTGGCGCGGGCGTGCGACTGGTGTATAGAGAGCCTCAGCAGGCTGCAATTGTGGCCCCATATCCTCCCGCGTTTTACCGAAACGCACCAACCGGACCACCGCCATGAGCCTGCCGATCGGCGCCGATGACCGTTTTGCCGCATTTCGCCATCGCGCCTTCGCATATTATTTCACCGCACGGTTTCTCTCCACCTTCGGGCTGCAGATCATCAGCGTCGCCGTCGGTTGGCAGATCTATGATCTCACCCGCGATCCCTTCGATCTCGGACTGGTCGGGCTGATCCAGTTCCTGCCGGCGCTGGTGCTGATCCTGCTGACCGGCGCCGCCGCCGACCGCTACGGACGGCGCACCATCATGATGATCTGCGAGATCATCATCGGCGTTTGCGCAGCGGCACTGGTCTATTTCGCCTGGCAGGGCTTGACCTCGCCGCTTCCGATTTTCGCAGTGCTTCTCGTCATCGGCATTGCCAGGGCCTTTTTTGCCCCTGCCTCGCAGTCATTGGCCCCAAATCTGGTACCCGCCAGGGATTTGCCCAACGCAATTGCCTGGAATTCGACCTCGTGGCAAACGGCGACCATCGTCGGCCCGGTGGCGGGCGGCCTGCTCTATGGGGTAGGTGCGATCGCGCCATACGCCACGGCGCTGGGCTTCTTCGCGCTCGCAACCTTGTTCATCACCCTGGTGCCCCCACCCAGGCAGCGATCGCGCGGTCAGGCCCAGAGCTGGCAGGCTCTGGTCGCCGGGCTAAGCTATGTGCGCAATCAGAAGATCGTTCTGGGCGCAATCTCGCTCGACATGTTTGCGGTGCTGCTGGGCGGCGCGGTGGCACTGATGCCGGTGTTTGCCCGCGACGTGCTCGAACTTGGCCCCACCGGCCTGGGGTGGTTGCGCGCCGCACCGGGGATCGGCGCCATCGCCATGGCTATCTATCTCGCCTCCTACCCGGTTCGCCGTCATGCCGGGGCGGCAATGTTTATCGCCGTCGGCATCTTCGGCGCGGCCACCGTCACTTTCGGCCTGTCAACGTCGCCATTGCTGTCGATAGCGGCACTGATCGTCATGGGCGCTTCCGACATGATCTCGGTCTATGTGCGCCAGAGCCTGGTGCAGTTGTGGACGCCCGATGAGTTGCGCGGCCGGGTGAGCGCCGTCAACATGGTGTTCATCGGTGCATCCAATGAGCTTGGCGAATTCCGCGCCGGCACCATGGCGGCCCTGATCGGCCCGGTGGCAGCTGTGGTGATCGGCGGCGCCGGCACGCTGGCCGTCGCCTTGGCCTGGAGCTTCGGCTTCCCAGCGCTGAGGCAAATCCAGTCGCTCGACCGCGACGCCGAGGAAAGCCGTGCCGCGCTCAAATCCGGGGTGGATCGGCCGGAAAAATCCGGTCCATGAAACGCGTGAGCCAATCGAGCAGCGCTGCGTCGTATATCCTCCGGCCTTCCAGATGGGCGCGGCCCTGCTGCGCGCCGGGGAGGCTGAACCGCTCGGCTCCGCGCACCACCCAGCGATGCATCATGGTCAGCGTCAATTCGGCGTGAAACTGGATCGCCCAGGCGTTCTCGCCATAGCGGAATGCCTGGTTGGGATAGGCTTCGGCGGTGGCCAGGAGCTCCGCACCGCGCGGTAGGTCGAAACCCTCGCGGTGGAACTGGTAGACCATTGACGGCCACTCCATCATCGCCTCTCCGGTGGGCGTTGCTTCGAGCCCATACCAGCCGATTTCCACCTGCCCGTCGTCGCGAGTGGCGACCCGTCCGCCCAGATGATTGACCAGGATCTGCGCGCCAAGGCAGATGCCGAAATAGGGCTTGCCGGATTTCAGCACCACCTCCATGAAGCGGGTCTCGCGGCGGATGCCGTCATCATCGTCATTGGCGCTCATCGGCCCGCCGAACACCACCACGCCGGCATGGGTTTTAAGATCGGCAGGAAGCGGATCGCCCAGCACCGGGCGACGGATGTCAGCCTCAAAGCCCATATGCGCCAGCAATTGTCCGACGCGTCCGGCGCTCGAAGTTTCCTGATGCAGGATTATGAGAACGCGGCCGCTGCGGCTGTTGGGCGCGAGGTCAAACCTCGTCACGCGGCTCCTCCCCGTCGACAATTCCGGCCCGTTCAAGCGCGCGCTGCCGCGCCAGCACCCGTTCGCGGCTCGACACGCCCATCAGATCGGCAATCCGCCAGACCACATGATCTTCCAGTTCGTGCCGGTGCCCGTCGGCATAGGCAAGCCGCCACAACAGCTCGATGAAATGGGTTTTGCCTTCCAGATCCAGACTGCGGTTGAGCACGCTGGTGAAGGCATAAAGATCGACCGATTCGCGGTCCGCCTTTTCTCCCGCCTTCAACAGCGCCTCCGCCGAGGTTGAACTGTCGGCATATTCCTCGGCGATCATCTTGCGCAGGGTTTCTGATTCGGCCCGGTCGACCACACCATCGGCGCTGATAACGTGATAAAACAGCGCCACGGCGGCCACGTCCGGGTTGCTGGTGTCCGGCCGCGATGATTTGTCATCGCCGCCAAGGCCACTCAAAAACGCCCTTATCTGCTCAAGCATGCAAGTTCCCTTTCCATACCGCCATTAGAACAACCGGAACCGGCCCGGTTTTACAGGCTCCGCATCGGCACGGACCCCGGGGTCATCCGGACGATGGGTCAGGAACGCCTCTTCCTTGGCGCGTGCCTCGGCCTCTGGGTCAGGTGCTGCCGATTTCTCGGGCTCACCTGCTGGAGCCCCGGATGATGCAGGACCCGACTGCGATGCAGCATCATCCAGCGGCTTGTCTGAAGGCTTGTCTTCAGTGGCCGCCGGTAGGGCGCCATTGGTCGCGGCAGCGTCCGCTCCAGCAGATTTAACCTCTGCTGCCGCGCTATCCGCGCCCTGACCGGAGGCCAAAGGCTGGTCAGCGGGAGCCGTCGCTGCGGCGGTCTTGCCGGAGTCCTGCGGTGTCGCGTCTTTGGTCCCGGCTCCATCGCCGCCGGAGCTCGGCCCCGATGGCGCGTCGGCCTTGGCTGCGGCCGCAAGCGCCTCGGCCTCGAGAATCGGGTCGGCGTCAGCGATCGGCGTCGGTCCCGGATGCGGCACATCGTCGATCTTGGCCATCGGCGCCAGGGCATCCGCCACCGGATCGGCGAGCACACCGCCGGTGGTTGCGACTGCCATCGCGGCGGCGGTTGCCACGGGCTGGGCAATTTCCGGTGAACCGGTGTTGGAGCGCACCGGCGGCAGGCTGGCCATCGCCTGATCGAAGGAGCGCTCAGACACCTCACCATCCAGGCTGGGGCCCGAAAGCTGTTCCACCGGCACCTTCCACTCGAAGGCATCGAGCTTGCCGGTCACCGGAGAGACTGGCTCCCAGGCTTCCGAGACATAGCCGTCAGCCGTCCAGGCCGGATCGCGCGGCGCGCGCACCGCCTGGCTCAACCAGTGCCGCACCCGGCCCTCATCGCCGGTCTCGGCCTCTTCGATGTCGGCCAGCAGCAGGTAAATACCCTCGCACGGCTGCAGCCGTGCCGAAGCCTCGGCCTTTTCGCGCGCCAGATCGAAGCGCCGCGCCTCCAGCGCCGCGCGCGCCACAACGTCATAGGCCTGCGGGTTGAGCGGCTTGACCTTCTCCAGCCGTTCCGCGCGCTTGAGCCGGTCAGCGCTGGTGTCACCAACCCGCGCCCGAACATAGGCCTCGGCGATTTCCGGATGCGGATTGACTTTCCAGGCAGCCTCGAGGATCCGTGCCGCCTTGCGCAAATTGTCGTTACGCAAAAGCGCCTTGCTGCCAATCACCGCAGCCGGAGCGAACCCCGGCGCATATTTGAGCGCCGCCAGGGCATCGTCACGCGCCCTGAGCGGATCGGAATCAAGCCGCTCGCGCGCCCGTGCGGTCATCAGCACCGCCTTCTTGCGATCGGCTTCGGCCGCCTCAACGGTGCCGGCCTGCCGCTGCTTGTCGAGCAGCCGCAACGCGTCGTCCCATTTGCCCTCCTGGGTGCGGTAGGACAGCGCCGCGGCCCCCGCCCAGGGCAAATGCGGGGCCTGGTCCGCCGCCTTTTCGGCATAGTGCCGCGCCGCCTCGTTGGCGCCCTGACGCTGGGCTTCCAGATACAGCCCGCGCAAGCCCAAAAGCCGGGTCTCGGGATCCTCGGCCATGGCCTCGAACAATTTGCGCGCCTCTTCATTGCGGCCCTCGATCAGGGCTGCCTGCACATCAAGCAGATGAATCAGCGGCTCCTGGTCGGCGCTCAACAAGCCCTTGGAACGCTTGTTCATCTTGCGCGCGGCCACCGCATCCCCGGCGCCAGCCGCAAGAAGCCCGGTCGACAGCGCCTGATAGCCGCGGTCGCGCTTGCTGGCCCGGAAGTAACGCCGCACCATCTGCGGCGACTGCCAGATGGTGCGGATCAGCCACCAGGTGACCATGATCGTGGCCACCAGCGACACCACCACCGTAACCGCCGTCATCAGCGACATTTCGATGCGGCGGTCCTGCCAGATAATGAACAGATCGCCGGGACGGTCGGCGAGCCAGGCAAAGCCGAAACCCAGAGCCAGAACCAGTGCGATGAAGATTAACAGACGGATCATCATCGATCTCCTAGTTGGCCGGTGCTTCGGACGAAGTATCGGATGCAGCGTCAGCCGCCGCCTCAGGCGCGGAAGGCTCCGGCTGGGCGGGCTCAGTTCCAGCAGGACTGGTTTGCGCGGTTCCGCCGGGCGTAAGCGACGCGGCAACCAGCTTTTCGGCCCGCGCACGGGCTGCCAGCGCGTCTCCAAAGTCGGCCGCGGCCGAATGCGACGCTTCCGGAAGCGCGTTCCATTCGACCAGTGCCGCCTCGAGATCGCCGTCCAGCAGCCGTGCCTCGGCGCGCGCGGTGATCGCTTCGGCGGTGTCGCCTTCGATCTCGCCGACCTGACGGACCTTGACCACCGACAAAGCGCTGTTCATCAGCCGGTCGACCAGACCGGCGTCGGGATCGGCGGGCGCTTCCGCCGCAATCGCCAGATTGGCGGCCTCCGGGAAACCCTCGATCAGCTCAGAACGGCTTGGCACGCCGCGTGCGGCCAGATCCCTGAGTTCCGGCACCGCCGGATCGTCCGGGGCGACCGAGGCAAAGGCTTCAAGTTCAGACATGAACGAACCGCCCCGGTCGATGGCCGTCTTGAGGCCGGCGGCGGCGATGGCGCGAGCAAGGTCGACCTGCTGCGCGGGCTCATCAAGCCGCGCCTCTAGCGACTCCATGCCTGCGTCGAGGCGCTCGGCCAATTCTGTCTGCGCCTGGTCAAGCGCCGCGATTTGGTTGGTCAGGGCCTCGGCCTCGCTTCGCGACTGCGACAACGCATCGGTGACGCCGGCCTGGCTCGCCTGCAACTCCGCCACCGTAGCGCTGAGCGCCGGATCGGCGCCAGTCTGCATCGTCGCAGCACTGTCAGCCACCGCATTGAGACGGGTCTCGAGCTCGTCGATGCGCCCGGTCAGCACCTCGGTTTGCCCCGCATCGGACCCGGAAGCGCCTCCCGAAGATGACGCCGCCTCCAGCGCCTCGATACGGCTCACCAGTTCCGCGGCAACATCGGCGCCGTCTCCGGTGGGCTGCGCCGACAGTTCCGCTGAAAGCCCTTCAAGTTGCGCCGCCAGGTCATCGACCCGCGCAGCAACCGCCTGGCTCTGCTCGGTTTCACCGCCGGTGCCGGAAACCGTAACCGGCGCCGGAAGCACACCGCCCGCCTGCAGCGCATAGCCGCCACCCAGCGCGAGCACCGCGCCGATCACGCCCGAAGCCACCATGCCGAGGCCGCCGCCGCGCTTGCCCTTGCTGTCAGCGGCGCTCGATGGGGTGGAAGACGCCGCCGGAGCCTCGGACGGTGAAGCCTTTGCGGCCGCAGCCGCGCCAGTCCTGCCGAAAGATCCGCCACTGGCCGTGGCTGACGAGCCCGACGCCCCGGTTGCGGCGCTGCCGGATTTGGAGGGTTCGGATTTGGAGGAGCCGGCTTTCTCGGGCTCCGGCTTGGTCGATTCAGCCTTGGCAGGCTCCGGCTTGACCGGATCGGATTTGGCTGCCCCGGAGCCTGTTTTCGGACCGGTCGGCGAGGCGGCGGCAGCCCTGGCGGGCCTTTCCTTGCCGGACGTGCCGGCCTTCTCCGGCGCGCTGTCTTTGCTGCCGGATCCGGTCGCACTTGCGGCCGGTTTTGCTGCGCCGCCTGGCTTTTCTTTCGGCGTGACGTCGGTCGCGTCGAGATCGATCGTTACCGGTTTGGACGGTTTCGAATGGCGCGGGGTGGGACCCTTGGTCATGGCGTCTCCTGAAGGATCAGATTGCAGCGGCGGGGCCGGGCGCAGTTGCAATGCGCCGACGGTCACCCTGGTTCCCGCAAATCAGCCCAACTGACCCAAGGATGCAAGCAGGCTGGCCTCATCAGGGTGAGCGGCAACGAATGCGCGCCTGCGCCAAGCGCTGGGCAGCGCCGCCGCAACCTCGGCCGACAAACAGCCGAAGCGGGCGGAAACCATCGCTTCTCCCGGTGTTTTTGCGGTCATCAACCCGGAAAACCGCGTCGCAGCATTGGCGGAATAGAACAGCACCGCATCAAATGGCAGCGTCAATACGCGCGTTTCCAAATAGTCAGTTGTATAACTTATTTCATCCAATCGGTAGCATTCGAGAACCGTATACCGCATCCTCGCTGCATCGAGAGCCTCCTCGATCACTGCCCGTCTCGGCTGCCCCGCCAGATAGAGCGGGCGCGTTAAACGCCCAATCTCGGCACCACCCACCACGCCAGTCTCGATCCCGTCCCCGGTAATTCGTGCGGCCAGATCGCGGGCGCTGCCGGCGCCTTCGTAAATCTTGTTGAACCCCGCATTGCGCGCAGCCTCCGCGGTCGCCGGCCCAACCGCATAAACAGCCAGCCGCCGGTAGGCAGGCGGCGCACCCGCGCCGCCAAACATCGAAAATGCCCGGGCGCTGGTGGCCAGAATGCCGTCGACTTTCGTCAAGTCGGGCAGGTCGCGGGGCGTTGCGGTAACGCGGCTTTCAAACAACGGCAGCTTGACGGTGTCATAACCCATGGCCTCAAGCCGGGCGGCGGTCCTGTCCGCACCCGGTTGCGGCCGTGTGACGAGCACCCGCATCCGACGCCGCCTCAGACCCAGCTTTCAAAAAAGCCGGGCCCGGCGCGGTCGCGCAACCCCGCCCCGGCTTCCGAACCCAGTCTGGCGGCATCTTCGGCGCGCCCCTCGGCCCGGGTATCGTGCCACACCGAGCCATCCGGCGTGAGTATCATGCCGAAAAACTGCACTCGCCCGCTGCCAAGCACCGCGTGTCCGGCAATCGGCGTGCGGCAGGAGCCGTCAAGGGCGCCGAGAAAAGCGCGCTCGCAATCAAGAGCGGCGTGGGTGTCGGCATGATCGATCGGTGCGAGCAGATCGGCGACGCGCTGATCGCCGAGCCGCGCCTCGATGCAAATCGCGCCCTGGCCCGGGGCCGGTGGAAACCGCTCCGGATCGAGCAGTTCGGTAATGACATCTGCCTTGCCCAGCCGCTTGAGCCCGGCGTGAGCGAGAAGTGTGGCGTCGGCCTCGCCTTCCTCAAGCTTGCGCAGCCGGGTGTCGACCAGCCCGCGAAACGCCACCACCGAAATGTCCGGCCGCAGCCTGCGAATCAGTGCCTGCCGCCTGAGCGAGGACGAGCCGATGATCGCATTGGCCGGAAGGTCCTCAAGCCGCGGCGCCGCGCGCCCGATAAAAGCGTCGCGCACATCCTCACGCTCGAGATAGGCGACAATGCCCAGCCCATCGGGAAGCGCTGTCGGCATGTCCTTGGAGGAATGCACCGCGATATCGAGCCGGCCATCACTCAACTGCGTCTCGAGCTCCTCGGTGAACAGCCCCTTGCCGCCGATCTCGGCCAGCGGCCGGTCGGTGATACGATCACCCTTGGTCGACAGAACCACGATCTCGAAGACCGATTCGGGCAGGTCATGCGCCGCCATCAGCCGGTCGCGAGTTTCATGAGCCTGCGCCAGCGCCAGCGGGCTGCCACGGGTGCCGATCCGGTAAGGTTTCATTTGCAAGACGTCCATTCCATTGTTACCGACAGACAGGTACCGGGATCGCCCGGCGCGCGCAACAATCACCGCTCCCGGCGAGGGGCGCGAGACACGAAGCCTCTGGACAGATGAACCGCAATCTCCACATTCTCGGGCTGGAAACCAGCTGCGACGAAACCGCCGCAGCGGTGGTGCGCCGTGCGCCCGGCGGAACCGGCGAGATCCTGTCGGATGTGGTGCTGAGCCAACTTGATCTGCATTCGGCCTTTGGCGGCGTGGTTCCCGAGCTCGCGGCCCGCTCACATGTGCTCACGCTCGACCGGTTGATCGCCCAGGCGCTGGAAGAGAGCGGTACGCCGCTTGCCGATATCGACGCCGTCGCCGTCACCTCCGGTCCCGGCCTGATCGGCGGACTGATGGTCGGGCTGATGACCGGCAAGGCCATCGCCATGGCCACCGGCAAGCCCTATCTCGGCATCAACCATCTCGAGGGCCACGCGCTCACAGCCCGGCTGACAGACAATGTGGCCTATCCCTATCTGGTGCTGCTGGTCTCTGGCGGTCACACCCAGATCGTACTGGTCAAGGGCGTTGATGACTACGAGCGCTGGGGCACCACCATCGATGACGCGCTCGGCGAAGCCTTCGACAAGACCGCCAAGCTGCTGGGGCTGGATTACCCCGGCGGTCCCGCAGTGGAACGCTCAGCGCTTACCGGCGATCCGGGACGCTTCCGGCTGCCCGTACCGATGCGGCGCGATCCGCGGCTTGATTTCTCCTTCTCCGGTCTCAAAACCGCGGTGCGGCAAATGGCCCAGGATCACGCCCCGTTGGAGCCACAGACAATCGCCGATCTCTGTCTGGCGTTTCAGACTTCGGTCACGAAGAGCCTTGGCGATCGCATCACCATGGCGCTGGCGCGGTTCGCCGCACGCTTCCCAGGCGTACATGCGCCGGCGCTGGTGGTGGCCGGAGGCGTGGCCGCCAACAAGGCGATCCGCGCAACACTGCAGGCCCGCGCCGATGAAGCAGGTTTTCATTTCGTCGCACCTCCGCTCAACCTGTGCACCGACAACGCCGCAATGATTGCCTGGGCCGGCGCCGAACGGCTGGCGGCCGGTCTGCCCGCAAGCCCGCTTGATCTTGCACCACGCTCGCGCTGGCCACTGGACGAAGACGTCGCGGCCGCCATCGGACATGGCAAGCGCGGCGCCAAGGCCTAGAATTCGGCCAAACCCGACTGAACCGGAACCATATCCATCAAGTGGCGGGCTTCGAGATATCCGGAAGCCATTGAAACAGCCGCCGCGCCGGGGCATAGGTGACACTCACTGCTCCGGCGCCGATATGCCGGTTCCGCAACCGTTGTGATGGAGATCCCATGCTGTATGCGCTGATGTGCAAGGACAAACCCGCTTCGCTCGACAAACGCCTGGCCGAACGCCCCGCCCATGTCGAATTTCTCAAGGATCTCGATGCCCAGGGCGTGCTCAAGATGGCCGGACCGCTGCTTGGCGATGACGAAAAGCCAATCGGCAGCCTGGTGGTGATCGCTGCCGAAGACCGCGAAGCCGCGGGAGCCATTGCGGCGCGCGATCCCTATGCCAAGGTCGGTTTGTTCGACACTGTCGAAATCCGCGCCTTCAACTGGGTCTTCAAGAACCCGGAGGCATAAGATGGCCTATTGGTTGTTCAAATCCGAACCTTTCAAATGGTCCTGGGAGATGCAGAAGGCCAAAGGCGAGACCGGCGAGCAATGGGACGGCATCCGCAACTATCAGGCCCGCAACAACATGCGGGCCATGAAGTTGGGCGACAAGGGCTTCTTCTACCATTCCAACGAGGGGCTCGAGGTGGTTGGCATTGTCGAGGTCTCGGCGCTGATCCATCCTGATACCACCACCGACGATCAGCGCTGGGAGTGCGTCGACATCCGCGCGGTCTGCGATATGCCCAAACCGGTCACCCTGAAGGACGTCAAGGCCAACCCGAAGCTGGCTGAAATGAGCCTGGTCACCTCGATGCGCCTGTCGGTGCAGCCTGTCACCGAAGACGAATGGTTTGAAGTTTGCCGCATGGGCGACCTCGATAATCCGCCGCGATCGCCTGAATGACACGCCCGGCGACGTGAGCACTCCGGGCATGAAAACCGATCCGGAGCGCCTCATCCTGGCCAATACGGCGCTGATGACGCCACCGCATGTGCCCGAAATCAGGCTGCATCTGGCCGATGAGGCCCACGATCTGTGGCTGAAGACCGAGGACGAGCTTGAAGCCATCGGCCTGCCGCCGCCTTTCTGGGCTTTTGCCTGGGCCGGGGGTCAGGGTCTGGCGCGCCACATTCTCGATCATCGGGAATTGGTTTCGGGCAGACAGGTTCTCGATTTCGCAACCGGCTCGGGGCTGGTGGCGATCGCCGCAGTACGGGCTGGCGCAAAAGAAGTGACCGCCGCCGACATCGATCCCTGGTCGGTAACGGCGGCGCGGCTCAACGCAACCGAAAACCGGGCCGGTTTTGACATTCTCCATGCCGACCTGATTGGGCAAGACCGGGGATGGGATACGGTTCTGGCGGGCGACGTGTTTTATGATCGCGAGCTGGCCGAACGCGTGCTGCCATGGTTCGAAACCCTGGCCGCACGCGGCTGTACAGTGCTGATCGGCGATCCCGGCCGTGCCTACTGCCCGCGCGAACGCTTCGAGCTGATCGGCCGTTACCAGGTGCCCGTTACCAGAGCGCTGGAGGACAGCGAAATCAAGGCGACCTCGGTCTGGCAGTTACCGGTCGCGCCCCGGTAGTTACAGCACCTGAACGATGTCTCCGCGCCGAATGAAACCAAGCAGGACTTTGAGATCACGCGGTTCGAGCGCCACGCAGCCCTCGGTTGGCCGGTAACCCTCGCGCGCCACATGCAGGAAGATGGCGCTGCCAAGGCCCCGCGCCCGGCGGCTGACATTCCAGTCGAGCACCAGCACCGCGTCGTAAAGCCGGTCCTCGCGCACCAACCGCTCGCAGCTAGCCGGAAACGGCAGCCGCACCGGGCGATTATAGGCGGCATGGTCTGGCGCATCGCACCAGCCATCCCGCAGACCGGCCCGATCGAATTCGACCGGCGAGGGCAGGGCGGTGGACCTTTGGCCCGGCCTGTAGCCGCGACGGAATCCGCCCAGCACCGCCATTGCCGCACGTGGCGTGGCGCCATCGCCCTCACGCTTGAAAACGCTGATGCCGCCCCGGCCGAGCGTTGCCTGAAACATCAAGGGGCCGAAACGCACCAGGGCCCGCAGCGGATCGCGCGGCGAGCGTCGCACCACCAGCCGCCGCGGTGCCCGACGGCGGAGCGCGCGCCTTTGTAACGCCAATCTCACGTTCAAGTGCTCCGCCTGTTACTATCTGATGCTATTTAACACTTTGCCGGAGCTGCGAAAGTGCCTAAACAAAGACGCATTGTCATCTGACACCATCGCATGACGCGGCGTCGGCCGCGAGACGTCAAACGAAAGAGGGACATCCGCCATGACAGCCCGTTCGATTCTGCTTGTCGACGACGATGATGATCTCCGCGAAACCCTCGTCGAGCAGCTTTCGCTTTATGAGGAGTTTTCCATCCTTCAGGAATCTTCCGCCACCAAGGGCGTCCAGGCGGCGCGCAACAACCACATCGATCTGTTGATCATGGATGTCGGCCTGCCGGACATGGACGGCCGCGAAGCGGTCAAGCTGTTGCGCAAGGGCGGCTTCAAGGCGCCGATCATCATGCTGACCGGTCACGATACCGATTCGGATACGATTTTGGGGCTCGAGGCCGGCGCCAACGATTATGTCACCAAGCCGTTCCGGTTCGCCGTGCTGCTGGCCCGCATCCGCGCGCAACTGCGTCAGCACGAGCAGAGCGAGGACGCCACCTTCACGGTCGGCCCCTACACCTTCAAGCCCAGCCAGAAATTGCTGCTCGACGACAAGGGAGGCAAGATCCGGCTCACCGAGAAGGAAGCCGCGATCATCCGTTATCTCTACCGCGCCGACCAGAAAGTGGTCACCCGCGACGTTTTACTGGAAGAAGTCTGGGGCTACAATTCCGGCGTTACCACTCACACGCTGGAAACCCATGTCTACCGGCTGCGTCAGAAGATCGAAGCCGACCCGTCCAATGCCGAAATTCTGGTCACCGAAAGCGGCGGTTACAAGATCGTCCCGTAGGAGTGATCCCCGGTGTCAGATCAATTACGGTCGGACCACCAGGCTGATCACCATCAAGGAGCGCGCCCGTGGCGCTGAATGAAGACATCGAGCTGTTGTCCGGGGTGGCGCTGTTTGGCGACATCGGCGAGGACAAGCTGCGCCTGATCGCCTTCGGCGCCGAACGGCGCAAATTGCAGGCGGGCCAGACGCTGTTTCGCGAAAATACCCCCGCCGACTGCGCCTATGTGGTGGCCGAGGGCCGCCTTGAACTCAGCCGCACCAACCGCCAGGGCCATTCTGAAACGCTTGGGGCCGCCGAGCGTGGCACCCTGCTGAGCGAACTGGCGATGATATCCGCCGTCGACCGCAAGATGACGGCCATCGCCCTCGATCATGCAGAGGTGATTCGCATCAACCGGCCGCTGTTTCGCCGCATGCTTGAGGAATATCCCGAAATCGCCGGTGTGGTGCGCGAACGCATTGCCGCCAATCTGGCCGATCTCAATGCCGGTCTCGACAAGATCGCCAGCCGCTTCTCGGAATAGGCCCCGCGTCTCGCTGTTTCTGCCGGATCCTGGCCGGCACCGTGCCTAGAATTCAAACCGCGCAGTAACCGGCACGTGATCGGAAGGCC
The DNA here is from genome assembly GCF_947501405.1 of uncultured Hoeflea sp. GTDB lineage: Bacteria > Pseudomonadota > Alphaproteobacteria > Rhizobiales > Rhizobiaceae > Hoeflea. Next base: position 397,490 of record NZ_CANMVK010000003.1, on the reverse strand, counting down.
GCTCCCAGCCGCGCGCTTCGCGGAGAACCTGGAGATCGCGTAGTGCCGGCGCCAGATCGGCCGACGACCAGATGTGGTCGAGCCGGCGGCCGCGATCGCTCACGTCCCAATCCCGCGCGCGGTAGCTCCACCAGGTAAAGACCTTTTCCTGCGGCGGAATATGGGTCCGGATCAGATCGACCCAGGCCCCACTCTGCTGCATCAAGGTCAAACTCTCGGTTTCCACCGGCGTATGGCTCACCACTTTCAGCAACTGCTTGTGCGACCACACATCGGTTTCCAGCGGCGCGATGTTGAGATCGCCCACCAGAATAGAGGAAACGCCCGAATCGCGTTCGGCCTCGGCGTTCAGCGTCCGCATTTCCTCGATGAAATCCAGCTTGTGAGCAAATTTCAGGTTCTTCTCCCGGTTCGGCTCATCGCCGCCGGCGGGCACATAAAAATTATGCAACCGGATTCGCCGCGCGCCCGGCGCCTCGACAATGGCGGAGACGTGTCGGGCATCGGCGATGCCGCAATAGCTCAGGCGCTGATCGTCGGTAAGCGGATGCCGCGACAGGATGGCGACGCCGTGATAGCCCTTCTGACCGTGGATCGCCATGTGCTCATAGCCAATCTTGCGGAAAGCTCCCGAGGGAAAGGCGTCATTGGGGCATTTGGTTTCCTGCAGGCACAGCACGTCCGGCTGCACCGTGTCGAGGAAATGCTGCACCAGCGGCTGCCGCAATCGCACGGAATTGATGTTCCAGGTGGTAATCGAAAACGCCAAATCAAATCGCCTTGCCAGATGAGCCCGCCCCTATCTGACTGACAAGCCGGACCAGAGCAAGCCGATCATCTGTCAGGCAGGCATCACGAAGATCTCATCCACAAGCTGTCGCGTTGAGGATCTCAAATTGGACAGACGTCAGATTGGGTAAGATTATCTGTTGTCACCTGCGCCCCGGCGCTTGGGCACCTGGTCGTAGGGCACCTTGAAGACGTTGCTGGCAAATTCCACACCGGTCTGAACGTTGAAGATCATCACCGACGTGTCCTTGCCCTGGGCATCGCGGATGGTCCATTGCCTGAGCTCGAAACTCTTGGGATCGAACATAAGGCTGATGGTGGAATCCCCGAAGATCGACTTGTTGCCGAGCACGATGGTGGTCAGGTCCGGCTCTTCCCGGACGTCACGGACCATCTTCGCCGACAAATCGATACGGTCGGCCAGAAGCAGTTTCAGCGGCGTCTTGTTGAGCGGATACAGATCCCAGGTTCTCAGCTTGCGATTGCCGATCACCACCGACTTGCCATCGGCGATCACCCGCACCGCTGAAGGCGGCTCATAGTTGAAGCGCAGCTTTCCGGGCCGGTCGATAAAGAACTTTCCGCCGGTCTGCTCGCCATTGGGCCCGAACTGGATGAACTCGCCGGTCATGGTCTTGACCGAGGAGAAATGATCGGCGACCCGCTGCGCGGCGTCCGATGCGCGCGCGCCACTCGCCGACACCAGCAGGCCGGAGGCCGCCGCCATCACCGACAGCCCGAGCCCCAGACCCCCGCCCAGAAGGGCGCGGCGGCTGGTTTGAGTCCGGTCAGGCACTGAGGTGTGGATCTGTTTTGCCATGTCCAACTCCAATTGCGTGTTTCAGCCTTCGTTTTGCCCAAGACTGCGGCGCCAGTGTGACGCGGTCCGGTCACCTGCGGATCAGCGCGGGTCGATCTCGTCTTCGGTGGGCACCAGAATCTCGCGCTTGCCGGCGTGGTTGGCAGCACTGATCACACCCTCGTTCTCCATCCGCTCGATCAGCGAGGCCGCGCGGTTGTAGCCGATGCCCAGCCGCCGCTGGATGTAGGAGGTCGAGGCCTTGCCGTCGCGCAGCACCACCGCCACCGCCTGATCATAGGGATCGTCGGATTCGGCCATGTTCGAGGTTCCCGCCGGACCGCCGCCGCCATCGCCCTCGTCGTCATCCTCTGTGATCGCGTCGAGATACTCGGGCACGCCCTGGGTCTTGAGATAGGAGACGATGTCCTCGACCTCCTTGTCGGACACGAACGGCCCGTGGACACGCTGGATGCGCCCGCCTCCGGCCATGTAAAGCATGTCGCCCATGCCCAGAAGCTGCTCGGCGCCCTGCTCGCCCAGAATGGTGCGGCTGTCGATTTTCGAGGTGACCTGGAAGGAGATACGGGTCGGGAAATTGGCCTTGATGGTGCCGGTGATCACATCCACCGACGGCCGCTGCGTTGCCATGATGACGTGAATGCCCGCCGCACGCGCCATCTGCGCCAGCCGCTGCACAGCACCTTCGATATCCTTGCCGGCCACCATCATCAGATCGGCCATCTCGTCGATCAGGACGATGATATAGGGCATCGGCGAGAGATCGAACTCTTCGGTCTCGTAGACGGCTTCGCCCGTGTCGCGATCAAACCCTGTCTGAACCGTGCGGGTGATCGGTTCGCCCGACTTGGCCGCCTGTTCGACGCGCGAATTGAATCCGTCGATGTTGCGCACCCCGATCTTGGACATCTTCTTATAGCGCTCTTCCATCTCGCGGACGGTCCATTTGAGCGCCACAACGGCCTTCTTCGGATCGGTCACAACCGGCGTGAGAAGATGCGGAATGCCGTCGTAAACAGAGAGTTCGAGCATCTTCGGATCGATCATGATCAAGCGGCATTTGCTCGGGTCCATGCGATAGAGGATCGACAGGATCATGGTGTTGATCGCAACCGACTTGCCCGAACCGGTGGTGCCGGCCACCAGCAGATGCGGCATCTTGGCGAGATCGGCGATCACCGGTTCGCCACCGATGGTCTTGCCCAGGGTGAGGCCCAGCTTGGCCTTGGAGCTGTCAAAATCGCGGCTGCCGATCAGTTCGCGCAGATAGACCGTCTCACGCTTCTGGTTAGGCAACTCAATACCGATGGCGTTGCGGCCCGGTACCACCGCCACACGGGCAGCGATTGCGCTCATGGAGCGGGCGATGTCATCAGCGAGGCCGATCACCCGCGAAGATTTGATGCCCGGCGCGGGCTCGAGTTCATAAAGCGTGACCACCGGCCCGGGCCGGACGTGGATAATCTCGCCCTTGACGCCGAAATCCTCGAGCACGCCCTCGAGCATGCGGGCGTTCTGCTCCAGCGCTTCGGGCGACAGCGACGCATCCTTGACCACATTCTTGGCTTCATTGAGCAGATGCACCGATGGCAGCGTGAAGCCCTGATCATCAAGCATCGAGCCCTGCGCGTCGCGCTGCACCCGGGCGCCGGGCTTGGGCCGGTCGGCGGGTGCGGCAATCCGCGGCGAGGCCGCAGCGGGCCGGGCTTGGGCCGCGGGCCGCACGGGAGCGGGCTGCTCGCGCCAGTCAGCGGCGGGATCGTTCATGCGGTCATCTGCTGACAAAGCCTCGTTTGCGGGATCGTCGTCGATGTCGAACGGCGGCGCGTCATCGGCATATTGCGGATTGCCGGCCTCTGCTGCCGGGCCGAACCCGGGCTCGATCCGTTCACCGGATCTGAAGCCGCCCTCAGTGGAAAGGCCCGCGCCGTAACCATCGTCGTCGTCGCCGTGGAGATCCAGCGGCTCGTCTGGCAGCGCCTGATGGCCGCTGCGGCGCACAAGGCCGGTCATCCGCCGCACCCGGCAGCGCAGGGTAAACCATCCATGGGTGAGTGCGCCGAGCAGCACCTGCGCCCTCGAAATCTCTTCTCCATCCCCGGCTTGGTCCTCGTCAATATCAGCCGGTTGCGGCTCAGGCTGTACCGGACGGCCGATCAGCCCCGCGCCAAATCCCAGCATCCAGCACGCGGGCAGGATCAGCAGCGCGGCGAGGATGACGGCGACCAGGCCCGAAGGAAAGCCGCCGATGAACACCGCCGGGATCTTCAGCGCCATATCGCCCAGCACACCGCCCAGCCCGTTGGGCAGCGGCCAGCCCTCGGCCTCCGGCATCAGCCCGAACAGCGCCGCCGACAGCCAGGCGCCGCCAAACCAGGCGGCTCCGCGCCGCGAGATCTGGTCAACCGGGCGGTTGCGCAGCAACGCAATCGCCCAGAACAGGGCCGGCAGCAGCGCGATAACACCCGCAAGACCGAAGAATTGCATCACCAGATCCGCGAAAGCCGCTCCGCCAAAGCCCAGCGCATTGATCGGGTTCGCGCCATTGGCGTTGGAGAAGCTCGGGTCCGACACGGTCCAGGTGGCCAGAGCAGCCACCGCCAGCGCCAGCCCGGCGACAATCGCCAGCCCGCCTGCAAAGCGGATTTGCCGGCGGAACAGGCCGCCAAGCAAGGAACCGCGGGGGCGAGCGCCTGACGGAAGGGAGGAGGAGCCTGTCTGCATGGTCAAAACTTGTCCGAATCGGGTTGCGGGCCCTTAAGGACCCATCTCGGACGAAGCCTAACCGTTGGCTAGTTAATGCCGCATTAACCATGCATGCCGCGGCAAGCACGGCCACCCGTGGCTGTCGCAACGGCAATAAAAAGGGGCCCGGCGAACCGGGCCCCGAGGCGGGGATGAAACTCATCCCGACGGGATTTGAGCCAGGTGTGGATTACACCTTGGTGAACTCCGGATAGGCTTCGACACCGACCTCGGCCATGTCCATGCCCATCATCTCCTGTTCTTCCGAGGCACGGATGCCAACGGTCGATTTCAGGATCATCCAGATCACCGCCGAAACCACGAAGGTGAACACGCCGATGGAGACGATGCCCAGGATCTGGGTGCCATAGGACGTGTCGGGGTTGGAGAACGGAACGATCAAAGTGCCCCAGATGCCGGCCAGAAGGTGGACCGGGATTGCGCCAACGACGTCGTCGATCTTGAACTTGTCAAGCATCGGCACGGCGAAGACCACGATCACGCCGCCAATGGCGCCAATGATGATGGCGGTCAGCGGTGAAGGCATCAGCGGCTCGGCGGTGATCGACACCAGACCGGCCAGCGCGCCGTTGAGCGCCATGGTGACATCGATCTTCTTGTACATCACCTGGGTCAGGATCATCGCCGCGATCACGCCGCCACAAGCCGCCAGGTTGGTGTTGGCGAAGATCCGGCTGATGTCGGAGGCGTCGCCATTGCTGCCCAGCGCAAGCTGCGATGCGCCGTTAAAGCCGAACCAGCCAAGCCACAGGATGAAGGTGCCCAGCGTGGCCAGAGCCATCGAGGAACCCGGGATCGGGTGCACTTTGCCGTCAGCGCCATATTTGCCCTTGCGCGCGCCCAGGATGATGGCGCCGGCGAGTGCGGCCCAGCCGCCGACCGAATGCACCAGGGTGGAGCCGGCAAAGTCGGAGAAGCCGGCTTCGCTGAGCCAGCCCGCGCCCCACTGCCAGGAGCCGGTGATCGGGTAGAGAATGCCGGTGAGGATCGCAGTGAAGATCAGGAACGGCCAGATCTTGATGCGTTCGGCCAGGGTGCCCGAAACAATCGACGCCGTGGTGGCGCAGAACACCATCTGGAAGAACCAGTCGGACGCCACCGAATAGTCGCCCTCATTGGCTGCACCCGCTTCGGGCCAGCTATAGGGCATGGGCGTGCCGAAATAGCCGCCATTGACGTTGGTGTACATCAGCGAGTAGCCGATCACCCAGAACATAAGACCGGCGATCGAATAGAGCGCTATGTTTTTCAGGCACTGCATCGACACGTTCTTGGAGCGCACCAGGCCGGCTTCCAGCATGGCGAAGCCGGCGGCCATCCACATCACCAGAAAGCCGCCCATCAAAAACAGCAGCGTATTGAAGATGAAGGCGGTTTCCGAAGCGGAGGCATACTCCGGCGCGGCGGCCGCGGCTTCGGTGGCGGCCTCGGTCGCTTCCTGCGCGAACGCCGGGAAAGCGAACGCGGCAAGCGCGCCGGCCGTGGCGAGACCGGCAATGAGGCCGGATCGCAGCGGATTGATTGAGTGTGTCATGGGGGTGTCTCCTTAAGCCTTACAACGCATCGGCGTCGGTTTCGCCGGTGCGGATACGCATGGCCTGGTCAATCGATAGAACGAAGATCTTGCCGTCGCCGATCTGGCCGGTCTTGGCCGATGACGAAATCGCCTCGATCGCCTTGTCCACCTGATCGGTGGCAACCGCGATTTCGATCTTCAATTTGGGCAGAAAGCTCACCGCATATTCGGTGCCGCGATAGATCTCGGTATGCCCCTTCTGCCTGCCGTAGCCTTTAACTTCGCTGACGGTCAGGCCTTGAATGCCGATCGCCGTGAGCGCTTCACGCACCTCGTCGAGCTTGAACGGCTTGATGATGGCCATCACAATTTTCATCTGGTTTCCCATCCTGTTTGTCCGCGGCCGAAGCCGCCTGAGAGGAACGGGCAGCCGCCAACGCGTAACCACCCCGCTCGCACCAAAGGAAACAAAAGCCGTGCCAGTTTCGAAAAAAACCGACAAGCCAATGAATAATATAGTGATTTAGGTTTCGAGGATTTTCTGCAGCAAAATTGCTGCAGCGCAACAGGCTAAAATTTAATCAAGAATTAACGTATGCACTATTTTTGGGCAATTGCCCGATCTCGAATCAATCCCTCCTGGGCAACCGAGGCGATCAACCGTCCATCACGCTGATAGAGACTGCCCCGGGTAAAGCCCCGCGCGCCATTGGTGTTGGGCGAATCCATGCTGTAGAGCAACCAGTCATCAAGCTTTGACGGGCGGTGAAACCACATCGCATGGTCAAGACTGGCGACCTGCAGGCTGCGGTCAAACACCGAGCGGCCATGGGCGAACAGCGCGGTGTCAAGAAGGGTCATGTCCGACAGATAGGCGAGAATCGCCGCCTGGATGATGCGGTCGTCGGGCACCGGGCCGGTGGTGCGCACCCAGACCTTCTGCTCGGCATCGAGTTTACGGTCTGAAATATAGTGCTCAAGCGACAGCGGCCGTACCTCGATTGGCCTTTCCCGCTCCCAGTAGCTGCGGATATGGTCGGGCGCGCCGGTCAGGAACGCTGCGCGCATCTCCTCCTTGCCGGGCAGATCCTCAGGCGGCGTCGCTTCGGGAATTTGCGCCTGGTATTCGAGCCCCTCCTCTTCCTTCTGGAACGAGGCGGAGAGTGAGAAGATTGCCTTGCCGTGCTGGACCGCGACCACACGGCGGGTGGCAAAGCTCAGCCCGTCCCGGATCCGGTCGACCGTGTAGATGATCGGCGCGGCGGGATCACCCGGCCGCATGAAATAGGCATGCAGCGAGTGCACCGGCCGGTCCTCGCTGACAGTGCGCTGTGCGGCCACCAGCGCCTGGCCGATCACCTGGCCGCCAAACACCCTCTGCCAGCCCACCTGCGGGCTGGTGCCGCGAAACAGGTCCTGCTCAAGCGCTTCAAGGTCGAGGCTGCTGACGAGCTGTTGCATGGCCGTGGGAGCGGTGCGCGACATTTTGGTCCTCTCGCAGGTAGTGGGCTCAGGGGCTGTGTTGCGGTATACGGGGTCTTGATGCCGCTGCAAAGGCCGTCTTATCTGCGCTCGCGCTTCAACATCGATGTGAAAACGCAAACGTGGGAACGAACGGCGGGGCGCGCGACGGCGCAGCAAGGATCAACGCGATGAGCACACAAACACTCGACATTCTGGTTTGCGGCGGCGGCTATGTCGGCCTTTCGGCCGCGGTCGCGCTGAAGCACGCCGCACCCTCGCTCGATATCGCGGTGATCGACGCCGCCCCGCCCGAGGTCTGGCGCAACGACCAGCGCGCCTCGGCGATCGCTGCGGGCGCCCGGCGGCTCTTGTCGACGCTTGACGTCTGGGAGGCAATCGCGCCTGAAGCGCAGCCGATCAACGAAATGATCGTGACTGATTCGCGCACCTCCGATCCGGTGCGGCCGGTGTTCCTCACCTTTGGCGGCGCCATCGAGGACGGCGAGCCCTTCGCCCATATGGCGCCCAATGTCGCAATGGTCGCAGCACTGCGCGACAAGGCAGCCGAGCTCGGATTGCCGATCTATCAATCGGCCGCCGCCTCCGGGCTGGAGATCGGCGAACAGGCCGCCAGGGTCACGACGGCCGACGGCCGAGATTTTGCGGCAAAGCTGGTGATCGCAGCCGATGGGGTGCGCTCGGGTCTGCGCGACATGGCGGGTATCAAGGCCCAGCGCTGGGATTATGACCAGTCGGGGATCGTTACCACAGTGGCCCATGAGCGGCCGCACAATGGTCGCGCCGAAGAGCATTTCATGCCTTCCGGGCCTTTCGCGATCCTGCCGCTGACCGGCAACCGCTCCTCACTGGTATGGACTGAACGCACCGCCGATGCCGAACGGCTGATCAAGGAAGACGATTTTCTGTTCGAGGCCGAACTGGAACGCCGCTTCGGCCATCATCTCGGCGCGCTGCGTGTCGAAGGCGGACGCAAGGCGTTTCCACTGGGGCTGACGCTGGCGCGCGACTTCATCAAGCCGCGTTTTGCGCTCGCCGGCGACGCCGCTCACGGCATCCACCCGATTGCCGGTCAGGGCCTCAATCTCGGCTTTCGCGATGTCGCCGCTCTTGCCGAAACCATTGTCGAAGCCGACAGGCTCGGGCTCGACATCGGTTCCATGGCAGTGCTTGAGCGCTACCAGACCTGGCGGCGTTTCGACACCGTGCGGATGGGTGTGACCAGCGATCTGCTGACCCGGATGTTTTCCAATGATTTCACGCCGCTCAGAATGGTCCGGGATTTCGGTCTGAGTCTGGTGGACCGGATGCCGGCGATGAAGCGCTATTTCATCGATCAGGCGGCCGGCATTCCCGACGCCGGCGGACCCCGGCTGCTGCGCGGCGAAGCGATCTGATCCTGAGCGATTTGCTCTAGCCGCCTGCGAGCAGGCTTTGCTCGGCCCGGCGCAGGCTTTCAGCCAGCACCGTCATGTCGCCAAAGGCATGGGCAAGCGCAATGCCGCCCTGCCATTCCACCACCATCGAGCGCGCCCGCGCCATGGCAATCGATGGCCGCGGCCCGGTCTTTTGCAGTTCGCGACCAATAAAGCTGACAATCAGTTCGAAGCTTTGCGCCGCACGGGCGGATGCCTCAGGCGCGGAGCGGCGGAAATCGCGCACCGCGGCGCTGATCGGACAGCCATTTTCCATCCGGCTGCGGTTGGACTGGCTGAGCCGGTGTAGCAGGAACCGGATCCGCTGGCGCGGCTCGGCCGCTGCCGCCTCCGCCTCCCCGATCAGAGACTGGGTCTCGTCGACGAACACATCAGCCACCGCCAGCGCCAGGTCACCCTTGCTGCGATAGTAATAGAACATGTTGCCTTGCGGCACGTCTGCTTCGCGGGCAATGTCGGCAATGCTGGTGGCCGCAAAACCGCGGGCCCAGAACAGCCCCGCCGCCGCCGCAACGATACGTTCCCGCCGCTGATCACCCTTTTTCGCCACCGGACCTTGCTCCCTTATTTGGTCAAATGACTTATAAATCGAAAATCATGATTTTGAAATGGAGCCCCCACCTCGCGCCTGCCCTTGCTCACGCTCGAGCGAACACCGCTTCGGTCAAGCGCCGTATCTGGATCCTATCGCGGACATGTTGCGGGAGACGGCCATTGGGGGCTTTCCATCGATCCACGCCGCATCAGGCATGCGCATCGCCTAAGGACGATCAGTCCTCGTCCTCGATCTGCCGAGCTTCCGAAACCAGCATGATGGGAATGCCGTCGCGCACCGGATAGGCGAGGCCGGCCCGCTTGGAAAGCAGTTCGTTCTCGTCGCAATCATACTCAAGCGGACCATAGGTCAGCGGACACACCAGCAATTCGAGCATTTTGACGTCGACCGAACCTGTTGAGCGTGGCGATGTCCGGTGCGCAGGCGTTGCAGGCTGGTCAGGTTTGCTCATTGCGGGATCGCAATCCTATTGCAGAACCCGGTCATGATCGTCGGGATCGCGCGCCAATGCAATCTCGGTGATCGCCACCAGCGTTTCCGCCCGGGTCTTGATGTCGTCGGCTTCCAGCAAGGCCTGTTTTTCGGCCGGCCCGTACGGCGACATCATCGACAGCGAATTGACCAGCGTGACGTTGCTCGCCCGCTCCACCGAACTCCAGTCGGCCTCCAGATTATTGGCGTCGAGATAGGCCCTGAAACTGTCGAGCAGCGATTTGCGGTCAACCTGGGCGCCATCGTCCATGGCCTCGAGATCGTCGGTACAGGGCTCGATCGCGCAGATCCGGTAGGGTTTTTCCTTAGTATCCAGCTCCTCAACCACCCGGAACCGGCAAATTCCGCCAAGCGTGATGACATAGCGGCCATCCCCGGTCTCACCGAACGAGGTAATGCGGCCCAAACAGCCGATACGACACAGATCCTTGACAGGAGCCTCACACTTGCTGGCATTTTCCAGCGCCGGCTGAATGATGCCGACCACCCGGTCACCGCTCAGCGCATCGTCGAACATCTGCAGATAACGCGGCTCAAACAGATTGAGCGGCAGCTGCGCTCCGGGAAGCAGCAGTGCGCCGGATAGCGGGAACACCGGCACCCGGCCGGGAATATCCTTAACGATCCGATAGTCTTTGTTGCCAACCCGCATACCAGTACGCCTTGCCTGTCTCGCTACCCAACACTTGGAGCAATCCGCCCAAATCTCAAGAGCCGGCGCCCAGCGGCTGATCACAAATTCATCGGCCTCCGGCGCAATCAGCTGCCGCTTAGGAGAACAACAGCGAGGACAATTGCCGCCGCGCCGACAGCGTCGCGGGATCGGCTGGTCCCCACGCCTCGAAGAACTCAAGCAGCGCCTTGCGCGCCGCTTCCTCCTGCCACTTGCGATCCTTGCGCATGATCGCAAACAATTCTTCCGCAGCCGCCTCGCGATGGCCCCGGACATTGAGGATCTTGGCGAATTGCAGCCGCGCCTCGTGATCATCGGGATTGGTGGCAAGCCGCGCCTCGAGTTCGACAGGGTCGCCGAGATCCGCCACTTCGCGCGCCATTTCCAGCCGCTTGATCACCGAGGCGACTTCCGGATCCTTCCGGCCTTCTGCATCGATCGTCTCGAGCATCTGTCCGGCGCGGTCGAGATCACCCATCTCCAGCATGCAGCCTGCCATTCCGGCTGCCGCCCCGGCATGGCTTGGCTCCATCTGCAGGATCGCACCGAAGCCTTGTGCGGCGCGCTCAAGCTCGCCGGCGGCAAGCGCTGCGCGAGAGGCCGCCAGAACCTCTTCGATCTGGGCTTCCGCCGCGCTCGGGCCTGCGGGCCCGGCGACTTTTTCGATGAACTCCCGAATCTGGCTTTCAGGCAACGCTCCCATGAAGCCATCCACCGGCTTGCCGCCGGAAAACGCCACCACCGCGGGGATCGACTGAATCCCCATCTGTCCGGGAATTGCCGGATGGTCGTCGATGTTGAGCTTCACCAGTTTGACCCGGCCGCCGGCTTCACGAACCGCTTTTTCAATCACCGGCGTAAGCTGCTTGCACGGGCCGCACCAGGGTGCCCAGAAATCAACCAGAACCGTCGCATCGCGGGACGCATTAATGACGTCGGCGGTGAAATCGGCCGTCGTCGTGTCCTTGATCAGTTCGCCAGACGCCGCCTGGCCGGCAGGTGAGGCGGATGCGGAGCCAGGCGCTGACGGGGCCGCTCCCGGCTTGTCGCCGAAGGTCACCGTGCCGCTCATCTGGCCGCCGGGCGCCGGTGCATAGGGATTGTCAAAATCGCTCATGGTCTGCTTCCATGCCTGTCTCTGGGATCGGATCTTTAGGATCGAGGGATACCCGTAGGAAATGTTACGTCAGGTCGAGACTTTCAAGATCATCGGCGTATGTCCGGTGTCAGCCAGAAAGCGCATCAGATCCTCGCGCCCGATCGATGTGGTCGCATCATTGCTCAGCGGATGCCCGTTGATTGTGTCATGTTCCAGTAGCGGCGCGTCAATAACGATTGTCACTTCATGACCGGGATCATTGATCGCGCAGAAGATCGTCACCGAGCCCGGCGTAACACCAAGCTTCTCCATTAGCGCCTCCGGCTTGCCGAATGACACCCTGCCGCTGGCGCCGATCAGCATGTGGATGGTCTTGAGATTGACCTCGGCGTCCTCTTCCAGCGTGACTAGAAAATAGCGACCCTTCTTGTCCTTGAGGAACAGGTTCTTGGTATGCCCGCCGGGAATCTGATCACGCAGGCTTTGCGATTCGGCAACAGTGAACACTGGCGCATGCCGGGTGGTGCTGTGGGATATGTTGAGTCGGTCGAGGCAGTCGAACAGCTCCTGGGCGGTCTTGGGCATCAATTCACCATGGGTTCGGCAATCATCGGATTAGACAATCCCCGGGATTGAAACGCTTCCCGGACAGATCGTCGCGGCCAGGCCTCAAGCCTAAGCTTCACCGGTCCGCACCGACCTTGATAGGCAACAAGCCCGCCCCGCGCAATGGTTCGCCAGTTCCCCGTCGCCCGGGCCCGTGAGGGCGGCAGAAGCCGGTTTGCACCCACCGGGCCGCCGGCACATCTTCCGCCCAGAAGCGCGGCTGCGCCGCAGGGCCGGATTTAAGCTGCGCGACGCCGAAAATTCCCTGTTGCAATTGAAAGCAGGTTGCGCCATATAGCGCCGGTCCGGGCCGGAACAGCTTGGACAGCCGGTCCGGTTACCCTCGGACACAACGGTCAAGCGGGTGTAGCTCAGGGGTAGAGCACAACCTTGCCAAGGTTGGGGTCGTGAGTTCGAATCTCATCACCCGCTCCAGTTTCCCAATTCATGTCCATATAAACAGCGGCAGGATCGCTATTTGTCGGCTTGATTGATATCAACGCACCCGCACCGGTGCATTTGCGATGATCGAGGCCGTCGCCTAGCTTAGCCCCACACCATTTGGCCGGTGTCTGATGCTGTCATCACAGCCCGTTGCGATGCCCGGGTTCAAATGGCAGTCAGGAATACGTCTCTTCGACCAGGTCTCACTGGTGCCCAAAACAAAAGCGTCCAGCCATGATCACAGAACTTGCCATCGGAACCCTGACCATCATTGCCTCGATGGCGGTGATGATCGGCTTCGTTCTCACCACGCTCAGGCTGGTGCGCCAGGCCGAGACCAACTACGCCGATCACCGGCCCGCCCTGTGGCAGTTTTTTCTTCTGCTGTCGGTGACGGTGGCGCTGGTTCTCGTCTCAAACATCATCTGTGTCTGGCTTTGGGCCGGGTTGTTTCGCTTTCTGGGCGTGTTTGGCACGCTGGAGGAGGCAGTCTATTTCTCCATGGTTTCGTTCACCACTGTAGGCTATGGCGATGTCGTGGTGCGGGACCAATGGCGCATCCTGTCCGGCTTTGTCGCCGTCAACGGCTTGCTGGCCTTCGGCATTTTCACCGCTGTGCTGATCGAAGTCATCCGCAGCCTGTCCGAGCGCTTCATTCCGCGCCGCTGAGCCGCCCCTCGAAACCAGCGGCAGAATAACATATATGAGCCCATACGCGGCCAGTTGCCGCACCTGGCGTGACGAACGGCTCGGGCCGCCGTCCCCTTGATGAAAGCTGTTGAATGGCGCGCGTGGATCAAACCGGAGACTGGCAGGGCCGTCACGCCCCGACACTCGGCATTTTCGAATCAATGGCCATTGAAGCCTATGCCCGGCTGCCCGAAAGCTTCCGGGCTCTGACCGGCGACCTGGCGATCGTGGTGGCGGATTTCCCCGATGACGAGATCTTCGAGGATATGGGCCTGGAAACCCCGTTCGACCTGCTCGGGCTGTTTGAGGGCCGCGGCCTGTCGGAGCGCTTCACTATCGAAACCGGCGAGCTTTCCAATCGGATCACGCTCTACCGGCGTCCGATCATCGACTATTGGGCGGAAAATGACGAAACCCTGGGCGATATCATCACCCATGTCCTGATCCACGAGATCGGCCATCATTTCAGCCTTTCCGACGAGGACATGGAGCGTATCGAGGCCGGCGTCGCCTGAAGCCGCTAAGAAATGTCTTGAACCCCCGCGTTCGATCAATCGCAAATTCTGCGTGCAATCTGCTCGAACAGCCGCACCCCCAGCGGAATCAGGGCATCGGGAAAATCATAGTCCGGATTGTGCAAACGCGGATGATCAATGCCTGCACCGAGCACAAACAACGCCGATTTCGCCACCGAGCCGAACAGGCCGAAATCCTCCGACCATCGGAACGGATCGGAGATCGCTGTGGTTGCCACGCCCTCTACCGCAAAAGCCGAGCGCACAAACATCTCGGCTTCCGGGTCATTGTGGCAGGCGGCGAAGCGGTCATGGCCTTCGAATACCACGGTTAGGCCATGTCGCTGCGCCGTCTTCGTTGCCAGGTCGCGGGCGGCCTGCATCAGCTGCTCCTGACGCTGGTCGTCAATGCTCCTGAGCGTCGCCCAGACATCGGCCTCCCCCGGTGCGATACCAAAGGCGGCTTCGCCCAGACGGGCATGCACCAAAGTCGACAGCGCCGTGCCCGGATGGAGCCCCAATCGCAAGGGCAATTCAGGCAGCGCGGTCACCAGTTCGCAAAGAGCGGCGGCCGGGCTGATCCCGGCTTCAGGCTGCGATGCATGGGCAGTGCGGCCACCAAGCCGGATCGACAGACCTTCCGAGGCGAAATTCGAAGCCCCGGACCGCACAGCACCACTTCCCAGCGGCAGGCCCGGCAGATTGTGAAACGCGAAGGCGAAATCCGGACGAATGGCCTCAAAACCCGGATCGGCAATCACCGCAGCAGCCCCGGCACCGGTTTCCTCGGCCGGCTGGAACAGCACGATCACACGTCCCTTGCCGGGCCGCCGGGCCGCGAGCGCGTCGGCAAGTCCTGTCAGGATCGCCATATGGCCGTCATGACCGCACAAATGACCCCGGCCATCGATGCGTGACCGCCAGGCGCAGTTTCCCGTTTCATGGATCGGAAGGCCATCGAGCTCCGAGCGAAACAGCACCGCCGGACCCGGATTGCCGCTGTCAAACACGGCGGCGACACCTGTGCCGCCAAGCCCTGTAAACATCGCATCTGGACGGAGCGCTTCAACAATCCCGGCGATCCGCGCCGCTGTCTGCCGCTCTTCGCCGGAGATCTCGGGCGTCTGGTGCAGCTCATGGCGCAGTGCGACCAGCCGGTCCGTATCTGTCGCACTGAAGGCCTGCGAACCGGCGCTCATTGCTCGCCGAGCTTCATATCCGGGTGATACTGAGCCCCCGTTACCTCCTTGGTGACGGCCTGACCGCACTGCATGGTTCCGGTGGCCGCATTGTAGGCATAGGTCGGCGACCCATGAAGCACCCAGCCTTTCGACAGCGCCAGGCTGACCTTGTGGCAGAAGCCTGAATCATCCGGGCCGGTCAGCATCCGGTAGAGTTTCATGAGGTTATCTCCTGATTGTCCCGCGCCGAAATCCGCTGCGCCTTCTCAAGCATCCGTTCGGCCACTTCCAGATGAAGCCGCTCCACCATCCGCCCGTCGAGATTGATTACGCCACGGCCGTGGTTTTCCGGCTGAGCGAAGGCGGACACGATCGCTTCGGCTTCCACGCGGGCCGTGTCATCAATCCCAAAGGCGCGGTTGGCCGGTTCGATCTGCGCCGGATGGATCAGGGTCTTGCCATCAAAACCCATGGCCTGGCCATCGCCGCACTCGGCCGCGAACCCATCCTGATCGCGGAAATCATTGTAGACGGCATCCAGCACATCAAGCCCATAGGCGCGCGCCGCAAGCACGATCTGCATCAGCCATTGCGCAAGCCACGGCCGGCCCGGCAGCGACGCGACACCGGTTTCCTTGATGAGATCATTGCCGCCCACCACGAAGCAATCGAGCCGCGTCCCGTCGGACCGCGCGGCCTGGGCGATGCGACCGGCATTCATAACGCCCAGTGGGGTTTCTATCATCGCCCAGATCCGCAAGTTCAACGGCGCATCTGTCTGCTCCAGCGCATCCTCGATCGCGGTTATGTCCTCGGGCGCCTCGACCTTGGGGACCAGAATCGCGTCGGGCCGGCAGCCGCGGGCGGCCAGCAAATCCTCTCCCGCCCAGGGCGAAGACAGTGCATTGATGCGGATGATCTTTTCCATGCCCCCCGGCAAGGCAGCCGCGCGGCCCTGCCCGAAGAACTCGCGCAGTGCTTCGCGCGCTTGATCCTTGGCGCCCGGCGCGACCGAATCCTCCAGGTCGAAAATCGCGCCGTCACAGTCAAGTCCGGATAACTTGTCGAGCGCACGGGCATTGCCGGCTGGCAGATACAGCACCGAACGCCGCGGCCGTACCGGTCTGGAAGGGATCTTGTTGCTCATCCGGCATGTTTTGCCCGCGCCGGCGCCAACTGACAAGAGGGTTGACCGCTGCAGGGCACGACATCACCGGAAGCCGCGGGAGTGGGTTTGCAACGAGCAAACGGGCCAGGCCATTGAACGGGCGCTCTGCAATCCCCAAATAAACGGGGTAAACAAGGAACCGACCATCATGAGACATCTCGTTGCAGCACTTGTCGGCCTGGGCGTCCTGATCGCCGGTTTTGCCGGTCTGGCGCTTGCCATCGTGCTTGGCCTGGCGGCAACCGGCGCGTTGCTGGTAGCTCGGCTGACCTCCGGATTGCGGCTGGCGATGACCAGGCGCCCCACGGCAAAACCGGGCGAGCGGACTAATCCTGACTACCGGATCTGGAACGACGGACGCGGCACCATTATCGATATGTAATCGCCGCTTGGGACGCCCGTGGCACGATCAACCGCGCCATGGTTCTGATGCCTGCTGCCCGTTCGGGACGAGAAGTCGCGGGCGGGCTCTTCTTTTTCGGTGTCTTCTTTGTTAAATGCTGCCGCACACCGACAAAACCGTCAGACCCAGGATAGTCAGCCCATGGAAAAATTTGTTCGCCTCACCGGCGTCGCGGCCCCGCTCCCGGTCGTCAATGTCGATACCGACATGATCATCCCCAAGGATTATCTCAAGACCATCAAGCGCACGGGTTTGGGCAAGGGTCTGTTCGCCGAGGCGCGTTACAATGAAGACGGATCGGAGAACCCCGATTTCGTGCTCAACCAGCCAGCCTGGCGCGACGCCCGGATCCTGGTGGCCGGCGACAATTTCGGCTGCGGTTCATCGCGCGAACATGCACCCTGGGCGCTCCTCGATTTCGGCATCCGCTGCGTGATCTCCACCAGCTTCGCCGATATTTTTTACAATAACTGTTTCAAGAACGGTATCCTGCCGATCGTGGTCAGCCAGGACAATCTCGACAAGCTGATGGACGACGCCCGCCGCGGCGCCAACGCCACGGTATCGATCGATCTCGAAACCCAGGAAATACGCGGCCCCGATGGCGGCGTTATCGGCTTTGAAGTTGACGCATTCAAGAAGCACTGCCTGCTCAACGGCCTTGACGATATCGGATTGACTCTCGAGAAGGCCAGCGCCATCGATAGTTACGAGGCCCAGGCATCGCAATCCCGACCCTGGCTCTAGGCATCCCGCCTCGGGCAACACTGCGGATCGGATTTTCGCGGCCGAAGTCAAGTTCCATTTCGGCGGCCGCGCTTTAAGGACATATCATGGCAGACGACATCGAAGCCTCGACGATCGCGCTGATCACCGCCCAGACGGAAATCGACCCGGCTACGATCAATGACCAGACCGAGCTTGCCGATCTGCAAATCGATTCGCTGGTCTTGACCGAAATCGTCATGGAGATCGAAGACAAATATGACATTGAGATCGATCTCAATGCCGCTGAGGCCTGGGATTCGCTTAAGACCGTGGGCGACATGACCGCCATGGTCAAGAAGCTCATTGCGGCGCGGGCCTGACCATGAGCGATCGCCGCGTCGTCATCACCGGCATCGGCGGAATCTGCGCATTGGGCGGCAATGCGGCCGACATCTGGGCCGGCATGAAGCAGGGCCAAGACGGCTGCCGGCCGCTGACCATCGTCAAGCGCGACCTCAAGACCGATATCGGATTTTCGATCACCGATTATCCCGAAGATGACGGCATCGAAAAACGCCAGGGCATGGCCATGAGCTGGATCAGCCGCATTGCGGTCATCGCCGCGCGCGAGGCCATGGCCCAGTCCGGCCTGTCGATCGAGACGGCGGATCCGTCACGCATCGGCAGCATTGTCGGGGTGGGCACCTTCGGCACCGACGCGCTGGAAGACGCCTATACTGACATCTTCATCGAGGGCAAAAAGCGCACCCAGCTTTTCACCGTACCAAAGGTCATGCCCAGCGGCCCGGCCGGTCATGTCTCGATCACGCTGGGTCTTAAGGGACCGGTCTACGGCGTGAGCTCCGCCTGCGCCTCGGGCAACCATGCCTTTGCATCCGCTGTCGACCAGATCCGGCTCGGCCGTGCCGACGCAATGCTCGCCGGCGGTGCCGAACTGGCGCTGATCTATGGTCCGCTAAAGGCCTGGGAATCGCTAAGGGTGCTGGCGCGCAACACCTGCCGGCCGTTTTCCGCCGACCGCGACGGCCTGGTGCTGGGCGATGGTGCCGCCATCGCGGTTCTGGAATCCTACGATCACGCCAAGGCGCGCGGCGCCGAGATCCTGGCAGAGGTTGCCGGTATCGGCATGTCCGCTGACGCCTCCGACATCGTCAACCCGACGGTTGAAGGCCCTGCGGCAGCAATGCGCGCCTGCCTCGCCGATGGCGGGCTTTCTGCCGATGAGGTGGGCTATATCAATGCCCATGGAACCGCCACCCAGGCCAATGACCAGATCGAAACCCGCGCCATCCGCGATGTCTTCGGCGCGGATGCGGACGCGGTCTCCGTATCCTCGACCAAGTCCATGCATGGCCATTGCCTGGGCGCATCCAGCGCCATCGAGCTGATCGCCTGCGTGGGCGCGGTGCGTGAGGGCATCATTGCGCCAACCATCAACTACACCACGCCCGATCCGCTGTGCGATCTCGACATCACGCCGAACGAAGCGCGCGACCGCAAGGTCGATGTGGCCATCTCCAACGCCTTCGCCTTCGGCGGCACCAATGCGGTGGTGGCGGTCAAACGGGTGTGAGATAGACCTTTGTGACCGGTTGAAAATCCGCGCATCCGACCTTATTGCTCGCCCAGATTTGTGATTTTCCCACTCGAAAGGCATGACCCATGACCACTCGCTCTCTCTTTTTGCTTCCCGGCGACGGGATCGGCCCGGAAGCCATGGCCGAAGTTCGCAAGGTCATCGCCCATATGAACGAAAACGAAGCCACCGGCTTCAAGACCGACGAGGGCCTGGTCGGCGGCTCGGCCTATGACGCCCATGGCCAGGCAATTTCCGATGCCGATATGGACAAGGCGATGGCCGCCGACGCGGTGCTGTTTGGCGCCGTGGGCGGCCCCAAATGGGATGAAGTTCCCTACGAGGTTCGTCCCGAAGCCGGTCTTTTGCGGCTTCGCAAGGACATGGAGCTGTTCGCCAATCTGCGGCCGGCCATCTGCTACCCGGCGCTTGCCGCCTCATCCTCGCTTAAACAGGACGTAGTCGAGGGCCTCGACATCCTGATCGTGCGCGAGCTGACCGGCGGCGTCTATTTCGGCGAGCCCAAGGAGATCATCGATCTGGGCAACGGCCAGAAGCGCGGCATCGACACCCAAGTCTACGACACCTACGAGATCGAGCGCATTTCCGCGGTCGCCTTCGAGCTCGCCCGCACCCGAAAGAACGAAGTCTGCTCCATGGAAAAGCGCAACGTCATGAAGTCGGGCGTGTTGTGGAACGAAGTGGTGACCGCCACACACAAAGAGCGCTTCTCCGACGTCAAGCTCAGCCACATGCTGGCTGACGCCGGCGGCATGCAACTGGTACGCTGGCCCAAGCAATTCGACGTCATCGTCACCGACAATCTGTTTGGCGACATGCTGTCGGATGTGGCCGCGATGCTGACAGGGTCGCTCGGCATGTTGCCTTCGGCCTCGCTTGGCGCGCCCGACGCTGCGACCGGCAAGCGCAAGGCGCTCTACGAGCCGGTGCACGGTTCCGCACCTGATATCGCCGGTCAGGGCATCGCCAATCCCATCGCCATGATCGCATCCTTTGCCATGTGCCTGCGCTATTCCTTCAACATGGTGGCGGAAGCCGACCGCCTGGAAACGGCAATCGCGGCCGTGCTCGACAAGGGCCTGCGCACCGGCGACATCATGTCCGATGGCTGCCAGCAGGTGACCACCGCCGAGATGGGCGACGCCATCCTCGCCGCCTACGCCGGCTGATTGCTCTGATGCCGATTGAAAGCCCGGTCTGGCCCAATCGCCGGGCCGGGCTTTCCGTTTTGTCATACCGGAAGACGGCCGCGCAGCGGTGATGACTTGATGATCGCCGTGTTGGTTTCGGCACGGTCATGAAATGGCAGCAGCACCGGATCGAGCTCGGCAATCGAGCGCAGCACCAGCCGCGTGACGAAGCAATCCTCCCCGGTGACCTTGTCGCAATCGACAAAACCGGGTTCATTGATGATCATTTCCTCGACAATATGCATGTTTCCCGGTCGCGGCTTGATTCTGACGATCGCCTGCAGCGGGTAGCCCAGGGCTTCAAGATCCATGTCCACGGTATAGCGGGATATGATGCCGTTCGCTTCCAGCCGGCGCATCCGGTCTCCCGTCGACGGGCCAGAGAGACCCACCTTGCGGGCCAGTTCGCTCACCGGCATGCGCGCGTCTTCGCGCAACAGCCGGACAATGAGACGGTCTTTGTCATCCATTATAATCTCGAAGGTTTTTGGTCTCGATACTCTCTCAATTGAAGGTCAGTTAGACTGATCGCCTTTGATAACTCAAGGCCATTCCTTCATGCAAATGCTAGTCTGCCCGCAAGCTAAACAGTGAAGGAAAACACCGTGACCGTAGAACGCATCGCCGCCTTTTCCGACTCCGGCCAAGGCGGAAACCCCGCCGGCATTATGATTGCCGACCAGTTTCCGCCGGAAGACGAAATGCGAGCCATCGCGGCCGATATCGGTTATTCGGAAACCGCATTCGCAGTACCGCTCGGTTCGGCCGGTGGCTGGAGGGTTCGCTATTTTTCCCCCGAATCGGAGGTTCCCTTCTGTGGCCACGCCACCATCGCGCTCGGCGCCGCATTGGCGCGCCAGTCAGGCGCCGGCCGCTATAATCTCGAACTCAATGACGCCAGCATCACTGTCGAAGCGCAGGCGGATGGATCGGCATACCGGGTCACGCTGCAATCGCCGCCAACCCGCAGCACGCCGGCGCGTTCGGACCTCATGTCCAAAACACTCGCCTTGTTTTCCTATCGTGCCGATCAACTCGACCCGGCAATCCCGCCGGCGGAAGTGCATGCCGGCGCCGATCATCTGGTGATCGCTTTGAAGGAGCGCGTCGATCTGGCTCGTATGAACTACGACCTCGACGAGGGACGCTCCCTGATGAATGCCTATGGCCTGGTCACCATCATGCTGGTCCATGTTCGTAGCGACACCGAATTCGACGTGCGCAATGCCTTTGCCTCCGGCGGCGTTCTTGAAGATCCCGCCACGGGCGCTGCGGCCGCGGGCTTTGCCGGCTATTTGCGCGATCTTGATTGGCCGCATGAAAACCGGATCCGCATCATCCAGGGCGAGGACATGGGCGCAATATCGGTGATTGAGGCGACGTTTACCTCGGAGCCGGGCAGTCCCATCCGGGTATCGGGCGCCACCCATATGATCGAAACCTGATTGACGGCCTCCTTGCCTCGCCGATCATGCCCCAGCCGAGGTTTACCTGCGCGCTTCCGCTGATACCCGGGTGACTTACCGCCGTTGGCCCGGCTGAAATGCCCGCTTCAGTCGGAGTTGCGGATTTCGGTCATCTGTTTCGCCAGTTCTTCACGCCGCGGCCCCATGATCTCCCGCACCTTCTGGATATAGGCTTCGTTTTCGGCCAGCGGGATATCCGGATCATAGGCGCTGGCAACATCCAGCATCGACTGCCGGTCCACCCGGTCGAACGCATCGGCCATCGCCCGGGCGTGGGAACCATCGATGCCGAGCGCTTCGAAAGCCGAGCGCCCCATGCGGATCGAGCTGTCATAGGTTTCGCGCACAATATCGCGACACCCCGCCAGCCAGAGATCATAGACATGGTCGCGGTCGGTGGCCCGAGCAAGCACATGCAGGTTCGGATAAGTCTGGATCAGATATTTGGTCAGTTCGGTGATCTGATCGCGATCATCGATGGCGATAATGAGAAGCCTGGCGTTGGCGACCCCCGCCGAAGCCAGCAGATCTGGACGGGTGGCGTCGCCATAATAGGTTTTGACGCCGAAACGACCCATGAGTTCGATACGCCGGGAGTTGTAATCGATCACCGTCGAAGCATAGCCCGCCGCACTCAACATCCGCTGGATCAGCCCGCCCATGCGCCCGCGGCCAGCGATGATGATATGGTTTTCTTCTTCGATCGTGTCGGCCTCCCGGCCTTCCGATTCGATGAATCGCGGCGCGATCACCCGGTCGTAGAGGATGAACAGCGCCGGAGTCAGAAGCATTGACAGCGCCACCACCAGAAGCAGCTGATCGGCGATCGCCTGCGGGATTACCGAATTCGCCACGGTGAAGGACAACAGCACAAAGCCGAATTCACCCGCTTGCGCCAGCCCCAGCGCAAACAGCCAGCGGTCGCCGCCGCGCAGTTTGAACATCAGCGCCAGCACCAGAAGTACACCGGCCTTGAGAGCGATCAACCCGAGGGTCAATCCGATGATAAGCATCAGATTGTCAGACAGAAGGCCGAAATTGATACCCGCCCCGACGCTCATGAAAAACAGCCCCAGCAACAGTCCCTTGAACGGATCGATGTCGGATTCCAGCTCATGGCGGTATTCGCTGTTGGCCAGCACCACCCCGGCCAGAAAGGTTCCCAACGCCGGCGAAAGCCCGACCAGCGACATCAAAAGCGCGATCCCGATCACCATCAAAAGCGCCGTTGCGGTGAACAATTCGCGCAGCTGGGAGGCGGCGATATAGCGGAACAGCGGCCGCGTCAGCACGGTGCCGATCGCCACCACCGCGCCAATCGCGGCCAGGGTGACAAGCGTGGTCTGCCAGCCATTGAGCCCGGCCACCAGGCTCATGGTTGCCCCGTGATCACCGCTCCCCGCCTCATGGCCGGCGCCCGCCGCCTCGTGCACAGCGCCAAGCTCCGGTAAGGCCAGCAGCGGAATAAGCGCCAGCATCGGGATCACCGCAATATCCTGAAACAACAGCACCGAGAAACTCGACTGGCCGCCATCGCTTTTGAGCAGGCCCTTCTCATTGAGTGTCTGCAGCACGATTGCCGTCGAGGACAGCGACAGCACCAGACCGATCGCCAGCGCCACGGTCCAGGACTGACCCAGCGCCATTGCTGCGAGCATCACCAGAATGATCGTGCCCGCCACCTGCGCACCGCCAAGCCCGATCAGCCGGGCGCGCATCTGCCAAAGGAGTTTGGGCTCAAGCTCGAGGCCGACCAGAAACAGCATCATCACCACGCCGAACTCGGCAAAATGCTGGATCGACAACACGTCCACATTCAGGATCGCCAGAATTGGCGAGATCAGAATTCCGGCGATCAGATAGCCCAGCACCGAACCCAGCCCCAGACGGGTGGCAATGGGAACCGACACCACGCCGGCGACAAGAAAGACAAACGCCAGAAGCAGAAAATCAGTCATGGGCTTACTTACTCCGTGGGGCGCGCTGGCACCCGGCTTCTCAAAACTCGATATTGGCAGGTTGCCGGCAAAAGAAAAGGCGCAGCCACCCACTCAGTCCCGAGCCTTGATGCGGATCATGGCCGGGATCGCAAACATCTCGAACAATCGGCTGCGCCAATGTGTTTGAGCCCGCCAGCGATGAAAAGGGAGATCCGTCATGCCCGCCACCACCAAAACAGAGTTGCTGACGGCAACAGACCGGGAATATGCCAAGCTTACGCGCCTGATCGCCGATCTGTCCGAAACCGACGCACTGATGCCGGATGACGACGATACTTCGATCAAGGATGTGATTGGCCATCGCGCACACTGGATCGAACTTTTATTGGGCTGGTATGCCGACGGGCAGGCGGGAAAACAGGTGGCCTTCCCCGCACCGGGATACAAGTGGAACCAGTTAAAGGCCTACAATGCCGATCTTCGCGCAGCCCAGAAAAACCTGACCTGGGATGACACCCGCGAGATGCTTTATGAAAACCACCATCGTTTGACGAGATTCCTGTCGGCGCTTTCGGATGCCGAGCTCTATGGCGGCCCGATGAAGGGCGGCGAGAACCACTGGACCACCGGACGCTGGGCGGAGGCCGCCGGAGCCAGCCACTACCGCTCGGCTGGAAAGTACATCCGCAAGACCTTGAAATCCCGCAAGCGCTGAGCCACGGCAGCGAGGTTGCGGGTGGGTCAAAAGTCCGACCCCTTGGTGAATTGACATTTGCCGGCGCTTGCATCAAAACACCGCCACCATGCGCACTATGATCAAAACCAAAACCACGATCTGACCCGTTCCGCCCCTCACTCTCCCCGGGGCGGGAAGAGTGGCGCTTGACCGCTAACGAGGGGAGAGAGGAGCACGGGAACCATGGGTTTCAAAATCGCTATCGCCGGGGCGACGGGCAATGTCGGCCGCGAAATGCTCAACATCCTGTCCGAACGCGACTTTCCTGTCAGCGAAGTCGTAGCCCTCGCATCGAGCCGTTCCGTCGGCACCGAGGTGTCGTTCGGTGACAAGACGCTGAAGGTCAAGAACCTCGAAACCTACGACTTTTCCGGCACTGATATCTGCCTGATGTCCGCCGGCGGCTCCGTGAGCAAGACATGGTCGCCCAAAATCGGCGCCCAAGGCTGCGTCGTCATCGACAATTCCTCGGCCTGGCGCTACGACGCCGACGTGCCGCTGATCGTGCCGGAAGTGAACCCCGATGCGATTTCGGGCTACACCAAGCGCAACATCATCGCCAATCCGAACTGCTCGACCGCACAGCTGGTTGTGGCGCTCAAGCCGCTCCATGATCACGCCAAAATCAAGCGTCTGGTGGTGTCAACCTATCAGTCGGTCTCTGGTGCCGGCAAGGATGGCATGGATGAGCTGTTCAACCAGACCCGGGCCGTTTTCGTCGCCGATCCGATCAGCAGCCAGAAATTCACCAAGCGGATCGCTTTCAACGTGATCCCGCACATCGATTCCTTCATGGAAGACGGATACACCAAGGAAGAATGGAAGGTGCTGGCCGAGACCAAGAAGATGCTCGATCCCAAGATCAAGGTCACCTGCACCGCCGTGCGCGTGCCGGTGTTCATCGGTCATTCGGAATCGGTCAACATCGAATTCGAAAGCGAAATCAGTGCCGAGGAAGCCCGCAACATCCTGCGCGATGCGCCGGGCTGCCAGGTCATCGACAAGCACGAGGACGGCGGCTACATCACGCCTTATGAAAGCGCCGGCGAGGATGCCACTTTCATATCTCGCATTCGCGAAGACGCCACCGTTGAAAACGGCCTCAATATCTGGGTGGTGTCGGACAATTTGCGCAAGGGTGCCGCACTCAACACCATCCAGATCGCCGAACTGCTGATCAACCGGCGGCTGATTTCGCCGCGCGTCGCCGCCTGATCCGGCCGGCAGCAAGACGCTTCCTCGCCATAAACATTTCGACCCGACCCGCCATTGCGCCAACAATGGCGGGTCTTTTTCGCGTGCCCGCGATTGGCCCGGCCCGTGACTTTTGGCCGAATCGCTGGCAATGTCCGCGCTGGGCCGGTTTTACGTCACGCGAGGGACAGAACGCATGCATAACAAGGTTGGAAAACTGACGCTTTGGGGCGCCGCGGCGCTCATCGCCATGAGCTTGAGCACGCCCGCGCAGGCAGCCAAATGCGGCAACAACGCCAGCGGCTTTTCCGCCTGGGTGACCCAGTTCAAGAAAGAAGCGGCACGGGCGGGCATTTCACAACGAACCATCGACAAGGCGTTCAAGAATGTCCGCTACGCCAAGAAGACCATTTCTCTTGATCGCAATCAGCGCAGCTTCAAGCTTTCCTTCGACCAGTTCATGAAAAAGCGTGGCGCCAACACCATCATCTCGCAAGGCAAGCGGCTGAAGAAGAAGAACGCACGGCTGTTTACCGCCCTTGAAAAGAAATACGGCGTGCCCGCCGGCCCGTTGATCGCGATCTGGGGCATGGAATCGGGCTTCGGACGTTTTACCGGCAATCAGCACACCATGTCGGCGGTGGCCACGCTGGCCTATGATTGCCGCCGCTCGGCCTTTTTCACCGAACAGCTCTATGCGCAGCTTCAGCTTATCCAGCGCGGCTGGATCAGCCCCGATTTCAAGGGCGCGGCCCATGGTGAGATCGGCCAGACCCAGTTTCTGCCCGCCAATGTGATCCGCTTCGGCGTGGACGGCGACCGCAACGGCAGAATCAACCTCAAATCTTCCGCCGACGCGCTGGCCTCGACCGCCAATTTCCTCCGCGGCCACGGTTGGCGGCGCGGTGCCGGCTATCAGCCGGGCCAGGGCAATTTCCGTGCGATCAGGGGATGGAACGCAGCCGGCGTCTATCAGAAAGCGATCGCCAAAATCGGCGCCGCGATCGACAGCTGATCGCTGCAAGGCTCTGATCAGCAATGGTTGTTGGCGGCGTTCTTTCGAACAGGGCGCTGCCAGTTCCATCCATCTTTTGCCTGACCGCATTCCTCAGGACTGACCAGCGGCAATCCCATTGTCGGATCATCTGAGTTGGAGGTTCGATGGGATCGACCAGAGATCAGAAATCGTCGCAGCTTTCACCAATGGTGGTCTGAACGCTGCGGACGATCAGGGCGTTTTCGAAGTTGAAGATCTCCCGGATCATCAATTCATTGTCGGTAAACCGGTAGCAGACAAGAGCGGTCGCCTGGATATCGCTGGCCTCTGCTTCCGGATCAAGCTGCCAGGCGAGATTTGCATCCCCGGCAATCACCTCCCATTCGTCCAGCGCCGTAATAAACTCCGCCTTGGTCTGGGTTACCCCGAGATCTTCAAGCTCGATTACCGCCCGCTCGTCGAGCAGCGCTTCAATCGCCGGCCGGTCAACGGCAAACAGCGCCGCATACCAGCGCTCAAGCAGGGCCTCGCTGGCCTGCACCGAGGACGGAGCAATGGCCAGAGCCGCAATCAGCGCGAGGCCCACAGTACGGGCAAGAATTCCTGACAGCGGGGATGCGAAGTTCATGATCGGGCTCCGGATAGCCGCACAAAAGTGCACGGTCGGCACCATGGAACCGTTGATCAGCACCAAGTGTCAAGCAGACAGCGGCTCCGGCCGGGCAAAATCTCCACTCGCAGGATCCATCACCCACAACTCACCGGTTGAGATGTCGAACCAGGCGCCGTGAATCGCCAGCTTGCCGCGCTCTTCGAGTATCTTGACGCAAGGAAAGCTGCGCAGATTGACGATCGAATTGCGGATCGAAATATGCTCGAGTGCAAACTGCCGCTCGCCGCTGGTCAAAAGCAGACTGTCCTGAATCTGCTGTGCCGCCGGCTTGAGCAATCCCATCCACTGACCGATGAAATCGCCCGGCGACAGCGGCGCGGCATTGGAATCGAGCGCCGCCTTGATGCCGCCGCAACGGCCGTGGCCAAGCACGACGATCTGCCGGATCCGGAGAGACTGAACCGCATACTCGAGCGCAGCCGAGGTGGCATGAAAACTGCCATCGGGCGCATAGGGCGGCACCAGATTGGCAACATTGCGGACTACGAACATCTCGCCGGGGCCGCAATTGAAAATGGTCTCGGGTGCTGCGCGCGAATCGCAACAGGCGATCACCAGCGTATGCGGTTCCTGCCCGGCCTCGGCCAGGTCCCGGTAGCGCTCGCGCTCGGCGGTATAACGGCCGCCCATGAATGTCTGATAGCCTTCAAGAAGCTTGGTCGGAAATGTCGACATGCCCCCGCCAATAGCCAATGAGCGGCCGAAGATCAATCAGCCATTCGATCTGGACGACCCTGATTTCCCGGTTGCGCGACCGTGCAAATGCCAAGCTTTGTGCCGTTATTGGCCCGATCTATCCGTAAATTGCGACCCGGAGCCCATGGCGATCTTGCAAGGGCGGGTCGGGAAACGGCCTTGTCCGCCCCTCGGTGTGACGGCGCGCCATCACCAGATTGACCGCTGCATCGACCAGATCGTCCATTGCCGCACCGCGCGGCGGCGCTTTTGCAAACAGGCTTCCGTCCAAACCATAACGTTCAAGCAACGCGACGCGTTCGGCGATGCCGGCGGGATTGACCGCACCTTTGATCTTTTTCGGCGTCTGCATCGGCGCGTCACCATTGAGCCGGCAAAAGGAAAACTCCGGATGGCACTCGATCACCCTTGCGCGAAGCCCGGCATCGGCGCGCAGCAACGCGTCGATCTCAAGAACCTTGGCAAACAGGAAAAACGCCTGCTTGGACACTTTGCGGGGCGGGTCGGAGGTCTCCAGTGCCTTCGCACAAGCCTCCGCGTAGCTTTGGGCTTCCACTGCGCCGCGGGCGGGGATTGAAAACACACTCGATTGCCGGGCCCCG
This sequence comes from uncultured Hoeflea sp., assembly GCF_947501405.1. Taxonomy (GTDB): domain Bacteria; phylum Pseudomonadota; class Alphaproteobacteria; order Rhizobiales; family Rhizobiaceae; genus Hoeflea. The sequence continues at coordinate 369,034 of NZ_CANMVK010000003.1, read as the reverse complement.
AGAAAAGGGCGAACCATCTGCTCAGGCCCACGGCCCGCACCGCTGATCTTGTCGGGCAGGCCGATCGGCATATCGACGGCGATCACAGCGCCCGCTCCAAGACCGTTGACCAGATCGGCAAAACTCCGCCGGATCTCAACACGCGGGTCTGAACCAGCCGTTTGGACAAGGGCGATCCAACCGGCGCGGCAGCCATCCACACCGGCGATTGTGCCGGTTTCGCCGCGATGCCCGGTCACGCCCTGCCGCGGCCCGCGGTCGCCGCGAGCTGACGCATATTGACCATGGCCATTGGCGTGCGCAGGCTCTGGGCGTCGGTCTCGAGCGTCAGCTCATCCGCACCGCGTCGCGCCGTGCGGGCGAGGATCTCGAACACCGCGGAGGTTGCCAGGCGCAACGCCTCTTCCTCGTCCAGGCCTTCCATCAGCCGCGCCAGAAGCGTGGCCGACATCAGATCGCCCAGCCCGTTGGGCGCATTGGGAATGAGCCGGTGTTCAGCCATGCGGGCCCTGCCGCCGCGAACCAGAAGATTGCCGGTGCTTCCGGCCATCATCGAGGGCGCAGAGGTGATCAGCACCTGCGCCGGGCCAAGAGTCTGCGCCATAGGCAGCATCGCCGCCATATCGGCGGCTGGCGCATTCGCCAGCCAGGCAAGCTCATGGACATTCGGGGTTGCGATATCTGCAATGGCGACCAACTTGTCGGCAATCGACCGCGCAACCGCCTCGGGCACATAGAGCCCGCCAATATCGCCGATCACCGGATCGCACATATAAAGTGCCTGCGGATTGACGGCTCGCACCGCACCCACCAGCCGGGCGATGTCCCCGGCCTGACCGGCGTCGCCAAGATAGCCTGAAAGCACCGCGCCGACCTCACCCAGCCAGGGCGCCCGGCACAAATCATCAATCAGCGCTGCGAACGTCTCGCGCTCGGGAACGATCCTGGTTGCAGGCGAATGACCCGGATGCCAGGGCAGCACCACCGTCGGCACCGCCCAGACCGGAAATCCCAGCGTCTCCAGCGCAAAGACCGCCGCGCGGTTGCCCACCGACCCGCGCACGACATGGCTCGATATCACGATCACCGCGGGGCGGACCCGCGGTTTGCCGTCAGGCTGGGTGCTCATTGCGAAAGCTGGCCGAACAGAAACCAGATCAGCCCGACAAACGCCACCAGCGCCAGCACGCGGGCAATCCGCGTGCCCCAGACCTCGGTCGGGTCGGTCTTGTCAGCGTCTTCGGCGGTGAAATGATCGCGAACGCTGCCCGCCGCCGATTTCATTACCGGAGTGGCCGACAGCCCGCCTTCCTCGCCTATCCGGTCGAGCGTGCGCCTGGCTTCGCGGACCGTTTCGTCATCATCTTTCATCTTCACCACCCTGCCGGACCGGTTTCTTGCCCGTCATTGCATCACAGCCGCAGCCGGATTGAAATCCCGCGCGCCGGAATTCTCATATCATCCGGCCCGGCAAGGCCTGGCCATGGCCGTCCCGCGGCACTCCACCGCCGCATCATCGGGCGATGGCGTGATACTCCGGATTGGGCCGCATGTCGGTGGCCGAGGCCATCCGGTTGGACATGTTGTAAAACGAGGCCACCGCGGCGATGTCCCAGATGTCACGGTCGGAGAAGCCGGCGTCGCGCAACGCCTGCCGGTCGGCCTCCTCGATGCGCGCCGGATCTTCTGTCATCAACACCGCGAAATCCAGCATGGCGCGCTGCTGCGGCTCGAGTGCTGCGGCACGGTAGTTCATCACCATCTGCTCGCCGAGTTCCGGATTGCCGGACAATTGCCGGACTGCCGCGCCATGCGCGGTCAGGCAGTAGTAACATTTGTTGATCGACGAAACCGCCACCGCGATCATCTCGCGATCGAGTTTGCTCAGTGAGGACTGGGCGAGCATCAGGTCGTTGTACAGAGCCGCAAACGCTTCGAGCTTTGCGGAATTGAAGCTGTAGGCCCGCAGCACATTGGGCACCATGCCGATTTTTTCCTCGCATTTGGCGAAATAGGCCTCCATCGCCTCGCTCAGCGGCGTTTCCTGCTCGATTGTCAGCGCGGTAACGGCTTCCGGCGCGTTTTTCATCACAATTCCTCCATCGCTGCGAAATCTGGTCGCTTTGCCTGACACTTCTGCTAGGTTTCGACGAAAGATCAAGTCTTGGAGGGACGGGAATGGGGGTCGAGAACACCCGCGAGGCAGTCGAGCTGCTTGCGGAGGCCGCGTCGATCGCGGCCAGGGGCAAAAAGCCCCATGTCAATCCCGAGGTGCTGTTTTCGCGCGTCAGCAAGGATGACCTCGAATTGTTGACGCCGGAAAGTCTGGCGGCGGCGACTGTGCTTGCCGAGACAGAGCTCCGCGCCTGGGATGGCAAGGACGCGCGAATGAGCCTGGTCGACGCGGCACAGCCCACCAGTGACGGCGAAGATGTCTCGATCCTGGTGATCACCACCCGCAACAAGCCGTTTCTCTACGATTCCGTGATGGGCGAGGTAACCTCGCAGATCCGCGACATCTTCATGGCGCTGCATCCAATTCTGGTTGTTGCCGACGAAGCGCCGACAGTGCTTTTCTCCCATGGCGATGGCAGCGAGCCCGAAGATCGCGTCAGTCACATCCAGATCCACATGCCGCGGCTTGGCCAGACGGCTGCCGACGAGCTGAGCGCGCGGGTGCGCCACGTGCTCAATCATGTCCACGCCGCAGTCTCGGACTGGAAACCAATGCTGGCGATGATCGACCATGCGGCGGCAGACCTGGTGGCCCTCGACGTCGACAAAAAGACCGAACCGGCCCGGCAGGAGGCGCTGGCGTTCATTGCCTGGCTGCGCGACAACAACTTCACCTTTCTGGGCATGCGCGAATATGTCTATTCCGGTGAGGGCGACGAGGCCGCCTTGAGCCGCTCATCGGGCGAAGGCCTGGGCATCCTGTCCGATCCCGAACTGCGGGTGCTGCGACTGGGCAAGGACCAGGTCACCACCACTCCGGAAATCCTCGATTTTCTGCAGGGTCCCGATTTCCTGATCGTCACCAAGGCCAATGTCCGTTCGGTGGTCCACCGCCGCGCCTATATGGACTATATCGGCATCAAGCGCTTCGACATCCGCGGCCGCATCACCGGCGAATTGCGGATCGTTGGCCTGTTCACCTCCACCGCCTACACCCGTTCGGTAGCGCGGATCCCGCTGCTGCGCTCCAAGGTCGAGGCCGTGACCGCCGAATTCGGCTATGATCCCGCCAGCCATTCCGGCAAGCTGCTGCTCAACACCCTGGAAGCCTATCCGCGCGATGATCTGTTCCAGATCGATGCGTCGCTGCTGGCGCGCTTTTGCATGCAGATCAACGAATTGGCCGACCGGCCGCGGGTTCGGGTGCTGCCACGCATCGACCGCTTCGACCGGTTCGTCTCGCTGATCGTCTATGTACCGCGCGACCAGTATGATTCCATCGCCCGCGAGCGCATCGGCCATTATCTCAAAACGGTCTACAACGGCCGTGTGTCGGCTTACTATCCCGCCTTTCCGGAAGGCGGCGTGGCGCGCGTTCATTTCATCATCGGCCGCTCCGAGGGCAAGACGCCGCAAATCTCCCAGGAACAGCTCGAACGCGATATCCGCTCCATTGTCACCCGTTGGGAGGACCAGTTCCGTGCCCTTGGCGGCGATGCCGCGCTGCGCATCAGCGTCAGCCAGTCCTACAAGGAGCGTTTCCGGCCCGAGGAAGCGCTCGCCGATCTTGACAACATTGTCGCTTGCGCCGAGCCCGGCAATATCCGCATTGCGTTTTATCGCGGTCAGGATTCGGGCGACGATCGCCTTGCGCTGAAGATTTTCCACGCCGGCGAACCGGTGGTGTTGTCGCGCCGGGTGCCGCTGCTCGAAAATCTCGGATTTCAGGTGATCAGCGAACAGACGCATGAAATCTTTCTCGATGAGCACGCGGGCCAGTCCAGCACCGTGGTGGTCCACGACATGGAGATCGCCCATGAAGACGGCCGGGTGATCGAACTTGAGGCCGATGGCAAAAGGCTCGAAGATGCGTTCCTGTCGGTGTGGCACGGCGAGACGGACAATGATGGCTACAACCGGCTGGTTTCCACCGCCGCTCTGACGGCACGTCAAGCCATGGTTCTGCGCGCCTATGCCCGCTATTTGCGTCAGGCTGGCATTCCCTATTCTCAGGAATATATGGCCCGTTGCCTCAACCGGCATTCGGGCGTGGCCCAGAAATTGTACAATTTGTTTCACAACCGGTTTGAAACCGGGATCAAGAACGGCGCACGCGACAAGCAAGGCGCTGCTCTCATCGAGGCGATCGAGACGGCACTTGCCGAAGTGCCGAGCATCGATGACGACCGGATTCTCCGGCGCTATGTCAACGCCATTCAGGCCTCGCTGCGCAGCAACTATTTTCAGACCGGCGATGACGGTTCACCGCGCCCGGCGCTGGCCATCAAGCTCGACCCGAAGGCGCTCGAGGGCTTGCCTGAACCCCGGCCATTCCGCGAGGTTTTCGTCTATGGCGCGGAGGTGGAGGGCGTGCATCTGCGCTTCGGCCCGGTGGCGCGCGGCGGTTTGCGCTGGTCGGACCGCTCGGAGGACTACCGAACCGAGGTTCTGGGCCTGGTCAAGGCGCAACAGGTCAAGAATGCAGTGATCGTTCCTGTCGGCGCCAAGGGCGGCTTCTATCCCAAGCGGCTGCCCACGGACGGTGGCCGCGACGCGGTCTTCGAAGCTGGCCGCGAGGCCTACAAGCTGTTTATCCGCACTCTATTGTCGGTGACTGACAACATTGTCGGCGACGCCATCATTGCCCCGTCTGATACGGTTCGCCACGATGGCGACGATCCCTATTTCGTGGTCGCCGCCGACAAGGGCACGGCGACCTTCTCCGACACCGCCAACGCCATCAGCCAGGACCGCGATTTCTGGCTCGATGACGCCTTCGCATCGGGCGGATCGGCCGGCTACGATCACAAGAAGATGGGCATCACCGCGCGCGGAGCCTGGGAGGCAGTCAAACGTCATTTCCGCGAAATGAACATCGATATCCAGACCACGCCGTTCACCGCGGCCGGCGTCGGCGATATGTCCGGCGATGTGTTCGGCAATGGCATGCTGCTGTCTGAAAAGATCCGGCTGGTCGCGGCCTTCGACCATCGAGATATCTTCATCGATCCCGACCCCGATTGCGACACCGGCTTTGCCGAGCGCAAGCGGCTGTTCGACATGGGCCGGTCAAGCTGGCAGGACTACGACACCTCGAAGCTGTCCAAGGGCGGCATGATCATCCCGCGCTCGCTCAAATCAGTGGACCTGACCGCCGAGGCGGCCGCAGTCATCGGCCTGTCGCACCGCAAGGCCACGCCCCAGGAAATCATGACAGCGATCATGTCGATGGAAATCGACCTTCTGTGGTTCGGCGGCATCGGCACCTACATCAAGGACATTGGCGAAAGCGACGCGGAAGTCGGCGACCGGGCCAATGATCCGATCCGCATTCTGGCCCGCCAGGTTCGTGCCAAGGTGATCGGCGAAGGCGCCAATCTCGGGGTCACCCAAAAGGGCCGCATCTCCTATTCGCTGCTTGGCGGGCGTTGCAATTCCGACGCCATCGACAACTCCGCTGGCGTCAATTCCTCCGACGTGGAGGTCAACATCAAGATCGCGCTGGCGGCCGCCATGCGCGAGAACCGGTTGACCCGGCCCAAACGCAACACGCTGCTGGCGGCCATGACCGAAGAAGTCGGCGAACTGGTGCTGCGCAACAACTATCTGCAGACCCTGGCGATCTCGCTGGCCGAAGCGCAAGGCGCTGCAGGCGTTGGCGAACTCAACCGGGTGATGACCAATCTTGAGGGCAGGGGGTTGCTCAACCGCTCAGTCGAGGATCTGCCCGATGATGTGCTCGTGGCCGAACGGCTGGCAGGCGACCAGACCCTGACCCGGCCGGAGATCGGGGTGCTGCTGTCCTATGCCAAACTGGTGCTGTTTGATGAAATCGTTGCCAGCGAGCTGCCGGACGATCCCTATTTCACAGAGACGCTGAAATCCTACTTCCCCAAGCGCATGCTCAAAGCGCATCAGGACGACATCGCCGGCCACCGTCTGCGCCGCGAGATCATTTCCACCCTTTTGGGCAATGATGCGATCAACCGCGGCGGCCCGGCCTTCATCATCGGGCTCGGTGACAAATCCGGCGCGCCGGCAGCCGATATTGTCAAGGCCTTCGTGCTGGCCCGCGACGGGCTGTCGCTCAACCGGATCTATGATGCAGTTGACGATCTCGACACAGAGATTCCCGGCCATGTGCAGAACCGGCTCTATGCCAGGGTCGGCGATGCGCTGAGAACCGTGACCGCCTGGGTACTCAAGACCGACGGCGAACAGGGCGATCTTGGCGAGGCCATCAATGCCATGCGGGAAGGTGTTGCAAAACTTGCCAACAAGCTCTCTGCCGCAATGCCCGATTTCATGCGGGAGGTGGCCGAGGCCACCAAGGCCGATCTGGTGGCCCATGCGGTTCCCGAAAAGCTGGCCGACCAGATCGCAGCCCTGCATGGGCTGACGCTGGCCCCCGATATCTGCCATGTCGCCTCGATGTCGAACACCGAGCTGGAGCGCGCCATGAAGGCGTTTTTCGCGGTCACCGAGGCGTTCCGGATCGGCCGGATCGTGGCGTCGGTGGACCGGATCCCGGTTTCCGATCACTTCGAGGGTCTGGCGCTGGCCCGCAGTCTCGACGAAATCGCCCAGGCACGCCGCTTTATCGCCAGCACCGCGCTGACCGGCAATCCGAAGGCGTCCGATCCCGCAGCCGCATGGCTCGAGGCCAATGCCGAGCGCATCGCCCACGTGCGCGGCCAGATTCTGTCGCTGACCGAAAGCGGCGAACTGACCGTTGCCAAATTGACTGTCGCCGCGGGTATGATGAGCGATCTTGCCCGCTCCCTCCGCCCGTGACAGAATCGCCGCAAACGGGGGTTGCAGATGAGCGATGAACTGGCGCGCGGCGCGGCTGACGGCGCAGGCGGTGTTCCCCGCAGGGGCGTATATGGCTGGATGATGTTCGACTGGGCGGCGCAGCCGTTCTTTACCGTGGTCACCACTTTCATTTTCGGCCCCTATTTCATCAGCCGCATGGCCAGCGATCCGGCCTCCGGCCAGGCGGCCTGGGGCTACGGCATCGCCGCGGGCGGTTTTTTAATCGCCGTGCTGTCTCCGGTTTTGGGATCGATCGCCGACCAGACCGGGCCGCGCAAACCCTGGATCGCATTCTTTGCAGTGATCAAGATTCTGGCGCTGTGCGGCCTTTGGTTCGCAGCCCCCGGCTCCAATCTGGTTGCGGTGGTGGCGCTGTTCACGCTGGCCTCCGTGGCCGCCGAATTCTCGATCGTGTTCAACGATTCGATGCTGCTCAGGCTGGTGCCGAAAGCCCAGATCGGCCGCATTTCCAATCTTGCCTGGGGTCTGGGCTATCTTGGCGGCATGATCGTGCTGATTTTCATCATCGCCTTTCTCGCCGCCTCCCCTGAAACCGGAAGAACGCTGATCGGTGTCGAGCCCCTGTTCGGCCTCGATCCGTCAATGGGCGAGGATGCGCGCGCTTCGGGGCCAATCTCAGCGCTTTGGTACGCAGTCTTCATATTGCCGATGTTCTTGTTCACGCCCGATGCTGGCGGACGCCGGGCAATGAGCGTTGCGGTGCGCGACGGGCTGATCGAACTCAAGGCAACGCTGAAAGAGGTGCGCCAACGCGCCGGCATCTTCCGCTTTCTGATCGCCCGCATGATCTATCAGGATGGCGTCAACGCGCTGCTGGCGCTGGGCGGCGGCTTCGCTGCGGCGATGTTTGGCTGGACAATCACCGAAATCGGCGTTTACGGCATCATGCTCAACGTGGTCGCGATCTTTTCCTGCCTCTATGCCAGCCGGCTCGACACCAGGCTCGGCTCGAAATCGGTGGTGCTGATCGCCATTTTTCTGTTGCTGATTGCCACCATCGGCATCGTCTCGACCGGGCCGGGTTACACGCTGTTCGGCGTTCTGGCCTTTGGCGCAGCCGATGCCGGCGGCATGTTCGGCACCGCGGCAGAGAAAGCCTATATTGCCTTCGGCCTGTTGATCGGCATCGCCTTCGGGCCGGTGCAGGCCTCGTCGAGGGCCTATATGGCGCGCAGCGTTTCCGAAAGCGAGGCCGGCCGCTATTTCGGCATCTACGCGCTGGCAGGCCGCGCCACCAGCTTTCTGGCGCCGTTTCTGGTGGCAAGCGTCACCGCGGCATCGGGATCGCCGCGACTGGGCATGGCCACCATCATCCTGTTTTTCGCGGTGGGGCTATGGGTGTTGTGGATCACGCCTTATCCCGCCGATCAGCCCCGCGGCAAACCGGCCATCAACATCGCCCAATAGACCGGATCAAGCAACGCGCCAAATAGGCCATCGCCGGGCTCGAAAGGCCGTTCGTTAGTGCCGGAAATGCCGCATGCCGGTAAACACCATGGCGACGCCGGCCTCGTCGGCGGCGTCGATGACGTCCTGATCGCGCATTGATCCACCGGGCTGGATGACTGCGGTCGCCCCCGCCTCGATGGCCGACAATAGCCCGTCGGCAAAGGGGAAGAACGCATCCGAAGCCACCACACTGCCTAGGGTCAGCGGTGCATCGAGCCCCAGTGCGGCCGCGGCGTCGACCGCCTTGCGGGCGGCAATGCGCGCGGAATCGACCCGGCTCATCTGGCCCGCACCGATGCCCACCGTAGCGCCATCGCGCGCATAGACGATGGCGTTGGACTTCACATGCTTGGCAACACGGAAGGCGAAAGCCATGTCGGCGAGCTCGCGGGCATCCGGCGCGCGTTTGGTGACCACCTTGAGATCCCCGGGCGCCACATGGCCATTGTCACGATCCTGAACCAAAAGGCCGCCTGAGACGGATTTAACCGTCATTCCGGGCTGCCGGGGATCGGCCAGCCCGCCGGTGATCATCAGTCGCAGATTTTTCTTGGCGCTCAGCAGAGCCCGCGCTTCCTCACTGACATCCGGCGCAATAATGACTTCCGTGAACAGCTTGACGATCTCTTCGGCGGTCGTCGCGTCAAGTGGCTGATTGAGCGCGATGATGCCGCCGAATGCCGATGTGGAATCGCAAGCCAGCGCCCGGTGATAGGCTTGGGTCAACGTGTCACCAAGCGCCACGCCGCAGGGATTGGCGTGCTTGATGATGGCGCAGGCAGCCTTTGAAGCGGGATCGAATTCACTGACCAGTTCAAAGGCCGCGTCAGTGTCGTTGATGTTGTTGTAAGACAGTTGCTTGCCCTGCAGCAGCGTGGCGCTGGCGACACCCGGCCTGTTGTCGCCATTGGTGTAGAAGGCCGCCTGCTGATGCGGGTTCTCACCATAGCGCATGACTTCGCCGAGCCGCCCGCCAAAAGCCCGGTGGCGTGGCGCGGGCATCGACAGGTCGCGTGCAAACCATCCCGACACCGCAGCGTCATAGGCCGCAGTCCGCGCGAAGGCCAAAGCGGCCAGTTCCTGGCGCAGACTGAGCGGAACCGCACCATCGTGGCTTGCGAGCGCGTCAAGCACGCGCTGATAATCTTCAGGATCGGTGAGTGTGGTCACATAGGCGTGGTTCTTGGCCGAGGCCCGGATCATTGCCGGGCCTCCAATATCGATGTTCTCCACCGTGGTTGCCGAATCCGCGCCGCTGGCGACGGTTGCCTCGAACGGGTAGAGATTGATCGCCACGAGGTCGATCTCGGCAATGCCGTGGGCCCGCATCGCGGCGCGATGCTCGTCATCATCGCGGATGCCGAGCAAGCCGCCATGAACACCCGGATGCAGGGTCTTGACCCGGCCATCCATGATTTCGGGAAATCCGGTCAGCTCGGAGACATCACGCACCGCGAGGCCCTCCTGTTCCAGCGCCCGGCGGGTACCGTCGGTGGAAACCAGTTCCACGCCCGCTTCAGCCAGCCCGCGCGCAAAATCCGTGAGCCCGGACTTGTCGGACACCGAAAGCAGCGCCCGGCGGATCCGCACCAGATCCGGCGCAGGGTGGTGTTTGGAAACAACGGCCATGGGTCATCCTCGTCTTGTCAACCGGCCCGTTTTTCGGGACGCGGCTTGCGGTACCACAGGAGCCAGCGCGGCGGAATGTGGAAAAAGGACTTATCCAGCGCGCGCCGGCAACGCGGCGCAACAGGAAGTCAGGATGTAATGCAGCTGAGCAGCCTAGTCTCACACGTTTGTTCAAGGAGATGCGGCGTCCCTGCAAGGCCTGGGTGAGTCCGTATCGCGACTGCGCCACCACGAAGGTGCTCTGAATCACTCCGATGCGCGGGGCAGGGCGATCCGCAGCAGTTTCCAGTCGACCTGGGATCGTTCGCCGGCGACGAAGCTCAGGCTGATCAATTTGCTGGCCCGGGCGCCTGCCAGATCGGCGAAGTGAACGTCGTCCTCGATCTCCGGCGTTACATCGCGAGCCAGAAACGCCCAGGTTTCACCATCAGCGGCCGTCAGGTGGATTGCCCCGTCGTCGGATTGCGCCACTGCGATGGTGGGATGGATGTGAAACCGCGCCACCGCCACGGTCTTGTCGCCGGCATCGGCCGGGCTGTGATCGGATTTGAGCAACTGGTCGCGACCCTGAATCTCATGCCCGGATACAAGCAGCCGCATCTTGCGGCGATGCAGCAGCCTCAGCGGCCCCAGATAACCGTCATGGGTCGCGCTGAAGCCCAGATGTTTGCCGCTCTCATCCAACGGCTCGACCAGCACTCGCCGCACGCCGCCAATGACGACCGGGCCGAGATAACCCGATTGCGAAATCCGCAATGACGAACTGTCGTTGAGAGATACGGTGCTGTGCGCCGCCGTCAGCCGCGCCAGGGCGCCATAATCGGGCGAGGCATGCACGGCGGCTCCGGCATTGACGATAAAGCGGTTGCCGCCCGAAGACAGCTCAAACGACAGGCAACCCGCATGCGCCGAAGCCGAAGCGACACTGACCGGCGGGGCACCGGTATCCGCCAGCACCACCACATCCGACACCGCCAGCCGCTGGAAATTCAGATGCGGCATTTCGCGAAACGGGGCACCTGATGTCTCATCATAGCGCAGCACTGCGAGCAGCCGGTCCGCCGAAACTGCCGAAGCGCCGTTGAACAGCGCCAGTTCACCATTGGCGTGGCGGAAAAACCGCAGAGCCGCAAACATCCGGTCCATCCCGGCCGCCATGTGACGCGGCGGCTTCTGCCCGAGATTGATATAGGTTTGCCGCAGCGGCAGCAGATCGGTAAGCAGGTCGAGCAACACCATGGGATTGCGCGACACGTGGCCGCCATCAGGCAGGATCTGCTGGTCGAATTCGGCATCGAGATGACGCGCGGCGCTGCGCACCGCGCCGGAGCCTGCGGGCAGGCAAAGACTTGCCATGGCCAATGCGATCCGCGCCTTGAACCGCGTCGCGTCTGCGGGCATCGCACCGGCAATGTGCCTAAGATAACGGATTTGCAGCGCAATGCTCTTGAGGAAGCGCCGGTAGAAACCGTGATCGGCGCCGCGCAGCACGATCGGCGAGTGTGAAAACCACGAAATCAGCCGGGTGGCCACCACCTCCGGCGCGTGCGGAAGCCCGCTCAGCCGGCGGCCTTCCACGGTGATCCAGTCGTCAACCAGAGCGCGGGCATTGGCGAAGGCCAGATCGTGATCTGCCGCGCGCATATGCCGAAGCCAGCCAAAGCCATGCAGGCTGCGCGCGAAGACCGGATCGGCGGGCTCCATCTGGAACGGACTTGCGCCTTCGGTGTCCACAAGCTTGCCGGCAAGCGCAAAGCGGCCGGAATAGATTTCCCCGGCGATGTGCGGATCGGCAATGCGCAGATCGATCGGCGCGACCACCAGACGGTCCGGCGCACTGCCGGCAAAACGCATGGCGCTGATCCGGCCCAAAGCGGCGCGGCGCACGAATCGTCGCCAGGCTTCCGCCCCATACAGATAGGCCGAGCGTTGCGAATCGAGGACTGAAAATGCCAATCGGGAATCCCTGAAAACCGGTCCCGGCCCCTCCACCGGACCAGAATCGTAACACAGTGGTCCGATTGTTCAAACGCCATGCGCAATCGCTTCTGTGCACAGCTTTGTCACGCAAGGTTGTGGTCGGGATCAGATTCGCGCTCAATTCCGGCGGATCAGCACCACCGCGTAAAATCCATCGAGACCGGTGAGACCGGGGTCATCATGTTCCAGCATTGCCGGATGCGTGCGGATCTCACCCTTTTCGGTAATCGCGGCTGCGAGCCCCGGCCAGCGCTCAGGCTTAACAGGCTTGATCTTCCAACCCGGATGATCGGCCAGAAACCCGGCAACCATCTCTTCGCCTTCCTCAGGATCGATCGAGCAATTGGAGAACACAAGCTCACCCTGCGGCCGCACCAGCCCGGAGGCATGATCGAGCAACTCACGCTGCACCCGCGCAAGCCGCACGATGTCCTCGGGTCCCTTGGTGTAGGGAATGTCGGGATGCCGGCGCACGGTGCCGGTCGAAGAGCAGGGCGCATCCACCAGCACGCCGTCAAACCCCTCAGGCGCCACCAGATCCTGCGCCCTCGTCAGCCGCATATCCGCTTCAAGACCCAACCGGGAGAGATTGCCCTTGAGCCGCGCGAGACGGTTGGCCGATTGATCGCAGGCCGTCACCCGCGCGCCGCCGAGCGCAAGTTGCGCAGTCTTGCCACCGGGCGCCGCGCACAGATCGGCAATCTCCAGACCCTTGAGGCGCGAAAACATCTGCACGGGGATGCTGGCCGCTGCGTCCTGCACCCACCAACCGCCCTCCTCATAGCCGGCAAGTCCGGTGACCGGACCTTCCGGACGGGCGATCCGCACCGACCCGGTTGGCAACACCACGCCGCCCAGCCGCTCGGCCCAGTCGCCCGGTTCGAACTTCACCGTCAGATCGATCGCCGGAGGATGCGTCAGGATCGACAGGATGGCCGCGGCATCGTTGGGATAGGCGGTCTGAATCCGGCTTTCAAACCAATCTGGAAACGCCGGCGTGGTTTCGATCAATTCGTGAAGCCGGCTGTCTTTCTCCCGGCTTATCCGCCGTAACAAAGCATTGATCAGGCCTGCGAAACGGCGGTTGCGCGGATCGGAGTTGGCCTGGGTAACGGCAAGGTCGACAGCTGCCCGGTCGGGAACGTCGAGAAAAAGGATCTGCGTTGCGCCCACCCGCAACACATGACGAAGCGCCTTCGCGCCCTCGGGCAACGGTGTGTCGACCAACTGATCGACAAAGCGGTCAATGACCCGTATATACCGAAGCGCCGACAGCACGATCGCCCGAACTAAAAGCCGGTCCGCTTCGCCGAGCCCGGTAAAGGCCGGATTGCCGCCGGAAGGATCGAGCAGCCCATCCAGCGAGGCACGGCTTTCAATCACCGCCGCCAACAGCCGCGTTGCGGCCTGTCGCGCCGCAAGCCCGGGCTTGCCGTCAACCACTACCGCGCCATCCCGCGAGCTCGCTCGCGAAGGCTTGCGCCGGGTTTTGTGTTTTCCCGGCGCCGCCGGGCTCAAGACCATGGCCCCTGCTTGCCATCGCCGTCGCGTCCCCAGGGACCGGGGCTCGGCGTGCGTGTCCGGGCAGGCTGCGGTTCCGGCGCGGCGCCGGCGCCGGCAAAATCCCGCGCCATGGCTTCAAGCGCCGCAATCCGGTTTTCGGTCGCCGGGTGGGTGGAGAACAGGCTGTCCATGCGCTGGCCATTCAGGGGATTGATAATGAACATATGCGCGGTCGCGGGGTTGCGTTCCGCATCCTCGTTGACGATACGGCCCGCGCGCGTGGCGATTTTCTTAAGCGCCGACGCAAGCCACAGCGGATTGCCGCAGATTTCCGCGCCGCGCCGGTCGGCAGCGTATTCGCGGGTGCGGCTGATGGTCATCTGCACCAGCATCGCCGCGAATGGCGCCACCAGGATGGCCACCAGCACACCGATAAAGCCGAGCGGATTGTTGTTGCGGTTGCCGCCAAAAAACAGCGCGAAATTGCCGAGCATGGAAATCGCACCGGCCAGCGTCGCGGTGATCGTCATGGTCAGGGTGTCGCGGTTTTGCACATGCGCGAGTTCATGCGCCATGACAGCAGCGATTTCTTCCTCGCTCAGAGATTCCAGCAGGCCTGTGGACGCGGCAACGGCCGCATTTTCCGGATTACGGCCCGTGGCAAAGGCGTTGGGCTGCGCATTGCGAATCACAAACACCCGCGGCATCGGCAGCTCGGCATTCTGGGCCAGATCGGCAACCATCTGGTATAATTCCGGCGCGGTCTTGGCGTCGACCTCGACGGCATTGTGCATCTTGAGCACCATGCTGTCGGAGTTCCAGTAGGAAAACAGGTTCATCGCAGCAGCGATCACAAAGGCGATCATCATGCCGCCAGCGCCGCCGATGAGATAACCCACGCCCATAAACAGCGCCGTCATCAGCGCCAGCAGCATGGCTGTGCGAACAAGGTTCATGAAGCTGTCTCCTTTCCGGCTGCCCGATAGCCGCACACGACCCCGCTTGGGGACGCCTCGCGCTGGCATTGGTTTTCACTGCTTTTGTCGCTAAACATGGGAGCTGACAAGACAATGTTCAATGCAAACCCGTTTTCCACGGACCATCGAGATGCCAATCGACCTTGATCAAAGCGCGCCCGTTGACACCGAAACCGAACCGGCGCCGCAGCGCGCTCTGCCGGCCGCCGCGCAGCGCGCTTTGGCCGAGGCCAAAGCACGGCGCAAGGCCAGGGATGCAAAGCAGCAGCCCTCTGAAAAGGAACTGGGCGGCCGTGGCGGCGCGGATCCGGCCCGTTATGGCGACTGGGAGATCGACGGCCGGGCGATCGATTTCTAGTCCACGCGCATTGCCACCTGTGAGATAAAGGAATATATTCCTTTCTCATGACCCGACCGATTCTCGCTTTCTACGCTCTGTTTTGCGTTGCAACCGCCCTGATGGCGGCGCCGCAGCCGGTGGTGGCGGCCGAATCGAAGTGGAAATATGTGCCTGGACCAGTGCCCGCCCAGGTGGTCCGCGTGATCGATGGCGATACGGTGCTGGTCGACGCCCATCCCTGGCCCGGCCATGCGATCCGCGTCTCGGTGCGGTTGCGCGGCATCGACACCCCGGAGCGGCGATCGCGCTGCCTGAGCGAAAGGCAGGCCGCAAATCTCGCGCGCAATGAGCTTGAACGGCTGGTCGGGGGGTTAAAAACCGTCGAACTGATCAATGTGGCGGGCGGCAAATACTACGGCCGCGTGCTGGCCGATCTGAAAGCCGACAGCCACGATGTCGCCGCAGCCATGCTCGAAAGCGGACTGGCTGTCCCCTATCAAGGTGGCAAGCGGCGCAAGAAAACCTGTCCGGCTTCCTGAAAGAACGCGCGCCGCCCGGTTTCCGCGTGCCGCTAATAGACCAGAGATATCGGCAGACTGCCATATCGGCGGATTTGCAATGCGGCCTTCTGCTTCCGGCACGTCTGAACGGTAGGCACGGGACACAAGGCATCCATGAAAAAGGCCACCCGCAAGGGGTGGCCTTCGTGAATTCCGGCGCCGGTTGGACGCCTGCCCGGATCCTGTTTCGGATCAGGGGCTTGACCGAACTCACCGGTGCTTCAGAGGCTGCTCCGAAGACCGGCGACCCGGATCGACCGAACCGGCATTTGGGAATCACTCGACATCGGATCACCTCCTTTCATACGTTAAAGACACCGTCACTTTGGATCGGAAACAGCCCAATTGCAAGACACGGGTGCTTGAACGCGGGAACGCCCGCCCGAATGCCGCCTCCGGACGGGCGTTCATGTTTTTGCCAGGGAGCAAACTGATCGCCATGGCGATCAGCCAATCAGCCCTTCTTGTTCTGACGGTTGTCGATCAGATCGTCGACTACACTGGGATCGGCCAGTGTCGAGGTGTCGCCCAGCGCGCCGAACTCGTCTTCAGCGATCTTGCGCAGAATTCGCCGCATGATCTTGCCCGAGCGGGTCTTCGGCAGGCCCGGGGAGAACTGGATCTTGTCGGGCGAGGCGATGGGTCCGATTTCATGGCGAACGTGGTTGACCAGCGCCTTGCGCAACGCATCGTCGCCCTGCTGGCCTTCCATCAGCGTGATGTAGCAATAGATGCCCTGACCCTTCACGTCATGCGGATAACCGACCACGGCGGCTTCCGACACCGAATCATGGGAGACCAGCGCGCTTTCCACTTCCGCCGTGCCCATCCGGTGACCGGAAACGTTGATCACGTCGTCGACCCGGCCGGTGATCCAGTAATAGCCGTCCTCGTCCCGCCGGCAGCCGTCGCCGGTGAAGTACTTGCCCTTGTAGGTCGAGAAATAGGTCTGGATGAAGCGCTCATGATCGCCATAGACCGTGCGCATCTGCCCCGGCCAGGAATCGGTGATGCACAAATTGCCCTCGGCCGTGCCCGCGAGCACGTCGCCGTCACTGTCGACCAGTTGCGGCTGGACGCCGAAGAACGGCCGTGTCGCCGAGCCCGGCTTGAGTTTGGTCGCCCCCGGAAGCGGCGTGATCAAAATCCCGCCGGTTTCCGTCTGCCACCAGGTGTCAACGATCGGACATTTCCTGCCGCCCACCACATTGTAATACCACTCCCACGCTTCCGGGTTGATCGGTTCGCCCACCGAGCCCAGCGTCCTCAAGGATTTGCGCGAGGATTTCTTCACATGCTCGTCGCCCGCGCCCATCAGCGCGCGAATCGCGGTCGGTGCTGTGTAGAATATGTTGACCTTGTGCTTGTCGACCACATCCCAGAACCGGCTCGGCGAAGGATAATTCGGGACCCCTTCGAACATCAGCGTGGTGGCGCCATTGGCGAGCGGTCCGTAGACGATGTAGGAGTGGCCGGTGACCCAGCCCACATCGGCCGTGCACCAGTAGGTGTCGCCCTCATGGTAATCGAACACATATTCATGGGTCATCGAGGCGTAGACCAGATAGCCGCCAGTGGTGTGCAGCACACCCTTGGGCTTGCCGGTCGATCCCGAGGTGTAGAGGATGAACAGCGGATCTTCCGCCTTCATCTTGGCCGGCGGGCAATCGGGCTTCGCCGCCGCCACAGCCTCATGATACCAGGTGTCGCGGGCATCGTACCAGTCGATCTTGCCGGCGGTGCGCTGAACCACCAGCACATCCTTGACGACCACCCCGTCGCGCTCGGCGATCTCGATGGCCAGATCGGTGTTGTGCTTGAGCGGCACTTTCTTGCCGCCGCGCAGCCCCTCGTCCGCGGTGATCACGAAGGTTGATTTGCAGTCGCTGATACGGCCGGCCAGCGCATCCGGGGAGAAGCCGCCGAAAACGATCGAGTGGATCGCGCCGATGCGGGTGCAGGCCAGCATCGCATAGGCCGCTTCGGGAATCATCGGCATGTAGATGGTGACCCGGTCGCCCTTCTTGACGCCCTTGGACTTCATCACATTGGCGAGCCGGCAGACCTGGTCATAGAGCTCGCGATAGGTGACCTTCTTGTCGTCATAGGGATTGTCGCCTTCCCAGATGATCGCCACCTGGTCGCCGCGCTTTTTGAGATGACGGTCGATGCAGTTGTAAGAAACGTTGGTCTGGCCGTCCTCGAACCATTTGATCGACACCTTGCCGGTGAAGCTGGTGTTCTTGACCTTTGTATAGGGCTTGAACCAGTCAATCCGCTTGCCGTGCTTGTCCCAGAATTTTTCGGGATCGTTGACGCTCTGCTTGTACCATTTCTGGTAGGTGTCATCTTCGATCAAGGCCCTTGCCTTGGCGTCCTTCAGGACCTTGTACGTTTTCTGCGGCATTTCAACCTCCTCACAAACGGCAACGCGTTACGCAGCATCTTAGGCGCAACCCGGTTTGGATGGCGACCATTAATAACAGGGCAAATCGGCGCGGCAATTAGACATTGGACCGGGTCGATGAAACCGTCGCGGGCGAATTGCAATTGCTCCGGCTTGCGGTTATAAGGACGCCGATTTCCCGGAAATGGTGGTTTCATCCACGGCCCGCGACCCCGGCGCGGACGGACAGGAGGATTGTATTCATGGCTCAACAACTTCTCATGCCGAAGGCAACCGCCGTCTGGCTTGTTGACAACACGGCGCTGAGCTTCGATCAGATCGCCCAGTTCTGCAAATTGCACCCGCTCGAGGTCAAGGCGATTGCCGACGGCGAATCCTCGCAAGGCATCAAGGGGCTCGATCCGGTGGCCACCGGGCAGCTTTCGCGCGAGGAAATCGCCGAGGCCGAGGCCGACCCGGAACACCGGCTGAAATTGTCCGAACCCAAGGTGCGAGTGCCTGAGACCAAACGCAAGGGACCGCGTTACACACCGGTCTCCAAGCGCCAGGACCGGCCCAACGCCATATTGTGGCTGGTGCGCAACCATCCCGAACTCAAGGACGCGCAGATTTCGCGGCTGGTGGGCACCACCAAATCGACCATCGAGCAGATCCGCAACCGCACCCACTGGAACGCTGCCAATCTGGCGCCGATGGATCCGGTGACGCTGGGCCTATGCACCCAGATCGACCTTGATCTCGAGGTCGAGCGCGCCGCCAAGACCCGCGGACCGGTCAGCGAAGACGCCCAGGACAGCGTTCTGGTGTCGGCCCGTGAAACCGAGGTCGCGGATCCGGTCGAGGAAACCGGTGAGAAGGAGATCGACGCCGATGCGGTCTTCGCCAAACTGACCTCGATGAAGCGCAGCGACACCGAGGAAGATAGCGACGACAAGGGCTGAATGATTCGGCTTTGAGGAATGTAAAAAACCGGACTTTTGTCCGGTTTTTTTGTGCCGCGGTTCCGGAACTATTCCTTGACCGGAACCGTGTAGTTGAGCGGCATACGGCCGCCATCAGCGTAGATCGTCTGGCCGGTGACATAGCTGGCATCCGCCGACAATAAGAATGCGGTGATCGCAGCAATTTCCGACGGTTCTCCGATTCGCCCCAGTGGTGTGCGCGACAAGATCCGGGTGCGAACATCCGGATTGTTGGCGACCGAGGCCAGCAGATCGGTCATGATCGAACCGGGCCCCACGGCATTGACGCGAATTCCATGTTCGGCCAGCGACAACGCCATCACCTTGGTCAACTGGCTGATGCCGCCCTTCGACACCGTGTAGGGAACCTGATTGGCAATCGCCAAGGTGTCATTGAGCGATGACATATTGACGATCGAGCCGGGCTCGCTGCCATTGGCGATCTGCTCGACCATATGCCGCGCCACCGCCTGGCCACACAGAAATGCGCTCTTGAGGTTGACATTGAGCACCCGATCGAAATCGGCTTCCTCAAGCTCGAGAAAATCGGCCGCATGAACGATTCCGGCATTGTTGACCAACGCATTGATCGACCCAAAAGCATCGATGGTCTTGGCCACCAGATTGTGAACATCAAGCCGTTCGGACACGTCCGTGGCTGTGAACCGCACCTCGCCGCCATTGCCAATCGCCTCCACCGCGGCCGCGCCGGCGGTCTCGTCGATATCGGCAATCATCACCCGCGCGCCTTCTGCAGCCAGTCGGCGTACGATGGCCAGCCCGATTCCCTTGGCGCCGCCAGTGACGATCGCGGTACGTCCATCCAGTCTCATGATCAGTCCTTCCGTCAACAACAACGGACCCGCTAGCGCAGGTTCGCATCAGATTGGACTGATCCGTAGAACCAAATCGCGCAAGCGTCCACCGCGAACTGCGCGTTCGCAAAGTCACGGCCAAAGCGCGCCGGAATTTAGCTCGAAGCGCCCGGCGGCTGGCTTCGCTATTGTAAGAAACGCCGCGCCCTAGGCGTCGGGTTTCTTGATCCCGCGCTGTGACAGGGTTTCGGTGATCTCGTCGAGAATGGCGGGATCATCGATGGTGGCCGGCATTTTCCAGCCTTCGCCATCGGCGATCTTCTGCATGGTGGCGCGCAGGATCTTGCCCGAGCGGGTCTTGGGCAACCGTTTGACCGCCATCACCGTCTTGAAGGCTGCCACCGGCCCGATCTTTTCGCGCACCAGCTTGACCACTTCCTTCTCGACATCTTCTTCCGAGCGCTCGACGCCGGAATTGATGACGATGAAACCGGCCGGGATCTGGCCTTTCATGGTGTCGGCGATGCCGATCACGGCGCATTCGGCCACATCCGGATGTCCGGACACGGCTTCTTCCATGCCACCGGTCGACAACCGGTGACCGGCGACATTGATGATGTCGTCGGTGCGTGCCATGATGAAGAGATAGCCGTCCTCATCGATATAGCCTGCATCCGCGGTCTTGTAGTAGCCCGGGAACTCAGCGAGATAGGCATCCTGGAAGCGCGCCTCGGCGTTCCACAAGGTCGGCAGGCAGCCCGGCGGCAGCGGCAGCTTGACCACGATGTTGCCCAGCGTCCCCGCATCGACCGGGTGGCCCGCATCATCGATCACCTGAACATCGTAGCCCGGCATCGGCACCGCCGGCGATCCGTGCTTGATCGGCAGCAGGCCGAGACCCATCGGGTTTCCGGCAATCGTCCAGCCGGTTTCAGTCTGCCACCAGTGGTCGATCACCGGCACTCCAAGTAGCCGCTCGGCCCATTGGATGGTGTCGGGATCAGCGCGCTCACCGGCCAGAAACAGCGCCCGGAAGCCGGACAGGTCGTAATCCTTGATCAGGCTTCCTTGCGGATCTTCCTTACGGATTGCCCGGAATGCCGTCGGAGCGGTGAACAACACCGCAACGTCGTGCTCGGCGATCACCCGCCAGAAGGTGCCGGCATCGGGCGTACCCACCGGCTTGCCCTCGAACACGATGGTGGTGTTGCCATGCAACAGCGGCGCATAGACGATGTAGGAATGGCCGACCACCCAGCCGATGTCGGAAGCGGCCCAGAACACCTCGCCCGGCTTGACGCCGTAAATCGCATTCATCGACCAGTGCAAAGCCGCCATGTGGCCGCCATTGTCGCGCACCACGCCCTTGGGCTGTCCGGTGGTCCCGGATGTGTAGAGAATGTAGAGCGGATCGGTCGCCGCCACCGGCGTACAGGCGACTTTACGCCCGGCGTTGGCCTGCATCAAAGCGTGATAATCATGGTCCCGGCCCTTGATCAGTTCGCAGCGGTGTTCGTCGCGCTGCACGATGACCGTTGCTTCGGGTTTGTGGGCCGATAGCTCAATCGCCTCATCCAGCAGCGGCTTGTAGGCGACGATCCGCCCCGGTTCGATACCGCAGGACGCGGACACCACCAGTTTGGCCTGGCTATCCTCGATCCGGGTGGCGAGCTCGGAAGCCGCAAAGCCGCCAAACACCACCGAGTGAATGGCACCGAGCCGTGCGCAGGCCAGCATCGCCACCAGCGCCTCGGGCACCATCGGCATATAGATGACCACCCGGTCGCCCTTGGCCACGCCCTTGTCCGACAGCGCACCGGCGAAAGCTTCCACATCCGCAAGCATCTCGGCATAGCTGATGGTGCGCTTGGCGCCGGTGATCGGGCTGTCATAGATGATCGCCGCCTGCTCGCCGCGTCCAGCACTCACATGCCGGTCAAGGCAATTGTGGCAGGTATTGGTGATCCCGCCGGTAAACCAGCTTCCGTATGCGCCCATCGAGGGATCGAAAGCCGCCTCCGGCTTGGTAAACCAGTCGATCGCAGCGGCCTGATCCATCCAGAATTTTTCCGGATCCGCACGCCACTCCGCATAGACTTCACCATAAGCGCTCGCCATGACACCCTCCTCCAACGCTGCCGATCAATGCAAATCCGGCGCACCCTAGGCGGACGTGACCCCGCCGGAAACTAGACAATATGCTAGGTTTTGGCCTCAAATCGATTTGAGCACCTGCAGCAGCACATCAATTCCCGCGCTCCCCGTCAAGTAAGTCCGAATGTGCCGTAAAAATCACGGTCGCCTCAGGCTGAATACCGCCCGCGCCCGGCCTTGACGCATAGGCTCGGGGGCCAGGAGCGTTCCTTGCCATGGCCGGTCCGGTTTCGCATTCCATACTTTGAGTATGCTGCATTATTGATGACGCTCGGACCTCTGTCACCCATCAAGATCTGGCGATATCGGACAGATTCCAAGCGCTCGGCTTTACGCGTGCCTCACTGAGGATGATTGTGGCCCAATGCACGCACCATACTCAAGGTATGGATTAAACAAGCGCCCTGAAAGCCCGGGAGCGAACACCACCGATCAATGCGGGGACGGCATCGGAGATGCAACTCTTTTTACTGCACGCTGCAGCCCTCGATCGGTTTCAGCGGGCTCCGAAAATCGCCGATCCAACACGGACATGGGTCGCTCCGAAAGCTATCGCCGTTTCGAAATCATCCGACATCCCCATCGACAACTCCTCAAGCCCCGCTGCCTTCGCGATCTTTCTCAGAAGCGCGAAATGCGGCCCCGGATTGTCTTCAAACGGCGGAATGCACATCAATCCGCGGATCGAAAGACCCAGCTCATTGCGGCACAGATCGATGAACTGAGCGGCTGCCTCCGGTTCGATCCCGGCCTTTTGTGGCTCCGAACCGGTGTTGACCTGAATGAACAGGCCAGGCGTCCGGCCCTGCTTGGCAATCTCGCGGGCGATTTCGCGAGCGATCTTCTCCCGGTCCACCGTCTGGATCACATCAAACAGCGCCACCGCATCTGCGGTCTTGTTCGATTGCAGCGGACCAATCAGGTGCAGCTCGATATCCGGCGTTTGCGCTTTCAGCTCCGGCCACTTCGATTGCGCCTCCTGAACCCGGTTCTCCCCGAACACCCGTTGCCCGGCCGCGATTGCCTGCCTGATCTCTTCTGCCGGTTTGGTCTTGGACACTGCAATCAGCCCCACTGATCCGGCCGTTCGGCCGGCATCGCGTTCGGCCGCTGCTACCGCAGCGCGCACATGCTCAAGATTCTCGGTGACATCCAATTTGCTGCTCCTTGCGGTGTCGCGACGATCCGGTGCCCGGTGTTAGCGCAGCCCGCTAAGCTTGCCAATGCGCCGCGCCGATTGCCGCATGCCCGTGTGGGGTTCAGACCACGCCGGGATTAAAATGAACACAACGATGTCTTTGAACATGCACCAGATGCGGGCTCAATGGTTGACGCTTGCCGGGTTTCATGGTGAAGGTCGCGGCCAAATCGGGCAGGGTTTCTGGTGATCCAATATGGCAGTTGAAAGATACAATCCCAAACAGGCCGAACGCCGCTGGCAGCAGGTTTGGGAAGAGGCGCGGATTTTCGAGACGGACACCGGCAGTCCTGACCCGAAATACTACGTGCTGGAGATGTTTCCCTACCCGTCGGGCCGCATCCACATGGGTCATGTCCGCAATTACGCCATGGGCGATGTGGTGGCGCGCTACAAACGGGCGCGCGGTTTCAATGTGTTGCATCCCATGGGATGGGACGCCTTCGGCATGCCCGCCGAGAATGCGGCGATCCAGAACAAGGTACACCCGCGCGAATGGACCTACGCCAATATCGACGCCATGCGCGCCCAGCTCAAATCCATGGGCCTGTCGCTGGACTGGAGCCGCGAATTCGCCACCTGCGATGTCGATTACTACAAACAGCAACAGGCGCTGTTTCTTGATTTCCTCGAGGCCGGGCTGATCTATCGCCGCAACTCTAAAGTCAACTGGGATCCGGTCGACATGACCGTGCTCGCCAATGAGCAGGTTATCGATGGTCGCGGCTGGCGCTCCGGAGCCCTGGTTGAACAGCGCGAATTGACGCAGTGGTTTTTCCGTATCTCCGATTTTGCCGAGGATCTGCTGCAATCGCTCGACGAGTTGGACCAGTGGCCGGAAAAAGTCCGGCTGATGCAGAAAAACTGGATCGGCAAATCCGAGGGTTTGATGCTGCGCTGGGAGATCACCGAGCCGGCAAAGGCCGGTGGCGCAAGTGACATCGAGGTTTACACCACCCGGCCCGACACGCTCTACGGCGCCTCCTTCCTGGCGATCGCCGCCGATCACCCGATCGCCCGCGAGTTAGCCGCAAAGGATCTGGCGATTGCCGAGTTCTGCGACCAGTGCCGCCGCGCCGGAACCTCCCTGGCAGCACTGGAAACCGCCGAGAAGATCGGACTGAAAACACCGCTCGAAGTGGCGCATCCGCTCGACCCCGATTGGACCGTGCCGGTCTACATCGCCAATTTCGTGCTGATGGATTACGGCACAGGTGCGATTTTCGGTTGTCCCTCGGGCGATCAGCGCGACCTGGATTTCGCCCGCAAATACAATTTGCCGGTCATTCCGGTGGTGATGCCGGCCAGTGCCGATGCGGCGGTCTTCAACATCACCGACGAGGCCTATGTCGGCGACGGGGTGATGATCAACTCCCGTGACCTTGATGGGCTGACGCCGGCCGCCGCCTTTGACAAGGTCTCCGACCTGTTGGAATCCCAAACCCTGGGCGACGCGCCACAAGCCGCGCGCCGGACCAATTACCGTTTGCGGGACTGGGGCCTGTCGCGCCAGCGCTATTGGGGTGCACCGATTCCGGTGATTCACTGCGATGCCTGTGGCGTGGTGCCGGTACCTGCCAAGGATCTGCCGGTTGAGCTTCCCGATGACGTGACGCTGGACAAGCCGGGCAACCCGCTCGATCATCATCCGACCTGGCGGCACGTGGCCTGTCCCGAATGCGGCGCCGGCGCCCGGCGTGAAACCGACACCATGGACACATTTGTCGATTCGTCGTGGTATTTCGCCCGCTTTACCGCGCCGCGCCACGACACGCCCACCGATCCTGCGGTTGCCAGCGCCTGGTTGCCGGTGGATCAGTACATTGGCGGTATCGAGCACGCGATCTTGCATCTGCTCTATTCGCGCTTCTTCACCCGCGCCATGCGCAAGACCGGCCATGTGGAACTTAAAGAACCGTTCAAGGGCCTGTTTACGCAAGGCATGGTCGTGCACGAGACCTATCGCGCCGAGCATGACGGCAAGGGCGAGTGGATCGCGCCGGCCGATGTAACGATCGAGGACCGCGACGGCCAACGCATTGCCCGCCAGACTTCCAGCGGCCAGGAACTGACCATCGGCTCGATCGAGAAGATGTCGAAATCGAAAAGGAACGTCATCGATCCCGACGATATTATCGACGGTTACGGTGCCGACACGGCACGGTTTTTCATGCTGTCTGACTCTCCGCCCGAACGCGACGTCATCTGGACAGAGGCCGGCGTCGAGGGCGCGCACCGCTTTGTGCAGCGCATCTGGCGCTTGCTTGGCGAAGCCGCGAACCAGCTCAAGACCGCTGAACCGCAGGCCGGTGACAATGGCCGCGCTCTCGAGGTCTCCCGCGCGGCACACAAGACGGTCAAGGCCGTGGGCGAAGACATCGATAAGCTTGCCTTCAACAAGGCGATCGCCCGGCTCTATGAGCTGGTCAACACGCTGGCCGGCCCGCTGAACGATGTTGCCGCGAACAAGGCCGATGACGCGCTTCGCTCCGCCTGCCGCCAGGCCGCCAATCAGCTGATCCAGCTCATGGCGCCGATGATGCCGCATTTTGCCGAGGAATGCTGGCAATTGCTGGGCAATGACGGGATGGTATCGACAACCCCCTGGCCCGGTTACGATCAGGCGCTGGTGACCGACGACCAGATCACGCTGCCGGTGCAGATCAACGGCAAAAAGCGTGGCGATTTGACAATTGCCCGCGATGCCGATCAAGCTGCCGTCGAACAGGCAGTTCTGGCGCTGGACATCGTCCGGGCGGCCACCAGCGGCAACCCGCCGCGCAAGCTCATCATCGTTCCCGGGAGGATCGTTAATGTCGTCGTTTGAAGCCGTTGAACAGCGTTGGATGGCGAAAGCTGCGGCTTTGGCGCTGGGCGCCGTCCTGCTTGCGGGATGCCAGGCACAACCACTTTATGGCTCGATCTCGGCACAGGACCGTTCGGTAACCGTCTCGGTCGCTGATTCGCGTGTGGAACAACTGGTCCGCAACAATCTGGTTTTGGGGTTTGGCGGTGAACGTACTGATGCCGATTACCGTCTTGATTTAAGCGTCAGCTCCAGCACCGCCGGTCTGTTGCCCGGTGGCATAGACAACGAGTTTTCCGCCGCACGCACCACGGTCACCGCCAGCTACACGCTGATAACCGTCGCCACCGGAGAAACCCTCAAATCCGGCAGCCGCGCCGCGGATGCACAGCTCGATCTGCCGTCACAGCACTTTGCTCAGGAGCGCGCCAAGCTTGAGGCCGAAAATCGCGCGGCCCGAGCCGTTGCGGCCATGATCCAGGCAGATGTCGCCTCTGTGTTGCCACGCTGAGCCGGGCCGCGGATCGGCGCCATGGCACAGATCAAGGCCCACGAGTTTGCCGCTTTCGCCAAACGCCAGGGCACGCCCTATCGCATAGTTCTGGTTTACGGACCCGATCGCGGGCTGGTCTCCGAGCGGGCGAAGCAAATTGCTGCAAAGACCGGCGTAGATCTCGGTGACGATTTCGCAGTCCTGAAGCTGGAGGCCTCCGATCTGTCCGGCGATCCCGGCCGCCTCGCCGATGAATTCGGCGCAATCAGCCTGTTTGGCGGCGACCGCCTGGTGTGGATCAGGAATGCCGGCAATGACCGCGGCCTCGTGGAATCCATTGCCGCGCTGTCGGGAACCGATCCGGGTTCCTCGCATCTGCTCATCGAAGCCGGCGATCTGAAAAAGGGCTCTTCCCTGCGCAAGACCGTCGAAAACGCCAAGACCGCGCTGGCCATTCCCTGTTATGCCGACGATGCCAGAGGAATTCAGGCGCTAATCGATGAAGAACTGGGCGCCGCCGGCCTTACCATTCAAGGCGACGCGCGACAGCGGCTGGCGCAACTGCTCGGCGGTGACCGGCTCGCCAGCCGTGGCGAGTTGCGCAAGCTGGCGCTATATTGTCACGGCTCCGGCACGGTTACCGATGAAGATGTTCTGGCTGCCATTGGCGATGTCGCGGCATTGTCCGTTGATGACGCAATCGAGGCCGTTTTCAGCGGTCAACCGGCGCGGCTTGAAGCCGCGCTCGAGCGGATTCTCACCTCCAAGACCTCGGTGTTTCTGGTGTTGCGCGGGTGTTTGGTTCAATTCGAGCAGCTCGACGCCATGCGGGCGCTGGTTGAAAACCACGCGCGACAGCCGGCACAAGTGATGGCCGAGAAAGGCCGCGGCATCCATTTCAAGCGCAAACCGGTGGTCGAACGCGCGCTGCGGCACTGGAGGCTTGATGCCATCAACGCAGAAATGCGGCGCCTGTCCCAAGCCGTGCTTGAGACCCGGCGGCGGCCGCAACTGGAAGCCTCGATTGCCCGGCAGGCCCTGCTACGAACCTGTTTGCTCAGCCGCTAGTACGACCGAAAACAGTGACGCATTCCCGCCTATTATGTGGCACAATGCTTTGAAATCACTCGCGATTTTCACCCAATAGCCGGCAAAGTTCATCCAGCTGTTCGAGCGATTTGTAGTCGATGCGCATTTGCCCGCCCATGCCCTTATGCGCCAGCTGCACTTTCAGACCGAGCACATCGGACAGGCTCTTCTCCAGAGCCAGCGTATCGGCATCCTTGGCCTCGGCGCCACTGGCGGATTTGGTTTCCGGCGCGCTGTCCTGACCGGTACGCTCCGATTGCCGCTGCGCCAATCTCTCGGCGTCACGAACCGACAATCCACCATCGACGATCTGGCCCGCCAAAGCCACAGGATCTGGCGTGGAGACGATCGCGCGGGCATGCCCGGCCGACAGCGCACCCTCAGACAGCATTGTCTGCACCTCCGGCGGCAGCTTGAGCAGCCGGAGCGAATTCGCGACATGGCTGCGGCTCTTGCCAATCACTTCGCCCAGATCGTTCTGGGTGTAATCGTACTGGGCGATCAGCTGCTCATAGCCCTGCGCCTCTTCCAACGCATTGAGATCGGCGCGCTGCACATTCTCGACGATGGCGATTTCAAGGGCCGTCTTGTCATCGACGTCCCGGACGATGACCGGAATCTCCACCAGCCCGGCCATTTGCGACGCCCGCCAGCGCCGTTCTCCGGCGATGATCTCATACCGATCAGTCTCCGCACGTCGCACCACCACCGGCTGGACCACCCCGTGCTGCCGGATCGACCGCGACAGATCCTCGAGATCGGACGGATCGAAATTGCGGCGCGGATTGCGCGGATTGCGGGTAACATGCTCGATCGGAGCCATCCGGTCCGCCGAAACCGCAGCTTTCGCCGGCGACGAGACCGGTTGGTCGATCTCGCCGATCAATGCCGCCAGACCCCTTCCCAAACGCTTTTTCGATGCATCATCTGCCATTTTCATATCCATTCCCGCTGCCTACCGCTTCGTCAGGCAGCCTTGCGATTGCGCTCGCGCTGAATCACTTCTGACGCCAATTGCAGATAGGCCTGGCTGCCGGCGCATTTGAGATCATAAAGGATCGCCGGTTTGCCATAGGATGGCGCCTCGGAAACGCGCACATTGCGCGGAATCAGCGTGCGATAGACTTTGTCGCCCAGATGCGCCCGCACATCGTCAACCACCTGAAGCGCGAGATTGTTGCGCGAATCATACATGGTCATGACAATGCCCTGAATATCCAGCGCCGGATTAAGCGAATCTCGTACCTGACCAACCGTTTCCAGCAACTGGCTCAAGCCTTCCAGGGCAAAAAACTCGCATTGCAGCGGCACCAGTATCGAATGGGCCGCCGCCATCGCGTTCATGGTCAGGAGGTTGAGCGAGGGCGGGCAGTCGATCAGGATGTAATCGTAAGCTTGGGCTGCGTCTGATTGCAGGGCCTTGCGCAGCCGGAACACCCGGTCCTGAACGCCGGCGATCTCCATCTCGACCCCCAGAAGGTCCATTGTTGAGGGAATGATGCTCAGATGCGGAACTGCGGTCTGCACTGCGGTCTCTGCCACGGTGGCGTTCTGGGTCAACAGATCGTAGGCCGACACACCGCGGTCTTTGCGTTCGATCCCCAGCCCGGTGCTGGCATTACCCTGCGGATCGATGTCGACGATCAGCACCTCCTCACCGATCGCTGCGAGAGCCGTGGCCAGATTGATAGCTGTCGTAGTCTTTCCCACGCCGCCCTTCTGATTGGCGATGGTGATGATCCGGTTCTTCGAATGGGGCATCGAAAAGGGTCCGCAGCTTAGATGTGCCTGGCAAGATTGCTGATCTGCAAGATGACCGAGCCATCCTGCAGAAGACTTTGATGTTCTACCAGATCAAAGCGCCACTGGTCACGCGCTGATCGCACTTCCTGCTGATAATCCAGTCCTTTGTGAAACCACATCTCGAGTTTCGGATTGACGATGGCGAAGCGTTCGCAGTGGCCCAGAAGATCGGGAAGCGAAGCCAGTGCCCGCGCTGAAATCGCATCGGGATGCAAAACTTCAGGCTTTGCCGCATCGATGCGCAACGGGTGCACACTTGCCCGGGCGCCAGTCAGGGTGATTGCCTGGCGCAGAAATGCAGCCTTTTTGTTGTTGCTTTCAACCAGATGAACCCAGCCTTCGCCCTTCGCCGCCAGATGGATGGCGGTCACCATACCCGGAAAACCCGCGCCGGAGCCCATATCCACCCAAGTCTTCGGCTCTGGCGCGAGCCGCGCCAGTTGCAAACTGTCAAGAATGTGGCGATCCCAAAGGTCCGGGAGGGTCTTGGGCGAAATCAGATTGATCCGGTTTTGCCACTTCCGCACCAGATCCGCGTAGATGTTGAACCGATCCCATGTTTCACGTGAAACAAACCCGGAATCCCCAAGTTCCAACATCAATGGCGACGCCGATCCTTCCATCACAGACCGTCTGAACCAGTCGACATGTGGTGGGAGTTGCGCTTGACGGTCGCAAGAAGAAGCGCAATTGCAGCTGGTGTCATACCATCAATACGTCCCGCATGGCCTATCGATGGCGGCCGCACGCGGTCGAGCTTCTGCTTCAACTCATTGGATAATCCTGGCAGGCTTGCATAGTCGAAACCCTCGGGGATCAACCTGCCCTCTTCCATCCGCAGTTCCGCAATGTCCTGGCGTTGCCGATCGAGATAGACTGCATAAGTGGCGTCCACTGCCGAAGCGGATAACGCTTTGCCGTCATGCTTTCGCAACTCCGGCCAAACTGTCAGGATCTGATCCAGATCTACGTTCGGATAGGAGAGCAGTTGATAGGCCGACCGGCGTATACCGTCCTTGTTCAGCGCAATGCCCTGACCTGCCGCCTCGTTCGGCGTTAGCTCCAGCGATTTCAAGGCAGACAAACATTTCGTCAACGAATCGATATAGGCTTCAAACTTCATTCGGCGCGCTTCCGATACGCAGCCGAGTTCAATAGCCTTCGGAGTCAGCCGTTGCTCGGCATTGTCGGCCCGCAAAGACAAGCGATATTCAGCGCGCGAAGTAAACATCCGATACGGCTCAGTGATCCCGCGAGTGGTCAGATCATCAATCATCACACCAATATAGCTGTCACTGCGGCTGAACAGACAAGCAGACCGGTTCTGAACACCCAAAGCAGCATTGAGCCCCGCCACCAAACCTTGAGCTGCCGCTTCTTCATATCCTGTGGTTCCGTTAATCTGACCCGCCAGGTACAAACCCTTTATACGGCGGGTTTGAAGTGAATGATCGAGTTCGCGCGGATCGACGTGATCATACTCAATCGCATAACCCGGTTGCCGGATCTTGACGTTCTCCAATCCCGGGATGGTTCGCAGAAACTTCTCCTGTACGTCCTCGGGCAAGGATGTCGAAATTCCATTGGGATAAACCGTGGAATCGTCAAGACCTTCCGGTTCAAGGAAAATCTGGTGGCCATCGCGCTCGCCAAACCGGACGATCTTGTCCTCAATCGAGGGGCAATAGCGCGGACCAACACCGGCAATTTGGCCGGAATACATGGCGGACCTATGAATATTGTCCTGAATGATCCTGTGTGTTTCGGGGGTGGTCCGGGTGATCCCGCAACGGATTTGAGGAACCTCGATACGATCAGTCATAAATGAAAATGGAACCGGTTCCGCGTCGGGAGACTGCCACTGCACTCTGGTCCAATCGATGCTGTCGCCGTCAAGCCGCGCAGGTGTTCCGGTTTTTAGCCGCCCCAACACAAAGCCGGCGCGTTCAAGAGTACTGGACAGCCCGAGCGCCGGCGTTTCTCCCATACGCCCTGCGGGAATCCTCTGATCACCAATATGGATCTCACCGCGCAAAAAGGTTCCTGTGGTCAACACCACCGCGCCGGCTGTCAGTTTGCGCCCGTCTGCCAACACAACACCGCGCACCTGATCGCCGTCTTGGACCAGATCATCGACTTCCGCTTCGACAATCTCCAATCCGGTGGTGGCGGAGATAAGATCCTGAATCGCCTGTCGATAGAGTGCGCGGTCTGCCTGGGTTCGCGGGCCCCAGACCGCTGGGCCTTTACGGCGATTGAGCATCCGGAATTGAATTCCCGACCGGTCAGCGGCGAGTCCCATAATGCCATCCATCGCGTCGATTTCGCGAACCAGATGGCCTTTCCCAAGCCCGCCGATCGCGGGATTGCAAGACATGATACCGATCGTTTCCCGCTTGTGGGTAACCAGAGCCGTACGCGCACCTAGACGCGCCGCAGCCGCAGCCGCTTCGCTTCCAGCATGTCCGCCACCGATAACAATGACATCATAATTCATCGCATCACTCCAAGGCGCACGGTTTTGGCGAATCCCACCGACAAGTCAAGTCGCAAATGTTTCACGTGAAACGGTCTTTTCGATGTCACCGTTGGGCCACGTCCAAACATACATTCGACCTGACGAGGTATCCCACCCCTGCAGCCAGTCTAATCAGGGCGGCGCAGAGTGTTTCACGTGAATCACACCATAGACCGATCCGAACCCGCATCACCATGTTCCACGTGAATCATTTTCCTACGCAAAATTCCTGAAAAATCACACCCAGCAGATCCTCAACATCTACGGCCCCCGTAATCCGGCCCAGATATAGTGCTGCGCGGCGGAGATGATCAGAACGGACTTCCACGAGATCTCCATCAGTACCTAGACAGTTATCGATTTCTCCAGCGCAATCTCTCAGCAAAGCCTCATGCCTAGCGCGGGTGGGGAGCCCCGCGTCAGCACCGCCTTCCAGCCTTGAAAGCCGCTCCGCTATCAACTCGAGCAACTCGTCAATTCCGGACCCGTCGACCACTGAGATGGAAAGCCCGCCCGATGCCATCTCCACATCCTCGTCTCTTCCCAAGTCGCCTTTGGTGTAGATGCGCACCGTTTCCACATCGTCAAACGCCAAAGCAGTCTTTTCAAATTTCCGATTCGGTTCGGTAGAGAATGGGTCTTCCAGACTGAGCACCAAATCAGCACGCTGCGCAACGGCCAGGCTGCGGCGTATACCGTCTTGCTCAATCGGATTGTCGGTCTCATGAATACCGGCTGTATCCAGAAGCACCACCAGATGCCCGTAAACATCCAGTCTCGCTTCCACCACGTCCCGCGTGGTTCCCGGCGTCGCGGACACGATCGCCACGTCGCGCTGCGCCAAATGATTGATTAACGAGGATTTCCCCGCATTTGGCGCACCTATCAATGCAACATGAAAACCGTGCCGAATGGTCTTCGCCACCGCCGCCTGGCTGAGATGTTTGCGGATCTCATCGAGCAGAGCCGCAACATCAGGCCATATTCTGTCTGATACAGAACCGGGAATATCCTCCTCATCAGAGAAATCCAGCTCGGCCTCAATCATTGCGCGGGCATGGGTCAGCCTATCTGCCCATGACTGATAAATCGCATGAAGCCCGCCGTCGGCTTGAAACAACGCCTGCTTGCGCTGCGCCTCGGTTTCAGCACGGATAAGATCTGACAGGCCTTCAACCGCAGTTAGGTCCATCCGCCCATGCTCAAAAGCCCGGCGGGTAAATTCGCCGGCCTCGGCCGGGCGATAACCGGAGAGTTCGCGGAGCGCGCCAAGCACTGCTTCGATCGAAGCTCGGCTGCCATGGATCTGAAACTCTGCGACATCCTCGCCAGTGAAGGATGCAGGGCCTGGAAAAAAGAGCACCAGACCGCGATCGAGCAGGTCACCGCCGGGTGACTTGATGTCACACAATCTGGCGTTCCGCGGCTCCGGCACGAACCCAACCAATGTTTCGAGTCCGAATCGAACATTGGGGCCCGAAATACGAACAACCGCGACACCGGAAGGTGGCGCACCACTGGACAATGCAAAGATTGTGTTTCGCATATCTATACCGGCTCCGAATCGAATCGGGCGGATGCCGGATTCGTCAGGTGTTCATCGAGTCGAAGAAATCGCTGTTTGTCTTCGTCTGTTTGAGCTTGTCGATCAGGAACTCGATCGCATCGGTGGTGCCCATTGGCGCCAGGATCCGTCGCAGTACGAAAATCTTCTGGAGATCCTGACGTGGGACCAGCAGATCTTCTTTACGGGTACCGGATTTGAGAATGTCCATCGACGGGAAGATACGTTTGTCGGCGACCTTGCGATCCAGAACGATTTCCGAGTTACCCGTGCCCTTGAACTCTTCAAAGATCACTTCATCCATCCGCGAACCGGTGTCGATCAACGCGGTGGCAATGATTGTGAGAGAGCCGCCTTCCTCGATGTTGCGCGCGGCACCAAAGAAGCGTTTCGGGCGCTGCAGTGCATTTGCGTCAACACCGCCGGTCAGCACCTTGCCCGACGACGGCACCACAGTGTTGTAGGCCCGGCCCAGACGAGTGATCGAATCAAGCAGGATGATCACGTCGCGGCCATGCTCGACAAGACGCTTGGCTTTCTCAATCACCATCTCGGCGACCTGGACATGGCGGACGGCCGGTTCATCGAAGGTCGACGACACCACTTCGCCCTTCACCGAGCGCTGCATGTCTGTGACCTCTTCCGGCCGTTCGTCGATCAACAGAACGATGAGATAGCAGTCGGGATGATTGGCGGTGATCGAATGGGCGATATTCTGCAGAAGCACCGTCTTACCGGTGCGCGGCGGCGCCACGATAAGCCCGCGCTGACCCTTGCCCAGCGGTGCGACCAGATCGATCACCCGTGAGGAAATGTCCTTGCTGGTCGGATTGTCCAGTTCCATCCGGAACCGCTCATCGGGATAAAGCGGTGTCAGATTGTCGAAATGCACCTTGTGGCGGATCTTCTCGGGATCGTCGAAATTGATCGTGTTGACCTTGAGAAGCGCAAAATAGCGCTCGCCCTCCTTCGGGCCGCGGATTGGGCCTTCCACCGTATCGCCGGTCTTGAGCGAAAACCGCCTGATCTGGGAGGGCGAGATGTAGATGTCATCCGGGCCCGGCAGATAGTTGGCATTGGCCGAGCGCATGAAGCCGAACCCGTCCTGCAGCACTTCGACCACGCCCTCGCCGATGATCTCGACATCCTGCGCAGCGAGCTGCTTGAGAATGGCGAACATCAGCTCCTGCTTGCGCATGACGCTGGCGTTTTCCACCTCCAGCGATTCGGCAAAGGCCAGAAGATCAGTGGGAGTCTTGTTCTTGAGCTCTTGAAGCTTCATTTCCTGCATGGGAAATCCAGGTCCGGGTTATGACAACATGGGAGAAGGCGGGCAAAGCGATACGGCTCATCAAGCCGTCCAGACAGAAACTGGCGCCCGCCAGAAGGGGTGTTGGATGTTAGATAGCGATTCACGTGAAACGCTGCAAGCCCTTCCGTCGCGACATTTCAGCCCTATGTCGCCACATTGGCCTGAACCGCTTAGCCGAAGGGCTTAATGATCACCATGATGATCACCAGCACCATCAAAACCGTCGGGATCTCATTGGCCATGCGCCACTGCCGAGCAGTCATCCGGTTTTCACCAACCGTAAACCGCTTCGCCGATCGGCTCAGGAACACGTGAAAACCGGTCAGGCCGATCACGCCTGCGATCTTGAGCCACAGCCACCAAGCGGAAAACCCGAAAGCGCTCCAGGCCAACCACAATCCCGCCGCCCAAGAGACCATCATCGCCGGACCCATAATCACCTTGAGAAGCCGCTGTTCCATGATGACAAAGGTCGCAGCCGGTTCACCGTCCTGTTCGGCGTCGGCGTGATAGACGAAAAGCCGCGGCAGATAAAACAGGCCTACCATCCAGGAAATTACAGCAACCACATGCAGCACCTTGATCCACTCATAGAGCCAGACCGGCTCAAACCACCAGGCTGCCGCCGCGGCCAAAAGCACGATCGTAATCGAGATGAAGGCCTTGCGTCTCGCCTTACTGCCCTCTGAGGCGCTGGTTGCGATATCCGTGGTCAAGACTGCGCCGCACCCCGAACCCGTTCGATCAGCCGGGTGACATTCTCCGGATCCGCCTGTGGCGTAATTCCGTGGCCGAGATTGAAAATAAGCGGGCCCTGTCCCAGCGTTTCGAGCACCGCGTCAACGCCTTGATCGAGCGCCGCCCCGCCAGCCACCATTCGCAGCGGGTCAAGATTGCCCTGCACCGCGCCGCCCTTCTGGATGTCTTGTGCAAGCGCTGCAGGAACCGTCCAGTCAAGCCCCACGCAATTCACCCCGGTCGCAGACCGGTAGTTCTGAAGCAAGGCGCCAGCGCCCTTGGCAAAGCCAATCACCGGCACGCCGGGCCGCTCCCTGTTGATCCGCGCCACGATCCGTTTTACCGGCTCGACCGAGTAACGTGCGAAATCCGTTTCACTCAACACGCCTGCCCAGGAATCGAAGATCTGCACCGCATCGGCGCCCGCATCGATCTGCGCAATCAGATAATCCGCCGACAGATCGGTCAGCATAACCAAAAGCTTTTCGAAGGCCTCGGGATGGCGCATCGCAAACAGCCGCGCCGGCGCCTGGTCAGGGGTGCCGTGGCCGGCAATCATATAGGTCGCCACCGTCCAAGGGGCGCCACAGAACCCCAGCAGGGTCGTCTCCTCAGGCAGCTCCGCACGCAGCCGCCTTACCGTCTCATAGACCGGTGACAGATGCTCATGCAGCCGCGATCCATCGAGATCGGCAATCTTGTCGGGAGAGATCGGATCCATCAAAGGACCCTCTCCCTCGACAAACCGCACATTGCGATCCAGCGCATCGGGAATGACCAGAATGTCGGAAAACAGGATAGCCGCATCAAAGCCAAAACGGCGGATCGGCTGTAACGTCACCTCCACAGCCAGATCAGGCGTGTAGCAAAGATCGAGAAAACCCTTGGCTGAAGCTCGCGTCTGCCGGTACTCAGGCAGATATCGGCCTGCCTGACGCATCAACCAGATCGGTGGCGGGAACACGGTTTCCCCGGCCAACACCTTCATCACCTTGCGATCACCGGACTTTGTCATCATCCATCCCTAAATATAAATCCCTATTGAAAAGGATTCTGATTCTATGAGTCTGTGAGTCACGGGGATCCGCATTTGTCCACAGCCCATCCACAGTTTGTCCATATAGACCGCGGCAACTGAAAAGAACAATCAGCATCAATGCCGCAGCGGTATATCGTCCCTAAACACCGGAAGTTGCCGGTTTTTCGCATCGTCTTCGGCGACCACGGCGACCGGTCCGCAAAGTTATCCCCGGATCTCTGCAGCCCGGCCGGTTTTCGCTCCACATTCCTGCCATTGTGGAAAAACATCGCCTTCTTCCCTTGCCTTCTGGCCGGCCGCTCCCTTAGCTCTTGG
The DNA here is from genome assembly GCF_947501405.1 of uncultured Hoeflea sp. Classification (GTDB taxonomy): domain Bacteria; phylum Pseudomonadota; class Alphaproteobacteria; order Rhizobiales; family Rhizobiaceae; genus Hoeflea. The sequence continues at coordinate 332,372 of NZ_CANMVK010000003.1, read as the reverse complement.
CTGTCCCTGGTTATCAACATGTCCCGGAGAATCCTGTGGAGCAGGCAAAAAACTATTTTCATCTGCATCTCATCTCCGATTCGACCGGTGAGACGCTGATGGCCGCCGGCCGGGCCGCCGCCGCACAGTTTCAGGGCGCGCAGGCGCTGGAACATGTCTATCCGCTGATCCGCAACCGAAAACAGCTGTTTGCGGTCCTCGATGCCATCGATGGCGCCCCTGGCATTGTGCTCTACACCATCGTCGACAGCGAACTGGCCGCGATCATCGAATTGAAATGCCGCGACATGGGATTGCCCAGTGTCTCGGTACTGGAGCCGGTGATCAATGTGTTTCAATCCTATCTCGGTGCACCGTCGCGCCGCCGGGTTGGCGCCCAGCACACCATGGATGAGGAGTATTTCAAACGCATCGATGCGCTCAATTTCACGCTCGATCATGACGACGGACAGCTACCGGCGGATTTCGACGAGGCTGATCTTGTGATCATCGGCATCAGCCGCACCTCCAAGACGCCGACATCGATCTACCTTGCCAATCGCGGCATCAAGACCGCCAATATCCCGATTGTCCATGGTGTGCCCTTGCCCGACGGTCTGGTTGCCGCCACCAAACCGCTGGTGGTTGGGTTGATCGCTTCTGTCGACCGCATCGCCCATGTGCGTCAAAACCGGGTCCTTGGATCGACCATGGGCTATCAGGGCGAGCATTACACCGACCGGGCGTTAATCAGTGAGGAGCTCAAATACGCCCGTTCGCTGTGCGAGCGGAATAACTGGCCGGTGATCGACGTGACCCGTCGGTCGATCGAAGAGACCGCCGCCGCCATTCTTGCCTTGCGGCCAAAGTGGCGCTAACTGCGACACACCTTGAGTCCGACTGGAGCCTCCATGTCCGCCCGCCTTATTCTTGCATCCGCGAGCCCGTTCAGAAGAACCCTGCTGGAAAATGCTGGGCTGGACTTCGAGGCTGAAGCGGCCCGGATTGACGAACGCGTGGTGGAAGCAACACTCGATGGCATGAATGCCGAGGATGTCGCCACCATTCTGGCCGAGGCCAAGGCCCAGGACGTATCCGCCCGTCATCCCGGCGCGATGGTGATCGGCTCGGATCAGACCATGTCCTTTGAAGGTGAAATCCTGCACAAGCCCGCCAATATGGACTACGCGCGGCGGCGCCTGCTTAGATTGTCAGGCCAGACCCATGCGCTCAACAGTGCGGTGGTTCTAGCCAGGGATGGCGAAACCCTGTGGCGGCACGTGTCGGTCGCCCGAATGACCATGCGCAAGCTCGATCCCGGGTTTGTCGGCCGCTACCTTGCCTGCGCCGGCGAGCAGGTGCTGGGCTCGGTCGGCGCCTATCAGATCGAAGGCTCCGGGATCCAGCTTTTCGAGCGCCTTGATGGCGACTATTTTGCGATCATCGGTCTGCCGCTGCTGCCATTGCTGGCACAGCTCAGGGAGTTGGCGGTCATCGATGACTGAGATCAGTCCGCCTCTCCCCCGCGCCTTTGTAATCGGCGATCCCATCGATCATTCCCGATCGCCGCTGATCCACCGCCATTGGCTTGATGTTGCGGGAATTGCAGGCTCTTACGATCCCGTCCATGTCCGCCCGGGCGAACTGGCGGGTTTCGTCGCCGCACTCAGGGACGGCAGCGCCGGGTTCACCGGTGGCAATGTCACCATCCCACACAAACAGGCCATCGCCGAGCTTGTTGATCAAATCGACGACACCGCCACCCAAATCGGCGCGGTCAACACGCTGTGGCTGGATCAGGGCCGCCTGTGCGCCACCAACACCGATTCCCATGGCTTCCGCGCCAATCTAGACGACCGCGCGCCCGGCTGGGACCAGGGCAAAACCGCACTGGTGCTGGGCGCCGGCGGCGCAAGCCGCGCCATCGTTCATGCGTTGCTGGCCCGCAAGTTCACGTCGATCCGGATCGTCAACCGCACCGTCGATCGTGCGCGCGAGCTGGCTGACCGGTTTGGCCAAGCTGTCAGCGGCCATCGGATGGAGGAGCTGTCCGAGCTGCTGACCGGTGCCGATCTGTTCGTCAACACGACGTCGCTCGGCATGGGCGGTTCTGCCGTGCCTGAGATTGACTTCACCATTATGACCGATGGCGCGTTGGTGACAGATATCGTCTATGTGCCGCTTGTCACGCCGATTATGGCAATGGCCGCCGCTCAAGGGCTTGCAACCGCCGACGGGCTCGGCATGCTATTGCATCAGGCGGTCCCCGGGTTCGCAAAATGGTTCGGCGTCACCCCCGCATGCACCGACGAATTGCGCCGGTTGGTAATCGACGACATGGGAGTGGGAAGATGATTGTCATCGGGCTGACCGGTTCCATCGGCATGGGCAAATCCACCACAGCCGAGATGTTCAAGGCTGAGGGCGTGCCGGTGATCAGTGCCGATGAGATCGTTCATGATCTTTATCGCGGCGAGGCCGCGCCGCTAATCGAGGCTGCTTTTCCGGGTGCGGCGCCTGCGGGTCAGGTGGACCGTGAAATCCTGTCGCAAAAACTGCTCGCCGATCCCGGCGGGTTCAAGACCCTGGAAGCCATCGTCCATCCGCTGGTGCGCGCCCGCGAACAGGCCTTCGTCGAGCGCGCCCGTGCCGAGGGCCACACACTGGCGCTGGTCGACATCCCGCTGCTGTTTGAAACCGGCGCTCAGTCGCGCGTTGACACCGTGGTGGTGGTCACCTGCGATCCTGAGATCCAGCGCGATCGGGTCCTGGCCCGGCCCGGGATGACGCAGGACAAGTTCGAAGCTATCGTGGCGCGGCAGACGCCGGACGCTGCAAAGCGGGCCCGTGCCGATTACGTCATCGATACCGGTGAGGGCCTCGAAGCGGCCCGGCGTCAGGTCGCCAAGGTCATTTCAGCGCTTCTCGCCTCGTGATCACAACAGGAGTTCCGCATGCGTGAAATCGTCTTTGATACGGAAACCACCGGCCTCGACAATCAAACCGACCGGATTATCGAGATTGGCTGTGTCGAGCTGGAAAACCAGTTTCCGACCGGGCGTACGCTGCATCTGTTCGTCAACCCCGATGGCCGTCAGGTTCATCCAGACGCCTTGGCGGTGCACGGCATCACCGACGCCTTCCTGGCCGACAAGCCCAAATTTGCCGATGTGGCCGAGGAAATAGCCGGTTTCTTCGATGGCGCGCGTTATGTGGCCCACAATGCCAGTTTCGATATGGGATTTCTCAATGCTGAATACCGGCGCATCGGTCTGATCGCGGTCGATCCGGGACTGGTTGTCGACACGCTGGCGCTAGCCCGGCGCCGCCATCCAATGGGCCCCAACAGCCTTGATGCGCTGTGCCGTCGCTATGGCATCGACAATTCCCACCGCGAAAAACACGGTGCGTTGCTCGACGCCGAACTGCTGACTGATGTTTATATCGAGATGCTCGGAGGACGGCAGGCGGCACTCGGATTGTCAGCGGACACAGCGGACGACCAGGCCACTCAGCAGCACGACGCCGTCGACATCGGCGCCCGGCCGACAGCGCTTCCGCCGCGCTTGACTATGAGCGAGCTTGAAGCCCATGCGGCATTGGTCGCGCGGATTGGAGACAAGGCGCTGTGGCTGAAATCCGGAGCCCGGGACGACTGATCTTTGCGGCGACCGCAAGTTTCGTATGAACGCGTCGCGTTTACGGCTCTTCATGAGGGCAGGAATTGCATGGCGCAGGCGCAGGAAGGCCAACAACATCTTCCGGCTTTAAGCCTTCATTCACCAATCCGAGCGATTTTGGGAGACAACACCTGAAACCTCGAGGATTCGGCATGACCCAACCTATCCCTGTTCGACGCCGGCTGACGATCGCGGCGTGCGGTCTGGCGCTTGCAGCCTTGTCGTCGCTTCCCGCCAGTGCCGACAGCGACGTCATTCGGGTCTTTATGGATCATGCCCGTATCCTCAAGCTCGACCGCACGGTCAGCAAGGTCATCATCGGCAACGCCGGCGTGGCCGATGTCACGGTGTCCGACCCGCGCACCATTGTCCTGACCGGCAAATCCTACGGCACCACCAATCTGGTCATTCTCGATCAGGAAGGCGATGCCATTGTCGATGAGCGGATACTGGTGTCGGTCGATGAGGCAAACACGCTGCGCGTCTTCAAGCAGACAACCCGGTCGGTCTATTCCTGCTCACCCTCTTGCGAAGAGCACACACCCGGCCAAGCTCCCACACCCTGAGATCTGGCACACGCCGCCCTTCAGGACCCGCGCGCGCAGCTGGTTAGCGTTCGGTTAACCAGCGTGCCGTGGTTTTCACCCCCCGTGTTACCAATAGTCAACTAGTTTGCCCTAAGCTTGTTTCCAGACAACGAATGTCTGGGAGTCAATGATGAACTTCGATGAGCAAAACGGCAAACCGCGATCGTTTCGGCGGATGCGGCGATGCATTGCCAGGTTCAAGCGGGCGCGGGACGGCGCGGCGGCGATCGAGTTCGGATTGCTGGCCTTTCCGTTTTTCCTGCTGATCTTTGCGACCATCGAGGCCTTCATCGCCTTCGCTGGGGAACAATTGCTGGAAAACGCGGTCGACACCCTAAGCCGCCAGGTACGCACCGGCCAGATCACATTCGCCATGGGACGCCCCACCGATCTGACGGAAAACCAGTTCCGCGCCAGATTCTGCGATGAGATCAGCCTGATGATCAAATGCCCTGCGGTTGAAGATCCCAATGATCAAAAACTGTACCTTGATGTCAGGGAGTTTGCGAACTTTGCGACAATTCCCAAATACATTCCCCGTGTGAGCGGCGATATGTTTGCTGATCTCGATCCCACGGGTTTCAAGTATGATCCCGGCGGTCCGGGGACCATCAACATTGTCCGCGCCTACTACCGGTGGGAGGTGATGACCGATCTGGTTCGTCCTTTCATCACCAATGTGCGCAAGGATGGCGAGATGCCGCGCGACTATCTGATGGTGGCCACCGCTGCATTCCGCAACGAGGATTACCCATGAGCCCGAATACCGATCACAGCGCACCGGCGCCACGGCCCGAATTGGCGACCGGGCCCGGCTTTCTCATGGGACTAAGACGCGCCATCACCAGATTGCGCGGCGACCGCGCCGGCGCCGGCGCAGTTGAATTCGCGCTTATCGCGCCTGTTCTTATCGTGCTCTATATGGGATCGCTGGAAATTTCCGTGGCCATGTCGGTCAACAAGAAGCTGGCGCGCGCTTCCAGCACCGTGGCGGACCTGATCACCCAGGAAAACTCGGTCGACAAGACCTATCTCGATTCCATGGTCAATGTCGCACAAAGCGTCATGACACCGTTCCGGTCCGATGGGCTGAAGGTCAAGGTAACGGGCGTAGCGATAGACGGTTCGGGTAAGGCCACCGCCACGTGGTCATGGCAGGATGATGGCAGCCGGCCTTATGCGGTGGGGTCGGCGCAGACCCTGGCAACCGATCTGGCGATCCCCAACACGTTTCTGATCCGCACCGAACTGGAGTTCGATCATGATCTGCTGCTGATCATGCCCGGATTGTCGGATGTCGAATTGCGCACGCTCAAAATGAAAAAGACCTACCATCTGCGTCAGCGGCTTGGTGCGAGCATTCCCTGCTCCAACTGTTAAGCGCAGCACTGCTTCAGCTGTCCCATGTGAGATTTATGATTGTCGCCTGGCTGCGCCATCCGTTCGGCGGGGCTTTCATCCCCCATTGACGGCGGGTGGCCGTACCAGCCCGTCAAGTCCCTCATAGGCATCCGGATCCGGCACCACGTAGCCACCGGAAAAAACCGGCTCCATTATATCAAGCAAACCCGGTGCAGTGCTCGGCATCTGATCGAGAAAGGCGCCCAGCGCCTGCTTGAGATCATCGGGCATCCCGTTGTGGATCGCATGTGGCCCATAGGGAACGCTTTGCGACGACCACATCAGCCGAAGTGGGTCGGAAGCTTGCAGCGCTGATTGGTTCCAGCCTCCGAACAGCTGCTTGAGATCTGCCCCCGCAGCGTCCTCAATCTCCGGCAGCCAACTGAAGAATCCGTCGACTTCGCCGCGTTGGTAAAGCTCGATCACCGCGGCCACGCTGCCCGCGCGCACGAGCTGCGGCGCATCCAGGCTGCCTGAAGCGATGGCCTGACGCGGGATCTGCCAGCCGGAGACCGAATCCTCATTGGAATAGGCAATCCTGAGTTCATCGATCGGCTTTTCGATATTTTCGCGCACCACAAGAATCGACCGGAACCCGGTCGATCCATCGCTGGCCACCGGGGTTCTGAGTGCTTGCACGCAGCCGCAGGCTGCGTAAGTGGCCGCGAAGGAGCGCGCTGAATGAATGGCGTAGCCCACCTGGCCGCTGGCATGGGCGTCGATCAGGGCGGCGTAGCCGCGCATGGTTACGATTTCGACCGGAATACCCAGCGCCTTGGCGAAGGTACGTCGCACGGCCGCAAGCTTCAGTGGATTGGCTGCAGCGACATGATTTTCAGCCAGGCCAATGCGCAACACTTCCACACTGTCGCGATAGTCGGCCCGCGCCCGTTCGGGCGCAAACGCAGCCGCGCCTGTTCCGGCCCAGATGAGCAATCCGGCAATTCCGTGTCTGAACGCAAGCGGCGCGGTGGCGAACATGGCGGTTCTATAGCACAGCCCGTTGGCCTTGAGCCGACATGGTGAAAACAAGGTTACCGGCAACAGCCGCCAGCGCAGAGATCCCGAATCTGGCCGCACGGCGAATGGCAGCCATCCGGAATACGGGCCGTAATTTCGCCGCCGCGTGGCGATTCCATTTGCTCCGTGGATGCTCTAATCTGCAGGCCAATCTGGAGAATCCTGCATGGCCCGCGCATTTTTGTTCGTACTCGACTCCTTTGGCGTTGGCGGCGCGCCCGATGCCGAGGCCTATGGCGATCTCGGCGCCGACACGCTCGGCCACATTGCCGAGCACTGCGCCGCCGGGCTGGCGGATCGATCCGATCTGCGCAAGGGTCCTTTGGCGTTGCCGCATATGCAATCGCTCGGCCTTGCGGAAGCGGCGCTGGCGGCGTCCGGCAGCATTCCCGCCGGCTGGGAACCAGCCACGCGTCCGCGTGGACTGTATGGCGCGGCGAGCGAGGTCTCGCATGGCAAGGACACGCCATCGGGCCACTGGGAGATCGCCGGCCAACCGGTCATGTTTGACTGGGGCTATTTCCCCGATGAGGGTGCAGCCTTCAGCGACGATCTTGTGGCCGCGATTGTCTCCGAAGGTGAGCTTCCCGGTATCCTGGGCAATTGCCATGCCTCGGGCACGCAGATCATCGCCAGCCTCGGCGCCGAACATATGCGCACCGGCAAGCCGATTTGCTACACATCGTCGGATTCCGTGTTCCAGATCGCTGCTCACGAAGAGAGTTTCGGCCTCGAACGGCTGCTGGAATTGTGCCGGATCGTCCGCCGGCTGGTTGATCCGCTGAACATCGGCCGGGTGATCGCGCGGCCATTCGTCGGCAGCCCCGAGGCGGGGTTCGACCGCACCGGCAACCGGCGCGATTTTTCCGTGCCGCCGCCGGGGCCGACACTCCTCGATCATGTCAGCGCCAATGGCAACCGGGTTTTCGCTGTCGGCAAGATCAGCGACATCTTTGCCCATCAGGGCGTAACCGATCTGCGCAAGGCGAGCGGCAATGCGGCACTGTTCGAAGCCACGCTCAAGGCTGCGCAGGAAGCCGGTGACGGCGATCTGGTGTTCACCAATTTCGTCGATTTCGACATGCTCTACGGACACCGCCGGGACGTGGCCGGTTACGCAGCTGCGCTGGAGGCGCTCGACGCGGAACTGCCGCGGTTCGCCAAGCTGGTCAAGCCCGGTGATCTGGTGCTCATGACCGCTGATCACGGGTGCGATCCCACCTGGCGGGGCACGGACCACACCCGCGAGCGGGTTCCGATCCTGGGTTTCGGCCCGGGCATTGCCGCCCGCAATGTGGGTGTGAGGTCCAGTTTTTCCGATATCGGCGCAACACTGGCGGCGCATCTGGGCCTGCCGTCGCTGGCCAACGGGAGCAGTTTTCTATGACCATGGATGTCAAAAAAGCCGAGCTTCATTGCCATATCGAAGGCGCGGCCTCCCCGGAGCTGGTCCGGACCCAGGCTCAAAAATACGGCGCCGACGTCTCCGGTTTCATTCAGGGTGACCGCTATGTCTGGTCGGATTTTACCGAATTCCTGACCGCCTATGACGGTGCTGCGGCGCTATTTCGCACCGAGGAAGATTATGCGCTTCTGGCGCGGACCTACCTTGAGGGAATCGCGGCACAGAACGCCATTTACGCCGAGATCTTCGTGTCTCCCGATCACGCCACGGCCGCCGGACTTTCTGCCAGTGCCTATATCGATGGCCTGGCCGACGGGATCGCTGCCGCCAAATCCGCCACAGGGATCGAGTGCCGGATGATTGTGGTCGGCGTTCGTCACCTTGGTGTGGAGTCTGTCGAGGCGGCGGCGCGCTTCGCTGCCAGCAGGCCGCACCCGTTGATCACCGGCTTCGGTATGGCCGGCGAGGAGCGCTTCGGTCGTGTCGCCGAGTTCGCCCGTAGCTTTGATATCGCCCGCGACGCGGGGCTAGGCATCACCATTCATGCCGGTGAACTGGCCGGCGCCGACAGTGTGCGCGACGCGCTGGACCATGTCCGGCCATCGCGCATAGGCCACGGCGTCCGCGCCATTGAAGATGAGAATCTGGTCCGGCGCATTGCAGAGGAAGAGGTGGTGCTCGAAGTCTGTCCCGGATCGAATATGGCGCTCAAGCTTTTCAAAACAATGGCAGAGCATCCGTTCGACCAGCTACGCCGCGCCGGCGTGAAAGTGACGCTGAGCTCCGATGACCCGCCGCATTTCGGCTCATCCATCGGCCATGAGTATGATTTGGTGGCCCAGACCTGGGGCTATGACGCAGCAACACTGACCGGTTTTACCCGAACCTCTCTTGAAGCGGCCTTTGTCGATGAGCCGACCCGGGCAATTCTCTTGGGACAGCTCTCCTGAAGGTCGCCGCAATGGTTGCCGCGCGCTGCCAATCGGTGTCTAAATCGGATCCGGTTTATGGCAGCGGACCGGCCGCGCCGAGGCAATACGGCCATGAAGGATAATCTTTGGCCGATGCAACAATCACAGGCGGCGCAAACCGTACCTGTCAAGATTAGTGAAAGCGGAACAAAATGGGCGGTAACATGGACGGCGTAACGGTCATCAATCATCCTCTGGTGCAGCACAAGCTCACGATCATGCGCAAGAAAGAAACCTCGACCGCGGGCTTCCGGCGCCTGCTCAGGGAGATCTCGACGCTTTTGTGCTACGAAGTGACCCGCGATCTGGACCTGACGGTGGAGCGCATCGAGACCCCGCTTGCCGAAATCGATGCACCGGTGCTCGAGGGCAAGAAGCTTGTGTTCGCCTCGATCCTGCGCGCCGGCAACGGACTGCTCGAGGGCATGCTGGACCTGGTTCCCTCCGCCCGCGTCGCCCATGTCGGCGTTTATCGCGATCATGAAACGCTTGAGGCCATCGAGTATTACTTCAAGGCGCCCGAGGATGTCAGCAACCGGCTGGTGATCGTCGTCGATCCGATGCTGGCGACCGGCAATTCCTCAATCGCCTCGATCGACAAGCTCAAGGAGCGTGGAGCCCACAATATCCGCTTTCTGTGCCTGCTGGCCGCGCCCGAGGGAATCCGCAATTTTCACGCAGCCCATCCCGACGTGCCGATCTACACCGCTTCGATAGACAGCCATTTGAATGAAAAAGGCTATATCGTTCCCGGACTCGGCGACGCCGGAGACCGCATGTACGGCACCAAATAGGCTGCAGGCTGTAACCGTTCTTCGGTGTCCGGGCGAAGCGTTTGCAGGTGCTTAACCACATGCGACGGTTTTCCGGGACAGTGCCCTGAATTTCACATCCCGTTAGCGATATCCATGTCCAATATGCTCCTGATTTATGGAGTGGCGGCATGTTCAAAAAGATCTTCATTATTTCCTGCGCGGTGCTCGGCATCGCTGGCCTGCCGCAATATGCCCAGGATCTGTCCCGATTTACCGACACAGATGCGGGCGCACCAAATTCTGCGCCGGCGTCCGTTCAGGCTGCAAAGGTCACCAAGGCCGCCCAAGCGCCGCGCGCCCATTACACCACGGGCGTGCGCGCGGCCAGCATCCCGATGGATCGGGCCGGGCATTTCTCCGCCGATTTCCGCATCAATGGCCGCAATGTGCGCGGCCTGATCGACACGGGCGCGACCTATGTGGCGCTCAACGCCTCCACCGCCCGCAATCTCGGCCTGGGCCTGACTTCCGCTGATTTCAAGCATGAGGTCAACACCGCCAACGGCAAGACCCGGGCGGCGCTGGTTGTGCTCGATCGCATGGATGTGGGATCGATCTCGGTCAATCGTGTCGAGGCTTTCGTGCTTGACGACAAGGCGCTGTCCTCGACCCTGATCGGCATGAGCTTCATGTCGAAACTCGATTCCTACAGGGTCAGGGGCAACACCCTCGAACTGGCGCTGTAACGGCTCTCGATGATCCTGTTTCTCTCAATCCTGACGACTGAGCACCGCCGGTGAAGCATGCGGCGCGGTCTCGCCGATAATGATCGCCGCGCGCAGACGCTCTTGAACCCCGCGGATCTGGTCTTCGCTGCGCGCATGTATCTTGGCAATCGGCGTATCCGCCTCGATCCGGGTCCCGACCGGCAGCAGGCCGGTCAGACCCACCGCGTGATCCACAGGGTCGCTGGGGCGTGTCCGCCCGCCGCCCAATTCCACCACCGCCAGTCCGACGCCTCGTGTATCGTAGCCAATTATATAGCCGGCTTCGGATGCCTCAAATTCGGCACTCAGCGGTGCTGACGAAAGATGCTTGCCGGGATCATCAAGAAATCCCGCCGGACCGCCAAGCTCTGCCACCATGCGGTCGAAACACTCCGCGGCATGGCCTTCATCAAGGGCTTTTCGGGCCATTGCGGCGCCCATGGATGGATCAGCCGCCAACCCGCCCGAAACCAGCATTTCAGCCGCCAGCGCAATGGTGACCTCTTCAAGCCGGGGATCGCGTGCCGCTCCGGTCAGGAATTCGGCTGCGTTCATCACCTCGACCGCGTTGCCGGCGGCACTTGCCAAAGGCTGATTCATGTCAGTGACCAGTGCTGTGGTCGGCATACCCGCGCCATTGGCCACATCGACCAGCGAGCGCGCCAGTTCCTCCGCCCGCTCGGGATTGTCCATGAAAGCCCCGTTTCCGCATTTGACGTCGAGCACCAGTGCTCCAAGCCCGGCGGCGAGCTTTTTCGACAGGATCGATGCGGTGATCAACGGCACCGATTCCACGGTCGCAGTGACATCGCGAATGCCGTAAAACCGCTTGTCCGCCGGCGCCAGATTGCCGGTCTGGCCAATGATGGCGCAGCCGCAGGAGGCCACGACCTTGCGGAACAGCGCGTTGTCCGGCATCGCCTGGTAGCCGGGGATCGCTTCCATCTTGTCGAGCGTGCCGCCGGTATGGCCAAGCCCGCGTCCCGAGATCATCGGCACCGCCAGACCGCAAGCCGCGGCGATCGGCGCCAGCATCAGCGAGACATTGTCACCGACCCCGCCCGTGGAATGCTTGTCGACCACCGGCCGATCGAGATCCGGCCAGGTGAGCACCTCGCCGGAATCACGCATCGCCAATGTCAGCGCCACCGCCTCCGCACGGCTCATGCCATTGAAGAACACCGCCATAGCCAACGCCGCCACCTGGCCTTCGCTGACGCTGCCATCGGTAAGCCCTGTAACGAAGGCGGCGATATCGCCCGGATCGAGCTCACCGCCGTCGCGTTTGGATCGGATGATTTCCTGGGGAAGCATGGCTCACCTATACCCCGAACGGGGTCCAGATCGTCTTGATCCGCACCGCCCGGAACAAAAACTCCCGTCCCTGGCCCTGTGCCGGATCGAACCAGTCCCGCGCCTTGCCATTGTCGGTCCAGACCGGCTTGAGATTGCCGGCTGATTCGCGCTCGACCATCTCGACACCTTGTCCCGCGCCGAAATACCAGAGTGCTGCAACATCATCGTGCTTGGCCATGGTGTCGGCCAGCGTGTCGCGATCGCCGGTTACGATGTTGATCACGCCGCCCGGCACATCCGAGGTGTCGAGCACCTGATAGAGATCGCAAGCCGATAGCGGCTGCTGCGGCGAGGGCGTCACCACCACCCGGTTGCCCATGGCGATGGCCGGCATCACCAGCGAAACGAAGGACAACAGCGGAGCCTGATCCGGACAGGAAATGCCGATCACATCCCAGGGCTCATTGAGCGCCAGCGTCAAGAGCCGCTTGTCGGGCGCGCGTACCGCCCCGTCATATTTGTCAGCCCAGGCGGCGTAATGCATGATCCGCGCCACGGATGCCTCGACTTCGCGTTTCGCTGCCGATGACGACGCCCCGGCCTCCGCCAGACGTCCCGCAAACTCTGCGGCGCGGAGTTCCAGGTTCTCAGCCAGGAAATAGAGCACTTGTGCGCGCGCATGCCCGGTCATTCCGCTCCAGGCGGAGGCCTTGTGCGCGGCTTCCACCGCATTGCGGATGTCCTTGCGGTTGCCCAGCCCCACTTCGCCCAGACGTGTACCGCCCTTGCCAGTGACCGGATAGGAATAGCCCGAATCGGGCCGCGCCTGCTTGCCGCCGATATACATCTTGACCGTGCGGTCGAGACCGGGATTGCCGCCACCGGGAACCGGGACCGGCGCGGGCAGGGGGTCGCTGCCGGGCAACGGTTTGGCCTTCTTCTGCCACGATGGTGTGAGGTATTCGAGCATGCCTTCGCGGCCGCCCTCGCGCCCGAAGCCGCTCTCCTTGTAACCGCCGAACCCGGCGGAGGCGTCAAACAGGTTGGTGGCGTTGATCCAGACGATGCCGGATTTCAGTGTCCGCGCCGCATCGAAGGCCTCGTCAAGGTTTTGCGACCAGACCGATGCGGCAAGCCCGTAGCGCGAATTGTTGGCCAGTTGCACGGCTTCGGCGGGTGTGCGGAATGTCATCGACGCCAGGACCGGGCCGAAAATCTCCTCCTGGGCCAGCGTCGAGGACGGCGCAACATCGGTAAACAGTGTCGGCGGATAAAAGCAGCCATCGGCATTGGAAATGGTTTTCGCCCAGCTGGGCTGCCAGAGTTTGGCTCCCTCGGCGATTCCGGCTTCGACCTTCGCGGAAATCTCCCTGATCTGCACCGGCGCGACCACCGCGCCCATGTCCATGGACTTGTCAAGCGGATCGCCGACCCTGAGCTTTTCCATCCGGGCGCGCAGCTTGGCGTGAAACCTCTCGGCGATGCCTTCCTGCACGATGGCCCGCGACCCTGCGCAGCAGACTTCGCCCTGGTTGAACCAGATCGCGTCGACCACGCCCTCGACGGCGGCGTCGATGTCGGCATTGTCGAACACGATGAACGGCGACTTTCCGCCAAGTTCCAGCGACAGCTTCTTGCCCGATCCCGCGGTTTGCCTGCGCAGGATTCGTCCCACTTCGGTGGAACCGGTAAAGGCGAGCTTGGAGATCCCCTCGTGACCCGCCAGCGCCGCACCGGTTTCGCCCGCGCCATTGACCAGGTTGAACACGCCCGCGGGCAGCCCCGCCCCGGCGCAGATTTCAGCAAAGGCAATCGCCGTCAGCGGTGTGTGTTCGGCGGATTTGAGTACCACCGTGCAGCCCGCGGCCAGAGCCGGCGCCACTTTCCAGGCAAGCATCAAAAGCGGGAAATTCCACGGAATGATCTGCCCGCACACGCCGGCAGCCTCGTAACCGGGAAATTCGCTTTCGCACAGTTCCGCCCAGCCGGCATGATGATAGAAGTGTCGTGCCACCAGCGGAATGTCGATGTCGCGGGTTTCGCGGATGGTCTTGCCATTGTCGAGCGTTTCAAGAACCGCGAGAAAGCGGGCATGCTTTTGCACATGACGGGCCAGCGCATAGATGTGACGCGCGCGCTGATTGCCCGATAGCGCCTGCCATTTCTTCAGCGCTTTGCTGGCTTCATTGACGGCCCTGTCGACATCCTTGGCGTCGGCAATCGCCACCTTGGCAAGGGTCTCGCCATTGGCGGGATTGTGGACCTCGAAGCTCTCGCCCTTTGCCTTGGTAAAGCTGCCGCCGACAAAATGACCGAAGCCGTCCTCGTGTCCGGCGAGCCAGGCGCGCACATCCTTGTCGTCCTCCGGCGCGGGTCCGTAATCCATAGTGTCCAGAATTTCCCTGATCTCGTTCATCGCCGCCTCCTCACGCCATACCGTGGCGGTCGGCCGACGAATAGCGACCGGTCACATTGTGTTCGAGCTGGCGCTCGATGTCGCCCAGCAGCGAGCTTGCGCCAAAGCGGAACAGATCGGGCTTCAGCCAATCGTGGCCAAGCTCCTCCTTCATCAGCACCAGCCAGGCGATCGCTTCCTTGGCGCTGCGGATCCCGCCAGCCGGCTTGAAGCCGCAAATCTGACCGGTGAAGTCGAGATAATCGCGCACCGCGCGCACCATGACGAGGCTGACCGGCAGCGTCGCGTTGACCGCTTCCATTCCGGTCGAGGTCTTGACGAAATCGGCGCCCGCCATCATCGACACCATCGAGGCCTTGTAGACATTGCTGAGCGTCTTGAGTTCGCCGGTCGAAAGGATCGCCTTCATATGCGCCTCGCCGCAGGCCTCGCGCATGGCCCGCACCTCGCCATAGAGCGCCACCCAATCGCCGGTCAGCACGTGGCGGCGGGAAATCACGATATCGATCTCCTCAGCGCCTTCGCCAACCGCGAACTTGATTTCGGCCAGCCGGTCCTTCATCGGCGTCAGGCCTGCGGGAAACCCGGTCGCAACCGACGCCACCGGAACCCCCGAGCCTTCCAGCGCCTTCACCGCAGTCGCCACCATCATCGGATAGACGCAGACAGCACCGGTGGTCAGTTTGTAATCCCCAAGGCCGAGCGCCCTGACCAGATCGGCGCGCAGCGGATTGCGGGCCTTGGCGCAGAGCCGCTCGACTTTGCCGGGCGTGTCGTCACCAGCCAGTGTGGTCAGGTCGATACACTCGATCGCCCGGATCAGCCATGCCGCCTGCCAGGCCTTCTTGACCGTGCGCCGCGCGCCCAGCGTGGCGATTCGCCGCTCGGCAGCCGACAAATTGACCGAGATGTTCTCAAACATCGCCGGCAGGAAATCGGTTCCCACATTGCGCTTGTGCACCGGTTCCAGGGATACCAGTTGCGATCCGGTTGCTGTGGCTTCGGACACCGTGGCCTCGGCGGATTTGATTGTCATGCAAGGTCTCCGATGGCCCGCGTCAGGATCGCCGCGAGGCGCTTGCCTCCGACAGGCGCCATGTCCTTGGTTTCCTGATGGCTCAATTCGCCGCCGGTCATGCCGGCCGCATAGTTGGTAATCACCGAAGCTGCCGTGGCCTTCATGCCTAAAAAGCGCGCCAGGATGACTTCGGGCACCGTCGACATGCCCACGGCATCCGCGCCAAATGTCCGCGCCATGCGGATTTCCGCCGGCGTTTCGAAGCTGGGGCCCGAAAACCACATATAGACGCCTTCGTGCAACGGCGTTCCGGTTGCTTCGGCAGCAGCTTTCATGCGCTTCCCAAACTCGGTGTCATAAGCGTTGGTCAGGCCGACGAAACGTCGGTCGCTGGGTTCGCCGAACAACGGATTGCTGCCTGAGAAGTTGATGTGGTCGACAATCCGCATCACCGAGCCCGGCGGCATGTCCTCGCGCAGCGAACCGGCCGCGTTGGTCAGCACCAGATCGGTCACGCCAATGCCCTGCAAGGCCTCCAGCGGTGCGCGCATGGCATCCGCCCTGCCGTGTTCGTAATAGTGAACCCGGCCTGACAGCATGATCACCGGTGTCTTGCCCAGATGGCCCGCCACCACCTCCCCGGCATGACCGGACACGCCGCCCTCGGGAAATCCGGGCAAATCGCCATAGGGAATGCGCACCGCATCCGTCACGGTCTCGGTCAAAGGCCCCAACCCAGAACCCAGCACGATGGCGCGCCGCGGCATTAATCCTCGCAGCCGGTCGGTCAGCACGTCGGTAACCCGGTTCATCCGATAACCTCCGTGGTAAAGCCAAAGGGCAGCAGTTCATCCATCCGCAAGCTCTTCTGAACTCCGTTCGAATCGCAAAGATGCACCAGCGTGTCGGCATCGGAAAACTCCGCCAGCCGCTGCCGGCAGCCGCCGCAAGGCGTGCACAGATCAAGCTTTTCGGCGATTACCGCCACTTCGCGGATGCGTTTGCCGCCGGCCATCACCATGTGACCGATGGCCGTGGTTTCAGCGCACCAGCCCTCGGGGAAAGCAATCACCTCGATATTGGCACCGGCATAGATGGCGCCGTCATCGGCGCGGATCGCAGCCCCCACTGGAAACTTCGAGTAGGGCGCGTGGCATCTGGCCATCGCATCCCGGGCGGCTTCGAACAATTCCCGCGCCATCTCATCGTTCCTTGACATAGGGAACGCCGCCGGCCTTGGGCGGGATCGCCTTGCCGATGAAGCCCGCCAGAAGGACGACGGTCAGAACATAGGGCAGCGCCTGCATGAACTGCACAGGCACCTCGCCGATCAGCGGCAGTTCATTGCCCTGCATGCGGATCGACATGGCATCGAGGAACCCGAACAGCAAGCAGGCGAACATCACATTGACCGGCTTCCATTTGGCGAAGATCAGCGCTGCCAGCGCGATGAAGCCCTTGCCGGCAGTCATGCCCTTGACGAAGCCTGCGGTCATCGCCATCGACAGATAGGCCCCGGCAATGCCGCACAGGATGCCGCAGCAGATCACGGCCCGATACCGCATCCAGGTGACTGAAATGCCCGCGGTATCCACTGCGCCCGGATTTTCACCCACGGCCCGCAGGCGCAGGCCGAAGCGGGTGCGATAGAGCACCCACCAGGTGAACGGCACCAGCGCGAAGGCCAGATAGGTGAGCAGGAAATGGCCTGACAGCAGGTTCGAATAGATCGGGCCCAGGATCGGCACATTGGCAATTTCGGCGGCAAACGGCAGTTCGACGGTCGAAAACCGGGCGCCCTCGCCAAGCTGCGGCGTACGCCCGCCCTGGCGGAACCAGGCCTGACCTAAAATCACCGTGGCGCCGAGCGCGATGAAGTTGATCGCTACGCCCGAAACGATCTGGTTGCCGCGCTGGGTGATCGAGGCGAAGGCGTGAACCAGGGCCAGAAACACCGATACCAGGATCGCCGCCCCCAGGCCGATCAGCGCCGACCCGGTCACCGCCGCGGCTGCGCCGCCGGCAAAGGCGGCCGCCAGCATCTTGCCTTCAAGGCCAATGTCGAAAATTCCCGAGCGTTCCGAGTAAAGCCCCGCAAGGGCTGCCAGAATTAGCGGCACCGAAACCCGGACGGTCGATTGCAGGATGACGATGAGCGTGTCGAAATATTCCATGGTCTCACTCCACCGCCGGTGCAGGTTTGGCGTCGCGGGCACCGCCCAAAGTGGCAAAAAATGTGGTAATCGCCGGACGGAACATGTTTTCCATGGCGCCGGCGAACAGGATCACCAGGCCCTGAATGATTGTGATCATGTCTCGCGAGATCTGCGGCATCTCGAAGGAGATTTCCGCGCCACCCTGATAGAGCATGCCGAACAGGATTGCTGCGGGCACAATGCCGACGGGATGCGACCGTCCCATCAGCGCCACGGCGATGCCGACAAATCCGGCTCCGGCCACGAAATCGAGCGCCATGCGGTGTTGATCGCCCATGATCGGGTTGAGCGCCATCATGCCGGCCAGCCCGCCCGACATCAGCATGGTGATGATGACAATGCGGCTTTCCTTGATGCCGGCGTAGCGCGCCGCCTTCGGACTGTGCCCCATGGTGCGGATTTCATAGCCGAGCTTGGTGCGCCAGATCACCAGCCAGACCACGAAGGCTGCGACCAGCGCCAGCAGAAAGGACAGGTTGAACGGCGCGCCGCCGATATCGAGCCCGAAGATTGCCAGCAGCCAGTCAAGCCGCGGCAATTGTCCGCCCTCGGCGAAGGTGCGGGTTTGCGGCGCCATCGAGCCGGCCGGCTTGAGCACGTCAACCAGCAAATAGACCATCACGCTTGAGGCGATGAAGTTGAACATGATGGTGGTGATCACCACATGGCTGCCGCGCTTGGCCTGCAGCCAGCCGGGAATGAATGCCCAGGCGGCCCCGGCAATGGCCGAACCGACGATGGCGGCGGGAAACACCACATACCAGGGCATGATCTGGTCCAGCCACAGGATCGGCAGCGCGACCCCCAGGCCCGCCACATAGGCCTGACCTTCGCCGCCGATATTGAACAGCCCGCAATGGAAGGCGACCGCCACTGCAAGCCCGGTGAAGATAAAGTTGGTGGCGTAATACAGCGTAAAGCCGATGCCTTCGCCGTAACCGAATGCGCCTTCAATCAGCAACGCCGCGGCCCGCAACGGGCTTTCGCCGACGGCGAGCACGACGAGGCCTGCGACGAGAAAGGCCACCACCAGATTGATCAGCGGGATCAGGCCGTAATCGACCCAGGCCGGCAGCTTGGCATAGGGCGCGCTCATTGGGCTGCCTCCTTGGCGTCTTCCACTCCGGCCATCAGCAGGCCCAACTCACCCTCGCCGGTCTCCGGAGAGCGCTCGCCTACGACGCGGCCGTCAAACATCACCAGCACCCGGTCGGCCAGCGAACGGATTTCGTCAAGCTCCACCGAGACCAGAAGAACCGCCTTGCCGGCGTCGCGCATTTCGATGATGCGTTTGTGAATGAATTCGATGGCGCCGACATCGACGCCGCGGGTGGGTTGCCCGATCACCAGCACCGGCGGATCACGCTCCATCTCGCGCGCCAGCACGATCTTTTGTTGGTTTCCGCCCGAGAAATTGGCGGTTTTCAACCGCGGATTGGGCGGCCTGATATCGTACTTCTCGATCTTGTCGGCAGCGTCCTTTCGGATCGCGTCGATGTTGAGAAAAAGCCCGTTCAAGTATTTGGGATCGTCGTGGTAGCCCAGAATCGAGTTCTCGCTTTCATCGAATTTGAGCACCAGCCCCATATGCTGGCGATCCTCCGGTACATGCGCAAGTCCGCGATGGCGCAACTCCGCAGGATCGGCATGGCCGGTCACCCGGATCGGTTCGCCATTGAGCAGCACCCGTCCCTTGGTGCCGCGACGGATGCCGGTGATAGCCTGCAAGAGCTCCGACTGGCCATTTCCGGCCACCCCGGCGATGCCGACGATCTCTCCGGCGCGAACCTCGAAGGAGACGTCCTTGACCATGTCGACGCCACGTGAATCGCGCACCGTCAGCCCCTCGACCGCCAAAAGCACGTCACCGGGCGTGGCCGGGCCCTTGTCCACCTGCAAGAGCACCCGGCGGCCGACCATCAGTTCGGCCAGTTCCTCGACCGAAGTTTCCGACGTGGTGCGGGTGGCGACCATTTCCCCGCGGCGCATCACCGACACCTCGTCGGTCACCGCCATGATCTCGCGCAGCTTGTGGGTGATCAGCACGATGGTTTTGCCCTCGGACTTGAGCTGTTCGAGGATACGGAACAAATGGTCGGCCTCCGCCGGGGTCAGAACACCGGTGGGCTCGTCCAGAATCAGGATCTCGGCGCCGCGGTAGAGCGCCTTCAAAATTTCGACCCGCTGCTGCAGACCGACCGGCAATTCCTCGATAATGGCGTCGGGATCGACCTCGAGCTCGTACTCATCCTCAAGCCGGCGAAGCTCGTCGCGCGCCTTGGCGATTCCGGCGGTGAGGATCTGGCTTTCCTCTGCGCCGAGCATGATGTTTTCCAGCACGGTGAAATTTTCCACCAGCATGAAATGCTGATGCACCATGCCGATACCCGAAGCGATCGCCGCGTTCGGATCCTTGATCACTGTCTTTTCGCCGTCGATGAAGATGTCGCCGTCGTCGGCCTGATAAAATCCGTAGAGGATCGACATCAGCGTCGATTTGCCGGCGCCGTTCTCGCCGATAATGCCGTGAATGGTGCCCTTGCGGACACTCAGATTGATATCCTTGTTGGCTCGGACAAGGCCGAAGCTCTTGTCGATCCCCTTAAGCTCAATGGCAAAATCGCTCATGTGCCCTCGTCTTTTTGTCGTTGCCATAGCTCGCCCCTGTCACGGCCGCGACCTTTGGCCTAGTCTCGACAGTTCTGAAAGCAAAGTCCAGAATGATTTGGGGAGACGCCTTTGCAGCCTTTTGTTTTCAACACCACCGCGCGGCTGATTTGCCGGCCCGGCGCCGCCACTGAACTGGGCGCGTTGACCGGCGGTATTTTGGGCGCGGACGTGCTTTTCGTCACCGATCCCGGCCTGCGCGCGCTCGGGCTCGAACGAGCGGCGATCGCCAGTCTCGAGAACCAGGGTGCGCGGGTCACGGTCTTCGATGCGGTCGAGGCCGATCCGTCGCTGTCAACGTTGCATGCTGCCATCGACATGGCGCGGGCAGCCGGTGCCACCGGACTGGTCGGGTTCGGCGGCGGATCGTCGATGGATGTGGCCAAGCTCGCCGCCCTGCTTGCCGGATCGGGGGAGGACCTCGAAGCTGCCTGGGGCGTGGGCAATGCCAAGGGTCCGCGGCTGCCGCTGGTGCTGGTTCCCACCACGGCCGGAACCGGTTCGGAAGCCACGCCGGTGTCGATTATCACCGTCGGCGAAAATGAAAAACGCGGAGTATCCTCACCGCTGTTGCTCCCCGATGTCGCAGTGCTCGATGCGGACCTGACCCTGGGACTGCCTGCGCCGATCACCGCCGCCACGGGGATTGACGCCATGGTGCACGCAATCGAGGCCTATGCCTCCAAAAGCGCCAACAACAATCCGCTCTCGGCGATGCTTGCCCGCGAGGCGATGAGCCTGTTGGGCGCAAACATTGAGACGGTGGTGCTGCACGAACCGGGAAATCGGACGGCACGCCAGGCGATGCTGCTTGGCTCGATGCTTGCAGGCATGGCGTTCGGCAATTCGCCGGTGGCAGCGGTCCATGCGCTTGCCTATCCGATCGGCGGAATGTTTCACATCCCCCACGGGCTCTCCAACGCGCTGGTGTTGCCCGAGGTGCTCAAGTTCAACATCGCTGAAGAGGCCAATCAGAGCTGGCGGCGTTACGCGGAGCTGGCCCCGCTCGCATTTCCGGATCTAAACGGCGAGGCCTCACCGGCGCTGGCTGCAGACTTCATTACCGGACTGGCGGATCTGTCGGCGCGGCTCGGTTTGCCGCAGCGGCTCAGCGATTGCGGCATTGGCGAAGAGGCGCTGCCGAACATGGCATCCGAAGCGATGAAACAGACCCGGCTCCTGGTAAACAATCCCCGTGAGGTGAGCGAGGCGGATGCGCTCGCCATTTACCGGGCCGCCTGGTGAGGAGGATGCCATGAGCCGGCCTCCCGCGCCCGAGCGCAGTGACTTCGAGGTCTTTATCGGCCTGCAAACCCGATGGGCAGACAATGACATTTACGGCCACATGAACAATGTGGTGCACTACAAGCTGTTCGACACGGCGATCAATCAATGGCTGATGGAGGCTGAATTGCTCGATCCCCAAAGCGGATCGGTGATCGGACTGGTGGTCGAAACCCGCTGCCGCTACCATGCGG
The DNA here is from genome assembly GCF_947501405.1 of uncultured Hoeflea sp. Lineage (GTDB taxonomy): Bacteria > Pseudomonadota > Alphaproteobacteria > Rhizobiales > Rhizobiaceae > Hoeflea. The sequence continues at coordinate 310,716 of NZ_CANMVK010000003.1, read as the reverse complement.
AAGCCGCCTTCCCCGACCGGATTGCCGCCGGTATCGCCGTGGACCGGCTTGGAACCTCGTCCGTTACCTATGCGATCGGATTGTTTCGAAATAACGAGACCCTCGCCTTTGCCGATGGCGCTTTCATCCATGTCTATGTCGATCGTGACAGCCGGCGGCCGGTGAAATTGCCGCAGGTGTGGCGCGACCGGCTCGCGGAGATTTCACGATGACCGGGGACAATGAGGAACGGCTGGTGCGGCTCGAGGAGCTGGTGGCCCATCAACAGACGGCGATCGAGGACCTCTCGCGGCAGCTCACAGAAAGCTGGAAAGCGAGCGAGAAACTGCGCCGGGAACCGTCCCGGCTCAGCGACCGTTTCGAAGAGCTTGAAGACACCGCCGATGCGCCACCGGCCAACCAGAAGCCGCCGCACTGGTAGTTTTGAATGCTGTCCGGGTGTGCCCGCAGTCCGGGCCGCCATCGGCTATACATCGTCCGCGACTTGAGACGCGTCAGTCTCAGGGCTTTTTCTTGCGCGCTGGGCCTTCCCGTTCGGACGATGCCGCCCACAAATTGATGTTCGCATCATTTGCAAAGGAGTCGATCTCGGTGAGTTCGGCTTCGGTGAAATCGAGAGTGTCCAACGCACCGACACAATCGATGATCTGCTGCGGTTTGCTGGCGCCGATCAGCGCCGATGTCACCCGGCCGCCGCGAAGCACCCAGGCGATTGCCATCTGCGCCAGGGTCTGGCCGCGGCGCTTGGCGATCTCGTCGAGACTGCGGATATTGCCGAGCGTCCTTTCGTTGAGAAAGCCGGTGCTGAGCGATTTCTCCTGGGCGGCGCGGCTGTCTGCGGGTACGCCGCCGAGATATTTGGCGGTGAGCATGCCTTGGGCCAGCGGCGAAAACACGATCGATCCGATGCCCTCTTCATCCAGTGTGTCGAGCAGGCCATCATCCTCGACCCAGCGATTGATCATCGAATAGCTTGGCTGGTGAATGAGGCACGGCGTGCCAAGCTGCCGCAGGATCTCTGCGGCCTGTTTGGTGCGCTTGGAATTGTAGCTGGAAATCCCCGCATACAACGCCCGGCCCGAGCGCACGATGTAATCCAGCGCCTGCATGGTCTCCTCAAGCGGCGTGTCCGGATCGAACCGGTGCGAATAGAAGATGTCGACATAATCGAGCCCCATCCGCTTGAGGCTCTGGTCGCAACTGGCGATCAGATATTTGCGGCTGCCCCATTCGCCATAGGGGCCGGGCCACATATCATAGCCGGCTTTGGACGAGATGATCATCTCGTCGCGCAGACCCTTGAAGTCGGTCCGCAAGATCTCGCCGAACGCTGTTTCGGCCGAGCCGGGGGGCGGGCCGTAATTGTTGGCCAGATCGAAATGGGTGATACCCAGATCAAACGCCGTGCGGCACAATTCCTGTTTCAGCGCATGCGGCGTGTCATTTCCGAAATTGTGCCACAGGCCGAGCGAAACCGCGGGCAGTTTCAGCCCGGAGCGGCCGGTCCGCCGGTAGGTCATCTTGTCATAACGGCCGGGTGCGGGTGTCCACATGTGCAACTGCCTTTCTAACTTCGCATCAGCGCCGCCGCATCATCGATCCCGAATGGAGCCGGCTGCTGGCAACTTGTCGTGAGTGTGACGAACTCTCCTGTCTCTCCGGAGTGCAGGATGGCGGTCATCACGTCAACCACATGAAGGGCGAATTCCAGTGAACAGCGATGCGGCCTGTCTTCGACGATGCCAATGGCCATATCAGCCAGGCCGACGGTCCGGTAATTGGCCATCATGCCCTGGCCATGCTGTTGATTGGGGACGCCAAGCGGATGTTGCCAATTCGGCAACTGCACCGCTGCGCCATCTGGCCCGATCAATTCCACGTCCCCGCCGAAGAAATTCGGATCCGGAACAACCAGGCTGGCATCTGTGCCGTAGAGCTCCATCGGCCGATGGCCATGAGCTTTGACATCCCAGCTCGCGCCCAAGGTGATCACCGCGCCATTGGCAAACTCGAGCACGGCATGAACCGTTGTCGGGGTTTCCACGGTGATCATCTCGCCGTGACGGGGTTCTGAGGTGATCTTGCGTTTCGGGCTCGGGATGGATGACATCGCCGTCACCTGCCGCACCGGACCGATGAGCTGCACCAGATTGGAGATATAATAGGGGCCGAGATCAAGCACCGGGCCGCCGCCCGGCTTGAAAAAGAAATCCGGGTTCGGGTGCCAGTGCTCCATGCCGGGGCTCAGCACATGGCAGGTCCCGCCGGTGATGCGGCCCGCCCGGCCCTCGTCGATAAGATGCCGGGCAAGCTGATGCGCGCCACCAAGAAAAGTGTCCGGCGCCGAGCCGACCCGCAAACCGTTCTTTTCAGCACGCCCCGCCAGATCGCGGCCTTCCTGGACCGACAGCACAAACGGCTTTTCGGAATAGACATGCTTTCCGGCGTCAAGCACCTTCGCCGAAACCTCGTAATGCACCGACGGTATGGTGAGATTGACAATGATGTCGATATCTTCGGCGGCAAGCAGCGCCTCGACGGTCTCGGCCCGAATGCCGTATTCCTTGGCTCGGGCCTGGGCGGCCTTTTCGTTGATATCCGCACAGGCAAGTATCTCGATACCCCTGAACATCGGCGCAAGGTCGAGATAGGACGTCGAGATGTTGCCGCATCCTATGATGCCGACACCGAGGGTCTTGCTGGTCATCATTTCTGCTCCATGTTGGCACGCGCCCAGCCAATGGATTTAGTCGCAAACCGGGTCGCGTCCGCCGGATTGTCATGTTCCATGATAAAAAGCCTGGCCGGGGTTTCAGCCCGCAACTGGTCGGCGAGGCCGGCCCAATCGACCGTGCCATGGCCAACATCGGCCCAGCCATCCTCATCCTCGGCCTGGCCCTGCGGCGCAATATCCTTGACGTGAACGGCGGTGATGCGGCCGCCATGCCGAGCGATCCATTCGGCAGGATCGCCGCCACCCCGGATGATCCAGGCGATGTCGGCCTCCCATTCGATGTCCGGCGCAGCTTCGAGCAGAATCTGCATCGGTGTCGTACCATCTTCAAGAACAACGAACTCGAAATCGTGATTGTGCCAGCCGAAATTGAGGCCGGCGGCGCGAACCTTTTCGCCCACATTGCCCAACCGTGCGGCGAACGCTTCCCAACCGGCCCGGTTCGGCGGGCGGTCCTCTTCGGCCAGATGCGGGCAATAGATCCGCTGCATGCCGAGTGTCGATGCGGTTGCCAGCACCTCTTCGAGGCCGGTCTCCAGTGCCTCGATCGGGAAATGCCCGGACGGCATCGTCAATCCATTCCGATCCATATCCTGGCGAAACTTGGCCGGATCTTCATAGACGCCGCCGAAGCCCTCGACCTGGGCATAACCTGCCGAAGCCAGCATCGCCAGAACCTCCGGCCATGGCTGAAAATTACGGGCGCTGTAAAGCTGAAAGGAAAATTCCATCATATTTCATTTCCTGAAGTGGTGTTGGATCTAGAGCCGCAGCTCTGTTGTTGCATCAAAAACCGAGGCGCGGGCCGGATCGAAACCGACGCGGATCTTTTCACCGCTGCGCAACTCGCTCTGTCCGTCAACGCGGAACCTGAATTCGCGACCGTCCAGCACGGCCCAGACCAGTGTGTCCGCGCCCATCGGTTCGACAACCTCGATATCTGCCTCTGCACTGAATGGTTCGGCATCCGCTGCTGCGCCGCAAACGACATGTTCCGGCCGGATGCCGAACTTTGCTTGCCTGGGACGGTCAGCAGTCGAAAACGGGTAACGGTCGAGCGGGATTTGCATGCCGCCAAAGGTAAACGCGCCGCTGTCATCGATTTCGCCATCGAGGAAATTCATGCCGGGCGAGCCCATGAAGCCCGCAACATAGAGATTAACCGGACGATTGTAGATTTCGTGCGGACTGGCCAATTGCTGAATGATGCCGCTGCGCATGATGGCGATCCGATCCGCCAGCGTCAGCGCCTCGATCTGATCATGGGTCACGTAGATCATCGTGTTCTTCAGCCGGTGATGCAGTCGCTTGATTTCGACACGCAGCTCGGCGCGCAGCTTGGCGTCGAGATTGGACAGCGGTTCGTCGAACAAAAATACATCGACATCGCGCACCAGCGCCCGGCCGATAGCGACCCGCTGCCGCTGGCCACCGGAAAGCTGGGCCGGCTTGCGTTTGAGCAGCGGTTCAATCTGCAGCACCTCCGCCGCATTGGCGATGCGGCGGGCGATGTCATCCTTTGGCACCCTGGCGTTCTTCAACCCGAAAGCCAGATTGCCTTCCACGCTCATCTGCGGATAGAGCGCATAGGACTGGAACACCATGCCGATGCCACGGTCTTTCGGTTCTTCCCAGGTGACATTGTTGCCCTTGATGAAGATCTGGCCATCGCTGACTTCGAGAAGGCCGGCGATGCAGTTGAGCAGGGTCGACTTGCCGCATCCCGAAGGGCCGAGCAGCACCAGAAATTCACCTTCATCGATATCGATATTGAGATTTTTGAGGACTTGCACCGTACCGAAGTTGAGGCAGAGATCCTTGATGGATACGCTTGTCATCGCTTAGCCTTTCACCGCGCCGGCGGCGATGCCGCGCACGAAAAGTTTGCCGGATATGAAATAGACGATCAGCGGTACGAGTCCGGTAAGGATCGTGGCGGCCATATTGACGTTGTATTCCTTCACGCCCTGCACCGAGTTGACGATGTTGTTGAGCTGCACGGTCATCGGATAAATGTCAGGCTTGGTGTAGACCACGCCGAACAGGAAATCGTTCCAGATGCCGGTCACCTGCAGGATGATCGCGACTACGAAGATCGGCAGGCTCATCGGCAGCATGATCTTGAAGAAAATGCCCCAGAACCCGGCGCCATCGACACGCGCGGCCTTGAACAATTCTTCCGGCAGCGAGGTGAAGTAGTTGCGAAACAGCAGCGTCAGGATCGGCATCCCGAAGATCGTATGCACCACCACCAACCCCCACAAGGAGCCGTAAAGCCCCATCTCCCGAAGCAGGATGACGATTGGATAGAGCATGACCTGATAGGGTATGAAGGCGCCGAAGATCAGGATGGTGAAAAACACATCGGCGCCCTTGAACCGCCAATTGGCGAGCGCGTAGCCATTGATCGAGGCAATGGCGATCGACACCATGACCGACGGCACCGTGATCTGCACTGAATTCCAGAATCCGCGCGATAACCCGTCGCAATTGAGGCCCGTGCAGGCGGTCGCCCAGGCCTTGACCCAGGGTTCGAAGGTGATTTCGACCGGCGGCGCGAAGATGTTGCCAAGCCGGATTTCCGGCATGCCCTTGAGCGAGGTCACCACCATCACATAGAGCGGCAGCAGGTAATACACCGCCACCACGATCAGCGTGCCGTACAGAAAGATGTTGCGGCGTGAAAGCTTGCGGCGCGGTTTCTGCCCGCGCGGGCCAGGCTCAAGCCGTGGAGATACGATTGCCGCATCAGTCATGTTTCTTCCCCCCGAACTCGAGATAGGCCCAGGGGATCAGCACGATCAGCACCGTAAGCAGCATCATGGTCGAAGCCGCGAAACCCTGCCCCAGATTCTGTGCCTGGAACATATAGTCATAGACATATTTGGCTGGCACTTCGGACGCGTTGCCCGGGCCGCCAGAAGTCTGGGCGACAACAAGATCGTAGAGCTTGACGATGCCTGCGGCGATGATCACCAGCGTGGTTATGAACACCGGCCGCATCATCGGAATGATGATCAGCAAATAGGTCTTCCACATCGGGATTCCGTCCACCCGCGCCGCCTTCCAGATGTCCTCGTCAATGCCGCGCAGCCCGGCGAGCATCAGGCACATGATGAAGCCGGTGCCTTGCCAGAGCCCGGCGATCAGCAGGCCGAACATGACGATGTCGGGATTGTAGAGCGGATCGAAAGTGAAGCTTTCCCAGCCCCAGCCACGGACGATTCCCTGAATGCCGAATTGCGGATTGAGAATCCATTGCCACACCAGACCCGTGACGATGAAGGAAAGTGCGAAGGGATAAAGCAGAATGGTCCGGAAAGTGTCCTCGTACCGGATCTTTTGATCCAGCAGCGCCGCCAGGGAAAATCCGATCACCAGCGAGAAGATCAAGGAGAACACGCCGTAGATCATCAGATTCTCGATCGAGATGATCCAGCGGCTGGTCGACCACAAACGCTCATATTGATCGAGGCCGACAAAATTCTCGCGCGGTAGCAGCTTCGAATTGGTGAAAGAGTAGACCACCGTCCAGACGGTGCCGCCCAGAAACACCACCAATGCCGTAAACATCATCGGCAATGCGGCGATCTTGGCGCTGAGATTGTAAAACAGCCTGTTCGGCCGGCCACGGGTTGTCATAACGGTATCCTCGCGGGGCAAGAAGCAGCGCCGCCCGGCCCTGGGGCCGGGGGACGCGATTGTCTTGGGCGGGCTTTAGCCGTCGTTTTCGTGGATTTCGACCCAGCGCTTCTGGGCGTCTTCCGCGCTCATATCGGTCTTCCAGAACTCGACCATCAGATCTTCGGTCTGCTTGACCACATCCGGGCTCCAGACCTGATCGCCCGCGGGGATGATGTTGCCGCCGGCCAGGATCTCGAGACCCTTCTTCATGCAGTCATTGGCGGCTGCAAGATCGATATCGCCACGGATCGGCAGTGAGCCCTTCTTCAGATTGAAGGCGACCTGCACCTGCTTGGAAACCATCAGCGAAGCCAGTTCAAGCTGCGCGGCGGTCTTTTCCGGATCATCGAGTTTGGGGAAATAGAAGGCGTCGCCACCCGTCGAGATGTATTCATTGACGCCCATGCCGGGCAGGCAGGTGTAATCCTCGCCGGCCACCTTGCCGGCGACTGCAAACTCGCCTTGCGCCCAGTCGCCCATGATCTGGCCGCCGGCCTGACCGGTAATCACCAGATTGGTGGCCTGGTTCCAGTCCTGCACGGTGGATTTCTCCGCCAGCTTGCGGGCATTGGCTGCGGCTTCGAACACCTTGGCAAACTCGGGTCCGGCTGCTGCTTCCATGTCCTTTTCGACATTGACCTTCTTCCACAGGTCAAGGCCGCCGATGGCGGTCTGAAGTGCGCCAAAGGCCAGGTTCGACTGCCAGGGCTGATTGCCCAGTGCCAGCGGGATAATACCGGCCGCCTCGAGCTTGGGAGCGGAGGCGACAAACTCGTCCCAGTTGGTGGGAACCGGCACGCCGGCCTTCTCATAGGCGGCGTTCGAAAGCCATAGCCATTCAGGGGAATGGATGTTGACCGGCACACAATAAATACGGCCGTCGAGAATGCAGCTGTCGAGCAGGTTCGACGGGTAGATGAAATCTTTCCAGCCGTCGCGTTCGGCGACTTCGGTGAGGTCCTGCATCAGTCCGGCTTCCACCAGCTCGCGGGCCTGCTGACCATGGTTGAACTGGGTGGCGGCCATCGGGTCACCGCCGGTAATGCGGCTGATCATGATCGGCCGGGCCGTTCCGCCGCCGCCGGCGATTGCGCCATCGATCCATTTGTTGCCGGTCGCATCAAATGCCTTGGCAAACTCGGCGACCGCGGCCGCTTCGCCGCCCGAAGTCCACCAATGGGTGACTTCCAGTTCAGCGGCGTTGACAGACACTGACAGCGCCAGCACCGATGCGCCGGCGAGAATGGTTTTGCATGCTTTCATCACGTTCCCTCCCAGGGTTGTTCCTCCTCACCCGATCCGGCCGCGTGATTGTGGCCAACCGGGACGCCAGGGTCCTCACACCTTGGCCTGCAGCTGTGCAATCGATTACATTGCCTATGTTCATGTTGCACTGCAATCGATTACATAAAGGTTGACCGCGATGGCAATTGGAGTCAAGTGATAATTGATGCCGGCTCTGCGGCCGTTACCGTCAAGAATGGAATTGCGAAGGCGAATGCACAAACGCGCACCGAAAATTGTTGATGTCGCAAGGCTTGCCGGAGTGTCCACCGCGACGGTCAGCCGTGCCCTGAGCAAGCCGGAATCCGTTGCTGAATCAACGCGCCATGCCGTTCTGGCTGCCGCGGCCAAAAGCGGCTACCGGGTCAATCTCTCAGCTCGGAACCTGCGCCGGCAAAAGACCGGGGGGATTGTTGTGCTGGTCCCCAATCTGGGCAATCCTTTTTTCTCGGAAATTCTCTCCGGGATCGAAACCGGCCTGTCGAAAGCCGATTTCAACATGTTGGTGGTCGACACCAGGCATGCGCATTTAAAGCCGCATCTGGTGACAAATCATCTGCACGCCACTCGCGCTGACGGCATCATTGCGCTCGATGGTTCGCTGCCCGAAGCGGTTCTGGCTGCAACGCGGTCCGGTGCGGGCGCCCCGCCGATCGTCTTCGCCTGTGAATGGACCCCGTCCCAACACTTTGCCTCGGTGCGGGTGGACAATGCCCGGGGCGCGGGACTGGCGATCTCGCATCTGGTCGACCTCGGCCACAGATCCATCGGCATGGTTTGCGGACCGCATGACAACGTTTTGACCGGTGCGCGCACCGATGGGGCGATGGCCGAGATGAACGAACGCGGTCTGGCATTCGAGCCCATGGCGGTGTTCGATGGAGATTTCTCGCTTGAGGCCGGAGCGCGCGCTGCGTCCGACTGGCTTGGTCTTGGCAGCCAGCCGACGGCCATGTTCTGCCAGTCCGATCTGATGGCATTTGGTTTCATTTCGGAGTTGGCGCGCCATGGCGTCCGTGTGCCTGAAGACGTGTCGGTGGTCGGCTTCGACGATATCGACATTGCCCGCCGTTTCATCCCGGCACTCACCACGGTGCTTCAGCCACGCGCCGCGCTTGGCCTGTCTGCCGCCGAGATGCTGATAGATCAGGTGAACGGAGGTTTGGAGCCTCTGGATGATATCCGGGTGCTGGATGTCGAACTGATTGTCCGAGGCAGCACCAGATCAGTTGTCAGTTGAAATTCTCGGCTCGTTCTTTATATAAGAGACTATCAATGTTAGCGGAATGGAATACGGGTCATGCTTGACGCCCAGGACATGCTTGAGATGGAGCCGCGCATGAGCGAGGCCGCCAAACTGATGGAAATGCTCTCGCAGCCGGTGCGGCTTCGTATCCTGTGCATACTTCTTGACGGCGAACAAAGTGTGCTGCGGCTGGCAGATATGGCCGGCCTGTCGCAACCGGCCATGTCGCATCACCTGCGCAAGCTGCGCGACGCGGATCTGGTCGACACCCGGCGGGACGCGCAGACCATTTATTACTCGCTTAAGGGCAAGGAAGTTTCGGCGGTGCTGGAGGTGCTGCACGGGCTTTATTGCCAGCCCGAGAGGGGCGCGGCCTCCTGATTTGAGCGGGCTCGCAGGAGACCTCCGACGGTCCGGCCGGATATCCGGCCGCCGGCAACCGCCTTATTTACACCTGATACCTGTCGCCAGCCGGCGGGCTGGGCTGCGGTTTCGATCCGGATCTGGCCTTAGAGGAAGCCGATCTGGCGCTATCGTCCGGGCTTGACTTTTATCTGGGCGCGGGGTCCGTTTGCCCCATGGTCGCATCGACGGCGCGGAGGCGGTGAGCGCGACAATCCTTGGCCCGGCGAAAGCCCGGTTGCCGGGCGGCATTGAGGCGGGGGGAGCCGAATGAACCAGATCGACCGGACCCACGACACCACTGACAGCGCGACCGAAATCCGCCAGACCACCTGTTACATGTGTGCCTGCCGCTGCGGCATCAACGTGCACATGAAGGGCGAGACCGTCCAGTATATCGAGGGCAACCGCGACCATCCGATCAACAAGGGTGTGCTGTGCGCCAAGGGTTCTGCGGGGATCATGCAGCACTATTCGCCGGCGCGGCTGAAAAAGCCGCTTTTGAGAACCGGCAAGCGCGGCGAAGGCAAATTCAAGGAAATCGAGTGGGACGAGGCGCTGGAGCTGGCCGCCGGATGGCTCGGCAAGGTGCGCAGCGACGACCCGCGCAAATTGGCCTTCTTCACCGGGCGCGACCAGAGCCAGTCGATGACCGGCTGGTGGGCGCAAGCCTACGGCACTCCCAACTATGCTGCCCATGGCGGCTTCTGTTCTGTCAATATGGCAGCCGCCGGTATCTACACCATGGGCGGCGCCTTTTGGGAGTTCGGTGCGCCGGATTGGGACCATACCGAACTGTTCATGATATTCGGAGTGGCCGAGGATCACGATTCCAACCCCATCAAGATGGGCCTGGGCAAGCTCAAGGCGCGCGGGGTCAAGGTCATCGGCGTCAACCCTGTGCGCACCGGCTACAACGCCATTGCCGATGAATGGCTGGGGATCACACCGGGCACCGATGGACTGCTGATCCTGTCGCTGATCCATGAGCTGATCCGCAGCGGCCAGATCGATATCGATTACCTCATTCGCTACACCAACGCGCCCTGGCTGGTGATCGACGATCCCGATGGTGACGGCCACGGGTTGTTCGCCCGCGATGACGACGGTGTACCGCTGGTGGCCGATCGCTTGAGCGGCGAAATCGCCTTGTCCTCGAGCCCTGGCGTCAAACCGGCGATGAAGGGCAGCTTTACACTACCCGACGGGCGAAGTGCGGTGCCGGTGTTCGAACTGCTGGCCAAAAAATATGCCGACCCTCAATACGCCCCCGCAGCCGTTGCCGGGCGCACTGGAATTTCCGCCGACACCATCGCCCGCATTGCCGGTGAAATTGCTGAGGCCGCCTTCAAGCGTGAAATTGTGATCGAACGGCCGTGGACTGACATGAAGGGCGAGCGCCACGCGCGCATGATCGGCCGGCCGGTGGCGTTTCACGCCATGCGCGGAATATCCGCACATTCCAACGGTTTTCAAACGGCCCGCGCACTGCATCTGTTGCAGATCCTGCTCGGCTCAATCGATTGTCCCGGGGGTTTTCGCTTCAAGCCGCCCTATCCAAGGCCCGTGGCCGGCCAGCCGCGACCCCATGGCGGCGCCTGTGCCGACACCGCCCTGGCCGGACCGCATCTGGGGTATCCACGCGGGCCTGAGGACCTGCTGCTGGAAGCCGATGGCGAGACCGCGCAGCGCATCGACAAGGCGTTTTCCTGGGATGCGCCGCTTTCAGCCCACGGGCTGATGCATATGGTGATCTCCAACGCCCATGCCCGCGATCCTTACGGCATCGATGTTTTGTTCATGTACATGGCCAACATGGCCTGGAACTCCTCCATGAACACCACCTCGGTGATGGATATGCTCACCGACAAGGATGACAATGGCGATTATGTAATCCCCAGGATCATCTATTCCGATGCCTATTCCTCGGAGATGGTGGCGTTTGCCGATCTGGTGCTGCCAGACACGACATATCTCGAGCGCCATGATTGCATCTCGCTGCTCGATCGTCCGATCAGCGAGCCCGAAGCGCTGTGCGATTCAATCCGCTGGCCGGTGGTCGAGCCCGACCGCGACGTGCGCGGCTTTCAAAGCGTGCTGCTCGATCTTGGCGCCCGGCTGAAGCTGCCCGGTATGGTCGATGACGATGGCAAGGCTGTCTACAAGGACTATGCCGATTACATCGTCAACCACCAGCGCAAGCCCGGCATCGGGCCGTTGTCGGGATGGCGCGGGCCCGACGGAACCAAGACCGGGCGCGGTGAACCCAATCCCGACCAGCTCCGCCGCTATATCGAGAATGGCGGCTTTTCGCAGGTGCATGTGCCTGAGGAAGCCCACTACTTCAAACACGCCAACCGCGCCTGGAGCGACTGGGCGATCGAGCACGGTCTGCAGGACGGGCCGGTGGAAAACATATTCCAGCTCTATCTCGAACCCTTGCGCAAATTTCAGCTCGCCGCTGAAGGCAAAATCAAACCGGTTCCGCCCGAGCATCATCGCGACCGGATCAAGCGCTGTTTCGACCCTCTGCCCACCTGGTATCCGCCATTCATGGATGAGGGTGTGGAGGACGTCGTCTATCCGCTGCACGCCATCACCCAGCGCCCGGCGGCCATGTACCATTCCTGGGGATCGCAGAACGCCTGGCTCAGGCAGATCCATGGTGAAAACGCGCTCTATGTACCCGGTGCAATTTGCGAACATGAAAACCTGAATGACGGCGACTGGGCGCTGGTAACCTCGCCCTCCGGCGAGGTCCGGGTGCAGGTCCGGCGCATGGACGCGGTCAACGGCGAAACTCTGTGGACCTGGAATGCGATCGGCAAACGCGCCGGCGCCTGGGCGCTGGACAAGAATGCGCCGGAAGCCACCCGCGGCTTTCTGCTCAATCACCTCATCGACGAATTGCTGCCGCCCAAAGGCGACGGCCGCCGCTGGGCCAACTCCGATCCGATCACCGGCCAGGCCGCATGGTTCGATCTGCGGGTGGCGATCCGCCGTGATCCCGACCAGTCGGGTGAACGGAGCCTGCCTGCGGCACCGCCGCAAGCAAGTCCCGTGGGAACCGGACCGGACCAGGTGGCTTTCACCGGGGAGGAAACCTGATGACCAGCCTTCCCGCTCCGTCCGAAAAACGCCTAGGCCTGGTGATCGATCTCGATACCTGCGTCGGTTGCCATGCCTGCGCGGTCAATTGCAAGGAATGGAACACCGGGGCCGGCGCTTCGCCGCTTGGCGATGTTGATGCCTATGGCGGCAATCCTTCCGGCGCCTGGCTCAACCGCATCCACACCTTCGAGGTCACGCCAGCGGATGCGCCGGCACAGATCGTGCATTTTCCCAAATCCTGCCTGCATTGCGATGACGCGCCTTGCGTAACCGTCTGTCCAACCGGGGCAAGCCACAAGCGGGCCGAAGACGGCATCGTTCTGGTGACTGAGGATCTGTGCATCGGCTGCGGTCTGTGTGCCTGGGCTTGTCCCTATGGCGCGCGCGAAATGGATCCGGTCGAAAATGTCATCAAAAAATGCACATTGTGCGTCGACCGAATCTATTCCGAGACACTGCCCGAAGAAGACCGGATTCCGGCTTGCGTGCGCACCTGCCCCTCCAATGCCCGGCATTTCGGTGATTTCAACGACCCGGGCTCCGATGTTTCCATCCTTGTCGCCGAACGCGGCGGCATCGATCTGATGCCGGAGATGGGAACCCGGCCGGTCAACAAATATCTGCCGCCCCGACCCAAGACCGGGCCCAAGACCCGGCAACAGACAGCGCCCGCGAATCCGTCAGCCGCAGACATGCCGAACGCCGAAGGCGGGTTCCTCGGCTGGCTTGACGCGGCGCTCGAAAAACTCGGATAGACCCATGCATCCAGCTGTTTCCGTCATCTTTTTCACGGTCGCCTCCGGCGCGGGGTTCGGGTTGATTTTTCTCATCGGCCTCGGCTTCCCGGTTGGCGGCGGCAGCGGCCAGGCCTTTTTGATCTCTTTGATAGGCGGCGGTCTGGCGGTCGCCGGCCTCCTGTCGTCGACCTTTCACCTCGGCCATCCGGAACGCGCCTGGCGGGCATTCAGCCAATGGCGATCGAGCTGGCTGTCGCGCGAAGGCATCGCCGCAGTCGCCACACTGATGCTGTTCGGCGTCTACGTGCTCTACTGGATGCTGATCGGCGTCCGGCTGACCGTGCTCGGCGGCGCGATTGCCCTGGGTGCGGCGCTGACCGTATTCACCACCTCGATGATTTACGCCCAGCTCAAGACCGTTCCGCAATGGCAGACCCTGTTGACCCCGCTTGTCTATCTCGGCTTCGCGCTGGGTTCGGGCTGGCTGCTCGCAGCCTCCTTCGGCGATCATGGCGCTCCGGAGTTGTGGGGCATTGTCATGATTGCGCTTGCCTGGGCGGCGAAATGGATGTGGTGGGCGCGGGCCGGCCGGGCCCGGCTCGGAGATCTCGGTTCGTCGCCGGAGACCGCCACCGGTCTTGGTTTTATCGGTAAGGTTCGCCTTTTGGAAAAGCCGCACAGCGGCGACAATTATCTCACCCGCGAGATGGTTCACCGCATTGGCCGCAAACATGCGCGCACACTACGCAGGCTGTCCCTGGCGCTGGGCTGCGGAGTGCCGATCACGATCCTTGCGATTGCCGGTGCGACCGGGGCGCCGCCGATGGTCAACTTGTTGGCGGCACTTTCGATGATGGCCGGACTGCTTGCCGAACGCTGGCTGTTTTTCGCCGAGGCCGAGCACGCGGTGTCGCTCTATTACGGCCACCGCTGAACCGGTCCGGCCTACAGCGCCGCGCATCCAAGGGGGCGCGCAAAGGACGCTGTAACACTTTGAAAGAATGCATGTACGTTATCGCTCAATTGAATCCAATTGAGCGCGACATGCATTAGTCTTCCAGCGCACCCTGATAGCCTTCGACCACCGCGTTTTCGCCGATGATCTTCATCAGATTGTCGCCCATGCGGATGAACCGCCGTGCACGCCTGGTCAGCACCAGGCCCGCTTGCGTCGCCTGCACCTTTGCCACGCCATCTTCAACTCCGGGGCTGACGATGATTTCGGCCAGCAATTGCCCCACCTTCACCCGGTCGCCAGGCGCGACGTGAAACAGGATCGTGCCGCCCGCCGGCGCATCGACCATGTCGACATTGCGGATCGGTTTGCCGCAAAAGTCTTGGCGCAGTTCCGGCGCCGTCGTCGAAGCGCCGGTCACCACGCCGCGGGCTTGCAAAAACCCGAAAAGGCCTTCGGCGTCCTTGCGAGCTCTACCGGGGTCGACATCAAGCTGACCGCGCAACTCAACCGTGGAAATACAGTGGCCCGACAGATCGCCGCCGGATGCTTTCGCTTTGGCCCGCATTTGCTCGAAGACGGCCTCTTCAAAGGCACGGTCCGAGCCCTGATCCCACAACAACGCGGCTTCGGCATCCAGACAAGCTGCGAGAACGGCCATTTCCGGCCACAAATCCTCGGGCACATAGAGATATTGCAGGCCTTCATCGTCGCAATGCAGATCAAGCACGATGGGGCACGGGTCGGCGAGTTCCAGCAAACGGCTCTTGAGCCGCTTTTCGGCAAAGCTTGCAGAACCTGCATCATCGAGACGCCGGTTGCCGTCAGCCTCCGGCACAGGGAAATCGCGGTTGAAATTGACCCGAGTCGCGCCCGAAAACCGGCCGAGATGATTGCTGAACAGATGCTGCGCCGCGCCGATCGGATTGGCGTGCGGCACAATCGTGATTGAACCCTTTACGTGGCCCTGGGCTTCCGCATCTTGCAGCATCGGTATCAGATAATGCAGCGCCGCCACGCCGGGCCGTTCATCAGCATGCAGCGCCGCCTGGATATACACATGCGGCGCCGCATCCTCAGATCCGGCAAACCGGTGAACAATCAGCTCGTAAGTGACCCCCGGTGTTTCCCCCCGAATTGTTTCGATTTCGGTTTTCATACGGCACCTTGTTGAAAATTCGTTGTGCTCGGCGGCAGTTGCTGCGCCGTGTTTATTTCTGCGGGCAGTTATACCCGCTTGCGGCGGATGTCTGCCAGGATCTCCCGTGCGGCATTGTGGCCGGGGACGCCGGTGACGCCACCGCCGGGATGGGTGGCGGACCCGCACATGTAAAGTCCCTTGAGCGGACCGCGGTAATCCCCGTAGCCAAGCACCGGCCGCGCCGAGAACAACTGGTTGAGACTCAGCTTGCCGTGAAAGATATCTCCGCCGACCAGAGACAGCTTGCGTTCGAGATCCAGCGGTGAGAGCACCTGACGGCCAATCACGCTTTTGGCGAAGCCCGGCGCATGGCGATCGACGGTGGCAATCATCAGGTCAGCAACCGCTTCGCGATGGTCGTCCCACGATGCCCCGCCTGGAAAATCCGCCGGCAGTTCGGGTGCGACATGCTGGCAGAACAGGCTCGCGACATGGCTTCCCTCAGGCGCCAGCGTCTGATCCAGCGTCGACGGGATCAGCATCTCGATCACCGGTTGCCGCGACCAGCCATGGGCGCGCGAATCCGTATAGGCGCGATCCATATAGGCGAGCGAAGGCGCAATGATGATGCCCGCAGTCAAATGATCGCCCGGCTCTGGCCGGGCGTTGAAGCTGGGCAGCGCATCGAGCGCCACATTCATTCGGAACGTGCCCGAACCGCTTTGCCAATGGCCGATGCGCCGGCGGAAATCTTCCGGCAGCGGCGCCTCCGACAGCAAGTCTCCCACCAGCAATTGAGGATGGATGTTGGAGGCCACCAGATCCGCTTCAATGCGCGCGCCATCCTCGGTGACAACCGCGCTGATTGTCTGATCACGGGTCTCGATCCGGGCCACCGGCGCGCCGGTCTTGATGGTGACACCTTTATCTTCACAGGCCCGGCGCATGGCTTGAGTGATTGCACCCATGCCGCCGATCGCGTGGCCCCAGACCCCACGCTTGCCGTTGACCTCGCCAAAATGATGATGCAGCAGCACATAGGCTGTTCCCGGAGTCTCAGGGCTCAGCCAAGAGCCGACCACGCCGTCGAACCCGTAAAGCGCCTTGACCGGATCGCTTTTGAACCAGCGATCGAGAATTTCCGCGGCCGAACAGGTGAAAAGGTCGAGCACGTCCCGGCGTGCATCCATTGGCAGGCTGGCAAACTGCTTGCCGAGGGAAGCGGCCTTGAGCAATTCCGGCACTGCGGAAATCCAGTTGCCCTCTGTGACATTGGGCGGCGTGCGCAACAGCAAATCGCGCAGCACGTCCGCCGCCTGCGCCAGCATGGCGTCGAATGCGTCAAGCGTCTCGGCGTCGCGTTTGGAAAACTGCGCCACCGAGGCATTGGTCAGTCCCGGTCCGGTCTCAAGCGCCCGCCCGTCGGGCAGAGGAAAGAAATTGCCCATCCGCCGCTCGACGATGCTGAGGCCATGACGGGCAAGATCGAGATCGCCAATGATCTTGGGATTGAGCAGCGAGACTGTGTAGGACGCGACCGAATTGCGAAATCCGGGATGAAACTCCTCGGTAACCGCCGCGCCGCCCACCACATCGCGTTTTTCAAGAACCGTTACCTTGTGGCCGGCCGCCGCCAGATAATAGGCGCAGACCAGACCATTGTGGCCGCCGCCGATCACCACCGCATGTTTCATAGACACCACTCCGCCAGATCGCGGGCATCCTGCAACGGGAGCGGGGCCCGGTGCAATGGGCGCACAATCGCCCAAGCCGGGATCAGCAGGCCGTGGCGCGCTTTTTTGGCAAGAACCGTTTGCGGGCGATCTGGTCGACCATCTGGCTCTCCAGATCGGCGGTGAACCGTAAATGCAGCCCGGTCTCGGATTTGGCGATCACCGCGCAAGGAAATTTTGCCGGCAATCCTTCAAGCACCAGATAGAGGTGCTCTGGAACCTGGCTCATCACCGGCACGGTGAGCAGGCAGCCGCTTTCGGAGATGTTGTGCATCTTGCAAGGCTGCGAAGTGTATCCGCGGACCCCGCGCCGCAGGTAATAGACCGACCCAAGCCGGTTGGTCTGTCGCCGGCTATGGACGCGCAGTTCTTCGCCCGCCAGGCGGGACAGATAATTTCCAGATGCGCTCGCCATGATCCCCGGTCACCGTTTTCTGTTGATGGGTCTATAAGTTTTGACTGGTTAAAACCAAGTATACGCTCGTGAAATGAGGGGGTAATAAATTGGCGTCGTGATTAGCACTTGGTTCACCATGACAAGGGCCCGCGCCGACCTGTGCTCTTGCGTGCATCTGTGTCCGGCTTGCGCATCCGGCTTGACGGACGCCCCGGCCTCGTGCGCAATCGGCCATGAGCCTTCTCGATGATGATTCGCCCACAAATGCCGCCGAGTTCACGGTCAGTGAAATCTCCGGTTCGATCCGCCGCACCGTGGAAGACGCCTTTGGCCATGTGCGGGTGCGCGGCGAGATATCGGGCTATCGCGGCCCGCATTCCTCCGGCCACGCCTATTTCTCGCTGAAAGACGATCGCGCCCGCATCGAGGCCGTGATCTGGAAGGGCGTTTTTTCGCGGCTCAAGCACCGCCCGGAAGAAGGGCTGGAGGTGATCGCCACCGGTAAGGTCACAACCTATGCCGGCTCCTCAAAGTACCAGATCGTGATCGAATCCATCGAACCTGCCGGCGCCGGTGCGCTGATGGCGTTGATCGAGGAGCGCCGCCGCCGCCTCGCCGCAGAAGGTCTGTTCGACGAGGCGCGCAAGCAATTGCTGCCGTTCATGCCCAGGGTGATTGGCGTGGTGACCTCGCCCACCGGTGCGGTGATCCGTGACATTTTGCACCGCATCGAGGACCGGTTCCCGGTGCATGTAATCGTCTGGCCGGTTCGGGTTCAGGGCGAGACCTCGGGCGAAGAGGTGGCGCGCGCGATTTCAGGCTTTAACGCAGTTGAGCCGGGCGGCCCGGTCACGCGCCCGGATCTGATCATAGTGGCGCGCGGCGGCGGCAGCCTTGAAGATCTCTGGGGGTTCAATGACGAGGCTGTGGTGCGGGCGGCGGGAGAATCACTGATTCCGCTGATTTCGGCAGTGGGGCACGAGACCGACTGGACGCTGATCGATCACGCCAGCGACCGCCGTGCGCCGACGCCCACCGGTGCTGCGGAAATGGCGGTTCCCGTCAAGGCCGACCTGGAGGCACATCTCGCGGGGCTTGCAGCGCGGCTCAAATCCGCGCAATCGCGGATGCTCGATCGCCGCCGCGAGGCCGTGCGCGGTCTGGCGCGGGCGTTGCCGACGCTCGACAGCGTTCTGGCCTTGCCGCGCCAACGGCTTGACCGCTCGGCGCAATCTGTAGGCCGGGCGCTTGAACTCAATACTGCCAACCGTCGCCGCAGTTATGAACGTCCCGCAGCGCGGATGACGCCGGTTACGCTGGTGGCCGCCATTCGCGAAAAGCGGCAGCAGGTCCGCGACCGGATCACCCAAATAGAGCGGGTGCAGGAACGTCGCATCGCAGCGCTGAAATCTAGGCTTGAACGCCATGCCCAAAGTCTTGCCGCGACGCCGCGTCGATTGACGCAGACGCAAACTCAGGCCGCAGAACGGCTCGCCGGTCTTGCGCGCAGGACCGACCAGGCGTTGGGCCAGATGCTGGACCGGCGCAAGCGCGGGCTTGGCGCGCAGGCGCGCATGCTGCAATCGCTGTCCTATCAAAGCGTATTGGGAAGGGGCTATGCCGTGGTCCGTGACCATGAGCGCAAGCTGTTGTCGCGCGCTGCGGACGTCACGTCGGGTGCGGCCATTTCCATCGAATTTGCCGATGGCCAGATCTCGGCGCAGGAGGGTGACGCCGATCAGCCGGTGACCAGGCCGAAAAAACCGGCCCGCGCCAAATCCTCCAAACCGCCGCAATCAGGTCAGGGCAGTCTGTTCTGAAAATCCCGTGAACCTGCTGTTGGGCCCGGACGTCAGGCCGGATCAATCAGGTTGCGCCGCGGATCGCGTCAGCGAAGAATATCCGCTTCTGTCCCCTGGGACACCTTCCGGCCCTTAGCCACTCGCGACGTCAGCCACACCGGCCGCACAGCGCCGTGCTTCGGCCCAATTCTTTAGCCGGCAATCAGGCGGGCCGCTTCCTGGCCGGAAAGATAGGCTCCGTGCACCGTGGCGGGATGCTGGGCGTGGGCGGCCTCACCGGCGAAGATCAGCCGGCCGCCCCAATCAGCACCCGAAAGCGCCTGCCGCGTCTCCCGGCCGGTTCCCACTGCAGTGAAAGAATAGGCGCCAAGTGCCAGGGGATCGCTGCCCCAGCGGCTGATCTGCGCCGCCTCCGGATCGGGTATCGATGAGCCGAAGACCGCGCGCAAGGCGTCCATCGCCTGCTTTGTCGTTGCTGTGTCGTCGAGCGCCTCGATGTCGCGCGCAGCATCTGCCGCGTTGAAGCCCATCAGCACCGGTTGCCCGGTCGCCCTGGTGAGCGATAGCCATTCGCCCCACTGCCCGTCCCGGTCTCCCAAAAAGCCGAAAACATCCACATCCGGTGGCCAGAAGGCGCGCGCGAAGCGCAAGCAGCATTTGTTCAGCACACCCATGCCTAGTGCCCCGATCGCCGCCTGGCGTTCACGCTCCAGCGAGTGGCTGAACCCGATCGTGCCGGCTTTGAGCACGCCCAGCGGCACCGTCAGCACCACATGGGCCGCTTGATAGATCTCACCGCTACGAGTGATCACGCGTACGGCGTCGCCGGCCCGCTCGATCCGCGCGACATGTTCACCGGTTTGGATGATGAGGTCCCGGGCGAGATGAGACGCGAGCCCGCCATAACCTTGCGGGAACAGAACATCCGCGCCGCCATAGCCGCCCGAATCATCGAAGTACCAGGCTGAAAGTGCGTCCCATCCGGCCGCATATTCATGCTCGATCTCCGAATTGACCAGATAGCGGGTCATTCGGCGGCTCTTCCGGTCCGATGTCTTCCAGGCATCGGTGGCGGTTACGGCATCGGCCAGCGACAGATCATCATCCCGATCCTCGGCCATCGCCCGCGCGGCCCGGATCATCGTTTCTGTGTGTGCTTCTGCACCGTCGAGGTCGACGCGGCTGCCGCCAGTGGCATAGACCGGTTTGGGTTCCCATCGGGTCGGTATACGGCGAAGGCCCGCGTCATCTGCCAGTCTGGTCAACGGGTTGCCGCGGGTTCCATGGATCCAGCTCGCACCAAGGTCTACCGGTGCATCCGGCCAAGCGCGGCTTGTCCATAGCCGGCCGCCAATCCGGTCGCGAGCCTCCAGGATGATGACCGAAAGCCCACGCGCCGCAAGGTCCCGGGCCGCCGCGAGCCCGGCCATGCCTGCCCCGATAACGATCACGTCCGGCTTTGTGCGCGCAAGCGGCGCGGCGGGCGTGATCGGGCTGCTGGCCGTAGCGACAATCCCGGCCAGAACACCGCGCCGTGACAACATGGATCTGCCCCTTCTTCGCTCCGGAACTAGGCGCGGCCCTCGCCCCTTAATGTCACTATCGCGGCATGCCTCGGATTGCGCAATAAAATGCCCGGCAGCAATGCAGCAAAATCAAGCGGCGATCGGGGCGGTAACGGCTTTCAAGGCTTGCACTGCATCTTTGGGGTCGAGCCGGATCTGCAGCCCGCGCTGGCCGCCATTGACATAGACAAGCGGCTCGCCGAGCGCGGCTTGCTCGATCACCGTCGGCACGGCTTTTCTCTGTCCGAAAGGGCTGATGCCGCCAACATGATAACCGGTCAGCCGCTCGGCATCGGCGGGCTTCATCATCGCGGCAGACTTGCCGCCCAACGCCGCCGCCAGCTTTTTCATGCTGACTTCGCTGTCACTGGGCAGCACGGCGCAGACCGGTTTGCCGTCAAGCGTGGCCATCAGGGTCTTGAGCACCCGCGACGGCGGTTCGCTCAGGGCTTCGGCGGCCTGCAGGCCGATGCTTGTCGCGTCCGAATCATAGTCATATTCGTGCACAGTGAAGGCGATGCCGAGCTTTACGAGGGTTTGCGTGGCGCGGCTGGTTTTCGCCATGGCGCGCTCCTCAAGCGAAGATCTGCGCGTAAAGATCCGGCTTGAAGCCGACCGTCACCTCACCGTTCGTCTCCAGCACCGGCCGCTTGATCATCGAGGGCTGCGCCAGCATCAGCACGATCGCCTTGTCCTGATCGAGGTCCCGCTTGTCCGCGTCGTCGAGTTTGCGGAACGTGGTCCCGGCGCGATTGAGAACCGTTTCCCAACCGGCCTCTGCGCACCAGCGCTCGAGATGCGCGCGGTCGATGCCCGATGCCTTGTAGTCGTGGAACGCGGCCTCAATCCCGTGTTCAGTGAGCCAGGCCCGCGCCTTCTTCATCGTGTCGCAATTCTTGATGCCGAAAATCGTGACGGTCATGATGGGGCTCCTCGAACGTTCCGGGCGATCAGCGCACGTGCCGCCTTACTCCCACTCAATGGTGCCGGGCGGTTTCGAGGTCACGTCATAGACCACGCGGTTGATGCCCTTGATCTCGTTGATGATCCGCGTGGCGGTGCGACCGAGGAAGTCCATGTCATAGGGATAGAAATCCGCGGTCATGCCGTCAACGGAGGTGACGGCGCGCAGGGCGCAGACGAATTCGTAAGTCCGGCCGTCGCCCATCACGCCGACGGTCTGCACCGGCAGCAGCACGGCAAACGCCTGCCAGATGGTGTCATAGAGCCCGGCCTTGCGGATTTCATCGAGATAGATCGCATCGGCCTGCCGCAGGATTTCCAGTTTCTCGCGGGAAATGCCGCCCGGGCAGCGGATCGCCAGGCCAGGACCGGGGAACGGATGCCGGCCGATAAAGCTGTCGGGTAGCCCGAGTTCACGGCCGAGCGCGCGCACCTCGTCCTTGAACAATTCGCGCAAGGGTTCGACCAGTTGCATGTTCATGCGCTCGGGAAGACCGCCGACATTGTGGTGCGACTTGATCGTCACCGAAGGGCCGCCGGAGAACGACACGCTTTCGATCACGTCGGGATAGAGCGTGCCCTGCGCCAGGAAATCCGCGCCGCCGATCTTCTCGGCTTCTCCCTCGAACACCTCGATGAACAGACGGCCGATGATCTTGCGCTTGGTTTCGGGATCCGCTTCGCCTTCGAGTTCCGAGATAAACCGGTCGGACGCGTCAACCAGCTTGAGCGAGAGATTGTAGTGCTCGCGGAACATTGCGACCACGTCGTGCGCCTCGTTCAACCGCATCAGCCCATGGTCGACCAGAATGCAGGTAAGCTGATCGCCGATCGCCTCGTGGATCAACAATGCCGCAACCGAGGAGTCGACACCCCCCGACAGCGCGCAGATAACCCGGCCGGAGCCCACCTGGTCGCGGATCTTCTGAACCATCTCCTTGCGGTAGGCGGCCATCGACCAGTCCGGCTTCAGGCCGGCAATCTCGTGCACGAAATTCGACAGCAGCTTCGCCCCGTCCGGCGTGTGAACCACTTCCGGGTGAAACATGGTGGTGTAGTAGCGCTTGGCCTCGTTGACCGCGATGGCAAACGGTGCGTTGGGGGAGGTACCGATTACCTCGAAGCCGTCAGGCAATTGGGTGACCCGGTCGCCATGGCTCATCCATACCGGATAGCGCTTGCCCACTTCCCAGACGCCCTCAAACAGCGGGCTTGATTTGAGGATCTCAACGTCGGCGCGGCCGAATTCGCGGTGATGACCGCTTTCCACATGACCGCCCAATTGCTGGCACAGGGTCTGCTGACCGTAGCAGATCGCCAGGATCGGCACCCCTGAACTGAAAACCGATTGAGGTGCGCGCGGCGAGCCCGGTTCCGGCACCGAGGCCGGACCGCCGGAAAAGATGACCGCCTTGGGGTTGAGTCGCTCAAAGCCTTCATCAGCCAGCTGGAACGGTACGATCTCGCAATAGACGCCGGCCTCTCGCACGCGCCTTGCGATCAGTTGCGTGACCTGGCTGCCGAAATCGATGATCAGGACAGAATCGGGATGGGTGGTGTGCAGGATCTCGTTCATGGCGAGCGATTAAGCCAAAGCAGCACCAGATGCAATCGCCGCCTCCAGGCGATCCACCGCAGCGGCCAGTTTTTCGTCGATCACATGCAGGTATTCGGTCCAGTCATCGATATGGGTGAGGTCCTGCTTGCCATCCGATATGCCTCGCAGACCAATGACCGGGACTGAAAAAGGACTGGCCGCGCGTTTGACCGCAAAGGTTTCCATATCGACCATGTCGGCGTCGATCGATCCATAGGCGGCGCCTGAGACAATGTTGGCTCCGGTCGAAAGCCGCGCTGTGGCAATCGCGTCGCTGACCAGCGGGAGCGGCAATTCAGCCGGCAGATCGAGAAACGGCGTCCGGCCCTTTTCAAACCCCAGCGGGCTGGCGTCCATGTCACGGTAGCTGACAGACGAGGCCTGGTAGATACCGGTCTGCTCAAGCGTGTTCGATCCGGCCGAACCCAGTGAGATGATGCAGTCGGGCAGGACGGCGTCCGCGTCAGCCGCGAGCGCACCAAGCCGTGCCGCAACTGCGGCTGCCGCTTCTACCGGCCCGACCCCGCAGATCAGCGGCTTAAAGCGGGCTTTGAGATGCGGTCCATATTCCGGATCGGCGGCCATCACATAAAGGATATGGCGATCGCCAACCTGTTTGAGTTCGCCCCTCATCCGTCCATCCCCTCGCGTCCGCGCACCACCATCATCGTCCCGGTCATGGAGGCGATCAACTTGGCAGGTCCATCGCTGAGCGCATAGGCGCGACCGTCGCTGACAATGATCGTGTTGCCCGGCTTGGTCACCTCGCCGCGAAACAAGAACCGTTCGCCGCGGCCCGGCGACAGGAGGTTGATCTTGAATTCAATGGTCAGCACCGCCGCGTCCTCGGGCATTACCGACAGCGCCGCATAGCCACAGGCCGAATCGAGCGCCGTCGACAAAATGCCCGCATGCACGAAGCCGTGCTGCTGGGTGAGATCGTCGCGAAACGGCATTTCGATCTCGACCACGCCATACTCCACCTTGGCAAGGCGCCCGCCGATTGTCTGCATGGCGGCTTGCTTGTCGAAGCTCTCGGCAACTCGGGCGCGGAAATTCTCGTCGGGCTTCTCATTCATTCGCTGCATCCTTTCGCACCTGCGAAGGTGCCAAGCGCAACAACAAACAGCAAGCCCTTATTGCCATTCGCGCGTTTTGGATGATCAGGCAGAATTCAGCTGCCAGATTGCAGCATTGAGCAGCCCGGCAAAGCTCACCCAAGCCAGATAGGGAAGGAACAACAAGGCCGAAGGTCGCTCGCGTCGCCAGGCGAGCACGATGAAACTCAAAATTGCGACGAGCATCGCCAGCAGCACCGGAAGCGCCAGATCCGGACGCCGGGCGGCAAAAAACACCAGCGGCCAGAGGTAATTCAGCGCCATTTGCACAAACCAGATCCTGACCAGCGGCCCGCTCCGGTCAAGAAACCAGACCCGCGCTCCGGCAATGCCGATCAGCACATAAAGCACGGTCCATACCGGCCCGAAGACCCAGTTTGGCGGGTTGAAAGCGGGCTTTTCAAGTTCCGCATACCAGGAGCCCGGAGCCGAAAAAACCCCGATAAGGCTTCCGCCAGCCAGGCTGAGAACGACAAACAGGATCAGGGTCTGTGCTTTCTTCTTGTTCATTGTCCGCTACATCTCTTGGTCGGGTGACTGACGCAGGTCGATCTAGATCGTTTCACGTTCTCTCAGAACCGCGACGACGATTTGATCCGGCGATTTCGTTCATGCGTTCAGGCTCAGCCGATTCCGTCTGAACCTGATTTGCTTCAGGCCTTGCGGCGCATCACCGCGAAATAAAAGCCATCCGTGCCGGTTCGCCGCGGCGACAGCGTCAGGCCGGGTCCGTTATGCGCCAGCGGAACCGGTTCACCGGGCGCAGCCACGCAGGCGGTCCAACGCGGTGCGGGGTCGAGAAGTTCAAAATCGGTGTTGCGGGCGAGAAACGCCTCCACCCGGTCGCCATTTTCCTGCGGCAGCAGGGAACAGGTCACATAGGCCAGTTCACCGCCCGGCCGCACATAAACCGCGGCTGCATTCAACACCTTGTCCTGATCCGCCATCCGGTCGGCGATGTTTTTCTCCGAAATCCGCCATTTGGCATCAGGCCGTCTGCGCCAGGTGCCGGTGCCTGTACACGGCGCGTCGATCAGCACCCGGTCCATGGTTCCCTCAAGACCCGCGAGATCGGTTAAGCGTTCGCGGATGTCGATGATTTCCGCGCCGGCACGGCGGATGCGCTCCACCATCGGCGCCAGCCTGCGGCGGTCGGCGTCAAAGGCAGAAATCTGGCCCTGATTGGCCATCATCGCTGCGAAAGCCAGGGACTTGCCGCCGCCGCCGGCACAGTAATCCAGCACCGCTTCGCCCGGTGCAGCACCTGCCAGAAGCGCTGCCAGTTGAGATCCCTCGTCCTGGATCTCGAACCAGCCGCGTGCAAAGCTCACCTCGGAGGTGGCAGCCAGTTGGCGTTCCGCTCCTTTGCCGGCTTCAAACCGTACGCCGAACGGTGATAGCCGGGTGGGCTGTGCTCCGCGGTCCGAAAAGGCGTCGAGAACCTGATCGCGGGTCGCCATCAATGTGTTGACCCTCAGATCCAGCGGCGGCCGCGCGGTCAAGGCTTGCGCTTCGGCCTCCCACTCGGCGCCGAAACCACGGGCAAAGGACGCAGCCAACCATTCCGGTACATCGGCCTGCACATGAGCGGGCGCCTGCGACAAGTCTCGCGCCAAACAAGCCGAGAGCTTGTCTGAAGCGGGGATTTCGGGCGCGAAACGATCTCCGGTGAGGGCCTCAACCAGCGATTCAGGGCTGATGTTCCATTGTCTGAGCAGCGTGGCGACGGCGAGATCGGCGGGGCTGTCGCCATCCATTATGAAACCGTGCGATAGCCTCATCCTCAGCGCATCATGCACCAGATTGGAGATCGCCGCACGATCGCCGGACCCGGCAAAGCGGTGCGACAGGCCCCAATCCTTCAAAGCCTCGGGCACCGGCCGGTGACGGGTCTGGATGTCGGACAGGACTTCAATGGCTGCTTGCAGCCGGCCGCCAAGGCGCATGGTGATGTCTCCAGGGTTGGCTTCTGCTACCCGCTCCCGCCTCCGCTGGCAAGCGGACGGTTTGGCAGCCGGTCAGATGCAGCGGCCGCCATCGACCTCCATGGCGACCCCGGTGATCATCGCCGCCTCGTCGGAGCATAGGAAACAGGCGGCGTTGCCCATGTCTTCGGGCGTCGAAAACCGGCCGATCGGAATCGTGGAGAGAAACTTGGCCCGGATCTCCGGCGTGTCTTCTCCCATGAAGCTTTTGAGAAGCGGAGTCTCGCCTGCCACCGGATTGATCGCATTGACCCTTATGCCGGAAGGCGCCAGCTCCACCGCCATGGTTTTGGTCGCCGTGATCATCCAACCCTTGGAGCAATTGTACCAGTTGAGCCGCGGCCGCGGGCTCACCCCCGCCGTCGAGGCGACATTGAGGATTGCCCCCAAACCATTCCGTTTCATTTCCGGAACAAAATGGCGTGCGGTTAGGTAAACGGACTTGACATTGACGGCCAGCACGCGGTCGAAATCCTCTTCGCTGACCTCTTCCAGCGGGGCTGGCAGATGTGTGATCCCGGCATTGTTGACCAGAACATCAAGGCCGCCGAACCGGTCGAGAACATCCGCAGCCATGGCCGCGACGCTGTCATTGTCTGCAACATTGACACCAATCGCGATGACATTGTCTCCAAGCTCGGCAGCCATTGTGCTGGCCGCTTCGAGATTGATATCGGCGATGGCGACGTGGGCGCCTTCCACCAGGAACTTGCGCACGATGCCTGCGCCGAAGCCCGATGCGCCGCCGGTCACAAGGGCGCGTTTGCCTGCCAGTCTCATAGAAATATCCTTTCGTTCATGATGCAGGACCAGTCCTATTCGCCGTGCCAGACGGCCACGGTCTTCAAGGCCGAGAAGCCGTAGAGTGCTTCGAAGCCCTTTTCCCGCCCGTGGCCTGATTTGCCAATCCCGCCGAAGGGGAGCTCCACGCCGCCGCCCGCGCCGTAATTGTTGACGAAAACCTGCCCGGAGCGGATTGCCCGGGCCATGCGCATCTGGCGGCCGCCGTCTCGGGTCCACACACCCGCCACCAGACCGTAATCGGTGCCATTGGCGATCGCCACCGCTTCTTCCTCGTCGCGAAACGGGATGATCACCTGAACCGGACCGAAAATCTCCTCGCGCGCCAGCGCATGGCCGGGATCGACGTCTCCGTAGAGCGTCGGGCGCACGTAATGGCCGCCCATCGGCGCGGATTTGGGCATCTGACCCTCGGCGATGGGCGCCAGGCCGTCTTCATCGGCCTCGCCCAGGAAGCCCTGGACGATGTCCTTCTGGCGGGCCGAAATCAGCGGGCCGACCGACTGGTCCTCGATCGCCGCGCCGACTGTCAGCGCCCGGTAGCGTTCGCTCATCAGCCGTACCACCTCGGCGTGACGCGAGGCTTCCACCAGAATTCGCGATGAGGCCGAGCAGGTCTGTCCGCAATTCTGGATCCCGGCATTGACCAGAAAGGGCAGCGCGCGCTCGAGATCAGCATCGGCGAAGACGATCTGCGGCGACTTTCCGCCCAGTTCGAGCGTGACCGGCACCACATTCTGTGCCGCCGCCGCCTGAACCCTGCGTCCGGTTTCGAGCGAGCCTGTAAAGGACAGATGATTGACCTCCGGATGGGCCGAGAGAGCCGCGCCCGCCTCCTCGCCGAGACCCGGGACCACGTTGAGCGCACCGTCCGGCAATCCGCAGTCGTTGGCGATTCGGGCGAAAGCCAGCGCCGTTAAGGAGGCTTCCTCAGCCGGCTTAAGAACCGTGGCATTGCCCATCGCCAGCGCCGCGCCGACCGAGCGGCCGAGGATCTGCATCGGATAATTCCAGGGAATGATGTGGCCGGTGACCCCGTGCGGTTCGCGTAAGGTGTAGACAGTGTAATCGTTGAGATAGGGAATGGTCTCGCCATGCAACTTGTCGGCCGCGCCGCCGTAAAACTCCAGATAGCGCGCCAGCGCCCGGGCGTCGGCGCGGGCCTGGGTCAGCGGCTTTCCCACGTCATGGGCCTCTAGGGTCGCGAGCCACTCGACATGATCCTCCACCGCGCGGCCGATCTTGCCCAACAGGCGTCCGCGTTCGGCGGCGGTCATCCGGCCCCAGGGGCCGCCGAGCGCCTCGCGGGCGGCTGCGACCGCTGCCTCAATCTCGCTTGCACCGCCGTTGGCAATGCGGGCAAACTCCTGGCCGGTCGAAGGGTCCTCCACAGCCAGCGTCCGGCCACCGCCCGCCCCGATCCAGCGTCCGCCGATCAGGCACTGGCTGGTGTCAAAACCCACGTCAGGTGTCGCGGTCATGGGTTGATCCTTTCCTCGTGTCCGGTCCGGCCGCCGGCAAGTGCCGCCTCAAGCGATGGCGTCGCCGCCACCAGCTTGCGTGTATAGGGATGTTGCGGATTTTCGAAAATGCTTTCGGTCGCGCCCTGTTCGACGATCTGCCCCGCCTTCATCACCAGCACCCGATCGGTGATTGCGCGCACCACCGACAGATCGTGCGAGATGAACAGATAAGAAAGATCCAGCCGGTCGGACAATCCGGCCAGCAGATCAAGGATTTGCGCGCGGATCGAAACATCGAGCGCCGACACCGCTTCATCGAGCACAATCAAAGCCGGCTCAATAATCAGGGCGCGGGCAATTGCGATGCGCTGACGCTGCCCGCCGGAGAACTCGTGAATATATTTGTCCGCATCGCTTGAGCTTAGACCCACCTCGGTCAGCGCCCGGTCGATTCGGCGCTCGAGATCGGCACCCCGGAGTGATGATTTGACGAGGTGGAACGGTTCCGTAACAAGCCTTCTCACCCGGTGGCGCGGATTGAAGGAGCCGTAGGGATCCTGAAACACCACCTGCATGCGAGCCCGCAGCTCGGGATGCGGCCCGTCGCCTGCGCTTGAAAACACATGCCCGTTGAGCCGGATTTCGCCGCCCTGCAACGGATCCAGTGCGAGCACCGCCCGGGCCAGGGTCGACTTCCCGCACCCCGATTCGCCCACCAGACCAACATTCTCGCCGTGAAAGATCTCGAAGCCGACATGGTCAACCGCGCGGAAAGGAGGGCGTTTGGCAAACAGGTTTCGCCGCGGTTGCGCATAGTCGCGCACCACATCTGCGACCGACAGCACCGGGGTCTTGGCCGGTTCGGGCCCGCGCTTGCGGGCAGGCACATGGGCGGAGGCCGAAAACAGGGCCCTCGTATAGGGATGCCGCATGCCGCGGAAAACGCTGTGAGTTGCGCCGGCTTCGACCACTTCGCCGTCCTTGAGGATGGCGATCGTATCGGCCAGCCCGGCAACCACCGCCAGATCATGGGTGATCAGCATCAGTCCCATGTCCTCGTCGCGAACCAGCTGCTTGAGCAGATCGAGAATCTGCGCCTGGGTGGTAACGTCGAGTGCGGTGGTTGGTTCGTCGGCGATCAATATCTTGGGCCTGAGCGCAATCGCCTGAGCGATGACGACGCGCTGCCGCTGGCCGCCCGAAAGATCATGCGGAAACCGGTCGAGCGGGAAGTTCTCGGCCGGCAATCCGACCCGGTCGAGCATCTCGCGGGCAATAGTCATCGCCTCTCGGCGGCTGGCGCCGTTGTGAACCCGCACGGTCTCGGCAACCTGGTCGCCGATGTTTTGCACCGGGTTGAGCGCGGTCATCGGCTCCTGAAAGATCATGCCGACATCGCGGCCGCGCATCTGGCACAGGGCCGGTTCGTCCATCAAGGCGAGATCGTTGCCCGCCACGCTGATCTCGCCGGACCAACGGCTGCCGCGGGGCAGCAATTGCATCACCGACAGCGCGGTCATGGATTTGCCGGATCCGGATTCACCCACCACGCCGAGGATTTTCCCAGGCTCCAGTGTCATGTCGATATCGTGCAGCACCGTCTTGCCGCGGATATCGACCCTGAGGTTGGAAATCGTAAGCGCGCTCATCCGCGCCCCCGGCGAAGTTTCGGATCAAACAGATCGCGCAGGCCGTCTCCCATCAGATTGAGCCCCAACACGGTGATGATGATCGCAAAACCCGGGATCAGCGCCATGTGCGGCGCCAGCGAAATCAGTGTCTGCGCATCGGCCAGCATCCGGCCCCAGCTCGGCAGCGGCGGTTGCGCGCCGAGCCCCACATAGGCCAGCGCCGCCTCCGCCAGAATTGCCAGGGAGAACTGGATGGTGCCCTGCACGATGAGCAGATTGGCGATGTTGGGCAGGATATGTTCGGCGGAAATCCGCGTCCGGCCCTTGCCCGCCACCCTTGCCGCCAGAATGAAATCGCGGGTCCACAGCGACAGCGCCGCCCCGCGCGCCAGCCGCGCGAACACCGGGATGTTGAAGATGCCGATGGCGATGATGGCGTTGACTGCTCCGGGGCCGAAGACTGCGGTGATCATGATCGCCAACAGCAGCGACGGAAATGCGAACACCAGATCATTGCCGCGCATGATGATTTCATCAATCAGGCTGCCGCGCCTGGCTGCAGCATAGAGCCCGAGCGGTACGCCGATGATCATACCGATCCCCACGGCGACGAAGGCGACGGCAATCGACACCCGCGCTCCGACCATGATCATCGATAACATGTCGCGTCCGAAATGATCTGTTCCGAGCCAGTGTTGCGGGGATGGAGACTGAAGCTTGTTGGAAATCGCCAGCCTGGTGGGATCAAACGGCGTCCACACAAATGAAATCAGCGCCAGCGCCACGAACAGCGCCGACAGCACAAAGCCGGTCACGAAGGCCGGATGGCCAATGGCTGTGCGCACAAACGAGTGTTCAGAGTGATCGCCGCGCATCAGCGTCGCCTCCTGAGCCGCGGATCGGCGGCTGCATAGGCAAGATCGACCAGAAAGGTGACGACGATAACGGCGAACACCAACAGAATCACCACCGAGCGCACCACGATCAGATCGCGCTGGGTGATGGCCTGGAACACCAGCCGGCCGAGACCGGGAAGATAGAACACGTTTTCGATGATGATGCCGCCGGCCAG
The DNA here is from genome assembly GCF_947501405.1 of uncultured Hoeflea sp. Lineage (GTDB taxonomy): Bacteria > Pseudomonadota > Alphaproteobacteria > Rhizobiales > Rhizobiaceae > Hoeflea. The sequence continues at coordinate 279,295 of NZ_CANMVK010000003.1, read as the reverse complement.
CAGAAACGAGAACTGCAGACCGATGATCGTCAGCACCGGGATCAGTGCATTGCGCAGCGCATGTCGCCTGAGCGCCTGACTGCGGCTCAGGCCCTTGGCCCGCGCAGTGCGCATGAAATCCTCGTCCAGCGTATCAATCAGCGACGAGCGCATCACCCTGGCCAGAATCGAGGCTTGCGGCAGCGCCAAGGCGATGGCCGGCAGGGTGAGTGATTTCATCGCCGCAAGGATGCCGGCATCCCAGCCGGGGAAGCCGCCGGCCGAAAACCAGCGCAGATTGATTGCGAACACCAGCACCAGAATCATCGCAAACCAGAAATTGGGAATCGCCACACCCAGTTGCGTGGCCCCCATCACCGACAGATCGGTGGCTGAATTGCGCCGCGCCGCGGCCAGAATTCCGGCCGGAAAGGCGATCAGCGTCGACAGTGCCAGCGCATAGAGCGTCAGCGGCAGCGAGATCATCACCCGCTCGGCAATCAGCTCCGAGACCGGCACGCGGTAGGTGTAAGAGACGCCGAAATCGCCCTGCAGCAATCCCGCCACCCAGCCCAGATAGCGCAGTGGCAGGGGCTCATTGAGGCCCAGTTGTTCGCGCAGCGCCGCGACGGCCGCCGGGTCAGCATTGATCCCCATCATGAACGATGCCGGATCGCCCGGCACTGCCTCCATGACCAGAAAAATCACCAGGCTGGCCGCAACCAGGCTGAGCGACAGCGAAATGAAGCGCCGCAGGAGATAGGCGGTCATCGGTTGCGATCCACGGCAGGCAGCACCCGCGGGCCATTTTCACGGCCGGCCCGCGGGCGGCGTTTGGCGGTCACTCTTCCCAGGACACGCCGGTCATGTCGTTGGCCTGGGTCGGCGAATTGGGCCACAAGCCCTTGAGCTTGGCATTGGCGACCCCGGTGCGGGCGAGCTGGAACAGATAGGCATTGACCGCGTCATCAGCGATTTTCTTCTGTGCCGCCTGCATCAGTTCGGTGCGCGCGTCGGGATCGGTGGCATTGGCGAGGTCGGCCATGATTGCCTTGAAGTCGGCATCGCCATACTGGAAGTAATAGTCGTCACGGCCATAGATGCCGATATCCATCGGCTCGGTGTGGGAGACGATGGTCAGGTCGAAATTCTTGGCCTTGAACACATCTTCGAGCCACTGCGCCCATTCGACATTGGTGATTTCGGCGGTGATGCCGACCTCGCGAAGCTGGGCGGCGATGATCTCGCCGCCACGGCGAGCATAGCTTGGCGGCGGCAGTTTCAGCGCCAGTGTGAGATCGCTGACGCCGGCCTCCGCAAGCAGAGCCCTGGATTTCTCCGGATCATGGGCGGACTGCCCGGTCAGGTCGACATAGGCCGGATTGTGCGGGGCGAAATGCGTGCCGATCGGCGTGCCGTAGCCGAACATGGCACCGTCGATGATCGCCTGGCGGTCGATCGCATGGGTGATCGCCTGGCGCACCTTGATGTTGTCGAGCGGCGGCTTTTTGTTGTTCATGGCGAGAATGGTCTCGCCCTCGGAGGAACCGATAATCACTTCAAACCGTGGATCTGCTTCAAACTGGGTCAGGTTCTCAGGTGCCGGGAAGGCCGGAAAAGCATCCAGATCGCCCGCCATCATCGCAGCGAATGCCGCCGTCGGGTCGGAGATGAACTTGAAAGTCACCTGATCGAGCTTGACCGCTTCGCCCCAGTAATCGGCATATCGTTCGAGCTCGACCCGGTCGCCCTTGGCCCATTCGGAAAATTTGAACGGCCCGGTCCCCACCGGATTGGCGGCGTTGCCATCGGCAGACTCCGTCGCGACGATCACCGCGTCGCCCCAGGCCATGTTGAACAGAAACGACCCGTTGGGCTTGGCGAGCATCACCTTGACGGTGGCCGGATCGACCACCTCAACCGACGAGATGTCGGCAAACAGCGCTTTCTGGGCGTTTGTCGAGTCCTCGGCGCGGGCGCGGTCGAGCGAGAACTTGACGTCTTCGGCGTCAAATGCCGATCCGTCATGGAAGCTTGCGCCTTCTCGCAGCTTGAAAGTGTAGCTGAGCCCGTCTTCCGAAATCTCCCAGCTTTCAGCCAGCCCCGGCAGGATCGCGCCGTCCGGGCCAAATCGTGTCAGGCCCTCAAACACATTGGCGTAGACCACCTCGTCAATGGCCGCTGCGGCGCCGCCGGTCGGATCGAGATTCGGCGGCTCAAGCTGCATTCCGATGCTGACGTCCATTTTCGCTGCAACAGCCGGTGTCATGCCCAGACCAAGTCCCAACGCCAGCATCGAAACGGCTGCCGCCGCCATCGGATATTTCGTCATAACGCTTCCTCACTCCCGTTGAGACGGACGTCCGCTATCAGCGTCCGTGCAAAAGATCGTCCAGTGCGAAGGCCATCACCTTCGCCGAATCCACCATGTCGTCAATCCCGACATACTCGTCGGGCTGGTGCGCCAGATCGAGAATGCCGGGTCCATAGGCGATACAGTCTTTCAAGCGGCCGATACGGTCAATATGTTTCTGGTCATAGGTGCCGGGTGAGACCACATGCAGCGGCTCGCAGCCAAGTGCCGCGCGAATGCCGCGCTCCACCGCCTTGACCACCGGCGCATCCGCCGGTGTCATGGTCGGGCTCACCTGCCACAATTCGTCAAAATCATAGCGGAAACCGGGCCGTTCCGACTTCACCCGTTCCAACAATGCGATCACCTCTTCACGGACCTCATCGGCCGACTCTTCGATCAGATAACGCCGGTCGATCACCATTCGCGCCTGATCCGGGACGCAGGCGGACGGAAAACCGGTGAAATCTGGGTCCGGTTCGGCCTGTCCGCCATGCAGCGAATTGATGTTCATGGTCGATTGCCGCGCACCGTCGGGCACCACCGGCATGGCGGTGCGTTTCTGCTTGAGCGATGGAAACAGCGTGCGCTCCATCTCGCCGATGACCGCACCCATGTGGCGCACGGCGCAATCGCCCAGAAACGGCATCGATCCGTGAGCGATACGGCCATGTGTCTTGATCTCGGCCCACATCACACCGCGGTGGCCAAGGCAGATCCGGTCCTTGTTGAGTGGCTCGGGGATGATCACATGCTGCACCCGCTCTGGCGAGAAATAGCCTTGCTCCGCAAGCCAGGCCACGCCGCCATAGCCGCCGGTTTCCTCGTCTGCCGTCCCTGAAATCTCGATAGCGCCCGGAAAATCCGGCCACAACGCCACAAAGGCCTCTGCGGCGATGATTGAGGCCGCAAGCCCGCCCTTCATATCGCAGGCGCCGCGGCCATAGATCTTGCCGTCGGAGATCTCGCCGCCAAAAGGATCGAAGCTCCAACCGGCACCGGTTTCCACCACATCGATATGCGAATTGAAATGCACGCAAGGCCCCGACCGACCGCCCTCGCGCCGCGCGATCATGTTCCAGCGCGGATGCTGTTGGCTGTCGCCCGGCGTGCCTTCGGCGCGTAGCAATTTGACCTCAAAGCCGGAGCTTCCCATGCGCCGCGCCAGATACTCACAGATGTCGCGGTAGCATTCGCCGGGCGGATTAAGGGTGGGGATACGGATCAGATCCTGCGTCAGCGCGATCAGGTCGTCTCGCCGGTCAGCGATTTGTACTGCCAGCGCCTGCTGCCGTGCGTCGATATCCGCAGTGTCGATCATCCCGACAGCCTCCTCTCATTCGCGCGCCACCATAGCGGGGCTGACGCGGCTGACAAGATCCCGTCGCGGTCAAAACCGCACAGATCACCAGTTAAGATATTGAAAAATATATATTCGTATCAGCGCATAAAGGCGGACGGTCTCAGGAGACCACCCGGTAACAGACCTTGGCCACGCCCGATCGGATAATCCCGATGCGGCCGGCCGCCGCCTTTGACAGGTCGATCACCCGGCCCTTGATGAACGGGCCCCGGTCATTGATCCGTACAGTGACGGATTTGCCGTTGCGCGGATTGACCACTTCGACCTTGGTGCCGAAGCGGAGCTTGGGATGCGCTGCGGTCAGCTTGGACGGATCCATACGCTCACCCGAAGCGGTCTTGGACGTTAAAGCATACCAGGATGCGCGGCCGCAGGATTGCGCGGCGTTGGCAGGCGCGATGGCGACGGCGGCCATGGCGGCTGCGAGGAACATTGCGCCGAGGTGCGCGGTATACCGGGTTGAGATCATGTCGGTGTCCTTGAAATTGCTGCATCGCAAGTGCACCGGCAAAGCGTCCGAAAAACGACCGCGCGAATCACTTTTTATGGCCGAATGTTGCAATGCAGCAGGATCAGCCGCGCCACGTCCCGGCGCGCCACAACTCACCAAGACCACTCTCATAGTCGGGATAGGCGAAGTCGTAACCGGCCTCCTTGATCCTGGCGTTGGAGACACGCTTGTTCTCGCCATAAAAGGATCGCGCCATCGGGCTCAGATCGGCGGTTTCGAAATCCGTCTCTGGCGGCGGCGCCACCCCCATCAGCCCGGCCGCGTGAGTCACCACATCCTGGGGCGGAGCGGGACGGTCGTCGGTGACGTTGAAGATCCCGCCCTTCCGGGCGCGTGCAAGCAGTGCTGCAGCACCGCCGATGTCGTCGACGTGGATGCGGTTGAAAACCTGGCCGGGTTTGATCAGCCGCCGCGCCTTTCCCGCGTCAAGGGTCTTGAGCGCGTTGCGGCCAGGCCCGTAAATACCTGAAAGGCGGAGGATGGCCAGCGGTGCTTCGGCGGCGGCCGCAAGTCGCGTCCAGCCCTGTTCGGCGCTCATCCGCGCAACAGAGCGTTGCGAGACCGGTCTGCATTGTGTGTCCTCATCGACCCATGCGCCATCGTGATTGCCATAAACGCCGACGGTCGACAGATAACCGATCCATTCGAGCCTGGGCATGGCCGCGGCCGGATCGTCGCCGAACGCCTTGAGAACCGGATCACCGTCCGCGTCCGGTGCAATCGACATGACCAGGTGTGTGGTTTGCGCCAGTTCTTGAGCAAGCGCTGGGTCAGGTTCAGCATCCGGTGCGCCTCCGCCATAAAGAAACGGCGCAAGCCCGGCCGACCGCAACGCCTCGAACCGGTGATTGCTGCGTGTCGTGCCGCCAGCGAAATCGCATTCCGGAGCCAGCGCCCGGGCAATGGCAAGGCCGGAAAAACCGGCGCCAAGGATCATCAATCGCATCGTGTCAGGTCCTGTCACTGGAAATGGTGTTGCCATGATCGCTTAAGTTCAACGCCAGCCGCCACTCGGCCAGAACCTCATCGTCGGTCTCTGTCGCGGGCCCGGAATTACCGGCCAGCTGCAGCAGTCTATCGCGCGTTTCCAGGCGCGACAGCGCCCAGACCGCAGCACCTCGCACCAGTGCCGAGGCATCGGTTAACAGCGTTTCACAGGCCGCAACAAGGCCTTTGTCGCCGCTGTTGCCGGTGGCGATCAGCACATTGCGCATGAACCGGTTGCGGCCGATGCGCTTGACCGGCGATCCCGAAAAAAAGGCGCGGAAGGCAGCGTCGTCCATTGCGAGAAATTGCGCCAGCGGCGGTGACCGCAAATCGTTCCGGGCGATCAGCTTCATCTCGGTGGCGGTTTGCGCATATTTGTTCCACGGACAGACAGCCAGACAATCGTCGCAGCCATAGATCCGGTTGCCCATCGCCGCCCGGAACTCTACCGGGATCGGCCCTTTGTTTTCAATCGTCAGATAGGAGATGCACCGCCGCGCGTCGATCTGGTAGGGGGCCGGGAAGGCGTCGGTGGGGCAGATGTCGAGGCAGGCGCAGCAGGAGCCGCAATGGTCGGTTTCAACCGCGTCCGGCAGAAGCGTGACGGTGGTGAAGATCGACCCCAGAAACAGCCACGACCCGTGGCTGCGGCTGACGAGATTGGTGTGCTTGCCGATCCAGCCGAGCCCCGCCGCCTGCGCCAGCGGCTTTTCCATCACCGGCGCAGTATCGACGAAGACTTTAACGTCGCCGCCCGCGCGGGACGCGAATTTGCCCGCCAGTTGCTTGAGCCGGCCTTTGATGATGTCGTGATAATCGCGATTGCGGGCATAGACCGACACCGTGGCGTGCGACCGTTGCGCCAGATTGGCCAGCGGATCGGCATCGGGGCCGTAATTCATCGCCAGCATGATGACCGATCCGACCTCGGGCCAGAGGGTGCGCGGATCCGCGCGGCGTTCTTTGGTCTCTTCCATCCAGGACATGGCACCGTGACGGCCCAATTCGACGAATCGCGCCAGCCGGGCCGACACATCCGGCTCGAGATCGGGGGAGGCGATCGCCAGTGCTGAGAACCCGAGGCTCGCGGCTTCCGTGGCAAGAAACTGTTTCAGCCGCGCGGCGTCGGCGGTTTTTCCAGAGGCCTTGCGATCAGAGGTTTGCGGGCCAGCGGGCGTCATCGCGCTAGAAATCGAGATCGGTGTAGTGGGCGACCGGTGGAATGTTTCGCATCCGGTCGGCCAGGATCGGCCGGAACGAGGGCCGTGATTTGACCCGCTGATACCAGTCCTTGGCCTGAGGTGATTGGCTCCAGTCGATCTCACCGAGATAATCCATCACCGAGATTGCCGCGGCCGCGGCCAGGTCGGCATAGCTCAACCGGTCACCCGCCAGCCAGGCGCGCGACCCGGCCAGCCAGGACAGGTACTTCATGTGTTGCCGGACATTGGAGCGGCCGGCCCGCAGCATCTTCGGATCGGGCGATCCGCCGCCCTGGTCGGCGGGAAGTTGCAGCTTGAGCACCCGTTCACGCAACAGCGGCCGAGCCACGTCCTGCTCGAACTTGATGAAAAACCACTCCATCAAACGCCGGATCTCGGCGCGTTGAAACGGATCTTCCGCCAGCAGCCGGCGATCGCGTTTGAACACGCCGAAGGATTCATCGAGCCATTCGGCGATGACATGCGGGCCGCACAGCGCATAGCCATTGTCGCTGACACAAACCGGCAAGGCGCCCGCGGGATTGATTTTTAAAAATTCCGGGCGTTTTTCCCAGGGCCGCTCTTCGACCAGATCGGCCGGAAAATCGATTTCCGCAAAGCAAATACGCACGAAACGGGAGGCGGCGGAGACGGTGTGATGGTACAAAACAGACATTGTGGAGCCGATGATGGTCGGTGGGCGCCGAGCGCGGGACTGGTCAGATTCCGGAAAATAGAGCTATAGGGATTGGCCTGCGGCAAGACAAGCGAATCAGTCTTCGCATTTTAGCGTATGGATTTATGCCAATCCGGGCTATTCAAAGGCCGCGATTGGCTATCAGATGGCACAGGGGCGGCGCCTGAATGAATGAAACGACTTTGGTGGGTGCGGCGCTTCTCGGCTTGATCGAAGGGCTCACAGAGTTCATCCCTGTCTCCTCTACGGCGCATCTGTTGCTTGCAGGCCATTTTCTCGGGTTCAGCTCTCCGGGCAACAGTTTTGAGGTTCTGGTTCAGCTTGGCGCGATTCTGGCCATCCTGTCGGTCTATTTCGCGCGGCTCTGGACACTGGTCACCGATCTTCCCAGCAGCGCTCGGGCCCGGCGTTTTGTCGCCGCCATTTTGCTGGCGTTCGCGCCTGCCGCGGTGATCGGCGGGCTCGCGCACGGATTCATCAAGACTGTGCTGTTCGAATCGATGACGCTGATCTGCGTGGTGCTGATTATCGGCGGTTTCGTGCTGCTGGTGATCGACCGCATGCCGCTGCGGCCCAAGCACACCAACGTGATGGACTATCCGCTGTCGCTGGCCTTCAAGATCGGTCTGATCCAGTGTCTGGCGATGGTCCCGGGCACATCGCGGTCCGGCGCGACCATAGCCGGTGCGCTGCTGCTCGGCGCCGACAAGCGCTCGGCGGCGGAATTTTCGTTCTTTCTCGCAATGCCGACCATGGTCGGCGCCTTCACGCTGGATCTTTACAAGAACTACGACAAGCTTGCCGCCAATGACATCGCCGCCATCGTCGTGGGCTTCATCATGGCGTTCATTGCCGGGGTGATTGTGGTGCGCAGCCTGCTGGATTTCGTGTCGCGGCACGGATTTGCGCCGTTTGCCTGGTGGCGAATCGCAGTCGGGACGCTGGGTCTGATTGGGTTGTGGGCGTTTTAAGCCAACGATCGCGGCGCCATAAGGCGCATTTAGCTCTAATTGTTGCCGGCTTGAACAGCGCAAGGGTCCACGCCGTATGCCGGGGCACAGCCCTTGGAATCGGCGACACTGCCCGGCGCGAAGGCCGCAGCGGAGAGAATCACGACGACCGCAAAGGCGAAAGCGGATACAACGGTCTTGGCCATGAAGGTCTTGCCTCGATTGGTTTCATTCGCAACGCCGCTTCTCTCCGTTCGGTTCGGGGGCGCGGTGCTGATTTTTGCCTTGCTACCGGTTTCGCCGCCAAGCGGCTTCACGCGCTGTTGCGCATGAGGCTGCGGGCTGTCCCAGTTTGAAAGGCAGGGGCGATTTACCCATGCTGGCCGGTTGGATCAAGGGCCAACCAAGCCTGTTGTCGAATAAACCCCACGAAACTTAAATCATTGCTAACCATGCGCCATTCCGGCAACACCCCGGCGCATCAAATCAAGCGCCAGCGTACTCAGGCATAGCTTGAAGATCAGTCTAAAGCGGCTCTCGGGTGTTTTCCGCAGGATGTTCGCACCCGCCCAGGTGCCTGCCAGGCCAGTCAGCACCATCGCGGCGATTAACGGCAGCCAGGGAGCGAAGGCAAATCCGGCAAGTCCGAACACGACCACCTTGACCAGATGCTGCAGGCTCATCACCGCCGACATGGTGGCCTGAAAGGTCAGCCGATCGGCAAACGCCTTCGACAGCACCACGGCATTGAACGGACCGGTGGCGCCGAAGATCATGGTCATGAAAGTGGTGATCGCCCCGGTCAGGGCGAAACCACGCTGACCGATGGCTGAGAGCTGGGGCAGCCGCATCCAGGTCATGAGCAGAATGAATCCGCCCAGCGCCGCTTTCAGCGTTGGTTCGGACAGACTGCCCACCGCCAGCCCACCGGCAAATCCGCCGGGCACCGCTCCGATGACAAAGGCTGCAAGGCAGGTCCAGGCCACGTGATTGCGCAGGATCGCCATTCGCCCGGCATTGGAGCCAAGCTGCACCACGCCATGCACGGGAATGATCGCGCTGACCGGAACCAGATACCCCATCAACCCGAGCATCGCCACGCCGCCGCCGATGCCCGCCGACACAGTCAGGGCCGAGGTGAAAAAACTCGCAGCGATCAGCGACAGCGCTGCCCAGAGCTCCAGCCCTTGCGGTGTGAGTGCTGAGGCAACGGCGTCCAAACCGCCGGTCAGGCTTCGTTGCCGGTTCCGCTATACTGGCCCTGCGGCCGGTAGCGGCTCAGATAGGTTGGCAGGATTGCCTCCACCGTGGTGGGGGGGATGCCGATGCCGGCAAGCGTGCGGCCTTCCTTTTCGGCCGCCTCGGATACCACATTGTCCGATTTGAGCAGCGTGACCTGGTCGGCGGTGAGCGGCGGATCGACAAAGGGAATGAGCGAAGCGATGCGGCCGATCAGCGACGCAAGACCCCAGGGCAGGGTGACGAGCACGCGTTTGCGGTGAATGATCTCGAGCATTTCCTCAAGGCATTGTTTGAAACTCATCACCCGCGCGCCACCCAACTCATAGGTGCCGGGGGCGAGGTCGCCATCGACAGCGCGGGCCACAGCTTCGGCGACATCGCCGACATAGACCGGCTGAAACTTGGTTTCGCCGCCGCCGACCAGCGGCAGCGCCGGCGCAAAGCGGGCCATTTCCGCAAACTTGTTGAAGAAACCGTCTTCCGGTCCGAAGATGATCGACGGACGCAGAATCACCGCGCCGGCAACCACCTTGGCGATTGCAGCTTCGGCGCGACCCTTGGATTGGGCGTAGTCCGATTGGGATTCTGGATCGGCGCCGATGGCCGAGATATGCGTAAGGCCAACGCCCTGAGCGCGGGCCGCCTCGGCCACCGCACGGGCGCCGAAATCCTGCACTGAATCGAAGGTGTTGCGGCCTGTCTCGAACAGAATGCCGACGCAATTGACCACATGATCGGAGCCGAGTACGGCGCGGTCGACGGAATCGCGGTTGCGCAAATTGGCCTGAATGGCGGCGATTTGGCCAACGCCGCCCAACGGCTGCAGATGACCTGCGAGATCCGGACGGCGCACCGCCACCCGGATGCGATAGCCGCGCCGGGCCAGCGCCCTGACCACGTGGCGTCCGACAAAACCGGATCCGCCAAAGACCGTAACGAGCTTGGGTTGGTTGATCGTGGACATGGTTGCGCTCTCCGACAGGATCCGATGCGCCGACTGTTTAGGCCTTTCAGCAAAAGCCGCGGCGACTGCTTTACCACGCTCTTAGTCAATTCCTGCGCCAAGGTGAAGGGCCAATAGATGCACCCTTGGAATGAGGTTGCCCTGCCGCGGCCCCTTCTATCGCCAAGCAAACGCATCGGTAGCCCGTTGGGGGTCAGGCCCGCCGCCATGCCGCAACAGATGCGAATCACCAAAATGTGACGTTGCTGGAAGGTTGTCTCGATTGACGCAACCATGCCCCCCGTGGTGTGTGAGCCCGATATTCGCCGTTTGATGAGGAATGCCATGTTCAAGTCTTCGATCCTTCTTGCCGGCGCAGTGGCGTTGGCGTTGACCGTATCCGCCCGCGCCGCCGATCCGGACCCCAGCGATTGGGCATCGGTGATGGAACAGGCGCGCGGCCAGACCGTCTATTTCAATGCCTGGGGCGGATCGGAAAACATCAATTCCTATGTCGGCTGGGCTGGCGATGAGCTCAAACAGCGCTTTGGCGTCGAGGTGGTCCATGTCAAACTCAATGATACCGCCAACGCCGTGGCCAAGGTTCTTGCGGAGAAGGCGGCGGGCAAGAATGAAGGCGGATCGGTCGATCTCATCTGGATCAATGGCGAGAATTTCGCGTCGATGAAGCGGCAGGAGCTGCTGATGTCCCCCGACTGGGTCACGGCGCTACCCAACTGGGCCTATATCGACCATGAAACCAAGCCTACGATCCTGACCGATTTCACCATTCCCACCGATGGTCTTGAAAGCCCATGGGGCGGGGCCAAGCTGGTGTTTTTCCATGATTCAGCGCGCACGCCGGCCGACAGCGTGCCGCAATCCTCTGCTGAGTTGCTGGCGTGGGCCAAGGAAAACCCGGGTCGCTTTTCCTACCCGCAGCCGCCGGATTTCATCGGTTCGTCCTTCCTCAAGCAGGTTCTGTCGGAGGTGATCGCCGACAAGTCCAAACTCGGCCAGCCGGTCGATGAAGCCAGTTTTGATGAGGACGCGGCGCCGCTTTTTGCGTTCCTCGATGAGCTGCATCCCAACCTGTGGCGTGGCGGCAAGGCCTATCCGCAAAACTATCCCGACATGAAGCAGAAACTCGCCGATGGTGAGCTCGACATCATCTTCGCGTTCAATCCGTCCGAAGCCTCGGCCGGCATCGCCGCGGGCGAGTTGCCCGATACGGTGCGTTCCTTCACCTATCCGGGCGGCACGCTCGGCAACACCCATTTCGTCGCCATCCCCTACAATGCTGCGGCCAAGGCCGGGGCGCTGGTGCTGGCCAATTTCCTGATTTCGCCCGAGGCGCAACTGCGCAAGCAGAACCCGGAAATCTGGGGCGATCCGACAGTTCTGTCGATGGACAAGCTGTCCGAGGCGGACCGCGCGGCTTTCGATGCGCTCGATCTTGGTATTGCCACGCTCAAGCCCGGCGAACTCGGCCCGGCGCTTGATGAGCCCCATCCCGACTGGATGGAGCACATCGAGGGTGAATGGCTAAGGCGCTACGGCGCCGCGAACTAGGATCGGGGCGATCCGCACGGGGGCTGTAAGCGCCCGGGGGGCAGCAAAGGGCGGCGTGCGTCTGGCGCGCCTTGCCCCGCCGCTGACGCTTGCCGTGCTGCTGGGCCCGCTGGCTTTCGGGCTGGCAGGAACCTTGCTGCCCGCTTTCGGCTATCTTCCCGAACTCGGCGGCCGGCATTTCACCACTTTGCATTTCAGCGCGCTCGACGCGGTGCCGGGGATCTACCGTTCGGCTTGCCTGTCGGTGCTGGTCGGCCTGGTCACGACGCTTGTGGCGCTGGGCGCGGTTGCGGCTTTCGTCGCCAGTGATCTGGGAACGCCGCTCTTTTCCCGGGTCCGCCGGATGATTTCGCCTCTGCTTTCGGTGCCGCATGCGGCGGCGGCCTTCGGCCTGGCCTTTCTGATCGCGCCCTCGGGCATGATCATGCGGCTGATTTCGCCATGGCCCACCGGGCTCGACCGGCCGCCGGACCTGCTGATTGTCAACGACCCGATGGCGCTGTCGATGATGGCGGGACTGATCGTCAAGGAAATTCCGTTCCTGTTTCTGGTCACCCTGGCGGCGCTGCCGCAGACCCGCCATCCCGAGATCATGCGGCTGGGCCGGTCTCTGGGCTATGGCCGGGTTGCGGCCTTTCTCATCCTGTTATGGCCATCGCTCTACCGGCAGATCCGGCTGGCGGTGTTTGCGGTGGTGGCCTACGCCACCTCGGTGGTCGATGTGGCGCTGATACTGGGCCCGCAACTGCCGCCAACCCTGCCGGTGCGGCTGATCGAGTGGATGAACGATCCGCAGCTTGAGACCCGGTTTATCGCCTCCGCCGGTGCTGTGATGCAGCTCGGTGTCACGCTGGTCGCGCTCATTGCCTGGGTCGGCCTTGAGCGCATTGGTGCGGCGCTGGTCGCTATCGTGCGCGATCGCGGCCGGCGGCTTCGCCGTGACGGCGTGGCGCGCGCCGCATCGCGCGCCCTCATGCTGTCATCCGCGCTGGCGGTGTTTGGCGGCATCGCAATGCTGGCGTTGTGGTCGGTCTCGGGCCTCTGGCAGTTTCCCGATGCGCTGCCCTCCGGTTTTACCTTTCGTTCCTGGATGCAGGCGCTGCCGCGCATGAGCGGACCGCTTCTGACCACGCTCACCGTCGCGACCCTGTCGACACTGATCGCGCTGGTGCTGACCATCCTGTGCCTGGAGCGCGAATACGAAACCGGCCGCGGCCGCGGCCGTGACGCGCTTCTGCTCATTTATCTGCCGCTGATCGTGCCGCAAATCTCCTTCATGTTCGGCTTGCAGGTGCTGTCAATCTGGCTCGGCGTCGATGCCAGCTTTCCGGCTCTGGTGCTCGCGCATCTGGTGTTCGTGCTTCCGTATGTGTTTTTGTCTTTGAGCGATCCCTGGCGCGCCCATGACCGCCGCCATGATCTGATCGCCGCCGGTCTTGGCATGAGCCGCGCCCGGACCTTGATCCGCATTCGCCTGCCGATGCTCACCCGGGCGATTCTGACTGCCGCAGCGGTGGGGTTTTCGGTCTCGGTCGGTCAGTATCTGCCCACGGTGCTGATCGGCGCCGGACGATTGACCACGGTGACCACCGAGGCCGTGGCGCTGGCGGCGGGCGGTAACCGGCGGGTCATCGGGGTCTATGCCTTCATGCAGACGCTGCTGCCGTTTTTGGCATTCGCCATTGCGACCGGCCTGCCAGGCTTGCTATTCCGCAACCGGCGCGGATTGCGGGTGTAACAATGAACGACCAGACGAACAGGGCGGGACTGGAGCTTGACGACGTGCGCATAGCGCTCGGCGAACGCGAGCTGGTGCGGCTGAGCGCCCGGGTCGGTCGCGGAAAGACGCTGACCGTAATGGGCCCGTCCGGGTCCGGTAAATCCACATTGCTCGCCTATCTTGGCGGCTTCCTCGATCCGGTTTTCGTCGCAACCGGCGGGGCCAGCGTCGATGGCGTCGATCTGATTGCGCTAGAGGCCGAACGCCGCCGTGCAGGCATTCTGTTTCAGGATCCGCTGCTGTTTCCGCATCTCAGCGTCGCCGACAACATCGCCATCGCCATCCCGCAGGATGTGCGCAGCCGCGCCGAGCGCCGGGCCATGGCCGATGCCGCGCTTGAGGACGCCGGCATGAGAGGCTTTGGCGACCGCGACCCCGACACGCTGTCGGGCGGGCAGAAGGCGCGGGTGGCCTTGCAGCGGGTGTTGCTGTCGCGGCCCCGGCTCTTGCTGCTCGACGAGCCCTTTTCCAAGCTCGACGCCGATTTGCGCGAACAGACCCGGCAGATGGTGTTTTCCAAGGCGGCCGAGGCAGGGCTACCCGTGCTGCTGGTCACCCACGACGAAGCCGACGCCAGGGCTGCGGGCGGCGAGGTCCACAAGGTCGGGCTGGCGTGACATCCATAGCCGAGCGACATACCGGCCTGCCGGTCCATGAGGTGCTGCCCAAGCTGTGTGCAGCGCTCGACACAAATCCGAACGCGGTACTCGCCGCACCGCCGGGTGCCGGCAAAACCACACTGGTGCCGCTGGTCCTGCTCGAGCAGCCCTGGCTTTTGGGCAAGATCATCCTGATCGAGCCGAGGCGGCTTGCCGCCCGCGCCGCTGCCCGGCGCATGGCGGCAATGCTGGGCGAGGAGGTGGGCGGAACGGTCGGATACCGCATGCGGCTTGACACCAGGGTTTCCGCCCGAACCCGGATCGAGGTGGTGACCGAGGGCGTCTTCACCCGCATGGCGCTGGATGCGCCCGATCTTCAAGGCATTGGATGCGTCGTGTTCGATGAGTTTCACGAGCGCGCCTTGGAAGCGGATTTCGGCCTGGCTCTGGCGCTCGACATCCAGTCGGGGCTGCGCGAGGATCTGCGGATCCTGGCGATGTCGGCCACACTCGACACCGAACGGGTCGCTGCGCTGATGAACAATTGCCCGGTGATTGAAAGCCAGGGCCGCAGCCATCCTGTCGACATCCGCCATATCGATCGTCCCGCCGGCGAGCGCATTGAAGTCGCCATGCACCGCGCCATCGAGGCCCTGCACCGCGATGAAGCAGGCTCGATCCTTGCCTTCCTGCCCGGACAGGGCGAGATCAAACGGGTGGCAGCCGATCTTGGCGACAGGCTCGGGCCGGGGACAGATGTGCAGCCGCTTTACGGGGGCCTGAGCTCGCAGGAACAGGATGCAGCGATCCGCCCGCCCGATCCGGGACGCCGCAAGGTGGTGCTTGCCACCCCGGTTGCCGAAAGCTCGATCACCATTGATGGCGTCCACATTGTCATTGACAGCGGGTTGGTGCGCCAGCCTGTCTATGAGCCCTCAACCGGGATCACCCGGCTGGAAACCATCCGTGCCGCCCGCGCCTCGGTGGATCAACGCGCCGGCCGCGCCGGCCGCACCGGTCCCGGTATTGCGGTACGGCTGTGGAGGGAGCAGCAGACCCGGGCGCTGGCAGCCTTTGCCACGCCGCAGATCCTGGCAAGCGATCTCTCCGGGCTGGTGCTCGATTGCGTCGCCTGGGGCGTCAAGGACCCCCGCGAACTTCGCTTCATCGACCCTCCGCCGGGGCCGGCGATTGACGAGGCTCGCGCGCTGCTTGCTGATCTCGGCGCGCTGAATGCGAAAAGCGGATTGACCCGCCGGGGCGGGCAGATGCGCGCCCTGCCTCTGCCGCCGCGTCTCGCCGCCATGGTTGTCGCCGGTCAGGACCACGATGACGGTCTAGCGGCCGCCCAGTTGGCGGTGCTTCTCACCGAACAGGGCCTCGGCGGCCAGGATGTGGATCTGGACGCGCGCTGGTCCCGGTTTCGCGCCGATCGCGGCCTCCGTGCCACCGCCGCTCGCAATCTTGCCAAGCGCATTGCCGGCGCAGGGGCGGCATCTGTAACGGTTGATCCGGTCCCGGCTGCCGGCCTTCTGGCGGCTGCCTTTCCCGACCGCATCGCCAAACAGCGCGGTGGCCGCGGCCGCTTCATCCTCGCCAATGGGCGCGGTGCGGTGATGGATGAGACCGAACGGCTCGCGAGCGCCGATTTCCTGGTGGTCGCCGATCTTAGCGGCAAGGCGCAGGCGGCGCGCATTCTGGCCGCTGCCGTGCTTTCCGGCACGGAACTTGACGCGCTGCTCGAAAGCCGGGCAACCACCGCTCAGGAATGCATCTTCGATGAGACGGCGGGTGCCGTGCGAGCCCGGCGCATAACCCGGCTTGGCGCAATCACCCTGTCGGAAACGCCCTTGCCCAGACCTGATGACACAGAGGCGATCGCCGCCCTGTGCGCAGGCATTCGCAAGCTGGGGATCGGGGCCTTGCCGTTCACCGCGTCCGGGTTGCAACTGCGCGACCGGATCGGTTTTCTGCACAATCGCCTCGGCGCGCCCTGGCCGGACGTGAGTGACGCGGCGCTGCTTAAGGATCTTGAAACCTGGTTTGCGCCTTTCCAGCCCGGCGTCACCTCGCTCAAGGCGATTGACCGGGATGGGCTCAATCAGGGTCTGATGTCGCTGTGCGGGCCGGGCGCGCAATCCGAGATCGGTAGAATGGCGCCAACCCATTTCGAAGCGCCAACGGGCTCGCGACTGCCGATCCGCTATGGCGCGGAGAACCCCGTGGTGGCGGTGCGTGTGCAGGAGCTGTTCGGGCTGGGTAGGCACCCCTCGATCGGCGGCGGGCGTCTGCCGCTGACGCTGGAACTGTTGTCGCCGGCCCAGCGCCCGATCCAGACGACCACGGATCTGCCAGGCTTCTGGCGCGGTTCCTGGGCCGACGTCCGCGCCGAGATGCGTGGCCGTTACCCCCGCCACCCCTGGCCCGAGAATCCGGCTGAGGCCGACCCGACGCGGCGCGCCAAACCGCGAAGCGGCTGAAAACCGTTTGTCGAGCAACGCGGCGATGCTGTAGATCAGGGTCGATGAACGTGTTTCCGCCATTCCTTGAAGATCAGTCGCTGCGCTACCGGTTGCGGCTGCAGACGCTGACCCGGTTGCGCTGGCTCGCCGTGGCCGGCCAGAGCGCCGCCGTGCTCATCATCGCCCATGGCTATGGCTTCGATTTTCCCGAAATCCTGTGTTTTGCGCTGATCGCCTGCTCGGCCTGGCTCAACATCTTTCTCTCGGTCCGGTTTCCCGCCGCCCACCGCCTGCCGCCGCTTGGTGCCATGGGGGTGTTGTCGTTCGATGTGCTGCAGCTCGCTGGCCTCCTGTTCATGACCGGCGGGCTTGCCAACCCGTTTTCGGTGTTGCTGTGTGTGCCGGTGATTATTTCGTCGGCTTCCCAGCCGGTGAGGCACACGCTGGGGCTCGGCGCCCTTTCGGTGGCGGCGGTTACGTTGCTGGCGTTTTATTCGCTGCCGCTGCCCTGGTATCCCGAAAGCGATTTCCGGGTTCCGTTTCTGCTGATCGCCGGCGCCTGGATCGCCATCGTTTCGACCACCGCCTTCGCTGCCTTTTATGCCTATCAGGTTTCCGCCGAGGCCAATCAGCTTGCCGACGCGCTGGCTGCCACCGAACTCGTGCTGTTGCGCGAGCAGCATATTTCGGCGCTTGACGGTCTGGCCGCCGCCGCCGCCCATGAATTGGGCACGCCTTTGGGGACGATTTCGCTTGTGGCGCGGGAGATGGAAAAAGCGTTGGCCAACGATCCGCGCTTTACCGACGATCTGATGCTGCTCAGAAGCCAAAGTGAACGCTGCCGAGATATCCTGCGGCGGTTGACCACGCTCTCGGCGCAGGATGAGGCGCACATGGTGCGGCTGCCGCTGGAATCGCTGATTGAGGAGATCATCGCCCCGCACCGCGAATTCGGCATAGCGATTGATGTGGTGCGCACCGAAAGCACGTTGCGTGCACCGGTGGGCCGCCGCAATCCCGGCGTCATGTTCGGACTGGGCAACCTGATTGAGAACGCGGTCGATTTTGCCGACAGCCGGGTCACCGTGCGGGTGTCGCATGACAGCGACGAAGTCGCCATCGAGATCGACGATGACGGGCCTGGCTTCGCGACCGACGTGCTGGCGCAGATCGGCGTTCCCTTCATGAACCGGCGCGGCCGAACTGATCGCGGCAAGGCCGGCGGTCTCGGGCTCGGCCTGTTTATCGCCAAAACCCTACTGGAACGCTCGGGTGCCAGTCTCGACTTCGCCAATCAGCCGCCTCCCGAAGGCGGCGCGCATGTCCGGGTGGTCTGGCCGCGGGAAAAAATGGACCTATTTGGTACAGATAAAGTGGCAGTTCAGTCGGTTGACGCTGGATAATTGCGCAAAACACATTAAATCTGGCCTATCTAAAGTGAATTCAGGGTCGAACATAAATTGTGCAGCACCCGTGAGGTGAGAAATGACCGGCGAACCCGCCAACGTGACTGATGCCGAAGCTGAAGCCATCGGACCAGACAAATCCCTTCTGCTCGTCGATGATGACGGGCCGTTTTTGCGCCGCCTGGCGCGCGCCATGGAAGTTCGCGGGTTTACCGTGGATATCGCTGAAAGCGTGGCGGAAGGCCTGGCCAAGGCGCGCCAGCACACGCCAAAACATGCCGTCATCGACATGCGTTTGCAGGATGGCAATGGTCTTGATGTGATCGAGGCGATTCGCGAGCGCCGGGATGACACGCGCATCATCGTGCTGACCGGCTACGGCAACATCGCCACCGCGGTGACAGCCGTCAAACTTGGCGCGATCGATTATCTGGCCAAGCCTGCGGATGCGGACGAAGTCTTCGCCGCGCTCACCCGCAAGCCCGGCGAGCGCGCCGAGGTTCCCGAAAACCCGATGTCGGCGGACCGGGTGCGCTGGGAACATATCCAGCGCGTCTACGAGATGTGCGAGCGTAATGTGTCGGAAACCGCCCGGCGTCTCAACATGCACCGCCGCACGCTGCAGCGCATTCTCGCCAAGCGCGCGCCAAGATAGCCTGCGCATCTGGGACCGTCAGGATTTGCCGGCCGCCAGTTCCGCCATCAACAGGCGATCGGCCGCAGCCCGGGCAAAGCGCAGCAGCATTGCCTTGCGGGTTGCGGCGGCCAGCCGGTGTTCGGGCGCCTCTCGAAGCACATGGCCCGACCATTCATCGGCGATGATCAACCCGCAATCATCCGGAAACAGCTCGGCGGGAACGCCCGAGTGAGTGGCGAAAAACAGACGGTCACAGTGTTTACGGTAATCCGGCCATTTCCGGTCGACGCGCAAATCCTCGATCGAGGACTTGATTTCGATGATCCAGATGTCGCCGTTCTCCCGCAACGCCACAAGATCGGCGCGGCGGCCCGACGCCAGCGACAGTTCCGGCACCATGGACAGCCGCAGATCGGAAAACAGCCGCTGTACGCCGCGTCGAACCATCATCGCACGGTCGGACTGGCGGCCGTCGATGAGCGGATTGTCGGCATGGGGCGAGATGATCGGCATCAGCGATAAGTGCCATGGTGCGCGCGCCGCCGCAACGTGTGGTGGCGGATTTGTTGCCCAAAAACAATGTCACCTGACAAAGCGTTGAGCTGGCCGCATTTTTTTCGCAAACGCTGTTGCATGGTTAAGTTTTGTTTAAAATAACCCGATCTATGTTAAGCGCGGTTCCCACAGGCGCAATCGCCCCGCTTTGGAAGATACACTTATGACACCTCGCATTTTGATCACCATCGCCGGTTTGATCGCAGCGCTTGCGCTGGCCGGCTGTTCCAGTTCGAGCGATGGCGCCGCCGGTGGCAAGTCGCAGATTTTCACCTCGGAGTACGGCACCGTCAAGGATGCCGGATATTCGATCCCGGCGGTACCGATTGCCAAGGTCGACAAGCGCTATCATCGTCAGATCGTCCGCTACCGCACCAAGGAAAAGCCGGGCACCATCATTGTCGATACGCCCAAGCGCTATTTGTATTTCGTGCTGCCGGGCAACAAGGCCGTTCGCTACGGCATCGGCGTCGGCAAGGCCGGTTTCGCCTGGGAGGGCGAAGCCTATATCGCCTGGAAACAGGCCTGGCCGAAATGGACGCCGCCCAAGGAAATGATCGCGCGCAAGCCCGAACTGGCCAAATATGGCGAGGACGGCATGAAGCCGGGTCTGCGCAATCCGCTCGGAGCCCGGGCGCTGTATCTCTTCAACGAGCGCGGTCAGGACACGCTGTTCCGTCTGCATGGCACACCGGAATGGAATTCGATCGGTACCGCCGCTTCGTCGGGCTGCATTCGCTTGATGAACCAGGATATCATTGATCTCTATAACCGGGTCCGCCCCGGCAAACGCGCCCGCGTGGTGGTCAAGCAGTAACGCTCCGACGCAAGACAGCAAAACAAAACCCGCCCGGTGACCGCCGGGCGGGTTTTTGGTTTCTGACCGACCTTCGGGGACCGCCGCGAACGGCGATCCGGGCCGTTTAGTTCGTCAGGCCATGGCGGCCTTGTACCCCAGCCGGCGGCGGTGCAGCACCGGCTCGGTGTAGCCATTGGGCTGCGCCCGGCCGGCAAGCACCAGCTCCAGTGCGGCCTGGAACGCGATTGAGCCATCATAATCCGGCGCCATCGGCCGGTACGCCGGATCGCCCGCATTCTGGCCATCGACCACCACCGCCATGCGCTTCATGGTTTCGACGATCTGCGCCTTTGTAACCACCCCGTGATGCAGCCAGTTGGCCATATGCTGGGCCGAAATCCTCAGTGTGGCGCGATCCTCCATCAGCCCGACATCATTAATGTCGGGAACCTTGGAGCAGCCCACACCCTGGTCGATCCAGCGCACCACATAACCAAGTATGCCTTGGGCATTGTTGTCGATCTCAAGCTGGATTTCTTCGGGCGTCCAGTTGGGGTTCCTGGCGACCGGGACCGACAGAATGTCGTCAAGGCTGGCGCGCGGGCGCGAACGCAGTTCCGCCTGAACATCGGCGACCTTGACCTTGTGATAGTGGGTGGCATGCAGCGTCGCGGCCGTAGGCGAGGGCACCCAGGCCGTGTTTGCGCCGGCTTTCGGGTGGCCGATCTTCTGCTCGAGCATCGCCTCCATCATGTCCGGCATGGCCCACATGCCCTTGCCGATCTGGGCGTGGCCCGACAGGCCGCATTCCAGGCCGATGTCAACATTCCAGTTTTCATAGGCGGCAATCCAGGCGGCCTGCTTCATGTCGCCCTTGCGGATCATCGGCCCGGCTTCCATTGAGGTGTGGATCTCGTCGCCGGTACGGTCGAGGAAGCCGGTGTTGATGAACACCACCCGCTCTTTCGCCGTCCGGATGCATTCCTTGAGATTGATCGTGGTGCGGCGCTCCTCGTCCATGATGCCCATCTTGATGGTGTTGGGCGCCATGCCCAGCGCGGCCTCAACCCGGCCGAAAATCTCCACCGCGAACGCCACTTCTTCCGGACCGTGCATCTTCGGTTTGACCACATACATCGATCCCGTCGCCGAATTGGCACGCCGGCCTTCAGGGCCGATGTCGTGCAGTGCGATCAGGCCGGTCACGAATGCGTCCAGAATGCCCTCGGGCACCTCGTTGCCATCAGTGTCGGTGATTGCCGGGTTGGTCATCAGATGACCGACATTGCGCACCAGCATCAGTGAGCGGCCCTTGAGCGTTGCCGGCTGGCCATCCGGGGCCGAAAACGCGATGTCTTCATTGAGCCGGCGAACAAAGCTCTTGCCGGCCTTGTGCACCTCCTCTTCGAGATCGCCCTTCATCAGGCCAAGCCAGTTGCGGTAGACCACGACCTTGTCCTGGGCATCGACCGCGGCGATTGAATCTTCACAGTCCATGATCGTGGTGACGGCGGATTCCAGGCCAATGTCGCCGATGCCGGCCGGGTCATCCTTGCCGATAAGGCTGCCGGGATCGACGAACACCACCGAATGCAGGCCATTCTTCTTGAAATAGAGACGGTAGGCGTGATCATTTTCGCGTCTGAAGCCGGCATATTGCGCCGGATCGGCCAGTCCGGTCTCGCCGTCAGCGAGTTTGACCTTCAGATCGCCGTCCTCAAAATCAAAACCGGTCGCATCGGCCCATTTCGCGTTTGCAAGCGGAGCGCTCTCATCCAAAAACGCCTTCGACCAGGCGATGACCCGTGCGCCCCGTTTGGCGTCATAGCCTCCGGCTTCGGGCAGATCGCCGAGCGCATCGGTGCCATAAAGTGCGTCATAGAGTGAGCCCCACCGGGCGTTGGCGGCATTGAGCGCGAACCGGGCATTCATGACCGGGACGACAAGCTGAGGCCCGGCGATCAGCGCGATCTCCGGATCGACATTGTCGGTGGTTACTTCAACCGGGCCGCCCTCGGGCAGCAGATAACCGATCGAGGTGAGGAAATCCCTGTAGGCGGCCATATCCGCCGGTGCGCCATTGTCACGGTGCCAGGTGTCGATCTGTGCCTGCAGCTCATCGCGTCGGGCAAGCAGCGCCCGGTTTTTTGGCGCCAGATCGGATACCGCCGCGCCCAGTGCCGCGAAAAAATCGGTCTCCCGGACACCGGTTCCAGGCAGCGCTTCCTTAACGATGAAGTCATGCAGATCGGCGCTGATGTTCAGGCCGTTGATATCAACTCTGTTCACACTTGGTCTCCGTTTTCAGGCCGGCAGGGGGCCTGCCGGAATCGTGGCCGGACCCTGCCGCGCGCGTTATTGCCTGTCAATTCTTCTAAGGTGCAAATGATTTATTCCCTGACGGAACAAGTCACTGTCTGGCAATCCGGGGCCGGCCGGAAGCGGTGGCGGTGAACCGTGCCTCGACGAGCTTCTCCATGCCCTCGATTACCGGCATCTCGATCTGTTCGCTGATCTCGATCACCGGCGCTTCGGCGCCGCTTCGGCGCGCGGCCTCTCCGGCCTGTGTTCGCGCCAGTTGCCGCGCCAGCGCGAAGGCCGCGTCACGATCTTCCACCAGATGGTTTTCCACGCCGCCATTGACGGCGAAGCGGCCCTCTTCCGGTTCGGTCACGAACACCGCGGCGCTCTGGCGAACCTGCCCGACCACCGCACCCACCGCATTGGCGACCCCCGCATGAGCGGGCACGAAGCTTTCAACATCGAGCATTTCGGCGATTGCCGGATAATGCACCGGCGCCGAGGCGCCGAGCGCCACCAGCGGCCGGTCAAGCGAAAGCCCGAACCGCACCAGACCGGCGGTCCGCTTGAGCGCACGATCAATCAGTGCCGATGTAGCGGGATCGACGCCGGATATGCCGTCATCGGCCATCAGCGCGGCGATCACGGCTTCCGCGCTCTGCCGGGTCAAGCGTGCTGATACAAGTTCGGCCAGCGCGACCGGCGTCTCGGCCACCGGTCGTCCCGATCCGGTCTTGCGGCGGGCGAAGATCTCCCCGCCCAACCGCGCGGCCGCCACGTTCCACTGGTCCTGTCGGCCCAGCACGTGCATGGCGTCCGACGGTGTGAAGCCGGCAATCAAAACCAGCCCCCGCGCCACCAGCCTGTCGAGCGTGGCCCGTTGCGAGGTGCCTGACAACAAGGCGTCGAGCGGCTTGGGTTGGGATTCGATTTTCTCGTAAAGTGCTGCTTCCTGCGCACTCAGCCCCGCGGCCATCGCCTCCGGAAGACCGGTTCTCAGCGCCAGGCGGCCATCGAGACGCCCGGGAAAGGGCGCGCGCAATTGACGCTCCAGTGCGGCTTCGACCAGATCCGGCCACAAATGCCCGGCCAGGCTGAGCGGCATCAGCCGCCGCGGGCCCAGAACCAGCCCGGCCTGCAGACCGCCGTCTTCAAGACGCAGTTCGGAATCGCCGCCCAGACCGAAAGTGTGCATCGCCACGGCCTCGACCATGGTGCGGTAGCGTCCAACCGTTGCGCCGTTTGCATCCAGCCGCGGCCGCCCCTGATCGAGCACGGCGATATCGGTGGTGGTGCCGCCGACATCAGACACCACGGCGTTGTCGAGCCCGGTGAGATGCCGCGCGCCGACAAGGCTTGCTGCAGGACCTGAAAGAATGGTCTCGATCGGCCGCAGCAATGCCTCGTCCGCCGTAATCAGCGCCCCGTCGCCGCGCACCACCATCAGCGGCGCTGCGATACCGCGGCCGGAAAGATATCCGCCGGTGGCGCTGATCAGCCGCGAAACCATAGAGATCAGCCGCGCGTTCAAAAGCGTGGTCAGCGCCCGGCGCGGCCCGCCAAGCCGCGAGGAAAGATCATGGCTGCAGGTCACCGGCAGCGATGTACGGGCGCGGACGAGATCGCGGGCAGCGATTTCATGTGTCGGATTGCGCACGGCGAAATAGCCGGCGATCGCCACTGCGGATACCTCGTTCGGCAGTTGCGCAAGCCGGGCCGCAAGCGGTTCGAGATCGAGTGGCGTCTCGCGGCCATGCACATCATGCCCGCCGGGCAGTGAAATCACCGGATCGCCGCCCAGCGCCTCGGCCAGGCCGTCACGCGTCAGATCGGCGGGAGCGAAGCCGATCATCACCAGCGCCGCGCGTTCGCCCTGGCCTTCGACCAGCGCATTGGTGGCAAGCGTTGTCGACAACGACACCAGCGAAATGCGCGAAATGGCGCCGCCGATCTCTGAAAGCACCGCATCCACAGCACCGGCCACGCCGACTGCCAGATCATGGCGTGTGGTCAGTGCCTTGGCCGAGGCCACGACACCGTCGCTTTCGCTGTAGAGCACGGCATCGGTATAGGTGCCGCCGGTATCAATGCCGAGATAAAGAGGTGACGTCATTTTTTGCTTGCAGTCTCCAGGCCATCGGTCAATCCGGGCGCGCGGCCCCTCTTAGCGGGGATTGGCCGCCCGCGCCATCATCTTGAAGCGGGAGATGACCGGGCCGCTGGGTACACGACAGCCATCACCGCCGGCTCACCCGCATCGGCAATCCGCCATCAGGCTGGGTGGTCAGTTTCTGCACCGGCCAGGGCTTTGTCGCCGCGACACAGTCGAATCGGTATTTCGACAGCAACACCCCCAGCGCAATCACCGCCTCCTGAAGCGCGAAGGTGGCGCCGATGCAGATCCGCGGCCCCACCCCGAAAGGCAGATACTGAAAGCGGTCGATCCGGTCGCGGTTTTCGGGGAGAAAGCGCGCGGGCACGAAAGCTTCGGGCTGGTCCCATAGCTTGGTGTGCCGATGCAGGGTCCATGGCATCACAAGCACCGTGGTGCCGGCCTCGATGGTGACAGTCTCGCCCTCGCCATCCTCCCAGCGGTCATCGGCAATTGCCGCGCGGTTGATCGACGGCGCCGGCGGATAAAGCCGCATGGCCTCCTCGAATGCGGCGCGGGTCCACGGCATGGCGTCGAGCCATTTCACCGGATCGGGTTCCTCGGCCGTCACCCGATCGATTTCGGCTTCAACCATCTCACGGTCAGTTGGCGAATTGGCCAGCAGATACAGCGTCCAGCCCAGCGCCCGAGCCGTGGTCTCGTGGCCGGCGCCGATGAAGGTGATGATGTTGTCTTCAATTTCGTCAATCGTCAGCCCGTCGGGGCCTTGTAGCCGGATCAGCAGCGTCAGGAAGTCCTCGGGCACAGCGTCCGGATCATCGTGCATCAGCCGTTCGCGTTCTGCCATGGTCTGTTTGACGATGTCGCGGAACTTTGCCAGCACCTTTTTGCCGAACATCCGCCTGATGCGCGGCACGAACCGCGGCGCCTTGAGCAGATCCATCGGATCGACCCGGCCCATGGTCGACAACAGCCGTTCGATGTCACCGGCGAATTCCTCCTCGGTGCCTGCCACCTGGCCCGAAAACAGCGTCGCGGAGAGAATGTCGAAGGTCAGTTCAGTCATGTCGATGGCGATGTCGCGAATATCGCCTGCATCGGCCGCAGCTTCATAGCGCGCGGTGAACGCTTGCGACTGCTCGAGCATCTGGTTGGCAAAACCGTGGGAGTGGCGCGGGGTGAAAACCGGCGCCATCGCCTTGCGCGACCGGCGCCAGGTCTCGCCCTCGGCGGTCAGCAGCCCGTCACGCAGGATCGGCCGCAAAATCAGCTGCCGGATCGTTGCCATTCGGTAGTTGCGGGCGTTGTCGACCAGCACGTGGCGCACCAGCCCGGGATGATTTGCGATCAGGGTCCGCTCGTTAAAAAACCTGGTTTTCATCCAGAAAAGCCGGAAAGACGGCTCGCCCCACAGCTCCAGCGGATTGCGCATCACCGTGCGGATGATCTCCAGGCGCGAGGGCGGCGTGGTGCGCGGAACCGGCGCGGGCGGCACGAACGGCAGGGGAGTGGCGGTCATCAGGCCTTCTTTCGGTGTTCGGGGCTTTGAATTGCATCCGGCTCATCCCCATATATGCACTTCAAAACCCACAATTCCATGGCGTGGGCGATTTGGTTTTCATCCTGCGCCCGCCTATAGTGCGGACCGCATTGCACGGTGATTCGCCGCCGCATTTCCCTGATTTTCCGCATGGCGCCGCCGCCCTGGACTGAAAGACCCGCACGATGACACAAACGCCCGAGCAAACGCCCGAGACCGGCCCGACCGTGGAGGCCGAATACGGCGCCGAATCGATCAAGGTGCTCAAGGGTCTGGACGCGGTGCGCAAACGTCCGGGCATGTATATCGGCGATACCGACGATGGCTCGGGTCTGCATCATATGGTCTACGAGGTGGTCGACAACGCCATCGACGAGGCGCTCGCCGGCCACGCCACCCGGGTCACCGTGGATCTCAATCCCGACGGGTCGGTGACCGTGACCGATAATGGCCGCGGCATCCCGACCGATATTCACCAGGGCGAGGGCGTTTCCGCCGCCGAGGTGATCATGACGCAACTGCACGCAGGCGGAAAATTCGACCAGAATTCCTACAAAGTCTCGGGCGGTTTGCACGGCGTCGGGGTCTCGGTGGTCAATGCACTGTCGGATTGGCTGAAGCTGACCATCCGCCGCAAGGGCAAGATCCACGAAATGCGCTTTAAGGGTGGCTTTGCCGAATCGCCGCTCGCGACAATTGGCGATTGCGGTGACGAGACCGGCACCGAAGTCACCTTCATGCCCAGCGATCAGACCTTCACCATGACCGAGTTCGATTTCGGCACACTCGAGCATCGGCTGCGTGAGCTGGCGTTCTTGAACTCCGGCGTCCGCATCATTCTCACCGACCGGCGGCACTCGGACATCAAGCAGCTTGAACTGCTCTATGAGGGTGGTCTCGAAGCCTTCGTGCGCTATCTCGACCGGTCCAAGAAGCCACTGGTCAACGACCCGGTGACGCTGCTGGGCGAAAAGGACGGCATCACCGTGGAGCTCGCCATGTGGTGGAACGACAGCTACCACGAAAATGTACTGTGCTTCACCAACAACATCCCGCAGCGCGATGGAGGCACGCATATGGCGGGTTTCCGCGCCGCGCTGACTCGCCAGGTGGTGGCCTATGCCGACAGCTCCGGCATGACCAAGAAGGAAAAGGTTTCGCTGACCGGCGACGACTGCCGCGAGGGGCTGACGGCGGTGCTGTCGGTCAAGGTTCCGGATCCGAAATTCTCCTCCCAGACCAAGGACAAGCTGGTCTCCTCGGAGGTGCGTCCGGTGGTGGAAAATCTGGTCAACTCGACGCTCAGCATCTGGCTGGAAGAACATCCCGCCGAGGCCAAGATCCTGGTCGGCAAGGTGATTGAAGCCGCCGCTGCCCGCGAGGCGGCGCGCCGCGCCCGCGAACTCACCAGGCGCAAGGGTGCGCTCGATATCGCATCGCTTCCCGGCAAGCTCGCCGATTGCTCCGAGCGCGATCCGGCCAAGTCGGAACTGTTCCTGGTCGAGGGCGATTCCGCAGGCGGTTCGGCCAAACAGGGCCGTTCGCGCGAAAACCAGGCGATCCTGCCGCTCAGGGGCAAGATCTTAAATGTCGAACGCGCCCGTTTCGACAAGATGCTGTCGAGCCAGGAAATCGGTACGCTGATCACCGCGTTGGGGACGGGCATCGGCAAGGACGAGTTCAACGCCGAGAAGCTGCGCTACCACAAGATCATCATCATGACCGACGCCGATGTCGACGGCGCCCATATCCGCACCCTGCTGTTGACCTTCTTCTTCCGGCAGATGCCGGAACTCATCGAGCGCGGGCATCTCTATATAGCCCAGCCGCCGCTTTATAAGGTGTCGCGGGGTAAATCGAGCCAGTACCTCAAGGACGAGAAGGCCATGGAGGACTATCTGGTCAACACCGGCCTTGAGGAGGCAGCACTGGAACTGTCGTCCGGCGAGGTTCGCACCGGTGTCGATCTCAAGGGCACCATCGCTGACGCGCTGAAAATGCGCGCACTGCTTGAAGGTTTGCATTCGCGCTACGATCACACCGTGGTTGAGCAGGCGGCAATCGCCGGCGCGCTCAATCCCGACCAGATGTCTGATCCGGCTTCGACCGCCGCGATGGCTGCGGAGGTGGCGCGGCGGCTCGATATGGTGGCCGAGGAATCCGAGCGCGGCTGGGAAGGCATTGTCACCGAGAATGGCGGCTACCGTTTCGAACGCATGGTGCGCGGCGTGCGCGAATCGGTGCTTCTCGACGCCGGCCTGCTTGGCAGCCAGGACGCGCGCATGATCGATCAGATGAAGGCCAAGCTGCGCGAGGTGTATTCCGAGCCGCCGGTGCTGCGGCGCAAGGAGGGCGGCACCCGGATTTCCGGTCCGCGCGAGCTTCTTGCAGCGGTGTTCGCGGTCGGCCGCAAGGGGCTGGCTCTGCAGCGCTACAAGGGTCTGGGCGAGATGAATGCCGAGCAATTGTGGGAGACCACGCTCGATCCCAACGCCCGCTCGCTGCTGCAGGTCAAGGTCAATGACGCCGTTGATGCTGATAGCCTGTTCTCGAGACTCATGGGTGACGAGGTCGAGCCGCGGCGTGAGTTCATTCAGGACAACGCATTGTCCGTGGCCAATCTCGACATCTAGCGCAATTCCACTTCATCTTGAATCAGTAGCGTGTCAGAAAATGCGGGCGAGCATTGCGAGCGACAGCAATTTCTGACCCAACTTCGAGTGGAAATGCGCTAATCAGCACCCGTTTGCGCCCAACCAGGCGGATCAGCGCGTCAAAATGATAGGCAAAACAAAGCCGCCGCTCCTGCCCGGGGAGCGGCGGCTTTGTTTGATGTGTTGCCGCTTCCGGGCGTATCAGCCGCGGCCCTTCCAGGGTACCAGCCATTTCTCGGCCACGCGTATCAGTATATCGATGCCGTAGCCGATGATCCCGATCAGGATAATGCCGAAGATAACGATATCGGTCTGCTGGAATTTCGATGCGTTGACGATCATCATGCCCAAGCCCCGGTCGGCGGCCACAAGTTCGGCGGCCACAACCGTGCCCCAGCACACACCCATCGCCACCCGCGCGCCGGTGAATATCTCCGGCAGCGAGTTGGGTACGATCACGTGCTGAAGAATTTGCCGTTTCGAGGCTCCAAGTGAATAGGCCGCGTGTACCTTGGATATCCTAACGCCTGACACACCGGCGCGGGCGGCGATGGTCATGATCCACAAAGCCGCCAGGAACAGCAGGATGATCTTGCCTTGCTCGCCGATACCAAACCAGATGATGACCAGCGGAATCAGCGCCAGCGGCGGCACCGGACGCATGAACTCAACAATCGGGTCGAACCAGCCGCGAAACCAGTTGGACAGACCCATGGCGTAGCCGAGCGGAATGCCGACAATGCTGCCGATGGCGAACCCTAGAAGCACCCGCCCGAGCGAGTAGCCGAGATGTTCCCATAACGAGACGTTCTTGTAGCCATCGACAGCTATTTTCACCATGGCGGATACTACCGCTTCGGGCGCTGGCAGCCAGATCGGCTCCATCTGCCAACCCGTATCCGGCTTGATCGATAGGCTGCCCTTGGCGGTCATGGTGATCAAGCCGTCGGAAAATCGCACCGTTTCGCCCGGAGCGATTGCCTGTCCGTCAATCGCGATGACGCTGTAGCCTTCCTGGTCGCCGCCGATGTCGTTCTCGTGTGGCCGGCCAAGGCTTGAACGCCAGGCGCCAATCTTGAGCGCGTCATCAACCGCAAAGCCATCGGCATTGGCGTCCACTTCGGGAAGCGGAACGTCCTCGCCAACCTTGAAGACGCGGACGGCCACGGTGGCGTCGTCGGTCTCACCCGCCGCATTGCGCGCGGTGTAGGAAAAACTGGTGTCGCCGACAAATGGACCTGGCACATGCAGCGGGGTGATCACCGAACCTGTGAACGCGCCCCAGATTGCGAACAGCGCCACGATCGATACCACCGAGCCGAAACGATTGGCGGACACCGCGCTTTCATCGCCGAAGGTAACGGTCTTCAGGCTTGTGAAATCATGCCGGTGTTCTTGCGAGCGGTCCCAGGCGCGATAGGCGATATAGGCGAGCGCGAAAATCGCGACATAGATGAGAAAGACGATCATGCCGGTTCCTCCTGCCGGCCCATGATTTCTTCCTCCATATCCCAGATCATGCTGAGGATTTCCTCACGGCGTTCGCCGAACTCCTTCTCTTTCTTGACCATCCGCAAATCCTGGCCGACGCCCATCTCGGCAAATGGCAGCCGGTATTCCTTGTGGATCCGGCCCGGCCGCGGCGCCATCACCAGGAGGCGTTCGCCCAGCAACAGGGCCTCTTCCACCGAATGGGTAATCAAAATGATGGTTTTGCCGGTTTCCTTCCAGAGTTTGAGCACCAGGCCCTGCATCTTCTCCCGGGTCAAGGCATCGAGCGCCCCCAGCGGCTCGTCCATCAAGATCACATCGGGGTCGTTGGCCAGGCACCGCGCCAGCGCCACGCGCTGCTGCATACCGCCCGACAATTCATAGATCATCTTGTCGCCGAAATCCTGCAGGCCCACCGTGCGCAGCAGGTGATCGACCACCGGCTCGGTCTCAGATGCCGGTTTGCCGGCCATGTC
Organism: uncultured Hoeflea sp.; assembly: GCF_947501405.1. Taxonomy (GTDB): domain Bacteria; phylum Pseudomonadota; class Alphaproteobacteria; order Rhizobiales; family Rhizobiaceae; genus Hoeflea. The sequence goes on along the minus strand of NZ_CANMVK010000003.1, from coordinate 248,683 downwards.
GGGCCCGAAAGAAATGTTGCGCCGCACGCTCATCCATTCAAACAGCGCGCCTTGCTGGAACACCATGCCGCGCTCTGCCGCCGGTCCGCTGACCTTGTGGCCATTAAGCGTGACGGAGCCGTCGGTGGGCGCCAGAAACCCGGCCACAATATTGAGAAGTGTTGTCTTGCCGCAGCCCGATGGTCCCAGCACCGACAGCAACTCGCCCTTGGCAAGTTCCAAAGAGACATTCTGCAGCGCTTGTACCGCGCCGCCATTGGGAAGGTCGAACCGCATGGAAAGGTCGTCAAGAACCAGGTCGCCCATGGCCGCTCCAATCACTTGGTCGTCAATTGACGGAGGTGCACGGCCCGGCGGCTAGGCCGGGCCATGCGGGAGGATTGCAGTCTGGCTTACATCTGCGAGACGGACTGGAGCGCGCCGCTATTGACCGCCCCGTCATAGGTGTCGCGCGAGGCCGGGATATTGCCCTGCTCCTTGAAGAAATCGCCGACGCCCTTCAAGAAGGCTTGGGTCGCACCGCCCAGCCACTTGTCCGAAAGCTGTTCCTCAACTGTGGGGAACTGGAAGCCTTGAAGCGTCGCCGCTGTGTCTTCTTCGCTCATACCGGCGTCCTTGGCGATCACTGGCAGCATCTCGGCTGAGTCGGTGAGCCACTTGGCGTTCATTTCGGCAGTCACCTGGAGGAACTTGGCCAGCAATTCGCTGTTTTCCGCGGCGAAGGAGGCCGGCACCGAGGTCACGTCATAGACCGAGATGCCGATCTCGTCCTTTTCCGTACCCGTCAGCAACACATTTCCATGCTCCGTCATGCGGCGAAGCGAGCCACCCCAGCCGCACACCATGTCGAGGCTGCCCTGGGCGAATGCCGCAGCGCCATCCGGCGGCGCCATGTCCACCACTTCCATCGTCGAAACGTCGACGCCGAAATGTTCCATCTGCTTCAAGAAGCCGTAATGCGCGGCAGTACCGATCGGCACGCCGGCCTTCTTGCCTTCAAGTTCCTTGGCGTTCTCCTTGGTGATTTCCAGCTCTTCCTTGACCACGCAATTGTCGTTGTCATTGTAGACAACGGCGATATCGGCGATCTGCAGGTCCTGGCCGGCCGATGTGGCCACCACGAAGGGCGGTACGCCCTGGCTTACCGAAATCTGGATATCGCCCGAGGCCATCGCCGCCGACATGGCGGTTCCCGCGTCGAAGGACTTCCAGTTCACCTTCACGCCCAGCGCCTCGTCATAAAGGCCGTTGACCTTGGCGTATTGGAACGGCATCGGCCATTCCAGAAAGTAAGCCACCGTAATTTCTTCGGCCTTTGCGGCCGATGCGGCGGCAACCATGGCGATGCCGGCCAGCAATGTTGACATTCTGGATGCAAGTTTCATGTCGCGCTCCCTGTTTTGCGGCCGTACGCTGTCCGGCCTGCTTTGCACAAAATACCCGCAAGCGCGAAAGCGCTGCGGTTCTGTTCCCGTTTTCTTTGACGTTCTTAGACTTTGATTGTGGCGTCAAGGGCTGGAGTCGAACAATCAATCACCCAAAACCATAGCGCCAATTCTGAAAGGCGCGGTGTACCAGTTTGGCGCATGGACCGCTTTTATTCGGCGCTTTCAGCGCGGTAGACCGGCGTACGGACCGTCAGCGCCGGGTTGTATTGGTATCCCGGGCTGGCCCTACGGCATAGGGTCCACTGGCCCTATCGAATTGAGCCGAACTGGCGCGATTGTCTGAGATCGCGCAGTTTAGCGCCATTTCCGCCAGGGGGAGGTCCCGTCATGAATCTGCCTATCCAAGCCAATGACATCCAGGCCATCATCGAAGCCGACCGCAGCCATGTCTGGCATCATCTGATTCAACACAAGCCGTTCGAGACGATTGACCCGCGTATTATGGTCGAGGGTCGCGGCATGCGGGTGTGGGACGCCACCGGCAAGGAGCACCTCGATGCGGTGTCGGGCGGTGTCTGGACGGTCAATGTCGGTTATGGCCGCGAAAGCATCGCCGACGCGGTGCGCGACCAGTTGGTCAAGATGAACTACTTCGCCAATTCCGCGGGCTCGATTCCCGGCGCCCTGTTTGCGCAAAAGCTGATCGAAAAGATGCCTGGCATGAGCCGGGTTTACTATTCCAACTCCGGTTCGGAAGCCAACGAGAAGGCGTTCAAGATGATCCGCCAGATCTCGCACCGGCATCACGGCGGCCGAAAATACAAAATCCTTTACCGCGACCGTGATTATCACGGCACCACACTGGCCACGCTTTCGGCCGGCGGTCAGCCGCAGCGGGTCGAGCAATACGGTCCGCTGGCGCCGGGCTTCGTCATGGTTCCGCATTGCCTGGAATACCGCAACCAGTTCCCCGATGCGCAAAGCTACGGAGAAGCCGCTGCCAACGCCATCGAGGAAGTGATCCTGCGCGAGGGCCCCGACACTGTTGGCGGGCTGTGTCTGGAGCCGATCACTGCTGGCGGCGGGGTGATAACTCCGCCCGATGGCTATTGGCCGCGGGTGCAGGAGATCTGCCGCAAGTACGACATCCTGCTGCATATCGACGAGGTCGTTTGCGGCGTCGGACGCACCGGCGAGTGGTTCGGCTATCAGCACTATGGCATCGAGCCGGATTTCGTCACCATGGCCAAGGGTGTGGCGTCAGGTTACGCGGCGATCGCCTGCACCGTCACCACCGAAGCGGTGTTCGAAAAATTCAAGGATGACGCCAATGATCCGATGTCCTACTTCCGCGACATCTCGACCTTTGGCGGCTGCGCCGCAGGTCCAGCCGCGGCGCTTGAAAACATGCGCATCATCGAAGACGAAAACCTGATCGACAACACACGGGCGATGGGCGAGCGCATGATGAACAACCTGCTCGCGCTCCAAGACAAGCACGCCGTCATCGGAGATGTCCGGGGCAAGGGGCTTTTCCTGGGCGCGGAACTGGTATCTGACCGCGCAAGCAAGGAGCCTGCGGATGAAAAGCGGGTGCATGCGGTCGTCGCCGATTGCATGGGCCAGGGGGTCATCATCGGCGCCACCAACCGCTCGCTGCCCGGCTTCAACAACACCTTATGTTTCAGCCCGGCGCTGATTGCCACGGAAGCCGACATCGACCGCATCACCGATAGTGTCGACCAGGCGCTCACCCGGGTGTTCGGATAGGGCGCGCTTTGGTTGGCGGCCTGGTGGTGTTCAGACATCCGCCAAATGTCCGGCAGACCTGGCCCTGGCTCTTCCTAAGCGCCGCGCCGATGGATATGCTGCTTTAAGCATCGCGCAGAAAAGCGGGGTCTTAAAACCCTCTTTTCCGTGCGGCGCTCCAAGGCTGGCTGGATGTCTTTATGTCGATCCCGATAGATACGTTTTTTCTCGACCCCAAATTCGAAGGCACGCTGCAGCAGAAAATCCAGCGGATGATCAGCGAAGGCGTCCTCTCGGGTCGTTTCAATCCCGGCGCCAAGCTGCCCTCGAGCCGCAAGCTCGCCGCGCATCTCGGTATCAGCCGCATCACCGTGACCCTGGCCTACAGTGAACTGGTGTCAGACGACTACCTGATCGCCAAGGGCAGATCGGGCTATTATGTTTCGCCAACCGCGCCGCAGCGGGCGCGCTTCGATCCTCCGTCTTCGATGACCAGGGATGCTGTCGACTGGTCGCGGGCCATCGGCCAGCGTTATTCCGGCCAGGTGCTGGTGGAAAAGCCGGTGGATTGGCGCACCTATCCCTATCCCTTCATCTACGGTCAGGCCGACGAGCGCATTTTCGATCATTCCAACTGGCGTCAATGCGCGCTGCAGGCGCTGGGCAAGCGTGAATTCCCTATCGTCACCGCCGACAGCTACGAGCGCGATGATCCGGAACTGGTCAAATATATTGCGCTCAACACGTTGCCGCGGCGTGGCATACAGGCCAAGCCCGAACAGATCCTGATCACGTTGGGTGGACAGAACGCGCTGTGGTTGGCCGCCCAGGTGCTGCTCAACCAGCGCCGCACAGCGGTGATGGAGAATCCTGGCTATCCGGGCCTGCGGGTGGCCCTCAATCTGGCGCGTTGCAATGTGGTCAATGTGCCGGTCGATCACGCCGGTATGCGGCTCGATGCGCTGCCCGAGACCACGGACGTGGTCTTCACCACCCCAAGCCATCATTGTCCCACCAGTGTCACCATGCCGCTCGAGCGGCGTCAGCAACTGCTCGGCATGGCTTCCCGGCAGGATTTCCTGATCGTCGAGGATGACTATGAATTCGAGATGTCGTTTCTCAATCCGCCTGCGCCGGCGCTCAAATCGCTCGATGAGGAGGGTCGGGTGATCTATGTCGGCTCGTTTTCCAAATCACTGTTTCCGGGGCTACGGCTAGGCTACATGGTCGGCTCGGAAACCTTCATCCGCGAGGCCCGGGCTTTGCGCACGGTGATTGTCCGGCATCCGCCGGGTCATTTGCAGCGCACCGTGGCGAATTTTCTCTCGCTCGGTCATTTCGACGCATTGGTCGCCCGCATGGGCCAGACCTATCGCCGCCGGCGTGAGGTGATGCAGACGGCGATTGACCGCTACGGTCTGCAGATCGCCGGCGCGGATGTCTCGGGCGGCTCCAGCTTCTGGATGAAAACCCCTGACCGGATCGATGCAAGAGATCTCGCAAGGGCGCTGAGGCAGCGCGGTGTGCTGGTCGAGCCCGGCCATTTCTTCTTTCAAAACCCCGAGGACGGCAGCCGCAACTTCAGGATCGCCTACTCCTCGATCGACAGCGCCAGAATTCCCGCCGGCATCGATATCATCGCCGAGACGCTGGCGAAGATGACGCGCAAATAGCGCATTTCCACTCGAAGTTGGGTCAGAAATTGCTGCCGCTCGCGATGCTCGCCCGCATTTTCTGACACGCTACTGATTCAAGCTGAAGTGGAATTGCGCTAGACGAAAAAACCCCGCCGAAGCGGGGTTTGGGGAGTGTGGAGATTTTAATCGGCTGTCGGCTTACAGCGCGCCCTGTTGCGGGCGCATGTCGTCAGGGTTGATGCCTGCCACCACCACCGGCTTTTTCATCGCATCGCGGCGGAACGGCTCACCCAGTTCCTGATTGAGCACCACTTCGATGAAGGTGGTCTGGCCGTCCTTCATCTGGCGGTCGATCGCCTTGCCGAGCTCTTCGGTAAGCCCGTGCTGGTCCTTGACCACCACCCCGTGGGCGCCGCAGGCCTCGGCGACCCCGGCATAGGAAGTGTCGCGGTCGAGTTCGGTGCCGACGAAATTGTTGTCATACCACAAGGTGGTGTTGCGCTTTTCCGCACCCCACTGGTAGTTGCGGAAAATCACCATGGTGATTGGCGGCCAGTCTTCGCGGCCGCAGGCGGTCATCTCGTTCATCGAGATGCCGAACGCACCATCGCCGGAGAAACCCACCACCGGGATGCCGGGCTGGCCAATCTTGGCGCCCAGAATCGAGGGGAATCCGTAGCCGCAGGGACCGAACAGTCCCGGTGCGAGGTATTTCCGGCCTTCCTCAAAGCTCGGATAGGCATTGCCGATGGCGCAATTGTTGCCGATGTCGGATGAGATGATGGCGTTTTTCGGCAATGCCGCCTGGATTGCCCGCCAGGCCTGGCGCGGCGACATCAGGTCGGCATCGCGCTTGCGCGATTCCTCGTTCCAATAGGTACCCGGATCGTCGTCCTCGTGGTCGAGCGAGGACAATTCCTGGGTCCAGCGCGACTTGGTCAGCGAAATCAGGTCGCGGCGCTCTTCGCGGCCCGCATCCCCGGCGTGACCGGCCAGTTGCGAAAGGATCGTCCGCGCCACCTTGGTGGCGTCGCCTTCGATGCCCACTGTGACCTTCTTGGTCAGGCCGATGCGGTCGGCATTGATGTCGACCTGGATCACTTCCGCGTCCTTGGGCCAGTAGTCGATGCCGTAGCCGGGCAGGGTGGAGAACGGATTGAGGCGGGTGCCAAGCGCCAGCACCACATCGGCCTTGGCGATCAGCTCCATTGCTGCCTTGGAGCCGTTGTAGCCCAGCGGCCCGGCTGCCAGCCGGTGCGACCCCGGGAAGCTGTCATTGTGCTGGTAGTTCGAGCACACCGGCGCATCGAGCCGCTCGGCGAGTTCGACCACATCGGGGATGGCGCCCGACAACACCACGCCGGCGCCCGACAGGATCACCGGGAACTTGGCCTTGGACAATAGCGCCGCTGCCTCCGAGATCGCCTCTTCGCCGCCCGCAGGCCGTTCGAACCGCACCATCTGCGGCAGCTCGACATCAATCACCTGGGTCCACATGTCGCGCGGAATGTTCATCTGCGCCGGGGCAGAGCCGCGCCAGGCTTTCAAGATCACCCGGTTGAGCACTTCGGGAATGCGTGCCGGATCGCGCACCTCTTCCTGGTAGCACACGCAATCGGCAAACAGCCGCATCTGCTCCATTTCCTGAAAACCGCCCTGGCCGATGGTCTTGTTGGCCGCCTGCGGTGTGATCAAAAGCATCGGCGTGTGGTTCCAGTAGGCCGTCTTGACCGGAGTGACGAAGCCGGTGACGCCGGGGCCGTTCTGGGCGATCGCCATGGCCATCTTGCCGGTGGTGCGGATGAAACCGTCGCACATCAGCCCGGCATTGGTTTCATGGGCGCAATCCCAGAAAGTGATTCCGGCCTTGGGGAACAGATCCGACACCGGCATCATGGCCGAGCCGATAATGCCGAAGGCATGTTCGATTCCGTGCATCTGGAGGACTTTGACGAAGGCTTCCTCAGTGGTCATTTTGGGCATGGGACACTCCTCTTCATTGAGGGTTAGAAACCACAACTGGCTTGATGGGCTCTAGGGCCAGTTTTGCCCCATCGCAACGCCAGTTTGCGTGAAGTTCAGCCGATGGGCAGTGCCCGGCCCGGCCGCGCCGCTGCCGGATGGCCGTGAAACTGCACAGGACCGGGATCTTGCGGTCAGCGGGCATGATGTCTCCGGTCAATGGCCATAAAGATAGCCGGGCAACCACAGCGCCAGCGCCGGGAACAAAAACACCAGTACCAGACCGAAGACCTGCACCGTCATGAACTGCATCATGCCGTAGTAGATGTCTTTCAGGTCCCAATGCGGCGCCACGCCCTTGAGGAAATAGGCCGACAGCGCCACCGGCGGACTGAGCCAGGCGGTTTGCAGACAGACTGCCACCAGAATGGCGAACCAGGTCATGTTGACATTCATTTCCACCAGAACCGGCTGCAGGATCGGCAGGATGATCAGCACGATCGGCACCCATTCGAGCGGCCAGCCGAGAATGAACACCATGGCCAGGATCATGATGATGATCAGGCTCGGCGACAGATCGAGCGCCAGCAGCCAGTCGGTGATCAGCCCCGGAGTGCCCAGCCGCGAAAACACCGCACCGAAGAAGTTCGAGGCCGCGACCAGAAACAGGATCAGCACCGAGATCTCGAGCGTTTTGAGAAGCGCCTCATAGGTGCGCTTCCAGGTGAAGCGGCGGTAGCCGATGGTCAGCAGCACCGAGCCGAACGCGCCCATGCCAGCACCCTCGGTCGGCGTCGCCCAACCCAGCAGGATCGAACCCATCGCAAACGCGATCAGAATGGTTGGCGGCACCAGCCCGAGAATGAACTCGCGCCAGACATGCGCCCGATCCTCGGGGATCTGGTCGTCGCGCAACGGCGGGCCGAGAGCGGGATTGAGCCAGCAGCGGCCCAGCGCATAGCCGAGATAAAGCACTGCCATCATGATGCCGGGCAGAATTGCTCCGGCGAACAAATCGGTCACCGGCACTTCCAGCACCGGACCCATCACCACCAGCATGATCGATGGCGGGATCAGGATCCCCAAAGTGCCGCCGGCGGTAATGGTGCCGGCTGCCAGCCGCACATCGTAGCCGGATTCGCTCATGGTCTTGGCGGCCATGATGCCGAGAATGGTCACCGAGGCGCCAACGATGCCGGTGGCCGCACCAAACACCACGGAGACAAACAATACGGCGACGAAAAGCGATCCGGTCATGCGGGCGAGCATCAGCTGCACCGCCTTGAACAATCGCTCCATCAGCCCGGCCTGCTCCATCATGAAGCCCATGAAGACAAACAAGGGCACCGCGGCCAGCGTCTGCTCCATCATCGAGCCGTAGAATTGCAGGGTCATGAGGAAGATCGTCAGATTGAGGCCAAAGCCCCAGGCGCCGAACACAATGCCCAGAAAGATCAGCGTGAAGGAGATCGGAAAGCCGATGAAGATGGCGAACAACATGGCGCCGATCATCAAGAAGCCGACAATCTCCGGTGCAATCTCGAAAAAGCTCATGTCGGCCACCGACCGCGAGTCGCCGCGTACCAGGATTTGATGATTTCCGACACGCCCTGCATCAAAAGCAGCGCCACCCCGATGGCCAGCGAGGATTTGACCGGCCAGACAATTGGCGCCCAGGTGCTGTCGCCGGCGCGCTCGCCTTGCAGGATCGATTTCAGCGCGAAATCATAACCGGCCTTGAGCAGGAACAACATCGCCGGCATGAACAGCACGATGTAAAGCACCAGGTCGATCCGTCCCTGGGTTTTGACCTCGAAATTGCGATAGAGAAAATCGGCCCTTATGTGCAGCCCGTGCATCAGGGCGTAGCCGGCGCCGAGCATGAAGGACATGCCGTAAAGCATGCGCGAGACATCAAATGCCCACAGTGTCGGCGCGATGAACAGCTTGCGCGCCACCACCTCGTAGACCATGGCGAGGATGATAGGCACCACCAGCAGCGCCACGATGCGGCCGACCCATTCGGACACCGTATCAATTGCGTGCACGATTGCGCGGGCTGCGGGATGCATGTCGTCGGGCATTTGTACGCCCGGCCCGCCCCGCCGCTCGGCCAGAAGCTCGTCGCCGATTTCGGCGATGTCATCCTCATTGTGTCCGGCCATAATGCCCTCCCTTGCATTATTGCGCTGCTTACCGGCGAACCGGTTGTCAGGCCCCGCATGACTGCGGGGCCTGACTTTGGCTTTTTGAGCTTACTGCTTCTTCAGCGTGTCCGCATAGGCTGCGCCAAGATTGGCGTTGGTACGCTGCGCCTGCGCCCAGTAGGGCACGGCCGTTTTGGCGAACGCCTTCTGGCTGTCCCAGACGGTCTTGAAGAACGCATTCTCGGCGGCGTTCTTTTCAAGCGCGGCATTGGCGGCCGCCATATATTCGGTGAAGTAATCGGCCGGAGTGTCGTGCAGCTGCACGCCATCCTCGTTGATCAGCTTGTCCAGCGCCTTGCCGTTTTCGTTGATGCGGTAGGCCATGGCCTTCATCAGCGACGCATTGGCAGCCACCTCAATGGCCTTCTGTTGCAATGGCGTCAGCGAATTGTAGACATCGCCATTGAGATACAGATCGGCATTGACCACCACCTGGTGCAGGCCCTGCAGGTAGTAATGCTTCAGCACCTTCTGGAAGCCAAACACCGAATCGGGCTTGGGGCAGCACCATTCCGCGGCATCGATTGTGCCTTTTTCAAGCGCCGGCAGAATGTCGCCACCGCCCATTGCAACCGACGCCACGCCGATGTCCTTGTAGGTTTGACCCGGAATGCCGGGCGGGGTGCGGAACCGGTACTTGCGGAAATCGTCCATGGTCACGATCGGTTCCTTGAACCAGCCCAGCGCTTCCGGCCCCACCGGCTGCAGCATGAAGCCCTTGATGTTGACGCCCATCTCTTTCCAGAGCTGGTCATAGAGCTCCTTGCCGCCGGCATTGAGATACCAGGACATGAAGGCGATGTTGTCGATGCCGATCCCGGCGCCCGCCACCGGCGAGCCAAACAACATGGCCGCGGGATGTTTGCCCGACCAGTAGTGGGTCCAGGCGAAGCCGCCCTCGATCAGCCCGGCATCCACCGCGTCGAGGATTTCCTGAACGCCGACCACGGCGCCGGCGGGCAGGATCTCGAATTCTACCTCGCCATCGGTCAGGGCTTTGACGTCGTCGGCGAAATTCTGAAGCATCACCACCTCATCGGCGGTGTTCGGAATCACCGACTGAACCCGGATGGTGGTTTTGGCTTCGGCGGCGACACCGAACAGCGATGCCGCCGTCAGAAGCGCGGCCGCGGCCACACCTCTGGTCAGGTTGGTTAGTATCGACATGGGGTTCTCCTCCCGTTTCATGTCTCGCCTTCGATTGGAACGTGAGCGGTGCGTCCGGTGAAGGCTCTCCGGACGGCGGTAGTTTGGGCTCGAACCTGCCGGTGCGGTTGTTCTCATGCGCGCATGTCCTCACGAACGAGGTCCGAGGCCTTTTCGCCGATCATGATGGCCGGCGCATTGGTGTTGCCCGAAACGATGCTCGGCATGATCGAGGCGTCGGCCACCCGCAGCCGCTCGATCCCGTGGACCCGCAACCGGTCATCGACCACGGCCATGGCGTCGGCGCCCATCTTGCAGGTGCCGGTCGGGTGATAGATCGTGGTGGCGGTGTTGCGCGCCCAGTCGAGAAGCCCGTCGAAATCCTCATCAGCGACCGGGGCGCCGGGCGCATGCTCCTCGACAATCAATTCCCGGACCGGTGACTGTCGGCAGATCCGCCGCGCCATGCGAATGCCCTCGACGATGGTCTGCTGGTCAAGCGGCGTGGCGAGATAGTTCGGATGTATCAGCGGCGGATCGCCGGCTTGCGCCGAATTGAGCCGGATCTCGCCGGCGCTTTCGGGCCGCAATTGCAGCACCGAAGCGGTGAATGCATCGAAATCGTCGGTATCGGTGGTCGGGTTGTTGGCCGAAAATGGCTGGATGTGAAACTGGATGTCTGGCGTTTCCAGATCCGGCCGGGTCTTGAGAAACCCGGTGCCCAGACTGGCGGCGAGGGTCAATGGGCCCGAGCGGTTGAGCATGTACTCGAACCCGATCCGTGCCTGGTTGAACAGCCCGCGGGTGCGGGTGTTGATGGTCGGGGTGGTGCAGCGATAGATCGGGCGGGCCTGAAGATGGTCCTGCAGGTTCTTGCCCACACCGTCAATCTCGTGCCGCACTTGAATGCCGTGCCGGCCAAGCTCGGTTCCCGCGCCGATGCCTGACAACATCAGGATCTGCGGTGAACCGATGGCTCCGGCCGACAGCACGATTTCGCCACGCGCGCCAATGCGCAGCGGCGATCCATGCCGGCGGCCGCGCACGGCGACGGCGCGCGGGCCATCCAGCTCGATGTCGTGGATTTCGACATGGGTGTATATCTTCAGATTGGGACGCCGGCGGGCCGGCCCGAGAAACGCCTTCGCCGAACTGCAGCGCAGCCCGTTGCGGGCGGTGAGCTGGAAATACCCCACCCCCTCCTGGCTTTCGCCGTTGTAGTCCGGGTTAAAGGCGAAGCCTTCGGCTTTGGCGGCCTCGACCCAGGCGTCGACCACCCGCCAGGACTGGCGCGACCGCGAAACCGTCAGCTCGCCGTCGCCGCCCCTGAGGTCATCGCCGCCATCCTCCCAGGCTTCGCTGCGCCGGAACAATGGCGCCACATCGTCCCAGCCCCATCCGACATTGCCCATCTGTCTCCAACGATCATAGTCCTGCGGCTGGCCGCGGACATAAAGCAGCCCGTTGATCGAGCTCGAGCCGCCGAGCGTCTTGCCGCGCGGCCAGTTCAGCGCCCGGCCATTGAGCCCCGGGTCGGGCTGGGTGCGGTACATCCAGTTGAGTGCCGGATCCTTGATGGTCTTGAAATAGCCGACAGGCACGTGAATCCACGGCGACAGGTCCCTGCCACCGGCCTCGACCAGCGCCACGGACACGGCCGGATCAGCCGAAAGCCGGTTGGCCAGAACACAACCAGCAGAACCCGCTCCCACAATGACCACGTCAAATTCAGCCAAATCATACCCATTAGCTAAAAAATGAGACTTTACATCTCGTTTATCATCGTATTCACTGATCTCATGCCACGGCAAGCACGCTTGCTTCTGGCACTATCGAATCTCATGAACTGGAATAGTTGTGTCCGAGTCAGATCAGCGCATCGCCACAAACCTGCGAACCCTGTTGATTCTCGAGGCGATCGCCGAGGCCGGCGAGCCGTTGACCCCGACCGAAATCAACCGCTCGATCGGCCTGCCCAAGCAAACCATTCATCGGCTGTGCGCCACCATGAAGGCCGAGGGATTCCTGGTCTACGAACCTGGCGGCAAGCGGCTGCGGCCGGCGCGCCGCGCACGCCGGATCGGCATAGGGCTGCTTCAGACCTCGCGCGACCACATCGCCCGCCGTCAGGTTTTGCTCGAGCTTGCCTCAAAAATCGGGGAAACCATCAACTACGTGGTGCCCGAAGATGACGGCATGAGCTATCTCGATCGGGTGGAAACCGATTGGCCCTTCCGGGTGCAACTGCCGATCGGTTCGCATGTGCCGTTTCACTGCACCGCCAGCGGCAAGGTATTTCTGGCAAGCCTGCCGCCGCGCAAGCGCAGGGCCTGTGTGTCGGCGTTGATGCTCGAACACAAGACAGCCAAGACCATCACCGACCCTGACGCCTTGCTTGAAGAACTTGCAGTTGTCGCCAAACGCGGCTTCGCGTTCGACAATGAGGAGTTCATGGACGGTATGATCGCGATCGCGGTGCCGGTGACCGACGCGGAGGGACGTTTCCTCGCCGCACTCGCCTGCCATGGGCCAACGGTGCGGCTATCGCTTGAGATGCTGGAAGGTCTGATCCCGCATTTCAACCAGGCGGCAGAAAAGATGCGCCGGGTGCTCGACTGAATTGCCGCTAACTGGCCCGCGCCAACACGCGCTTGCTGGCGCAATGGGCGATGATGGCGGCGATCTGGCGGCAATCTTCGATCGAGAAAGTCAATGGAAGGCGCATGTCAAACAGGCTGGAAAGCACATGATCGGTCTGCGGCAGGGACTGCGCTGCGACATAGCGCCAGCTGTGATGAGTGGAGGTAAAGCCGGCCGGATCATCGGCGCCAAACCATTTCAGATCCACACCCAGCGCCTTGGCGTCCTCCACAAAGCCGGTGGCCGCGTGGCCGGCAATGCCCGGCAGGCGGAACTGGATCGAACTCCCCACATAGGCCTCGGCCGCCGGGCGGTGGCGCAGAACCAGCCCCTCCACACCCGCGAGCCCCTGCTCAACGGCCCGGTAGCGCTCGTTCCAGCGCGCAATCGCATCGTCGAGCCGGTCAAGTTGCGGCAGCAAAATCGCCGCCCGCAGATTGTCCATCCGACCCGACATGTTGGGGGTTTCGAGCCGGATGCGCTCGAACACCTCCGCGGGCGGGGCCGCGCCATGACGCTCATAAAACATGTAGGAGCCCGAAAGCATGATGGCGCGAGCCATGAATTCGGGATCGTCGGAAGTCAGCAACCCGCCCTCGCCGGCATTGAGATGCTTGTAGGTCTGGGTGGAAAAGCACCCTGCCAGGCCGAAATTGCCGCTTCGGGTTCCGTTCCAGGCAGCCCCCATGGTGTGGGCGCAATCCTCAATCAGGATCAGGCCGTGGGCCCGCGCCAGATCTGTCACCCGGTCCATATCGGCCAGATGGCCGCGCATGTTCGACAATGCCAGAAACCGCGCGCCGCTGGTCCTGGCCTTGCGTTCCAGATCGTCGAGATCGATCACCATGTCTTCGGTGATCTCAACCAGCACCGGCTTGCCGCCGGCCGAGGCAATCGCGCCCGGCACCGGGGCCAGCGTAAAGCCGTTGGTCAACACACCTTCGCCGTGTTCAAGGCCCGCAGCCCTCAGCGCGATTGCCAGCGCATAGCCGCCCGAGGCGCAGGCGAGGCAGTAGCGCGCACCCTGATAGGCGGCAAAGGCCTGTTCGAGGCGCGCCGCTTGAGAGACTTCGCCCTTGACAAGATTATAGCGGTGCAGACGGCCCGTACGCAGCACGTCGGCCGCGGCAGCGATAACCGTCTCATCAAGCGCTTCCTGCTGGGTGAAACTGCCGGCAAATGGTTTCAACGGACTTGCTCCCACGATGCTCCGATCATCTGCGGTAACGTGAATTTCGCAACGAGGCTAAACCCAGATTGACGCCATGAATAGCGACAGTTGTTGCTCCCGCCTGCCAGGTCAAGCCCGGGCGGCATAGGCGCGCATCGCTTCATAGACGTAATCGGCGACATGACGAATGCGCGGGCTTTGCCTCAGATCGCCATGCAGTGCGAGGTAGGTTTCAAGCCGCGGCAACGGCATGGTTTCCAGGCAGATTTCAACATTCTGGGTTGTTACCACCATGGGCCGTTGCGCGAAACCGATCCCGCCGCCCGCGCAGATTGCTTCCCACAACACCAGTTGATTGTCCGACCGGATCTTGAAGTTGCTGCGATCAAGCGCGATCCCGGCCCTGGCGAAACCTTCGATGATTTCATCCGAGCGATCGAAGCCGAGCAAATCATGACCGGCGAGATCCGCGGGTTTGTCAGGCCGGCCGGCGCGGTTGAAATAGTCCGTGCTCGCGCAAGTCACCAACGGGATGTCGGCAATATGCCGGATCACAAGGTCGAGTTGGTGCGGTCTGATCATGCGGATGGCGATGTCGGCATCCCGGCGAAGCAGACTTCCCACTGAATTGGAGGCGACAATCTCGACCTCGATCGATGGTTCATCGCGGCGCAAGGCTGTGATGATGCCGGGCAGCACCAGCGCGCCGATGACTTCGCTGGCAGTAATCCTCACCGGGCCTGCGAGCCCCGGTGTCCTGCCCAGGGCTAGCCGCGAGAAGGCGTCGGCGGCCTCGCCCATGCGCCGGGCTTCGCCCATCAGCACATGCCCGCGATCGCTCAGTTCCCGGCCCCGGGGGCCGCGCCGGAACAACTGCGTGTCGAGCTGCCGCTCAAGTTCGCTGATGTGACGCCCGATCGAGGGTTGGCTCATGCCGAGCCGGCGTGCGGCTGCCGTCAGACTGCCGGTCTCGGCCACCGCGAGAAAACTGCGCAACAGATTCCAGTCCAGGATCGGTCTCCTTGTCCATTCATAATTGAATGATAATGGAACAAGAATGCCCAATATTCAATTGATTATGAATGCGCAATGCTGATCTCGTCCGATCCAACAGGGAGATGATCATGCAGACAGTCGCCATTCTCGGAGCGCGCGGCAGGCTGGGCCGCGTGGTTGCCCGCGCCTTTCTCGCCCAGGGCTGGCGCGTCATCGCCGTCACACGCGACGGAACCAAGCCGCCAGGACTTGGCGGTGCGCAAAGCCGTACTGCCGACGCCATGGACCGCCAGGCCCTGATCGACGCGTGTGCGGGCGCCGATGTGATCTTCAACGGCCTCAATCCCCTCTACACCCGATGGAAGCAGGAGTGCCTCATCCAGGCCGGGAATGTCATTGCTGCGGCCAGCGCCAGCGGCTCGCTGCATCTTTTTGCCGGCAATGTCTACAATTACGGACCCGTCATTCCGCATCTGGTCGATGAAACCACGCCGATGGCTGGCGGCACCGTCAAGGGCGACATCCGCAACGCCATGGAGCAGCACTTTCAGGATGCCGCAGCGGGCTGGAGGGGCAAGGGCGTCAAAACGATCATTTTGCGCGCCGGCGATTTCTACGGCGGAGACGGCACCGGCTCCTGGTTCGATCAGGCCATCGCCGCCAAAGCCGGGAAAGGCGTTTTCACCTGGCCCGGTGGCACTGGACAGGCCGCCATGCAGCGTGATCACGCCTGGGCCTATCTGCCCGACCTGGCTCGCGCCTTTGTCGCGCTTGCCGGCAAGGGGAGTGATGAGAGCGGTTTTAAAACCTACACATTTGCAGGCCACACGCTAAGCGGCGCGGCGATGAAGGCGCATATGGAAAACGCGCTGGGGCGGCGGCTCCGGCCGGTTGGTATCCCTTGGTGGCTGATCCGTGCCGGCGGCCTTGTGGCGCCGATGTGGAGGGAACTAGCCGAGATATCCTATCTCTGGTTCCGGCCCCACCGGTTGTCGGGCGTAAGGCTTGAGGCGGCGATCGGTCCGCTTGTACAAACCGCGCCTGACCGGGCCGTGGCGGAAGCACTCGCCGATCTGGGACACCTCGATCAGGGCCGTGCCGCAGCCTGATCGTGACAGTGTTTTTCCGGCCGGATCACCGGTTTCGCAAGGCCGTTTGGATGCCTCGGATATCTGTGGATCGCGCGAAAAACCCCGCTACGCGGCACCGCAACGGCCGGTAAAGCGCTGAATCGGCACTTCAAACTCATCAGTTGGTCGCAATTCCCCTGCTTTCTCCGGGCTTTTTGTTGCTATGCAGCAAAAGCGTGTTAGGGTCCGCGCCTGTTCATGCGCCGCGACAGGTCAGATTGCTGCAAGGATGCGGTGGGTAAGATGGCGGGAACCAGGCAGCCAGGCTGCCGGCAAGAGGGACACGACGTCATGTTCTATCAGATGTATGAGCTCAATCACGCGGCCATGGCGCCGATGCGCGCCTACGCCGACGCGATGCGATTGGCTTACCGCAATCCGGTCAATCCGATCTCCCACACACCTTACGGCCGTGCGGTGGCAGCGGGTTTCGAGCTGTTCGAGCGCACGACGCGCCGCTACGGCAAGCCCGAATTCGGTCTCGATCAGACCACCTTGAACTCAGGACCCGTGTCGGTCCATGAGAAGGTTGTCTGGTCGCGGCCGTTCTGCGATCTCGTTCATTTCGAGCGGACCCTTCCCGCCAATCATCGCCCGGATCCCAAGATCCTGATCGTGGCGCCGATGTCGGGCCATTATGCGACCTTGCTGCGCGGAACCGTCGAGGCGCTGTTGCCCAAGGCCGAGGTCTACATCACCGACTGGACCGACGCGCGCATGGTGCCGGTGTCGGAAGGCCGTTTCGATCTCGATGACTATATTGATTACATCATCTCCATGCTGCATGCGCTGGGGCCCGACACCCATGTGATGGCGGTGTGCCAGCCGTCGGTGCCGGTGCTGGCCGCCGTCGCGGTTATGGAAGAAAGCGGCGACACATTCGCGCCGTCCTCAATGACATTGATGGGCGGGCCGATCGACACCCGCATCAACCCCACCGGCGTCAATGAACTCGCCCAGGACAGGCCTCTTGAATGGTTTGCCGACAATGTCATCATGCAAGTGCCATGGCCGCTGCCGGGCTTCACCCGGTCGGTCTATCCGGGCTTTCTGCAATTGTCGGGCTTCATGACCATGAACCTCGACCGCCACATGATCGCGCAGAAGGATTTCTATCTGCATCTGGTCAAGGATGACGGCGATTCCGCCGAGCGGCACCGGGATTTCTATGATGAATATCTCGCCGTGATGGATCTGACGGCCGAGTTCTACCTGCAGACCGTCGACACCGTCTTCATCAAGCATTCACTGCCCAAGGGCGAAATGATGCATCGTAGCCGCCTGGTCGACACAAAGGCGATCCGCAATGTTGCGCTGCTCACCGTCGAGGGGGAGAATGACGACATCTCCGGCGTCGGCCAGACCGAAGCGGCACAGACCATCTGTCCCAACATCCCCGATGAGATGCGGCACCATTACGTGCAGCCGAAGGTTGGCCATTACGGCGTCTTCAACGGCTCGCGTTTCCGTGCCGAGATCGCACCCAGAATCCTCGATTTCGTCCGGTCCAATGCCCAGGCAAACCGTGGCAGGAAGGCTGCACCGAAGCTTGTCAAAGGCGGCCGCAAGGCCTGATCCGGACAATGGGTTGCATTTTAACCATCGAATAATTCAACGATAAAACAATGAGTTGAAGAAATTACGCGCGTGATTTCTTGAATCGATCCGTCGGCCATACCACATCAAAATCACGAGGGAACGATCCCCGCTTCCCTTTGACGAGACGAGGTTACCCGATGACACAAACCGCATTGATCCGCCCTGCCTGGACGCCGGCAACCATTGCCCTGATGGTTCTGGGCTTTATGGTTTTCTGGCCGCTCGGCCTGGCCATGCTGGCCTACATCATCTGGGGCGACCGGCTTGATGCCTTCAAGGCCGATGTAAACCGCGCGACTGACGACTTTGCCGGTTCGTTCCGCCGCAAGCGCGGCCACGGCATGCAGTCGAGCAGCGGCAATGTCGCATTCGACGAATGGCGCGACGCCGAACTCACGCGGCTCGATGAAGAGCGCAAGAAGCTCGATGAGATGCGCAAGGAATTCGATCAGCATATGCATGATCTGCGCATGGCCCGTGACCGCAAGGAGTTCGACCAGTTCATGGCCGATCGCCAGACGAGCCAGACCAAGAAGAAGCGTTCTGTTCCTGAAATCGACGGCTGATTGCCGGTCCCTCCGATTGCCCTCCAGCAAGCAAGGCGGCGTCCCTCACCGGGCGCCGTTTTTGTGACTGACCGCCGCTGCGGCATCCAGGCCGCGGAAACCGGCCCCAATGCCCTTCGAATCGGCTAGACTCTTGCCAATGTTCGGACTGAGCCGCAAATCCAACACGCCGCCCGCGCCAAGGCCTGACAGCGTTACCGTCAATGGCCGGGCGCTGCCGCTGACCATTCGCGAAAACGCCCGCGCCACCCGCATGACGCTTCGCATCGAGCCCGGTGGCCAGGCGTTGAAACTGACGATCCCGCGCGGTCTGCCCGGTCATGAGGTCGACGCCTTTCTCACCCGCCACCATGCCTGGCTGATGACCCGGCTGGCTCGCGTGCCGGACTCTGGCCCGCTGGCCGAGGTCGGCAAGATCGCCATCCGCGGCGTCGAGCACCGCATCGAGATGACCGGAAAACTGCGCGGTCTTGCCGAGCAGACCGAGATTGACGGCGTCGCGGTCCTCCGGGTTGCGGGCAGCCCCGAGCATACCGGCCGCCGCGTCGCCGATCATCTCAAGCGCGTGGCCAGAAGCGAACTCGAAGCGCTGGTCGCCGGCCATGCCGCCCGGCTCGGCGAGACGGTGCGCTCGATTTCTTACAAGGACACCAAGAGCCGCTGGGGCTCCTGCACCTCGAAGGGCAATCTGTCGTTTTCCTGGCGCATTGCCATGGCGCCGGATTTCGTCATCGATTATCTCGCCGCCCACGAAGTGGCGCATCTTAAGGAAATGAACCACGGGCCGCGCTTCTGGGCCACCTGCCGTGAGCTGTGTCCCCGCACCGATGAAGCCAAGCGCTGGCTCAAACAGAACGGTTCGCGCCTGTTCGCCGTAAGCTTCTGAACACATCCGACGGGCCGCACTTTCCGACGTCCCGTTCGGGCGCATCTACGGCCACAATGTCATCTTATGGTCATCTCGACTCAGAGACGGTTTTGTGCGAGGTCAGCCGCATGACCACGATGATCAAAATCTGCGGCTTGAGCACCCCCGAGGCGATTGATCGCGCAGCCCGGCTGAAGGCCGATATGGCAGGCTTTATCTTCTTTGAAAAAAGCCCGCGGCATGTGGGCGTCGCGCAAGCGGCGGATCTGAGCGCCCGCGCCAGGGGTTTAGGTCTCAAGACCGTCGCCGTGACTGTTGATATGGACGACGCCGGGCTCGACGAGATCGTCGCCGAAGTCAAACCGGACTGGCTGCAATTGCATGGCGGCGAAAGCCCGGCGCGCGCGGCCGAGCTCAAGGCACGGTGCGGCCTGCCGGTGATGAAGGCCTTCGCCATCCGCGAAGCCGCCGATCTTGAGCGGATTGCGCCGTACAGGGGCGTCGCAGATCGGTTCCTGTTCGACGCCAAGCCGCCGCGGGGTTCCGATCTTCCCGGCGGCAATGGCGTAAGCTTCGACTGGCGGCTTCTTGCCGCGCTTGACGGGGCTGCTAGTTACATGCTTTCCGGTGGTCTGACGAAGGACAATATCGGCGAGGCGTTGCGGATTTCCCGCGCGCCCGGTGTCGATGTGTCGTCGGGGGTCGAAAGCGCACCGGGGGTCAAGGATCCCGCCATGATGGATGCTTTCGTACACGCCGTCACAGCCGCCGAAAATGGACGGTCTCAGGAGTAGATGCAGTGAACCAGCCAGCCAATCCCAATTCATTCCGCACCGGACCCGACGAACAGGGCATGTTCGGCATTTTCGGGGGACGTTTCGTCGCCGAAACATTGATGCCGTTGATTCTGGAACTGGAAGAGGAATGGACCAGGGCCAAGACCGATCCCGCCTTTCAGGCTGAACTCGAGCATCTCAACACCCATTACACCGGGCGTCCGTCGCCGATCTATTTCGCCGAGAGGCTGACCGAGCATCTTGGCGGCGCCAAGGTCTACTTCAAGCGCGACGAGCTCAACCACACCGGGTCGCACAAGATCAACAATTGCGTGGGCCAGATCCTGCTCGCCAAGCGCATGGGCAAAACCCGCATCATCGCCGAGACCGGGGCTGGCCAACACGGCGTCGCCTCGGCCACGGTGGCAGCGCGGTTCGGCTATCCGTGCGAAGTCTATATGGGCGCCACCGATGTCGAGCGGCAGGCGCCGAATGTGTTTCGCATGAAGCTGCTGGGCGCCAAGGTGCATCCGGTGACATCCGGCCAGGGCACGCTCAAGGACGCCATGAACGAGGCGCTCAGAGACTGGGTCACCAATGTGTCCGACACCTATTATCTTATCGGCACCGCAGCGGGCCCGCACCCTTATCCGGAGATGGTTCGCACCTTCCAGTCGGTGATCGGTCAGGAAACCCGTGAACAGTTGCTGGCGCTGGAAGGCCGGTTGCCCGACATGCTGGTGGCGGCCGTCGGCGGCGGCTCCAACGCGATCGGGCTGTTCCATCCCTTCCTCGACGACCAGGACGTCGAGATCGTGGGCGTTGAGGCCGGCGGCAAGGGGCTGGGTGGTCACGAGCACTGTGCCTCCCTGACCGCCGGGTCGCCAGGCGTGCTGCACGGAAACCGCACCTATCTGCTGCAGGATGGCGACGGCCAGATCCAGGAAGGCCACTCGATCTCGGCCGGGCTCGATTATCCGGGCATCGGGCCCGAGCATTCCTGGCTTAAGGAATCCGGCCGGGTCAACTATGTGCCAATCATGGATGACGAAGCGCTGGAAGCCTTCCAGTTGCTCACCCGGCTTGAAGGTATCATCCCGGCGCTGGAGCCCAGCCATGCGCTGGCCGAGGTGATCAAGCGCGCCCCGAAAATGGGCAAGGATCAAATCATCGTCATGAATTTGTGCGGCCGCGGCGACAAGGACATTTTCACCGTCGGCAAGATCCTCGGCGTGGAGCTTTGATCATGACCACACGTATCGATACCCGCTTTGAAAAGCTCAAATCCGAAGGCCGGCCGGCGCTGGTCACCTATTTCATGGGCGGTGATCCGGATTACGACACCTCGCTCAAGATCATGCAGGCGCTGCCCGGCGCAGGATCCGACGTGATCGAACTCGGCATGCCGTTTTCCGATCCGATGGCCGATGGCCCGGCAATCCAGATGGCCGGCCAGCGCGCGCTGAAGGCGGGTCAGACGCTGTCGCGCACGCTTGATATGGCGCGTGATTTCCGCAAAACCGACAATGACACGCCGATCGTGCTGATGGGCTATTACAATCCGATCTACATCTACGGCGTCGAGCGTTTCCTGACCGACGCCCGCGAGGCCGGGATCGATGGCCTGATCGTCGTCGACCTGCCGCCGGAAATGGACGAGGAACTGTGCCTTCCCGCACTTGGCGCCGGCCTTAATTTCATCCGTCTGGCGACGCCCACCACCGACGACAAGCGGCTGCCGCGCGTGCTCGCCAACACCTCCGGTTTTGTCTACTACGTGTCCATGACCGGCATCACCGGCTCGGCAATCGCCGATACCTCGAAGGTCAACGCGGCCGTTGACCGGATCAAGGGCCACACCGGCCTTCCGGTTTGCGTCGGCTTCGGGGTCAAGACCGCCGAGCAGGCGCGCGCCATCGGCAAGTCCGCTGACGGTGTCGTGGTCGGCACTGCAATCGTCAACCAGATCGCCAACACGCTCGACGGAAGCGGAGCGGCCACCAGCGATACAGTCGAGAGCGTGGCCACCATGGTGCGCGGGCTGGCGACCGGCGTGCGCGAAGCGCGGCTTGCACCCGCGGACTGAGACCCCCACATTAGCATATCGGCGCATTTAGGCCTCAAGCGGGGCCAGGACGAAGCGGAGACGAACTCGTGAACTGGATCACCAACTATGTCAGGCCAAAGATCAATTCCATGCTCGGCCGCCGGGAGGTTCCGGAAAATCTCTGGATCAAGTGTCCGGAAACCGGGGAGATGGTGTTTCACAATGATCTCGAGGAAAACCACTATGTGATCCCGGCTTCCGGCTATCACATGAAAATGTCGGCCGAAGCGCGACTCAAACACATGTTTGATGAGGGCAAATACGAGCTGCTGCCCTCACCCAAGGTGCCTCAGGATCCGCTGAAATTCCGTGATTCCAAGAAATACTCCGACCGGCTGAGGGACAATCGCACCAAGACCGGGCTCGAGGATTCCGTCATTGCCGCCCATGGCGCGGTGCGCGGGGTCGAGATCATCGCCTGTGTGCATGATTTCTCCTTCATGGGCGGATCGCTTGGTATCGCCGCAGGCGAAGCCATCATCCAGGCCTTCGAGGCGGCGATCGAGCGCAATTGCCCGCTGGTCATGTTCCCAGCCTCCGGCGGCGCCCGCATGCAGGAAGGCATCCTGTCGCTGATGCAACTGCCGCGCACCACGGTGGCGGTGGAAATGCTCAAGGAAGCGGGACTGCCCTATATCGTGGTGTTGACCAATCCCACCACCGGCGGGGTGTCGGCCTCCTACGCCATGCTCGGTGATGTGCATCTGGCCGAGCCCGGTGCAGAAATCTGCTTTGCCGGCAAACGGGTCATTGAACAGACCATCCGCGAAAAGCTGCCGGAGGGCTTCCAGACCTCTGAATACCTGCTTGAGCACGGCATGATCGATATGGTGATCCACCGGCATGATATTCCGGAGACCATCGCCCGGCTGCTCAGGATCTTTCTCAAGCTTGACGCACCCGCTCCGGTGGCGTTGCCGGCCCCGTCGCCGGAAGCAGCGGAAGAGCCTCAGCCCGAAGCGGTTCAGGCGGCCGAATAGCGCCGCCGGCCGGCGCATAACCCAGGTTCCATGACGGTGAGGAAATCGGTGGTGTCAGCGGCCGAACAGGAAATCAACGCGCTGATGGCGCTGCACCCCAAAGGCTTCGATCTGTCGCTGGGGCGCATAACCCGCCTGTTGAAACGGCTGGGCAATCCGCAGGACCGGCTGCCGCCGGTGATCCACATCGCCGGCACCAATGGCAAGGGCTCCACCGGTGCGTTTTGCCGCGCGATCCTGGAAGCCCACGGTCTTACGGCGCATGTCCATACCTCGCCGCATCTGGTCAATTGGCATGAACGTTACCGTCTGGGCGCAAAAGGCGGCGGCCGGCTGGTGAGCGACGAGACTTTTGCCGAGGCCGTGCGGCGGGTGGCGGAGGCCAACCAGGGCGAGATGATCACCGTTTTCGAAATTCTCACCGCGGTGATGTTTCTGCTTTTTTCAGAGCATCCCGCCGATGTCGCCATTGTCGAGGTCGGTCTTGGTGGCCGTTTCGACGCCACCAATGTGATTGCCAGGCCGGCGGTGGCCCTGATCATGTCGATTTCGCTTGATCATCAGGCCTATCTCGGTGACCGCGTTGAACTGATTGCGGCGGAGAAGGCGGGCATCATCAAGGCAGGGGTGCCGGTGGTGATCGGCGCCCAACCCGACGAGAGCGCGCGGGATGTGATAATCGCCAGTGCCGAGCGGCTTCGCTGTCCGGTCAGCGTCTATGGCCAGGACTATTTTGCCAACGAAGAAAACGGCCGGCTTGCCTATCAGGACGATGAGGAACTCATCGACCTGCCGTTGCCGCGGTTGGCGGGGCGGCACCAGCAATCCAATGCCGCAGCGGCAATCCGGGCGTTGAAATCAGCTGGCTTTGAGCTGGACGAGGCGGCGATCGCCAGAGGCCTTGTCGACGTGTCCTGGCCAGGCCGGCTGGAAAGGCTGCCCCGCGGCCTCATCACCGAGGCTGCGATGGACGGTATGGAAGTGTGGATCGATGGCGGTCACAATCCCGGCGCCGGCCGGGCGATTGCGGAAGCCATGGCCAATCTTGAAGAGCGCGATTCGCGGCCGTTGTTTTTGATTGCCGGCATGATCAACACCAAGGATCCGGTCGGCTATTTCGAGGCGTTTACCGGCATGGCCCGGCATGTGTTCACGGTTCCGGTGCCCGATTCGGAAGCCGGGCTGGATCCCGAATTTCTGGCCGACACGGCCGACGAGGCGGGTCTTACCGCTGAATCCGCGGCGGATGTTGAAGCGGCGATGATCGCCGTAACCAGGAATTGGAACCGTCTTGAACCGGCGCCCCGGGTATTGATCTGCGGGTCGCTCTACCTGCTTGGCGATGTGCTCCGGCGCAACGGCACGCCGCCGATCTGACCGGGCTGCGGCTTCACACACACCAATCGAACCGCCGCGCACGCTTCGGAAAACGCTTCAAGATCATGTTTGACATACAAAAAACCCGCCCGGAATCGCGGGCGGGTTTTGAAACTTGCGTGGTGGCCGAACTCAGGCGACGGCGCCGTTGATCCAGCTCGAAAGTGCGGTTTTCGGCGATGCGCCGACCTTGATATCAGCCACAGCGCCGCCCTTGAACATGGCCAGCGTCGGGATCGAACGAACGCCGAACTGCGAGGCGATCTGCGGATTCTCGTCGATGTTGATCTTGGCGACCTTCACCTTGCCTTCCATCTCATTGGAGATCTCTTCGAGGCTCGGCGCAATCATCTTGCAGGGGCCGCACCATTCGGCCCAGAAGTCGACGAC
The DNA here is from genome assembly GCF_947501405.1 of uncultured Hoeflea sp. Taxonomy (GTDB): domain Bacteria; phylum Pseudomonadota; class Alphaproteobacteria; order Rhizobiales; family Rhizobiaceae; genus Hoeflea. The sequence goes on along the minus strand of NZ_CANMVK010000003.1, from coordinate 223,994 downwards.
GACCGGCACGCTGGACTCGAGCACTTCACTTTGGAAATTGGCGCTGTCTACTTTCACGGTGGCCATTATGGGCACTCCTTTGATGGCTGTCTCAGATGCGAACAATGTGATGATTCGAGGGTCAACATTCAAGTGCGTTTGCCGCCGATCACCGAGCCGTGAGCGGATCGCGCCAGGCCTCAAGCGCTGCCATTGCCGCATCAAGCGCCTCCGCCGGCACTTCCACCGTGACGGGACCCGAGACATAAATCAGCACCGCATCGATCCGGCGTCCCGGATAAAGCGGCTCAAGCAGCGCTCGGTAGATGGCCAGTTGCGAGACATGGCTTGAGGGCGGCGGCTCGTCCGCCGGCGGGACGAGCCCGGTCTTGTAGTCGACAATCAGCACCCGCTCGTCAGATACCGCGATCCGGTCGATCCGTCCCGAAACCGCGCGATCCTCGCCGCCGATGCGCAAGGTGCCCATCACCGACACTTCGGCCTCGCCGGGCATGTCGATGATCTGAGCGAGGCCGGGATCGCGCAGCACGCCCATAACCTGGCGTTCGATCAGATCGGCCTCCGAGCGGTCCTGGCCCGCAAGCGCACGGTCGAGATAACGCCTGAGCGCTTCCGCACGGTCGGCTTCGGCCATTCCCGGCAGCACTTGCAAAAGCCTGTGCACCAGACTGCCGCGCGCCAACGCCAGCCCGGCGCCCCCGGTCTTTTGCGCAAATGGCGACTGTCCGCTGACCTCGCCGCTGTCCTCCAGAACCGCGCTGACGCCCGAAGGCGCCAGAGGCCGGGGCAGCCGCTTTGGCGGAGGCAACGGCTCGGGCGAAATCGAGAGTGGTGGCCCGTCGCGCCCCGTTGGCGGTGGTTCTGTGTCGGAACCGCTGACCGCCGTCGCGCCTGCGTTGCTGCGCCGTAGTCGCGTGGCGGTAAAAGCGTCTTCGCCTGCGCCGTTTTCGATTTCAGTAACCTGAAAGGCGGGTTGATCGTCCATCCGCGCGATCCCGCCTTCCACCATCGAATGCCAGGTCGGGGATTTGGTCTCCCTTACGCCGCGATAGCCGCACATCACCAGCCGGTCGGCGGCGCGGGTGAGCCCGACATACATCAGCCGCCGGTATTCTTCTTCCGCCTGTTGCCGCAGCCGGTCGCGCAACGGCTCGGTGGCGCTGTTTTCAAAGGATTTGTCGGGCAGCCAGACCGGCACATCGGGCAAGCCGGACCCTGCACCGTTTTCCCCATCGGCGGGGATCAGCCGCAATTTCGGCTGGTGGCTGGTCTGGAATGCCTCGCCACCTGAATCGACCAGAAACACCACCGGTGCTTCGAGCCCCTTGGCGGCGTGAACCGTCATGATCCGCACAGCACCTGATCCGGCTTCCATCTCGCGCTTGATCTCCGGCGCATCGCTTTCAAGCATTGCCAGAAACGCCTGCAGGCCCGGCAGCCCGGCCTGCTCATGGTCGAGCCCGAGACCCAGAAACTCGTCGAGCACATCTCCGGCCTCGTGCCCGAGACGTCGCAGATAGGCCTGGCGCCCGCCATCAGGGCCGAGCACCGTGGCGTAAAAATCATGGGGCTGCAGCGTTCGGACCAGGCGGCGCCAGCGGTCGAGCCGGTCGCGCGCGGCCGCAAATTCCTGCTGCGATTGCGCCAGTTCGTTGAGACGCGACCAGACCGACTGACCCTCGGAACGCTCATTGCCGAGCGTGAACAAAGCGTCCTCATCCATGCCGATCAGCGGGCTCTTGATCAGCCCGGCCAGCGCCAGGTCGTCTTCTTCGAGCAGGCAGAAGCGGCCCAGCGCGATGAGATCTTGCACCGCAATGTGATCGGTCAGCTTGAGCCTGTCGGCGCCCGCCACGGGAATTCCGGCCCTGGCCTTCAGCGTCCTGAGCAACGTCGGTACGAACCCGTCGCGCTTGCGCACCAGCACCAGCACATCGCCAGGTGTGATCGGCCGCGCCGCGCCTGTCTTGGCATCCAGAATTGTCTCGCGGCCAATCCAGCCGGACAGGACATCGGCAATGCGGCGCGCCAGCTGCGCGGCGGGCGCGGTTTCGGGCACATCATCGAAAGCGGCGGTCCAGTCATCGTCATTGGCAGAACGCTCTTTGGCGATCATCGGCCACAGTTCCGCGAGACCGGGGGCACGGCCGCGTGCGGTTTCGTGCAGCACCGGTTCATCCTGATTGCCCAGGCCGCGGCGCGCGTCGTCATCGGTAAACACGTGATCGACCAAAGCGAGCACTTCCACCGAGGAGCGGAACGACACCCTGAGCGAGACCGCTTCAAACGCTACGCCCGCGCCTTGCGCCCGTTTGGCCACCCGGGCGCGCTCTTCGCCGAAGCGTTCGGGGCGGGCGCCCTGAAAGGAGTAGATCGACTGCTTTTCATCGCCTACGGCAAAAAGGCTACGGCCCGGCCCTCGTGCCCCTTCGCCGGCAAAGAATTCTTCCGCCAGCCGTCCGATAACATTCCATTGCAGCGGCGAGGTGTCCTGCGCCTCATCCACCAGAATATGGTCAATGCCCTGATCGAGTTTGTAATGCACCCACGCCCCGGCGCCGCTTTTGGCCAGAAGTGCTTCGGTCGCTGCGATCAGATCGTCGTAGTCCAGGAGCGCCTGACGGGACTTCAGGCCCTCGAAGCCGCCGATATAGCGCCGCGCCAGCCGGTGGGCAACCAGTGAGGTCTCGAGCGTTCGAAGCCGCTTGAGCCGATCGGTCGCATCGACGATTTGTGCCTGGGCTGCGAGCACCCGATCCGAGAAATCAGCGAATTGTTCCGCAACCGTTTTTGATGAAATCGTATCGAGCTTGGCTGGTGACCCGGACTTCGTGAAAAACAGCCGGGTCAGCAATTCCAGCCGTGCGGCAGGATCCCGTTCGGTTCCGGCAGTCAGCAGCCCGGAGCAGAAGTCACGGGCCCGGGCGGCGGATTTCGCGGCTGTGGCGAACTCATGGACATGTTTGACGTAATCGCCCGGCAGCGCCGCAAGCGGCCAGCTATCAGCAACAACGCCGGCTTCAGAGTCATCCGGAAACAACCCAAGCGCCCCGCGCAACAGTCTCTCGGCTCCGCCTTTGGCGCGGGCGGCGGCGTCGAAAGCGAGATAGTCGCGGCGCCGGGCATAAAGCCCGGCCAGAAGCCCATCGAATCCGGCTTCGCCGCCGATTTCCAGCGCCATCATCACCGCGCTCGCAAGCTCGGGATCGGCCTCAAAGCTTTGTGCCGACATCAGCTGCCGGCGTGCCTCGGCAAGCAGCAATGCTGCCTTCTGATCGTCGAGCACCGAGAAGTGGCCCGGAACATTGGCCTCCAGGGGAAAGCGGTGCAGGACGGCCTCGCAAAAAGCGTGGATGGTCTGGATCTTGAGCCCGCCAGGGGTCTCGAGCGCTGTCGCGAACAGCCGCCGCGCGGCGATCAGATGACCGGGCTCGGGCGCCTGACCCTCGAGTTCCGACAGTCTTTCGGCAAGCGCGGTATCGTCAAGCCGCACCCAGTCGGCCAGCGTGCGAAAGACCCGGTTCGACATCTCCGCCGCCGCAGCCTTGGTGTAAGTCAGGCACAAGATGGCCGAAGGGCGCGCCCCGCGCAGCAGCAACCGGATCACCCGGCGCGCCAGAACATGAGTCTTGCCCGATCCGGCATTGGCCGACACCCAGGCGGAAAGGTCCGGCGTCGCCGCACGGTTCTGCCGCAGCGTGGTCTCGGAAACGGCAGGCGTGATTCCCGCGTCAGCCATCGCTGTCCCCTGCATCGGTTTCCACCACGGTCTGCCATTCGGCGACGCGTGCGAGATGGTCGTAATCGCCGCCCGTGGCGCGCACGCTTTGGGCAATTGCGCGCGACAGGAAGCCGCGCTTGCCCGAGCGCAACAGCGTGACCAGCCGCGTTAACTCGTCAACTGCCTTGTCGGCAAGATCCTCGGGAGTCATCGCCGCATCACGGCCTGGCCTGTTGGGGTCTGTGTCGATCCGTTCGGCGAAGGGGTCTTTGCCGGTCAGCCGCAGGTAGAGCAAGGCCGACGGCCGGGTCTTGTCGAGCCCCGCAAAACCGCCCTGGCGCAAGGCGTGGGCCTCCAGCGCCAATTGCGGATCGAGCAGGCTGCGCGCCTCTTTCCGCGATGGCGCGCCGCCGGTCTTGTAATCGATGATCCAGGCGGTTCCGTCACGGCATAGATCGATGCGGTCGGCAAGCCCGGTCAATCGGATGCCGGCTGCGGGCAGGTCCAGACCGGCGCGCTGCTCGACCAGTGAACGAACCCGCTGACCGGAGGTTTCCTGCTCCCAGGTGACGATTTTTTCGGCCGCCCCGGCAAAACGCGATTGCCAGATCAACCGGGTGGCGTCGGGCAGCCGGGCCGTCAGGAAATGCTCCGCTGCGATCCGGTTGAGCGCTGCCAGCGTGCGCGCGTCAGGCCCGATGGTCGAGATGAAGGCCTCGAGAATGGCGTGATAAAGCGTGCCGCGCTCGCGTGGGCCGGGATCGGCCAGGAAGGGGTCAAGCGGATCAAGGCCAAGCACGCGCTGCGCATAGATGGCGTAGGGATCGCGCCGCAGCTTGCTGACTTCGGAGAAGGAGTAGCGCTGCGGCTGCGCGGCAGCGGGCGGCCGTGGTTCGGGACGCGCGGCGGGGGCGGTCGCCGGTCCGAGATCAAGCGCACGGACATGGTCCAGCATCGCCTCACCGCGGGCACCCACAGCGTTCGAAGTCTCGGGTCCGGTCACCGCGAGCAGCCGTTGCAGCCATCTCGAAGCCACAGTCGGCGCCTTGCCCGAGCGCAGCGCACGCGACAGAACCAGCTTTGGCGCGCCCATCGCCATCTGGAAATCATGCGCGGCTTGGCCAATGCGTCGCTCCGGCGGTTCCAGCCCGATCGCCGCCTTCATCGACCGCGAAAGGAACGGATCCTCCGTCCCCGCCTGCGGCCAGACGCCCTCATTGAGCGCCCCCATCAGGATTGTGTCGACGGGTTGCAGCCGTGCCTCCAGCGCGCCCCAGACAAAGGCCCGGGGATGACCGCCGGCGCGCGGCTTGACCATGCGACCCGCCAGCAGCGCGTCCAGCGCCCCGATCCACTCATGGCCGGCGAGCGCCAGCGCCGCGCCACTGTCACGCGTCTCAAGCAGCAGGCTCGCCAGGCTCTCCCCGGCCTCGTCGCTCCACAACGTACCAAGACTGCCGTCAGCGTCCGTGCAAATGGCCTCCAGCGCGCTGGCTGTCCGTTCCGCATACTGGCCGATGGCCGGAGCGGCAGATCCGGGTGCCGGACTGAGCACCGAGGTCAGCGGCATCAGCGCCTGCATGGCCCGCCGGGCCACATCACGCGCCAGCGCCGCATCTTCATCGGAAATCCGTGACAGCCACTGGGCCGCGTGGCGGTCGAGCCGCGATGCTTCGCGTTCCGCAACCAGCGCTTCGAGCTGGTCGATATCCGCTTCGCCGCTGCCGCCGCGCAAGGCGATGCGTTCGACCAGTCCTGCCCCGCGGTGGGCGGCCTTGCGGTCCAGCCCGAAGCGCGCCAGCGGATGCTTGATCAGCGCCGCGATCGCCACCGCATCACCGGGCGCGAAAGCGACATGGGCCGCAAGCCGCGCCAACCCGCCCTGCGGGCTCGCCATCAGGGGCGCTCCGGCCGAATCATTGGCCTCGATGCCGTAGCGTTTGAGTTCGGTGATCACCCGCCGGGCGAGGTTGCGATCAGGCGTCACCAGCGCCGCCGAAGGTTCGGGTGCGCCCGGGCGCGGTTCGAGCGCCTGCCGCATTGCTGCAGCAAGCGCTGCGGCTTCCTCGCGTTCATTGGCAGCCTCAATCAGGCTGACCTGTTTGAAGGCCGCGGAGAGCGCGTCGGGTTTGGGCAAAAATCCGGTCTCGCCCCAGGCGTCGGTGGCCGCGGCGGGAAGCAGGGCTGCCGAGACCGCGCCGCGCCGGATTTCCATCTCCGGGTCGAGACGGCCAATTTCAGGGATGTCCTTGAGATCACTTACCCCAAGCCCGCAGCTCTGGATCAATCGCATCAGACCATATTGCGGATGGCTGCGAATGGCGGCGTCAGACATTGCCGGGTCTTCCGTGGAGGCACCGGCGGCAGCGGCGAGGCTTTGCCAGTGCGATTCCCGCATCGAGTGGTCGAGACCCGGCAGCACCACCGCGCCATGGGGCAGATTCGCCACCGCCGCGATCAGCCGCGCGGTCGACGGCCGCGTGCCGGTCGATCCGGCGACGATCACCGGGCGGTCTTTCGAACTCGAAATCAGCGTCCGGGTGAAAATGTCGATCATTGCATCATGATGGCGTGCAGGGCTTGAACGGGAGATTTCGTTCAGCAAAGCCGGCCAGTAATCGCGCGCGATTGCCAGAAACTCCCGGGTCAGCTGCCACCAGTGTTGAAGATCCGCAGTCACCGCGCCATCCTGATCGGCGAAATCGCGCTCCTCGCTTTCCACCGCCTGAATAAGTTCGAACAGGCTGCTGCCCAGCCAGATCGCATCCGCCGGATTGGCCGGCGCCACCAGGGCCGCGCCGCCCAGATGATCACGAACAGCCTGCGGCAACGCCTGCTTCCAGGCGAGCACCAGATCCGCCAGGCGCAACACTGCAGCGGTGTTGGTGATTGGCGGATCAAGCGTCAGGGTGGACGGATCGGAAGGGTCGAAAAAACCTGAATCCTCGTCGGTTTCCCCCAGCGGGCGGATCACCGGCAGGATCGCAGAGCCCGCGCCAATCTGATCGGTCAGCTCCGAGCGCAACGCCCGCGCCGCGCGGCGCGTGGGAACGAAAATGGTGGCGCGGGCCAGCGACAGCGGATCGTCAGCACGATAGCCGAGCCCGGAAATGAGTTCACCAGCGAGAATCTTTTCAGCCAGCACCGGCAGAAACGGCGCACCTGGCGCAATTGTCATCAACCGCGGCCGGGCCCGGCTCATGATGCCTGGCTGCTCAGATAGCCCGCCATGGCCTCCTCGGCCTCGCCGATTGCCTGCGGCGTGCCAACGGTCAACCAGTGACCGCGCATTGGCGCAGCGAAAAGCCGCCCCGCGCCGATTGCCGTATCGAAGCAGCGATTGAGCGAGAACCGGGCGTCCGTTTGTTGCCTCAGAAGGCGCGGATCAAGCGCCAGTGCACCGGCATAGATCACCGGTTCGCCTTGACCGCGATAGCGTTGCAGCCTGTTGTCCGCCCCGACAACGAAATCCCCGGCTCCCTCATGCCCGGTGGCCTGATCGGGCCGCGCGGACATCATCAAAATATCCATCCGCTCGCGATCAAACCGGTCGATCATCATCGACAAATTGTCCAGACCGCTGCCGGGTTCCTCAATCCAGAACGTGTCTGCGTTCAAAACCAGAAACGGATCCTGACCGAGCAGCGGCAGCGCCCGGGCGACGCCGCCGCCCGAATCCAGCAAGGCCTCGGTTTCATCGGAAATGGTGATTTCGGCGCCGGGCCAGGCTTTAAGCCATTCGACAAGCATAGGCGCGAGGTAATGCACATTGACGACGATGTTGCGCACGCCAGCGCGGCTCAGCGCCTCCAGCGCATAGGCGATCAACGGCTTACCGGCCACTTCGACCAGCGGCTTGGGCCGGGTTTCGGTGATTGGCCGCATGCGGGTGCCCAGGCCGGCAGCCAGGATCATGGCGGAGGTGATGGTCATCGTGCGCGTGGCCCGGTTTGAGGATTCGGCCTATGATTCGATTTGCCCGATACCAGCCTTTGCGAACCAGGAGCGCAAGGGGTGAAGCGCCGGATGCTGCAGTGAACGGGCGAGATAGGTCTCGAGGCGCGGCAGGTGTCTGAGATAGCCCGGTTTGCCGTCACGCTGATTGAGCCGCACGAAGATACCCAGGATCTTGGTTGCGCGCTGCGCCGCCATGATGGCGTAGGTTTCATAAAACGCCGTCTCGTCGAAGTTTTCATCCTGTCCGCGCCGGGCAGCGACATAGCGCGCCAGCAAATCGGTGGCGAGATCATTGCTGACGGTGACCCGTGCATCCTGACACAGGGAGGCCACGTCATAGGCGGACGGGCCGATCATCGCATCCTGAAAATCGATCAGGCCGAGACGGTCGAGCCCGGCGCGCTCATCGCGCCAGATCAGATTGGGCGAATGATAATCGCGCAGGACCAGCGCGTTCTCGGCGGTTTCAAGTTTGAAAAAAAGGGCCTGCCAGTGATCGAGATAGGCCTGCCGCTCCGATGCCGGCACATCAGAACCGCGCCTCCAGGGCAGGTACCAGTCGGTTAGCAACTCGACCTCGATCTGCATCGCCCGGGCATCGTAGGCGGGCACATGGTGCGCCCGGTCCTCGACTTGCAATGTCCTGGGCGGCTCCGTCGCATGCAGCGCCGCCAGACAGTCGATAGCGATCTGGTAACGCAGCGGATCGGGTGCGTTGCGCTCATCGAGAACGCCTGCCGTGCCCAGATGCTCAACCAGCAGAAAACCGGCCTCGAGATCCTGCGCCAGCACCGCCGGCGCGGCAAAACCCTGTTCGCGCAACCAGCCGGAAATGGCCACAAATGGCGTTACGTCCTCGGCAAGATGCGCGATGCGCGAATAGGGCAACCCGTCCCGGATCGGCGCGCCATCGGGCCTGTGCGGCGAATCCATCAAGATCACCGGATCCCGGTCCGGCGCGCGCACACTCTCATAGGTCCGCGAAGAAGCGTCGCCCTGAAGATGCCGCCGAACCGCAGCGGGATATCCGGCCTGATCCATGAAATGTCGCGCGTCGAGTGACCGGTTGAGCCTGTCGACGAATTCCTCAGGCCCCGAAATCTTGACGGTTCGGGCAGCGCCCAGTCCCTCGAACCGCATCATCACCCGTGTTTCGGGCAGCGCGTCGAGCGCCCGTTCGGGCCATTCGATCAGTGCCGAGCCACCGCTCAAAGCGTCCTCGAGACCGAGCTCCTCAATCTCCTCCGGCGATCCGATACGGTAGAGGTCGATATGCGCCAGTGGCAGGCGCAAGGCATAGCTCTGCACCAGCGTGAAGGTCGGGCTTGGCGCCTCGAGATCCATATCGTCGGCGATCGCGCGAATCACGGCGCGGGCGAAGGTGGATTTGCCTGCGCCCAGATCACCCGACAGGCAGATGCAATCTCCGGGCCTGAGCGCCAGCGCCAGATCTTCAGCCAGCCGGGTGGTGGCGGCCAGATCGGCAAGGTCGATGGTCAGGGGTTCGGCTTGCACCGGGGCTCACTCTGCCGCGTCGCGCGCCAGCGGCCGGTCGGCGGGAAACCTGCACAGGATCTTCGCACCGCCGCCTTCGCCACTTTCTACCGAGACATCGCCATCGTGCAGGCCGACAAAGCTCTGGACGATCGATAGCCCCAGGCCCGCACCGCGCCGGCGGCCGCTCTGGCCATGGGTCTCGAACCGGGCGAACACATCCTGGCGCGCCTCTTCGGGAATCCCCGGGCCCGAATCCGCTACCGAGAAGATGATGCTGTCCCCATCTCGGATGCAGCCGAGCTGCACCACTGTGCCGTCAGGCGCAAAATTGGCGGCATTCATCAGCAGTTTGAACAGGATCTGCTTGAGCCGCTGATAATCGCCGATCATCTCGGCTGGCGCCTGAGCCGTGTCGATCTCCAGTTTCAGGTCGTTTTCCTTGAGACGATCGGAGATCTGCTCCGCGGCGTCGGCAAACAGCCGCGCGATGTCCACCACGCCGGCGTCAAGCCGCATGATCCCGGCGTCGACGGTGGCCAGATCGAGAATATCGTTGACGATGGTCAGCAACACCGAAGACGATGTCGAGATATGGTCGAGATATTCGGTCTGGCGCTCATTGAGATCGCCAATGCCCGGTGTCTTGAGCAGGTCGGTGAAACCGATAATGTTGGTCAGCGGCGACCGCAATTCATAGGAGACGTGCTGAACGAAATCATTCTTGAGCGCATCGGCCTTTCGCAGCGCCTCATTCTTCTCGGTCAGCATACGCTCGGCGCCAACGCTGTCGGTCACATTGACAAAGGCGATCATGGTTTGGCCGTTGGGAAGCGGCACCGTGGCGTAATCGAGAATCAGACCGGTGGCGAGCTCGATGCGGCCCTCGCGGCTGCGGCGTTCTTCCTCAAAGGAGGTGATTTCGCCGGCGAACAGTTTCCAGCCATCGGGTTCACCATGGGAAGGCTCGCAGGCCGCGGCAATGTCACGAATGTGAACGCCGGGCGCCACATCCTCCTCGTTCAGGCCCCACAAAGCGCGGAAAGACGGATTGGACAGCCGGATTTTGCCGTCGGGACCGAACACAGCGACGCCTTCGGCAAGGTGATCGATGGTTTCGCCCTGCACCTGCACAAGCGTGTTGTACTTGGTCTCCAGATCGACCTTTTCGGTCAGATTCTCGAACACCCAGGTTACGCCGCCCTGCGGGTGGGCGTTGGCAAAGACATTGAGCGTCTGACCGTCCGGCAGGTGCCAAAGATGCGGTGTTGCATCGACCGAGCGGTAGACCGACAGCACCTGCTCCTTCCAGTCGCGCCAGGCATGCGGCTCGGGCAGCTTGCCATCGGTGCGAAGCCGCTCGAGAAACTCGCCATTGTCCGGCCGCCGCGCCAGGAACGGCGTGTCGAGTTCCCAAAGCTGCTGAAAGGCCTGATTGTGAAACTGCAGCCGCTGGTCGCGGTCGAAGATGGCCACCGGCGTCGCCAGATGATCAAGCGTTTCCGCATGGCTCCGGATCGTTCGTTGAAGCTCCTCGCGCAGATCTTCTTCCACCGAGACATCCAGCGCCAGCCCGGCGTGACCGGCAACGGTCTTGACATCGGCGACTTCGAGGAACCGGCGGTGGCCGTGGATAACGGTCGAGACCTTGTCGAGAAAGGGCCGTTCCGGGGTCGCCGATGCGCGGATCTTCTCCCGCGCGGCCACGCCCAACAGTTCGATGCCGCGATCAAGCGCATCGCTGCGCTCATCGGTCTCCACCGCGCGCAGATAGGCATTGTTGACCCACAGCAATTTGGCGTCCGGGCCTCTGAGCCACACCGGCATGTCGATGACGTCCATCAGTGCCTGGAACGTGTCGAGCGATGCCATCAAGCGGTCGCGCTCGGTCTTCAGTTCCGCCAGTTCAGCGCGGACATTGGACAGCGTCACGAAGCGCACGAAGGCGCGCCCGCCCGACACCCGTCCCTGGGCTTCGATCACCTGGCCGCGCACGGTTTCCACAATAAGGTCGAACCGCTCAGCCTGGGCCCGCAGCCGGTCTATCGCCTCGTCAAGTGCGGCCGCCGATCGCGCCTCCAGCCAGCGGCCGAAGGCAAGAAATTCCGCCGGGCGCTGCGGCGCACCGGTTTCCGGCGACAAATTGCCGAGAACCTCGGCGGGAATGCCGACGCCGTCCCAGACCACGATCTGCCGGTCGCGATCCACGATCAGCGCCTGATAGCGCGACAACCGGGCGTTGGCGTCGGCCAGTGCCGCGCGCAGGCCGGCGTTTTCCGTGTCGATCTTGCCGCGCTCGCGGATCAGCCAGATTGCTGAAATCATCGCCGCCGATATGGCGCCGATCACCATGGCGAAATTGACCACTTCGAGAGAGGAGATGTTAAAGCCGCCGGCCGGTTCGGGCGCGGATGTCTGCGCGAGCGCCTGTGTCGCACAGGCGATCATGCCGCTTCCAAGAAGCATCGTTCCCGAGAGGAGTTTTCCAAAATTGTGTCTGAGGCCGCTCGCCAAAGCCCGCCCGGAACCAGACCTCTCAGAGTGTCCGTGTGAATCCGCCGTCTCCGGCATGTCCGTCCCCTCGCCGCATGTTTGACAAGACATCGCCGATCCACCCGTCACGCCGCCACACCGCGAGAGCGAATCATCAGCTTAAAACATACAGGCTTCGCGAATCACGGTGAAGGGGAAAGGCCGCAAAAAGAAACCGCCTCCTTGTTGTCAAGGAGGCGGCATCAATATCTTGTGGGTAGTGGGCTGAAAATCAGTACCTGTAGTGTTCCGGCTTGAACGGACCCTCGACTGTCACGCCGATATAGTCGGCCTGCTCGGGCTCAAGGCTGGTCAGCTTGGCGCCAATCTTGTCGAGATGCAGCCGTGCCACCTTCTCATCGAGGTGTTTGGGCAGCACATAGACCTTGTTGTCGTAGTCGTCGCCCTTGGTCCACAATTCCATCTGCGCGAGCACCTGGTTGGTGAACGACGCCGACATCACGAAGCTCGGATGGCCGGTGGCATTGCCCAGATTGAGCAGGCGGCCCTGGCTCAGAAGGATCATGCGGTTGCCCGAGGGCATCTCGACCATGTCGACCTGATCCTTGATGTTGGTCCATTTGTGGTTCTTCAGCGCCGCCACCTGAATCTCGTTGTCGAAGTGGCCGATATTGCCGACGATCGCCATGTCCTTCATGTCGCGCATGTGCTCAAGCCGGATCACGTCCTTGTTGCCGGTGGTGGTGATGAAGATGTCGGCGGAGCTCACCACGTCGTCCAGTGTCACCACTTCAAAACCGTCCATCGCCGCCTGCAGCGCGCAGATCGGGTCGATCTCGGTGACCTTGACCCGGGCGCCGGCGCCGCTTAGCGACGCGGCCGAGCCCTTGCCGACATCGCCATAGCCGCAGACCACGGCAACCTTGCCGGCCATCATGGTGTCGGTGGCGCGGCGAATGCCGTCGACCAGCGATTCCTTGCAGCCATACTTGTTGTCGAATTTCGATTTGGTCACCGAATCATTGACGTTGAAGGCCGGGAAGGGGAGCTGGCCCTTTTCCATCATCTTGTAGAGCCGGTGCACGCCGGTGGTGGTCTCTTCGGAGACGCCCTTGATCGCGTGGCGCTGCTTGACGAACCAGCCCGGGCTTTCCTTGAGCCGCTTCTTTATCTGCGCGAACAGGTATTCTTCTTCTTCCGATGTCGGCGTTTCGATCAGATCCGTCTCGCCTTCCTCGACCCGTGCCCCGATCAGCACATACATGGTGGCGTCGCCGCCATCATCGAGGATCATGTTGCAGGTGCCTTCGGAGAACTGGAAAATCTTGTCGGTGTACGACCAGTATTCCTCGAGCGTCTCGCCCTTGATCGCAAACACCGGCGTGCCGCCCGCGGCAATGGCTGCGGCGGCATGGTCCTGGGTCGAATAGATGTTGCACGAGGCCCAGCGCACATCCGCGCCCAGCGCCTTGAGCGTCTCGATCAGCACAGCCGTCTGAATTGTCATGTGCAGCGATCCGGCGATCCGCGCGCCCTTGAGCGGCTGGCTCGTGCCGTATTCCTCGCGCAGCGCCATCAGGCCGGGCATCTCGGTCTCGGCGATGTCGAGTTCCTTGCGGCCAAAATCGGCCAACGAGATATCGGCGACCACATAATCTTGTGCTGTCATAGTGTTTTCCCACGGGTTTGCCGGCTCCGGGCGGATCCGGCTGTGTTTACGTGGGCGCTGCCTTAGCAGGAAACGCCGCGACAGGCAACAGGACATAAAGATGTCTTTATGTGTTGGGTCTTATTCGCCTTCGCCGAACCGGTCAGCCACCAACTCCTCAAGCGCGTCAAGCACCTGCTCGGCCTGGTCGCCTTCGGCCTCCACCAGGATCGAGCAACCGGGGCTGGCCGCAAGCATCATCAGCCCCATGATCGAGGTGCCGCCCACGGTCGAGCCTTCCCGCGTCACCCGGACCTTAGCGTCATATCCCCCCACGGTCTGGACGAAGCGGGCCGAGGCGCGCGCATGCAGCCCGCGCTTGTTGACGATCATCAGCGATCGCGACAGCATGGCGGAACTTGCGGTCATTTTCCGGTCAGCAGACGGCTTGCGACATTGATGTATTTGCGGCCCGCATCCTGGGCCTGTTCCAGCGAACTCTGCATGTCGTTGGAGCCGCGAACGCCCGCAAGCTTGATCAACATCGGCAGATTGACGCCGGCGATCACCTCGATCCGGCCCGAATCCATCACCGAAATCGACAGGTTTGAGGGGGTGCCGCCGAACATGTCGGTCAAAATGATCACGCCCTGGCCGCTTTCGACCCGCGACACGGCGCCGACGATATCCATCCGGCGCTGATCCATATCGTCTTCTGGTCCGATGCACACGGTTTCCAGCGCGCTTTGCGGCCCTACCACATGCTCCAGGGCATGCCGGAACTCTTCAGCGAGCTTGCCATGGGTGACAAGCACCAATCCGATCATTTTGCCTCCAGCGGCCTGTGGCGCGTCCGGGTCCAGCCTCAGGCCGAACCGATGTCTTCGCACTTGCGAACAACTCGAAAAATCATCTTGGACAGATGATGGCGAAGTTCAAGCCAAAAAACGTCGAAAAGCAGGCAATTGCTACGGGGAAACCGATCAATTGCCGAAAAAACAGTCAGGCCGCAGCGCACACAAGGCCGATAACGGATCAACTGCGCCATTCCGCCACAGGCGCAGAAGCGGCAGCTCGGTCCCCTGGTGGGCGAAGGTTTCGCTCTCGGCCGGCAGTCGGGAGTCCGCTGACGGTTCGCCGGGCGCCACGGCCAGATGCATCACCGCGCGGTCGAGACGCCGCATCCGCAAAAGACCAGTTCCGCGAATTTCGATCAGGCCGCGAAGCGGCGCCGGGCAACTGGCGATCAAACGCCCGCTGTGCGCATTCAGCCGGGTGCGGTCATCCGCAATCAGCGCCGCGTTCCAGCCGCGCCTTATCGCTGCATTCAGGCAGGCGAAGGCGGTGCTGCTCTTGCCCGCGCCCGATGCGCCGATGAACAGAAGGCCGGTTTGCCCCACCACGATCGCGGTGGCGTGTTCGGTCGTCGCCCCGCCTGCGTCTGCGCCTGTCATGGACTGTCCGCTGGCAACTTGATGATGAAACGTGCTCCGGCCCAGGCGCCGGGTACGGGGCCGGGGATGTTTTCCGCTGTCAGCGTGCCGCCATGAGCTTCGATGATCTGCCGGCTGATCGACAGGCCGAGACCGGAGTTCTGGCCAAAATCCTCGCCCTCCGGCCGGTCGGTGTAAAACCGCTCGAACACCCGCTCGATCTCCTCGGCGCGGATGCCCGGACCATTGTCCTCGACCAGCACCTGCACGGAGCCGCGATGCCGGGTCAGCCGGACCTTGATCAGGCCACCGGTCTCGGGAACGAAGGAACGGGCGTTTTCAATCAGGTTGGTCACCACCTGACCGATTCGAAGATCATGCCCGAGCACACGGAACGCGGCCTTGTCGCGAACACGGGTGTCGATTTTCAGATCGATCTCCGCGGTTTTGTTGCCGGCCCTGACCTGCCGTGCGATCTCCACAAGATCGGTGAGCAGCACCCGCATATCCACCGTTGTGCCGTCCTGGCGCGCCAGTTCCGCATCCAGCCGCGAGGCGTCTGAAATGTCGCTGATCAGCCGGTCCATGCGGCGGACATCGTGCTGGATGACATCCATCAGCCGCTTGCGCGATTGCTCGTTGCGGGCCAGCGGCAGGGTTTCCACCGCACTACGCAAGGATGTCAGCGGGTTCTTGAGCTCATGGCTGACATCGGCGGCGAAGCTCTCGATCGCGGCGATCCGGTCATAAAGCGCATTGGTCATGTCGCGCAGTGCGACCGACAGATTGCCGATCTCGTCCTGACGATCGGAGAAATCCGGAATTTCTTCACGCGCCTTGGCGCCACGCCGCACCCGCACCGCCGCTGCCGAAAGCCGGCGCAAGGGCGTGGCGATGGTGCTTGCCAAAAGCAGCGACAGCACGATCGTGACCATGGCCGCGACCCCGAACACCCGGAAAATGGCCAGCCGTTCGGCATGCACGATCTTGTCGATGTCGCCGGCCTGGGTGGACAAAAGCAGCACCCCCAAAACCGCCCGGAACCGCTGTACCGGCACCGCAACGGACACGATCAGTTCTCCGGCTTCGGTCATCCGCACCACCGCGCCGCGGCCGCCGGTCAGCGCATTCATGACTTCGGGATAGATCGAACCGTCGGCCCCGGGCGGCTCGCGATAGAGCGGCAGATCGGAGCGCTGGAAGAACCGGTTGAACCAGGCGGTAAAGGTTTCCGTCAGGCTTTGGGAACTGGCGTCCGGCGAAGGCAGATCATATCTGAGGACCTGACCGCTGCTGTAGAGATAGCGCGAATCGAGTATGAGGCTTGCGTCGTCATCATAGATCCGGGCGCGGGTGCGGGTCGGCGATATCAGCCGCCTGAGCACCGGGGCGACCCGCTCGGGATTGATTGGAAACTCCAGATCCTCATTCGAGTTGGTCGGCGAAATCGTCTGCCCCGCCTGCAGTTCAAGCAGTTTTTCCGGATCGATGGTGATCGAATTGGTGTCAACGCTGGCTGACGCGGCCACTGCGCCGGCGATGATCTCGCCCTGGGTCAGAAGGCTTTCGACGCGCGCGTCGATCAGGCCCTCACGGAACTGGTTGAGATAGAGTATCCCCGAGACCAGCACGATCAGCGCCGCGAGGTTGAGAAACAGGATCCGGCGCGTCAGGCTCGAGAAAATCAGATTGCCGAAGATCCGGCGCACCAGGGTCACCGGATGAACCCAGCTTTTGTCGCGATTGGCGGCAGCCGGTGCGCCGGCTTCGCCGCTCACATTTTCATCCGTTTCAATCGCCATGTCGCTCTCGCCGCGCCGAACGCGGACTGTTGGAAGGCGGGCCCGCCGGCTTACGCGGCTTCGCGAAAGCGGTATCCTACGCCATAAAGCGTTTCGATCATGTCGAAATCGTCGTCGACCATCTTGAACTTCTTGCGCAGCCGCTTGATGTGGCTGTCGATGGTGCGGTCATCGACATAAACCTGTTCGTCATAGGCGGCGTCCATCAGCGCGTCGCGGCTTTTGACCACGCCGGGCCGCTGCGCCAGCGACTGCAGAATGAGGAATTCGGTCACGGTCAGCGTCACCGGTTCATTTTTCCAGGTGCAGGTGTGGCGCTCCTGATCCATCACCAGATTGCCCCGCTCGAGCGATTTGGTCGGTGTCGCTGTGGCCCGGCCGGGGGCTGCGGCAGCCTCGCGGTTTGCGGCCCGGCGCATCACCGCCTTGACGCGCTCGACTAAAAGCCGCTGCGAAAACGGCTTGGTGATGAAATCGTCAGCGCCCATCTTGAGCCCGAACAATTCGTCGATTTCCTCATCCTTGGAGGTCAGGAAGATCACCGGAACGTCGGATTTTTGCCGCAGCCGCCGTAACAGCTCCATGCCGTCCATACGCGGCATCTTGATGTCGAAGATTGCCATCTGCGGCGGACGGGCCAGCAAACCATCAAGCGCGGAGGCGCCGTCGGTGTAGGTTTCAACACGATACCCTTCGGCTTCGAGCGCGATCGAAACCGAGGTAAGGATGTTGCGGTCGTCGTCGACGAGCGCGATTGTTTGCATGGTAGTCGTCTCCATCATGGTCAGGGTTCCTTTGGGAAGCGCCCCCGCTTACGCCCGGCCCGAACCAGTTCCCGCGTCCCGGCCGTGCGTTGTCCGCAACGTCCATGAGGATAAAGTAAGAACAAAATGTGGCACAGAACGCCTATCGTGTCATTCCCTCATTGTCCAGGCACTCCCGGCGGCCGACAATTGAACCGATTGAAATTATATCGGCATTTTTTAAATCGATTAATACTTTGATTTCATTAAGTATTCGACGAATTGTTTGTTGTTTTTTAAATTTCACGCCCCTATGGTCCCGCGGAATTTGAACCTGTCCCGCGCCTGAAAGAATAAGGAATCCGAAATGAATGAGGATTTGGGAGTACACAACCCGTCGGCCGGTCTCGACCTTTGCGGACTGAAGACCACCGGTCAGGTACGTTTCAACTTCAATGAAGCCGAATTGATCGAGCTGGCCGTGGCAAGGGGCGAAGCGGTCCTGACCGCTCATGGCGCGCTCAGGGCGTTGACCGGTCAGCACACAGGCCGCTCGGCCAAGGACAAGTTCGTCGTCCGCGACACCCAGACCGAAGACCGGATTTGGTGGGACAACAACAAGCCGATGACGCCCGAGGCATTCGAGACGCTGCATGCCGACATGATGGCCCATGCCGCTGACCGCGATTTGTTCGTGCAGGATTTGGTCGGCGGCGCCGACAAGGCCAATGCTCTCCCGTCCCGGATTGTCACCGAATATGCCTGGCATGCGCTTTTCATCCGCAACCTGCTGATCAGGCCCGACCGCGCGACGCTGGCGGAATTCATGCCGCAACTCACCATCGTCAATCTGCCTTCCTTCCGCGCCGATCCGGCGCGCCACGGCTGCCGCAGCGAGACGGTGATCGCCGTCGACCTGACACGCGGCCTGGTGCTGATTGGCGGCACCTCCTATGCGGGCGAAATGAAGAAATCGGTGTTCACCGCGCTCAACTACCTGCTGCCGCCGAAGGGCGTGATGCCGATGCATTGTTCGGCCAATTCCGGGCCCGATGGCGGCACGGCGGTGTTTTTCGGTCTCTCCGGCACAGGTAAAACCACACTGTCCGCCGATCCCAGCCGCACGCTGATCGGTGATGACGAACATGGTTGGGGCGCCGATGGCGTCTTCAATTTCGAAGGTGGCTGCTACGCCAAGACCATCCGGCTGTCACGCGAGGCCGAGCCGGAAATTTTCGGCACCACCGAGCGTTTCGGCACGGTGCTTGAGAACGTCGTCCTCGATGACAACAGAATTCCGGATTTCGACGATGGTTCGTTGACCGAAAACACCCGTTGCGCCTATCCGCTGCATTTCATTCCCAATGCCTGCGCCACGGGCCGGGCCGGGCACCCCCACAACATCATCATGTTGACCGCCGACGCCTTCGGTGTGATGCCGCCGCTGGCCCGGCTGACTCCGGAACAGGCGATGTATCACTTCCTGTCGGGCTACACCGCCAAGGTGGCCGGCACCGAGAAGGGCGTCACCGAGCCCGAAGCCACGTTCTCAACCTGCTTTGGCGCGCCATTCATGCCCCGGCATCCGTCCGTCTATGGCGATCTGCTGCGCAGCCAGATCAACGATCACAAGGTCAATTGCTGGCTGGTCAACACCGGCTGGACCGGTGGCGCTTACGGCGAGGGTCGGCGTATGCCGATCAAGGCCACCCGCGCGCTGCTGACCGCGGCTCTCAATGGTTCGCTCGATGACGTTGAATTCCGCATCGACCCGAATTTCGGTTTTGCGGTTCCTGTAGCGGTCGACAGCGTCGATCCGGCGATTCTCGATCCGCGCTCCACCTGGAACGACAAGACTGCCTACGACGCAGCCGCAAGCCGGTTGGTTGGCATGTTCATCGACAATTTCGAGAAATTCGAAGCCCATGTCGATGGGTCGGTGCGCGATGCGGCACCGGGCTTCAAGGCGGCGGCCGAATAGCCGCGCACTGTCGCAGACGCCAGCTTTTCCCGGTCCCGTTGACCCCGCGGGACCGGTCGCGCATCTTCTGCCGGTATGAATCCGACGCAGGAGATCCGTTTTATGGTCAAAACCGCCGACACCGTTGCGCTTTCGCTGCCGCGCAAGAGTGATGCCAGCATGTTGGCCGATGCCCGCGCCTTCCATGCGCTGATGCAGTCACGCCGCACGGTGCGGGAGTTTTCGTCACAACCGGTCGATCCCGAGCTGATCCGGCTGGCGGTTCGAACCGCCGGCACGGCGCCGTCGGGCGCCAACCAGCAGCCCTGGAGTTTTGTCGCCATCGGCGACCCGGAGATCAAGCGCGCCATCCGCCTGGCGGCGGAAGAGGAAGAGCGCGCCTTCTATCAGGGCCGCGCCGGGGAAGAATGGCTCGATGCGCTGGCGCCGCTGGGCACCGATGCCGACAAGCCGTTTCTCGAAACCGCGCCCTGGCTGATCGCCATCTTCGCCCAGCGCTGGGGCGTGGACGACAAGGGCCGCAGGATCAAACACTATTATGTGCCCGAATCGGTTTCCATCGCCATTGGGCTGCTGATCGCCAGCCTGCATTCGGCGGGCCTTGCCACGCTCACCCACACCCCGTCTCCGATGGGATTTCTCAACCAGATCTGCGGCCGGCCCGACAATGAAAAGCCGTTGGTGCTTTTGGTTGTCGGTCATCCGGCCGAGCATGCGCGGGTTCCCGCCATCAGCCGAAAACCCGAAGACGAGATTTTATTCTGGAAAACCGCCGGATGAGCGCCGAACCATTATACGCAGCGCGCGGCATCGTGATCGCCGCGTGGGAGCTGAGCGAGAGTTTCATCCGCGCATCGGGTCCGGGCGGGCAAAACGTCAACAAGGTCGCGACCGCTGTGCAGCTCCGCTTCGACATCGCCAATTCGCCGGCGCTGACCGACCGCGTCAAGGCCAATGCACTCCGGATCGGTGGCAGCCGCGTGTCCAAGGATGGCGTCATCATCATAGAGGCCAACCGCTTCCGGACCCAGGAGCGCAATCGCGCTGATGCGCGCTCCCGGCTGGTTGAGCTGATCGATCAGGCTTCCGCACCGCCGCCGCCGCCGCGGCGCAAGACCCGGCCGACCAAGGGGTCGGTCGAGCGCCGGCTGGCCGCCAAATCCGGCCGCGCCACGATCAAGAAGGCCCGCCAGAAGGTCCGCGACGAGTAAAGCGGGTGCTTTTTGTTGGCACGACGCGCCCGGCATGCTTATGTTCTCGGGAACTAATCAAGGGAGACTAGGACATATGGGCATTTTCGATTTCATCAAATCGGCTGGAAAGAAACTGGGGATTGGCGGCGATGACGATGCGCCCGACGCAGACGCTGTCAAAAAGGAACTCGATTCTCATGGCCTGGGCACCGACAAGGTCGATGTGACGGTCAATGGCGACAAGGTGGTGTTGTCCGGTGTCGTGGAAGACCAGTCGATCTTCGAAAAGGCAATTGTCGCGGTGGGCAACACACTGGGCATCTCCAAGGTCGAGGCCTCGGAGCTCAAGGTCGTGATTCCCGATTCCGGCCTCAAGCTGGGCGACGCCGATATGACCGCACTGGTCGCCGCGTCCACGCCCGCCAAGGATCCCAAATTCCACACCGTGGAAAAGGGCGACAATCTATGGAAGATCGCCGAAGCCGCCTACGGCAAGGGCAAGGGCTCGAAATACACGGTGATCTTCGAGGCCAACACGCCGATGCTGTCGCATCCCGACAAGATCTATCCGGGCCAGGTGCTGCGCATTCCCGATATCGAAACCGCCTGACCGACCGGCGGCGGCAACGGCTGACATGCTGGTTCTGCCAAAGGGATTGCGCCACATCCCCGGTCATATCGATCGAGATGGCCAACAGGCGCTGGTTGAAGACATCCGGGCGGTGGTGCGTCAAGCGCCGCTCTACCGTCCGCAAATGCCGCGCAGCGGCAAGCCCTTCAGCGTGCGCATGACCAATTGCGGGCAACTTGGATGGGTGGCTGACAAGACCGGTTACCGCTATCAGGGGCATCACCCTTCAAGCGGCGATCCGTGGCCGCCAATCCCCAAGACCCTGCTGAGCCTGTGGGCGGACCTGACCGGCGAGAGCCGGCGGCCGGAGGCCTGTCTGGTCAATTTCTACGACGTGACCGCGCGCATGGGTCTGCACCAGGATCGCGACGAGGGGGATTTTTCCGCGCCGGTGCTTTCGGTGTCGCTGGGAGATGCTTGCCTGTTCCGATTCGGCGGCATTGAAAGAACGCATCCGACCAAATCCTTCCGGCTCGAAAGCGGTGATGTGGTGGTACTGGGTGGTGAAAGCCGGCTGATCTATCATGGGGTCGACCGAATCTACCCGATGACCTCGACCTTGCTGAAAGATGGCGGACGGATCAACCTCACGCTTCGGCGGGTTGCCGATCGGGTGTAGGGCGCTGCCTGATAGCTGCAGCCTGCCCGCCAGGGACATGTTCTGAGCCGGTCGACAGGGAAGCCCCAAACCCCTCCATCGCATATATCCGTTTGACGATCCACACCGTAATCGCGGCGAGAGGAATGCTGACAAGAATATCCACCAGGTAATGATTGGCATTGACGACCGCAGACAGTGCCATGGTCACATTGAGAAGCAGGAACGGTACGCGCAACCATCTATTCGACCAGGTTGCCCAGATCGCCAGATAAGCCACTGCTGCGTGAACAGATGGAAAAGTCAGAATTCCCGCCAATGTGCTTGCGGTGACAAGGTAGGTTTCTTGTGAGCGCACAGCCTCGAACTGCTCGATGAATTGGTAACCGAAATACATATCGATATTGGCAAGTTCGCCCTCGGAAAATCCGTAGTAGCTGTAGGTTCCGTACGCAGGGAAATATACGGCGATGAAGGCCGCCAGAAAGCAGACCAGACCATAAGATGTCACGAAGGCAAATGCCCGCCGGCTTTGCCCGGTAACCTGAAGCAACAGGGGCACCAGCACCACCTGAATGAGGAAGGAACCGTAGGCCTGGTCAAATGCGCGGGCCAGCCAAGGAATGCCGTCGACATATGCGATGAAACTGTGCCAGTCAAAACCGATGCTCCGATCCCATTGTGACAGGACATCGTCCATCAATGGCATCTCAAACGACATGGCGACATAGTTGACAACGATCAACGGCAAAAAAATCAGAAAGAATCCAGCGAACAATCCGAGGGTGTTCCTGACCGCAATCCACTTTAGCCGCCCTGCGCCCAAGCTCAAACCAGCCAGAATCAACCCGAGTCCGATCACATCCGTGAAATCACCGTAGACGATCTGGACCTTCGTAAAAGGAAGTACAGCCAACATCATCAGCCACATGGCCGAAAGGGACAGATAAAATCGCGCGGGGACGCCTACGGATTCTCGCATAACTGCGCACACCTCTCCAATGCCTAGGATGTGCGAAGCCTACAAGGGCGATCCTAATCCACGGTTAAACGGCCGAGGCAATCAAAGCTTCCGCAACGCCACTTGCTCGATAAGGTGGTCTGGTCCCTTGCGCAGGATCAGGTCGGCGCGCGGCCGGGTCGGCAAGATGTTCTGCCGCAGGTTTTTCAGGTTGATGTTTTCCCACAGGCTCTCGGCAATGGCGCGGGCGGCATCCTCGCCGATCGCCGCGTAGCGGTGGAAGAAGGATTCGGGATTGCGGAATGCGGTCTGTCGGAGGTTCATGAACCGGTCGACATACCATTGATGAATGTCCTCCTCCTCGGCGTCGATATAGATCGAGAAATCGAAAAAATCCGACACGAAGGGGATGATCTTGCCGTCTTCCGGCAGATCCCGGACCTGCAGCACATTAATGCCTTCGAAAATCAGAATGTCGGGCCGGTCGATAACCGTGTACTCATCGGGCAGCACATCATAGGTCAGGTGCGAATAGCGCCGTGCATGCACATTGTGCTGGCCGGCCTTGATCTCGGAAAGAAACCTGAGCACCGCCCCGACATCGTAGCTTTCGGGAAAGCCCTTGCGATCCATCAAATTGTCCCGCCTGAGCACCTCGTTGGGGTACAAGAACCCGTCGGTGGTCACCAGATCGACCTTGGGGCTTGAGGGCCACCGCGCCAGCAATTCGGCCAGCACGCGCGCGGTGGTGGATTTTCCGACCGCCACCGAACCGGCGATGCCGATGATGAACGGCGTCTTGATGACATTGGAGAGATTGAGGAAATGCTTGCGCTGCTCAAACAGCAATTGCGAGGATTCCACATGAGCGGATAGAAGCCGCGACAGCGACAGATAGATCCGCCGCACTTCATCGAGATCAACCGGATCGTTGAGCGAACGCAGCCGATGGACTTCGTCAGCCGTCAGCGTCAACGGGGTATCGGCGCGGAACTCCGCCCATTTCTCGGCGGAAAAAAACCGGTAGGGGGAAAACTCATCACCAGAGAAATGATCGAGTGCGCGGGGCTTGATGTCGGTCTGGTCCATATCTACTCCGCCGCACGCCCGGCCTTTTCAGCAAGACCCGATTGCGATGTCCGGCGTTCCAACTCTGCCATGACTTCATCAAGCGGGATATCGGCAATCCGTAGCACGACTATGAGGTGATAGAGCAGATCGGCCGATTCCGCGACAAGCTCGCCGCGGCCCTGCGATGTCGCCGCGATGACGGTTTCAACCGCTTCCTCGCCAAGCTTCTTGGCGGCCTTGGGCATGCCGGCCGATACCAGCTTTGCCGTCCAGGATTCCGATGCATCGGCGGCGGCGCGGTCTTCGACGATGCGTTCGAGATGGGCGAGGCTGAAGCTGGTCATGGCGCTGGCGTCCTTCATCCGGCCGTATCAGGCCAACCGCATGTCGAGCCCGGCATTGGCCATATAGTGTTTGGCTTCACCGATCGTATAGGTTCCAAAATGGAAAATCGAGGCGGCAAGCACGGCGGTCGCATGGCCGTCGCGGATGCCCTCAACCAGATGATCGAGCGTGCCCACCCCTCCCGATGCGATCACCGGAACCGGCACCGCATCGGCCATCGACCGGGTGAGCGGAATATCGTAGCCGGCTTTGGTCCCGTCGCGGTCCATTGACGTCAGCAGGATCTCACCGGCGCCCAGCTCCACCACGCGTTGGGCGAAACCGATGGCCTCGATACCGGTCGGGGTGCGGCCGCCATGGGTGAAAATCTCCCAGCGCTCGGCCTCTCCGGGTCCCGAGACCTTCTTGGCGTCGATGGCGACGACGATGCACTGGTCGCCGAACTTGTCGGCGGCTTCGGCCACGAACTCCGGATTGTTGACCGCGGCGGTGTTGATCGAGACCTTGTCGGCGCCCGCCAGCAGCAATTTGCGGATGTCGGCCACCGTGCGCACGCCGCCGCCCACCGTCAATGGCATGAAACATTCTTCAGCCGTATGCGCCACGACATCGAAGATCGTTTCGCGATTGTCCGATGAGGCGGTGATATCGAGAAAGCAGAGCTCGTCAGCACCGGCCAGATCATAGGCCTTTGCGGCCTCCACCGGATCGCCGGCATCGATCAGATCGACAAAGTTGACGCCCTTGACGACGCGGCCGTCCTTGACGTCAAGGCAGGGAATAACGCGGGATTTGAGGGTCATCGGACGGCCGCCTTTCCGGATTGTGCAACTTGGCGGACAAGCCGCTGCGGGGAGCGCGGGCAGTCCTTGACGTCAAGACACGGGATAACGCGGGATCTGAAGGTCATGAGCGGTCCGTCTCCTCGAACTGAGCCGCCTCGACTTCAAGCGTGCCGTTGAGTACGCTCAGCGCTTCGGCCGGATCGATACGCCCGTCATAAAGCGCCCGGCCGGAGATCGCGCCCTCGAGCCGGGCTGCGTCAGGCATCTTCATACGCACGATATCGGCCATTGAAGCCAGACCGCCCGAGGCGATCACCGGAATTGATACCGCTTCCGCTAGCTCGATGGTGCTCTCCCAGTTGATGCCCGTAAGCACCCCGTCGCGGTCGATATCGGTGTAGATGATGGCGGCGGCGCCTGCGCCCTCGAAGCGCCGGGCGAGCTCGATTACGCCCAATTCGGACGCCTCGGCCCAACCCTCGACTGCCACCTTGCCGCCCTTGGCGTCAATGCCCACGGCGACCCGGCCCGGAAACAATCTGCAGGCTTCACGCACCAGATCGGGATCGCGCACCGCAATAGTGCCGAGGATCACCCGCGCCAGACCCTTGTCGAGCCAGGCCTCGATTTGGGCAAGGTTGCGGATGCCGCCACCAAGCTGTACCGGGTTTTTGGTGGCCTTCAGGATCGCCTCGACCGCCGCGCCATTGACCGATTGGCCTTCGAAGGCACCGTTGAGATCGACCACATGCAGCCATTCAAAGCCCTGCTCCTCGAAGGCGCGGGCCTGGGCGCCGGGGTCCTCATTGTAGACCGTAGCGGTGTCCATCTCGCCAAGCTTGAGGCGGACGCATTGGCCGTCTTTCAAATCGATTGCGGGAAACAGGATCATGTCAGGGCGTCCATTTGAGGAAATTGGCAATCAGCGCCAGACCCAGCGTCTGGCTCTTTTCCGGGTGAAACTGGGTGCCGGCCTTGTTGCCGCGGGCGACCGCCGCAGTCACCGGTCCGCCATAATCGCTTGAGGCGATCACATCGCCCGGGTCGCGTGCGGCCAGGTGGTAGGAATGCACAAAATAGGCGTGCAGCCCGTCGGCCCCCGTTGGGATGCCGTCAAACAGCGGATGACTGCCGGTCAGGTCCAGCGTGTTCCAGCCGATCTGCGGAATCTTCAGCATCGGATCGGAAGGCTCGATCTTCACCACATCGCCCGGAATCCAGCCAAAGCCTTCCGTGGTGGTCTTTTCCAGGCCACGGCTCGACATCAGCTGCATGCCGACACAGATCCCCAAAAACGGCCGTGCCTTGTCCTCCACCGCGTGGCGAAGCGCCTGGGTCATGCCGTCGATGGCATCGAGTCCGGCACGGCAATCGGCATAGGCGCCGACCCCGGGTAGCACCACCCGGTCGGCCCTGGCGACCTCATCGGCTTCGGCGCTCAGGATGATCTCGGCGCGCACACCGCTCTCGCGGGCGGCCCGTTCAAACGCCTTGACCGCCGAGCGCAGATTGCCCGAGCCATAGTCAACAACAACAACCCGCATGCCCTCAGTTCCTCTCGATCGGCACCAGGCCGATTGCGCCGCTGTCGCCATCGCTCTCGCCGCGCCCGAGCCGGGGCGAAAGCGAGCGGTTTTGCAGCTGCCCTGTGGTTTGAACGGGATGATCGCCGCGTCCCAGGCTCCGATGGGCGTGAATGTCAAACGCCGTGTCGGGGTCATCGGCCTCGACCAGATCAGCGAGCCGCCAGCCGCGGCGGGCAAGGTTTGCTGCCCGCCAGTTCCGGCCTTCAAGCCCCGTCACGGTCGAAATCGCCAGGTTCAGCGCCAGAGCCGAGCCAAACCAGCCCTGTGCGATCATCAGCCCCGCAGCCAAACTCAAAAGCAACACCAGGACCGCTTCCACCCACAGACGGTTAAACAGCAGCCAGATCAAAGGCGCAATGAAGGCCAGCGACGAGAAGCGGTCCGCGACGATCACCGATCCCTCGTCGGGAATCGCTGACTCCGGTCTGGCGAAGATCAGATATGTGCTCATCGCGAGGTCTCCGATTGTCTGTCCGGCATCCATCCGGTGCGGGCACCCGCTGGTTGCCCGACAAGCGAGCGAAACGGATCAGGCACCCAAGTCCGGCGGGTTCTCAGGCCAGGGATCCCTTGGTTGAGGGAATCCTGTCCTGCTGCCGCGGGTCGACCTCGCAGGCGCTGCGCAACACACGGGCCACGGCCTTGAAGCAGGTCTCTGCGATGTGATGATTGTTGGCGCCATAAAGATTGGCGACATGCAGGGTGATGCCGCCATGCTGAGCCAGCGCCTGAAAGAATTCGCGCACCAGTTCGGTGTCGAATGTGCCGATCTTGGGTGCGGAAAACTCAACATCCCAAACCAGGAATGGCCGCCCGGAGATATCCACCGCAGCACGGGTCAGGGTCTCGTCCATCGCCAGATCCAGCGAAGCGTAGCGGGTGATGCCTTTTCTGTCGCCCAGCGCCTTGTTGAGCGCCTGGCCGATGGCAATGCCGGTATCTTCCACCGTGTGGTGATCGTCGATGTGCAGATCGCCCTGGGCGCGAACATCGAGATTGATCAGCGAATGGCGGCAGAGCTGGTCAAGCATGTGGTCGAAAAACCCCACGCCTGTGGAGATCGATCCCGCGCCGGTTCCGTCAATGTCTACGGAAACTTCGATGTCGGTTTCATTGGTCTTTCGCGCAATCTTGGCAGTGCGCGAGCTCTCGGTGGTGGCCATCGGCGTCTCCGGGCAGTGTGATCGGCGCTCAATACCAGCCTGCGCTGCAAATATCCAGAACGGCTTTGGCATTGGCCCAGCCCGGCCGTTGCGCCACGGATAGAGCGATCCGCAGCCGATTTGCAAATGCCTCCGGGGCGCTTACATAGGATTGACTTCAAATTCGGGCGGTCGCTGGCCGCCGTGACAAAAAGGACGCGTCATGAGCGAGCACAATCCCTTTGGCCAGATGCACGCCACCACCATCATCACGGTGCGCAAGGACAACCAGGTGGTCATGGCCGGCGATGGCCAGGTCAGCCTTGGCCAGACGGTGATGAAGGGCAATGCCCGCAAGGTGCGCCGCATCGGCAAGGACGGCACCGTGATCGCCGGCTTCGCGGGCGCCACCGCCGACGCCTTCACCCTGCTCGAGCGGCTTGAGGCCAAGCTGGAGCAATACCCCGACCAGCTCACCCGTGCGGCGGTGGAACTGGCCAAGGACTGGCGGACGGACCGCTATCTCCGGCGGCTCGAAGCCATGATGCTGGTGGCCGACAAGACCGTAACGCTGGCAATTACCGGCAATGGTGACGTGCTGGAGCCTGAACACGGCACCATGGCAATCGGCTCGGGCGGCAACTACGCCTATGCCGCCGCCCGCGCCATGATGGACGGCGACAAGAGTGCCGAGGACGTGGCCCGGCGGGCCATGGAGATCGCCGGCGATATCTGCGTCTACACCAACACAAACATTGTGGTGGAAACCCTTGAGCTCGACTGAATCAGCCCCGGCTGATTCCGGGCGGATCGGCTTCCGGGCCGTAACCGCGAACGATTACACACTGCTTGAGGACTGGATGCGCCAGCCGCACTGGCGCCAATGGTGGGGTGAGGTCGAAACCGAACTCGGCTATATCCGCGATATGGTCGAGGGCCGCGACAGCACCCGTCCGTTTCTGTTTCTGCGCGACGGCGAGCCGATGGGTTACATCCAGGCCTGGCGGATCCGCGACCATCTGGTCGAGCCGTGGATCAGCAAGGCGCCCTGGATGTTGAAGGTGCCCACGGGTAGCGTCGGAGTCGATCTTTCCGTTGGCCTTGAAGAAAACCTCGGCAGGGGATTGGGTTCCGCTGCGCTCAAGGCCTTTGTCAAAATGCTGATCGCCGAAGGTTGCCGTGACATCATCATCGATCCTGACGCCGCCAATGCACGTGCTATCCGGGCCTATGAGAAAGCCGGGTTCGAGGCGCTGTTTGAAGCACCCGACCCCGAGGCACGGGATCAGGCTATGCTGATCATGCGCCTGCGCCTCGATCAGGATTCATAAATGAGAAGGCTGCCAACATGAAAGCCGCGGGCATGATTGACGAGACGATCCTCAACCGCGCGGTCGCCCGGGGCATCCTCAATGCAGGTCAGCGTCAGGCGTTGATCGCGCTGGCGCGGGAAGAAGCGCCGGAACCGGCCTTGGCCGGACAGGGTGCCGAAGGCGTCGAGGGCAGGGCCCAAGGTCTTGCCGGTGCTGCTTTGCCGTCGGTCGATGACCAGATGCGGCTGGTGGGCGGCGGCAATGATATTTTCGTCACCGTCGGCGTCATTTTGCTGTTTGCCGGCGCGCTGTTCGCCCTGCAGGCGATTGCGCCGCAGAACGCCGTGTCGATCGCCGTGGCCCTGGCGCTTGGCAGTTGGGGCGTGGCCGAAATCGTCACGCGGCAAAAACGCATGCGCCTTTCAAGCACGCTGCTGTCGCTGATGTTCATGGCCGCTGTCCTCGCACTCCTGTGGGAGGGCCTTCAGGCGCAAATCGGCCTGCCCGCCGAACTCAACGTGTTTTCGCTCTTGGCATTGAGAGCCAGCGCCGGCGAAGTCGCCTCGATCCTCGGAGGCGGCATGATCGTCGCCGCCGTTGTGTATTTCACGCGCTTCAAGGTGCCGGTTCTTGCGGGCGTGATTGCCCTCGCCGCCACCAGCTTGGCGTTCTTGGGCGCGCTGGTGTTCTACCACGATCAACTGATCAGCGGCGCGGCCGTTGTTCCGGCGGCCGATCAGCTTGCCGACATACTCGCCGATGCGCTGGCCATTCCATTGCTATGCGGTCTGGCGATCTTCTTTGTGGCCGTGTTTTTCGATCTGCGCGACCGCGAGCGGCAGACGGTCTGGTCGGATTGCGCCTTCTGGCTGCATGTGGTGTCCGCGCCGCTCCTGGTGCACCCGCTGTTTATCCTAGCCACTGGCCAGGAGGTGCTGTCAGGCAGAATCGAACCGGGGCTGTGGGCCAGCATCCTATTGGGCCTGATGATGGCGGGTTTCGTGCTGGTTGCGCTGGCAATCGACCGGAGGTCGCTGTTGGCGCCGACGCTTGCCTATTTCGGGTCGGTCGGCATCTATTTCCTCATCAATGACGCGGCCAACACCACGGGCATTCCGCCATTTGCGCTGATCCTGATCGCCATCGGTGCGATCGTCATCCTGTTCGGGGCCGGCTGGCAGCGCATCCGCAGCTTGATAATACGCCCGCTTCTTCCCACATCGGCCCTGAACAGGCTTCCACCCATAAAGGCATGATCCCCGATATGAGCAATTTTTCCCCCCGCGAAACCGTAACCGAGCTCGACCGGTTCATCATCGGCCAGAAAGACGCCAAACGCGCGGTGGCGATCGCGCTGAGAAATCGCTGGCGGCGGCAGCAGCTCGATGGCCCGTTGCGCGAAGAGGTGATGCCCAAGAACATCCTGATGATCGGGCCGACAGGCGTCGGCAAGACCGAAATCTCACGGCGTCTGGCGCGGCTTGCTGGCGCGCCCTTCATCAAGGTCGAGGCGACCAAATTCACCGAGGTTGGTTATGTCGGCCGCGATGTCGAACAAATCATCCGCGATCTTGTCGAGGCCGGCATCATGCTGGTGCGTGAGCGCAAGCGTTCCGAAGTCGAGGCCAAGGCGCGGCTCAATGCCGAGGAACGGGTGCTCGATGCGCTGGTCGGCGACACCGCGTCGCCGGGCACACGCGATAATTTCCGTAAAAAACTGCGCGACGGTCAGCTTGACGACAAGGAGATCGAGATCGAGGTGGCGGACAATTCCTCCGGTATGCCGCAGTTCGAGCTTCCCGGCATGCCAGGCGGCAATGTCGGTGTTCTCAATATCGGCGATCTGTTCGGCAAGGCGATGGGTGGGCGGACACGCAAGGTCAAGACCACCGTGCGCGAGTCTTACGACACGCTGATCAACGACGAGTCTGACAAGCTGCTCGACATGGAGCAGATCCAGCAGGAAGCGCTCAAATCCGCCGAGGATGACGGCATCGTCTTTATCGACGAGATCGACAAGATCGCCAACCGCGAGGGCGGCATGGGCGCGGGCGTATCGCGCGAGGGCGTGCAGCGCGATCTGCTGCCTTTGGTTGAAGGCACCACTGTGGCCACCAAATACGGACCGGTGAAAACCGATCACATTTTGTTTATCGCCTCGGGCGCGTTCCATGTCTCCAAACCCTCCGATCTGCTGCCTGAATTGCAGGGCCGCTTGCCGATCCGGGTCGAGCTGCGGGCTCTGGTCAAGGATGATTTCCGCCGCATCTTGACCGAGACGGAAGCCAGCCTGATCAAGCAATATGTGGCTTTGATGGAGACCGAGAGCGTCACGCTCGATTTCACCGAGGACGCCATCGACGCCTTGGCCGAGGTTGCAGTGCACCTTAATGGCAGCATCGAGAACATCGGCGCGCGCCGCCTGCAGACCGTTATGGAGCGGGTGCTCGACGAGATTTCTTTCACAGCCCCGGACCAGCCGGGCTCGACAATCACAATTGATTCAGACTATGTCCGGAAGAACGTTGGAGACCTCGCCCAGAACACCGACCTCTCGCGCTTCATTCTGTAGCCGATGATAAACGGGACTGGTCGGCGGGGCGATCGTGCGCATCTGCCCGCCCGACGCCCGAACGGCAATGCCCGCAGACCTGAGCAGCGGGGCCTGCGAAGAGGAGCATGAAGGTGTCAGGCAACCCACTCACGACGGTCATCGCGATTGTGACTGTGTTCGTCCTGAGCCTGGCGCCGCTCTCGCAGGCAATCGCTGTGGAGCTGGCGCCGCCGGGCAACCGCAATGCCGAACAGCCTGACATTCCGGGCGCCTCCAAGCGCCGCACCAAGGCGAGCAAGACCAGCTTCGATCGCAAATACGAAAAAATCCGCGATCTGATCGCCGAGGACAAGAAGCTTCGCAACAAGATCCACAAGGTCTCCGAGCGTTACGAGATCGACCCGATCCACATTGTCGGCGCGCTGGTGGGCGAACACACCTACAATGTCGACGCCTATGACCACCTGCAAACCTATTACGTCAAAGCCGTTTCCTATGCAGGCGAGCGTTTCCGCTTCGAGTATGATGGCGAGACGGTGGTCGATTTCGTCACGCGCCCGCAATTCGAGGTCTGCGACGAGGATGCCGATTCGGCGGTGCTGTGGAGCTGCCGTGAAGAGGTCTGGGAGGCCGAGTTCCGCGGCAAGACCGTTGATGGCAAGTCCTTTCCCAAAGACCGCTTCGGCGCGGTGTTCTTCCAGCCCTTCTATGCCGGCCAGACCTTTGGGCTGGGCCAGCTCAACCCGCTCACGGCGCTCATCCACACCGACCGGGTGCACAAGGTTTCGCGGCTGCCGAAACTGCGCGCGAGCAATGCGGCACAGGTCTACAAAGCCATCATGGAGCCCGATTCGACGCTGGCTTTCATGGCCGCTTCGATTGCCGACTCGATCGACAATTACCGAGACATTGCCGGCTTCGATATTTCACAAAATCCCGGGCTGACCGCCACGCTTTACAATGTCGGCAATTCGGCCCGGCGTGCGCGCGAACTCGCTGAAACCAACCGCAAGCGCAAAAGCCGCGGCCAAAAACCGCTCCTGCCCAAGGAGAATTATTATGGCTGGCTGGTCAATGATCACGAAGAAGAACTCCGCGCTATGATTGAACGCTAAGCACGGTTTTCCAAGCAAAACGCGCAAAAACGACTTGTGCGCCTATCGAGGCAGCTTGTCGCCGCGTCCCTGCAGGATCGGCTGAGCTGTACGCGCGCCAACCGCCGGGTCGGCCGCATCGATCAAGCTGCTGATCTCGTCAAGCGTTGCCGGGTCCAGCTTTGCAATTGCTGCCGCCAGCCGGTTGGCGATCTCGGTGGCCTTGGGCGACAGGCCGGACGTATCGATGGTTACCTTTGGCCGCGACAGGCTTGCCAGCATCTGCAGCTCTTCCGCCTCGTCCCAGATGATGTTGAAGTAGCCGATCACACGCTGAATCAATTCCCAGCTTGGCTCCGAGCGCTGCCCGTGTTCGAGCGCCGAGAGATAGGCCGGCGACACCCCGATTGCCTTGGCCATCTCGCGCTGGGTCACGCCGCGCTCGGCGCGCAGCTTGCGTACGGCTTGTCCAAACGGCGTCATCGCGGCTTGCCCCGCTCGCGGCGAAGCCGGATGTAAAGCGCGCCCTGTCCGCCGTGGCTTCGTGCCGCTTCCTCGTGACCGGAGACAAGAAACCGGAACTCCGGCTTGGCCAGCCATTGCGGCACCAGCCGTTTAAGTGCACCATCGCTGCCGAGCGATGCGCCCTTGCCGGTAATCACCAGCACATGCCTGAGACCGCGCTCATGGGCACGGGCCAGAAATCCGAACAGCAGATTGTGCGCCTCACTTTGTGTCATGCCGTGAAGGTCGATACGGCCGTCGATCGGCAGCCGCCCGCGCGCAAGTTTGCGGATCACCGGTTGTTCGATCGCGTGGAGGCGCGGCTTGGCCGGGCTTTCCGGTTTGCCCGGTATCCTGGGTTGGGAGACCGGTGGGTGAGAGCCGGTAAGCTGCATCGCCGACGGCTCGGCGACGCTGTACCAGTCCTCGTCCTCGATCTTCCTGCCGGGCAGTGGATCGACGGTGCGGGTCACCTGGGCCCAGATGATCCGGTCTTCATGGCTGAGTTTGCGCTTGTCGGTGCTCATGGGCCAGTGCTCATGGATCAGTGCTCATGTCCGGCCTGCCGCGCAAGGTCTGATCCGGCAGGCGCCAGCACCACAAACCGCGCCCGGTTGCGGATCGAGCCCGCCTTGTCGCCGGCCAGCGGGCCGCAGCCGGCAAACAGGTCCCCCCGCGCTGGTCCGGTGATCGCGGTTCCGGTGTCTTGTGCGACCATCAGCCGCGCAAAAGGCCGCGGGGCGTCGAAATCCTCAATCTCGGGGGCGGACACGAAGATTGGCGTGCCGAAGCTATGGATGTGGCGGTCGACCGCCAGCGACCGTCCCGGCTCCAGCGGAACCTTGGCGGCGGCCACGGGACCAAGCCGAACGTCCTCAACCGGGGCCTCGCGGAAAAAGATGTAGGAGCGGTTTTCCCGCATCAGATCATCAGCCTGGTGAGCATTGTCTGCCAGCCATTGGCGGATCGCCGCCATCGAGATCGCCTCTGGATCGATCTCGCCGCGCTCGACAAGCAATTTGCCGATCCCGGTGAATGGATGCCCGCTCTTGCCATCATAGGTAATGCGGGTGTTGCGGCCATTGGTGAAGCGAAGCCGCGCGCAACCCTGAACATGGGTGAAAAACACATCCGCACGGGATTCGGCCCAGGCGATCTCGAGGTTCTCACCATCGAATGCCCCTGTTTCAATCGCCCGCCGGTCCGGGCAACACGCAGGCTTTCCGGCCTTAACCAGCATGAAGGCATGACCTTTGGGAACGCCGGAAGGCGGCGCATCCGGATCGGCGACCTTGGTCAGGCCCAAAGGCTTTTTCAGGAACGGATAGGCATGGCGCGGGCCGGCGGTTTCGCTCACTTCGATTTCCGGCTCGTAATAGCCGGTTACGAACCCGGTTTCGTCGCCAGGTACGATTTCGACCGGACGAAACCAGGTTTCGAAAAAATCACGCGCCTCGGTGCTGTCGGGATTTGTCGCCGGGCCATCCGGCAAGGACAGCGAGGCGCGGAACCCGGCCTCGAAATCCGAATGCGACAGGCCCAGAGATCCCGTCTTGTAAGGCGCCTCTTCCAGCGCCCGCCGCGCAGAGCGGCGAAAGGCTGCAAGGGCGGCGGCGGGTTGATCATCCGCCCAGCCGGGCAGCGATGAAAACGCCTCCGCCCGCAGCGCCAGCCGCATTACTGATCGGCTTCCGTCGCAATCAGCCGCCAGTTCGGATCGCGCGAGCGGGTATCGCGGGCAAAGGTCCAGACATCATTGACATCGGTGACCTCCGCCAGATCGCCCTCGATCACCTCGCCGTCCTTGTCAAGCGTGGCCGAAATCAACTGGCTGATGATGCGCAGCGTGACATTGGCTTCCGCTTCCTTCATCTCCGCCTGAATGATGTTGGCTTTCTCGATCCCGACGAAATTCGAGCGAACTGTTTCACCGCGCGCCTCGCGATCGTCAATCGCGGCGACAAAGCCGTCAAAGACTTCCCGCGACAGCAAGGATTTAAGCGTCTTGCGATCCCCGTCCGCATAGGCCGAAACGATCATCTCGTAGGCCATGGTCGCGCCCTTGACGAATTCATCGGGATTGAACGAAGGATCGGCGGCTGACACGTCGCGCAGCCCCCTGTTCAGATCGGTTCCCGGATCCGCATAGGCGTCGATTGCGGCGAACGCGTCGGGTTCGGCGGCTTCGCGTCCGCGGCGCGGCAGCGTCACCACCTTGGGGTCGTCCAGTCCTTCCTGTTCCTGGGCCTCGTCGCGGCGGGCCATCTGGTCGTGCGGCGGCCGTTCATGTCCGGTGCGCTTGCCAAGCACCGCCCGGAGCTGGATGAACACAATCACCGCCGCCACAAAAAAGAAGAACGTCACAAAATCAAAGGAACCCATTCCCGCCTTCTTTCGGTTTCATCCTCGGTAAGGATGCATATAATCCTCTCGGGCCGATCAATCAAAGGGTCGCGCCATCTATTTGCACCTGCCGGTCGAATACGGCTCTGCCTCAGCCTGGAACCCTTACATGCGATTTTCCCTGATCCCGCTCCTGCTGCTTGTCGTGCCACTGGCCGAGATTGCGGCTTTTGTCGTCATTGGCGGCCAGATCGGCGTCTGGGCGACGCTCGGAATGGTTCTGCTGACCGCGGTTATCGGCAGTCTCTTGCTGCGTTGGCAGGGGATAGGGCTGTTCAACCGCATCAATGCGGAAATGCGTGCCGACCGCGTGCCCGGCCGCGAACTGGTGCACGGAGTGATGATCCTGGTGGCCGGAGTTTTGCTGTTGACGCCGGG
Source organism: uncultured Hoeflea sp. (assembly GCF_947501405.1). Classification (GTDB taxonomy): domain Bacteria; phylum Pseudomonadota; class Alphaproteobacteria; order Rhizobiales; family Rhizobiaceae; genus Hoeflea. The sequence goes on along the minus strand of NZ_CANMVK010000003.1, from coordinate 188,164 downwards.
CTTCGTCACCGATTCGCTGGGCTTCCTGCTGTTCGTGCCGGGATTTCGCGACACTGTATGGCGTCTGATCAAGGATCGTATCGTTGTGCATGGCATGTCTGCGGGCTTTCGCGGCGCGCACGGACCCGGCGGCACATCCGGACCTGGCCGCGGACCATCCCGGGATGGTGTGGTCGACCTCGACGAGGGTGAATATGTGCGCAACCCCGATCCCTCGTCGCCCTGGTCCGGCGATGAGACCCGGCTTCCCGGCGATGGTGGGGCCGATGGAAAGGCTGACGGCAAGCGGGACGGGAGCTGAGCAAGCGGGTTGTAACGCAGGTGGTGAAATGCTAGCCCAAGCCCGAACAATTTACCGGACGACCGCATTGGCGGACAAGAACAGGGAAGAGCCACATGGCAAAGGATACCACCGGCAAGAACGAAGCGGCCGCGACCGAGTCAAAGGGAAATGGCGAATCGCCGACGCTCAACGTGCTGGCGCAATATGTGAAAGATCTTTCTTTTGAAAATCCCGGCGCGCCGAAGTCACTCGGACCTCGCGAGAAGGCCCCGGCGATCAACATCAACGTCAACGTCAATGCCAATCCACTCGGCGAGACGGAGTTTGATGTCTTGCTGACAATGAATGCGGAAGCCAAGAATGGCGAGACGGTGGTGTTTAATGTCGAGCTTGTCTATGGCGGCGTCTTCCGCGTGGCCAACTTCCCGCAGGAACACATGCTGCCGCTGCTGTTCATCGAATGCCCGCGGATCCTGTTTCCCTTCGCCCGCCAGATCGTTGCCGACGCGACCCGCAATGGCGGATTCCCGCCGCTGCTGATCGATCCGATCGACTTTGCCCAGATGTTCCAGCAGCGCATGGCCGAAGAGCAAACCAAGGCGAAGGTGACCAACCCGGTCAACTAAACGCATCTGCCTGGATCGAGTTGCATTGACGCTCAGCGGACTTGTTGTCCGCTGGGCGTTTTGCTGTGGGCGCTGGTCCGGGCTGAAAAATCCACTCTCGCGCTCAGGATCGGATGCCCTCGCAACCGCGGCCAAAACAAAGGTTTTGCTAACCATATCGTTTAAGCGGATCGAAAACTTCACCCTGTAATTTGAGGGCATCTGATCAACGGGAACGGTTGACGGAGTGCTGAAACCATTGCGGATAAGGAGTATCCCATGAAGACCATTTTTGAACGCTTCGTCAAAGACGAATCCGGCGCCACGGCAATCGAATACGGCCTGATCGCCGCGCTGATCTCGGTTGCTCTGATCACCGGCGCAACCACGCTCGGCAATACGCTGAACACCCAGTTCCAGGGCTTGTCGAACAAGATGAACTCAGCTGCAAACAACCACTAAGGTCGGGGCAAGACCCTTAGCCAGTTGGATACAACGCAAAGCCGCTCGTTCCGGGCGGCTTTGCTGTGTCTACAACACCGAAACAGGCAGCAATTCTAAATGTTTTGTTCACCATAGCGCGAAATCGCGCACTTCAAGAATTCGGTAACCTCATTTGTTAAGCGGTTCGAAAACGACAGCTCCTATGATCTTCGTATCCGACCAGCCGAAGCAGTTGGCGGAGTGCTGAAAACCCAAGTGGATGAAGGAACAGAACCATGAAGATTCTTATCGATCGTTTCGTCAAAGACGAATCCGGCGCCACAGCCATTGAATATGGCCTGATCGCCGCTCTGATTTCGGTTGCCCTGATCACCGGCGCAACCACACTCGGCAACACCCTGAACACCCAGTTCCAGGGCCTGTCGAACAAGATGAACACCGCTGCCAACACGCACTAAAGCGGGATTCGCGTCCAGATGGACAACCTGAAAGCCGCCTTTCCGGGCGGCTTTTTGGCGTTGTTGAGGCCGGTTAACCGTCGCGGTTTCTTAAGGTTTTGACGCTAATGTGAGCCTGAGCCAAGGAGCAGAACAGATGGTCGAGGCCGCGATATTTGTCATTTTACCGCTTTGCCTGGCGATGGCGGCGTTTTCCGACATCCTGACGATGACCATTCCCAACCGCGTATCCATCATTCTCGCGGTGTCGTTCTTTGTGGTTGCTCCGTTTTCCGGCATGGACTTGGCGACCTTCGGATGGTCGATCGCAGCCTCCCTGATCGTGTTTTCGGGGTGTTTCGCCCTGTTCGCCCTTAATGTGATGGGCGGTGGTGACGCCAAGATCTTAAGTGCTGCGGCGCTGTGGTACGGCTTCAACATCGATCTCGTCGCTTTCCTGGGCTTCACCGGGATCTATGGCGGTTTCCTCGCTCTAATCGTGCTTATGATCCGTGCCAACCAGAACACCCTTCTGGTCTCGCCGATTCCGATTCCGATGCATTTCTTCAAGGATCGGGCGGGCATTCCCTACGGCGTCGCCATCGGCGTCGCGGCGTTTTCCACCTATCCCGACTCACAGATCTTTGTGGGTGCGCTTAACAGCTTCGGCTAGGCGCAATCAGGCTACCATAATGATGTAGGCCGACTGCGGGCCATTTGGCGCGTGCCCGCCAGACGCCAAGCGACTTGCGCATCGCGTCAGCTTCTGTCCAAAACCCCCACACATTCAGGTGAGGTCCCGCTTAATCCTTGGTGCTCAACCGGGATGCGCGAGAGCTCATTTGGCGCGCAGTGTTTGGCGTGCGGCAGAGCGCGCAACCCGGTGTCTTCGACAGTCTCCGGCTGGGCGAAGCTCCCGCGGTGCGAGTGTTCGGGTGCGACAACCGGCTGTTAACCCTGTTTGCTATCGGGTCATTAACCATAATTACACGATTGCAAATGCATTCTGCGGCGAGCGTATCCAACACTCGTTGAGGAAACAGCATGAAACCCGCCCGCGTCGTTATCATCGCAGTGGCTGTCGTTGCAGCAGGTCTGGCCGGAATTCTGGCCATGAATCTGACCTCGCCCACGGTTCAGGTCAATGAGATCGCCAACACCGTGGTCGAGAAGATGCCGATGCCGGAAGTTCTGGTCGTAAGCGCCAGCCTGCCGGTGGGCGCGCGGCTCAACGAGGAAACCATGGAGTGGAAGGGTTGGCCCGAGGACGCGGTCGTCGAAGGGCTGATCCGCCGTGACGCCCGCCCCGAAGCGGTCACCGAACTCACCGGCGCGGTGGTTCGCCTGCCGCTGTTTGCGGGTGAACCGCTGCGGCCTGAAAAAATTGTCGATTCCTCTTCACGCATCATGTCGTCGCTGCTGCCGGCCGGCAAACGCGCCATTGCCACAGAGATTTCCGTGGCCACCGGCGCCGGCGGTTTCATCCTGCCCAATGATCGTGTCGATGTCATCATGGTGCGCCGCAAGACCGCGGAGGAAGGCTTCGTTACCGAAGTTATCCTGTCCAACATCCGGGTGCTGGCCATCGACCAGCGCATCGAAGAGGACGCCGATGGCAACCGCACAGCGGTCGGAACCACCGCGACCCTGGAGCTGACCCCGGACCAGTCGAAAATCATCACCGTTGCGCAGCAGATGGCTGACCGGCTGACACTTGCACTGCGCAGCGTCGCCGATGTTCAGGAATCTGACACCGACGGAGCAAAACACCTTTTGAGCGGCGAAGACGGCACATCGGCCATCCAGCTGATCCGCTCCGGCGCGATCACAAACGTTGGCGCCACCAACTGAAGCGGAGAATGAACGTGCGTCATATTTCAAAATCGCTTTCGTCGTCCATGGCCCGCGCCGCATTGGCCGCAACCATGTTGGTCGCCGGCCTGTCGCTGGACCCGGTCACCGGCAGTCTGGTTCCGGCCGCCCATGCGACGCAGTCCATTATCAAGATCAAGAAGTCGGGGCCCGGCGTCTCCAAGCGCGTCAAGCTCGGTCTCAAAAAGGCGATCGTCGTGGATCTGCCCACCGATGCCCATGATATTCTGGTCGCCGACCCGGAACTGGCCGATGCCGTCACGCGCAGTTCGCGCCGGCTCTATCTGTTCGGCAAGACCGTGGGTCAGACCAATATCTTTGTGTTCGGACCGGGTGGTGAAGAAATCGTAGCCATCGAACTCGAAATCGAGCGCGATGTTGCGGGACTTGAGGTTCATCTGGCCCGGTTCCTGCCCGATTCCGACATTGATGTAGAGATTATCTCCGACAACATCGTGCTGACCGGCTCGGTCAGGACGCCGCAGGATGCCGCCCAGGCTGCCAGACTGGCGGAAATCTTCCTGACCGGTGGTGAAGCGACAACGCGTACCATTGTTGCGCAAGGCAACAATGGCGATGCCGATATCGCGCTGGAAGGCCGCCAAAAATCGCAGATCGTCAACCTGCTCAAGATTGACGGCGAAGATCAGGTGACCCTCAAGGTCACCATTGCCGAGGTCAGCCGCCAGGTTCTCAAACAGCTTGGTTTCAACACCAGCTTGACCGGCACCAACGGCTCGGCGTTCGGCAACAGCACAACAGGATTTCTTGGCGTTCCCGGCGCATCGCAAATCGGGCGGGTAGCAGGGTCGATTTCCGGCTCCGCGATCTCAACCGATATCAACGCGCTTGAGCGCGCAGGCGTGCTGCGTACCTTGGCGGAACCGAGCTTGACCGCAATCTCGGGCGAGGTGGCCCGCTTCAGCGTTGGCGGAACGTTCAACGTTGAGGACGAACGCGGCTTTGAAGTCGTCAACGGTGTGACCAGAAGCACCACCACCTTCGCCGAAACCGAATACGGGATCAAACTCGAATTCACGCCGGTGGTTCTGTCCCCGGGCCGGATTTCGCTGCGCATCAAGACAGAAGTTTCGGAACCGACCTTTGAGGGCCAGAGCCCGCTGCCGTCGATCCAGAAACGCGAGGCGGAAACCTCGGTCGAACTTCCCTCCGGCGGCTCGATGGTTCTGGCTGGCCTGGTTCGCGACAGCTACCGGCAAACGCTTTCCGGCATGCCGGGTGCGTCGAAGATTCCGGTTCTGGGCACCCTGTTCCGGTCCAAGGAATTCATGCGCAATGAAACAGAGCTGGTCATCATCGCCACGCCCTATCTGGTCAAGCCGGTGGCCCGCAATCAGCTCGCCCGGCCGGACGACAATTTCAACGCGCCGAGCGACGGCGCAGGCTTTTTCCTCGGTCGCGTCAACCGGGTTTACGGCCAGATGGAAACCGATTTGCCCCCCGGCCGCTATCACGGCGCGGTTGGCTTTATCTACAAATGATCAGGATCCTCACCATGACGAGCAAGATCTCAGTTCCCGCAAATCCTGATCTCCGCCGCACCGGATTGTCGGCATGGCCGCTGTTGATCGCAGCCACGCTGCTTTCGGGCTGCGCGGGATGGGGAGGGCAAAGTGTCGTCGTCGGCGCGGTGCCCGACGATTACCGCACCAACCACCCGATCATCGTCGCCGAAAAAGAGCGCACCGTGGATATCCCGGTTGCCACCGGTGATCGCAGGCTCACGGTCTCCATGCGTGAGATCGTCCGCGGTGCTGCCAATGACTACAAGTCCAGCGCGTCCGGTGCGATCCGCATCATGGTGCCGTCGGGATCAGCCAATGCCGGCGCCGCTTCGGTAATTTCCGCCGAAGTCGCCAAGTTGCTCGAAAAGCAAGGCGTACCGCGCGGCCGCATTCTTTCGTCGCCCTATCATGTGACATCCGCCGAGGACGCGGCCCCGATCCGCATCGCCTTCCTGGCGATCACAGCCTCGACCGGCAAATGCGGCCGCTGGCCGGATGATCTGGTGGGCAACACGTCGGAGAACAAGCACTGGGCCAATTTCGGCTGCGCCAGTCAAAGCAATCTGGCTGCGCAGATTGCCAATCCCGGTGATCTGATCGCGCCCCGCGGCATGAGCGCAATCGATGCCGAGCGCCGTTCCGTGGTGATCGAGAGTTACCGGGAAAACGGCGCCTCGCTTGGAACCCCGTGATGCAGACGCCACCCAGCGCGCCCCATGAATCAGGACAACCGACATGACCAATCTCGACTATGCGATTGAACAGGAAAGCCAGCCCGATCAGGTGGCGGACGCGCCGGCGCGCGGTGATATTGAACGTATTCGCCCGTTGCCGCGGATTTCGGTTCACGTGTTTTACGAGACCGAGGGCCTGGCCAAGACCATGGAGCGCAGCAGCGACGACCGGCGCATGGGCAAGGTCAATCTGCGGGTCAATTCCGGCGGTGTCTCGGCGGCGACCAACATGTTCTCGGGCTCCCCAACGCCCAATCTGCTGATCCTTGAAACCCGCGCCGATGCCCAGACCCTGCTTGCAGAGCTTGGCGAACTGGCCGATGTCTGCGATCCCGACACCCGCGTCGTCATTGTCGGACATGTCAATGATGTCGCGCTCTATCGCGATCTGATGCGCAACGGCGTCTCCGAATACATCGTAGCGCCGGTGTCGATGGCCGACGTCATCGGCGTCATCTCTATGATCTTTGTCGATCCGGATGCAGCCCCGCTCGGCAAATCAATCGCCTTCATCGGCGCCAAGGGCGGAGTGGGTTCCTCCACCCTGGCCCACAATTGCGCCTGGAGTATTTCCAGCCTGTTTTCGAGCGAAGTCATCCTGGCTGATCTCGATCTGGCTTTCGGAACCGCCAATCTCAATTTCGACAATGACCCGACCCAGGGCATTGCCGAAGCGGTCTATTCGCCAGACCGTCTGGATGAGGTGTTCCTGGACCGGTTGCTCGCCAAATGCTCGGAGCATCTGTCGATGCTCGCTGCGCCGTCAATGCTCGACCGGACCTATGATTTTTCCGGTGAGGCGTTCCAGCCGGTGCTGGATATCATTCAGCGCAACGCGCCGATTTCGGTGCTTGATGTGCCGCATGCGTGGACCGAGTGGACCCGGAGGGTGTTGTCCACCGCCGATGAGATCGTCATCACCGCAACGCCGGACCTGGCCAATCTGCGCAACACCAAGAACATGTTCGATGTCTTGCGCAAATTGCGGCCCAATGATCATCCGCCGCTTCTCATTCTCAACCAGGTGGGCATGGCCAAGCGCCCGGAAATCGCCCCGGACGTGTTTTGCGATCCTCTGGAAATCGAGCCGCTCGCCATCATCCCGTTTGATGCGCCGTTGTTTGGCGAAGCCGCGAACTCCGGCCTGATGATTGCTGAATCCTCGGCCAAATCCCCTGTTGCGGAATCGCTTGCCCAGATTGCCCATGTGGTCACCGGGCGGGCCGAGATGAAGAAGCGCAAGCGGGCGGGTCTTGCATCATTGATGGGCCTGTTGGGTCGCAAGTAAACAGTCTTAGTGAAGTGGACGCATTATGTTCGGCAAACGCAGCAACGATGGAACGGCACGGCCGCCTCTAGCTCCGGCAGCAAAACCGCTTGCCGCAGCCGAGACGGCGCCTGCCGCCGCGCCGGTTGAACCGCCGCCCGCGGTTGCCGCGGAGCCCGCACCTGCACCCGCAGATGCGCCTGCGCTCGCTGTGCCGCCGGCGCAGGTTGCCACGCCACCGCGTCAGGAGGCGCCGCAGCCCAAGCGCAAGACGACCCGCAACGAGGCCTATTACGACACCAAGGGCCAGGTATTTTCGGCGCTGATCGACACCATCGACCTGTCGCAGCTCGCCAAGCTCGATGCTGAGAGTGCGCGCGAGGAAATTCGCGATATCGTCAATGATATCATCACCATCAAGAACTTCGCCCTGTCCATCGCCGAGCAGGAGGAACTGCTCGACGATATCTGCAACGATGTGCTCGGCTATGGCCCGCTGGAGCCGCTGCTGGCCCGTGACGACATCGCCGACATCATGGTCAACGGCGCCGGCAAGACCTACATTGAGGTGTCCGGCAAGGTGCAGGAGACGGATGTCCGGTTCCGCGACAACAGCCAGTTGCTGTCGATCTGCCAGCGCATTGTCAGCCAGGTCGGCCGCCGGGTCGATGAATCAAGCCCGATCTGCGACGCCCGGCTTCCTGACGGCTCGCGCGTCAATGTGATTGCCCCACCGCTGGCGATCGACGGCACCGCGCTGACCATTCGTAAATTCAAAAAGGACAAGCTGACGCTCGATCAGCTGGTCCGCTTCGGTGCCATTACCCCGGAAGGCGCTGCGATCCTGCAGATCATCGGCCGGGTACGGTGCAACACGGTCATCTCCGGCGGTACGGGTTCGGGCAAGACCACGCTGCTTAACTGTCTGACCGCCTATATCGACACCGATGAGCGGGTCATCACCTGCGAAGATTCAGCCGAACTGCAACTTCAGCAACCGCATGTGGTGCGGCTTGAAACCCGCCCGCCCAACATCGAGGGCGAGGGCGAGATTACCATGCGCGATCTGGTCAAGAACTGCCTGCGCATGCGGCCCGAACGCATCATCGTCGGTGAGGTTCGCGGACCCGAGGTGTTCGATCTGCTGCAGGCCATGAACACGGGCCATGACGGATCGATGGGCACCATCCACTCCAACAGTCCGCGTGAGTGTCTCAGCCGTATGGAATCGATGATCGCGATGGGCGGGTTTTCGCTTCCGGCGAAAACCGTTCGCGAGATCATCGCCGGCTCGATCGACGTGATCATTCAGGCTGCGCGCCTGCGTGACGGTTCGCGCCGTATTACCCACATCACCGAAGTGGTGGGAATGGAGGGCGACGTGATCATCACCCAGGATCTGATGAAGTACGAGATGGTCGGTGAAGACGCCAAGGGCAATATCATCGGCGAGCACCGCTCGACGGGCATCGGACGTCCCAACTTCTGGGACCGTGCGCGTTACTACGGCGAGGACAAGCGGTTGGCCGCGTCGCTCGACGCCATGGAAAAGATGAACGCTTAGGGGGCGAACAGCGTGTTTGGACTGGATACAGTCGTCGTCGCCATTATCGGCCTGGCCGCACTCTCTGCGGGGGCGCTGGGTTATGGCGTGCTTTACAGCCGCATCGAGGGCGACCGCAAGACCGAAAACCGGGTCAAGCGCGTCAAGGCGGCCGAGACGGACCGGTCCAAGGCCTCGGCTGCCCGCGACCGGTTGGCCGAAGCCAACAAGCGGCGTAAGTCGGTCCAGGACTCGCTCAAGACGCTCGAAGAAAAAAACAAGGAAAATGACCGCCGCGCCTCGCCTCCGCTCAAGGACCGGCTCGCCCAGGCCGGGCTTGGCATATCGGTCAAGCAGTTCTACTTTCTTTCGGCCATTCTCGGTCTTCTCGTGGGGTTCCTGGCCTTTGTCGCCTATGGCAGCCTCTATGTCGCCGCGGGCGCGCTGATTGTGTTCGGCGCTGGCATGCCGCGATGGATTATCGGTTTCCTGCGCGGCCGGCGTCTGAAGGCGTTTTTGACCGAGTTTCCCAATGCGCTCGATATCATGGTCCGCTCAATCAAATCGGGCCTGCCGCTCAATGACGCCATCCGGATGATCTCCGCAGAGGGCCAGGAGCCGGTGCGCACCGAATTCAAGCGCATCGTCGAAGCCCAGCAGATGGGAATGAATGTGCCTGAAGCCTGCGGGCGGCTCTACAGCCGGATTCCGCTGCCGGAAGCAAATTTCTTCGCCATCGTCATCGCCATTCAGGCCCAGGCGGGCGGCAATCTGTCCGAGGCTCTGGGCAATCTTTCGCGGGTGCTGCGCGATCGCAAGAAGATGAAGGCGAAGATCAACGCCCTTTCAATGGAAGCCAAGGCCTCCGCTGTCATCATCGGTGCGCTGCCATTCATCGTCGCATTCTTGGTTTATCTGACCTCGCCCGAATACATCATGATCCTCTTCACCGACAGCCGCGGGCATCTCATTCTCGGCGCATCAGCGATCTGGATGTCGATCGGCGTCCTGGTGATGCGCAACATGATCAACTTCGATATCTAGGGGCGGCTTCACCATGCTTTCCGAAATCGCCTCCTCCCTCACCGACCCGGCAATTCTGGTTCCGATCCTGGTGTCGGTCGCGGTCTTTGCGACGCTGTTTACCATCATGGCGCCCTATTTCGAGCGCGGGGATCTTGATGCGCGTATGAAATCCGCGGCCCTGGAACGCGATGAAATCCGCGCCCGCGAACGCGCCCGGCTCAATGCCGAACAGGCGCGCGGCGGCTCCAAGTCGACCGGCCTCAGGGCCCACAATAACGCCTCGGTGCGCGGTATCGTTGAGCAGCTCAATCTCAAAAAGGCGCTGGCCGACGACGCCACCGTGGCCAAGCTGCGCGCGGCCGGTTACCGCACCCAGAATGCGCTCAATATGTTCCTGCTGGCCAGGTTCGTGCTGCCGTTCTTCTTCCTTGTCGGTGCCATCGTCTATGTGTTCGTGCTCGACAATCTGGCGGACAAACCCACGACCGTGCGTATTCTGGCCTGTGTCGTCATTGCCTATGCCGGCTTCTACACGCCCAATCTGTTTGTCTCCAACCAGTCCAAGAAACGGCAATTGTCGATCAAGCTCGCCTGGCCCGATGCTCTCGACCTGTTGCTGATCTGTGTCGAGTCCGGGGTCTCCATCGAAGCAGCGATGAAGCGCGTCGCCGAGGAGATTGCCGTGCAATCGACGGCTCTCGCCGAGGAGTTTGTCCTGACCACGGCCGAGTTGTCCTATCTCCAGGATCGCCGGGTTGCGTTTGAGAACCTGGGCAGCCGGACCGGGCTTGATGCCGTGAAATCGGTGACCCAGGCGCTGATCCAGTCCGAGCGTTACGGCACGCCGATCGCCCAGGCGCTCAGGGTGTTGGCCCAGGAAAGCCGCGACACCCGCATGACCGAGGCAGAAAAGAAGGCCGCAGCGCTTCCGCCCAAGCTCACGGTGCCGATGATCCTGTTCTTCCTGCCGGTGCTGATCGGCGTCATCCTTGGGCCGGCCGCGATCCAGGTGATGGACAATTTCTCCAACTAACCTGCCGTCTGAGCGTCAAAAGATCTGTCCTCGCGAAACCAGGCCAGGTCTGGCGCTATGGCGCCTGATCAAACAGCGCGCGCAATGACGCCTTCTCGCGCTTGCCCAGGGCAAGCTCCTCAATCTGCGCGATCAGCTCGTGTTTGTTATCCGGCTGCCCGGCAACCACCAGCATCACCATGCCATATTGACCGTGCCGCCGGCAGCGAAACGCGTAATAGCCTTGTATGGGAAAGGTCACGCGCGCCTGGGGATCGGAGGCGATGGCCACCGGTTCGACGCCCTTGGGCCACAGCCCGTCGATGGAATCGACGGTGTGCTCGCCGCGGCTGTTGAGAATATTGAGCGTTTCGCCAGGTGCGATCAGGGTGAGTTTCGGCTCGAAGAAAAACATCTTCTGTGCCGAAGCGGCCCGCGGATTGGTGATCTGATCCACCTGCCCGGCGGACGTTGCCTCTTGTGAATGGCCCGGCGTGGCGCAGACGCTGTATAGGATCATCGCCATTACGGACAGGCCCTTAAGCGCGCCGTGATCCGTCCGCTCGCACTCTCGTTTCGCCGCGTTCATATCCATTGCCATCTCCGTTGCACATGCTGCGCTCTGGCCCGAATTCCGGACCGGGCGCTACAGGAAACAGAACTGGTGTGAATCGGCTGTGTCAATCAAGCCGTCACAAGAGCGTTCGCCCAAATTGCCGCAGCCTTGATCACGGGAAGACCCGGAACCGGGCGAAGGTTTGGGCGGAAACCCGACATCCATGAGCAGGCGCGGACATGCCCGCTGCCTTGTTCCCAATCGGGGTTTGATCAACCGGATTTAGAGATGTGGTCAAGGGGGTTAGCCCGGGGTGAAGACAACCAGCCGGGCCGGCAGAAGCGCTTAGTTGGTGGCGTTCTTGTCCGAATCCTTGAGCTTGTTCCAGGCGTTTTGCTGGCTCAGCATGCTGCGCAGATAGTCGACATTGGCTTTCGCCTGTTTCGGCGACAGTTCCGCGCCGGCGATTTGTTCAGCTTCCTGGAAACGGCCCTGAAGCCCCACCACCAGTGCAAGGTTTTGCCGTACCCGGCTGTCGGCGCCGGGTTGCTGGACCGCTGATTTAAGATAGGTCTCGGCAGTCCTTAGATCACCCTGCAGCAAATAGGACATGCCCAGATTGGACAGGATCGATGGCTCGTTGGGTCTGATATCGAGCGCCTTGCGGTAGCGCTCGCGTGCCCCGCTCGGGTTGTCCATCTGGTCAAGGATCGCACCCTCGGCCGAGAGCAACTGCCAGTCGGGCCGGTCCGGAGTCTGGGCGCGCCGGATCGCACCCAGCGCCTTATCGAACTGCGCGGCGCCGGCCAGGGCCTTGCCATAGGCAGCGAGCACCGTGCGGTTGTTGGGATTGTGAATCGCCACCTGCTGCATCACTGCCAGCGCCTGTTCGGAGCGCCCGCTCATGGTCAGCACCGAGGCGTATTTCATGCCGGTTGAGGGATCTTTGGTGTTGCGGTCATAGGCGCGGCCCATGCTCTCGGCGGCCGAGTGAAGCTCAGCAGCGTTCATGCTTTCAAGCGGCTTGCTGGTCGAAGGGATCGATCCGGTGGTCAGGCGCCCCTTGGAGGCGCAGCCCGACAGCGCCAGGCCAAGCATGACAATGCAAATTAAGCTCAGCGGCCGGCGGGAAATGACGTTGCGAAAACCTGCTTCGGACATTGGCCTGATCCCGGAGTTGAATTGCCGCGGCAATGCTGAAAGGCACGCCGCAATCCTCGCTCAAGCAATAATCTGTTAACCCTAATCAACCGTTAACAGGCGATTCCCCAAAGGCTTTCAGTCGGTGAAACGCCCGGAAAATCTGCAAGGAGAGCCCATGCCGCCTTTTTCCCTTCACGACCGGCCTTCGCCCTTCGCGCCGATGTCCGGCGACACCTTGCCGGTCTGGGCGGTCTCGCGTACCGATCTCGAGCGCGGCCGGTTTGACAAGACCGCACTGGCCTGGGCCAAAAGCGCGGGCTTCAAGGCGGCGGAAGGCGCGCTTTTGCTGGCGCCCACACGCCACGGCAAGCTGGCGGGCGCTCTGTTCGGGCTTGGCGATGAAGGCAAGTGCCACCCTTTCATCGGCGGCAAGCTCGCGCGGCTTCTGCCTGAAGGCGATTGGCACATTGAAACTTCGCCGGTCTCCGGAACCGACATGGCGCTGGCCTTCGGCATGGGCGCCTACCGGTTTGAACCCTACACCGCCGCCGTGCCGGGCGGCCCGCGCCTGGTGATCCCGGCGGATGTCGATGACGCGGAGATCAACCGCAACGTGGCGGCAGTGACCCTGGCCCGTGATCTGGTCAACACGCCCGCCAATGACATGGGCCCCGACGCGCTGGAACAGGCCTTCCGCGCGCTGGCCAAACACTACAAGGCCAAGGTGACAGTTGTCGCGGGTGAGGCGCTCCTGGACAAGCGGTTTCCGATGATCCACGCCGTGGGCCGCGCCGCCCATCAGGCACCGCGCCTGCTTGAGATGCGCTGGGGCCGGAAGGGCGCACCCAAACTCACTCTGGTCGGCAAGGGCGTGTGTTTCGACACCGGCGGCCTCGACATCAAGCCCGCGTCCTCCATGCTGCTGATGAAAAAGGACATGGGCGGCGCCGCCAATGTCATGGCCCTGGCGATGATGATCATGGAAGCAGGCCTTGCGGTAGACCTGCGGGTGCTGGTGCCCGCCGTCGAGAACTCGATCTCGGCTTCCGCCTTTCGCCCCGGCGACGTGCTGACCAGCCGCAAGGGTCTGAGCGTGCAGATCGACAACACCGACGCCGAGGGGCGATTGGTGCTCGCCGACGCGCTGACTTATGCCTGTGAAGACAAACCGGACCTGCTGATCGACATGGCCACTCTGACCGGCGCCGCCCGGGTAGCGCTCGGCCCCGACCTGCCGCCCTTCTACACCGACGACGAGAAGCTGGCGGGCGACCTCGCCGCCGCTTCCGCCACGGTCTCCGATCCGGTCTGGCGGATGCCGCTTTATGCGCCCTATGAAACGGACATCAAGGCCAGGATCGCCGATCTCACCAATGCGCCCGCGGGCGGCTTTGCCGGGTCGATCACTGCGGCTCTGTTTCTCAAGCGCTTCGTCGAGCCAGAAACCAGTTGGGCTCATTTTGACATTTTTGCCTGGTCGCCAAAGGAAAAGCCGCATGCACCGATCGGCGGTGAAGCACAGGCAATCCGTGCTCTTTATGGCGCCATCAGCGCCCGGCATCCCGCCTGACACTGGCCAACCGCCTTGCGCCGTGATCAGGTTTCGTTCAAGATAATTCGGTTCCGAAATGAACGAGGCGGGTTGTATGTCACTGGATCTCAGGCCATCGGAGGCGCTTGGCCTGTGGCATGCGGCAACCATCGAACATGTTCGCGTTATCGGTCCGGACCTGACGATGCGGCAATTGGCGATCCTGCTGCACATCTATCTGGCGCCGCCGCCGCACACCGTTCGCGGGCTTGCCGCCATGCTCGGCGTCACCAAGCCGGTGATCACCCGGGCGCTCGACACCATGGGCCATATGGGGCTGGTGCGACGGGTCCGCGATGACCGCGACCGCCGCAACGTCATCATCAAACGAACGGTGGAAGGGGCGTTGTTCGTTGAAAAGCTGGGCGATCTCATCATCGCCGAGGGCAGGAAACTCATTGCAGGGGAGCCCCTTCGACCATGACGCCGCCGCTTGACCGCCGCCTCAACGCCTACAGGCCGGACCTGGCCGACATCCGGCTCAAGGACCAGGTGTTCGCGCCACGCTATGTCGAGGCCGAGCCGGCCCGGATCAACGTACCGGTGGCCGCCATCCGGCCGCGGCCGGAAGCCGATAGCTCGATCGACACCGAGGTCCTTTTTGGCGAAACCCTGAGCATGTTCGAACGCATGGACGGCTGGGCCTGGGTGCAGCTCGACTCCGACCATTACGTCGGCTACGTGGATGAGACCGTGCTGGTTGATGGGCCGAACGATGCGACCCATGTGGTCGCCGCGCCGCGCAGTTTTGTCTATCCCGGTGCGGATTTGCGCTTTCCGCCTGAGCACGCCCTGTCGATGGCGAGCCGGGTCAAAGTCACCGGCACCGCCCTCACGCGTGGCACCGAATATGCGCTGCTTGACGATGGATCGGCAATGATCGCCGGTCATTTGTTGCCGGTCGGGGAGATTGCGAACGACGATCCCGTCTCGGTCGCAGCACTGTTCTTAAACACGCCCTATCTGTGGGGCGGTCGGTCAGGCTTCGGCATCGATTGCTCGGGACTGGTGCAGATGGCGCTGGCGATGACCGGCAAATCCGCCCCGCGCGATTCCGATCAGCAGGCGGCGCATCTCGGTGAAGAAATCGATCCGGCCCGGGATGGCCTGATGCGCGGTGACCTGGTGTTCTGGAAAGGCCATGTCGGCTTTCTGGAAGATGAGCAAACGCTGCTGCACGCCTCGGGCGGAACCATGTCTGTCACCCGCGAGCCATTGCAAGCGGCGATCGACAGGATCGCTACACTCTACGGAGAACCGACGGGCTACCGCCGGCCATAGGCCGGGTGTCGCGTCCTCAGTAACCGGCGCTGCGGTCGACCAGATTGACCAGCGGCGCGCCGCGGTCATGCGCGTCCATCTGCGCAACCATCGGCTTGACCAGCGAGGAGGCCACCGATGTTGCCGCCGCATGCGGCGTGATCGTCACCTTCGGGTGGGTCCACAGGCGGCTGGAGGGATCGAGCGGCTCTTGCTCGAACACATCCAGCGTTACCGCCGACAAGTGCCCCTCATCGAGAGCTGTGAGAATGTCGGTCTCGTTTTGCAGACCACCACGGCCCGCATTGATCAGCACTGGTGCGCCCAGCGGGCCGCGCTTGCGCATTTGCGTAAACAGATCGCGATTGAGAATGTGCCGCGTGTCCGACGTCAGCGGCAACAGCACCACAAAGATGTCGGCCGACGCCAGGAACGGCCCGAGGCCTTCGTCTCCGGCAAATGTTTCCACGCCCTCGACCTGCTTTGGCCGGCGCGACCAGCCTGAAACCTCAAATCCGAGCACCCTGAGTTTCGCGGCGGCATCGCGGCCCAGTTCGCCCAGCCCCATGATGCCCACCGTGATGGCTGAGGCTGCACTTTGGAACCGGTCTTCTTCCCAGATCCGCTCGGCCTGCTGCGCCCGGTAGCGCGGGCCGAGGCGATGATGGTCGAGCACTTGCCAAACCACATATTCGCTCATCCGCGCCGTCAGGTCGGGCGAGACCACACGGACGATCGGCACATCCGGCAGATCGGTGTCGGCAAACACATGATCGACGCCCGCGCCGAGCGAAAAGATCGCCTTGAGATTGGGAAGCCCGGCAAGCAAGGCCGGGCGTTGCTTCCACACCACGGCGTAGGTGATGCTGGGATCGGCCGCTCCATCGGGCTCCAGTGTGACCGGCCGGTCCGGCGCTGCCACGGCAAGCTCCTTGAGCCAGACATCGGGCTGCCAGCCCGTCAACGCCAGCAGGATGCGCCGTTTTGGGGAGGCGTCCGTCATGATCGCTCCTATTCGCTGACTGCCAGGCCGGCCGCCGTTTCAAGATTGAAGGCGGCGGCCATCAGGGCTTTGGTATAGGCGGTGCGCGGCTGGTCGAAGATCTGGTCCGCCGTGCCCTGCTCGACCACTTTGCCCGCACGCATGACGATCACGTCATTGGCCAGGGCCCGCACAACCTTGAGGTCATGGCTGATGAACAGATAGGCGAGATCGTGCTTCGCCTGCAGGTCACGCAAAAGATCGACCACCTGCGCCTGAACGCTCATGTCGAGCGCCGAGGTCGGCTCGTCCAGCATCACGAAGCGTGGTTTGAGCACCATCGCCCGGGCGATCGCGATGCGCTGGCGTTGGCCACCCGAAAATTCATGCGGATAGCGCCAGCGCGTCGCAGCGTCGAGCCCCACCTCTTCCAGCGCCGCAGCAACCTGGCGGTCGCGCTCCTTGGCGCTGAGATCCTTCGCGTGAATCGCCAATCCTTCGCCGACGATGTCAGCGATCGACATCCGCGGGCTCAACGATCCGAAGGGATCCTGAAACACCACCTGCATAGCGCTTCGAAGCGGCTTCATCTGTTTGAAGCTGCGGGCATGCAGTGCCTCGCCCTCAAAATGGATCTGGCCCTCGCTGCGGATCAGCCGCATCAGTGCCAGACCAAGGGTTGTCTTGCCGGAGCCGGATTCTCCGACGACACCGAGTGTCTGCCCGGCTTTCAGCTGAAGCGACAGGCCATCGACCGCCTTGATGTGATCGACAGTGCGCCGCAGGAACCCGCGCTTGACCGGAAACCAGACCTTGATATCGCTGGCGCGCATCACTTCCGCCGCACGGTCGTCGCGTGCTGGCGGCCGGCCCTTGGGCTCGGCGGCGAGCAGATGTTTGGTGTAGGCGTGTTGCGGATTGTCGAAAATCTCCGCCGTCGGGCCGGCTTCCACAATCTCGCCCTTTGTCATCACACAGACGCGGTCGGCGAATTTGCGCACGATGCCCAGATCATGGGTGATGAACAACATCGCCATGCCGTGCCGGGTTTTCAGATCCCGCAGCAATTCGAGAATCTGCGCCTGCACTGTGACATCAAGAGCGGTGGTCGGCTCATCGGCGATCAGCAATTCCGGCCGGTTGGCGAGCGCCATGGCGATCATCACCCGCTGCCGCTGGCCGCCCGACAATTGATGCGGGTAGGATGCAAGGCGCTGACCGGGGTCGCGGATACCCACCTGATCGAGCAGGTCGAGCACTTGCTTGCGGGCTTCGTCGGGCTGGATCAACTGATGCAGGTGCAGGATTTCCGAGATCTGCTGCTCCACCGTCTGCAACGGGTTGAGCGAGGTCATCGGTTCCTGAAAGATCATGGTGATGTCGTTGCCGCGCACATCACGGATCCGGGCGTCGGACGCTGACAGCAAATCCTCGCCCTTGAAGCGGATTTCTCCCGAGGGATGGCTCGCCGCCGGGTAGGGCAGAAGCCGCAAAACCGACAAGGCCGACACCGATTTGCCGGATCCGGATTCGCCCACCAGCGCAACCGTTTCCCCGCGGTTGATGTCAAACGAGATCCGGTCGACGGCGATCTGGCTGTCGCCGCTCTGGTGAAACGCCACCGACAGATCACTAACCGACAGAATCGGTCCGTTGCCATTGCCATTGCCGTTTCCGGCGGAGGCCTGCGGTCGTGCGCGGTTCATCGGAAGGTCTTTCGCGGATCGAAGGCGTCACGCGTCGCCTCTCCGATGAAAATCAACAGCGACAGCATGATCGAGATGGTGAAGAAGGCGGTCATCCCGAGCCAGGGCGCATCCAGATTGCGCTTGCCCTGGGCGATCAGTTCGCCCAGCGACGCCGATCCCGGCGGCAGGCCGAAACCCAGGAAATCCAGCGAGGTCAGCGTGGTAATCGAGCCCGAGAGTATGAACGGCAGGAAGGTCAGCGTCGCCACCATCGCATTGGGCAGCAGATGCCGGAACATGATGGTGCCGTTGCCCACCCCCAGCGCCCGCGCCGCATTCACATATTCAAAGTTGCGGGCGCGCAGAAATTCAGCCCGCACCACGCCGACGAACGACACCCAGGAAAACAGCAGCATGATGCCGAGCAGAATCCAGAAGCCCGGCGGCAGCACCGCGGCGATGATCAGCAGGATGTAGAGCACCGGCATTGATGACCAGATCTCGATAAAACGCTGCATCAAAAGGTCGGTCCAGCCGCCGAAATAGCCCTGCACCGCGCCTGCGGCGATGCCGATCAGCGCCGAGAAGATCGTCAGGGTCAGACCGAACAGCACTGAAATCCGAAAACCGTAGATCATGCGCGCGGTCACGTCACGGGCCTGATCGTCGGTGCCCAGCCAGTTCAGATTTCCAAAGTTGCAGCCCGGATCCTCATCCTTGAGCGGATAGGCCGAGCAGCGCATTTCCTCATCCATCAACCAGAACGGCGCGGTCGGCGCCGAATGCGGGATATAGGAATTGGTGGTGGTGAAGGAATAGCGGATCGGGGGCCAGATTATCCATCCATTGGCTTCGATTTCCTGCTGTATGAAAGGATCCCGGTAGTCGGTTCGCGCAAGAAAGCCACCAAATTTTTCTTCAGGGTATTCCACCAGCACCGGGTAAAGGATCTCACCTTTGTAGGAGGCCAGGATCGGCCGGTCGTTGGCCAGGAATTCCCCAAGCAGGCTGGCAATGAAAAGGATCATGAAAATCCACAACGACCAGTAGCCCCGCCGGTTGGCCTTGAAATTCGCCCAGCGGCGGCGGTTGGTAGGCGATAGCCAGCCCGTGGGGCGGCCGTTCGCGTCAAAACCGGTTCGGCTTGGAGAGGTCGCGGTGCTCATCCCACGTCCCTCTTTTCGAAATCGATCCGCGGGTCGACCCAGGTGTAGACAAGGTCCGATATCAGTCCGACCACGAGGCCGATCAGCGAGAAGATGAACAACGTCGCAAACACCACCGGATAGTCGCGCTTGATGATCGAATCGAATCCCAGACGCCCCAGCCCGTCAAGCGAGAAGATGTGCTCAATCAGCAGTGATCCGGTGAAAAAGGCCGAGATAAATGCGCCGGGAAACCCGGCAATGATGATCAGCATGGCGTTGCGGAAGACGTGCCGGTAAAGCACCTGCCGCTCGGTCAGCCCCTTGGCGCGCGCAGTGGTGACATATTGCTTGCGGATTTCATCGATGAACGAGTTCTTCGTCAAAAGCGTCGTGGTGGCGAAGGCCGACAACGACAGCGCGATCAGCGGCAACGTCAGGTGCCAGAAGTAATCGACGATCTTGCCCCAGGGGCTTAGCTCGGCGAAGTTGTCCGACGTCAGGCCGCGCAGGGGAAACAGGTCGTAAAACGACCCGCCGGCAAACATCACGATCAGCATGATCCCCACCAGGAAGCCCGGCACCGCGTAGGCGACAATGATCACGCCCGAGGTCCACACATCGAACCGCGATCCATCGGAAACAGCCTTCTTGATGCCCAGCGGGATCGAGATCACGTAGGACAGAAGCAGGATCCAGACCCCCAGCGAAATCGAGACCGGAAGCTTTTCGGCGATCAGGTCGATGACGTCGATGCTTCGGAAATAGCTTTCTCCGAAATCGAAGCGGATATAATTCCACATCATCAAAAGGAACCGCTCGAGCGGCGGCTTGTCGAACCCGAACTGCGCTTCGAGCTTGGCAATGAATTCCGGATCGAGGCCTTGTGCGCCGCGATACTGCGAGGAAACTTCCTCGGTGAAATCCTGCTGGACGCTGCCAATGGTGTCTCCACCGCCTGAGATCCGGTCATTTGCCGAATCGCCCTGGCCGGTGAGTTGCGCGATGACCTGCTCCACGGGTCCGCCGGGCGCGAACTGAATCACCGCGAAGGATATCGCCATGATCCCGACAATCGTCGGAATCATCAACAACAGCCGACGAAGGATATAGGCGCCCATTAGGCCCCTGTCCTGTCAATCACAGCCTCTGGTTCGCGAATGCTCAATGGTGTCCTGCTCAATTCCGCATACCTCCAGCCGAAACAACACCGGCAGTCGGCTGATTCGTCCTGCCCACATACAGAATCGAATGTCGAATGGGGTGCAAGACCGAAAGCTCTCTATTCGGTTTCGCGCTTCCACCACACCTCGGGAAAACCCAGACCGTAGTAGGGCAGTTCCGGCGGATGCACGAGGGTCTTGCGGTAAGCCACCTTGACCGCGTCGCTGTAAAACAGCGGTACGACGAAATGATGGGCCAGAAGCACCCGGTCGAGGGCTTGCACGGCGGCCGTTCGTTCCTCGCGATCTTGCGCGAAGATGACCATGCGGATCAACTCGTCGATTGCAGGATCGGAAATTCCCGCGTAGTTGCGCGACCCTTGCCGGTCGACCGAGGCCGACCCCCAATAGCTCATCTGCTCGTTGCCCGGGTTCAGTGATTGCGCCCAGACGCTCCAGATCATGTCATAATCGAAGCTTCTCACACGGTTGGTGTACTGCGAAGCATCGACAGTGCGAATGCTGGCGTCGACGCCGATTTTTTTCAAATTGGCGATATAGGGCAGGACGGACCGCTCGAATGAGGGGCTTGAAAGCAGAATCTCGATCTGGAACGGCTCGCCGGTTCGGGTGTCGACAAGCTGCCGGCCTTTCAGGTCGTAGCCGGCTTCACGGAACAGGGTAAGCGCCTGACGCAGATTGGCTCTGGCCTTCTGCGGGTCGCCGCCGACCGGGTTGGTGAAACGCGTCGTGAACACTTCCGGCGGGATCTCGTTTTCGAGGCTTTCGAGAATCTCCTTTTCCCGGCCTTCGGGCAGTCCTGAAGAAGCGAGTTCGGTTCCCCAGAAATAGCTGTCGATCCGCTCGAAAGCGTTGAAAGCGAGGTTGCGGTTCAGATTCTCGAAATCGAAGGCGTAGTTGAGCGCCTTGCGAACACGGATGTCCTTGAACTTGTCCCGGCGCATGTTCGGTACCATCGCCTGCATGATGCCGACCGCCCGAAGAGGATTTTTAATCTCCTCGAGCTTGATGTCTCCGGATTCAACCGCTGGAAAATCGTAAGCCGTTGCCCATTTGCTTGCGGAGTTTTCTTGCCTGAAATCGATGTCTCCGGCGCGAAACGCTTCGAATTCCACATTGCGGTCGGTAAAAAAGGCATACTCGATCGCGCCGAAATTGTGCTGTCCGACATTGACGTTGATGTCCTTGCCCCAATAATCCTCCCGCAGTTCGTAGCGTATCGTCGATCCGGCCGTGAAGGAGGCGATCCGGTACGGGCCGGATCCCATCACGGGTTCCAGTGTCGTGCGCGCGATGTCGCGCTGGTTGCCCTCCTTGTCCGTCCCTTCCCACCAGTGCTTGGGCAAGACCTGGATCTGACCCAGTATCTGCGGCAGTTCGCGGTTGTTGTTCTCGTCAAACCGGAAGGTCACGTCACGGTCCCCGGTTTTCTCGGCGGAGACCACATGGCCATAGTAGTTCGCCTGCAGGGGGTTGTGCTCCTTGGCCTTGTCAAAACTGAACACCACGTCCTCGGGCGTGATCGGTTCACCATCCGCCCATCTCGCTTCCGCGCGCAGCCGGAAAGTGGCGTAGGAGATATCGTCGGGGAAGGTGACGCTTTCGGCGATCAGGCCGTAGGATGTGGATACTTCATCCTCGGTGGGTTTCATCAGGGTGTCGAACACCAGTGTTAGCCCGGCCGCCTGCTCACCTTTTGACAGCACCGGGTTGAAGCTGTCGAATGTCCCTTCGTCTGACAGCCGAAGCGTGCCGCCTTTGGGCGCATCCGGATTGACGTAATCGAACCGCTCGAAGCCTTCGGCATATTTCGGCTCGCCGCTCAACACCGTGGCATGCCGCCATTGCGGTTCCGCGGCAATCGGGGACACCGCGATCAGCATAGGCCCGGCGAGCGCCAGCATGAAGGAAGCGAAGCGGTGGATCATGGGCGCGGGTCCTCGTTCAACAGATGTCTTGACACTACAACAATAGGACACTTCGCGCCCGCTTGCAGGGGCCGGGCGCGAAAATGCCTGAGCGGCCAATCGTGCCCGGCTCGACAGGAGGGTTTACGCCTGTGTGACGAGGCGCAAACAAAAAGCCGGGCAGATTGCCCGGCTTGATGTTTTCTCGCCAATGTGACGTCACCGTGTCCTTACTCGGACGGAGCGTCTTCAGCGGGTGCTTCATCGGATTCTGCTGCCGGGGCGGCTTCAGCCGGCAGCGGCGCGGGCGAATCAGCCACTGTGCGCAGATAGGCCAGAAGATTGGCGCGTTCATCGATTTTCCTGAGACCGGCGAAGCCCATCGATGTGCCGGAGACATATTTCTTCGGCGCCTCGAGGAAATTGCTCAGCCGCTCATAGGTCCACTCGACCGTGCCGCCTTCGGAGTATTCCACAAGCGCGTTGGAGTAGTTGAAGCCCTCATGGGTGGCGACCGGACGGTTGATGATGTTCCACAGGCCGGGGCCAACCTTGTTGGCGTTGCCTGCATCATCGGTGTGACAGGCCGCGCATTTCTTGAACACGTTTTCGCCCTTGGCGGGATCGGCCGAAGCCAGCAGCGGCTCGATCAGCTCAGGCGCGGCGTCTTCGGCCGGCTCGCTGGCGCCCGAACCGCCCTCGGCAACCTCGATGGCAAAGCCCGGAGTTTCAGGCGCTGCGGGGTGGTAAATACCGTCTGAGACGATGGAAAGGGTCATCAGAATGAACACGATGCCCAGAAACGCACCCGCGGCCGAATTGAAATAAGAGGAGTTCATGTTCCGTCGCTCCGTTTCGGCCCGGCTTCCCGCCCAGTTTCCCGCAATAGCCGGACCAGTCTTGAAATCGCGCGGAACCTATGTCTTTTGCCAGTTTGTTGCAACACCGATTGTGACCGCGCCTGTGAGACTTTTTGACACTTGCGCGCAACAACTGCAAATCGGAGCCGCCATGGCGTCGCCTCGCGACCACACCCTCATTGTCATTCCGGCCCGGATGGCCTCGGCCCGGCTGCCGGGAAAACCGCTGGCCGATATCGGCGGCGTGCCCATGGTTGTGCGGGTTGCCCGCCAGGCTCATCTCGCCGATGTCGGCCAGGTGGCGGTCGCCACTGATTCATCCGAGATCGCCCGCGCGGTCGAGGCGGCGGGCTTTACCGCGGTGATGACAAGGGACGATCACCAGTCGGGCTCGGACCGCGTCTTCGAGGCCGCAACAAAGCTCGATCCCGACGGCAAGGCCGGAATCATTCTCAACATCCAGGGCGACATTCCCGCCATCGAACCCGAAACCATCCGCCGGTCGGTGCTTCCGCTGTCTCGGTCTGCCGCGGACATTGCGACCGTCGCAGTCGAGATCGCGGATGAAGCGGAAAAAAGCAATCCCGGCATCGTCAAGGTGGTCGGGTCTCCTGCCGGCGAGGGATTGCTGCGCGCGCTATATTTCACCCGCGCCACAGCGCCTTATGGCGAGGGGCCGCTTTATCACCACATCGGCCTTTACGCCTGGCGCCGTTCCGCACTTGAGCGGTTCGTCGCACTGCCGCCATCCACGCTGGAACGGCGGGAGTCGCTGGAACAGTTGCGTGCGCTCGAAGATGGCATGCGCATCGATGTGGCCATCGTTGACTCGGTTCCGCTGGGTGTCGATACTCCGGCCGACCTTGAGCGCGCCCGCCAGATCCTGGCCGCGGATTGAGCCACGCCGACATTCTAACGGAACTCCTGATGACCTATTCCACCAATCGCATCGCCTTCCAGGGCGAGTTTGGCGCCAACTCCGACATGGCCTGCCGCGACATGTATCCGGACATGGATCCGCTGCCTTGCGCAACATTCGAGGATGCATTCAATGCATTGGCCCAGGGCGAGGCGGATCTGGCGATGATCCCGATCGAAAACACCATCGCTGGCCGGGTGGCCGATATCCATCATCTGTTGCCCGAATCCAAGCTGCACATCATCGGCGAGTATTTCATGCCGATCCACTTCCAGCTGATGGCGCTGCCCGGCGCAAAACTGTCCGGCATCAAGACCGTCCACAGCCACATTCACGCGCTTGGCCAATGCCGCAAGATTGTCCGTGCCAACGGCTGGAAGGCCGTGGTTGCGGGCGACACCGCCGGCGCCGCGAAACTTGTCTCTGAAAGCGGTGATGTGACCATGGCGGCCTTCGCGCCCAGTCTGGCGGCTGAACTCTACGGGCTCGAAGTGCTGGCCGAAAATGTCGAGGATACCGAAACCAATGTCACCCGGTTCGTGGTTCTTTCGCGCAAGGCGGATACACCATCGCGCCCGGTGGCCGATGAAGTGGTTGTCACCACCTTCGTGTTCCGGGTGCGCAACATTCCTGCAGCGCTCTACAAGGCGATGGGCGGCTTCGCCACCAACGGCGTCAACATGACCAAGCTGGAAAGCTACCAGCTCGGGGGCAAATTCTTCGCCACCCAGTTTTACGCTGATATCCAGGGTCATCCCGATGAGGCGCCGGTCGCCCGCGCGCTTGAAGAACTCGGATTTTTCTCAAAGGAACTGCGGATTCTGGGGGTCTATCCGGCCCACCCCTTCCGGCTGTCGCAAAACGGCTCGATCATCGACGACTGACGCGGGGGTCAGGTCTTCCAGTCGAGCCAGTCGCGCATCAGCCGGTGGGCGATCGCACCCGCGGGCGGCGCCAGCGCTTCGGCCTCGCCAAGCGCGGTTGCCAGCATCCTGGCGGTCTCCTCGCGGTCGAACCAGCGGCAATCTTCCAGTTCCGCGGTGTCGCGGTCGATCTCGAGGCTTTTGGCTTCGGCATAAACGCCGATCATCAGCGAATGCGGCATCGGCCAGGGCTGGCTGGCGTGATAGCGCACCCGGCCGATGTGAATGCCCGATTCCTCCAGCGTTTCGCGCCGCACCGCGTCCTCCATGGTTTCGCCGGGCTCGATAAAGCCGGCCAGGCAGGAATACATGCCCGGCGGAAAATGCGGGCTGCGCCCCAGCAGGCAGCGGTCGCGGGCCTCGTCGACCGCCAGCATGATCGCCACCGGGTCGGTGCGCGGAAACGTGGTGTGCCCGCAGGCCCGGCATTTTCGCCGGTAGCCGCCCGCCTCGGGCGTCATCGGCCCGCCACAGGCGCCGCAATAGCGGTTGGCCAGAGCCCAGACGACGAGACTGTTGGCCAACGCATAGGCACCCAGCGTCTCTTCGTCCATCAGCACCTGTCGATAGATCGAGCGCGCGTCGATTGCCTTGTAGGTCTGTGGCAACGTGTCCACCGAGATCTCCACGGGAACCGCCACCCGCGGTGCCTGGTCCTCGGTCCAGCCGATCAGGATCGCGTCGCCATAATTTGGCTGCATGACCTCCAGATCGGACTTGGAAAGCAGGCCTTGCGGCGCCCCGCTGGCAATCCCCATGGCAAGCCGGCCCTCGGCAATAGCAAAGTACCTCGTGTTCTCATCATTCAGCGCATCGCCGAGTTCATGTTCGTTGCGATGCTCCGAGCGGCGGTCGAGCCGGCTGTTGGCAAACGCCACAAGCCGGCTCGCCTCGGCATGGGGCGCGGTGTGATCAAACAGGGAAAACGGCATGGACGGAATGAGGGCTTTCTCGGAGCGTGACTTTGGCGCGGGGAAGCCCGCCGGCGGATGCCGGGAGCAAGGTCCCACCATCATACAGAAAACAGCGGCCGTCTAAAGGGCTGCCAAAAGCCTTTCAGTAAATGCCGAGCGATCCGCCTCATTCCAGCTCTCGGCCTGACCATGACCCCAGACAGGTCCGGGCCAGGCCGGATCGCCTGAATTGCGCCCAATGATGTGCAGGTGGAACTGCCGAACCTGATTGCCAAGCGCGCCGACATTGACCTTCTCGCAGCCGCTTGCCTGCTTGAGCGCCTTGGCGGTGATCGCGGTTTCAAAGGTCAGCATGGTCTGGTCCAGCGGCGTCATGTCGAAAATCTCGACAATGTCATCGCGCTGCGGCACCAGCAGGATCCAGGGCCAGCGGCAATCCTGCATCAGCCTGAGTTCACACAACCCCAACCGCGTCAACAAGGTGGTGTCGCGGGCAAGCCGCGGATCAAGGGTGAAATTGGCCATGATTGGTCCGGTCCCGCAAGTTCGGAGGTCATGCTAGCAGTTTTTTACCGTTCTGGCTTGCTTTTGAACGGACGATTGACGATATGTGACCTCGGGAGGTTGGTGGTGGACGAGCCACTCGCCAACCGGGTCAGGTCCGGAAGGAAGCAGCCCTAACGAGCCCGGCACGGGTCACCGTGCCAGCCTCCCACCCTCTTCGCCCGCGCCCGGCTGATATCCGGCTCCAACCTGGATTGAGGCCCGGATCAAGGACCGCGTCATTGACCCGGCCGGGCCAGGGTGCGAAGTTCGTTCGCGAGGTCCGTGCAAGGCTGTCGCGGTCGCCGTGCCGGACGGGTGAGCCGCTGTACCGGAGCGGCAGGGAAACAAACCGGGCCAGCGCCAGGGCGGCAGGAAAACCATGGACGACACGACAGGCGCCACTCCCTCTCCGGCCACGGAAAAACCCGCCTATCGCGTGCTGGCGCGCAAATACCGGCCCAGGGATTTCACCGATCTGATCGGCCAGGAGCCGATGGTCCGGACTCTAACCAACGCATTCGCAACCGGGCGTATCGCCCAGGCCTGGATGCTGACCGGAGTGCGCGGTGTCGGCAAAACCACCACCGCACGGATCCTGGCGCGGGCGCTCAATTACCAGACCGCCGAGATAGACCAGCCGACCATCGATCTGACCACTCCGGGCGAGCATTGTCCAGCGATCATGGAAGGCCGCCATGTTGATGTGATCGAAATGGATGCCGCTTCCCACACCGGCATCGATGATATCCGCGAGATCATCGAACAGGTGCGATACCGCCCGGTGTCCGCGCGCTACAAGGTCTACATCATCGACGAAGTTCACATGCTGTCGACCCAGGCTTTCAACGGGCTCCTAAAGACCCTGGAGGAGCCGCCGGCGCATGTGAAATTCATCTTCGCCACCACGGAAATCCGCAAGGTGCCGATCACCGTGCTGTCGCGTTGCCAGCGCTTTGACCTCAGACGCATCGAGTCCGGCGCGTTGGCCGGGCATTTCAAACATGTCGCCGAGCAGGAAGGCATCGCGATTGACGCTGAATCGCTGTCGATGATCGCCCGCGCCGCGGAAGGTTCGGTGCGCGATGGTCTGTCGCTGCTCGATCAGGCGATCGCCCATGGCGGCGGCGAGGTCGACGCCGAGGCGGTGCGGTCGATGCTGGGCCTGGCTGATCGCTCGCGCGTGGTAGAGCTGTTCGGTTCGTTGATGCAGGGCGATGTCGCCGCCGCGCTCGCCGGATTTCGCGACCAGTATGATTCGGGCGCCAGCCCGCCGGTGGTGCTCACCGATCTCGCCGATTTCACCCATCTCGTCACCCGGCTCAAATTCGTGCCCGAAGCCGCTCAGGACCCGTCGCTGACAGAAACCGAGCGCAGCCGCGGCACGGAATTCGCTGGCAGTTTGTCGACCGTGGTGCTGTCACGGACCTGGCAGATGCTGCTCAAAGGCATCTCCGAGACCGACAGTGCTTCGCGTCCCGCCGCGGCCGCCGAAATGGCGTTGATTCGCATCGCCCATGCCGCGAGCCTGCCCTCGCCGGAGGATGCGGTTAAGGCGCTGCAAAACCGTGAAGGCACGTCGGCGCCGGCCGCAGATCAGTCCTCCGCAGCCCAGGGTCATGCACCCGGCACCCCCTCAGGCGGCCCCTCCGGTGCTGCCGCTGGTGGCCGTTCTGGTGGATCATCTCAGGCAATGCCGCGCGCCGTGGGCGAGCGGATGCCGCCCCAGGGCGGTGGCGCCAAGCCTTCGATGCGGCTGGCCCATTCTGCTGAACCGACGGCGCCCGCAGCGGCATCCGAGCCCGGGCCCGACGTGGCTGTAGGGTCGCTCGAGGACTTGGTGGCTTTGGCGGAAAACCATCGCGATATCGCCATGAAGGTACAAATCCGCACCGGTGTCCGGCTGGTGCGGATTGAGCCCGGCCGGCTTGAAATCAATCTTGCACCCGACGCCAGCCCCAGCCTTCCCGGCGAACTGATCAAGAAACTGGGCGACTGGACCGGCGCCAAATGGACCGTGGCGCTCAGCCGCGAAGAGGGTGAGCCGACGCTGGCTGAACGGGAGATCGCCAAGCGTGACGCGCTGGTCAGCGACGCCCGTCAGGACCCTGATATCGCGGCCATTTTATCGCGGTTTCCCGGTGCGCGGATTACCGATGTGCGCATCACCGCTGTCGATGACGTGCTTCAACAGACGGCACTGTCGCCCAGCGAAGATGGGGACATTCTT
This sequence comes from uncultured Hoeflea sp., assembly GCF_947501405.1. Taxonomy (GTDB): domain Bacteria; phylum Pseudomonadota; class Alphaproteobacteria; order Rhizobiales; family Rhizobiaceae; genus Hoeflea. The sequence continues at coordinate 159,570 of NZ_CANMVK010000003.1, read as the reverse complement.
CCTGCGGAGCTCGATCCGGACGACCAATCAGACTAGACCCGCCATCGGCCGCCATACGGCCGGACCGGGCTTTAACAAACCGAAAAGGAGACGCCGATGAAGGACATCATGGGCATGATGGGTAAACTCAAGGACATGCAGGGCAAGATGGAGCGCATGCAGGAGGAAGTGGCGGCTCTGGAATGCGAGGGCGTTTCCGGCGGCGGCATGGTCAAGGTGCGCCTGTCGGGCAAGGGCCAGATGCTGGGCCTGTCCATCGATTCGTCGATGTTCAAGGAGGACGATGTCGAAATCCTTGAGGATCTGATTGTCGCCGCCCACAATGACGCCAAGTCCAAGGTCGAGACCCTGATGGCGGAACGCACAAAGGAACTGACAGCCGGCTTGCCAATTCCACCTGGCATGAAGCTTCCCTTCTAAAGATCCGTCAGGAAACACTGGAAATTCAATGCAAAAGCGCGTGACCGGGCCGGAAATTGAACGGCTGATCCAGTTGCTTGCCCGTGTGCCGGGGCTGGGGCCGCGATCTGCGCGCCGCGCCGCGCTGCACCTGATCAAGAAGAAAGATCAGTTGATGGGGCCACTGGCGCTGGCCATCAATGAAGCCCATGAAAAGGTGCGCATCTGTTCGACCTGCGGCAATGCCGACACCTCTGATCCCTGCGCTGTTTGCACCGATCCCAGTCGCGATCAGGGTGTGATTATCGTGGTCGAGGATGTCGCCGATCTCTGGGCGCTCGAGCGCGCCGCGGCGATGAATGCCGGCTATCACGTGCTCGGCGGCACGCTGTCGCCGCTTGATGGCGTGGGGCCTGATGATCTGTCGATCTCGGGTCTTGTCGACCGCGTCGCCGGTGGTGGCGTGCGCGAAATCCTGATTGCGGTCAACGCCACGGTCGAAGGCCAGACCACGGCCCATTATATCACCGAGCAACTGTCCGGATTCGATCTCAAGGTCACCCGGCTTGCCCACGGCGTGCCGGTTGGCGGAGAACTTGACTATCTCGACGAAGGCACGCTGGCTGCTGCCATTCGCGCTCGCACGGCTTTTTGAGGTGGTGACTGCCTGGACGGGGTGTTGCGGCGTGGATTGCTCCGGCGTTCAGGCCTCGGCGGTGCTCTTTATCAGAGCCATTGTGTCCTCGATAAGGACTTGTGCCGCGGCCTCGTCGGTGGCTTCGCTGTAGACCCGCATCTCCGGTGCGTTCCCCGATGGTCTCAAATGCACAATCCGTCCATCGCCGAGCGTCACCCGCAGCCCGTCGGTGCGATCAATCGACGCCACTTCGCCGATTTCGGCGAAGAACGCCGCGCAGGCGGTCTCATCTCCCGACAGCCGGACAACCAGCGCCTGACTTCGGGATGTTGGAAAATTCTCGATCCGGTCGCTGGCCGCAACCGGCAGGTCCAGGCTTGCCACATGTGTCGACAGGCTCTGGCCTTGCGCCCGGGCCGCTGCAAATGCGCACAGGATCGGAAGCACACTGTCGCGCGTGGGCAGGGCTTCCAGCATCGCCGCGCCTGAGTTGATCGGATTGCCGGTCAAAACACCGCCATTGGCCTCGAACCCGATCACCCGGCGCCGCCGGTCCTTAAGGGCTGCTTGCATGCCCGCGATGACAAAGGGTGAGCCCACACGGGTTCGTGTGACATCGGCGTCGCAGTGTTGCTCGATACCGGAATTTGAGGTCACCGGCGTCACCACGGCATCTGCATTGAGATGCCGGGCAACCATCAATCCCAGCGCGTCACCGCGTATGACTGATCCGGTCTCGTCAACTACCAGCGGCCGGTCGCCATCGCCATCGGCGGACACCAGCCCGTCGAGCCGATGCTCCCGCACCCAGCCGGAAGCGAGGCTTCGGGTTTCCCCGGAGACCGCCTCGGTGTCGACCGGAACAAAAGCTTGGGATTTTCCCAGGCGCGTGACCTCCGCCCCGGCCTCCTCAAGGACCATCGCCAGCGCGTCGCTGGCAGCCGAACTGTGTTCGTAAAGCCCGATGCGCAAGCCCGAGAAACCGCGGTCCGGCGCAAATCCGCGATACCGGGCGATAAAACCGGAAAGCGCCTGTGCGGCCTCGTTGGCAATCGCATTGGGCAAAGGGTTGGTCGTTGCGCTGGGCTGCGCGGCCAGCGCCGAAATTGCGGCTTCGTCGTTCTTGTCGATCTCTCCGTCGGGACGGTAGAATTTCACCCCATTGCGGTCATCCGGGATGTGCGAGCCGGTGACCATCAGCGCGGCAGCGCCCTTGCCCATGGCGTAAAGGGCGAGCGCCGGGGTCGGAATGACGCCGCAATCGACCGGGATCAGGTCTTCCGCCGCCAGAGCCGCAGCGCACTGGGCTGCAATGTCGGGGCTGGAGGCGCGCATGTCACGGGCGATATAGACCGGCGACCCGTTTTCGGCCAACGCCGATGATTTGAGATGGCGGGCAAAGGCGCGCGCGTGAGCGGCGGCGGTGCCGTCGGTCAGGTCGCCAACCAGACCGCGCAGACCGCTGGTGCCGAATTTTGCCGCCATGTCATCGCCTTCCCGGGTTCATCCATGCACCGGTGGAAACCGGTTCCGCCCGCGCTGCGGGTTACGACACAAACATGTCGTCATGCCTGAGATACTCCACCAGCGCACAAAACACATGGTAGAAGGTGCTGGCCGGCATGTCCTTGGAAATGACACGGCCTTTGGGATCGATCTGGTCGTACCAGCCGCCCGGCGTGGGCGCCGTCAGATAGCGGTTGAAGATCACGTCGAGCATGCGGATGAACAGTGTCTCGTCACCCGGCAATCCTTCCGCGCGCGCAAGCAGACCGGCCTTCAGTGCCTCGGTCTGGCACCAAAGGCGGGCCGTGCCGAGCATGTCCGAGCCGTCCGGTGCCATGGAATCGCACACCGCGTCCGTGCCGCGCGCATGCCCGAAGGCGTGGCTGGTGGCGTAGAGCTTGCGGCAATACTCCTTGAGCTCCGGTTGATCGGCAAAGCGCGCCTGACGCAACAACAGCCAGACCCATTCATAATGATGGCCCGGTTCCACGCGTGCCGGCTTGTCCGTGCGTACCGACCAGTCGCGCTGGAAATGCTCGGTGACGCTCCAGCTATCAGGATCAAAAAACACGGTCTTGAACAATTCGACCGAGGTTTGCGCTCGGTCGAGAAAGGCACTTTCTCCGGTCACTTCATACCAGGCCTGCATGGCTTCGAGATAATGCATATGCGGGTTGGCGCGGCGGTAATCGAGCCGCAGGCTGGATTCGAAGAACCCTCCATGCTCCTTGTCGGCCTGATGGGCGTCCATGTAGGCGATTGTGCGTTCCGCCCATTGGCGCGCTTCAGGCCACCGTGTCGCCTTCCAGAACCAGGCCAGCGCCAGAAGCACGAAACACTGGTCGTAAGTGTCGCGTTGCGGATCCTTGACCGATCCATCGGTGTTCCACAGATGGATCCAGCCGCCATCCTTGTGCCAGCCGGTCTCGACAAGCGTTGTGAAACAGTGTTCGAGCAGTTCCGGCGGGCCTGCGTCCGATCCCATCAGCCGCGCATTGGCAAAACAATAGATCTGCCGCGCCAGCACCCTGAGCCGTTTGTAGCCAAGATCGGCGGGCGTTCCGTCATGATTGAGCGCTTCATGGACGCCGCCATGGACATCGTCGACACCGACGCTGGCCCACAGCGGCAGCGCGATCTCGAACAGCCATTTTCGGATCACCCGCGGCGAGGGCACCGGTCGGCCCGAATCCGCAACCGCCAGCGGCGGCCATTCTCCGCTGGCCTTGACCTGGTTGGCAATGTCCTTGACCAGATGCGATTTGTCGCGATGGGCGATCAGCAACGCGTCAGGCTGCGACACAACGATGATGTTGTCGAGCCCGGCCACTGCCAGCAACCGGTCTTCAGAGCGCAGATAACTGTTGGAGACATCGAGCGCCAGCACGTCGCCGAACCGAGCATTGCCCGCTTCATCCAGCGGCGATCCGTCATGCAACTGATTCCACGACCCCAAATCGTTCCAGTCGAAGCGGGCGGCCACGACGCCGATCCTTGGCGCATTCTCCATCACGGCATAATCGATCGAGATCTTCGGACTGTCGGCAAAGGCCTTGGGGTCGAGGCGGTAGCATTTGCCCGCCACCTCGGCGCGCTCGACCGCTTGCCGGGCCTGGGCCCAGACCTCGGGTTGCTGACGGGCGATTTCACGAGCCATCTCGCCGGCCCGGAACATGAAGATGCCGCCATTCCAGAAATACCGTCCGGATTGTAAAAAGCTCTCGGCGGTTTCACGGTCGGGCTTTTCGCGAAAGCGCGACACGTCGTAAACCGGGCCATCGCCTTCGCCACGCTCGATATAGCCATACTGGGTTTCGGGCCGGGTCGGCGTGATGCCGATGGTCATGATGCCGCCGCGCTTCGCCAGCGCCTCGGCACCAGTGCGAATGACGTCAAAAAACCCTGCCTGGTCTTCGATCTGGTGGTCGGATGGCAACACCAGAACCATGCGATCCGGGTCGGTTTCGGCCAGATCGGCGATGGATGCCGCAATGGCCGGCGCGGTGTCGCGGATCAGTGGCTCAAGAACATATCGCTCGACCTCGACCGAACAGGTCTCGCCTTGCTCGACCAGCAACGATTCAAACCCAACGCCACCGACGATGCGGGTCGCCAGATAGCGCAAGCCCTGACCCCGATGGCCAACCCGTTCCAGCGTGTTGGTGAGCAAACTCTTGTCATTGATCAGACTGTGAAACTGCTTGGGCCTGGAATCGCGCGACATGGGCCAGAGCCGTGAGCCTGCTCCGCCGCACAGGATGACGGGCGTGATGGTGTGGCTTAAGCCCATGAAACGCTCCCCATAAGGCGGCTGGGTGGCCGACCGTTCAGAATTTGACATTTAACCCGCAAATTCTTGAAAAATCGCAACTGTACCCAAAAGAATTTGGGGTGTTGGCGCGAACTCCACATCGGATGGCCGCAAGACCGCTGATTTCGATCAAAAAACATCCTGCACTTTCGGGACCGCGGACCCGAAGCAAACAGCGCAAGAACCGTTACAATCAGCTTTCGGTTTTGACCGGACGCGACATCAGGGCGGCGCGGGCGTCCCTTGCAGACATCCGGCCTGCCAATACCAGTTCTGCGGTGTGCATGACGGGGCATTCGATATGGTGCCGGGCTGCGAGCGCATTGGCGATCGACACCGTATGGACGCCCTCGGCCAGTTTCAGTCCCGTAACATCGCTGCCGCTGCCGACGGCAATTCCATAGGCGAAGTTGCGCGAAAGCTCCGACGAGCAGGTCAACACCAGATCGCCCAGGCCCGACAGGCCCATCAGGGTTTCGGTGCGAGCGCCCATTGCCACGCCCAACCGCGCCAGTTCCGCATAGCCGCGGGTGATCAATGCGGCCTCGGCGCTGGCGCCCATGCCGCCGCCACGGCAGATGCCCACGGCGATCGCCATCACGTTCTTCAAGGCCCCGCCGATCTGCACACCGGTAACATCGTCGGATGCATAGATGCGGATTGCCCCGCCGGATAATGCCTGCGCCATGGCGCGGGCTTGCTTGATGTCCGGCATGGCCAGCACCACCGCAGTCGGCAGTCCGCGCACCACGTCAGCGGCGAAACTCGGCCCCGACAGCACGCCGACATCGTGTCCGGGCAAGGCCTCGGCGATCAGCTCGCTCTGCATCTGTCCGGTTTTGTTGTCGATGCCCTTGGCGCAGGCGATCAGCGCCGCATCATCGGCCACCAGACCCGCAATCCGGCCGGCGAGCTCCCGGGTCGTTTGCGCCGGCGCCACAAAAAGCACGATCTCGGCATCTGCAAGCGCCTCGCCCAATTCGGATGTGGCGGTCAGCGCTTCCGGCAATGTCGCGCCGGCAAGGTAGGTCCGGTTGCTGTGTTCGCGGGTAATTTCAGCGCAGAGATCCGGGTTGCGCCCCCAGAGCTTGACGGCGTGGCCCTGACCCAGGAAAGCCGCGGCAAGCGCCGTTCCCCAGGCGCCGGCGCCGAGAATTGCAATGCGGGACATGGATCCAAACCTCTGTTTCGCGACGGGCCGGGCGGCAGCCGGGGAAAGCCTCGCAATGGCGCAAGCCGCCCTTCAATACCCGAGCGCTTGCAGTCGTTGCAAGCCTGCGAATGCGGGTTAGACCGCGAGGGGTGTGACAGCCGGCGCGCTGTGCAGCGGCTCAAGCCGCATCGCCGTACGCCGCCAGAAATCCGACATCAGCGCCGGATCGCGCATGGCCTCCAGATCGCGCCAGTTCGCAAATGATGCAGCAAACATCTGCGGCGACATACGCTGGTCCTTATAGGGGTTGAGCGCCCCGCCCGCGGCAAGCACGATGTCATCAAGGGCGTTGAGCATCGCCAATGTCGGCTTGCCGGAATTCGCGAAATCCAGCGTCAGGGTAAAGCCGGGACGGGGAAACGACACCAGGGCCGGCGAGGGGACGTCGCCGAAGCGCTTGAGCACCGTCAGGAAGGAGGCGGCGCCGTGGGCCTGGGCGCATTCGATCAGCCGGATGGTGGTTTCGCGGCCGGAAGCGGCCGGATACACGCTTTGATGCTGAAACAGGCCGCGCGGGCCGTAAAGCCTGTTCCACCCGGAAATCGCATCCAGCGGATGGAAATAGGATGCCCAGGGCACGATCGCGGTGGAGGGTGTCTTCGGCGCCCGGCCGTAATAAAGCTCGTTGAAGGCTTTGAGCGTAAACCGGTTCAGCAAATTCACCGGTGGTGCGAACGGAACCGACAACCGGGGTGGTCTTGGCGCGCGCGCCGTGCCCCCGTCCTCGGCGTGATCGCCAGCCATCAGCACGCCGCGGCCAAGCCTTGCGCCGCGGGCCAACTGGTCGATCCAGGCGACCGAGTATTCATGCGCGGTATCGATGGCGCCGATGGCGTCGAAATAGCCGTCAATCGACGAAAACCGGAATGCGCGCTGCCGCACATTGGCCGAGGGCACTTTCATCAGCCGGATGCTGGCCGCTTCAATCACCCCGGTCAGCCCCATGCCGCCAATGGTGGCGGCAAACAGCGGTTGATTGCCGGCGGGCGAACAGGAGACGCGGCGGCCATCGCTGGTGAGCACGATCATTGACAGCACCGAGCGGCCAAAGGTGCCGCGCCGGTGGTGGTTTTTGCCATGCACATCGTTGGCGATCGCCCCACCAAGCGTCACCTGCGCCGTGCCCGGGGTCACCTCCAGAAAAAATCCATGCGGCATGGTGGTTGCGAGAATGTCCGACAACAGGACGCCGGCATCCGCCGTCAACACGCCGGTTTCGGGATCAAAGGCCCGGATTGCGGCGCCCGGCCGCATGGCAATCAGCCGGCCCTGGTCATTGTGGCAAGTGTCGCCATAGGATCGTCCATTGCCGAAGGGCAACAGGCTGCCTCCGGCGCCGGTCTTCAGTTCGCTCAGCGGGGCAGTCTCGCGACGGCTGCGTACCACCCGGCCCCAGCTTTCATGATTGCCGGCCACGCTCAGCCCACCTGCAGTGTCGCCAGGATCACCAGCGTTGCACCGGCCACGGTGGTCACCTGGCTGCGCCAGTCGCGCATGATGAACACGACGGGGTCCTCATGCATCTGTGCGCGGCGGGCAAGGATCCAGATCCTGAGCTGCATGTAGAGAATGAGCGGGCACAAGGGCCACAGCATCCAGGGCTGGGCATACATCGAGGCGACCTCGCTGCTGTCGACATAGAGCGCCAGAACCATGGCTGCGGAAAAGGCCGAGGCGATGCCTGCCTGACCGATCATGTCCTTGTCGCAACCGACATAGCTGCGACCCTTGAGCTGCGAACCGGCTTTCTCGGCGAGATCGTCAAGTTCCACGTAGCGCTTGACCAGCGCCAGGCTGAGAAAGAAGAAGATCGAAAACGCCAGCAGCCAGAACGAGAGCTCTGTGCCCGTGGCCGCGGCGCCGGCGATAATGCGCAGCGTGTACAGCGCTGCAAGCGTGAACACATCAACCAGCAGCTTGCGTTTGAGCACGAAGGTGTAGGCGGTGGTGATCGTCGCGTAGAGCGCCAGCACCGCCCAGAACAGCGGCGGCAGAAGGCTCGCAAGCCCGATCGATGCCAGCAGCAGCGCCACGGCGGCGGCGCTGATCACCGGGATTGATACCGCGCCGCTGGCAAGCGGGCGCAAACGCTTGCGCGGGTGCTGCCGGTCATTCGACAGATCGGCGATATCGTTGACGATATAGACGGCCGAGGCGAGAAAGCTGAATGAGAAGAATGCGGCGATACCGGCAAGGATCAGCCCGGCATTGGCAAATTCATGGTTGAGCACCAGCGGAACCGCGATCAGCACATTCTTGAGCCATTGATGCACCCGGATCGATTTGAGGATCGCCACCGGAGAGGTCTTGGCCAAGGGCAGGACTTCCGCCTCATTGCGCGCGCCCCAGTTTTTGGCCGCCGCATCAGGCGCGACGATGATGGCCTGCCGGGCGGCGTCAAACACTGCCAGATCGTCACGGCTGTTGCCGGCATAGTCGAACCCGCCGTCGCCGCACAGGCTCAGCAGGCGGTCGCGTTTGCGCGTGGCGGTGAGGTTTTCCTGATCGGTCGAATGCAGCACCCGGTCAAACAGACCCAGATGCTCGGCAATCGCCGTCGCGGTCTTTTCCGCCGCGCCGGTCACAAGCCACACCGGCTGCCCGGCTTCGCGCGCCTGCCTGATCCGCTCGATCACCTCGGCGCGGTAGGGCCAGTCGCAGCCCTGATGCGTCAGCCGGGCGGCGACTTCCCGCTTGAGCACCGCCTTCCCTGAGAGCGTCCAGGCCACCATGGCAAAGATCAGCCAGGGGCGGCGGATCAGGATCGAGACCACGCCTTCCCACAAGCTGTCGGTTGCAATCAGCGTTCCGTCGAGGTCGATGCAAAGCGGCACATGCCGGCTGTCGCTTCTGGCGTCCATGATGGTTTCCCTGCTTCGGTTCACACCAAGACATGGCAGACAAACACTATTTTTCCGGTAAATCCGCGCCTCACGGCCGAAAATCCACGGCCCGGAACGACGCTTTCGATCCGAGTGGTTAGCAAAATCTTGCAGGGCGGTGGTCGATTCTGGCGATCCTGGAACGTCCGGACCGGGTGAACAACCGTCGCCGATTTTTGCCCGGTGAAGGGGATACAGTGCGGTGCGCTAGTGATCGGAAGGAAATGGTGGAGCCAAGCGGGATCGAACCGCTGACCTCCTGCATGCCATGCAGGCGCTCTCCCAGCTGAGCTATGGCCCCAGGACGCAAAAGGCGGGTTCCAACCTTGCCTTTGCGAGCATCCGTCCGCCATTGGCGGCCGGCAGGTGCGGCTTCTTACTAACCAAGCCGCACAAGATCAAGACGAAAATTCAATCCTTCTCGGGTTTCCTGAACCATGGGGTTCGGGAGCCGGACGAAGCGATCGGGCTATTGCTCTTCGTCGTCGTCACTGACGACGATTATGTCGCTGACGTCATCATCATCATCGTCGTCATCATCATTGGCGAGGAACGTGTCATCGTCATCTTCGATGTCCACATCGTCGTCGTCGTCGAGATCGGGAAGATCTTCGGACTTGCCGGTTTTGGTCGTGGCCTCGTCCGCCTCTTCCAGCGAGACGATTTCCACGTCTGCGGTTTCCTCATCGACCTCGGCGACTTCTTCCGTTGCCTTCTTCTCGACCACGACCACCTTGGCCGTTTCCTCGAAAAAGGAAAGTGGATAGGACGTGCCCGTATAGGGCGATACGATGGGATCGCGATTTAGATCGTAGAATTTGCGCCCGGTTTCGGGGCAAACGCGTTTTGTTCCAAGTTCCGGTTTTGCCACTGTCGAAGCCTCATGAACTGGGCGGAAGGCGAACGCTGGCGCGCGCGGCTTCCCATTTTGGCGGGTCCGGTCCCCATAATGATGTTGAACGCGGCTGTCAAAGCCATTCTGGTCGTTATTTTGCTGCAAGCCGGATGACGTCGCCCCCGCGCCTGTGATAGGCAGCCCTTCGCACCGGTTACACCCCGGACGAACCGACCGTAACAGCCTGGAATCCGCCCATGGGTCACGCCGAAACTCCCCTTTGCCCCGCCACCGGCTCGAAAAGCGAAGCGCTGAAGGGCGATATCCGGATTCCCGGTGACAAGTCGATTTCCCACAGATCATTCATGTTCGGCGGCCTGGCCAGCGGCGAAACCCGGATCACCGGACTGCTGGAAGGCGAGGATGTGATCGCCACCGGCCGCGCCATGCAGGCGATGGGCGCGGTGATCAGCAAGCAGGGTGATGCCTGGGTCGTGCGCGGGGTCGGCAATGGATGCCTGCTGGCGCCCGAAGCGCCGCTGGATTTCGGCAATGCCGGCACCGGTTGCCGGCTGACCATGGGTCTTGTCGGACCCTATGATTTTACCTCCACCTTCATAGGTGACGCGTCGCTGTCGCGCCGTCCGATGGGCCGGGTGCTCGATCCGCTCAGGCAGATGGGTGTTCAGGTGACGTCCGAACCGGACGACCGGTTGCCTGTCACATTGCATGGACCCCGCGCGCCTGCGCCAATCAGCTACCGGGTGCCGATGGCCTCGGCCCAGGTCAAATCCGCCGTGCTTCTGGCGGGCCTCAACGTGCCGGGCATCACCACCGTCATCGAACCGGTGATGACCCGCGATCACACCGAAAAGATGCTGACCGGTTTCGGCGCCATTCTCGAGGTGGAAACCGGTGCGGACGGTGTGCGAACAATCAGGCTCGAAGGCCGCGGAACGCTGACCGGCCAAACCATCGATGTGCCCGGCGATCCTTCCTCGACCGCTTTCCCGCTGGTGGCGGCGTTGATCGTGCCAGGCTCCGATGTGATGATTCGCAATGTGCTGATGAATGAGACCCGCACCGGATTGATCCTGACGCTGCAGGAGATGGGCGCCGACATCGGGATATTGGATCCGCGCCAGGCCGGCGGCGAGGATGTGGCGGATTTGAGGGTGCGGGCGAGCGATCTCAAGGGGGTCACGGTGCCGGCGGACCGCGCACCCTCGATGATCGACGAATATCCGGTGCTGGCGGTGGCGGCCTGTTTCGCCGAGGGCGAAACCATGATGCCTGGCCTTGAGGAATTGCGGGTCAAGGAAAGCGACCGGCTCGCTGCCGTCGCCCGCGGGCTCGAGATCAATGGCGCCGATTGCACCGAAGGCGAGGACTGGTTGTCGGTGCGCGGCCGGCCCGGCGGCAAGGGGCTGGGCGCGGTTTCAAAGGACGCCGTGGTCAAGACCTGGCTCGACCACCGCATCGCCATGAGCTTTCTGGTCATGGGGCTTGCCAGCCAGCATCCGGTGCGGGTGGATGACAGCGCCATCATCGCCACCAGCTTTCCCGAATTCATGGATATGATGCGGGGGCTGGGCGCGCGGATTGATGTGTCATGACCGGGTCAAGGTCCGTTCGCACGATTGATTTTTGCTACGATATCATCTCGCCCTATGCCCATATCGCGCTCAGGCGGTTTGGCGAATTGCCCGGTGATGTGACGGTGCGGCCGGTTCCAGTGCTGCTGGGTGCGATTCTGGCGCATTGGGGCCAGCGCGGGCCGGCGGAGATCGCCGCCAAGCGGTTGCACACCTACCGGCAATCGGTGTTTCTTGGCCATCAGCACGGGGTCGAAATCTCGTTTCCGCCGCGGCATCCTTTCAATCCGCTCAAGGCGCTGCGATTGCTGTCCGGCGCCAATGCCGATCTTGAAATGGTGCGCACGGCCTTCGACTTTGTGTTTGCCGAGGGCCGCGCTCCCGATACGGACGAAGAGATTTTGGCGTTTGCACACCGGCTCGGCCTGCCGGTCTCTCTGGCCGAGGACGGGCCGGCCAAGGCGGCGCTGAGGGCCAACACCGATCAGGCGATCGCCCGTGGCGTGTTTGGCGTTCCGAGCCTTGTCTGTCAGACTGCTGCCGGGCATGAAGTGTTCTGGGGCGTCGACGGTTTTGACATGGCTCTGGCCTGGCTTGAGGACGCAGCCCTGTTCGAGCGCCCGGGCTACAAGCGGCTCGACGATGTCGAAATCGGTATTGAACGTAAATAGCGTAAGGAGGATCCGGAATGTATCAGCCTCCGGGTTTCGTCGAAACCGATGAAGACGTCATGCGGGCGCTGATTGCGGCGCACCCGCTGGGCCTCTTGATTTCCGCGTCGCCCGAGGGCATCGAGGCCAATCCGATCCCGTTTCTGGTTTCCGTCAACGATGGAGCGACCCGGCTTCGCGCCCATCTTGCGCGCGCCAATCAACAATGGAAGCACATTCGCGACGGTGCGTCGGTGCTGGTGGTGTTTCAGGGCACCGACACCTATGTCACGCCGTCCTGGTACCGGTCCAAGGCCGAGCACGGCAAGGTGGTGCCGACCTGGAACTACGCCATGGTGCAGGCGCGCGGAAACGTCAAAGTCGAACAGAATCCGGACTGGCTTGGCGTCCAGGTGCGCGAGCTTACCGATCATCATGAAGCCGGTCGGCCCACACCCTGGAAAGTGGCAGATGCACCCGAGAAGTTCGTAGCCGCCCAGCTGCGCGGCATTGTCGGTCTCGACATCGCGGTCTCGGAATTGACGGGCAAATGGAAAGTCAGCCAAAACCGGCCCGAAGCCGACCGAATGGGCGTCGAGGCCGGGCTGGCCGAAACCGGCGAGGCCGGCATGGCCGATCTGGTGCGGCGCTATGGCGGCGTGTGAAGCAACAGAGCCAAGGGGCAAGACGATGCGGGGGGCAAGCTTGACCAAGCCGCACATCATCATCGCCATTGACGGGCCTGCAGCTGCGGGCAAAGGCACGCTTTCGCGGCGCCTGGCCGCCCACTACGGCCTCAACCATCTCGATACCGGTCTGACCTACCGCGCCACGGCGAAGGCGCTGATGGATGAGGGGCTGCCGCTTGATGACGAGGATCTGGCCGCCCGTACCGCCCGCAATCTCGATCTGTCGCGGCTCGACCGCGCGGTGCTCGCCGTGCATGAAGTCGGCGAAGCCGCGTCGAAAGTCGCGGTCATGCCCAAGGTTCGAAAGGCACTGGTCGAGGCGCAGCGCGAGTTTGCCGCCACAGCGCCTGGTGCTGTGCTGGATGGCCGCGACATCGGCACCGTTGTGTGCCCGGAGGCGCTGATCAAATTCTATGTGACGGCCAATCCGCAAGAGCGCGCCCGCCGCCGCTACGAGGAAATTATAGCCGGCGGTGGCGCGGCCGATCTTGCCGGAATTGTCGCCGATCTTGAAAAACGTGATGCCCGCGACGCCGCGCGCGCCGATTCGCCGCTCAAACCTGCGCCCGATGCGCACTTGCTAGACACGAGCGAAATGGGTATAGAAGCCGCGTTCGAAGCTGCCCGCTCCCTCGTGGATGCTGCGCTCGATCACTGAACTAAGCCAGCGAGCCTGTCCCGCGCCGTTATCGCCCCGCCTCCGGAAGGTTAGGGGCAGACAGGCATCGCCGGTCCGATTAACTCAAGCAAGGCGCATCCGGCCGCAAGCGTGAACCGCGCGGTCGCCAGGAGAATTCATGTCACAAGCTGAATCCATGACAGAGGACTTCGCGTCCCTGTTCGCCGAATCCATCGCTCAGCAAGATCTTGCCGAAGGCTATGTCGCCAAGGGCAAGATCATGGCCATCGAGAAGGACGTCGCCATTATCGATGTCGGCCTCAAGGTCGAAGGCCGCGTGCCGCTGAAGGAATTCGGCGCCAAGGCCAAGGACGGCACGCTCAATGTCGGCGATGAAGTCGAGGTCTATGTCGAGCGCATCGAAAACGCCCTGGGCGAAGCCATGCTGTCGCGCGAAAAAGCGCGCCGCGAGGAAAGCTGGGTCCGTCTCGAAGCCAAGTTCAATGCGCAGGAGCGCGTCGAAGGTGTCATCTTCAACCAGGTCAAGGGCGGCTTCACCGTCGATCTCGACGGCGCCGTGGCGTTCCTGCCGCGCAGCCAGGTCGACATCCGGCCGATCCGCGACGTCACCCCGCTGATGCACATCCCGCAGCCCTTCGAAATCCTCAAGATGGACAAGCGCCGCGGCAACATCGTGGTTTCGCGCCGCACCGTGCTTGAGGAGAGCCGCGCCGAACAGCGTTCGGAAATCGTGCAGAACCTCGAGGAAGGACAGACCGTCGAAGGTATGGTCAAGAACATCACCGATTACGGTGCCTTCGTGGATCTGGGCGGCATCGACGGCCTGCTGCACGTCACCGACATGGCCTGGCGCCGCGTCAACCATCCGTCGGAAATCCTGTCGATCGGTCAGACCGTCAAGGTCCAGATCATCCGCATCAACCAGGATACACACCGCATTTCGCTGGGCATGAAGCAGCTCGAAAGCGATCCGTGGGACGGCATCGGCGTCAAGTACCCGGCCGGCAAGCGCATCACCGGAACCGTGACCAACATCACCGACTACGGTGCGTTTGTGGAGCTGGAGCCGGGCATCGAAGGTCTGATCCACGTCTCCGAAATGTCCTGGACCAAGAAGAACGTGCACCCGGGCAAGATCCTGTCGACTTCGCAGGAAGTCGATGTGGTTGTGCTTGAGGTCGACCCCAACAAGCGCCGCATTTCGCTCGGTCTCAAGCAGACCCTTGAAAATCCGTGGGATGTGTTCGCGCAAAGCCACCCCTCCGGCACCGAAGTCGAGGGCGAGGTCAAGAACAAGACCGAATTCGGCCTGTTCATCGGTCTCGAAGGCGATGTCGACGGCATGGTTCACCTCTCCGACCTCGACTGGAACCGTCCGGGCGAACAGGTCATCGAGGAGTACAACAAGGGCGACATGGTCAAGGCCGTGGTGCTTGATGTCGACGTCGACAAGGAGCGCATCTCGCTGGGCATCAAGCAGCTTGGCAAGGATGCAATCGGCGACGCTGCCGCATCGGGCGAACTGCGCAAGAACGCAGTCGTTTCGGCCAAGGTGACCGCTGTCAACGATGGCGGCCTCGAGGTCGAACTGGTCGATCATGAAGGCCTGACCTCGTTCATCCGCCGTTCGGATCTGTCGCGCGACCGCGATGAGCAGCGCCCCGAGCGCTTCTCGGTTGGCCAGACGCTCGATGCCCGCGTGACCAACTTCTCCAAGAAGGACCGCAAGGTCACGTTGTCGATCAAGGCGCTGGAAATCGCCGAAGAGAAGCAGGCCGTGGCCCAGTTCGGATCATCCGATTCGGGCGCATCGCTCGGCGACATCCTCGGCGCCGCCCTAAAAAAGCAGAACAGCGACGACTGATCCTTTACGGATCTGACGTTAAAAACACTAAACCCGCCGGAGCGATCCGGCGGGTTTTTTGATGCGGCTCCGCTCTCCCCTTGTGGGAGAGGAAGAAAAATCATGGTCTTGGTGCAATAGCGCCAAGCCATGGATTTTTCAGGTGAGGGGGAAGTTTCCGGTGCCGAATCCGACCCTCCTCTCTTGCAAAATCTATGACTTAGCTGACGCTAAGCTCATGATTTTGCTTTCTCCCCCACCAAGGGGGAGAGGGTGCGCGCAGCGCCATTCGTCCAAATCCTCCCGATATTTCATCCACACCCCCATAAGCGTGTGCCATCATGCCTGCACTCCCGCTGCCGGATGGATCGCGAACGCTTCGGTTCAGGCGGGGGGAAGGCCTTTCGGGATCTGCGGTAACGTGCGGCAGCTTGCGGAAGGAGGCGGAGGCCATCGGAGCTCCGCTGGCGGCCGGTTCCTGCTTGAGGACCGTGCAAAGCCAGCCACCGGGCCGGGTTTCGCGTCATGCCAACCGCAAGGCTGGATGTATGATGAAACACTGGTGCGGGCCTGTGGCGGACATGAGCGGCTCACTGTGGCCGGTCAGGGTCCGTGCCGGACTCCCGAAAACCATTCCCGCAGTCTGTCCAGGCTGCGGCCGGAGCAATCCGGACGGGGGTAACATCCCGGGGATGCGAGGCGCCGCCTGTCGGATGCGGACATCATCCGGCGAAATTCGGGCCGCGCGCGCGTTGCGCCACCCATACCACCCACTTTCCGTAAGGCACAGCCCGCGTGCGGCCCTCCGGAGTAACAGTTTGAGTTCAAACCCCGGCGGTTTTCCGTGCGGCGGCGCTTTTGCACGCCAAGTCTTTCGCAACCCGGATTGGACACATGAAGGTCCATACCGCTTATCTCAGCCGGTACAGCACCGCCTCCGGTCAGCTATGCGCAAAAATGTCGGTTTCTTCCCAGCCCATCAGGTCGAGCTTGGCGCGGGTCGGCAGAAAGCTGAAACAGGCCTCGGCATGAGCTTCGCGGCCGTCGCGTTTCAGCCGCTCGGTGAGTTTTTCGGTTAGCGCGTGCAGGTGCAGCACATCCGAGGCAGCATATTCGAGCTGTGCTTGAGACAGGGTCTCCGCCGCCCAGTCAGACGATTGCTGCTGCTTGGAGAGATCGATCTCGAGCAGTTCCCGGGTGACGTCCTTGAGCCCGTGACGGTCGGTGTAGGTGCGGGTCAGCCGTGAGGCGATCTTGGTGCAGAACACTGGCTGCGCGGTTACGCCAAACGCGTTGTAGAGCACCGCGACGTCGAACCGGCCGAAATGAAACAGCTTGCGCTTCGACGGATCTTCAAGCAGCGCTGTCAGATTGGGGGCAGAGTCCTGGCCGGCGCCGATCTGGATCACATCGGCGGACCCGTCGCCCGGCGACAGTTGCACCACGCAAAGCCTGTCGCGGCGCGGCACCAGCCCGAGGGTTTCTGTATCGATTGCGATGTCCCCGGTGTAGTGCTCCATCGCCGCGTCGGAAAGGTCGCCCTTGTGGGTGCGGATGTCGGCCATGTTCATTGGATCCCTGTTTGATGTGTGAGGGGCTATAGCCGCCCCCGCGCTACGGCGCAAGAAAACGGCCGGGCGATAAAACGCCCGGCCGCTGAAATCTTCGCTACCGGCGGCGACCGCCGGAAAACCGCCTCAATAGGGGCAGTTGTTGTCCGACATATAGTCGTGGACGGTGATCTTGCCGGCAATGATGTCAGCCTTGGCGGCTTCCACGGCGGCTTTCATCTCGTCATTGACCAGCGGTGCGTTGTTGTCATCCATGGCATAGTCAACGCCGTCCTCGGCGAGGCCAAGCGAGCTGAAGCCATAGCTGAATTCATCGTTCTTGGCATCCATGAAGGCATTGTAAACAGCTACATCGACGCGCTTGACCATGGAGGTCAGCACCTTGCCGGGTTGCAGGCCGTTCTGGTTGGAATCCACGCCAATGCCGAGCTTGCCGGCGTCGGCGGCGGCCTGGAGTACGCCGATGCCCGTGCCGCCGGCAGCCGCGTAAACCACATCGGATCCCTGATCGATCTGCGACTTGGCGATCTCGCCGCCCTTGACCGGGTCGTTCCAGGCTTCCGGCGTCGAGCCGGTCATCGCCTCGAGCACCTTGGCGTCGGAGTTGGTTGCCATCACGCCGCCCTTGTAGCCGCAGGCGAATTTGCGGATCAGCGGAATATCCATGCCGCCGATGAAGCTGACGGTCCCTGATTCCGATGCCTTGGCGGCCATCACGCCGACCAGGAACGAGCCTTCCTGCTCCTTGTAGACCACGGAGCGGACATTGGGCTTGTCGACCACCATGTCGATGATGGCGAAATCGATGTCGGGATATTGTTCAGCAACTTTCTCCAAGGACGCCGCCCAGGAAAACCCGGCCATCACGATCGGGTTGTTGCCGTCCTTTGCGAAGCGGCGCAGGGCCTGCTCGCGCTGAGCGTCGTTGGCGATTTCGAAGTCGCGATATTCAATGCCGGTTTCGGCCTTGAATTTCTCGGCGCCTGTATAGGCGGCTTCATTGAAGGATTTGTCGAACTTTCCGCCCAGGTCGTAAATGATGGCCGGCTTGATGTCGGCGGCCAAGGCGGACGCCGA
Source organism: uncultured Hoeflea sp. (assembly GCF_947501405.1). Lineage (GTDB taxonomy): Bacteria > Pseudomonadota > Alphaproteobacteria > Rhizobiales > Rhizobiaceae > Hoeflea. The sequence continues at coordinate 141,722 of NZ_CANMVK010000003.1, read as the reverse complement.
CATGGCGGCCAGTGCGACGATGCTCAAAAGCGTGCGTTTCATGATGTGCAGCCCTGTAGGTTACTTGTTGATCTTGTTGTCCTCCCGCATGCCCGGGTCCGGGCGGAACTGCGGAGTGTGCCGGCCACGTTGGGCCGGATAGATGCATCCTTGCATGGCTTTGGGCAAATTCCAACGCGGAAATTGTCGCTCTGCGACCTGGCGGGCAACTTGCCCGGTGGCGGCTCCGGGCCGCTGGTCGGGTCGCCGGTCAATCGCGCGGAAACAGGACACCGGTGGGCTTGAGGCCGGACTGCGCGCCGGGGTTTTTTGCCAGCAATTGCTGGTGATGGGCTTCCGCGTAGTAAAATTCCCGGATCGGCGCGATCTCCGTCGTCATTTTTGAGCTATGCCCGGCTTCCGCCAGCGCCGATTGATAGGTTGCCATCGCTGCGCGTGCTTTTTTGGCCCGGTCTTCTGATGATGTGTAAATCGCCGAGCGGTAGAACGTGCCGATGTCCGATCCCTGGCGCATGCCTTGTGTCGGGTCGTGCTGTTCAAAGAAGGTCTCAAGCAGACGGGCGTACCCGATTGTGCCCGGGTCATAGACGACCATCACGGTCTGCGCGTGCCCGGTCAGCCCGGTGACGACCTCCTGGAAGGTCGGATTGGGTGTCGACCCGCCGGCGAAGCCCGCGGCGGTCACATAAACACCGGGCAAGGCCCAGAACAGTTTTTCGGCACCCCAGAACTTGCCCATGGCGAACCAGGCGGTCTCGAGGCCGTCGGCAAACGGCCCCTTGAGCGGTTTGCCGGAAACAGCATGGGTGGCGGCCGTGTCAATCGGCTCGCCGCGACCGGGAAGAAGTTCGGCCTGGCTCGGCATCGCGGTCTTGCGGTTGAACATGTCGATCAAGAACATGAAGGCTCCTTCAACGGCTCTCTCCCACCCTGCATCGGCGCATCTGGCCGCTCAGGTGCACGGATCCGGAATAATCCCGGAGCCAGCCGCCGCGACGATAACCAGTGCCGGCTTCCTTGCGCAACGCCATCGGCGGATTATGCGGCGAAACGGCCCGCAGGTTTGGCGCGGCGATAGCCCAGGATATAAAACAGGAATGCAAGCGCCAGAAACACCGCGAAAGCCGGTTGCGCCAGCACCCACAGCGCGCCCGGATCCCAGACCCAGCCCGGCAGATGCTCTTCGAACACGCCCCCAAGCAGCGCCAGCGTGTCCGGGCTGGTCGCGCTCCAGGCATCAAGCAGCGGCGTCAGCACCGGCCTGTTGGCTGCGACCGACTGGATGGCGTCGACCAGACCGGCGATCACCGCGATCACCAGCAGGATCAGGCTTATGGTCCGGGCAACGAAACGCATCCATTTCTCCGTTTGACGGCACAGCGGGACGAGCAATTGCACCCGCTGCGCTCCTGACATAGAGGCGCAAATCCAATCCTGCAATGGCCGCCATCGCAGACCGCGTCAGGGCGGGCCTGACAATGTGCCGGTGATCGACAAATAGCGGTTGCCAAGCAAGGCGTCTTGACTATAGTGCCGCCCGATCCGGACCGGGAAATTGTGTTGGTTTAACACGTCTTCCCGGTCGCGGGCGTCCGCCTGAAAATGGCGGCCGGCAGTGCCGGAACCCGCCTGAAAAACGGATATGCGGAGAGGTGGCCGAGTGGTCGAAGGCGCACGCCTGGAAAGTGTGTAGGCGGGGAACCGTCTCGAGGGTTCGAATCCCTCTCTCTCCGCCATTTCCATAAAACGATTGCGTCTCAGAAGCCGTTTGGCAGGATCAGCGCAATACGGACCTTGCTCCCGCGCTCCAATCCAGTTTGGAGTTCGCTCTGATCCAATCAGAGGACCAGAACATATTGTGGCCAAGCTGTTAGCTCATGCCTCGATCTTTGATGCGATCGTATCGTGGATGGAATTCAAGAGTTTTTCGTAGTCTGGCGTGCCATCGGCCGCATAGTGAAAGTTCTTGAACAGCCCTGTGAGCTTTGTGAAATGCGCCCGGATTTCTGCTTTCGATGTCATGCCCAGATCGCCGGACACAACATCATACATGATGCCAAAGGTCAGTCTTTGCCGGTCCAGCGGCACGCATGAATCCACGTCGTCAAATGCGTCCTGCTGCAGATAAATCATGTCGATGAACAGAGCTTTTTGCTGGATGATATAGTCTTCCACGGTCACGCCTTCTTCGCCCGTAACCTGCATCATCTGGCTGACCTGTTCTCCTTTGGCCAGCACACCTTGCAGCTCTTTAACTTTGGCGATCCAGCCCGGTTCCATGTTGTCTTCGTACCAATCTGACATCTGATCCAGATAACGGGACCATGACATCAGCGGGTCGACGGCCGGGTAGAAACGCTTGTAGGCCCGTTCGGAGGACAGGCCGAGGAAACATTTGACCGTTGACAAGGTTGATTGGGTCACGGGCTCATCGAAATTGCCGCCTGCGGGCGACACGGTGCCAATCATTGTCAGGCTGCCCTTGTCGCCATCATTGGTCTCGATGACGCCGGCGCGTTCGTAAAGCCCCTTGATCGAGCTTTCCAGGTATGCGGGAAATCCTTCTTCGCCGGGGATTTCCTCAAGACGCCCGGAGGTTTCGCGCATGGCCTGCGCCCAGCGAGAGGTGCTGTCAGCGATCAACAGGACATCAAGGCCCATCTGGCGATAGTATTCGCCCAAGGTGATCCCGGTAAAGATGGATGCCTCCCGTGCCGCGACAGGCATGGATGAGGTGTTGCAGATGATGATCGTGCGATCCATCAGACTGCCGCCTGATGTGGGGTCGGTCATTTCCGGATATTCGTTGATTGTCTCAACCACCTCGCCCGCGCGTTCGCCACAGGCGACAACAACCACGATGTCGACTTTTGCATTTCGCGCAATCAGGTTTTGCAGCACGGTCTTGCCCGCGCCAAATGGTCCCGGAATGCAGGCGGTCCCGCCTCGCGCAATGGGGAAGAACGTGTCGATCAAGCGCTGCGATGTCAGAACGGGTTGATCCGGGAATGTTCGCCGGGAAACGGCCTTTTTCAGCAGACCGCCCGAAACGGGTCGTCGCACGGGCCATTTCTGGGACAGGGTTATGGTTTGCTCGTTGCCTGCTTCGTCAGACACCCGCGCAACGGGATCGCGAAGTCTGGCAGCCCCTTCCTGAATCCAGATGATGGTGTATTTGCCCGTCCAATTGAACGGCACCATGATTTTGTGCGCAAATCGTCCCTCGGGAACGGTGCCAATCACATCACCAGCACCGACGACATCACCCACTTTCAGCTTTGGCGTGAAGGACCACTTGGCGGCCACATCCAAGGGCTCCACATCCGCGCCGCGCGGCAGGAATATCCCGTATTGGCTGGCGACTTTTGCCAATGGCGCTTGCAAGCCGTCAAACACCTGCCCGAGCAAACCGGGGCCAAGTTCCACTGACAGGAGTTGCCCTGACTGTTCGACAGGATCACCAACGGCGACGCCTTGGGTGCTTTCGTAGACCTGTGCGTCGGCGGTGTTGCCGCTCACGCGCAATACCTCGGCCTTCAGGCGCTCCTGTCGACCGTTTGCACCCAAAAGGCCGGGCAGGATGTAGACCACCTCATTTTTGACCAACGGGCCCGGAGTGCCGTCTGGCCCGGGTAGAGATTCGATCTCAACAAGGTCATCTTGAACAGCGACGATTCGCGCTGTGACGGGCGATGAAGCGGTCATTGCGCCCCTCCTTCCAGAATGAGATCAGGGAAATCGCGAAGGGCGTCCAGCGACAGATCAGAAAAACGCCGCGCGGCGGCTTCGCTGTTGGACTGTGCCCAGCGATCAAAGATGTTCCATTTGAGCACGTAGATCACAACGGCTTCGAAATCGAACTGATGTCTGGCTGCGTGCCGTTGTAGCTGTTGGAACGTCACATCAAGAATATGACGTTCCAACTCCAGCGGGTCTTTGCGCGCCATCAGCACCTGAGCCTGACGCAGCCACGGCATTGATGCATCAAGCCGGAACGTTGGGTCGGCCCAGTTGCCTACGATGTGTTTTGTCCATCGCCCGTAGCCCCAAATGCCCGTTGGCGCACTGTCGCCGCGCTGTCGCATGCGTAGGGCGGCGATGGCTGTACGTAGCTCCATCCGCTCTTTGACAATCGCGCGGAGTGTCGGCTGCGCGATGTCGCGCAACGCGATTCTGGTGCGCGCGATAACGACGCCGATGTCATCGGCCATTCCATATTCGGCCCAGCTGAGAAGCCGTTCCACCAAGGCAAGTGTCCGTGCGTCGTCGCTGCTGAGCGCTGCCAGCCGTTTGTTCAGTCTCAGACGAGACAAAGGCGGTTGCTTGGCAAAGAACAGCCGTTCTGAGCTGGGCAGGCTCGCGACCAACGCGGTGTAAAGATCGGGATCAGACATGAGCTTACCGGATCACACCTTCCAGTGCGGCGCGGAAACGGGGCTGCAGATGCTGAATCAGAAGCGATGCAATCGCCTCATCAGACAGATCGAGAAGGATGTCGTCTTTCGCAAGTTTGGCTTTGATACCGCCCTGAAGATCATCGGACGCATGAAGCGTAACCCCGTCTTCCAGCATTTTCTGGCTCAGGCCCAAGACGAATTTGGTCAGCTTGCCGGATTGAATGTCATCGGCATTTTCGCGAATTGCATCAGGACCGACGACTTGTGCGGGCAAGATGACCTCTGTCCCGTCGCCGGCGCCAGTATCCGCTCGGGCGCGACCGACAAGCTCCAGCACCATCTGTTTCAGCATCTCGGGGTCGGCCACGGTTTGCGACACCATTCGCTGCACGTCGATCTCGAAGCGCGCCATCAACGTGGACTTCATCGTCAGGACGGCATCGCGCATCGCAGTGCTGAGTGCTTCCTTTCCCGCATTCTCGTAGCGTTCGGATGCGATGCGTGCATCGTTGAGCGCCTTTTCCGCATCGGTCTTGGCCGTTGCCAGCACCTTTGCCGCCTCGGCCTTGGCCTCAGCCACAATGCGCTCTGCTTCCTGCTTGCCGGCAGCGATACCGTCTGCCCGCAACTGCGAGATCAGCGCATCAACGCCGCGGGCATTCTGGTCTGGCGCGTTCATGCCGGAATTCCCGCGCTGACCACCAGGGCGAAAACAAAGGCAAAGACGCCAAAACCCTCGATAATCGCCGCGGGCGCCAAGGCCAGACCGAAGATTTCAGGCTTTTCTTTTGAGGCGTTGATTGCGGCTGCACAGGCGCGGCCCTGCCAGATCCCGCAATAGAGCAAGGCAATTCCGGCCAGTAGCCCGATACCGAACAGGCCGCCGGCATTCTGGGCTGTTACATCACGGTTCAGCGTGAACATGATGACAATACCGTAAATCACAAATGTAGACGGAAAGGCCGAGATGCCGACAAACCGGCCATAGCCACCTTCGGTCTCCAGCATCGCACCAATACTGGCCTGTCCCGCGATCGAGCAACCGATAGAACTGGCCACAGCCCCCAAGGCCATTGGTGCGAATATTCCCAACCACCCCAACGCGATTACGAACTCAGTCATTCCTGCACCTCCTTGCGGGCAAATGCCCGGAAAGCAACGCCTTCCTCCGGCAATCCCCATTTAAAGAATTCGATATAATTGAGCCTAAGTCCATGCACGACACCGCTCATCAAGCCCAACCCGAAATTCAGCACATGCCCGATCAGCAGGATCAGCAGCCCGCCAAGGATGCCGAGGCCCGACTTCGACGCCATCACATCCGTCGCAAGATCATTGAACGTCAACGCAAGCGATGCGGATGCCAGTCCGAGCGCAAAAAGACGCATATATGACAGCACGTCGCCAAAGGCCCCCATCAGACCGCTGAGGCGTTTGACGCCATCAAAGATGCGCCAAGCCCAGTCCGAGGGCTTCGCGACCGGGCGTTCGCTGGTGAAAGCAACGATGGCGATCAATCCGCCAATTGCCAGAGCGATCCCGGCCGTGAAGACGTGCCCAATTTGCCCGCTGAGCCAGATCAACAGACCGCCGCACAGGGCCGCAATCCATCCAAGATTGGCGTGCCTGCTGCGTTTGTGATTGACACGGAAGGCCATGAAATTTGCGAATGCGATATGGGCGACACCGACGATGATCGATATCTGCATCATCGTCTCAAAATCGTTGAGGTCGAGGATCGCCAAGCTAGAAAACAAGGACCCATCCGGTGGCGCGGCGCCGAAACAGCTGCCGACAATAACGCCGTAGGCAATGGTGCAGCCCGCGAGGATCAGACCCAATCGCCGCCAGGCCTTCATGTGGGTATCACCGCCAAGGCGTTTCCAGAACGCCAGCAGACCCAACAAGATGACAACGCCGTAACCCGCGTCGGCGATGATCATGGCAAAGAAGATCGCAAAGGACACGATCAGCATCAGTGTCGGGTCCCATCCGCGATAATGCGGCACCTGATAGAACATCGCCAGATCGACGCCCGCAGCCTCGGTCTCCGGCTGCTCGAGCAATGTGGGCGGGACCTCGTCCCAGCCTGGATCTTCGATCAGCACGGCCAGGCCAAGGTCATCGCAGGCCTGTTCAACCTCGGTCATCCTGTCTTCAGGCACCCATCCCTGAACGGCGAACAATTCATCATCATCCAGCGTCTGGGTCTGGGCAAAAGACAATTCCGCGGCTGTCTCTGCCTCTGACAGGCTGGCGCGCAAGAGCCCCAAAAACCGAGTTTGGGCCATCCTGTCGCCCTGCAGGCTTTCGATCTCGATCTCGGTTTCATCCAGCTCAACCTCCAGCACCTCGATCGGCTTGTCACCCGTGTGCCGCCGCGGCACGGGCAGAACATCTAGGGCCGGTTCATCCTTTGCGATCAGAACGACATAGGCAAACTGGTGGTCCTCCCCAACGATCTGCCAGGGCAATTCCACGGTCAGCAGACTCTCGCGCTGTTTGTGGGGCAGTTGGTAGAACCAAAGCCGCAGCCCAGCCATCGCCTCCTTGGGCGGAAAGATAAAGTCACCCCATGGCCGAAGGGTTGCGATGCGATGCACCAGAAAGTCCCGCTTGTCACGCGCGGTACGCAAGTCTGCCCTTAGGGCAAGAATCTTCTTGACGAATGCGTGAACATCGAACGCAGGGTCGCTTCGCACCTGACGCCGCGGTTTGGGAACGGCGGACAGAAAATGCAGGGCTTTGTAGGCCTCTTCGGCTTCACGGCTCACGATCTTTTCCGGGTGCGTCTCTTTCGGCGACAATTGCACCAGATGCATGGCGCCCAACGTCTGCAACCGCGCCAATGCACCATCCTTTTCCGCTATGCGTCCGACCAGCGACAGCTTTTTGAGTTTCGCGACACTCATGCCGAAGCCCGTTTGCGTTTGGATATTTTCGAGCGAACCACCGACGCCATTTCGGCATCGCTGAGATAAATCCTGATTCTCTTGATATTGGCGCGCGCATTGGGGATCAGCACCTTGTCGAACAGATTCAGCCGCTGCGTAATAACATCAACGGCCTTCGACAGTGCCTCGACGCGCTGGCGCGCGACCTGAACCCGCAACCGGGCTTCAAGCATGTCATGCAAGAGACGCGCGACATCATCGACCCAGTGGGGTTTGGCCATGGGTGAGTACGGTCGCACCTCGACGTCCATCTTCTCCAGGATCGGCAGTTTCGTTCCAACGACATTTTCGATGCCAATCTGGAAATCAGTCAGGCGCACCAACCCGTCCAGATCAATACTCGCGTTCCCCAGCATCGGCACATCACGCCCGACCTGTGCTGCCAGTTCCGTGACCTTTTCCTCCATCTCAGCAACCGCCGCGACGGCTTTGGCCTTCTCAGCCATCAGCTGCTGCCGCTTCAGATCCAGAGACGGCAAGAACCTCTGATAGGTCTTGAGCTGCCCCATTTCACGGGCAAGCGAGGATTTATTCAGCTGCAACCGCGCCATCACTGCCTTTCGGGAAATAGGTGTCGACCAGGTTCTGCTTCATCAATAGCTGCTCTGGTTCAAAGCACTCGGCAAGTGTTGTCCAACAAAGGTCCAAAGCCTCCTCCAACGGGATCGAGACGTTGATATCCATGAAGCGTTTCCGGAACAGCTCCCCGAATTTCAGCACCTGCATGTCATAGTCGGACAACTCAAATGCCATGGCCTGTTTCTGGGCAGCGTCGCGTGCTTCCGAATAGAACCTGATCATCGTGTTCATGATCTGGCTGTGATCCTCGCGCGTGACCTTGCCAATGACATTTTGCTTGAGCCGCGAGAGACTGCCAAACGGATCGATCACGCCGGAATGCAGGTAAAACTGGCCCTCTGTGATGTATCCCGTGTTGTCGGGCACCGGATGAGTGACGTCGTTGCCGGGCATGGTTGTCACGGATAAAATGGTGACCGAGCCGCCCTTGGCATAGTCGCATGCCTTTTCGTAGCGACGTGCGAGCTGGCTATACAGATCGCCCATGTAACCCCGGTTTGAGGGCACGCGCTCCTGACTGATCCCGACCTCCTTCATCGCGTCGGCATAGGCGGTCATGTCAGTAAGCAGGACCAGCACACGTTTGCCTTCCTCGACCGCAAATTTCTCGGCCACCGCCAATGCCATGTCAGGCACAAGCAAGCGTTCCACCAACGGGTCGGAGGCTTGGTTGACGAACATGATGGTGCGCGAGAACACCCCTGCATCCTCAAATGATTGCCGGAAGATGTAGTAGTCATCAAAGATCAGACCCATGCCTCCGAAGACGACGATATCTGCATCGGCCTGAATGCCTATGCGTGCAAGGAACGGGTTGAACGGCTCGCCCGAGACCGAGAAAATCGGGATTTTCTGACTCTCAACCAGGCAGTTGAAGATATCGATCATCGGCACATCCGTGCGGATCATCTTCCTGGGAACCGTCCGCTCGGACGGGTTCACAGATGGGCCACCGATATTGTAGCGCGGCTCGGACGAAACATCGGGGCCGCCGTCAATCGGCGTGCCTGCGCCATCAAACACACGTCCCAGAATGTTGCCGGAGTAAGGTGTCTGCATTGGGTGGCCAAGAAAAGTCGCAGTCGCGCCGGTCGATATGCCCTTCGTTCCGGAGAATACCTGAAGCGAGACGACATCGCGGTTGATGTTGATCACCTGTGCCAGAGATGTTGCGCCATCAACACTTTCAACCACGGCCAGATCGCCAAATCGGACAACTGTGTTCTTGCCAGCATTTTCGGGTACATGAACCTTGAGCGTGTCGCCGACGATTTCCAGCACGCGGGAGTATTTGATCAGATCACGTGTCATATCCTGCGTCCCCTGGTCCGTACGTCAATGAAACACCGTGTTGCCCGCGTCCGGACTGATTGTCGTGCCTTTGCGACCCGCAACGATGTCCTTCAAATCAGCCAATGCGCCAATAGCGGCCTTCTTGCCGGTGCGGCGCGCAAACTGGCAGGCTGCATCAACCTTCGGCCCCATTGACCCGGCGGCGAACTCAAACTGGTCCATGGCGTCCGGCGTCGCTGATTTGATGCCGCGCTGTTTGTCGGTGCCCCAGTCAAGATAGACGCATTCCGCGTCTGTCGCTGATATGAACAGGTCTGCATCCGTATCGCGGGCCAGAAGCTCGGAGGCCAGATCCTTGTCGATCACGGCCTCAATCCCTTCCAGATTGCCGTCCGCATCATAGACCGTGGGGATACCGCCGCCGCCGGCGCAAATAACCACTGTCTGCTTTTCGACCAGCCATTTGATCGGCCTGATTTGAAAGATGCGCTGTGGCAACGGGGATGCCACAACCTGCCGCCACTTGTCGCCATCGGCCCTGATCTCCCAGCCTTTTTCCGCGGCCAACCGTTCTGCTTCGGCCTTTTCATAGACCGGGCCGATGAACTTGGTCGGATCGGCAAAGGCCGGATCCTTCGCGTCAACTTCAATCATGGTGAGCAGCGTTGCGAGTGGCGTTTCTTTCGGCAAGCGGTTGCCCAGTTCCTGCTCGATCATGTAACCGATCATACCCTCGGTCTCCGCCCCGAGCACATCCAGCGGATAGGCTTCATCAGGCTTGTAGGCGTTGCCCTGCAAAGCCAGCAAACCCACCTGCGGCCCATTGCCATGGGTCACAATGAGCTGGTGATCCACAGCAATCCGAGCAAGAGCCTCGGCCGCGATAGCGGTGTTTTCGCGTTGGTTTTCAGCCGTCAGTGCTTGCCCGCGTCGCAGCAAGGCATTGCCGCCAAGGGCTGTGACAATGCGCATCGCTCAGACCCCCAATGTGGCGACAAGAATGGCTTTGATCGTGTGCATCCGGTTTTCGGCTTGTTCAAACTGAATGGCTGCGGGTCCCTCAAACACCTCTTCGGTCACTTCCATTTCGGTGATGCCGAACTTGTCAAAGATATCCTGCCCGACCACGGTTTCGGTGTTATGGAACGCGGGCAGGCAGTGCATGAATTTGACATTCGGGTTGTTCGCGGCTGCCATCAGCCTGCTGTTCACCTGATAGGGTTTCAGCTGTTTGATCCGGCTTTCCCACACCTCTTTGGCCTCACCCATCGACACCCAAACATCGGTGTGGATGAAATCGACACCGTCAACAGCCTCTATAGGATCCTCGGTGATTGTCAGGGTGGCCCCGTACTTGGCGGCAGCTTCTTCCGCAGGTCCGCGGAACTCATCCGCTGGCCAGAGTGCTTTGGGTGAGGCGATGCGCACGTCCATGCCCATCATGCAGCCCGCTATCATCAGTGAATGACCCATATTGGAGCGCCCATCACCAACATAAGCGTATTTGATGTCGTGCAGGGGCTTTTCGCCATACTCCTGCATGGTCAGCAAATCAGCCAGCATCTGAGTGGGATGAAATTCGTCTGTGAGGCCATTGTAAACCGGGACACCCGCGTTGTCAGACAACGTCTGCACCAGATCCTGACCAAAGCCGCGATATTCGATGGCGTCATACATGCGGCCAAGCACGCGCGCCGTATCCTTCATGCTTTCCTTGTGGCCTATCTGGGAACCCGATGGCCCCAGATAGGTAACCCCAGCCCCCTGATCCATGGCGGCCACTTCAAATGCACACATGGTCCGGGTCGAGGTCTTCTCAAAAATCAGGCAGATGTTCTTGCCCTTCAGATGCTGTATTTCCGACCCGGCATATTTCGCACGTTTGAGGTCCCGAGACAGGTCAAGAAGATAGCGCAATTCGCGCTGGTCGAAGTCCAGCAGTTTCAGGAAGCTGCGGCCTTTCAAGTTAAACGCCATGTCCTTTTCTCCCTCTCAATAATCGACCGGATCACGCCAAATCGGGCAGGTCATGCAATGACCCCCGCCACGTCCACGGCCCAGCTCAGACCCTGGGATGGTGATCACCTCAACGCCGGCCTTGCGCAGCAGCGTATTGGTGTAGGTGTTGCGATCATAGGCCACCACAACGCCGGGCTCCAAAGCCACCACATTGTTGCCGTCGTCCCATTGTTCACGTTCCTGATTGAACGCGTCGCCACCGGTCTGGACGATGTTGAGCTTTTTGATGCCCAGACAGTCGGCCGCGACTTTGAACAGGTGATCTTTTTCCTCATGGAAATCGAGCGTTGCTTCTTTGTCGCCGGGGTACAGGCTGATGCATTTGATCTCATCACACACCTCAACAAAGGCTGTAGCCGTCTCGCGGTCACAATGGCTAAACACCGTGTCCAGATGCATCGCGGCGCGGCTGCGTGGCATTTGGCATGCGACCACACGTTCTGCGGCCCCTTTGGCAAAGAGCGCCTTGGCGACCTGGCCCACCGCTTGCGGACTGGTGCGTTCGCCCATGCCGATCAGAACCGTGCCATTGCCCCAGGGCATGACATCCCCTCCCTCAACGGTCGCGGGGCCGTGGTCTTCGTCCGGGTCACCCCACCAGATTTCAAAATCACCGTCCCTGAAAGCCGGGTGGAACTTGTAGATCGCCGTCACCAGCAGCGTTTCGGGCCGTCGCGCAGGCCAGTACATGGGGTTCACGGTAACGCCACCGTAAATCCAGCAGCTGTTGTCACGCGTGAATTGCGTGTTCGGGATGGGAGGGATGACGAAACCGGAATTTCCCAGATACCCGCCAAACATTCCCGATGGCTTGAACGGCAAGTCCGGTACAGTGATGCCGCCGATCAGATGAACAGCCAAATCCTCGTCGGGCATTTCGTTCATCCAGCCACGCAACTCGTCCAGCATGCCAACGCCGACCTGGTTTTCGGTGATCCGCCGATCAAGAATCCACTTGCGCGCCTCCGCGTCTTTGACGGTCTCCATAAGCAAGGCATGAAATTCCAAAACCTCCACGCCGCGTTCTTCCATCTTCATGCGAAAATCAGCATGGTCTGTGCGCGCCTGATGGACCCATAGAACGTCATCATAAAGAAGCTCTGCAGCGTTCGCGGGGGTTAGTCGCGCATGTGCCAGCCCCGGCTGGCAGACCATCACTTTGCGAAGTTTTCCGATTTCCGAGTGGGCTCCAAATCCAGTCATGCTAAAACGTCTCCCCGGAGGTTGATTTGCTGGCCTGCCACCGCAGCCAGACGTAAATCGGCAATCCCGTCATCAGCAGCAAGAAACCCCAGAACACGACATCGCGGCCTGCGCCGTAGATGGCCCAAATGGAATACACGAAGCCTACACTGGCAAGTGTGGCAACTTTGAGGGATTGATTGGTGGCGATTTCCCGCCCCGTCGCCACGCTGATCATCAGCTCAGACAAAGAGCACACCAAATAGGGGATCAATGTCGAAAGCGTTGCCAGAAGGATGATGAACTCAAACTGCTCCGACAGGCTTTCGGAGTAGTTCATCATTATCAAACCGCTGGCCAAAACGTTTGAAACGACCAGTCCGAATGCAGGCGTTCCGGTCTTTGACAACCGGGCGAAGGGCTCGGGAAAAATGCCATCGCGCGCAGCACCCAGCGGGACCTGGCCGGTCAGCATAGTAAACCCGTTCAACGTGCCAAAGGTCGAGATGCAGGCGCCGATCGCGATAAAAGTAGCTCCGCCGGCGCCCCACATGACACCAGCCACCAAAGCCAGCGGGGCGTTTGTGCCCGCCAACTCCGCTGACGGCATCACACCCAGCGCAACAACGGTCACACCGATGTAGACGGCGGCGGCCAGACATGTGCCGATGATCGTTGCGCGCGGAATGGTGCGTTCGGGGTCCACCACATCCCCGGCCGGGACCGTGGCGGATTCCAGGCCTATGAAGGCCCAGAGCGTCAGTGCCGCACAGGCGGAAATCGCGGATATGGTGGATTGGCCGCTGACATTGACGGGGGTGAAGTTGGCCGTGTCGATATAGGCCACGCCGAACACGATCAGGAGCAGGATCGGGACAAGCTTCATCACCGTTGTGACAAGTTGGATCACTCCGGCCTCTTGGACACCACGAATGTTCATCCAGGTGAGCAGCCATATTGCACCAAGCGCTGCCACAAGCCCGGCAATCTGGCTGCCGCCAATGAACGGCACCAGAAAACTGAGATATCCGGCAAAGGCGACCGCAACCGCCGCATTGCCCGACCACAGGGCAATCCAGTAGCCCCAGGCGATCAAGAAGCCTGCGAAATCACCAAATCCCTCGCGCGCATAAGCATAGGGCCCGCCTGTTTTTGGCGTCAACGCAGCAAGCCTGCCGAAGATCAGGGCGAGCGCAATGGCACCACCTGCGGTCACAACCCAACCGACCAGGGAAATCGGCCCGAAGGCCGCAAGCGACGAGGGCAGCAGAAATATGCCCGAACCGATCATGTTGCCCACAACAAGGGCCGTACACATCCACAAGCCAAGAGCGGCCTTGCCGCTGGTTCGCGACGCACTGGTGGTGTCAGCCATGGCCACGGTCTACAGAACCGTCGCGATGCTGAGCCCGGCCATGATGATCACAATCAAGATCAGCATGAGCGGCGCCATGAACTTCAGCCATCGCTCATAGGGAACACGGCCCAAGGCAAGCCCGCCCATCACAACAGCAAAAGTCGGGTTGATAAGGTTCACCAAGCCGCTGGCGGATTGATACGCTGTCACAATCAATGACCGATCCACGCCCGAAAAATCGCCCAACGGCGCCATAATCGGCATTGTCAGAACCGCCAGGCCAGAAGAGGACGGCACAAGGAAAGACAATCCTGCCTGCAACCCGAACATGGTGTTGATGAAGGCAATCTCGCCCAGACCACTGACAGCGCCTTCGGCCCAGAACAGGATGGTATCGGTCATGTTGCCGGCATCCATCACCACAACGATACCGCGGGCAATACCGATCACCAGGGCAACACCAAGAAGATCACGGGCTCCGTCAACGAAGGTGGATGTGAATTCCTCTTCGCCCATCCAGTCGATTACGCCGACCACAAGTGAGGCGACGATGAACAACGCCGACATCTCCGCCATCCACCATCCAGCGACTGAAACGCCCCAGATCATCGCAGCAAAGCTGGCTGCGAAGATGATTAGGATAATGCCGTGCTTTGTGGTGAAATCAGGCACTCCGTCTCCCTCGGCCCGACCTTTGAGAAAATGCGCCGCATTGCTTTCACGGCGGTCAGCTACAATCGACTTCTCGGGGTCCGCCCTGACGCGTTCCGCATAGCGCATGACGTAAATCACGCAGGCAAGCCAACACGCGAACAACAGGATGAAGCGCAGAACGATACCATCGGTAAACGGCACGCCTGCAGCGTTCGAGGCGATGACCGTGGCAAAGGGATTGATAGTCGAGCCCAGCGTCCCCACGCCGGCGCCAAGCATGATAATTGCCACACCCGTCAGCGCGTCATAGCGCGCAGCGATCATCACCGGAATGATGAGTGCGTAGAACGCCAGCGACTCCTCGGCCATTCCGTAGATCGTTCCGCCTGCGGCAAACAGCGCCATCAGAATCGGGATCATCCACTTTTCATGCCCCTCAAGACGCACCATCGCGCGGGCAATGCCCGCATCAATCGCACCGGTTTTGGTTACAATCCCCAAAAAACCGCCAATGATGAGAACAAACAGGGCAACGTCGATTGCGCGGGCTTCATAACTGCCCGGGTCATAAAATCCGGCAATCGGAGCCATTACGACATCGAAGAAACCCTGTGGATTGGATTCGACAACTTGATAGGTGCCGGGCACCGGAACGTCTCGGCCCAGTTCTTCGTTGCTGACACGCTCATAATGGCCGGCTGGTACGAAATGGGTCGCGATGGCGACGAAGGCGATAAGCGCGAAGAGTATTGTATAGGCACTGGGGAATTTCAGCTTCATTTTGCGACTCCTTCACGTCTCAGAGATTCGATCAGGCTGTTTCTTCAACGTCATCAATTGAAGAACGACTCGGTCGAAACAAGCGCCTCGTCGTCCAGATTCCCATCGTAAGCGCGCAAATTTATGACAGTTTTGCAGCTGATATCGCGGCTTGTCCCGATACCGAAAACGGTGTTGTCAGACACCCGATTACGTGGCCCTCAATCAAAGCCGATGCCACCTGAGGGCGCAAGGGCTCAGGGAGTTCTGACAGCGCGGCGTTCGCAATCACCCAGTTCTCGTTCGCTTAGAATTTGCGGTACAAGTGGCGCTTGCTGTTCTTGTTGGAGTGGCTCGCGGTCAAACCATTCTTGATCACATCCACCAGCTCGGCTTCCGGAAAGGGAAGCTTGAGCCACCGCCCAAATTGCCGCCTTAGCGGGCCTTGCCTACCTTGAAATCAAGTTGCGCCTTGTCCCAGGTTTCCGCATCGATGATCATCTGATGCTGGCCCTCGCGGATGAGGGCATGATGGCGAATACGACCGCCATGAACAGGATTGGCCAGCATAAAGTGGATGGCAATCCGTGCGAACGGAACGTCACCGCGATTTCCGGGATGTAGATCAACGATGATCGCGTCGTTTGTTCGCCGTTGCATCCGGCGGCCCGGCAACTTTTTCCGGCCTCGTCCGATAGACGCACATCGCTGCTTGTGATCCAGAGCAGGACGTTCAGCGACCGGCCCCGTTGAGGAAACCAAATCCGCTTAGCGCCCTCGATTCGGACACTGTGCTGTCAAAAGCCGATGCCCGAAAGCGGACATTCAATCAACACGCAGCGAATTGTCGGGATGGGCGGGAAGTGTGAATTCGCTGCAGGTGTGAACCTGAATGGTAGACCTGCCGGAAGCGGACCTATAGCGGGTAACAAAACCAAGTCTCCTTTCTGCACTGCGGCAGTCCGGTCAGAGCCCGAACCTACCAACAGGGTGTAGATTTGGTTTCAGCCTTATGCATCGTAATTCTGTGGTTTAGATGTACGGTGGGCTTTGACGCATTTTGTTTTTGGATGGGAGATTGCAATGAGTTTTGAGGATAGCCATCTTGGCAAGATTCGCCAGCTCGTTGGCTCGCAGCTCTTACTTGTTCCCGGTGCTCGTATCGTGATCGAACGACCCGATGGCAAAATACTTCTCCAAAAACGGAGTGATCTCAGTGTCTGGGGGCTACCCGGTGGGAATGCCGAACCCGGTGAGGATTTGACTTCGGTAGTTGAAAGAGAAGTCTTTGAAGAAACGGGATTAACCATCAAAAATGCGAAGCCCTTTGGCTTCGGATGCAATCCTGAAATCGAGACCGTGGAATTCCCAAACGGTGATCAGTGCCAGTTTTTTGTTCTGAATTTCTTCACCAAATCCTTCTCAGGAGATTTGGTCATGTTGGATGGCGAGAGTCTCGCGCTCGATTGGTTTGATTTGAGCAAACTTCCTGAGATGCTGCCAAACATGAAGGCCAGCATAAGTGCGTACCAAAACTATTGTGCCACCCAAGTGTTTCAGATGATCTGAGCACGGTACGGAACGGCTGCTTCGTCCGCACATCGGAAATTTGGCCGAATGACGCTCATAGGCAGCGCCAGTGTCGGCTTTCGGGAAGGTGCGCCGCAGCATCACAGCTGATCGTGAACGGCAGCTCAGGGCCGGGAGCTGCATCGCTCACTTAAAACCCCTAATTTCTGCTTACCCAGATTCGTTCCCGTAATCCGCTTGACAGATTACGGCCCCTAACGAGCCGAACGGAAATGCGCCCTCAGATCAGCCTTTGAAGCCGGCTTCTCCTTCTCCTAAAGGCGGGCATTGTTCGTGACTGTGTAGGCGGTCAATTCTTCAGTGGTTTGAGATGCTCGTCTTGTAGAGCGTTCTTGTCAAAAACGCAGGTAGGCGAAGTCTGCTATGAACCGTTGGGTTGGAGAATTCATATGTCTGAAGCTCTACGTGCTAGCAAATAGTCACGTGAATTTGGGTGAGATATACTTTGGCATCATGCGTTCTGAGAAAATTGCATGAGCGAATCCAAGGAAAACAGTTCTTCAAAAAAACGCAAATCAGCGTTTTTGGTAAGTCTTACGCCAATGACTGCAAACGATTTTACTCCGGCAACACTGGAAGAACACTCTCCGATACATCCGGAATTTCCGGTTGAACGAACAGGTTCTCATCGATATCCAGCCCCTGGAGCACCTGCCCCGTTGCGTCTGCCCCAGGACCTGTCAGTGCATCCTGTGTATCGTTCAGGTCTGGCAGCATTTTGAGAGCTTTGTTCAAACTGTCCTTCAGTCCCGACACATCAGGCACAGTTTCTCGCGGAACCCCTCCATTGATACCGGACGACTGTGAAGGTGCCTTGGCGGTCTGATCAATGATCTTTGCCGCTTCAAGTTGCCGCTCGGCCAGAGACGCCTGTTGTCTTTGAGCCTCGAAGACGCGGCCTCGAAGCTCGCGCCAGGTGGACACCGTATCCGCTGCAGCTTCTTGGGGAAGCGGGCGAGCGGCGAAGGCGATCATATCGGCCAATTCCTCAGGTGAGGCCTCTTGCAGCCGATTGGCAAACATGAAGGCGTTTTGAGTTTCGGGCAGGTTTTCGAGGAAGCGTCGGGCGGTGACTTCACCCTGATCGGCAAAACGAACTGCGTCTTCGCCCGAGGCTTCCAGCAGGCGCTGCACAGCCAGTTCATGATTGCTCGCCTGCTTTACCGCCGTTTCCACGATGTTCACAGCATCCGCCCCGGAAGCCGCGCCCTTTGCGGCCTGCGCGAAGAGATCGGCCTGAGCACCGGCAAATCCGGTGACCGACAACATGGTGTCAGCCATCAGCCAAATTCGGCTGCTCACATTGGCCTCAGCCTGGGCGCGCAGACTTTCACCCAGAACCTGAGATCCGCCCTGCGCAAATGCGAGGTAGTTTTCCTCGTCAACATAGGTGGACCAATTGCCCGTTGCAGTCAGAGCAAGGTCCACGGTTTCGGCCAATGCGGCCGCCCAGGCAATCTGAGCTGCATAGCCGGTCAGAGCAACACCCGAGGCTGCCGCATAGCCCGCAGGCGCTGTCGCTACCAGCAACGTGGCCTTTATCAGCCTCGTATCACCTTCGGAAATACTGACATTCTCATCGTTTTGAATTTTGAGATATTTCAGATCGTTGAAGACCGTGCGCGCCACGGGGTCCGGCCTGACAATGTGGATGTTGCGCTTGGCGTTCAACTCCTCGCGCATCAGCGTCGGCACGATTTCCTCTATCAGCGGCCCAACAGCCTCGCCAAAGTAAAACAACAGTTCGGCACTGTCGCAATCAGTGACAGTGCCGACAAGATTCAGCGTTTTATCGATCTGATCGAGTTGCCGTTGAATCGATGCCCAGGCAATGGCCAGCCGCTGCGCCGGTCTTAGGCTTGCGTGCGCTTCGAGCCACTGATCAAAGCGTTTTACCTCGCCGGTGGGCAGAGCCAATTTCTCCGAAAGCAAGATCGGCGGCGCATCGGGGTCGACCTTGCCTAGACGCCAGTTTTCAAAATAGCCGAACAGATTGGCATCAACACTCTGAAACCGGGCAAGTTCGCCCCGAATGTTCGAGAGTTTTTTGACAAACAAATCACGCAACATCAGCAAAGCGGCGTGGTTGCCATGCGTCAATTTCGTGGTCAAACGGGTTGTCTTGTAAATGTAGCGCGCCGAAAGCTCGCTTTCCTGCTCAAGCGTCAACTCGGGATAATAGACATTCGCATCCACATTGTGGCAAGCGTAGGAGCGCTTCAACGCGTCAATGAAACGCCCATGAACCTCGGTTTCATCCCTGCTCACTCGGGCTGTCTCATTGGGTCCGTTCAGCTGAAAGATCAATTTTGGATTGCCAACCAGGCTGAGCCGCACTGAAGATTGCGGGCGAAGCGCCAACGCCTTTTCCTTGGGGATAAACTCCACCGTATCATTCTTGCCGCCAGTGCCGCTCTCGGGCAGTTGCTCCCAGGTCTTGGTGTCGAGTTTGCCGCGATCAAAAACAACGAACTCGCGTGATCTCAATATCCGTTTTCTGTCCGGATCCGGGTAGAGTCTGACTTTGCTGACGCCTTCGACGATTGGCTTGTGGCCATGAGCGGCTTCATTGAGCGACACATCGACAAAGTCGAGCTTCTGGTTGCCCTCGATTTCAGCTTCTATCAGGATCAGATCACGCATGAAGATGTTGCGCGTGGTTTCCTCGCCACCACCGGCACCCTTGCCGGGACGGGTTGTTGCGCCCACTGTCTGAACTCGCGCCGAAATGTCGGTTCTCACAAACCGGAACCGAATGCCATTGTCGCCAAATGTCAGCCGCCAATTTACCTCTTCTCCGCTGAGACGGAATTTCTTTTCACCGCTTTCAATCCCTGGCTTCAAAAACGCATGAACATGAACAACCTGCACATCCTCGCCCACTTTTTCGGCTTTCTCGATTACGCGTTTAGCCAGCTTTTTGGTGGGGTTGGGAACCGTGTTCTGCTCCAAAAACTGCGCAAGGCCCAGTAGCCCCGTATGGACGTCACCAAGCGCATAATCGATCGTTTCATCACCAGCTGAAACCCTTTCGGCGACCAGGTCTTCATCTTTCAGTAGATTGCGACCAACCACAAACAGGCTGCGTTGCCACGGTATACTCTGTGCAAGATCCGGCCCATTGACAGGTTCATTGCTCTCATCAAACGGAAAAGGATAGCGCGCCTTTGAGACTTTGCGATTCGTGCGGGCCGCCTGGTTTTCAATCACATAGCTCGCAAAAACTTCCGGCTTTGGCCCCCAGACAATCGGCTCGGCAATGCCATCGTCGCGCCCCCCTTGCGTCGAAAACCGGCTATGGCCGTCAGCCTTGAGCGTCCAGTCCCAGTAGATCCTTTCACCGCTGTCACTGGCCCAGGGGTTGAATAGAATCAATTCAATACCTGGTTGAACATGGCTCAAAATCTCGACCGGCGTATCACGCGTAAACTCGGTGATGGTAAGGCCAGTACCGGCGCCGGAATTGTTAGGGGTGTGTTTTTCGTAAGGTAGAACAGCGGATGTCTCACCGATTTTGCTCATACCCCTGAAATGGATGGCATTGGCAAAATCATCCTCTTGCTCTTTGGTTGTCAGATAGCGTGCAATCATCCCGAACGCATTGCGCGGACTGTACCCTGTCGCCACGGCCTGATCTGCTTCCGCCTGCGACAAGGCTTCATACTGTGCATCATCGACAGCTTTGTCGTCTATGTATCGCCCCGGCCGCAACGCTGGCTCACTTATATATTGTGCGAGTCCTTCATGCGCCGGGAAAACAAGTGAACCATCTTCCGTGGCAGAATTCCCGAGAAGCTTCACTTCATTGGCCATCCGCCACTCGGTTTTCGGAACCACGAACACGATGCGTTTCGGGTCGGTTACCGGCTCCGATACCAGTTCACCCAGGTCGGAACCGGCATACACTTTGCCGCCATGCTCAACGCCAGTCACCTTGAGCCTGTATCTGCCGGCCTTATAGGTCACCTCGCCACGGATAATCCGGTCCCAGGAAGGATCCTTGAACCGCATCGACCAGGACGCCCCTTCCACGGCCGCTTTGGGCTCTGCGGAGAAGCTCACTGTGCTGAAAAACAGCGCGATCAGAAACATGCAGCCAAGGATTGTGCGCAACACTTTCATTTGCCTCTCGTTTCAACATCGGCTGCTATTTGCGGTCTCGGTTCTTATCCCGCCAGAAACTCAACCCAGTTTTTGTGAACCCACCCCTTTTTGCCTTTGTGCGGCACTGGACGGTCCACGTCTGTCGGAGAGCAACTGATTTCTGGCGCCTGATACATCACGCCGACCCAGTCGCCTTTTTCCTCGAACAGCCAAAGCTCCTCGCCATTGTGGACCTCATCGAGCTTCTTGTAGTTCGATCCTGGTCCCGAGCGCACAGCGAGAAAACCATCGCCGTCAGCCTTTAGCCCTGCCACCTTGCCATAGGCGCAAGTGTCGAGGTCATCAGAGGCGTATTCCATCACCGGCACGTCAAGTTGCTGCGCCTTGGCAGGGGCTGAGTTCAGCACCAAAACGCCGATTGACAGTGCGAGTGTTGACACAAATATGGATGGCTTGAGCATGGTTGCCTCCTAGCGAATTGTGGCTTTGAACACCGTGGTCTCTCCCGCGACGATCTCAAAATCTTCCGTTACGACGCGTTTGTCTCGAATACCCCGAAGAAACCGGTAACGCCCCGGAACAAGGGCCGCTAGGTAAGTGCGATTTGCAGATGCGCCGGCAACTGGGCCATCGGAGCCATCCGGATTGACTTGCAGAATATTGACGACAAAGAACACCCCGATGTCGTCGTCAGCGCTGGTGATTTCAAAATCGACGACGCCAACATCCATGTCAAACACCGGGTTTGAAATCTTGTTGGCGGTGACCATCACGGGGAACAGGCGATCTACAAATGACGCAGCAGAAGGCGCATACCTTGCCCAGACCCAGTATGTCCCGGCTTTAAGCGCAAAATTTGCATTGGTTGTG
The DNA here is from genome assembly GCF_947501405.1 of uncultured Hoeflea sp. Taxonomy (GTDB): domain Bacteria; phylum Pseudomonadota; class Alphaproteobacteria; order Rhizobiales; family Rhizobiaceae; genus Hoeflea. The sequence continues at coordinate 119,964 of NZ_CANMVK010000003.1, read as the reverse complement.
CCGGCTGTGACGCCAGTGCCGGTCATTCCGCCAGCTAACGCTGCCTCTTCCGTCGCGTACACACGATAGGTCATGTGGCCGGTCCGTTTACCGCCTTCGGTCATGACCGCGACCGGTTGCAAATTGCCAAACCGCATGTCGAACGTATGTTCGACAATCTTGCCGGCGATAATTTCGATCTGAGCGGTTTCACTGATCGTTTGGTGTTTCGCCACCACCTTGTAGGTACCGGCTGGCAGCCATGTGACATCGCCCCCCTGGATGGCAACGTCCAGTTCAGTGGCGGATTCCACACCATCAACGACCGGGTAGAAGCGGTACAGCACCCGGTCAGGCGCTAACGTTTCATCATCGCCGGCAAAGGCATAAAGTGACACACCGCCACCATCGAGATTGACCTCGCCGAGCTGTTGCCCGTCTTCCCCGATTGTGATTTCGGCGTCCCGCACCAGGGCGGAGTTCAAATACCGGGCGGTCACCTGATAGACCCCTGGTTCAAATTCGGGATCTTCGGGATAAAGCACGCCAAGTCCCTGATAATGCGACGCACCGTCCTTCAGGACGTTCCAGGAGACGTCCAGTGGCTTTGAACGATCGCAGTCTTCGCACAACTTCGCATACAGGAAGAAACCGGGTCCCGTCTCCGCAGGTGGCGCGGGTTCAGGTTCTGGTGCTGGCTCCGTGACCGGATCAGCTGCAACGGTCTGGCGGAGCGCGTCCTTGAGTTCCTCGGCATTGTTGGCCCGGAAGAATTTTCCGCCGGTCTCGGTGGCGATGCACTGCAGGCTTTTGAATTCCTCTTCGGTGACATCAAATCCGATGACGTGAACATCAAAGCCAGGATTGATGATCCCCAGTGACTTGGCCTGGGCGCAAGGGTCTGCATTGCAGGTCTCCAACCCATCGCTGACAAGCACCACGGATGATTTGCCCGAGAAATAGCCGACGCTTGTGGCTGCCAGCAGCAGCGTCTTGCTGATCGGGGTCTTGCCACGGGGCGTGATCGACTGGACCTTGTTGATAAGCGCCTGCCGGTTGACCTTACCCGGCAAGGCGACGATCTCGATATCCGCACAATCTCCCTTGCGGCGGTGGCCATAGACCGTTAGGCCCAAATCAACCGCGTCATCCCAATTGGTGATGAGATCGGTCATCACATCCTTGGCAATTGTGATCTTTGCCTCTCCATCAACCTGCCCCCACATGCTGTTGGAGCCATCAAGCACAATCATCACCTTGCCGGCTGCGGCCGAAGATGCAGTGTCTTCTTGAGCTTGAAGAGAGGAAGCGGCATAGCAAACCATGGCGAGAGTCGCCAATACGCATCTAAAAAAAGTCAATTTGCACCCAAGGTTAGCCGGAAAATCAAGATCAACAGAACTCAATTTTCAAAATGAGTCAACGAATGCGGGCTCGATAGCTCATGCAGTGCGGCACATTTGGAGCAACAATCACATTGCCCCAAAAAATCTGATCCCGCAGACACTTTGATGACAAAGCGGCCGCGAACTCGCTTAAAAGTTTCGGCGTCAGTCTTTCCGGTGACCCAAGACCACATCCGAATGGCTGGCCAACCAGGTTGGTGATCATGGGATCTTGCTTGATTGAGGACAATCCAGCGTGAGCCGCGGCACTGACGGGCTATGGCGTATCATGCAGGACCGTTTGATCCCGCATGATGATCAGGCCGGGTAATGGCCCCAGAGCCGCTGAACGCCAAGCAGAGTTGCTTCCTGCCGGAAACATTGTCCTTTGTGGAATGATCGGGATTGTCGCACACATGTTCGCGGCCATCTGATTTCCCCACATGCGCCTTGGGATGCTCACCGCGCATCACTTCGGCTATCGCCTATCTTCGAGGAGCGTCCTTTTGGTTGCCTTTATCGCAGTGCCCGTTTCCTGACACTCTCAATGGCCAAGGGTCCATTGAACGTCATTGCCTCGGATGGCGGCTTTCTTGCGTCCACGGTTCAAGCCGGACGTATCATCATGTCACCCGGTGAGCGCTATGAAGTTCTTGTCGATATGAACGGTGCCGACCGCAATAGCCTGAGGGTCGCATATGAGGGTAACGACGAAGCAGGTGGCAAGAAGGAAGTGGCGGCACTTGAACTCGTCCGAAACGCTGATCCGGGGTTTTCGGGATCGATGCCAGACGCGCTCGTCAACCTTGCGGCGCCTGACCCTTCGGAAGCGCCGGAGCCGGCTTCAATGTTTCAAACGAGCTCCAAGCCGCCTTTCGGGATCTGAAGGTCAGTTGGAACCGGGTGACGGCAGTTTCCCCGCTACCCGTCATAACCCTCGATGATCAGCAGTTCGCCATCGGAGAACTTCTGGCGGATAGCGCGGGCTTGCTGGTAGGTCTCGGAATCGTAGCAGGCAAGCGCCGCCGCGTAGCTCGGAAATTCGATCACCACATTACGCGCGCGCGACGGCCCTTCCACCGCGTCATGATCGCCGCCGCGCACCAGAAAGCGCGCGCCATGTTCGCGATAGGCGGGTGTGGCGGTTTCGATATAGGCCTTGTAGGCCTCCATGTCGTGAACGTCGATACGCCCGATCCAGTATCCCTTGGCCATTGCCCTTCGCCCTCACTATCAGATGCTTGATATTTCCGTGCGAATGGCGCGCGCTGCGGCGGCCGGGTCGCTGGCCGCCGCGATCGGCCTGCCGACCACCAGATGTGTGGCCCCGGCTTTGAGTGCGTCACCCGGCGTCATTACCCGCTTTTGATCGCCATGATCGGCGCCCGCGGGGCGGATGCCAGGAGTGACGATCGCCATGTCAGGCCTGATTGCTTTACGGACCGCCCTGGCCTCGGCGGCCGAACAGACGATCCCGCCCATGCCGGCGTCGCGCGCCTGGGCGGCGCGGTGAAGCACCAGTTCCTGAGGCAGCGCGGCATAGCCGGCGTCGCGCAGGTCCGCTGCGTCCATCGATGTCAGCACGGTGACGCCGAGCAGGCACAGATCGCTGCCCCTGGCTGCCTCCACCGCGGCTTTCATGGCTTTGGGATAGGCGTGCAGTGTCAGCATGTCGACGCCCATTCCGACGATGTTTTCCACACCTTTGGCCACGGTGTTGTCGATGTCGAGCAGTTTGAGGTCCAAAAACACCTTGCGGCCCGAGGCTTTGAGATCGCGCGCCAGCGACAGCCCGCCGGCAAACGCCAGTTGGTAGCCGATTTTGTAAAACATCGCCTCATCGCCGATCCGCTCCACCAAAGCCTCGGCCTCGGCGACGCTTGGCACATCCAGCGCCACGATCAGCCGTGGATCGGCGAGCCCGTTACCAAGAGCGTGCGTGTCGGTTGCGGCCTGTGACATGATGCCTCCCTCCTGCTGATCCGGTCCTCGCATGAAGCATGGGCGACCGCAAGGTCTGGCGCCCCGGCATCCGGATCGATGTCGTCGAGGCAGCCCATCAATCGCCCATCAAGATCTTGGGCGCGAAAATCATGAACGCCCCGCTCAGCGGCTGTTCATCAGGGTGCAGTGGGCAATCAGCGATTTGCAGGTATTGGCCAGCATGCCGGCGGTGCGCTCGTCCTTGAGGTTACCATCTTCGTCAAAGGCGCTGGCCGCACCCCCGACGGAGCATTGCTCGCTGATCACCTGGGTGCCGACATTGGCCATCACCGAGCGTACATGGTAGAGCCCGCGTATGCCTGCGAATTTGCCGTTCGACGCCGAACCCAGCGCCACATAGCGCCCCTGCCAGGCCTTGAGCGGCCGGTCACCGTCCCTGGAAATCAGACTCACCCAATCGATCATGTTCTTGAGCAGCGGCGGAATCGACGAGTTGTATTCCGGGCAGCACAGGAAGACCCCGTCATGGGCAGCGATCATCCGGCCAAGCTTCATGGCGTTGTCGGGGATGCCCGAACGCTCCTTCAGATCCTCGTCGACCAGCGGCAACGGATAATCGATGAGTGAAATCCGCGTCACATCAGCCCCCTGCCGGGCCAGTTCGACCGAAGCTGCTGCCGCCAGCGAGGCGTTGAAGGAGCCGCTCCGGTTGGAGCCGGGAATGATCAGGATCTTGGGGTGCATTGCTGTCTCCGGGAATGGTTGCCGTGGCGGGGCCTACAGGTTCGCTCCCATCGCCATATAGTTGGATGGTCCGGTCTGTAAACTAGCGCAATTCCACTTCAGCTTGAATCAGTAGCGTGTCAGAAAATGCGGGCGAGCATCGCGAGCGGCAGCAATTTCTGACCCAACTTCGAGTGGAAATGCGCTGGCCGAAGCTTGTGCGGTGCCGGGTGACGCCCTGTTCGCCGCAGGTGGGCCGGATCAGCCGTTCCGCCGGTAAAGCCAGAGCCGTGCCGGCGGCACGTTGCGGATGACGAAATCATGATGGATGACGTCGAAGCTGCCGCTGCGTGGCGGCACCGGCGATGTCGGACCATAGGAAAACTGCATCACCGGCCGGCCGGGCGGGACGCGGTCGAGCAGATCCTCGATCAGCGCCACGCGTTCGCTGACTCCGAAATTGAGCAGCGGAATACCGGATATGACGGAATCGAATTGAGTCCGGCCAAATTCGCCAAGTGTACGGTCGAGATCGAACGCGTCGCCGAGTATGAACCGGACCCCGCTAAAATCCAGCTTCAGCCGGGAATAGAATTCCGGGGAGAACTCGACCGAAACCAGATTGCCCGGCGCAATTCCGCGGGCCAGGATCGCGCGGGTGATCACGCCGGTTCCCGGTCCGAGCTCAAGCACCGGCAACCCGGAGGCGGGATTGATCACCGAAGTCATGGAGCGCGCCGCCACACCGGATGTCGGCATGATGGCGCCGACATTTCTCGGTCTGTCCATCCACCGCTTGAAGAACCGGATCTCATCATCGAATTTGCGGGCGATGCGGCTTGGAAGATTCATAGGCACTGACAACCTTCTCCGTTCACGCCTGCACCAAAACCGCGGGCTTTGCGACGATTGGGCCGGCGCTGCATGGTTGCGGCGCAAGGCCGGCGCGCCCGATCAATCGGTCAACGTGTCAAAGAACCCCTTCATCTTGGAAAAAAAGCCGGCCGATTCGGGGCTGTTTTCCTTTGATGACAGCTCCTGAAACTCCATCAGCAATTCGCGCTGGCGTTTCGAAAGTTTCTGCGGGGTTTCGATGGTGATCCGGATATAGAGGTCGCCGAATTGCGACGACCGCAGCACCGGCATGCCCTTGCCGCGCAGCCTCAGTTCCTTGCCGGGCTGGGTGCCTTCGGGAACCGTGACCCGCGACCGGGCACCGTCCATGGTGGTAATGTCGAACTTACCCCCCAGCGCTGCCGTGGTCATCGAGATCGGTACTGTGCAAAACAGGTCCGCGCCTTCGCGCTGGAACACACTGTGCGGCCGCACCGACAAAAAGATGTAGAGATCACCCGACGGGCCGCCGCGCATTCCGGCCTCGCCCTCGCCGGCCAGACGTATGCGGGTGCCATCCTCGATGCCAGCTGGAATGTTGACCGACAGCGAGCGCTCTTCGGTCACCCGGCCCTGGCCGCCGCATTTGGTGCAGGGATCGGTAATCGTCTGGCCGCGGCCGTGACAGGTCGGACATGTGCGCTCGATCGAGAAAAAGCCCTGAGCCGCGCGCACCCGGCCGGACCCGCCGCAGGTCGCGCAGGTCGAGGGCTGGGTTCCCGGCTTGGCGCCCGAACCGTTACACAGATCACAGGTCACCGAAGTCGGAACCCGGATCTGCGCGGTCTTTCCGCTGTAGGATTCCTCGAGCGAGATTTCCATGTTGTAACGCAGATCGGCGCCGCGCTCGCGTCCGCCCGCTGACCGGCGACCGCCCCGGCCACCGCCCATCATCTCGCCAAAGATGTCTTCGAAAATATCGGAGAATCCGCCGCTGCCACCGCCGCCGCTGAAGCCGCCGCCCATGCCGCCGGGGCCGCCCTGCTCGAAAGCCGCATGGCCGAACCGGTCATAGGCTGCACGCTTCTGGGGATCCTTCAAGAACTCGTAAGCCTCGTTGATCTCCTTGAATTTGCGCTCGGCTTCCGTATCGTCCGGGTTCTTGTCCGGGTGATATTTCATGGCGAGCTTGCGAAACGCGCTTTTCAACGCTTTTTCGTCCGCGTCGCGCGCCACACCAAGCGTTTCGTAAAAATCAGGCTTGGCCATAGTGTCCGTCATCTCTTTTCCGGAGCGCCCGTCCGACAAACCTTGAGGCTGCGGGGCACTGAAGACTCATGCTGTATCAAGCTGCAAAAACAAATGCGGGCTTGCCGCCGTGTGCGTGATGTAGTCACTGGCTGGAAAAAATTCCACCCCTAGTGTGAGGGCGAAGCCGACATATTGCGCGCAATGAGAGGGTTTTGCGGGCTTTCCCGGAAGGCTTATCGATGGCACCTTCCGTTTTGCACAAAGGGCGCCCTCTCGGACGCCCCTTGTTGTTGTTCAGCCCAGAACCGGTCAGGCGGACTTCTTCTCGTCGTCATCCTTGACTTCTTCGAAGTCGGCATCGACGACTTTCTCGTCCGTTTCCTCGCCGGCTTCGCCTTCCGTGGCTTCAGCCTGGCTCTGCTCATACATCGCCTGGCCGAGCTTCATCGACACTTCCATCAGCGTCTGGCTCTTGGCCTGGATGTCGTCGGCATCGGGCTCTTCGGCTTCGACCGCTTCCTTGAGCGCGGCGATTGCGTCGGAGATCGCGGTGCGCTCTTCCTCACTCACCTTGTCGCCATAGTCTTTCAGCGACTGCTCCGAGGAGTGGATCAGGCTCTCGCCCTGGTTCTTGGCCTCGACAGTGGCGCGGCGCTTCTTGTCGGTCTCGGCATTGGCCTCGGCTTCCTTGATCATCGTCTCGATGTCGTCATCAGAGAGGCCGCCCGACGCCTGGATGCGGATCTGGTGCTCCTTGCCGGTGCCCTTGTCCTTGGCCGAGACGTTGACGATGCCGTTGGCGTCGATGTCAAAGGTCACCTCGATCTGCGGCACGCCACGCGGGGCCGGCGGAATGCCGACGAGGTCGAACTGACCGAGCATCTTGTTGTCGGAAGCCATTTCGCGCTCGCCCTGGAAGACCCGGATCGTAACAGCGTTCTGGTTGTCTTCCGCGGTCGAGAACACCTGGCTCTTCTTGGTCGGGATCGTGGTGTTGCGATCGATCAGTCGGGTGAAGACGCCGCCAAGCGTTTCGATGCCGAGCGACAGCGGGGTCACGTCAAGCAGCAGTACGTCCTTGACGTCGCCCTGCAGCACGCCGGCCTGAATGGCGGCACCCATGGCCACCACTTCATCCGGGTTGACGCCTTTGTGCGGCTCCTTGCCGAAGAACTGTTTGACCACTTCCTGGATCTTGGGCATGCGGGTCATGCCGCCGACCAGAACCACTTCGTCGATCTCGCCTGCCTGCAGGCCTGCATCCTTCAGCGCCGCCTTGCACGGGGCAATGGTGCGCTGGACGAAATCATCGACCAGGCTTTCAAACTTGGAGCGGCTGAGCTTCATGGTCAGGTGCTTGGGACCCGACGCATCGGCGGTGATAAAGGGAAGATTGACTTCGGTCTGCGAGGCAGACGACAGCTCGATCTTGGCTTTCTCAGCCGCTTCCTTGAGCCGCTGCAGCGCCAGCTTGTCCTTCTTGAGGTCGATGCCCTGCTCTTTCTTGAACTCGTCGGCCAGGTAGGACACCAGGCGCATATCGAAGTCTTCGCCACCCAGGAAGGTGTCGCCGTTGGTCGATTTGACCTCGAACACGCCATCGCCGATCTCCAGGATCGAGACGTCGAAGGTGCCGCCGCCAAGGTCATAGACCGCAATGGTCTTGCCTTCGGTCTTGTCGAGCCCGTAGGCGAGGGCGGCCGCGGTCGGTTCGTTGATGATGCGCAGCACTTCCAGACCGGCAATCTTGCCGGCGTCCTTGGTGGCCTGGCGCTGGGCGTCGTTGAAATAGGCCGGAACGGTGATGACGGCCTTGTCGACGCCTTCACCGAGATAGGCTTCGGCGGTTTCCTTCATTTTCTGAAGGATCATGGCGGAGATCTGAGCTGGAGAGTAGCTTTCGCCGTTGGCCTCAACCCAGGCGTCACCATTGTCGCCGCGGCTGATCTTGAAGGGAACCAGTTCCTTGTCCTTAGCCACGGCCTTGTCTTCATAGCGGCGGCCGATCAGGCGCTTGACCGCAAACAGGGTGTTTTCCGGGTTGGTCACGGCCTGGCGCTTGGCCGGCTGGCCCACCAGGCGTTCTCCGTCCTCGCTGAATGCCACCATCGAGGGGGTGGTGCGGGCGCCTTCCGCGTTTTCGATCACGCGTGCGTCCTTGCCGTCCATCACCGCCACACAGGAATTGGTGGTTCCGAGGTCGATACCGATTACTTTCGCCATGTTACTTTCTCCTTGAAGCGAGCTGCCGGGACCCGGTCAGGCGTTCCATTCGACAGCCCCTAACGGGACGTTGTTAAATACCGGATAACCCGCGTTATCCGTTTTGCGCTGTACGGGCCAAGCCAAGGCGTGGTGCCGGCCGCCCGAAGCGTTGTGGCGTATATAAGAATGTCGCTTCCAGACTGCAAGCGTCGGCACCCGGACAGATGATGGGTTAAACCAGGTTTTTTGCGGCTTTTTTTGACCTCAGCAGGTCAGTTGCCCATCAAAATATCGAGCAGGGTGGTGCGGCGGCCTTCGCCTCCAGCCGGTGGCGCAGCCCCGATATCAGCAGGCGGCGTCAGCCCGTCGGGATTGGTCGCCGCCGTGGCGTCACGCGACACCGGGACTGGCGCCAGATCCCGCACCAGGTCGGTCATCGGGTCGCCGCCATCTTGTTGCGGGTTGCCGATCGCCACCGGCGGCACCGGTCCGCCAAGCGTCAGGCCCGTTGCCGGCAGGCCGGCATGGGCGACCTGCATGAAGCTTTTCCAGGTCTCGGCCGGCAGTCCGCCGCCGGTGACCTTCTTCATCGGCTTGCCATCATCATTGCCAAACCAGACACCGGTGGCCAGATTGGCGGTGTAACCCACGAACAACGCATCGCGAAACGATTGGCTGGTGCCGGTCTTGCCGGCCGCCATCCAGCCGTCGAGCCGGGCCTTCTTTCCCGTCCCGTCCTCAACGACGCGGACCAGCATGCGGTTGAGCATCGCCGCGACGCCGGGGTCAATCACCCGCGGCGGGTTGTCATAGGTGTTTTCGTAAAGCACCTTGCCGTCCTGTGTCGACACCCTGCGAATGACATGCGGGGTTGCCTTGTAGCCGCCGTTCATGAACGGCGCATAGGCCGAGGTCAGTTCCATCAGCGTGACTTCGGAGGTGCCCAGCGCGATCGAGGCATTGGCCTTCATGTCGGCTTCAATGCCGAGCCGCCGCGCGGTTTTGACGACGGTCCTGGGGCCGACCTCCATCACCAGCTGTGCCGCCACGGTGTTGAGCGAATGGGTCAGCGCATCTGAAAGCGTGACCTTGCCGCGGTATTTATTGTCATAGTTTTCGGGCGTCCATTTGCCGATCCTGACCGGGGCGTCATTGCGCACCGAAAGCGGTGTGCGACCCTGTTCGAGCGCTGCGGCATAGACGAATGGCTTGAAGGCCGAGCCCGGCTGCCGCTTGGCTCCGGTCGCGCGGTCGAACTGGCTGGTGGCGTATTCACGCCCGCCGATCAGCGCCCGCACCGCGCCGGTACCGTCCACCGATACCAGCGCCGCCTGGCTGACATTGTGTTTGGCGCCGTTGGCTTCGAGGCTGGCGCGCAGCGCGGCTTCCGCCTCGCGCTGCAGGTGGAAATCGATGGTGGTGTCGACCACCAGATCCTCGGTGATGGGGCCCACCAGTTCGGGCAGGCGCTTCATCACCAGATCGGCGACATAGTTTTCCGATCCGGTCCAGTAGCTCTTGGCGCGCACCTGCGGACTGGTCAGCGCGGTGGCGATCTCGCTGTCGGACACCACACCATGATCGCGCATCGCCGCCAGCACCACCTGGGCGCGGGCCTCGGCCGCCTTCGGGTCGCGCGCCGGCGACAGCCGCGAGGGCGCCTTGAGCAGGCCGGCCAGAAGCGCCGCTTCGGCCAGCGTCACATCGCGCGCAGGCTTGCGGAAATAGCGCCGGGACGCGGCTTCCACGCCATAGGCGCCGGAGCCGAAAAACACCCGGTTGAGATACATCTCCAGAATCTGGTCCTTGGAAAACTTTTGCTCGAGCCAGAGTGAAAGAAGCACCTCCTGCACCTTGCGCTCCAGCGTCCGCTCCGGCGACAGGAACAGGTTCTTGGCCAATTGCTGGGTCAGGGTCGAGCCGCCCTGAACCATCCGCCCGGCTTTCAGATTGGCGACCATGGCGCGGGCCAGACCGATCGGATCGACGCCGAAATGTGAGTAAAAACGCCGGTCCTCGATGGCGATCACCGCTTGCGGGATATAGGGCGACATATCTCCCAAAAGCAGCGCTTCGCCGCCCGTGGCGCCGCGATTGGCCATGATCTTGCCGCGCACCGAGACGATTTTGGCGTTGGGCGGCCGGTCGGGGATCGACCAGGTGGCAGCGCTGGGCATCCGCGCGCCGTAATAGGTCACCACTCCGGCGACCGCGATGCCGCCCCAGATGGCCAGCACGAAACCCCAGTAGACCAGACCCCGCAGCATCCGCGACAGACGGCTGCGAGAGGTGCGGGCCTTGGGCTTGCGGGCTTTGGACACCGGCTTCTTCCGGCGCTTGGCGGGCGCTGCCTTGCCGCCGGAGCGCCTGCCGGCAACGCGCTCGTCGGCGACGGTGCGTTTGGCCTTTGCCGGGCGGCTTTTTTCGAAGGAAGGCTCGATGCGGCCTGATGTGGTCTTCTTGCGCGCCATGAAGAGTCCGGATGCTGGTTCGAACGTTGCTTCACCGGATCGGCTTCGCGGCGGGTCTGGATATCGCCGCATCCGGGGTGTGATCGGTTCACTGGGGCACCGGAAAGAGAGCAGGTGTCCCGTTTCCGAACGCCTTGGCGAACGCATGACACCCTAAATGCGACGATTTAAGGGGTGGTTAAGGAATTTCAGCCGGACCGGTCAGGCCCTGATGCTGGGGGCGAGCCGGTCAGGGTCGCGAGAGCGCGTCGAGTATCCGCACCCAGGAGCGGATTCCGCCCGAAAACGAACTCAGATCGTATTTCTCGTTGGGAGAATGAATCCGGTCGTCGGTCAGCCCGAAGCCGCACAGCATCGATTGCAAGCCGAGAATGTTCTGGAAATCGCCGACGATCGGAATTGACCCGCCCATGCCGATCATCACCGCCGGATTTGGCCATTCGTCGGTCAGGGCTGCGCGGGCCCTGGTCACCACCGGTGAATCAAACGGAAGCTGGATCGCCGCCGATCCGCCATGGGCCGCGAATTCGGCGCGGCAATCGGCCGGAAGCCTGGCCTCGACATGGGTGCGAAACGCAGCACGGATCTGCTCCGGATCCTGCGTACCGACCAGCCGGAACGACACCTTCGCCGAGGCCTGCGCCGCAATCACCGTCTTGAAACCCTCGCCGGTGTAGCCGCCCCACAACCCGTTGACCTCAGCGGTCGGGCGCGCCCAGGTCAATTCCAGCACAGAGCGGCCCTGTTCTCCGGAGGGAACCGACAGGCCGACCTCGCCCAGCAAGCTATCTGCGCTCCGCCCCAGATTCTCCCAGCTTTCCAGCACTTGAGCGGGAGTTTCCTCGACGCCATCGTAAAACCCGTCCAGTGTCACTCCGCCGGTCTCGTCGTGCAGATCAGCAAGGATCTTTGACAGGATGTGCAGCGGATTGGCGGCGGCTCCCCCGAACAGGCCGGAATGCAGGTCGCGGTCGGCGGCGTGGATGGTGACTTCCTCGCCAACCAGGCCGCGCAATCCCACGGAAATCGCCGGCGTCCGGGCATCCCACATCGCGGTGTCGCACACCAACGCGCAATCCGCCTTCAGCTCATCGGCATTGGCTTCCAAAAACGGTTTTAGCGACGGCGAGCCCGACTCCTCTTCGCCTTCAAACAGGATGGTGATGCGGCACGGAAGCCCGCCCGAGGCCGCCTTCCAGGCCCGGCAGGCCTCGACAAAGGTCATCAACTGACCCTTGTCATCCGCCGCGCCGCGCCCGGTGATGGCTTTGCGTCCAGGTTCGATTTCCTTGATCGCTGGCGCGAAGGGCGAATCGGTCCAAAGGTCGAGCGGATCGACCGGCTGTACGTCGTAGTGACCATAAAACAGGTAATGCGGTGCGTCCGGCGTTGGGCCCTCATGGTGGGCGACGACCATTGGATGCCCCGTCGTGTCGCGCAGGCTGGCGTCGAAGCCCAGATCGGTCAGCGCATCGACCAGCCATTGTCCGGCGCGGCGGCATTCGGGTGCAAAGGCCGGATCGGTGGAGATCGACTGGATTCGGATCAGCTCGAACAGCCGTTCGAGGCTGTCATCGAGATTGGCGTCTGCGGTGTGGAGGGCTGCGGCAAGATCGGACATTTTTGGGTCAAAGCTCCGGTCGGGAATCAGGAGCCGCGATCCTATCGCCATGACAAACAAAAAGAAAAGCCGCCATGGTCGGAGGGGAAGACCATGGCGGCATATTGGTTGGACAAGGGCCATAAGAGGGGGCGGGGAGGCCCTTGTCCTTTGTCTGGAGGCGGCGGGGGACGAGCCGTTAATTCCAGACGTCGGCTTGTTTGTGTGCCGGTGATTTGGATTTGGGCCTGTGATTGTGGCTTTTCAAGGACACGAAGTGTTTCCAAAGATTACAAATCGGTAACCATTTCGTGAGCGCGGCCCGCGGCAATTGAGCCACCGCGCCAAAAACCATGATGGACCTTGCCGCCCGCGCGGGCTAATCCTTCGCCATGAACAAAGGTGACCATCTCTTTCTCGTCGACGGTTCGGGTTACATTTTCCGGGCCTATCACGCGCTTCCGCCGCTGACCCGCAAGTCCGACGGGCTGCCGGTCGGAGCTGTGTCGGGCTTCTGCAATATGCTTTGGAAGCTTGTGTCGGAGGCGCGCGACACATCGGTGGGCGTCACACCGACCCATTTCGCGGTGATTTTCGACTACTCCTCCAAAACCTTCCGCAATGATCTTTACCCCGAATACAAGGCCAACCGCTCCGCTCCGCCCGAGGATCTGGTGCCGCAATTTGCCGTTATCCGCGAGGCGACCCGGGCCTTCGACCTGCCCTGTATCGAGATGGAGGGCTTCGAGGCCGACGATCTCATCGCCACCTATGCGCGGCTGGCGCGCGAGGCGGGCGCCGATGTGACAGTGATCTCATCGGACAAGGATCTGATGCAGTTGGTGGGCCCCCAGGTCTCGATGTACGACACCATGAAGGACCGGCAGATCGGGGTCTCGGAAGTTGTCGAGAAATGGGGTGTGAAGCCCGAAAAAATGATCGACCTGCAGGCACTGACCGGTGATTCGGTGGACAATGTGCCCGGTATTCCCGGAATCGGCCCCAAAACCGCCGCGCAGCTCATTGAGGAGTTCGGCGATCTCGATACGCTGCTTGAGCGCGCCGGTGAGATCAAGCAGAACAAACGCCGCGAAAACATCATCGAATTTGCTGACAAAGCACGGATTTCGCGTGATCTGGTGCGGCTGCGCGATGATGTCGAACCGCCGGTGGCGCTCGACACCCTCATGATGAATCCACCCGACGGACCAAAACTGGTGGCGTTCCTCAAGGGCATGGAGTTTACCTCGCTCACCCGCCGTGTGGCCGAGGCCACGGAAACCGACGCCGGTGCGGTTGATGCCGCCAAGATCGCGGTTGACGAATCCGCCAAGGCGCGCGGTCCGGATCTTGATCCGGGCGATGCAACCGATGCCGCCGGGGTACCGGGCGCTGACAAACAAAAGACACCAGCCGAACTGGTCGCGCGCCGCGCCGAAGCCGCGGTGGCGGCCAGGATCGACACCGGCAGCTATGAGACCCTGCGCGATCTCGCTGAGCTCAAGGCCTGGTGCGCACGGGCGCGTGACACCGGCCTTGTCGCCTTCGATACCGAGACCACCTCGCTTGACGCCATGCAGGCGGAACTGGTCGGTTTTTCGCTGGCCATCCCCGAAGCGGCGCCGGATACGGGCGACCTCAAGCTTCGCGCCTGCTATGTGCCGCTCGCCCATTCCAACGGAGCGGGTGATCTCCTCGGTGGTGGCGGTCCGCAACCCGGGCAGATCCCCGTGCGTGAGGCGCTTGACGAACTCCAGCTGCTTCTGGAAGACCCGGCCATTCTCAAGACCGGGCAGAACCTCAAATACGACATGCTGGTCATGGCGCAGCACAAGATCGGCATCGAAAGCTTCGATGACACGATGCTTTTGTCCTATGTGCTCGACGCCGGGCGCGGCGGCCACGGCATGGACGCGCTGTCGGATCGCTGGCTCGGCCACAAGACCATCGCCTACAAGGATGTAACCGGGTCGGGCAAAAGCGCGATCCCCTTTGCCGAGGTCGAGATCGAAAAGGCCACCGCCTATGCCGCGGAGGATGCGGAGGTCACCTTGCGGCTCTGGCATGTGCTTAAACCGCGCCTGGTGGCGGACGGCCTGACCCGCGTCTATGAACGCCTGGAACGGCCGCTGGCGCCGGTGCTGATGCGCATGGAAGAGCGCGGCATCCGCGTCGACCGGCAAATCCTGTCGCGGCTGTCGGGCGAACTGGCGCAGGGCGCGGCAGCGCTTGAGGCCGAAGCCCGGGAGCTGGCCGGCGAATCCTTCAATCTTGGCTCGCCCAAGCAGCTCGGCGAAATCCTGTTTGGCAAGATGGAACTGCCCGGCGGCTCCAAGACCAAGACCGGACAGTGGTCAACCTCGGCGCAGGTGCTTGAGGATCTGGCCGCCGAAGGCCATGAACTGCCGCGCAAGATTGTCGACTGGCGGCAGCTGACCAAGCTCAAATCCACCTACACCGACGCGCTGCCCGGCTTTATCAATCCCGATACGGGGCGGGTTCATACCTCGTTTGCGATGGCGGCAACCAGCACCGGGCGTCTGTCATCGTCGGATCCGAACATCCAGAACATCCCGATCCGCACCACTGAGGGGCGCAAGATCCGCACTGCCTTCATTGCCGAGCCCGGCAATCTGCTCATTTCCGCCGACTACAGCCAGATCGAACTCCGGGTGCTGGCCCATGTCGCCGACATCCCGCAGCTCAGGCAGGCCTTCGCCGATGGCGTCGATATTCACGCCATGACCGCATCGGAAATGTTCGGCGTGCCGGTGGATGGCATGCCCTCCGAGGTTCGCCGCCGCGCCAAGGCGATCAATTTCGGCATCATTTACGGGATTTCCGCCTTCGGTCTCGCCAATCAGCTCGGCATCGAACGCTCCGAGGCAGGCGATTATATCCGCAAGTATTTCGAACGTTTTCCGGGCATCAAGGATTACATGGACTCAACCAAGGCCGAAGCCAAGGAGCATGGTTATGTGACCACGATCTTCGGCCGGCGCGCGCACTATCCCGAAATCAAGTCTCCCAATCCGCAGGTGCGCGCCTTCAACGAGCGCGCAGCGATCAACGCCCCGATTCAGGGGTCGGCTGCCGATATCATCCGCCGCGCCATGGTGCGCATGGAACCGGCCCTTGAAGCCGCAGGCGCCAAGGCGCGGATGCTGTTGCAGGTGCATGACGAACTCATCTTTGAAGCCGCCGAATCCGAGGTCGAAAAGGTGATTCCGGTGATCGTCGAAGTTATGGAAAATGCCGCAATGCCGGCCATCGATATGGCAGTGCCGCTCAAGGTCGATGCGCGCGCGGCGAAAAACTGGGACGAGGCGCACTAATCGCCACTGCCCACGACCTGCGGCGGTTCAGGATTCCGGATCTTTCGGCAGCACCGGTGCAGATTTCTCCAGCCTGAGTTCGGCGTCGCTGAACCGCCAGGGCGAGCGAACGCCGGGGACACCTTCAGGGTGAATCTCCAGTCCCCGCGCGCGGGTCTGGGCATCGGCGAAATTCTCCGCCACCGAATGGATCGGCCCGGCGGGAACGTTGCGGGCTTCAAGCGCTGACAGCAGCTCGGCCGAGGTCCAGGAGGCGAGCGCCGCGTTGAGCGCCTCGGTCAGCGCCTCGCGCGCCGCCACCCGTCCGCTGTTGCTTTGAAAACGGGGGTCGACGGCCATGTCGCTGCAACCGAGAACCTCACACAACCGCTGAAACTGGCCATCATTGCCGATGGCGAGAATCACATGTCCGTCGGCGGTGGGAAACACCGCGTAGGGCGCGATGTTGGGATGAGAATTGCCCTTCCTGTTGGGCGCCGTCCCGGTTGCCAGATAGTTCATGTTCTGGTTGGCAAGGACTGCGGTGGCGCAATCCAGCAGCGACATGTCGATATGCTGGCCGCGGCCGGTGCGGTGCCGCTGTTCGACCGCGGCGAGAATGCCGATCGCGCCATAAAGTCCGGTTACGATGTCGGTGATCGCCACCCCAACCTTTTGAGGCGCGCCGTCCGGTTCGCCGGTGATCGACATCAGCCCCGACATGCCCTGGATCAGAAAGTCATATCCCGGGCGCGCGGCGTAGGGGCCGTCCTGGCCAAATCCGGTCACCGAGCAATAGATCAAACGCGGATTCACCGCGCTCAGACTGGCGTAATCGAGCCCGTATTTGGCAAGCCCGCCAACCTTGAAGTTTTCGATCAGGATGTCGGCATCGCGCACCAGATCGCGCACCTGCGCCTGCCCCTCGGCAGTGCGAAAATCCGCGCAGACTGATGTTTTTCCGCGGTTTGCGGCGTAAAAATAGGCTGCCGAAGTGTCACCGTCGCGTTCGATGAAGGGCGGCCCCCAGCGGCGCGTGTCATCGCCTTCGCGGGATTCCACCTTGATGACTTCGGCCCCCAGATCCGCGAGCGACTGACCGATCCAGGGCCCGGCGAGAATGCGCGCCAGTTCGACGACTTTGAGTCCGGAAAGGGGATGCATGGAAGATCTCGCTGATTGTTCAGGTCACGGGTGGGGCGGGGTGCGCGCCGAGATGGTACCGGCGGTGCGATCCTTTGCGCGACCCGCTCCAGGCAAGGCCGTCCAGCTATTTATTATTTGCCGGTGATATTCAAGACAACACCCGGTGCATGCAGAGCGGAAATGCGGATGCCACGACACCGGCTGTGAGCAGCGAATCAGCCATCCACTCCATGGGTTGACTGCTCGCTAATGCCCGGCGGCGCTTGAGAGAAGCTGGAGCACCAGCACGCCGCACACGATCAGCGCGATGCCGAGATAGCCGAAAAAATCGAGCCTTTGTCCGAACAGGAACACGCCGATCAGCGTGACCAGGGCGACTCCGGCGC
This sequence comes from uncultured Hoeflea sp., assembly GCF_947501405.1. Classification (GTDB taxonomy): domain Bacteria; phylum Pseudomonadota; class Alphaproteobacteria; order Rhizobiales; family Rhizobiaceae; genus Hoeflea. The sequence goes on along the minus strand of NZ_CANMVK010000003.1, from coordinate 102,726 downwards.
CGGCCCAGATCGCATAGGCGACGCCCACCGGAATGGTCTTGAGCACGATCGCCAGAAAATAGAAGGCGACCGCATAGCCGACGATCGCCAGGCCACCGTAGTTCCACCTGGTAAAGCCGTGAGAGGCCTTCAGCGCCGAGGTGGCGACCACCTCACCGACGATGGCGATTGCGAGAAACATCCACGGCATGTCACGGCTCTCCAGCTTTGGCTGTTGCGAGCGATAGAGCGGTGCCGCTGCCGAGACTTTCGAGAAAGCCAAGCACCTGGCTGCGCGCTTCCAAACCCGAATCCGGGCCGCCGCCAAGTTCCGACAACCACAGCCCGTCGGCCGCCAGCCTGAGTGTGCGCGCCAACGGTGAACGGTCGGTCGACCGGTGGCGCTCGAGCCGCGCCTCCACCCATGCGTTCCATCTGGCGCAGTGATGCGGGTCCGAACTCAACATCAGGATCAACACGGCCAAGCGCCGTTGCTCGGGTTCATCCATGTCAATTGCCGCGATGACGGCAAGATAGGCCCGGGAAAACCGGGCGGAAGCATTCCGGTCGGGCGCAATCAAGGCGTCGACCCGGCCGTTGAACCAGGCCACCACCTGCGCGAACAGGCCGTCGATCAGCGCCTGTTTGGAAGCGAAATGATGCAGCAGACCGCCCTTGCTGACACCGGCCAGCCGCGCCACTTTATCCAGCGTCAGGGCGGGCAGCCCCTCTTCGGTGATCAGGCTTGCTGCGCAATCAAGCAGTCTGGCGCGCAGGGCCTCGGGGTCATTCTTGCGTTGGTGCGATGTGAGCATGCCAAGACATACCGTCCAGACGGTTTTTTTACAATTGAATTTCGCGCAGCCCGATCGCCTGGAAACTTCGGGGCTGATGGCGGGCGCGGTCTGGGCTCCTCTGATGGGACCGGTTCATCCGTCCGCCGTTTGTTAGCGCCCTCTCCCAAACACTGCGGCGTGACCGGGACTGGATATGGAGTTGGCTGAAACCGGCCAATAAGCCGGCTCTACCCGGTGAAATGACCGCCAGGCTGTTCCATCTCGTTGAAGCCGCTCGGTAGGCTTGCGTTTTTACCTGTTGATGGTGTCTATGCCCTGGTCGGCGGCGGCGGGCCGCGCGCCGGCTCCGCACGCGGAAAAGCCACCGCCAGCCTCCGCGACAAATTTTGCCCATGGCGCCATTTTCAGGAGAGCACCTATGAAAGCGATCTTTTGCAAACAGCGTGGAGCTGCAGCCGAAGCTCTTGAGCAGCTGGAGACCGAGTCGCCGTCGCCGGGAGCCGGCGCATTGCGCGTCAAGATCGCGGCCTCCGGCGTCAACCCCTCGGATGTCAAACTGCGCAGCGGAGCTCAGGGACCGATGGTCGCCGAGCGGGTGATTGTCCACAATGACGGCGCCGGCGTGATCGACGCGGTCGGCGAAGGCGTCAACCCTGCCCGTATCGGCGAACGGGTCTGGCTTTACAATGTCAATCGCTCAGTGGACGGCCTGTCACAAGGCGTGACCGGCACCGCGGCCGAATATGTCTGTGTGCCCGAAGCGTTGGCCGCGCCGCTGCCCGACGGGACGGGTTTTGAAACTGGCGCCTGTCTCGGCGTTCCGGCGATGACGGCGCATCGGGCAGTGATGTGCGCCGGGCCGGTCGCAGGAAAGACGGTTCTGGTCACCGGCGGCGCCGGCGCCGTCGGCCACTCGGCCATCGAGATTGCCAAGGCCATGGGCGCGCGGGTGATCGCCACGGTCAGTTCCCAGGCCAAGGCGGAGATCGCCAGGCAGGCCGGCGCCGACGAGGTGATCAATTACAAAACCGAAGACCTGGAAGCCCGTCTGATTGATGAGGCCGGCCCAGACGGCATCGACCATGTGGCCGAAGTCGATCTCGCCGCCCACATGGATCTTTATCCGAAGGTTCTGGCGTTCGACGCCACGGTGGGCGCCTATGCCTCCACCTCCAATGTGACGCCGTCCGTGCCGTTTTATCCGCTGGCATTTCGCAACATCCGTTTGCAGCCGGTGTTTGTCTACTCGATGTCTGATGCTGCCAAACAGGCTGCCATTGATGACATCAACCGGCTGCTAAGCCAGGGCAAGCTGAACCCGCGCATCGACAGGATCTTTGACCTCAGCGACGCGGTTGCGGCCCATCAGGCGGTGGAAAATGGCGGGCTTGTGGGCAACGCAATTCTCAAGATCTAAGGCGTGTTCCCCACGCAGAAAAGACGCCGGTCACCCGGCGTCTTTCCCTCTGTCCAGCACAGCAATTCAGGTCCGGGCGCCGGGTGAGCAATGTCCCCGGACCCGATTGCTACTTCGGACGAACCGCATCCGCCGTGCCCTGAATGAAGGCCACCAGCCGAGCCACATCGTCTTCGTTCAGCTTGTCGGAGAAATTCGGCATGCCTCTTTCCTCGCCGGCGTCGCCCAGGATCCATTCCCGCGCGTTTTCAAGCACGGCGGCGTCGGAAAAGCCGAGATTGGGGATCGCCCCGCCATTGTTGACGCCGGGCACCCCATGGCAGAACAGGCAGTTGGAGACATAGATCGACAGACCCTCGCCGACGTGATCGGGATCGTAGGCCACGCCCGACACGAGCTCGGTACGGTCACTGATGACCTGATCGGGCCGTTCGGCCTCGCCGCCGAGTTTGAAAGTATAGACCCGGCCCGGGCCAACCCGCTCGGTTGCGCGCTGCATCAGACCATAGACACCGCCCCAGCCCACTGCGATCGACACATATTGTTCGCCATCAACTTCAAAAGTTGCGGGCGCAGCAACAACACCAGAGCCGACTTCGGCCTGCCACATCACTTCGCCGCTGGCTGCGTTATAGGCGATGAACCGCCCGTCCGCGGTACCCTGAAACACCAGATTACCGGCGGTGGTCAGCGTCCCGCCATTCCATGGGCTGACATATTCGGCGCGCCAGACCTCGCGCTGGTTCACCGGATCCCAGGCCAGCAAATGACCGAACGGCGTCGCACCGGGGGCAACCACATTGAACAGATAGCCCAGGTTCCAGCCCACGCCCGACATGGTCGACATCGGCTTGTGGCTGTTGAGTTCCCAGGCCGGGTCGGTTGACTGCACCAGCGGCACGCCCTGCGCCGGAATGTAGACCAGTCCGGTCTCCGGGTTGAAGCTCATCGGGTGCCAGTTGTGAGCGCCATAGGCCGAGGGGATAGTCTCCCACGGCTCGGTTCGCGCGCGGGCGCCCTCGACCTCGATCGGGCGGCCATCCTCATCGTAGCCCGTTGCCCAGGTGACCTCGACAAAAGGCTCGGCCGAGATGAACGTGCCATCGGTGCGGTCGATCACATAGAAGAACCCGTTCTTCGGAGCCTGCATGATCACCTTGCGGGTTTCGCCCCCGATCTCGAGATCGGCGAGAATCATGTGCTGGGTCGAGGTGTAATCCCACGTATCGCCGGGCGTGTTCTGGTAATGCCAGACATATTCCCCGGTCGATGGCCTGAGCGCCACGATCGATGCGAGATAGAGATTGTCGCCACCCGCCGGCGACCGCAGATGCCGGTTCCAGGGCGAGCCGTTGCCGGTGCCGACATACAAAAGGTCGAGTTCCGGATCATAGGCCATGGCGTCCCAGATCGTGCCGCCGCCGCCTGCTTCCCAGTATTTGGCCGAGGGATCCCAGGTTTCCGCCGCTGCTTCCATCGAAGGGTTCTCGAACGGTTTGGAGGGATCGCCGGGTACCGAATACCAGCGCCAGGTCATCTCGCCGGTCTCCGCATCATAGGCCGAGACATAGCCGCGCACACCGAATTCAGCGCCGCCATTGCCGATGATGACCTGTCCGTTGATCACCCGCGGCGCGCCGGTGATGGTGTAGGACATCTCCCGGTTTTCAATGGTGTCGGTCTTCCACACACGTTCGCCGGTCGCTGCGTCAAGCGCATGCAGATTGCCGTCAAACGCCCCCACGAAGACCTTGCCGCCATAGACGGCAACGCCGCGGTTGACGACATCGCAGCAGCCACGCGAGGCGAATTCGCGGGGAACCTCCGGATCATAGACCCACAGTTCCTCGCCGGTGATGGCATCCAGCGCGTGCACCACCGACCAGGAGGCGGTGACATACATCACCCCGTCAACCACAATCGGCGTGGCCTCCACACCGCGGCGCGACTGCAGGTCATAGGACCAGGCAAGCCCCATCTGCTCGACATTGTCGGTGGTAATTCCGGTGAGCAGTGAATGCCGGGTCTCGGCGTAATCGAGCCCGTAATTGAGCCAGTTGCGGGTATGGTCCGCATTGGCGATGATCGCCTGCGTGTCGATCCCGGCCGTGGCCGCCCGGATTTCCTCCGGACTGATGGGTTGAGCCTGAACCGCGCCGACCGCCAGAACGGCGATGGCGGTTGCGGTAACGAACAATCGTTTCATGGTTTCCTCCCTTTGAGCAGCGGATCGGCGGCGTTTCGATGCCGCCGGACTATGCGGTGGTCTCGATTTCCAGTCCCAACTCCTCGATCATGGCGTCGCGCATCATGAACTTCTGCGGCTTGCCGGTGACCGTCATCGGCAACTGATCCTTGAACCGCACCAGTGATGGGATCTTGAAATGCGCGATTCGGCCGTTGCAAAAATCGATGATGGACTGCTGTGTCGGCGCCGTGCCCGGCTTGGGAACAATCCACGCGGCGACGATCTCGCCATATTTGCGGTCCGGTACGCCGAACACCTGCACTTGCGAAACGTCCGGATGGGTGTAGAGAAACTCTTCGATCTCGCGGGGATAGACGTTCTCGCCACCGCGCAGGATCATGTCCTTGACCCGCCCGGTGATGTTGCAATAGCCCTCCGCGTCAAGCCGGGCGAGATCGCCGGTGTGCATCCAGCCTTCGGGATCGATCGCGTCTGCGGTCTTTTCCGGTTCGTCCCAATAGCCGCGCATCACCGAGTAGCCCCGGGTCAGCAATTCGCCCTGTTCGCCGACGGCCACTGTCTCGCCATCCCCGCCGGCAATTCTGACCTCGAGATGCGGCTGGATACGGCCCACGGAGGACACCCGTTTATCAAGTGGCGTGTCGAGGCCGGACTGGAACGACACCGGGCTGGTTTCGGTCATGCCGTAGGCGATGGTCACACCTGACATATGCATGCGCGATTGCACCTGTTTCATGACCTCAACCGGGCACGGTGCGCCGGCCATTATGCCGGTGCGCAGGCTCGAAAGATCGTGGGTGCCAAAATCCGGGTGTTCGAGCATGGCCACGAACATCGTTGGAACCCCGTAGAGTGCGGTGCATCCTTCAGTGGCCACGGCGCGCAGCGTGTCGGCAGGACCAAATCCTTCGCCCGGCACAATCATCGCCGCGCCCTTGGTCACGCATCCCAGCGTGCCCATCACCATGCCGAAGCAATGGTAGAAGGGAACCGGAATACACAGCCGGTCGGCTTCGTTAAGCGCCATCGCGGCGGTGACGAAATGCGCGTTGTTGACAATGTTGTGGTGGGTCAGGGTGGCGCCTTTCGGCAGACCCGTGGTGCCAGATGTGAACTGGATATTGATGGGATCATGCGGATCGAGCGTCGCGGAGATTGCATCAAGTGCTGCGGCATCGACATCCGCGCCCATCGCTTCGATGTCACTGAAGGAGTAACATCCGGGGTGGGCGCCCTCGCCTGTGACGATGATGGTTTGCAGCGCCGGCAGGTCGCCGGAGACAAGATTGCCGGGCATAGCTGTGGCAAGCTCCGGGGTCAGATCGCGAAGCATGGCGACATAGTCGGAACTCTTGAAGCGCTCGGCCAGCAGCAATCCCTTGCAGCCGGTCTTGCGTAACACGAATTCCAGCTCATAAACCCGGTAGGCGGGATTGATGTTGACCAGAATCACGCCGATCCGGGCGGTGGCGAACTGCGCCAGCAGCCATTCATAGCGATTGGGAGCCCAGACGCCGAACCGGTCACCCTTCTCAAATCCGGTGCGCAACAGCCCGCCCGCCAAAGCGTCGACGCGGGCCGAGAATTCGGCCCAGCTCCAGCGGATGCCCTGGCCCGGAAACACCGCAGCCAGACGTTTGCCATGCGTTGCGGCGGTTTGCGCCAGTTGCGCCGGTATCGTCAGGTCCGTCAGCGGGTCTGCGGTGCTTCCCGCGACATGCGATCGTCCATCCGCGGGCGCAACACCGAGCGCAGCCGTAGATGGCCGCACTGTGGGCTGAGCCATCCAAATTCCTCCCTCGCCACCGCTGCTATGTCCTCCTCAGAACATCAGCGGTATCGCATCATGCCTTGCTGCAGGTCGGAATTCTTTGCATTTCACGCCATCCCAACTCGGTGCTGGCGAGGCCGGGGAGCGATCGGTCCGTCAGGCGGTACCGGCATTTGCGCTGCTGTGCGGCGAGAGGCCTGTCCGGCGACGGCTGTTGTGATAGTCGCGCGGGCTCATCCCGTACCTGGTTCGAAACCCGCGATTGAAGTTCGACAGATCCTGGAAACCGGCGCGAAAGGCGATATCGGATATGCTGCCATGGCTGCGCGGCAGCAAATCCAGTTGCTCGGTGACAAACCGGAACCGTTTGGAGCGCACCACCGAGATAAAGCTGGTGTCGTGTGCCTGAAACAGGCGCTGGACCTGTCGTTCTGACAGTCCCAGGCGGCGGGCGAGCCACGGCAAGGCGAGATAGTCGGCGGTCAGATGGGTATCGATCAGATCCAGCGCCAGCTCGAACCGGTCGGCCTGATCGGTCAGCTCGACGCCTGCGAGCCCGTCATCCGGGCGGGTGAAAGCCAGGTGGATCATGTCAAACAGCAGCCGCGCATTTCCGGCCCGGCGGTCCTTTGTCTCCTTGCCGAAACACCGGAAAAAATGCCGGGTCAGATCGCATGCGACCGGATTGGAGCGTTCCAGCTTTTCGCCAATGCGCACACCCGGCCGGCGTTCACCCAGAAAACTCTGCCGCGGCAGATGCACCGAGAGCAGGCGGCTGGGGCTGGCCGCCATGTGCAGCACGCCCTCCTTGGTGGAATCCAGCAGCACGCAATCGCCGGGGGCAAGGGTTGAGTGATGGCCGTTATGGTCGACATTCATGGTGTCGGACATCTCGATGACGAAGAAGATATATTCACTCTCGTCACGCCGGATGCCGGCGCGGTCACGCTCGATCTTGGCCACATCGCCGGAGATGTCGGCGACATCGAGATGATCGAATGCATGGACACCGATCTGGCCGCGGACCGTGCGCTGACCGCGCTGCGGAACCCCGTCATACTGCCCGCAAATCGCGTGCAGATCATGATACCACTGATCGAACTGCGTCTTGGCATCCATTGAGAAAACCCTCCCAGATTTCACGAATGAATTCATGCTTACGCCCGGCGCGGCAAGTATGCAGAGCGGCCGACGGCAGGTAAAGCCCATCGGCGAATTGAGATTGCGTCAAGCTCAGGAGGCGGACATGCTCATCTTAAAGGGTTGTTTCAAAAGGATTTTGGCAATGTCGCCAACATGGGGCGTTTGCCATGTACCACTGATGCCTTCTGGCTGGCACGATCGATGCGCAGCCAGTTGTTGCGGCCGGAATGAGAAAATGGCGAGGCATTCGCTCCCCGCCACCAGCCTTGGGAGCCGGACCTCTTAGTCGTCAAGTCCGCGGAATGTGCCGTTCCAGTAAATCAGCGCGCCCTGTCCGGATCGGATGCGGATATCCCGGACCCGGCCGATCAGGATCGAATGGGTGGCGCGGTCGATCATGTCCTCCACCGTGCAGTCGATGCCGACGACTGCATCCTCGAGCAAAGGCGCACCGGTTTTGCCGGTCACCCATGACGCACCTTCGTAGCGTTGGACGCCCTTGATGCCGCCAAAACCTGCAAAACGCTCGGCAATCTTCTGGTGGCCGGCGCCCAGCGCCGACCAGCCGAAACAGCCGTAACGGCCAAACAGCGGCCAACTCGAAGCCGAGCGGTTGACGCAGGCCAGGAGAAGCGGCGGTTCCGCCGACAGCGAGATCGCCGACGTTACCACCAGCCCGGACCGGTCTTCGCCTTCGCCCACGGTCAGCACGCTCACATTCCCCACGAAATTGCGCATCGCAGTGCGAAATTCGCCTGGCGAGGGCAGACGCTCGATGACGGCGTCCGCCGCTCCGGCGGCCTCAGCGGATACCGGCGGCATCGAGCTTGGGCAGGACGGTGTCACGGAAATAGGGGAACTCCCTGACATAATCGACAAAGGACAGCGTGGTGCCGGCGAAGCCCGCGCGATGCAGTGACAGGATGCCCTCGGCGACCTGATCGGGCGTGCCGATCAGCGGGAAACCGCCATGACCCATGGCCATCCGGTCGCGGATCAGCGCCAGCAGCTCATGAGGGAAGCTGTGCGCATGGGCAAATTGCAGCCGCACCAGATTGTCGACCGCTTCCCAATCGGCATTGGTTTTGGCGGTGTGCTCGAGATAGGCGAGCGCCTCTTCCTCGGTCGGCCGGCAGATCACATGGGAGAAAGTGAGCACGTCGACCTTGCGGTTCTTGGCACTCGCTTGCGTCTTGAGTTCAGCGATTTCCTCGGTGGAGCGCGCCAGATCGATCGCCGGAGTGAACAGAAAGTTGGCGTTGTCGGTGGCGAATTCACGGCCCTGCGGGGAGCCCGCTGCGTTGATGATCGGCACGTCGCCCCTCAGCGGTAGCGGATCGCCATGCACGCCCTTGAGCTGGAAGTATTTGCCGTCCGAGTCGAAATACTCTTTTGACGCCCATAATTTGCGCACCACGTCGAACCACTCCTGTGCGTAGGCGTAGCGGGTTTCGTGATCGTCGGGCAGTGTGAGGCCGAGCGCCTCGTATTCGGGCTTGTTCCAGCCCGCGACAATGTTGAGGCCGGCGCGACCATTACCGATCTGATCGATGGTGGCGATCTGCTTGGCGACGACGACCGGATGATTGGCTGCGGTGTGAATGGTCGCGAAGACCGAAATCTGTTTTGTCGAAGCCAGCAGGCCCGCGGCCCAGGTCATGGTTTCGAGCACGCCGCCGTGAAAGTCGGTGTCGCCGCCATATCCGATCCAGCGGGCGATCGGCAGCATGAAATCGATACCGGCGTCATCAAGCAGACGGCCCAGCGACAGATTGTTTTCCCATGTGTTCTGCCAGCGCTCCTCCACCTTGGTCACGCTCATCCCTGATGAGCAGTTGGACGAGAATGTGCCCAACAGGAAGCGGTTCTCCGCCAGCATCATATTTTTGGTCATGGGTGCCAATCCTCTCTTAGCTTGAATATATGATAGAAAGTCTATCGTAAATTTCAGTTGCGTCAATATGCTTTAAGGGTGAAGCTTATTGGGCGAACAAGGGAGCTCGAGATGGCGCAGGGTCCGGACGACGCCGAAACCCCACCGGCAAACGGTGAACTCGATTACCGCTGGCACCTGGCGGCCAGCGATGTGGAGGTGGCGACCACCGAACTCGAGTTCGCGCTAATGCGCACTTTCGAGGGTTTCGGGCGCTGGCAATCGGAGTGTCTGGCCGGGGTGGTGGATCTGGCGGCATCAGGACCGGAAAACGCGCTTTTGCACATCATCCGCATGAATGAGCGGCCCAAGACAATCAAGGATCTGGCGCGGCTGACCAACCGCGATGATGTGCCCAATATTCAGTACAGCCTGCGCAAGCTGATTGCTGCCGAGCTGGTCCACCGCGAGGGATCGGGCCGCTCGGGCGTGACCTATCAGGTGACGGAAAAAGGCCGGGCTGTGACGGACGCCTATGGCGATCTCAGGCGCCGGCTGTTAATCGAGGCGGTGGCCAATGTGCCAGATCTCGCCGAACGGCTGAGCGCGGCCACCCAGACCCTCAACCTTCTGTCGGGCATTTACGAGGAGGTCTCGCGCGTCGCCGCGACCCATCGCCGGCGCTAGTGCCGCGCCGGCGATGTCATGTCAAAGTGGCGCAAGCCGGTGAAACCGCGATTGCTCATAGACCAGCGGCGCGCCATCGCTGAGCCGGATGTCGACGATTTCGCCGATGAACACAGTGTGACTGCCCGCCTCGATCATCTCTGAAACCTCGCAGGAAAAGCCGATCAGCGCCTCGCCGAGCAGCGGCAGGCCGCGGCTGTCTTCAGTCCAGGAGCCTTTCGCGAACTTGTCTTCGCCGGTCACCCCGTCAGCGCCCGCAAATCGCATCGCCAGCGGGCTTGCCGGATCGGGCAGCAGGTTGACGTTGAATGCCCTGGTCTCGCGGATTGCCGCGCAGGTGCCCGTCTTGCGGTTGACGCAGACCAGCAGGCTTGGCGGATCGGCCGAGACCGAACACACCGCAGTGGCGGTGATGCCGCGACGCTCCTCCCCCTGGCAGGCGGTGATGATCGTCACCGCCCCGGGAAAGCGCGCCATCGCGGCGCGGAAACTTGCGTGATCGACGCCCATGCCCATCTCAAGCCGCCTTGAGTTCGCTGAGATAGGCATCGGCCGCCGCAGGATCGGCGAACCACGGGAAGAAGTCGCGCGGATCGTCAAAGCCATTGGCCATCCGGTGCGCAAGCCGCGGTTCTCCGCAGGCCGTGCCCATGATGTTGAGCACGAAAGGCGGCGGTGGTTGCAGCATCATGTTGGTCCACGACACCACCCATTGCGCATAATCCCAGAACTGATCGAAAGTGCCCTGCATCCAGGCCGCGTCGAATGGCTTGTCGCCATGCTCCACAATGCGCTTGAGGTAGACCGCCGCAGCCTTTGCGGCATTGTTCGAGCCCTGACCGGTGATCGGGTCATTCAGGCAGACCGCATCGCCAAGGCCGATGACCTGCCGGCCGGAGGGCAGCGTGCCGATCGGTTTGCGGATGGTCGGTGCAAAGCGTCCGGCGAGGATGCCGTTGTCATCGGTCAGTTCGATATTCCGGCAGCGTTCGGCTTCCCACGGCAGATAGGTGTCGAGGATCTTTCTCGACATCGCCAGATGCTGCTCGGGGGTCTTCACGTCGCCCCAGCAATCCATCGGTCCGCCAGGCACACCTTCAAACACCATGATCTCGCAGGGGCCTGATGTGGTCAGTGCCGGAAACACGAAATACTCACCCACGCCGGGAATGAGGTTGAAGCAGACCGCGGAGTGATCCTTGCGCGGGGTCATGCCCGTAACGTAGGTCAGCGCCAGCGCCCGCTGCGGGGCGTCATAGGGCGATTTGTCGGCGTCGCGCTCGAACATCCGGCCAATATCGCCCTTGCCCGAAGCGACGATAACCAGATCATCCTGTCGCGCATAATGTTCGAGATCGGAGATCGCGGCGTCCTTGATTGTCAGGGTTCCGCCCAGACGCTCGAATTCGGCAAGCCATGCCGGGATCTTGACCCTTTGATCCACTGAATAGGCGTTGTGTTCAAGCCGGCCGGTCCAGTCGATCACCTTACCGCCATCTCCGTCCGGAGCCGGCACCATGAAGTTGATGCCTTCGACCGGCGGGCAGGTGTCGGTCCAGAAATCGATGCCGAGTTCGCGTTCGTGCTGGATCGAGTTGTGAAACATGCACTGGCTCGACAGCACCCGGCCTTCGGCGATTTCTGTGGCCGTGCGGTTTTGCACCACCCGGACCTCGTTGCCCGCCTTGAGCAGGCCGATGGCCAGTTGCAGCCCTGACTGGCCGCCTCCGATGATCGTGATTTTTCTCATATTGTCCTCCCGAAGTTACGTCTATTCCATCAAAAGTGGGATGGCGGCCGCGGCCCGCTCAGGTCCCATGGCGGTGTAGCCGCCATCTACCCGGATATCGGTGCCGGTGATGAAGCCGGCCTCGTCCGAGCACAAAAACAGCACCGCCGAGGCGACCTCCTCCGGATTGCCGGTGCGTCCGAGCAGGTGAAAGGGTGCCGCCACCCGGTCGGTCTTCTCCCGGTCGCCACCGGTCAGCTCATCCATGATGTTGGACCAGGTCCAGCCCGGCGACACAGCATTGACGCGAATGCCATCGGCCGCCAGATCCATCGCCTGGTTGCGGGTGAGCTGCAAAATCGCCGCCTTGGACACCGGATAGAGCCAGCGCCCGGTCTGCGCCACCCGCGACGAGATCGACCCGAAATTGACGATCGCGCCCTTGTTCCTGGCCAGTTCCTCGCGAGCCGCCTGCATCAAAATGACCGAGCCGACGATGTTGACGTCGAGGCTTTCAAGCCATTCGGCCCGGGTCGATTCGATGCCGTTGTCGAGATAGGAGCAGGCGACATTGACCAGAAAATCGATCCGCCCGAATTGCTTTTTGGTGGCCTTTACCAGGTCCGAGATTTCGGCATCGTCGCGAAGGTCCGTCTTGTGAAACGCCACGCCCTCGGCGCTCAACGCATTGCCGGCGTCCTCGTTGATATCGGCAACCATCACCCGTACGCCTGCATCCCTGAATGCCGCCACGATCGCCGCGCCGATCTTGGTCGCGCCGCCGGGCATGATTGCCACTTTTCCCTCAAGTCCTCGCATCCGCTGTCTCCTCCCGTCTGCCGAAGCGAAGAGTTTGCGGTAAAGCCGCGAAGCCGCCATCCGCTTTGGTCGCCGACTATCCGGAAAACGAAAAAATCTATCGTTCCGGAGCAAAACATGCTTTCATGCAAATGCATATTTCAAGGATGCCAACGCCGGAGGAGGGCCTATGGTGTCTCATTCGGCGGCTCAGCGGCCGCTGGCGCGTTTCAGCCTTTTCGAAAGTCAGGATCTGGATGAAGCGCGCGAGCGTGTGGCGCGCGTGTTCTGTCCGCACCGGCTCGACCGGATCGGGCGCGGCGAGTTTGACGCCTGCCACAATCATGTTGCCGGCGATCGCCTGTCGCTCAACTACATCCAGTATGGCGCCAAGACGCTGATTGCCCCGGGTGAGCTCACCGACTTCTATTTGCTGCAGATCCCGCTGTCGGGCGGCGCCGCGATCACCAACGGGGCTGATCAGTATTTTTCAAACCCGGACCGGGCCGCCATGCTCAACCCGCATCTGCCCACGACGATGATCTGGGACGAGGGCTGCCGTCAGATCCTTGTCCGGTTTGAGCGCAAGGCGCTGCAGGCCCATCTCAATCAGCTTCTCGGGGCCACCGCGGAAAGCCCGCTCACTTTCGAAGGACCGATTGATCTGACAACCGGCATCGGCGCGGCGATGCGCGGGCTGGTGATGCATCTGGTCGATGAAGCCGACGCCGGGCGGACGATTCTGTCACCCGGTGGTATCCTGGCACGGCAGCTCGAAACCGTGATCTTGTCAGGCGTGCTGGAAGCCGGCAACCACAATTTCGCCCGCTATCTCAATCCCACGCAGTCGGCGGCGGCCCCAAGGCATGTCCGCAAGGCCGAGGAGTATATTCGCGCCAATCCCGAAAATCCGGTCACACTCGAAGACATCGCCAGGGCCGCGGGGGTCACGTCCCGGGCGCTGCAGCTGGGGTTCAGAAATTTCCGCAACACCAGCCCGATGGCGCAGCTTCGCACTGAGCGGCTCCGCCGGGTGCATGAGGATCTGCTCGCCGCCACACCGGGAGGCTCGGTTACCGAGGTGGCGACACGCTGGGGCTTCGCGCACCTGGGGCGGTTTTCGCTGGCCTATAAGGAGAAATACGGCCAGTCACCGAGCAAGACACTGCAAAGCGGCGCCGGGATCGGTTTTTCCGACTGACATGAAAAACGGCCCGCTCCGGGCTGGAGGCGGGCCGCTGTTATCAATGTGGTTGGCTGAACGCCTATTCGGCGGCAGGATCCCAGCCGGCGATGGCCTTGACCTCGAGGAATTCCTCAAGCCCCCAGACCCCGCCTTCACGCGCCCGGCCGGACGCCTTGACGCCGCCGAAGGGTGAGCCCGCGCCGCGCGACTGGCCGTTCATCTCGACCATGCCCGACCGCAGACGCCGCGCCAAACGGTTGCGCTTGGCGCCGTCCTGGCTCTGCACGTAGTTGGTCAGGCCGTAGGGCGTGTCGTTGGCGATCGATACGGCCTCTTCCTCGCTGTCAAATGGCATGATCGACAGCACCGGGCCGAAGATCTCTTCCCGTGCAATCGTCATGTCGTTGTTGACATCGGCAAACACCGTGGGCCGCACGAAATAGCCGCGATTGAGCCCTTCAGGCCGGCCAACGCCGCCGGCCACCAGCCGTGCGCCCTCATCGATGCCGGTCTGGATATAGCCCTGGATCTTGTCGTATTGCGCAGCCGAAACCACCGGACCGACGTGGTTGCCGCTCTGATGCGCGCTCGCCACCTTGGTCTTGCCCGCCACCTCGATCGCGGTCTCGACCGCCTGATCATAGATCGAACGCTCCACCAGCATGCGGGTGGGTGCGTTGCAGCTCTGGCCGGTGTTGTTGAAGCAATGGCGCACGCCGCGGATCACCGCCTTCTCGTCGGCGTCGGCAAACACCAGATTGGCGCCCTTGCCACCAAGCTCGAGGCAGACCCGCTTGAACGTGTCAGCGGCCGCTTTGGAGATTGCGGCGCCGGCACGAGCAGACCCGGTGAAGCTGATCATGTCGAGATCACAATGGGTGGAAAGGTCGGTGCCCACGCCCATTCCGTCGCCATTGACCAAGTTGAAGACGCCAGCCGGCACGCCGGCTGCGTCCACGATCTCAGCAAAAACGATGGAGGACAATGGCGCGATTTCCGAGGGCTTGAGCACCATGGTGCAGCCCGTCAGCAGCGCCGGTATCGCCTTCAGCGTGACCTGGTTCATCGGCCAGTTCCATGGCGTGATCAAACCCACGACACCGATCGGTTCCATTGCGATCCGGTCGTTGGGCGCATGTGCTCCGAGCGGTTTGACGAATTCAAAGTCCTTGAACGCGGTGATGAAGTTGTCGATATGCCAGGTGCCCGAAGTGGTCTGGCTGGAGCGCGCCATGTCGATCGGTGCGCCCATCTCCAGGCTGATGGCCCGCGACATGTCCTCGGCGCGCTCGACATAGATATCGCGGATTTTCTTGACGTAACCAAGCCGCTCTGCGGGATCTGTCCGCGACCAGTCGTCGAAGGCCGATTTTGCAGCAGCGACGGCGGCATTGGTATCCTCGGTGCCGCCAAGCGAGATCACGGCGCATGCCTCTTCGGTCGACGGATCAATCACTTCACAATCGCGGCCGGCGCGCGGGCTGACCCATTCGCCATTGATGTAAAATTCGCGCTTCTCAATCATCTTGTTCTCCAATTGCCTCGGCCGGCATTTTTGCCGGGACTCATGCCTGCCAGATCTGTAGGGGGGGAAGGGGCACAATGGCAACCACCATGCGACCAAACATCAGGCCAGCGCTTGCTCTGCCTCGCTTCACCAAAAGCCTTTCAACGAACCTTCGCCCGGTTGTCCGGTCTTTCACACTATTCAGTTGTTCGATGCCAGTGCGTCATATCCAGCTTTTCGGTCTCTCGATGCCCCGTTCCTGCAGGAGATAGGAGCAATAAAAGCCGAACCCAACCGCAAACCAGAGGAAAGATTCGCCGATGGCGAGGCGGATGTTGGAATTGGTGAGATTTCCCAGGAGGAAAAAAAGCACGGCGGCGGAATAGCAGACAAAAGTCGATCGTCCGACCAGACCGGATTGAGCGGCACAATAGACCTTTCGCATCGCAAAGCCGAGCATCACCGCGTAGGCGGCCAGCCCGGTAACTCCGTATCGAACGAGAATCTCCAGATAGCCATTGTGGAAGATGTTGTACTGCTTGGCATGGAGAACTGTGCTCGCATCCCAAATCGATCGCCAGCCGACACCTGCCCCGAACCATGGGTGCTCTTGCCAGATCGCCAAAGCGCTCGACCACAGCTGCAGCCGTTCACGCAGGCTCGTCGGAACATCTGGAGAGACAGCAAATGTTTCGATCACGGCGACCGGCCCCACTCCGCTCAAAGTGCTCTCAAGAAGAGAAGAGATGATCGCTACGGCTCCGCTGGCTCGCAGTTGAAGTTGCGGCATGAATGCCCAGACGCCCATTGCGCCCGCGATCAATACTGCTATCGCCAGGCCAATCGAGCGGGCCGACAAACCGCGCTTTCCGCTCACTTCACGCAACAGCATGCTCAGCGCAAGGAAGGGAAGCACGACAAATATGGACATCCACACGCCCTTTGATCCCAGTGTGAGAATGTTCCACATCGCCAGTGTTCCCACGGCCAAAGCCAGAAGCAGCAACGCGATTTTCAGCATGATGCTCTGGCCGGTTTTGACCGACACGTGATCAGCAAAGCAGATCGCAAAAATCAGGATGAAGCCGCATGCATTTGCCGCGTGAATGGTGTTGTTGTGAGCGATCGACTCCTTTTGGAAACCATCGAGCATCTCGGGGAAATTGGTCGAGGCGATTAACGCAACCAGGCTGATTGCGATCGCCGATACCACGACGGGAAAAGGACGCCTGCAATACCGCCACAAAGCATATCCAAGCGCCGGATAGAACAGCGAAAACATGTAGATGCCTTCTGCTGATCCGGAACCGCGCTCGGGGTGAACGATGATGTCGTAGGCCAATCTGCAGCCTGCATAGAGCGCCCAGAACAGGCAAAACAAACCGGCATATCCGATATAGGCGCGGCTATAGGTCCACACTTCCTTGCGGAAATAGTTGAACAGAGCCCCGACCGCCAGAAAGACACCGGCATATCTGTAGACGTCGCTTTCCATCCAGATTGCGGATATGAACAGCATAATTGCGATGCCGGCGACGATCGATTGAAGATTTCGGGGGCCTGATTTGGCATCGGGATGGACAGCAGAAAGCTGCTTGTCTCTTCGGCCTGCGGCGGAATGAAAGAAGCGGCCAAAGTGTTCGCGGGTCCGCGACAGGAAGGTCTGTAACCTGCGTATCGGCCCGAATTTCGAGCCCTGATAGTCGATGGTTATCTCCGATTCGGCGCGCAGCTCTGAAAACTCCAAGATGTTTGAGCGGGCACTCAGGAGATCGAGATCAATCCGCCAGTACCGCTCCATCGCAACATCCCACGGCAGATCCATAACGCGCAGTTGCTGGAGCATTTTCTGTGCGCCATCGCGAGACACGAGATAGGCCGCCGCTGATCCTTGAGGGCCAAAGCAGGTTCGCCCCAACGCGTCGCCTTTTTCCGTAGAAAGCAAGTGCACGAACCCGACCGCCCGGTGATTCATCAGTTTTATGACATCGAAATCGGCAACCGCCTCGATCATTGCCTCCACGCGGCCAAGAAACCTGTCGTCGAGCCGCACGTCGTCTTCAAGCACGATCCCGTAGGGCTGGTTCGACTCAAGAAAAGCCTCAAGCGCACGGATGTGGCTGCGGTAGCATCCATACTCTCCCGGCAGCAATTCCCGGCCGTTATGGCGTTGAAATTTCGCAACGTCGACATCCACCCATTCACTCTGCGGAACGGTGCGGCCATCAACGGCTTCAATTCGGGTGAGGGTGACGCTGCTCCCAGACGCACTTTCATCGAGGATCTTCATCCGCGCAGTGCTGCGAGCCAGATTGATCACGAATATGGGGATCTGTTCGATATGCGACATTTCTACGGACTACACCAACTCACAACAGCACAAAGGTCCAAAAGCGCAGGATACGCTTTTCCTGATCAAAAAGGTTCACACTGTTAAGAACCCGGAAATATGACGCTTCCGGCAATGGCCTTTATTGCCCCAGACCGTGACCCCGGGACATTATTTACGAATCCGCTCTTTCTGCCAACCGGATTCAGATCTAGCCCAATGATTTGAACAGCGCCGGGGTCGGAAAGCAGCCCGGGCGCTGCCCGTTGCGGGCCTGCCATTCGCCGATCGAGCGCCGGGTCTTGTAGCCGGGCAGGCCATCGGCGCCGCCGACATCATAACCCTGCCGTTCAAGCGCCTTTTGCATTCGCGCAATGTCGGAACGCAACATGCCGCCCGTTTTCCCCCAGGGCGTGATGAACGCGCCGCCGCCATGGGCGATGCGGTCGGCCAGATTTCCGATGAACAGTGCATAGAGATCGGAATTGTTGTAGGCCTTGATGACATAGAAATTGGGCGTGACCACGAATTCCGGGCCATAGATGCCCGCAGGCACCAGCACCATGCCCGGCGCCCCACGCTCATGCGCGGGAAACGGTCTGCCGGAAATCCGGATAATACCCATGGCGGTGAGATCCCGAATCGGTTTGGCCCGATCCGGCCCCTCCAGTGCGCAGGTGACCCCTTGCGGAATGACCGCCTCGAAGCCCCAGTCGCGGCCGCGCACCCAGCCCGACTGCGCCAGATAATTGGCGATCGAGGCCAGTGAGTCGGCAACCGAATTCCAGATATCGCGCTTGCCGTCGCCGTCGAAATCGACCGCATGTTTGAGATAGCTTGACGGCAGGAACTGCGGCTGCCCCATGGCGCCGGCCCAGGAGCTCTTCATGGCAGAGGCTCCGATGTCTCCGCGCTCAACAATCTGCAGCGCCGCCAGGATTTCGGTGCGGAACAGGTCGGGGCGGGTCGACATGAAGGCCTTGGTCGACAAAACCCGGATCGCCGAATGGGGGATCTTGGCGCGTCCGAAACCGGATTCGCGGCCCCATATGGCGACGATGATCGACGCTGGAATCCCATAGCGGCTCTCGATCCGCTTGAGTACGCGGGCGTGCTTTTTCATCAGCGACCGGCCCGAGGCGGCAAGCCCCTGAAGTCGCTTTTCGCTGAAATAGGCGCCGGGGCTGCGAAACTCCGCCTGGCTTTGTGCCCGCTTCTTGGGTTCGGGAAATCCCGGCGGCGCCAGATCAGGCAGTTTCCAGTCAAGCCGAATGCCGCTGAAAGCACGGTCGAAAACGGGCTTTGACACACCCGCCCGCCGGGCGTCGGGCCACAGATCGGTTTCGAGCCAGCGGGCGAACTGCGCCTCGACATCGGCCTTGCTGGCCGCAATTACAGGTTCGTGACCGGCGATCACCGCAAGCATGAGAAGGAGCGAAAAGACGAAACCGCGAATCATGCACCCAATCTAGAGCATTTGCCGCCGATAATGAATCATTGGCCTCCCGCGCAGTCCGCCACTGGCCTCCCGCACGGGCATGGTTTACCCGGGATACCCGAACAGCCTCGGTAGCCAGAGCACCAGATCCGGAAACAGCACCAGCGCCGCCAGAGCCAGGATCAGCACACCTAAAAACGCCCAGATTTCGCCGATGATCTCGCGCAGCGGGATCTGCGTGACCGCATTGATGACGAACAGCAGGATGCCATAGGGCGGAGTGATCAGCCCGATCATGCAGTTGATCACCGCGACCACGCCAAAATGCACCAGATCGATGCCGAGCTCGCGGCAGGTCGGCAAAAACAGCGGAATGATCACCAGAATGATCGTGGTCGCATCGAGCACGCAACCCAACAGCAGAAGCAGGATGTTGACGCCAATCAGGAACATCAGGGGCGATACGTCCAGCCCCACCAGCGCTTCGGCCATGATGTTGGGAATGTTCTCTGACGCCACGACGTAGTTGAGAATCAAAGCACCGCCGATTACCAGGCCGACGGCGGCGGAAGACCGGGCGCTATCGACCAGAATGCCGTAAAGCGCTCTGAACGACAGCGCCCGGTAGAACAGACCGGCCAGCAGCAGCGCATAGGCCGCCGCAACCGCCGCGGCTTCGGTCGGCGTCGTCACTCCGCCATAAATGCCATAGAGCAGGATTGCCGGCATCAAAAGCGCTGGAAACGCATTGGCCGTGTGTCGCGGCAGGTCGCGTAGCGGCACCGGGTCCTCGAGTGTGAAGCCGCGCCGCGTCGAGATCCAGGTGTTCATCGCCATCAGCACCGACCCCATCAGCAGACCCGGCACGATGCCACCGAGAAACAGAAAGCCGATCGAGGTGTTGGAGACCAGCGCATAAAGCACCATCGGGATCGATGGCGGGATGATCGGCCCGATGGTCGCCGATGCAGCGGTGATCGCCGCGGCATAGCCGCGGCTGTAGTGACCGCTTTTTGTCATCATGCCGATGATGATTTTGCCGATGCCGGCGGCATCCGCCACCGCCGAACCGGACATGCCCGAAAAAATCAGCGATGCGACGATGTTGACGTGTCCCAACCCGCCGCGGAACCGGCCCACCGCGGCCACGCAGAATTGCAGCAGCCGCTCTGAAATCGTGCCGGCGTTCATGATGTTGGCGGCGGCGATGAAAAGCGGCACCGCAAGCAGGATGAAGCTCTGGTAGAGCCCATCCATCAGCACCTTGCCGGCAATGCCGACGCCCTGTCCGCTTGCAGTTAGATATACGAAGGAAGCAAGCAGAATCGCATAGGCAACGGGCAGCCCGATACCGGCCATGAAAAACAGCGTCAACAGGCACAGTCCGAATTCGAGCGTCATCTCTCGACCATCTCGTCACCGCGATGAAGCCCCGCATCGGCGCCATGGCGAAACGCTGCCCAGGCCCGCCAGGCGTAGCGCATCGAGACCGCCACCAGAAACACCATGTAGATGGAATAGATGTCGCGCATCCGGACCCAGTCACCGACCAGGCTGTTCAGGGTCGCGGTCTTTTTGAGCCGCAGAATGTGAAATTTCGACCAGGTTGGCTCCAGCGACCACAACAGACCCGCGCAGACCGCGAGGCTGCCGATGATGGCGAACCAGGTCCGGGTCCTGGGGCTGACGTGGCCGTACACCATATCGAAGGTCACGTGATCGCGCTCGCGCACGACAAAAGCCGCGCCCCAGAAAATGATCCACACCCACAACGCCAGACAAAACTCGAGGGTCCAGCCATAGCGGCTGGGCTCGAGCAGCGGAACGGCTCTGGCGAGCCCTTCGAACGGTGCGGAATAGCGCACCAGGATTTGCAGGATGAAGGTCAAAAACATGGCGGCCATCATCATGGCCGCCACGAATTCAGCGCCTCGGACCAGCCAGGTCGCAAGCGTCTTCATGCCGGATCCGGCGCGGGAGACCGGGCGCCGGCCCCGTCAGTTGCCCAGCGCGTTGATCTTGTCGAGCACGCCATCGGGCCAGCTCGCCGCAAATTCCGAGCCGACATATTGCGCCTGCACGTGATTACGGAAGGCGTCGAGATCGGGCTCATAGACCTCAAGACCGTTTTCCTGAAGGAAGGCGACCAGGTCCTCTTCCTTCTTGAGCTGCGCCTGGCGGCCACTCTCGGCGGCGTCTTCTGCGGCCTTCTGCACCATTGCCTGCTGCTCAGGTGTCAACGTGTCCCAGATAGCCTTGGAAAAGGCCACATAGTTCAGATCAACCAGATGCGAAGTCAGGGCGATCTGCTTGGTGACCTCGTAGAACTTGGCATCGACCACAGTCGGCAGCGGATTGTCCTGACCGTCAACGGAGCCGGTGGACAGCGCGGTGTAGACCTCTGTGAAAGCCATCGGTGTGGGGTTTGCGCCAAGCGCCTTGCCCAGAAACTGCCAGGCGTCCGATCCCGGCATGCGCAGATTGACGCCGGCCAGATCGGCAGGTGTCGTCACTGTGAGTTCGTCCTTGCTCTGGCGCAGATTGACGTGGCGGCGGCCCAGATACATCACCGCCAGAAGCTTGACGCCGAGTTCGTCCTCGACCTTCTGCTTGAACGGGTCCATCAGCGCGTCGCCGAACACCGCCACCTGGTGTGCCGCATCCTGGTGCACGTAGCCCGTGGCGAAGATCGAGAATTCGGGGAAGAAGGTCGCCAGTTCCTGCGCCGATGCGATCGACATTTCCAGATCACCCGATGCGATCGATTCCAGTTCGCTGCCCTGGGCGATCAGCGAGGCGTTGTAGTGCGGCTGGTATTCGGCGAAATCCGCCACCGCAGGCGCGAACACCTCGGCAAGCGCCACCGAGCGCTGATCGGTCTCCGAGGCCGGCGTTGACAACCGCAACGTGACCTTGTCTTCGGCAAGGCTGGATGTCGCCAGGCCCGCAACGCCAGTAACCGCGCCAAGAGCCAGGGCGCCGGCGAGCGCCAGACGGCGTGAAAATTTGCTCATGATGTTTCCTCCCGTTTATCCTTGAAGCCTCTTGGGGCTCCCGCTGAATTGCGAAAACCTCTCACAAAGACCCATTGCTTTCAACGTATAAAATCAAAATCATAGGATGTTCCGGCGCATGCATGGTGCGATTTCTCCCGCCTCAGGGGTTTTTGCGAGAGTTGATGATGTATTCAACGCCGCCGAGCAGATGGATTTTCAACACCTGCTTGGCGGCCTCGACATCGCGAGACAGCGCGGCTTCGAGCAGTTGGGCATGATCCCGCGCTGCCTTGTCGCCGCGAAAGGCCAGCGTCAGCATCTGGTAGCGCAGATATTTGTCGAAGATCTGGCTGTGCAGTTCCAGCAGCGTGGCTGACCCGCACCCGACAATCAGCGCCCTGTGAAAGCCCCAGTCGGCCCGTTTCCAGGCTTCACGCACATCCGTGTTGCCTGCGATCATTTCAGATTCAAGCCGGCTTAGCTTGTGATGAGCGGCCACCACCTGCGATTCCCAGTCAAGGTCGCCCTTCTCGAAGGCCTGCGCCACGGCATGGCCCTCGACCAGTAGCCGTGCCTCGGCGATTTCCCAGAGATTGGCGTCGGATACGCTGGCAACCTCGAACCCCTTCTGCCCCTCCGCCACCACAAGACCATCCGACGTCAACCGGTTGAGGATCTCGCGAAGCGTCGTCACGCTGACATTGTAGCGCTTGCGCAGCGGCTCCAGCCGCAGTTTCTCGTTGGGTTTCAGTAGTCCGAAAATGATGTCGTCGCGGATGGTCCGGTAGGCACTGGCGCCGATCGTGTCGTGCTCGGTCGCGTCAATCACCGTCTGGCCTCCGGGTTGTGTTCTTGACTGTGCGATAAAATGTAGGACATAAATTCAAATATAGGAAATTTTGAGATGGAGGGAAACCCGCTATTCCCGTCATCTGACCGAATTCACAGGTCCGATGTGCCACTGGAACCGGGTCCGCCTGATGCCCGCTTAGCTGCCGGGCCGATCTTTGCGGGGCGCGGATGAGAAGACACTGCAGCCCCGCACCATCATGGTGAGCGGCGGCCCGAAAGACAGGACATAGATGAAGCTTCCCGAAAATTCCTTCAAGCACGCCATTGCCCGGGGCGAGCAGCAAATCGGGCTGTTCGTCAATCTGCCTTCCGGCTTCGCCGCCGAGGCGCTGGCAACTTGTGGCTATGACTGGCTATTGTTCGACACCGAACACGCGGTCGGGGATCCGGTCACGGTGTTTGAGCAACTGCAGGCGGTGGCGCCCTATCCGGTCAGCGCCGTGGTCCGCCCCGCCGACAATGATCCGGTGTTGATCAAGCGCCTGCTTGATGCCGGCGCCCAGAGCCTGCTCATCCCCTATGTTCAAAATGCCGGCGAGGCGCGCGCCGCCGTGGACGCCATGCGCTACGGCCCCCGCGGCATTCGCGGTTTTGCCGGTCTCACGCGCGCCACCCGCTATGGACAAGTCGAAGACTATGCCACCCGGGCCGAGCAGGAACTGTGCCTGCTGGTGCAGGTGGAGACGGATGCGGCGCTGGGTGAGATCGAGGCGATTGCTGCAATTGACGGCGTCGACGGCATCTTCATTGGCCCGGCCGATCTCGCAGCCTCAATGGGGCATCCTGGAAATCCGGGCCACCCCGAGGTTGTTGCGGCTATGGAAGATGCGATCCTGCGCATCCGGAAAACCGGAAAGCCGGCCGGCATTCTCTCGCTCGATCCCGAATTCGTTGATCGCTGCATCGAACTGGGCACCGTCATCACCGCCGTCGATGTTGACGCCAATATCCTGCTTCAAGGCGCAAGGGCGATCGCAGCAAAGTACAAGCCGGCGGGTTCGCATTAGGCCTCCCATCGGTGATGGATGATGGCCCATCTCTCTACCGGGTAATGGCAAGGAAGAGTTTGGAACCAGACAGGCATGACAAGCTGAGCTATCCGGGCAGATCCCGCGAGCTTTGCCGGAGTGCCCCCAGCCGAAATTGGCGAATGACAACGGCTTTCGTAGTGCACCGGTTCGCCCGATATCCGTGCCATCGCTTGGGCATCTGATAGAGCCTTTGACATACTCTTTCGCGGAGCTTGAACGTGACTGCATCACCGCCTATTCGACCTGTGCGTCTCGCCGTCATCGGCGCCGGACTGGTCGGCCAGCGCCACGCCGAACTGGCCGCCGGGCATCCGGATGTCGATCTGATGGCAATTGTCGATCCGGATCCGGGCCGCCAGGACCTTGCCGATCAGCTCGGCTGTGAGTTGGCCGGGTCAATTGACCAGATCCCCGATCAGGCCTGTGATGCCGCGATCATCGCCACGCCCAATAGCGATCATTTGGCCTCCGGCCTCGCCTGTCTTGCGCGCAAATGGCCCTGCCTGATTGAAAAGCCGGTTGCTGATACCATCGATAATGGCGAGCGGCTGGTGCGGGCTTTCGACCGGCAGGGGATTGCGCTGTTGATCGGGCATCATCGCCGCTATCACCCCTTTGTGGATCGGGCGCGGGGGATCATTCAGAGCCGGGAACTGGGCGATCCGGTAATGGCCTCGATCATCTGGGCGGTGCGCAAGCCCGATGCCTATTTCCGGCAGGGCGCCTGGCGGCTCGGTGCCGATGGCGGCCCGTTGCTGATCAATTTGATCCATGAGCTGGACCTGATGCTGAGCATTTTCGGGCCGGTGCGTGAGGTGCAGGCGATCGCCTCCAATGCCCGGCGCGGCGGCGCGGTCGAGGATTCAGCGGCCATCGCATTCCGCTTTGAAAACGCAATGCTGGCCACCGTGATGCTCAGCGATGCGGCGCTCACGCCCTGGAGCTTCGAGGGCGCCAGTGGCGAGAACCCGAACATCGCGCCGACCGGCGCGGCCTCCTGGCGGGTGGGATGCACCCAGGGCGCCTTCGATTTTCCCTCGCTCAACATCTGGCGACCCGGAAAACCCGGCGATGGCGACTGGTCCAGACCGCTGGAAACGGCGCGCATCCCCACTCAACCGGTCGATCCGCTGCGCGCGCAGCTTCAACACTTCGCCAGCCTGGTGCGTGGCGAGAGTCGAACACCGCAAGTCAGCGGCCATGACGGGCTCGAGGCGCTGCGCCTGCTTGCGGCAATCAAACAAGCGGCCGAATTGCAGGTGGCGGTGCAACTGCCGACCCGCAGCACCCGGCAAGCGGCCGGACAAGCGACCCGATAGGTGCCGGGAGAGCACTGGGAAACAAACGAAAAATGGCGACAACACCCTGCGCGCTTGGTGTTTCCGCATCCGCGGCCCTGATCCCCGCACGCAAAACGACGACACGGTTAGGCTGTGATTGTGATTGCAAAGGTGTCGACGTCAGCACGAAATGAAACCCGAAGGCGTTCAAAACCCGCGACTATTCAGTCTAAAACAACCGGCAAGTTCCAAAAAATGTATAGGGAATTCAACGCTGAGCTCTATACTCAGCCATCGCTTTACGAGCCAAGAAACAAATGGTGCCCAGAAGAGGACTCGAACCTCCACACCGTTGCCAGTACCAGCACCTGAAGCTGGCGCGTCTACCAATTCCGCCATCTGGGCATTGGCGCGGATTTAGGGGTTGCGCGCGGCGCTGTCAACGACTGAATGTCATCTGGCCGAATTATTTGCGCTGTTCCTGCGGTTGGCCGCACCGGGACCTTTCGGCGCCGCCCTCGGCGCCGCGGCAACACTCGTTGGACCTTCGCGACGGACGCGGCCGGACATCCCGCGAGCGGCGTCGATCCGTTCGCGAGACGTCCCTCTGTTCCGATGGCTTCCGGGCTTGGGCGCGTTCAACAGCGGGACGTCCCGGCGACGCAGTGCGGCCGTGGAGACGAAAAAGCTCCGGGCTTTCGGAAGTCTGCGCCGGTCACATAATCACTGAGTCAACTTGCCATTGGGTTCCCTGGCAATTGGGTCAGCGGTTCTTCAACGCGGCGCGGGTGGTATGGTCAATCGCCGATCTTCAGCGCCTCGATGAAGGCTTCCTGCGGAATGTCGACCTTGCCGAACTGCCGCATGCGCTTCTTGCCGGCTTTTTGTTTGTCCAGCAGCTTGCGCTTGCGGCTGGCGTCGCCGCCATAGCACTTGGCGGTCACGTCCTTTCGCATCGCCGAGATCGTCTCGCGGGCCACCACCTTGCCGCCGATCGCCGCCTGGATCGGGATCTTGAACATGTGCCGCGGGATCAGGTCCTTGAGTTTTTCGCACATCGCCCGGCCGCGTTTTTCCGCCGCCGACCGGTGCACCAGCATCGACAGCGCGTCCACCGGTTCTTCATTGACCAGGATCGACATCCGCACCAGGTCGCCGGTCTCGTAACCGGTGATTTGGTAATCGAAGCTGGCATAGCCCTTGGAGATCGACTTCAGCCGGTCATAGAAATCGAACACCACCTCGTTGAGCGGCAGCTGATAGGTCACCATCGCCCGCTTGCCGACATAAGACAGGTCGGTCTGAATGCCGCGGCGGTCCTGGCACAGTTTGAGGATCGCGCCGAGATACTCGTCCGGCGTCATGATCGTCGCCTTGATCCACGGCTCCTCGATGCTGGCGATCTTGACCACATCGGGCATGTCGGCGGGATTGTGCAGCTCGATCGCGTCGCCATTGGTCATGTTGAGCCGGTAGACCACCGACGGCGCGGTGGCGATCAGGTCGAGATTGAATTCCCGCTCGAGCCGCTCCTGGATGATCTCCAGATGCAAAAGCCCCAGAAAGCCGCAGCGAAAGCCGAAACCGAGCGCGGCCGAGGTTTCCATTTCGAACGAGAACGAGGCGTCGTTGAGCCTCAGCTTGCCCATCGCCGCGCGCAGATCCTCGAAATCCGCGGCATCGACTGGAAACAATCCGCAAAACACCACCGGCTGCGCCGGTTTGAAGCCGGGCAGGGCTTCGGCGGTGGGCCGCTTGTCCTCGGTGATGGTGTCGCCGACCCGGGTGTCAGCCACTTCCTTGATCGAGGCGGTGATGAAGCCGATTTCGCCCGGGCCGAGCGCATCCACTGTAACCAGCTTGGGCGTAATCACCCCGATGCGCTCCACCGTGTAACGCGCGCCGGTTCCCATCAGCCGGATCTGCTGGCCCTTCTTCATCTCGCCATTGATGACCCGCACCAGCACGATCACGCCGAGATAGGTGTCATACCAGCTGTCGACCAGCATCGCCTTGAGCGGGTCCTTGAGCGTGCCGCCCTTGGGTGCGGGCAGACGCGTCACGATTGCTTCGAGCACATCGGGAATGCCAATCCCGGTCTTGGCCGAAATCATCACCGCATCCGAGGCGTCAAGGCCGATGACTTCCTCGATCTGCTCCCGGATCCGGTCCGGCTCGGCTGCCGGCAGGTCGATCTTGTTGAGCACCGGCACGATCTCATGATCGGCGTCGAGCGCGGTGTAGACATTGGCGAGCGTCTGCGCCTCCACGCCCTGGCTGGCGTCGACCACCAGCAATGACCCCTCACAGGCCGAAAGCGAGCGCGACACCTCATAGGCGAAATCCACATGTCCGGGCGTATCGATCAGATTGAGCACATAGGTCTCGCCATCATTGGCCTTGTAGGTCAATCGTACCGTCTGCGCCTTGATGGTGATGCCACGCTCTTTTTCGATATCCATCGAATCGAGCACCTGCTGGCTCATCTCCCGGTCGGCCAGACCGCCACAGGTCTGGATCAGCCGGTCGGCCAGCGTGGACTTGCCATGGTCGATATGGGCGACGATGGAAAAATTGCGAATATGGGATAGCGGCGTGTTGGTCATAGCCGCGATGTAGCAGGACCGCGGAAAAAGGCAATCCGAATCACCGCGTGAGGCTCAGCGGTCGGGCGTGTGCCAGTCCGGTTCCGGTGTGCCGCGGCGCCTAAGCCGCAGCATCAGCCCGACAGCGACGCCCGCGCCGATGGCAATCGTCAGATCCGCCAGCACCGTCAGCGCCAGCGTCATCAGCAGCAGCAGCTGGTCGGATCGCCGGGCTCGCAGGCGTTCGCCCAGATGTTGTGGCTCCGCCATGTTCCAGGCGGTCAGAACCAGCACCGCCGCCAGCGCCGGCAGGGCCAGCAGTCCCGCCAGCGGCGCGGCCAGCATCATGAAGGCGAGCAGAAAGGCCGCATGCGCCAGGCCCGCTACCGGGGTCTTGGCGCCGGCCCGAATGTTGGTGGCGGTGCGGGCGATCGCGCCGGTGGCCGGCAGTCCGGCAAACAGCGCCGAGGCGCAATTGGCAGCACCTTGCGCGACGATCTCGGTGTTGGAGCGATGCGCGGTGCCCGCCATCCGGTCCGCAACCAGCGCCGACAACAGCGATTCCACGCCTGCCAGAAACGCGATGATCAGCGCCGAGGGCAACAGATCGATCAACCGGTCGAGACTGACGGGGGGCAGTCCCGGCGCGGGCAGATGCGAAGGAATGGCGCCAAAGCGGCTGGCGATGGTGTCGACATCGAGCCCCAGCAGCGCTACCGCGCCTGAGGTCAGCGCCACCGCGACCACCAGGCCGGGCCATCGGGGCGCTGCACGGCGAAATACCACAATCAGAATCATGGTCACCGCGGCGATCATCAGGCTGGGAAGCGAGACCGTGTCGCGGATTTGCCACAAGGCAGAAAGCTTGGCCAGAAAATCAGCCGGCAGCTTGGCCCCGGCATCGAGGCCCAAGAAATCACCGATCTGGCTGGCGGCGATGATCACTGCAATGCCGATGGTGAACCCGTTGATCACCGGCTCCGGCACGTGCCGGATCAGCCGGCCGGCCCGCAACAGCCCGGCAACCATCAGGATAATGCCGGCCATGAACGTCGCCAGCACCAGCCCGTCATAGCCATGATCGGCGATCACCGCATAGACCACCACGATAAAAGCGCCGGTGGGTCCGCCGATCTGCACCCGGCTGCCGCCCAGTGCGGAAATCAGGAACCCTGCGACAATGGCGGTGACCAGGCCCGCGCCGGGATTGGCGCCGGACGCAATGGCAATCGCCATGGCCAGCGGCAGCGCCACCATGGCGACCGTCAGCCCGGCCCCCAGATCCGACACAAGCGTCGAAAGCTCATAGCCGCGCAATGTGGTCAGTATCTTTGGCTGAAACCGCCGGTCGGGTTGAGCGTTGCCGGTGTCTGCCCCTGCCTTGTCATCCATGGTCGCCGTTGCCCCCCGCGGCACATTCCTTTGCGCGGGGCGAGCCTGTCAATTGGCGGAAGGTGGCAGGTCGCCGGATTGGGCCGGTTCCTCGCCGGCTTTTTGGCTCCATTCAAGCCGCTTGTAGTCGAAACCGTATTCGAGCGTCGGCTTGACCACCCGGAAATAGGGCGACAGGTCGAAGTCGCGCGGGGCGAACAGAGAATGATGCCGGATATGCAGAATCTCGCGACGGGAATAGTCCGAATCCGCGCGCTGCCGGCCCGGGGCGCGGGTGATTTCCGGCAGGATCGGATATTTCACCGACTGAAACGCCTGGGCGATCATCGATGAACAGATCGCCCGTGTCGGATCACCCGATCCGAAAGCGATCATCCGCCGCCGCCAGCGCACCGGCACCGGCGGCGTGGGGAAGAAATAGCGCAGCATGTCGAGAATATTCTTCATGTCGTAACGCACGCCGAGCCGCTCGACCATATAGCTCACCACGGTCTTGCGGTCTTCCGGCGTTAGTCCCACCGGGCGGCAGATCCGGGTGTTGAAACGGGTGTATTTCGACAGCGGCACCGCCACGCAGCCTTCGCCAAGATTGACCTCGACCAGTCGCGGGAAATCCGTGTCCTCGCCGTCCGCAGGCTTCAGGGCTTCGCCCACGTAAAGCGCCGCGTGTGACCAGGTTGATTGCGTGAGATACTTGATCGCCGCAGAAATTTTCTGATTGCCCTCCACCAGCAGGATGTCGCCGGGCTGCAGTGTGCGCAGCAGCGTTTGCGGGTCCGATGGCGTGTAGGGCTCATAGCCCGGGTTGGCCGATTGCAGACGGCGAGCCAGAAACCGGCCCAGCCGGTCCATCAGTGTGTCGGTCATGTCCCGTGCTTCGGTCATGGCCAACACTTGGCCCGGCCGGGTGCCGCGATCAACCCGGCGCGCTTCAAATTTCCGTTTTCGCGGCTTGAAAACGCATTGTCACAGAGATAGTTTAGAATCATTCTAAATAGGAACATTTCCAATGTTGACCCGCATTATCGGCTTCAACCGCCGGCCTTTCAGTTCTTTGAGCGAGCAGGAAATTCTGGCGCTGGCGATCTCCTCGGAAGAGGATGATGCCCGCATCTATCTCGCCTATGCCGATCATCTGCGCGACGACTATCCGCAATCGGCCAAGGTGTTCGAGGAAATGGCTGCGGAGGAGGGCGATCACCGTGCACGCCTGATCGCCCAGCACAAGGCGCGGTTCGGCGAGCGCATTCCGCTTATCCGCCGCGAGCATGTGCGCGGCTACTACGAGCGCAAGCCCGACTGGCTGGTCAAGAACCAGCCGGTCGAAAAAATCCGCCAGATGGCCGAGGACATGGAGGCCCAGGCGCACAATTTCTATATGGCCGCCGCGCAACGGACCACCGACGCCGACACGCGGCGCTTGCTGGGTGATCTGGCGCTGGCCGAAAAAGGCCATGAGTCGCTGGCCCGCAGGCTGGGGATCGAGCACACGCCCGAGGAGGTCAAGTCCGAGGAAGACCAGACCGCCCGCCGCAAGTTCATCCTCACCTATGTCCAGCCCGGTCTCGCCGGTCTCATGGATGGATCGGTGTCGACACTGGCGCCGATCTTCGCCACCGCTTTTGCCACCGGTGACACCTGGACCACATTTCTGGTGGGTCTGTCGGCCTCCGTCGGCGCAGGCATCTCCATGGGCTTCACCGAGGCAGCGCATGATGACGGCGTCATCTCCGGGCGCGGCTCGCCGCTCAAACGGGGATTAGCCTCAGGCATCATGACCACTATCGGCGGCCTCGGCCACGCGCTGCCCTATCTGATCCCCGATTTCACCATCGCCACCACCGTGGCGATCGCCATCGTGTTCGTCGAACTCTGGGCCATCGCCTGGATTCAGAACCACTGGATGGATACGCCCTGGAGCAGGGCAATATTCCAGGTGGTGCTTGGCGGCGCCCTGGTGTTTGCCGCGGGCCTGTTGATCGGCAACGCCTGACGTTCCGGCCATAGCCCTGTGTTTTGGGGTGTTTTCGATTGCCGTGGTCTTGGCGCGGCTCTAGTCTGCCGCTGATTTGAAACGGGCGGATATCATATGGGGCTGGGCGAGTATCCGGCGGCAACGATCAGGTTTGATGCCGACTGCAAGCTCGGGCTAACCCGCGAGATCTGTCGCCGGGGTGGGCTTTGGCGCGATCTCGAGGTTAGGCTGCGGCCGGTTGAGAGCATCAGGCCTGTTGAGGTGATCATTGAAGCGGCAATGAAGGTCCGCCCGCAATTGTGAGCGGCCGGGCGCCCAAGGTCGAGCCGCTGACACTGCTGATCGGCGTGTCGATGACCATCGGCTATGGCACGCTCTACTATCCCTTCGCGATTCTCGGGCCCGAGATTGCCCGCGAACTGGGCTGGAGCAACAGCTTCGTCTTCGGCGTGTTCTCCTTTGCGCTGCTGACAAGCGCGGTCACCGCTTCCATCGTCGGCCATGCAATGGATCGCTTCGGCGCCCGCCCCGTCATGGTCTTCGGCTCGGTTCTCGCCGGGGCGACGCTAGTCAATCTGTCACTGGTGCATTCCATGGTGGGCTTTGCCATCGCCATGCTGCTGATCGAACTCGCCGCGCGCATGGTGCAGTATGAGACCGGTTTTGCGGCGCTGACTGCGATCCACGGGCGCCAGGCGCGGCGGCCGATTGCGCATATCACGCTGGTCGCAGGCTTTGCTTCCACCGTGTTCTGGCCGCTGATCCACTGGTTGCTCGGTTTCATGGATTGGCGCGGCGTCTGTGTGGTGCTGGCCGTCATCAATCTGGCGGTGGCGCTGCCGATCCACGCCCTCATCCCGTCCGGTCCCCGGCAGCGCCCGGACGATGCCGATCCGGCACCGGCGATCCGGGAGCCGGGCCTGCTTATGCCCGGCAAACGCCGCGCTGCGTTTGTGCAGATGGCCATCGCCTTTGCCGGTGCCAGCTTTCTCATGTCGGCTGTCCACACATCCTTTTTTGTCATCCTGGAGGAGCTTGGCCGGGCTGCGGCGTTGGCCGCCCTGGCCGGCGCGGTCATCGGTCCGATGCAGGTCGCTGCCCGGTTGATCGAGATGTTGACGGGAGAGCGGATTGCTTCCTCGGTGGTCGGACTGATCTCAAGCGCCAGCCTGCTTCTGGGCATCGGGCTTCTGGCCTCGGCCCTGGTGATCGAAGGCGATGTGGTGATCGTGGTGTTTGCCGCAAGTTTTGGCATCGGCCAGGGCTTGAACTTCATCTCCCGGGCGATCCTGCCAGCGCGGCTGTTCGGCACCCAGGGTTATGGCGCCGTCACCGGCAACCTGGCCACGGTCAGGCTGTTCGCGATGGCCGGAGCACCGGTCTGCACCGCGCTGATGATTGCCCATGCAGGGATCGTCGCAACCTTCGCGCTGTTTGGCCTGATTGCGCTGATTGCGCTCGCCGCAGCGTGGGCGCTGTGCCTGACAGAGATGCGCGCCACACCCTCTCCGGTTGCCGAGCCATCGCCGATAGAAAAATCTTAGCGGAAAGTTGTCCGGCCAACCGTCAGCGCAAGGCGCCAACCAGCACGTCCGACCCGTTTTCGATCGTCACCCAGCGGCCGGAATTGGTTGAAGCCTGACGCTTGAGGTAGCTGTAGGGTGTCTGGCGCCAGTGTTTGACCTCGTCCTCGAGATTGTCGAGCACAAAATCGCCTTCCGAGGTTCTGAGCGTCAGCACCGCATGGCCTTCACCATCGGGTTTGCGCACCACCGTGATCAGCACGTCGGCTGCGGAAAAACCGCGCTCCATCAGCATGTGGCGCTTGAGCAGCACGTAGTCCTCGCAATCGCCCGCGATGTCGGGGTAGGTCCAGACCTCTTCCTTGCCGAACAGTTCGAGATCGGTCTTTGGCATCACTGAAAAATTGACGGCCCGGTTGATCTCCCGGATCACGTCCCAGCCATAATCGGTGACCTTGGGCGCAGCACCCGATCCCTTGACCGGTTTGCACTCGGCGTCGAACTGTTTGCAGAATTCGTAATGGCCAATGGGCTGCGAAGTCACCCGTCCTGTCTGCATTGACAGGTTGGAGGCCGAGCCTACGGCCGGATAAGCCAACATCGCCACTGAGGCGAACATCATAGCCCTGATTTGTCCCGGTCCGCAAAACATTGCCGGTATCCCCACGCCATCCCAATTCGTTAACAAAGAGTTAAGAACGGATGGCGCGGAGAGTCAATTCAAGGATCCCCGCATCTCGATCTATGGTTACCGGCGGCGCCACAGCGCCTACCGGCCCAATGCGCCCGCCGCCACAAATGGCGGCGATAGTTCATGCAGGCGAGGCAATGCCGTCGGCGGCTGCAAGAATCCGGGCGATGTCCTCATCGCGCGACAGACGGTGGTCTCCGTCCTTGATCAGCGTCAGGGTGACATTGTCCGACGGCAAATGTTCCATCAGCCTGAGCGCGTGCCGCCAGGGCACGTCCGGGTCGGCCATGCCCTGAACAATGTGCACCGGAGCGCCGGTTTCGATCAGCCCGTCCAGAACCCGGTTCCTCCGGCCGTCCTCGAACAACGCCCGGGTAAACACATTGGGATCCGGTCCATAGGGGGTGGGCTCTTCATAATAGCCGTCGCGCTCCAGTGCCGCGCGCTGTGCCTCGGTCAGCTCCGGCTCCATCAACTCGAGCGTGAAATCCGGTGCCGGCGCGATCAGCAACAGCCCTGCCACACGGTCCCCTTCACCGCGCGCCTTGAGTTCCTGTACCATCCGGAGCGCGATCCATCCGCCCATCGAGGATCCGATCAGGATCTGCGGGCCTTGGGTGAAGGCGTCGAAGGCAGCCAGGCTTTCTTCCAGCCACCGCGAGATCGTGCCGTCGCGAAAGTCTCCGCCCGATGCGCCGTGTCCGGAGTAATCGAACCTCAGCATAGCCCGGCCCTGAGGGCCCGCATGATCGCACAGCGCCACCGCCTTGGAGCCTGCCATGTCGGAGCGGTAGCCCCCGAGCCACACCAGTCCGGGAAGGTGTTCTCCAGTATCGCTGGCCTCGCGGATCAGTGCCGCGATGGGTCTGGCGTCGTCGCCGGTACCCACGGTAAGTTGTGTCGGCTGCGGTGTGTTCATTGTGCTCGCGCTCCCCTGTGCCGTTTCGATACGCGTTTTACAAGATTCGCAGATCAGCGGGTGCACCTGTGGTGATTTTTTCGCAAAGCCATGCTATTGACACCGGCCTGCCGATCACGACATTGCGCGCATCATAAGTTCGCGCGCTCCGCAATCGGCGGAACCGGACGAGTTAATCAGGAGACCAAAGCCATTCGCAGACCATTTAGAGCGCCGCCAACCACCAATGAAGGGCCCCGCGCGAACCAGAATATCCGGGCCCCGCAGGTCCAGCTCATCGATTCCGAGGGTCAGAACCATGGCGTCATTCCCACCGAACAGGCGCTTGCCATGGCCGAAGAGGTCGGACTTGATCTCGTCGAGATCAATTCCAATGGCGATGTTCCGGTGTGCAAGATCGTCGATCTGGGCAAGCTGAAATATCAGTCGCAGAAAAAGGCCTCCGAGGCGCGCAGGAAGCAGAAGACCGTAGAGGTCAAGGAAATCAAGATGCGCCCCAACATCGACACCCATGATTATCAGGTGAAGATGCGCGCCATGAACCGCTTTTTCGATGACGGCGACAAGGTCAAGGTCACGCTCAGGTTCCGCGGTCGCGAGATGGCCCATATGGAACTGGGCATGAAGCTGCTCCAGCAGGTCAAGGACGACACTGTCGAGATCGCCAAGGTCGAGGCCGAGCCCAAGCTGGAAGGCCGTCAGATGATGATGGTGCTGGCGCCGAAATAACACTTTCCGCCCTGTGGGGCCCGGGGCCGGAGCGGCCCTTCGCCCCCGGTGGCGCTTTTCCCTCGCGGTAATCGCCCGAAATTCTCACTAGCCCCCGTTGCGCTTTTACCCGTCCGGGTCTATAAGGCGCGCGTTCAAACCGGCCGGCAGGGCATGCCGAGGCGGTTTTCGACGCTTGATGCTCAAGGGTGCTCAGCCCTTTTGCCTCTCACCCAACAAGAAGATGGCCGCGTCTGCATCCTGGCGACGCCCAAAGGCCTGACAAGGAGTAGCGAAATGCCCAAGATGAAGACGAAATCGTCTGCCAAGAAGCGGTTCAAGATCACCGCGACCGGCAAGGTCAAATCCGCTGCCGCCGGCAAACGCCATGGCATGATCAAACGGTCCAACAAGTTCATTCGCGACGCCCGCGGCACCATGGTTCTTTCCGAACCGGATGCCAAGATCGTCAAGAAGTTCCTCCCCAACGGCGTCTGAGAAGAGCCGGGACCCGAGATTTTAAGGAGATCATGACATGGCACGCGTAAAACGGGGTGTTACCGCCCACGCAAAGCACAAGAAGGTTCTGAAAAAAGCCAAGGGCTTTTACGGACGCCGCAAAAATACCATCCGCGCCGCGAAGGCTGCCGTCGACAAGTCGATGCAATATGCCTACCGCGACCGCAAGGCGCGCAAGCGCAATTTCCGCGCTCTGTGGATCCAGCGCATCAACGCCGCTGTCCGCGAGCACGGCCTGACCTATGGTCGCTTCATCGACGGTCTCACCAAGGCCGGCATCGAAGTCGACCGCAAGGTTCTCTCCGACATGGCGATCCACGACGCCGAAGCATTCGGCGTGCTGGTTGCCGCCTCGAAGAAGGCGCTTGAGTATCTCAAGGACGCCACACCGAATGAATTTGAAAGCGCTGTCGCCTAAGCCAGCGTTCCCTCAAGGCATTTCCGCTATCACGATTTGGGATCCCGCGCTGGCTAGGCTGGCGCGGGATCTTTGCCATTTGGAAGCAGCATGAACCATCTCGACGACATCATGGATCCAGTTCCCGCCGGTTTCATTCCGGCGTCGCCGGGCGGCAGCGGTCTCAAGCGATTTCTTGCGCTGGCAAGGTTTCTCGACGCCGCGATTTCGGATATGGACAGCGCAATTGCCGCAGGCGGAGACCGCACGGCAGCACAATGGGTAAATTCATGAGCCAGTACCAGACTTTAGAAACTTCCATCATGGCCGAGATCTCGGGCGCGTCCGACGAGGCGGCAATCGAGGCGGTGCGGGTGTCGGCGCTCGGCAAGAAAGGCTCGGTGTCCGAACTGCTCAAGGGTTTGGGCAAGATGTCGGCCGAGGAACGGCAGACCGCGGGTCCAGAAATCAACGGGCTCAAGAGCCGCGTCGCCGATGCGATCACCGCCCGCAAATCCGATCTGCGCGACATCGCCATCGCCGAGCGGCTGGCCCGCGAGAGCGTCGATGTCAGCCTGCCGGTTCGCACCTCGCCGGCCGAGCGCGGCCGTATTCACCCGATCAGCCAGGTGATTGATGAAATCACCGCGATTTTCGCCGATATGGGCTTCGCCATCGCCGAAGGCCCGGACATCGAGACCGACTATTACAATTTCACCGCGCTCAATTTCCCCGAGGGCCATCCGGCGCGGGAAATGCACGACACATTCTTTTTCGAGCCCGGCGAAGACGGCGAGCGCAAGCTGTTGCGCACCCACACCTCGCCTGTGCAGATCCACACCATGGAAGCCCAGGAGCCGCCGATCCGTATTGTCATTCCCGGCAAGACCTACCGGCAGGATTCCGACGCCACCCATTCGCCGATGTTCCATCAGCTTGAAGGGCTGGTGATCGACAAGACCGCCAATGTGGCCAACATGAAATGGGTGCTCGAGGAGTTCTGCAAATCCTTCTTCGAGGTGCCGCATCTCAACATGCGCTTCCGGCCGTCCTTCTTCCCCTTCACCGAGCCGAGCCTCGAAGTCGACATCCAGTGCGACCGCTCCGGTTCCGAAGTGCGCTTCGGCGAAGGCGATGACTGGATGGAGATCCTGGGCTGCGGCATGGTGCACCCCAATGTGTTGCGCGCGGTGAACCTCGATCCCGACGAATATCAGGGCTTCGCCTGGGGCATGGGCATCGACCGCATCGCCACGCTGAAATACGGAATGCCGGATCTGCGGGACTATTTCGATGCCGATGTCCGCTGGATTTCCCATTACGGCTTCCGCCCGCTCGACATGCCGACCCTGTTCGGAGGCCTGAGCGGGTGAGCAAGCCGTTGCACGAAGGCGGTTGCCGGTGTGGTCAGGTACGGTTTGCCACAAGCGCCGGCCCGTTCTTCACCAGCTATTGCCATTGCCGCGATTGCCAGCGCGCGACCGGCGCACCTGTGGTGGCCTTCGTCGGCTTTCACGATGACGAGGTCACCTGGTCCTCCGGCAAGGTCTCGACCTATGGCGAACCGCCGGTGAAGCGGCTGTTCTGTGCGTCCTGCGGTGCGCCGATTGGTTATCGCGACGCCCGGCTCCCGCGCCGGACTTATTTCTACACCGCGGCGATGAATGCGCCGGAGGACTTTCCGCCCAGTCAGCACGCCTTCGCCGGCGAGCAATTGAGCTGGCTCGAATTGACAGACGACCTGCCGCGCCATGACGCCACCAGCGAACCGCGGCCAACCACGAACCGGACAGTGACATGAAATTCACCCTTTCCTGGCTCAAGGATCACCTTGAAACCGACGCCTCGCTCGAAGACATCCTCGAGCGGCTGACCATGATCGGCCTGGAGGTCGAAAGTGTGGACGACAAGGCCGCATTTCGTCCCTTCGTCATCGCCCGGGTTCTTGAAGCCGAACAACATCCCAATGCCGACAAGCTGCGGGTGCTCAAGGTTGACACCGGATCGGGCGACCCGGTGCAGGTGGTTTGCGGCGCGCCAAACGCCCGCGCGGGCCTGATCGGCGCTTTCGCCGGCCCCGGCGTCTATGTGCCGGGTATCGATTTCACCCTCGGCGTGTCCGCCATCCGCGGTGTCGAAAGCCACGGCATGATGTGCTCCGAGCGCGAATTGATGATTTCCGACGAGCATGACGGCATTATCGATCTGCCTGCGGACGCGCCGGTGGGCGAAAGCTACGCCGCCTGGGCCGGGCTAGACGACCCGGTGATCGAAATCGGCCTGACGCCCAACCGGCCCGATTGCACCGGCGTGTCGGGCATCGCCCGCGATCTGGCGGCATCGGGCTTGGGAGCCTTGCGGTCGCCCAAAATCGAGCCGGCCGAAGGTGAGGGCGAGTGCCCGGTCAAGGTCAGGATCGAGGCCCCGGATCTGTGCCCGGGCTTTGCGCTGCGGCTGGTGCGCGGCGTCCGGAACGGGCCGTCGCCGAAATGGATGCAGGCGCGGCTGCTGGCCATCGGTTTGAGACCAATCAACGCGCTGGTCGACATCACCAACTATGTCACCTTCGATCGCGGCCGGCCGCTGCATGTGTTCGACGCGGCCAAGGTCAAGGGCAATCTTGTGGTGCGCCGCGCATCCGATGGCGAAACGGTGCTGGGGCTTGATGGCCGCGAGTACACCTTGGCCTCGCAGATGTGCGTGATCGCCGATGACAATGGCGTCGAATCCATTGCCGGCATCATGGGCGGCGAGCTTTCCGGTTGCGACGAGGCGACCACCGATGTGCTGATCGAATCGGCCCTGTGGGATCCGATGAACGTGGCCCGCACCGGCCGTGATCTCGGCATCATCACCGATGCGCGCTACCGCTTCGAGCGCGGCGTCGACCCTGAATTCATGGCTCCGGGTGCGGAGCTCGCAACCCGGCTTGTCACCGAAATCTGCGGCGGTGCGCCAAGCGAGATGATCGTCGAGGGCTATCAGGCGCCCGAACGCAAGGTCGTGAGCTTCCCGGCTGCCGAAGTTCGCCGCCTCACCGGCCTCAATGTGCCGGCTGCGGAAAGCCATGCGATCCTGAAGCGGCTCGGTTTCGAGCCGAAGGATGATGGTGAGGTCACCGAAGTGAGCGTGCCGACCTGGCGTCCCGATGTCGATGGCAAGGCCGATCTCGTCGAGGAGGTGATGCGCATTCACGGCGTCAACGAGATCACGCCCGCGCCGCTTGTGAGCCATGACGCGGTCAACGGCAAGATCCTGACCACGCTACAGATCCGCACCCGCAACACCCGCCGGGCGCTGGCCGCGCGCGGTATGCTCGAAGCCGTCACCTGGTCGTTCATTGCCGAAGACCAGGCAAGGCTGTTCGGCGGCGGCAAGCCGGAACTCAAACTGGCCAATCCGATCGCCGCCGACATGTCCGACATGCGTCCCTCGCTGCTGCCGGGTCTGATTGCAGCCGCCGGCCGCAATGCGGCGCGTGGGTATGGCGATGTGGCGCTGTTTGAGGTGTCGGGCATCTATGAAGGTGACCGGCCTGAACAGCAGCGCCGGGTCGCCGGCGGTGTTCGCCGCTGCACGTCGGCAATGACGGGCGCCGGCCGCCATTGGGATGGCGCGGCGACGGCGGTCGGCGTGTTCGACGCCAAGGCCGATGCGATCGCGGTGCTGGAGGCTTGCGGCGCGCCGGTGGACCGGTTGTCCTTCGAGCGCGGCGCACCGGGCTGGTATCACCCGGGGCGCTCCGGCCTGATCAAGCTCGGCCCCAAGACCGTGCTTGGCCATTTCGGTGAGTTCCATCCCAAGACCCTTGATGCGCTGGACGTTTCGGGCCCGATCTGCGGCTTTGAAGTGTTCATCGACGCCATTCCCGAAGCCAAGCGCAAGGCCACGCGCACCAAGCCGGTGCTCGAACTCTCGGCCTATCAGGCGGTGCGTCGTGATTTCGCCTTCGTGGTCGATGCCGACGTGCCGGCCGCCACGCTGGTGCGTGCGGCGCAGGGTGCGGACAAGCAGCTCATCACCGGCGTCAATGTCTTTGACCTGTTTGAAGGCCCGTCGCTGGGCGAGGGCAAGAAGTCGCTGGCACTGGAAATCACTATCCAGCCGCGCGAGCGCACCTTGACCGAAGAGGACCTCGACAAGATCGCCAAATCGGTGATCGCCAATGTCGAAAAATCCTCGGGCGGTGTGCTGCGGGGGTAAATTCGGACAAGGTCGGGATTGCGGATTCGCGGTACCGGAGAGCATCGCAAGATCGCGGCGCGTCGCCGCGATCTTGCGAACTCACATTATATGCCCAAGTGCTGCCGATGTAGCGCGGTTCTCCCCTTGCCGCACCGGCATCGGAAATTGCATGCTGCCCGGATCAGGGGACCAGGCGGCGGAGCGCAGTGCGTAAAATGAATCTCATTCTCAATTCCGACAGTTACAAATACTCGCATTTCGCGCAGTACCCGCCCGAGACCGAGGCGATCTCCGCCTATATCGAGGCACGGCCGGGCGGTCAGCACGATCATGTGCTGTTTTTC
Organism: uncultured Hoeflea sp.; assembly: GCF_947501405.1. GTDB lineage: Bacteria > Pseudomonadota > Alphaproteobacteria > Rhizobiales > Rhizobiaceae > Hoeflea. The sequence continues at coordinate 62,466 of NZ_CANMVK010000003.1, read as the reverse complement.
GGTCTGCAGATGTTCCTCAAGGATTATCTTTCCCAGCGCGTCACCATGGCCGATGTCGACGAGGCCGAGGAGATGATCACGGCCCACGGCCTGCCGTTTCACCGGGCTGGCTGGGAGCTGCTGGTGACCCGCCACAACGGGCACATGCCGTTGCTGATAGAGGCGCTGCCCGAGGGAATGGTGGCGCCCACCGGCACGCCGCTGGTGCAGGTCAGGAACACCGATCCGGATTTCTTCTGGCTGCCAACCTTCATCGAAACCGCGTTGTTGCGCGCGGTCTGGTATCCCTCGACCGTGGCCACCGTTTCCCACGGCGCCCGGCAGATCATTTCCGCCTCGCTCGCCCGCACCTGCGACACGCCCGAAGAGGTCTTGCCCTTCCGGCTGCATGATTTTGGCGCCCGCGGCGCCACCTCCGCGGAACAGGCGGGGATCGGCGGCGTGGCTCATCTGGTGAGTTTCATGGGCACCGACACGGTCAGCGCGCTGGTCTATGCCCGCCGCTTCTACCACGAACAGATGGCGGGTTTTTCCATTCCCGCGGCCGAACACTCGACCATGACCAGCTGGGGTGAGGACCGCGAAACCGAAGCCTATCGCAACATGCTCAAGCAATTCGCCGGTCCGGGAAAACTGGTGGCGGTGGTCTCCGATTCCTACGATCTCTACCGCGCGGTCAAGAACATTTGGGGCGAGGCGCTCAAGGCCGAGGTCGAGGCCTCCGGCGGCACGCTGGTGGTGCGGCCTGATTCGGGCGACGCCACGCGGGTGCCGGTCGACACGGTGGAAATGCTGGGCGAAATCTTCGGTTTTTCGGTCAACGCCAAGGGCTACAAGGTGCTCAACCCGTCGGTGCGGGTGATCCAGGGCGATGGCGTGACGCCCGAGACCATCCGCATCATTCTCGGACGTCTGGAAGATCGCGGCTGGTCTGCGGAAAACATCGCCTTCGGCATGGGCGCGGGGCTCTTGCAGAAGGTCAATCGCGACACCTTGCGGTTTGCCATGAAAGCCAATGCCCGGCTTGATGACGATGGCGCGTGGCACGGCATCAACAAAAATCCGAAAACCGATCCGGGCAAGGCTTCCAAGCGCTACCGACAGGCAGTCGTGATGGAGGCGGGCCGTCCGCTTGGCGTTGCGCTCAAGGAGCTTGGCGATCGCGACAATCTGATGCAGCCGGTCTGGCGCGACGGCGAATTGCTGGTCGACTGGACACTTGCCCAGATTCGCGATCGGGCTGCCAGCGGCGAGTAGGAATGCGGACCGGCCGGTTTCTGGCGGTGGAACGAGTGCCGTTTATAGGTCAGGCCCGGGCCCGAACACAAAGCGGGAATATCCCAGATAGGCAAATATGGTCGCCGATCCCGATCCAAAGATCAGCGCCAGATAAGGCGAAATGGCTGGCAGCACAAGCAGCAGGCCGGAATAGACCGAATAGTTGATCAGCGTCGAAACAAGGCCGACGCCCCCATAGCGTACACCTTCCACGGCGACTTTCCTGTGCGAGGCGCCAAAGGTGAATGTGCGGTTGATGACGTAGCTGCACATCAGCGCCGCTCCGATCGCAGGAGCCCTGGCGGTGAACGGGTCAAGCATTTTGAACTCCAGCAGCAGCCAGAGCACGCCCATGTCCACCACGAAACCCACGGCGCCCGCAAACAGGAAGAATGAAAGTCTTTTCATGCGGTGCGGCTTCGGCTTTCGGTTCTGGTAACCGGAGTTCTGGCCCGGCCGTATATTGGACCGTCCTCGCTTACATCCATGCTGGCGTCAACCCGCGCTTGACCGGGTTCGTCACAACTCTTTTGCCGCACCCATTCTGTCCGGGGTTGAATTCAGCCCGGGTGTTGACACGCCCCGCATCGGGCGCGCTTGAATGCGCCCTGATCCGTGGTATGGCCGATGGCTGCCGCACATTCGCAGAATTTGGAGGAATGAACATGTTTCGATGGGGCATTATGTCGACGGCCAAGATTGGCCGGGATCAGGTTATTCCGCAGTTGCAGGATTCGGAAAACGGCGTGGTCACGGCGATCGCGAGCCGCGATCATGCCCGCGCCCGGGCTCTTGCGGACAGGTTCGGCGCGCCCTACGCATTTAACAGTTACGACGATCTCCTGACCTCACCGGAGGTGGACGGCGTCTACATTCCGCTGCCAACGTCACAACATATCGAGTGGTCGATTAAGGCTGCACGGGCGGGCAAACACGTTCTGTGTGAAAAGCCCATAGCTCTCAACGCGGCGGATATCGCGCCGTTGATCGATGCACGGGACGCAGCCGGCGTGCTGGTATGCGAGGCCTTCATGGTCACCTACCATCCGCAATGGCACAAGGTTCGCGACCTGATCGCCAATGGCGCTATCGGTCGTTTGCGCCACGTCCAGGGCGCTTTCTCCTATTTCAACACCGATCCCGAGAACATGCGCAACCAGCCTGGTCTCGGCGGCGGTGGGTTGCCCGACATCGGGGTGTATCCAACAGTCTCGACCCGGTTCTCGACCGGATGCGAGCCGGTCAGGGTTCAGGCCACCGTTGAGCGTGATCCGGATTTTGGCACCGACCGCTATGCCAGCGTCAAGGCTGATTTTGGTGACTTCGATCTGAGCTTCTACTGCTCGACGCAGATGGCGCTCCGGCAGCTCATGGTGTTTCACGGTGAGGCCGGTTACATCGAGGTCACAGCCCCTTTCAATGCAGGCGATTATGGCCATGCCGTGGTCACGCTGCACAATAGCGGCCATGACGGTGCCGAGACCTTCCGTTTTGGCGGCGTGCGCCAGTACCGGCTTCAGGCTGAGGCATTTGTACGCAAGGTTGAGGGTGCCGACGAAGAGGTTTTCACGCTTGAACAATCAGTGCTCAACCAGAAACTGATCGATGCGATCTACCGCGCCGCTGCGCATGATGCCTGGGAACAGGTCTGACGGAGGCCTCCGGGCAGTGCAGGCATCTGGGGCATGCTGATTTGCAACTGGCAAAGGCCTGATGTATGCAATTTGTCCGTCCGGACTGCACGTGAACGAATCAAAAATTCTCTCTAAGTATATGATATATATTGAGAATATTTCGCGTCGCCGGATGATGGTCAGTGAATGCAGTCAGAAAACGGGGCGAGGACCAGAATGAATCGCGAGCAGACAAACCGGATCAGGTTCGCAATCGAGGAATTGCTGCCACCGATCGTTCGTGATTCGGTGCTGTTTACAGGGCTGGCTCGTCTGGTCTGGGGCAAGCATATCGATACGCTTGCCGATTTTCGGGTCCGCGCGCCATTCCTCACGCCTGAGGAATATGAGGCGCTCTACACCGAGCACCCGCGGGTGCATAACGAGACCGACAATTCAAAGGCTTGCATCGCCGAAATCGCAAAGGATCTCACCGGTGACAGCGTCTGCGATGTCGGCTGCGGGACCGGGTATCTTCTCCGCAGCCTGGCTGAGCGCCGCAACGAGACGCCACGCCGCTATGTCGGCGTCGATTTTGTCATTCCCGAACACTTCAGCGATCAGGGTCTGGAATTCGTCAAGGCGCCGATCGAAAGTCTGCCCTTCGCCGATGGAGAATTCGATACAGTCATCTGCACCCATGTGATCGAACACATTCTTGACTACCGGAAGGCGCTGGCCGAGTTGCGGCGGATTGCTCGCAAGCGGCTAATCATCGTCGTGCCGCGCGAGCGTGAGGCGATCTACACCTTCAACCCGCATTTCAACTTTTTCCCCTACAAGCATAGTTTCCTGCGCGCCATCCAGCCGCTCGAACACCGGTTCAAATGCATTGACATAGGGCGTGACATCTACTTCTCGGAAGAGAGGTCGGTTCCGCTGTGATGAAGATCTCCACGCTGGCGGGCGTCATCGCTGTACCACTCGTCATTTCCATCGGCCAGATTTTGTTCAAGCGGTCGAGCGAAACCCTGAGCGGACCCGATGGCCCAATCTGGGGGCTGATCGCAAGCCCGCATTTCTGGATCGCGCTGGTCATGTACGGTTTGGCCACTGTGGCCTGGGTCTTTGTGATTCGCGATATGCCGATCGGGCGCGCCTACATGTTCATGGCGCTGTCCTATATCTACATTCCGCTTCTCTCATTGCTGTTTCTTTCCGAATCCATCACCACGCCACAGATCATCGGCGCATTGATCATCTGTGTCGGGATTGTCGTGAGCGGAATGAAAGCCTGAAACCGGTGCGGGTGCTTGGGCGCATCAGCCGCAACAAGGCGTGCCGGCCGAACCCCGTTTGAGCATCAATCAGTTAGCTATGAAAAGAGCCGGTGCTGGGTTCGAGCTAGCGCATTTCCACTCGAAGTTGGGTCAGAAATCGCTGCCGCTCGCGATGCTCGCCCGCATTTTCTGACACGCTACTGATTCAAGCTGAAATGGAATTGCGCTAGGCAGCGTTGCGCCTTTTTGCGACCGGTTTGGCGGTCTTTTCGGACACCACATCCGGTTTGCCCTCAGTTCTTGGTGACGGTGCGATCGACATGTAGTGGAACCGTCTTTGTTCGGCCCTTCCACGGGCCACCGAATCAAGGATCACGCCGCTGGCAAAGATGATCAGCGACATCATCATCATCGCCACTGCAAGCATCCAGGTTGGCATCCGTGTCACCAGACCGGTCAGGAAGTACTCGTTCAAGACCGGCACCATGAACAGCATCGACAGCGCCAGCATCGTCACGCTGAGGTAGCTGAAAAACGTGAACGGTCGCGTCTCCTTCATCAGCATGGCGAACATCCAGAGGATCTTGGCGCCGTCTTTGAAGGTGGAAAGTTTGGACTGCGATCCCTCCGGACGGCGCCCGTAGTCAAGCGCCAGTTCGGTCACCGGCAATTTCAGCACGGAAGCGTGGACGCTCATTTCCGTCTCTATTTCGAAACCGCCTGACACAGCCGGGAAACTCTTGGCAAAGCGCCGGGAAAATGCCCGGTAACCAGAGAAGATGTCCGTGAAGTCATTGCCGAAGATGGTCTTGTAGAGCGTGTTGAAAATCGAGTTGCCAAAGGCGTGCCCCCGGCGTCCTGCGTCATCGGTGACACCACGGCGGGTACCGACCGCCATGTCGCAGCGTTCTGTCAGAAGTGTCCGGATCAATTCCGGACCGTCGACCGGCGCATAGGTGCCGTCGCCGTCGGCCATCAGATAGATGTCGGCGTCTATATCGGAGAACATCCGGCGCACCACATGGCCTTTGCCCTGGCGCGGTTCGCGCACCACGGTTGCACCGGCAAGGGCGGCGCGCAAGGCTGTCTGGTCTTTCGAATTGTTGTCATAGACATAGATCTTGGCGGTCGGGAGTGCCGCGCGAAAGCCTGCGACGACATCGCCGATGGTCGCTGCTTCATTGTAGCAGGGCAGAAGCACCGCGATTTCGATGCCTTCAAACAATCCGTCTGTCATGGGGATCCCCGTTGTCTTTGGGCAGCGCACGCCCTTGGCTTTACTATTTCTTGAGAAGGTTAAGGCTAGGTTGAACCCCGTTGAAAAAGATTGTTGGAGTTCGCAGTGCTCAAGAGTGATCCGGCCACGATTGGAACCGGCCCCGTTGCTGCCCCCCTGCCGCAGAATTCCCGCCAGCCTGGTCTGTTGGCCCCGCTTCATTGGCCGGTGATGTTGGCGATTGCCATGCTCGCCGCGCTGACCGCGATCATGCATTTCTCCTCCTATTCAGATTATGTCGGGGCTGACAATGATGACGTATTGCGTCTCGTTCAGGTTCGCGATCTGCTCGCAGGTAAAGGCTGGTTTGATCTCACCCAGGTAAGGCTCGGCCTTGAGGGTGGCACGCTGATGCACTGGTCGCGTCTCGTTGACCTGCCGATCGCAAGCCTGATTTTCGTCTTTTCGCTGGTCATGGACCCGGTGATGGCCGAGGCAACTGCGCTGTTTGTCTGGCCGCTGATCACCGTGGTGCCGGTCTTTTATGCTCTGGCCTTGGCTGGTCAGACACTGGCGGGTGCTTCAGGACGGCTGATCGCACTTTTGTTGGCGTTTTTGTTCGTGCTCAGCATCAATCGCTTCCAGCCCGGGTCGATCGATCACCACAATGTGCAGCTTGGTCTGATGGCGATCATCGCGGCCTGCCTGATCGTGCCCGGCCGCCAGCCTGGCGTCCACGCCGTTGCCGGCATTGCCGCCGCGCTGGCGATCGCCATCGGAGCCGAAACCACGCCGCATATCGCGGTTGTGGCGCTGATCGTCGCCCTTCAATGGCTGTGGCTTGGAGACCGGTTCCGGCCAGCCGCCCAGGCGTTCGCCCTGTCAATGGCGGCGACGCTGACCGCGGTTTTCTTCCTCACCGTTCCGCCCGCCCGATATGGCTTCGTGGCCTGCGATGCGCTGTCGACCAGCTTTTATGCGCTTGGCGTCGTCGGTGCTGGAGGCTTCTATCTGGCAACCGCCTTCTCCGCGGATCGCGGACTTGCCACACGATCGGCGGGACTTGCGCTCACTGGCGTGGGCACGCTTGGCCTTGCGCTGCTGATTGCGCCGCAATGCCTTGCCAATCCGTTGGCCGATCTCGACCCGCTGCTCAAGACCATGTGGCTCGACAGTGTCACCGAGGCGCAGTCGCTACTGGCCCAGTTTCAGATCGAGCCCTGGACCATTGGCGGCTACTACACTGTCCCGGTGCTGGCGATGGCTTTTTGCGGGCTGCGCATTCGCCAGGGTCGCAATGTTCAGGCCCATGCAGTGCTTCTGGCGCTTCTGGCGGTTTGCTGGGCCATTGCGGTGGTGCAGGTCCGTGGCGCGGTGTTCGCCAATCTTCTGTCGGCCATCCCGCTGGCTGGCTGGGTCGCGGATCTTCGCAGCCGCGCCAATGCCGATCCGAAAAACTTGCGCAAGGGCCTCGTATTTGCGGGCATGGCCTTCGCGTCGGTCCCCTTTGTCTGGGCGCTGTCAGGCGCACTTGTCTCGATGGGCATCGACAAGGTCAAGGGAGAAGAAACCGCTGGCTTGCCCACTGAGGAAGAGCGCATCTGCACCGATGCCGACGCCATGCGAGACCTGGCGCTGGAACCGGTTGGCGTGGTTGCCAGCCCGTCCAATATCGGCGCGCACATCCTGCGCTTTACGCCGCACCGGGCGCTTTCGGCTCCCTATCACCGCAATCAGGGCGGCATGTTGACCGAGCTGCATGCGGCGATGGCCGCGCCGGGCGATGCGGTCAAGTTTTTACGCGGTGCCGGCGTCACCGTGATCGCCTATTGCCCAAGCGATCCGCAGGTTGAAAACATCATCGCCGTTGCACCCGATGGTCTTTACGCTCAATTGGCTGAAGGTGAGGTCCCCGGCTGGCTTGAAGTGGTGCCGGGAACCCAGGCCGCCCCGCTGCAGCTCTACCGGGTCAAGCCCTAGCTGCTGCACCCCGAAACGCGTAGCCCGGTTGGCGGGATTCACTTTGAGGCCGCATCGCGGTAGGTTCGGTCTCAGGTGATTTGCGCGGCTGGCCTCAATCGTCGGTCGGAACGGGAGCCACAGCATGAACAATGCCGGTATCGGCGGGAGTGTCCGCAAGGCGTTCAAGGCGGCCCTTGTCGTAACCATCGGTCTGACCGGTCTTGGCGATCTCCCGTTCAGTGCGCCGGGTTTCATGGCACTGGCCAGCGCGGCGGAGTCCGACAAGCCCGCCAAGGAGATTTTCGGCGCGGCCAAGCTGCCAGCGGTACTGTCTGCCCGCGCGATCGGCTTTTACTCCAAGGGCTGCCTGGCTGGCGGCATCGCCATTCCCACCGACGGACCGACCTGGCAGGCGATGCGGCTGTCGCGCAATCGCCGCTGGGGGCACCCCGATCTCATCGCGCTGGTTGAGCGGCTGTCGCGCGAGGCGGCGGCGCAGGACGGTTGGCCCGGCCTTCTGGTCGGTGACATTTCGCAGCCCCGCGGCGGGCCGATGCTCTCGGGTCATGCCTCCCACCAGGTTGGTCTGGACGCCGATGTCTGGCTTACCCCGATGCCGCGCCGCACCCTTTCGGCCAGGGAGCGTGAAACCACCTCGGCCATCTCGGTACTCAGGAAGAACACGCTGCATGTCGATCCGAAAATCTGGACTCCGGCGCATGCAAGGCTGCTGATGCGGGCGGCGAGCTATCCCCAGGTCGAGCGGATCTTCGTCCATCCCGGCATCAAGAAGAAGCTCTGCGACACCTGGACCGGCAATCGCGCGTCGATGGGCAAGATCAGGCCATATTACGGCCACCACTATCATTTTCACATCCGCATCAAATGCCCGCCGGGCATGAGCGGCTGCCGCAGCCAGAACCCGCCGCCCGCCGGATCAGGCTGCGGCAAGCAACTGGCCTGGTGGTTCACCGATGAGCCGTGGGCACCGGCCAAACCCGCCAAGGACACCAAGCCCAAACCCAAGAAGCGCCATATCAGGCTGACCGACCTGCCCTCGGCCTGCGCCGTCGTAGCTTCGGCTCCCGCCCCGGCCTCGGAGCGCGAAGTTACGCTTGGAGCCGATCCGATCGCCCGCATCGCTGCTGCCAATGCCAGCAACGCTAGTGCAGCCGGCTTCGCCACTTCATCTTTTGCGCCCCTGCCGGCGACAGGTCCCTTGCCGCAGCCGCGTCCCTTCAACTGACACCGGCTGAGCCACACCGGAAATTCATCACTGTGATGGCTTTCGCCAGGCGCGCCGACCCGCTATAGAAGGCCTATTCAAATCGATTGAAAAGTACATTTCCGGCGGCGACCGGGATTTGTCGGAGGCTGAGCCATCACAACCGCTCCAAAAACCATCGCGCTGATTGCCCACGATCAGAAGAAGGATGATCTTGCCGCTTTCGCCGTTGCGCATCGCCAGGCACTGTCGGCGCACCCGATTGTCGCCACTGGCACCACCGGCGGCCGTATTATCGACGCGTGCCCGGGTCTGGACGTGACGAGGCTTAAAAGCGGGCCTCTGGGCGGGGATCAGCAAATCGGCGCGCTGATCGCCACCGGTGAGATCGCGCTGGTGATCTTTTTCGTCGATCCGTTGACGGCAATGCCGCATGATGTCGACGTCAAGGCGTTGATGCGGTTGGCCATCGTTTACGACATACCCATGGCGCTCAACAAAGCCACGGCGGAAAGCCTGCTCAAGACGCTTGGCTGACCCGACGCAATCATTGCCCTGGCCAGGACCTGGCTGCGGGCTTAACCTTACCAGGCCTGACAGGGACCAGATCCATGCCCAACCCGAGCGACACCGATCACACAATTGCCTTCCCGATCCTGATTGGCGATATCGGCGGCACAAATGCGCGCTTCGCCATTCTGGTCGACGCCTATGCCGAGCCGAAAGAGTTTCCGGTGCTCGCCACCGCCGATTACGCGACCATCGACGAAGCGATCCAGGAAGGTGTTCTCGACAAGACCTCGCTGCAGCCGCGCTCCGCCATCCTTGCAGTCGCCGGCCCGATCAAGGGCGGCGAAATCGACCTGACCAATTGTGACTGGGTGATCAAACCCAAGGCGATGATCGGCGAACTGGGCTTTGAGGATATCGTCGTCATCAATGATTTCGAAGCCCAGGCCCTGGCGGCTGCGTCGCTCGGCCCCGAACATCTTGAAAAGATCGGCGGTGGAGAGATCCGCCCGTCCTCTTCGCGGGTGGTTGTCGGCCCCGGCACCGGCCTTGGCGTTGCCGGTCTTGTGCATGCCCGCCACACCTGGTTTCCGGTGCCGGGCGAGGGCGGTCACATCGATATCGGCCCGCGCAGCGCTCGCGATCTCGAACTGTTTCCGCTGTATGAAGCCATCGAAGGCCGCATCTCCGCGGAGCAACTGCTGTGCGGACGCGGGCTGATGAACATCTACCACGCCGTCTGCCAGGCCGCGGACACCAAGCCCCGCGCCGCCAATCCCGCCGAGGTGACGGCCGCCTGGAAGGCCGGCGATGATCCTGCGGCGGTCGAGGCCATCGAATTGTTCGCCACCTATCTCGGACGTGTGGCAGGGGATCTGGCTTTGATCTTCATGGCCCGCGGCGGCGTTTTTCTCGCAGGCGGCATTGCCCAGAAGATCATTCCGGCGCTCAACCATCCGCGGTTCCGCGAGGCCTTTGAGGACAAGGCGCCGCATGGCAACATCCTTCAGGCAATTCCCACCTTCGTCATCACCCATCCGCTTGCGGCCCTGTCCGGGCTTGCGGCCTATGCCCGCACTCCGGTGCGCTTTGGTGTCGCGACCGAAGGCCGCCGTTGGAAAGCATAGGCAAATCGGCTTCAACCCGCTATAGAGCCGCTGAGAACCGGCAGGTGGCGCCTGCCCGAATGCGGCAGGGCAAACGGCCTTGCCTGTGGCCCACAGGATGACACGACGTGGCACGCGGTAGGAACATCAGGACCGATGTTGGATCCCTGACGATGGTGATCCGCCGGATCATCCGCGAGAACGGTCGCGAATATATCCGGAGCTATATCTTCGCAGCCTTCTGTCTGGTGCTGGTCGCAGCGACCACGGCCTTCATGGCCTGGATCATGGAAGCCGTCATCAACGAGGCTTTCGCCAAGAGGAACGCCGATCTGATCTGGCTGATCTGCGGTTCGATACTGGCAGCATTTGTGATCCGCGGTGCGGCTTCCTATGGTCAGGCGGTGGCGCTCGCCGTAATCGGCAACAATCTTGTCGCCCGCTATCAGCAACGCATCATCGATCATCTGATGTCGCTGGGCATGGGTTACTACACCGATGCCAGATCCGCCCAGATCGCCGCCCAGGTCTCCCAGAATGTGACTGGCATCCGCGATGTCATGAACCTGACGATCACCTCGTTTGCGCGCGATCTGCTGACCCTGATCGCCTTGATTGGCGTCATGTTGGCCAAGGATCCGGTTCTAAGCATGATCGTTCTGGTGGTTGCGCCGCCGGTGCTGATTGCGCTTCGCTACATCTCGAAACGACTCAGAAGCGCCACGCGGGAAGCCATTGATCTCAACAGCCGGGTCCTTGGCGCCATGCAGGAGGCGGTGCAGGGGATCTCGATCGTCAAGGCTTTCACCATGGAAAGCCAGTTGAGCGCCCGAACCTCGCACCTGATCAAGGCTGCCGAGGAACGCTCGAACCGCATCGCCCGGCTGACCGAGCGCACCTCGCCACTCACCGAAACCGTCGCTGGCCTGGCAATCTCCGGCGTTATCGCCTATGCCGCCTTTCGCTCGATCTATGGCGACGAACTTCCCGGCGCGTTCTTTGCCTTCATCACCGCGCTGCTCCTGGCCTATGATCCGGCCCGCAGGCTGGCGCGACTGCAGATCAATCTCGAGCGCGCAGTCGTCAACGCCCGCATGATCTACGAAATTCTCGACGAGGTGCCGACCCAGGGCGATGAGCCCGGCGCCACCGATATCGAGATCAGCCGTGGCGAGGTCGAGTTCCGCGGAGTGGATTTCGCCTATGGCGACGGCGAGAAAGTGCTCGATGACGTGAGTTTCGTCGCCGAGGCCGGCAAGACCACCGCCATTGTCGGGCCCTCCGGCGCGGGCAAGTCCACGCTGATCAATCTGGTGCCTCGCTTTTACGATCCGGCCGCGGGCCAGGTGCTGATCGACGGCATCGATGTCGCTTCCACCACCAAGCAGTCGGTGCGGCGGCAGATCGCCTATGTCACCCAGCAGCCCTGGCTGTTCGAAGGCTCGATCCGCGACAATCTGCGCTACGCCCGGCCCGAGGCGACCGATACCGAAATCGAGGATGCCGCACGGCTCGCCTATGCCCATGATTTCATCTCTGCATTGCCCATGGGCTATGACACGCCGCTTGGCGAGAACGGCGCCAACCTGTCCGGCGGCCAGCGACAGCGCATCTCCATAGCCCGCGCCCTGGTGCGCAATGCGCCGGTCCTGCTCCTGGATGAGGCGACATCCGCACTCGACAATGAATCCGAGGCCGCGGTGCAAAAGGCGCTCGACGGCGCCATGAAGAACCGCACGGTGCTGGTCATCGCCCACAGGCTCTCGACCATCGCCAAGTCCGACCGTATCGTCGTCATGCAGGGGGGCAAGGTGGTCGAGACCGGAAGCCATGCCGATTTGAGCCGCACCAGGGGCGGGCTGTATGCCCGGCTTCAGGCCTATGGCGATACCGAGCTTCCCGCAGCCGAGACTGCCGGGACCGATGCCAACACCGCAAAGGGAGAGCAGCCGTGAGCGCTCCAGTTGACACCATGGGCCTGATCGTGGTCGGCGCGGCCGGCCGCATGGGCCAGTCGCTCATCCGCGCCATCGCCGAGATCGATGGCGTACATCTTACAGGTGCCATCGAGCGCGCGGGATCGGATGCGCTGGGCCGTGATGCGGGGGAACTCGCCGGTCTCGGTGCCAATGGTGTCGCGATCACCGATGACGCGCTGCCTGTATTCGCCCGCGCCGAGGGCGTGCTCGACTTTACCGCACCCGCCGCGACGCTGGAATTCGCCGAGCTGGCCGCTCAGGCCCGCATCGTTCACGTCATCGGCACCACCGGCATGGATGAAAGCCATGACGCCAAACTCCATGCCGCATCGCGCCATGCCCGCATTGTCAAATCCGGCAATATGAGCCTCGGCGTCAATTTGCTTTCGGTGCTGGTGCGGCAGGCCGCCAAGGCGCTCGATGCCGGCGACTGGGACATCGAGGTGCTGGAGATGCACCATCGCCACAAGGTCGATGCACCCTCGGGCACTGCGCTGCTGTTGGGCGAGGCCGCCGCAGAAGGCCGCGGGATCGGTCTGGGGCAGCATTCGGTCAGGGTCCGCGACGGCCATACCGGACCGCGCGAACCAGGCAGCATCGGTTTCGCCACCCTGCGCGGCGGATCGGTGGTGGGCGAGCACTCGGTGCTGCTTGCCGGTGAAGGCGAGACCATCGAACTCACCCACAAGGCCACCGATCGCTCCATCTTCGCTCGCGGCGCAGTGCGTGCGGCGCTGTGGGCACGCCGCCAGAAACCGGGTTACTACTCCATGCTCGATGTGCTTGGCCTTTCCAGTCAGGCTTGAATTCGGAACTTCACAGACAAAGGAACTCATCATGTCCGGAACGCTCGTCCTCGTCCGCCACGGCCAAAGCGAATGGAACCTGAAAAACCTGTTCACCGGCTGGAAGGATCCCGATCTGACCGAAAAGGGCGTCGAGGAAGCCAAGACCGGTGCCGAAGCGATCAAGCAGACCGGGCTGAAATTCGACATCGCCTTCACGTCCAACCTGATCCGCGCCCAGCGCACGCTGGATCTGATCATGGAGGGGATCGGCCAGACCGATCTCGAGATCATCCGTGACGAGGCGCTCAATGAGCGCGACTACGGCGATCTGGCCGGGCTCAACAAGGATGACGCGCGCGCCAAATGGGGCGAGGAACAGGTCCATATCTGGCGTCGCTCCTACGATGTGCCGCCGCCCGGCGGCGAAAGCCTCAAGGACACCGGCGCCCGTGTCTGGCCCTATTACATGACCGAAATCCTGCCGCGGGTGCTGCGCGGCGAGACCGTGCTGGTGGCAGCCCATGGGAATTCCCTGCGCTCGCTGGTTATGATCCTCGACGGCCTGTCTCGCGACAAGATCGTCAAGCTCAATCTCGCCACTGGCGTACCGATGGTCTACCGGCTCAATGCCGATTCGACCGTGGCCTCCAAGGATGTGCTGGGCGATATGTCCAAGGCGCACTGAGCGCCGATGCACCCATCACATTGGCGAATTCGCCTGGCGCGTGCGGGCGAGGAGGCCGCGCTATCGGAACTTGCGATGCGCTCCAAGGCCCATTGGGGCTATGACGCCGAGTTCATGGCGCGCGCCCGCCCGGAGATCGAGATCAATCCCGCCTGGATCAGCGCAGCTCAGGTGCTGGTGGCCGAGGATACGCGCGGACTTGCCGGCGTCGCCGGACTGGAGCGAACCGGCCCTGCGCGGTTTGACGTCACGGTGTTTTTCATCGACCCGGATCGCATTGGTACCGGGATTGGCCGCAGCCTGTTTATAGCCCTTGCCGGCCATGCCCGGGGCCGTTGCGCGCCGGGCGAACCGGACCCGCACCTGACGATTCTGTCGGATCCGAACGCCGAAGGCTTCTACCGCCGCATGGGCGCCAGGCGCATTGGCGAGGAGGTTGCTATCACGGGCCGTACCCTGGCGCTCTACAGTTACGCGCTTTGAGCCATTCCGGCCTGCACGCAGCCGGTTTCCCAACCGAGCATCGCCCGCTTGCGGGTGATCCCCCAGTGATAGCCGGTGAGCGCGCCGGATTTGCCCAGCGCCCTGTGACACGGCACCACGAAGGAGATAGGATTGCGACCCACCGCAGCACCCACTGCGCGCGACGCTTTCGGCTGGCCGATGGCGCGGGCCACATCCTGATAGGTCGAGGCCTGGCCAAGCGGGATTCTCAAAAGCGCCTCCCACACCCGCACCTGGAAATCCGTGCCGATCATCACAATCCGCAAGGGCTGGTCGGCACGCCACTGTTCCGGCGAGAAGATCCGGCCCACATAGGGCTCCGTGCCTTCCTGGTCCTGCACAAGCCGAGCGCCTGGCCAGCGCCGCACCATGTCTTCCAGCGCTGCTGCTTCCTCGCCGGGGTCGGCGAAGGCCAGACCGCAAAGCCCGCGATCCGTCGCCATCACCACCGCCGTGCCGAACGGGGAGGGATGGTAGCCGAAGTTGATCTCAAGCCCCGCACCGCCGCTCTTGAAATCACCCGGGCTCATCGCCTCGTGGGTGACGAAAAGATCGTGCAGACGCCCCGGCCCCGACAGGCCGAGCTCGTAGCTGGCATCGAGCAGCGGCAGCCCTTCGTCGCCGAGCAACCGCCGGGCGTGATCGAGCGTAACCGCTTGCAGAAAGGCTTTCGGCGTCAGCCCGGCCCAGCGGCTGAAGGTCTTCTGCAGCCGTCCGGGCGAGACCCCGAGGTCGGCGGCGATCTCTTCGAGCGACGGCTGCGCCTGGTAATCAAGCGAGATCCGCTCGATGGTCCGGCGCACCAGATCGTATTCGTCGCCGCTCGGGGTGATGTCGCGGTCAAGCATGGCGGTCACGGTCATGGTCTGTCTCCTGCAGCGCACTTAACTTGCCCGCACTCAATCACGGTGGCCCGTTGCCCGCCACCCGAAACACGCCGCCGCTCAGATTCTTTGCACACTCCCGGTTCTGGCGATGTGCCTCAGCGCAGTTTCACCGTCGCCAGCGCTCTCTGAAACGCCGAGGCGAAGCTTTCCTTGTCACCGGGATTGAGAAAACCGCCGATATCGGTGCGGCGGCCCTCGCCGGAAATTTGCATCCGGGTGATGCCGATCTCGTCATGGCGGTCGATGTTGAACCGCGCCCAGAACGGATTGAAACGGTGCTCCTCGGACCGGCCCGAGGGCGCCACCTTGCGCACTGTGAGATCGGTGCGTGACACCCGCACGAATTCGCGGCTCCGGCCCGACCGGTAGCTCAGCCAGAACGCCCCGAACAACAGCGCCAGATCAAGCCCGAAAAAGCCCAGAACCGGCCAGGCCCCGGCAGCCGCGAACACCACCATATGGGCAAGCGTGATTGCCGTGGTGATCGCCATCAAGATGATGAAACCGGCCCGTCCCAGCGAGCGGTGCGGGCTCAACACAGCTTCAAACAGCGGTTTGTCGTTCATCTCTCAACGTGTCTCCGGCCGGTGGTTTGCCAATGTCGCGTTCTCATGATTATAGGCAGGGTATGGAAAAGCCCAAGAGCCCAAAATCCGCCAAAACGCCGCGTCCGGCAAAAACCGCCTCAAAAAGCCCGGCGGCGGCCGGCAAACCGGCAGGATCCAAACCCGCAAAGTCTAAACCTTCTCAGGCCAAACCGGCTCAAAGGCGACGCCGCATCCCCTACAGCCAGGATGAAATCCGCGAGATTTTTCGCCGTTTTTCCATCCAGCGGCCTGAACCCAAGGGCGAGCTTGAGCACGTCAATCCGTTTACGCTGGTGGTGGCGGTGGCGCTGTCCGCCCAGGCCACCGACGCCGGGGTCAACAAGGCCACCCGCGCGCTTTTCGCCGTGGCCGACACGCCCGAAAAGATGCTGGCGCTCGGCGAGGACAAGGTCCGCGATTACATCAAGACCATCGGCCTCTACCGCAACAAGGCCAAAAACGTGATCGCGCTCAGCCAAAAGCTGATCGACGAGTTCGGAGGCGAGGTGCCGCGCACCCGCGAAGAACTGGTCACCCTGCCGGGCGTCGGCCGCAAGACCGCCAATGTGGTGATGTCGATGGCCTTCGGGGAACCGACACTCGCCGTCGACACCCATGTCCTCCGCATCGGAAACCGCCTCAGGATTGCGCCCGGCAAGACCCCCGACGAGGTCGAGCAGGCGTTCCTCAGGATCATCCCCGTGGACTATCTCTACCACGCCCACCACTGGCTGATCCTGCACGGCCGCTACTGCTGCAAGGCCCGCAAACCCGAATGCGACCGCTGCGTCATCGCCGACATCTGCAAGTCCAGGGAAAAGACCGTCGATGTACCCGCCCCGCTGGTCGAGCTGCCAGCACAGGTGGTTTAGGGGAGAAGTTTCAACTGAAATGAAAAAAGCGGTTTCGCACGACTTTTGAGGTTAAGGCCACATCTTTCAACATGTCGGTTTCGGCCCTTAGCTGCCGTTCGACCGACTCGGTATGAGGCTCCTGAAGCGCACTTTCGTTGCCGGCGCAAGCTGTTGACTGAGCTACTCCCCAATCGTTGGACCGTTTTGGGGGTAAAATCAAGCTACTCTTTGCACCTGCTGATTGGAGTTTCAGGGGTCTAGACCAGCGCGCAAGCGCCGCCGTGCTTCAAACACCGTCGCCGGATCGTCTCGTAGGAAACGGTAGTGCGCTGCAACACCATCAAATATCTGTGCCAAAAAAACGTGACAGCGCCCGATTAAGGCATGAACAGGCCGCCATTGACGTCAATAATCTGGCCCGTCAGGTATCCCGACATTTTAGGCGACGCCAGAAAAACGAATGTCCATGCGCATTCTTCCGGCGTGCCCAACCGGCCAAGCGGAATGTTGCCACGCATCGACTCAAGGGTCGCCTCCGGCGTTGCATCATGAAACGGTGTCTTTATTACTCCGGGTGCGACGGCATTTACCCGAATACCATCACTGGCCAACTCCTTGGCAAGCGAACGTGTAAGCGAATGAACAGTGGCCTTCGCCGCGGCATAAATGCCCGATCCTGCTGCTCCGCCATTGCGCCCTGCGATTGAGCCGACATTTATGATCGACGCCCGATTGCTGTCTCTGAGTGCAGTCGATGAGTGGCGGACCAGACGAAGGATCGAACGTGCATTTAAGTCGAACACACGATCGAAAACATCGTCGATCGCCGTCCGCTCAATTGCGCCAGCGTTGTTAATGAGACAATCGATGCCGCCAAGAGCTGCGATTGCCTCGCGGGATATATTGGCGACATCTCGCTCCGATGTCATATCACCACCCACGACACAAACCTTCGTGCCCGTTGATGACAGCTCGTTGGCAAGCGCGTCAGCTTGAGCTCGATTTTTGTTGAAATGAATGCACAACTCAGCACCGCAAGAAGCCAGTGCTTTAGCCGCTGCGGTGCCAATTCCCGAACTTGCGCCGGTGACCAGGACCTTTAGGCCCTGAAGATCATCAATTGGAATCAATCGTCTGTCTTTCTGGTGCGGAGTGATGCATTTTGCCTAAAATCAAATCTTATCAGCACGCAAGCCGGCTGACATCCACCGTGGGGTGTTGTAGCGCCTGCATGATGCCGCGCAGCTCAGCGAGGCCTTTGAGGCGGCCGATGCAGGAATATCCCGGATTGATTTTCTGCTTTTCGATATCATCAATCAACAGGTGTCCGTGATCAGGTCGCATTGCGATTTCCGGGAACGGCTCTCCGGCACATCTGCGGCGTTCCTCCTCTTTCAGAAGTGCAGAAACGGCCGCCACCATGTTCACCGAGCCATCAAGGTGATCTGACTCAAAGAAGCTGCCATTCGGTTCCCGCTTAACATTCCGCAAGTGAGCGAAATGGATACGCGAGCCGAATTGCTCCACCATCGCGACCGGATCAAAATCCGACCTCACGCCAAAAGACCCCGTGCACAGGACCATGCCGTTGTTTTCAGATGGTACAGCATCGAATATAGCACGAAGGTCATCCTGGCTGGAAACCACACGCGGCAAACCAAACAGGCTGTGGGGAGGATCATCGGGATGAATGACCAGCTTCAATTCTACCTTCTCCGCAACCTTCACAGCCTCGTCCAAAAGCCTAAGGAGATTGTGGCGCAGGCGTCCGGCATCGATGTCGGCATATGCCAGAAGCTCCTGGCGCAAAGTCTCGCGTGTGTACCGCCCCTCGCCGCCGGGCAGACCTGCAATCAAGTTTGTCTCAAGAACGAGACGCTCCTGCTCGTCCAGAGAATGATCCATTTTCGCCGCAGCTTCGCAAACGGCATCATCGTAGTCGTGCTCAGCACCCTCCCGTTTCAGGATGTGCACGTCGTAGCAGGCCATCTCGACGACATCGAAGCGAAGCGCCAAACCTCCGGCAGGCGCCTTCCAGCGCAAATTTGTACGCGTCCAGTCCAGCACCGGCATGAAATTAAAGCAGACGACTGGAACACCAGCGCGGCCCAGATTTGAAAGGTTCCCGAGCCAGACATCCATCGCCTCTTCCACGGGGCCGACACCCGTTTTCAGACATGTTGGAATAGGGATGCTTTCACAAACGTCCCAGCGCAACCCTGCGTCATTGATCTTGGCCTTGTAGGAAGAAATTTCGTCCAGGCTCCAGCGCTGGTAGTTGTAGAGATGATGAAGTGCCGATACGACACCCGTTGCACCCGCCTGTTTAACGTGGTCCAACGTCACTGGATCGGAAGGACCGTACCATCTCCATGATTGCAACATCGCACTCTCATATGTAGGATAATTAACTGCAGATTTTCATAAAATAGGCAATAATTGCGACTGTCAACTCGCATTAGAGAACGAATTCACATCATTTTGTCCCACAATATAATTTTATGTTGGACAATTCATAGGCAGCTACTAACTTCGGCCGGAATTTGAACAGGGCAATCGCAGGTGCAGAATGAACAACCCATCCGCAGTAGACAGAATCCTGGGCGAGATCCGGGAAATGATCGCTCGCGAAAAGCTCGGGGTCGGCGATCCGCTGCCCACAGAGGTCGAAATCGCACGTATATTCGGTACCAGCCGCAACACGGTTCGAGAGGCAATCTCTACGCTCAAGGCATATGGCATCGTGGAAACCCGGAAACGGGTGGGCCCGGTTCTGGTCGACAACCGACATAGTGCTATTTCGGCACTGTTCGCCTTCAGTCAAAATATCTCTCCCGAGGCGTTCAACGACATTCAGGGCTTCAGGCGGATAGTGGAATGCGGGATATGTGACGCTGTGCTTGAAAAGCGATCGGAGCAGGACATTCAATCACTGGAAACGCTGAACGCGGAAATGGAGGAGGCTGAAGGCGTGGCCGAGGCCGCCGAGAAGGATTATTTGTTTCACCTTCAGATTGTGAACATCGTAGGCAACTCGACCACATGCGACGTGTATCGCTTCCTTGAGCCGGTAATCAGGCGTCTGCTTGAGTCTGGAAAATCCCAACGTACCTCAAGAGTGGACATTGGGGTTGAGCATCAAGGAATTATCGATGCCATAAGGGAGCGGGACAAGTTTGCATACCAATATCGAATGAGCCGCCATCTTAAGTCCGGTTTGAAATTTATTTCCTGAAAGACGCGACGAATTGCCGTCATACGCCCCTCCCAGTCTTCAGCGGGCCATGCTTGCAAGGCCGGCGCCGGCTTGTCGGCATTCATTGGGTCGCTTGAAGGCTTATTGCCCAACAATTAATCTAAAGAAATGAGATTTAATATCATATTTGATGATTTGGGCTTGACGTTATGCGATATCCCTTTTTAATTGTTGGGCATTATCGAATGCCAAAGCCAAGGGAGGAATGAAACATGAAAGGGTCTATAGCCGCAGGACTGAAATTGGCTATTTCGGGAGTTCTGTTTAGCCTTTTGCTGACAGCCGGGGTGAATGCGGAAGCATTACGGATAGGATCCGCCGTTGAACCCAAATCCATGGATCCGCAACTTACAGCGCTGGGTTCCGACTTAGGGTATTACCGCCATGTCTATAACGCTTTGGTGGAGGCGGATGAATCACTCCGCCCGCAACCCGGGCTGGCAGAAAGCTGGACTGTCATCGACGACACTACCTATGAATTCAAGCTGCGCGAAGGTGTCCGTTTTCACGACGGAAGCGCCTTTGATGCGGAAGACGTTCTATATAGTTTCGAGCGATTGCCGACAGTTCCAGATGGTGACGGACTGACTGCTGCGAAGCTCAAATCAGTCAGTGAGATCGAGGTCATTGACCCGCATCTGATTCGTATTCACACGAGTACTCCGGACTCAGGTGTGCTGCGCGCATTAGGACAGTTTTTTATACTGCCCAAAGAGTTGGGAGAAGTTGCCACCGAAGACTTCAACTCCGGCGATGCGGTAATCGGCACTGGTCCGTTTAAGTTCGATGAGTGGAGACGCGGAGACTTTCTGCGGTTCAGCCGTAATCCCGACTACTGGGGCGAAGCGCCGCAATTTGACGATGTCGAATTTAAAATGTTGTCCAATTCCGCGTCGAGGGTCGCGGCGCTACGCGCTGGCGATGTGGATTTGATTGACTATGTTCCGCCGCTCGATGCACTGAGGATCAAGCAGGATTCCGATCTGAATCTCTTCACCATACCGGCAGGCCGCACGATCCTGCTACTTTTGGATGCCAAACGGGACATGACGCCTCATGTTTTTGACAAAGCGGGCAATCCGCTGAAGGAGAATCCGTTCAAGGACAAACGCGTGCGCGAGGCGATCTCCAAATCGATTGACAGAAACTTGATCGTCGACAAGGTGATGGACGGGCTTGCGGCCCCAGCCAGCCAGCCAATGCCGGTTGGGTTTGGGGGCTATGCTGATGACCTCAAGGTTCCGGAATCCGACGTTGAAGCAGCGCGTGCCCTGATGGCCGAGGCCGGATATCCCGAGGGATTCAAGATGACCTTGAATTGCACAAGCGGCAGGTACATCAACGACACCGAGGTTTGCCAGGCGATTGCGCAAATGGTCTCAAGAATTGGTATCGAGGCCAATGTGGATGCGTTGCCGCCAAGTGCCTATTTCCCTGAATATAAGAATGCCGCCTTCAGTGCTTACATCCTTGGCTGGGGCAATTCCTCGGGCGATGCTTCCTCGATTTTGACCAGCGTAGGCCACTCTGCCGACAAGACCTCCGGGCGTGGCAGTTGGAATCACCACTATGAAAGCGCGGAACTCGATGCGCTTATCGAACAGGGTCTTGGAACAGTGGATGATGAAAAGCGCGAAGCACTTTATGCAGACGCGATGCGCAAGATAATGGAAGACGTTGCAATGATTCCGCTGCATGCCCAGCTCGTCCTCGTGGCAACTCAGAAAAATCTTGAGTACAGGCCCACGGCCAACGAATGGACTTTGGCGCAAAATGTGAGCCTGGCAGAGTAAGCCGCAAGTTCGCCCGGGGGTAACAGAGTGCCGCCGGGCAGCCAAGAGCCTGATGAAGAACCATTATGATTTTTGCCATCACCAGACGTAGCTTTCAGGCTCTAATAACCCTGCTGATCTTATCTCTTTTGGCGTTCACGGCCGTATATGCGATCGGCGATCCGATTTTGCTGTTGATTGATGCCCAGGCCAGTTCCCTTGAGCAGGAGGCATTGCGCACCAGATTGGGTCTCGATCAGCCAATGCCAGTCCAATACCTCTATTTCCTGCAAAATCTGATGTCGGGCGATTTTGGACGCTCATTCGTTTCAGGGGAGCCGGCCCTGCGGCTGATCCTCGAACGTCTTCCGGCGACACTGGAACTTGCCTTTGTTGCCTTGCTCATCGCCACGGTGGTGGGAGTGCCTTTGGGTATGATCGCTGGTCTGAATGCCGGCAGCCGGTTTGATCGGGTGGTGTCAGTGTTCTCTGTCCTTGGGTTCAGTGTCCCCAGTTTTTGGATTGGTATAATACTCATTCTGGTTTTCTCGGTTCAACTGGGAGTGTTGCCGTCATTTGGACGGGGCGATACCGCGACACTGTTTGGCATTGCCAGCAGTCTTTGGACATTTGACGGCTGGCGTCACATTCTGTTGCCGGCCACAAACCTTGCCCTCTTTCCAATGGCATTGCTCATCCGGCTGGCCAGAGCGGGGGCGTCAGAAGCTGTCCGGCTCGATTTCATAAAGTTTGCCCGGGCCAAAGGTGTTACGACCCGCCGGATAATTTTTGTCCACCTCCTCAAATACATCTCGATTTCTCTTGTCACCATTCTCGGAATGCAATTGGGATTGCTCATTGCGTTCGCAATAGTAACCGAAAGCGTCTTCTCCTGGCCCGGCACGGGTAAGTTGATTATTGACGCAATGAACTCTCTGGACCGTCCGGTGATTGTTGCATACCTGCTGATTGTCGGGTGCATTTTCGTCATCGCCAACACGGTCACCGACTTACTGTACATTGTTCTGGACCCGCGTATCCGAAGCGGCGGAGGCAACGATCCGAGATGACAACGAATGCCCAAACTCCGCAGCGTTTGTTGAGCGCCGATTTACTGGCTGGGTTTTGGAGTTCCAAAGTCGCTGTCATCGCAGCATTTGTCTTTGTCTTCATGGTTGTGCTCGCCTTAGCGGCGCCGTGGATATCTCCTCAGGACCCTTACGATCTATCGCAGTTGAACCTGCTTGATTCTCGACTGGCTCCTTTCGAGAAGGGAATCGATGGAACCGTCTACCTGCTAGGTACGGATCAGCAAGGCCGCGACATGTTCAGCGCAATCCTTCACGGATTGCGGATCAGTCTTTTTGTGGCGGTCGTGAGCAGCGTGACAGCACTGGTGATCGGCACAAGTTTGGGAATACTTTCCGGCATGAGGAGAGGCTGGCTTGACACCGTCCTCATGCGCATCGTCGACGTTCAACTCAGCATCCCTGCCGTTTTGGTATCGCTCGTGCTCCTCGCGGTTCTCGGCAGGGGAATAGACAAGATCATCTTCGCGTTGATTACCGTCCAATGGGTTTACTTCGCGAGAACGGCACGGGCAGCAACACTGGTGGAGATGTCCAAGGACTATGTCGAAGCAGCGCAGTCGTTTGGTTTTTCCCGAACCCGGATCATGTTCTGGGAATTGCTTCCCAACGTATTGCCACCTCTTCTGGTGGTCGCGATGGTCGAATTTGCCCACGCCATCGCACTGGAAGCTACTTTGTCGTTTCTCGGCGTGGGGTTGCCGATTACGGAACCATCTCTTGGACTCCTGATCTCGACAGGTTTCGCCTATCTCCAGAACGGCGAGTATTGGATCAGTCTGTTTCCGGGGATCGCTCTTCTTCTGCTGGTTTTC
Organism: uncultured Hoeflea sp.; assembly: GCF_947501405.1. Taxonomy (GTDB): domain Bacteria; phylum Pseudomonadota; class Alphaproteobacteria; order Rhizobiales; family Rhizobiaceae; genus Hoeflea. The sequence goes on along the minus strand of NZ_CANMVK010000003.1, from coordinate 39,061 downwards.
AACCTCAACCTGGTTGCTGAGTGGTTCCGTGAATCTCTGGACTCGCGGAGAAGATGATGAGTGATTCAATTCTTGCCGTTGAGTCGCTCACAATGGGTTTCGATTCCAAGGACGGATTTGTCGAGATTGTTCGGGACGTCTCGTTTTCGGTTCGTCCTGGAGAGATCCTTGGCATAGTCGGTGAGTCAGGTTCGGGGAAATCCTTGTCGGCCTATTCAATAATGGGCCTGATCGATCCTCCCGGTCGAATATCAGCTGGAAAGATCTGGGTCGGCGAAACCAATCTGTTGGATCTCGATGAAGAGTCGATGCGCGAATTGCGCGGTACACGGATCGCCATGATTTTTCAAGATCCGATGATGACTCTCAATCCCGTGCTTCGGATCGATACGCAGATGATCGAGGCTGTGCAGTCACATTTCAACATTACGCGCAGGGATGCGATTGCACGTTCAGCAGCGGCCTTGGAGCGGGTGGGGATATCGGACCCGTATTCGCGGCTACGGTCTTATCCTCATGAGCTTTCAGGCGGAATGCGGCAGCGCATTGCGATCGCAATTGCAGTCCTGAACAGCGCGGATGTGATTATAGCCGATGAGCCGACCACGGCACTGGATGTAACGATCCAGTCTCAAATTTTGTATGAAGTTCAGCGTCTTTGCGCAGAGCGTGGCACCAGCGCGGTCTGGATTTCGCACGATCTTGGCGTTGTGTCGTCACTCGCGGATCGGGTTTGCGTGATGTATGCGGGACAAATTGTCGAGCAGGGACCAACCGAAGATGTTATTGCCTCGCCCCGGCATCCGTACACAGCTGGTTTACTGGCCTCCACGCCCGGGCGCGGGACACCAAAAAAACCGCTCTCCCAGATTAGGGGATCAATGCCAACGCCCGGAAGCATTCCGAGCGGCTGTGCATTTCGGGAGCGTTGCGACTTCGCCCAAGAGCGCTGTCTGGATGCTCCCGAGCTTCGCGGCGCAACGGGCGAAGATCGATTTGTCAGATGTCATTTTCCCTTTGGCGAAAACGGGGCCTCCAAATGACCGGATTGGCCTTTGAACTTCGCAATGTAAGTCGCCGCTTTGCGATCCGGCGCCAGCTATCGGAGCACCTGTCTTCCTGGTTTGGGTACAACCAGCCAAAGGCCGTGCATGCGCTTTCGGATGTGTCTTTGAAAGTCAGCAGCGGCGAAGTGCTTGGCATTGTCGGCGAAAGCGGCTGCGGGAAATCAACACTGGCGCGCATCATGGCTGGGCTTGTCAAGCCAAGCGAAGGCGAAGTGTATTTCGAAGGACAAAGGGTGGATGAATTAGGTGAACGGGAACGTGTGAATGCGATGCTTCCTGCGCAGCTTGTGTTCCAGAACCCATTTTCTTCTTTGAATCCCCGCCATCGTATTCGGACAATTCTAAGCCAGGCTGCGCTGCTTCATGATTTAACACAGCGCAATCATGTCGACGAATTTGTTTCCTCGCTACTTCAGTCGGTAGGTCTGCCGCCATCGGTCAGTACCCGCTTTGCGCACGAGTTTTCTGGCGGTCAGCTGCAGCGCATCAGTCTGGCAAGATCGCTTTCCGTGTCGCCCCGTGTCCTGATATGCGATGAGCCTGTGTCGGCGCTCGATGTTTCCGTACAGGCACAAATTCTGAATCTGCTTCTCGAATTGCAGACCAGGCAAAACCTGACTTACATCATCATCAGCCACGATCTGAGTGTGATCCGCCATTTGAGCGACCGGGTTGCGGTCATGTATCTTGGCAGGGTGGTCGAAGAGGGCCCGGCCGCGGCGCTCTTTGAGAATCCGCAGCATCCCTACACGCAAGCTCTGGTACGTGAGAGCCTCGAATCGGCTGCGACGCGGCGGCTTTTCAAGCCCATTGAGGGCGAGATTCCCTCGCCGATCAACCTTCCCTCCGGTTGCGGGTTTCATCCAAGGTGTCCGGTGTCCATTGACCGGTGCAGGCTTGAGCGGCCGGAATTGCGCAGCTTCGGGCCGGGGAGAAAAGTCGCTTGCCATCTAGTAGAAGCGGATCACAGCCAGCAGGTCACCAATGGCGTCAAATAGCGTGGTAGCTCCACAACAACCCGGGAACATGGACATTAGGCGAATGTATTTCTGTATTTGACGTATCAAATCAGTGCAGCGTCTCGCAGGCGCGGCTTCCGGACACACCAGGATAGGGACTGGGCGATTGACGAAGTTCGAGAGGCGCTATGGCTTTACCATGGAGCCGGAATCACAAGAGTTGGCCGCACAACTGTCCAAACGGGACGAGCTTTTGTCAAAGGCGGCAACGCCAGAGGAAAAGCGGAAGATTTTTTCCGCTCGGCAATTCAATACAGCACCCGAGTTTCAAGATGTCGCCAGTGTTCGCGAGCTTCAGATTGAATCAGCAGACAGCCAGATCGGATGCCGCTTGTATCATCCCAGTCCCGGAGACCTGCACCACTGTCTCGTCTGGTTTCATGGGGGAGGTCACCATTCGGGTGATCTGGACTCTCATGACCACCTTTGCCGTATCATCGCAATTGAAACCGGTTGTGCGGTCTTGAATGTCGATTATCGACTGGCCCCGGACCATCCGTTTCCAGCCGCGTATAACGATGCAGTCGCCGCCGTCAGGTGGGTCGGCCGGGAAGGAAACTCTTTTGATCTGCGGACCGATAGCGTTTTGGTCGGCGGTAGCAGTGCTGGCGGAAATCTGGCTGCAGCGGCAGCAATTGGAATGCGCGATGAGCGCGGAGTTCACATTATACACCAGTGTCTGATTTCTCCCGTGCTCGATGCAACGATGAGCAGTGATACTTATCAAATCTATGCGACCGGATTTTCACTCACGACGGCACAGCGCCGCCAGTCCCGGGATTGGTATTGTGGCGATTTCGACGATCTCCGGGACCCTCGATTGTCTCCCCTTTTCGTTGCGGATTGCGCAGGCTTGCCGGCTGCAACAATCCTTGCGGCCGAGCTCGATCCGGTACGGGGAGAAAGCGAACGATATGCGGTTCGCCTGATTGAAGCGGGCGTCCCGGTTACTTACGTTTGCTACGCGGGGACCATGCATGGATTTTTCAGTCAATCCGGTGCGCTAAAGCGCGGAGCGGATGCGGTCTCTCAGGCAATTGCATCGATACGGTTCGCAATATCAGCCTATACGGCGCGCGAACCGCATCGAATACAGATCCGGTGAGCCCAGTTCCGTTTAAAAACTTCGGCGGCGGTTTGGCATCGTCGCTGAGCCTGGCTGAGTGACACCCCAATTCTAAAAGACTATGAGTTTTTGATTCCATGAGCCGCCCATTTTGATCTGCCCAATGAGGGCCTCTTTGTTGCACGCGTTTGGTTACCAGAGGCGGCCGGATCCGTTGTGGCACGGCTTGATGGAGACATCCTTGTCGACATTACGTCGCCTGATGCACCGACAATGCAGTCCCTTCTCGAACTCAAAGACCTCGCGACGGCTGTCGCCGCAACAAAGGGTCAATTCCTTTGTTCGCTGGAGGCACTCGCGAGCAACGCAATCGAAACCCCTGACACCACCAAGCCCTATCTGTTGGCACCTTGTGATCTGCAGGCCGTCAAAGCCTGCGGCGTCACCTTTGTCTCTTCGATGCTTGAACGTGTCATCGAAGAACAAGCGAAGGGGGATGCATCCAAAGCGGAAGCGATCCGTGCGCGATGTACTGAGATTTTGGGAGACTCGCTTCGCAATGTTGTACCTGGCTCGGAAAAGGCGATGGAGTTGAAGGAAGCGCTCATCGCATCTGGCGTTTGGTCTCAATATCTGGAGGTCGGTATTGGCAAGGATGCCGAGATTTTCTCAAAAGCCCAACCCATGTCGTCGGTAGGTTCCGGATCGGCTGTTGGGTTGCACCCGGTATCGTCGTGGAACAATCCTGAACCCGAAGTGGTTCTGGCGGTCTCCTCTTGCGGTGCGATCGTTGGCGCAACCTTGGGCAACGATGTCAATCTGCGGGATATCGAAGGGCGCTCAGCACTTCTCCTGGGCAAGGCAAAAGACAACAACGCTGCCTCGGCGATTGGTCCTTTTGTCCGCCTGTTTGATGAGACGTTCTCTCTGGACGATGTCCGCGATGCCGAGCTTGACCTCACCGTCCAAGGCCCCGACGGCTACAGGCTGTCCGGCAAGTCCTCGATGAAGGAAATCAGCCGCGATCCTGCCGATTTGGTCGCGCAGGCCATGGGCCGCCATCACCAATATCCCGATGGCATGTTCCTTTATCTGGGCACATTGTTTGCGCCGACGGATGATCGCGATGTTCCCGGTGACGGCTTCACCCACAAGCTTGGTGACGTGGTTGAAATTCACGGCCCCAAACTTGGAACACTGACCAACACGGTTCGCCTGTCAACACAGGCGCCCGTTTGGACCTTTGGAACCAGCGCGCTCATGGCCAATTTGGCGCACAGAAACCTGCTTCAGGAGCGCATGTGATACTGGCTGGAAAACACCTCATTGCTGGCGACTGTGTTGCCGAAGGCGACAGTTTTTACAACATGCCGGTGGGCGGTGATCCCGACCGCTTCCATCAAGGCACGCCAGATCTAATCAACCGCGCTGTCGAGGCAGCCGAGGCTGCATTTACGTCCCACAGCGCTCTGAGCCGGACCGTGAGAGCACGTTTTCTTCGCTGCATTGCCGAGGAGATAGACGCCCGCGGTAACGCAATAATAGGGATAGCGACGCGAGAGATCGGTCTTCCGGAGGCGCGCCTGCAGGGTGAGCGCGGACGCACGGTTGCTCGCGCCGCGCCGGTGTCGCTGGTCAGGGGGTCTGCGATGGCCATCATCGACCCGTATCACCCGGCGCGCGGAAAGCAAGGCATGGTTGCCCTTTGCCACGCCCGGTTTCCCGTCTGGCCTTCTGCTTCCAACATCACTGCCGCGCGTGCGGCGGCAGGCAGGACAACGGGCGGTCTATGGGCCGCGTCCGAAATCTAGGTAATGCGGTCCAAAGACCGCCCGTAACGGCATTTTGCGCGCCAGTCCTGCCCGCAGGCCCTTCCAGAGTTGCCTCCGTGGCCCTACGGTTTGTGCCTTGCCAATGGCCGCGTTCCTAAGAACCCGTTGAGAAGCAAGACCCTTCGGACAGCGCCCTGGCCAAAGGTTTTTCTCCACGCGGAATGCACACCGTCTGCACCCTGCCGCCGGGCAACCGCCCGCCGCGCTTAGGCCTCCTTACAAGCGAAGGTCCGCTTCCCGCCCATAGCGGTCAAACGGTATCTTCCCGGCTTGGATAAACGGCGAGCGCTGTCAGACGCTAAGCGTTGCTCGCAACCGCCGTCCTCACCACCATCTTGTGCAGATGCACCATCATGCCGGCGGCGAACATCGGGGTGAGCAGGTTTAAAAGCGGCACCGACAGGAAGGCGGCGATGATCAGGCCGGCGAAGAAGATCGTGGTCGAGTTGCGGGCCCTGAGTCTCTTGGCGTCGGCCGGACTCATGAAGCGCATGGCCGCGAATTCGAAATACTCCCGGCCCAGCAGATAGCCGTTGACCAGAAAGAATGCCGCCAGATTAACGCCCGGCACCAGGAGCAGAAGCAGCGCGAAAATGTTGCCCAGGCCCACCACCAGCAAAAAGCCCAGCGATTGCCTGATCGACTGGCCGATCGGCATCGGGCGTCCGGGCGTCTCGTCGGGATAATCACGTGTCTCGATCACCTCGGCGATGTCGTCGAGAAACAAGCCTGCCATCACGGCGGTGACGGGTGCGACGAACAGTGCCAGCACCAGCGCCAGGCCGACGCCGGCGATGATTGCCGCAATCGTGCCTGCCCAGCCTGCCCAATCCGGCAGGCCCGGCAGCAGCGCGTCGAGCCAGGGCATGGCAAAGGCGGAAAACAATTCGCCAAGCCCGAACCACAGACCCGCCAGCAGCAGGATCGTCAGTCCCAGCGATTTAAACAGCACGGATCGCGATGCGGGCGAGAAAAGGTTGGAGCCCCCCATCCGTGCGGCTTCGATAATCATGAGCGGCGTCCTTCCTGCGGCAACAGTTGATCTGGCGTGCGCGTCCGGTAACGACTGCGGCGATGTGGGTGCAAAGGCGCGCCATCCGGGCTTGCCCACAGCATTTGGGGATGGCGGCGCGGGCGATCAACCGCACAGGCGGCGTCAAACACTGTCGCTTGCCGCCAAAACAGGCTATAGCAGCCCCGGCCAAAGCGTGCCGCGCGTCCCCGGTCGTCTCCCGGCGCCGATGGAATTGCGTTTTTTCAATACGTTACGGCGCCGGATGCGCATAAGCGAACCGCGTGGCGCTCAAGGCGGGCCGGACCGGCCCGCGACCAGGACCGTTGCAATGCAAGAATCCGCCGAAACCCGATTGCGCCTGGACGAGATCGTCGATCCCGCCGTGCTGCGCGCCAGTCTCGACGCCATCGCCGAACAGCATGGCGGCGCGACCACCGAGGCGCGCCAGGCGGTTCTCGCCGAGGTCAAGCGAGTCAATGCCCGGGGCCGGGCGCGCGCCCGCGAGCTCCTGGCCGGTGATGGCGGCGGCATTTTGTGCGCCCAGCGCATCTGCCATTTGCAAGATGTGATCACCGATGCGCTGTACGATTACGCCAGCATTCACGTCTACCGTGTCGAAAACCCGTCGACCTCGGAGCGCATGACCGTGACCGCCGTCGGCGGCTATGGCCGCGGCACGCTGGCACCGGGCTCCGATATCGATCTTTTGTTCGTGCTGCCCTACAAACAGACCCCCTGGACCGAACAGGTGGTCGAGTGGATCCTCTACATTCTGTGGGACATGGGCCTGAAGGTGGGGCACGCCACCCGCAATGTTGATGAGTGCATCCGCCTTTCGCGCTCCGACATGACCATCCGCACCGCCATTTTGGAGGCCCGCTTCCTGTGCGGCGAGCAGACCCTGTTCGACGATCTTGCCGAGCGTTTCGAAAAAGAGGTGGTCGAAGGCAGTGGCCCCGAGTTCATCGGCTCCAAGCTCGCCGAGCGCGATGAGCGCCACCGCAAGGCCGGCGACACCCGCTATCTTGTCGAGCCCAATGTCAAGGAAGGCAAGGGCGGCCTGCGTGATCTCAACACGCTGTTCTGGATTGCCAAATATTTCTACCAGATCCGCGACACCGCCGATCTCGTGGGGCTTGGCGTGTTGTCGCGGCGTGAATTCAAGCTGTTCGAAAAAGCCGAGGATTTCCTCTGGGCGGTGCGCTGTCACATGCATTTTCTCACCGGCAAGGCCGAGGAGCGGCTGTCCTTCGACATCCAGCGCGATATTGCCACAAGCCTTGGCTATCAGGATCATCCCGGCCTGTCCTCGGTCGAGCGCTTCATGAAGCATTACTTCCTGGTGGCCAAGGATGTGGGCGATCTCACCCGCATCTTCTGTGCCGGGCTCGAGGATCAGCAGGCCAAACAGGCGCCGGGGCTGACCGGGGTGATCAGCCGTTTTGCCAACCGTCCGCGCAAGATCCCCGGTACACTTGATTTTATCGAGGACAAGGGCCGTATCAATCTCGCCGATGCCGACGTTTTCAAGCGCGATCCGGTCAACATCATTCGCATGTTCCACCTCGCCGATATCCGCGAACTGGAGTTTCACCCCGATGCGCTCAAGCGAGTGACGCGGTCGCTCAGGATGATCAACACCGAACTTCGAAATGACGAGGAGGCCAACCGGCTGTTCCTGTCGATCCTGACATCGAAGCGCCAGCCCGCGGTGATCCTCAGGCGGATGAACGAGGCCGGTGTGCTCGGCCGCTTCATTCCCGAATTCGGCAAGATCGTCTCGATGATGCAGTTCAACATGTATCATCACTACACGGTCGACGAGCATCTCATTCGCACCGTCTCGGTGCTGTCGGGCATCGACAAGGGCGAAGAGGCGCGTGAGCACCCGCTGGCGTCAAAACTGCTGCCCGGCATCGAGGAGCGCGAGGCGCTTTACGTGGCCGTGTTCCTGCATGACATCGCCAAGGGCCGCCCCGAAGATCACTCCGTCGCGGGCGCCAAGGTGGCGCGCAAACTGTGTCCGCGGCTGGGCCTGTCCGCCCACCAGACCGATCTCGTTGCCTGGCTGATCCAGGAACATCTCACCATGTCGATGGTGGCCCAGTCGCGGGATCTTAATGATCGCAAGACGATCTCGGATTTCGCCGAGAAAGTGCGTTCGCTTGAGCGGCTGAAAATGCTGCTGGTGCTGTCGGTGTGCGACATACGCGCGGTCGGCCCCGGCGTGTGGAACGGCTGGAAAGGCCAGCTTCTGCGCACGCTTTACTACGAGACCGAGCTTATGCTGTCGGGCGGATTTTCTGAGGTTTCGCGTAAAGAACGCGCCGCCCATGCACGCGAGGCGCTGGCCGAAGCGCTCGGCGACTGGACGGCGAAAGACCGCAAGGCCTATCTCAAGCTTCACTACGAGCCCTATCTTCTGGCCGTGCCGCTTGATGAACAGGTGCGTCACGCGGAATTCATCCGCGAAACCGACAAGGCCGGCAAGAAGCTCGCCACTATGGTGCGCACCCATGCCTTTCACGCCATCACCGAAATTACCTTGCTGTCGCCCGACCATCCCCGGCTGTTGTCCGTGGTCGCCGGCGCCTGTGCCGCCGCCGGCGCCAATATCGCCGATGCGCAGGTCTTCACCACCTCCGACGGGCGGGCGCTCGATACGATCCTCATCAATCGTGAACTGCCCGATGACGCGGACGAACTGCGCCGCGCCGCCTCCATCGGTCGCATGATTGAGGATGTGCTTGCCGGCAAGGCGCACATTCCCGAAGTCATTGCCCGCAAGAGCCGCGGTCGCCGCAAGACTCGTCCCTTCACGGTCAAGCCACAGGTGACGCTGTCCAACACGCTGTCCAACAAATTTACCGTTATCGAGGTCGAGTGTCTCGATCGGCCGGGCCTGTTGTCGGAGATCACGTCGGTGCTCTCGGATCTGTCGCTCGACATCGCGTCGGCGCACATCACCACCTTTGGCGAAAAGGTGGTCGACACCTTCTATGTCCGCGATCTCGTCGGCCAGAAGATCACCACTGAAAACCGCCAGACCAACATTGCCGCGCGGCTCAAGGCCGTTCTCGCCAAGGAAAATGACGAGGTCCGCGACAAGATGCCGCCCGGCATGATCGCTCCGCACGGCTCGGCCCGCCGCGGACGCGCCCAGACCGCCAAGGCGGACACTGGCGCATGAGCCTGGTTGCCAAATTCGCCAGCGTCGGCGGGGCCACCATGGCAAGCCGCGTACTTGGCTTTGTGCGCGAGGCGATGATCGCTGCCTTTCTCGGCGCAGGCCCCGTGGCTGACGCGTTTTACGCCGCCTTCCGCTTTCCCAACCTGTTTCGCCGCCTGTTTGCCGAGGGGGCTTTCAACGCAGCCTTCGTGCCGCTGTTTGCCAAGGAGATCGAGGCCGGCGGAACTCTTGCGGCGAAGAAGTTCGCCGAGCAGGTGCTCTCGGTTCTGCTGCTGACCTTGTTTGCGCTCAGCGCGCTGGCAATGATCTTCATGCCGTTTTTGGTCGGAACGGTGATCGCGCCGAAATTCGCCGCCGATCCGGCCAAATTCGATTTGACCGTGCTTCTGGCGCGCATCATGTTTCCCTATTTGGCCGCGATGAGCCTTGTGGCGATGATGGCGGGCATTTTGAATTCGATGCGGCGCTATTTTCTTGCCGCGCTGGCGCCGGTGCTGCTCAACATCGTGCTGGTCACAAGCCTGCTGATGTCGGGCTATCTTGATCTTGCCGCCCCGGAAATCGGCCTGGTGATGAGCTGGTCGGTGACGCTGTCTGGCGTGGCGCAACTGGGGCTTTTGATCTGGGCGCTCAGGCGCGAGGGCTTTACACTCGCGCCGGCAAGGCCCCGGCTTACACCAGCCGTCAAGCGTCTTTTGTGGCTGGCGCTGCCCGCGGCGATCACCGGTGGCATCACCCAGATCAACCTGCTGGTGGGTCAGATCATCGCGTCTGCCGAAGCCGGCGCCATCGCGGTGATAAATTATGCCGACCGGCTCAACCAGTTGCCGCTGGGCGTGATCGGCATCGCCATCGGGGTGGTGCTGCTTCCCGAACTGTCGCGCGCATTGCGGGCGGGCAACGCCGAGGAAGCTCAATATCTGCAAAACCGCAGCCTCGAATTCGGCATGGCCATCACCGTGCCCGCAGCCGTAGGTCTGGCGCTGTTGCCAGAACCGATCATTGCCCTGGTGTTCGAGCGTGGCGCCTTCACCCGCGAGACCACGCTGGTTACGGCATCGGTGCTGGCCGCTTTCGCCATCGGCCTGCCAGCCTTCGTGCTGACCAAGATCTTCACCCCGGCCTTCTACGCCCGCGAGGATATGCGCACCCCGCTCCGCGCCTCGATTATCTCGGTTATCTTGAATATTGCCGGTAGCCTCTTGCTGTTTCCCCGCATCGGCGTGGCCGGCATCGCCCTTGCCACCAGCCTGTCGGGTTGGATCGCTGCGCTCTATCTCGGCGGGCGGTTGTGGTCGGGCGATCTGTTCAGGCCGCAGGCCATCACGCTCAGACGGCTTGCGCTGATTTCCGCTGGCGCTGCGCTGATGGGCGCGGCCCTGTGGTGGATCGAGGCGCGCTACGCCGCCTTCCTGCTCGAATCAGGATTGCTCGTCCGGCTCGTTGCCGTGCTGGGCGTCATCGCGTTTGCCTTTGTGATCTATTTCGGGTTCGCAATCCTCACCGGAGCACTCGACCGGCGCGAATTCGCGCGACTCCTCAAGCGCCGCCGCAAGAGCTGATACGGCGCGCGATAAGCGCAACGCACCTTGACGTTGGCGCGCGGCCCGCCCATAACCGCGCCCGATTTCAACCCGCCTGATTTCAACGAGGCATCCGGGCCCTCCACCAGCCCGTCAGGAGCGCGAAGCATGACCGCCACTTTCAAACCGCAGGTGTTTTCCGGCGTCCAGCCAACCGGCAATCTGCATCTGGGCAATTATCTGGGAGCGATCCGCAAATTCGTCGCGCTGCAGGATGAGCATGACTGCATTTTCTGCGTGGTCGACATGCATTCGATCACCGCGCAACTGGTCCATGATGACCTGAAGGCGCAGACCCGCTCCATTGCGGCAGCCTTCATCGCCTCGGGCATCGATCCGGTCAAGCATATCGTCTTCAACCAGTCGGCGGTGCCGGGCCATGCCGAACTGGCCTGGATCTTCAATTGCGTCGCCCGCATCGGCTGGATGAACCGGATGACCCAGTTCAAGGACAAGGCCGGCAAGGACCGCGAGAATGCCTCGCTCGGTCTGCTTGCCTATCCCAGCCTGATGGCCGCCGACATTCTGCTCTACCGCGCCACCCATGTGCCCGTCGGCGATGACCAGAAGCAGCATCTCGAGCTGACCCGGGATATCGCCCAGAAATTCAACATCGACTTCTCCGAACGCATCAAGGCGGCCGGGCTTGGCGTCGATATGATGGTTGGCGAGGAGCAGGTTACGGGCTTCTTCCCGATGACCGAGCCGTTGATCGACGGTCCGGCGCCACGGGTCATGAGCCTGCGCGACGGATCGAAGAAGATGTCGAAATCCGAACCCTCGGATCTCTCGCGCATCAACATGACCGACGATGCCGACACCATCGCCAAAAAGATCCGCAAGGCGAGAACCGATCCCGCGCCGCTGCCCGAAACGCTCGAGGAGCTCGCTGGGCGGCCGGAGGCCGACAATCTGGTGAGCATTTACGCGGCGCTGAGCGACATCAGCCGCGAGAAAGTAATCGCGCAATATGGCGGCCAGCAATTCTCCGTGTTCAAGCCGGCGCTGGCCGATCTGGCCGTCACCGTGCTCGAACCCATCACCTCGGAGATGCAGCGGTTGATGGACGATCCCAGCCACATCGACGCCATCCTCAAGGACGGATCCAGCCGCGCAAATGCCATCGCCGAAGAAACCATGAGCGGCGTCCGCGAGATCATCGGCTTCCTGTGAGGCGGAAAAAATCGGTCTTGCCGCCGCCGGGGCTGTAATGGCATGGTCCGCCCATGGTATCACGAAGACGTTCCCGCGAAGCCGGACACCGGCGCAAGTTTCTGGCCGTCATAGACGACACGCCCGAATGTGAACGCGCCATGCGCTACGCCGGCATGCGCGCCTACAATTCGGGCGGCGGGCTGGTTTTGGTCTATGTCATTCAGCCGGGTGATTTCCAGCACTGGCTCGGCGTCGAGGAAATCATGCGCGCCGAGGCGATGGAAGAGGCCGAGGCGACGCTCGCCAAGGCCAGCGAAAAGATGCGCCAACTCATCGGCATTGATCCCGAGGTGGTGATCCGCCAGGGCAAGACTACCGAGGAAATTCATGCCGCCATCGAGGAAGACCAGGACATCGCCATTTTGGTGCTGGCCGCCGGCTCCGCGAAAGATGGCCCGGGCCCGCTGGTGGCCTCCATCGCCGGCCGCGGCGCGGCCTTCCCGATTCCGGTAACGGTGATTCCCGATGCGCTTTCGGATGATGAGATCGATGCGCTGAGCTAGAAAAATCAGCTCGTTTCGATGCGATTCGGGCAAGATCTGCCCTTGATCAGCCCTAGACATGAGCCTATCTTGTTTGGAAGTATTCTAAACTGGCCCGGTCCGATGACCGCGCGGGAGATCCAAGATGTTCATTCAAACCGAATCGACGCCGAATCCGGCGACCCTGAAATTCCTGCCTGGCAAGGTGGTGATGGATGCGGGCACCGCAGATTTCCGCGATGCCGACGAGGCCGGCAAGGCCTCGCCGCTGGCCGGCAAGCTGTTTGGCATTCCCGGTGTCACCGGCGTGTTCTATGGCTATGATTTCATCACCATCACCAAGGATGGCGGCGACTGGCAGCATCTCAAGCCGGCGATTCTGGGCACCATCATGGAGCATTTCATGTCTGGCGCTCCGATCATGGCGGGCGGCAATGACCAGGTCGCAGAAGGCGAGGAAGAATTCTTTGAGGCCGGCGACGAAACCATCGTTGCGACCATCAAGGAACTGCTTGAAAGCCGGGTCCGCCCTGCGGTTGCCCAGGATGGCGGCGACATCACCTTCCGCGGCTTTCGCGACGGCAAGGTGTTTCTGCACATGAAGGGCGCCTGCGCGGGCTGCCCGTCCTCGACCGCAACGCTCAAACACGGCATCCAGAACCTGCTCAGGCATTTTGTGCCGGAGGTTCGCGAAGTCGAGGCGGTCTGAGCGCGGACCTTTACCGCGCAGCCAGCGAGCCTTAGAAGTGAGCCTTAGAAACGATCGTGTTTCAGGGCCGCGCACCGGGCGCGGCCATTGCTCCGGACGCCGCACGTGCTCACACTTGCCATCGATTGTTCCGCCAGGTTTTGTGCGGTTGCGCTTTACAGCCAGGTTGATGACCGGGTTCTGGCGCAATCTGCGCCCGACATCGGGCGCGGTCATGCCGAAAGGCTTCCCGGTGTTCTCGAAACGGTTTTGGATCAGGCGGGTGTCGGGCTTGCCCGCATCGGGCGGCTTGGCGTCACCATCGGTCCCGGTTCCTTTGCCGGGATCCGGGTCGGTGTTGCCTTCGCCCGCGGGCTGGCGCTTGCGCTTGATGTGCCGGTTGTTGGCGTGGGCACCCTTGAGGCTCTGGCCTTTCCTGCCGCGGCAAACTGCCGCCGCCCGATGATGGCTGTATTTGACGCCCGTCGCGATCGGGTCTGGGCGATCGTCGCCGGACCTGATGGCGTGGTGATGTCGCCCGGTGCTGAAATGACGCCGCAGGCCGCCGCCGATCTCGCCATACATTCGGATTGCGAGATCATCGGCAGCGGCGCGCCCTTGCTTGCGGAGTGTGATCCCGCGCTGCGGGCACGGATTATCGGCGAAGACGCTGCTCCGGCGATCGCCGAGGTGGCGCGGCTTGCCGCCCGGCTCGATCCGACCCAAAACCCTGCCGAACCGCGCTATCTGCGCGACGCCGACGCCAAGCCGCAGATCGGTTTTGCGTTGCCGCACAAGGGTGCGTAACGCCATGTTCGGACTGTTCTCCCGCGCCCCTGATTGTCTCATTCTCGATATCGAGCTGCGCGATGCGCCGACCCTGGCGCGCATTCACGGCGAGGCTTTCGCCCGCGCCTGGAGCGATGGCGAGTTCGAAAGCCTGATCTCACAGCCATCTGTGTTCGGCTATCTGGCGTGCCCGGAAGGCCGCGCCCGCGATCACGCGGCGGGCTTTGTGTTGTGCCGTGAAGCGGCTGGCGAAGCCGAGATCCTGTCAATCGGCACAAGTCCCCGACATCGCCGTTCCGGACTTGGCTGGCGGTTGATGCGCAGTGCGCTGCAGGAAGCCGAACGTCGTGGCGCCGAGGAGCTTTTTCTCGAAGTTGATCAGACCAACATTGCCGCGATTTCGCTGTACCAAAGGCTCGACTTCATCAAGGTTGGCGAGCGGCGCGCTTATTATGCCCATGCGGATGCCGGGCGCACGACGGCGCTTGTCATGCGCCGCGATCTTCGTTAGTCCCGCTTGGGATGGATGGCCGGCAACGGCGAAACCCCTCACCACCCAAACGGCGGGCCGGCGATGGAAGAGCAGAAATCCCTGGAAGACCGCTGCGCCGAGCGCGGCATGCGCATGACCGAGCAGCGCCGGATCATCGCCCGCGTGCTCGATGGCGCAGATGACCACCCCGATGTCGAGGAACTGCATCGCCGCGCGGTGCTGGTCGATCAGCGCATTTCCATGTCCACCGTGTACCGCACGGTCAAATTGTTCGAGGATATCGGGATCATCGAGCGCCATGATTTTCGTGATGGCCGGTCGCGTTACGAGACCGTTCCCGAAGAGCATCACGATCATCTCATCGACCTGCGCACCGGCCGGGTCATCGAATTTCATTCTCCAGAGATCGAGGCGCTTCAGGAGCGCATTGCCCGGGAGCACGGATTCCGGCTGGTCGACCACCGTCTCGAGCTTTACGGTGTTCCGCTCAAGGGCGACAAGCGGTGAGGCGACCGTGCTTACGCTAAGCTTTGGCCGCGCGGCCGCAAGCCGCACATGATATCCGTGCTGCGCATTGCACTGATCATAACGGCCTTCGCGCTGCTGACGCTTGCGTTGTTGCCGGTGCAGTTGCTGGCACTCGGCTTTGGCCACTCACTCATGCAAAGGCTGCCGCGCTGGTGGCACCGGATGATGTGCCGGTTGATCGGGCTTAAAGTGGTGGTGCACGGCTCGATGTCGGCCCGGCGGCCGTTGCTGCTCGCCTCCAATCACGTGTCCTGGAAAGACATCATGGTGCTGGGATCGGTGGCCGATGTGGTGTTTATCGCCAAGGCGGAGGTGCGGGACTGGCCGGTGTTCGGCTGGCTGGCGCGGCTGCAGCGTTCGGTGTTTGTCGAGCGCGAAGAGCGCCGCAAGACCGGGAGCCAGATCTCCGACGTGTCGCGGCGGCTGGTTGCCGGCGAAGTGGTGGTTTTGTTCGCTGAAGGCACAACCTCCGACGGCAATCGCGTGCTTCCGTTCAAATCCTCGCTGTTTGGCGCGGCAAGTGCTGCGCGTCCGCATGCGCCCGACGGGGTGGTGCATATCCAGCCGGTCGCAATCGCCTATACCGGCATTCATGGGCTGCCGATGGGGCGCTACCACCGCCCCGTGGCGGCATGGCCCGGCGATGTGGCTTTGGGGCCGCATCTCATCAGGGTTCTCAGGGAAGGCGCGCTGGAGGTCGACGTGGTTTTTGCCGATCCGATCGAATTCGGCGCCGACGCTGATCGCAAGCAGACCGCGCGTCTGGCCGAGGCTCGGGTTCGCGCCGGACTGGCCGCCGCCCTGCGCGGAACCCCCGGCGGCTGAATCGCCATTTTCAAGCCGCACAATTGTCGTTAAAAGCCCCCCATGACCCAAACGATCCCTCACGATATCGAAGATGCAGCGCCCGCGGCGCAATCCGGCGCGTCCGCAAAAAAGGTCTTCGTCAAAACCTATGGCTGTCAGATGAATGTCTACGATAGCGAACGCATGGGCGATGCCCTGACGCGCGACGGCTATCAGCCGGTGGACAGTGTCGAGGCCGCCGATCTGGTGCTGATCAACACCTGCCACATTCGCGAAAAGGCCGCTGAAAAGGTCTACTCGCAATTGGGCCGCCTGGCCAAGCTCAAACAGCAGCGCAACGAGGAGGGCGGGGATCTGATGGTTGCCGTTGCCGGCTGCGTCGCCCAGGCCGAGGGGCAGGAGATCATCCGCCGGGCGCCGGTGGTCGACGTCGTCATCGGACCGCAGACCTATCACCGGCTGCCCGATGCGCTCGAACGCGCCCGTGCGGGCGAAAGCGTCGTGGAGACCGAGTTTCCGGCCGAAGACAAGTTCGACCGTCTCCCGGCCGCCGCAGCGGCAGCCATTCGCGGCCGCGGCGTCAGCGCCTTTCTGACCGTCCAGGAAGGCTGCGACAAATTCTGCACCTTCTGCGTGGTGCCCTACACAAGGGGCGCTGAAGTCTCGCGCCCGGTCGGCAAAATCCTCCAGGAGGCCGAACGGCTGGCGCAGGCCGGGGTCCGTGAAATCACGCTTCTCGGCCAGAACGTCAACGCCTGGCACGGCGAGGGCGGCGATGGTCGTGAGTGGGGTCTGGGCGAACTGGTGCGTCGATTGGCCAAGATCGAGGGGCTCGACCGCATCCGCTACACCACCAGCCACCCGCGGGACATGGATGACGCGCTGATTGAAGCCCATCGCGATCTGCCCCAACTGATGCCCTATCTGCATCTGCCGGTGCAATCGGGTTCGGACCGGATTCTTAAAGCCATGAATCGCCGCCATACGGCTGAAGACTACATCCGGCTGGTCGAGAAAATCCGTAAGGCGCGGCCCGATATCGCGCTGTCGGGCGATTTCATTGTCGGTTTTCCCGGCGAAACCGATGCCGATTTCCAAGACACCCTGCGGTTGATCCGCGATGTCGAATATGCCGCGGCGTTTTCGTTCAAATACTCGATCCGCCCGGGCACGCCCGGCGCCGGAATGGACGGGCAGGTGGATGAGGCGGTCAAATCCGCACGGCTTGCGGAACTGCAGGCGCTCATCAGCGAACAGACCCGCGCCTTCGGCCGCGGCTGCATCGGCAGGACCGTCGACCTGCTTCTGGAGAAATCCGGGCGCAACACCGGCCAACTGGTTGGCCGGTCGCCCTGGCTGCAGCCGGTAATTGTTGATGCAAAGGCCGGGCAAATCGGTGACATTGTCAGTGTGCGAATCATGCAGACCGGCACCAACAGCCTCTTTGCCGAACCGGTTGGGGCCAATGGCGACCAACCAAGGAGCGAGATCGTTTGACCGCCGAGCACCTGTCCCAGGCAGACGTAACCGCGCCGGCTTCCGGCGCATCCGACGAGACCCAACTCGCGCTTACCTTCGAAAACAACCGGCTGGCCAGTGAATTGTTCGGGCAGTTCGACCAGAATCTGGCGCTGATCGAGCAGAAACTGAAGGTGGACGCCCGCTCCCGCGGCAACACCGTCACCCTGAGCGGCGAGGAAGTCGCCACCAATCAGGCCCGCCGTGCGCTCGATCATCTCTATGACCGGCTGCTCAAGGGATCGAGTGTCGAAGTCTCCGATGTCGAAGGCGCAATCCGCATGGCGCTGGCCGCTGACGATCAACTGGTGCTGCCGACGCTGGAGCGAAAAGGCAAGCTGGCGCTGGCCCAGATTTCGACCCGCAAGAAGACCATCATGGCACGCACGCCCACCCAGGACGCCTACATGCGGGCGATGGAGCGTGCTGAGCTGGTGTTTGGCGTGGGCCCGGCCGGCACCGGCAAGACCTATCTGGCCGTCGCCTACGCCGCCCAGCTTCTCGAGCGCGGTTCGGTCGAACGGATTATTCTGTCGCGCCCGGCGGTCGAGGCCGGCGAGCGGCTGGGCTTCCTGCCCGGCGACATGAAGGAAAAGGTCGATCCCTATCTGCGGCCGCTTTATGATGCGCTTTACGACATGATGCCGGGCGACAAGGTCGAGCGCGCGATCACCGCCGGCGTCATCGAGATCGCTCCGCTGGCCTTCATGCGCGGGCGCACACTCGGCAATGCCGTCGTCATTCTCGATGAAGCCCAAAACACCACGCAGATGCAGATGAAGATGTTTCTCACCCGGCTGGGCGAGAACTCGCGGATGATCGTCACCGGCGATCCCAGCCAGGTCGACCTGCCGCGCGGCGTCACCTCGGGCCTGGTGGAAGCACTGTCGATTCTCGACGGCGTCGATGGTGTGGTCACCTGCCGGTTCCGCGAGGCCGATGTGGTGCGCCATCCGCTGGTTCAGCGCATCGTTGAGGCCTATGGCCGCCGCGAACACCCAAAAACCGAACCGGGCGCATGAACGCCCCGACTTCTGCCGGACCATCTGTCGATCTCGGACTTTCGGTCGAGGCCGGAGACTGGGGGGATGTCGCGCGTCTTGAGGCGCGTGCGGGCGAAGTGCTGGCCGCCGCCATGCGCGACCTTGCTGAAAACGAGGCGCAGCCCTTTCCCGCCGATCCGCCGGAGGTCTCGCTGGTGCTCGGCAATGACGAGATGGTCAAGGCGATCAATTCGGAATGGCGCGGACAGCCCAAGCCCACCAATGTGCTTTCATTTCCCGCCTTTGAGCTTGCGCCGGGCGGCATGCCGGGACCGATGCTGGGCGACATCATCCTGGCCCGCGAAACCATCGAACGCGAAGCCTCCGAACTGGGCAAGCCCGTTGATGAGCACATTGCCCATCTCATTGTTCACGGATTTCTTCACCTTTTTGGCTATGATCACATTGAAAACGACGATGCGGAGAAAATGGAAGCTATCGAGACTCGCATTTTGATCTCGCTTGACCTATCTGATCCTTACGGCTGCTCCGAGCCGGTTTGACGTTGAAGAGACAATGACCGACAGCAATGCCCCGGCACAGACCGGCGAAGCGCAAAGCGCTACCAGCGCTTCCAATTCCGAAGACGCGGACAGTTACCTTCCCGTGCCCGTGCCGCAAGCGCCGGACGAGCGCAACGGCATGGGCCTGTGGCAGCGGCTGGTGCGTGCCCTGTTTCCCCCTTCCGACCGCGAGACGATTCGTGAGGATCTGACCGATGCCTTGCAGTCGGGCGGCGAATTGCACGAGGCCTTCTCGCCCGATGAGCGCGCCATGCTGCACAACATCCTGCGGCTTCGCGAGGTGCGTGTGGAAGACGTCATGGTGCCGCGCACCGACATCGAGGCGGTCGACCAGACCACCACGCTCGGCCGGTTGCTGGAAATTTTCGAAGAGTCCGGCCGCTCGCGCATGCCGGTCTATGATGAAAATCTCGACGATCCGCGCGGAATGATCCACATTCGCGATCTGCTCGCCTGGATTACCAAACAGGCCCGCACAAAACGCAAATCCACCGCCAAGAACGCTGCCGTGCAGCCAAAGCGCACGCCGCTCAATGCGCTGGAATTGTCGAGAGTGGATTTAACCAAGACGCTTCAGGAATCGGGCATCACCCGCAAGGTGCTGTTCGTGCCCGCGTCAATGCATGCGTCGGATTTGATGCAGCGCATGCAGGCCAACCGTATCCAGATGGCGCTGGTGATTGATGAATATGGCGGCACCGATGGTCTGGTGTCGCTTGAAGACATCGTCGAGATGGTTGTGGGCGATATCGCCGACGAGCACGACGATGAAGAGGAAAACCTGATTCGCAAATCCAGCGACGACATCTGGATTGTCGACGCAAAGGCCGAGCTTGACGATCTTGCCAAGGAAATCGGCCCGGATTTCGACATCCGCGAGCAGAGCGAGGAGGTCGACACCGTCGGCGGGCTGATTTTTTCGGAACTTGGCCGGGTGCCCGTTCGTGGCGAAGTGGTCCAGGCCGTCGCGGGGTTCGAGTTTCACGTCACCGACGCCGATCCGCGCCGGGTCAAGCGGGTGCGCATCGTGCGAAAGCGCCACGGTGCACGCCGTCGCACGACCCGCGCCGAGCCGCCGGTCAAGAAAACCGCGCCGCCTGCCAAGAAATCCCAGCCCGATGACGCCAGCGCTGCCTGATGGCGGCGCGGCAGAGGCTGCATAGCCTCGCGCCAGTCCAAAAAAGCCGCCATCCACACCGGACATCGCCTTCGTTTTTTGAAAGGATGCCGCAACTGATTCGCCCTGACCCGGCAGCCGGTGCGGTGCTACGGGGCGGCGATGGCGGGGGATGGCCGGAAATTGGAACGAATCGCTGAACACATTATGTTGAGCTGGGGCCTCAAGCGCATCGCCTTGGCGGTGTTTGCCGGAGCGCTGGCGGTATTGGCACTGCCGCCATTCAACTTTTTCGCGACGCTGTTTGTCTCCCTCCCGGTGCTGGTCTGGCTGCTCGATGGCGCCAGCGGCGCGGCGGACGCCGGCCCGCTGGGGCGGCTGCGCCCGGCCTTTGCCACTGGCTGGTGGTTCGGTTTCGGCTATTTCACCGCCGGCTTGTGGTGGCTTGCCAATGCACTGCTGGTGGATGCGGAAAGTTTTGCCTGGGCGTTGCCGATCGCAGTGTTCGGACTGCCGGCCCTGCTGGCGTTGTTTTATGGTGCGGCGACGGCGCTGGCCCGGCTGATGTGGTCGGATGGGCTGGGCCGCATCGCAGCGCTCTCGGCAGCATTCGGACTGCTGGAATGGGTGCGTGGTTTTGCCTTTACCGGCTTTCCCTGGAACGCCATCGGCTATGCCGCAATGCCGACGCCGCTGATGATGCAGTCCTCCGAGATTGTCGGCATCTACGGCATGTCGGCGCTGACGGTGTTCGTGTTTTCGGTACCGGCGCTGATCGGTACCGGCCGCGGCGCTGTTCCCGGGCAACTGGCGGCACTTGCACTGTTTCTTACCCATGTCGGATATGGCTGGTTCGCACTGTCGCGGCATGATGGTGCGCCACCGCAATCGGGTGGCGCGGTCATCCGCATCGTCCAGCCCGCGGTCAACCAGTCGGCCAAATGGGACATGGCCGAGCGGGAAAGAATTTTCCAGCAATTGCTTGACCTTAGCGCGCTTTCGCCGCGCCCGGGCGAAGCCCGTCCCACGCACATCATCTGGCCTGAAACCGCATTGCCGTTCCTGTTGACCGAGAACCCCGGCGCGCTGTCGCGGATGGCGGATATGCTGCAGGTTGGCCAAACCCTGGTGACCGGTGCGGTCCGGCCGGAAGAGGGCGTCGGCGGCGCTGCCCAACGCTACTACAACACCATCTATGCCATCGATGATGAGGGCCAGATCATCGGATCGGCCGACAAGGCCCACCTTGTTCCCTTCGGCGAATATCTGCCGTTCGAAGACCTGTTGCGCCAATATGGTCTCAGTCCGGTGGCCGAAACCTTCGGCGGATTTTCAGCGGCCGAACGTCGCGGCCTTCTGGCCTTGCCCGGCGGATTGGGCGCGGTCCCGCTGGTCTGCTACGAGGCGATTTTTCCCGGCTTGGCCGAAGTCGAAGAAGGCCGCGGCGACATGCTGCTCAACCTCACCAACGATGCATGGTATGGCAATACTCCCGGGCCTTATCAGCACCTGCGCCAGGCACAATTGCGTGCGGTGGAAACCCGGCTGCCGCTTGTCAGGGCGGCCAACAGCGGCATCTCGGTGGTCACCGATTCCGCCGGCCGCGTGGTCGGCAGCCTGCCGCTTGGACAATCCGGCGCCTTCGACGTGGAACTGCCGGCTGCGTCCGCACCCCATTGGAGCGAAAAAAACAGGGAATTTAACTTTGGATTGATTATCGCCATAATGGTATTGTTAGTGGTGGCTGCGCGCAGAGGTAAAAAATACAGCTCTGATTGACGGAAAACCCCTAAAATTGCATAGTTGTTTTCGTCAACCCACTTCCCGTCATGGGATCGTTCCCTTGCGGTTCGCAGTTTTGTGAAATTCGGAAATGCAATCAAGGCGGGATAAATCAACCAGAGAGTCGCAGGCTCTTGTCAGGACGAAAATATGATTGAGAACAAGAAAAAGCCGAATCCGATCGACATCCATGTCGGCAGCCGGATTCGTCTTCGACGCACAATGCTCGGCATGAGCCAGGAGAAACTTGGAGAAGCGCTGGGGATTACGTTCCAGCAGATTCAGAAATATGAAAAGGGCACCAACCGCGTTGGCGCCAGCCGGCTGCAAAACATCTCCACCATTCTCAATGTGCCGGTGAGTTTCTTTTTTGAGGATGCGCCAGGCGATCCTTCCACGGGTCAGCCCGGAATGGCCGAGGCCAACAGCTCCAACTATGTCGTCGACTTCCTGTCCTCGTCAGAGGGTCTGCAGCTCAACCGCGCCTTTATCAAGATCCCGGATCCCAAGGTTCGCCGCAAGCTGGTCGATCTTGTCAAGGCGCTTGCCGCCGAACCAGAGCTTGGCTGAGCGCCTCGCGCGCCATCAGTGATGCGACGCCGGGCTCATGGAAGGCCCGGCGCTGCAACATCAAATGACCATATCAAGATATATTTATGTCATTCTGACCTTGTCAGCCTCGCGTGTTGCCACTACACAAGCCTCTCCTTGACTGTAGATGGAGCCCGCAATGGAGCGCTCGACGTTTCTTTTCACCAGTGAATCCGTGTCTGAAGGCCACCCCGACAAGGTGTGCGATCGCATTTCGGACGAAATCGTCGATTTGGTCTATCGTGAGGCCAAGAAAGCCGGCGTCGATCCTTGGAGCGTGCGCGTTGCCTGTGAAACCCTGGCGACGACCAATCGCGTGGTGATCGCCGGCGAAGTCCGGGTCCCGCCTTCGCTGGTCAAGACCGACAAGAACGGCAACGAGATCATCAATCCCTCGAAGTTCAAATCGGCCGCCCGCAAGGCGATCCGTGCCATCGGCTATGAGCAGGACGGCTTCCATTGGAAGACCGCCAGGATCGATGTGCTGCTGCACTTCCAGTCCGCCCATATCGCACAGGGCGTCGACAATGCCGCCGACCATCAGGGCTCGGAAGGCGCCGGCGACCAGGGCATCATGTTCGGTTACGCCTGTAACGAAACGCCTGAGCTGATGCCCGCGCCGATCTATTACAGCCATAAGATTCTCGAACTGCTTGCCGCCGCCCGCCACAAGGGCGAGGGCGAAGCCGGCAAGCTCGGCCCGGACGCCAAGAGCCAGGTTACCGTGCGCTATGTCGACGGCAAGCCGTCGCAGGTCACCTCGATCGTGCTGTCGACCCAGCATCTCGACGGAAGCTGGGATTCGGCCAAGGTGCGCGAGGTTGTCGAACCCTATATTCGCGAAGCGCTCGAGGGTCTGGAGATCGCCGAGGACTGCAAGTGGTACATCAACCCCACCGGCAAGTTTGAAATCGGCGGTCCTGACGGCGATGCCGGCCTGACCGGCCGCAAGATCATCGTCGACACCTATGGCGGCGCAGCTCCGCATGGCGGCGGCGCGTTTTCGGGCAAGGACACCACGAAGGTGGACCGGTCGGCGGCCTATGCGGCGCGCTATCTGGCCAAGAACGCCATTGCCGCCGGTCTCGCCGAGCGGTGCACGATCCAGCTCTCCTACGCCATCGGCGTGGCCCAGCCGCTGTCGATCAACGTCAATTTCCACGACACCGGAAAAGTGCCCGAAACCGCACTCGAGGAAGCTCTGCCGAATGTTATGGATCTGACACCGCGCGGCATTCGCAACCATCTCGATCTCAACAAGCCGATCTACGCCCGCACCGCGGCCTATGGCCATTTCGGGCGCAAGGCCGGCCGTGATGGCTCCTTCTCCTGGGAGAAGCTTGATCTGGTCAAACCCCTGAAGGCGGCGCTCAAGCGCTGAGCGCAACGCCGGTCGACCTGACAGGTGGACGCCATGGCCGAACCGCAGCGGCGCAGCCGCGCCACCGAGGCCTTCTATGGGCGGCGCAAGGGCAAGCCGCTCAAGGGCGCCCAGTCAGAAGCCCTTATCCGGCGCCTGCCCGAACTCAAGCTCGATCTTGACCGGCCGGCGCCCGCTCGGCTTGAGGGGCTCTGGCCGCGCCGGTTCGAACGGCTCCGGCTTGAGATCGGGTTTGGCGGCGGTGAGCACCTGTTGCACCGGGCGCAGGAAAGCCCAGAGACCGGCTTCATCGGTGTCGAGCCCTTCGTCAATTCCATGGCCAAGATGCTGGCGTCGCTCGACGCGCTGGGGCTCGACAACATTCGCGTCCACGATGATGACGCCACTCAACTGCTCGATTGGCTGCCGGACGGCTGCATTGACCAGATTGATCTGCTCTATCCCGATCCCTGGCCCAAGAAAAAGCACTGGAAGCGGCGCTTCGTCTCGAAGGTCAATCTCGATCGCTTTGCCCGGGTGCTCAAGTCTGGAGGCCGGTTCTGCTTCGCCTCCGACATCGACACTTACGTCAACTGGACACTGGCCCATATCGAAGACCATCCGGATTTCGAGTGGACAGCAAACAAGGCCGCTGATTGGCGCGAACCCTGGTCCGGTTGGCCCGGCACGCGCTATGAGGCCAAGGCGATCCGCGAAGGCCGCACACCCTGCTATCTGACGTTCCAGCGTCTTGGCTGAACGTCTTCGGCCTATTTTCCCATCGAAAAGAAATTGAGCGGGAACAGGTGACCCGACGCTTGCGAGTTCGAGGGGCCTTCCGGCGCCTCCATGAAGCATTCGTCCTCAAACCAGGCCCAGTCGTCGACCCAGGTCCAGCAACCGGCATCGATATAGACCTGCGCGACCTGCCGCGCGTAGTCGATGTCGGTTGGCAGCCGGACGAACGGTCCCGGTTCGCATTGGAAATAGGACATCGCCAGTGGCAATGAGCGCTCGGTGCAGTAGTTGGACATCCACAATTTGAACCCGATCTCCCGGCGCAGCAGATCGACCGCGCGGAAACACTGCACATGGTCTTCATGTCCGTATTCGCCCCACG
Organism: uncultured Hoeflea sp.; assembly: GCF_947501405.1. Lineage (GTDB taxonomy): Bacteria > Pseudomonadota > Alphaproteobacteria > Rhizobiales > Rhizobiaceae > Hoeflea. The sequence goes on along the minus strand of NZ_CANMVK010000003.1, from coordinate 14,232 downwards.
GATTGTGGGTAAACACGTTCATGTCCGCAGTCAGGATCGGGCGAAGGCTGTCGATGATCGCCAGGAAGTTTTGCGCATAGGCCTGCGACAGCCGCACCGCTGACGCTGGCGCTGCCAACGGCAACGCCTTCTTGACCAGCGACTTGATGTCCCTGAGCGTCGCCTCCGCGGCAAAGGCCAGCCCGTCGTCAGAAATGACCGGTGACTGCCAATTGGCGCACCCGAAAGACCCGGATTCGCTGAGTTCCAGCCATGTCACATTGTCATGCGGCAAGTTGGCGATCGCCGCGGCGCGCTTGTCGCCAAGATCCGGCGAAGCCCAGAAATCGCGATACAGGATGATGACCTGTTTCGCCTGCTTCATGATCGATGAGAACCAGAGGATCTCATCGTCCGGGTGTGCGGCGATGATGACGGCGTTGTTTTGCAGATCAGGATCGGCTGTCATTGGCTCCCCCGGGATCGGTCCGTTCGTCTCGCCGTGCCGGCGCTGAGCGAGTCCGATTGTGGCATGATTTCGACAATAATGGCCTTTGGCTAAATCCGGAGTTAATCCCAACATACACACTGCGGCAGTCAAACCGGGCGACGCCAGCGGACCGGTCCCGGCGTCTGGGCCGAAACATCTTGCCCCTGGCCTCAAATCAGGCTATAAGCCGCCCAAATTCTTGATCGTTATGAGCAAGGGTGGGCCCGCAAGGACCCGCTCTTTTTTGTTGCCCGGCGGTCGGAGGAGTCAGCCCATCGCAGCAACCAGCATCCAGCAAAACGCAGGACAAAGTGAAATGCCCGACGAAATCGCAGCCGCCAACGAGCCGAGACTGGTCATCGAGACCGGGGTCGACGCGCGCATTGCCGAGATTGTCGAGCCGGTTTTACAGTCTTTGGATATGCGTCTGGTGCGGGTGCGGTTGTCGGGCCAGAACGGCCTGACCCTGCAGATCATGGCCGAGCGCACCGATGGCTCGATGACCGTTGAGGATTGCGAGGCCGCCTCGCGAGCGTTGTCGCCGGTGCTCGATGTCGAGGACCCGGTGGACAAGGCCTACCACCTCGAACTCTCGTCACCCGGAATCGACAGGCCGCTGGTACGCCGCTCGGATTTCGAACGGTGGCAGGGCCATCTCGCCCGCTGCGACGCGTCCGTGCTGATCAATGGCCGCAAGCGTTTCAGAGGCTATATCCGCGACGTCACCGAGACCGGATTCGCCGTCGAGCGTGATCAGCCGGCCTATGGCGAGGAAAACACCGCGGTGATCCCGTTTTCGGCGCTCGCCGAGGCCAAGCTGGTGCTGACCGACGAGCTGATCCGCGAATCGCTGCGCGCCGACAAGGCCGCCAAGGCGATGGCCGTGGCCAATGAGAACAATGATGGGGATCCGGCCGCGCCGGAAGATCCCGCTTGAATTGACGAAACGCGGCGTCCTGCCGGGCGCCTCTAATCAGGTCCGCCGGGCGGACCCAAACCAGACCGGACGCGGCAGGTGCCGCCCGATATATGGAGACAGACATGGCAGTCAGTGCAAACAGGCTTGAGCTTCTTCAGATCGCTGACGCGGTCGCCCGCGAGAAGTCCATTGACCGCGAGATCGTCATCGCCGCTATGGCCGATGCAATCCAGAAGGCGGCGCGTTCGCGCTACGGTTCGGAATCCAACATCCGCGCCGACATCAACGCCAAGACCGGTGAAATCCGGCTGCAGCGTCTGCTCGAAGTGGTTGAAGAGGCCGAGGATTACTCGACCCAGATCCCGCTGGTGATGGCGCGCGACCGCAACCCCGACGCCCAGCTTGGCGATTTCATTGCCGATCCGCTGCCGCCGATGGATTTCGGCCGCATCGCCGCCCAGTCCGCCAAGCAGGTGATCGTGCAGAAGGTTCGCGAAGCCGAGCGTGACCGCCAGTTTGACGAATACAAGGACCGTATCGGCGAAGTCGTCAACGGCACCGTCAAGCGCGTCGAATACGGCAATGTCATCGTCGATCTCGGCCGCGGCGAAGGCATCGTCCGGCGCGACGAGACCATCCCGCGTGAAGCCTTCCGCTATGGCGACCGGATCCGCGCCTATGTCTACGATGTGCGCCGCGAACAGCGCGGTCCGCAGATCTTCCTGTCGCGCACCCATCCGCAGTTCATGGTCAAGCTGTTCACCATGGAAGTGCCGGAAATCTATGACGGCATCATCGAGATCCGCTCGGTTGCCCGCGACCCCGGAAGCCGCGCCAAGATCGCCGTGATTTCCAACGATTCCTCGATCGATCCGGTCGGCGCCTGCGTCGGCATGCGCGGCAGCCGCGTTCAGGCCGTGGTCGGCGAGCTGCAGGGCGAAAAGATCGACATCATCCCCTGGTCGCCGTCTCCGGCCACCTTCATCGTCAACGCGCTGCAGCCGGCTGAAGTCGCCAAGGTGGTGCTTGACGAGGATGCCGAGCGCATCGAGGTGGTGGTGCCCGACGAGCAACTGTCGCTGGCCATCGGCCGCCGCGGCCAGAATGTGCGTCTTGCCTCGCAGCTCACCGGCTGGGATATCGATATCCTCACCGAGGAAGAGGAAAGCCAGCGCCGCCAGAAGGAATTCAACGAGCGCACGCAACTGTTCATGGAAGCGCTCGATGTCGACGAGATGGTCGGCCAGGTGCTGGCCTCGGAAGGCTTCAGCCAGGTCGAGGAAGTGGCCTATGTCGATCTTTCCGAGATCACCGCGATCGAAGGTTTCGACGAGGAGACCGCCGAGGAACTGCAGACCCGGGCACGCGAATATCTCGATCGGGTCGAGGCCGAACTCGACGCCAAGCGCAAGGAGCTGGGTGTTGAGGACGAGTTGCGCACCGTTCCGGGCATGACCACCGCGATGATGGTGGCGCTGGGCGGCGACGAGATCAAGACCGTCGAGGACTTCGCCGGGTGCGCGGTTGATGATCTGACCGGCTGGTCGGAGCGCAAGGATGGCGAGACCCAGCGCTTTGATGGCCTGTTTACCGGCATGGACATCACCCGCGCCGAAGCTGAATCCATGATCCTGTCGGCGCGTCTCGCGGTGGGCTGGATCACAGAGGAAGAACTGCTGGTCGAGGAAGCCGACGGGGAAGCCGAGGCCGAGGCCGAAGTTCAAGCCGGTGGCGAAACCGAGGCGCAGCCTGGCAGTCAGGACGCCTGAAACGGCGGCCGTGAGCCGGGGGCACCGCAGTGAAGGTCAGGATCGAACCCGTGAACGACCGCATGTGCATTGTAACCCGGGAGCGTGGACAGCCCGACGGCTTGATACGCTTTGTTGCAGACCCTGAGGGCCGGGTGGTGCCGGATCTGCGCATGAACCTGCCCGGGCGCGGCTGCTGGGTGACCGCGGAGCGCGAGAAAATCGACCTGGCGGTCAAGCGCAAGCTTTTCGGCCGGGCGCTCAAGGCTCAGGTCACGGTCGATTCCGGGCTGGGCGAGACGGTCGAGGGGCTGCTTCGCGAAGGGCTTTTGGGTATGATGAACCTGGCCCGCAAATCGGGCCAGTTCGTCACCGGCTCGGCCAAGGTCGACGATGCGATCCGCTCCGGCGCGGCGCTGGCCGTTATGCACGCCAGCGACGCCGCTGAAGATGGCGTTCGCAAGCTGCGGCAGGCCAATACGGCGCGCGCCAAGGGCGACAGCCTGGCGAAGATACCGGTCTTTCGGCTGTTTTCAGCCGACGAATTGGTGCTTGCCATGGGCGAAGGTGCTTTTATCCATGCCGCCGCGCTTGCAGGGCAGGCCGGTGAGGGTGTAGTGAAGCGCGCAAAGAGACTTGCGCGCTACAGAAACGGGCCTGAAAACGGCGCGGACTGAATAAGGGCTACCGGGCGCGAAACCCGGGTGCGATCGATCAAGAAGCCATTGCGCCGATGCGCGATAGGGCTTCCGCGGAAACGGATACGGAATGAGCGACAGCAAAGACGACAAGACGATCAGTGTCACCGGCAAGAAGACCTTCTCGCTGAAGCGCCCCTCTGTGGAACAGGGAATGGTGCGTCAGGAGATGGGTCGTGGCCGGACCAAGGCCGTGGTGGTGGAGACGCGCAAGCGCCGCATCACCCGTCCTGAAGACGAAAAGCCGGTGCAGCCGCTGACACTTAAGCCACGTCCCGCGCCGGTGGCCGAAAAGCCCGCTGCCCCCGCACCGGCGCCAGCACCCGCCCCGGCCGCTCCCCCACGTGGTGGCGTGGTGCTCAACGAGCTTTCCGCCAGCGAGGTTGAAGCCCGTCGCCGCGCGCTGCAGGACAGCCGCGTTCGCGATGTCGAAGAGCGCAAGCGCGCCGAGGAAGAAGCTGTCCGCCGCGCCGAGGAAGACGCGCGCCGCGCGGCCGAGGAAGCCGAAAGCGCCAAGCGCCAGGCCGAAGAAGACGCCCGGCTCGCCAAGGAGGCTGAAGAGCGCAAACGCGCCGAGGAAGAGGCCGCCTTGCGCGCCCCCCCCGAACCCGCTGCACCCGTTCCCGCCGAGGAAGCGCCAGCACGTTCCGGCGGCGCAGCCCGGCCCAGCGCCAAGGTCACGCGTCCCGAACCCCAGAAGCCGTCCCGGCCCAAGGGCGGCGACGATCGCCGCCGCGGCAAGCTGACCCTGACTGCGGCGCTCAATGATGACGGCAATTCCCGCGGCCGCTCGCTTTCAGCAATGCGCCGCCGCCAGGAAAAGATGCGCCGCTCGATGATGCAGGAACCCCGCGAGAAGATCGCCCGCGAGGTTACACTGCCCGAGACCATCACCATTCAGGAACTTTCTCAGCGCATGGCCGAACGCTCGGTCGACGTGATCAAGTACCTGATGAAGGAAGGCCAGATGATGAAGCCGGGCGACGTTATCGACGCCGACCTGGCCGAGTTGATCGCCGGTGAATTCGGCCACACGGTCAAGCGCGTGTCGGAATCCGATGTTGAGCTCGGCATCTTCGATGAGAACAAGGACGATGAGGGCGACCTTCAGTCACGGCCGCCTGTGGTCACCATCATGGGCCATGTCGACCACGGCAAGACCTCGCTGCTCGACGCCATTCGCAACGCCAATGTGGTCTCCGGCGAAGCCGGCGGCATCACCCAGCATATCGGCGCCTATCAGGTCGAGAAGAACGATCAGCTGATCACCTTCATCGACACGCCGGGCCACGCCGCCTTCACCGCCATGCGCGCCCGCGGCGCCCAGGCAACCGACATCGCCATCCTGGTGGTGGCGGCCGATGACGCCGTGATGCCGCAGACCATCGAATCGATCAATCACGCCAAGGCGGCTGAAGTGCCGATCATCGTGGCGATCAACAAGATCGACAAACCGGCCGCCGACGTCAACAAGGTGCGCACTGACCTGCTTCAGCACGAGGTGTTCGTCGAATCGATGGGCGGCGAAGTGCTCGACGTCGAGGTGTCCGCGCTCAAGCAGCTCAATCTCGACAAGCTGCTCGATGCGATCCTGCTTCAGGCTGAACTTCTGGACCTCAAGGCCAACCCCGACCGCACCGCCGAAGGCGTGGTAATCGAGGCCAAGCTCGATCGCGGCCGCGGCTCGGTCGCCACTGTGCTGGTGCAGGCCGGTACGCTCAAGCCGGGCGAAATCCTGGTGGCTGGCGATCAGTGGGGCCGCGTGCGCGCCCTGGTCAATGATCGCGGCGAACAGGTCAAGGAAGCCGGTCCCGCATTTCCGGTGGAGATTCTCGGCCTGCAGGGCACCCCGCAGGCCGGCGACCGCTTCGCCGTCGTCGAAAGCGAGTCCCGTGCCCGCGAGATCGCCGAGTACCGGCAGCGTCTGGCCCGTGACAAGGCCGCCGCCCGCCAGAGCGGTTCGCGCGGTTCGCTTGAGCAGATGATGACCCAGCTGCAGGATACCGGCAGCCAGGAATTCCCGCTGCTGGTCAAGGGCGATGTGCAGGGCTCGATCGAGGCAATCGCAGGCGCCATTGACAAGCTGGGCACAGATGAAGTCCGGGCCCGGATCATCCATTCGGGCGCCGGCGCCATCACCGAATCCGACATCTCGCTGGCGGAAGCCTCGGGTGCGGCCATCATCGGCTTCAACGTCCGCGCCAACAAGCAGGCCCGCGACGCCGCCGAGCGCGATGGCGTCGAGATCCGCTACTACAACATCATTTACGATCTGGTCGATGATGTGAAAGCGGCGATGTCGGGCATGCTCTCGCCGGAGCGCCGCGAAACCTTCCTCGGCAACGCCGAGATCCTGGAGGTGTTCAACATCACCAAGGTCGGCAAGGTGGCCGGTTGCCGCGTCTCCGAAGGCAAGGTCGAGCGTGGCGCAGGCGTTCGCCTGATCCGCGACAGTGTTGTCATCCACGAAGGCAAGCTCAAGACATTGAAGCGCTTCAAGGACGAGGTCGCCGAGGTCAATGCCGGACAGGAGTGCGGCATGGCCTTCGAAAACTACGAGGACATTCGCGCCGGCGACGTCATCGAATGTTTCCGCGTCGAGCACGTCACCCGCACATTGTAATCGGATATCCGCCTGGCGCTTCAAGCGCCGGGCGGTCCGAATTCCGCTGCTGAACGGGCCGTTGCGCCCGCAAATCCGGTTGGACACCCATGCCTAAACCCACGTCTTCGGCCCCGTCCCAGCGCATGTTGCGCGTTGGCGAACAGGTGCGTGCAGCCATCACCCAGGTGCTTCAGCGCGGCGAGGTGCGCGATCCGCTCATCGAAAACACGGTGATTTCCGTGTCTGAAGTGCGCATGTCGCCGGATCTCAAGGTCGCCACGGCCTATGTCACGCCGCTCGGCCAAACCGACCACGACGCCATCATCGCCGCGCTCAACAGGCACGCCCGCTATCTGCGCGGCCGCGTAACGCCGCTAATCCGGCAGATGAAATACATGCCCGAGCTGCGTTTCCGCGACGACACCAGCTTTGACAATTATTCGAAGATCGATGCGTTGCTCCGCTCGCCGGAAGTCGCGCGCGATCTCGATCACAAGGACGAGCCGGATCCCGGCGATGCAACGCGGTCGCCCGAGGGCGGGGAAGAGCGCTGATATGGGCCGTCGCGGCAAGAACAAGGGCCGCCCGGTCTCGGGCTGGCTGGTGCTCGACAAGCCCTGGGATTTCGGCTCGACCGAGGCTGTCTCCAAAATCAAATGGCTGTTCAAGGCCGACAAGGCCGGCCATGCCGGCACGCTCGATCCGCTGGCCTCGGGCATGCTGCCGATCGCGCTTGGCGAAGCCACCAAGACCGTGCCTTACGTCATGGATGGCCGCAAGGTCTATGAGTTCACCGTTGCCTGGGGCGAAGAGCGCAACACCGATGATCTCGAGGGTGAAGTTGTTGAACAGTCCTCCGAGCGCCCCGGCAAATCCGCGATCGAAGCCCTGCTGCCGCGCTACAGCGGCGTGATCGCCCAGACGCCGCCGGCATTTTCCGCCGTCAAGATCGGCGGCGAACGCGCCTATGACATGGCGCGTGGCGGTGAAACGGTCGAAATCCCGCCACGTGAAGTGGAGATCCACCGGATCACGCTTCTGGGGTGCCCGGATGCCGATCATGCGGTTTTTGAGGTGGAATGCGGCAAGGGCACCTATGTGCGCGCGCTGGCGCGGGACATGGGCCGGGATCTCGGTTGTTACGGCCATATCTCGGCGCTGCGCCGGACCATGGTCGCGCCCTTCAGCGAAGAAGCCATGGTGCCCTTGGCCGATCTTGTCGCGCTCGAACAGGTCGAGGATGACGCTGAGCGTCTGGCAAGCCTCGACGCATTTCTGGTGCCCGCCGGGGATGTGCTGTCGGCCCTGCCGCGCATCGATATCTCCGAGGATCAGGCGCACCGTCTCAGAATGGGCAATCCCATCATCCTGCGCGGCCGCGATGCACCGGTCGCCACCGATGACGCCTGCGCATTCGCGCGCGGCAGCCTGGTCGCCATCGGTGAGGTGGCCGGCGGCGAGTTCCGCCCCCGGCGGGTGTTCAAGCCGTAGCGGCACGCACCACAGTGCTGGGCTTGCGGGAATGGCCGCTGGCCAGCCTGCAGCTTCCCGTCAATTCCGGGTTTTGCTGACCGCTCTTCAAACGCTGGGCTTGGCGCCGGAATAGGTGATCCGCCGCAGCACCCATTCAAACGGCCCCAGTCTGATCCACCTATGCCAAATGACCAGGGCAATGATCAGGGCTCCGGTCACCAACACCGCAATGGCGCTGGCGGTGGTTCTGCCGACCTCATCCCAAAGACCCAATCCGTATCCCGCAAAGATCGTCGACAGGATGATCGACTGGCCGAGATAGATGCTCAGGCTGGAACCGCCGGCTCTAAGCACGTGCGCCATCACCGGTCCCGGCGGACGCGAAATCGCCGCGATAAGCCCGAGATAGCCAAGCGTTGCAAGCGGCGCAACAGCAATTGTCAGAACCGCACCGGGCACGGTAGTGCCCCATTGCCAGATCGCGGCTCCGAGCAGGCTCAGGATAACGCCCGGCACCAGACAGAGGCGACGCGCGCGCTTCCACAGCGGATGCCCGGATTGATCGATCAGGCCTGATTTAACGGCGGCAAGACCGAGGCAGAACCAGCCCAGTGCGGCGCTCCCCTGGATTACAAGAAAGGCCGGCATTGTGATTGCGAAGCCGATGCTTCTAAACATGACCGCCTCGATAATTCCGCCTTCGCCGAGCATCTCCCGCTCCAGCAAAAACATATCCGCAGGTGTTTCGGGCGTGGCCAGCAGCAAGGGTGGCGCGATCAAGGCCTGCGCGACAAGAAGGCCCGCGCCGACCCGGACCAGACGGCGTACCGGCCAATCCCTGAAAAGGTAGAGGATCGAGCCGGTCACCGCATAGATCGCCAGAATATCTCCCGGAAAGAACAGGCAGCCATGAATGATGCCGAGAACAAGCAGGCCGATCATCCGGTTGCGGTAGATACGGCCGAACGGCAGATCCCGCTGTGCCGCGGAACGCATCAGAAAACCCAAGCCCACGCCGAACATGAAGGAAAACAGTCCATAGGTCTTGAGCAGCGCCAGCCCGTGGATCAGCCAGAGGGCAATCGCGTCGGCGGCAGTGTCCGCCCCCGGCGTTACGAAGCCTTTCAACGATGAGAACGCAATGAACTGAACATTGACCACAACGATGCCGAAGAGGGCGATCAGACGAAGGTAATCCGGCATGAGCGCGCGTTTTGACCGGGTCATCGGTTACTCCCTCTGTAACGCGTTAAACACAAGCATCGAGCCTCTATGGTGACGGTGGGCCTGCGGCCCGATCTGCTTTCGCCCACCGTCAGTGGGCGGCTGCGAACCAGATCGTTGTCGGTCTCTTTTGTAGCCATTTCCGCACTCCAAGCCATAGGTTCAGCGGGTGGCCAGTTCGCAGCACCATTGGCAAGACCTGATCGCCAGGGACCTTACGGCTCGACATCGGTTATCGCCACCGGTGTTGCCCGGCGCCCCTCCAATCCCGTCAGGTTTTCGCACCGGGGGCCGCAACGTCGCCTAGCGCTTTGCCGCGTGTTCGGCTTCGATCCGTTCGGCGACGAGCTGCTGCAACCGCCACAGCGCCCGGTCGTGAATCCCCAGGCTCTCGAGCATTATCACGGTGGAATGGAGATAGGCTGTCATCGAGCCGCGAAAGCCGCAGGCGCTGGCAAGAACCTCGGCGGTCTGTTCGTCACTGAGCCCGGAAACATAGCGCTTGTTGCGCCGGTCCATCGCGAAGGTCAGCGCCGTCACCGGCCCGGTATCCGTGCGGGTGGTGATCCAGCGCCACGGGAAGGCGGAGGGGATCTGGCTGAGTTCCCGCCGGATCAGCCGGTGCAACTCGGCCTCAATATCGTTTTCGGGCAACCGGTAGATCATGCCGGTGCATTGACCGCCGCGGTCCAGAGCCATCATCAGCCCCGGTTGCTCGGGGCTGCCACGAAACCGGTGATCCGGCCCCAGACAGAACCGCCGCCGCCAGCCTTTCGCCACTGCCAGCCGCTTTTCCTCGAACGCTGTCTCCGGGTTCCAGATCAGCGATCCGTAGCCAAACAGCCAGAACTCGCCGTGCGGTCGGGTTTTGAGCATGCCGTCAACGGCCTCGGCATAATCAGCATCTGTTGCCGACCGGAACCCTGGCAACAATTTCGCACCCGGATCACAGATGTCACGGTGGACAAGATCGACATGGCGTTGGGTCAACCGCATCTGTCTTGGTTCAGGCATGCTTCATGGTCTCCGGACTGCGCTTCGATCGGGCGGCGGCAGGGCCAATTGAGCCGACAGCCGATCTGTCACCCTGGCTTGTCACCCCGACCCGGTTGCGGCATCTTTCCCAAAAGAGGATCCCAGATGAAACACACCTGCATTCGCGCCGCAACCCGGGAATCCGTTCGTTTGCGGGTCTCGCACTTGCTGCCGCTGCGCTGCTTGCCTTGGCATCTGCACCCGCGGCGCAGGCCCAGACGCCGGGCTACGAGGCCGGTGGTTGCGGTTGGTACATCGTTCTCGGATGCTCCAAAAGCCGGGCCGACGCCAGCCGTATACTCTCGGATCTCGGCGGTCCGATGGTTGGCGGCGGCGCCGGCTCGCGGGTGCTCAACACCTCCGATGTCGAGGGTTTCCGCAACGGCTTTTACTGCGTTGCCGACGGGCCCTATGTCTCCCGGGATGACGCGGGCTCCGTGGCCTGGATCGAGGCCGTGCCCGACGCCTATGTCAAGCGCGGTTGTTGAAACCACGCCGCCCTGACGCCATATCGGGCCAAGCCGGGCGCAACCGCCATATTTTCCTTTCTTTTCGGATCGATTTGGCCTATAGCCCAGCCGTCGTGACCGGATGCATTAACTGACCTTTCCGCGCGGCAATCGAGGCCCTTGCTGGACGACATCCCGGCAGCGGGCGCCATTCCCATCCAGATTGAAAGGATAGTGAGATGTCGATTACTGCCGAGCGCAAGTCTGCGCTGATTGAAGAATACGCCACCAAGCCCGGCGACACCGGGTCTCCGGAAGTCCAGGTTGCCATCCTCACCGAGCGGATCAACAACCTGACCGGCCACTTCAAGGACAACAAGAAGGACAACCATTCACGCCGCGGGCTGTTGAAGATGGTGTCCACGCGCCGGTCCCTGCTTGATTATGTCAAGCGCATGGACCACGCGCGCTATGCGGATCTGATCGCCCGTCTGGGCATCCGCCGCTAAAACCGTTTCCGGCGGACAGGGCAACGGTCCTGTCCGCCGGACCTCATTTGCGGCCTCGATGAAAGAGGCTGTGGCGTTCAGGCGCACGCCGTCCGGGCTTTTGCCCGTATCTCGCGCCTTAACCGTCCTGCGGCCGGAAGATCCGGTTACGGACACACTCGATGCCCGTCATGGGGCAGGATTGCCGGATGTTTCGCCTCGCCCCCGGTCGTGTGCGAAACCTGAAACGTCCCGCTGTCTTGCCCGTGATGCGCAGTAACAACCGGGTTTGCGATGCGCGCGGCGGCCATGAGCCGGCCGGCCCGCAGGCCCGCACACGAAGGACAAGATATGTTCGAAACCCACAAGGTTGAAATTGAATGGGGCGGCCGTCCGCTCATCCTGGAAACCGGCAAGGTCGCCCGCCAGGCCGATGGCGCCGTCGTCGCCACCTATGGCGAAACCGTGGTGCTGGCCACCGTCGTTTCGCAGAAATCCCCGACACCGGGTCGCGATTTCTTTCCGCTGACCGTCAACTATCAGGAAAAGACCTACGCCGCGGGCAAGATCCCCGGTGGCTACTTCAAGCGTGAAGGCCGTCCGAGCGAAAACGAAACCCTGACCTCGCGCCTGATCGACCGCCCGCTGCGCCCGTTGTTCCCCGATGGCTACAAGAACGACACCCAAATCATCATTACCGTTTTGCAGCACGATCTGGAAAACAACCCTGATGTGCTTGCCATGATCGCGGCTTCCGCGGCGCTGACCATCTCCGGCATTCCCTTCATGGGTCCGATTGCCGGCGCCCGGGTCGGCTACATCAATGGCGACTATGTGCTCAACCCGCATGTCGACGAAATGCCCGAATCCGCGCTTGACCTGATCGTTGCCGGCACCTCGGACGCCGTGCTGATGGTGGAATCGGAAGCCAAGGAACTGGCCGAAGACGTCATGCTCAGCGCCGTCATGTTCGGCCACAAGAGCATCCAGGCGGTCATCGACGGCATCATCCAGCTTGCTGAAGCCGCAGCCAAGGAACCGCGCGACTTCACTGCGCCCGATCATTCCGAACTCGAAGCCGAAATGCTCGGCGTCTGCGAAGCGGGTCTGCGCGACGCCTACAAGAACACCGACAAGGCCGCCCGCTACACGGCCATCGACGAGGTCAAGGCCAAGGTCAAGGAGCATTTCGCACCGGCCGAGGGCGAAGAGCCCCGCTATGCGTCCGAAGTCATCGGCGCGGTGTTCAAGTCGCTGCAGGCCAAGGTCGTCCGCGGCGCCATTCTCGACACCAAGAGCCGCATCGACGGCCGCGATCTCGAGACCGTGCGCCCGATCGTTTCCGAAGTCGGCCTGTTGCCGCGCACCCACGGCTCGGCGCTGTTCACCCGCGGCGAGACCCAGGCCATCGTGGTCGCCACACTCGGCACCGGTGAGGACGAGCAGTATGTCGATAGCCTGACGGGTACCTACAAGGCCACCTTCATGCTGCACTACAACTTCCCGCCCTATTCGGTGGGTGAAACCGGCCGCACCGGCTCGCCCGGCCGCCGCGAAATCGGCCACGGCAAGCTCGCCTGGCGCGCCATCCACCCGATGATGCCGTCGGCCGAGCAGTTCCCCTACACGCTGCGCGTGGTCTCGGAAATCACCGAATCCAACGGCTCGTCCTCGATGGCCACCGTCTGCGGCACCTCGCTGGCGCTGATGGATGCCGGCGTACCGCTGGCCAAGCCCGTGGCCGGCATCGCCATGGGCCTGATCAAGGAAGGCGATGACTTCGCCGTCCTGTCCGACATTCTCGGCGACGAGGATCATCTCGGCGACATGGACTTCAAGGTCGCCGGCACCGCCGACGGCATCACCGCGCTGCAGATGGACATCAAGATTGACGGCATCACTGAGGAAATCATGCAGATCGCGCTTGGCCAGGCCAAGGGCGGCCGCCTGCATATCCTGGGCGAAATGGGCAATGCGCTGTCGGAAAGCCGCGGCCAGCTCGGCGAATTCGCACCGCGCATCGAGGTCATGAACATCCCGGTCGACAAGATCCGTGACGTGATTGGCACCGGCGGCAAGATCATTCGCGAGATCGTCGAAAAGACCGGCGCCAAGATCAACATCGATGACGACGGCACCATCAAGATCGCCTCTTCCTCGGGCAAGGAGATCGAGGCCGCCAAGAAGTGGATCCACTCGATCACCGCCGAACCGGAAGTTGGCGTGATCTATGAAGGCACCGTCGTCAAGGTCGCCGATTTCGGCGCCTTCGTGAACTTCTTCGGCCCCAAGGACGGCCTGGTCCACATCTCGCAACTCGCTGCGGAACGCGTCGCCAAGACCTCCGATGTGGTCAAGGAAGGCCAGAAGGTCTGGGTCAAGCTGCTAGGCTTCGACGAGCGCGGCAAGGTCCGCCTGTCGATGAAGGTCGTCGACCAGGAAACCGGCAAGGAAGTCACCGGCGACTGAGCCCGGCTTACGATGACCTGAGGGCGGGTGGCCGCCTGACGGTTCCGAATTGAAAGAAGCCCCCCGGCCCATGATGGTCCGGGGGCTTTTTGTTCCACCAAAGTGGATCGGACACCACAAATTCAGCATCATCCAGCGCCGTTTATCGCGCCGCCAAATACGCCTCGAGCTCCTGGATCCACTCGTGACTTTCCGGCAGCCTCTTCAAGAATGCCTCTCTGAGATCTGTTAGAAGAGCGGACGCCTCATCCGCCCGGCCTAACTGATCGAGCGTTTTTGCCAACAAAAACCTTGTTCTGAGCGTATGCGGGTGCTCTTCGCCAAGCACATCCGGCCGCCGCCAGATATCCCAGACCGCCCGGAATTCCGCTTCCGCATCGCCGTAGCGGCCCTGTTGGCCCATCTGGTGCGCGATGTTGTGGCGAGTTGCCAGTGTATCCGGGTGCTCTTCGCCAAGCACATCCGGTCGCCGCCGGATCTCCCAGACCGCCCGGAGTTCCGCTTCCGCATCGCCGTAGCGGCCCTGTTGGCCCATCTGCTGCGCGATGTTGGCGCGGGTTGTCAGTGTATCCGGGTGGTCTTCGCCAAGCACATCCGGCCGCCGCCAGATATCCCAGACCGCCCGGAATTCCGCTTCCGCATCGCCGTAGCGGCC
>NZ_CANMVK010000002.1 GCF_947501405.1 uncultured Hoeflea sp. | reverse complement strand
CGGTCCCCCCCCCCCCCTACCGCCCCCCCGAGGTCCGCCCCGCCGAGCACCTCCGCCCCGAGGTCCGCCCCCCTGAGGTCCGCCCCCCTGAGGTCCGCCCCCCCGAGGTTCGCCCCCCTGAGGTTCGCCCCCCTGAGGGTCGCCCCCCCGAGGTTCGCCCCCCCGAGGTCCGCCCCCCTGAGGTTCGCCTCGATGAGGTCCACCCCCCCGAGGTTCGCCCGCCCGAGGTTCGCCTCGAAGAGGTCCGCCTCCCAGAGGATCGCCCCCCTTAGGTCCGCCCCCCTTAGGTCCGCCCCCCCGAGGTTCGCCCCCCAGAGGATCGCCCCGCTCAAGTCCAGAGCTGTCAGGCACTTGTGGGCGATGAAGCCCTGCCCTCCCTGCCGAAGCAGCCGGGCCAGCATGTTGCCCGGCACGAAAGGCTGAGGTTGGCGTTCACCGGACTCACCAGGGCTAGCCACGGGATCAATCAGCGGAATTGGTTGGGGTTTGGTGTCAGGATCGCCAGCGCGGGCGGCAAGAACAGTGCCATGCACTCCAACCAGCAAAGCCTCTTCCGCGTTGCGGGCCCAATCGGTCATGGCGGCGAAGGTTTCAGCCGTTCGATTTGCCCGGCGAATTTCCTTTGTTTCATGTGCAGGAAGACCGGCAGCAATTGCTTCACGCAAAAGCACTGCCATTCCGCCTCTACATTCAGCAATTTCATGAGCCGATAGTTTGGCTTCATCACAAATGAACCGTAGCAAATCCCCATCGATTTGCTGCGCGCCCCATGTTTTAAGCCACTCCCGCAAAATGTCTTGCAAATTGGGCGGGACTCTCTGCAGACTGGGCCTGCGCGTGCGCAGTTCAGTCGGTTTTGTCTTGTCATCAAATCGGAAGACATCTTCGACAAACCGTCGGGCGACAAGATACTCCGCGAAAGATTTATGCAGAAATTCAAAAGTCTTTCCGTCGGGCGTCGGCTTCATATGAAAAGCCAAAGACGCCCCGAACGCGGGATCCTGTTCTCCGACCGTGTCGCGGAAAGCCTTCTGCAACTCGCCGTTGCCAATGTCACTTATGGCTGTCTCAACATCTGAAATCACCCCTTTTCGGGTGGAACCATCATACCATGCCGCGAGTGCCAGACACTGGAGAACCGGTTCGTAGGCATTCTCGTAATCCCTTAGGGCCTTTGCAAGGTTGCTATGCTCTTTGTCACACTCGCGCTGGTGAAAACGCCGTAATATCCTGGCGTAGACCGTATTCCGGTTAAATTCGTCCCCGCTCTGCTCATCCTTCCATGCGGCGACGAAAACCAGAAAGTAAAGAAGCAGCGGCTCACGCGACAATTCGAACAGATCATCGCGTTTCAATGCATCCGGCATGGTCTCGTCTGAACCGGCCACGCGCCCATGCCACCGCGCCCACCAATCATCGCGCTGGTCATGTCCAACGAAAGCGGCGAACTCCTGGTCAAACCGTTGCTTCTCTTCATCCTTGAGGCAGAACGGCAGCAGGTGCGCGATGTGATCACCTGCAAGGCCAAGCGCGCTCGACGCACGGTCAGCAGCGCCTATTCGGCCAGTGATAACCGCCAGGATGCGGGCTTGCGGTCTGTTCCGGTTCTCAGCGTTCAGGAAAGTCTCGACATGCTGAATAAAGTCGCGGAGCGCCGCATCGCTTGCCGCGCCGGTCTGGATCAGTTCGTCAAGACCGTCAAACATCAACACGATGGTCCGGTGGTTGCCGATCTCGCCAATGTGGCTGAGCAGATCATGTCCAATCCGGTGATCTGCTACGCGCGTTCGAAGGGCGGCATGGATACGGGCTTCGAGCGACCCCGAGGATTCCAACAGTTGCAGTGGCAAAAACACCGGAAAACAACTCTTCTGACTTGCGAATTCGGCGCACAGGCGACGCAAGGAACTCGACTTCCCGAGACCCGGACCTCCGCTGACCATCAGTACCGGGTTTTTCGGATCGGCTTCCTCCACGAAAGAGTGGATCAGGTCACCAAGCCAGTGGGCCTTCACAACGGTCTTTTTTTTGTCTGCATCAGTCGACGAATCGTCATTTTCGTCACGGCTTCGCCGGCGCCTGCTCACAGCTTCCTCATCACTCCCCGGCTTTAATGTTTCGGTGTAGCAGCGCAGCGGAATGAACACATCGGACAGCAGCACGGGGTCACTTTCCTCCTGCTGCCCCAGCAACGGCTCAGTCTCGTACCATTTGACCAGACTGGCCTGATAAAGCCGCCTCTCCCGTTCCCGCCGCGCGGCATCCGATGCCGGATTGTCCAGCCGCTCGCGAAGAGGAGCGAACAGGTTTGGCTGGTCGATCAACACACGATCAAGCGCCAGCGGGAACTGGCGGCGAAGCAGGTCCTCGGTTTTCCGGTTTTCTGCCTGCGTTGTGTTGAGATCCAGATGGGATGGGAGTTCTTTTGCAAACTCAGCCAAAAATTCGAAACCTGACGGGTTGTCGAAGAAATCGCGATTTATCGCATGGTTGCCGTTGGCCAGTTTCTTGACCATCGCAGCCGCCAAGCTATCAAGCTGCGCCTTGTCCGGCTTCTTGTATTCAAGTATTTCGCTTGCACAGGAATGGAATGTGCGCAGCAGGGCCGCCATAACCATACCCAACGCAACCCGCCCCGGTGGATCATCAGCCGATACGTCCCCGGCAGCCTTGAAAAAACTGGCGACGGAGCCGACGGCACTGGCCGGGCTAAGGGTGAAGGCGAAGATACCAGCCTGCGCGAGCCCGATCAGGCCGGACTGGCTGGCCTTGATCCAACCGCCAAGGTTTCCCTTCTCGTCGGTGAGGACAATTCCGTCTTGTTCCAGGTCCGTCATCACCGCTCCCATTCGCCCTGCAATCAAGGGCTGAAATCTGGCACAGGATGCCAGCAAGGGGAAGCAGGTTTGTGCCCGGCAAGGTTTTGTTCGCGCCGCGGTGCATATGGCGCCCAAAACCGAACGGCCAAACGGTTGTGGCTGAGAGCCAGCCTCCGCACCTTTGAAGTGTTACCTTGATCCGGTACACTCTTCCCAACTGACACAGGAGGATGCCATGCCGGACTATCTCGCCGCGTTCTGGAACCTTGAAAACCTGTTTGCGCCGGAGGGGTTTCCGGCGCGTGAACCCTGGATCGCCAAGAAGAATGCGCGCGATCTTAAAGGATGGACGCAAGCGCTGTTTGACCGCAAGATTGATCAGCTGGCCTCGATCATCGTGCAGATGGGCGGCGGCGCGGGGCCGGATCTGCTGGGCGTCTGCGAGGTGGAAAACCGCTTTGCGCTGGAAGCGCTCAGCGATCGGCTGGATCAGCTTCTGCCGGGGCGCAACTACTCCATCGTTCACGCCGATTCCACCAAGGACAAGCGCGGCATCGACACCGCCTTCATCTATGACAAGCGGCGGCTGGCCGTCATCGAGACCGAGATTTTCAGCCATTTCGTGATGCGCCGCACCGGCACCCGCGATATCACCCAGTGCACCTTCGTGACCAATTCCGGAAACCAGTTCGTGGCCTTGTCCAATCACTGGCCGTCACGGTCGGGCGGCACGGTGGAAAGTGCCGGTTACCGGATGACGGCAGGCGAAACGTTGGGCTACTGGCATGAACGCATCCGCGAGGAGCGCAGTAAGGATGTCGCCGTCATCGCCATGGGCGATATGAATGACGATCCGTCAGACGCCTCGGTGATGGTGCATGCCAATGCCCGGCGCGAGCGCGATGATGTGGAGGGCTCGACCTCTGCGATGTTCTACAATTTGACCTGGAACCTGCTCAGGCAGACGGTGACCAGCAAATCGGGGCGCAAGCGCACACTCTACGGCACGCTCTATTTCAAGGGGGATGGCAATCTGTTCGACCAGATCCTGGTGTCGCGCTCGCTGCTCAAGGGCAACACCCCGTTCAAGGTGCTCGAGGACACCGTGCGCATCGAGGCCTATCCGGAAATGACCTCAAACTCCAAGAACGAGGGCCCGGTCCGGTTCGGCATGTCCAAGGGCAATGCCGCCAGGAACGTCAACACGGACGGCTTCTCGGATCATTTCCCGGTGTCGGTGGTGGTGCGCGAGAAGATCGCTGGGGCGTGAGCCATATGCTTGAAAAGCCTACACAATAATCCGCCTTGCCGGTTTGCGCCCGCATCCCTTAACGGTTCCTCGTCGACGAGCGTCAATTGTGTTTCTCGTGCATTTTGAAATGCTGGGCATCGCACCAGACATGACATCCGCCTTGCGCGTGCTGCACTCAATCACCGAAGCGACCGTGGCCGCAAAACTCAATGATGTTGTTATCCGCGCCGAAGACAAGATGGCAGATGGAGTCCAATTCGGGCCAAGCGGATAGTCGATACTGGCAATTGCACCATTTGTTCATGTCCCAGGCCGCTTTGACGCGTAGTTGAAATCCGCCTCCACAAGTTGCCGCCATCGTCTTTGGCGATGTGCGTAAAAGATGCGGGCAAACGCAGCGACGACCGGAGTTCGAATGCCGGCATCTATTTCGATCCGGTCCGTATAGAGCGTAGCGGCCCCATCAGGTGCCACCGTGATCAGATGGTCCCATCGGCGGATTAAAGAACTGTGTCCGTTGTCGCGCAGGAACAGGATTTTTCCGGACGGTTCGGGACGGGAGATGGAGACCACCTGACGACCCAGCGACACAAATCCGTAGAGCCGCATTCTCAAGAGATATTCGCGCTCCTCCCACCGGTCGGGAAGATCGAGGGGATCGACCGCGGAGAATTGGATCAGCGGGTGCGCGACATGAAACAGCAGACGCGGCTTGTTGACCTCCTGCCAGACACGGTCCGGATCCGCAGGCAACCGGGTTGTCATCTCAATGATATACATCGCGTAAATGTAGCGAATGGGATCATGCAGGCAAGGCAGGTTTCGCGCACACTCCAAACTGCCCGCGAACAATGGGCATTGTCGGTCTTTGGAGATCGGGCCGGTTTAATCCTGGTGATTCCGAACGCGCGAACGAGCCAGGGCCCATCGTGGATTGCAGCCCCAAGTCCGAAGCGTGCGGGCTGCCACACCAACGTACATAAGCAAAAAGCCGGGGATCGCTCCCCGGCTTCCAGATTTGCACCAATCCGGTGATGGATCAGTTCTTGGCCTTGTCGACCAGCTGGTTCTTGGCGATCCAGGGCATCATGCCGCGCAGCTTTTCGCCGACTTCCTCGATCTGGTGGCTGTCGTTCATGCGGCGGATGCCCTTGAAGCGGGCAGCGCCAGAGCGGTATTCTTGCATCCAGTCGGAGGTGAACTTGCCGGTCTGGATGTCGTTCAGAACCCGCTTCATTTCGGCCTTGGTCTCGGCGGTGATGATGCGCGGACCCGAGACATATTCGCCCCACTCGGCGGTGTTGGAGATCGAGTAGTTCATGTTTGCGATACCGCCCTCATAAATCAGGTCGACGATCAGCTTGACCTCATGCAGGCACTCGAAATAGGCCATTTCGGGCGCATAACCGGCCTCGGTCAGGGTTTCGAAACCGGCGCGGATCAGCTCGACCAGACCGCCGCAGAGCACCACCTGCTCGCCGAACAGATCGGTTTCGCATTCCTCGCGGAAATTGGTCTCGATGATGCCCGAGCGGCCGCCGCCAACGCCGCAGGCGTAAGAGAGCGCCAGATCATGGGCATTGCCCGAGGCATCGTGATGAATGGCGATCAGGCAGGGCACGCCGCCGCCCTTCTGGTATTCGCCGCGCACGGTGTGGCCGGGACCCTTGGGCGCGATCATCACCACGTCGACGGTGTCCTTGGGCTCGATCAGGCCGAAATGCACGTTCAGGCCATGGGCGAAGGCGATCGCCGCGCCATCACGGATGTTGCCGGCAATCTCGTTCTTGTAGATGTCGGACTGCAGCTCGTCAGGCGTGGCCATCATCATCAGGTCGGCCCAGGCCGCTGCTTCGGCGACGTTCATCACCTTGAAGCCATCGGCTTCAGCTTTCTTGGCGGTGGCGGAGCCTTCGCGCAGCGCGACGGCGATATTGGTCGCGCCCGAATCCTTCAGGTTGAGCGCATGCGCCCGGCCCTGGGATCCGTAGCCGATGATGGCCACTTTTTTCGATTTGATCAGATTGAGATCGGCGTCGCGATCGTAATAAACGCGCATGGTAGGCTCCTGTGGTTTGCGTGTTTGTCTCAAGTGTTCTTGGCGGCGGGCAATCGCTGACGATGGCCCGGCGCCGCTGGTTGCTACCCCTGCCCGTAAAGACTGAGGAATTGTCTGACCGCACGTGCGGCAATGATTTCGATTTCTCGAGCGTCCGGGCGGTACCCCTCGCCCAGCAGCGCGCGGATTTGCGCATCCGCCACCACCAGTCCGAAAAAGGTGCGGAAGGCGTCGCCGGCCTCGTCGAACGCAAGCAGCCCGGCCTCGCGGCCCGCCTCGAACAACGGCTCGAGCCGCCGCTTCATGGCGAAGGGGCCATTGGTGAGCACGATCTCGCCAAGCCGGCTTTTGCCCGATCCCGCATGGCCGACAGCGGCGCGATTGAGCGCGATCGACAGATCGCCGGTGATCACCGTGAGCCAGCTTTGGGCAAAGTCTCTAAGCGCCTGCTCGAGCCCCTCGCGGGTCAGGCGCTCGCGCGGCAGCTTCGGCATGCGCACCTTGGAGGCCTGCCAGCGCACCGTGGCGGTGAGCAGCCCGTCGCGATCACCGAACCATTTGTAAAGCGTTTCCTTCGAGCAGCTTGCGGCCCCTGCCACCGCGGCGACCGAAAACCCGTCGCCTTCGGCCACCATCAGCTTGAGCACCGCATCGAGAACCTCGCGCTGGCGCTCGGTGAATTCGGGCGCGTCGTCCTCTGAGCCAAATCCGAGCGCACTGGCGCCTGCCCGTTCGCGGGCCGGACCTGCGTTCGGGTCAACAGCCGGAGACCTGCCGGCTGCGTTTTCTGGGGGTGTAGTCAGGTTCATGGAAGTGCTGTACCGTACCGTACGGTACACAGTCAATAGTCATGGTGAGCGTTCGGGCTTCTGACGACATAGTGCCGGTTGTTGCGCATACAGTCGGGCATTCCGGAACGGTTGATCGCCTGCTAGTATCGATTTCGGGGAGGCAGTCCGGAGTCTGTCGGATGAAATACCTTCTGTACACAAAAGCCGGTGAGGTCCGGATGTATTTCCGGCTGAACGAGGAAGGCGTGGAGCTGCGGGACGGTCAGCTTTTCTGGACCGAGCGCGGCCGGGAGCGGTCAGCTTGGCTGAAGGATCTGCGCAGCGTGAACCTGAAAGTCAATCTCGGCGGACGCCACCAGGTGGTGGGCATCATGGTATTGTGGTTCCGGAACGGAACCACGCTCACTGTCTTTTCCGCCGATGCGGTGGGAAGGTTCGACGCGCAGCGCAGCCGGACCTACCGGAGTTTCGTCTCGGCACTGCACGAAGCGATCCCGCAGGAATCGATCCGAAACATCAGATTCACCACCGGCGGAATGAACAACAATGCCGCGCGTTTTGCTGGAGCCTTGATGATGGCGATGGTCATCGCCGGCGCCGGCGCGGTGCTTTGGAACATGAACAAGATCACGGCCGAAATCATGATCATCCTCGGTCTTGGCGGAGTCTTCCTGATCTGGCCGCTCTTCAAACTGCTATCGGCCAACACCGGCGAGACTTACCGTCCGCACAGGATACCTGATGATTTGATGCCATGATGCGGCGCTGGTGCCGGACCCACCCTGGCGCCTGTTTACATCTGACCAAGCTCGGGGATTGGAACTGATTGATCACGGTCCGCCGGATTAATCGGCGCATGATTGGCGGATCGCGCACATTGAAACTGCGGCGCACCGCGATGCGCCGCAATCTCAATGCTGCCTGCCATCAGATGGCCATTGCACAACCGACCTGGTTAACCGCAGGTCACCACGCCTTTCTCATTGATGATGCCATTCGGGCAGTCAGTGATAACTTGGGGCAACTGGAATACAGTGGGATCCGGGGAACTGCCGCAATTGATCTCAAAGCTGCCACCGGAGGTCATGTACCAACTGCAATCACTGCTTTCGGTGAAGCTTGCCGGTATCGACGCGGCCCCGCATTCCAGCACCCCGTTGATGTTGTGAACTGTCCCGCAAGAAAAACCGTCCAGCGGAAGTACCGAAAAGGTGGTCGAACATCCACCGCCTGCCGGGGGGCATAAGGCGTAGACCACACCTTCGAACTCCATATAGGTCGAACACGTGGCGGTATAACTTCCCAAAGGTCCCATGTTGGACCCCGTGTTGGTTCCGCAGGCATGGGCGGCCGCAGACGCGGCAAAGAAACCCAGGGCACTGATCAGGATTGCACGTAACATCATCATTTCACTCCCCAAATCACTGTTTCAATAAATGCTGCTTGCGCATTGCCCGGGCACACGCAAATACGGGCTGATCCGCCCGCTGCTTAGACACAAAAAATCTCCGGCCCCGACACTACGGTTGCAATTCAAATTACAACAACTTTTGATTGTTTTCAAATGTCCCCCGAGAGCGCCATTGCAAGGCGCGAGGGCAGGCCGCAGCCTGGCCGGTCACTTGGGCAGATGACATCTCACATAGGTGCGGCCGGGGGCAGCGCCGCCAACAGCCAAGGTAAGACGTTCGCTGTTTTGCATGGCGACAGTTATGGTGCGGCTCATTTTCTTGCGCCCCGCCTTGCAACTGGCCTGAAATGTGAGCGCGCCCTGCCCGGTCAGGCCCGGCTCGAACGTGCAGGTCTCACCGGACTGGCGCAGGCTTTGGGGCGTAATCACCGCGTAGCCGTCAAACGCTGTCTGGTCCATCATCGCGCATTTGTCGGGGCTGGTTGCCCAGACGCCGACATAGGCGAGACGGCTGGCGCTGCGGTCGTGGGTGGCGGCTTCCGCCGTATCCTCACGCAACAGGCTCTGCGGCGGCATCAGCGAGTGAAAATTGTCCGGCACTGCACGCTTTTTTGCCGGCCCGCCGGATTGGGCCACACAACCCGCAAGCGTGAGCGCGCCAATGAGGATAACCAGTTTTCTGTCAACCATCGTGCCCGCGTCCCCGGACGAGCCAGCCCCCCTGCCCCGGGTCGACCGCATCGTCATTTCGGCGTCACAAATGCAATGATTCCTCTGTGCGCCGCAAGCTGCCGGTGGAACCGTCCGGCGATGGGGTCCGCGGGCGCGCCGTCCGCTTTCTTGCCTTGATTGCATTTTCGAGCCGCGCAACTTCACAGCAAGTTGCATCCGGCGGCAAGACCCATGGTGAGGAAGTTCTGCCATGTCCTTTGGACTGTGTATCTGTAATCTCGAATGGTTTGGCGACATCTTTGATCACACCAACGCGATGCTGCCAAACCCCATAAAGCTGCTGCATGCGGCATCGGGCCATTTTCCGGCAACGGTCGATCTGTCATAGCGCCGGGTGGGAAAGATCCTGGTTAATTCCCGGCGGCATCGCCGGTCGCGGACCGCTCAATCCCGGTCCAGAGGCTGTCAGGCAGGTGCGGAATCGCGCATGATCACAAAGTCCGCGCCGCTGCGGGTGCCGGGATGGGCGGGCAGATCGGTGATCATCATGGTCGCCCCGGGATGCAGATTGCGAGCGATCTTCGCATAGACCTCCGGCGGGATCACCAGACGGGCCGACGCGGCGATTTCGCGTTGCCGATCGATCTTTTCCTCGTGGCCGGTGCCAAGGCCAACTGCCATCCAGTCATATGTGTGTGTGGCCGCATCTACGCCCTTGAGCAAATAGGCGTGGGTCCCGAGCGGAAAGCGCGGCCGGTCGATGCCAATCGCCGTGTTGATGAACTCCTCGCCGTTTTTCAGCGCGATCAGCCGGCTGTCAGCGCCGCTCACCACAATCGCCAGCGCATCCTGATCGCTGCCCTTCCTGTCGGTCGGAAGCTTCTTTCCGGCAATATGCCCGGTGAGCTGTTCCACCGCCTTGAGATCGGAGTTGGTCAGCACCAGCCCGGCATGGCTCAGCGAACCGACGCCGGAGCGTTCATTGGTAACAATGACCGGCGTGCCGTTATGGGTAACACCGAACACCAGATCGGCAAAGGCGCGTGGCAGGTGCACGCAGCCATGTGAGCTGGGGTATCCCGGCAAGCCCCCCGCATGCAGTGCGCAGCCACCGAAAAAGAACTGGCTGTCGGGCATGGCGGCGTTGTTGTAGGCGCGCGAGTGGTGCATCTTCTCCTTGATCAGCACGGTAAAGACGCCGGTGGGCGTCTCATATCCCTTGCGGCCGGTTGAAACCGTGGAGACCCCGATGCGAACGCCGTTGCGATAGACGAAGGCCAGTTGATCCGACAGCGAAACGATCACCGCCACGGGTCCGCTCAGGGCGCGTTCGGGATACCAGGTCCACTCCCCGGGCTTGAGATCAGCGGCGGGCTTTTCGGTCTGCGCCGACGATGGGCCGCCCAAGCCGACCAGCGCCAATGCGCCGGCCGACAGCAGCGCGTGCCTGCGGGTGATCGCTCTGTTTGACATGATTGCCGCCTCCTGCGCGTTCTCGATAGGACCGGCCGGGCATAGCCCGGCGCTGATCCGTCACCAGAATTATGGCGCGACGCAGCGGAATTTCAACAATATGCCTGTTGGCGAAAGGCTGCTGTGCTTTATCCGCAAGCTTTGACGAAGCGACGCACCGTCCCGGCCATGCCGTGTTCCAGCGCATCCGCTGTCAACCCGTGGCCGATGGAGACTTCCAGTAGCTCGGGGATGGCGCCGGCCAGACCCGGCAGATTGTCGACGGTCAAATCATGGCCGGCATTTACGCCCAGGCCCAGTTCCGCGGCGATGCGGCCCGAGATTTGCAGCTTTTCAAGCTCTTCGGCAGCCCGCGCAGGATCGTCGTAAGTGCTGCCATAAGGTCCGGTGTAAAACTCCACCCGGTCCGCTCCAGTGGCCTTTGCGGCCTCCAGCGCGGCGCGGTTGGCATCGGGATCACAAAACAACGACACCCTAATGCCGCGGGATTTCAGCCGCTGCACCACTGCGCGCAGCAGATTGCCCTTGCCCTGGAAATCCCAGCCGTGATCGGACGTCGCCTGGGCCGGATCGTCGGGAACGAGCGTCACCTGCTCGGGCTCGTTGGCTTCCGCGAGGTCGAGAAACGCATCGGTCGGGTAGCCCTCGATGTTGAATTCCGCGTCCGGAAACTCATCATCGATGAGCGCCCGGATTTCGGGCAGGTCGGAAAAACGGATGTGGCGCTGGTCGGGCCGCGGATGCACCGTCAGGCCATGGGCGCCGGCCGCAAGCGCCATGCGGCCAAGCCCGGTAACGCTCGGCCAGGGTAAATCGCGGCGGTTGCGGAGCATCGCCACGGCGTTGAGATTGACGGACAGCTTGGCGGGCATGGTGGCCTCGTGAATTCAGTCATCGCGGGCCCGTGGGCCTTGCGGAGTTCCTAAAGCATTGCCCGGCGATGTGAAAATGAATTTCGGGAAAGTTCGCATTCGTGGCGGGAATGGGTGGCTCATCCGGAAGGCGCTACACCGCATCCATGCGCGGGTGTGAGCGAGCCCGGTGGCTGTGGCCCTGCCCTATCGCGACCTGGTCTGGCACGATCTGGCTCTTCCCGGTTGTGTCGGGGCTGGCTGCCGCGGATCAGATCTTGCCGCGGCGCAGACGGCTTGCGTAATCCTGCAATTGTTCATCATAGGAATCGATCATCCGCTTCTGGCGTTTCCTGCCGATCCTCAGCGCGACCCAGAAAAACAACACCGCCGCCAGCAGGATCAGCACGAAGATCGGACCGCCAAGATCGCTCGGATCGGACGAGCCGAACACCTGCGTCAGCAATTGCTTGAATTCAAACGCTTGAGCGGGTGACGCGATGACAAGGATCGCAAGTGCCGCACTGGCCGCCAGATAGTTACGCATGGGCTAATCCCTGAATTGCACGGATGGTGATGGTAACGGGCTCCGGTAAAGAAGTTGTCAATCCTGATCTGACGTATCGCGCGGCCGGTATCGCTTTCTTAGGAGTTTACGCGCAAATTGACCCTGTAAGCTCGCAAAACGTGCATTGGCATCTGACGCAGCCGGCAGAGACTGACTGAAGTCTTTACGGGAGGCTAGCCGCCAAAGCCTAGAACCGGTTTGGACAACAGATCGATCGAACCGCTGCATACGCCCAAGGCGCGGTTTGAGATGGAGACTGAAATGCTACAGGTTCCAATTCCCGACAATGAGGCCAAACGGCTTGCCAAACTTTGCGAGTACCGGATTCTCGATAGCGTTCCGGAAGCGGCCTATGACCGTCTCACCCGCCTGGCGACAATCGTTTTCGATACGCCGGTGGCTCTAATCTCGCTGATTGAGGGCGAGCGCCAGTGGTTCAAGGCCAAAGTCGGAATCGATGCTGAGGAAGCGCCCCGCAAGATCTCCTTTTGCGCTCACACAATCTGTCAGGACGATGTGTTCGTCATCGAGGACGCCACCCGGAACGCAACATTTTCGGACAATCCCTTCGTCACCGGTGACGCCCACCTCAGGTTTTATGCAGGCGCGCCGCTGCGGGCACCGGGCGGAATGAACATCGGCACCATCGCCATTACCGACACGAAACCCAGAGTGTTTGAATCTGAGCAACGGCAGTCTCTTTCAGACCTTGCCGAAATGGTTGTTCACACGCTGGAATCACGCTTGCTGATCGAACACGCAGAGCGCGCCGAAGAGCGTCTTGTCGATGCCATGGAGTCGCTGGCCGATGGCTTCGTGCTTTATGACAAGGACGACCGGCTGGTGCTGTGCAATTCAAAATACCGGGAGATTTACGCCGACAGCGCCAGCCTCATCGTTCCCGGCATGAAGTTCGAAGACATCATTCGCGGGGGCGTTCAGAAGGGGCAATATCCCGATGCGGCGGGCTGCGAAGAAGCCTGGATCGCCGAACGGCTGGACATGCACAAAAACCCCGGAGAGCCCATCGAGCAGCAACTGCCCGGTGACCGCTGGCTGAGCATTCAGGAGCGGCGAACCAGCGAGGGGGGCCGGGTTGGATTCCGGGTGGACATCACCAAACTGAAACGGCAGGAACGGGAACTTGAGCGGCTGGCCTGGACCGACAGCCTGACCGGTGCGATGAACCGGCGACGCTTCATGGAGCAGGCCGAAAGCGAACTGGACCGCGCCCGCCGGCATGGCTGCGACATGTCGCTGCTCGTGCTTGATGCTGACAATTTCAAGACCATCAATGACCGCAATGGCCATGCGGCAGGCGACGCCGTGCTCTCCGGGCTGGTTCAACGCTGGAAGAAAACACTGCGTTCACATGACATGATCGGCCGGATTGGCGGCGAAGAATTCGTCATTCTGCTTCCCGAGGTTGACGGGAATGGAGCACTGCGGACCGCCGAACGTCTGCGGCAATCCATCGCCGAGCTGCCATTTGAGCATGAGGGGCTATTGATCAGGGCAACCGTGAGCATCGGTATCGCGCAGTGCGTGCCCGGCGATACCCTGGCCGGGATGATGAAGCGCGCCGATACAGCACTTTATCAGGCCAAGGACGCCGGCCGAAACCGTTTTGTCATGAGCGCGGCCTGAGCGCGGCCTGAGCGCGCCCCACGCGCGCATCCGTCCACAAACTGTCCTTGCGTGCAACGCATTGCCTGCCTACCATCCGGGTAACCTCGGAGAGCGTGCAGATGATTTTCATCACCACCACCAAGACCGGTGACACCATTGAGTACCGCGACGGCAAGCGCTGGCTCTGGATCCTGTCGGTGCTTGCGCCGTCGCTGCCAGGACTGGCAGCCGTGGCCTATCTCGCAAGCGGCAATGGCTGGTGGGTGCTGGCGCCGGTGGTGTTTTACTACGGCGTGTTCGTCGTCGCCGATCATCTTATCGGGGTTGATCCCAACAATCCGCCCGAAGAGGTGGTCGAGCAGATGGCCTCCGACCCCTACTACCGGGTTTTGCTGTTTTTATCGCTACCGGTGTTCTGGTTTTCCTTTCTCGCCTGCGCCATCGCCGCGGGCCAGCCGCAGACATCGTTTCTGGTGTGGCTCGGGCTTGCGGTGAGCGCGGGCGTCAGCGCCGGAACCGCGATCACCGTGGGCCATGAACTCGGACACAAGCTCAACCGGCTCGATCAGTGGGGCGCCAAGCTTGCCAACGCCGTGTCCGGCTACGGCCATTTCTGCATAGAACACAATCGTGGCCACCATGTTCTGGTGGCCACCCCCGAAGATCCGGCCTCGGCGCGGCTGGGCGAAAGCCTGTGGCGGTTTGCGCTGCGCGAAATCCCGGGTGCGGCGCGGCGCGGCTGGGAGATGGAGCGGAAGCGGCTGGCGCAAAAGGGGCTCGGATTCTGGCACTGGCGCAACGACATTTTACAGGGCTACGCGATTACGCTTAGCGTCGGTGCGGCGCTTGTCGCGGCCTTCGGCTGGACCATGATCCCCTTCCTGCTGTTGCACAATCTCATCGGCTGGCTGCACCTGACCTTCGCCAACTATGTCGAGCATTACGGGCTCAAGCGCGATCTCCGGCCAGATGGCCGTTACGGGCCATGCGAGCCGCGGCATTCGTGGAACACCAATCACATCGTCACCAATCTGATGCTGTTTCACCTGCAGCGCCATTCCGACCATCATGCCAATCCGCTCAGGCCCTATCAGGCGCTGCGCTCCTTCGATCAGTTGCCGACCCTGCCGTCGGGCTATCCCGGCAGCTTCCTGCTCGCCGCGATCCCGCCGCTTTGGTTCAAGGTGATGGATCCGAAGGTGCTCGATTGGGCGGGCGGCGATCTGGCCAGGACCAATCTCGATCCGAACCGGGCTGATCACTACCACCGCACCGCCGGGATAGCCGCGTGAGCGACGGCCCTGTCACACCTATCCGTCCGGACGGCGCGCCGCCGGCCAATGACGCCCCCGGGGCTGCACCGCACATGGCTTCGGACGAACGGATCGCCGCAATCCTGACCTTCATGGACCAGGCCAACCGGCTGAAAGACACTCTGCGCAGCGGTCACACGCCGGAAGGCCGGCAGGAAAGCACGGCCGAACATACCTGGCGGCTTTGCCTGATGGTCATGCTGTTTGGCGAGGAGCTTCAGGGCGTCGATCTGTTCAGATTGATCAAGATCTGTCTGGTGCATGATCTTGGCGAGGCAATCTCGGGCGATATCCCTGCGATTCATCAACGCGCCGATGACGACCGTGCAGCGCGCGAACGCGCCGATCTCGTCACATTGTGCGCGCCCCTGCCCGTGGATCTGCGCGCCGAGATCATCGCGCTTTGGGACGACTATGCCGCCGGTGGCTCACCCGAAGCCGTACTTGCCAAGGGCTTCGACAAGATCGAGACCATGCTGACCCATTCGACCGGCCGCAATGCGGCTGATTTCGACTACGGGTTCAATCTCGACTATGGCCGCGCCGCCACCGCTCGGCACGCGCTGCTTGCGGCGATCCGCGCGCAGGTGGATGAACGCACCCGCGCGCTGGACCAAAAGACCGGGGCGTGAGTGCGACACTCCCCGCGGCTGTCTGAAACAACTCAAACCGATCAAGCGATGCCCGCCCGACCGCTTGCGCGGTCAGGCGCGGCAGGTTTCGCAATCAGGCGGCATCACTCCGGCTTGCACCGGGAATGTCGGAGGCCTGCTCTGAATTCGGATCCACGGTGATAAAGCGTCGTTCCTGCCCGGCAGGCATCGATTGCGTGCCGGGAACACGCGTGAGGAACTGGTTGACCTTGTTCATCAGAACATCGGCATCTCTGCGCAGGCCATGGATTTCATTGGCGTTATCCTGAACCATCGCGGCGTTGTGCTGGGTAATCTGATCCATCTGACTGACCGCGCCGCTGATCTCGGCAAGGCCGCTGGTTTGCTGCTGCACAGCCATTGAAATGGCGGAAACCAGTTCCTGAACCGAGGAGAAGGACTCGATGATTTCGCCCAGCGCATTTCCGGTTTCCTCCACCAGCGTCACGCCGGTTTTGACCTGGCCTGCGGATTCGGTAATCAACCCTTTGATTTCATTTGCCGCGCTCGCGCAGCGTTGCGCCAGATCGCGCACTTCCTGGGCAACGACGGCGAAGCCCTTGCCGGCCTCGCCGGCGCGAGCCGCCTCGACGCCGGCATTGAGGGCCAGCAGATTGGTTTGAAAGGCGATGTCATCAATAACGCCGATGATCGAGCCGATCTTCGAGGATGAGGAACTGATCAGGCCCATGGCGGAGACGGCCTTGTCGACAATCTCGCCTGAACTCCGCGCCTGGATCTCCGCCTCATCGACACGGTGAGCGGCATCGGATGCGGTCTTGGAGGTTGAATTCATGCTCTCATTGAGCTGGTGCAAGGCGGCCGAGCTCTGCTCCAGGCTCGCCGCCTGCTGTTCCGTGCGGCCCGACAGGCTATCGGCAGAGGCCGAGAGATTGTTGGTCGCCGAATCGATCTTGACCGATGTGGTGCGGACCTCGGAAAGGGTCAGACGCAGGGCTTCCACCGCCGAATTGTAATTCTCGCCCATGGCCACGAAACCCTCGGGAAGGGTTTCCTCGATCTTGAATTCGAGATCGCCTTTGGACAGCCGTTCCAGCGCATGATTGATCGCCTGGACGGCCTGGTCCTGCTCGGCCTTGGCCTGGGCTTTCTCGGCCTCCACTTTTGCCCGTTCAGTTGCCAGGGCGTCGAGATAGACCGAGATTGCGTAGTCCATGTCGATCATCGCCGCCTTGACGACCGCCGAAATCCCCTGGCTGGTGGCTTGAGCCTTGCGGGTGCGGCCGAAGGCGCCGCCGAGCTGGCTGGTGATGATTTCGGTCAGCAGCGCATCGAGAATGAAGGTGTAACCGCCGATGTACCAATTGGGCTCAAGGCCAAGCTTGGCGTGGACATTGCCGATACGGGTCACCGCATCAACATAATCTCCATCGAAGGCGCCGGAAGAAATCAGCGACCAGTGATCCATCTGCTTGGATTTGGCGTGTTCGATATGGGTGTCATCGCGAAAGAACGCAGCAGTTTCCGGCGTGGTTCTGACCTTGCTGTAAAACCTGTCCAGTGCTTCACCGATGGTCCGCTCGATGGTCGGCTTGAGACCTGCCAGCGCCCTACGCTGGGCCTGATCCATCTCAATAAATTCGAGCTTCTGATTGATTTTGTTTGCGTTGTTTGTGTCACCGCTCATTGAGACGATCCCGATCTTTCGCTCCGAGCGCAGCCTTGTCATTCGCCGCTGTCAGGGAGTGTCGTCAGACTTTCATAGTCTCATTATTAAGTATTTTAGAAGTCGGTTAACTACAGGTGAACATACGCCACAAGTTCTCGCATTGCGCGAATACACGTTTTGATTGCATTTCTCAAAAATCCCGATTCAAATTTCCGGAAGGGGCAAACCCGACCTTTCGGCCGAGCTCCGAACAATCTCGCGTGCATGACAGCCGGATTGCGTTGCGCGCTTTGCGGGAACATGCGCTTTCGCAGGTGCGAACAGGAGCAGTCCTCCGCACTCCGACCGGGCCAGCTTCAGGCGTCTGGAATCCGGACTTGCGTGGCTTTCGCATGTGGCGACGATTGCGCGACGTGCGCCCGCGAGCATTGGCGGGACATCTCGCCCGCGACTAAACGCTCATGGCGAGAACACGGCTGATTTCCGTGAGCGAGCGGCCGGACTGCTCCATCCACGCATTGAAGGCCGCCTGGACATCGGCCTGAGCCTTCTTCGAGGTCGGCGGCTTGTCGATCACACCCTCGGCGATCAGCCGGGCGATCACACTCTGGGTCAGAATGAAACTATCTTTTCCCTGGCTGCGCAGCAGATATTGCCCGGTGGTTCCGCCAAGCCGGCTTCCGCCTTTCTTCAACAGTTCCAGCAATCCGATGAAATCTGTTTCGGGCCAGGCGG
Organism: uncultured Hoeflea sp.; assembly: GCF_947501405.1. Classification (GTDB taxonomy): domain Bacteria; phylum Pseudomonadota; class Alphaproteobacteria; order Rhizobiales; family Rhizobiaceae; genus Hoeflea. Next base: position 1,227,472 of record NZ_CANMVK010000002.1, on the reverse strand, counting down.
CGATGGCCTTGCCGGCACTGCCATGTTCGGCGCTCAGCGACTGAACGAAAACAGCGTTGTGCTGCACTGACCTGATCTTTGCGCCATTGCGAATGATGCGGGTGTCGGAGACCAGGCGCTCGAAATCCTCCTCATTGAGCATGGCGCATCTGCCCACGTCGAAGCCGTCAAAGGCGGCTTCGAAGCCTGGCCACATGGCGTCTACGACTTTCCAGTTGAAACCGGCCTGAAACACGCCGCGGGTCATGGCTGCCAGCCAGCGGTCATCGGGAATGGCGGCGATTTCGGCCTCGCTTTTCGGGCCGGACAGCAAGGCCTCCAGCGCCTCCGCGCCGCCCTTGCGGTTTGCCGCGATTTCAAAAATTTCATCAAAACTTCGCATCGCACCCTCCCGGATCCGGATCAATCGGTCCATGAAAATAGACCACACAGTGGGTGATTGCGAGGCTGTCGGGGATTGGCGGAGCGGAAGCGGCGGGTCAGCGCCGCTATGGCCTCCCGTCCGGCTTTTGCGCCAGCCAGATCATGTGGCGGGCGCCGCGTTTTCTGGTGCTGGCGCGGGTCGGCGCTTCCTCGACCGTAAAACCCGCTTTTGCAAGCCGCCGTGTGAAGGCCGGATCCGGTGCGGATGACCAGACAGACAAGACCCCGGCGGGTGTGAGGCCCCGAAACGCGGCTGCGAGGCCATGGGCCAGGTAGAGCGCATCGTTGCTCTCGCGTGTGAGGCCGTCAGGGCCGTTGTCGACATCAAGCAGGATCGCATCCCAACCACCCGCATCAATGGCTTCGGCCACGTCGCCCTGATACAAGCTGACGCGCGGGTCATCGAGGCTGCCTGCAAACACGTCGGCCATTGGCCCGCGGGCCCAGTCAATCACCTGCGGCACCAGTTCGGCGACGGTGAGCTGCGCAGTCTCACCCACCTCCTTCAGCGCGGAGCGCAGGGTGAACCCCATGCCGAGCCCGCCGATCAGAATGCGCGGTGCTTCACGGCCCCCAAGCTTGGCAAGGGTCAGTCTCGCCAGGGCTTCCTCGGAACCGCTCAGCCTGCTGTTCATGAGCTCGTTTGATCCCAGCATGATCGAGAACTCGGACCCGCGGCTCTTCAGCCGGAGCGATTGCCCATCTTCAAGTTCGGCGGTGTCGAGATGTATCCAGGGGAGCATCTTCGCGTCCTTCCAGGATCGCAAGGGATGGCGGCGTTGGCAGCCTATTGCCGGCAAAGCCGCGGATTTGCAAGGGCCGGGACTGGCATTCACGCCCGGCGATAGGGCACAATCAGACCGGCGGAAATCTGCCGGAGAAACTCGTCTTCAGGAATATCGATGTTCTTCTGCCTGGCTTTGCCATCGATCGCCAACCAGGAATGGCCATGGACCACGGTCCACAGCATATAGGCTCGCAGCTTGGCCTCGGGATCGGCTGGATCAATGCCCAGATAGTTGGCGACGGTCTCGATAACCACGCCAAACACGTTTTGCCCCTGCCCTTGCAGTTCCGCGTCGCCTTCATGGCACTCGGATACTCCGAAAACCAACCGGAACAGACCGGGATGCTGGCGGGCAAAGTCGATATAGCACCGGCCAAGCGCATTGATGCGCTCGATCGATTCGGGCGGATAGGGGGCCATCACAGCGCGCATGTTGCGCGCCATGTCCTGCATCGCCTCCATCACAAGTGCCTTGAGAATATCGGGCTTGTCCTTGAAATGACGATAGGGGGCGGCGCTGCTGACGCCGGCCTTGCGGGCCGCTTCAGCAATCGAGAAGTTTTGCGACCCGCGCTCCTCCACCAGCCCACGCACGGCGCCAAGCAGGGCCGCGCGCAAATCACCATGGTGATAACCCGCCTTGGCCTCCACTGCAGTCTCGGGCGTTTTACCGAAATCGCTCACCGGGTGATCCAATCGCCTTTCAAGTAAGTATCATTAACATGGCTTGACAATGTTAGCGTCGCTTACATATGTTTACGCCACTTACATAGATGATCCGAGCGGCCACTGCAACCGAGGCTTACGCGATGAGCAATGATCAACCCCCTCGCACCTTCTTTCAAAAATCAGTCCGTTTGACGGCAGCGCTTACGGGCACCGGCCTGGTTCTGCTTCTCGCCGGCGGAGCGATCTGGAAAGGCTCCGTGGTGATCGCCCAACGCGCCGCGGCGGTGGAAACCCCGGCTCCGACCGAACACATTGCGGTGTCGGTGAGCCCGATCAAGATTTTGGACAGCTACCAGGTCGAGCGCCGCTTCACCGGCCAGATCGAAGCGCCGCAGAGCGCGTCCGTGTCGTTTGAACAGGGCGGTACGCTTGAAACCGTCATGGTTGACGATGGCGACACGGTTCAAACGGGCGAAGCGCTGGCGATGCTGGACGACCGCTTGCTCAGCGCCGATGTGGCACGGCTTACCGCTTCCAGGGCGGCGCTTGAGGCGCAGCTTGAACTGGCAAAGCTCACCGATGCCAGGCAGGCTGAACTTCAGAAAAAGGGCTTTGCCAGTGCGCAGACGGCCGATCAGACCCGGCTCACCATCACCGAATTGACCGCGCGGCTGGCCGAGATCGAGGCCAGCATTCTGGCGGCCTCGGTCCGGCTTGAAAAAACCGTCATCCGCGCGCCTTTCGATGGCCGGGTGAATGCTCGGATGATCGATCCGGGCAGCACTGTGGCCGCCGGTCAAACGGTTCTGACCCTGGTGGAGGACGGCCCGCCGGTTTTCCGGGTGGGCGTGGCGCCCGACCTGATCAATCAATTGCAATCCGGCAGCGCGATGCAGGTGATGCTCGAAGGCAAAACCCGCCGCGCCGAAATCATCGCCATTTTGCCGCAGATCGATCCGGTGACCCGAACCCGGGTGGTGCGGGCGCGGCTCGACGCCAAAACCGATCTGGCTTTCGGACAATCGGGCGAAGCAGTGCTTTATGAGACCGTCGAAAGCCGTGGCAGCTGGGTGCCGGTCGCGGCGCTTGAAGACGGGATCCGCGGCCTGTGGACCATCAAAACCATCCCCGGCGCCGAACCTTATGAGGTGGCGATCGAAGGTGTGGAGATCATCCATGCCGACGGCGAAAACGCCTATGTGCGCGGCACCTTCAGTGATGGCGACCGGTTCATCGACACCGGCGTGCACCGTGTTGCCGCGGGCCAGTCCGTGCGGGTGCAGGACTGATGCCGGGGTCGCTGTCCACCCTGCCCTTCCGGCAGCCGCGGCTGGTGTTTCTGGTGCTGATGGTGCTCATTGCCTCGGGTCTGTCGGCGCTGATCGGCATCGGGCGTCAGGAAGACCCCACCATCACCAATCTGTTCGCCACTGTGACGACCAATTTCCCGGGCGCGGCGCCTGAGCGGGTCGAGACCCTCGTCACCACGGAGATCGAGGAGGTGCTGCAGGAGATCGCGGAGATCGACACCATCAACTCGACATCCGGCACCGGCATTTCGATCATTTCGATCGAGTTGCAGGAGACGCTCGCCGATGACCGGATCGAGCAGGTATGGTCCGAAATCCGCGATGCGCTGGCGGATGCGGAGGCGAATTTCCCGCCAGGCGCGATGACGCCGGAATTCGACGGCGACGGGGTGTCGGCCTATGCCGCTATTCTGGCTCTGAGCTTCCGCAACGACAACGCGCCGTTGAGCATTGCATCGCGCTATGCCGATGATCTGGCGGACCAGTTGCGCGGCATTCCCGGAACCAAGGTGGTCGAACAATTCGGCGCGCCCGAAGAAGAAATCCTGGTCACGCTCAACGCCGAGCGCGCAGCCTCGCTGGGTCTGAGCCCGGACATGGTGTCGGCGGCAATCCGCGCCGGTGACGCAAAGACCCAGGCCGGGCGCCTGCGCGATCAGTCCAATGACCTGATTTTCGAAGTCGCCGGCGAGATCAAGACGCTCGACCGGTTGCGCAACATCGTGGTGCGCGAGGGCGACGGCACCGTGGCGGCGCGACTGTCGGACATCGCCACGATCACACGCGGCAAACGGCAGCCGCTCACCGAAATGGCGATCTACAACGGCAGGCCGGCGATTCTTGTCGGCGCGGTTCTTGAAGACGGGCTGCAGATCGATGTCTGGTCCGGTTATATGCGCGAGACCGTTGAAACGTTCGGCAGCCGGATCCCCAAGGGCCTTTCGCTTGATCTGGTTTTCGATCAATCGGGCTATACCACGGACCGCTTGACCGAGGTCGGCCTCAATATGGCGATCGGCGTGACGCTGGTGGTGGGCGTGCTGCTGATCACGCTCGGCTTCCGCGCCGCGTTGATTGTTGCGGTCATCCTGCCGGTGGTCACCTTCGCCACCCTTGCGACGATGAACTTTTTGGGCCTTGCCATTCATCAGATGTCGGTGACCGGGTTGATTGTGGCGCTGGGACTGCTGGTCGACGCGGGCATCGTGATGACCGACGAGGTGGCGCGCCGAATCCGCGAAGGCATAAGCCGGGTGGAGGCGGTTCGCCAATCGGTCAGCCGGTTGATGGCGCCGCTGTTTGCCTCGACACTGACCACGGCATTGGCCTTTACTCCAATGATCCTGCTGCCCGGCCCGGCGGGCGATTTTGTCGGCTCCATCGCCATGGCGGTGGTCATCATGCTGATGTGGTCTTTCGCAATCGCAGTCACCGTGACCCCGGCAATCGCCGGCTGGGTGATGCCGCAAAGCGGCCAGACCAATTGGTTCAATTCGGGCGTGTCCGGTGGCCCGCTGGCGCGCGTATTTGCGTGGACGCTGCGGCTTGCGGTTCACTACCCGGTGCGCACCATCGCGCTGTCGCTGGTGCTGCCGGTCATGGGCTTCATGTCGATGTCGTCGCTCACGGCGCAGTTCTTTCCGGGCACCGACCGCGACCAGTTCTACATCGAGCTTGACATGCCGCCGGGCACCGCGATTGGCGAAACCGAGCGTCTGGTAGAGCGCCTTGACGCGCAGCTTCGCGGCGAGGAAGACATCAGCCAGGTGTTCTGGACCATCGGCAGATCCGCGCCGGCATTTTATTACAACGTCACCGGCGGCCGCGACAATGCGCCGGGCTATGCCCAGGCGATGATCACCACGGCCTCACCGGCTGCGACCGAAGCGCTGATTGCGCGGCTGGAACGGACGCTCGGCGACGAAGCGCCAAGCGCCCAGATTCTGGTGCGCGGCCTGGTACAGGGGCCGCCGGTGGCGGCACCCGTGGAGCTGCGCGTGGTGGGGCCGGATCTCGACCGGTTGCGCGAGATCGGCGATGATCTGATGACGCGGCTTGCATCGGTCGACAGCATCATTCTGGCGCGCACCACGTCGACAGGTGGGGCGCCCAAACTGGTGGTCGATGTCGATGAGGCGCGCGCCCGGGCGCTGGGGCTCGATTTGTCCTCGGTCGCCGGGCAGCTCAATGCGAGCCTTGAGGGTGTGACCGGCGGCTCGCTGGTCGAAGGTTCCGAGCAACTTCCGGTCCGGGTGCGGCTTGGCGATGATGTGCGCGGCAATCTCAACCTGATCCGCGATCTTCCGATCGTGTCCCCGCAAACCCGCGCACAGGCGGCGACAGGAGCGTTCGCGGCGATCCCGCTGTCGGCGATTGCCGAGATCTCGCTGTTGCCCAGCGACGCCGCGATCAACCGCCGCAACGGCGAGCGGGCCAACACCGTTCAGGGATTTACACTGCGTGCTGTTTTGCCGGAGGAAGCGCTGAAGGTGGTTCAGGCCGATCTTGCGGAAAATCCCATCGCGCTGCCGCCGGGCTACCGGCTTGAAATCGGCGGCGATGCCGATGCGCGCTCGAGCACACTCAACAATCTGATGGCCTCGATCGGATTGATCGTCACACTGACGATCGCCACCATCGTCATGACCTTCAATTCCTTCCGGCTATCCGTGGTGGCGCTGGTAGTCTGCGTGCTGTCAGCCGGGCTGTCGATCCTGTCGCTGGCGGTGTTCCAGTTCCCCTTCGGCATCAACGCCATCATCGGCGTCATCGGCTCGATCGGCGTGTCGATCAATGCTGCGATCATCATCATGACCGGGCTGCAGGAAAACGCACGCGCAAGCCAGGGCGACCGCGAAGCCATGGTGGATGTGGTGATGGGTTCAAGCCGCCACATCGTCTCCACCACGGTGACGACCTTTGGCGGCTTCTTGCCGTTGATCCTGGCAGGCGGCGGATTCTGGCCGCCCTTCGCCATGGCGGTGGCCGGCGGTGTGCTTTTGTCGACTGTGATCTCGTTCTACTTCACGCCGCCGATGTTTGCGCTGATTTACCGTCGCAAACCCCGCGCGGAGGATACCGCGACACTGCCACAACGCCCCTACCCGGCGCCTGCCGCAAATCTGGACGAAGCCAGGCCGATCGCCGCGGAATAGTCGGTTGGCGCTGCCTTCCGGTGCCGCGGCTCCCAGCCAGAATCGATAAGGCCAGAAGCAGCCCCCGGTTGCCCCATCAAACACCGGCATGCCAAGACATGGCAAAGGGTGCGAATTCGGACCGTTCTGAAAACGGCTGATGGGGTGGAGCGGATGAGCCTTGTGATTGCCGGCTGGATCGGTCTGGTGTTTCTGGTCGCGGGATTTGCGCGCGGCTATTCCGGATTCGGTTTTTCGGCGGTGACCGTGGTTGGCCTGTCCTTTGTCGTGAGCCCGGCCACGGCAGTGGCCACGGCGATCCTTCTGGAAATCGCCGCGAGCCTGTTCCAGGCCCGTTCGGTGTTCCGCGATGTCGACTGGCGTAACACGATGGTGCTGTTGGCGGGCGGCTTGGTCGGCAACCCGGTCGGCGTGTGGATCCTGCAAATCGCGCCGGAGACCGCACTGAAGGCGGCAGTCTACGCGTTCTTGCTGATGGTTGCGGCTGTGCTGACCTTCATTCGGCCGCTGCGCATCGAGCTTTCCGGTAGCGCCTGGTTTGCTGTTGCCCTGGGCGCCGGAATCGTCAACGGCGCGACCGCACTTTCCGGACTGTTCATCGTTGCCGTGATGACCATTGCGGGCATCGCGCCGGCGCGGCTGCGAGCCACACTGGTGGCCTATTTCTTTTTCTCCGATCTCTACGCCGCAGGGCTGCTTGGCTGGCGCGGCATGATCGGCGCCGAAGTGCTGTGGCAAACGCTTTACGCTTTGCCGCTGGTCGGTATCGGCATTGTGATCGGCTCACGGCGCTTTCTTGGCGCCAGCGATGCACAGTTCCGCCGCGCCACGCTGGCGCTGCTGACGGCGCTGAGCCTGGTCGGGCTCTCGATCCTGCTGTGCAATCAGATGTGAGGGCTCGCCCATAGGGCGCGGACAGTGCGACCAGCCGGACTCCGGCCTCTAGCGCAATTCCACTTCAGCTTGAATCAGTAGCGTGTCAGAAAATACGGGCGAGCATCGCGAGCGGCAGCAATTTCTGACCCAACTTCGAGTGGAAATGCGCTACCGGACGATCACCAGCGTCTCGGCAGCGCGGGTGATCGCCGTGTAGAGCCAGCGCTCGCGCGTGTCGCGGAAGGCGAAACTCTCGTCAAACAGCACCACCGAGTTCCATTGCGAACCTTGCGCCTTGTGGACAGTAAGCGCATAGCCGTAGTCGAAATCATCATAGCGCTTCTTGGTCGACCAGGGCACTTCGAGGCCCGGATCCTCGAACACGCTTTTGAGCAGCTTGATCTTGGCCGCGCCGCGATCCATGTCGTCGTCTTCGGGCCGCACCATCAGGTTGATGCCGGGTTTGACGGTCTCCTTGGAAGCAGTCATCACCTGCCACAGCGACCCGTTGAGCAGGCCCTTGGAAGGATCGTTCCTGAGGCATACCAGCTTGTCGCCGGCCTGGGGGACGTCCTGGGTAAAGCCCTTGAGTTGGCGCAGACGCTGGTTGTAGCGCCGCCTGGTGCGGTTGGTGCCGACCAGAACCTGATCAGCATCGAGCACCATGTCGCGCTCGACATCGGCCTTGCCGATCACCTTTGCGGCGCCATAATCGCCATGCATGATCTCGCGGCCCTCACGCACCTGCATGGCCAGATCGATGATCGGATTGTCGCGGGCCTGACGGTGGATCTCGGTGAGCAGGATATCGGGTTCATGCTCGGTGAAAAAGCCGCCGCCGGAGATTGGCGGCAACTGTCCGGGGTCGCCCAGAACCAATATCGGCGTGCCGAAACTCATCAGGTCCTTGCCCAGGGCCTCGTCGACCATCGAGCATTCGTCGATAATGATCAGCGCGGCCTGGGCCAGCGGGCTTTGCCGGTTGATGGAAAACATCGGCGAAATCGTGGTCTTGCCGGTCTCTTCATCCGACACTTCCTCCTCGCCGCGGGGCCGGTAGATCAGCGAATGAATGGTGCGGGCGTTCTTTGCGCCGCGGGCACGCAGCACCTGCGCCGCCTTGCCGGTGAAGGCTGCAAACAGCACCTCGCCGTCGACATTTTCGGCAAAGTGCCGGGCCAGGGTGGTCTTGCCGGTGCCGGCATAGCCGAACAGCCGGAAGAGCTGCGAGCGGCCATCCTTGAGCCAGCGCGAGACGGCCTTGAGCGCCTCATCCTGTTGGGGAGAAAACTGCATACATCCTCTTGGCAGATTCGGTAAGGCTATGCGACCCGGCAAACGTGCCGCGAAGACTGTCAGCCTGTTGTGCGATAGACCAGAAAGCCGGTGTTTGTTGCGAGCTTGTCATAAAGCAGCCGGGCGGTCGTATTGGACTCATGGGTGTGCCAGTAAATGCTCGACACGCCTCTGGTGCGGCAGGTCTCATGGACGGCCTCGACCAATTGCCGGGCGACACCGCGCCCGCGGCATTCTTCTTCCGTGAACAGGTCCTGAAGATAACAGGTGTCTTCGATGTGAATGGTGTTGGGATGAAAGATGATATGGGCGAGCCCGACGAGGCCGTGGTCTGATTCTGCAACCAGACCATGAATTGGCTCAGCCTCCGAGATCAGCCGGTTCCAGGTTGTCTGGATGACATCTTCCGTCAATGCGCTGGCGCCCTCTCGTCCGTAAAAAGCGTTGTAGCCCTTCCAAAGAGCACTCCATTGCTTGTGGTCCTGTGGCCGGATTGGCCGAATGACAATTTGCAATGGCATGAGCGGATCCCGTTTCGACGGAGTTTGCGGCGGCGGACCAGAGCGCCGAATGAGAGGATATTGGCCGGGCGCGGGATTTACTCAAGGGGGCATTAAAGGATCGATTGCAGATCGTGCCCGTCAAGCGTGTCGAGAAAGGCTCGCCTGGCATCGGCGAGCACGCCCTTGAGACCGCAGCGCGGCTCCACCCGCGCAAAGGCGGCATTCCAGAGATGTATTTCGCAGATACCGAACCGGAATACCGACCGGCATGATCCGCATCAATGCGGCGACGATCATTAAAAGCGAGACAATTCGGATTGTTTTATCCGGCTTGCCCGGCCTTGTGGCGGTTGGCCCTGTTTCCGGCAGCAACTGTTATGAAGATGCCAACACTGATGATCGCGCTGTTGTTTCTGCTGTTTCCAGCGGGTGCGTTGGCCGATGACACGCGACCGGACGTGCCGTTGCCCCTGGCGGTGGTTCGCGGAGATATCGCCGCAGTTAAGCAGCATATTGCGACCGGAGCGGATTTGAACCAGCGCGATACGTTCGGCTCGACACCCTTGATCATCGCAGCCGTTTTCGACAGGCCAAGGGTGGCGGAGGCTCTGCTTGCGGCGGGCGCGGATTCAACTTTGCGCGACCCTCAAGGGTCAAGTCCATTGCACATAGCCGCCCTTCTGGGTCGCACCGAGGTTGTCCGGAGCCTGCTTGAGGGCGGAGCTGACCGGTATGCGCGAAGCGCAAGCGGCGCGATGGCGTTTGACTATGCAGCCGCTCCGTTGCGCGAAGAGCGGGCAATCCTCGACCAGCTTCGCGACCGACTCGCACCGATCGGATTCCGATTGGACGACATCGAAGTCGCGGCCGCCAGGCCTGAGATCGCGCAGATGTTGAGGTCTCCAGCCTCGGAGTTGCGCGGCGTGAACCTCGCACCTGTCAAACGCGTCGGCTTTGCTGTATCGACACCCGAAGCCGAGGGGCTGGATCCCGAACCGGTGGCCGAGATGTACCGGGATGCCGAGGCGCTGCCGAGGCTTTTCAGCCTGCTGTTGGTCAAGAACGGCAGACTGGTGGCCGAGAAATACTTCAATGAAGGCGGTATCGACACGCCGTCGCTGATGCAGTCGGTGGTAAAATCCTATTTCTCTGCCCTTGTCGGCGTTGCCCATGAACGCGGCTGCCTGCCTGATCTCGACCAGGCCGTGGTGGAGTTCTTTCCCGAATATGCCGACCGGATCACCGATCCCAGGACCTCGAAAATCACGATCCGTCATCTGTTGCAGATGCGCAGCGGGCTTCCGTGGGAAGAGACCGATCCGGTGCTGTGGGACAAACTCGTCCAGGATGACAATCTGCAGCTTCTGGCGGAGTACGCGCTGGTGAATGCCCCGGGGGGCGCGTTCAACTATTCCAACCTGTCGACCCGGCTGCTCGGGGTTATTGTCGAGCGTGCCTGTGACACCGACTTGCGGACATTCGCCGAGAGCTCCGTGATCGGACCAATTGGCGGCGTGCTTGGCGATTGGGCGCGCGATCCGCAAGGCCAACATCATCCCGTGCTCGAGGCCACCGCGCGAACCCACGCCAAGTTCGGCATGCTCTATCTCAACGGCGGGATCGCTGACGGCAGGCGGGTGATTGGGAAAGACTGGGTCGCCACGTCGCTTGCGAACTATTCCGACGACGTATGGGTGACGCTTGAACGCAAAACCCGCGCTGGCCGCTATTTCCGTAATCTCGGCTATGGTTATCAGTGGTGGCAGGCAAATGTGGGGAACCGCCGGGTGAACTACGCCTCGGGCCATGGAGGCCAGTTGATCGTTCTAATCGACGAATTGGATCTGGTGCTCGTCATCACCGCCTACCCGGCATGGCTCGAGCATGACGGCGAGAACTGGATGCATGAGCGGTCGCATCTCAATCTGGCCGGCAAGTTCATATCCCTGCTGCCGTAATCGTGCGCTCACACCCGGTCACGGGAGGTCGAGCGGTCTGGTCAAATCGGCTGCCTCCTGGTTGGGGCCGGAGGCTAGCGCATTTCCACTGGAAGTTGGGTCAGAAATTGCTGCCGCTCGCGATGCTCGCCCGCATTTTCTGACACGCTACTGATTCAAGCTGAAGTGGAATTGCGCTAGAGGATCGATTGCAGATCGTGCCCGTCAAGCGTGTCGAGAAAGGCTCGCCTGGCATCGGCGAGCACGCCCTTGAGCCCGCAGCGCGGCAAAAACGAGCACTCGCGGTTGGCGAAGCATTCGGCAATGGCGAAATCGGGCTCCATGTGCAGCGCCACCGATTTGAGATTGATCTCGCGCGGTGGCCTTGCGAGTTTGAGCCCGCCATTGCGGCCGCGCACGGTGCCCACGAAGCCACCGGCGGTAAGGTTTTGCGCGACCTTCATCAGGTGGTTCTTGGAGACCCGGAACTCGGCCGCCAGCTCCTCGACCGAGATCACCTGGTTCGGGGTTCGCGCCAGCGCCATCAGAATCCGGAAGGCATAGTCGGTGTGAAGCGTTAATCGCATGGGAGCGTCCTAATAGTGGTATTTAATCTATTGCTTTTATCATGGATCGGGAATAGTGGTAGCTCAAATACCTCAAAAGGGAATGTCATGAAAACGATTCTTTGGCTGTTTCTGCTCCCCGGCGATCTGGTGCGCCAGAAGCTCGGCATCACCGTTGAGCAGGATGGCGGATTGATCCGCTCCTTCATCAACATGTGTGTCTGGGGAACGATCGCGCTGCTGATCGCACTCAACTATGTCTGATATGTCTGAGCGCCCTGCCCCGCGGGTCATTGCCGCTCGCGCCGCGCCGCCGCGCAAGCCGACCGTAATGATTGCGCCTGAGCAAATTGCCGATCTGGTCGACCAGTTCTATAGCGCCATTCGCCGCCATGAGCGGCTGGGACCGCTGTTTGAGGCCAAGCTTGCCGGACAATGGGAGCCGCATCTCGACCGAATGAACCGGTTCTGGCGTTCTGTTCTGCTGCATTCGGGCGAATATTCAGGTCAACCGGTCGCCAAGCACAACAGTCTGCCGGGGCTGGAAGAGGACGATTTCCGGCTGTGGCTGGAGTTGTTCGAGGCCACCACCGACCGGTTGTTCGAACCGCGAACCGCCGCCCCGATCCTGATGACCGCCCGGCGCATCGCGCGCAGCCTTTGGCTGTCGCGGTTCGGCACGCCATTCAACCGGCCGCCGGAGTGGCTGGACTGAGGCCGATGTGAAAGATCGGAACCGTCTGGCTTCCTTGATGTAGCGCCGAGCCCCTCAAGTATGGCGGGTGAGCGAACTGAGCTCGCCCCGGAACTATCCGCGCTCCGGATCGTTTTCCAGCGAGATTGGCTGGCCGTGCGGGGTGGCGTGAGCTGCCCGTTGCCAGGAGGCGGCAATGCCGTCCACGAGTTCAGACCCGGCCACGCCCTTTTGAGCAATCAGCGTCTCGAGCGCGGCCAGCCAGTGCCGGTAGTAATCGCTGCCATCGGGCGCGGCATCCGGCCTGGAGACTTCCCGCGACAGCGCCTGCGCCCATTCGCTCCAGGTAAACAGCCCGCGCTCATGAAGCGCTACGGCCAACGCGAAGGCCTGCGCCTGCCAGGGCTCGGCAAACACCGGGGCATCCGGCGTGTTAGGATTGGCCTTCGCGAGCGGCTCGGGCAGAACGAACCGTTCGCCCGATACCGCATCGCCGCCGGCGCTTCGGGCCGGATCTCTGGCGGAATCACGCGGGCTCAATGTAACTCTCCCAGGCGTCAATCGACACGCTGAGCGCCGGATCGCCGCGCTTGCCCCACAACTCGCGACCGTCGAAGACCACCGTATAGAGATGTTCCGGGTTCTCGCCCTTGGCGTGCGCGTTGGTGTCGGGAAAAACATAGCCGCCGCGCACCGCCTCGATCACCCCAAGCTTGCCGCGCGCATAGCGGGGCAACCGCGTATGGCCGGTCGGATGCTCATTGATCATCCGCACCTGTTGGCCCGGCTCGAATTTGGGCGCGGCTTTGACGGGCCGGTCACAGGGAGCGCCGCGGGCCAGCACGCCAGGCACATCGGCGGCCTTCGGCACCCTGAGCGGCTTGACCCCCGGCCAGATGCCGTGGCCCGCCGCGCGTTCATCGGCGCTGATGAAGCCGTGCCGCTCCAAGAGCTTCTCCAGCGCCCTGATCCAGATCTCGTAGTAACTCGCATTGTAATAAAGTGCGGGATGCAGGCTTTCGCGCATATGCCGGCTTTCATCGATGTTCCAGGCGCCCATGGCGCCGGTTGCGAGCGTGACGCCCAGCGCCCGGCGCTCCCATTCGGCATGAAATTTCGGCTCAAGCGGATCCGGCGCCACCGGCCCAAATCCCATCTGCCCGCCCAGATCGTGCGGACCGTTCATGACCCGCTCCCACCTTCATTGTCAGTCGCCGGCCACAGCGCTCCCGGATCAAGCGATCCGGGCCTCAGCGGCAGGCCGGTGCCGATCATGGAATCGCGGGTAACCAGACGGGCCAGTTCATCTTCGGTCAAATTGTCGGTTTCAACAGGCCGCATCGGCACCACCATGTAACGCAACTCGGCAGTTGAATCCCAAACCCGGACCCGGATCGCTTCAGGCAATTTGAGGCCGAACTCGGCCAGCACACTGCGCGGGTCGATCACCGCCTGACTGCGATAGGGCGGCGCCTTGTACCATGTCGGCGGAACGCCGAGCACCGTCCAGGGATAGCAGGAGCACAGCGTGCAGACGATGAGGTTGTGGGTGTCGGCGGCGTTGAACACCGCCTGCATGTGCTCGCCCTGGCGGCCGGTGTAACCGAGCGAAGCGATCGCCGCGGTGGCGTCACGCTTGAGCCACTCGGCGAATTCAGGGTCCACCCAGGCCTTGGCAACGACCCTGGCACCGTTGCGCGGGCCGATCTTGTGCTCATAGGTATCGATGATGGCGTCCACCGCCGCGGGATCGATCAATCCCTTTTCGGTCAGAATGGTTTCCAGCGCCTTGACCCTTGCAGCGAAGGGATCAAGCTCGTTGTCGTGATGATGGCCGTGCTCATGGTTGTGGTCGTCAGACACGCAAAACCCCCTTTGATAGGATCACACCGATTGTTACCTGCGGCCGGAGCGACTGCCAAGCCCGGCCGGCACAGTTGTGAATGCAATGCCTCAGAGCTTGGTTATCATGCGCGGCTGACGGCGCGAATTGCCAAAGCCGGGCGGCTCTGACATCGTCGGCCAACACTGAACCCAACATGGTGCGTCAACCGAGAAAGAGTTTGCCATGCCCTATCCGGACTTCATCAGAGCCTTTCCAGGTCTGGACGTGCCGTTTCCCGACGACGTTGTTGAAACCGCGGTGGTGCGATCCGACGCCGGTCTGGTGGCCTTTTTCACATTCCTGAAGGACATGGAGCTTCCCGCCCATTCTCACGGCGCGCAGTGGGGGACGGTCGTGGAAGGGGAGATCGAACTGACCATCGGCGGCGAGACAAAACTGTACCGGCCCGGTGACAGCTACTCGATCCCGGCAGGCGTCGAACATGGCGCCCTCATCAAAGCGGGAACACGGGTGATCGATGTCTTCGAGGAACCCGACCGTTACCCGATCAAGGCCTAGCCAGGATCGGGTTCGACCCCCAAAACTGCCCTTACGAGGTTAAGAGCCAGGACCTGCCCTTGTCACAGACGCGCAAGATACTTGTTCTCGGCGGCGCCGGTTTCATCGGCTCCGCGCTGGTGGCCAGGCTTTGCGCAGATGGCCATCAGGTCACCGGGCTGGGGCGCAATGTCGGTCGCGCGCAAAGACAGCATCCGGATGTGGAATTCGTGCAGGCGGATCTGTCGCGGATGCAATCGCCCGAAGACTGGACGGCGCTGGTTGAGGGCCATGATGTGATCGTCAATTCAGCCGGCGCGCTGCAGGACGGATTGCAGGATGATCTCGCGGCTGTGCAGGAGCGCGCCATGCTCGCGCTTTACCAGGCGGCCGGGCTGGCCGGAGACCGGCTGGTGATCCAGATTTCTGCCCGGCTTGATGGCGGCGGCCGCGATCTGGCCTTCCTCAAGACCAAGGGACGCGCTGATGCGGCTCTCAAATCCTCGGGCCTCGACCATGTCATTTTGCGCCCTGCGCTGGTGGTCGGCCGCAACGCCCATGGCGGCACGGCACTATTGCGCGCACTGGCCGCGTTTCCGCGTTATCTGCCCCTGATGCACGGCGGGCGGCCGGTGCAAACCGTGGCGCTTGAGGATGTGGCGGAAGCCGTGGCGCGGGCGGTGGATGGCCGTATCGCGGCCGGGGCCGATCTCGATCTGGCGGCAGAGCCTGAAATGACACTGGAAGAAGCGGTGACCGCTCACCGGAAATGGCTGGGGCTCCCCGCTGCGAAATCCGTTGTCAATGTGCCGCAATGGCTGGCGCGGCCGGTAGCGGCCCTTGCCGACATTGCAGGCCGGCTCGGCTGGCGCTCGCCGCTCAGATCGACAGCCATGGCGGTGATGGCCGATGGCGTGACGCGGCGGCCCGATGGCGATGGCGCGCCCTTCAAGCTCAAGAATCTTACGAAAACGCTGGGAGAACACCCGGCGGGCGTTCAGGACCTGTGGTTTGCGCGGCTCTATCTTCTCAAGGCGCCGATTCTCCTCGCTCTGTCGATGTTCTGGCTGACTTCGGGTCTGGTTCCGCTGGTCCGTTATGCGGTCGCCGCGGCTCACTTCGAAGCCTTCCTGTCGCCCGGACCGGCGCTCATTGCCGTGCTTGCCGCCTCTTTGCTCGATGTGGCGTTGGGGCTTGGTGTGCTTTACCGGCCGGCGGCGCGGCTGGCGCTGTTGGCAATGATCGTCACGAGCCTGGTCTATCTTCTGGCCGCCAGCTTTGCACAGCCGGTCCTGTGGCTCGATCCGCTGGGACCGCTGGTCAAGGTGCTACCCTCGCTGGGGCTGACGCTCGTCGCGCTGGCAATCCTGGACGAACGCTGATGGCCGAGGAAGTGTTGCGCTTCGCTCATGTCATCGGTGCGGCGGTGCTGCTCGGCACCGGCGCGGGCATCGCCTTTTTCATGGTAATGGCGGTCAGAACCCGCGATCCCGCCCTGATTGCGCATGTGTCGGGCACCGTGGTTGTCGCAGATGTGCTGTTTACTGCCACGGCAGTGGTGGTGCAGCCGATCACCGGTTATTTGCTGGCGCGCCAGATCGGATGGTCGCTTGGCGAAGGCTGGATCGTGTTGTCGCTGATGCTTTATGTGATCGTCGGCCTGTTCTGGCTGCCGGTGGTGTGGATCCAGATCCGGCTCAGAGAACTCGCGCGCCGCTCCGCCGGCCGTGGGGAGCCGTTGCTCCCGGCCTTTGACCGGCTCTACCGGATCTGGTTTGCCTTCGGCTTCCCGGCGTTTTTCGCGGTGCTCGGAATTTTCTGGCTGATGCTGACCCGCCCCGAACTGGCGCTGTAGCAGCTTGAAATGATGCATGTACGTTATCGCTCAGTTGAATTCGGTTGAGCGCGACATGCATTGGCTTCGGCTATTTCAGCATCGGCCACAGGCTGAGCACCAGCAGCACAGCCATGGTGATGTTGAACCATTTGAGCCGCACCGGATCGGCCAGCCATTGCCGCATGACTGTGCCGAAGCCGGCCCAGGTGGATACGCTGGGCATGTTGGTGAGTGCAAAGGCAAGACCAACCAGCAGCACAGAGAGCGCATAGCGGTCGGGATCGGTGTAAATCGTCATGGCGGTCACCGCCATCACCCAGGCCTTGGGGTTGACCCATTGAAAGGCGGCGGCTTGCAGAAATGTCATCGGCTGCCCGCCGACCTTGCCATCAGGCAGCGCCCGCGACGCACCGATCTTCCAGGCAATGAACAACAGGTAGCCACCGCCGAGAAACTTGAGCGCGGTGTAGAGCGCAGGCACAGCTTCAAGCAGCGCACCAAGGCCGAAACCGACGCCGAGCAGCAGCGAGAAAAAGCCGCCGCCGATGCCCAGCATATGCGGCAGCGTCCGGCGAAACCCGAAATTCACGCCCGAGGCAAACAGCATCATATTGTTCGGCCCCGGCGTCACCGAGGTGACAAAGGCAAACAGGACGAGCGCAAGGAAAGTGTCATAGGTCATGATCGATCTACCGGCGGGGCACCATAGCGGGTGTTGATACAATGCCTGCGCCGTCTGACCAACAAATTGTGGTCATACCTGCATTGAAGAATATGATGGTCCGCAAGCTGAAAGGGCATTTCATGACCGAGCCAATCCCTACTGTTCGCTTTGCCGATGGTGACGTCGTGCCGGCTCTCGGACTCGGCACCTGGCACATGGGCGAGCGCCCGGCGCAAGCGCGCGCCGAGATCCACTCGCTGCAAGTCGGTATCGATTGCGGCATGACGCTGATTGACACAGCGGAGATGTATGCGGCGGGCGGTGCCGAGGAAATCACCGGCGCGGCGATAAAGGGCCGCAGAGCGGATGTTTTTCTGGTTTCGAAGGTCCTGCCATCGAACGCCAGCCGCCATGGCACAATCGCCGCCTGCGAAGCCAGCCTCAAGCGACTGGGCACTGACCGTATCGATCTCTATCTGCTGCACTGGCCCGGCCGACATCCGCTTGACCACACGATCGCGGCGTTTGAGGACCTTCGCGCGGCGGGAAAGATCAGGCGCTGGGGCGTGTCCAACTTTGATGTCTCCGCCATGCGTGCATTGAATGCCCTGCCCTCGGGCGACAATTGTGCAGCCAATCAGGTGCTTTACAATCTTACGACCCGGGGCATCGAGTTCGACCTGCTCCCCTGGATGGGTGAGCGCTCGATGCCGATGATGGCCTATTCGCCGCTCGATGAAGGACGGCTGCTCAATCATTCCGGTTTACGGCAGATGGCCGAGGGGCTCGGCGTCACCGCAGCGCAACTGGCCTTGGCCTTTGTGCTCAGCCGCGACAATGTGATCGCCATCCCCAAATCCTCGAGCCCGGAGCGGGTTCGCGAAAATCGCGCCAGCGCCGACATCATGCTGAGCACGGATGAGCTCGCCCAACTGGACAGGATGTTTGCGCCGCCGAACTCACCGCAGGCGCTGGAGGTGATCTGAGCCAAATACCCGGATCGCCCTCGCGCGGCCAGATCGCTTGTTACATCCCCTGGGAGCCGCGGTTCATCGCGGCGATGCCGGTGCGGCAGATTTCCACCAGACCGAGCGGCCGCATGATGGAAATGAACTGCTCGATCTTGGAAACCCGGCCGGTGATTTCGAAAATGAAGTGCTCGGTGTTGGCATCGATCACCTGGGCGCGAAACGCATCGGCGAGACGAAGCGCCTCGACCCGGTCGTCGCCGGCGCCGGAAACCTTGATCAGCGCCAGTTCGCGCTCCAGCGGCTTTTCGTGGCCGAGTTCGGCCGAGCGCACCGTCAGATCGACCACCCGGTGAACCGGCACAATGCGCTCAAGCTGCGACTTGATCTGTTCGAGCACATTGGGCGTGGCGGTGGTCACGATGGTGATACGCGACAGGTGCGCCTCGTGCTCGGTTTCCGACACCGTCAGGCTTTCTATGTTGTAGCCGCGGCCCGAAAACAGGCCGATCACCCGGGCAAGCACGCCCGGTTCGTTGTCGACCAGCACTGATAGCGTGTGGCTTTCGGGCCGGGCGGTCTCGGCGGCAATGAAGTAGGCCGAGCCGGTGGGTTGATGTTGAGCATTCATGGGAACAAATCCTGGTTCGGCAAACGGCTCAGACGAGCGCCTTGCCCTTTGCATCAATGGCGTTGGCGACGGCCTCGTCGGTGGCTTCATCGGGCAGCAGCATCTCGTTATGCGCCTTGCCCGAGGGAATCATCGGGAAGCAGTTGGCGAGTGCGGCCACGCGGCAATCGAAAATCACCGGCCGCGGCGTGTCGATCATCCTGGTGATCGCCTCATCGAGATCACCGGGCTTGTCGCATCTTATGCCGACGCCGCCATAGGCCTCGGCCAGAACCACGAAATCGGGCATGGATTCGGTGTAGGAGTGCGACAGCCGGTTGCCATGCAGCAATTGCTGCCACTGCCGCACCATGCCCATATACTGGTTGTTCAAGATGAAGATCTTGACCGGCAGCTCATACTGAACGGCGCAGGACATTTCCTGAATGCACATCTGGATCGAGGCGTCGCCGGCGATGTCGATCACCAGGCTGTCGCGATGCGCCACCTGCACACCGATCGCCGCCGGGAAACCATACCCCATGGTGCCCAGACCGCCCGATGTCATCCAGCGGTTGGGCTCTTCGAAGCCATAAAATTGTGCCGCCCACATCTGGTGCTGGCCAACTTCGGTGGTGATGAAGGTGTCGCGGTCCTTGGTCAGCTCATAGAGCCGCTGGATCGCGTATTGCGGCATGATCACATCTTTGTTTTCCGGGTAGGCGAGCGAATTGCGCGCCTTCCATTTGGCGATCTGCGTCCACCAGTCGGCGAGTTGCGAGCGGTCGGTCTTTTTCGACGCCCGCCACAGCCGCACCATGTCTTCGAGCACATGGCCGACATCGCCCAGAATGCCGATATCGGTATGGACATTCTTGTTGATCGAAGACGGATCGATGTCGATATGGATTCGCTTGGAATTGGGCGAAAACGCGTTGAGGCGACCGGTGATGCGGTCATCAAAACGCGCGCCGATGCAAATCATCACATCGCAATCATGCATTGCCATGTTGGCTTCATAGGTGCCGTGCATGCCCAGCATGCCAAGCCAGTTCTTGCCCGACGCCGGGTATGCGCCCAGCCCCATCAGGGTCGAGGTGATGGGAAATCCGGTCAGTTCCACAAGTTCGCGCAGCAACTGGCTGGCCTCGCGGCCCGAATTGATGACCCCGCCGCCCGAATAGATGACCGGACACTTGGCGCTCGCCATCAAATCGATCGCCGCGCGGATCTTTTCGAGATCACCGGAGAGCTTTGGCTGGTAGCTCTTCTGCTCGATCACCGGCGATGGCGGCATGTAGGTGCCGGTGGCGAACTGGACATCCTTGGGGATATCAACAACCACCGGGCCGGGCCGGCCGGTGGTGGCGATGCGGAACGCTTCATGGATGACGCGCGAGAGCTCGTTGACATCCTTGACCAGCCAATTGTGCTTGGTGCACGGCCGGGTGATGCCAACAGTGTCGCATTCCTGGAAGGCGTCCGATCCGATCAGCGAGGTGGGAACCTGACCCGTGATGCAGACCAGCGGGATCGAATCCATCAGCGCATCCTGCAGCGCCGTCACCACATTGGTGGCGCCGGGCCCGGAGGTGACCAGAACCACGCCGGGCTTTCCGGTGGACCGGGCGTAGCCTTCGGCCATGTGACCGGCGCCCTGTTCGTGGCGAACCAGGATGTGCTCGATGGCGTCCTGCTGGTGGAGTTCATCATAGATCGGCAGCACCGCGCCGCCTGGATAGCCGAAGATGTGCTCGACGCCGTTGTCCTTCAGCGCCTGCAGAACTATTTCCGCACCTGTCATTTCCATTTGCTTGCCGGCCATATCGCCTGCCCCTTGTGCCATCGTGTTGTCGGGCTCATAGCCCGGATTTCGCCATAAAAAAAGGCTCCTTTCGGAGCCTTGTGTCGCGCATGGGTGCTTTCGCCGGGTGGCTACGCCACCCTGCCCATGCGCTTTCCTACCACGAGAATGTTCGCAATCTGTGTCATCGGTTCTTGGTATCGCCTCAATCGGCCAAGGTCAACGGCTTTGTTGACTGCGGATATTACGCCGTACCCCCGAATAGTATTGAAACGCGGCGTTAACCCTGTGGTGCGATACTGGGAGGAATGATCGGAAATCACACCATGGACGGCGAAATGCACTCACCCGCCCCGGACCTTGAAGAAAACTCAGAACGCCGCGATGCGATGGCCCCGGGCAACCGGATGCTGGGCCGCGTGATCGGCTGCTCGGGCTCCAAGGCCACAGTGAGCGCCTATGCCGCAAAGGATGGCAACGGGCTTGCCGAATTGTGGTCGGTGGGCCGGCTGATCTCGATCAGCGTCGGTGACAACCGTGTCGTCGCGCTGGTGTGCTCGATGGAGACCGATGCATCCGTCTGGGCCGAGGATGACGACAATGTCATGCATATCGAGGTCGAACTGGTGGGCGAGATCCACACCGGTATTTCCGGCAAGACGGAGTTCAGCGCCGGCATCACCCAGTATCCGTATCTGGGCGCAGTCGTGCACCGCATGCGCTCTTCGGACCTAGCGATTATCTACGACCCGGGCGAAACCGACACCGCAGTAATCGGCCAGCTGACCCAGGATACGTCGCTGGGCGCGCTCATTCATGTTCCCTCCTTGCTATCGCGGCACTTTGCCGTGGTCGGAACGACCGGGGTGGGCAAGACCACGGCGGTGACGCTGCTCCTGCACAAGGCGCTGAGAGCCGATCCGTCGCTCAGGGTGCTGATCCTCGACCCGCACAATGAGTTTGCCGCCGCCTTCCCTTCGGAATCGGTGGTGATTGATACCGACACGCTGGATCTGCCGTTCTGGCTTTTCCGGCTGGAGGAATTCACCGAGGTGCTGTTTCGCGGGCGCCCGCCTGTGGCCGAGGAAACCGATGTGCTCCGCGACCTCATTCCCGAGGCCAAGCGGATGTTCAAGGGCGGCACCGACACGGCGCTGATCCGCCGCGCCCAGGAACGCTCGTCGCTGACCGCGGACACGCCGGTGCCGTACCGGGTCGCCGATCTGCTGGCATTGATCGACGAACGCATCGGCAAGCTGGAAGGCCGCAGCGAGAAGCCGCATTTGCGCTCTCTCAAGGTGCGCGTCCAGGCCGCGATCAACGATCCGCGCTACGAATTCATGTTCTCGTCCAACACCATTCACGACAACATCCTGACCACCATCAGCCATATTTTCCGCATTCCGGGCGGTGGCAAGCCGGTGACCACCTTCCAACTGGCGGGCATTCCTTCGGAAGTCGTCAATTCAGTCGCGTCGATCCTTTGCCGCATGGCCTTTGAGATCGCGTTGTGGAGCGCGGGCGGGGTGCGGATTCTTGTGGTCTGCGAAGAGGCCCACCGCTATGTGCCGGCAGACCCGAAGCTCGGCTTCTTCCCGACCAGGCAGGCGATTTCACGCATCGCAAAGGAAGGACGCAAATATGGCGTGAGCCTGGGTGTGATCACGCAGCGGCCGGGCGAGCTTGATCCGACCATCCTGTCGCAGTGCTCGACGGTGTTTGCCATGCGACTGTCCAATGATCGCGACCAGGATATTATCCGGTCGGCAATCCCCGATTCTTCGGCCTCGACCATGAGTTTTCTGTCGTCCATCGGCAATGGCGAGGCGATCGCATTCGGAGAAGCCGTGGCGGTGCCGATGCGCATGGTGTTCGAGCGGGTGTCCGAAACCGTGCTGCCGCGCGCCAATTCCGGACTGCAGCCCGTGCATCGCGGCGACCCCAACAGCGTCGATTTGCGCAAGATCGTTATGCGGATGCGCCACATCGACGATGCCGAGCGCCTGGCAACGCCTTCTTCCGAGAAATTCGACCCGACACCCGGCGAGCCGGCTGCGCAGGCGCTGAGCCAGGCGCCGTCAATCGACCCGGCCAAGGATCCGGGCGCACCGGCGACAGGCCGGCGGTCAGACGATCCCCCGGCCCCGCCGGCTTTTCCGCCCACCGAATCTCCGCCCCGGACCGCCGCCTTCGCACCGGCTGTCGAGCGCGCCGAGCCGTCCGCAGCGGCCCCGGTCGCGCCCGAACCCACACGGGACACTCACGCCGCCGCCGAGCCGCGGCATGCGCAAGCGACGCCACGCGATGATTTGCGTTCGATCCGCTCGAGCCTTCTCAAAAAGCCGCTGTCGTCGCTGATCAAGCCTGACCGCTGAAGACCCGCATGCCCGGCTGGAACCAAATGGCCCAGCGGGTTTGATGCAAGGCTGCGGCCCACCAGTGATTTCCACCTCACAGACCGACACGCTTACGGCTGCCTAACCGGACGGGGTTGCCGTGTGCTCCCTGCCCTCAGCCGAAGCGGGTCTTGCCGATCCGGCCTTAAGCAGCTTTGCCGGCACGGGCGATCAGCCGCCTCAGCGGATTGATCCTTGCATGAGATTGGCTAAAGGCTTGTGCTACGCCGCGCAGACCCGGTTGCGGCCCTGGCGCTTGGCTTCATAGAGCTGCTTGTCGGCGCGGCGATAGAGCTCTTCACCGGATTCCAGGCCGTCCCAGATCGCAACACCGACGCTGACGGTCACACGAAGCGTGACATTGCCGGTCTTGACGTTGAGCTGGGACACGGCAAGCCGGATGCGATCGGCCAGAACGTGCAATTGCTGTTCGGTGATGTTGGGCGACAGGATGGCGAATTCCTCGCCGCCCAGGCGCGCCACCACATCGTGATAGCGTGTGTAGACCTGCAGGCAGCCGGCCACCTGGCGCAGCACCTCGTCACCGACGTCATGGCCGTGGGTGTCATTGACCTTCTTGAAGTGATCGAGATCGAGGATCGCCATGCCGATCGGCTTTTCGATGCGGCGGAAGGCATTGAGATATTCGGTCAGCGCATCGTCGAAATAGCGGCGATTGTACATGCCGGTCAGGCTGTCGGTGACGGCGGCGTGTTCCAGCGATTGCGATCGCACCGACAGTGATTCAGTCATTTCCTGCAGCTTGCCGCGCTCACGCAGCCCGCGCGACATGATCGGGAAGATCAAAACCACGCCGCACACCACCGAAAGTCCGGACAGAACCGTGCTCATGAAGGCGAAATTGGCCGCGGTTTCAACGCCGCCCACAATGGTGCCGCCGGTCGCGGCCGAAAATGCCGCCCATGCGAATCCTCCGCCCAGGGCGACGAGCCCGATCAGCAAAAAGAAGAACAGCTCTGCCTTGTGAAAGCGCATGGTTCCAACGGATGTTCAGAATTCGATCCACCCGAGCGTAGGGCGAACCCGTTAGCTTTGCTTTAACGTCACACCCCAAACATGGTACTTTGAAGTATGAAATTTCTACTCATGATTGAACGCGATCCCAATCTGAACCAAGCTGGTTACGGAACCAGGTAAGCTGGCGTTTGGCATATTGCCGGGTGGCCGCGCTGGCGCGCTCAATGGCGTGATCCATGGTCATTCGACCGGCCAGAAACTCGGCCAACTGTGCCACGCCAATGGCTTTCATCGCCGGGTTTTGCGGGGAAATATCAAGCGATAACAATTGGATGACTTCTTCAAGCGCGCCGGCTTCCACCATTTTTTCAAAGCGCGCATTGATCCGCGTATGCAAAACCTTGCGGTCCGGATCAAGCACGATACGCCGGGTCCGGTCGGGATCGACGACCGCGGGCTTTCCCCGGCCCTGAAATGCCTGGATCGAGCGGCCGGTCGCCTTGACCACCTCCAGCGCACGTAAAATACGCTGGCGATCAGCGGGCCTCAGCCGCGCCGCCATGTCCGGATCCAACCGGGCGAGTTCGGCATGAAGTATGGCCACACCCTCTGTCTCCAGTCGATCACGCAAGGTTTGGCGGATTTCGTCGGGGATGGGCGGCATGTCCGACAAACCGCCGGTCAGCGCCCTGAAATAGAGGCCTGTGCCGCCAACCACGATCGGCAAGGCGCCCCGGGCTTGAATATCAGCGATTTTCCGCGCGGCCTCCTCCATCCACAGGCCCGTGGAATAGGCCGTGCGCGGATCGACATGGCCATAAAGATGGTGCGGAGCCTGCGCGAGATCGGCGGCAGCCGGGCGGGCGGTCAGAACGTCAAGCACGTCATAGACCTGCATGGAATCGGCGTTGACGATTTCGCCGCCATGCTGGCTTGCCAGATCGAGCGCCAGCGCGGACTTGCCGCTCGCCGTTGGCCCGGCTATCAGAAGCGCCGAGATATCCTGTCGCCGGAGATTATTGAACATGGCCCTCGTTGCCACGCTTATCGCCAATCCGTCAAATCCGGTGCTGACGCCAGCGCTCGGCGAAGCCGCCTTCGATGCGGTTTCGGGGGCGGGTCTTTACTGGCTGGCCGACGGGATCGCCTGCGACATCGTGCTCAGGGACGACGCCGATCCGGACGCAGTGAAGACCGCGCTTGCGACAGTAATTGGCGCCGCGCCCGTCGACATGGCGGTGCAGATTGCCGAGGACCGCCGCAAGAAGATCCTGATTGCCGATATGGATTCGACCATGATCGGCCAGGAGTGCATTGACGAGCTGGCGGCCGAAGTCGGGCTCAAGGACAAGGTCTCCGAAATCACCGCCCGGGCCATGAATGGCGAGATCGCCTTTGAGCCGGCGTTGCGCGAACGGGTGGCGCTGCTTGCCGGATTGCCGGTCGGCGTCATCCGTGAAGTGATCGAGAGCCGCATCACGCTTACCCCGGGCGGCAAGGAGCTGGTGGCCACCATGAGGGCCCATGGCGCGCACACGGCGCTGGTCTCGGGTGGTTTCACCGCCTTTACCGAAATGGTTTCGGCGAAGATCGGCTTTGATGAAAATCGCGCCAACATTCTCGAACATGCCGATGGCCTGCTCAGCGGCACGGTGCGGGAACCGATCCTGGGCAAGCAGGCCAAGGTCGGCGCACTGGAGGAAATCGCCCAACGGCTTGGGCTTGATCCCGAGGATGCGCTGGCGGTCGGTGACGGCGCCAATGATCTGGGCATGCTGGGCCGGGCGGGATCCGGGGTGGCGCTGCACGCCAAGCCGTCGGTCGCAGCCCAGGCCGATATCCGCATCGATCACAGCGATCTTACGGCTCTGCTTTATCTGCAAGGCTACCGTAAAAGCGACTTCGTGCACACATGAAAGCCGACGGAACCCTTGAGACCGCGCGGTTGCGGATCCGGCCCTGGCACGACACGGAAGCCGACCGGAGGTTCTTCCATCGCATCAATCACGATGAACAGGTGATGCGGTTCTATCCCTGGCGGCAGACCCGCGAGGAAGCGGACGAGAAACTCGACCAGATCCGGGCGCGTGCTGCCGAGGTCGGCTTCGGCTGGGCGGTGGCGGAAATGAGAGACAGCGGCACACCCGTTGGCTTTACCGGGCTATCGCGGTTGCACGATGACAGCATCGCCGCCGGCGCGGTCGAGATCGGCTGGCGCTACGTGCCTGAAAGCTGGGGCAATGGGCTTGCCAGCGAAGCCGCACGGGCGCTGCTCGCCCATGGTTTCGATGAGCTCGGGCTTGACCGCATCATAGCCTTTGCGGTTGACAGCAATCAGGCGTCGATCGCGGTGATGCAGCGCATCGGCATGACAGCGCGGCCCGAGCTTGACTTCGACCATCCCGGCGTGCCCGACACCCATCCGCAGCTCAGACACCATGTGTTTTACGAGATGTTCGCCGGCGATCCGCGCCCCTGAAACGCCAGCGCTGAAGTTATCTGGATTGCCAACACCGGGATCAAAAAAGGCGGCATCGCAGCCGCCTTTTGTTTGCTCCGAAGGAACGCCGCTTAGTCCATCCGGACCGTGACGAAGCGCAATTCGCCGGTCTTGCCGGCCAACATCAACAGCGCATTGCGACGGCCATCCTGTTTGAGTGCCGCGATCCGGTCCTTGACCTCTTGCGGGGTCGTCACCACTTCCTGAGCGATTTCAACGATCACATCTCCCGCCTCGACCCGCTTGTCGGCTGCCGGAGACTCGGGATCGACCTCGGCGATCAAGACGCCCTCGACATCCTCGGCAATGCCGAACTCCTCACGCGCCGACGCATCTAGCTCCGCCAGCGACATGCCGAGGATTTCCACCGCCGCGTCAACGGGCTCCTGAGCATTCTCGTCACCGGTTTCAGCACTTGCCAATTGTTCGCTGTCTTCCAACCGGCCGAGTGTCACCTTGACGGTGGCCTCCTCGCCCTTGCGGATCACCACCACGTCGACGGCCTTGCCGACCGGGCTTTCCGCGACGACGCGCGGCAGATCGCGCATATCGTCAATGTCCTTGCCGTCAAAGCGGATGATCACGTCACCCGCCTCGATCGATCCATCATCCACGGGGCCGCCGCGAATGACACCGGCCACCAGCGCGCCCATAGCCTCGTCCATGCCGAGGCTCTCGGCGATATCGTCGGTGACCGGCTGAATGCGAACGCCGAGCCACCCACGGCGGGTTTCACCGAACTCCCGCAGCTGATCAATGACGTTGACGGCAAGCTCGGTCGGTACCGCAAAGCCGATGCCAATCGAGCCGCCGGAAGGTGAAATGATTGCGGTGTTGATGCCGATGACTTCGCCGTTCATGTTGAACAAAGGGCCACCGGAATTGCCGCGGTTGATGGCGGCGTCGGTCTGGATGAAATTGTCATAGGGCCCGGCGTTGATGTCGCGGCCGCGCGCCGAAATAATGCCGACGGTCACGGTGCCGCCGAGGCCGAAGGGGTTGCCGATGGCCATCACCCAGTCACCAATGCGCATGCCTTCGGACTGGCCGAAACGCGCCTCAGTCAGCGGTTTTACCGGCGTGACCTTGAGCACCGCAAGATCGGTCTTCGGGTCGGCGCCCACCAGTTCGGCGCTGAGCTTTGATCCGTCGGCGAAATTGACCTCGATATCATCGGCGCCCTCGATGACATGGTTGTTGGTAACGATGATGCCTTCTGCGGCGTCGATGACAAAGCCAGAGCCGAGCGATGAGACCTTGCGGTTACGTGGACCCTGGCCATCGCGCTCGCGGAAAAACTCGTCGAAAAAGTCCTGAAACGGCGAGCCGTCAGGGGCGCGCATGCGTGGTTGCGCGGACCCGCCATCAACGCTTTGCGAAGTGGAGATGTTGACCACCGCATCAAGCAGCCCCTCGGCCAGATCTGCAACAGAGGCCGGCCCCGGCGCGGTTTGCGCATGGGATACGCCCACCATCGGCGAAGCCATCAGCATGGCTGCGGCGAAAGCCATCCTCACCGGGCGAAAGCGGAATTTCCTCATCGGGCGGTCTCCTTGAACAACGGGTATGTGCCGTTTGATGTGATGGCCAATCATGGCGCTATTCTGGCGCGCGCCATCCGCCTCGCGCCATTGTGACCGGGGCGCTCAAAAAAGCCGCGCCAGGTAAACCAGCCCGACGCCGATCGCCAGCGCCGCAACGCCGAAGATCCGCAACTGCTCGTCGCCGAGCTTGGGCAGTTCCTCGGCCATGCGGCGGATAAAGGAAGGGGCCAGCGCATAGGCCAGCCCCTCCACCACAAGAACCAGCCCGATCGCCAGAAACAAAGTGCTCACAATCCGCTCACATCCTGTTCACTGGCGACCGGGCCATGTCTTCAATTGGCCGGCGCTGCGGCGGGTGCGGCCGCGCCCCCGGCACTGCCGAAGAAGCGGAAGAACTCCGATGTCGGCGACAACACCATGGTGGTGCCCGAATCCGACAGCGCTTCCGCATAGGCGTTCATCGAGCGGTAGAACTCGAAGAACTCGGAGTCGCGGCTGAAGGCCTCGGCGAAGATGCGGTTGCGTTCGCCATCGCCCTCGCCTCGGATGATCTCGGAATCGCGGGCGGCTTCCGAGACGATCTCGACGACCTGACGGTCGGCAATAGCGCGGATACGCTGCGCAGCCTCGTTGCCTCGGGCACGGATCAGTTCGGCTTCAGCCAGACGTTCGGCCTTCATGCGCTCGAAGGTCTGTTGCGAGACTTCCTGGGTAAGGTCTGTGCGGCGGATACGCACATCGTCGATCCTGAGGCCCAAAGCCTGGGCTTCCGGACGCAACTGGTCACGGACTTCACGCATCATCGAGGTGCGTTCCTCCGATAGCGCCGCCTCGAAGCCGCGCAGACCGTAAACGGTACGCAGAGCCGAGTTCAAACGGGTGCGGAGCCGGGATTCGGCCGAAACCAGATCACCCGAGACGGTTTCGCGGAACCGCCGCGCGTCAGTGATCTTGTAGAGCACGAAGGCGTCAACCTCGTAGAACTTGCCGCCTGAAACCTGCACGCGGATGTTTTCGAGGTCGAAGCGCAGCGCCCGGTCCTCGATATATTGCACAGTGTCGGCGTCGATGAACGCAAACGGCAGCTTGAAATAGAGGCCGGGTTCGGTCTTGACGTCCTGGATCTCACCAAAGCGGACGACGATGGCCTGTTCACGCTCGTTGACCACGAAGATCGACGACCAGACGATGAAGATGAGAACGGCCAGAAGACCGCCAATAATGGGAAGACGATTGGCCATTAGTTGGTGTCTCCAGCGTTTTTGCGGATTTCAGGCAATGGCAGGTAGGGAATCACGCCCGAGCCTCCGCCATCCTGGCCAATGATGACCTTCTCGGACCCGCCGAGAACCTTCTCCAGCGTTTCGAGATAAAGCCGCGAGCGCGTGACTTCGGGCGCCTTGGCGTATTCCTCGTACACCGACAGGAAGCGGCCGGCCTCACCGGTCGCCTCGTTGACGACGCGGTCCTTGTAAGCGGAGGCCTCTTCGCGCAATTGCGCGGCCTCGCCTCGGGCCTGACCTAGCTTCTGGTTGGCGTACTGGTTGGCTTCCTCGACGAAGCGGTCTTCGTCCTGCTCGGCGCGCTGCACCTCGTCAAAGGCATCGGCCACTTCACGCGGCGGCGCCGCGTCCTCGATGGAAACCTGGTTGATCTCGATGCCCGAGGGGAATCCGTCCATCACAGTCTGGATGATGGTCTGGACCTCTGCAGCGATGACTTCACGATTGTCACGGAAAATGTCTTGCGCGGGCCTGCGGCCCACCACTTCACGCATGGCGCTTTCTGCGACCTGGCGCAGGGTGTCTTCCGGAGCGGCGAGATTGAACAGGAACGCCTTGGGATCGGACACCGCGTAAAGCAGTTTGAATTCGACATCGACGATGTTCTGATCGCCCGACAGCATCAGGCCGTCGCTGGAGCCGGTGCGCGAACTGCCGCCGGTGCTCATTTCGCGCTCGACAATGCGCGCAATCTCGACCGTTTCCAACGGCCACAAAATCATGTGCAGACCCGGCTGCGAGACTTCGTCCTTGGGCTGACCGAAGCGCAATTCAACGCCGCGCTCATCCGGCTGGACCGTGTAGATCGACTGTGTGAGCCAGAGACCGATGAGACCAAGGGCCACAAGACCGACGATCAGCTTGCCGCCACCGGCACCGCCGCCGCCTCCGCCGCCGGGGATAGCCTGGCGCAGGCGGTCCTGGCCGCGGCGAATCAATTCCTCAAGGTCGGGTGGATTGCCGCCGCCGCGTGGCGGCTGCGGACCCTTGCCCCATGGCCCCTGATTGTTGTTGCCGCCTCCATTGCCGCCGCCGCCCCATGGGCCGCCGCCGCCTCCATTTTGATTGCTCCAGGGCATCAAGACCTCTTTTCAAACCGTGTTATCGCGCCTGCCGGCCAAAATCCGGCAGAACGCGTGCTGACCTCGTTATAGGTACCCGACCCCCGGCTTTCAACGCGGCATTGCGCCTTGGCGTGACGATTGATGCTTATTCGGACGGAATTCGCACCTGGCGCCGCCGCCAGAGGGTAAAGCGGACCGGGTGGCTGTCTTTATCGCTCTTTACCGGATCGGATGTGCTGATCCTTTCCCAGACATCCGAATCGAGCGCAGGGAACATCGTGTCGCCGTCGATGTCGGCATCGACTTCGGTAATGTGCAGCTCATCAGCAAACTCCAGCGCCTGGCGGTAAATCTCGCCGCCGCCGATCACCGAGACCTTGCCGGCGCCGGTCTGCCGCGCAAGTTCCGCACCACGGGCTAATGCAGCTTCAAGACTATCGACGGTTTCGACGCCGCTTGACTGAAATTCCGATCGCGACACCACGATGTTGGCGCGGCCCGGCAACGGTCTGCCAATCGACTGGAAGGTCTTGCGGCCCATGATCACCGGAGCGTTGAGCGTCACTGCCTTGAAGTGCCTGAGATCGGACGGCAGCCGCCAGGGCATGTCGCCATCACGGCCAATTACGCCATTGCTGGCCCGGGCCACGACGATCTGGATTTTGGGAGCGGATTGCGTATCGCTCATCGCCGCGTCTTCAAACGGCGATCGGGGCGGAAATCGCCGGATGCGGATCGTAGCCCTCGAGTTTGAAGTCATCGTATGTGAAGGCGAAGAGATCGGTCACATCGGGATTGATCCGCATCACCGGCAGGGCGCGGGGCTCTCTGGAAAGCTGCAGGCGCGTCTGATCGAAGTGGTTGGTGTAAAGATGCGCATCGCCCAGCGTATGGACGAAATCACCGGGCTCAAGTCCGGTCACTTGCGCCACCATCATGGTCAGCAGCGCATAGGACGCGATGTTGAACGGCACGCCCAGAAAGATATCGGCGGAACGCTGGTAGAGCTGGCACGAGAGCTTGCCATCGGCCACATAGAACTGGAACAGGCAGTGGCACGGCGGCAGCGCCATCTCGTCCACCAGCGCCGGATTCCAGGCCGAAACAATGTGGCGGCGCGAGGCCGGATTGGTTCGGATCTGGCCGACAACATTGGCGATCTGGTCGATCGCGCCGCCGCCGGGGGCCGGCCAGGACCGCCATTGCGCACCGTAGACCGGGCCGAGATCGCCGTTTTCATCGGCCCATTCATCCCAGATCGAAACGCCGTTGGCCTTAAGATAGGCGATGTTGGTGTCGCCCTTCAAAAACCACAGCAGTTCGTGAATGATCGATCTGAGATGCAGCTTTTTGGTGGTCAGCGCCGGAAAGCCCGCACCCAGGTCAAAGCGCATCTGATGCCCGAAAATGCTGCGGGTGCCGGTGCCGGTGCGGTCGCCCCGGTCAGCGCCCTGGTCGAGAACCAGGCGAAGAAGGTCGTGATATTGCTGCATGAAGGTCGCTTGCTGATTCGAGTTGCGGCGATCCTAGCCGGTTTGCCGGGGCGTCGAAACGCTGGCTGACGCTTTTCCCGTCAGTTAGCGGTGCGGTCGAGCACTTCCAGCGCCAGAATGGTGGGCAGATGCCGTGCGATCTCGTGCCATTGGTCGCCCTCGTCCGAGCTTGCGAAGACCGAACCGGAATTTGTGCCGAAATAGACCCCGGCCGGATCACGAGCATCTCCGGCCATGGCCTGGCGCAGCACGGTGAAATAGCAGCTTTGCTGGGGCAATCCGCTGCGCAGATCCTGCCAGGTGCGGCCGCCATCGCGCGAGCGCCACACGGCAGCCGCCGTATCGGGCGGAAAGCGGCCCTGGCTGTCGCCATTGAGCGGCAGGGTCCAGATCGTGTCGGGATCCCGGGGATGAACCCGGATCGGAAAGCCGAAGGTGGAAGGAAGGCCCGGGGTAATGTCGTCCCAGTTGCGGCCGCCATCGGCTGAACGCCAGACACCGTGATGGTTTTGCTGGTAGAGCAGATCGCCGTCGCCTGGCGCGCGCATCATGTTGTGGACGCAATGGCCGGTCTCGCCATCGCGGGGAGCCGCGGGGTGATCGCTATGCTCGCAAGCCGTGGCGTTGGACAGCCGGTTGCGCCGCTCCCAGCTTTGGCCGCCATCCTCGCTGGCGAAGACCCCGGCGGCGGAGATCCCGATCCACAGCTTTTGTGGATTGGACGGGTCGGAGACGATGGTGTGCAGCACCAGCCCCGCCGCACCGGGATTCCAATCCTCTGCGGACGGGTGGTCGGTCAGCGCCTCGACCTTGGAAAAGGTGCTGCCGCCATCTCGGCTTGCAAGCAGGGTCGCGGGTTTGGCTCCGGCGTAAAGCGTCCCGCCGGCGAGCCCCAGCGACCAGATTTGCGAAAACTCGCCATCGAAAGGAAGCGGCTCGTCCGTCCAGCCGATCATTTTTGCGAAATCGGGGTCGTTGGCCGCCCATTCATCTTGTTGACCGCGGGTCAGCCGGGTCCTCTGCCAACTGTCGCCGTGGTCCTCGGAGACCCACACCGCAGCCCCTTCCCATTCACCGCCACCGCCAGCCCACAGCCTGCCGCTCCGAGCGTCGCCGATCATGTGATTGATCGGGGCGCCGTCGCAGAACGGCCCCCTGACGCGCCAGTCGTCGCGGCCGTGACTGTCGATCACAAAGGCGCCCTTGGTGGTACCGACAAGGAGTGCGAGATCATGGTGAGACATGGGACAAGCTCCGGCAAACCAAGGTCAGAATACCATTGGCCGCCTTGCCTGCCTAGCCGCGGCTCATCTTAGGCCCCGATTGCTGCGGCACCACGGAGAAAACCCCGCGCCAGCCATCTGGCCGGTGCGGGGCATGTCAATCGCAGTGATTGCAGGTCTGAAACCGTCAGAGGTCGCCGAGCTTGCCGAGCTTCTTGGCGACCAGATAGTAGAAGGTGACGCGGGCCTTGGAGTTGTCGCCCTTCATCATCTCGCACACTTCGGCGACAGCGTTTTCGGCAGCGTCGCCGGTCACGCCAAGCTTCTTGCCGCACCATTTTTCGACAACGCGCGCCAGTTCCGACGGATCCGAGCAGGAAACCAGCGAGGCATCGCGGCTGCGCAGCGCGATGCCGAGATGTTTGACAATCTTGCTGATGGTTTCATCGGAGGCGCCGGAATCGTATTTCTTCACATCGGCTGCGTAGTCAGTCATGGATCTTCCCCTTTTATGGAAGCGGCACGCGCGGGCGCCCCCCTCCCAGTAGCAATTCAACGGGCGCATGTTTGGCATTCGCTCCGTTGCTGTCAATAGCGGCGCGGCCGGTTTGACCCTTTTCATCACCGGCGGGAGCGCCTATATAGAAGCTGCTGCGCAAGCAGCTATGACAATAAACGAGCGATGCAATAAACCATTCGGACCCGGGGGCGGTACCCGGCGCCTCCACCATGATCCGGCGACCACGGCCGGCAGGCCTTGCGGCCGGATGATGATGGGGGCGAAACAGGATCGACGAGGGTGTAAAGATCGACTTTTTGTCCGGTATTGTACCACCGTTATCGGGCTAAACTTGTAGTTGCAAACGACAACTATGCGGAAGCTCGTCTCGCTGCCTAATGGCGGTGTGACACTTCACATTAAGTCCTAGGGGGTCGCACTCCTGGGCGGGGTTCGGAGGTACCTGGCAACAGAAACCTCCATTTTACTCCCCGGCGATCATGGCGATGTTGTTCGTACCGCTTTCCGCGAACACCGGTTTGCGCTTATAAAGAGGTTGGCTGACTCGCAAGCGCCGTTGTCGCGGTTGCGCCGGGCCTGAGCGAGAAGACGCCCGCAAGGGCAAGCAGACAGGAAAGACGCGCTGATGCCGCAAGACCACATCCGATACGACATTCTTGCCCAGGACGCGCTGCGCGGCGTGATCCGCAAGGTGCTGTCCGAGGTCGCGGCAACCGGCTATCTGCCAGGCGATCATCATTTTTTCATCACCTTTCTGACTGAAGCGCCGGGCGTGCGGATTTCGACCCAGCTCAAGGAGCGCTACCCCGAACAGATGACAATTGTCGTCCAGCACCAGTTCTGGGATCTCAAGGTTACGGAATCGCTGTTCGAGATCGGCCTTTCGTTTTCCGACAAACCGGAAAAGCTGGTGGTGCCGTTTGCCTCCATCCGCGGCTTTTACGATCCCTCGGTCAACTTTGAGCTCGAGTTCGACACGGTGCTCGAAACCGCCGCCAATGATGGCGGCGACACCGAAGAAGATGAGCGCAGCGAACTGGCGGGCACCATCGAGCGACTGGTGGAGCCGGCCGCCAAGGAGGAGACCACCGACAGCGAAGAGGCTGCTCCCAGCGAAGACGCCGATGGCGACGGGGACGGGGACGACAAGAAGCCCGGCGCCGACGTGGTCTCGCTCGATTCCTTCCGCAAAAAGAGCTGACGGGCACGCGCGGTGAGCGGCGAAGTCGTCAATCTGCGCATGGCGCGCAAACGCCGTGACCGCGCTGACAAGCAGGCGACCGCCGAACGCAACCGGTTCGAACACGGCCGCACCAAGGCCGAACGGGACCTGGCGCGAGCAAAAGTCGATAAATCGACCCGCGACCACGACGCCTCGCGCCGCGAGCGCGACGCGCCAAAGCGCTAAGCGATGCCCGCATCCGGCCCGGCCACGGTCATGCGCAAACATTCCGTCAGCATCGCCGGCCACCGCACCAGCATCACCCTGGAAGACGCCTTCATGGACGCGCTCAGGCAGATGGCGGCTGAACGCGGCATCGCCGTCGCCGCACTGATCGCCGAAATCGACAGCGCGCAGGCAACGCCTGGCAATCTCTCCTCGGCAATTCGGGTGGCGGTGCTCGACTGGGCACTGAACCGACACGTGTCGGCCAGCGGCGAAACCTCTAAAGACTGAAACGGATAATCATCGTTGCACGCGACACCCGTCCTTGCCGGGCCTTAACCGTCCGGCGCAATCAGGCTGCGGATCGGGTCATTCACGCCCGGCAAATCGTCAAACTGCAATTCGGGCAGGCCCGGTGGCGGCGGTTCGTCAGCAATGGCCGAGGGCGGATCGGGGATCGCGGGTTCGATTGGCGATCGTTCCATGACCGGCGGGGCAAGCGGGCGGCGTTCGATAACCGGCGGATTCACCACATCCCCCGCGCCTTGTCTCTCCGCCTCCCGCTCTGCCTCTCGTGCCGCTTCCCTGGCTGCTGCTCTGGCAGCCTCCTCCCGCGCCCGGGCCTCTGCCAGTGCCGCGGCTTCAGCCTCGCGGGCTCTCTGCGCCTCCAGGGCTGCGGCTTCAGCGGCCCGCCGGGCTGCCTCCTCCGCCGCCAGCCGTGCAGCCTCTTCGGCGGCGATCCTTGCGGCTTCCGCCGCTTCGCGCTCCGCTTGACGTTCCCGCAGAAGCGCCACTTCGCGGCGCAGGCGCTGTTTTTCCACGACGCCTGCCTGCAGCAATTCGACCTTGCGACGCTCGCGTTCAAAAGCGCGCATCGACAAATAATTGGTCATCTGCGATGCCTCGATCGACAGCGCCGGATCGACCAGCAGTCCGGCAAGGCTCAGCACCACCGAAGGATCGCCGCCGGCGATTGCCTCGACGCCGGGATCGAAGGCGAGCCGCCAATCCGATTGCAGCTTGAGTCCGAGCAGATCGACCCGAGCGTCGCCGGACAGGGCGGCGGCAACCGCATCGATGGCGGTGCTGGAAAATCTGAGCACGCCGCCGGTCAGGGTAAACGGCATCTCGAGGCGATCGGTGCCGATCTCGCCGCCGACCATGAAACGGGCCACCATGTCGCTCACCGCGCCGGTCTCGATCGCAAAGCTTTCGCGGTCGGCAGCGCCGAGAATGCGCGCGAACGCTCCAGGATCGACGCCGTCAAGCGTGAGCTCCCGAGCCACCAACTGACCGCCGCCTGCCAGTGACGCCACCACATCACGCATCGACGTGCCTGTGCCTTCAAGACTGACACCGGCATCGAGCACGCCTTTGAGGTTGCGGGTGCCCCGCACCGCCTGGTCGAGCGCCGAAAGATCAGCGCCGGCGACTTCGACCCTTCCCAGCAGGAAGGCCGCGCCATCGGCGTTGGTCAGCGACATGTCGCCGCCAATCCGCCCGCCGAACCAATCGGCCTCGACTTCGGCCAGCGAGATGATCCCGCTGGCGGTCGTCAGGTCCGCCTTGAAGCCGGTGGCGAGGCCGCCACGGCCCAAATCGAACCGGTCAGCCTCAAGCGCGATCTTGAGATCCGGCGTCCCGGGCGCCGGCGGCAAAAACGGTTCGGAGTTCCAGGTCGCGCCGTCCGAAGCCAGCAGCGACGGGCCCAGCGCCACCTCGGAGAGCCAGGCGATGTCGGCGTGATCGAGACCAAGCGCGCCGGTGACCGCCAGCGGCTCGGCTCCGCGTTCAACCTCCAGTTCTCCGGAAAACCGGTTCCCGGCAGCGGATCCGGCGAGATCGCTCAGCACGATCTTGTCCCTGTCCGCGTCGAGCGCCGCGCTCAGCGCCAAGGGCAATCCGGCCCCCGCCCCGGGCAGCGCCAGGCTGAACATAACCGCGAAAGGCTCGACATCAGGGCTCTCAAGCGCAAGTGAAAACTGTCCGTCCGGGGGACCATCAGAGGGCGCCTTGCCGGTTCCCTGAAGGGTCAGGGAGGACGAGCCGGAGCGCAGCGTCGCGGCAATTGCCAGATCCTCGCCTTCGCCGTTCCCCGAGACATCGAGGCGCGCGGAGGCCGGGCCCTCGCCTTCAAGCGGCAGCACCGCGAACCCCGCCTGTTCCAACAGGCGATAGGCCTCGGGATTGTCGATTTCCAGACTGATCATACGTGCTCCGCCGCTGCCGCCGGGCAACAGGCCAGGCCCGTTGGCGTGCAGCGAAAACGTGCTGCCGCTCGCCTCGCCGTTCACAGTCAAATCAAGACCGGTCCCGGCGTCGAGATCGAGCGTGATCGCGGCCTCGAGGTCATCATAAGCATAGGCACTCTGTGCCAGCCGCTGAACCAGCGCATGACCGCCGGTGAGTTGTCCGGCAAGCCGGAACAGGCCTTGCGCGCTGGCCGCACTGATCTCGCCTTCGATGCGGCCCGTGGCCTGCGTTTCGAAGTCCGCAAGGCTTGCCGAAAAGCGGCCTGACGCGCCGGCGAGATCATCAAAGGTCAGCCTTTCGAGCGTCAGTGCTTGGTCGCGCCAGAGCAGCGACGCCTCCACCCCATCGGCGCTGTAGGCGCCTTGTGTCAGCGTGCCCGCCTTGATCCGGGCTGCGAGATTGTAATCGGTCAACGGTCCCGATGTGCCGCGGCCGGCGCCCGCCAACACCGCCAGCGCCCGGACCGCGTCGACATCGAAAGTGTCACCGGAAAGCTCCACCGACAGTGACGGACGTCCCTGGGACGGCAGTTCCCGCTCCAGCCGCCCCTTGAGGATTGCCGGGCCGACGGCCACTTCCAGCGCCTCGAAACGCTGCAGCGCCGCCGAAAGGCTGACATTGGCCGAAAAACCCGCGGCACCCAGACGCCGGATGACAGGATCGACATCGCCGGCCAGCCAGTTGGCGAGACCCGAGGGTTGGGTCGAGGCCACGGTGAGCGCGCCATCGAAACTTGCATTGTCACCCGAAACCAGCCGGCCGCGCGCCTCGACAATGGTGCGGCCGGGCAGATTGGCCGAGAACTTGTCGATCAGCCAGGCTTCGCCATCGGGCCGGGCGTTGAGCGAGATCTCGCGCAGCGTGGTGTCGCCAGCGACGATGGCCGGCAGATTGAGCGAGATCCGGCCAGGCAGCGGCGGCGGCGGCAGCCGGTCGATCAACGCATTGAAAACCGCAAGCCGGTCCCCGATGGGAACCGCGGCACTGCCTCCGGTCTGTTCCGCGCCCGCGCCAAGCCGGTCCATATTGATTTGCTGACCGTCAGCGATCAGCAGGAAATCGGGGTTCGGGCCGGTATCGATGGTGGCCTGGCCGGTGACGATATACGGATCTTCAGACAGGCCGATCTCGGCGCGCCACTCGTTGATCGACAGACGTTCATTGGTGGCGGCGAAATCGCCCTTTGCGACAATCAGCGGCCGCTCGGCATTGGCGGAACCACCATCGCCCGACAGGCCGGTGAAAGTGAACAACCCATCGTAGAGCGGTTTGTTGTCCTCAATGCGCGCCTCGCCCTCGGTTTCAAGCATCGCCGGCCATTCATCGGGCGCCAGGCGCACGCGCATCCGCAGCGATCCGTCGCTGCGCGCCAACCCGGTGGTGATCGACACACCGCCGCGATGACCCTCGATCTCGCCTTCGGCCTCAATGCTCCAGGGACCCGACAGCGAGCCCGCCGAGACCAGCGCCTCGATGTCACGGACATGATGCATGCGGCCGTTCTGCTCGTCGACAATGGTGATGTCGGCATCGGTGATGGAGACCTTTTCGAGCACCACCAGGTCACCCGGCGGCGACGGTTTGCGCTTGAGCGCCCAGTCAAGCCGGCCATCATCGAGAATGCGCACCACCGCGGCCGGCTGATCCACGCGCATGTCGAAAATCCGCACTTCGCCGCGCAGGAACGGCGCCAGTTCCGCATCCATGGAAAAGCGGCTGATGGTCATTGCCGGTTCGGCGTCGTCGCCAACCACCACTTCGTTGAAGGTGACCGAGGGGAACGGCAACAACCGCGCATCCGCATCGCCGCGCACCTTGACCGGCTGGCCGATGATGCGGCCGGCTTCCGCCTCGAAGGCGGTGCGGTAGCTCGACCAGTCGATGAAGTACGGGGCGATCAGCGCCGCAAACAGCGCCATCACCAACAGACCACCGAGGGCGACGAAAACGCGAACCAGTTGCTGTTCCTCCTCAGATCTGCCTGTTGCGGCTCAAATCCGGCTGCGGCGTCATCGGTCGAATGAAAACACCTTGCCCGGATTCATGATGTTGTCGGGATCAAGCGCCTGTTTGATCTGCCGCATCATGGCGACGCCCTCGCCCATTTCGAGGTTCAGATAGGGCCGCTTGCCCTGCCCGATCCCATGTTCTCCGGTGCAGGTTCCATCCATGTCGAGCGCCCGCGCATTGAGACGCTCGACGAATCCCTCCGCAGCGGCAATTTCGGCGGGCTCGTCGGTATCGATGAGAACCAGCACATGAAAATTGCCGTCGCCGGCATGGCCGACGATCGGTGCGATCAGCCCGTTTGCGGCGATGTCGTCCTGGGTGGCGACCACACATTCGGCCAGTCGCGAAATCGGCACGCAAACATCGGTGGAGATGCCTTTTGCCCCCGGACGCAGTTGCAGCGCCGCCCAATAGGCGTTGTGCCGGGCCTTCCAGAGTTGTGTGCGCCGCTCGGGCTCGGTTGTCCACTGGAATTCGCCACCATCGCATTCCGCGGCGATCTCGCCAAACAGTTCCGCCTGCTCGGCAACGCCGGCCTCGGTGCCGTGGAATTCCAGAAACAGCGCCGGACTTTCGGGGTAGTCGAGCTTGGAATAGGCGTTGCAAGCCTTCATCTGCAGCGCGTCGAGCAATTCGATCCGGGCCACCGGAATGCCCATCTGGATTGTCATGATAACTGCATTGCAGGCCGCTTCGACGCTTGGAAACGGACAGACGCCACCCGAGATCGCCTGCGGGATGCCCTGCAGTCTCAGTGTGATCGATGTCAGCACGCCAAGCGTGCCCTCGGAGCCCACGAACAGCCGTGTAAGATCATATCCGGCCGATGATTTGCGGGCGCGGCGCGCCGTGCGGATTTCCTCGCCGGTCGCCGTCACCGCGGTGACCGCCATCACATTGTCGCGCATGGTGCCGTAGCGCACCGCATTGGTGCCGGAAGCCCGGGTGGCGGTCATGCCGCCGATCGAGGCGTTGGCGCCCGGATCGATCGGAAAGAACAGGCCGGTGTCGCGCAGATCGGTGTTGAGTTGCTCGCGGGTAACGCCGGGTTCGACCGTGCAGTCAAGATCCTCGGGATTGACTTCCAGCACCCGGTTCATCTGCGCCATATCGAGCGAAATGCCGCCATGGGGTGCATTGACGTGACCTTCGAGCGAGGTGCCCGCGCCGAAGGGAATGATCGGCACCTGGTGATCGGCGCAGGCGCGCACGATCAGCCGGATCTCCTCGGCCGATTGCGGGAACGCCACCGCATCGGGCAACTGCGCGGGGATATAGGTGGTGGTGTGGGCGTGCTGGGCGCGCAGCGCCTCGCCGGTCTGCAGCCGTTCGCCAAGACGCTGGCGTAAAACCGCGACGACGGTTTGAATTCCCGCCTCGTTGCGAAAGCCCGCCTCAACGTCGCTCAATCCCATCGGTTTTGCTCCCTTGCATGCCGGGTACGCGTTTACCGCGTTGCCAGCCAAGTGCTTGCCGCGCAAGCCTGATCAGGTAATGTGCAAACTGCGGCGCGGTTGTCCAGTCAAAGCGGGGCCGCAGCCAGGGAATGTGGGGGAGACGGCATGTCGTTTGATGCTCCGGTGATCGCGCCCGCGCGGGGACTGGATCCGGCCTGGCTCGATTACAACGGTCATCTCAACATGGCCTATTACAACGTGCTGTTCGACCAGACGGTCGACCATGTGTTCGAATTGATCGGCTGCGGGCCAGGCTATCTGGCGGCACGCAATATGAGCTTTTTCACCGCCGAAGCGCATGTGTGCTATCTGCGCGAGCTCAAGCCCGACGCGATCGTCACGGCAAGCGCCCAGGTTCTTGATTTCGACGCCAAGCGGCTGCATCTGTTTCAGGAAATCCGGCACCGGGAAGGCTGGCTCTCGGCCACTTCGGAGACCTTGCTTTTGCATGTCGACATGAGCGTCCCGCGCGCGGCTGCGATGCCCGACGACATCCACGCGAAAATCGAGGACATGGCGGCTGCCCATGCCGGCCTGCCCCGGCCCGAGCGCGCCGGCCGCGCAATCGGAATTTCCCGCAAACCATCAAGCGAGGCCTGATCCGGCATGCTCGATGTGCTCCGCGCCATGCCAGCACGGATCCGGCAATGGGTTACTCCCAACATCCGCGCCTATCTGGAGAACCGGCAGCCGATGATCTGGCTGTTGTCGCTGGTGATCGGGCTGTCGGTGGCGCTTGCGGCGATCGGGTTCCGGCTGCTGATCGGAGCCGTGCAGCTCTACTGGCTGGGCGACACCACCGAACAGGTGCTTTCGGCTGCGCGGCAGACGCCGTGGTACATGATCATGGCCGGTCCGCTGATCGGCGGCATCGTGGTGGGCATCATCATCACGAAGTTTCTGCCTGCCCGGCGCACCGGCGGTGTGGCCGATGTCATCGAGGCCCGGGCGCTGGCGGGGCGGCGCCTGAGCCTGCGCGAGGGTATCGTCAGCGCTTTCGCCACCGCGTTTTCGCTCGGATCGGGCGCCAGCGCGGGCCGCGAGGGTCCGGTCATTCATCTCGGCGCGACGCTGGCAAGCGCCGTGGGAGAACGCATGTCGCTGCCCGACTGGTCACGGCGCACATTGCTCGCGGCGGGCGTCGCCTCGGCGATTTCGGCAAGCTTCAACGCACCGATCGCCGGCGTGCTGTTCGCCCATGAGGTGATTTTGGGCCACTACGCCATGCGCGCCTTCGTACCGATCGTCATTTCCTCGGCGGCGGGTGGGATTCTGTCGCGGGCCTGGTTCGGCGACGCAGCGGCCTTCATCGTGCCCGAATACCAGATCACCTCGTATTTCGAGTTTCCCGCCTTCGCGCTTCTGGGCGTGGTCTGCGCGGTCGTCGCGGTGGCGTTTCAATTCGCGCTGTTTGCCGCAGACTATGTCGCCCGGCGCACGCCAATCCCGGTCTGGGCGCTGCCGATCATCGGCGGGTTGATGGTTGGTGCGATGGGTGTGGCCTTTCCGCATATCCTCGGGGTTGGATACGAAACCACAGATCTGGCGCTGTGGGGTCAGGTGCCGCTGATGCTGATGCTCACGCTGATTGTCATGAAGACGCTCGCCACCGCCATCACGCTGGCGGCACGATTCGGCGGCGGCATCTTCTCCCCCTCGCTCTATCTGGGGGCGATGACCGGGGGGGCCTTCGGCATCATCGCGGCAAGCGTGTTTCCCGATCTCGCCTCCAGCCAGGCGCTCTACTCGATCCTCGGCATGGGTGCTGTGGCGGGCGCGGTGCTGGGCGCGCCGATCTCGACCACGGTGATCGTGTTTGAACTGACCGGCGGCTATGCGCTGTCGATTGCGCTCTTGCTTTCCGTCGCCATCGCCCACGGCATCACCCAGGCCTTGCACGGACACTCCTATTTTCAGTGGCAACTGGAGATGCGCGGGCTGTTCGTGCAGGACGGGCCGCACCGTACTGTGCTTCGCAATGCGCGGGTGATGGATTTCATGACCCTGCCCGAGGAAGACGCCGAGCCCGAATATTTCGACCCGGACGCCGGTACCACTCCGCTCAAGCCCCAGGATACGCTCGAGACCGCACTTCGGGTCTTCGATACAGGTGGCCACACAAGGCTTCCGGTGGTGGCGGAAGGCAAGGACGGCCGCATCATCGGCTGGGCCGAGCAGGTTCAGGCGCTGGGCCACTTCAACCGGCGGCTGATCGCGGCAAGCGAGGAAGAGCATCGTTGACAAAATGAGTCATCTGCCTCGGGGACAGATTCAAGGCTTCGCATCAAATATTTGAATTTGTTTGGTTTCTTGAGAAAAGTTGGGACGAAGAGAGATGGCGATGAAACCGGTGACGTTCAGCCGCGAGGAGACCAGGGCGATGGTCGCCGAGATCCAGGAGTATTTTTCTGACGAAATGGACCAGACCATCGGCGCGATGCCGGCAGAGATGCTGATGCGGTTCTTTGCCGACCGGATTGGCGGCTATTTCTACAATCGCGGTCTCTACGATGCGCAGACGGCAATCGCCGCACGCGTAGAGACACTTACCGACGACCTGCTTGCGCTCGAACAGCCGACCCGGCATTTGCGCTGAGCGACAACGCCGAGGCAGTCGTCAGCCGCGCACCGTTCGATCAGTTCCCCGTACGCGCGCGCACCTGCTGCAACCGGTTGGAGTCTAGCGCAATTCCACTTCGGTTTGAATCAGTAGCGTGTCAGAAAATGCGAGCGAGCATCGCGTGCGGCAGCAATTTCCGACCCAACTTCGAGTGGAAATGCGCTAGCCGGTTGATCCGAGCAGGCGATGGTGGAAGCCATGGGTTGAAAAGGCCGGGACCGGTTAACGTTTGACGGTGACCGCGAACAGGTGGATACGGTAGCACGACGCAAAGGGGCCGCGTGCCCCGCGTCACCACATCGGCAAAATGGAGACCCGGACCCATGAACGCTTTGACCCCCGGCCTTTCCGCGGTCGGCATCTACGCCGCGCTGAATATGGCGATCCTGATCTGGCTTGCCAACGAGACCGGCAAGCTCAGGCGCAAACACAAGGTCGCCGTTGGCGATGGCGGCATCAAACATCTCACCCGGATCATCCGCGGCCACGCCAATGCTATCGAGAACATGCCGATGTTCCTGATCATGCTGATGGTCGCAGCGCTGATGGGCATGCCGGTGATCGCCATCCATCTGCTGGGCCTGGTGTTCACCGCCGGCCGCGCGGCGCATGCCTGGCATTTCATCCAGGAAGACGCCTCGTTCAAAACCCGCTTCGGCGGCTTCGGCCTGGCCTTTGTGGCCCAGATCGTGCTGCTGCTGGGGCTGTTGGGGCACGGGATATGGGTGATGGTGGGGTGAGGTAACCCTCTTCTACCCGCCCGCTTCACAAACCCGTCCAGCACCCGCTTCTTCC
This sequence comes from uncultured Hoeflea sp., assembly GCF_947501405.1. GTDB lineage: Bacteria > Pseudomonadota > Alphaproteobacteria > Rhizobiales > Rhizobiaceae > Hoeflea. The sequence continues at coordinate 1,183,467 of NZ_CANMVK010000002.1, read as the reverse complement.
CGGTCTTTTCCGCCCCTCCTGCTCTAGCCGGCCCCTGTCCGGGACCCGCCGTCGCGCCACCCCTCCAGAAACGCCGCCATGGCTTCGTCGCCGCAGCCGTCGATATAGGCGTCGGGAAGTTTTGCTCCGGCTTCAAGCAGCAGTCTCGCGCAGCCGATGTGATCGCGCACGTGCCGGTCGAGACGATGTTCGGATCCGTGAATCACAGATCCCAGCGCATCACCACCGAAGCCGTTCACCCAATCAAGATCCGGGCCCAGCGTCAGCAGGAATTCAACGGCTTCTGGCAGGCCGGCCCAACCGGCTGAATGAAGCGGCGTCAATCCCATCTCGTCGGCCCGGCCGGGATCAAGTCCCGCAGCCACCAGCGCCTTGAAGTGCTCAAGCCGGTGCGGTTCGAACACCAGCCGGGTCAACAGGAGGTGGTCTTCGGGCTGCAGCAAGGCGGGATCGATCCGCTCGGGCAAGACCCGCCCTTCAGCGCAGGCCGCCAGAAGCTGCTCACCCTTTGTCAGTGCAGAGGCCGCACTGCGGCTTTCAAGAACGGCGGCAATGCCGGCATTGCCGTAAATCCGCGCCGTGGCATAGGGCGTGTGGCCGTTCCACGGGGCCATGGGATCAGCGCCGTGGTCGAGCAGCAGCGTGGCGATATCGCCCGGACACCAGCGCCGCGCCGCCTGATGCAAAGCGGGTATGGAATCCACCGGCTGCCCGCTGGGGTGGCCCTGAACCGCTTCATTCGGATCGGCGCCATAATCGAGCAACAGCCGCACCATCTCCAGGTTCCGGAAATCAAGCGCCCTTGGCAAGGCGTTGGTGCCGCTCAATCTGACGCCATATCTCATCAGCAACTTGAGTGTGTCGAGCTGCCCAAGCTCGGTCGCGTGATAGGCGCATTCATTGTCGTTCGGGTCAGCGCCGTGTTCGAGCAACCACCGCCCCAGTTCGAGGTTACCGGCATGGCACAGCGCCCCGTAAAGCGCCGACAATTTGTGATCTGACCCCGGTTCGGCGGGATAGCCCTCATTCACATCAGCGCCATGGGCCACCAGCGCCGCAGCAATCGCCATCATGGCGGCGCGTTTTTCGGGACTGCGGTGGATTTCCCTGGAAAAAGCCAGGTGCAGCAAGGGCGTGCGCACCCCGATCACACGGGTTGCGGCCGACGGATCGCGGGCCAGCGCCGCCTCCACGGCCGGCTGGTCGTAGAGCGCGATCTGCAGGCCCAGATTATGGGCGGCAAGACCGGGGTCCTGCTCAAGCAGCCGGGCAATCCGCCAGTTTTGCCCCTCATAGAGCGCAATCTTGAGGCGTTCGGCGCGATGGTCCCGGGATCGGGTCAAGGTATCGAGAGCGAATTTGAGCTGCGGCCAACTGGCCTCGCCGGCCTCGCGGGCGATGACATGCAGAAAATCGGCATGCCGGGGCGGCCTGTCCGCCGGAATATGAGCTTTGACGCGCTCGACGGCCTCGGCCGTCCCTGCGGCATAGGCCTTTTTCAGGCGACGGGCGGCATTGCGACAGGTTTCAAGATCCTGAGCCATTGGGCTTTTCCCTCCATAAGGCCCAATGGTCCGCTTGATCGGGCACAGGGGAGAAAAACCGGCTGTGAACGATGTCATACAAGGTGCGCCAGCGCTTTCCGCGGACCCGGATGCCCCCTTGGCGGGCACACCAATCCTGCCAGCGGCGGGAGGAGATTTCAAGACTTTGGGTGCTGGCAACGGGTGCGGATGGTCGGCGAGTGCCGCATTGTGTCTTCGCCGCGCATTGGCACCAAAGCAGCGGTGGTCGTCGCAGGCGTGAAACCGAATGTCCGGTGCGTGGGCGCACATCCCGGTCAGGTTGGCCGGGCACCGGCGCCTGTGAAAGGTTTGATGATGCGCGCGCCGCGCTTGGGAGATGGCGTCGTCCAACGCCGGAATAGACGCCTCACCCTGCGCGAAACCCATGACGAACAGAGCCGGAGGATTTGTTTTCGCTGGCTGCTTGGCATGAGCGTGGCTGTCGGAGGATTGACGGAATCCGGCCCTTTGTGGGCTGCATCAGACTGCGGGTTGCGATTCAGCAGATATTGACGACGTCACCATATGATTCTTGCTTGAAGCACTTGTTGGAGTTTCGCCACCGCGGCTCCGGATTGGAGGCCGAAGCCGCCCCGCCCGGTGCTGCAGTGCCTCCCGAGGGAGTTGCGCCATCCGGATTCGGGGCTCTCGGTCCGACCGGCGCCGGGCAGCGCCCATTGGCCTCACGCAATCCGATCAAGGCCCTGCGATAATTGCTGCGTGCCTCCTCGAATGCGCGCTTGCTGTTTTCATAGTCGTTTATAATCGCGGTTCCTGGATTAACGCCCATGGATTCGAAATCATTTTTGGATTTCGCAGCAGACCGAAGATTGGAGCGCCAGGCCTTCAAATCGTGTTCGATGTTGTCCCATTCGGCACCGTATTTGTTTCGCAGTTGGGTCCGCTCGGCTGAATGTATCGGTCCGCATTTGATGCCCCGACCCACTGAATAGGGGATAAAGCTGGGCGTCTGCGATCCCGCGGACGCCAGCGCCCGTTTTGAGGCGAGATGAGCGTCAATTTCCGCAATGCGCTGCTTGATTACGGGGTCGGGAAAGAAGGATTCACCTCTTGCCCGGGCCATCTCGCCCTCACGGGCACTCAACTCCCTGAACATCTCGGCTTCGACACGAAGCCGCTCGTCGCGTTCGTAAACACTGCCGTTCAGGTTGCGATCGAAAAACTCGTTGCGATCGATCCCGGCTTGCTCCAGGCGGCGGATCAATTCCGGCCGATCGTCAATAAACAGATCGGCCACGGGACGCACCACATTCTCGGCCATCTGTCCGGCGTCCCTGGCCCGCTTCTGGCAGAAGGCCGCGCCGCCAACCGCGCCCACCGCAGCCCCCGGTACCGCCAGAACACCGGCGCTTGCCCCGCCGCCCACAACGGCGCCTGCGGCCCCGCCGGTGAATGCACAGGCCGGAACGAGATAGCGGCCGACGGCAGCCTCGACACCCTTGCCGACCGCGCCGGCAACATCGCCATCGCTCAACTCGTTGCCGATTTCGGACACGTCAAACAATGTATCCAGTCCGCCCAACCCTTTGGAGAGGTCCTTCAATCTTGCGGCCTTGGTCAGGCCCGCGCTTATGCCGACACCGTCCCCGATCACATCCGGCACGGCGCCCTGGTCTTTGGCGACCTTGCCGCCGGTCCAGTCCGGCACCAAGGGTTCGTTTCCAAACTCCTGAGCCTGCGCCAAGACCGTGCCGCCTGACAGCAGCAATGCGATGAACGCCAATTGCAGGCGTCGAGATCGACGGGTGGTGGGCATTGGCGGTCTCTGCTTCATGGCATCACTCAATCAGGTTGCCTGCGCCGGAGCTGACGGATTGCCAGTCGGCCCCCGATTGCTCCAGGCGATCGACGAAGATGCGAGTGGGCGCGCCGCTGTCGACGAAGCCGGCCAAGGCGGTGTCTTGGCCATAGGCGACAAAGAAACTCAACAGCAGACGTTTAGGCCGGGCGACGCCATACCGCTCGGCAATGCCGGTGCGGATGGGGGTCAGAATTCGCGCGGCATTGTCGGGCAGGCCTTGCTGGTGCGCGGCCATCTCCGCCAGCGCGCGGTTGCCGGCAAACAGCGTTTCCAGAGCGTCGACCGGCGCGCAGTCTTCAACCGGGAAGATGGTGCCGAATGCATCAAGCTGGATCGACACTGATTGGCGCATGCTCTCCAGGAAGGTTGAGTCTGCATCGATCAACTCGTACCAGGACGTGACGCCCTGCCCGCCCTTTGGCACGAAGCCCGTCGAAAGCCGCGCGTCGACAATCCGCCCCGTTGCGCGGTCAACCCACAGAACCGTCCACAGATGCTGTCCGACGTGATAGTAACCAAACACATTGAGCTGATCGAAGACGCAGCCGGCAGCGGGGATCGAGGTGCGAAGGACCGTCTCGAACGCCTCGGTTTGCGCAAGCACGCCGACCGGGCCAAGAACATGGATTCCCGCGATCAACTGCTTGACCGGATCGGGATCGAACAACACCCGTGCCCGGACGCCGTCGGCCATGTCCAAAAGCAGATCGAGATCGATAGGCCGTTCTTCGGGCGCAGCGATCCCGGCGTCCGGTTCAGGCGCGACCGGAGCGACGGCGGGCGTCCCGGAATTCCGTCCGCGCAGCGTGGCAACCCGCGCCTCGAGAAGATCGAGGTGCTGGCGCTCGATCCAGTCCAGGACTTCAAGCCCATTGGTGCGCTGGAACGCATTGATCGCCGCAATTGTCTTGCCGTCGGCTATGCCATCGACGACGCCGATATCGAAACCGAGCGCGTCCAGCAGCTCCTCGACGCGGCGCTGGTGCTCGACGGTGCGGGCGGGCTCTTCGAAGGTTTTGACCGGGAGCTCCGCGACCGGCGCGGCCGGTGCGGGCGCTGCCCGAGGTGTCGTTTCCGCACTGCCCAGGATCGCCTGGCTTCGGCGGGCCAGCCGAAAGCCGTTGCCATCGCGGTTGACGCACTCAAGCCCGCGGGTCGACGAGTCACACACAAAACCGCCGAACTCGCCACGCACGCCGTAATCGGCAACGGATTGTCCGCCCTTTGTGCGGTCCAGGGGCTCGCAGACCATCCGCACAAGGCCACGGTCGTTCATCTCGAATGTATGACCCCAACCGGCCCGGCAATTGTCCGGTCTTGGCAAGGCCGGTGCGCCCTGTCGCTCGATGATCGTACAGCGAATGTCGGAGGCACCGGGGCTCTCGCCAACGCTGCATTGAATGTTCTGTGATGGCGTTTCAAAGGTCCAAACATCGGCCAGCGCCGGCGCGCCCGTCACCAACAATGCCATCAGGCTCAGTCGCAGTTTCATGATCCCGCCCAGTTTGCGGCCAACCGCCGCGCCTCACCATCCGCCCTGTTGATCAAAGGAAAGCACGACCGGCATTGGCTGACAACGGTGGCGGACAGATTCAGTTGACGCCAGCTTGACCTAGTTCGCAAAATCCGGAAATTGCGTGTCGATCGGCGTTCGGAAAATACCTTTTGTTTTCAGTGACTAGTGGGCCTCTTCCGTGACTGCCGACAGCCGTTAACGCCAATACAACAAGGCGCTCTTCCGGCCTTCTCAGGGGATTTCAGACAGCTTCGCGACACAACAGCGCAAGATGCACGCGGCGGCGGCTTCGGGTTTTGTTTTTCATCGTCGGATGCCAGATCTGACATTGACAGCACACGCCTGAGGTGAAGACTGGATGGAACAAAACCGCCGCTGATCAGGCTCGCCTCCGAGGGATGTGGTCCGGGGGGATACGGCAATTGTGGCCGGTTTACTGAACACCTGACGCCGTGGGGGCGATTATGGATGATATGCGTGCAACCGCCGATGCCGGGCAGGAGCTTGGAGAGGCAAGCCCGGTGTTCTTCCATGTCATGACCGGCTCCAACCTAGCCGTCACCGACCGGCTGATGAGGGGCGCCGGGGCGCAGTGCGTGGGAGTGAGTTGTGTGGATTTATTCACTGTATTCGACGCCGATTGCAATAAAATAGTATCAAATTAGGGGGCGAGGCAGATTATGAATGCAGAGGTGTATTGTAATATTGCAATTGGATTTCTTTTATTTCTCAAATATTTTATCCTGTTAATGGTATTTTCTGTGTTATTTCTATCTGCTTACTCTTCGTTTAGATTTTATGGCAACATGAGTATGATTGGAGAACTATCCCAATATTTCACGAAACTGACAGTGGGTAATAGATTCTCCAAATATCACGGATTTGGCAATTTTTCCATTATCCGGAATTGTTATCAGTTCGCATTTTTCTCGCTGTTCTTTTCTGTAATTGCGATCTCCATAATTTCCGAATATATGGAATGCTATTCGAGATAATCAGGGTGACTGCTCAGGTTAAGCTGCCCAATCTGAACAGGCCGCTTGGGGCGCTTTGATCGGGCGAAAATGGCGATCGCAGCGATTGCTCGAGCAAGAAACCCATCCTGTTTGATCTCGACGGTGACTATTTGCGAGCATCGAACGCGATAGCAGAACGCGTTACTCCATACTTGGCAACGACGGCGATGCCCACCGCACCGCTTGGGCCGAGGTTGGAGACGGGGCGCTGGCAATCGACGCCAATGGCAACGGTCGGCTTGACGCCGAATGGGCCAAGCCCCAACGTGCAAGCCCGGTGTTCTTCCATGTCCCGACCGGCTGATGAAAACCGCCGGGGCGCAGTGCGCGGGAGGGAGTTATGTAGTCTAGCTCGAAAAAGTAGACTACCGACATACAATTCGCTTCGCCATATTAAACAGAGAACAAGATGACATTTTATCTAATATTGGTGACGCTTCTAAATGCCTCACTTGCCGAACACTACCTTTTGAAATCAGAAAAAGATGACTACTCTGCGTTTCGCTTGGATATTGAATTGATTCATAATTTTGTTATTGATAAAAGTACGAACTTTTCATTCGATTTGGAAAAACAAATATACATAAATATTCGTCGAAAAGATGCTGGAAAACATGAAATGGAGTTCCGATATCTATCTCATTGGTATCAGTTTTTTGGTAGATACCTGAATTTCACACAAAATGAAAATGATATATATATAAATGTTGTTGTTTATGATGGCATAATTGATGAGATTAAATCTGGCGAAATATCTACTATTGTCGAAAATACACCTAACACACTTAACAGCGCACAAGACTATTGCGTAGTTGAAGCTGCATTTAATAAAAATAAAACATTTCTTGAAAAAGCAAACATTTTTGTTGACCCGAGTATCGGCTATAATACAAAAGACTGCATAAGAGATTCTCTATCGACTTTATTGGGATTTGTTTCATCGTTTAATAGATATATGTGGGAAACAGGAAATCATAAAATAGAAGAAGAAAACTATTATGAATTGATTGATGTCATTTCAATAAACACTAGATCTTATTGCAAAAGAAGAGCGAATTCGATAGAATCTTACGAGGCCTGTGTTGGAGAAATATTACATCATGCAAAATTATAAAAATTTACTCGACATTCCATCGGACCTAATATCCGACCCAACACCTATCGAAAACAGGACAGGCTTCACTGTTTCGAACCGAATAGGGCCCTATTCATTATCGAATGGCGTAAATTAGAGTGGTTGGTACGCGAAACCAAACTTCAATACTACGCTTAAAGCAAGTGTGAAAACGTCTTCCGGAAAATCTGCATTAGATTACGATTCTGTTCAGCAAAAATATTCAGCAAGCTTGCCGAACGGTATGTTTGTATCGACAGCAACTGAGAAAAGAAGTATCGGCTTTACTGGGAAAATCGATACTGCGAATGGAGAGATTTAATGTGATCTCGGTAGAGTAGGCCAACCAATAAGTATCAATGTTACCTCCTACGTTAGGCAAGACAATGGTAATGTGCTAGCGCGATTTCAAACAATTAAAAAAAGCAATTTCGGGTCAATAATGTCTGTTATCGAATATGCTCTCGTATTCGGAAATAAATACAAAATTGCTAATAGGTACGAAGCGAAAGTATCTGTGAAATGAAACGCGGAATAGGGGTTCTTGTCACAGAGGATGATATCTATATTGGAACCAAATGTTTGTCTTTTAACGCCTTGATTCAAATCGATAAATCATCCACAAGACGAATTACTGATATTAGAGTCGGCGACACCATCCTCGCCTTCGACCCAAATGCCAACCGTGGCCGTGGCGCGCTCATTCCCCGCCGGGTCACGCGGCTCTATCGCAACACCACGACTGAATGGATCAGGCTCACCTGGATCGAGAACGGCGAAGCCCAAGAACTCGTCACCACACCCGGTCATCATTTTCTCGATCAGTTCGGGGAATTCCCGCCGATCGAGGCGATGATTGCCCAGGGGCGCGCCACCGTGGTGCTTGCCTCCGGTGAGCTCACGGAAGTTACGGCCGAGCGGATTGTCTATTCTTCCGAAACCGCCGATATGTTTGAACAGGCCCAGGCAGTTGGTGTGACCGCGGGCAATGCGGCGATTAAGCTGGTCGCGATTGACGCCTGGCAGGCTCCCACGAATGAAATCACGTTTTGAATCCTGACCCAAGGCGCTGATGATCACCCCACTCTTTCCACAAACCCGTCGAGCACGCGCTTCTGACCGGCCTTGTCGAAGTCGATGGTCAGTTTGTTGCCGTCGATTGAGGCGATGTTGCCGTTGCCGAATTTCAAGTGAAAGACGCGGTCGCCGATCGCGAAGGCGGAGGGTTCATCGGTGGCGGATTTGGCGACCAGTTCGCCCTCGATGGTGCGGCCGCGCGGGCCGGATTCGCCGTAGGCAATGCGTTCGACGGCGTGGCCCGAACGGGTGCCCCAATTGTCGCGGGCGGCGTCGGTCTTGTTGGCCTGGGCGCGTTTCCAGCCGGGCGTGTTGTAATTGCCGGCAAACGGCTCGGCGCGATCAAAGCGCGAGGCGCCATAGGGTCCTCCGGACTGACCGCCGCCGCGGCCTCCCGAACCGCCGAAACGCCCGCCCCGGCCATAACCGCCATAGCCGGTGTCCATTTCCGCCACCTCGACATGGGCTTCGGGCAGTTCATCCAGAAAGCGCGAGGGAAGTGTGGATTGCCAAAGCCCGTGGATGCGGCGGTTGGAGACGAACCAGATGTGGCAATGGCGCTTGGCGCGGGTGAGGCCGACATAGGCCAGCCGGCGCTCTTCCTCGAGGCCGGAACGGCCGCCCTCGTCGAGCGCGCGCTGGTGCGGGAAAAGCCCCTCCTCCCAGCCGGGCAGAAACACGGTTTCGAACTCCAGCCCCTTGGCCGAATGCAGCGTCATGATCGAGACGGCGTCGAGATCGGGGTTGTTGTCGGTGTCCATCACCAGCGCCACATGCTCAAGAAAGGCGCGCATCGATTCAAACCCTGAAATGGTCTCGACCAGTTCTTTCAGGTTTTCGAGCCGTGTCGGCGCGTCGGCCGCGCGGTCGTTCTGCCACATCTCGGTGTAGCCGGACTCTTCCAGGATGGTTTCGGCCAGCTCATGGCCCGGTTTGGTTTCGAGCATTCCCTGCCAGCGGGTGAACATCTCCACCACATCGGTCAGCGATTTGCGCGGCCTGGCCTTGATATCGTCGGTCAGCACCAATTCGCGGGCACTGGCCAGCATGGGAATGCCCTTGGCGCGGGCGTAGTCATGGATCTGGCGCACCGCCGCCTCGCCCAGGCCGCGCTTGGGCACATTGACGATGCGCTCGAAAGCCAGATCGTCAGCAGGCTGGCAAACCACGCGGAAAAAAGCCATGGCATCGCGGATTTCCAGCCGCTCGTAAAAGCGCGGGCCGCCGATCACCCGGTAATTCAATCCCAGCGTGACGAAACGCTCCTCGAATTCGCGCATCTGGAAGGAGGCGCGCACCAGGATCGCCATGTCGTTCAATGCCCGGCCCTTGATCTGCGCCTGCTCGATCTCCTCGCCGACGGCGCGGGCCTCTTCCTCCGAATCCCAGGCGGCATGCACATGCACGCGCTCGTGCTCGGGGTCGGACTGTTCGGTAAACAGCGTCTTGCCGAGCCGGCCCTCATTGTGGGCGATCAGATGGCCGGCGGCGCCCAGAATATGTTCGGTGGAGCGGTAGTTGCGCTCGAGCCTGATCACCTTGGCGCCCGGGAAATCCTTTTCAAACCGCAGGATGTTTTCCACTTCCGCGCCGCGCCAGCCATAGATCGACTGGTCGTCATCGCCAACGCAGCAGATGTTGGGGCGCTCGGATGCGGGCCGCTGGGCGAGCAGCCTCAGCCACATATATTGGGCGGTGTTGGTGTCCTGATACTCGTCGACCAGAATGAAGCGAAACTTCTTCTGGTACTCCCCAAGCACGTCCGGATTGGCGCGGAACATGCGGATCGGCAGGCACAATAGATCGCCGAAATCGACCGCGTTCAATGTCTGCAACCGGTTCTGGTAGGCGGTGTAGAGCGCCCTGCCCTTGCCGTTGGCGAAGCCGCGGCTGTCGCCCTCGGGGATTTCGGAGGGGCCGAGCCCCTTGTTCTTCCAGCCGTCGATCATTTGCGCGAACTGCCGCGCCGGCCAGCGCTTGTCGTCAATGCCCTCGGCCTGGATCAGTTGCTTGACCAGGCGGATCACGTCATCGGTGTCGAGGATGGTGAAATCGGACCTTAAGCCCGCGAGCTCGGCGTGGCGGCGCAACAGCTTGACCCCGATCGAGTGGAAGGTGCCGAGCCAGGGCATGCCCTCGACCGCACCGCCGACCAGCACGCCGACGCGTTCCTTCATCTCGCGCGCCGCCTTGTTGGTGAAGGTGACGGCGAGGATCTGGGATGGAAACGCCAGCCCGAGATTGAGAATATGGGCGATGCGGGTGGTCAGAACCCTTGTCTTGCCGGTGCCCGCGCCGGCCAGCACCAGCACCGGACCTTCGATACTCTCCACCGCGTCGGCCTGCTCGGGATTGAGCCCGGAGAGGTAATTGGCCGCGGGCCGCGACGCCTGACGCGCCGCCTGGCTGGCGGCCATGGCGCGTGCTGCGATGCCACCGCCGGAGGCTACCGCAGGGCGCGAGGACGCCGGCTCTTCATCGCCGAAAAACGGAATGTCGTCGTCTGGACTGGTCATACCCCGTGAATGTAGTGATTCGGGACCGAAAGACCAGCGTTCGCGGTTTATTCCACCGCTCCCAGGAACCGCAGAGACGCCACTGAAGTTGAGGCCTCCCTAAAACAGTTTCGGGGCTTGCCGACGCTCAGACTTACATCTGGCGCGATTTGGTCTCGCTGCTGTTGGCGGACACAAGGGTTTTGGGCGCCCAGGCGCGGTGGTACTGCAACGCCACGACCTTGTAGCCGCCAGCTTTGAGCTTCGACAGCAGCAAGGGAAGCATCGCGGCCGTGCGCCCATGAATATCATGCATCAGGATGATGCCTTTGCGCTTGGCGCGGATCTTCGCCATCGTGTTTGCGGCAAGCGTTGCCGGGCTCAGTTTGAAGTAATCCTTGGAGTCGATATCGGCATCGAGAATGATCATTCCGCGCGCGGTGACTTCGCGGCGCAGTGATGCGGTGTCGGCAAGATAGGGAAAGCGGAAAAACCCGATCGGCTTGCCGGTCGCCCGCGTTACCGCTGTGTTTCCGGTGGAAATGTCGGTGAATGCGCGGGAGGAGCCCACTTGAGCGAGATTGGAATGATTGTAGGTGTGACCGCCAATGGAATGGCCCTGTTTGACCACCTTTGCCGCGGTCGCCGGATAGTTCCTCGCCATCTGGCCAACCATCAGGAACGTCGCCTTGACCCCATATCGTTTGAGGGTCGCCAGCACCCGGTCGGTCTTGCCGGGGATTGGACCGTCATCAAAGGTCAGGACCACCTCCTTGTCGCGCAACCTGATGTCTGAGACCGAAGACACCTTCAGGGTCCGGCCTGACAATGATCCGAAACTGCGGCCACGCTTGGAGTTTCCGAATGCGGAAAATGGTGGCTTGTCCGTCTCTTCCCGGTAATCGCGGTCAAGAATGGACTGCCGGTCAACCGGCACAAATGCGGTTTTGGCGGATTTGAGATCGGAAGGAGACTTTGAAGCGCACCCGGCCAGAACAAGGCAGGACAAGGCGCAAACAACGGCAAGACGCAAAACCATGATACACTCAACTCACAAACTCAGGTCGCCAGACTTTTGCGGATTATGGTTAAATTAGCGTTCACGCCCGCCCGGGGCTCTGTATGTTCGAAGAGCTTCCCCCTCCAAACATGCTTGCATACAAAGCAATGGCGCTTTGCTCGTGCAGACAGTTTAGCTCTTCAGCGCAGCGGGGCGCGGAGCCGCCGGATCATCAGACGGCGTACCCGGAAAAAGTCAAAATCTATCTGTTTATTCAATGCTTTGAAGTTTAATCGATTGGAGGCTTCACCAGAATCAATTGCCGTTTCCCCGGGGCGACCCAGGCGACTTCGACCGTTGTCAGCCGCAGCACTTCTTGTGCTTTTTGCCGGATCCGCAAGGACACGGATCGTTGCGGCCAACGTGGGCTGAGCGCAGAGCAGCCGCGCCCGCGGCACCGGATTTCCGCCGATCCCAATAGACCCAGGCGCCGTCGACACGGCGAAACTCCGAGGTTTCGGTGAGTGTTCCGGTCTGGTCGTTTTGACCGAAATGAGCGATGAATTTCACCGTGCCCGCGCTGTCACCAACGCCGCCCTTTTTCGCGCGCAACACCTCAAGCCCCAGCCACCGGGTCGTCAACTGCGCCCGTTCAGCCTCCGCGCGGTCAAACTCGCCCAGGGCCGGCCCGGCGCAGGTCGCTTCCAGATAGTCAAATTTGCCAAGCGCATAAGCAGCGTAGCGCGAACGCATGAGCTGTTCCGCTGTCGGCGCCGGGGCGCCGAGGTGAAATGGCTCGCAGCAGGCAGCGTAGTCCTTGTTTGAACCACAGGGGCAGAGAGCTATCAACGCCGGGCGCCCTACCCGGCCTTGCCGGCGTCGAACGCGTCATCGACCGGCACCTGCAATGCGGTGGCCAACTGATTGGTCTTGCCGGCGAGGCCGATGATCGCGAGCAGCTCGCCATACTGATCGTCCGACATGCCCTTGGCGCGGGCGGCGGCGGTGTGGGAGTGAATGCAGTAGCTGCAATTGTTGGCCACCGACACGGCGATGTAGACCATCTCCTTGGTCAGCGGATCGATGGAGGACGGCGTGGCGATCACCTCCTTGACCTCGGCCCAGGTGCGCTCGAGCAGCGCCGGATCGATCGCCAGCCAGCGCCACATATTGTTGATAAAATCGGTTCCGCGTGTGGTGCGGATATCGTCGAAAACCGCCTTGATGCGCGGATCGGATTCCAGATGATCTGAGGGCGCAAATGTGGTCATGGCTTTGGTGATCCTTTCGGCATCTGCCGGTTTGTTCCTGATCCGCCCGCGATGCGGCGATCAGGGCTCAGAAAGTTGATGTGGTGCGCCGCTCCCACAGGGTTGTGACATTGCCCTGATCATTCTCAATCCCGGCGTTCTGACCAGCAGCCTCGCGCTGAAGCACATTTGCGGCGCCTTGTGCGAACTCGAAGGCCAGTTGGTTGAGCCGGCGCGCCTTGCCGTAACCGGGCGCTTTCGGCCCGCCGCCTGCAAGGGTGATCGCCCCGTCATCCGTCCGGGTGATCGGGCCAACCATGTTGATGGGCGCACCGGTGGCAAGATCATACAGCGCAAGGCTTGCGATGAATTGGGCGTTGTCAGGCCGCTTTTGGCCATTAATGAAGACCTGAGCGCCGGTCAGTTGCTGCAGGCTCGCCCGGCTGCGGATGAACACCGATCGGACAATCACGACAGCGCGCACCGGACGCTGGCCGCGCATCAGCGGTGTGAGTGCATCTCTAACATGGGGTTTGACGTTGGCGGAAATCGCGTCTTCCAGCGCCGTCTGACGGCCCTGTTGATTGATCACGCCAAGCCGGGTTCCGAGCGCGCCCAGGTCTGAACCGGAAACCGATCGGCTGATCTCCCCGTCCAGCCCGGCCACCAGCAACGGCCGTTCGGCGCGGGAGAAATCGACTTCCACCTGAGCGAGCTGCAATCCGTCGAGATAGCTTGGGCCCCGGGCGGCCGGCGAAGACTGGCAGCCGGCAAGAACGCCCGCAAGCAGCAGTGCGAGCGCAGCGCACACCCAACGCCCGTCGCGCAGGCCGGAGACAAAAATAGACAGAAACTGCATGCGGGCTGCCCTCAGGATTTTTTAAAGTGCCGTGGCCGTGATGGCTCACGATTGCCGCTGCCAAAAGCTTGCAGCGACAACCGGCCTTGGCCCTGACTACGTCATCGCAAAGACACGGGCCGGCCCGCCGGTGCCGCCGCGATGCTTGGGCGCGCCAACCACCAGCGTGGCACCGCTGGCAGGCACCGAGCCGAGATTGGCGATGTTTTCAATCCCCCATCGGCCTTCGGGAAGCCAGGCGTAATGGGTTGCAAAATCGGGCGACTGGCCGAAATCGAGCGACAAGGTGTCGACTGCGATGCCCGAGGCGGTGGTTTCCTCAAGCAGCATCTGTGCCGCTTCGAGGTGAAAACCCGGGAAATGCATGGTGCCGCCGCTGTCGGCATTGCGGAACTTGTCCGAGCCCACATGCGCGTCCCAGCCCGAATTCATGGCCACGCAAGCGCGGTCGGGAATGTCGCCATTGGCGGCGATCCAGGCCTTGATGTCGTCGGGCGTGACCTGTGTGTCTGCATCCTCGGCGGCGCGAGCGCTGATGTCGATGACGCAGAGCGGCACGACCAGATTGTCGACCGGGATCTCGGCCACCGACAGGCCGTCCTCGGAGAAATGCAGCGGCGCATCCACATGAGTGCCGGTATGCTCATTGACGCGCAGTTCCATCAGGTTGAACTTGTGTTCGGCCCAGTTGAACTTCTGTTCCATGAAGAACTGCTGCTCGCCGAAAAACGTCGGAAAATCCTCGTGCAGCTCATGGGTCATGTCCGCCACCGAACCGTGGCCGGCAGCCATGGCCTGGGTACCGGGAACCACCGACGGCGCGGCGCTCGAAAGGGCCGCCGCAGCCGCGCCAATGCCCGCTGCCTTAAACAGGCTCCGGCGGCTGAGCATCCGCTGCTTGATGTTGTCCATTACACAGGCATTGCACATGATATCCTCCTCCTTTTGCTTCCAAAACACTGCAGACCGGCTGTTGCCTGGCCCTACTCCCGGTTCGAAAAACCCTTCCCCGATCAACCCCGATGAGCGACCAGTTGAACGCTAGAATGTGTTGCGGGTGATTGGAAGTGCCTCCCGGATCAATCTTCACGCCCCCGGCAAGCGCCACTCTTGGTGATCGCGACATGACTTGGGCTCAAAGACGGTGTTTACGGACGTGTGCCTGATCCGTTCACAGGCAGTTGATGGTGTCTGTGCGGCTTTGGGTTGACCCTGTGAGCAAGCAACGCCAAAAGACCCGAGGAATAACGGGCGGATATGCTTCAAAATTGCCGGCGGGCACTGCGTTGTGCGCTTGCAAAAACCAGGTCGTCCGTTTACGCTTACGTTAACGTCATACAGCCGGAGGATTCCACATGGACGAACTCATCAACCGCATCACCGCAAGCGTCGGAATTGACGCCGACACCGCCAAGCAAGCCGTTGGCGCGATCCTGGCGTTCCTTCAAAAGGAAGGCCCGGCCGACAAGGTCAAGGAGATGCTGGCCTCGGTGCCCGGCGCGGATGCGCTGATCGCGCTGGCGCCGGCGGATGGCATGATGTCGATGGGCGGCGTCATGGGCCTCGGCCAGAAGCTGATGGGCATGGGCATGGGTATGGGCGAGATCTCCGGTGTCGCCAAGGAAACCATGGGCTTTGCCCGCGAAAACGGCAGCGGTGACGCGATCGATGAGATCGTCGCCTCAATCCCCGGGCTCTCGCAGTTCGTCTAAGCGCGACCAAGCCCCGGAGCCACAAGGCTCCGCAATCAAAATAATCCAACCCGGCGGCCCGCTCCGCCGGGTTTTTCGTCTCTAAAGCGGCGGCCGAACAACGATGGCCTGGCTTGACACCCGTCAATGGGCGCTCGGCGGTAATGCGCGATAATTCTGCGGTGCGAACCTATTGGAGGCATAGCATCATGAACCGGCGCAATCTTATCCTGGGCGGTAGCGCAGTTGCCTTGGCAGCCGCTGGAGCCTACGCGGTCATGCGCGGCCCATCCTACCCTGACGCTGCGGCCGGGGTCTGGTCTCGCAAATCCCGGCAAGCGGATGATGGACTGAATTATCTGGTTCACAACGCGACGCTGGCCGCCAACAGCCACAACACGCAGCCCTGGCTGTTTTCCGGCACCGCCAGCCAGGTGAGTATCCGACCCGATACAAGCCGCGCCACCCCGGTTGCGGATCCCGACAACCACCATCTGTTCGCAAGTCTGGGAGCTGCTGCGGAAAACCTGGTTCTGGCTGCTGCAGCCGATGGCCGCAGCGCCGAGGTCGGATTCGATCCCGGAGCTGGCGGGCAGATCCGGATCGACCTGACCGAGACCGGCGGGAGCCGGCGCGATCCGCTGTTCGAAGCGATCACGGAACGGCAATGCACGCGCTCCATGTACAGCAGACGAGACGTCCCGTCAGCAGAATTGGCGATGCTTGAGGCGGCCGCGCGGGTGGAGGGCTGCGAGGTGTTGCTGATCACCCGAAGACCGCAGATCGATGCCATCCTTGAGCTGATCACTTCAGCCAATGCGGCGCAGATCGCCGATCCCCATTTTGTTTCCGAGCTCAAATCCTGGCTGCGATTCAACGCCGCACATGCCATCCGCACCGGCGACGGGCTTTATTCCGGCTGTTCGGGCAACCCGACACTGCCCTCCTGGCTCGGCAGCATCGCCTTCGGCATGGCGTTCACCGCAAAGGCGGAAAACGATAAAATCATCAAGCAGGTGGGCTCCTCCGCCGGGCTGGCGGTCATCGTCTCCGGTGGCGACGACCCGGCGCATTGGGTTCGGGCCGGGCGCAGCTATCAGCGTTTCGCGCTTGCCGCGACTTCGCTTGGCATCCGCCACGCCTTTCTCAACCAACCGCTTGAAGTCACAGCTTTTCGTCCGGAACTGGCGGCGCTGTTGGGAATCGGGCAAAAACGGCCGGATCTGCTTGTGCGTTTCGGGTATGCCGAGCCGATGCCGCGTTCGTTGAGGCGGCCGGTCAGTGACGTCATCGTCAACGCCTGACACAGATCACGGCGAAGGAGGGCCAAGCATGCCCAAGGCGCTGCACGCTGCCGGATTCTATTTCGCCATTGTGTTTGCCATTGGCTTTGCGCTTGGCACGGTCCGGACGCTGGCGATTGCGCCGTTGACCGGCGAGGTGTTTGCGGTGGCGCTCGAGCTTCCGGCCATGCTGCTGGCCTCATGGATCGTTTGCGGTTGGGCGATACGACGCTATCAGGTCACAGATGATCTTGCGCCCCGCCTGGCGATGGGCCTTGCCGCATTTGGCCTGTTGATGGGTGCGGAATTGCTGGTCTCGATGCTGATCGCCGGGCGCAGTGTCGCGGAGCATTTGGCGCTTTACCAGACCGCGCGAAGCTTTTTGGGTTTGTGCGGGCAACTGGCCTATGCGGCGTTTCCGCTGATCCGTCACCGCCCGGCATAAAAAGCAGCGGGGCGACCCGCCCCCAGGTCAACCCCGCGCTCCTCCCCCGCTTGCACCTCGATGTTTCGCCGGAAGCCCGGTTGTGTCAACCCGTCCGGCGGCGCATCAGGCGGAGCGGATGGCCTTGTTCAGCTTGCCAGCGATCACCCACGAGACCGGCAGCGCGATCAGCGCGCCGATCAGCGCGGCGATTGAAATCGATGCGGCATCCATACGGTCGACGGTCAACGCCGCGACGACAAAACTGCCAGCCAACATACTGCCAACTATGATGTACACCATCGCTGCAAGCTTGAACATAAGTGCCTCCTGAAGATCCGGACACGCCCCGAAATGGGGCGCAACGCCCGCTGGATCGCAACCTAAACCGGGTGGCGGCGGACCATTTTGATCTGGCTCAATCAAAATGAAAAATCTTGCGCGCCCGGCTGCCGGTCCAACCACCGCATCTGCCAGCAAGCGCGAACGGTTTGGCCAATACCTCGCCTGAAAACCCAACACGCGGGCAAAGCGTGCCAGAATGGGACAGCCGCATCTGGCACGGTTTGTGCTCTGAAATGGGCATGAGCACACATCGTCCCGAACTGACCCGCCGCGGGCTGCTTGCCGGCTTCTCCCGTTCCGCCGCCGCGGCAAGCCTTGCCGCCGTCGCCGCACCGCTGGCGCTCGCGTCCTCCGGCTCGCCGGCGCTGGCCGGTGAACCGATATTCTCCCGCATCGATCTGCGCGGCGGCCATGACGCCGATCTCGCCGGCCTGCTGCCCGGGGTGGCCGACGACCAGAGCCGGCGGTTCCAGCTGGCGATCAACGAGGCCGCGGCCAATGGCCGGATCCTGCGATTGCCGCCGGGTTCGTTCGTGGTGTCCAACATCGACCTGCCCGATGGAGCGCGCATTCTCGGCGTGCCGGGCGCCACGCGGCTGATCTATGGCGGGCGCGGCCATTTGATGCTGGCCGAAGGCGCGCGGCGGATCGAGCTGTCGGGGCTGACTCTGGATGGCGCCAATCAGCGTCTGGGCAGCCATGTGACCGGGCTCATCCATCTGCGCGGCGTGGCCGACGCGGTGATCGAGGATGTGGAACTGTCGGGCTCGGCCGGGCACGGGCTGACGCTTGAGGGATCGGGCGGGCGGGTCAACCGCTCCGAGATCTCCGGCGCCGGGCTGGCGGGTATCTATGCGGTAGAAAGCCGCGGCCTTGCGATCACCGACAATGTGGTGCGCGACTGTGCCAATGGCGGCATTCTGGTGCACCGCTGGTCGGTGGGCGAGGATGGCACGATGATCGCCCGCAACCGGGTGATGCGGATTGCGTCGCGCGCCGGCGGCACCGGGCAGAACGGCAACGGCATCAACATCTTTCGCGCCGGCAATGTGATGGTGACGGACAACCATGTTTCCGATTGTGCGTTTTCTGCGATCCGCGCCAATTCGGCCAGCAACATCCAGATAGTCTCGAACCAGGCGATCCGCTCGGGCGAAACCGCGATCTACGCCGAGTTTTCCTTCGAAGGCGCGGTGATCGCCTCCAATTTGATCGACGGCGGTACGGTGGGCGTGTCGGTGGCCAATTTCAACGAGGGCGGACGGCTGGCGGCGGTCACCGGCAACATTATCCGCAACCTCACCGACCGGGGCCCCTACCCGGCCGAATATGCAGGCTTCGGGATCGGCATCGCCATTGAAGCCGATGCGGCGGTGACCGGCAATGTGATCGAGGGCGCGCCGAAATGGGGCGTGCTGATGGGCTGGGGGCCGTTTCTTCGGGCCGTCAATTTCTCCTCCAACACGCTCAGAGATTGCAACGCCGGCGTCGCCGTCTCGGTGGTCGAAGGCGCGGGCTCGGCGCTGATTTCGGACAATATGTTCGACCAAGTGCCCGGCGGCGCAGTGATCGGCTGCCGCTGGAACGAGGTGGTGACCAAGGATCTGGCCAAAACCGGCGCAGGCAAATTCGCGCATCTGACGGTAGAACGCAACGCGGTGAGCTGAACGCCGTGGCCCCGGCGTGGCAGGGCGCTCCGCGCGCAAAAACGCCGGAGGTCTGGGGGCAGTCACCGGGTCCGGAGGGCCGCGCGGGGCTTGCGCCTCTGGGAGTGGTGGACGGGTGGCGCAAACCGCGCGCGGGCCCGAGCTTCGCCGGATGGTGTCTGCATCCGACAGGCAGTCGCGTGCCGCCTTGCAGCCATCCCGACACGGGCGGCTCAAAGCAGCGGGTGGCATCGTCCGGCACGGGCTTGGCCTTGCGTTGACAATGCGAGAGACGCCCGGGCGCCAAACAGACTGTCCGGCACCCGCTCCGCATCCGCAAGGCGGCCCGCCACAGGCCCGTTTCCACCCTCACCCTGGCTGCCGGCCGGCGCTGGCCGGACACAAGGGGCAAGGGTTTCTCCGGTGGCTGGCTTGGCCGATCCTGCCGTTCGGGCTCCCCGTGGGTTTCCCGCCGGGGCGCCCGTTGAGGCTGATCCTGCTGCCAGCGGAACCCGCCGGTGCACCGCCTCCTCCCTTTGCCGCCGCACGTTACGGCAGTTCCGGAAGGCCTTCCCCCCGCCCGGCCCGGCACGTTCACCGGACCATCCGTCAGCGGGAGTGGGGTGAGTGTGGCACGGGATGCGGGGATGGGGATGAAAGGGCGGACACTCCAGCGCAAGTGATTGAAGTTGCAGGGCTCGCAGTGCGGCACCATCCCCGGTTAAGCGGCGGCATAGTGGACGGGGCGGGTTCAAGCATCCCACCCTGGACCACGATGCAGTGGCGTGAGGGGAACCAGAACAGCGTGGTCAATGCGCCGGTCTCAAACAGGTGGAGAGCTGACTTCGATTTCGACGAACAAGAAGGCCGGTAAGGGGCCGACAGGGGACTGTTCCTTAACGGACGTCCGTTGACCGAAGCGGTCATTTATTCGTGCCACCTGCACTGCAGGTTCCGGCCCGAAGCTGCCATTCACGATAGCCCGCAATGTTGCGCCGCACTCTCCTGAAAGCCGCCGTTGGCTTCAAATATGACCCACGAACGGATTGAAGACCGAAGTGCGGACGGAGCCTACCAAATTTCGCTCCTTGAAATTGCGCATCGATGTGTTGCAGTGTTGTTTTTCAATTCAGACTAAATCCTGCTCTTCGAGCGGTTCCATGAAGACATTGAAATTCCACAACGAGAATTGGTGGTAACAATGAGATTCTGCGGTTCGCCATTATTGACCATTATTCTCCTTATTGTGGTAACTACAGCAGGTCGTTTAGATGCGCAGGCAATGGAGATTGGTTATGAGTGCCCAAGGCGTGCTTGTTCGATCGTATTGAGCGGTCCAATAACAGCCGAAAGTCCTAGCAAAGTATCTATTTTTCTTGAAGACATTAGTGATTTTGACACCATAATATTGGAAAGCCCAGGAGGAATTCTCTCGGCCGGCATCGAAATAGGTAGAATGATCCGTGCAAGTGGCCTTAAGACCCAGGTTGGCGGTCGTGCACCGGGTATCGCCAAAAGCGAGTATTCAGATTTGTGCTCCTCTGCCTGTGCGTATGCATTTCTCGGAGGCGTAGAACGTTCGGTTTACGGCGATGCGAAATTAGGCTTCCACAGCTTCTATATGAGCGACGTATACAATCGTTTCGTCCTGGCAGGTCGCGCTATAGCCGATGCTCAGAACGTCGCTTCGGATATTGTATTCTATCTCATTTCGATGAGCGTTGACGCAAGAGTGTTCGCCAACGCCTCCACAGTAGCCGCAGCAGATATGATTTATCTGTCAAAGGACCAAATGCTCGAATACAATATCATCACCCCGGCCTTGTTTTCATCGTTTGCTTTGGAACCTGCCGGGAACGGTGTTGTCGCTGAGAGTAGGCGGCAAGTGCCGGTTAGAGCCTATGATGAGTTGTTGAAAGTTAAAGCATATTGCCAGGATGGAACCCCTTATATTTTGTTCGACTCCAATGTGGCCACACTGCCTGTCACTGACCTTTCGATATATCTCAATCGAAACTCCGAAGAGCCCGATGTTTATGTTGACGAAGCTCAAATAGATGTCATCTCGGATGGAGAACGATCATCTATCAGGGTGCGCTTGACGCAAGATCACGTCCGTATACTCGAGAACTCAAACTTCGTAGAAACGTCATTCGACATCCCGCCGATTGACGGAGGACCCCAGGCTTTTTCGCTGGCGATAGACGAAAGCGGCCGAGAGAATTTGTCGGCAGCTTTCCGCCTGTGTATCTAATCTGTCAATATGTAAATATTAGCAATGTTCTGAAATTTTCGGCGATTTTGGTATTTTCATTTTATATTTGATATTTTGAAGCTACCATTCTCCTCAGTAATATACAATTCTATGCTAAAATTTTCCCTATTTTTATTTAAGCAAGAGTGTATTTCTGCATTAACGCTAATTACTATATAGTCTCCTTTTGTCTGCGCTGCTTCGTAATTAATAATTGTAGCGCCGCAAATATTCACAAGTTGTTTCTCTACCGTCTCCTGCCTCTCCTTGACCCAATGTAAAGCGGATCGACGGACGTTATCTTCAACTGGCTCCATATCGATCGAAGCAAAGTATGAGTTTACCAGATCAATCATCAACGGATCGAACAAGTTGTTCTTTTGAAATAAACCAACAGGAATCTGCAACGGATATGCCATCGAATAATGCATCAGACGGCCATAATCTGGCTTGTGCGTATCACTATCAATCTTTTTCCAATCCACTTCGGTTAGCGGAGCTTCACTGGAATTTTTTACGAAATCTACCGAGAAATAACCCCCACGTTGCGGTTGAACGTGGCAATGTCCATATATTGAAGGACCCATGTTGAGCCCGTCGAAGAGCATCAAGTACTCTGGACCACTTCCTTCATAAAAGGAAACCTCGGTTTTTTTCCTGATATCCCAACTTATTATTGATTTTGAATCGAAAGATGCCGCATTTTGATAGTCTTCGAAGCCATAAACGGAGTAGTTCCACCCTCTTTCTTCAGAGTATATCAAATTATAACATAAATAGTATATATGATGTTTTGAAAGAATTATTTCATAGTCATTCGTTTCGTCAAATATCTCAATATCAAGTGAGAAAAATTGATCGTTATTAGTGACGTAATAGAACTCATTAGGAGGCGTACTAAACATTTTTGCGAAAAGTCCTTGCGGAAATACATCGTTCTTCGCCCCAGTGCTCCGCACTTCGGCTGAAAATCTCGAGAAGGTCGCTTGAATATCCGAAAACATATCCAAGGCCGCAGCAAATGAAACATTTCGAGGTAGCAGGACACCCGGATCAGATTCGTCCTGGCTCATGAACGGCGCATGAAAACCCAACCTCGATTGCTTCCCCATCCGACGGTAGGTGGTGCAGAAGTAGGGTGCCCCAGAACAACCGCGGCCAGCCATGAAAATAAGCGCACACGCAGACAGACACTCGTCGCCATCTCTGATCACGGTCTCTGTTCTAGTGATATAGTCGGCGATTTGTAGCGCTTCTGACAGAACACCTCCCGGCGAGTTGAGATACAATGTGTTGAAGGAGCATTGGTGTGCGTGCACTGTTTCGAGCTCGTCTGCATCGCCCGGTTCGATCACGCCTTCAATCGAAAACTGGCACTCTCCCAGATCGAGGATTTCTGCGGCGGATGCGTTATCACCTGAGCCAAGTAACGATTGAGCGAAAATATACGCTGAAGCAAACCAAATGAATTTCAATTTGCGACGCATGGTATAAGACTCCTCCAATGCATTTCAAATTTGGCAAATTCACTTTTCCAATTTGTTGATGAAAACATCAACAGCGTGTGCAATATCAACTTCTATATCTTCCTCATTTTTGAGAGAGATCAGAAACTCTATTGCAACATCAGTATCGATCTCTTTTTCCGGATCGTAGTTGGGGACCGCGCTGTTTTGAACACATAAGTCAACAAGGTCATTTAGTATTGATTGGTCCGTGGCTGCGGCCGCCTCCTGCCAAACAATATGGTTAGTACATTGAGCCTCCTCCGCAGTCCATTGCGGACCAAATCTCTGGACTGCTTGATACATGATAAACGCCTTTGCTGGATCGACACCGCTCGCGATCATGGCTTGGTGAAACACGTCATGTGTCCGGTCCGAGGCAAAAATTCGGTTCTTGGGCTCGCAGTAGAAGTCATGAATGATGGAGGCGTCTCGGTATTTACCGCTTAGCGGACCTCCAATAAGGCTGAAGAACGGTTGCGGAATAGAAGCCCCGTTTACCTCTGTTCCTGGTGGGACAATCCAGCGATGTTGCTCCCTGTCGATAAACCAGAACTCCTCAATAACAGTTATGTTGCGACCATCATCCCCCAACTCGACCTTAGGTTTTGCTGAAAAATTCGACGCAAAGGCGCCGATTGGTTGCATCAACACCGCAGCCGCGATCATGATCTTCGTTGAGAATCTTAAGAGTTTGCGACAAGTCAAGGGCCATCTCTTCAAACAGTACCTAGGATAATAAGAAATAATCCACTGCGGAGAAACGGATGTCAATGACTTGGCAGGAGTTGCTCCCCGATCTTTCGATGGATCTCGGCGTAAACTAAGCTATTTTTTGCAGATGCAGCAGCAATCGCTGATCGGATTGGTGTTGCTCAATTGCTCCAACAAATCACGGCAGGCGATTTGCCACCAGACTTAAATACATATACAGAACATTTTCCACCCGGAACGTTGCTCGGGCCGCTCTTTGTACGATGTGAACAGCAAGACGGCGGCAACGATGAAATACTCTCGGCGCCCGACATTGCTGTGCTTAGGGCTTTGCTCGACTATGACAATCGGTTTCACCATGATACCAATCCGACTTGGAAAACGGCTGTCGTTAACGATGCCGAACTTCCGACTTTGCCGAGCGAACGCTGCTTTTTGTATCGCGACGGTAGATGTTTTAGCACACGCAGCAAAAGTTCGCTTACCGCCCATTTAGGACCTTGTTGCGGAGCGCAGCGAATGGCTGCTTACAGGAGCCGCGTCCAAGATCGCTAACGACCGAAATGAGGGCGCGAAGCAGGCATTGGCTCAATCAGGGGGCGAGGCCATTCCGGGCCTAGTATCGTGATCCGCGACGGTCGCCCGCTCCGATTGACGCTGCCTGTCCCGTCCGGACACAGTCGCGTAATTGTACGCTGCAGCATATCGTCACGCGCACCCAATTCCTGATCATCACGCTGATCCTGGCGGCTGACCCGATCGCCACGGAATTGTGGGAGATCCGTAGCTCAAAAGGCGATGCCCTGGGGCTTCTCCGCGTTGGCGAATGGCCTTTCCGGCGAGATGTGCGCGACGCACTGGATCCTGAATTGTGGTTGCCGCATGCTGCGCGCGTACGCGGCGAAAAAAACATTTTATGGGCGCTGATGTCAGACTGTTACTCGCCATCGGCTACATAACAGTAACACCGGCAACAAGAGATCTCAGTATCGATTGAAGAAGTCGTCGAGCAAGTCCGCTGTTTCTGCCGGCCGGGTTTCGGGGATCCAGTGGCCTGAGTCCAAAGCCTGACCTTCGACAGTTTCTGCAAGCGGCTCCATCATCTGAACCACATAAGGGAAGGGAGCCAGACGACCGGCATTCAGACCCAGGACCGGCATCGTCAGAGGCGTTTCCATGAATATCTGATTGTCTTCAGCGTCCTGGGGGAATGCCCGGTACCAGTTGAAGCCTGCACGGGCGCTCTCTGGATCGGAGTAGGCATCAACCGTGATCTGGATTTCGTGTTCTGTGATTCCACCGGCGCCTGCGTCCATTTTTTCAAGGAAATCTGTGTAGTAGAAGTCCTCGCGCCCCACGGTGAGCGTTTCGGGGACATTGGGTGCAGAGTGGAATGCGAAATGCCAAGCAAGCGGGTTCCGCGCAATCATTTCGAAGATGGGCGTTCCGGGAAGCGGCACATCCACGATCGTCAGTGTATCGGTGCGCTCTGAAAACTGGCTTGCAAATGCAAAGGCTGTCATGCCTCCGATGTCGTGCCCCACAATGTTCGCACTTTCGATTCCGAGTTCGTCCATAAGGCCCAGAATGTCGCCAGCCATGGTCTTCTTGTCATAGCCACCTTCCGGCGTGTCGGACTTGCCAGCACCTCGGATATCGACAGCAATGACGTCGTAGTCAGGTGATAACAGTGGCATAACCTCGATCCAGGACGCCCAGGTCTGCGGCCAGCCGTGCAATAGGATAACGGTTTCCCCGGGGCCTCCGTCGCGGACATAGTGCAAGTTAACCTCAAGGGTTTCAGTCCTCGCAGACGTGAAGCCTTCTGGTGGTGAGACATCCGCCAGAGCAGGAGTTGCTGCAGCAAGCGCGCCGGCTAAAACTAAAGCAAGAGAAACGCATCTCATCGTAGTTTTCCTTTCATTGCTTTGACGGCTGTGGTTGCGCTCAGGTCCAGCCGGCCATGTTCTCGCCGGCCAGACGGCCAACCGTTTCTGCATCGAGCGCATCCAGGGCGTCGGAAAACAGTTCCGGGCCGACTGAGCGGTAGCCGCCGATGTCGCGCAGCACGTTCACGGTTGTCACGAGGTCGAAGTCACCCTCGCCTGCGAACAATCGGTGCCGCAGCAGATCGTTCAGTAGATCGCCTTTGAGTTCCATGGTCGCATCGACCATCTGGACATCGAAGATTTTTTCGCCGGGGATCTTTCGAAGCAGGTCGTGATCAGGTTCTGCCCGCCAGAAGTGCCAGGTGTCGAACGTCAGGCCGAGATTGGGTCTGTCGACAGTGCGCACCAAATCCCATCCCTGCTGCAGCGTCGCGATCGAACTGATTGGCATCGGTTCGTGCCCAAGACGCAAACCACGGACCCCAGCCCGATCGGCAAACTCACCCAACGCGTCGACGAGCGCGTTGAATTCGTGCCGCTGACCAAGACCTTCGACAATGTTGATTTGTGTGGCTTCGAGCTCCTCGGCCATGCGGAACACATCATCTTCTGTGTGATCGATAAAAGAGATGTTCTCGGCGGGGTATCCGGCAGGGATCTCAAAATTCGGAACCCATTGAACAAAAGGGTCGATGATGGCGAGTTTTATACCAGCGTCATCGTAGCGCTGCCTGATCTGACGCCCTGTCAGTCCCTCGGTTTTCCAGGTGACGAAGTCGATCGGGAAGATCGACATGGCGTCAAAGCCTCCAACCCGCGCTGCCAGGATGCGGTCATCGAGAGATTTGTTGCGGACGTTTGCTGCCCAAAGCAGCTTGCGTTCAATGGTTCCGGCCATCGCCATGGTTCCTCCAAGGGACTGGATTGCCAGCGCGGCGGCACTCGTTTTCAAAACGTCTCTGCGGTTCATAATCGGCTCTCCGACGCTGGTGGCTTTCTGGCGCCTCGGAGTTTTCCAGTGAAAAGCCCGCTCGTACGCCATGTCCTTTTGCGTGATGTGAACATGGGACAGGTTGTTTGGTTTCATTAGTAGGCAAAACCGACTATGTTTAAGCCATGAATGACTTAATTGGATCTAGAAGCGCGGACTTGGCCCTATTTGCCCGTGTCGTCGACGCCGGTGGCTTTACGGCAGCCGCAAAGTCTGCAGACATCCCGCAAACCACAATCAGCCGGAGGATCGCGAAACTCGAAGATTCTTTGGGTGCGCGCCTCTTGGAACGCACGACACGGAAGGTGGTCGTCACCGAAATTGGTCAACGGGTCTATCACCACGCGCGTCGAATTATCGATGAGGTCGAAGGGGCGCAAACGCTTGCTGACTCCATGCAAGATGAACCTATCGGGCTCATTCGGATCAGCGCACCGGTTGTGTTCGGACAGCACATCCTCCGGCCGGCATTGGCCCGATTTCTCAGCGCGAATCCCAAAGTTCAGGTGCAGCTTGACCTTTCAGGGCGAAGGGTAGATCTAGTCGGTGATGGCTTTGACACCGCTATTCGCGTCGGACCGCTAGAACCTTCGTCACTGATCAAACGGCGGATCATGTGGGCAAACGCTGCGTATTTCGCAAGGGCCGATATCGCCTGCAAAGTCGGCGCCCCCGAAGCACTTGCGAACTGCGATTGGCTCGACGCGCGCAACGAATACACGTCAGTGGACTGGAAGCTGTTGCACAAAGACAGTCTGCGCGAATGCTACAAATTCACGAAAAAACCCCGTATCGCAAGTTCTGACATCGAGACCCTGATATCCTGCGCCGAAGCCGGCTTGGGTGTGGCGGTATTGCCTGTGTTTTCGGCGCCGCCATCGCTTGAGCGTGTTCTCCCCGAGTATGTCTCCAGACGGGTTGAGATCAATGCTCTGACAGCATCACACAAGAGCATAACACCTGCCGTCAGGTCCTTCCTTGACCACCTTGAGGAGCAAGCTCAAAGCGGGGAAGCGCTCCCTGGGTAGCGGAGTTCGAACCTGAAAAACCCCGGGTCTGCGGGAGGCCGGTTGGTTCAAGTAACGTGGCCATGATTTCAGTTTCCAAAGCCGCATAGGCGTTTGCTTCGGCTTCAGCTCCCGTGAACGAGGATTGAGCGGCTGATTCATCGAAACGAGGGCGCGTTGCCGTCCGGCAGGCCAGGGACCGGGAGCGGACTGGCGGGTCTTGGAGATGGTCAATGCCGAAGCGGACCTTCGCATCCGCCAGGACTAAGGTTTTTCCCAGCCCATCGCAGCCAAACGTCTGTCAACAGTGTATTGACGCCATTCGCTCTCACGTCAGCGGTGATCTCGAACTGAACCGGGCGACCGGTTTTCTGCTGGAGCACCATGGCGCGGGACCGGATCGACCGTCCTGAAACAAGCGTGCCGATCTTGATCTTGACACGATCGCAGCCCCGAAGCTTGCTGTCGATGGCGAGATCAAACAGAGCGCGATCACGCATTCGCCCCTCGCGATCACGAAAGAAGCGGATCGCCCAGATCTGGCGCTGTTTCAAAGGTTTCTTGACGCCGACCATCTGTCCGGCGTTCTATGCAGACCTGCCGACCGCGGCAGGATCGTATAGTGCTATACACGTTTCCATACTCCTTCGGCCACTATCGGCCATCAAAACGATAGGCGAGCATGGTGAACCAAAGGGGCCGAAATTGGACTGACAGTTTTCGGCATTCAGACAGCAGACATTCAATGCAGGTGCGCTGAGGTACCTAACAAGCTCCTCCGGGGCGGAGGTTCAAGTCCGTCTTCCGTTACCCTTCATCGGGCCATTTCGGTCTCTGGTATTCGGCTTTCTTCAACGCCATGGCAGGCGGCAACGCCGGTTTTTGTCCGAGTCCAGCGGGGCACTTCACGTCTGCACCGCTCATTGGCGAAGGGGCAACGCGGATGGAAGGTGCAGCCCGATGGCGGGTTGATCGGATTGGGTATTTCCCCCTCGACTTCCTTTCGCTTGCGACCGGTCATTTCCAGATCGGGAACCGCGTCCAGCAGCATGCGAGTGTAGGGGTGCTGCGGCGCCCTGAAGAGCTCCTTGCTGTCGGAAATCTCGACCAGCGCGCCAAGGTACAGGACGCCGATCCGGTTGGCCATGTGGCGAACGACCGACAGATCATGGCTGATGAAAAGATAGGTCAGGCCCAACTGGTCCTGCAGGTCCCGCATCAGATTGAGAATCTGCGCCTGGACCGACACGTCGAGGGCGGAGGTCGGCTCGTCGCAGACAATGAATTCCGGACTGGAGGAAAGGGCCCTGGCGATGGCGATGCGCTGGCGCTGCCCGCCGGAGAACTCATGCGGGAACTTCGACCCGTCGGCGGCGGACAGGCTGACCAGGTCCAGAAGCTCATCGACCCGAGCCTGAATCTTCGCGCTGTCCTTTTCCACACCAAGGACGATCATCGGCTCGGCAATAACGTCAGCCACCTTCCAGCGCGGATTGAGGCTGGCATAGGGGCTCTGGAAGATCATCTGGAAGCGCTTGCGCAACTCCGTCATCCGGTCGGAGCTGTGCGTGATCATTGGCTCGCCATCAAACAGGATGGTGCCTTCGCTGGGGTCCAGCAAACCTACGAGCATCTTGGCGATGGTTGATTTTCCTGAACCCGATTCGCCAACCAGTGCAAGGGTTTCGCCCTTGCGGATCTCGAAGGAGACATTGTCGACCGCACGCAGGAATTGCTTGGGCTCGCGCTCGATCAGGCGGTTCAACCAAGGCTTTGATACATCAAAAACGCACGACAGGTCGGAGACCTGAAGCAGCGGCGTGGCGGCCTTTGCTGCGACCTTGCTCATGTCGCGACCTCACTTGTCCCGGTATCCTCGTAAAGCCAGCAAGCCACCTGGCGGTTTTCCACCGGGATCAGTGAGGGACGCTGCACCCTGCACTTGTCGAACACCTTTTCACAGCGGGGATTGAACGGACAGCCAGGCGGAATATCCGAAAGGCGCGGCATGGAACCGGGTATCTGCACCAGGCGGTCTTCCTCCTGCGCAAGCGTGGGAATGGAGCCCATCAGACCGCTTGTGTAGGGATGCTTTGCATTCTGGATGATCTCACGCACGGGTCCGATTTCCGCGATGCGGCCGGAATACATCACGGCCACCCGGTCGGCGGTTTCGGCAATCACGCCCATGTCGTGGGTGATGAGAATGACCGAGGCGCCGTGCTGGGTGCACTGCTCTTTCAGGACATCGATGATCTGCGCCTGAACGGACACATCGAGCGCTGTGGTTGGTTCGTCGGCGATGACGAGTTCGGGTTCGGCCGCAAGCGCCAGCGCAATCACAACACGCTGGCGCATTCCGCCGGAAAACTGGTGCGGGTAATCGTCAATCCGGCGGCTGGCGGCCGGAATCCCAACATCGTCCAGAAGACCAATGGCGCGTTGGCGAGCCTCGCGCTCGGACAGGCGCAAATGGGTGCGGATGGTCTCGATCAACTGATCGGCGATCGTGTAAAGCGGATTGAGCGAGGTGAGCGGATCTTGAAACACCATGCCGATGTGTCGGCCGCGAATGGCGCGCATGTCTTCGGCGCGAAGATTGTCAATGCGCTTTCCCTTCAGGTAGATTTCGCCCGAGGCAATATGGCCCGGCGGATCCAGCAGCCCGATGATCGCCGAACCGGTCAGCGATTTGCCTGCGCCTGATTCACCGACCACGCCCAGAACCTCGCCAGCTGCCAGATCGAAGCTGACGCCGTCAACGGCGGTCAGCGGACCGTGGCGGGTGGGGAACTCGATGACGAGATCACGAACGGAGAGGAGTGGGGTGGGCATGTCTCCGCCTATTTCAGTTTCGGATTGAGAGCATCGCGCAACCAATCGCCAAGCAGGTTGACCGAAAGGGCCAGCGCCAGCAGCGTCCCAGCCGGGTAGAGCAGGATCCAGTACTCACCGGAAAACAGGAAGCCCTGACCGATCCGGATCAACGTGCCCAGAGAGGGCTGCGTCGGCGGTGCGCCGACACCAAGGAAGGACAGCGTCGCTTCGGCGATGATTGCCAGTGCCAGCGAAATAGTCGCGATCACCAAAACGGGCCCCAGCGTGTTGGGCAGGATGTGCTTGAGCATGATCGCCATGGGCTTGCGTCCGATGAGCTTTGCTGCCTGCACATATTCCTTGTTGCGTTCCACCAGGGTCGCGCCGCGTACGACACGGGCAAACTGCACCCAGTCTGAAAGGCCGATGGCTAGGATCAGGACCCAGATCGCCACCTCATCGCGGTAGGAGGGTGGCGTGATGCCCTTGGCGATGCCAAAAATCAGCAGCGCAACGAGTATTGCGGGAAATGTCAGCTGGATATCGGCAATCCGCATGATGATCGTGTCGGTGCGCCCGCCCGTGTAGCCCGCAATCAGGCCAAGAACCGATCCCAGCACCATGGCGAACATGACCGCGGAAAAACCGACAAACAGCGAGATGCGCAGTCCGTAGAGGATGGTCGAGAAGACGTCCCTGCCCTGATCGTCGGTGCCGAGCATGAAGGTTTCGCCGGTAAACTGATTGGGTTTACCCGGCTCTGAAAAACCGTTCATCAGATTGAGAGATCCCGGATCAAACGGGTTTTGCGGGGCAATCCAGGGGGCGAACAGGGCTGACAACACCAGCAAGGCGGTGACAATGAACGCGAGAACCGCGACCGGCGACTTCCGGAAACGGTAGAAAAGGTCTGAAGCCAGGAAATTGGAAACCGCTTCCATCACTCCCCCTAATGCCCACGCGTTGACGCGCCGGCGGAAAGCCGCGGGTCAATGACGAAGTAAAGCAGGTCGACGATCAGGTTGATCAGGACGAACATGACGGAGATCAGCATCAGGTAGGCCGCCATGACGGGGATATCGACAAACTGGATGGCGTTGATGAACAGCAGGCCAACCCCCGGCCACTGGAACACCGTCTCGGTGATGATGGCGAACGCGATGATGGAGCCGATCTGGAGGCCGGTCACGGTGATCACCGGTACCAGGGTATTCTTCAGCGCATGGCCAAAATTGATGGCGCGCGTGGAAAGTCCCCTTGCCCGGGCAAACTTGATGTAGTCGGCGCGTAGCACTTCCAGCATCTCGGAGCGGACCAGCCGCATGATCAAGGTCATCTGGTAAAGGCCAAGCGTGATCGCAGGCAGAATGATTGCCTTCAGGCCGCTTTCGGTCAGGAAGCCCGTACTCCACCCGCCAATCTTGACTGTTTCTCCCCGTCCGAAACTGGGCAACCAGCCCAACTCGACAGCGAAGATGTAAATCAACAGGATGCCAATCAGGAAGGTTGGCAGGGAGACCCCAATCAGTGATGTGGTCATGATGAAGTTCGCCATGAAACCATCCCTGCGGATGGCGGTGAAAACGCCAAGGCCAATCCCGAAAACAACGGCAAAGAGCGCTGAAACGCCCGCAAGCTCCAGTGTCGCCGGTGCGCGTTCTGCAATGATCTCGGAAACCGGCCGGCCCTGCCGGTAACTCACCCCGAGATTGCCCTGGAGCGCATTGCCCAGGAACTTGACGTACTGAACGGGAAACGGGTCGTTGAGGCCCAATTGGTCACGCACACGCTCGATATCCGCCTGGGTGCGTTCCTGGCCAAGCAGGTTTTCCACCGGATCACCGACAAAGCGGAACATGGAAAACGCCACCAGACCGACCATCAGCAGCACGAAGATCGATTGGAATACGCGGCGAATCACGTAAGCGAGCATGAAACAGCTTTCAAGAACAAAGAGATGGACGGGGGCACAGCCCCCGTCCAGGAAACGATCATGCGCGCATCAGTTGAACTTCAGGAACTTGAAGTGTGGCTGGTCTTCCGGCTGAACCGGGAAGTCGATGCTGGACTTCATGCCCCAGTTCAGGACCTGATGATGGATCGGCAGGTAGATCTGCTCGTCCTGAACAACCTGCCAGATCTTGGCGATGGTCTCGTTGCGCTTATCAAGGTCGACCTCTGAACCCAGCGACTGGATCATGGTGTCAACTTCCGGATTGGAAAAGCGCGAGCCGTTCCAGGAACCGCGGTCGTCCGTGGTGGAGTGGACCAGGAAGTTGAACACGTACTCGGAATCAAAGGTCGGAACCCCCCAGCCAAGCAGGTAGAAGTCGGTCGTCTTGCCCGAGATCAGCGGGAAGTGGTTGGCCTTGGTCTGGGCAACCAGATTGGCCTTGATACCGATCTTGCCCATCATGCCGACGGCCGCCTGGCAGATGGCCTCGTCGTTGACGTAGCGATCGTTCGGGCAATGCAAGGTGACTTCAAAGCCGTCGCCATATCCTGCTTCCATCATCAGTGCCTTGGCAGCTTCGATGTCAGCTTTCGGATAGACATCCAGCTCGGGTGTCCAGCCATTGACGAAGGGAGGCATGATCACGCCGGTCGGCGCGGACTGGCCGCGCATCACCACCTGCTTGATGGCGTCACGGTCAATCGCCATGTTCATGGCCTTGCGGACGCGAAGATCCGCAAACGGGTTCTTGCCCTCGACATTATCATTTTCGAGGTCCGCGTCACCCGAGTTGATGCCGAAGAAAATGGTGCGGTTCTGCGGCGCGTTGCCGACTTTCAGACCATCGGCATTCGCAACACGATCAATATCCTGCACCGGAACGTCCTGGATGAGATCGACTTCGCCGGACAGCAGGGCGGCCACGCGGGTCGCTGCATTCTGGATCGGCGTGTAGATGATCTCGGTCACCTCGAGCGGGAACTGGCCCTTGCCCCAATAATCCGGATTGGCCTTGAGAACGGTCTTGGTGTCCGGCTCGCGGCTTTCCAGCATGAAGGCGCCGGTGCCGTTGGCGTTGCGGACCGCATAGGTTTCCTCGCCATCATCGAATTCAGCCGGCTTGGCCACATCGTTGGCCTCTGCCCAGCCCTTGTCCATGATGAACAGGTTGGTCAGGTTGTTCGGAAGAATCGGGTTCGGGCCTTCCGTTTCCATCTCGACGGTGTAGTCGTCGATGGCGCGCACTTCCTTGATGGTCACCAGAAGCTCCTTCATGTCGGAGCTTTCCATTTTGGCGCGATTGAAGGAGAACACGACATCTTCGGCGGTAAGATCTTCGCCACCGTGGAACTTTACGCCCTCACGCAGCTTGAAAACCCAGACATTCGGATTTCCATCCTTCACCATCCACTCGGTCGCGAGCGCGGGAATCGGCTTGGCTTCCATGTCCGGCGAGATCAGCGGTTCGTAAATCTGCTGTGAAAGCGCGTGGGTCGGACCTTCATTTTGCGAATGCGGGTCAAGTGTCAGGCTGTCGCCGGCGCGTGCCCAGCGAAGCGTCTCGGCAGAGGCGAGAGCACTGCTCCCCGCCAGAATGGCGGTGGTCAGCAAGGCGCCAAGCAGTTTCTTTTTGGATGACATAAGTTTCTCCCTGTATTGATTTTATTGGTGTCATTCTCGAGAAAAACGCCCCGACTGCGGACATAACGATTTTGCTTCCCAGCCTGATCGGGGCGTTATGGAGACGTGTAACTATAGTTGGACAAGAGTGTATGTCCACACCAGAGCTTGGCGTATGTGAAGGTTCATAATACGAACCGAATCCCATGGTCACCGGAACGAGGACTCAGCCTTTAGAATCAGCAGGGACAGGGTTGCCCTGCAAAGGTTTGAACCGCCCTCTGCGACAGAGAACTAAACCGATCCCAATTCAGCCATGCCTGTCTGGCTTAGGGAGATACAGCTTCCGCACAGCCTGGGCCCTCGGGCGGAGCGCAGCCAATGGCTGCTTTCGGTAGCGTGGTCCAAGATCGCGAACGGCTGGAATGGGAGCGCGAAGCAGGCATCGGCTCAATCAGGGGGCGAGGCCACTT
The DNA here is from genome assembly GCF_947501405.1 of uncultured Hoeflea sp. Taxonomy (GTDB): domain Bacteria; phylum Pseudomonadota; class Alphaproteobacteria; order Rhizobiales; family Rhizobiaceae; genus Hoeflea. Next base: position 1,149,140 of record NZ_CANMVK010000002.1, on the reverse strand, counting down.
CGGGACGGGGATCGTGATCCGCGACGGCCGCCCTCTCCGATTGACGTCTCCTGTCCCGTCCGGACATAGTCGCGCGGGTGTTCACCGGAGCTTATCGTCACGCCCACCCAATTCCTGATCATCACGCTGATTATGGCGGCTCCGCCCGGGTCCGCGGCCGCAGCACACAGCCAGTCCCACTGCCCGGGTTGTTGCCCGCAGCGGCGGCGGTCACGAAAGCCGCGGTATCCCGTGCCGGATACGCCCAGGCCCCGACACATCGCCAATGCCCGATTGACACCCGGCGTCCGCGCCGGGCAATCTGGCGGTCTTCCCATCGCGCGGTTGCCGGAGTGGCGGCGCCGCATTCCGCCGCAGCGTCCGGAGGCCAGCCATGAGACCGGAGACCCTCAAAGCCGCATTGTGCGCCCTGCTTTTTTGCGCCACGGCGCAGGCCGCGCAGGCGCAGGAGCCAGCCGAACCGCCGGATCTGATGAGTTTCGCCCATGGGGTGCTGCCGGTTGCCGTGCTTGCGGACCCGGCGACGCTCAAGACCGGCATGGCGGAAGCGACGCAGGTGATCGACGGCAATCCGGTGGGGTTTGTGTTGACCCCCAAATGGGGCCCCGAGTCCTATTATGTCGAGATCATCTATCAGTTGCCCGCGCCGACCCGGTTCACGCGCTTCGCCATCCCGAATGTTCTGGAGACGCCGAGCCCTTCGCAAACCTTTGTCAGCACCGTTGCCGTTTCGGGATCCGGCACGTCGGCCGACGGGCCTTACAGCCTGCTCGCAGACGGCGCGCTGACCGTGCATGCGGAAAAGGGTCAGGTGACGGAGCTGACGCTTTTGGCGGATCAGCCCGAGGTCTTGTGGGTCAAGCTCCGGCTCTCGGGCGGGCTGGACATACAGCGCGATATGACATTCTTCGAATTCTCCGAACTCATCGGCAATGGCGAGCAGGCGCCAGCGGCGATGTCCGATCGTTTCGCCGGTGTGTGGAAGGGCCGCGGCGTCGACATCGAGCTTGCCCAGGACGGCCCCAGCGTGAGCGGTTGTTACGACAAGCGCAGCCTGCTGAGCGGCACCGTCGAGGGCAATGTGCTTCGCGCGATTGGCGCAGACAGCGCCGGCGTGATCTCCCAGTTTATCGCCATCGTCGGCGAGGATGGCGGATTTCGCGGGCTGCGCTCCAGCAATGGCGCGCCGTTCAGGCAATATGATGGAGAGCCGTCCGGTGCGGCACCAGTGTGCCTTGCACCCGAGCCCCCGGCCCTGGGCTGTGGTGACACCGTGCACGGGATCGGCTTTGACTACGATTCCGATGTGCTTCGCGCCGGCTCCGATGCGCTGATCGCCAAGATCCACGCCGGTCTGAGTGCGGAAACCGGAAAGCGGATCGAGATCGTCGGCCATTCCTCAGCCGAGGGCGCGGCTGACTACAATCGCGATCTGTCGCAAAGGCGCGCGGCTTCGGTGGTGGCGGCGCTGGTGGCGCTGGGTCTGGACCCGGCGCTGGTTTCGGCCGCCGGCAAAGGCGAAGACGAGCCGATCGCCGGCAATGATGACGAGGCCGGGCGGTCAATGAACCGCCGGGTCGAGATCAGGTGTTCGGGTTGAATGCCGGTTTGAGATATGCTGCCTGTGTCTTCCCAGCAATCACTCACGGGACCCGCCGATATGAGCCTTGAATTCCTCATCACCACGCTGATTGTGGTGCTGCTGCCCGGCGCGGGCGTGCTTTACACGCTGGCCACCGGGCTTACCCGCGGCGCGCGGGCTTCGGTTCTGGCAGCACTGGGCTGCACCTTGGGGATCGTGCCGCATGTGGCGGCCTCGGTTGCGGGGCTGGCGGCGCTGTTGCACACCAGCGCGCTGGCATTTCAGGTGCTCAAATATCTCGGCGTGGCCTATCTGATCTACATGGCCTGGCAGATCTGGCGCGATCAGGGCGCGTTGTCCCTTGACGCAGCACCAGACCAGGAAACCGGGGCGCCGGCCGCGAAGCCCGGAGGGGCGAACCGGGTCGGATGGCGCATCGTCACCGCCGGGGTGCTGATCAATCTGCTCAACCCGAAGCTCACGCTGTTCTTTTTTGCTTTCATGCCGCAATTTGTCGATCCCGACGCATCCGGCGCCAGCCTTGCGATGCTGCAGCTTGCAGGCGTGTTCATGGCGGTCTCATTTGCGGTATTTGTGATCTATGGCCTGATGGCAGCACGGGCACGGCATTTCATCGTCTCGCGACCGCAGGTCATGATTTGGGTCAAGCGCGGCTTTGCCTCGGCCTTCGGGCTGATCGGGCTGAGGCTCGCCATGAGCGATCGCTGAGTCCGGTCCTGATATCGAATTCCGGCGTCTGGCGGCGGTCTCATGGTTGGCAGCCGCGGCTTTTCGCACCGCACCTCCAAGCGTTGGCAGGCATTAGGCATTGCTTAACGGCGCTCAGGCATGATCCGGGCTCAAAATCAGGAGGCTTTCATGATGAAGGCGTTGCTCCGGTGCCATGATGGCGCACTCGGACCGTTGGCGGCGATTTTCGCGCTGCCCTGTGCATTGCTGATCACGCTTGCGCTTGATCACGCTGATCTATCCCCTCAAAAAACCGCCATTCGCCAGGCCGTGGATGAAGCCACCGCGGTGGCTGCCTCTTCCGGCGCCGGTTCGCCGGACACGCTTGCCACGCTGATCCGCAGATCGCTCGACGGCGATCTTGGTCCCGAATTGTCCGCCCGCTTGGCGCTCGAGGCGGTGGAACCCGATGGCGCGGGCGGATTGCGGGTGCGGATTTCGGCCACCCTGCCCTCACGTCTGGCCCGGATCTTCCGCGGTCAGTCGGTGCGCCTGCGGATGATTTCGCATGTGACGGGGCCTGCGGCGCAGTTGGCCAGGCTGTAACGCGGCCGACCGGTTGCGGCGGGCGCATTCGCTTCCATTCCGGCCCGGCCAACGCGCCGGGGCAGAGACAATGCGTTGATTGTCCTCCGGCTGCCCGTTTTGCGGCAGCAAGATCACATGATTGTATCCTTTTTCGGCCCGACCCGTTGCCGCCGCATCTCGACGCGCCTATGTTCTGGCGCATAAGGCGGGAACGCGGAGGCGCCGCCGCATATCAAGCACAAAAGGAGATCACCATGGCTCTCGAGCTGCCGGACCTGCCCTATGATTACGACGCGCTTGCGCCCTATATGTCGCGCGAGACGCTGGAGTTTCACCACGACAAGCACCACCAGGCCTATGTCACCAAGGGCAATGAGCTGCTTGAAGGCAGCGCACATGCCGGCAAATCGATCGAGGAGATTTGCAAGGCGGCCTATCAGGAAGGCAATGCCGGGCTGATCAACAATGTCGGCCAGCACTACAACCATATGCATTTCTGGAAATGGATGAAAAAGGGCGGCGGCGGCTCCAAAATGCCGGGCGCTCTTGAAAAGGCGATCGCCAGCGATCTGGGCGGTTTCGACAAGTTCAAGGCCGATTTCGTGGCCGCCGGCGTGGGCCAGTTCGGCTCCGGCTGGGCCTGGCTCGCGGTCAAGGACGGCAAGCTCGAAGTGATGAAGACGCCGAATGGCGAAAATCCGCTGATGCACGGCGCCCAGCCGATCCTGGGCTGCGACGTGTGGGAACACAGCTACTACATCGACTACCGCAATGCGCGGCCGAAATATCTCGAGGCCTTTATCGACAATCTGATCAACTGGGATCATGTCGCCGAACTCTACGAAGCGGCCTCCTGACCATCCGGTCGATGACAGCAATATGCGACCCGGCGAGCGATCGCCGGGTTTTTTGTCCGCCCGATTGTCGCCGCGAAGGAGTTGCAACAGGAAACTGTTGGAAACACAGTGTTCACCATCTTTTGACTTTCACTGATTTTCGAGCGTGCAATCATGATGGTGGCAGATGCCGAACAAGACCCGATGTCAACAGGAGAGAGTTCCATGAAATTTCGGAGTTTGATTGCCCTAGCTATGATCGGCGCTGCCGGTCTGGCGCCCGCACTGGCGGCCGATGAACCACAAGTGGTTCGCCAGGAGATGATGAAGAAGGTGGGCGGCGCAACCGGCGCGATGGCCAAGATGGTCAAGGGCGAAATGGACTACGACGCCGCCGCTGCACTGGCCGCACTGACCACGATCAGCGAAGTTGCGGCAACCTATGGCGATTTCTTCCCTGAAGGCTCGGACACGGGTTTTGAAACCGAGGCCGCGCCGGCAATCTGGTCCGACCGCGACGGCTTCAACGAAAAACTCGCCCAGTTCAAGGCCGATGCCGATGCCGGAGTGGCCGCGGCGCCCGCCGATCTCGACGGGTTGAAAGCCGTATTCGGTCCGCTGACCAAAAACTGCGGGGCGTGCCATGAGGACTACCGGCTGAAAAAGAGCTGATGATCCGCATGCTTTATGCAACTGATGCCGGACGCCGCCGATGAAACGGCTGGCGCTCGGCATTGCCGCGTTGGCGGTTGCCGGGATCGCGGCCGGCCTGGTGCTGACCGCGCCGCGGCCGCTTGATGCCGAGCGGCTTGTAGCGATCGCGGCGATTGAAGGTGACGCCGCGGCCGGCGAAACGTTGTTCTGGGCGGGCGGTTGCGCCTCCTGTCACGCGGCCCCGGGGTCGGATGGCGAGGCCCGGCTTCTGATGTCGGGCGGCGTACGGCTCAAAAGCGATTTCGGCACATTTATCGGCCCCAATATTTCGCCCCATCCCGACGCAGGCATTGGCAACTGGCGTGTCGAGGATTTCGCCAATGCGATGCTGGCGGGCGTCTCGCCGAATGGCGGGCATTACTATCCGGCCTTTCCCTATGGGTCTTACACGCGGATGAGCAACCGCGATGTGGCCGATCTTTATGCCTTCATGACCACCCTGCCCGAAAGCGATGTGGCCTCGATCCCCCATGAGGTGGGTTTACCGTTCAACATCCGCCGGTCGCTGGGTGGCTGGAAATTGCTGTTCTTCTCAGACGAGCCCAAAGTTGCGCTTGCCGATGCGGACGATCAGCTCAGGCGCGGGCAGTATCTTGTAGAAGGGCCCGGCCATTGCGGCGAATGCCACACCCCGCGCAATCCGATCGGCGGTTTCATCTCGGGCGCATGGCTGGCGGGCGCTCAAAATCCCGACGGTGAAGGTGTCATCCCCAATATCACACCGGCAAGCTCTTCGATCGGGGACTGGAGCGCTTCCGATATCGCCTATTATCTGGAAAGCGGCTTTACGCCAGATTTCGACAGTGTCGGCGGATCGATGGTTGAGGTTCAAAAGAACATGGCGCAACTGACAAGCGGCGACCGGGATGCGATCGCCGCTTATCTTAAGGCAGTGCCTGCGGTTTCTGACGGCTGGAAGTAGCGCCGAGGCCTCCCCGGCGCCGCTGTCGCGAACGACCTTATTCGGTCAGGCGCGAGACCACTTTCGAAGCCGCATTGCCGATGTTCTTGAAGGCTTCGATCAATTGTGCGCTGTTCTGCGCATCGTAGAAGTGATCGGACGACGTGGCGCAGTAGGACAGGAGCGCCTTGCCGGCCGCCGGTGCCGCAAACGCGACCGAGTAAACCTCGATCCCGTCCTTCTTGGCATTGTCACAATGGATCTTGGTCGAGCTGTCGGCCGAGCTGTAGTTGTTTTCTCCGTCGGTCATGAAGACGATAAACTTCTTCGGTACCTGGCCAGACTTCTTGTTGTGCTGATTGTTTTCGCGCTTGTGCTTCAGTGCATCATAGCCCCATTTGAAAGCCGCGGTTGAGTCCGTGCCACCTGAAGCGGGAAGCGCATTGACGAAGGTCCGGGTCTTTTCCGGGTTCCACACCAAAGATTGCGAGCCGGTCATGTATGACTGGTAGCTTGATGCGCCCAAACGCACATATTTCTTGTTTGGATCGGCAACCTTGAACTGATCGACAAGCCCGCCGACCGCGGTCTTGAGCACGGCGATCTTCTGCTGGCCATTCAAGTTCCAGCCCATCGAACCGGACCGGTCCAACACCAGAGCCATTGAAAACGAGCCCTGCGCTTCGCCAGCGCTCTCGGATTTGCCGACGACATTGACGGTCATCTTTTCCTGGCCGAGCACACGCGCCATTGGCGTGAGTGTGTAAGACCCGCCAAGAGCGATCGCCACTTTCCAGATGGTTCGGCCATTATCCTCAACCGGCGTAATGGTGACGTTGGGCGAAACCGCCATGTCCTGGAACCCTGGCAGATCTTCCTGAACCTGGCCATTGAGGAATTTGAGCGCGAAGGCCTTGGCCGCCGCCTGAGTCAGATCCTCTTCCTCGGTGAGCCGCATCGCAGTTGCAAGTGCGGCGCTGTCGACTGCGTTTTGCAGGCGCACCTTCATGGAAAGCGCATTGGTGGTGTCAACCGCCAGACTGCCCGCCATGAACAGAACCGGCACGGTGAGCGCCGCCAGCATTGCGAAATTGCCTTCCTCCCTGCGAAACAGGGTGCGGAACTTGGAAGTAGCATTGGACTTGGTCATGTTGAGACCCCAAACAAGTGTGCCTGAATAATGGTTCTGCGAAGTCTAGCCGTCACCGCTGAGGAAACCGTAAACACAATCGTTAAACTTGAAACAATGTGCGAATTAGAACCATCATCGCCTTGAAATACTGTTCACTTAAAATCACTACCTTGCCGGGAATGATCCGTGAAATGCGGTATTTTTGAAGAACATTGTGGGATTTGCGCCGGTGGCAGCATCCAATCCAGAGCGCAAAACCATCGCTAAAAAAAGCCAATGGATCGTGTGGAACGCCGCGCATTCAGCAAATTGCGCGGCGTATTGTCAGATTTGCGTCTTTTGATGCATCATAGAATGGAGGATTTTGTCCTGACCACGGACACCGCTTAGCCGGTGAGCCGGGTCATTGAGTCCGCGGTTTTCTTGCCGATTTCCTCAAACGCCTTGATCAGGTCGGCACTGTTTTTGGCATCGAAATAGTTATCCGGCGATGTCGCGCATTTCATCAGCAGGTTTCGACCCTGGGCAGGCGCGGCAAAAGCGACTGAGAACACCTCGATTCCGTCCACCTTGGCTTTGGCGCATAGTTGCAGGGTATCGTAATCTGCGGATGCATAGTTGTTCGAACCATCGGTCATGAACAGGATGAAGCGCTTGGGCGTCTGCCCGTTCTTTTCCTTGTGAGCCTTGGTCTCGGCCGCATCTCCGATCGTGTTCACACCCCAACCAAAGGCGTCGGTGGAACTCGTGCCGCCACCGGCGCGCAGCTTGTTCACATAGGCGCGGACCTGTCCGCGGTTCCAAACCGGCTTGTGGTTCGAATTCTTTTTGTTCGAGTAGGTCACGGCCGCGATGCGAACATATTTGCTATCGGGATCCGCTTCTTCGAACTGGTCCATCAGTTCGCCGACGGCTTCCTTCAGGATCTTGATTTTCTGGACCCCGTTCAGCTTCCAGCCCATGGATCCGGACTGATCAAGCACCAGCGCCATCGATAAGGCGCCCTGGCTGCCACGGGCGCTTTGTGACGTACCGCCGACATTGACCGCAATCGATTCCTTGCCCAGAAAGCGTGCCATCGGGGTGGTGGATTGATTGCCGGTCAGCTTAACCGACACTTTCCATACTGTGCGGTTGGCTTCCTTGACCGGCGTCACCGTCACATCCGGCGTGACCGAAAGGTTGGCGAACAACGGCTTGTATTGCTGGAGCTGCCCATTGAGGAACTTCAGCGCAAAAGCCTTGGCTTGCTGCTCTGTCATGTTTTCGTCTTTAACCGCCATCGAAGACGTTGCAAGCGCTGCGGCGTCGGCGGCTTCCTGAAGATGCGACTTCATGGAAAAGGCATTGGTCGTGTCGACGCCAAAGCTTGCGACGGCGAAAACGAGCGGAACCGCGACAGCGCCGATCATGGCAAAATTGCCCCTGGTGTCGCCAATCAGGCGTTCAATCTTTGATTTGAGAAACATGACAGACATTCCGAACCCCAACCACAAAATTTCACTGGTTTGGAGTTTTACCGGATAGGCGTGATTGTTCGGTTAAGCCAAAACTTCGCATTTTAGGCTTTCCCGAAATTGACATACTGACCTGCTGGCTTGTGGGTTGCCGGTCGGTCGAGCCAACCGCAAAACCAGGGCACGCCAGCGCCCCGGAACGGCGGCCGCGAGCGCTATACTCGGCCGGTCACCTTGAGTGCGAAGGCATATTCATAGGCGATTTCCTCAAGTCTCTGGAAGCGCCCGGAGGCGCCGGCGTGGCCGGCCTCCATGTTGATCTTGAACAACACCGGCGCATCGCTTGAGGACATCTCGCGAAGCCGCGCGACCCATTTGGCAGGTTCCCAATAGGTCACGCGCGGGTCCGTAAGACCGGCGACCGCGAGGATCGGCGGATAGGCCCTGGCGGAGACATTGTCATAGGGGGAATAGCCGGCGATGATCCGGTAATCCTCGGGCGAGAGGATCGGGTTGCCCCATTCGGGCCATTCCGGCGGGGTGAGCGGCAATGTGTCGTCGAGCATGGTGTTGAGCACATCAACGAACGGCACTGCGGCGATGACCGCACCAAAGGCCTCGGGCGCCATGTTGGCGACCGCGCCCATCAGCATGCCGCCGGCCGAGCCGCCCTGGGCGACGATGCGGTCGTGTGCGGTGAACTTCTCTTGGTCGAGATACTGTGCTGCGGCGATGAAATCACTGAAGGTGTTGGTCTTGTGTTCGCGCTTTCCGGCGTCGTACCAGCCGAAACCTTTTTCCTTGCCGCCGCGGATATGGGCAATGGCGTAGACGAAACCACGGTCGACCAGCGACAGGCAGTTGGTGTTGAACCCGGCAGGGATCGCGATACCGTAGGATCCGTAACCATAAAGCAGGCAGGGCGCCGAGCCATTAAGCGGCGTGTCACGGCGATAGAGCAGCGTGACCGGCACCTCCTCACCGTCCTTTGCCGGGGCCATTACCCGGCGGGTGACATAGTCGGCCGGATCGTGGCCCGAGGGCACCTCGTCGCGCTTGAGCAGCGTGCGGGCACGGGTCGACATGTCGTAATCATAAAGCTCGGACGGCGTGGTCATCGAGGAGTAGCTGAACCGCACCACCTCGGTGTCGTATTCCATGGCGCCATGAAAGCCGAGCGCGTAGGCCTCTTCATCAAAGGCGATAGCGTGTTCGTCGCCGCTGACGCGATCGCGGATGACGATGCGCGGCAGGCCGTTTTCGCGCTCCATCCAGACCAGATGGTTGCGGTAGGCGCTGACCGACAGGATCAGCCGGCCAGGCTTGTGGGGCACGATCTCCGTCCAGTTGTCCTTTTGCGGCGCGCTCACCGGCGCCTGCATGATCTTGAAATCCTTGGCGCCGTCGGCATTGGTCAGAATAAAGAAGACGTCCCCGCCTTCCGATAGCGAATACTCCACCCCGGTCTCGCGTTCGGCGACGAGCTGCGGCCAGGCCTCCGCGTCACCGGCGGGCATCACCCAGCATTCCGAAGTTTCGTGGTCATTGATGGTGATGAAGACGAAATCATCGAGCCGGGATCCGTGCACGCTCATGAAGAAGCCGGAATCGCTTTCCTCATGGATCAGCCGGTCCTCGCTCTGATCACTTCCGATGCGGTGATGGAAGATCTTGTTGGGGCGATGATTTTCATCCACGGCGGTGTAGAAAAATCCGTCGCTGCCCGCCGACCAGGCCCCGCCGCCGCCTGTGTTCTCGATCTGCTCTGAGAGATCCGCGCCGGCGCCAAGATCGCGGATCTTGAGTGTAAAGAACTCCGAACCCTTGTCGTCATACCCCCAGATCATGCGGGAGTGATCGGGCGAATGGCCGCTTCCGGCGAGGCGGAAATAGGCCTTGCCTTCAGCCTCGTCATCGCCATTGAGGGTTATCTGCTCGTCGCCGCCTTCGCGCGGAATGCGGAAATGCCGGGGCTGCTCGCCGCCGGTCACGTAGCGCACGCCATAAAGCCATGGTCCGTCGGGCGCCGGTACCGAGCTGTCGTCTTCCTTGATGCGGCCGCGCATTTCGGCAAACAGGGTCTTCTGCAGCTCTTTCGTGTCGGCCAACGCGGCGGCCTGATAGGCGTTTTCTGCGTCCAGATGCGCACGGATCGCCGGATCGAGGATGGAAGGATCCTTGAACATGGCCTGCCAGTTGCCGTCGCGCATCCAGGCATACTCATCGCTGCGGGTGATCCCGTGGCGGGTGTCGGTGACGGGACGCTTCTCCGCGACGGGTGCTGTGGGCAGGTTTTTGAATGCAGACAAGAACTTCTCCGATGCGGGAACGCGGGATGCCGTTCCGACATAAGGCGCAGGGCGGCATGGATCAAGCGCAGGCCACACCGCGGGCGCCGAGCGGATTGGGAAGCTAGAGGATGATTAGCGCGCTCAGGACCAGGCCCGAGGCTATGAAACACGCAGCGGTTCGCACGCTGTTGAGCGTCACCCAGCGGGTCATATAGACCTCGTTCCAGAATTCCAGCGCCGCCGCACTCGCCGGCTGCAGCGCGGCCAACCGGTTGTTGAGCGGCACATTGCCGATGGCGGTGACAGCAAAGACGCCGACCACATAGGACCCGCCCGCCAGCATCAGCATGAGACGCGGGGTACCATTCTCCATCGCAAATCCGGCATAGGCGATGATGATGACGGACACCGCAGCCAGGCCCATGAAAAGCACGATGAACACCGAGCGCAGGATCTCGACATTGAGCACCTGCATGGATTCGATGCCGGCCTGGTTTTTCACCAGGTTGAAGGCCCGCATGATGAAATCGGAAAACGCCAGAAAGATGCCACCGATGGCGGCAAAGGCGAGGACGGAAACTGCGCAAAGCAGCATGAACCAGACAGACATGTGACTTGCTTTCCTGTTTGGGGCGCGGCCCGAAGCCGCGCCCGATGTTATAAGATGTGACAATAGATCGCCGAAAACATTGGCGGCAGTGGCGGCCGGTCAGGCGTTGTCCGCAACTCGTCCGGTCAGGCGGTGTTTGCGGGCGGCGATCAGGGCGGCCACTCCTGCCCCGCCAATCACCAGTTCGGCGATCATCGCGGTGATCAGGCCGCCATCAGGCTGACCATCAATCCCGAGACTTGCCAGCCGTGTCGCCCCATAGGCGAAAAACATCGCTGTTGCGAGCAAGGTTGACGCCAGCCGGAAGCGGGCGAACACAAGCCCGGACAGGATCAGCAGCCCCAGCACAAGCACGGCGCCGCCGCCGGCCCGCAACTCATTGAGCAGGCTCGTATTCCCGGACACCGGAATGCCATAGGCAGCATAGAATGCGTCCGGCGAGACCAGAATGTAGCCGCCGATGACGAGGGCTGTTGCGCCGGCGATCAGCAACACCGCTTTCTGAAAAATCAGGGATACCATTGTACTGCTCCTTCCTGAGCCTGGGTTACGGGCCGTAAGCGGGTTACGCAGCCCTGCGCCAGACGCCGCTGGCGGCGACCTGACGGCAGAAATCGCTGAAATCACGCGGCTCCCGGCCCAGCGCCCGCTGCACGCCATCGGTCAAATAGGCGTTGTGACCGTCGAGCGTTTCACGACAGATCTCGGTGAAGACATCGGCGATCAGCTCCCCGCCAATGCCAAGCATCGCCTCATGGAACTGCTCGAGCGTGATCGGCTGATAGCGAACGGGAAAGCCCGCTGCTACAGAGATTTCACGCGCGGCTTCCGCGAAGCTGAGCAGCCGCGGCCCGGTGATCTCGTAGAGTTCGCCATTGTGCCGGTCATCGGTGAGCGCGGCGACCGCGACATCGGCAATGTCATCGACGTCGGCGATCGGCTCCTCGATGTCCCCGGCGGGCAGCGCCACAACGCCTTCAAGCACCGGATCACGCAAATAGCCTTCCGAGAAATTCTGGGCGAACCAGGCTGCGCGAACCAGGGTGAATTCCAGACCCGAGTTGCGAATGATGTCCTCGCACTGCCGCGCATGGGCTTCGCCGCGGCCTGACAACAGCACGAGTTTGCGGACACCGTTTTCGGCGGCAACACGGGTCAGGGCTTCGATCTTCTCCGCAGCTCCGGGAAAGGCGAGATCCGGGAAATAGGAGACATAGGCCGTTTTCACACCCGACAGCGCCGGCGTCCAGCTTGCCGGCTCATCCCAGTCAAACGGGATGGGTGCGGCACGGGAGCCTTCACGAACGGCGAAGCCTTTGGAGATCAGGCGTTCAACGATGCGGCTGCCGGTCTTGCCGGTGGAGCCGATGACGAGGATGGGAGATGCGGACATGACGGGTTTTCCTTGGTTGATTGATCGTGTCCAACAAATATCTCTCCAACTCCAGACGTACAATGACATCTAGTCTCTCTTTATATGCAGATCGTCCGGACACGTGGACAAACTACAAATCATCCGTTAGACAGACAGCATGACCAAGCCCCACCCGAACATTGCCGAAACCACCGATCCGCTGGCCGAGACGCTGCACATGTTGCGGCTGACCGGCACGCTCTATTGCCGGGGCGAGATGACCGCGCCCTGGGCGATCGAAATCCCGCCGATGGAAAGGGTGATGACCTTTCTGGTGGTCACATCCGGCATTTGCTGGCTGCAGCTTGATGGCGAAGAGGCGCAGATGCTGCAGCAAGGCAGCCTGGCGTTGATTCCTCACGGCACCGCTCATGTGATTTCCAGCGCACCGGATCTTGAAGCCGTCCCGCTGTTCGATCTGCCTGTCGAGAAGGTCAGCGAGCGGTATGAGATCATGCGCCATGGCGGCGGCGGAGAGCTGACCAGATCCATGTATGGCGTGGTGCGGTTTGACGACATCGCCGCCGAGCATCTGCTGGCGCTCTTGCCCAACACCATCCGCATCGACGCCTGGGACGACCAGACCGGCGGCTGGCTGCAAAGCACATTGCGGTTCATCGCCAATGAGGCCGCCTCGCTCAAACCCGGCGGCGAAACCGTGATCACCCGGCTTTCCGACGTGGTGGTGATCCAGGCGATCCGGTCCTGGCTGGAAACATCCGCAGCGGCAGACACCGGCTGGCTAGCAGCCCTTCGCGATCCGCAGATCGGCCGGGCCATGGGATTGATGCACAAACAGCCGGGCGAGGACTGGAGCGTGGAAACCCTCGCCCATGCCGCCGGGATGTCACGGTCGGCCTTTGCCGCGCGCTTCATGCAGATGGTCGGCCGTTCGCCGCTGCGTTACCTTACCGATTGGCGAATGCGGATCGCACGGTCACGGGTGATTGATACCAGCGACAGCCTGGCGGTCATATCGGCTGAACTTGGCTATCAGTCAGAAGCGGCATTCTGCCGGGCCTTCAAACGGGTTTTCGGACATCCGCCGGGCCGGTCAAGACAGATCGACGCCCGTCATGCCGGTCCGGTCATGGCCCCTGCCCCACCAACGGTCGCGGTGGCCTGAGCCGAAGGCAATTCAGGTCGAAACAACCTACTGCACGATATGGAGTTCCCCGGCCGGACGGATTTGGCCGACCTCGATGCGGTTCCAGTTTTTCAGCGTCTTGGTCGACCAGTCGCCAAGTTTGGAGGCGAGTTCGCAATCATCTTCAAACAGCTTGGCAAGGACCGCGCCGACCATAGCCTCCGCACCGCGGGTCGAGCCGTCCTCACATTTGAGCGCGATGCCGTAGCCCTTTTCGGGAATGGCTGCACAGAACACGCCTTCCGCGCCGGTTTTGGCGAAAATCCGGCCGGGCGCGAGTTTCATCAACTCGGTGCAGGCGCGGCGGGTGCCAGCCACATAAAACGGTTCGGCCATGCAGGCCGACACCAGCCGCTTGGCGGCGTTTGCGCGCTCGGGCCCGATGCCGACGCCCGAAGCCATGCGGGCAAAACCGCGGGCGACCCGGTCGAGCGGGGCGGCATAGGTGGGGATCGAGCAACCGTCGGTGCCGCAATTGTCGTGTCCGAGCGAAGCGCCGGTGAGATCGCCCATCACGTCGCGGATCGATGACTGGACGAAGTGATCATAGTTGGAATAGCCATGATGATCGACGCCGGCATGGCAGGAGAGACAGAGAAATCCCGCATGCTTGCCGGAGCAATTGTTGCCGAGCTGATTGGGTTTGTCGCCGGCGCGAGCCTGCGCGATGAGCACCTTTTGCTCTGAGCTCCAATGGCATCCGCATTCAAAATCGGGTTCGCCGAGGCCGGCCCTGCCCGCCATCTCGCCCGCAAGTGCGATGTGCTCGGGCTCGCCGGAGTGGGAGGAGCAGGCAAGCGCCAGTTCCTTGTCGCCAAAACCATAGGCATCGGCGGCGCCGGTTTCGACCAGCGGCAGCGCCTGCATCGACTTGACTGCAGACCGCGGGAACACCGGTGTGGCGACCTCGCCCAGCGCCATCACCACGCGGCCGTCGCCATCGATTACTGCGGCCATGCCGCGGTGCCGGCTTTCGACCATGCCGCCGCGGGTGACTTCGACAAGAACGGGATTTTGCATGAGTTGGTCCTGGTGGATCGATGGCAGAATGGGTTGACGACGACGCCTCGGCGCGTGGTTTCTGTGATCGCAGAAGCCGGCGCCGCAGGCAAGATCAGACGATCAAAAGCGCTTGGAATCGGTCTGGTTCAGGGGAAGAACCGGGCCTTATTTGCGTCAGGGCATGGTTTGACGGCCTTCCGCAAAGTGTGTTTCTGCGCGTTTAACAAATTTTCGCAAGGATATGAAACATTGTGGTTTTTGTCGATTATCGGCGACCTGCACCGGCTTTGATAGCTGCGCATTTGGCAGCTCGCGACCATTGAAACGCCTTTGGCAAACGTCCCCGCCCCTGCCCATCATGCCTAGACTTGGGTCTTCCATCACAAGGCAGGACAGCTCATGGCGAATTCCGGAATTTTCACCCAGTTTTTCACCTGGCTCGGCGGGTTGGTCCGCCAAAGCTCCACGGCCTTCGGCGCGCGCAGTGCGGATCACTTGAGCCGCGAAGACCCTGGTGGTGGCGCGCCGCGACCGTCCCCAACGCGAAAGCCGCAGTCTGCGCCCCCTCCGCCCGCCGCGACGCCACCCGCCACACCGTCTGCTTCGAGGTTACCGCCCCTCGCCTGGGGCGCGCGGGTGTCGGCCCCGTTCAAGCGCAAGGTGATCTCCATTGCAGACCGTTTGGGCATGTCAGCCGATCATCTGATGGCGGTGATGGCTTTTGAAACCGGACGCAGCTTCGACCCGGCCATCCGCAATCATGCCGGATCCGGAGCCACCGGGCTCATTCAGTTCATGCCACGCACGGCCATTGGCCTGGGCACCACGACCCAGGCGCTGTCGAAGATGAACGCGCTGGCGCAACTCGATTACGTGGAAGCCTATCTCAAGCCCTACAAGGGCCGGATGGGCGATCTGTCGAGCGCCTACATGGCGGTGCTCTACCCCCGCGCTGTGGGCAAGCCGGAGGATTATGTGCTCTTCCGAAAGGGATCAAAGGCCTACAAGCTCAATCGCGGGCTGGACCGTAACAACAACGGTCAGGTCACCAAGGCGGAAGCCTCGGCCCGGGTGGCAGCCCTTCTCGAGGAGGGATTGCGGCCGGGCAATCGGGGGTAAAACCGGGGCGGAGGCTGCACGCCGCGGGCCTATCCGCCAATGCGCGACAGCAGCATGGAGAGCTGGTCCCGTTCGCTCTGGCTGAGCGAGGAAAGCAATTCCTCTTCAACCGCCAGATGGGTCTCGACAGCCGTGTCCGCCAGCGCCCGGCCCTTCTCGCTCAGCCGGACCCGCAGCGCCCGCCGGTCGTCCGGATCAGCGCTCCTCTCGACCAGTTGGCGGGCGGCCAGCCGATCGATCCGGTTGGTCATGGCAGGTGGCGACATCATCATGTCGCGCGCCAGTTCACCCGGCGTCAACGCCTTGTCACCGCCCTGCCGGCGCAGGGTCAGCAGCACATCGAAGCCCGCCATGTCGAGATCGTAGCGCTTGAGATTGGCCTCCACGGCACGCATCGCGGTCTGGCTCGTGCGCCAGAGCTGGCCGATCACCGCCATCGGGCGGCAGTCGAGATCCGGACGCGCAGCGCGCCATTGCGCCTGGATGCTTGCCATGGTGGATGAGGTTTGCTCCGGTTTCGGCGGCTGTTTCCCACGCATCTGTCTGCCTCAAGGTTGTCTGCTTGCAATTCGCCGGCAATCAATTATATTTCGACATCGAAATATTATATGTCAAATTATAGCGAGTCGCGATGCTGCGCACAATCCTGATCACCCTTCTTGGGCCGATGCTTTGGGGCACCACCTATGCGGTCTTCACCGAGACCCTGCCGGTCAGCCACCCGCTGCTGGTCGGCGCGCTCAGAGCGCTTCCCGCCGGGCTGATCCTGCTTGCGCTCAATCCGCGTCTGCCATCCGCTGCAGCACTTACCCGCCATGCGGTGATCGGGGCCTCCAACATCGGGCTGTTTTTCGCGCTGCTGTTTGTCGCCGCGCAACGGTTGCCAGGCGGGCTGGCTGCGACGTTGATGGCGATCCAGCCGCTGGTGGTGATCCTCGCTGCCGGCTGGCTCACAGCCCGGGCGCCGCATCCGGCGCAGATTGTCGCCGGCCTTGCGGGTGTGGCCGGGGTTGCGTTGCTGGTGCTGGCGCCCGGCGACCGGCCCGATCTGATCGGCGTCCTGGCGGCACTGGGCGGGGCGCTGGCGATGGCCGCAGGCACGGTGCTGATCGACCGCTGGGGACGGATGGGCACGCCGCTTGAGACCACGACATGGCAGTTGATCTTCGGCGGGGCGATGCTGTTGCCGGTGGCGCTTGTGATCGAAGGCCTGCCGCCTGTCCCGGGAGTCAGACAGGCCATCGGTTATCTCTGGCTGATGCCCATCGGCACCGCCTTCGCCTATTATGTCTGGACCCGCGGCATCGGCCGTCTGGGGCCGAGCGCGGTCTATCTGGCGCTGGCAAGCCCGGTGGTGGCGACGGTGATTGGTGCGGTGGCGCTGGGTGAATGGTTCACGCCCGCACAATGGATCGGGATGGGCCTGGTGATCGGAGCCACGGCGGCCGGCGTGTCGGTCGGGCGGCGCGGCTGAGCCATCCGCACCCTATCGGAAGCCTTGCGGCGGTCGCACCACAGGCTGAAATCCGCATCTCCTGGCCTGGATTCAGCTTTCGGCGGATGCGGTATCCGGCTGCGCGAACTGGCTGAACCGGAACACTTCGATTTCACCCTCCCTGCCCTTGACCTTCTTCTTGCCGATCTCGTCGAAAACGACATCGTCTTTCAGGCTGTCCCGGACATCTCGGCTTACAAGAACGATGGCTTCGGCTTCGGCATCAACCTCTTTGCCAAGCCCCTCAAGGCGTTGAGAGATGTTCACGATGTCCCCGATTACCGTGTAATTGAGGCGATCGGGCGAACCGATGTCACCAACGATCAGCGGCCCGGAATGCACGCCGATGCGGATCCGGACGCTCGGCAAATTCGCGCGTTTCCGCTTGCTGTTGTCGGCGTTGATCGCGGTTTGTATGGCGCCTGCGGCGCGAATGGCCCTTAGATTGGCATTCTCGATGGTTTCCGGTGCGCCCCAAAACGCCATGACGGCGTCGCCGATGTATTTGTCGATGGTCCCGCCTTCGCGCTCGATACAGTTGGACACCAGCGTCAGGTGCTCACTGATGAAAGCCGCAACCTCGGTCGGATCCATCCCCTCGCAGATCGATGTAAACCCAACCACATCGGTAAACATCACCGTCAGTTCCCGCTCTTCGGTCCCGGCTGCGACCTGATGCTCACGGATCAGACGCTTGACCAGCAGGCGCGGGACATAGCGGCCGAAGGACTGCAATCCAACCAACATGGCGTTGAACGAAGTCGCCAGGTCGTCGATCTCCTTGAGACGACTGCGCGGTAGCGGGCTGACGTTGTCGAATTCGAGGGTTGAAATCCTGGCCGCGAACTCTGATGTCTGGCTGATCGGGCTTGTCAGCCTCCGGCTCAGGATCAGCGCAATGATCATTGCAAGTATCAACACGCCGGTCGCAACCACAATCGTCCGGATCATCGATACCAGCAATTCGTCGATGTCGGACTCCGTGCTGTATGCTCCGACGATCAACGGCCTCTCACCGTAACCGCGGACCGGTTTTGTGATGAAGGCGTAGTTGGTCTCCTCAACCTTCACAACGCTCACCCTGGTTCCACCGGACACCTCGATTTCAGGAATGCGGTCGGCCGAACGCAGGTGCTTGATGATCGGATCGCTGATTTCGTAAAGCGCTGGCAGCGGCTCTATCGTGGCGTCACGCGCGGCACCCTCGGCCATGGAGGTGTGTGCCAGGACCCGGTTTCTGCCATAAAGGACAAACACGCTTGTGTCCGCGTCACTCAGTTCGCCAGCCAGTCTGGAAAGCTCGTTGGTCGATATGGCGATGGTAACAAAGCCACGAAACCTGTCATTCTCCCAGATCGGGACGCGACGATTCATGATCGTGACACCGAGTGTCTCGCTATAGGTTGGCGGCCCCCAATGCGGTTCTTTCTGAGTGCGAATCGCATTGAAAAGATTGGTCAAATCAGAATCGACGCCACCTTGGACGCGCGTGTGCTGAACCCTCCCCGCCGGGTCGCGTCCAACGCCGATCCCCTGCCGCCGATCATTGGCGATCATCAGGCCGGTTATTTGTGGCGCAGCGGCCAACGAACCTGAGATGAAGGTAATGAGATTCTCCGGGTCTTCAAAACTCAGGTCATCGAGGTCAAGGTTTGCAACTATAAAACCGGCCTGATGCTCCGCAGCGTCCAAATGGTTTCTGAGGGCCAATTCCAGGCCTTCCACGCTGCGAACGACGACCTGGCCGAGCAGCTTGTTAAAGACCTGCCCGGAGTTGGCCGCGTTCATGGCGATGACTGACGCCACGGAAACGAAAATGAGGGTGCCAAAAGAGGCCAGAACCACCCAAAAAATGCTGAATTTCGCTTTCATGAACTTGCCTTATCAACGCTGCGCACTCTTGTTATACCCCCTTGGTTCCAGATCCAAACCATGCTCGGGATTTCCAAGGGTCTGGTCACAAGCATCTGGTCAAAACCGCAGACGGCCAAATCGTGGCTTACCACGATCATCGCTGTTCATCACAAAGGTTATTCTTTCGGCTTGCCTGTAGGCCGGAGTGATACGGAAAGATTGCCGCAGCGTCAGGGTTCGAAAAGTGTCACAGCGGCTTGCCCCATGGTATGAGCGGCGCGGGAAACATCTACCGCCCGGCGATGATCCCGGATGACGCGAAGCCGCCATCGACGGCGAGCACCTGGCCGTTGATGTAGCTGGCTGCGGGCGAGAGCAGGAACAGGATGGCGGCCGCCACCTCGTCGGGCTGGCCGTAGCGCGACAGCGGGGTCTTCGAGGTCCAGATTTTCCGGTCCTCCATGGTGTGCAGTTTGGCGATCAGCGGCGTATCGACCGGCCCCGGTGAGACCACATTGACCCGCACACCGCTCGCGCCCCATTCATTTGCCAGCACCTGGCTCATCATGATGACGCCGGCCTTTGATGCGCCATAGGCGACGCGGCCCGCATTGGCGCGCTGGCCTGATACCGAGGCCAGATTGACGATCGACAGCGTGTCGCCCATCTGATCAAGCGCCGCGCGGCAGGTGATGAAAGACCCGGTGAGATTGACATCGAGGATCTGGCGGAACAGTTCCGCACTGGTCTTTTCCGCGGCAACATCGCGGGCGATACCGGCGCAATTGACCAGCCCGGTGACCGGGCCGAAGGCATCAACGCCTTGAGCGAGGCACTCGCCCACTTCCTCTTCATCGGTGACATCGCAGACCAATGCTGCGACATCCTCGCCCTCAAGCCGCTCCTCGGCACGGGCCACCGCTTCAGCACTTGCATCCAGGATGGTTACGGCCACACCGTCGTCGATCAGCGCCAGCACCACCGCCTCGCCTATGCCCGACGCACCGCCGGTCACGACAAAGTGGCCCGACAGGCTGTGGACGGCGAGCGCCGGGTTCACCGGATCCGCTCGAGGATCGAGACGTAGTTGGCCACCGCAGCGCCGCCCATGTTGAAGATGCCGCCAAGTTCCGCATCCTTGACCTGAATGCCGCCGGCCTCGCCCGCCAATTGCATGGCGGTGAGCGCATGCATTGATACGCCGGTGGCGCCGATCGGGTGACCCTTGGCTTTCAGGCCGCCCGAGGGATTGACCGGCAAGCGGCCATCCTTGGCGGTCTCGCCGCTCATTGCCATCGCCCCGCCCTGGCCGGGCTTTGCAAGCCCCATGGCTTCGTATTCGATCAATTCGGCAATGGTGAAACAGTCATGCGTCTCGACAAAAGAGAGGTCGTCGAGCGAGGTTCCGGAGTTGGCGAAAGCGCGCTTCCAGCCCTCGGCGCAGCCCTCGAAGGCGAGAATGTCGCGCTTCGACATCGGCAGGAAATCCTGAACATGCTCGGCAGCACGGAACAGAATCGCGCGGGGCGCCTGCATCGCCGCGGGTACATCCGACAACACGATCGCCGCCGCCCCGTCAGAGACCAGCGAGCAATCGGTGCGCTTGAGCGGGCCCGCCACATAAGGATTCTTGTCGCTCTCGGTGCGGCAGAACTCGAAGCCCAGATCCTTGCGCATCTGCGCGTAAGGATTGTCGACGCCGTTCTTGTGGTTCTTGGCGGCGATCGCCGCAAGACCATCGGACTGGTCGCCATATTTCTGGAAATAGCCATCGGCGATCTTGCCGAAGACGCCGGCAAAGCCCGCTGGCGTATCGCCATCTTCGGGCAGATAGGAGGCCTTGAGCAGATTTGCGCCGATCTCAGGGCCCGGCGTGGTCGTCATCTGCTCAACGCCAACCACAAGCACCCGGCGCGCAGCACCGGCGCGGATCGCCTTGATGCCCTGATGCACCGCCGCGGAGCCGGTGGCGCAGGCATTTTCCACCCGCGTTGCCGGTTTGAAACGGAAATCATCATCGGCCTGCAGCACCAGGCTGGCTGTGAAATCCTGCGCCGAAAATCCGGCATTGAAGTGTCCGAGATAGATCTCGTCGATATCGGTGGCTTCCAGCCCGGCATGTTCGATCGCCTCGCGCGCCACCCTGGTGACCAGGCTTTCGACGGTCTCGTCGGTGTGTTTACCGAAGGGCGTGTGCGCCCAGCCGATGATACAGGCGGTCATGATGCAATTCTCCGAGGTTCAGCACGTGTTGCCGCGCATTTTGAGCGCGGCAGCGAGTTTGTAAAGGGTACTACGGATTACTTGCACACAAACAGGGCGCATCGGCAGGTTAATCCCTGGACAGACATCAACACCCCTGCCCTCGTGCACCTTGTGCTCACGTGGATTCAATTGAGCGGCAACGTATATGCAGTCTTTCAACGCCATACTTAGGCCCCGGCGTATCCAAGTGGATGCGCCGCGCCGTAGGTATTGAGTGATCAAAGCTGCTGGCTCAGGCCGACAGGGCAGCCTGATCGAAGTCCGCGATGGCCTGAACCGACTGACACGCCTGGCAACGGGCGATCCAGTCCCGGATAACCTGGACATCGGGGATGACCTGCGGCATCCACAAAAAGGGCGAGGTCACGAGCAAATCTGCCGCGGAAATCCTGTCTCCCAACAGAAATGGCGTCTTCTCCAATTGCGCTTTCAACCGTGCGGCAAGCTCGGGAACACCGCGGAACGTGGAATCCAGAAATGGATGGCTGAGACCAGCCGCTTCACAGACGAGGACCGGCTCAACGACGTTGCCATACCAGGCCAGCCAGCTCAGATAGCTGCCCCGATCCGGGTGCCCGATCGAGCGACCAAATCCCGTCTCGGGAAACATGTCGGTCAGATAGAGCATAATGGCGTTGGATTCCCATATCTCGACACCATCATGGACCAGCAACGGCACCTTGCTTTCAGGGTGGGGATTGGCGGGATCCGCACCGCCTGAGCCATCATTGCGGGCAACACTGACAACGCGGATATCGATCTGGTCAAGTATACCCAGTTCCATGATCAGGCGGACGATGCGTGATGAGCGCGAGTTCGGAGCGTGATAGAGGGTAAGCATGGCAGATCTCCTGGCCAGTTTGTTATGGACGGAGCTCTAATAGCTTCGCTTCCTGCCAGTTTCTGTCAGCAGCAAACCGTGGGAGAGCGCGATCGCTGTAGATTGCGAGCGTCCCGCCCATCTTCCCGAGTGCGGCGCGGCAGGCGATGAGAGCGATAGAGGCCGTCAGCGGCACCGCCTTCCCTCCTGCTTTTCCGGAGAAATTTTTTATTGATTGATCACTCAATCAAAATTAAGCTACTCCCGTTGCCCATCAAATCTGATGGGTTCACACCCTAAGAGAATCGCAGATGGGGCGAGCGTTCAGTCCAGAACGCGCCATGGTGCGGGAGATATCGAAGAATGCCCAAAATCGGCATGGAACCGATCCGCCGCAAGGCGCTGACCGACGCCGCCATCGAGGCCATTGGCGCGCGCGGATCGATGGATGTGACAATGTCCGACATCGCCGGCCGGGCAGGCGTTTCGCCGGCGCTGGCGCATCATTATTTTGGCTCCAAGGAGCGGCTGATCACCGAATCCGTGCGGGCGCTGCTGAGCGATCTGAGGCGCGATGCGGCACAGGCGCTCAAGGCCGCGTGCAGCGATCGCGCCCGGGTGTCGGCGATCATTTCGGTGAGTTTTTCCGACAAGCAGTTTTCAGACGAGGTGGTGGCTGCCTGGCTGGCATTTTACGTCGATGCCCAGAGCGGCCCCGAGATCCGGCGGCTGCTCAAGATCTATGCGCGGCGGCTGCATTCGAACCTGATGAGCGGACTGGTGCCGCTGGCCGGAGAGGCTGACGCGGAGCGGATTGCCGAGGGCGCGGCAGCGATGATCGACGGGCTTTACATCCGCAAGGCGCTGGACGCCGGGCCGGCACGGCACGACGCGGCGGAGCTGGTCGAGGACCATGTCGAAACGCAATTGTCGGAAATCCGCGGGAGGCCGATTTGACCGAAGCCCCTGCAGCCCTGCGCCCCAACATCCTGATCCTGATGGTCGATCAGCTCAACGGCACTCTGTTTCCCGACGGGCCGGCGGAGTTTCTGCACGCGCCGAACCTCAAGCGGCTTGCCGCGCGCTCGGTGCGGTTTTCGGCCAATTACACCGCCTCGCCGCTGTGTGCGCCGGGCCGGGCCTCGTTCATGTCGGGGCAATTGCCGCGCCGCACCCGGGTCTATGACAACGCGGCCGAGTTCGCCTCCGACATTCCCACCTACGCGCATCATTTGAGGCGCGCGGGTTATCACACCTGCCTGTCAGGCAAGATGCATTTCGTCGGTCCCGATCAAATGCACGGCTTTGAAGAACGGCTGACCACCGATATCTACCCCGCCGATTTCGGTTGGACACCGGACTACCGCAAGCCCGGCGAGCGGATCGACTGGTGGTACCACAATCTCGGTTCCGTTACCGGTGCAGGAGTCGCCGAAATCTCCAATCAGATGGAGTATGACGACGAGGTGGCGTTCTTCGCCACGCAGAAGCTGCACCAGCTTTCGCGGACCAGCGATGATCCCTGCGCCCGGCCATGGGCGCTGACAGTTTCGTTTACCCATCCCCATGACCCCTATGTTGCGCGCAAGCAGTACTGGGATCTCTATGAGGGCTGCCCGGAGCTTGAGCCGCGCGTGCCGGGCATTGCTTTTGCGGACATGGACCCGCATTCGCAGCGGCTCTACAAGGCCAATGATTCCGAGTGCTTCGAAATCACGGAGACGGATGTGCGGCGCTCGCGGCAGGCCTATTTCGCCAACATCTCCTATCTCGACGACAAGATCGGCGGTATTCTTCAAACGCTCGAAGCCACCCGAATGGCTGACAACACCATCGTGGTGTTCTGCTCCGACCATGGCGACATGCTGGGTGAACGCGGGATGTGGTTCAAGATGAGCTTTTTCGAAGGCTCGGCGCGGGTGCCGCTGATGATCTCGGTGCCGGGCAAGGAAGCCCGCAAGGTCCCGGCACCCACCTCCAATCTCGACATCACACCGACGCTTGCCGATCTTGCCGGGGTGTCACTCGATGAGGTCGCGCCGTGGACGGACGGCGAAAGCCTGATGGAGGTGATGAACGGCGCCGAACGGACCGCGCCGGTGCTGATGGAATATGCGGCCGAAGGCTCGGAAGCGCCGCTGGTGGCGATCCGCGAGGGCCGGTACAAATTCGCCCATTGCGAACTCGATCCGCCGCAACTGTTCGACCTTGAGGCCGATCCCGACGAACTCGTCAATCTGGCCGGTGATCCCGCATATGCGGATCAGGTCACACAATTCATGGCCCGGGTGCGCGAGATTTGGGACATGCAGGCCTATGACGCCGAAGTGCGCCAGAGTCAGGCCCGGCGCTGGGTGGTCTACGAGGCGCTTCGCAACGGTAATTACTATCCATGGGATTTCCAGCCGCTGCAAAAGGCCTCGGAGCGCTACATGCGCAACCATATGGATCTCAACATTTTGGAAGAGTCACAACGGTTTCCGCGCGGCGAATAGGGCCGGAGCGGCAACCACGGAGATATGACATGAATGCACAACCCAAAGCCTCGCACCATGTGGGCGGCGCCTATCTCGATGACGCGGCCGGCAGCGCCTTCGAAAGCATCTACCCCGCCACAGGCGAAGTGATTGCGCGGCTGCATGCCGCAACGCCCGCAATCATCGATCAGGCCGTGTCGGCGGCCAAGGCGGCGCAGCCCGGCTGGGCCCGGCGGATGGGTGTCGAACGCGGCCGTATTTTGCTGCGTACGGCGCAGATCCTGCGTGAGCGCAATGAAGAGATTTCGCGCATCGAGACGCTCGATACCGGCAAGGCGATCCAGGAAACGCTGGTCGCCGATGCGGCCTCGGCGGCCGATGCGCTTGAGTATTTCGGCGGGCTTGCGGGTGCTGTCACCGGCGAGCATGTCGATCTGGGAGGCGACTTTGTCTACACACGGCGCGAACCGCTGGGCATCTGCGCGGGCATCGGCGCCTGGAACTACCCGATCCAGATCGCCGCCTGGAAGGCGGCACCAGCGCTGGCTTGCGGCAACGCCTTCATTTTCAAGCCGTCAGAACAAACGCCGCTGACCGCGCTGCTGCTCGCGGAAGCCTTCGCGGAGGCTGGCCTGCCGGACGGGCTGTTCAACGTGGTGCAGGGTTTTGGCGATGTCGGCGCGGCGCTGGCTTCGCATCCCGATATCGCCAAGGTGTCGCTCACCGGCTCGGTGCCGACCGGCGCCAAGGTGATGGCAGCCGCCGCCCCCACCATCAAGGCGGTGACCATGGAGCTGGGCGGCAAATCGCCGATCCTGGTGTTTGATGACGCCGACATCGAAAGCGCTATTGGCGGGGCAATGCTCGGCAATTTCTATTCCACCGGGCAGATCTGCTCGAACGGCACACGGGTCTTCGTGCAGCGCGGGCTGCATGAGAAATTCCTTGAGCGTCTGAAGACGCGCACCGAGGCAATCCGTCTGGGCGATCCGCTCGACCCCGACACCCATCTGGGGCCGATGGTCTCGGTGGCGCAGCGCGACAAGGTGCTGGGGTACATCGAGACCGGCAAGCGCGAGGGCGCACGGCTGGTCACCGGCGGCGGCGTGCCGGAACTGCAGGGGTTTGAACACGGCGCCTATATCCAGCCCACGGTGTTTGCCAATGTCACTGACGACATGACCATCGCACGCGAAGAGATCTTCGGCCCGGTGATGAGCGTGCTTGCCTTCGACGACGAAGATGAAGCGATCGCGCGCGCCAACGACACCCGGTTCGGACTGGCGGCCGGTGTGTTCACCGCAGATCTGACCCGCGCCCACCGTGTGGTCTCGCAGCTCGAGGCCGGGACCACCTGGATCAACACCTACAATCTGACCCCGGTCGAAGCGCCCTTTGGCGGCGTCAAGCAATCGGGCATCGGGCGCGAAAACAGCCAAGCGGCCATCGAACACTACACCCGGCTCAAGAGCGTCTATGTGGCCGCCGGCCCCGTCGACAGCCCCTACTGAGCCCGGATCAGGAACCACGACCATGCAGGCAGATTTCGTTATCGTCGGCGCCGGATCGGCCGGCTCCGCACTCGCGGCGCGGCTGAGCGAGGACGGGAAGCATTCGGTGATCGTCATTGAACATGGCGGCTCGGATTTCGGCCCCTTTATCCAGATGCCGGCCGCACTTTCGTACCCCATGAACATGGGGCTTTACGATTGGGGCTACCGCACCGAGCCGGAACCGAAGCTCAACAACCGCCGGCTGGCCGCGCCACGCGGCAAGGTGATCGGCGGCTCGTCTTCGATCAACGGCATGGTGTTCGTGCGCGGCCATGCGGCCGATTTCGACCATTGGGCCGAACAGGGCGCGTCCGGCTGGTCGTTCGCCGATGTGCTGCCCTATTTCAAGCGGATGGAAACCTCGCACCAGAATGGCGGCATCGGCGGCGAGGAAGGCTGGCGCGGCACCGACGGTCCGCTGCATGTGCGGCGGGGACCGGCGGTCAATCCCCTGTTCGACGCTTTCATCGAAGCAGGCCGGCAGGCCGGTTACGGGGTGACCGAGGATTACAACGGCTCGCGCCAGGAAGGCTTCGGCCTGATGGAGCAGACCATTCACAAGGGCCAGCGCTGGTCGACAGCCGAGGCCTATCTCAAGCCGGCGCTCAAGCGCAAGAATGTGACGCTTGTCAGGTGCCTCGCCCGACGCGTGGTCATTGAGGGCAATCGCGCCACCGGCGTCGAGATCGAGCGCGGCGGCCGGATCGAGGTGCTTGAAGCCCGGCGCGAAGTGGTGCTGGCGGCCTCGGCCTTCAACACGCCGAAACTTCTGATGCTGTCGGGCATCGGCCCGGGCGGGCATCTGGCTGAGCATGGCATCGAAGTGGTGGCCGACAGGCCCGGTGTCGGCGCCAATCTGCAGGATCATCTGGAACTCTACATCCAGCAGGAGTGCATCCAGCCGATCACGCTCTACTCCAAGCTCAACCTGATCTCCAAGGCGCTGATCGGGGCACAATGGCTGTTTCTCAGGCGCGGGCTGGGAACCTCTAACCAGTTCGAGGCCTGCGCCTTCGTGCGCTCTGCGGCTGGCGTGCCCTACCCCGACATCCAGTTCCATTTCCTGCCCGGCGCGATCCGCTACGACGGCAAGGCGGCCGCGCCCACCCACGGGTTTCAGGCCCATGTCGGCCCCATGCGCTCGCCCTCGCGCGGTGCGGTAACGCTACGGTCGCCCGACGCCAAGGCCGCGCCGGTGATCCGGTTCAACTATATGAGCCATGAGGAAGACTGGCGCGATTTCCGCCGCGCTATCCGCATCGCCCGTGAGGTGTTCGCGCAGGAAGCCTTTGACCCGTATCGCGGCCGCGAGATCCAGCCCGGCGCGGATGCGCAGAGCGATGCTGATCTCGATGCCTTTATTCGCGCGCATGCCGAGAGCGCCTATCACCCGTGCGGCACCTGCCGGATGGGACGCTCCGACGATCAACTGGCGGTGGTGGACCCCGAAACCCGGGTGATCGGGGTCGAGGGCTTGCGGGTCGCTGATTCGTCGATTTTTCCGCAGGTGACCAACGGCAACCTCAACGGCCCGTCGATCATGACGGGCGAAAAGGCCGCCGATCACATCCTGGGACGCACGCCGCTGGCGCCGAGCAATCTCGAACCCTGGATCAACCCGGACTGGCGCGAATCCGACCGTCTCGCCTGAGCTTCTGCCGGCAACAGTGGCGCGCGCATCGCCCTGCTTGCGGGGCGCATTCGCTTGCTTGCGCCTGCCACCGTGCTTGCCGAACGCGGGTAGCTGGGCCCCTGACTTTCGGCGCCAGCACCGCCCGCTGTCACCCGAATTGCTGCGCCACTGGACCGGCGGTGATCATGACCCGGCAGACGGCCTACAGATGGTACCGGTCATGAAGTCGCTCACTCCCGCGCACCACCTTTGGGTGCATTTTTTTTGATTTCTATGGAAAATTGAATTTTGTCAATCAAATCAAACGACTTAGCGAAAAATTGAAATTCTTACTTTCGTAATACTCCCTCAAAAGTACTCCGTGTATATCAATATCAATTGACTAAAAGCTGTATTTTTTGCAATATTAATCAATCAGGAGCAGATACTGAAATTGCAATGAATGCGGGCCAACCGATGTATTTTTCGGAAAGCCCATCAAATCGGGATTCCTTTAACAGGGAATCAAGGGATAGTGGATTGTTGCTTGCTTTTTACTGCAGGTGAGCCTTGACTTCGGCTGCAGCAAAGAATCCGGCGCGACTTGGCACAACTTGGTGGGCGTTTCACCCTGACCTGCGGCATTCCGCGGGCCCGGCGCGGGACGGCCATTGGCTGACGCGGATGTTTTACGCGGTCGCGTCGATACCGGGCCGAAATCCGGCGCAGACCGGGCTGCCTTTTCCACGCACGTATTCTGACGCATGACCCGGGCCATCAGCTGCTGACGTCAACGTTCATACAAACACGTGAGGAGCAGTTATGCGCAAGGTACTTACTCAACCACCCCATATGAAATTCAAGGGCTTTGAAGCCCTCGATCCGATGGCCCTTTCGAGCGAGCATCCGCTGGTTGCGCCTGGCGGGATCGATGCCAATGACAAGGCCTGGAACCACCTTTACGGCGCACTAATCAACGGCCTCAACATTTCGCCGAGCAATTTCCAACTGATCTATCCGTTCACAACCTGGGATTGGCCGATCGTTCCGACCGGTTACACCAGCGCCGCGCAGTGGGATTTCTGTTCGACGGTTCCGCAGTTCAGCGCCACCGGTGAATACACAAGCGCTGGCACCGCCTTCAATGACAGCTACGGGGCCATGCTCAACGTGGTCAGTGCTGCGACCAGCGATCCGAAGCTGAAAGCCGACATCGAGCAGGCGCGCAACATGTTACAGCTCGCCACCAACAACTACGACACGATCTACAAGCAGTCGACCGACGCCTACCAGACCGAGACAGGCGGCACCAACACGCCACCCTATACCGAGTGGCTCGGCACCATGGGTGGACGCTCCTGGCAGGCACAGCTTGATTCGGCCTGGAAGAATGTTGAAGCGCAACAAAACGTCTACAATCAGCTGCTGTCGGAAACCACCACGCCAGGCCTCAAGGACGCACAGGACCGGCTCATCAATGATGATTACTACACCAAGCTGCAGGACCCCTCGCTTTCGGCATTCCCGGCGGTCCCTGGCTATTCGATCGGCATGGACTCAACCACCTGGCTGAACAAGGTACAGGCTGGCACCGGCGGCTCGAGCGGCAGGATCGGTTTTGACAACTCCCAGGCCTCCTATGATTACAAGAAAACCTGGGCCGGCGGCAGCGCTTCGATCAGGAAGGTGTTCTGGAGCGTCAATGTCGGCGGCTCCTGGGAGCGGATCGACGAGTTCGCTACCGACAATTCGCTCAAGGTCGATATCAGCTTCAAGGCCTGGGACCAAATCTCGATCCAGGCGTCGCGCTGGTACAATGGCGCATTTGTCACCGGCATCCAGAATGGACCGTTCATCCGCGGCTACTCGCCCTATGGCGACGGCAGTGACAAGGCGGTGTGGGGCGAAAATGGCATCATGTCGGTGCAGAAGGTGGGCATGCTGGTCTGCTACAAGCCCTCTTTCACCATCACCGTGAGCAACTCGACCTTCAAGTCGTTTTCGGAGAAATGGGAAGTCTCGGCGGGCCTGCGGATCGGGCCGTTCAACTTCTCCGGCGGCGGCGGCAGTTCGTCCTCGGGCTGGAGCGCGGATTCGGCCACCAACACATTTACCGGCGAATCTACTGCGGAAACGGCGCTGATCATGGGTGTGAACGTCAACATGATCAATCCGCAGTAACCACACGAAAGGCTCGCGGAGGCGGCGCAGATGCACGCGCCGCCTCCCAAGGAGGCATGTCTCCGGATCGTGAAACCGGAAACGCCCTCCCCGCGATCCTGGCCGCTTGGACAGGCCAGACCGCGGGCCGGCGGCAGACCGTCGCCGGTCCGCCGTTGTCACACCCCAGGGAGATCACACGCCATGCCACGCATTCGCTGGAAAGCACAGGTGACGAGCCAGGACCTTGCGCCTCTGATCCAGACCGCCGGAAAATCGATTGCGGCAATTCAGGCCGCCATAGAGAAGCACCAGGCCTTTGTGCCTTACAATGCCGGTGGCGCGCAGCAGGCGGTTACGACCGTGACCTGGCCGCCCGCGGCGCCGGTCGCTTACGCCACAACGATGCAGGAGCATTCGGAGATGGTATCGCTTGGCGCCAGCACCGCCGCGCCGGCGCCGATCTGGTCGGTCAACGCAGGCGGCCATGTGGTGGCCAACAACGGTGCTGCGATCGCCGGTGCGAACTATTTCACCAACCTGCCCCATTGCGGCTATTGCACGGTGATGTTGTGGGTGCTCAACCTGCCGCTGGGCGCGCCGACGGCGGGGCGATACAATCTTGCCGTCAATCTGGAATATACGGTGCCTGCCAATGTGGCCAACAATGTCGACGCGCTGTCGCGGCTGATCAACGGCAATGCGGGCGGCAACGCGGCGCTGATCGCGCTCAAGAAAATGGTCAATGTCTTCCTGCAAAATGCGCCGGCCGATTGGGTGCTGCAGATCGGCGCGGTGTTTGTGAGTGACACCGCCGTTACCGCGGCGGCGCCGGCAGGTAAGCTGGTGCTCGACTGGTCAACCGAGGCAGCGCCGCACAATGTCGACGTCAATGTCCAGCATTTCGGCAGGAATTCGTTGCTGACCACCCTTTGGAAGGTCGTCTATCAGGGAATCTATGATCACGTGCAGTGACACGGGCTGTCGCTTCAGGAACCTGGATGCTCGCCCCAGCAGATGAAACGCCCACAGCCGAAATCGGAGTTGTCGACGCCGTATCTGAGCGGCGCGCCATCCATATCCAGCGTGAAACCACCGGCTGCGCGCAACACCGCGTCGCCAGCGGCAATATCCCACTGCTTGAGACACACCAGCCGCGGATAGACATCCGCACGCCCCTCCGCCACAAGGCAGAATTTCAGGGATGAGCCGACATGCGCGGTCTCGTGGGCCGGCATCTTGTCGAGCCAGGCCTGGGTCTCCGGTTCGCGATGGCTCAGGCTGATAAGCGCCACCGGTGTCTTGGGGCGCTTGCGGGTGCGGATGATGGTGCGGTCGATCACTTCACCGGTCTCCGTAACCGCGCCGACCCGCGCCTGCGGGCCCGCCCCGGTCCAGATCTTGCCCAGCGCCGGGGCGTAGACCACGCCTGCCACCGGCTTGAAATCTCGGATCAGGGCGATGTTGACGGTAAAATCATTGCGGCCGGCAATGAAATCACCGGTGCCATCAAGCGCGTCGACCAGAAAATAGGACGCCTGCGCGCAGCTCGGGCATTTGCCGTCTTCGGCCATCTCTTCGGCGACCACGGGCACATCGGGGAAACTCGCCCTAAGCCGCTCGAGAATGAGCGACTCGGCGGCCCGGTCGGCCTGGGTGACAGGGGTGGAATCGGATTTGATCGACACCCGCGCACCGGCATTGCGCGCGGCGAGAATCTCATCACCGGCGGCAATCGCGGCGCGCTCGAGCGTCTCGGTCAGGTCCGCCAGCGGCAGCGGAGCGGGGGTCGACATGTCAGGCGCGCCCATTGGCGGGCTCCGGAATGCTCTGTTTTGGGTTCATCTGGCGTGACATGTTTATGGGGCGCGGTCAATGCGCCATAGGGACCGATGGTTGACGCCGCAAAGGGCAGAATTTGCCGATGGAAGCGCTTTCATCGAAACGCGGGGCCTTTGCCTGCGGCCTGAAACAGACTGCCATGCCTGGTTTGGCCGGCCTGGCCCGGCGATGATATCAGCCACAACCGGAGCCCGAGCCATGACCCTGCACACGCCCCCGCCACCGGCCCTTTCCGCCTATACCCCGGACAGCGGGCCGGGATTTGCCGCAAAGCTTAGCGAAGAGCTTCGCCCCATGACCCTGCCCGCGCGCATCAGGCGCATCGCCGGGCTGGGACGCGCGGTGTTCACCACATCGCTGGGGCTGGAAGATCAGGTTCTCACATCGCTGATCGCAACCACGGGGGCGGAGCTTCGCATCGTCACGCTCGATACCGGCCGCCTGTTTGCCAAAACCGTGGCGTTGATCGAGGAAACCCAACAGCGCTACGGGATCGATATCGAGATCTTCCGGCCCTGGAAGGAAGAGGTCGATGGCTATGTCGCGCTTTACGGCCTGAACGGGTTTTACGACAGCGTCGAGGCGCGGCATGCGTGCTGTCATGCGCGCAAACTCAGGCCGCTGGCGCGGGCGCTGGACAAAGCCGAAATCTGGGTGACCGGCCTGCGCCGGGGCCAGTCCGGCAACCGCGCCAATGCGCCGCTGGCGGAATGGGACGCCGATCGCGGCCTGCTCAAGGTCAATCCGCTGGCCGACCAGTCGCTGGATACGCTGCGCGCCCGCGCCAGTTCCGACCAAGTGCCCCTCAATCCGCTGCATGCGAAAGGCTACCCGTCGATCGGCTGCGAGCCCTGCACCCGGGCGATCAAGCCGGGCGAGCCGGAACGCGCGGGGCGCTGGTGGTGGGAGCAGGACGAACGACGCGAATGCGGGCTCCACCTTTCGGCTTCGGTTTCGGGCTCACGGGCAACACCCCCCGGAGCCGGCCAACCCAAGGTCACCATGCAGGGTCCGCGCGCCCACTCCGCTCCCGCTTCGGCCTCCTGACCCACCGCAAGGACGACATCCATGGACGTGATTGAACACGGGCGCGGCAAGCCGCCGCTCGACCCGCACTTGAAGGCGCTTGAAAACGAGGCAATCCACATCTTTCGCGAGGTGGCGGCGGAGTTCGAGCGTCCGGTGATGCTCTATTCCATCGGCAAGGATTCCTCGGTGCTGTTGCATCTGGCGCTCAAGGCCTTTCATCCGGGCAAGCTGCCTTTTCCGCTGCTGCACATCGACACCGGATGGAAATTTTCGGAAATGATCACCTTTCGGGATCGGGTCGCAGCCAGGCACGGGCTCGACCTGATCACGCACACCAATCCCGACGGCCTGCGCGATCACGTCACGCCATTTTCGCACGGGTCGGCGCGCTACACCGACATCATGAAGACCCAGGCGCTCAAGCAGGCGCTGGATCTGGGCCGCTATGATGCGGCCTTCGGCGGCGCGCGGCGCGACGAGGAAGCCAGCCGCGCCAAGGAGCGGATCTATTCGTTCCGGACGCCTGACCATGCCTGGGATCCGCGCAACCAGCGGCCCGAACTCTGGTCGATCTACAACGGCATGATCCACTCGGGCGAGAGCGTGCGCGCCTTCCCGCTGTCGAACTGGACCGAAGTTGACATCTGGCGCTACATCCAGGCCGAAGGCATCGAGCTGGTGCCGCTCTATTTCGCACAGCGCCGCAAGGTGGTGGAACGCGACGGCATGCTGGTTGCGGCCGATGATCCGCGCATGCAACTGCTGCCCGAAGAACAGGTGCGCGAGGAGATGGTGCGGTTTCGCACACTCGGCTGCATTCCGCTCACCGGCGCGGTGCGCTCACAAGCGACGACACTCGACCAGGTGATTGCCGAACTGGAGATCGCAACGGTCTCCGAACGGCAGGGCCGGGCGATTGACCGCGACCAGTCGGGCTCCATGGAAAAGAAAAAACGCGAAGGGTATTTCTGATGCAATCTCAATCAGTTTCACGCATCGGCGAAACTCTTGATTCAAGTGAAGACGCCCTGCCCCGGCCGGAAATCGCCGGCCGCCAGGCGCGGCCGCTGAGGTTCATTACCTGCGGCTCGGTGGATGATGGCAAATCGACCCTGATCGGGCGGTTGCTGTGGGACACCAAGGCAATAATGGAGGATCAGGCGGCGACGCTGGAGCGGCAATCGACCGGCCAGCACAACGAACTCGGCCTGCCCGATTTCGCGCTGCTTCTCGATGGATTGCAGGCCGAGCGTGAACAGGGCATCACCATTGATGTCGCCTACCGGTACTTCTCCACCGGGCGCCGCTCATTCATCGTCGCCGACACGCCCGGTCATGTGCAATACACCCGCAACATGGCGACCGGCGCCTCGACCGCCGATCTGGCGGTGCTGCTAGTCGATGCGCGCGCCGGACTTCTCGAACAGACCCGGCGGCACGCCACCATCGCGAGCCTCATGGGCATCAGGCAATTCGTGCTGGCGGTCAACAAGATCGACCTGAGCAACTACGACGAAGCCGGCTTCGAGGCGATTGCCCGCGAATTCCGCGAGCTGGCGCTGTCGCTCGGTGTGCGGCAGGTCACGGCAATTCCGGTCTCGGCACTCAAGGGCGAAAACATTGTCCGGCGCGGCGACGAGCAGATGCCCTGGTATGACGGCCCGACGCTGGTCGAGGTTCTGGAAAAAGCTACGCAACGTACCGGCCAGACCACCGGTTTCAGGCTGCCGGTGCAGCGGGTGTCGCGGCCCGGTGAAGGCTTTCGCGGCTATCAGGGCACGGTTGCCGGCGGCTCTATCAAACCCGGCGACAGTGTGGTGGTGCTGCCCTCGGGCGTCGAGGCCAATGTCAAGGCGATCGTCACCTATGACCTGGTGCGCAACGCGGCAGTCAGCGGTGATGCGATCACGCTGGTGCTCGACCGCCCGGTGGATGTAGCGCGCGGCGACATGATCGCGGCGATCGACCAGCGCCCGCAGGTGGGGCGGGGTTATTCAGCCCGGCTGGTGGCACTGTCGCCCGATGGCATCGTGCCCGGCAAGCGCTATTGGTTGAAGGCCGGGGCGCGGCGTCAACGGGTGACGGTACGGCCGGTGACAGTGCTCGATCTGGCGACCGGCAAATGGGAAGACGCGACCACGCTGCCGGTCAACGGGATCGGCCAGGCGGAACTGGATTTCGAAGAGGCGGCCATTTTTGATTCCTATGAGAGCAACCGCGAAACCGGGGCTTTCATCCTGATCGATCCTGACAGTTTGAACACCGTGGCGGGCGGCATGATCGACCGCAAACGCGCGCCGGGTGACCGGCTCCGCACCCTGCCCGGTGCCGATCACGCCAGCATTACCCTGCCTGCCCGGCTGGTTGAAGCGTTTTTAAACACCGACTTTGCGAAAGCGCATCGCGGCGAGATTCGGATTGAGGGAGAGTGATCCTGCTCAGCTGCGCTCCGGCAGCTTCAGCGCGTCCGGCCTGACCAAGCTTTGAGGTCAAGCACCGCCTTTGCCGTCACCGCGAGCACCAGGGCGGCGAGGACGGCTTTGGACACGGTCTCCATGGTGCCTTCGATCAGCAGCGCGTGGACAACAGTGCCGGTGACAATGATCAGCGCGAGCGCGGTGTGGGCGCGACGCCAGATGCGTGGCCTTAGCCGCAGCCGCACGCGAAGAGCCGCCAACAGCCCCGCCGCAAAGACCGCCCACATGGCGATCACGCCCCAGGCGGAGAACGGCGTGGGTGATCTGAACAGAAGCGCGTCGACCACATCGGGCGGGCTGGTGATCCAGAGGCCTGCGACATGGATCACGACGGCCAGCACCAGCAGCGCTCCGGTCCAGCGGTGGATCCGGCGTCCGCGCCGCGCGGAGATGCCGGGCAGATAGCCTGCGGCCAGCAATGGCTGGACCAGCAGCAGCGCCATGCCGAAGATGCCCGCGAAACCGGCCAGGATGTAGACCGGTTGCCGCCAGGCCAGCAGCGGACTTGCCGCCGCCAAAGCGACCGTCACAATGATCACCGTCGCAACGATAGCCCAGATCAGCGCCGCCCGGGTCCACAGGCGTCTGCCCGGATGCGCATGGCGTGCGGTTTTTGCGGGTCTGTTGAGTTTCACCGAACCCGAGGGCTCCATTGGCCTCAGGCCGGCTTGAGCACGAAATCGACGTGGAGGCTTTTGTCGCTGGCGCTGGCCATGACCGGGCGCAGGAACACGGTCTCGAACTCGCCGCTGTCATAGGCAAGATGACCGTGAGGCTGGCCGAAAGCCGGGACGATCTGCGGCATTTCGAGCCGGAACTCGCCATTGGCATCGCTGAGCGTCGCGCCATGACTGTGGGGATCGCGCTCATGGCCTTCGGTGGTATGCGCCCATATCTGGATGCGCTGCCCGCCAAGCGGCATGCCGTCGCTGGCGCGGCGGATGGTGCCTGTCATCCAGAAGCCGCCGCCGCCGATGCGTCTAACGATGGGGGCGCCGGGAAGATAGTTGTTCGACCCGCCGCGCATCGTGCGGGTTGGCGCGACGCCCTGCGCAGCGGCGGGCACAACGAGTCCGGTCAGCCCGGCGGCTGCGGTAACGCCTGCGGCGCTCAAAAGGGTCCGGCGGGTGGTAAGCAAGTTCTTCATGCGTCGGTCATCCATCGGCTGGCTCCCATCGGCTGGCGCGATTCCGGATCGCGGTCGGTGGCTGCGCAGCCGCGGCCGCGCGTCAAACTCAAACATAGTGCAGTTTGAACGAGCCCCAAGGCCGGGATGTGGCGGCGCACGCAAGATCGTCATCACGGCTTCGTGATCACACCGGGGTGCATGGTCGCGTCGGCGCACGCGGCTGAGTTCACGCACTGCTTTCCTTCCCGGCAGATTTGCGTGGACCCTATCGGCTGCGATGAGATTGCTTTCAGTGCAGGAGCTGCGGCCGGCCTATTCGCCCGGCGCCACACCGGGTTTACCAGTATGGCTCGCGCTCGCCGCCTCGCGCAGTTCCGCATCGAGCCGCCGCTCGGCTTCGGCGGAGGGTGAGGTGAAACGGGCGATCAGCAGATAGGCCACTGGCGTTAAAAACAGCGTGGCGATCATCGCAAGGCCGAGGCCGCCGACGATCACCCAACCGAGCGCCACCCGGGCCTCAGCCCCCGCGCCGAAGGCGAGCACCAGCGGCACCGAGCCGAGCACGGTGGAGATCATGGTCATCAACACCGGCCGAAGGCGGATATTGCAGGCCTGTTCGATGGCCTCGCGCACATCCATGCCGCGATTGCGCAACTGGTTGGCGAATTCGACAATGAGAATACCGTTCTTGGCCATGACGCCGACAAGCAGCACCAGTCCGATCTGGCTGTAGACATTGAGCGAGCCACCGGTCATGACGATGGCGAAGACCGCACAGGCCAACCCCAGCGGCACCGTCGAGATGATGATCAGTGCACTCACAAAGCTTTCAAACTGCGCCGCCAGCACCAAAAGCACCACGATGATGGCGATGCCGAAGGTGATCAGCATGTCGCGGGACGACTGGTCGAGCGTGGCCGCTTCAGCGAGTGGAATGATCCGCACCGCCTCCGGCATCAACGGTTCGGCCATTTCGACCGCCGTTGCCCAGGCCTCGCCAAGCGCGAAGCCCGGTGTCAGCCCGGCGGTGATCGACACCGAGCGCATCTGGCCCTCGCGTCTCAGATCCGGCGCCACGGCTTTTTCGGACAATGTGGCAATCGTCGACATCGGCACGATGCGGCCATCGCGGGCCTGCAGGTAGATCGATTCCAAATCTGTCGGATCGTTGATCGGATTGGTGGTCGACATCAGCTTGACCGGGTAGGCCCGGTCCTCGATGAACACCTCGGCCACTTCGCGGCCATCAAGCAGCGCCTGCAATGCCTCGGCCAAACCATCAATGTCGACGCCCAGATCGGAGGCGCGCTCGCGGTCGATCCGCACCGAGATCTGCGGCTGGGTGGTCTCGTAGGAGAGCCGGATCTGACGAAAGCGCGGCTCCTGCTCAAGCTGGTCGACCATGGCCTGGGCGACGCCCGCGAGTTCGTCATAGCTGTTGCCGACAAAAGCAAACTGCAGCCCGTTCCCCGCGCCGCGGATGCCGAGGCTGTTGGGCTGGATGGCGAAGGCGCGCAGGCCCGGAACGCCAGCCAGCATGCCATTGACCTGGCCCACGATCTCGCCTTGCGAGCGCTCGCGTTCGCCCCAGGGCGCAAGTGTGAGGACCATGAAGCCGCTGTTGGCCGAGCCGCGAATGCCGGCGATGGCGAACACATTCGTCACCTCGCCCGATTGCTGCAGCGGCGCCACCAGCCGCTCGATCTCGCCCATACGGGCGCGGGTGTAATCGAGGCTTACGCCCTGCGGCGCGGAAATCCGCATCAGTGCCACCGCGCGGTCCTCGGGCGGGGTCAGCTCTTGCGGGATCGTGCGCGCCAGCGCCAAGGCCGAGGCGGCGACCAGAACGGCAATCACAATCACCACCAGCGGCGCATCGAGCGCCTTGTGCAGCAGTCGCGCATAGGCGCCCGAAAGCCCGGTGCCGAGCGCCGACAGGCTGCCCGGTCTGGCTTCCGGGGAAGCCACGCTCTGCCGCTTGATCAGCCGCGAGGCCAACATCGGGCACAGGGTGAGTGCGACGACGCTGGAGATCATCACGGTGAAGGCCAGCACGAAACCGAATTCGGTAAACAGCCCGCCCGCCTGCCCCGGCAGGAACGAGATCGGGATGAACACCGCAGCCAGCGTGGCCGTCGTCGTCACGACGGCGAAGAATACCTCCCTGGTGCCGATCACAGCGGCGGCGCGCACGCCCATTCCCTCATTGCGTTTTCGCACGATGTTTTCGAGCACCACGATGGCGTCATCGACCACCATGCCGGTGGCAAGCACCAGCGCCAGCAACGTGAGGATATTGACCGAAAATCCGGCGAGCCAGATCGCCGCGAAAGACCCGACCAGCGCGACCGGCAGGGTCACCGCGGGAATGATGGTGGCGCGCCAGTCGCGCAGGAACAAAAAGATGATGGCGATCACGATGGCGACGGCGAGCATCAGCGTCGAGCGCACCTCTTCAATGGCGCCGCTGATGAAGGTGGCGTCGTCGCTGGTTACCCGGATGTCGACGCCCTCGGGCAGAATCTGCGAAATCGCTTCCGCGGCGGCGCGCACGCCTTGCGAGATCTCCAGCGTGTTGGAGGCCGATTGCCGGATGATGCCCATGCCGATGCCGGTGCGGCCATTGGCGCGCAGCACCGTGTCTCCGGGATCGGCGCCGAGCGTGACACTGGCGACATCGCGGAAGCGGACCCGGTCATTGATGTAGAGATTGGCAAACCCGTCGGGCGTGGTGATGTCGGCGGTGGCGCGGACCACGATGTCGGACGAGCGCGCGGTGAGCGAGCCGGCCGGCACATCAAGGGCGGCGTTGCGCAGTGCGGTTCGCAGATCCGCGAGCGTCAGGCCGAAGGCTGCGAGCCGGGACTGGTTGATGTCGATCCGGAAGATTTTTTCACGGTCGCCGTAGACTGCGACATCGGCCACACCGGGAACCGCGGCCAGCCGGTCGACCACCAGATCCTCGACCACGATGGTCATGTCCTGCACCGAGAGCCGGTCAGAGGTCACCGCCAGGCGCATGACCGGATCGGAATTGGCGTCGGCCTTGACGATACGCGGCTCATCCGCCCCGTCGGGCAGGTTGTTGGTGATGCGTCCCAGCGAATCGCGCACGTCGGAGGCCGCGACATTGAGGTCTGAGCTGTCGGTGAATTCGATGGTGACCCGGCTGCGGCCCAGGGTCGAGGTCGACGAGATCGAGGCAACGCCGGACACCCGCGCCACCGCACCCTCGATGATGGCAGTGAGTTCGCGATCGACAGTTTCGGGCGCAGCGCCGGAAAAGGTGGTGGTGACGGTGATCACCGGCCGGTCGACATCGGGGAGTTCGCGGATTTCCGCGCCGTAAAGACCCGCCAGGCCCGCGACAACGATCAGCAAGCTGATGACCATGGCCAGCACCGGCCGGCGCACCATCAGCGCAGTGCCGCCACCGGTCAGGGCGTGATCGGTCTCGTCAGTGGAACTGGACATATCCGGCGCCACGGAACCGACCGCGGGCTTTGACGCCAGCTCATTCGACGCGGCATCTCGCGCGGCGTTCGCGCCGTCCTGCGCGGCCGAGGCGCGGATCTCGGGGCTGTTCGGCTTGTCGGGCTGATCGTCTGGCGGGCCACTCATGCGTCACCGCCGGATCGGGCTTGACCGGGCGCCGCGTTGCCGGCCTCATCTTCCCCCAGCACCCTGACCGCGCCACCCTGGCGCACGCTTTGCACGCCCTCGATCACCACCTCCTCGCCCGGTGCAAGATCAGCGCGGACCAGCACGCTATCGGAATTGCGCTGTATGATGGCGACATCGACGCGCTCGGCCTTGGCCCCGGCGATGCGCCAGACATAGGCGCCAGCGGAATCCCATTGCACGGCCAACGGATCGACCGAGGGCCATCTCTGGCCTTCAAAACCGACGCGAACCTCAAAAGACATGCCGGCGCGCAGGCTGTCGTCGGGATTGGGGATGCGAGCGCGCACCCGTAGGGTGCGGCTTTGCTCATCGACCCGGTTGTCGACCGCCGAGATCTGACCCGAGAAGGTCTTGCCCGGCCTCGAGATGGCGAATGCGGAAACATCTTTGCCCACCGCCATGCCCGAGGCGAAGCGTTCGGGCACGAAGAATTCGATCAGGATCTCGCTGCGATCGTCAATCGAGGCAATTTCGGTCTGGCTGGTGATGTAATCACCGGCATTGGCGGACAGAATGCCCAGCGAACCGCCAATCGGCGCGGTCACGGTGCGGCGCGCCAGCTCCAGTTCGGCCTGGCCGAGCGCCACCCGTGCGGTCTGATAGGCGTTGCGGGCCTGATCGGCTTCGACGCTGGAAGCAGCGCGGCTGGCCACCAGGCTTTCGAGCCGGTCCACCCGCCCGCGGGCGTCCTCGACGGCGAGCCGGGCGCGTTCGACGGCCAGCTCCTCCTCGGCGGCATCGAGCTGCAAGAGCACGTCGCCGCGCTCGACCCGGCTGCCGGGCCGCACCGGGATTTCGTCAATCTGACCCGCCACCAGCGCGCGCACCGAGACCGAGCGCACCGCCTGACCGGTACCAATCGCCGTGAGCCGGTCATTGACCAGGCCCTCGCTCACCGCAGCCACCACCACCAGCGCGTCGCGACGGCCGCGGGACCTGCCCTGCCCGGCGGGACGCTGGCCTTGCCCGGCCTCAGGTTGCGCCGGTTGGGGCGTGAGCAGCGCTAGCGAATCCAGTCCGCTGCGGGCCAGAACATCCCGCGCCCCGGGATACAGCCAGGACCAGGCCGCGAAAGCGGCGACCAGCAGCAGCAGCGAGACAAGCAATTGTTTCCAAAGTTTCACGGCCGGGGTCTTTCAAAACTCTTGCTGCTTGCGAGTGACACCGCACCCGCAGCGAATTCCGGGAGGGCATCGTCATCGCGATCCCCGTGAGATGCAACATAGCGCAGGCTGCCGCCGGTACATCCCCAAAACTGAAGGGCGTGACGTTTTGTTGGAAATCAGCGGGCGGGCGCAGTTCACCGCCGGCACCGTTTACCCGCTTTCATGCAAAACGCCGCGCACCCGGAATGCGGGCGCACGGCGTATCTGCCTTGGGAGGCGGTGTCACAGGCCCTGATCAGGCCTTTGCAGTTTGTGGCGGGTCAGACCGACAGCCGGCCCCAGAGTGCCGCCAGCGCGGCATTGATGGCCTGGCTGCGCTGGCGCTTGGCATGGTCGCGCAACTGCAGAAAGTCAGGCGTGCTGTCGGGCCAGCGGACGTGGTCGCGGCCGGGGCCTCGGGAAGCGATGATCGGAGCAGTCATGGCGGTCTCCTTGGATGTCGCGGCCGGGTCGGGGCCGGTTGGCGTGGCAAGTGCAAAAACAGGTGTATTATATTTTCAAAATTCTATAATTACCGAAATACAACATTCACTACGGAATTTCAGTCATGAATAGAACCGCAGCATCCGATGAAATCGCCATGTTTGTTCAGGTTGTTGAGCGCGGCGGGTTTGCCGCAGCGGCCGAGGAGGCCGGATTGACGCCATCGGGCGTCTCCAAGGCGATAACCCGGCTTGAGGACCGGCTCGGGGTCAAGCTCCTGCAACGCACCACGCGGCGGCTGATGATGACGGCGGAAGGCGAATTGCTGCTGGCGCGCGGCCGCGACATTCTGGCCGAGATCGAGGCGACCGAGGCCGAGGTGATGGCGGCGCGCGGCAAGCCCAAGGGAACCATCAAGATCAATATGGGCACGGCCTATGCCAAGCACCGGTTGGCGCCGGTTTTGCCGGCATTTCGCGAACGATATCCGGAGATCGATCTCAATCTCTCGGTGGCTGATCGCCGGGTGGATGTGATCGGCGAACAGCTCGATGTGGCGATCCGCACCGGTCCGTTGACTGATTCAAGCCTGGTGGCGCGACGCCTGGGCGAGGCTAAACGGGTGATCGCCGCGAGCCCCTCTTACCTGGCGCGGTACGGAGAGCCCAAGGATCCCTCCGATTTGAAGCATCATGCCTGTTTGGTGGTGACCGGTTTTGCACGGTTGTCGGAATGGCCGCTCAAGGTCGACGGAAAGGTAACGCCGGTCTCGGTCAAACCGGCGGTAACCTGCGACAATGCCGATATTCTGGCCGAAATGGCCCTGGCCGGACTGGGGATTGTGCGGCTGGGGGGGTTCGTCATCGATGATGCGCTGGCCGACGGACGGCTCAAACCACTGCTGGTGGATTGTCACGTGTCGGAGGCGGTGCCGATCACCGCGCTGATGCCGCCGGGACGGCAGAACCTGCCGAGGGTCCGCGCCTTTGTGGATTTCCTGGTGGAGCAGGCCCGCGAACCCGCGCCAAATGCCCGCCCCGGCCCGGCATAACGAGGACAGGCGTGACGGGGACAGGCGTGACTTGAGATCGTGAGACATCTGGTCGGAGAGGCAGGATTCGAATTCCGCATTTGTTGGGGGATGGACGGATAGGCAAGAGAACCGTCCGCGTTGAATCCTAGCCGGTCCAGAACTATATTGTCCGATAGGAATCAACACAGGATCAAGAACATGGATCGCTCGCTCGCCGCCTGACTACCCCAAGACTTCCTTACAGCGAGCATCAGTCATGTCTTCCATCGTTCTCGCCGGCTTGAGCTGGCATACCCCTGACGGCACCTGCCTTTTCGATAATCTCAACCTAACGTTTGGACCGAGGCGTACCGGCCTTGTCGGTCGAAACGGGACTGGCAAAACCACGCTGCTACGTCTGATCGCCGGTGAGATCGCACCTGCGTCCGGCGCAGTCACCCTGCCTGGTTCAATCGGCTACCTGCGCCAGAATCCTGAGCAGCAAACGGGTGATACTCTTGCCGACCTGTTCGGTGTGCGGGATCAACTTGCAATCCTCGCTCGCGCCGAGGCGGGAGACGCCACTGCGGAAGATCTCGCGGATGCTGACTGGACGTTAGAGGCAAGACTGAAAGCAGCGCTGACCAGTATGGGCCTCGACCACCTGCCACTGGACGCGCCGCTCGGTTCCCTGTCGGGTGGCCAGCGCACATGCGCTGGCCTCGCTGCTCTCCTGTTCACCGCGCCAGATGCGCTTCTTCTGGACGAGCCGACGAACCATCTGGATCAAAAAGGGCGTCTGCAGGTCATTGACGCCGTTCGAGCATGGCAAGGATGCGTTATAGTTGCGAGCCACGACCGCTCCCTGCTTGGCGCCATGGATGCGATAGTTGAACTGACTACGCTGGGCGCACGGCTGTATGGCGGGAATTACGACGCCTACCAGGATATGAAGCTGGCCGAACTTGCCTCGGCGGGAGGCGAACTGGCGCGGGCAGAGCGGGCATTGGCGGAGACCAGCGCCCGAGCGCGAATTGCAGCTGATCGCAAAGCGCGGACTGACCGGCAGGGCCGCCAGCTACGAGCCTCTGGCAGCCAACCGAAGATTCTACTTGATGCCGCCAAGGAGCGAAGCGAAGGATCGGGCGGATCCGGTGCAAGGTTGCGCGCCCGGAAAATGGGCGAAGCGCAGACTGAGCTGGACACTGCACGCGAAGCGGTTGAAATTCTCCAGCCTCTCGCAATGGACATACCCAGATCCGGATTGGCGCGTGGCCGAAATGTGTTGCAGGTCGAAAACCTGACCTTTGGTTACAGAGACGATCAGCCCGTTTTTCAAAATGTCTCGTTTTTAATACGTGGTCCCGAGCGCATCGTGATTGAGGGGCCGAACGGATCG
The DNA here is from genome assembly GCF_947501405.1 of uncultured Hoeflea sp. Taxonomy (GTDB): domain Bacteria; phylum Pseudomonadota; class Alphaproteobacteria; order Rhizobiales; family Rhizobiaceae; genus Hoeflea. The sequence goes on along the minus strand of NZ_CANMVK010000002.1, from coordinate 1,105,260 downwards.
GGCAAATCGACGCTTCTTGCATGTATGACCGGTGATCTTGAAGCTCAGGCTGGCCAGGTGGCATTGCATGTTCCCGCAGCGCGGTTGGACCAAGACATGAGCATGTTCGACCCCAATGAAACGGTGAGCGATGCCTTCGCCCGTCTCGATCCAGATGCCTGCGAAAACGACAGGCGTGCCATACTCGCGCGCTTCCTTTTCCGGGGAGATGCCGCCTTGCAACAGGTCGGGACGCTCAGCGGGGGACAGCGTTTGCGTGCGGGATTGGCCTGCACCCTCGGCCACAGTCAGCCAAAACAGCTCCTCATTCTGGACGAGCCGAGCAACCACCTCGATATCGATTCCGTAGAGATGTTGGAGATGGCGCTCAACGCATATGACGGCGCGATCCTCGTCGTCAGCCACGACAAAGCCTTTTTGAACCGAATTGGTGTGGAGCGCAGCTTTTCACTTTGATGGTTCAGCGAAAACGCCCCAAAACCGCCATTCAGCCGCTTTGGAGCATTGGGCAATATGGGCTTGAAGCGGTCGTCAGCTATGCGAACAATGCTGGCCTTCACCTTCTCAGAACAAATGTCCGCTTCTAGGGTTTTGCTGTTTGCGCCGGAACCGAGTTACGCGTCGCCAATGTGAAAAGCCATCGACCGAAGCCACCCTCCAAGGCCCTCTGGTTCCAGCCGCCAAACATTGCGCAAGGAATTTTCTCTCTGGTCAACCAAGAACTGATCCACAGCCGTTGTGTCTGCGATCGAAGAGATGAACCATAGCGATCAGGTAAAAAACAGGAGGGTATCAGTCAAACCAAGCTCTGCCAGGATCGCCCTGAGAGCGATTCCGATTGGAAGGCTCAGAAGAACAACAAAGGGCTTGCGTTCTTTCGCTGGCGGGTTCTTCGCTGGTTTGATCCCACCCGGGAAAATCCGATCGAAGACCCTTTCGAAGACATTGTAAAACAGAGACATGCCTCCCCACATGATCACGATGAAGATGAGCATTGGCCAAAAGAAGGCTGTTCCAACCAACTGCGACATACCGTGAGCCGAAAGCCCGATGTAGAGACCAACAAAACATAACCCTGCGCTGTTGAACCAATCTCCCAAAACCATCTTGCGACGACTTCCCATTTTGATTCATCTCCCTCAATCACGTTACAAAGATACGATTATTCCAGGCAGCCATTGGTGTAACCTCTAGAATTTGAAAGAACGGATTCGAAGCAGACGGTCATTGTCTGATTTTCAGTTACGGGGTCGTTGCAAGAACCTTGCTTGCTGCGACACCAAGTGAACCTTCGCCTGCCCCGTTGCCGATCCTGCTTTTCAGGAAGCCGCAGCGGATGCTTGTTGACCGTATTGGTTCAATATCGGCCCAGCAACGACGCATTGGGCCGGTCACCGGTCAGAATCGATCAACGATATCGGGGATTTCTGGTCGGAGTGGCAGGATTCGAACCTGCGACCCCGTCGTCCCGAACGACGTGCGCTACCAGGCTGCGCTACACTCCGTGACCAGCGGGCTGGCTTATAGACCGGTGGATGGCTTGCCACAAGCCCCTTGCCCTCGAAATCGGCGGCCGGAGCCAATTGTTTTCGGGGCACCGACGACGATCACGCCGGAGACTTGGTTGGATGGTCAAAAACCGCCCGGCGGCCCGGGATGCGATCCGGTTTTTCATCGCTCAAACGGCCATAGCTGACCGCAGAATTGATGGCCCGTTCCGTCACCCGTGCTCTCAAGATGCGTCAGGCGATGGGGGCGGCGGTGGCGGTTCCTTGTCGGCGGTTTGGGGCGGTGGTTCATCGGGCTGGCCCGAGAGAAAGAAACCCCAGCCGACATAGGCGCTGAGCGCTAAAAAAAAGATCAGCCAACCGGTGGAGCCCTGAAAGAACTCCACCACGGTCCAGATCGCCACCAGCGCGAAAATCACAACACGGCGTGTCACTGGGCGGAAGAAGGGGTGGCGAAAATCGATCAGAACCAGTCGCATGGGCGCTCCCAGAGAGTTAAGCCAGCGGCCGCACCGGAACGCGTTTTCTGTGAAAACGGTAGTACAGCCAAGGTTCAGCAGACCCGATCCGCAAAGCCAGGTCAATGCCGTCCGCGCCGAAGCGGAGCGCCGGGTGGACTTGCAGGCGATGCCGGCTCATGGTCGGGGCGGCGTACCGCCGGTTGAGCGCGTGATCTCGTCAGCCGCCCGGGCGATCAGTGCGCCGAACTCGGCGTCCCGCTCCGGCCGCACCCGCACCGATGGCCCGGACAGCGACACGCCGGCCACTGCCTCGCCAAAGGAATTGAAAACCGGCGCGGCAATGCAGCGCATGCCCTGGGTGCGCTCTTCATTGTCGACCGCCCAGCCGCGCGCGCGGATCTCCGCGAGTTCACGCTTGAGCGCCGCATGATCGGTAATCGTGCTGGGTGTATGCGCGGTGAGTTCCAATGGCAGCCGGGCGGCCAGGGCCTCTTCATCAAAATGCGCCATGATTGCCTTGCCGATGCCCGAGGCGTGGCCGGGACTGCGGGTGCCGGGCCGGAAAAAGGCGCGGATCGGCTCATGGGTCTCGATCTGGCCGACAAAGATCACCTCGCCGCCATCGAGAATGGCGAGATTTGCGGTCTCGCCAGTCTCGGCCATGATCCGCTGCATGATCGGCCGGGCCCGGTCGCTCAACTGGGTGCGGCCCAGAAATCCCATCCCGGTGCGAAAGGCTTCGAGCCCGACGAACCAGAGCTGGTTGACCTCGTCGAACTCGGCAAAGCGGTGACGGGAGAAGGTGGTGAGGATTCGGTAGACCGTGGCTGGTGACTGGCCGCCGGCTTCGGCAATCTCGGTCAATGACAGGCCATCGGCGGCAGCCACGGTCCTGAGCACATCAATGGCCCGGTCGAGCGACTGGATAACGGCGCTTTCGGACTTGTCGTGGAAGGATTTGGGACGTCCGCGATTGCGTGCCTGGGCCTGTTTCATGGCTACCTCCGATTTTCGGTGAAACGCCGTTCCACCAATGAAAAAACCGTTTTGGTTTATATTTCAGATATATACGCACCAAATCGCAATAATGAAATAGTTTTTCAAAAAAATTGCGTGCATTCGGCCCGCCCCGTATTTTGTCAGCACTCGAAGACAAGGCGGCTCCGGCCGCGATGGGAGGTTTCGATGTCGTCACAAAATCCGGTTTTCATTCCCGGCCCCACCAACATTCCTGATGCGTTGCGCCGGGCGATCGACCTGCCGACGATGGATCACCGCTCGCCGGCCTTCGCCGAGATCCTGCATCCTGCGCTGGCGGGCATCAAACGGATCCTCAAGACCCGCGAGGGTGAAGTGGTGATCTTTCCCGCCACCGGCACCGGCGCATGGGAAGCGGCGGTCACCAATCTCCTGTCGCCGGGCGATACGGTCCTGGCTGCGCGGCATGGCATGTTCTCGCATCGCTGGATAGATCTGTGTCAACGCCAGGGCATGAATGCCGAAATCATCGAAACCGAATGGGGCCTGGGGGCGCCCACGGAGGCGATCGAAGCGGCACTTAGCGCTGACAAGGCGCACAAGATCCGCGCGGTTCTGGTCACTCACAACGAGACGGCCACCGGCGTTCGCTCCGATGTCGCCGCCGTGCGCCGGGCGCTCGATGCCGCGTCGCACCCGGCACTGCTGCTGGTCGACGGCGTGAGCTCGATCGCCTCGATGGATTTCCGGATGGATGAATGGGGCGTCGACGCCGCCATCACCGGTTCGCAAAAGGGTTTCATGCTGCCGGCCGGGCTCTCGATCCTGGGGCTGAGCCAGAAAGCCATCGCGGCGATGACGGGAGCGAAATCGCCGCGTTGCTTTTTCGATTTCCAGGACATGATCAAGGCCAATGCCGGTGGCGGTTTTCCCTATACGCCGCCGGTCGGACTGATCGCCGGCCTGGCCCATGCAATCTCCATGCTGGAAGCCGAAGGCCTGCACAATGTTTATGCCCGGCACTACCGGCTGGCCGAGGGCGTGCGCCGTGCGGTTCAGGCCTGGGGACTGACGCTGTGTGCGAAAAAGCCGTCGATTTACTCCGATACGGTCAGCGCCATCGTCACGCCGCCCGGCTTTGACGGCACCCGCATTGTCACCCACGCCGCGCAGAAATACGGCGTCGCCTTTGGTGTCGGCCTGGGTGAGGTGGCGGGCAAGGTGTTCCGCATCGGCCATCTGGGCAGTCTGACCGATGTGATGGCGCTGTCGGGTATCGCCACGGCGGAAATGACGATGGTCGATCTGGGACTGCCGGTCCGTCTCGGCTCGGGTGTCGCCAGCGCCCAGGAGTTTTATCGCTCCAGCCAGAACACAGTTCAAACCAAAGCCGCGTGAGGCCCGCCATGACCGTTCATTCCGACCCTGTTGCGATGACCATTCCCACATTCGATGATGTCATTGCCGCGCATGAGCGCATCATGCCCCACATCCACCGCACGCCGGTGCTGACATCGAGCTATCTCAACGCGCTCACCGGTGCCGAACTGTTCTTCAAATGCGAGAATTTTCAGAAGGCCGGGGCTTTCAAGGTGCGCGGCGCCTCCAATGCGGTGTTCGGCCTGTCAGAAGACATGCTGCAGCGCGGTGTCGCTACCCATTCATCGGGCAATCATGCGCTGTCGCTGTCTTATGCAGCCGGCCGACGCGGCATCCCCTGCACCGTGGTGATGCCGCGCACCGCACCGCAGGCCAAGAAGGACGCGGTGCGCGGCTATGGCGGCAAGATCATCGAGTGCGAACCGTCGACCTCGAGCCGCGAGGCGACCTTCGCCAAGGTGGTGGCAGAGACCGGCGCAGAATTCGTCCATCCCTACAATGATCCCCGGGTGATCGCCGGACAGGCCACCTGTTCGCGTGAGCTGCTCGAGCAGACCGATGGACTCGATGCGGTAATCGCGCCGATCGGCGGCGGCGGCATGATCTCTGGCACCTGCCTGACGCTGTCGAGGCTGGCGCCGGAGATGAAGATCTACGCCGCCGAACCGGATCAGGCCGATGACGCGGCGCGTTCGTTCCGGGCCGGCCATATCATCGCCGACGATGCGCCGGTGACAGTGGCCGACGGGCTCAAGGTTCCGCTCAAGGAGCTTACCTGGCACTTTGTCAAATCATACGTCACCGATGTGCTGACCGCGTCGGAGGACGAAATCATCGAGGCGATGAAAATCACCTGGAAACGCATGAAGATCGTCATGGAGCCGTCCTGCGCGGTTCCGCTGGCAACGATCCTGCGCAACCCGGAGGTCTTTCGCGGCAAACGCATTGGCGTCATCATCACCGGCGGCAACGTCGATCTGGATCATTTGCCCTGGTTGAAGGGCTGAGGAGGAATTCATGAACGCAATGAACAAACTCGACGGGCTTGAGGTCGGCTATGACGTGCCCGCCCTGCCCGGCATGGCCGAGGCCGATATCCAGACCCCGTGCCTGGTGCTCGATCTCGACGCGCTTGAACGCAACATCATCAAGATGGGCGAGCATGCCAAACAGATGGGCGTGCGCCACCGGGTGCATGGCAAGATGCACAAATCCGTCGACGTGGCCAAACTGCAGGAACGGCTTGGCGGGTCTGTCGGCGTGTGCTGCCAGAAGGTGTCGGAGGCGGAGGTCTTCGCGCGCGGCGGCATCAAGGACGTGCTGGTGTCCAATCAGGTGCGCGACCCCGCCAAGATCGACCGGCTGGCGCGGCTGCCCAAACTCGGCGCACGCACCATCTGCTGTGTCGATGATCTGGCCAATATCGACGATCTGTCGGAGGCGGCCACACGCCACGGGACCGAGATCGAATGCCTGGTGGAGATCGATTGCGGCGCCGGGCGCTGCGGTGTCACAACAACGCCTGAAGTGGTGGCGCTGGCCAAGGCGATCGCGGCCGCTCCAGGGCTCAAGTTCTCGGGCATTCAGGCCTATCAGGGCGCCATGCAGCACCTTGACAGCTATGATGAGCGCAAGGCCAAGATCGACATCGCTGTGGCGATGGTCAAGGACGCGGTCGACGCACTCAAAGCCGACGACATCGATTGCGACATTGTCGGCGGCGGCGGCACTGGCAGCTACTATTTCGAGGGCAATTCCGGCGTCTACAACGAGCTGCAATGCGGCTCATACGCCTTCATGGACGCCGATTACGGCCGCATTCTCGATCAGGACGGCAAACGCATCGACGAGACCGAATTTGAAAACGCACTGTTCCTGCTCACCTCGGTGATGAGCCACGCCAAGGCCGACAAGGCAATCTGCGACGCGGGCCTTAAGGCGCAATCGGTCGACAGCGGATTGCCGGTGGTGTTCGGGCGTTCGGACGTGACTTACGTCAAATGCTCCGACGAACATGGCGTGATCGCCGATCCGGACGGCGTGCTCAAAGTCAATGACAAGCTCAAGCTGGTGCCGGGGCACTGCGATCCGACCTGCAATGTGCATGACTGGTATGTCGGGGTGCGCAATGGCCGGGTTGAAAGCCTGTGGCCGGTGTCAGCCCGCGGCAAAGCCTACTAGCGCCAGATCCACAAACGAAAATGAGCCCCGGCCACAAGCATGGCCGGGCCTTTATTGAGACAATCCAACAGGGAGTGCGGCATGCTGATCGTGCCTGAAAAACTGATTGCCGATCTGGTTACGCCGGAGGCCGCCTATGAGGCGGTTGAGGCCGTGTTTGCCGCAATGGCGCGGGGCGACGCGCGGAACTTTCCGGTGGTGCGCGAGGCGCTCGGCCATGCCGACGCGCTCTACGGGTTCAAATCCGGCTTCGACCGCGCCGGGCTGGCGCTGGGTCTCAAATCCGGCGGCTACTGGCCCGGCAATATGGACAGGGGCCTGACCAATCATCAGTCAACGGTGTTCCTGTTCGATCCGGACACCGGACGGCCAAGCGCCATGGTGGGTGGCAATCTGCTGACAGCGCTTCGCACCGCAGCCGCCTCGGCTGTGGCGATCAAGCGGCTGGCGCGCAAGAACGCCAGGGTGCTGGGCATGGTTGGCGCCGGTCATCAGTCGGCGTTTCAACTGCGGGCAGCGGTCAAGGCGCACGCCTTTGAGCGGGTGGTCGGCTGGAACCTGCATCCGGAGATGCTGTCGCGGCTGGCTGATGTCTGCGCGGAAATCGGCCTGCCGTTCGAAGCGGTCAGTCTCGATGAGCTGGGGGCGCAGGCCGATGTGATCATCACCATCACCTCGAGTTTCGCCGCCATCCTCAAGCACGCGCAGATCCGGCCCGGTACGCATCTGTCGTGCATGGGCACCGACACGGTGGGCAAGCAGGAGGTCGAGGCGGAGCTGGTTGCCGCCGCAACGGCATTCACCGATGAGGTGGCGCAGTCCGTGACACTGGGCGAGTGCCAGCATGCCATTGGCGCCGGGCTGATCGCGGATAGCGACATCACAGCCATTGGCGATGTGATCAACGGTTCGCATCCCGGACGCACGAGTGAGGATGAGATTACCCTGTTTGATGGCACCGGTGTCGGGCTTCAGGATCTGGCGGTGGCGGCGATGGCGGTCAGCCGCGCCAAGGCCGCTGGCAGCGCCATCGAAGTGGAGATCTGAGCCGGATCGCCCGGCCTCTTCAGGCGCGGCCGGGCAACTGCAAGCATGGCGCAAGTTTGACCTGTCAGGATCAGGCCGATCCGGATCTCGCCGCGCTTTGAAAGCTCTTCATGGTTCATATGACAATCTGCCTGCCGACGCGCAATCGTCAGGCCTATTGTATCCAGACCATCGCGGCGCTGGCGGAAAGTGACGGCAACGATTTTGAGGTCGTGGTCGCCGACAACTCCGACGACCCGTCCGTTCTGGCCGATCATTTCGCACGGCAGCCAAAGGATCCCCGCTTCCGGCTGATCGCGCCGGAGAACACCGTATTGCCGATGGTCGACAATTGGGAGCGGGCGGTGGAGGCTGCGCGGGGCCGCTGGATCTCGGTAATTGGCGATGATGACTATCTCGACCCACGGCTAACCGGACTGATCCGGCGCTACGAGGTTCTGCATCGCGATGCTGATGCGATCAGCTGGGAATGCATGAGCTATCAGTGGCCGGACAACCGGCCGGTGCCCACGCTCGCGGGCATTCCGACCGGTCACGCGACGCGTCTGCTTTCCGCCGAGGCGCTTGCCGACCAGCTTTTCCAATGGAGTGAGCGCAAGCGCCGCCCCGGCGTCGGGGTCGGCATCTATCACGGCGCGGTCAAGCGATCGCTGATGGAGCGGATCAAATCGAGCTATGGCGGGCGCTATTTCGAGCATCCCAATGTGGATTGGGAAAGCACATGCAAGGTGGTGGCGCAGGCGCGGTTGATCGTTCATTCCGAGCGGCCATTCTCGGTTCTGGGGGCCTGTGCGGCGTCGAACTCGGCCGCCAATCTATCGGCCAGCGCCATGGCGTCGCGAATGGCGACATTCGAGGCCGAAACACGCGATTGCATCTCTCTGGAACAGCCGTATTTCCCGTTTGAACTCAAGGCGCGCGGAGGGTCGCTGTGCCTGAGTATTGCGGTCACCACAGCGTGGTTTTGCCACACCTACGGCGTTGATCTGAATGGTTTTGGCGCCAATTTCGCCCATGCCGCCATGGACGAATGCAAATTCTCTGCGACCGAGGCGGAGTATGACGCCAAGGTCGCCTGTTTCATGCAAGGCTTCGCCCTGTGGGAGGGTGGCAGATGGGCGGCGCTTTTCAAGCCCGCGCCCTTCAGCCCGCCGCGCTCAATCAACCGCATCACCGGGCTCAATGAAGACCGGCTGATGGTGCGCGAGGCCGATATCGGAGCACAGACCCCGGCGGAGTTCTACCGGTTCGGCGAACACGCGATCCTGCCGGTGAAGAGCCTGGTATCAGGTGCCAAGGTGTTTGCTCCGTGACGCTGTTGTCGATCTGCATCCCGGTTTTGAAATCCCAGCCGGAGCTCGAGCGGACGCTTGCGCAAATGCTCGAAAATCCGGACACCGGTTTCGAGATTGTCATCGGAGATTTTCGCAGCGCCGCGGGTAAGGCTCAAGGCGGCCTCGCCTCAGACATCCGGGATCCGCGGCTGCGGCTGATCGCCCCGGAATCCCGTGCCGCCAACCCAAGCGACGCCTGGAACCTTTTGATCGCCGAAGCGGGGGGCGGCTGGATCACGATCATCGATGCCGCGGATTATGCCGACCCGGCAATCTGCGAGGTGCTGCGGGCGACGCTGAAACGGGCGCCCGATGCCGACGCCCTGTGCTGGGGCCGGGCCGAATTCATTCCGCCAGACGCACGCGAGCAGAGCGAAATCGCCCGCATTCCAACCGGCAGCAAATTGCTGTTGCCGGAACAAACGGAGATGATGCGGCAATTGTTTTACTGGCAGTCTGCAGGTGACCAGCCGGAGTGTCATTTCAGCGCCTGGCACGGAGCAGTACGGCGCGACGTGCTTGACCGGATTCGCGATGCCTTCTCCGGGGTGTATGCCGAGCAGGCGCAGCCCGGAACCGACAATCTGTGCAAGGTGGTAATGCTGGCCAAACGCATGGTGATGTGGGAGCGGCCCTTGTCGGTGCAGTGCGCCCTCCCCGCGCCCAGGCCGGTGGTCGAGATCGCAGACGCCGTGAATGGCTTTCCGTTTTCAGGACATGAAGGCAGCGCTGCGCGCAAGGCGCTGGCCATCGAGACATTCAAACGGCGTTACGGCATCGAGCTCGACGGCTGGGAAGACGGGTTCATTCAGGCCTGCGCCCGCGACTGCGAGACGGCTGCTACCGGTGAAGTCTTTCATGCGCAAAAACAGGCCTATGCCGGGACGATCATCGCCTGGCGCGGCAAACGGGCGCTCGCAGCCTTCAAGCCCGAATTCAGGCGCAAGCCCAAACTGCCGCGATTTTACGGCGTGAAGGACCAGGTTCTGCATTTCGACATGGCGATGGACACTTGCACCGACGCCGCGGCCTTCTACCGGCTGATCAATGCCATGAGCTTTCCGGTCTCTTTGCTGGACGAAAAACTGGCCTGAGCCGGTCCGTCACGTTCTGTGGCGGCGATGGCGTACATCTGACTCATTTTATATTTGCGATCTCATATATAAACGCCTATATAAGCAACAATCGCCTGTGGGGGATTGGCCTTTGGCAATGCCGGACAACGTCATTGCTCCCGGTTCCCCGTCCACACCCGATCTGATGCAAAGAGGCAAACCCATGAAAACGCTCAGCCTTGCAGCTCTTGCGATGCTTTTATCCAGCGTGGCCCAGGCGGAGACGCTGACGCTGTCCATGAGCGAAATCACCGAATGGAAGGCCGTTCAGGCGCGGGTAGAATCGCGCGATGTGGTTCCGGCCCGCGCGCGCATTGGCGGGATTATTGAACAGCTTTCAATCAGCGAAGGTGATCTGGTGACGGCCGACCAGCAACTCGGACTGGTCAGGGACGACAAAATAGCTTTCCAGATCGCCGCGCTCGACGCCCAACTGGCAGCCCTTGCGGCGCAGCTTGAAACCGCGGAAGCCGAGTTCATACGTGGCGAGACACTCGTCGACCGGGGTGTGGTGACCCGGCAACGGCTGGCGCAACTCTCCACCGATGTGGAGGTGACGCGCAACCAGATCGCCTCCACACAAGCCAACCGCGCGGTGCTGACCCAGCAACAAACGGAAGGCGCGATCCTTGCCCCTGCCGATGGCCGGGTTCTGACTGTGCCGGTCACCCGAGGCGCTGTGATCATGCCGGGCGAGCCGGTAGCGACCGTCGGCTCGGGCGGGTTCTTTCTGCGGCTTGCCCTTCCCGAGCGCTTCGCCGGAGATCTGGTGGAAGGCGCGGAACTGCGGATCGGCGCCCAGGGCTCTGAAAGCAAGGGACGGCTCGCCAAGATCTACCCGCAAATCGACAATGGCCGGGTGATTGCCGATGTCGAGGTCGACCAGCTTGATACCGCCTTCGTCAATGCCCGCATTCTGGTCAGGGTGCCGGTCGGCATGCGTCAGGCGCTGCTGGTACCCGCGGCCGCCGTCAGCACCCGCCACGGGGTTGATTTTGTCCGTGTGGAAGATCATCGCGGCGAAGCAATCGAACGCGCCGTCATTCTTGGGGCCACGCAGGCAGACGGCGAACGGATCGAAATCATCGGCGGCCTTTCAGCGGGCGACAAGGTGGTGCTGCCATGAAGCCCGACACCTCCTCGCTCGGCATCGCGGGTGAACTGACCCGCGCCTTTGTCGTCTCTCCGCTGACACCTCTGTTTCTGCTGGCGGCGTTTGCCTTCGGGCTGGTGGCGCTGATGACGCTGCCACGCGAGGAAGAGCCGCAGATCTCGGTGCCGATGGTCGACATCATGCTTTCCGCGCCGGGGCTGAAGGCCGACGATGCGGTCAAGCTGGTGACCGAACCGCTGGAGACCATCGTCAAAAGCATCGACGGGGTCGAGCATGTCTATTCGCAAAGCGCGGACAACAGCGTGCTGGTGACCGCGCGTTTCATTGTCGGCACCCGGACCGACACCGCGATCCTGCGGGTTCACGACAAGGTGCGCGCCAACATCGACCGCATTCCGGTGGGCGTACCGGAACCGCTGATTGTCGGTCGCGGTATTGACGATGTGGCGATCGTTTCCCTTACGCTGACGCCATCGGATGAGGGCGGCGAAACCGCCACCGCCAATGACCTTACCCGGGTCGCGCGCGAACTGCGCACCGAGCTCGCCAAGATCGACGATGTCGGGCTGACCTATCTGGTGGGCGACGCCGACGAGATCATTCGCATTGCGCCCGATCCGGAACGGCTGGCGCTCTACGGGGTGACGCTGCAGCAACTGGCGGGCAAGGTTTCGAGCGCCAACCGCGCATTTCCCGCAGGCCAAGTGATGGTTGAAGGCCGGGCCGCCGAGCTGATGATCGGCGAAACGCTGTATGCGCCCGCCGAGATCGGCAATCTTCTGGTCACCACCCGTGATGGCCGCCCGGTCTATGTGCGCGATCTTGCAGATATCTCATTCGCCACCGACGACAGGCCCGAGATCGTGGCCACGGTGAAGCGTTCGCACGATGGTGGCGTTGAGCGCACGCCCGCCGTGACGCTGGCGCTGGCCAAACGTGCCGGCGCCAATGCCGTGCTGGTGGCCGAGCAGATCCTTGAGCGCACCGATCACCTCAAGGGATCGCTGATCCCGCAATCCATGGCGGTGGAAGTGACACGCGATTATGGCGAGACTGCCAATGAGAAGGCCAATGAGCTGCTCTACCATCTCGGCCTCGCCACGGTTTCGATCATCGTGCTGGTCTGGGTGGCGATCGGCTGGCGCGAGGCGCTGGTGGTTGCGGTGGTGATTCCGGTGACCATCTTGCTGACGCTATTTGCCTCGCGGGTGATGGGCTACACGCTTAACCGTGTGTCGCTGTTTGCGCTGATCTTTTCGATCGGCATTCTGGTCGACGACGCCATCGTGGTGATCGAGAACATCGCCCGCCACTGGGGTATGGGAGACGGCCGCGAACGCCGTCAGGCGGCCATCGAGGCGGTCGCCGAGGTCGGAAACCCGACCATTGTCGCCACGCTGACGGTGGTGGCGGCGCTGCTGCCGATGCTGTTCGTCTCGGGCATGATGGGCCCCTATATGAGCCCGATTCCGGCCAATGCGTCGGCGGCCATGGTGTTTTCGTTCTTCGTGGCGGTGATGGTCACGCCCTGGCTGATGCTGAAGGTGGCCGGCCGCGCACCGATGCATCACGGCGATGAAACCGGCGCAGAAGCCGGCGGGCTTTTGGGCCGGCTCTATCGCGCCGTGGCGGGGCCGGTGCTTGCCAGCAAGGGCCGCTCGTGGCTGTTTCTGATTTCCGTGGGCGTTCTGACGCTGGGATCGCTGTCGCTGTTTTACACCAGGGATGTGACGGTGAAGCTGTTGCCGTTCGACAACAAATCCGAGCTCTCGGTGGTGATCGACATGCCCGAAGGCACCTCCGTGGAAGCCACAGACGCGGTGGTGCAAGCGGTGGCGCGCGAGGCGCTCGAGCTTGAGGAAGTGCACTCGACCCAGACCCATGCGGGCACGGCGGCGCCCTTCAATTTCAACGGGCTGGTGCGGCACTCCTTCCTGCGCTCGGAACCTGAGATGGGCGATGTGGCGCTCAACCTCACCGCCAAGCACGAGCGCGAACGCACCAGCCACGATATCGCGCTCGATCTGCGCCAGCGGATCTTGGAAATCCCCCTGCCCCCGGGTGCGAGCCTCAAAGTGGTGGAGCCGCCGCCCGGCCCCCCGGTGATGGCGACCCTGCTTGCCGAGATCTACGGCCCGGACTCCGAAACCCGGCGCGCGGTGGCAGCGCGGGTCGAGGAAGCTTTCCGCTCGGCCTCCTACATCGTCGATATCGACAATTCCTGGGGGCAGCCGGCAACCCGCGCCCGGATCACGATTTCCACCGACGAGCTGGAGTTCTTCCGGGTCGAGGAACGCGACGTGTTCGACACCATCGCCATTTTGAACACCGGTCAGACGGTGGGTTACTCGCACCGGGGCGACGGCCGTGCGCCAATCGCCATCCGGCTTGAACGGTCGCGCGCGGACCGGCTTCTCGACGAACGGTTTCTGACCACGCCGATCCCCGCCAATGTGCTTCCGGGCGACCGCAGCATCGTGGAACTGGGTGATGTGGTCGAAATCGCCGAGGAACGCGCCTCATTTCCGGTGTTCCGGCACAATGGCCGCGCCGCCGAGATGGTGATGGCCGAACTGGCCGGCGATTACGAAGCCCCGCTTTATGGCATGCTCGCGGTTCAGGAGGCTCTGGATGCAATGGACTGGAGCGAACTCGAAAAACCGGTCATCGCGCTCAACGGTCAGCCCGCCGATGAACAGGTCTCGACCTTGTTGTGGGACGGCGAATGGGAAGTCACCTGGGTGACATTCCGCGACATGGGCGCGGCCTTCGGCGTGGCGCTTCTTGGCATCTACATTCTGGTGGTGGCGCAGTTCGGCTCATTCAAGGCGCCGCTGGTGATCCTGACGCCGGTGCCGCTGACCTTCATCGGCATCCTCGGCGGTCACTGGCTGTTTGGTGCGCCGTTTTCTGCCACCTCGATGATCGGCTTTATCGCACTGGCCGGCATCATCGTGCGCAACTCGATCCTGCTGGTGGATTTCATCCGCCATGCCCATGAGCCGGGCACACCGCTGACGCCGGTGTTGATCGAGGCCGGGGCGATCCGCTTCAAGCCGATCATCCTGACGGCGCTGGCCGCAATGATCGGGGCGGCGGTGATCCTGACCGATCCGATCTTCCAGGGGCTGGCGATTTCTCTCCTGTTCGGATTGGCGTCCTCAACCGCGCTCACCGTGCTGGTGATCCCCGCGATCTACCGGGTGATGCGGACGTGAATGCGGAGATGAACGGAACTCGGCCTATCTTGTGTGATCGGTGATAACCGCGAGGAAATCATCGCCGAAGCGATCAAGCTTGGATTGGCCGACGCCGGAGACCCCCAGAAGCGCGTCGCGATCAAGCGGCCGCGTCGTGGCGAAGGCTACAAGCGTCGTGTCAGGAAAGATCACATAGGGCGGCACGGAAAGAGCCTTGGCGATGGCCGTGCGGGTGGCGCGCAACGCTTCGAACAGTTCAAGATCGGCGCCCTCAAGAGAGGATTTGGCGCGCGCCGCACTGGCTGATCCACCGCTGCGCGCGGCCTTGCCTTTGGTGGGCCGGTCCTTGCGAAACTTGACCTCGCGCTCACGCTTGAAGACCGCGCGAGCCTCGGGTTCGAGTTTCAGGGCGCCAAAGGCCTGATGGTCGACCGAAACCAGACCGGCGGCCAGAAGCTGGCGATAGACCGATTGCCAGGTCTTGGCCGGCAGATCGCTGCCCGCGCCGAAAACCGGCATGTCGACATGGCCGAAGCGTCTGGTTTTCTCGTTTTCATTGCCGGTCAACACATCAACCAGATGCCCGGTACCGAAGCGCTCGCCGGTACGGTAGACAGCGGCCAGCGCCTTGATCGCGGCGTCCGTGCCGTCCCAGGTTTCCACCGGAGTCAAGCAGGTGTCGCAATTGCCGCAGTTTCCAGGGTATGTCTCGCCGAAATGAGCGAGAAGTGCCTGCCGGCGGCAGCCGGGAGTCTCGCAGATCGCCAGAAGCGCATTGAGTTTGGCGCGCTCGACACGTTTGATATCATCGCCTGAGGTCCCATTGTCGATCATCCGTCCGCGCTGGATCACATCGGCCATGCCATAGGACATCCACACATCAGACGGCAGCCCGTCACGTCCGGCGCGGCCGGTTTCCTGATAATAGGCCTCCACGGAACCGGGCAGATCGAGATGGGCGACGTAGCGCACATTGGGCTTGTCGATGCCCATGCCGAAGGCCACGGTTGCCACCAGACACAGCTCTTCTTCTTTCAGGAAGGCGTCCTGGTTGGCGTCACGCATCGCCCGGTCCATGCCGGCATGATAGGCGAGCGCACGCACGCCCTGCTTGTTCAACCATTGTGCGGTGTCGTCCACCTTGGCGCGCGACAGGCAATAGACGATGCCGCTCGAGCCCTTGTGGCGCGACAATAGCCGCAAGAGCTGCTGGCGCGGCTGGTCGCGCTCGACAATCTCATAGGCGATGTTGGGACGATCGAATGAGGTGGTGAAGACCTCCGCCGAATTCAGCGCCAGCTTGTCGATGATGTCGTCGCGGGTGTGCGGATCCGCAGTCGCCGTCAGCGCGATGCGCGGCACGCCCGGATATTGCTCTGCAAGACGGCCAAGTTCGCGATACTCCGGCCTGAAATCATGGCCCCATTGGGATACGCAATGGGCCTCGTCGATGGCAAACAGCGCGATCCTGGCTTTGCCGATCAGGTCCCTGAAGGACGGCGTGACAATGCGTTCGGGCGTGACATACAACAGATCGAGCTCTCCGGCGGAAATGGCATTCGCGACCGCGATGAACTCCTCGCGGGTCAGCGAGGAATTGAGCGCTGCCGCCCTCACCCCCAGTTGCTTGAGAGCCTCCACCTGATCCCGCATCAGCGCAATCAGCGGCGACACCACCACGCCGACGCCTTCGCGGCACAGCGCCGGGATCTGAAAGCAAAGAGATTTGCCGGCTCCAGTGGGAAACAGCACCACCGCATCGCCGCCATCGATCAGATGGTCCACCACCTCGGCCTGCCGGCCGCGAAAGGCATCGTAACCATAGACGCGCTTGAGGATCGCCAGCGGATGGTTCAGTGCCGCGTCGTCAAAGCTCGGCTCGATGCGGGTGTCGGATGCTGGCATGGAATCGCTTTCATGGTGAGGCCCACACTATGGCACAGGCTGCAAACCCCTCGCGAGAGCGGGTGTAAACAATCCGCAAGCTTCGCCATATTTAGGAGTCCGGAGGCCCGGTACTCTGGCCCTGGCCGGCTTTACTTGGAGGGCCGGAAAGCCTTGAGGATGTGGTCGTGGGTCTCGATGCGGCCGGCGCCGATCAAATCAAGGCAAAAGGGAATGGCCGGGAACACCGCGGTCAGGCAGGTGTCGATCGAGCCGGGCTTGCCGGGCAGATTGACGATCAGGGTCTTGCCACGGGTTCCCGCGGTCTGGCGCGACAGGATGGCGGTGGGTACGAATTCGAGGCTGACCTTGCGCATCAATTCGCCAAAGCCGGGGAGTTCCTTTTCCATCACCGCCTTCATCGCCTCGGGCGTGAGATCGCGTGGGCTCGGGCCGGTGCCGCCGGTGGTGAGCACCAGATCGACGCCATCGGCATCGCACAATCGCTCAAGCGTGCCGCTCACACTGTCGAGACCGTCGGGGATGACATGGATGTCGATTTCAGCCGGGCTCGACATCACCCGTTCCAGCCAGGCCTTGACCGAAGGCCCGCCAAGATCCTCATACTCGCCGCGGCTGGCGCGATCTGACACGGTGACGACGGCGATGCGAACGGTCATGAGGGGCTCCGGATTGTCGATTGCAATAGCTTGCCGGTCCTAACAAGCCCGGCGCGACCGGGCAATGGGGCCTATGTCCGCACCTTTCAGACCAGTTCCCGTTTAACCCTTTGCATCGGCTTTTATCATGTCGGCGGCGCGTTCGGCGATCATGATGGTCGGGGCATTGGTGTTGCCGCCGATCAGCGTCGGCATCACCGAGGCGTCCACCACCCTGAGGCCCTCGATGCCATGAACCTTGAGCGCCGGGTCGGTCACCGCCAAAGCGTCGCGGCCCATCCTGCAGGTGCCGACCGGGTGATAGATCGTATCGGCGCGGGCGCGGATGTGATCCATCAGTTCGGCGTCATCCATGCCTTCGCGTGTGTAGACCTCCTTGTGCCGGTAGGCCCGCAGCGAGGGCGCATCCATGATCTTGCGAGTGATCTTCGCGCCCTTGAGCGTCAGTTCGGCGTCGCGCTCGTCGGAGAGATATTTCGGGTCGATGCGCGGCGGCAGCATTGGATCAGGTCCGTTGAGCCCGACCTCGCCGCGGGAATGGGGACGAAGCGCACAGACGTGGCAGGAATAGCCATAGCCCAAATGCAGCTTACGCGAATGGTCGTCGACCAGGGCAGCGACGAAATGCAGTTGCAGATCGGGCCGGTCGAGCGCCGGATCGGATTTGATAAATGCGCCGCCCTCCGCACCCGGCGAGGCCACCAGGCCGGAGCCATCGCGCCGCCAGGCGAGCATATGGCGCAGCAGCTTGTAACCGCCCACCAGGCCAAGACCGAGCACATCGGTGTCGCGGGTTTTGGCGGTGTAGATGAAATCGAGATGGTCCTGAAGGTTCTGGCCGACGCCGGGCAGCTCCTTGACCACATCGATGCCGCGCGAGCGCAGATGCTCTCCCGGCCCGATGCCCGACAGCATCAGCAATTGCGGAGAATTGAAGGCGCCACCGCACAGGATCACCTCGGCGCGGGCGGTCACGGTCTGATCGGACTTGTCCTTGCGGTAGGCCACGCCGGTGGCGCGGAGACCGTCCAGCAGCACCCGGGTGGCATGCGCACCGGTAATGATGTGGAGATTGGGCCGCTCCATCACCGGGTGCAGATAGGCGGCCGCCGCCGAGCAACGCTCACCTTGCCGGCCGTCCTGCCAGAACTGGGTGACCTGGTATAGCCCCGCGCCTTCCTGCTCGGGACCGTTGAAATCCTCGTTGCGGCGGATCTGAACTTCCTCGGCGGCATCGACAAAGGCGTGGCTGATCGGTCTGGGATCGCGCTGTTCGGCAATTTGCAGCGGACCGTCGCCGCCATGCAGGGCGTCGGCGCCGCGGATGTTGCCCTCGGAACGGCGGAACACCGGCAGCACATCCTGCCAGCTCCAGCCATCGCACCCCTGCGCCGCCCAATCGTCATAGTCGGACGGATGGCCGCGAACATAGAGCATCGCGTTGATGGCGCTTGAGCCGCCAAGCGCCCTGCCGCGCGGCTGATAGCCCTTGCGGCCATTGAGCCCCGGCTGCGGCACGGTTTCAAAGGCCCAATTGTTGATTTTCGGGCGTCCCGGCAGCATCGCCACGATGCCCAGCGGCGCGCGCACCAACAGGCCTTTGCCGTCGCCGCCGGCTTCAAGCAGGCAGACACTGACAGAGGGATCTTCGCTCAATCGTGCCGCGAGCACCGAACCGCCCGAACCGCCGCCGACGATCACATAATCAAATTCCATATCCGCCTCCGCCGCCGCTGTACCGCGACGCCTCCCTCCAATGCACTCATAGGAAGCGTAAAGCAGCTCGGCGCGGTTGGGAACCGGAGTTGACGTAAAATCAAAAAACGTAAGCTTCTTGCCCGAACCGGCGAAAATCTGCCCGGCCGGCGGATCAGAAGCCGGCGCGCTCGGACAGGCGCGGGATGTCAGGAACGTCGACCTGGCGGTTGTTGACGATGCGGATGACGTCGTCCTTGCGCAGCTTGGTAAGCTGGCGGCTCACCGTTTCCATGGTCAGGCCCAGGAAATCGGCGATATCGACCCGGCTCATCGGCAGCTCGAACTCAACCGAATCGGCTTCATTGTCCGGATAGGCATGGGTGGCGATCAGCAGCAGGAAGCTTGCCACCTTTTCGCCCGCGGTCTTGCGGCCGAGGGTGAGCATCCAGTCACGCGCTTCGTCAAGTTCGTTGAGCGTCTGGTCAAGCAGCTTGTGCTCGAGCTCGGGCATTTCCGAAATCATCCGCTCCATCACTGCCTTGGGGAAGGAGCAAACCTTGACCTCGGTGGCGGCTTCGGCGCTGACGCCGTTTTCCGACCGGAAAGGCCGGCCCAGGAAATCCGGCGCGAATTGCAGGCCGACGATCTGCTGGCGTCCGTCCGCCATCATCTTGGACAATTTGACGACGCCGGAAATGATGTTGGAGTAGCTCTTGACCTTGGTGCTTTCGCCCACCAGCTCGGTGCCCGCCTCAATGGTGCGGCGGCTCGAATGCTTGCTCAATCGCAAAAGCTGCTCGCTGGTCAGCGCTCCGCACACGCCGCGATGCCGGCTTTCACAGGCACGGCACAGAGCCGGCGTGTTTGAATTGTGAACGTCTTTTCGATGGATATCCATGGCGCTCCCCGATGGCGCTCACCTTATCTGAGCTGCACCGGAATCCAAGCCGCAAGATGTCGCAGTAAGCCGCTACGGGCGACCAGCGGCGGCTTTTATCGCAAAAATCGCATATATTTCTTCAACTCCGCCCGTCGCGCGCAGCTTTCTGCTCGAAATCCGGCTGTTGACGAGAATCAAAGACGTGCGTCTCAGGCGGTCTATGGTCGCCGCATGAAGCTTGATTCCCATGAAGCCGCAACGCCAGTTTTCGACGTTCGCGGGCTGACGAAAATCTACCAGACCGGTGAGGTCGAGGTGCGTGCGCTCAACGGCGTCGATCTCAGCCTGGCGGCGGGCGAGATGGCTGTGCTGCTGGGGCCTTCGGGCAGCGGCAAATCGACATTGCTCAACATTGTCGGCGGGCTCGACCGGCCGACCAGCGGCTCGGTCAGGTTCAGGGGCCGGGAGCTGTCGGGCGCCAGCGACCGGGAACTGACCGCCTACCGGCGCGATCATGTGGGTTTTGTGTTCCAGTTCTACAATCTCATTCCCAGTCTCACGGCCTGGGAAAATGTGGCGCTGATCACCGAGGTGGCCAGACAACCGATGTCGCCATCCGAGGCGCTGGCGCTGGTCGGGCTCGAAGACCGGATGAGCCACTTTCCGGCCCAGATGTCAGGCGGCGAGCAGCAACGCGTGGCGATTGCCCGGGCGATTGCCAAGCGGCCGGAGGTGTTGTTGTGCGACGAACCAACGGGCGCACTCGATTCGGCCACCGGAGTGATCGTGCTTGAGGCGCTGGCGCGGGTGAACGAGGAAACCGGCGCCACGACAGCGATCATTACCCACAATGCGGGAATCCAGCAGATCGCGCACCGGGTTTTCTCCTTTCTCGACGGCCGCATCGCATCTGAAGTGGTCAACGAAACCCGGATCCCGCCTTCGGAGGTGAGCTGGTGAGAGGCCTGAGCATGCTCGACCGCAAGCTGGTGCGCGATCTCGGCCGGCTTTGGGCCCAGGCGCTGGCGGTGGCGCTGGTGATGGCCTGCGGGGTGATGACCCTGATCCTGGCGCTCGGAGCCACAAGGGCGCTCGATGACACCCGTTCGGCATTCTATGACCGCACCCGTTTCGGGGAGATCTTCGCTTCGGCGACGCGTGCGCCCGAAAACCTCAAATCCGCAATCCTGTCGATCAACGGAGTGTCGGCGGTGGCCACGCGCGTGGTCAAGCCGGTGATCATTGACATTGCCGGCATGGCGGAGCCGGCCACGGGCACGCTGATTTCAATTCCCGATCACGGCGCACCGGCGGTCAACCAGCTCTATCTGCGCTCCGGCCGGCTGCCCGAACCGGGACGCACCAACGAGACGGCGATCATCGAGGCTTTCGCCGAAGCGCACGGGTTCAAACCCGGCGACCGTTTCGATGTGCTGATCAATGGCAAAAAGCGCACGCTTTCAATCACCGGGATCACGCTGTCGCCCGAGCATGTCTACGCCATCGGACCGGGCGACATGGTGCCCGACCAGCGCCGGTTCGGCGTCATGCATATGCGCCGTGCAGCTCTCGAGGGCGCCTTTGACATGGAAGGCGCATTCAACGATGTAGCACTGACGCTGTCGCGCAACGCTGATGCCGACGAGGTGATGGCGCGGCTCGACATAATTCTGGAACCCTATGGCGGAACCGGCGCCTATGACCGCTCCGACCATCCGTCGGACGCGTTTCTGGATGCAGAATTGACCCAGCTCAGGGCGATGGCGCAGGTGATTCCGCCGATCTTCCTGTTCATCTCCGCCTTTCTGATCAACATGATCCTGACGCGGCTGATCGCACTCGAGCGCGAGCAGATCGGTTTGTTGAAGGCGGTTGGATACTCCAATGCGGCCATCGCCTGGCATTACGCCAAGATGACGCTTGCGATCTCGCTGGTCGGGGTGGCGATCGGCGCGGTGGCCGGCACCCGGCTGGGACGCGGCATGGCCTCGCTATACGGCGAGTTCTTCTCGTTTCCGTTCCTGGTGTTTTCGCAGGAACCCGATCTCTATGTGATCGCCACACTGGTCACCTTCGCCGCAGCGCTTGCGGGGGCGGCGAAAGCGATCTGGAGCGCCGTCGCTCTGCCGCCAGCTGTGGCCATGCGGCCGCCGGCGCCGACCGGATACCGGAGCCTGTTCGGCGGACCGGCGGGCGGTTTCAGGCTTCCGGTCTCGCAGTTGACCGTGATGGCGCTCAGACATCTGGTGCGCTGGCCGGTGCGCACCGCGCTGACCACGCTGGGGACAGCGCTGCCGGTGGCGCTCTTGATCACCTCGCTGTTTGCGTTCGATTCCATCGACAGCATGATCGACACCGTCTGGTTTCGCGCCGACCGCCAGGACGCGACGCTGACCTTTGCCGCCGAACGGTCGGAAGAAGCGATCCGCGCGGTCGAAAAACTGCCAGGTGTGATCGCCGCCGAACCGTTTCGGAGCGAGGCCGCAACGCTCCGGAATGGCCATCGCTCGCGCCGCATTCAGATCATCGCATCCGATCCGGTGACCGATATCGGACGGGTACTCGACCAGGATTTCGGCGCCATCGAACTGCCGCCCAAGGGGATGTTGCTTTCCGAACGGCTCGCCAACCATCTGGCGTTGTCGCCAGGCGACCAAGTGGAGATCGAGCTCAGCGACGGCCAGGGCCGCATCGCCTTTGCGCCGCTGGTGGGCGTGACCAACAGCTATGTGGGCCTCAACGCCTATATGAGCCGCAACGCGCTGGACCGGCTTTCGGGACAGGGCGTGCAGATATCGGGCGCGCGCATCATAGTCGACGAAAACATGCTCGATGAACTCTACCGCGAGATCAAGCAGACCCCGGCGATTGCCTCGGTGGCGCTGCAGGGCGTGTCGCGTGACAAGTTCCGCGCCACCGTCGAGGAAAACATCGGCATCAGCATCACCATCTATGTCTCGCTCGCGCTGATCATCACCGTCGGCGTGATCTACAATTCCGCGCGGATCCAACTCTCCGAACGCGCCCGGGAGCTTGCCAGCCTGCGGGTGTTCGGCTTTACCAATGGCGAAGTGTCAAGCGTGCTGTTGACCGAACTCGCGGTGATGGTGCTGCTGGCGCAGCCGCTGGGCTGGCTGATCGGCCGCGGGTTTTCAGAACTCGTCGCCCAGGGCTTCGAAAGCGATCTGTTCCGCATTCCGCTGATCATCAACCCGCCGACCTATGCGATCGCAAGCCTGGTGGTGCTGGGCGCTGCCCTGGTCTCCGCGCTGATCGTGCGGCGGCGCATTGATCGGCTCGATCTCATTCGCGTCTTGAAAACAAGGGACTGAAGTCATGGCCTCTGCGCTCGTCAAAAGCCTCACCGGACTGGCAGCCGCCGCGCTGATCGGCGGCGCCGTCTATATCGCCTTCAAGGAAACACCGGTGCTTGTCGATCTCGCCACAGCGCGTTCCGGCCCGATGCTGGTGAGCGTGGAAGAGGACGGGATCACCCGGATCCGCAATGTCTATGCCGTCTCCTCGCCGATCGCGGGCCATATCGACCGGGTCAGGTATTCGGAGGGGGACGCAATCGGCGAGGGCGAAGCGATCACCCGGATCCACCCGCTCGACCCGCCGTTTCTGGACACCCGCACCCGGACCGAACTGATGGCTGCGATCGACGCGGCACGCTCGGGAGTGGCGCTGGCCGAAGTTGAACTGACCAGCGCGCGCACCGGGCGCGATCTGGCCAAGGCCAGCCAGGACCGCGCCATCGAACTTGCCAAGACCAACATCGTGTCCGAAAGCGCACTCGAACGGATGGTGGGGGAACTTGATCTGGCCGAGGCCAAGGTGGCGGCGGCCGAGGCGTTGATTGCGCTCAGGCGCGCCGAGCTGGCGAGCGCCCAGGCGCGGCTGGCGCAGCCGGGCCAGACACCGATTGGCGCCGCCAATGGCCAGTGCTGTGTCGACATCGTTTCGCCGATCGACGGCATCATCCTGTCGCTCAATGCCAAGAGCGAACAGGCCGCCAGCATCGGTCAGTTAATCGCCGAGGTTGGCGACCCGGCGGATCTGGAGATTATCGTCGATGTGCTGTCGGCCGACGCCGTGAAGGTCAAGTCCGGCGGCCAGGCGCTGATTACCGATTGGGGCGGGAGCGAGGTTCTCAACGCCACCGTCGAGCGGATCGAACCCTCGGCCTTCACCAAAGTATCGGCTCTGGGGATTTCAGAACAAAGGGTCAATGCGGTCCTGACGCTCAGCGGTCCGCCGCCCGCGGATCTGGGCCACGGCTTCCGGGTGCTGGCCAATCTGGTCACCTGGTCGTCCGACGCGGCCCTGCAGGTGCCCGTCAGCGCGCTCTACCGTGACAAAGGCGATTGGGCGGTGTTCCGGGTTGAGGGCGACCGGGCCCGGATCGCAGCGGTGACAATCGGCCATATGACCGACCGCACCGCCGAGATTGTCGATGGGCTTGAAGAGGGCGACCGGATTATCCTGTATCCGGGCGATACGCTCGAGGATGGCAGCCTGATCGGCGACCGTGCGGCCGCCGACTAGGCTAGCTGTTCCCGGTTAGCTGGCGGAGCTTGGCGACGGCGGTTTCAGCATTCTCGCCATAGGCGATGGTGCCCTTGAAGTCGCCATTCGCATCCATCAGGAACACCGAGGCCGTGTGGTCCATGGTGTAGTCGTCATCCTCGGTGGGGATACGCGCCGCATAGACGTGCCAGGCGGCCACCACCCGGGCGATCTCGTCGGGATCGCCGGTGATACCGGTCACTCGCTCGGTGAAGGCTTCGGCATAGCCTTTCATGATCTCGGGCGTGTCGCGTTCGGGATCGACGGATATGAAGAAGGCCTGAAGGTCGTTGCCCGCCTCACCCAGCGTATCGAGCCAGCCGGCCATTTCGTAAAGCGTTGTCGGGCAAACCTCCGGACACCGGGTGAAGCCGAAAAACACCAGGGTCGGCTGACCATCGAATGCGGCTTCGGTGATCGGATCGCCATTGTGGTCGATCAGGTTGAAATCGGTTCCCAGCTTCATGCTGGCGGTGAGTGAACGGTCGGTGCCCTGAACGGCAAACTGCCAGCCGAGCAGACCGATGGTGAGCAGGAGAAGGGCGGCGAACACCGCCCAGATCTCCCTTGTTCGACCAAGGCGCATCATGGCCTAACCATCGTCTTTCATGGCGTCTTTGTTCATGTCGCCATGATCCATATCGCCATGACCGTGGCTTTTCATGTCATGCTTCATCTTCATGACGTTCTCGACGGAGAATTCGAGCTCGATCGAGCCGGCCTTTTGGAAGGTCAGCGTCGCGGGCCGGCTTTCCCCTTCGATCAACTGGCCATCAAGACCGATGAACATGACGTGGAAACCGCCGGGCTTGAGTGTGACTTCGCCGCCTGCTGGGATTTCGAGACCGCCCTTGATCTCGCGCATCTTCATGACGTCGCCGTCCATGCTCATTTCGTGGATTTCCACCCGCTTGGCAAAAGCAGCCTCTCCGGAGATCAGACGGTCGGCCTCGTCGCCGGTGTTGCGGATGGTCATGTAGCCGCCCGAGACCGGCGCGTTGGGCGGTGTGGCGCGCGCATAGGGATGGTCGATTTCCAGCGCGCCAAGTTTGAATTCATGAGCCAGACTTGCGGAAACCGAAAGGCCGAACAGGGCTGCGGTGAGTGCGAGAGCGATGGGTTTCATGGTGTGTGCTTTCCAGAATGTTGCGCGGATTTCGCGCGGATGGACGGCGTGGGGAACCGTTTGCGGGCGGACCCGGGCCGAACAAGAGATGGAGAAGACGTCCAATATCCCGGACTGCGGGAAGTCGGACCTGATCATGGCGGTATCACAACCGCCGGGCGCTCGTGGGCGCGGCAATTCTCAGACGTAAGGGGAGCTTGGCGGGCCGCGTGGCGAGGCGCCTGGCCGCAGCATCAGACGCGAAATCCTGACGCCCTGGGGGAACGTCGGATTGGCGCTGTGGCCGGTGCCGGTGATCTCGAAGCCGCTGAAGGGGAGCGGCAGATCCACCGATGAGGCGATGCGGCAGGCTTCGCAATGGTTGTTGCCGGCGTGATGGCTGTCTTCGCCCTCGCCGGTCAGGCAAAGGTCGGGCAAGGTGCCGTCCGGCAGGATATAGGCGGTAAAATCGACCCCGGCATAGGCTTCGAGCTGGTGGGAAACATCAAGCGGTTTGTGGGCAAAGGCGACGAGCACGAGCGAGAGCACGCACAGCATGCGCACCCATCCCCTTGTGCCGGCCAATCCGCCTTTCAACTGCCCCGTCATTACCATCCCTGGTCGCCTGGCGGCAGAAGCGCCGCCCGCCTTTCCCGCCGATCCGGCAGGTTTGGACAGAGTTATACGGCGTTCAGGATGCCTGCAAGCCCAGAGGCCCGGCCTGCGTCAACTTGCGCGAAGGCGCAAGGTCATACTCGATCTGTTGCAGCAACGCGCGACATCACCGGTCTGTCGGACCAGTTTACGGAACCCGCGCTGTGGATGAACAGTGACTGGCTGGGGCGCCTGGATTCGAACCAGGGATGGCGATACCAAAAACCGCTGCCTTACCACTTGGCTACGCCCCAACCTGCCGGCCGGGTGACTTGAAAGCCAGCCCGGAGCATCGCGGGGATAGCAAAAGCGGCCCGCGACCACAAGCGCAGAAAACACGCCCGCGCGCTGATTTTTAGCGCGCGCATGACATGAGCAGTTTCAGCCAGGGATTATGTGGCCTCGCATTCGGCCGGGACTGCGCCTGCATGGCCAGCACCGGGCGTGTGGCGCAAGCGCCGGGCGATGGCACGGGAACGCATCATGGTTTCAATCGAACTCATGCTGGTTTAGACAGATGCGGACTTGGCACCGCGCAGCCTTGCACCCGTGGGTGACTGACGCCGCCGCCCACGGACCATGCACCCCTACCCTGCCGTGAACTGGAGAATAATGTGAGCGAACCCGAATTCGACAGGGCGTTTGACCCGGCCCATGGCGCCGCGGTGCCGGTTGCGCCCGAGATTTTGCGGGTGACAGCATCCAATTCCGGGCCGCTGACCTTTCATGGCACCAACAGCTATGTGGTGGGGGTCGACACCTTGGCTGTGATCGATCCGGGGCCTGAGGACGAGGCCCATTGGCGCGCGCTCGAAGCGGCAATCGCCGGGCGGCCGGTGAGCCACATCTTCGTCACCCACACCCACAAGGACCATTCGCCGCTGGCTGCCCGGCTCAAGGCCGCAACCGGTGCGACGATTGTCGCCGAAGGCCCGCACCGGGCCGCCCGGCCACTCTACACCGGCGAGGTCAACCCGCTCAAGGAAAGCTCGGACATGGTTTTCGCGCCGGATGTCACCGCAGGCCATGGCGAGGTGATTGCAGGCGACGGCTGGGCCATCGAGACGCTGCATACGCCGGGTCACACCGCCAATCACGCGGCCTACGCGCTCAAGGGTTCAGGCACCGTATTTTCCGGGGATCATGTGATGGCCTGGGCGACGTCGATCATTGCGCCGCCGGATGGGGCGATGAGCGATTTCATGGCATCGCTCGACATGCTGCTTGAGCGCGACGACCGCGTCTATCTGCCCGGCCATGGCGGTCCGGTCAGGGAACCGCGCCAGTTCGTCCGGGCGCTGAAGACGCATCGGCGGATGCGCGAGCGCGCGGTGCTGGCGCGGATTGAAAAGGGCGACCGGCTGATTGGCGACATGGTCAAGGCAATCTACCGCGAGACCGATCCACGGCTGCACGGGGCGGCGGCGCTGTCGGTGCTGGCGCATCTGGAGGATCTGGTGGGTCGCGGCGCGGTGATCACCGACGGGCCGCCCTCAATCACCGGAGAATACCGCGCGGCCTGAGCAATGGCCTTTGACCGCGGCTTAGCCGCCGGCGATGCCAAGCAGCCGCATATCGAGATCGCGCAGGAATTGCTGAATCAGTTCGGCGTTGAGGCCAAGGTCGTGGTCGCCATCGCGGGTGGCGGCGCGCATATCCACGAAAGTTGTCTCCTCTTCCTCCGACAGGCGGATCAGCACATCCTGGGGGATTCCCAGAACCAGCGTCCTGGTGCGGTACTGAATCAGCGCCGAGGTGGGCAGCGGCTCCGCCGACCCGGCTTCCACATCGGGTCGCGGCTGCGGCAGCGGCGCCCGCGCGGGATCGGCCTCGCCGGTGGCGGCCGCTTCGGGATCTCCCCCAACTTCGGCCTCCTGCGGGATTTCCAGTGTGTCGACCAGAGCCTCGACGCCGACATTGTCGACCTCGTTCCATTTGGACTCAGCCGCGGCGGCGCGAACGGCGAGCAATACCCGGTCGATGGCGCCGTCATAGCGGCGGCCGGTCACGCGCGGATAGGCGAGGCTCTGTGATTGGCGCGCCTCCGGCGCATCACCATCAGACCGGTGCAGCCAGGAGGGGCTTACCGCCGGCTGCTCCAACCATTGGGGCGGATCGTCGACATCGGTGGACACATCATGAATGGTGGGCAGCGTGACATAGCGGCTGGCAGCCACACCCACCGGGCCAAGCACCAGGAGCGCCATCACCAGACCGCTGAACGAGGCATGGCCGCCCTTGGCGCCGATCAACCAGAGCATGGTGAACCCGATCAGCGCCAGCCCGAACACAAGCATCGCCAGGCCGGTGGCGAGCACAATCACAGCCACCGCATTGGGCAGCGTCAACATGCCGATCCGGTGCAGCAGCACCGCCATGAACGCCAAAAGCAACGCGAAACGGCCCAACCGTCTTGACCAGGTGGCGGCGATCGATTGCGGTCGTTGATAGTGGAACGGCATGGCGGGGGCCGGATCTCCGGGATGCGCGGTGCATTGGCCGCGCGAGAGCTACAGTCGAAGTCCATTAGCCGCTCGCGACCAGCGCGGCAAGCGCCACACTTCAGCCATGCTTGGCGGTGAGCATGACCAAAAGGCCTTTGGGGGGACTTTGGGAACATACCGACCGTGTGATGCGTTGGGCCGAATAGGAGATCCCCATGCCGAATGAGCTTTCCATACCTCAGACCGAGACGAGCGATGCCGCCAAGCTCATAGGGCCGCAATTGCCCCTCGCCGATCAACAATCCGGAAGACAAACGCGGGAGACGCCGCACCAGCAGCCGATGTCGCTCGAGATGATGGAACTCGAACTGGCGCTCGATCTCGATGCGGTTGGCGAACGCGGGTTCTCCTCGACTGTTCGGGCCGCAGCGACCGCCATCGGCGGCGAATTCCTGTTCGATCTCCCGGCATCCGGACTGGTGGACGATGCCCAGCGCATCGCGGTCATCTGCCTGTCCCGAGACGGTGGCGGCCGCTTCGGGCTGGTGCTGCTTGATGGCGACGGCAGCCGCGCCCGCACCGTTGAACCGGATCAGGCGACCGCCGATCTGGTGCAATTCGCCAGGGCCTTTGTCGCGGTGCTGGAAAAACTCTAGCTACGAAACCAGAAGATAGGCCTGCGCAGTCTTTCGTACGCCGTCCCCAAGGTTTAGGGTCCCGCCGATCAACAGTCGCACGGGCCCCGATTCATGGAACTGACGCAACAGGATCGCGAGATGCTCGACGGCCGCCATGGTGCTGCAGCGGCCGATGCGCTGGGGCTGGTGCTGCGCTTTGCCGGGGCCGTGGGAGCCGAGCGGCTGATTGATTGCGACCAAGCTCATGTCGACGGCTGCCTCTATCATGGCCAGGCAAGCCTCGATTTCGTTGAACGTTTCGTCGCTTCAAGAGGGCGCGTTAGGGTTCCCACCACGCTCAATGTCGGTTCGGTCGATCTGATCCATCCGGAGCTCTATGTTGGCGACCCGGCACTCGGGGCGGCTGGCAAGCGATTGATGGAGGCCCATGTCGAGCTCGGCTGTACGCCAAGCTTTACATGCGCGCCTTACCAGACACTGATGCGGCCGAAGCGCGGCGATCAGCTTGCCTGGGCGGAATCCAACGCCATCGTGTTCGCCAATTCAGTGATCGGCGCGCGCACCAACCGTTATGGCGATTTCATCGATCTGGCCTGCGCGCTGGCCGGCCGGGTGCCCGACTACGGCCTGCACCGTACCGACAACCGCCGCGCCAAGGTGCGGGTCGACATCACCGGCCTCGAAGGTGCCAGCGCTGACGAGGCCGGCGGCATCGCCGTGGCCGCGGGGCTGATTGTCGGGCGCGAATGCGGCGACGCCATCGCTGCGATCACCGGGCTTCCGGCAGCCACTGGCGAGGACGATCTCAAGGCTTTGGGGGCAGCCGCGGCGTCTTCGGGAAGCGTGGCAATGTTTCATGCGGTCGGCCTCACCCCGGAAGCGCCGGACCTGGAAAGCGCCACAGGCGGCATCGATGTTCCGGTCTTAGCCCGCCTCGGCAAGGCCGAGATCGCCAGTGTGCTTGCCGGATTGGGGACCGTGAAGGACGGCGCGCCGTTGACTGCCGTGGCGCTGGGAACGCCGCATTTTTCGCTCACGGAGTTCGATCGGCTGATACCGATGCTCGATCTGGCGCCATTTTCAGTGCCGGTCTATGTCAACACCGGCCGCCATGAATGGGAGCGGCTTGTCGCTGACGGCAGCGCGCAGCGGCTGGAGAAAGCGGGCGTTACCGTGGTGGTCGACACCTGCACCTATGTCACCGCCATTATCCGTGATTTGTCGGGCGCGGTAATGACCAATTCGGGCAAATGGGCCTATTACGCGCCGGGCAATCTCGGCATCGACGTGGCCTTCGGCACGCTGGCCGACACCATGCAATCGGCCCTGGCCGGGCGGGTGGTGCGGGCATGAGCGTGCGCTCGCTGGTACACGGCCAGGCGCAGGGCGAGGTGCTGCGGCTTGGCGAACCCTTGAGTTTCTGGGGCGGTTTCGACAGCTCTACCGGCTGCGTGATCGACCGGTTTCACCCCCAGCATCATGCCTGTCTCACCGGGAAAATACTGTTCGTGGAGCGCGGGCGCGGATCGTCTTCAGGTGCTTCAGTGCTGGCCGAGGCCCTGAGGCTCGGCACCGCGCCTGCGGCCATCATTCTGGTCGATGATGATGCGATCATCGCCACCGGGGCGCTGGTGGCGCAGATGCTCTACGAGATCGATTGCCCGGTGGTGGCGCTCGGCGACCGGGAGGCCTGGCAGCGGCTTTCGACCCTGCCCCGGCTTTCGCTCGAAGCCGGGGCAGAGGGTGTGAAATTCACTCAGCCGGCTGGATAACCGGTGAAGCGCTACGCTCGGCGTTCAGCGCCTTGAGCGCCAGTTGCGCGAACGCCGCGCCGAGGATCATCGACGTCAGTCCAACAAGCGACGAGACCGCCAGGACCGAACCGCCGGTCAGGCCCGCACCGATGGTGCAGCCGACTGCGAGGATGCCGCCAAAGCCCATCAGCACCGAGCCGGTGGCATAGCGCCAGATCGAGGGCGTGCCGGGTTCGGCGAAGGTGGCGATACGGAATTCGCCCGAGAGCAGCGCCGCCAGGAGTGCACCGACGATGGCGCCAATAAGGATGCCCTGATCGAGGCCGGCCAGACCGCTGCCAAGCGCCAGTTCGCCGCTGGTTGCGAGCGGGCGGATGAAAGACAGGCTTTCGGCCTGGATCGGCTCGAACACCTGGGTGGACAATTGCCAGGTGAAATACCAGCCGGCCGCCACGGTCAGGCCGATGGCCGCGCCGCCGAACAGACGCCAAGGCGAGAGCTTTGCGCGAACAGCCACCGCCACTGCGGCGACGGCGAGGATCGCACCGAGCGCAATGCCGCCGTTGCGATCAAGCCCGGCATGAACCAGCAAGTCATTGCCGCCGATGGCAGCGGAGTTCCAGACAGCGCCAATGCCATCGCGTAACGGCACCAAAAGGCCGCTATAGGTGGCAAGCGCGGTCAGCGCGACGATCGCAATGGAAAAGATGCCCCGCAGATTGCCCGAGGCGCCCAGCACCATCAGCCGCGATACGCAGCCGCGGGCCAGCACCATGCCGATGCCGAACAGCAGCCCGCCGACAATTGCGCCCGACAGACTCTGCGCGGTGGAGAAGAAACGGGTTTCCCCAACATTGATGAGGCCGCCGCCAAGCAGAAGCTGCACGGCCAGGATAGCCGCGGCAAAGCCAGCGGCCCAGGTGGCAAGCGGCTTGAGATCACCCTCGCCCATTGCCGAAAGCACTGCCGAACGGGTGCAAAACTTGCTGCGTTGGGCGAACACGCCGAAGGCGAGACCGAGAACCGTGCCACCAACAAGGGCAGTTTGGGGTTCACCGATGCTGTCAATCAGAGGCACGAGATCCATTGCAGTCAGCTCCATTGCGAAAACTGACGGATCATACCGGTCAAACGCGCGGCAGGCGTGGCACGGGTTTGTGGGCGCAAGCGACAGCTTGGAAATTCGTTCCAGGATATTGCTTTACGGTGGAACCAGATTTCATCGACGGGCCGGCAAGCCCAGAGCCGAGGAGAATCCTTTCCCGCCGTGACTGCTTGTTCGGTGCGTCTTTGCTGCCGACAAGCACCAAAATTCCGATATGCGCCTTTGCAATCCAGCCGTCCAACCGGTTCAGCGGATCGAAGCGTCAGCCCTGTTTGCTGATCGCCGCCTGGGCTGCGGCCAACCGGGCGATCGGCACGCGAAACGGCGAACAACTGACATAGTCGAGGCCGATCTGCTCGCAAAAGCGCACCGAAGCCGGATCGCCACCATGCTCGCCGCAGATGCCGAGCTTGATGCCGGGCCGGGTCGCCCTGCCCTTTTCCGAGGCAATCCGCACCAGTTCGCCGACGCCATCAACGTCGATTGTGACGAAGGGATCGTTCTCGATGATGCCCTTTTGCTGATAGGTGAGCAGGAAGGAGGAGGCGTCGTCGCGCGAAATGCCGAAGGTCGTCTGGGTCAGGTCGTTGGTGCCGAAGGAGAAAAACTCAGCCACCTCGGCAATCGCGTGGGCGCGGATCGCCGCGCGCGGCAACTCGATCATGGTGCCGACAAGATATTCAATCTCGACACCCGCCTCGCCGATGATTTCGCGGGCGACAGCATCGATCCGCGCCTTGACGAAATCCAGTTCCTCGCGAAGGCCGACCAGCGGCACCATGATTTCGGGCACCACCGGTGCACCGGTGGATTTGGCGGCCTCGACGGCGGCCTCGAATATGGCGCGGGCCTGCATTTCGGCAATTTCGGGATAGGACACCGCAAGACGGCAGCCGCGATGGCCGAGCATCGGATTGAACTCATGCAGCTCATCGACCCGCTGGCTGAGTTTTTCCACGCTCACGCCGATGACGCCCGCCACTTCGGCGATTTCATCATCAGTCTTGGGCAGGAACTCGTGCAGCGGCGGATCAAGCAGCCGGATGGTGACCGGCAGGCCCTTCATGATTTCAAACAGCTCGATGAAATCGGAACGCTGCATCGGCAACAGTTTGGCAAGGGCTGCGCGCCGGCCCTGCTCGGCCCCGGCCAGGATCATCTCGCGCATGGCGGTGATGCGATCGCCTTCAAAGAACATGTGCTCGGTGCGGCACAGGCCGATGCCTTCGGCGCCGAAAGACCGGGCGGCGCGGGCATCTGCGGGGGTCTCGGCATTGGTGCGCACCTTCATGCGGCGGGTGGCGTCGGCCCACTCCATGATCAGGCCGAAATCGCCCGACAATTCGGGCTGCAGCATCGCCACTTCGCCCTTGAGGACCTGGCCTATGGAGCCATCAAGCGTGATGACATCACCGGCCTTGAGCGTCGTGCCCAGCGCCACCAGCGTGGCGTTGCGGGTGTCGATGCGAAGTCCGCCGGCGCCGGAGACGCACGGTGTGCCCATACCGCGGGCCACCACGGCGGCGTGGCTGGTCATGCCGCCGCGCGAGGTTAGGATGCCCTCGGCCGCATGCATGCCGTGAATGTCTTCCGGGCTGGTTTCAACGCGCACCAGGATCACCTTGCGGCCAGCCTTGGCGGCTTCCACCGCTTCTTCGGAAGTAAATACGATCTCGCCGGTGGCGGCACCCGGTGAAGCGGGCAGGCCCGACGCGATGATGTCGCGTCTCGCATGGGGATCGATGGTCGGGTGCAGCAATTGGTCGAGCGAGGCAGGATCGACGCGGAGCACCGCCTCTTCCCTGGTGATCAGGCCTTCACCGGCCATATCAACAGCGATTTTCAGCGCCGCCTTGGCGGTTCGCTTGCCCGACCGGGTCTGCAACATCCACAGCTTGCCGCGCTCGATGGTGAATTCGAGATCCTGCATGTCGCGGTAGTGGGTTTCCAGACGCCCGCAGATCGCGAGGAATTCGGCATAGGCCTCGGGCATCAGCTTTTCCAGCGACGGTCGGTCGGATTCAGCGGCGATGCGGGCCGCCTCGCTGATCGACTGCGGGGTGCGGATGCCCGCGACCACATCCTCGCCCTGGGCGTTGACCAAAAACTCGCCATAGAGCTCGTTGGCGCCGGTGGAGGGATTGCGGGTGAAGGCCACGCCGGTGGCGGAATTGTCGCCCAGATTGCCGAACACCATGGCCTGGACATTGACCGCAGTTCCCCAGGAGGCGGGAATGTCATGCAGTTGCCGGTAGGTGATGGCGCGGGCGTTCATCCAGCTCGCGAACACCGCACCGATTGCGCCCCATAGCTGCTGGTGCGGATCCTGCGGGAACGGCACGCCCAGCTCTTCCTCGATGATCGCCATGTATCGGGCAATGACATTGCGCCATTCATCGGCGCTGACATCGGTGTCGAGTTCGTGGCCGAGGCGGGCTTTCTCGTCTTCGAGGATTTCCTCGAAGACCTCGTGATCGAGCCCCATGACCACATCGGCATACATCTGGATGAAGCGGCGGTAGCTGTCAAAGGCGAAGCGTTCGTCGCCTGAATCGCGCGCCACGGCCGCCACCGTGTCGTCATTGAGGCCCAGATTGAGCACCGTATCCATCATGCCTGGCATCGAGGCGCGAGCGCCCGAGCGCACCGACAGCAACAGCGGCCGCTCGGGATCGCCAAAGGTGCGGCCGGCGATCTCGCCAACCTTGACCAGGGCCTCGGTGACACCCTGTTCGAGGCCCTCGGGCATCTTGCGGCCGTTGTCGAAATACCACACGCAGGCTTCGGTGGTAATGGTCAGGCCGGGCGGGACCGGAAGGCCGAGATGGCACATTTCGGCCAGATTTGCGCCCTTGCCGCCCAACAGATTGCGATCCGCCGCCGAGCCTTCCGCCTGCCCGTCGCCGAAAGTGTAGACCCACTTCGCCATCACCCGATCTTCCCTCTGTGGTGGCCTGCACGCTCGCCAATCCCGAGTTTGAGCGGCAGATCCCGCTTTCACCAAACCCGATCAGCCCCGGCTCGCGCCAAGCTTTTCACCGGGTGCTAACGGCATGATGAGGGAATGACAATGCGCAAATTGGCTCAGTCCGCGACTAAATCGATCCAAAGGATCAAGCCATCGACAGGATTGTTGCGCAATCGGTCCAAATCCGGTTCTCAAACGAGTGACAGCGACGAATCCGATTGGCCCCTTCCAGTTGACCCGCCGTCACGTCGCGTCACCATCGGCAACGCAAAGTGATTGGCTGCCGCCATTCAGACCCGCCAATCCGTCCAAGGGGTTATGGACCACGGCCGCCAAGCCAAGTAACAGAAACTCCGGACACCCATCCGGCTTTCGCGCCACGACCCGGGGTCCATTCCTGTTTCTTCAGACCGAGGACCGTCCGCGTCATGTCAGCCAGCAGCCTTGAACCCGTCCGCTTTGTCGATCTCGCAGCCCAGCAGGCGCGCATCCGCGCCCGCGTCGATGCGGCGATCGCCCGGGTGCTCGATCACGGCCAATATGTGATGGGACCGGAAGTGGCTGAACTTGAGGCGCAATTGTCGGCCCATAGCGGCGCGGCCCACACCGTCGCCTGCTCCTCGGGCACCGATGCGCTGGCAATGGTTCTGATGGCCAGGAACCTGCGGCCCGGACAGGCGATCTTCTGCCCTGCCTTCACCTTTGTCGCCACCGCCGAAGTGGTTGCCTGGCTTGGCGCCCATGTCTGGTTCGTCGATGTCGACGCCGAGACCTTCAATATCGATCCGGCATCGCTGGAAACCGCCATTGCCGGCGCGCGCCAGGCCGGGCACGAACCGGTTGGCGTCATCCCGGTCGATCTGTTCGGCATTCCGGCTGACTATGATGCGGTGTCGAAGATCGCCGCGCGCGAAGGGCTCTGGGTGCTGGGCGACGCGGCCCAATCCTATGGCGCGCGCTACCACAATCGCCGGGTCGGTACGCTGGCGATGGCGACGGCCACCAGCTTCTTCCCGGCCAAGCCGCTGGGCGCCTATGGCGATGGCGGCGCGATTTTTACCGACGATGCCGACCTCGCAGAAACGCTGCGCTCGATCCTGTTTCACGGCAAGGGCACCAGCCAGTATGACAATGTGCGCGTCGGCATGACCGGCCGCATCGACACCATGCAGGCGGCAATCCTGATCGAAAAGCTGGCGATCTTCGATGACGAAATCGAGGCGCGGAACCGCATTGCGGCGCGCTATTCGGCGCAGCTTGGAAGCCATGTCGCCACCCCGGCGGTGCCTGACGGCCTGCAATCGGTGTGGGCGCAATACACGCTCAAACTGCCCCAGGGCACAGATCGCGCCGCGATCCAGGCGAGCATGAAGGAAAAGGGTGTGCCGAGCGCCGTCTACTACGCCAAGCCGCTGCACCGGCAGGACGCCTACAGCCACCATGGCATTGCCGGCGGAGAGCTGCCGGTGACCGATATGCTTGCAGATTGCGTGCTCAGCCTGCCGATGCACCCCTATCTCGATGAAGACACCCAGGACCGCGTCACGGAAGCCCTGATTTCAGCGTTGTGAATATGCCGCGTGGCGGCAGCAAGTTGGCGCCATGCGCATCACGATCTTGGCTTACGCCTCCGTTCAGGTGTCTTGACCGTGTGTTGACATTCCCCCGGGGGGAAGCGCTAGGATTCCGGTTCGATCTCAAACAGGGATGTTGATCTTATGCGGGCATTGCTCTGGACCGGACTGGTTGTCCTGATAATTGGCGGCGGCGCGGCTTTGGCGCACACGGGAGCCACCGGAATCGTCAAGGAGCGAATGGAGGCGATGATGGACGTCGCAGCGGGCATGAAGGCGATCGGGGCGATGATAAAGGGCGAAACCGCATTCGACGCCGGCGCTGTTGCAGAGACAGCTAACCGCCTGGCCGGCCATGCCAGCCGAATGGAGCGCCTGTTTCCCGAAGGCACAAACGCCGCGCCAAGCGAAGCGCGGGCGGAAATCTGGGCCGATTGGGACAGGTTTGTCGGCATTTCCGAACAGATGAACGCCCGGGCGATGGCGCTCACCAAGGCGGCAGCGGCCGCCAAGGACGCTCAGGACATTCGCGACGCGTTTTCGGGCCTCGGCGCAACCTGCAAGGACTGCCACGCGGCGTTTCGCCAGAAGAAATGACGCCGGGCCTGATTTAAGCTGAGCTGAAACCAGTATTCTTATTGATGAAAGGCGCGCAGTCTTCCGGTGCGGTGATCGGCATCATGTGCCCCTGCCCGGCAATTCCTCACAAAACAGGCCATGCGCCTGCATTGACGGTCCATGCAGGGCCCAGCCCATCAAGCTCATCTGCCCGCGCCAACCGGGCGCCGGACCCTTTGGGCAAAGCGACTGTCGGATACCGTAGGGTCCGGTGCAAAAGCTTCCGCGGTTTTAGACCTGTGGCAACTCAATTGTCCCATGGCGCTGTCAGGTCGGGTATTCGAAGACTTACTGATCCGCATCCGGTTGATTTCATGCGGGGTAGCGGCTCAATTGTACCGATGATCACTGTTTGCACGTTTCGACACATGTCCGGGCTCCGACCGGCCCTCATCGTCGCGATTTTTGTTTTTGTATGTTTCACCTCCATCCGGAGCCATGCCCAATCCACCGCAGACGAGATCGACGGCGTGCCGATCCCCGCGGATGCCGCAGCGGCTGAAGCGGCGTCCTCCGCCTTTGCCGGAACCTGGATCGGCAAGTGGGACGGATTCCTGAAAACCGTGCTGATCGTTGAAAAAGTTGCGCAATCCGGCCAGGCGAAAGTCGTCTATGCGGTCGCAGACAATCCCGGATTTGGCCTTAAGCGGGCCTGGTTCCGTCTCGATGCAACGATATCGGGCGACCAGATGATTGTTCACGGATCCGGATCTTCGCTGACGCTGAATGTATCGCCGACCGGACGGCTTCGCGCGGTGTTTGGCGACGGGCTGAGCTTTGCAATCCTGAGCCGACGAAGTCTCGCCGATCTTCGCGCGGGCGGGGAGGATATCAGCTGGAGTGCTGGCGTACAGAGCTTTCTTGCGACCGATCTGGCCGAGGACGGCCGGCCGGTAAAGCTCGAGACGCTTGTGTTCAAACCGGAGGGGACAGGCCCGTTTCCGCTCGCGATTGTCAATCACGGCTCCACCGGCGCAGGGACCGATCCCACACTGTTCGGTGAGACATGGAGCAATGACTGGTTCGCCGATGTGCTCAATCAGCGCGGGTGGATGGTCGCATTCCCCCAAAGGCGCGGCCGCGGCGAGTCGGACGGCACCTATGGTGAAGGGTTCTCCGCCGACCGGCGGAAGGGCTACAGTTGCGACACGAAAACGTCACTCGATGGCGCCGACCGCGCCGCGGAGGATCTGCACGCAGCGGTGACCGCGTTGCACAAACGGCCCGATGTCACCGACCAGCCGGTGTTGCTGGCGGGGCAATCGCGCGGCGGAATGCTCTCCATCGCTTATGCCGGGCGCCATCCAAAACACATAACTGGGGTCATCAACTTCGTCGGCGGCTGGATGGGCGAGTTGTGCGAAAATGCTGCTGTCATCAACCAAACGCTTGCGCGCCAGGGGGCGGGCCTCAAGACGCCGACGCTTTGGATCTACGGTGCTGATGACCTGTATTATTCGATCGACCACAGCCAGAATAACTTTTTGGCATTTATCGAGGCCGGCGGAACCGGCAGCTTCGAGGAAGTCGCCGTTCGCGGCAGGAACAATGGCCACTGGGTGATGGCGAAACCGCCTCTTTGGGAGGGGCTGGTCGGAGACTATCTTGATCGGCTGGCCGCCAACCGGGACTAGCCCTTAACTGGCGTCGCGCAGTTGTTCGGCGGTCTCGAGATCAACGGAGACAAGCTGGCTGACGCCCTGCTCGGCCATGGTGACGCCGAACAGACGGTTCATCCGCGCCATGGTGATCGGGTTGTGGGTGATGATGACAAAACGGGTGTCGGTGGAGGCCGCCATCTCGTCCATCAGATTGCAGAAACGCTCGACATTGTGATCGTCAAGTGGCGCATCGACCTCGTCGAGGACACAGATCGGCGCCGGGTTGGTCAGGAACACCGCAAAGATCAGCGCCATGGCGGTCAGCGCCTGTTCGCCGCCCGACAACAGCGTCATGGTCTGCGGCTTCTTGCCCGGCGGACGGGCGAGAATTTCCAGTCCCGCCTCCAGCGGATCGTCGGATTCGATAAGCTGCAGCTCCGCCGTGCCGCCGCCGAACAAATGCGTGAACAACCGCTGGAACTGGTCGTTGACCACGTCGAAAGCAGCCAGCAGACGCTCCCGGCCTTCCTTGTTCAAGCTCTGTATGCCGGCGCGCAATTTGCGGATCGCGTCGATTATGTCCTCACGCTCGGTAACGATGGTTTCCAGCCGTTCGGACAATTCGCCCTGTTCTTCCTCGGCGCGCAGATTGACCGCGCCAAGCCGCTCGCGCTCGATCTTCAGCCGCTCGAGATTGCGCTCCACCTGCGCCGGATCGGGCATTGGCGTATCGGCTGCAAGCCCGGATTGGCGCATCGCCTCGTGCGGTTCACAATTGAGCGCTTCGCGGATGCGGGCCTCGCCCTCTTCCCGGCGTTCCCTGGCAGCCATCAGCCGCTCCTCGGCACGGCCGCGGGCCTCCCGGCCCTGTGAGAGATGACCGATTGACTCAGTCGCGAGCTTGTCGGCCTCACGGGAGGCGGTTTCGGCCAGCGCCAGCGCATCGGCGGCTTCCTGGCGGCGCTTTTCGGCTTCGCTGAGCTGATGCATCAACTGCCGGCGGCGCAGCAGCATCTCGTCAGGCGCATCGGCAATTTCGCCGGCCTCGGTCTCGGTTTCCGTGGCGCGGGCGCGCAGCGATGACAGATGGGTTTCGGCATTGGCGGCGCGGTCGCTCCAGCTTGCCCGCTCTCCGGCGATCGCCTCGAGCCGTTGCGCCCTTGCCCGGTTTTCGCGCTCAAGCCCCTCATGGGCGGCGCGGGCCTCGGCCAGCCGGCCGCGATCGGTGGCAACTTCGGCATTGACCTTTGTGAGCGCCGCGTCGAGCCCGGCCAGATCCGGACAGGCCTTGAGCGCGGTTTCGGCCTGGGCGAGAGCTTCCGCGGTCTCTGCCAGTTGCGCGCCAATCTGGGCGCGGGATTCGCTCAGCACCGCGCGGCGGTTGGAGAGTTCGCCCGAGGCCCGTTCGGCGGCTGCCAGTTCATCGCGGGCGCGGCCAAGATTGCGGCTGGCGTCGCGAATGAGATCGCGCGCTGTGCGCCCCTCGCCGACCCGAGCGGCCACATCGGCCTCGCTTTGAGCCAGCGCCTCTTCGGCCGCGCGCAGCGTCTTGGTGGCTTCGACGGCTTCAGCATCGAGTTCGGTAAGCCGGTTCTTCTGCTCAAGCCGCAAGGCCGCGGGCGTTGGCGCGTCGGCAGACGCCACATAGCCGTCCCAGCGGAAGAGCGCGCCATCACGGGTGACCAGCCGCTGGCCGGGTCTGAGCGCTAAGTGCAGCGCCCGGCCATGATCGGCGTCGGCGACCAGCCCGACCTGGGCCAACCGGCGCTCAAGTTCGGCGGGAGCGCGCACATGGGTGGAGAGCGGCGTTACCCCATCAGGCAGCGCCGGGTCGTCGGCCGATGCCTCGACGCGGGCCCAGTGGGCGGGTGCTGCGGGATCGAGCGGCAGATCGAGATCGTCGCCGATTGCAGCACCCAACGCTGTTTCATAACCGCGATCGACCTTGATCTTTTCGACCACCGGCGGAAACAGGTCCGAGCCCTGACCGGCATTGAGCATGCGGGCAATGGTCTTGGCCTCGGTCTCGATGGCGTTGAGCCGGGCCTTGGCCTCGGTGACCGGTTGGCG
The DNA here is from genome assembly GCF_947501405.1 of uncultured Hoeflea sp. GTDB lineage: Bacteria > Pseudomonadota > Alphaproteobacteria > Rhizobiales > Rhizobiaceae > Hoeflea. Next base: position 1,064,700 of record NZ_CANMVK010000002.1, on the reverse strand, counting down.
GGCGCCGGCTTCGGCGTCGCGGGCCGCTTCAAGCGCGGTTTCGATGCGGGCCAGCGCCGCTTCGGCGTCGGCGAGGGCTTTTTCGGCGACCTCGGCTTCGCTGCGTTTGGCGGCGGGGTCGGGCAGGCCGGCGATGCGCTCGGCGATTCCGGCAAGATCGGCATCCTGTGTGGCGATCTGGCGCTCGAGCCGGGCCTTGCGTTCACCGGCCTCGCCGATCATGCGTTCAAGTTGGGTGCGCTCGGCGGCGGCTTCCGCGCGTTCGGCGGTTACGACGCCCAGCGAGGTCTCGGATTCGGCGAGCCGTTTTTCGGCCGCCTCGAACACGAATTTGAGTTCGGCGGAGCGGTCGCCGCTGCCATCGAGTGTCGCGCGAAGTTCGGTCTCTTCCGCGGAGAGCCGTTCCATGATGCCGGCATTGTCGGCAATGAGCCGTTCCTCGCGCTCGATATCGGCCTTGAGCTGCACCAGCCGTCGGTCAAGCTCGGCGCGCCGGCGCTCCAGCCGTTCGGCTTCCTCGTCGATCTGGGTGCGGGCGATCTGCAGCCGTTGCAGGGCGGCCGCGGCGGCTGCCTCTCCATCGCGCAGATCGGGCAGCTTGCGGGCGGCGACAGCCTGGGCCTTGGCGGCCTCCATCTGTGCCTGGGCCAGTTCGGCGACTTTTGACGTGGCCTGGGCCAGCGCGCTTTCGGCTTCGGCTTCCTGACCTTTTGCGAGCGACCAGCGCAAATGCAACAGCGTCGCCTCAGCCTGGCGCACCTCGGCGGAAAGGATCTTGAAGCGGTTGGCCTGCCTGGCCTGGCGCTTGAGGCTTTCAACCTGGCTTTCGAGCTCGGAAGTGACGTCGTCGAGCCGTTCAAGATTGGTTTCGGCGGCGCGCAGCCTCAGCTCGGCCTCATGGCGGCGCGAATGCAGACCGGAAATGCCGGCGGCCTCTTCGAGCAACTGCCGCCGCGCCTGCGGCTTGGCCTGGATCAGCTCGCCGATGCGGCCCTGGCCGACCATCGAGGGCGAGCGCGCACCGGTCGATGCGTCGGCAAAAAGCAATTGCACATCCTTGGCGCGAGCCTCCTTGCCGTTGATACGGTAGACGGAGCCGGATTCGCGCTCGATGCGGCGGGTGACCTGGATCTCGTCGGAATTGTTGAAGGCGGCGGGCGCGGTGCGGTCGGAATTGTCGAGATAAAGGCCGACTTCGGCGGTGTTGCGCGCCGGCCGGTTTCCCGAACCCGAAAAGATCACGTCGTCCATGCCCGAGGCGCGCATGTTCTTGTAGGAGTTCTCGCCCATCACCCAGCGCATGGCTTCGACAAGATTGGACTTGCCGCAGCCATTGGGGCCGACCACGCCGGTCAGCCCGCGCTCGATGAAAAATTCCGTTGGTTCAACGAAGGATTTGAATCCCAGAACCCTGAGCTTGTTGAATTTCATGACCGGCTCTCCCGGTCATATCGGCCGATGCGGGTTATCTGGCCGTGGCCGATCCTTGACGCACCATCACCGCCCCGGCAACAAAATCGCCAGGGCTTGATGCGCTGGTCCCGCTTAGAGCAGCGGGTCGATGATCGCCGACATGGTTTCAATCGACATGTTCCCCGGATACCGCTTGCCGTTGATGATGAAGCTTGGCGTGGACTGTATCCCAAATTCGTTGGCGGCCTTGGTTCTTACAGCATTCACATCGTCCAGAAGTTTCTGGTTCGTCAAGCAAGCCTCGAAGGACTCCTGTGTAAAACCCGCCAAACGGGCGATTTGGAGCAGTGCTTCGCGCCCATCAGGTGCGGTTGCCCAGGCGCGCTGCTGCTTGAACAGCACATCAACCATGGGGAAAAACTGGTTCTCGGGCGCACAGCGCGCCAGCATGATGGCGGCCGCGGCGCGCGGATCGAAGGGAAACTCGCGGAGTATAAAATGCACCTTGCCGGTGTTGATATATTTCTCCTCAAGCTGCTTGAAGCCCTGCTCGTGGAAAGAGGCGCAATGCGGACAGGTCATCGACATGTATTCGACCATGGTGACCGGCGCATCGGGATCGCCGAGCGTCATCTCTTTAAGCGGACCGGGCTTGAGCACCTCGGCCATGTCGACCTCACCGGCCGGTGCCGGCGCCTCGACGGCGGACTCGGTCGAACCGGTCGTTTCAGGGGACGGCGTTGCCGAGGCGGTCTCGGCGGGCGCTGCGGTTTCGGTCTGGGCCGGTGTGCTGGCGGTCTCGTCCGAGGAGTCCGAACAGCCGGCCAGCGTCAGGGCAAGCACCGAGACGGTGGCGGCGGCGGTCAGCCGGAAGGTCTTATGAAACATGCAATTCCCCTGCTTTGAAGATTTCACCATCTATGCGCCCGGCGGATCTTGAACCCTTGCCTCCGGCGCCCGGTTTTCCGCTCATTGACGGCGGAGGCCGGTTCATACCCCAAACTCCTATAGCGTCAATTGTGGCCAAACAAGTACGGGGACTTCCAAGTCGGAGAACTTCAAGGAGATGTGATCAGGAATGGTCCAGGGCGAAAATCAGGTGCCGCCTTTGCCGCGCCGCCCGATGACGCCGGTTCCCAGACGTTCAAGCGCCTGACGCAATTTGGGGTCCTCAACGTCGGAGATCATGTCGGCCAGGCGGCGCTTTTCGCCTGTATTGAGCGGACGCAGGCCCGGCTTCTGGGACGGTTCGTGGATGGCTTTTTGAACTATGCGGACCTGAGAGATTGCGGAAAAGCCGAAGAAGCCGTTCACACGGGAAATCAGCTCCGCTTCCTGATGCATCAAAAACAGGGCCCGTGCGCCCTCGCAGGCAACGGTCAAAACCCCGGGCGAAAAACCGCCACCGGTCTCGCTGGGTCCGTCCTGACGCGGCCAGCGGATTTTTTCGGGGCGGGAGCAGCCGGCGAACTGCTCACCCGCAATCTCATCCCAGGAGGCCAGCAACAGCGTGTTGATGCCGGCGCGCCTGGCCAGAATCGGATCGATCAGGCGGTTGGCGACTTCGGCGATCTGAACGCTGGCCTGACGGGTAAAGGGTTTTGCCACCGGCAGCTTGCTCCTGACGCGTTGCGGCCGCCAAAGGCAGCGGCGGGGGATAAGCGGATCAATCACATTGCGCGGCGAGGCGCAGCGCGACATGATCGCGTGCATCGCCAATGCGCGACGCCGCTTGTTTTACCGCCCTGCAGAAGAGATGTCACCCATCAGCCCAAAGCCCGATCCACAGGTCACCGCTCAGGCGGTTGCACGTCTTCCCGCCGCACGGTCTCGTTCCTCCGCCGCTTTACCGGATGGGCCGACTGACGGTCAGATCGCACCGGCGCTTCTTGCCTGGTATGACCGCCACGCCCGGGTGCTGCCCTGGCGCGTGGGCCCGGCGGACCGCGCTGCGGGCGTAAAGCCGGATCCCTATCTGGTGTGGCTGTCGGAGATCATGCTGCAACAGACCACAGTGCAGGCGGTCAAAACCTATTTCGAGGCCTTCTCGCGGCGCTGGCCCACGGTCGAGGCGCTGGCGGCAGCCGAGACCGAGGATGTCATGAAGGCCTGGGCCGGGCTCGGCTACTACTCCCGGGCACGCAATCTGAAAAAATGCGCCGATACGGTGGCGAACGAACTGGGCGGCCGGTTTCCGCAGACCGAGGACGGGTTGCGCGCCTTGCCCGGCATCGGCCCCTACACCGCGGCAGCGATTGCGGCGATCGCCTTTGATGTGCCGGCGGCCGTGGTCGATGGCAATATCGAGCGGGTGTTCACCCGGCTTCACGAGATCGGCACGCCGCTGCCATCGGCCAAGGGCGAAATTCGAGCCCATGTGGCGCGGGCCACACCCGGCGAGCGGCCGGGCGATTTCGCCCAGGCGCTGATGGATTTGGGTTCTTCGATCTGCACGCCCAAACGCCCGGCTTGCGCCCTTTGCCCGCTGGATGGGCCCTGCGCGGCACGGGCCGAGGGCCGGCAGGAAGAATTCCCGGTCAAGCCCGCGAAAAAGGCCAAGCCGGTGCGCCGGGGGGCTGCCTTCGTGGCGGAGCGCGATGACGGCGCGGTGCTTCTGGTCAAGCGCCAAGACAAGGGCCTGCTCGGCGGCATGACCGGCCTGCCCACCAGCAACTGGACGGTGCGCGGCGATGGCGCGACGGGACCCGGCGCTGCTCCGTTTGCCGCGGCGTGGCGCGCCAAGGGCGTTGTGTCTCATGTGTTTACGCATTTTGAATTGCGGCTTGAGGTGTTTCATGCGGTTGTCACCGGCGACAGCGATCATCCGGGCTGGTGGAGCGCCCGCGATTCGATTGCCGGCGAAGCCCTTCCCACGGTGATGAAAAAGGCGCTGGCCGCGGCGCTGCCGGACTTGTTTTGAAAAGGCCTGTTTTGAGAAGGCCCGTTTTGAGAAAGAATGCCATGACCGAAGCCCAGCCCCCCATCCGTCACATCGTGTTCGATATCGGCAAGGTGCTGATTCACTACGATCCCAACATTCCTTATAGCCGGCTGATCCCCGACGCCTCGGAGCGCGCGGCCTTTTTCGACACGGTCTGCACCGCCGAGTGGAACCTTGAGCAGGATCGTGGCCGCGACTGGACGGAAGCAGAAGCGCTGTTGATCGCCGAGCATCCCGAAAAGACGGAGTTGATCCGCGCCTTCCGCACCCACTGGCATGAGATGGTCAGCCACGCCTATGACAACAGCGTCGACATCATGCTCGATCTGATCCAGCAGGGCCGCGACGTCACCATGCTGACCAATTTCGCCGCCGACACCTTCAAGCAGGCTCAGCAGATGTATCCCTTTCTCAAGACACCGCGCGGGGTGACCGTTTCGGGGGAAGTGGGGCTGCTCAAGCCCGACCGGGCGATTTACGAGACCCACGTGAAAAGCTTCGATCTGGAGCCCGCCGCCTGTCTGTTCATCGATGACAGCCAGGCAAATGTGGACGGCGCGATTGCGGCAGGCTGGCAGGCGGTCTGGTTCAATGGCGCGGAACAATTGCGCGCGGACCTGGTCCGGCTCGGGGTTGCATAGGCCAGGCAGATGATAAAACTTGCGCGAAAGCCGGTTTCATCCTTCTATTCACCGTATGTGCAATCCCGACCGTAAATATGCCAGCAATGGTCCGGAGATCAGAATGTGGCGCAGCCGGGCGGCCATGTTCTGGGGCCCGGTATTGCTAGCGCCGGTCTTGGCATTATCCGCACCACCGGCCGTTGCCGCGGAAATGGTGGCGGTTGCCGCGCGCGCCTTTGCGACGACCTATGCCGAGACACCATTTTGTACCGAGAGCGCCGAAGACGATGTCGTTCTGGATATTCACTTCCATTCTTCGAGCGCAGCTCAGGATGAGAAGTTTGCAGTAGCCGCTGCCAGGGCCGCATTGCAATTGCGCGACTACTGGCCCGGTAGGAACTTCTGCGGGTTCGCCAGGGTCGGTAGCGATGATTTCCGGGTCAGCTTTGACACCTTCTATCGTGGGGAACCGGTAGGCTCCGGTTCATTCGATATCTATGACAGATCCGGACCGGAAAACATCCAGTATGAATTCGGTACTCCCGGTGCCGAAAACAGCACACTCGGGGCGCTGGTCGATCGCATCTACGCCGGCGAATTCATGAACAGCGACCAGAGCTGGGATTTTGAACGAATTATCGCGTTGCTGTCGGAAACCGAACCGGCAATCGCGGCAGAGGACCGGGCTTCTTATTACCTGACCAAAGGCAATTTCCATAAGTACCAGTATGATCGCGACCTGAGAGACGGCAAAGTGGAACGTCCTGCGGGCGCGGACCTGTTCTACACGGGGCCGGACGCGGAACGCTATTTCGAGATGGCGTCCGATCTCGGGCACCCCATCGGAACGCTCGAACTGGCGAGATCCCGCGGCCTGTTTGAGGCACTGCACCGAATTTCCTTTAACGCCGGCCAGGGAATTGATCCGATCTTCACACCAGAGGTCCATGCCAGTTTCGATCGCAACGGTTGGCTCTACACTTTGGGTCTGGCCCAGCGCGTGGGTCAACTCAGAGCATACGAAAATGAGTTTGCCGAACGCGGAGTCGTCGTTTCAGAACACCATCTTGGCTTGGACCCGCAGGCACCGCCCAATCCCATCATGATCGAGAATCTGCTCAATGCCCGCTATTGCGATGCGCTCAATGCCAGCAACGCGGTGGCCACGTTTGACATTCCTGAACTGGCTGCTCTTGCGGGTGCCGCCTCAACATGTGACGGGCAATGGGTCACGCTCATGCAGGGACTGACGCAATACAGGTTTGCCGTAAGAGACCGCCCGGATTGCACACTTGTGGAAACCGATGCGGTTGAGTGCGGGTTTACCGCAAAAATCGTTTATCACGTCAATATCGAGAGGACCGGCGCTCACGCAAACCTGGCCGGCTTGTTTGTCGGAGACCAGGACAAGCTACCCGGGAGGGCCAGATTTGTCCGGGACGGCGAACAATGGCGAATTGGTGATTATCTGAACCTCAATGGAACCGAATTCTAGCATTGTCCCGGCACAGCCTCGTCTGAAACTCGATCTCTCCGGGCGGAGGGCATCACTGATCCGTCGTCCTGTGGAGATTATGTCCGTCATATAAGATGGGACCGGTCCTCCTCCACGGCTTTCACGCTTGCGATGCGGCGGCGCAGGACAGGGAAAGCCGCTACGAGGTTGAAGGAGGACCGGAGCTCTGGATACTCAGGCCGGCCGCGAGGGTCGCAGCCGGCCGGTGGTGATCTTCGTTAGTGGGCTTCTTCGTTTTTGTAGATCACCAGATTGTCGAGAAAGGCGACTATCGCCGCACGGTCCGCTTCCGGTAACGCCAGATAGGCGTCGCGGCTGGCGGCTCCCTCCCCGGCATGCATCCGGATTGCCTCGTCAAGCGTGGTGGCGCTGCCATCATGCATCCAGGGCCCGGTGGAACCGACACCGGCCAGCGAACGGGTCAGCCACATTTCTGCGCCGATGCCGAGCGGATCATCGGGATCGGCGAGATGCGGGCCCATGTCGTGGCGCTTGAAATCGGTAAACCAGTTGGCCAGCGCGCCACCATCCGAGGCCTTGCGCAAGGCGCCCAGGTGCCTAGTTTCACCGCTTGACGTCTCGATGCGGTTGTTGGGCTGGTCGATGGTCATGTCCATCCAGATTGCGGCGTCGGCGACCAGATGCTCTTCGCGCGGATCGGCGCCGCTTGGGAACATTTCATCGTAAAAGCCCGGCGTGGCGCTGGGTTCACTGAAGACCGGGGTGTTAAGCCGCATCTCGGGAATGTGGCAGGTGCCACATTGCGCGACCGCGAACTGGACCTCTCCGAGCTCGATCCTGGCTCTTTCGGCATTGTCGAGTTCCTGCAGCCCGAGATCGGCCAGTTCGACCTTGGTGACCGGCCGTTCGAGGCCGGCCATGTAAACGGTCAGCGCCGTTAGATCGCCAACGGTCAGCTCATTGGTGATGCCGTCAAAATCGCCGTCCTTGTCGCCGATCAGTTCGACCGCCTGCAGCCCCAGTTCATTGTGTGCCGCATTGCGCGTGAAGGCGCGGATGGTGGGCTGGTTGCCTTTCCAGCCAAAGGCCTTGATCACCAGATCCTCGTCGACACCGGACAGGCCGGAGTAATCTACGTCGATCTTGCAGGGCGCTTCGGTGAGGCGGGTCGCGGAAATCGAGCCGAAGGCCACGCCCTTGGCGGACAGCTCGATCCGGCCAGTCCCTTCTTTGCAGGTGGTCATGAACATTGCCGAGCGCTGGGCATAGAGCTCCTGGCTCATTTCCTCGGCCAGCCGCTGCGGCACGCCAAGCGCCATCAGGGGCAGAGTGTTGCGCTCCAGAAATTTTGCCGGGTCAGCGGTGTGGCCCGGGTCGACCAGCACATTGAGGGCAATGTCGCCGGCGCCATTGGCGATGGGCAGGTTGTGACAGGCGATGCAGGATGTGGCGTTGGGTCCGCCCTCGCGTTTGGGCAGATGTTTGGTCCACTCAAGCCGGCCATCAAGATCAGCCCGGGGAAAACGCGAGAACCGGCGTCCTTCGCCGACATGCGCGCCGACGCCATGGGCTGATGTGAAGGTGAATTCGGTCAGTTCGTCACCGGCTTCAAAGGCATGGTTGAAGGCCGCGTTGGCGCCCTGATTGATGACGATATCGTTGAGCTCCTGCTGGTTTACGGGATTAAGTTCCTCGGCTTGAGCGCCGCCGGAACAGGCCAGCAGGACGAGCGTGGCCGGGCAAAGGGATTTCAATCGTGGCAATGTCAATTCATGTCTCCGCTTCATGCATTCGGGATTCTCAATCAGGTGAATCGCACGGACAAAGATGTAGGCCAGCGGCATGAAATGGACCTGAAGGGCGTTTTCAGCTTGGTTTAAGCTTGGGTGTTGAGCGTGTCGGCAGAGAATCGCTCCGGTAGGGCAGCGATCGATGCGATGTCTTGAAGCGGACGGGTCAGGCCGAAGGCAGCATCAGTTTGACTTCGAGCCCGCCAAGCGCTGATTGCGACAATTGCATTTCGCCGCCATGCCGCTCGAGAAGATCGGAGACAATGGTCAGGCCCAGACCGGAACCGCCGCGGCTGGTGTCAAGCCGAACCCCCTGCTTGACGATTTCTTCGCGGTGCTCCGGGGCCACGCCCGGACCATCGTCCTCGACGCTTAGGATAACGCTCCGGCCAGACCGCTTAACCTCGATCCGAACCTCGGATCGCGCCCATTTCGCAGCGTTTTCGACAAGATTGCCGAGCAGCTCCACAGTTTCCGAGCGGGCGATCGGCAATCGCTGCGGCGTGTCGGCCGCGACCGTGAACGCAATTGCGGGGAACACCCGTTGCAGGGCACTGGCCACATCCCGGGCCGCTGTCGCCGGATCGGAGAAGGACGGCGCCGCCAGGTCCTCGGGAGCGGCAGCCGCGAGGCTCAAATGCCGCTCGGCAAAGGCGGAGACATTCTCCACCGCCTGGTCGGCCAGATCCAGATCGATCGCATCGCCGCGGCGGGCCTTGGTGAGCTCGTTGCGCAGGATAGCGGCAGGAGTTTTAAGTGCATGGGCGAGATTGGCCGCCTGCACCCGCCCCTTGTCACGCAGCCGCTCATTGCGCGCCAGCAGCGAATTGAGATCCGCGACAAGTTCGGCAAGTTCTTGCGGATAATCGCCTTCAATTTCGCGGGCGTGGTTGGCGTGGCGGTCGGCCACTGCTTGCTGCAATGTCTTGAGCGGCGCGAAAGCCGCGCGCAGCAAAAGCATCGCCGCGGCAAGCATGAGGCCTGCAAAGACCAGCGCAAAATAGATCAGCCGGCGGCCAAACTGGTCGATTTCCGCCTGAAGGCTCTCCACGTCCAGGGCCACCGACAGATCGACCTCGCCGCGCGCGGGCAAGGCGAGCATGCGGGTCGACATCCGCACCGGCTCGCCGGCTGGCCCGGCGGTATCAATGGTCGTATCGGCGCCGCCCGGCAACGGTTGAAATCCGGGGAGCTCGGTGTCCCACAGCGAGCGGGAGCGAAACAGGATGGTGCCATCGGCGCTGACCTGCCAATAGGCGCCCGAGTAGACCCGCTCGAAATCCGGGTCGGTCATACGGGATTCAGGATCGTCCGGCGACGAAGCGACAGCGGCCGACAGCAGGTCGAGATGCGCCTTCAAGTTTGCATCGAACTGGCGGGTGGTGGAATCGCGAAACAGTTCCGCAATCGCCCAGCCGCCAAGACCCAGCGCGACGGCGATCCAGATGAAGCTCGCCAGGATCGCCCGCGCGGTCAGGGACCTGAACAACCGGAACTCTCCAAAGTGTAGCCGCGGCCGCGAATGGTGCGGATGAAATCCTTGCCGAACCGCTGTCTGAGGCGGGCGATATAGACCTCGACCGTGTTGGAATCGCGCTCCTCATTGTAGCCGTACATTTTTTCCGCCAGGTCCTGTTTGGAATGCACCTTGCCCGGCCTTAAAAGAAAGGCTGTGAGAAGTTTCAACTCGCTCGATGTCAATTCTATGCTCTGACCGCCGGCCGTAACCCGCCCGGTCTCCGGGTTCACCGAAACCGCGCCGTGGCTGATGAGAGACGATCCGACGCCGGCAGAACGACGGACCAGCGCCCGCAGACGCGCAACCAGTTCCTCCATATGGAACGGCTTGACCAGATAATCGTCGCCCCCGGCATTGAGCCCGTCGACGCGATCCTGCCATTGCGCCCGCGCGGTCAGGATCAGCACCGGAGTGTTGACCCCGCCTGCCCGCCATTCGCGGATGATCGTCACCCCGTCCTTGATCGGCAACCCCAGATCCAGCACCACCGCGTCGTAGCGTTCGGTGTGGCCCAAATGGCAGCCGGTTTCTCCGTCATGGGCGACATCGGTGGTGAAGCCCTGACGCATCAACTCGGTCCTGATCTGATCGGCCAGGCTGGTCTCATCCTCAACAACAAGCAGTTTCATCGTCTGTCACCACCTTGTCCGCCACCGCCGTTGCCACCATTTCCGCCGCCGCCATTGCCACCGCCGCCTCTGCCGCCCTCGCCACCATTGCCGTCGCCTCGTCCGCCCTCGCCTCCGTTGCCGCCGCCTCGTCCACCCTCGCCGCCGTTGCGCCCTTCGCGGTCGCCGCCTCGTCCAGGGCCACTGTCGCGCCCGCGGTCACCGCCGCGATCACTTTGTGCGTTGCGGTCCGACGGTTGCGCCGCGCCGCCGGCTTGCGGCGACGGTTCAGCCTCCCGGTCCCCGCGCGAAACCTGAACGACACGCGCCTCCTGGCCATCGACGATGACGGATACCACGCGTCCGTCGCGTTCGCGCAGGAAAACCTCGACCAGCGAGCGGCCGCGATCAGGCAGCATCGCCGCGTCAAGCAGTTCGGCGCGCGGTGAGACGGCCTGACGCGCTGCCGCAAGAATCTGGGCGAAGGGCGCGGTGGCTCCCCGCTCGCGGGCCGCGCGCGCGTCATCCTGGTCCTGCGCCGATGCACAAAGCGGCAGCAGGAGACCTGCGACCACCAAAACTGTGCGCGGGTTCCAAATCATGCCCCGCCCTATAGCACCGACCTTAAATCAAGCTGAAATCCTGATTGCTTCGGGAAGAGTGTCCGACCTTGCGGCAAGCCGGATCCCTTCGACGCAAACGCCCGGGAGGTGAAACACATCCCGGGCGCTTTATCGCGGCGGTGACTGAAGGTACATGACGCCCGCCGGATCTGAAATTCTTCGACTAGCCGGCCTGAGCCATCTCCTTGCGGATCATGGCGCGGAAGTCGTCGATCAGGGTAAGGCCGTTCGGCGTCTCGAGATGCCAGAAAGTCCAGCCATTGCAGGCGTCGAATCCTTGCACATGGGCGCCGACCTTGTGGATCGAGCCGGCCTGACCATCGGCGACCAGCGTGCCATCGGCGCGCACGATCGCCTGGTGCTTGCGCTTGGCGTCCTGGAGCACATCGCCAGGTTTGACGTGACCTGCCTCAATCAGCACGTTAAAGGCGACCCGCGGTTCGGTGCGCTTTCCCGTCAGCACGGTAAGTTCGTTCTTGCCCAGCGGCTCAACTGCATCGATACGGGCGTGGGCTGCATCGATATAGTCCTGCTCGCGCTCGATGCCGACAAAGTGGCGGCCCAGGCGCCGGGCCACCGCGCCCGTAGTTCCCGAACCGAAGAACGGATCGAGCACCACGTCACCCGGTTTGGATGAGGCCATCAGAACCCGGGCCAGCAATGCTTCGGGCTTCTGGGTGGGATGGATCTTCTTGCCGTCCTCACCCTTGAGCCGCTCGGCGCCGGTGCAGATCGGAAACAGCCAGTCCGAGCGCATCTGCACATCGTCATTGGCGGCTTTCATGGCCTCGTAGTTGAAGGTGTAGCCTTTGGCGTTCTGGTCGCGCGACGCCCAGATCATGGTCTCGTGAGCGTTCTGGAATCTGCGGCCGCGGAAATTCGGCATCGGATTGGTCTTGCGCCAGACAATGTCGTTGAGCAGCCAGAAACCGATGTCCTGGAGCTGCGTGCCGACCCGGAAGATGTTGTGATAGGAGCCGATCACCCAGATCGTGCCGTTGGGCTTGAGCACCCGGCGACAGGCCATCAGCCAGGCGCGGGTGAAGGCATCGTAAGCTGCGAAACTGTCGAACTGGTCCCAGTGATCGTCGACCGCATCGACCATCGACTGGTCGGGCCGCGCCAGATCACCGCCGAGTTGCAGATTGTAAGGCGGATCGGCAAAAATCACATCAACCGAGTTTTCGGGAAGCGCCTCCAGCGCTGCGACACAATCGCCCTTGATGATGGTGTCGAGCCAGGATTGGGGCGCGGCTTTGACGGACGGAATTTCGGCAAGCGAAACGGTACGGGCCATGGGATACTCACAATACTCAACGCAACAACTGAGCATCATGGTTACCGAACAGGGTAAACATCCGGTGAATGACCAGGCACTGACCCCTCCCGTCGACCGATCAGGCGGTGACCACCGCGCCGCGCGCCACAAGCCGGTTCTTCTGCTTGGCCCAGGAAGCGCCTGACTGCGCGAGCACCGCCGCATCGATGATCTCAACTTCGTATCCACGGTTGAGCGCACCATCGGCGGTTGATTTGACGCAGGCGTTTCCATCCAGCCCGACAATGACAAGCTTGCCGATCGCGTGATCGCCAAGCCATTGGCCGAATGCCGGATTGGAGAAGGCGTCGCCTCGGTGCTTGATGAAATCAGCGGTGTGGCCATGCGTGAGGCGCGGGTCGGGGCCAAGGCCGGAAGATCCCGCCGCGCCCCGCCCGCCAGACAAAAGCCGGACCAGGAAGTTCACATAGGGCCCCTTGAAGACATGGCGGATGTTGAGAACCGGCGCACCACTCTGGTGGAACCGGTCGGCGAGCGTGTTGATGCTGCCGATTGCGGCCTCGACCATGTCCGGCGCGTAGGTTTCTTCTGTAGCAGTGAAATCGCGCTGGACGTCGACGATCACCAGAGCTTCGCCCGGTCGGGTGGCGCGGTCGATCAACGGGCCTCGTGTTGGGGTTTGCAGCCGGATCATGCCCCAGAGCGTGTAGATTGCCAGTGCGGCGACAATCGCGACCAATCCATACAGCCATTCCATCTCAAGGTCTCCGCTTCGAGTGATGCTGCTCCTGGTCCCGACTTGCGAAGAAGGCGGCGAGCGATGCCTGGAGCTTCGACCAGATGGCAATTTCCCCGGGATTTTGGCGGAAAATGAAGTCGCGCAGCGTGGCGCGTTCGGCGTCCCTAATGGCGGAAATCGCCATGCGTCCCTCATCCGTGAGCAGGTGGATATAGGCCCGGGCGCGTTTCGGATTCGGTTGGCGGGCCGTCAAACCGGCACTGTCTGTCTCGCCCAGCATCCGGAACACAAACTGCCGCTTGAGCGCCAATGCGGCAACCAGTTGCGGCCCCGACATCGGCCCGCCTTCATAAAGCGCCTCAAGCACAGCGCGCTGGCCGACCGTCACGCCATGCGCCCGCGCACCGGTATCCACCGTTGCCGTGATGTGGCGCAAAAGCGGCCGCGTGAGCCTGACTGCCATATAGAAAGCCTCAAGCTCTTGGTCCTGGTCAGGCGAGCGGAAAGGATCCTGTTTCATGGTGTGATGCTGACACTCGGGAGACCAATTGTCAACTCAGTTGACAATTGGTCTCTCTTGCCTGCCCTGCCTGCTTGCTATAGGCCCGGTGGCGTTTCATCCCATTCATCCCGCACAGGATTGTTCTCATGGCCGGATTCGAGCTTGTTATCTTTGATTGCGATGGCGTTCTGGTGGACAGCGAGATTATCGCGGCCGAAGTCGAATCCGCGCTGTTGAACGAGGCCGGCTATCCGATCAGCATCGAGGACATGGCCGAACGCTTTGCGGGCCTGACCTGGAAAGACATCCTGTTCGAAGTTGAGCGCGAGGCGAACATTCCGCTGTCGGCATCGCTGCTCGATGCGCCGGAGAAGCTGCTCGACAAACGGCTGGCGAATGAAGTGCGTGCCATTGACGGGGCGCTTCAGGCCATTGCACGGATTCCGGGGCCGCGCTGCGTGTGTTCGAACTCCTCGTCGCACCGGCTGGCGGCGATGCTCAAGCGCACCGGTCTTGCGGCTCTGTTTGGCGATCACGTCTATTCGGCCAGGGATGTGGGCGAAGGCCGCACCAAGCCGGCACCCGATGTGTTCCTGCACGGCGCGGCGCAGTTTGAGGTCGATCCGGCACAGGCGCTGGTGATTGAGGATTCGGTGCACGGCATCGAGGCTGCGCGCACGGCGGGAATGCGCGTGGTGGGCTTCACCGGCGGCTCGCACAGCTATCCAGGCCATGCCGACAAGCTGACCGAAGCGGGCGCGGAAACCGTGATCGCGCGCATGGCCGATCTTCCGGCCACAGTGGCGGCGCTGGCAAGCTGGTCGGAACTGACCTGAGCCAATCGGCGGTCAGCGATCAGGGCGTGTTGTAAGGTCCGGGATCGATGCCGACATAGACCTTCGCGGTGCGCGACGAGGCCGCGGGGAAGGTGACGCTGGGATTGGAAAAGATGAACTGGCTGGTGGGATTGCCATCGGCAAGCACCACCGGCTGCTTTATCAACTCGGAATAGAGCACATTGTCGCCATCGAGCACAGCCACGCGGATGGGCACATCGACCTGGCCGGCGCCTCCGGCAGGGCCGGCGACGAGACGGCCGGACGCGACCACGGTCATCACCATCTGATCGCCGCTGATGCGGCATTGCCGCGTGGAGTCGGCGATCGATGCCTGGTGGATCACCTTGGTGGGATCCCCCTCCCCGCCCTTGGTATAGGTGCGGTGAAACGCGGTGCCCTCACGCAACAGCACCCTCGGGCAGGTCCCCTGCACGACGGCGGCGTTGGTGACCGGGTCTATGGCGGGTTGCGGATCGGCGCCTCCGGGATTGAGGATGGCTCCGGGATCGGCAGACGTGCAGCCGGCGATCAGGGCGACGCAAAACAGAGCCGGGACGAAACGCAACTTACTTTTTGACACGTTGTACCTACCTTCATTCACACTGGCATTCATACTTGCATTCATGCTGGCGGCCTTCGTTCAGACTGGCCGACGCTGCGGCCGGAGTATGGCCTTTGCATGACGACCGCCCATGGTCTATATCAGCCGCGCGGCGAAAATTCGACCGGCGTTATCTCATCTTGCGCGATCCGCGTCCACCACCGGAGTTTATGTCTGTGGACTATATTTCGACACGGGGCGAAGCGCCCGCACTTGGCTTCAGCGATGCACTTCTGGCAGGTCTGGCACGTGATGGCGGTCTCTATGTGCCGCGGCAATGGCCCTCCTTCTCGCGCAAGGACATGCGCGCCATGCGCGGCCAGAGCTATCAGGAGATCGCCTTCCGGCTGATCATGCCCTTTGTGGAAGGTCATATCGGCGCCGAGGCCCTTCGGGAAATGATCAACGAGGCCTACGGCACCTTCCGCCATCCCGCCGTCACGCCGCTGACCCAGAGCGGAGCCAACTCGTTCGTGCTCGAGCTGTTTCACGGCCCGACACTGGCGTTCAAGGACGTGGCGATGCAATTGATCGCCCGGCTTATGGACCATGTGCTGGCCGAGCGCGATGAACGCGCCACGATCGTCGGCGCGACCTCCGGCGACACCGGCGGTGCGGCAATCGACGCCTTTGCCGGGCGCGACCGCACCGACATTTTCATCCTGTTTCCCGAAGGCCGGGTGTCACCGGTCCAGCAGCGGCAGATGACGACGTCCACGGCCTCGAATGTTCATGCGCTGGCGCTCAAGGGCAATTTCGACGATTGCCAGGACCTGGTCAAAGCCATGTTCAACCACGCCTCGTTCCGGGACCGGGTCCGGCTCTCGGGCGTCAACTCGATCAACTGGGCGCGGATCATGGCCCAGATCGTCTATTACTTCACATCCGCGATAGCGCTCGGGGCACCGGACCGCAAGGTGTCTTTCACGGTTCCGACCGGCAATTTCGGCGACATCTTTGCGGGGTACGCGGCCAAGCGCATGGGGCTTCCCATCGACAAGCTGGTGGTGGCGACCAACGAGAACGACATTCTGGCGCGCACATTGCGAACCGGCCGTTACGAGATGCGTGGCGTCAAGCCCACCTCTTCGCCGTCGATGGACATACAGATCTCGTCAAATTTCGAGCGGCTGCTGTTTGACGCCCATGACCGTGATCCGGACGCCGTGCGTCAGGCTATGTCCGGGCTCAAGCAATCAGGCGCCTTCGAGATTTCGCCGCCGGCGCTCAAGGCGATCCGCAAGGAATTCCGCGCCGGCCGCGCCAGCGAAAAGCAAGTCGCCGAAACCATCCGCGCGGTGCAGGCCGAGACCGGCTATGTGCTCGACCCGCACACCGCGGTGGGGGTGTTCGTGGCCGACAGGATGGAAAAACCCACCGCACCGATGATCACACTGGCCACCGCGCATCCGGCAAAGTTTCCCGCGGCGGTAAAACTGGCCTGCGGTATTGACCCGGCGCTTCCGGCGTGGCTCTCTGATTTGATGCAACGGGAGGAACGGTTCAGCGTGTTGCCCAGCGAACAGGACAAGGTGGAACACCACATTCTGTCGCACACCCGGGCCACGCTTTGAGCCGGGGAAAGTGACCATATGAAAGTCCAAACAACGCGTCTCGACAATGGCGTCACTGTCGTGACCGAGACTATGGCCCATCTCGAGAGCGTGGCTCTCGGTGTCTGGGTCAAATCCGGATCCCGGGATGAAACCGCGGATGAACACGGCATCGCGCATCTGCTTGAGCACATGGCGTTCAAGGGCACGCACAAGCGCAGCGCCCGCCAGATCGCCGAGGAAATCGAAAATGTCGGCGGCGAGCTCAACGCCGCGACATCGCAGGAGACCACCTCCTACTATGCCCGCGTGCTCAAGGACCATGTTCCGCTGGCAATTGATATCCTTCACGACATTTTGACCGACTCGCTGTTCGATGAGGATGAACTCACCCGCGAAAAACACGTCATTCTGCAGGAAATCGGCGCGGCCAACGACACGCCTGACGATGTCGTTTATGACAAGTTCACCGAGGCCGCGTTTCGCGACCAGACCATCGGCCGGCCCATTCTGGGCACGCCGGACACTGTTAAGTCCTTTACCCCTGCGCAAATTCGCGGCTATCTGGCGCGCCACTACACCGGCGACCGGATCGTGGTGGTGGCGGCCGGCGCTGTCGATCATGATGTGTTCGTCAAGCTGGTGGACGAGCGGTTCGGCAAATCGATCAAGCCCACCGGTGACCAGCTACGCGCCATTCCCAAAGCCAACTATACCGGCGGCGAATATCGCGAGAAGCGCGATCTGATGGACGCGCAGGTGCTTATCGGATTTGAAGGCCGCGCCTATCAGGTCCGGGATTTTTACTGCTCGCAACTGCTGGCCAACATCCTGGGCGGCGGCATGTCATCGCGGCTGTTTCAGGAAGTGCGCGAAAAACGCGGGCTTTGCTATTCGGTCTACGCATTCCATTGGGGATTTTCCGATTCCGGCGTTTTCGGGGTCCATGCGGCGACCGGCGACGAGGATCTGGCCGAGTTGATCCCGGTCATCCTCTCCGAACTCGCCAAGGCTGCCGAGGGTGTGGACGAACAGGAAATCAACCGCTCCCGGGCGCAGGTCCGTTCGGGCCTATTGATGGCGCAGGAAAGCCCGGCGGCTCGGGCCAGCCAGATCGCCCGGCAGATGCTTTTGTTCGGACGGCCGGTGAGCAACACGGAATTGATGGAGCGCCTTGCCAACATCACGCCCAAGCGGCTGTCGGACCTGGCGGGCCGGCTTTTTTACGGCACGCCGATCACCGTATCGGCAGTCGGGCCGATCGAAAATCTGCTAAAGGTGTCGGACATGGCTCAGGCGCTGGCGCAACACGGCGGACGGGCCGCCGCGGAGTAAAGGCTCTAGGAAGGTCGGGGATTATCGGGCATGGCATCGCCGATGTTTCGCTTCCGCAGCCGGACAGAAAAAGCCTTCCGGCTTGACGGGAAACGGGTCTGGCTGCGCTATCCGGTGGCCGGCGATCATGGCGAGTGGAGCCGGTTGCGCGCCGAAAGCCGCGCCTTTCTTGAACCATGGGAACCACGCTGGGCGGATGACGACCTGACCCGTTCCGCGTTCCGCCATCGCATCCGCCGCTATGATACCGATCGCGAGGCCGGTCAGTCATTGGCGCTTTTCGTCTGTCTCAATTCCACCGGCGAGCTTGCGGGCGGGATTACGCTCGGCGCGATCCGCCGCGGTGCGGCACAAAGCTGCATGCTGGGCTACTGGATGGGCGAACGCCATGCGGGCAAAGGACTTATGCGCGATGCGCTTCATGCTCTGGTTCCCCATGTGTTTGACAGGATGCGGTTGCACCGGATAGAGGCGGCCTGTATTCCGGACAATGCAAGGAGCCAGCGCCTCCTTGAAAACGTCGGGTTTCGGCGCGAGGGATACTTGAACGGTTATCTGAAAATCAATGGCGCATGGCGCGATCATCTGCTGTATGCGCTGATCGCCGAGGATTGGCCTTCCAGACGCGGCAAAAGCTCCGGATCCGGTGAATGACAGGCATGTTCGGTTTCAATTCAGTCAGGCGCAGCGACGCGCTCAGGCGCGGTGTGGCGGCGACGCTTGGCGCGCCTGTCCGCTGCCTCGCGAGCTTTGCCATGCTTGGCCTGATCGCCGCAGTCATGCTGATAGCCGATAGCGGCGAGGCGCAGGCGATCGAGCCGGTGAAAATCGGCCGCGAGGACACCGCGCTCGACCTGACCGCGACCACCGAGATACACCGGCGGCGCGGCGAGGCCTTCCAGGTTTCGACTGCGGCCGGCGCCGATGGCATCGTCCGGCGTATCGAGGTGCGCGCCAGTTCACCGCAGCATTCGGGTGACTGGGCGGTGTTCGCGCTTGCCAATGTGACCGATGAGCAGATCGACCGGTTGATCGTGGCGCCGCATTTCAGGCTGGTGGATTCGGGAATGCTGTGGCCGGATCTGGGTTCGGCGCGAATTCTGGGGATCACCCCCAGCGAGGGCTTTGCGCTCGACCGGATTGAAAGCAGCGAAGACGACGTGTTCAGCATCACCCTCAATCCGGGGACGGTGATCACCTTCGTGGCCGAACTTGCCGCGCCCGATCTGCCGCAGATCTATCTGTGGGAGCCCGAGGCCTACAAGGACACGGTCAACGCCTATACGCTTTATCGCGGCGTGGTGCTTGGCATCGCCGGCCTGCTGGCGGTATTTCTGACCATCCTGTTCGTGGTCAAGGGAACATCGATGCTGCCGGCAACGGCGGCGCTGGCCTGGGCGGTGCTCGCCTATGTTTCGGTGGATTTCGGATTTTTGTCCAAGCTGATCATCGTGACCCCGGGCGATGAGCGGATCTGGCGCGCGGGAACCGAAGTGCTGCTTGCCACCGGGCTTGTGGTGTTCCTGTTCACCTATCTCAATCTCAACCGCTGGCACACCAACCTGTCCTATGTAACCGTGGCATGGATCCTGGGCCTTGGCGCGTTGTTCGCGGTTGCGATCTATGATCCGCCGGTGGCCTCGGGCATTGCGCGCATCTCGTTTGCCGCCACCGCGATCGCCGGCGTGGCGCTGATCGCCTATCTGGGCTTCAACCGCTACGACCGCGCGGTGATGCTGATCCCGACCTGGGCGCTGATCCTGTGCTGGCTGTTTGGCGCCTGGGTGACCGTGACCGGACAACTGGCCAACGACATCGTGCAGCCAGCACTTGGCGGCGGCCTGGTGCTGATCGTGTTGCTGATGGGCTTTACGGTGATGCAGCATGCCTTTGCCGGCGGTGCCTATCATCAGGGGCTGTTTTCCGACATGGAGCGCCAGGCGATGGCGCTGGCCGGATCCGGCGACACGGTCTGGGACTGGGACGTCACCCGCGACCGGGTGGTGACATCTCCGGACATGTCGCCGCAACTGGGGCTGTCGCCCGGTACGCTGGCGGGGCCCGCGCGCAACTGGCTGCCGCGCATCCACGCCGATGACCGCGACCGCTTTCGCACCACGCTCGATGTGCTGCTGGAGCATCGCAAGGGGCGGCTCAACCACCAGTTCCGGATGCGCGCCGAGGACGGGCACTACCACTGGATGGCGCTGCGCGCCCGTCCGGTGCTGGGCTCCAACGGCGAGGTCATTCGCTGCGTCGGCACCATCTTGGACGTGACCGAGCAGAAGACGTCCGAAGACCGGCTGCTTCATGACGCCGTGCATGACAATCTCACCGGGCTTCCCAACCGGCAATTGTTTGTCGACCGGCTGCAATCGATGATCCACATCGCCGCGCGCAATCCGGACGTGCGGCCAAGCGTGTTCATGATCGATCTCGACCGGTTCAAGCAGGTCAATGACAAGCTTGGCATGTCGGTGGGCGACACCATTTTGCTGGCGCTGACAAGACGATTGAAACGCTTGCTCAAGCCGCAGGACACGCTGGCCCGGATGTCGGGTGACCAGTTTGGCCTGGTGCTGGTGTCCGAGCAGGATGCGGTCAAGGTGGCGGCTCTGGCCGAAGCCATTTCCAAGGCGATTTCCGCGCCGATCGATTTCGCCGGACAGGACATCCGCCTGACCGCCTCGATCGGGCTGGTAACCTGGGTGGAAAGCGATGCGGTGCCCGAGGACCTGATCAAGGACGCGGAGCTTGCCATGTATCAGGCCAAGCGATTTGGCGGCGACCGGATCGAACCGTTCAGGCCTGCCTTCCGGACTGTGGGTTCCGATCGCCAGCGGCTTGAGAGCGACCTTAGGCGGGCGCTGGAGCGCAAGGAGCTGACGCTGGTCTACCAGCCGATCGTCGAGCTCAAGGATGCCGAAATCGCAGGCTTTGAGGCGCTGTTGCGCTGGGAAGACCCCAAACGCGGCACGGTTCCGCCCTCGGAGTTCATCCCGGTCGCCGAAACCTCCGATCTGATCTTGGAACTGGGCATGTACTCGCTCAAGCAATCGGCCGACGATCTGGCGCAGTGGCAGGAGAAAGTCGGTGAGCTTCCGGTGTTCATGTCAGTCAATCTTTCGAGCGCGCAACTGCTCAAGAGCGATTTGTGCAATGACGTGATCAAGGCGATCTCGGCCTCGCGCTGCGACCCGTCCCGGTTCCGGCTGGAGCTCACCGAGACGCTGGTCATGCACAATCCGCAACAGGCGCTGATGACGCTGTCGCGGTTGGCGGATGCCGGCATCGGGCTGACGCTGGATGATTTTGGCACCGGCCACTCCTCGCTTGCCTACCTCACCCGTTTCCCGTTCCGGACAATCAAGATCGACAAATCGCTGGTGGTGGATCAGTCCGACAAGGGTGACATCCTGATCCGCTCGATCGTCAATCTGGCCAAACAGCTCGAGATGAAGGTGGTGGCCGAGGGCGTGGCATCGGAAGATGACGCGATCAAATTGTCGGAGATGGGCTGCGATTACGGCCAGAGCTTTCTGTTCGGCCCGCCGATCGGCGCCGAATCGGTGCAAAAGCTGCTCAAGGAACGGTTTCCAGCCGCCAAGACGTAAGGATCGTCCGAAAGCCTCGTCTGTTTCGACCACCGGCCCTTTCAGCGTCGGCAGCCGGAACAAATGCATCGGGGATCAGGCGTGGCCGGCCTCGATCGACAGCATCGCGGGGCTCACGCCCATATGTCCCAGCACCCGGTCGTATTTCGTCAAATGATCCCGGTCGAACACGATGTCGTCGCGCGCGGGGCAACTGAGCCAGGAATTGGCCGCCATTTCGGCCTCGAGCTGTCCAGGCCCCCAACCGGCATATCCCAGCAGCATAATGCCGCGATCGGGACCCCTGCCCTCCTTGATGGCGCGCAGGATGTCGATGGTGGCGGTCAGGCACAGCTCGTCATTGACCGGCATGGTCGATTCGCTGATGTAATCATCGGAATGCAGCACGAAACCGCGGCCGGTATCGACCGGGCCGCCGAACTGAATGGGAAAATCCCGCGCGCATTCGCTGATGCCGAGCTTGCATGATGTGCCGGCCTTGCGGCGCTGCTGACTGTCGAGATCCAGACTCTCGACCAGGTCTTCGAAACTCAGCGGCTGCGGCCGGTTGAGGATGAAGCCCATGGCGCCATCTTCGGAATGCGCGCAGACGAAGATCACCGTGCGCTCGAAGCGCTCGTCGTTCATTCCCGGCATGGCGAGAAGAAAATGCCCGTCCAGACATCCCCTTTTCCGCCGGGACAAGTGGTCCTCGATCCCGAACATGAGATGAGCCTAGCAAGTTTTAAGGGATTGGAAAGGCCAAAGCTGTGCCCGCCGGCTTGTCCTTTGGGCGCAATAGGAGTGCTCACGGAAAAATGACGCGGTATGCGGTGCGTGTGATTGGATTCGTAAGCCGCTGATCCTGTAGAGTGTTTCAATGATCAATTCCGGACTATCCATCCTGGTTTCGCGCGCCATTTTGAACGTCGCTGTTCGTGTTGTTTTGTGTCTGTTTGTTGCGATTCCCGCGGCCGTGGCGCTCGAAAGCGACTGGGCCGAGACCGAAGGCGGGCGCATGCGGCTGGTCATCGACCCCGAGCCGCGCGCCGACGGCGCGATCCTCGGCCTGCTCGACATCGAGCTCGATCCGGGCTGGAAAACCTATTGGCGCGATCCCGGCAGCGCCGGCATTCCGCCGACACTCGACTTCTCGCAAAGCCGCGGCGTGGCACTTGAGGCCTTCAAATATCCCGCGCCGGTGCGGGTGGATGACGGCTACGCCGTTTGGGCGGGCTACACCTCCTCGGTACGGTTTCCACTTCAGCTGCGCCGCACCATGCCGGGCGCCGCGGAGGTGAAGGCGATGGCCTTCATCGGAATCTGCGAAAAGATCTGCGTGCCGTTCCAGGCCGAGCTGAGCGTCGATCTGCCGGCCGAAAGCTTAACGTCGGACCGATCAAAATCGATGATCACCGAGGCCATGGCGACGCTTCCGGAGGCGGCAGGTCAGGATTTCGGACTTGAGCGCGCCTCGGTGGCTGATGATCAAAGCCGGATCGAGATCGTCGCCAGGCTGCCGGCCTTCCGTCCCGGTGGCGCGGCACCGCAACTGTTTGTCGCCGGTCCCGAAGGCTCGGCCTTTGCCCAACCGGTGCTGGTTGCCGATGAGGGCGGGCAGGCGCATTGGCGCGTCGATGTGGAACGGTTGCCTGCAAATGCCGGGCCGCTCGACCCCGCGACGATTGATGCCGTGATCACACTGGGACAACGGGCGATGGGCGCGCGCCTGATGGACGCCGGCCCGCACGGAGAATAGGTCTGATTTTGCGGGTTTTTGCGAATGCCCCCTCGAAATCAGTGCGTCTCAACCTATGTGCAACGGGTAGGTTCATGGTCAGCAAGGGAGCACCATCGTGACAATCGCCATCGGGGACAAACTGCCAGACGCAACTTTCAAGGAAACCACCGCCGACGGCATGGCGGAGGTAAAGACGGGTGATCTTTTCGGCGGCAAGAAAGTGGTCGTGTTCGCCGTACCGGGAGCGTTTACGCCGACCTGCCATCTCAACCATCTGCCGGGATACCTGGAAAACCGTGACGCTATTCTCGCCCGCGGAGTCGACGAGATCGCGGTGATCTCGGTCAACGATGCCTTCGTGATGGCGGCCTGGGAGAAGGCCACACACGGCAGCGGCAAGCTGCGCTACCTGTCTGACTGGGATGCCGGCTTCACCAAGGCGATTGGCCTGGACACGGATTTGTCGGCCGGGACACTGGGCGTTCGCTCCAAGCGCTATTCGATGGTCGTCGAGGACGGCGTGGTCAAGGCGCTCAACATCGAGGATTCGCCCGGAGAGGCGGTCACCTCCGGCGCGGCGGCGATGCTTGAACAGCTCTGAACGGTCAATTTGCGATTATGCCGAAGCGGCGCCCTTCCGGGGCGCCGTTTTGGTTTTGAAGGGCTCCATGCCGGCGCGCGCCAGCTCATCGGCACGTTCGTTTTCCGGATGACCGGCATGACCCTTGACCCAGTGCCATTTCACCTGGTGGCTCTGATTGGCCTGATCCAGCGCCTGCCACAATTCGGCATTCTTGACCGGCTTCTTGTCAGCGGTGCGCCAGCCATTCTTCTTCCAGCCGAAGATCCATTTGGAGATGCCGTCCATGACATATTTGCTGTCGGTGTAGAGATCAACGTGGCAGGCGCCCTTGAGCGCGTTCAGCGCCGAGATCGCCGCCATCAGTTCCATGCGATTGTTGGTGGTTTCGGCCTCGCCGCCGGACATCTCCTTGACGACTTCGCCGTAACGCAGGATCGCACCCCAGCCGCCAGGTCCGGGATTACCCGAGCAGGCCCCGTCGGTAAACACTTCAACGCGCTTCAAGATGCCCGCTCCATATCGCGCAGACCGTATTCGACGCTGGAACCGATCTGGCCGTGAAAGCGCAGTTTGCGCAGATATTCGAGCGGATCCTTCTTGACCACCAGCGCGCCTTCGGGCGTGATCAGCCAGTCATGCAGGCGGGTCAGCAGGAAGCGCAGCGCCGCGCCACGGGCGAGCAGAGGCAACGCTTCAGCCTCGGCGCTAGCAAGCGGACGCACGGCCTCATAGCCATCAATCAGCGCCATGCCCTTGGTGAGGTTGAAGGCGCCGTCGGCCTCGAAGCACCAGGCATTGAGACAGATGGCGATGTCATAGGCCAGCACGTCGTCGCAGGCGAAATAGAAATCGATCAGGCCCGACAGCCGGTCCTCGATGAAAAACACATTGTCCGGAAACAGATCGGCGTGGATGACGCCTTCCGGCAACCTTTCAGGCCAGGCGGATTCAAGCGTATCCAGCTGGAGGTCGATTTCGTCCTTCAGGCCGGGCTGGATCTCGTCGGCGCGATCACGCGAGAGGGTCCACAGCGGCCGCCATCCGCCAATCGCCAGGGCATTTTCTCTGCGGATCGGAAAATCGCTGGCCGCAACATGCATGGCCGCAAGAGCCCGACCGACTTCGCGGCAATGATGGGCTTGCGGCTTACGCAGCCAGGCCCCGTCGAGAAAGGAGATCATCGCCGCCGGACGGCCAGCAAGTTCGCCGAGATTGCCGCCATCGCGGCGGGTGACCGGCAGCGGGCAGCTCAAGCCCTTTTGCGACAGATGATCCATCAATCCCAGGAAAAACGGCAGGTCTTCCGGCGCGACGCGCTTTTCATAAAGCGTGAGAATGAACGTGCCGCCGGTGGTGCGCAGCAGAAAATTCGAGTTCTCCACGCCTTCCGCGATGCCTTTGTAAGACAGCAGCGTGCCCACGTCATACTCGGCCAGAAAGGCCTTGAGTTGATCCTCGTTGATATCGGTGTAGACCGCCATGCTCAGCGCGCTCCGTTGACAAACGCCATGTCGGCGCTGGTCAGTTCGACGTCGCGAAGCTCGCGGTTGACCAGGAAATTCTCGGTTTCGCGCACGGTTTCGGCGAGCACGATGGTGGCGTCGAAGCGCTGCTTGAAGGCCTCGATGATCTCGTCGACCACCACCTCGGGCGCCGAGGCGCCGGCCGACAGCCCAAGCACGCCGATATCGCCGATGTCGGCCCAGTCGATCTCATGGGCGCGCTGCAACAGGATCGAACGTTTGGCACCGGCTTTCAGCGCCACTTCGACCAGCCGTTTGGAATTAGAGGAATTGGGCGCGCCAACCACCACGAACAGATCGCATCCGGGCGCTGCCTGTTTCACCGCCTCCTGCCGGTTGGTGGTCGCATAGCAGATCGATTCGGCCGCCGGCGCGGTGATGAGTGGAAATCGTTCGGCAAGCCGGGCGATCACATCGGCGGTGTCGTCAACCGACAAGGTGGTCTGGGTAACATAGCCAAGCGCTGCCGGGTCGGCGGGCTCGAAGGCGTCGACATCGGCGACAGTCTCGATCAGTGTCACGGCACCATGCGGCAATTGCCCCATTGTGCCGATAACCTCAGGGTGACCGCGATGACCGATCAACACCACATGGCGGCCAAGCCGCTCGTGCCGCATGGCCTGTTTGTGCACCTTCGAGACCAGCGGACAGGTGGCGTCGAGATAAAACAGTTTGCGCGCCTCGGCATCGGCCGGCACGGATTTGGGCACACCGTGGGCTGAAAAGATCACCGGCTGTGCGTGATGCTCGGCAGGGATTTCGTCAAGTTCCTCGACAAAGACCGCGCCCAGCGCCTCCAGCCCCTCGACGACGAAGCGGTTGTGCACGATTTCGTGGCGGACATAGACCGGTGCGCCGTATTTCTTGAGCGCCAGCACCACGATCTGAATGGCGCGGTCGACGCCTGCGCAGAAGCCGCGGGGGCCGCAAAGACGGATGGTCAGGGGTTGCCGGTTCATCAGTTACTCCGGGGTCGGTCGGATGCCTGTTTGACAGTGTCGCGCCCGGCCCTGTCAAGGCCGTGGCGGTGTTCGCGGACCGGACGGTTTGCCCGCATTGCGGCCGCGCCACCAGATCACTCCGGTTACCCCGACCAGCGCCAGCGCCAGGCCGTACCAGGTGATCACATATTGCAGGTGATTGTTGGGCAGATCGATGCGGGTGACGCCGCCAATCGGCAGGCCTCCGGGGTTGGGCGCGACGTCGGCATCGACAAAGACATCAATCAGGTCATCCTTAGCGGCGGCGATGCCGGCATTTGCCGCCATCGCGTCAATATCCTTCCAGTAGAAGATGTTGGCTGCGGGATCATTGTCGGGAACGATCCAGGAGGGTTTGCTCGAAAGACGATCGCGCGCCAGCCCCACCAGCGTGACGATGCCGTCAACCTGGCCTTCGGCGCGGGTCTCGGGGTCCTTGGAATCAAGATCGACAAAGCCGCGATTTACGAAGACCAGCCGGCCGCCATCAAGCACGAAAGGCGTGTAGACGTAGTAACCGCTCCGGCCCTTGTGGGTGGCGAAGAAGAACTGCTCGTCGTCGTGCAGGAACCGGCCGCTCAGCCGCACCGGACGGTATTCGATGTCCTCGCCCGCAGCTTTCAAGGCAACGATCTCGTCAACCAAGACCGGTTCGGCCTCAAGACGTTCGTCGATCGCCGCCAGCAGCGCCTCTTTCCAGATCAGCCGCTGGACCTGCCATGTGCCGAGCGCCAGCAGCACGACAAGCGCGCCAAAGATGACGATCAGCGCCAGCGGGCCTAGCCGGCGCGGCGGGTCAACGGCAGTCTCAGCCACGGTCGATCTGACCCTCGGCGGCCTTGTTGCGGTATTGAAGCGTGATCATCAGACCCTTGAGGACGCGCAGCAGGATCAGCGAAAGCACCGTGGCCAGCGGGATCCAGAGCATCAGATGCACCCACAAAGCGGGGCTGTGGTTGACTTCCAGCCACAAGGCCAGACCCACAACGATGAAGCCGATAATCATGATGACGAACACCGCCGGGCCGTCGCCGGCATCGGCAAAGCTGTTGTCGAGGCCGCAAGCGCCGCAGGCGGGCCTGACACTGAGAAAGCCATCAAACAGCGCGCCCTCGCCGCAGCGCGGGCAGCGGCCGCGCAGACCGACCGATACGGCGTCCACCGGGGGGTAGTGGGCTTCATCCTCGCTCAAGGCGTTTCTCCTTTGATGGGTGGCGCAGGTCGGGACGCTACAAATGCACGGGGCGGCAGGTTGCCCCGCCGCCCCGTCATACAAGACCCAAGGCCTGATTTAGTGGTGGTAAATCGGCGCACCCCACGAGGCCCAGACATAGACCGCGAAGAACAGGAACAGCCAGACCACGTCAACGAAGTGCCAGTACCAGGCGGCGGCCTCGAAGCCGAAATGCTGCTTGGGCGTGAAATGCCCCCGCATCGCCCGCACCAGGCAAACAATCAGGAAGATGGTGCCAATCAACACGTGGAAACCGTGGAAACCGGTGGCCATGTAGAAAGTGGCGCCGTAGAGCGATTCACTGAAGGAGAACGGTGCGATCGAATACTCATAGGCCTGCACGGCCGAAAAGATAATGCCGAGAATGACCGTCAGCGTCAGGCCGTAGACCAAACCCTTGCGGTCACCGTGCAGCAGCGCGTGGTGCGCCCAGGTCACCGTGGTGCCCGACAGCAGGAGGATCACAGTGTTGTAGAGCGGCAGATGCAGCGGATCGAGAACCTCGATGCCTTCCGGCGGCCACTGACCGCCGGTGTAGGCGGTACGGGCGACCTGCTGGGCTTCATCATAAAACAGGCTGGCGTCGAAGAAGGCCCAGAACCAGGCCACGAAGAACATCACTTCCGACGCGATGAACATGATCATGCCATAGCGCAGATGCAGGCCGACTACGCGGGTGTGATGGCCCTCGTGGGCTTCCTTGATGGTGTCCGCCCACCAGCCGAACATGGTGTAGAGCACAATGACGAAACCGATCATGAACAGAACAGGATTGGTGATCGGCAGACCGAGCAGCGAGTCCGCGCCCTGGAGGCCCTGCATCCAGCCAATGCCGCCCAGCGCCATCACCAGCGCACCGATCGAGCCGGTCAGCGGCCACGGGCTGGGATCAATGATGTGATAGTCGTGATGCTTTTCGTGTGCGTCAGCCATGTGTCGTTTCCCCGATGGTCATCAGTCCCGCGCCCCGGATTTGCCCCCGGCGCGATGTTGCTCTTACAAGGTCTTGTTGTCTTGCACCGGCGCAGCCACCGCTGCAACGGGTTTTTCCGCTTCATGCGGGAAGAAGGTGTAAGACAGGGTGATTGCGTCGATATTCTTTGTTTCCGCGGCCTCGACGATCGCCGGATCAACAAAGAACAGCACCGGCATGTCCATGGTCTCGCCGGGCTTGAGTTCGGTTTCGGTGAAGCAGAAGCACTGCACCTTGTTGAAATAGGCGCCCGCGGCCATCGGCGTCACGTTGAAGGTCGCCTGCCCCATGGTGGTCGTTTCGGAGATGTTTTGTGCGGCGTAACCGATCTGGATGGTCTCGCCGATCCGCACCTCGATCTCGCGCTGCGCCGGCTTGAAATCCCACGGCAGGCCCGAGGCGACATTGGCGTCGAAGCGTACCTTGATGGTGCGGTCGAGAATCGTGTCGGACATCTGCTCGGCGCGCTGGATGGTGCCGCCATAGCCGGTGACCTGGCAGAACAGCTCATAGAGCGGAACCGCCGCATAGCTGACGCCGAGCATGGAAGCCACAAACGCCGAACAGGCGATCACCACCCGGCGGTTGGATTTGCCTTTTGCGCCTTCGGTCTGGTCGGGATCGGTGGTCATCGCTTCACACTCCTCACATCGGCCGGTTCAGGATCTCGGGACCGATCTTGACGATCGTCACCGCGTAAAAAAGCAGCACCAGGACGGCCAGAACGATGGCCAGCGCCACCGAGCGCGACCGCCGCGCCTTTTTCTGCTGCTCGGTCAGTTCCACCTGATCCATGATCAAATCACCGCCCCGAGATATCTGGCGGCCAGGTTATCCACGGCCAGAGCCATGAAGATGGCGAACAGGTAGACGAGCGAATAGGCAAACAGCTTCTTGGCCGGGATCATTTTCTCGTCGCCGTCGGGCATTTGCCAGGTCTTGAACGAGTACCAGATGAACGCGGCACCAAGTGCGGCCGCCACACCGCCGTAGACGATGCCGGCAAAGCCCATCAGCGCAGGAACCACGCCGCTGATTGCGGTCAGCACGGCATAGAGCACGATCTGGTTCTTGGTGGTGCGCTCGCCCGAGACATTCGGCAGCATCGGCACGCCGGCGCGTCCATAGTCGCCGGATTTGAACAGCGCCAGGGCCCAGAAATGCGCGGGCGTCCACAAGAAGATGATCGAGAACAAGACGATGCTTTCGATCGAGATTGAATTGGTGACGCAGGCCCAGCCGATCATCGGCGGAAACGCCCCGGCAGCGCCGCCGATGACGATGTTGTGCGGCGTCGAACGCTTGAGCCACATGGTGTAGACAACAGCATAGAAAAAGATCGTGAAAGCCAGCAGTCCGGCCGACAACCAGTTGATCGTCACGCCGAGCACCGCCACCGAAAACACCGACAGAACCAGGCCGAAAGCCAGCGTCGCTTCGCGGGTGATCTTGCCGGCGGGTATCGGCCGTTTCGCGGTGCGGCTCATCAGGATGTCGATGTCGGCGTCGTACCACATGTTGAGCGCGCCGGATGCACCGGCGCCGACAGCGATCGCCAGAATGGCGATGAAACCGAGCACCGGATGAATTTCGCCCGGCGCGAGCAGCATGCCGATGAAGGCCGTGAACACCACCAGCGACATGACACGGGGCTTGAGCAGCGCGAAGAAATCGCGCGCGTCGCCTTCCATCATGGCCGGTGCGGCCAGCGCCTCATGGTCATTGGTCATTGTCATCGGCTTTCAGCCTTTCCCTCATTCCCCGTACCGGGGCTCCGTTTTTCGTTGCCGGAGACCGGGCTGTCCGCTTTGTGGATCAGCCCCGGATTTCAAGCGCCAGACCGCCGGTTGGTTCCGGCGGTCTGGCAATGTCCTTGACTGCGCGCTGTTACTTGATCTGCGGCAGCTTTTCCCACTGGTGGTACGGCGGCGGCGAAGACAGCTGCCATTCCAGCGTGGTCGCACCCTCGCCCCAGGGGTTGTCGCCTGCGACGCGCTTCTTGGAGAAGGCCTCCCAGACGCCATAGAGGAAGATCAACACACCGATGCCGGAGATGTACGAACCGTAGGACGAGATCGCATTCCAGCCGGCAAAGGCGTCCGGATAGTCGATATAGCGGCGCGGCATGCCAGCCAGACCCAGGAAGTGCTGCGGGAAGAACACCAGGTTGACGCCCACGAAAGTGACCCAGAAGTGAATGCGGGCAACCGTCGGGTTGTACATGAAGCCGGTCATCTTCGGGAACCAGTAGTACCAGCCCGCAAAGATCGCGAACACGGCGCCCAGCGACAACACGTAGTGGAAGTGAGCCACCACGTAGTAGGTGTCATGCATGGCCCGATCGAGGCCGGCATTGGCCAGCTGCACTCCGGTCACACCGCCGACGGTGAACAGGAAGATGAAGCCGATCGCCCAGATCATCGGGGTGCGGAATGTGATCGAGCCGCCCCACATGGTCGCGATCCAGGAGAAGATCTTAACCCCCGTCGGCACCGCGATCACCATGGTGGCGAACACGAAGTAGCGCTGGGTGTTGAGCGACAGGCCCACCGTATACATGTGGTGCGCCCAGACGATGAAGCCGACCGCGCCGATGGCCACCATGGCGTAGGCCATGCCGAGATAGCCGAACACCGGCTTGCGCGAAAAGGTGGACACGATGTGGCTGATCATACCGAAGGCCGGCAGGATGAGAATGTAGACCTCCGGGTGTCCGAAGAACCAGAACAGGTGCTGGAACAGGATCGGATCGCCGCCGCCTTCGGGCGAGAAGAACGCCGTGCCGAAGTTACGGTCGGTCAGAAGCATGGTGATGGCGCCCGCCAGAACCGGCAGCGACAAGAGCAGCAGGAAGGCGGTGATCAGCACCGACCAGGCAAACAGCGGCATCTTGTGCAGGGTCATGCCCGGCGCACGCATGTTGAAAATGGTGGTGATGAAGTTGATCGCACCGAGGATCGATGACGCGCCGGCAATGTGCAGCGACAGGATCGCAAAATCCATCGCCGGTCCGGGCTGGCCGGTAGTCGACAACGGCGGATAGATGGTCCAGCCGCCGCCGACGCCCAAGGCGCCTGCAGGGCCTTCCACGAACATCGACAGCAAGAGCAGGATGAAGGCCGGCGGCAGCAGCCAGAACGAGATGTTGTTCATCCGCGGGAATGCCATGTCCGGCGCACCGATCATGATCGGCACCATCCAGTTGGCAAAACCGCCGATCAGCGCCGGCATCACCATGAAGAAGATCATGATCAGGCCGTGGGCGGTGGTGAACACATTGTACATGTGCTTGCCCGCGTCGATCGACGCATCGCCTTCAACGCCATAAACCATGGAGGCAAGACCGTGGAAAATCTGGATCCCGGGGTCCTGCAATTCCATGCGCATGGCGATGGACAAAAGACCACCGATGATGCCCGCGATGATCGCGAAGATCAGGTAGAGGGTCCCGATGTCCTTGTGGTTGGTGGAATACATCCAACGACGCACGAAGCCCTGGGGCTTGTGGTCGTGATCATGAGCGACAGTTGAACCGGCCATTGCTCCTCGTCCCCTCTGTTAGTTCTTGGCGTTGGCGGCAACATCGACCGACTTTTCGCCGGTTTCGATGGCAGCCATCAGATTGCGGTTGGCAGCCTCGATGTCGTCGACTGCAGCAGCAAGCCAGGTTTCATACTGGTCTTGAGAAACGACGCGGACGGCGATCGGCATATAGGCGTGATCCTTGCCGCACAGCTCGGAGCACTGACCGTAATAGAGGCCTTCGACATCGGCCTTGAACCAGGTCTCGTTGAGCCGGCCTGGGACAGCGTCCATCTTTATGCCGAAGGCGGGCATTGCAAAGGCATGCAGCACGTCGGCAGCGGTGACCAGCAGCCGCACGGTCTGGCCAACGGGGACCACGACTTCGTTGTCGACGGCCAGCAGACGCGGGTAGGCGGCAACGTCTTCCTTGGCGTAGTCGGCGCGTTCGCTTTCGCGAAGCATCAACTGATCGAACGAAAGCTCGTTTTCTGTCTGATATTCATAGCCCCAATACCACTGATAGCCGGTGGCCTTGATGGTGATATCGGCCGGCGGCGGCGAATACTGCGCCGTCAGCAGATTGAAAGAAGGCACCGCGATCGCCAGCAGGATAACCACCGGGCCGAGCGTCCACACCACTTCAATGGCGGTGTTGTGGCTGGTTCTGGAGGGAGTGGGGTTGGCGCTGGCGCGGAATTTCACCATCACATAGACCAGCAAGCCCAGCACAAACAGCGTGATCGGCACGATGAACCAGAGTGTGTAGGCTTCGAAACCGCGGATCTGCGCCATGATCTCTGTGGCCGCAGGCTGCAGGCCCATCTGCCAGTCCACAGGCTGCGCTGCGTAGGCCGAGCCTGCGCCCAGCGAAGCGAACGCGGCAAGCCCCGCAAAAAGCTTGTTGGTCACGTTTTGTCTCCCTCGAGTGTCGTGCCGTCTGCATGAACAGACGGAATCCCTCAATATGATCGGCGCTTCAAACCACAGAATGACATTGCCCGCAACCGTCGTCACCTCCTGATGATGCGGCATTTTTGCGCGGAAGGCGGCTGTGGCGGGGTTTGTCCCCGCTTTGTGTCCATGCCCGCTTGGTCTCTCACCTCTGCCCCGTCCGCGCCCCGAACGCTGGTTGCGCAGCATCCAGGATGTCAGGCTCGAGAATGCCTCGCGGTTTTTTATCGCGGCAGCTCCGCCACGCCAGGAACACGGGTTGCAGGCAGGTGCATTGGTGCATGGCCGCAATTTTGCCGCAGAAAAGGGGAGAGAGTTGGCGCGAAGGGTTCCAATTTGGCAGCGCCCATCTACAAAATGCGCAATGATTCGCCGGCCCCTTGGAGTTGAAATGGTCTTATCCCTGAATTTTACACCGGTTGCAGCCGCGATTGCAGGCTTGGCGATGCTGGCGGCTGGCGCCAGCCCGGCCGCGGCGCAGCAGGCGGGCAAGGTCAAATCCTCCCATGGCGCCTGGTCGATCGTCTGCGACACGCCGGCAGGCGCACCATCGGAACAATGTGCGCTGATGCAGAATGTGATTGCCGACGACCGGCCCGAGGTGGGGCTTTCGGTGGTGGTACTCAAAACCGCCGATCAGCAAGCCAAGATCCTGCGCGTTCTGGCGCCGCTCGGTGTGCTGCTGCCCTCCGGCCTGGGTCTCAATGTCGACGGCAAGGACATCGGCCGGGCCTATTTCGTGCGCTGCTTTTCCGATGGCTGCTATGCCGAGGTGATTCTCGACGAAACCCTGCTGACCACGCTGCGCGCCGGCACCACGGCGACCTTCATCGTGTTTCAGACGCCTGAGGAAGGCATCGGCATTCCCGTCGATCTGTCAGGCTTTACCGACGGCTACAGTCAGCTTCCATAAGACTAGGGTCAGTGCACTATTGCGGATAGCGTTCGGCCATTACCGACAGCGATTTGGCGATAATGCGTTCGAGCACCTTTAGATCGATGCCATCAAGGCGTTTGAGATAGAGGCAGGATTTGCCGGTCTTGTGCGGACCGAGGCTGGCGAGGTCGGCCTCCATGTCGGAAAATCCCGCCATTACATAGACCACAAATTCGCGGGCGCGCACGGCAAAACCGGTTCGGAAGAAGCGGCCTCCATGGCCCGAGGCATAGCTGTACTCATAGCTGCCGTAGCCGAACATCGTCGCGCCCCACATGATTGGCTCCGCGCCTGCCAGCCGGCGCATGAGCGCGTTGAGTGTCTGGGCATCGGCGCGGCGCGGTTCGGCCAGCGAGGCGATAACCGCGTCTGGATCAAGGTCGGTGGGCTGTGTTTTGTTCTGGGCCATTGGGTCTGGTTTCCCTGCCATGCGAGCTGAGCCGGCCGCAGCGCTTGACGGATACTCTGGGCTCCCGCGTGCGGTTTTTTCCTTCGGCCCTGCCCGTTGTGTTTCATTCGGGCGGTGATCGCCTATATAGATTGCCACGGATTGAATAGGAAATGGATCTCCCCATGCAGGATGCGCTCGCCAGCCAGTTCGACATTTCGGAAGCCAAACTCGAGCGCATCGTCGCCGACGCGCTCAAGGGCGCAGATGATGGTGAGCTCTACCTCGAATATGAGGAGACCGAGTCGCTGGTCTTCGACAATGGCAAGCTGAAATCCGGCGCCTATTCTACCGACCGGGGCTTCGGATTGCGCTCGGTCTTGGGCGAAACCTCCGGCTATGCCCATGCGGGCGAGCTTTCAGAAGCCGCGCTGATGCGCGCCGCCGACGCCGTGTCCGCCGTCACCCGCGGTGCCTCCGGCACTTATAGCGAGGCGCCGCAACGCACCAACAAGCTGCTCTACACCGCCGAAAACCCGCTCGCCGCGCCCGGGTTTGAAGACAAGGTCAGGCTGCTGCAAAGCATTGACCACTATCTCCGCACCAAGGACGAGCGGGTGCGCCAGGTGTCGGTGTCGATTGCCGCCAACTGGCAAGTGGTGGAGATCCTGCGCGCCGACGGCCACCGGGTGCGCGATGTCAGGCCGTTGACCCGTCTCAACATTTCCGTTGTCGCAGGCGTTGGCGACCGCCAGGAAAACGGCTCCTACGGCATGGGCGGACGCAAGCTGTTCGGTGATTTTCTCACCGAGGAAAGCTGGCAGCACGGCGCCGACGAGGCGCTCAGGCAGGCGCTTGTCAACCTTGAGGCGGTGGCGGCTCCCGCCGGAACGCTCGACGTGGTGCTCGGCGCAGGCTGGCCCGGCGTAATGCTGCACGAGGCCGTGGGCCATGGGCTTGAGGGCGACTTCAACCGCAAGAAAACCTCGGCCTTCGCCGGTTTGTTGGGCGAACGCGTGGCGTCAAAGGGCGTGACCGTGGTCGATGACGGCACCATCGAGGGACGCCGGGGATCTCTCTCGGTCGATGACGAGGGCACGCCGTCGGGCCACAATGTTCTCATCGAGGATGGCATTCTGGTTGGCTACATGCAGGACCGGCAGAACGCCCGGCTGATGGGCATGCAGGCCACCGGCAATGGCCGCCGCCAATCCTACGCCCATCAACCGATGCCGCGGATGACCAACACCTACATGCTTTCAGGCGGCAGCAACCCGGACGAAATGATCGCCTCGGTGAAGAATGGGCTTTATGCGGTTTCATTCGGCGGCGGCCAGGTCGACATCACCTCGGGCAAATTCGTGTTTGGCTGCACCGAGGCCTATCTGATCGAGGACGGTAAAGTCGGCGCGCCGGTCAAGGGCGCGATGCTGATCGGCAACGGGCCTGAAGCCATGCAGCGGGTTTCGATGGTCGGCAATGATTCCGCGCTCGACACCGGTATCGGCATGTGCGGCAAGGCCGGCCAGAGCGTTCCGGTGGGTGTGGGCCAGCCGCATCTGTTGATGAATGCCATGACCGTGGGCGGCACCCAGGCCTGAGCCAGTTGCGGGCAGTTTTCAGGATTGTGTCGGTAACCTAACGGTGTTACAGACAGTTTTCTGGAAACTGTCTGTAACAGCATGAAAACTGTCTCTCTACCAATGCGCACGCTTTACGCCGACCTTCTCCAGGACCTGCAGGCGCGCCGTGAGCGTCCGGGTTCGGTCTATACCCGCGCCATCAAAGGCATTGACTATGTCTACGTAAAGCGTTCGGTCGGCAGTTCCCGCCGGGATGTCTTTATCGGGCGTGCCGGAGAAGCAGCGACGATTGCCCGTGCCGAGGCCGTAAGAGCTGAAAACGAGAGGGCCAAAGCGCGCCGCAAGACGATCTCCGCCCTCAAGGCCGGCGGAGTGCCCGCCCCTTCGTCCCAACTCGGCGCTGTCTTGGACGCACTGGACGATGCCGGTCTGCTTGCGAACATAACTCTCGTCGGAACCGCGGCTTATCAATGCTATGCACCGCTTACCGGCTTTATTCCGCCGGCCGCGCAATTGATGACGCAGGACGCCGACTTCGCCACGCTGTCACTCGCCATCTCAGCAGACAATGGGAGCGAGGATCTCGAGACCATCCTGATGCGGGCCGACAGCAGTTTCCGGTCCGTACCGGGGCTGGATCGCACCGCACTTCCGGCACAGTTTCGTTCCGCGTCCGGCCTCATGGTCGATCTGCTGACGCCGCAGTTGAGCAGGAACGATCCCAACCCGATGCCGATGGAAAACCTCAAAGCGGGCGCGACCCCGCTTCAATATCTCCGCTGGCTGGTCGATAACCCGGCCCATGCGGCAATCCTGTTTTCATCAGGCGTCCCGGTGACCGTCCCTCAGCCGGCGCGTTACGCGGTTCACAAACTGATCCTGGCGCAAAAACGAACTGGCGACCGCATCAAACGGTCAAAGGACCTTGCCCAGGCAGCGGCGCTGTTTGAGGTGCTTCGCCAAACTGACCCTTACGCGTTGAGCGATGCCCTCGACGACGCGATTGGGCAGGGCAAAACCGGGTGGAGTGAGCCCATCTGCAGGAGTCTGATGGAGATCGGGCTGGACGGAGAATTCCCGCTGCCGGGATAGTCGCTTCCGGCCAACCTGCTCCGGCGGACGCCGGTCAGCCTAGTTCGCTGATGGACGCCACGACCGTGGGCAGCACCCACGGCGCCGCGCCTCCAGGTGGATGCGAACTGGACGCTGTAAGCCTCTGAAAGAATGCATGCACGTTATCGCTCAATAGGATCCAATCAAGCGCGACAATGCCTCTACGAGAACGTGCAAGTGAACCAACTTGAACGCGAACCCTATAGCGGCATGACACAGTCACAGGCATTGCCGAAGCCTGGCTCTCAGATCGATACTTCGATCGCCATGGGTATTTGCTCGCGCTGCATCCCGTCAACGCGCCACATGGATTGATATCGCAATTTTGATTCAACAACGGTTAAGCCAAGACTGTTAGTCTGCCGGCTCGAGACAACACCTGCCCCGCTATTCGGAACGGATTCATGCAAGGACCCAGTCAAGTCGCCGCACGCCGCATAATCAAGCGCGCCGCCATTCAGAGCGGGCTTGAAGCCGTGTCGCTGCTGGCCAGATCCGGACTGATGGCGAGCGCGCGCGGGCTTGGCGCGATTTTCACGCTGCACCATGTGCGGCCGCGGAAAGAGAAGTCGTTCGATCCCGTTGCCCATTTGACCATCACCCCGGAGTTCCTCGACGAGAGCATCATCCAGCTTAAAGCCGATGGCCATGTTCCGGTGGCGCTTGAGGATTTGCCGGATTATCTGGCGCGTACCGATCGCCCGGGGCCAGCGATGGTGTTCACGCTTGATGACGGGTATCGGGACAACAATCTTCATGCCCGGCCGGTGTTTGAAAAACACGGCATCCCCTACACCATCTTTGTTTCCGGCGGTTTTATCGACCGGACTCATTCGATCTGGTGGGAAACCGCGGAGGAACTAATCCGCCGTCTTGATATCTTCGCGTTCGATTGTGGCGACGGCGCCGGCGAGGTTCGGCTTCCGACACGCACGCTGCTCGAAAAATACGCGGCGTTCGACCGGCTGCACAAGGCACTCGCCTGCGCCGAGCAGGAAGAGATCGTAGCACGTCTCGATGACCAGGCGCGCCAGGCAGGTATCGACCCGATCGGCATAGTCGACCGGGAGGTCATGAATGAGGACGAGTTGCGTGCGCTTGCCGCAACGCCGCTGGCGAGCCTTGGCGCGCATACCATCGGCCACGTCAATCTGGCTCATCTCGATGAAGAGAACATGCGCCTGGAAATCGTCCGGTCCGCCGAGCGGGTGGCTGAGATTACCGGTGAGATCCCGGCCACGCTCGCCTACCCCTATGGCGACCGATGCGCCGCAGGCCAGCGCGAATACCAGGCCGCCGACGATCTGGATTTCCAACTGGCAGTGACAACCAATCCCGGGGTTCTGACCGCGCAAAGCCTCGACAGCCGCCACGCGCTACCGCGCATATCGCTCAACGGTTACTACCAGAAGAGCCGCTATGTGGGTGCGCTCGCCTCAGGCATTCCCTTCGCACTGTCAAGCTGACTGGACAATCAAGGGCCCGAGGATCAGGGGTAAAGCCGGGTCTTGTCCCAGGCGTCCGCAGTGCGCGTGAAGCTCACGCGGTCATGCAGCCGGAATGGCCGGTCGTGCCAGAATTCGATCGACTTCGGCACAATCCGGAATCCCGACCAGTGCTCGGGCCGCGGGATCTCGCCGATGGCGAATTTGGCGGTGTATTCAGCGACCGCCTTTTCAAGCGCGAACCGGCTTTCAAGCGGCCGCGATTGCTTCGACGCCCAGGCGCCGATGCGGCTGCCGCGCGGCCGTGAAACATAATACTCGTCGGCTTCTGCGTCGCTGACCTGTTCGACCGCGCCGCGTACCCGGACCTGGCGGCGCAGGCTTTTCCAGTGGAAGCACATTGCGGCCTTCATCGCGCCGAGAACCTGTTGACCCTTCTGGCTTTCGAAATTGGTGTAAAACACGAAGCCGCGCTCATCAAACCCCTTGAGCAGAACCATGCGCACATCGGGTAGCCCGTTCTCATCCACCGTGGCCAGCGCCAGCGCATTGGGATCGTTGGGTTCCGACTTTGTTGCGTCATCAAGCCACTGGGCAAACAGCCGGTAGGGCTCGGCAGCCTCGGTAAAGTCACCAGTCGTTAACCCTGTTTCGGTCATAGTCTTACCTCATGCCTCCTGGTTGGAGCAGTGCGACAGTGGCAAGTGACCTAACAGAAGCAGACAGGGCCGAAAAGAGGGCCACGGCGCGGCGCGCGCTTTTGGCGCTGGCGATGCCGCTTGCGCTTCTGGCCTCCGGTTGCATGCGCACCAATGGCGACGCCGCATCTGCGCTGGCTCTGGACCCCGTGACCACCAATGCGATCGCGCCGCTGTCGGCGGAAAGCGAGATCATGTCGGACGAGACGGTGGTGCGGGATCTGGTCGCAGGGCTTTCTGGCGACGCGCTTTCAGGCCCGCATCCGTGGTCGAACAAACTGACCGGTTCGGCGGGGGTGATCACCGATCTGGCGGTGCTGACCGATGGCGGCAAGACCTGCCGTCTGTTTCAAAGCACGCGGCACGGCTTTGACGGCGTGGCGCTGTTTGACGGGCGGGTGTGCCAGCGCCCCGAGGGTGGCTGGCAATTGGTGAGCTTCAAACGCTCCGACGGCTAAATTCTGACCGTGCCTCACTGTGACTTGAGCAGACGCATCATTAGCGCCGCTCGCCGGCCCCCCTCCTGCGCTGTTTTGCTTGGTTTCTTGCCTCGGTGTCCTTCGCGCCTCCTTTGAGCACCCAAAGTGATCGGGCGCGCCGCGCGGCCAGGCGACAAACTGACATTCATACACGGATGGTTAGCAAATCGTCGCTAGGCTTGCGCATCTTAAAGCCCTCAGGGCCGATACGGGATTGTAACATGCGTAGTCCGTACACGGTGCTCGGCGTCGGCAAGACCGCCAGAACCGAAGACATAAAATCCGCTTACCGGCAATTGGCCAAGACCTGGCATCCGGATCAGAAGCCGGACGATCCGCAGGCCGGTGTTCGCTTCGCCGAGATTGCTCAGGCCTACAAGCTGCTGATCGATCCCGATCTCCGCATGCAATTCGATGAAGGCCATATCGATGCCCGGGGCCGGCGGCGCAAACGGCCGGTGCGCGGCTTTGCGGCCAACCCGTTCTCCTCCTTCAAACGCGCCCGGACCACTGAGTCCGGCCCACAAGCCAAGGACGGTGCGGCCGGAACCCAGGCCAAAGGGCCTGACGGGCAGGCGGACGGCTCGGACGGCGCCAGTTTCCATGACATGGTTGCCCATATTTTTGGCGAAACCGCCGCCAAACAGGCCCGCGAAACCGTTCAAACCGCCAAACCTGGTGATGGCCGCGCCAAGACCGATGCGCCGGGGCTCGACGAAGATCCGCTGAATGCGCTCGATGCGCTGTTTGAAAAATGGAAGACGC
Organism: uncultured Hoeflea sp.; assembly: GCF_947501405.1. Taxonomy (GTDB): domain Bacteria; phylum Pseudomonadota; class Alphaproteobacteria; order Rhizobiales; family Rhizobiaceae; genus Hoeflea. The sequence continues at coordinate 1,024,347 of NZ_CANMVK010000002.1, read as the reverse complement.
TGCACAAGCCGGAATCGGATATGCCGGCAAGCCGTCACCAGATCGAGATTACCCTGGAGACCGCGTTGATCGGCTACCGCGGCGAGATCCCCTTCGGATCCACCGCAAACGTGAGCTTCAACTCGCCGCCGGGAACGCTCGACGGGATGGAACTGCGGGTGCCTTCGCCGGATCCGACGCTTCATGGCGACGCCATCGTCACCTTCCGGCATGCCAGACATGCGCGGCTGCGCTCCGTGGGCGCGGATTTGCATGGCGACCACCCGATCAACCTGGCCGAGGCGGTGCTCGGCGGCGCGTTCGTGTTCATGGCTCTGGACGGGCCTGTGCGGATGGCCATTCCCGAGTGGTCGGGCTCCGACACCGTGCTGCGCATTCCCGGTCTGGGGTTGCCCGCCGCCAGCGGCGCGCGCGGCGATCTGCACGTTCACCTCCGGGTGATGCTGCCGGAGAAGCCTGATCCGAAACTCATCGAACTGATGCGCTCCAGCAAGCGCTCCTGGTTCATGTAAAACACTTAGTATTTACGGGCGAAGAACGGGCATCGCGGCAGTGTCGCAAAGCGGCGACTTGCGGCGACAGGCCCTGTGTGCCATAGCCTGCGCGACAAAAATGAGGGAGACTGCAATGGCTGACACTTCCGGGCTTATGAAAGGCAAACGCGGCCTGATCATGGGCGTAGCGAACAATCGGTCGATTGCCTGGGGTATTGCCAAGGCCTGCGCCGACGCCGGTGCGGAACTTGCGCTGACCTATCAGGGCGACGCGTTGCGCAAACGTGTCGAGCCGCTGGCTGCCGATCTGGGCGCGATCGTTGCGGGCCATTGTGACGTTACCGATCTTGACAGCGTTGACGCGGTATTTTCCGAGATTGAGGCCAAATGGGGCAAGCTCGACTTCGTGATCCACGCGATCGCGTTTTCCGACAAGGACGAGTTGACCGGCCGCTATGTCGAAACCAGCCGTGAGAACTTCAACCGCACCATGGAGATCTCGGTCTACTCGCTGACAGCGGTGGCCAAGCGTGCCGAACCGCTGATGACCGATGGCGGATCGATCCTGACGCTGACCTATTACGGCGCAGAAAAGGTGATGCCTCACTACAATGTGATGGGCGTGGCCAAGGCGGCGCTGGAAGCCAGCGTGCGCTATCTCGCGGTTGATCTGGGCGCGTCCAACATTCGCGTCAACGCCATTTCGGCGGGCCCGATCAAGACCCTGGCCGCCTCCGGAATCGGCGACTTCCGCTATATTCTGAAATGGAACGAGTACAATTCGCCGCTCAAGCGGGTGGTGACCATCGAAGAGGTGGGCGATTCGGCCATGTATCTGGTCTCGGACCTGTCGCGCGGGGTGACCGGCGAAATCCTGCATGTGGATTCAGGCTATCACACCGTGGGCATGAAAGCCGTTGATGCGCCTGACATAAGCGTGGTTTAGGGTCAGGCCTCGTTTTCAAATCGAGAGCCGCAAATGCTTTTGTATGTGATCCGCCACGGCCAGACCGACTACAATCGGGAGGAACGGCTGCAGGGCGCGCGCGACATCCCGCTCAACGAGACCGGACGCGGCCAGGCGCGCGGCAATGGCCGCACGCTCGCCACCAGATCGCTGGAGCTGCCGCTTGCGGAGTTCGACTGGGTGGCAAGCCCCTTGGGCCGCACGCGCGAAACCATGGAACTGGTGCGCGCCTCGGCCGGCCTTGAGCCTTCCGGATACCGCACCGATCCCTTGCTGGTGGAGCTGTCTTTCGGCGATTGGGAAGGCCAGACACTGGCCGAAGTGGCGGTGCATTCGCCCGGCCTCATCGAACAGCGCGAGCGCGGCAAATGGCGGTTTCAGCCGCCCGGTGCGCGGGCCGAGAGCTACGCGATGCTTGCAGAACGCACCGGCCGTTTTCTCTCGCGGGTGGAAAATCCCACCATTTGCGTCGCCCATGGCGGAGTGATCCGGACCCTGTTTCACCGCGTGGGCAAGCTGGGAGATGAAGCGGCCGCCTTGCTCGATGTGCCGCAGGACCGTGTACTCAAGATCGAGGGAAACAGCATCGGCTGGATCTGACCGGGCTCGCGCTACAGCGCCGCGCATCCAATCGGATGCGCAAGGGACGCTGTAACACTTTGAAGGAATGCATGTACGTTATCGCTCAATTGAATCCAGTTGAGCGCGACATGAATTGGTTTTTTCGACAACCAGCTATGCGAGCACTTTACGAACATATCCAGGTTGCCTAGGGCTACACTTCTCACGCAACCTGGAGCTGTGCATGACTCGCATCTTCCTTGGCGCCGCAATCGGTTTCTTCTTGGCTGGTATCGCCTTAACCGGCGCAGTGCGCGCTGAAACAACCCTGCCGGCCAACAAATCGGTGATGATTTACGACTTCGCGGTTTGGCATCCATCGACCTGCGCCCACTTCGGAAAGCCGAAATACAGGGTCCGCACCGAGCCCAAGCACGGAAAGCTGCATTTCGTTCATGGGGTGAGCAAATCCGACAGCCTCCCGTCCCATTGCAAAGGCAAGGTCAAGGGGCTGCAGGTCATCTATACGCCTGATCGCGGCTATCGCGGGCCCGACAGCTTCGTCCTGACAGTTCTGCAGCCGCGATTCGTCGGCGATCCCGCACCACGCGGCTCAACGGTTCGTCCAAAGTTTACGGTGAAATAGATCGTTTCGCGGTTCATCCGGGACCGAACAGCGAACCATTGTATTGATGCTTGTTCGAACTCTGGTTCAGGCGTTTCCACCTGAACCCGGAGTGTCCCAGCGTCCGTGGCGGAAATCTTCCGCCGTGCATTTCAGGCTCAGCGGGCGCGACCGGGCACGTGACTGCGCCGCGTCACGGTGTGGCTGCCTGCTTTCGGATCAATCCAGCAATTCGAGGTCGTTGATCATCCGCTTGCCGTCGATCTCGGTGTAAAACACCAAAACCTTGACGCCGGATTCCAGGCCTTCGAAGTTGAACTCGGACGGAGCCTGGTAAATCTTGCCGTCGTCCAGGCTGATGGTCAGTTCCGCAGTCGAGACATCGGTGATTGTCGCTTCCACATCGGCGCTCTGGGCGCCTGCTGCAAATGGTGCGAGCATGGCAGAAACGGCCAAAAGGGCAGAAATTGCGAAACGCATTGTGAAGTCCTCATGCAATCAGTGTGTGCGCCCCTTGAAGGCGCGGAATGTGGCAAATTAACGTCGCCATGTGAGCGTCAATTTCGGATCGTGTCAACGAATCGGGCCGCTGGTGGCGTGCTTGATAAACAAAAAAGCTTCCCCCAAGCTACCGAATTCCTTTAGAAGTCACGCCGAACCCTGAAAGCGGGCCGGATCCCGCACGCCTCCCGAATGGTGGACCCGCATGTCGCACAACAGTTTCGGCCATTTGTTTCGTGTGACCACCTGGGGCGAGAGCCACGGGCCGGCGCTGGGATGCGTGGTTGACGGCTGCCCGCCAGGACTGCGTTTCACCGAAGCCTCGCTGCAGCACTGGATGGACAAGCGAAAGCCGGGGCAATCGCGGTTTGTCACCCAGCGCCGCGAGGAAGACCGGGTCAAGGTTCTTTCGGGCGTCATGCGCGAGGACGACGACACGCTTGTCACCACCGGCACACCGGTCTCGATGCTGATCGAGAACACCGACCAGCGCTCAAAGGACTATTCCGATATCGCCAAGCGCTACCGGCCGGGCCATGCTGATTTCACCTATGACGTCAAATACGGCGTGCGCGATTATCGCGGCGGCGGCCGCTCTTCAGCGCGCGAGACAGCCGCCAGGGTGGCGGCCGGCGGCCTGGCGCGACTGGTCATTCCGGGCGTGACAGTTCGCGCGGCGCTGGTACAGATTGGCGAACACCGGATCAATCGCGACAACTGGGACTGGTCGGTGGTCGACACCAATCCGTTCTTCGCCCCCGATCCCGACATCGTTCCGGTGTGGGAAGAGTATCTCGACAAAATCCGCAAGGCCGGCTCATCGGTGGGAGCGGTGATCGAAGTGGTGGCGGAGAATGTGCCGGCCGGGCTCGGCGCTCCGATCTATGCCAAGCTCGATCAGGACATCGCCGCCAACCTGATGTCGATCAACGCAGTCAAGGGCGTCGAGATCGGCAACGGGTTCGAGGCCGCGCGGATCAGCGGCGAGGAAAACGCCGACGAAATGCGCATCGGCGAAGACGGTCAGCCGGCGTTCCTGTCCAATCATGCCGGCGGCATTCTGGGCGGCATCTCCACCGGACAGCCGGTGGTGGCCCGCTTTGCTGTCAAACCCACCTCCTCGATTTTAAACGAGCGGCGTTCGATCGACGCCGATGGCAATGAGGTGGATGTGAAGACCAAGGGCCGGCACGACCCTTGCGTGGGCATCCGCGCCGTTCCCATCGGTGAAGCCATGGTGGCCTGCGCCATCGCCGACCATTATTTGAGAGACCGCGGCCAGACCGGCCGCCTCGATTGAGAGTATCCTTGCATGTCCTATGACCAGTCCCGCGTCGCCGACGCAATCCGCGCGTTCGAAGCCGGCGAGATCGTCGTCGTCACCGATGATGGCGGCCGCGAGAATGAAGGCGACCTGATTGTCGCAGCCGTGCACTGCACGCCCGAAAAGATGGCTTTCATCGTGCGCCACACCTCGGGCATCGTCTGTACGCCAATGCCGCGCGAGGAGGCCAAGCGGCTGAACCTGACCGCCATGGTGGCGGACAATGATTCGGCCCACACCACGGCTTTCACGGTCTCGGTCGACTACAAGCACGGCACCACCACCGGTATTTCCGCTGATGACCGGACGCTGACTGCGCGCAATCTGGCCAATCCCAACGCGGGCGCCAATGATTTCGTTCGGCCCGGCCACATCTTCCCCCTGGTGGCGCGCGAGGGCGGCGTGCTGATGCGCTCGGGCCATACCGAAGCCGCCGTCGATCTGTGCAAGCTGGCAGGCTTGCCGCCAATCGGTGTGATTTGCGAACTGGTCAATGATGACGGCACTGTCACGCGCGGTGAGCAGGTGTCGGATTTCGCGGTCAAGCACGATCTCAAACAGGTCTCGGTCGCCGATCTGATCGCCTACCGTCAGCGCAAGGAAACGCTGATAGAGCATGTCGGCAGCTTCGATGTGGAAACCGTCGCGGGGCCGGCCAAGGCCTATTCCTACACCCTGCCGTGGGATCCGATGCATCATCTCGCGGTGGTCTTCGGCGACATCCGCGACGGCGTCGACGTGCCGGTGCGGCTGCATCTGGAATCGGTGGTCGAGGACGTGTTTTCCAAACACGAGCCGATGACCGGCATCATGGAGCGAATGGCAGCGGAAGGCCGTGGCGCGGTGATCTACCTTCGCGAGGGCTCGGTCGGGGTCGGCAAACAGGCGTCGCGGCGCTCCGTGACCGATGAGCGCGAGGACCATGCCGAGGCACAGGCGCGTGAGGATGAGTGGCTCGAAATCGGCCTCGGCGCCCAGATTCTCAAGGATCTGGGGATTACCTCGATCAAGCTCTATGCCTCGCGCGAGCGCCACTATGTGGGCCTGGAAGGCTTCGGCATCCAGATTTCCTCCACCGAGATCATCTGATGCGGCGCGACCTGATCGTTTACCGGGCCGCTGTTGCGGCTGCCAGTTGCGCGGTTTTTCTGGCCGGATGGATCGGGTTTGCCGCAAATCTGGCGGCGCAAACGGTGCATGAGCTTAAGTCTCCCGCTCCCATTGACCGTATCGTCGCGACCGATGACGGCGTTTTTGCGCTGGCGGGTTCCCGCTGGCTGCGACTATCTGACTGCCATGCAGCTCCCGGGTTCTGCCTTGAAGCCGCTGCAGCGCCGCGCCTGCCTGATCCGGCGCCGAGGGACGCGCTGCCGGACGGCCGGATCGCCGCGGCCGCTTCCGGCGATATCCGCAGCGCCTGGTACGGGCGTCCGACCACGCGCTACGCCCACGGCGTGCTGGGCGATGCGATCGAAGGCGGCTCGCTTGTGGTTGTCGACACATCGGGGCGCAGCCACGAGCATGTGCTGCTGGATCATCAGGTGTTTGAGGACATCACGCCGCGAATCGCCGATCTGGACGGCGACGGCCGCAATGAGGTGATCACCATCCGTGCATCGGCTACCGGCGGCGCCGGGGTGACGATCTATGGGCTTACCGGGGGCGTTCTGGCCTTACGCGGCGAAGGCAGTGAGAACGGCCGCGCCAATCGCTGGCTCAACATCGCCGGGCTGATGGAGCAGGACGATGGCGGGCTGACGATTTATGGCGTGCGCACGCCGCATATCGGTGGGCGGCTATTCGCACTGGAGTTTGCCGATGGACAAATCACGGAGCACAACGATATTGCGCTCGATGTCTCCAATCATCTGATCGGCTCGCGCGAATTGGGGCTTTCCGCAATCGGCCAATTCGGGGGGCGGCTGGAACTGGTCCTGCCGTCGCAGGACCGGTCACGTTTGCGGTTTCCGCTGTCCGGCCGGCCCGACATCGCCCTGCCCGGCCCGATCGACAAGGCCATTGCCCTGATTGACGGACGCGTTGTCACCGCCACGGAATCGGGCGCGTTGATTGTCGTGGACCCCGGCTGAATGATCAGGTTCAGTCAACCAGCCATCCGGGCTGATAGGCAACGCCCTCCACCCCGGTGAAACGCGCGAGCCGGTTGAGCTCCGCGTCAAGCTTCGCCATCCGCCCCGCTGATGCGCGGACCTTTGGCTCCAGCCAGAGCCGTGCGACATTGAGCGTTCCGGCCTTGCGGTCGGCTTTCATGTCAATCCGGCCGATCATGCGGTCGCCTTCGAGCAGCGGAAAGACATAGTAGCCATATTCCCGTTTGGCCTCGGGAACGAAGACCTCGATGCGGTAGCGGAAACCAAACAGCCGTTCGGCCCGGGCGCGATCCCTGAGCAGCGGGTCGAAGGGACTGAGAACCCGGACCCGACCTGGCGGCTCCGGCCAGTCATCCGGATGTGGCGACAGACCGGCGAGCGCATAACCGGCCCGCGGGCGTACCGCTTCGCCCTGGCATTGGATCTCGACATCATCGAGCTGATCCCGGTTGGCTGCGACCCAGGCGCGGGCCTCCTCCGGTGAGATCAGGTCCCAGAATGCGGCAATCTCGCCATGGGTGGCAAAGCCGAGCCGCTCAAGCGCGCTGCGGCAGGCCCAGTCGACAAATTGCTCTTCGGAGATTTGGGCCTCGCGGTGATGATCGGGAATGACCCGCTCGCTCAGATCGTAGACCTTCTGGAAGTTCTGCCTGGCGCTGATCGCCAGACGTCCGGTGTGCCAGAAATATTCCAGCGCTTTTTTGGACGGGTGCCATTGCCACCAGCCGCCGGATTTGTGGTCGTCCTGTTTCAAATCACGGGCACGGATGGCGCCATGGCTGACGATGTGATCGTAGGTGTCGTCAAACGCTGCGTCGAAATCCGCGCCATGCCATTTGCTCCATTGGGCGTGCAGGCGCACCTGATTGCGCGCGAACCGGTGCTTCCAGTAGGGATAAAAAGCGGCGGGCAGAATTGCCGCATCGTGGGTCCAGTGCTCAAACAGGCTGCGATCCTGCTCAAGCAACTGGCCAAGATGCGGGCGTCTGTAGGTCTGGTTGCGGGAAAACAGGATCTGATGATGGGCGCGTTCGACGGTGGCGATGCTGTCGACCTGCACAAACCCGATGTCGTGGATCAGTGTATAGAGATCCGCCTTGCTCAGCGCTCGTGACGGCGGTGCGGAAAGCCCCTGTTTGGCGAGAAAGATCCGTCGCGCCGCGAGATTGGAAAGCCGAATCGTCATTGTTCAACCCTAAGCGTGTTCGCTATTTGTTCAAGTCTGTTTCCAACATTCAACAGATCCCGGTTAGGCGGGATCTGTTGCGCGAGGGTCCCGGCATCGCCATTTTCGCTGACTTTGACCACCCGGAACCGGCCGTTCGCACCCGGCGATACACGGGCACTGGCATCGCCCGCCATTCATCGGTAGATAGGTGAGATGAGCACATTCTACTACTCCAATCCGATCTGCCTGGAACATGTGGTGCCTGTCGGCCACCCGGAACGGCCGGACCGGCTGCGCGCGCTTGAAGCGGTGTTCGAGCACGAGCATTTCAATTCGCTGGAACGGAAACTGGCCCCCGAGGCCGCTGAAGAAACCGTTCTGCTGGCCCATCCCGAGGACTATCTGGCGCGCATCCGCTCGACCATTCCCGAAAGCGGAATGGCGCGGATTGATGACGACACGGTGGCGGGTCCCCGCGCCATGGAAGCGGCGCTGATTTCAGTCGGCGGCGCAATCAGTGCGGTCGATGCGGTGTTTGGCAAGGACGCCGACAACGCCTTCGTGGCCACCCGGCCGCCCGGGCATCATGCCGAGAAAGACCGCTCAATGGGGTTCTGCCTGTTCAATCAGGCGGCAATTGCAGCGCGGCACGCCCAGAAGGTTCATGGCGCGGAACGGGTGGCGATCGTCGATTGGGACGTGCATCACGGCAATGGCACCCAGGACATCTTCTGGGACGATGACAGTGTGGTTTATCTGTCGACCCATCAGATGCCGCTTTATCCGGGCACCGGCGAGCGCGGCGAGACCGGCAAGGGCAATATTTTCAACGCCCCACTGTCCACCAATGATGGCAGCGACCATTTTCGCGAGGCCTTCCGCAGCCGCATCCTGCCGGCGCTGGAAGAGGCCCATGCCGATCTGATCATAATCTCGGCGGGTTTTGACGCCCATCACCGCGACCCGCTGGCTGAAATCAACCTGACAGCCGATGATTTTGACTGGGCCACCGGCAAGGTGATGGATATCGCCGGACGCACCGCGGGCTACCGGGTCGTCAGCCTGCTTGAAGGCGGTTATGATCTGGTCGGGCTTGCCGAATCGGCGGCGGCCCACGTCGTACGCCTGCAAAAGGGTTGATGGATGAACGACCAGACACAAGAGCCGTCCAGTGACATCGCCGCGATGAGCTTCGAGGAAGCCGTGGCCGAGCTCGAACGCATTGTCGAGCAGCTTGAACGCGGGGATGTGGCGCTCGACAAATCGATCGAGATCTATGAGCGCGGCGAGGCCTTGAAAGCCCATTGCGAGAAGCTACTTTCAGCAGCAGAGAAACGCATCGAGAAGATCCGGCTCGACCGGCAGGGCCAGCCAACCGGTACGGAGCCGCTCGACACCGAATAGGCAAGCTGACAGGAGGATCGCATGAGCTTCTTTCCCGGCGGAGACCCGGAGCCCGGCGACGCCTATTCCTGTGATGCCATTGAACATCTGATCATCCCGTCCTCGCGCGACATCGGCGGATTTTCCGTGCGCCGGGCGCTGCCCACGGCGCGGCGGCGGATGGTCGGTCCCTTCATCTTTTTTGACCGTATGGGCCCCGCCATCATCAAGGCCGGCGAGGCCATGGATGTGCGCCCCCATCCCCATATCGGGCTTGCCACGGTGACCTATCTGTTTGACGGCGCGATCCGCCATCGCGACAGCCTGGGAACCGAAATGGTCATCAAACCCGGCGACGTGAACCTGATGACGGCGGGCCGCGGCATCGTGCATTCGGAGCGCTCGCCCGAGGAAATGCGCGGCGGCGAGTTGTCGATGTCGGGCCTGCAAACCTGGCTGGCGCTGCCCGACTCGATGGAAGAGATCGACCCGGAGTTTTCGCATACCCCGACCACCGAACTTCCCGAGATCCACGATGGCGGCGCAACGGCGCGGGTGGTGATGGGCGCCTATGGCGGCGCAAGTTCGCCGGTGCCGCAGCATTCGAGCACGCTTTATGTCGATCTGGCGCTGGCGCCGTCCACATCGGCACCCTTCGACGCGGATTGGGAAGAACGCGCGCTTTATCTTCTGGAAGGCGAGATCGAGATTGCCGGCGACCGGTTCGGTCCCGACCAGCTTCTGGTGTTCCGCCCGGGCGATGCGATCACGGTAACGGCGGGGGCGCATGGCGCGCGGATGATGCTGTTTGGCGGCGACAGCATCCCCACCAAGCGTCATATCTGGTGGAATTTTGTCTCCTCATCGAAAGAACGGATTGAACAGGCCAAGGCCGAGTGGCGCGCCGGCCGGTTCGACATCGTGCCGGGCGACGAGAACGAGTTTATTCCGCTGCCCGATTGACGCCCATGTTTGATGACCTAGCTTGGGCCAACCGGGCACGAGCGCACGCCATGCCCGCACATTGCGACGTTTAACCGGCTTTACACACCTATCGTTCCGGGCTACGCCGTGATCGATTGTGAGGCATGACGTGACCAACCCGCCCGAAACCCCGCTTCTGGACACAGTCCGGTTCCCATCCGACCTGAAGACCATCGACGACAAGCAATTGCCGCAACTGGCGGAAGAATTGCGCGCCGAGATGATTGACGCCGTGTCGCGCACCGGCGGGCATCTGGGCGCAGGCCTCGGTGTGGTCGAGCTGACGATCGCCATCCATGCCGTTTTCGACACCCCGCATGACCGGCTGATCTTCGATGTCGGCCACCAGTGCTACCCGCACAAGATCCTGACCGGGCGGCGCGACCGGATCCGCACGCTGAGGCAGGAAGACGGGCTTTCGGGTTTCACCAAGCGCGATGAAAGCCCCTACGATCCGTTCGGCGCGGCGCACTCCTCGACCTCGATTTCCGCAGGCCTGGGCATGGCTGTGGCGAGTGGAATCAGTGACACGCCGCGCAATGTGATCTCGGTGATTGGCGACGGTGCGATGTCGGCGGGCATGGCCTATGAGGCGCTCAACAATGCCGGCGCGCTGGATGCGCGGCTGATCGTCATTCTCAACGACAACGACATGTCTATCGCCCCGCCCACCGGGGCGATGAGCGCCTATCTGGCGCGAATGGCCTCGGGCCGTACCTATATGGGCTTCCGCGAGGCGGGCAAGAAGCTGACCGCCTATCTTGGCAAGAGCATTGACCGGGCGATTACCCGCGCCGTCGAGCATGCGCGCGGTTACGTGACCGGCGGCACCATGTTTGAAGAACTTGGCTTTTATCACATCGGGCCGATCGACGGGCACAATCTCGAGCATCTGCTGCCGGTGCTGCGCAATGTGCGCGACAATGGCGACGGTCCGGTGCTCATTCATGTGGTGACGCAAAAGGGCAAGGGCTACGCGCCGGCCGAAGCGGCTGCGGACAAATATCACGGCGTTGCCAAATTTGATGTGGTGACAGGCGCGCAGGCCAAGGCCAAGCCCAATGCGCCAAGTTACACCTCGGTTTTCGGCGAAGCGCTGGTGCAGGAAGGCGGCCATGACGACAAGGTCGTCGCCATTACCGCCGCAATGCCCGACGGAACCGGGGTTGGCAAATTCGCAAGCGCATTTCCAGAGCGCACCTTCGATGTCGGCATCGCCGAGCAGCATGCGGTGACTTTCGCCGCCGGCATGGCGACCGAAGGCATGAAGCCGTTTTGCGCGATCTATTCGACCTTTCTGCAGCGCGGCTATGACCAGGTGGTCCACGATGTGGCGATCCAGAAACTGCCGGTCAGGTTTCCGATCGACCGGGCGGGCTTCGTGGGTGCCGACGGGGCCACCCATGCGGGATCCTTTGACACCGCCTATCTTGCCTGCCTGCCGGGCTTTGTGGTGATGGCGGCGGCTGACGAGGCCGAGCTCAAGCACATGGTGCGCACCGCCGTGGCCTATGATGACGGCCCGATTTCGTTCCGCTACCCGCGAGGCGAAGGCGTCGGCGTCGAGATGCCCGAGCGCGGCCAGATTCTCGAAATCGGCAAGGGCCGGATCATTCGCGAAGGCTCCAAGGTGGCGCTATTGTCTTTCGGTACACGGCTGGCGGACTGCCTGCTGGCGGCCGAGGATCTGGATGCGGCCGGCCTTTCCACGACGGTCGCGGATGCGCGCTTTGCCAAGCCGCTCGATCACGATCTGATCAGGCAACTGGCGCAGCACCACGAGGTGTTGATCACCATCGAAGAAGGCGCTGTCGGTGGTTTCGGCAGCCATGTACTGCATTATCTCGCCAGTGAGGGTTTGATCGATGGCGGGCTGAAAGTGCGTTCCATGGCCATGCCCGATGTGTTCATGGACCATGCATCGCCGGCTGCGATGTACGCCCGTGCCGGGCTTGATCGCGCAGGCATCGTCAAGACGGTGTTCGCCGCGCTGGGCGCCGAAAGCCAACCGCACGCGCCGGTTACCATTTTGAAACCATAGGCGTTTGCCGCTGCGTAACCACGTCTCTTGGGCGTTCTGAAAGGTCCCGCTGCTACATGTCGGCAGGGCAAACAGGGACGGCGGGACGCAGGCATCATGACTTGGAAACGGGCAGGAACCGGGCTTCCGGCAATTCTCGGGCTTTCGGTGCTGGCGCTCAGCGCGGCGCCCGAAACGGCCGCGGCGGAGACCGAGCCGCGCTATGACCGGCGCATCGAGGAAGCGGCGATCAGGATGCTGCAGCCCAAACTCGGAACGATGCGCGGCGCGCTGGATCTCGATCCGAAACGGCATTTGTACCCACCGCTGAGCCACCGGATCAAACCCGAAGACACGACCCGCTGGCCGGGCGAAGCCAGTACCAGCCGCGAGGGCGGCAGCATTATCCGCTATTGACCGGCGTGGCCGGCATTTGACTGCTGCCCGGCGAACCGCTCGCCAACACCAGAAAAAGGCTTGCCCTGCTCCGGCTTCCGGGCCAAGAGGGCTGCATGTCCGCTTCCCGCCACGACGATATCCAAGACAAGGACCGGCTCGACCAGATGCTGGTGCGGCTTGGTTTTTATGAAAGCCGCTCGCGGGCCCGTGACGCCATCGCCCGCGGCGCGGTTCAGGTCGAGGGCCGGACGGTTTCCAAACCCGGCGCGCTCATTGCCGCGTCAGCGAACATCGGCATTGACGACGCGGCGCAGCGCTATGTCTCGCGCGCAGCGTTGAAACTCAAGGCCGGGCTGGAGGCCTTCGGCTTCGAGTCCACCCGGCGGACCGCGCTCGATATCGGCGCATCGACCGGCGGCTTTACGCAAGTTTTGCTGGAAGCGGGTGCTGCGCATGTGATCGCCGTCGATGTCGGGCATGGCCAGATGCACGGCTCGCTTGCCGGCGATCCGCGCGTCACCAACCTTGAAGGGCTGAATGCCCGGGATCTTAACGCCTCTCATCTTGGCGGCCGCGCCATCACCGCGGTGGTGTCGGATGTCAGCTTCATCTCGCTCAAGCTTGCGCTGCCTCCGGCGCTCGAGCTTGCCGCATCCGGGGCGTTTGCGGTGCTTCTGGTCAAGCCGCAATTCGAGGCCGGGCGGGCGGCGATCGGCAAGGGCGGGCTCCTGAAGGATCCCGGGCTTGCACCGGAGATCGCCGATGAGCTGGCGGCCTGGCTGCACGCCCAACCTGGATGGCGGGCGGTTGGGCCGATCGCCTCGCCCATCGAAGGCGGCGACGGCGCCATCGAGTTTCTCATCGGAGGGGTAAAATCATGAGCGCGCGTGAACTCGAGATCACCCGGCTGGGCGGCCAGGGCGACGGCATCACTGATACGCCGGACGGCCAGATATTCGTGCCGTTCACGCTGCCGGGCGATCGCGTCAACGCTGCTGTCGAGAAAAACCGCGGAACTATGATGGCGCTGCTACAGCCCTCGCAAGACCGGGTTACCCCGCCCTGCCCGCATTTCGGTCCGGACCGCGACGACGCCCGGTGCGGCGGCTGCGCCCTGCAGCACATGGCTGAGCCCGCCTATGAGAGCTGGAAGCGCGAGCTGGTGGTTGCAGCCCTTGCGGCGCGCGGCATCGAGACGCCGGTCGATCCGCTGGTCACCTGCGCCCGCCATACGCGGCGGCGGGTTACCTTCGCCGCGCGGCGCAGCGGGACCGGCGCCATTCTTGGCTTCAACAAGGCGCTAAGCCACCAGATCGTGGCGGTGGAAAGCTGCGTGATTGCTTCCGAGCGGATCAACTCGGCACTGCCGGCGCTCAACCGGATGGCGGCGGCGGTGGCCGTTGGCCGCGAGGCCTTCCGGCTGACCGTGCTCGACAGCCTATCGGGACTGGATCTCGCCGCCGATGCGCCGTTTAAGCTGACTGAATCCGACCGGCTCAGGATCATCGCCTCGGTGCGCAAGGAGCCAGGCATTGCCCGGTTGAGCTTCAACGGCGAGATCCTGATTGAAAAGCAGCCGCCGCAACTGATGTTCGGCGATGTCGCGGTCAACCCGCCGCCGGGTGGTTTCGTGCAGGCGAGCGAGGCGGCAGAGGCGCTGATGGGTGATCTGATTGCGGGGCATTTGAAAAAAGCCAAGCGGGTGGCGGATCTGTTTTCCGGCGCGGGCACGTTTTCACTGAGGCTGGCGCGGCAAAGCCATGTCCACGCGGTGGAAGGGGACGAGCCTTCGCTTGCCGCGCTCGACCGCGCGACGCGCCATGCGCAGGGCCTAAAGCCGGTGAGCGTGGAAAAGCGTGACCTGTTCCGCCGGCCGCTGATGACCTCGGAGCTCAAGACCTATCAGGGCTTGGTGTTCGACCCGCCCCGTGCCGGCGCGGACGTCCAGGCCCAGGAAATCGCCCGCTCGACGGTTCCCCGCATCGCCGCCGTTTCCTGCAATCCGGTGACGCTGGCGCGGGATCTCGAAATCCTCATCAAGGGCGGCTACCGGATCACATCCATCACCCCGATCGACCAATTCCTGTGGTCAAGCCACGTCGAGGTGGTGGCGCTTTTGGAGCGGCCGCGGCGGTAGGAGCCAGCCCTCCTCGCCCCTACGGGGAGAGGATAGCAAGTCCGCATGCGGCGCAGCCGGATGCCTGGACGCGCTTGGTGAGGGGGCGGACCGGGCGGCGCGCGGTGCTCTCCCAACCTCCCCCTTGAGGGGAGGTTGGAGCGCTTTCCCTTTTCTCACTTCAGCCGGAACTTGTTGCGCAGCGCCAGCAGAAACAGGAACAGGAGTACACCGCCGAGGATGCTCTGGGCGACGCCGAGGCCGATCAACCAGTCGACTGTGGCTGTATGCTGTTTCAGGGTGTCGTAGTAGGTCTGGAACCAGCCCTTGTGCTCGTCCGGAGCCGATGCGAACCGGAACAGCGATCCGAGCAGCGGGACAGCGTTCTTGAGCGACAGAACGACGGAAAACACGATCGCCTCAAAGCGCGACGGGATGGTGGCGAGCGTTGACGGAGCGCCAATCTGCACGACCGCCACATTGATCGCGGCGAAGACCAGGATGAGGCCGCCCATCCATTTGAGCGGCAGCGTGAAACTCTGGCCGAAATCGGAGAGCTTCCAGTAGAAGGTGTTGAACAGCAGCCCAGCAAAGCTCGTGGTCTCGACACCGCGCTTGGCCAGCATTTCACCGGCAAAGAACTCCCCGTCCTTCTCGTGATCATTGGCCGCCAGCGCCATGGCCTTGAGCTTGCGGTATTTGGCGACGTCATCGGGATCGAGCGCGGTGGAAAACAGGGCGCGGGAGAGAGGCGAAAGCTTGCCGCGATCGCCGCCATGGCCAAGCCGCGGTCGCGGCACCTCCATGCCCGCCACCTCCGGCGGTCGGTCGAACTTGGCGTCGCAGAAATCCGGAACCTCGGCGAAGCCGCTGCCGGAAAAGCTGGCGGTGCCTTTGACGTCAAGGCGACGGAAAAAGACCTTCATCTGAAATTGTGACCTGACATAAAGACTGCCTGCAACGACCATGTCTGAAGCAAAGATAGTCCCTAGTCGGAAATCGACTTCGTCAAAAAAGACGTTGCCGTCTTTGAAGTGCGCCCTGTCGAACAAGACATCACCGTCACCAAAGCGCGTCCTAAAGAACGAGACATCGCCGTTTCCGAAGCTCGCCCCATTGAACGAGACATCGCCCTCTCCGAAGCTCGCCCCGTCGAACCGGACATCGCCCTCTCCGAACGTAGTCCCGGCGAACGAGACTGTGCCCTTTCCGAATCTCGCCTCGTCGAACCGGACAGTGCCGTCTCCGAAGCTCGCCTCGTCGAATGAGACAGTGCCGTCTCCGAAACTCGCCCCGTCGAACGAGACAGCGCCGTCTCCGAAGCTCGCCCCGTCGAACGAGACAGCGCCCTCTCCGAAACTGGCCTCGTCGAATGAGACATCGCCCTCTCCGAAGCTCGCTCCGGAGAAAAGGACAGCGCCCTCTCCAAAGCTCGCCCCGTAGAACGAGACATCGCCCTCTCCAAAGCTCGCCTCGGAGAACAAGACAGTGCCCTTTCCGAAGCTCGCCCCGGAGAACAAGACAGCGCCCTCTCCAAAGCTCGCCTCGGAGAACGAGACAATGCCCTCTCCGAAACTGGCCTCGTCGAATGAGACATCGCCCTCTCCGAAGCTCACCCTGTTGAACAAGACATCGCCCTCTCCGAAGCTCGCCCCGGAGAACGAGACAGCGCAGGGGAACGGCAGGTTTAAGAAATTCTTGGGGCCATCGGCGAACATATGTCGGTCGAAGTGGGTGTGGTGGTTCGCCCTTGCTTCCCTTTGCTGAGCCTCATCGGCGAGTGCCTCGATGGCCGCCTCGAACGCCGCCGCTTTCTCGAACCAGGCCTGACGGTCCAGCAGCAACGCTGCATTGGCGGCGACAATCTGCTTCTGCTCTGGCGAGAGTTCCTCATCCGTTTGCCATGGTTCCGGCCACTCGCCTGCCGGGCCGTCGATCAGCCAGTCCTCGAATGGGGAGAAATCCGGTTCTGCTTTCGGCTTGCGGCGGGAGGGACGTTTGGGCGGTTCTGCCATGCGGGTATCCGGGTGCGGGGCGGGAACCTGACTATGGCAAGGGCCCGCGTGCAGGGCAAGCGCGGGTGCAACCGGTTTGCGACCGCACCGTCCGCAGATGGCGCGGCCAGGGCAACTGTGCCGCCTCCGCTTCGTCATCCTCGGCCACCGGGTCAGACAAGCGAAGCGACGTCGTTGCCTCCGAGGGTCCATTCCGGGATGTATCAGCCAGCAGTCAGATCCGGAGGGTCACGGTGTGGATCCTCGGGTCAAGCCCGAGGATGACGAAATGGTGAGGCCGAGGATGACGAAACGGTTGGGCCGATGATGACGAAACGGTGAGCCCGAGGAGGACGAAACGGTGAGCCCGAGGAGGACGAAACAGTGGGGCCGAGGATGAGGAGATTGGGAGGTGCGAGGTTGAGGAAATCGAGAGGCGCGAGGTTGATGAGATGAGGGTTCCGGCAAGAACGAGGCAGCGCTTTTGCAAGCCAAGCGGCTCGCCCAATTGCTTGAGTCAGCCCCAGTTCCGCAAGCCGGGCGGGTCACAAGTGCTGCGATCGATCGATGGGATCGCTGGCGCTAGGCGCGCTCCCGGTCAGGGAGCCGGTTTGCCCATTCCGCCTTCCGGTGCACCATATTCGGTGATGAAGTGTTCGAAGGCCTGGTCGAGCTTGTCGGGGTCGGCAATTGCATCGAGGTTTTCGAGAAGCACCACCAGCAGATAGTTGTTGGAGAGCTTCCAGCGCGCGTTGAGCTCGCGCAGCCGGTCGTGGGCGGCCTCGGTCAGGGCGACCTGACGGCGGACGGGCAGCGGCAGGCGCTTGGGCCCTGGCTTGGAATTGGCGGGGGATGCGGCCATGGCTGGGTCTCCAAAGTGACGGCGGGTGGCGCGGTGGTGTGGTTCGGCCTTGCGGGAGAGGTCCGGTCAGGGTGATGGACGCCCGCGATTATTGCGGGGTGGTGCCTGCAGGGCAAGTGGCAGGGCAACCGAAGTGAGACCAGTGCACCTAATCTCCCCCTTTTGCGGGGGAGATGTCGGCGTAGCCGACAGAGGGGGGTGGAGCGCCGAACACCGAATGCGGTGCTTTACCTCCCTCTGTCACTTTGTGACTGAGGGCGAGCCACGGGTCTCGCCCGTCTTTCAGACCCCGCCACAAGGAGGGAGACCGGAGAAGAAAGTTCGCGCAGCCCCCATCTTTCGTCATCCTCGCCCTTGAGGCGAGGATCCACTGCGTAATGCCACCTTGATCGCGTTTGGAACGGTCGCGGAATGGATCCTCGGGTCAAGCCCGAGGATGACGAAATGAGAGAGCCGAGGATGACGAAATGAGAGAGCCGAGGATGACGAAACGAGAGAGCCGAGGATGACGAAATGAGAGAGCCGAGGATGACGAAACGAGAGAGCCGAGGATGACGAAACGAGAGAGCCGAGGATGACGAAATGAGAGAGCCGAGGATGACGAAACGAGAGACCCGAGGATGACGAAACGAGAGGACCGAGGATGACGAAGGACGGGGCACCGATAACGACAAGATGGGGGAGCCGGGGACGACGGGCTGAGACCGTTGGGGATGGCAAACGGGAGCCGCGGAGCGCAACTGACGAGGTGGCCACCGGATTGTTCTCCGCCAAACGAAAAACGCGGCGCATCTGCTGCGCCCCATTGTATAGTGCCAACTTCGAAGCCTATTCGCCGGCTTTCAGCACTTCGTAGCGCAGACCCTTGGCGGTGCGGTTCTGGAAGCCCGCCCAGTGGCTGTGGTCGGGCTTTGACGTGCCGTCTTCCTCCCTGGACCAGACGCCGTCATTGGCGTTGGGTGCCAGGTCGAGAAAAGCGGCCATGGTCTCGTCGCCCTTGAGGTGCAGTCCCAGCCAGGCGGTGACGAAATGCTGGGCGATGTTGTTCATGCGCACCGAATCCCAGACCGCGTCATTGTAGTGCTCGGCCAGATTGAAGCCGAGATCGTCGTCAATTGTGTCGGCCTCGGCTGGCGCGGGCATCGGCGCGCCCGCGTTGTGATTGGCGTTGTCATAGGTCAGCAGCGCCCGCTCCACATTGGATGCGCCCTGCCAGATCGCGCGCACGCCGGTCTCGTAGCCCGAAACGTCGTCCACCGAGCCGGCGACGAACAGCACCGGGATCTTGACGCCCTTGAGGGTTTCGGCATCCCAGAAGCTTTGCGCATAGCCCCAGGGCGCGAAGGCGACGATGGTCTTCACTCGCGGGTCGGGAAGTGCGTTGTGGCTGTCGCTGCCGCTCAGATGCACGCCGAGCGTACCATGCGGACCGCCCCAGCTATGGCCCACGGCGGTTTCGGTAACGCCGCCGCCGGCGCTGATGACCGCGCCATAAGCGCCCATCGAATAGCCGATGATGGCTGTGGTGTCGGCATCGGCAAGGCCACTCAGAAACGATGTCTCGTCGCCTGCGAGCCGGGCGATCTCGCCAAGCACGAAAGCCTGATCCAGCGGCCGGTTGACCAGCGTCGAGCCGAAGGCCGCACGGGTCCGGTAGGTGGAATCGGTGTGGTCGATCGAGGCCACGACATAGCCCTTTGAGGCGAGATTTTCGGCCAAATGCGACAGCAGGAAGCGGTTGCCGGGATAGCCGTGGGAAATGATCACCAGCGGGAAGGCCTGCGCGCCCGCAGCCGGCGCGGCATCGCGCGTCGCCCGGCCTGTCAGCGTGACCTCGGTCTTGCCATCGCGCAGATAGGCCTTGAGCTCCGTCGCGCCCTCGGCAGCGCTGTCGGCCGGATACCAGACCTCGACCGTCAGCGGCCGGTCATAGCGCGGCCATTCGGAAGGTTTTTCAGCGGCCGGGTCAATCGCCAGAATATCGATCTGGCCGGGATTGGCCATCTCCAGCGTGCGCACGCCGACCTTGTGTTCGCCGTAAGCCGAGAGCTCCGGGGCGTCGTGACGCTGGCTATCGATGCGGTTTTCGGGTGCTGCGGCCACATGGCTGTTGGACAAGGCCGGGGACGAAACAGAAGCTAAGATCATTGAGGCGCAGGCCAGTGTAACGGGGCGAAGTCGGGACATGAGGCTTGCCTTTCCGGTGTTGGCGCAGCGAGCGGTGCAGTCACCGTCGCAACGCAATCTCACGGCGAGCCTAACCCGTAGACGCCGCCGGGACCAGAAAGGACGGTCAGGGCCCGACTATTTCTTGCGCGCCATGAAAGCCTGAAAGGCTGCCAGCGCCTCGGCGCTCTTGAGCCGCTCGGCAAACAGTTCGGCCTCCTCGCGCATGCGGGCGATCACCGGTTCGGGATCGGGCTTGACCAGGCGGCGGGCGATCGCCAGCGCCTGCGGCGGCTTTTGGGCCAGATGCTCGGCGGCGGCGAAGACGGCCGGTTCAAGTTCATCAGCCGGAACCAGCCTGTAGATCAGCCCGGCGCGTTCGGCGTCCTCGCCGGAAAAGGGAATGCCGGCGGCCAGCAGCGCAAACGCCTTCTGGTGGCCCATCAAGGCAGGCGCGAGCAGGCTGGAGCCCGCCTCAGGCACCAGCGCCAGATCGACAAACGGCGTGTGAAAGCGCGAATCCGGTGTGGCGAAAGTCAGGTCGCAATGCATGTGAATGGTGGTGCCGACCCCGATCGCCAGACCATCGACGCCGGAGACCAGCGGCTTCTTGGCGGTCGCCAGCGCCGCCAGGAAATCGAGCACTTCGGTGCCCATCGAGCCGCCCATGGCAACAGTCATGAAATCCTGCATGTCGTTGCCGGAGGTAAATGCGCCCGGCGTGCCCAAAAGCACATGCACGCGCACAGTCTCGTCGCGGTCGCCCTCGATCAGCGCCCGGGCCATCGCCGAATACATGGCGCGGGTGATGGCGTTTTTCTTGTCGGGCCGGTTGAAGCGGATGACGTTGAGTGCACCGGCCTCGCCAGCGCGTTCGATGAGAATGTGATCGGTCATATCGGGGTCCCCGGATTTCAGGCCAGCGCCGCATCGGCGGTGTCGAGGCTCGCGGCCCCGGTGGTGACGATCGCCGCCAGACCGGAGGTCTCCGGCGCGAGGTTGATAGCGGCGAAGCGGGCAAGCGAAGTGCGGGCGGCAGCCTCGGGCGCGTCGGGATCGGCAAGCGCGCCGCGCGCCAGCATGGCGGTGGTCGCAGTCAGCCCGAACAGCCGGAGATAGGGCGTAGCGCCGGTCAGCGCGTCGGTCTGCCGGCCTTCCGAGACCGCCGATTGCAGATATTCGGTCGCGGTTTCGAGGTCGGCGATGGCGCGGTCGAGCGCTTCGGCGACACCGGCCATCTGCTTGGAGTTGGAGGCGCGCGCGGCTTCCGAATCGGCCTTGAAATCAGCAATCAGCGCCGTGACGGCCGTACCGCCCGAAAGCGGCAGCTTGCGCATCACCAGATCGATCGCCTGAATGCCGTTGGTGCCCTCATAGATCGGGGCAATGCGGGCATCACGCAAAAACCGCGCAGCCCCGGTCTCCTCGATGAAGCCCATGCCGCCGTGCACCTGCACACCGAGCGAGGCCACTTCCAGGCCGATATCGGTGGAAAACGCCTTGGCGATCGGGGTGATCAGGCCGGCGCGTTCGGCCCAGGCCCTGGCCTCCTCGCCCTCGCTGACACGCGCCATATCGAGCGCCTCGGCGCAGGAATAGGAAATGGCGCGTGCGCCCTGGGTCAGCGCCTTCATGGTCATCAGCATGCGTGCGACATCGGGATGCTCGATGATCGGGCTCATGCCCTCGCCGGTGTGGCGGGGGGCGCGGCCCTGGGTGCGGTCCTTTGCATAGGCAATGGCTTTTTGCGTGGCGGTTTCGGCTATCGCCACGCCCTGCATGCCAACGGCCAGCCGGGCATTGTTCATCATGGTGAACATGCAGGCCAGACCCCGGTTTTCCTCGCCGATCAGCCAGCCGACGGCTCCGGGCTCGTCGCCGAACTTGCCGTCGCCGTAGATCATGGTGCAGGTGGGCGAAGCGTGAATGCCGAGCTTGTGCTCCATGCCCGAGCAGAACACATCGTTGCGGTCTCCCAGCGATCCGTCGTCTCCGACGAAGAACTTCGGAACCAGAAACAACGAGATGCCGCGGGTTCCGGGCGGGGCATCGGGCAGACGCGCCAGCACCAGGTGAATGATGTTGTCGGTGAAATCGTGCTCGCCGTAGGTAATGAAGATTTTCTGACCGAAGATGCGGTAGGTGCCGTCCCCCGCCGGTTCGGCGCGGGACTTGAGCGCATTCAAATCGGAGCCCGCCTGCGGCTCGGTCAGGTTCATGGTCCCCATCCACTCGCCGGTGACCAGCTTTTCGAGATATTTGTCCTTGAGCGCATCGGTGGCGTGTTTTTCAAGCGCTTCCACCGCACCCATGGTCAGCGTCGGGCCGATGCCGAAGGCGAGCGAGCCGGAATTCCACATCTCCAGCGCCGCAACCGACAACAGCATCGGCAGCCCCTGCCCGCCATAGGCCTCGTCGCCGGTCAGGCCGTTCCAGCCGCCGGCGATCCAGTTCTGGTAAAGCTCCTTCCAGCCCGGAGGCATGGTGACCGCGCCGTCCTTGAGCACCGCGCCATGGGTGTCGCCGATCTCATTGAGCGGCGCCACCTCGTCGGACGCAAAACGGCCGGCCTCGGTCAGGATCGCATCCACAAGATCCTCACCCAAATCATTAAAGCGGCCATCGTCGATCGCCTTTCGCAGGCCCGCGACGGATTTCAGCGTATGGGCGATTTCATCAACCGGGGCACGATACATGTGGTCTTCTCCCTGCTTCCACGTCAGTCTCGACAGCGCTGTTGGCGATTGAGATTACGGCTAAGTGATTTTTACGTAAACGTCAATTTTCGATCTGGCCCGAGGCCGCAAAAATCATGGCGATTTGGCGCGACCTGACCGGACTGCACGATAACCGCCAAGCGACGGTTTCGCACATAGTCCCTATCTATGGCGGGGGATGCGATGAGACCAGAGCCACCGATCGCCAGGCTTTTACGGATCCGGCCCAGCCTCCGGGTGAGCAGCAGCGCTGCTGCCGTGCTTGTGCTGCGAGATCACAATGGCTGCGGCAAAGGGCGCTTCAGGGCCGGTAGATCATCCAGTTGCCGCCGGCTCCTGCCTCAGCGGTGCGGGAAAACAGCGTGGCGCGGTTGCCGCCATTGGCGTGCGATGCCGCCAGGGCCTTTTCGGCATAGGCCATGAGCTGGCGCGGCCCGTCGGCTATCACCGACATCGCCACGCCCGCCGAAAGCGCCGGGCAGCCGAGGTTTTGGTTTGTCTTGGCATGTACCACCGGTCTCGATCCCACCGCCTGGCGCAACGCGTCGACCAGCCGCATAATTTCGGTCTCGTCGCCTGAGTTGAGCAGGAACGCGAAACAATGTCCATCCAGCCGCACCACCAGATCGCCCGGCGGGCCGGCGGTTTTCAGGGCTTCTCCAACTTGCCGCAAGATATGATCGGCAGCGCCCGGCCCTCCGGCTTCGCACAAGCGGTCAAAATCATCGATTTCGGCAAAGGCCAGTCCACACATCATCGGCAAATCGGGATTGGCGTAAATACGGGCCACAGCCTTGTTGAAAGCCCGGCGGTTGGCCAGTCCCGTCACCGGGTCCACGAACTTTAGCCGCTGGAGATGGTCAATTTCCTGCCTGACGCTTTCAAGCTCGGCGGTGTGGGTCTCGACCTCGGCCGCCATAGCCTCGTTGTCGGAGGCCTTGCGCCGGGTGGCCGCTGACAATTCCCGGATCGAACGGGAAAGCAAGTCGGGATCGACCGTGCCGTTCGAGCCTATGGTGCGCGAGGCCTCGCCGATTAGCTTGCTGTAATCGGACAAGGCGGACTTCTCCTGTTTGAGAAGATCCATGACGTTCGTAATCTGCAGCCGCACCCGGTCATTGGTTCGCGAGACCGCCGTCTCCTCATGATGGTGGGGCAGATATCTCCGCCCCAGATCGTCGAGATCCTTTTGCGACTTGGTCTTACCCAAGGCAACGAAATCGCGGGCAAGCTCCGGATTGGCCCCTGAATAGGCCTCATAGACCAGCTCGTAATTGCGCGGCAAACCGTCAATGCCCATCTGGTACATGGCGGTAGCAACGCGAAGTGCTACGGACGATGCGAATGAGGGCTGTTTGTTCATGGGCGCGTTCCCGCAGGTGGTCTACAGA
Source organism: uncultured Hoeflea sp. (assembly GCF_947501405.1). GTDB lineage: Bacteria > Pseudomonadota > Alphaproteobacteria > Rhizobiales > Rhizobiaceae > Hoeflea. The sequence continues at coordinate 1,000,564 of NZ_CANMVK010000002.1, read as the reverse complement.
CAGCCTGAATGCCGGAAATTTCTGACCCTGCGCTGAACATAATCCGCGCAATTTGAAACAATGCCGCAATTGGTCCGGCGACAGACCGCAACGTGGGCCAAAGTTGCGTCAAGTCTTCGTGCCTGTTAGATCGGCCGCGCACACTCAAGTGCTTGTTGTCAGGTCGGCATGGCGCGCACGCTTTCAGCATCGGACCCCTCCACGATGGACGTGGCGCTCGCGACGCTGCGGCGTGGCGAACCTGTGGCGATTTCCACCGAGACGGTCTATGGCCTGGCGGCGGATGCGACCAACGCGCACGCGATTGCGGCGATCTATGAGGCCAAGGGGCGACCCCGTTTCAACCCGCTGATCTCGCATGTGTCGGATCTGGCGATGGCCAAGGCGCATGTGGCGTTTTCGCCGCTTGCCGAGAAGCTCGCCTTAGCCTTCTGGCCGGGCCCGTTGACCCTGGTGCTGCCGGTTCATCCTGACGGACAGATTCACGACCTTGCCCGCGCAGGCCTGGAGACAGCAGCGGTGCGGATACCGCAAGGCCACGCCCGTGAGCTGATCGGCGCCTTCGGCAAGCCGCTGGCAGCACCCAGCGCCAACCGCTCCGGCCGCATCAGCCCTACCACCGCCAAACATGTGGCCGACGATCTGGGAGACCGGATCGGATTGATTGTCGACGGGGGACCGTGCCGTGTCGGACTTGAATCAACCATTGTCGCCGTTGAAGGTGATCAGCTGCGGCTGCTCCGGCCCGGGGGCATCGGTGTGAACGAAATTGAAGCTGTCTGCGAAGTCCCTGTCGAGCGAGCCGATCCCGGCGCTTCCGACGCCGTAACAGCGCCTGGTATGCTGGCCTCGCATTACGCGCCGGATGCGGCTGTGCGGCTGGATGCGACGGACGCAAAGCCGGGGGAAGCAGTCTTGCGCTTTGGAGGGAAAGCCCTGCCCGGAGAGGATCGCGCTGCACTGGTGCTCGACCTTTCGCCCGCCGGCGACTTGCGCGAGGCGGCGGCAAATCTTTTCTCCATGCTCAAACAGGCCGATGCCTCCGGCGCCAAGAGCATCGCAGTGACACAGGTTCCCATGACCGGGCTGGGCGAGGCCATCAACGACCGGCTCCGCCGCGCCGCTGCACCTCGCTGAGCCTGCTGAAAACCACACGAGCGTCGGATGGCTCCCGCACCCTCTCGACTTGAGACCGGACGGGCGGTACATCCAGTGATATGCCAACGCCTCTCACCGACCCCAGCCTGATCGACCGTTTCGCCGCCATCACAGGTGAGGCCAACGCGTTGACCGATCCTTCGGCAATCGAGCCTCATCTCATCGAGCTGCGCGGCCTATACAAGGGCGAGAGCCCGCTGGTGCTGCGTCCCGCGAACACCGATGAAGTGGCAGCGATCCTCAAGCTGGCCCACGAGACCGGTACGGCGGTGGTGCCGCAGGGCGGCAATACCGGGCTGGTGGGCGGACAGTCGCCGCGGCCTCAAATGGGTGAAGTGGTGGTCTTGCTCAACCGGCTCAACAGGATCCGGTCGCTCGATCCGATGGGCCAGACCATGGTGGCGGAGGCTGGCGTGATCCTAAAGCAGGCGCAGCAGGCGGCAAGCGAGGCAGGGCTTTTGTTTCCGCTGTCGCTGGGCTCTGAAGGCTCCTGCCAGATCGGCGGCAACCTTTCCTCCAATGCCGGCGGAACGGCGGTGCTGGCCTATGGAAATACGCGTCAGCTTTGCCTGGGGCTCGAGGTGGTGCTGCCGGACGGGCAGATCTGGAACGGACTGCGGGCACTCAAGAAAGACAACACCGGCTACGATTTGCGCGATCTGTTCATCGGGGCGGAGGGCACGCTGGGGATCATTACCGCGGCGGTGCTGAAACTGTTTGCCGCGCCACGCGGTCAGGAGACCATCTATGCCGGCGTTGACAGCCCGCAGACCGCGCTCGAGCTGTTCCGGCTGGCGCAGGATGTGTGCGGCCCCTCGCTGACCGGCTTCGAACTGATACCGCGCATCGGCATCGAGTTCACCACCCGTCACATCGACGGGGTGCGCGATCCGCTTTCAGACCCTCACCCCTGGTATGCGCTGATCGACATCAGTTCGAGCCAATCCCAGGAAGCAGCGCGCGCGATGCTGGAGACGCTGTTCGTGGAGGCTGACGGCAAGGGCCTGATCCTCGATGCCGCGGCGGCGGAAACCGGAGCCCAGCGCCAGGCTTTCTGGCACTTGCGGGAATCGATGTCCCCGGCGCAACGCCCCGAAGGCGGGTCGATCAAGCATGACATTTCAGTGCCGGTGGCCCGCGTGCCTGAATTTCTGGGTCGCGCCGACCGCGCGGTGATTGACGCCATGCCCGGCGCGCGCATTGTCGCCTTCGGTCACATGGGCGACGGCAACATCCACTACAACATCTCGCAGCCGGTGGGCGCGGACAAGGCGGCGTTCCTCGCGCGCTGGAAAGAAATGAACGAGATCGTCCACGCCATTGTTCTTGAACTGGACGGATCGATATCCGCCGAGCACGGCATCGGGCAGCTCAAGCGCGAGGAGCTTGCGGCAATCCGGTCGCCTGTGGAGATGGGGATGATGACGCGGATCAAGCAAGCCTTCGATCCAAGGGGCATCATGAATCCCGGCAAGGTGATTGCCCGCTGATGGCCAGCCGATTGTGCCGGATGATTGAGACGGGGCGGCCGCCTAACGGCCAAGCTGGCTGAGCGAAAGAAGCGTATCGAAGCTGATGCCCGCCGACGACGATCCGCCCAGGATCAATTCCGCCGCGGTTGCGGACGAGGATCCGTTTGCCAGATCATACATGATGGTAAAACGCTCCACGAGCTTGTTGAGTTTTTCCGGGTCGGCAAGATCGGTCAGGTCCATTCGGTCTTCAAGCAGGGCTGCCTGGGCATCGACGCTCATACCGGAAATCTCGTCGGGCAGGCTGAATATGGTTTTGAAAACCTCGTAAAGGGCCGTATCGCCCAGGATATCGTAGGCGGAGGTGATGGTTGGCGACATGCGCTCGAAATAGAGTGCCAGACGGACTCCGTTATCTTCCTGGCCACGGTCCTGCTCAATGGTCTGGCGCAGATAGAGGTTCATTGTCTCATACAAATCGCCGCGACTGGATATCGTCTCCGCGTCACGCTTTATCAACGTTCCCGTTGCGTCAAAATTGAACGATGTCACCACCTCTGCGAGACGAATGTCAGAAACGGTGTTCGCATAGCTGTCGGCATCGTCAAGGTCGGACCGGAACAGCTTTTGCACATCTTCGTTCGAGATACTTGCCGGATCGACGCCCTTTGCGATCAAGGCAAAATCGATCAGGCGCCTGTTGGCCAGAAACTCGTCAAGCGTATCAATGTTGGTCAGGGTTCTCTGATAATAGCTGGCCTCCGTCTCGGCTTCCGAGCGGGCCGAGGCCGCCTCTTCACCACTTAAAAAGCGGGTCTTCTGAATGATGTAGTCCCGCGAGATGTCCTGCATCTGCCCCTGATCCTGAGCGGTCAGCGGTGAAGTAGCATTACCGCCTGCATCAAAATTGAACAGGCGGGCGAATTTCACATATCGCTCGTCCTTGAGCGAATTGACGAAACTGTTCGGGTCCTGAAGGTCGCTGGTCAGCACCTTGCGCATAATGCGCTGGGGGATTTCGTTCGGATCGAGTTCTGCCGCTTTCATCGCGAAATTGTAGACCGCGGAGCTATTGAACAGATCGTTGACAGTGGCATTGGTGGTGTTGAGGCCAACAAGATCGAGCCGCATTCGCCGGATAGCCTCCTGATCCTCCTCCTCAGCGGCATCATCGTAGCCGCTAAAGTAACGGCTGGAGAGGACCGACTGGTTCTCGGGATCCACCGGCTGGACTCCATCGGGCAAGGTGCCATCTTCCTTGAAGTTGAAGGCGCGAGACAGGGCAACAAGGCTGTCGAAATACGGCTTGCCCTTATGGAAGGCGACCAGGTAATTGGTCTGGTCTTCGAGGTCCGCATCGGTTGACGCTGTGGTGATGGCGTTTTCAAGCGTGCTGGTAACGACGGTCAGATAGGTGTCGAGGTTGAAAGCCGATTTGAGATAGTTGACGATGCGCTCGTCGGCCATCATTTCCTCGACGGTCGCAAACGTGCCGATGGTCTCGCGGAAGTATTCATCATTGAGCATTGCGCCGGTCAGGGTCAGTCGATCCTGGGAGGTAATGTAGAGTTCGGTTGTGGCATCACGCTCGGCTTCAGTCTGGATACCGCCGGCTGGAACCGTTCCGTCATTGTTGAAATTGTAGGCGTAAGCCAGCGCGAGGAATTTCTCTGTTGCGGCGATGAAGTTCCTGGCTCTGGTGATGTCAACGCCCAGCTGTTGCAGCAGCTGATTGGTCTCATCGCCCAGTTCCGGCAGGTGTGTGTAAGCCGCAATCGCCACATCCTTTGCCGCAACCGCATCATCCATGTCGCTGGTTGTTACAGTCAGATTGGCTTGTTCATTAGAGATTGTCATCCGCAGCGCGTCGATTTGTGACTGAATCGATACAGGATCGGCCCCCTGGTCAGTCTTGCTGGCTTCCAGATCGACAATCTCCCTGAGGGAAAGGGAAATGGTCCAACGCGAATTGGTGTCGGTGGTCCAGGCATCAATCTTGCCGCGCAGGGTCGTCATTTCCGGACTGTCCTCACGACCCTCGGCGATCAGTTTGCTTTCCTCCTCCCTCAGATCGACCATCGCCAGCTCGATGAAGTTACGGTAGGTTGTGTGCAAGCCATCTGTGAGGACATCGATTTCCGTCTGGATGGCGGCAACATCCGCACCCGGCTCGGATTGCCGGACCAGAGCCTCATTGGTCGCGGTCTGAATGGAGGCTATGCCTTCGCGAAAGGCTGCCATGAAGGCTTTGTCATCGATTTCGGACTGGCGCGCGGCGATGTCGTTAAGTGTGGGCTGTGACGTTGTCAGCACCGCTTCCGCCGCTGTGCGTTGGGCAATCAGGTTGGTGTTGAGATAACTGGCAGGATCACCGGGATCGCTGGCCAATATGCCGCGCAGGAAAGTCCGGTTTACGGTCGAGCCGTCGATACCGTGGGACTGGGTCATGAAGTCGAACAGTCTCGGGTCGGCGAGAAACTGGTCTACATTCTCCACGCTCCCCGCCGTCGCCTTGTAATAATTGACCTCGGCGGAAATCTTGCTGTCCAGGCTGCCAACGGTTTCATCGTAAAGCCCTATGGCCTCATCGATCTGATTGACCGACATCGGGAGCTTGGAACCTGTGTCAAACTGAAACGCCGCGGCAAAATCGCGGTAGCGCTGGTCGGTCAGCCGGTTGGCGTAGCTGTTGGTGTCGGACAGATCGCTTTCGAGAACCTTCAGCATGAAGGCCTCGGCGTAGATCATGTCCTCAAGACCGTGGGCCTTCATGGCGAACGAATAGAGCCGGTAGTCTTTGACAAAGTCCTCCGCTGTGCGAACCTGGCCGATGTTTTCCTTGAAGTATGTCGCCTCCCTACTCACCTGTGTTTGCTGGGAAACACGGGTCATCTCCGCCTTGAGATCGCGGGCGACGAGATTGTAGTTCACAAAGGTTGTGGTCATGTCCTGCTCCAGGCGCTGTGGAACAGGCCTGGGGGTTTTCTAGCGGATCAAGCTTTCCTCAAACCTGCGAGCAAAACCCGACGATTTTTCGACCACATCGGGATGTGAACGGTTCCTTACCGGTGGTTGCGTTTCGCTAACCATCTCCAAAACATAGGTTTTCTTAACCCAACTCCTTAAGCCGCCAGGAACGGGCCGTGGGGCATTGTCGCTCGTGTGAGAGGGCGAAAAGCCCCGGACGAGAAGACCGGAAAACCGGCTCTCAAGGGTTACAGAAGGCGACACAAATGACCAATACTGTATTGAAGCCCGTTTGGGCGGGATTTGAACTGCGACTTGATCCGGGACATTTCCCGCAACGCGTGTCCTATGCGGCGCGCGATGAGCGCGACGAGGTTTCGGTCACGCTCGACAACCGCGGTGCCGTGGTCAAGAAAGTCCTGACCAAATCCGGCCTGCCGATGTCGATCGCCCTGCCGGCTCGCGCGTTTAAGGGTGTGGCCGCCCGCGCAATCGATCATGGCGATGGAAACGTGACAGTGACGCTGGAACTGCATCACACCGACCCGGCCCTGTGTGTGCCGCTGCTGGTGGCCCATGATCTGGGCGATATCGCCGCCGACTGGCGCAGCTGGGCCGAAGTCTACGGCCTGCCGATGCTGATGGTGGAAGCCGATGGCGTCGCCCGTCCGCTGGATGAAAACGCAATCAATTACGACGCCCCTGCCCCCAGCCGCCGCCGCCGTCACAACCAGATCTCCGAGCGCCGGCCGCGCTTCCTGGTTCGCCGCTCGACCGGCAAGATGGGCATCCGCATGAAGATTGAAGGTCGCGAGATCATCGCGCGGCGCTGACACCAGAGCCAGAATTTTGTAAGACCGGGACCCGGCAGCTTCGTAACAGGCGGCCGGGTCTTGCGCGTGATCAGGCCAAAACCGCAGCACTCAGACCGGCAAACACGATCAGACCGACGCGGCTGTTGAGCTTGAACAGCGCCAGACACTGGTCGGCGTCGTCAATGTCGATCACCCGGATCTGCCAGGCAAGCAGCAGCACCGCGATGGCCAGACCGGCATAGGCGGGCCAGGCAATGCCGGTCATCCAGCAGGCGGCGACGGCGAGCACCGCGAACAGCCCGTAGAACAATCCGAGCCACGCCTTGGTGTTTTCACCGAACAGGCGCGCGGTGGAGCGCACGCCGACCAGCGCGTCATCCTCTTTGTCCTGATGGGCATAGATGGTGTCGTAGCCGATGGTCCAGGCAATCGCGCCGGCGTAAAGCAGCACCGGCGGCCACGCCAGCTCGCCGAACAAGGCCGCCCACCCCATCAGTGCACCCCAGGAAAACGCCAGTCCGAGAAAGAACTGCGGCCAGTCGGTGAAGCGCTTGGCGAAGGGATAGAAGGCGACAATCGCCAGCGAGGCGATACCGAGCGTGATGGAGAACAGGTTGAACTGCAACAGCACCACCAGTCCCAACAGCGCCTGGGCTGCGAGAAAACCGTATGCGGCCTTGCGGGAGATCCGGCCGGAGGGCAAGGGCCGCGAGCGGGTGCGGGCCACCTTGGCATCAATCTTGTGGTCGACCAGATCGTTCCAGGTGCAGCCGGCGCCGCGCATGGCGATGGCGCCGGTCATGAACAGCACAAGGTGCCAGATGGTGGTTGCCGGCTGCCATTGACCCATTTGCGCAGCAACGTTGGCGGCAAGTGCGGCGGACCAGAAACACGGCCACATCAGCAACTGCCAGCCGATGGGACGGTCCCAGCGGGCGAGTTGGGCATGCGGCCACAACGCGCGCGGCAGCAGCCGGTAGACGAAATTGCCCGAGGGCGCATCGGCGACACGGGAGGGCTCGGGCGCGGTCTGGTTTTCGAGTTGCGACATGGCGCGACTGTTGGCAGCGCGGCATGACGCCGTCAAGTATTCTGTGTCCTGACGGTAAGTGGTGGCGGCGTCATCTTGACGCTGCGGCGCGGATTCCCTACCCCTCGCCCAACTCTCCCGCAATGCGGGACCTCAGCGAACGGAGTACGGCCATGATGAATGTGTTGTTGATCGGGTCGGGCGGTCGCGAACACGCACTCGCCTGGAAAATCGTCCAATCGCCGTTGCTCGCCAAGCTTTATGCGGCGCCGGGCAATCCCGGGATCGCCCAGCATGCCGAAATCTGCGATCTCGAAATTTCCGATCATGACGCCGTGATCGGATTTTGCCGCGAGACCACCATCGATCTTGTGGTGGTCGGGCCGGAAGCGCCGCTGGTCGCCGGGCTGTCGGATGCCCTGGAGGCGGCCGGGATCAAGGTGTTCGGACCGACCGCCGCGGCCGCGCAACTGGAAGGGTCCAAAGGCTTTACCAAGGACCTTTGCGCCAGATACGCTATCCCCACCGCCGCTTATCAACGCTTCAACAATGCGCCCAAGGCCAAGGCCTATATCAGGGCGCAGGGCGCGCCGATTGTGATCAAGGCCGACGGGTTGGCGGCCGGCAAGGGTGTGACGGTTGCGATGACCCTTGAAGAGGCGATGGAGGCGGTCGATGATTGCTTCGAAGGCGCCTACGGAGAAGCCGGCGCGGAAGTGGTGGTGGAAGAGTTCCTCACCGGCGAGGAGGCGAGCTTCTTCTGTCTGTGCGATGGCAAAGCCGCCCTGCCCTTCGGCACCGCCCAGGATCACAAGCGGGTGGGCGATGGCGACACCGGGCCCAACACCGGCGGCATGGGCGCCTATTCACCCGCACCGGTGATGACGCCGGCGCTGATTGAACGCACGCTCAAGGAGATCATCGAGCCGACGCTGCGTGGCATGGCGGAGATGGGAGCACCATTCTCCGGCGTGCTCTATGCCGGTCTGATGATCGATGCCGGTGAGCCGAAGCTGATCGAATACAATGTGCGTTTCGGCGATCCGGAATGCCAGGTGCTGATGATGCGGCTTGAGGACGATCTTCTGGCGCTGCTTGTGGCTGCGGCGGGCAGCGGGTTCAAGAGCCTGTCCACGCGCTGGTCGGACGATGCGGCGCTGACGGTGGTGATGGCGGCCGAGGGCTATCCCGGCACACCGCGAAAGGGCACCGCCATATCCGGGTTGGACCGGGCCGAGGCGACGGGCGCGAAAGCGTTTCACGCCGGCACATCGCTTCACGACGGGACGCTGGTGGCCAATGGCGGGCGGGTGCTCAATGTCACCGCACGCGGCACGACCGTGCAAGCCGCCCAGGAAACAGCCTACCGCGCGGTCGATGTGATCGACTGGCCGGAGGGATTTTGCCGGCGCGACATCGGTTGGCGCGCGGTGGAACGCGAAGGCGAAAATTGAGACACTGTTAACCGCGTCCAAAAACCGGATCGTAACCGCAGCGGGTTAGGCTGATCTCCTCAAAAGCCGGGTAGTCCGGCGAGAACGGGAGTATGCCGTCATGCCGAGATGGATCATTGCAGCCGCCCTGTGCCTGAGCGCGGGCACCGCCTACGCAGGATCGGTGGAACCCTTCCAACCATCGTCGAGCACGCGCACCAGCATCATCGAAGTGGGCTGTCCGCCTTGCGTGCTCGAAGCCGAGCGAAAGGCAGCCGAAGAGGCCATGGTCAAGCTCAAGCCGGGCGAACAGATTTTCGAAGTGCGCGAAATGGACGGCGAACCGATGATTTACCGCACCGAACAATGGCTCGGCGGATCGCCGGTGACCATGGTGCGCAAGGCCAGCGAGGCCGATCTGATTGCGCTGGGCCTGGCGGCGCCAAAGGACGGCCAGACCGCTGCGATCAATGATACAGACGCGGGCGCCATCCCTGTAACGGTTGATGCCCAGCAAGCCGATGCGGGCCGCCCGGTGACCGAACCGGCGCTAACCGCTCCGCCGCTGTTTGAACCGGTGACCGCCAACAGCTCACCCGGCGTTGACGCCGAGGCCACCACCTCTGCACTCGGCGGCGAACCCGCTGATCCCTTCGACCCGTCAAAATTCGAGCTTCGGCTGAACTGAACTATCCCTGCCCCGCCGAGCCCGATCCGGGTCTCAAGCGACGGCACCGAGCCGGCGGCCCTCCTCCAGGGGTGGCCGGCTCCGGGATTCCAGCGGTCCGCTCGCCGCGCCTGACCAGCGACAGGTTCTAGCCCGCGATGCGGGAGAAATCCGCGACCGCGTCAGTGGCTTGGCGGATCATGGCGAGCAGCGCCAGACGGTTGGCGCGAACCTTGTCATCATCAGCGTTGACCAGCACCGCTTCAAAAAATGAATCAACGGGTTCACGCAATGTGGCAAGAGCGCCCATGGCGGCGGAATAGTCTTCTGTCTCAATGGCTTGCTGCGCCTCGCTGACAGATTGAGTCACCGCGTTAAACAAACGTCTCTCCGGTTCGATCTCGAACAGGGCCGGGTCCACCGCTTCCGCAATCCGGGTGCCCTTCTTCTCTTCGGCCGCGAGGATGTTGGCAGCGCGTTTGGTCCCGGCGAGCAGGTTCTTGCCATCCTCGGTGTCGAGAAACGCACCCAGCGCCTCCACCCGGCGGGTGATATCGAGAAGGTCGTCGGACTGAGGCGTGATCACCGCATCGATCAGATCGTGGCGCGCACCCTGGTCCCGGAGATAGACCTTGAGGCGGTCGTGGAAGAAGGACAGGAGGTCGGAGCCAACCTCACCCGAACCAAAAGACTGACCCTTTTGATTACGCAGCAACTGGAGGGTGCCGGCAACCAGCGGCAACAGCTGAAGCTCTATGCCATTCTCCACCAGTATGCGGATCACACCGAGCGCGGCACGTCTTAGCGCATAGGGATCCTTGGAGCCGGTGGGCTTTTCGTCGATGGCCCAGAAACCCACCAGCGTATCGAGCTTGTCGGCCAGCGCCACGGCGATTGCCACCGGATCGGTGGGCACCTCGTCTGAGGGGCCTTGCGGCTTGTAATGCTGTTCGGCGGCAAGGGCGACGCTATCATTTTCACCCTGCAGCCCGGCATAGATGCGTCCCATGACGCCTTGCAGTTCCGGAAACTCGCCAACCACCTCTGTCTGCAGATCGGCCTTGGCGAGTACAGCCGCACGCCTGGCTCCATCGGCCCAAGCACCATTGATCTTTGAAAGGTCATCCGTCAGCGAAGCGATTCGCTCGACCCGCCCGCCTTGGGTGCCGAGCCTGGCGTGGAAGGTGACATTGAGCTGGTCGAGCCGGGCCATGCGCTGGTCGAGCGGTTTGGCGAGATCAAGACCGAGTTTCTCGGCGGATGCCGTGAGCTTATCCCGGTCGGGCAGATCGGCCTGGTCGGTTTTCCAGAAATAGAGCGCATCGGAGAGCCTTGCGCGGACCACCTTGGCGTTGCCGAGCGCGATTTCCTTGCCGCCGTCGCTGGCCTCGATATTGGCGACCAGAATGAACTTGTTGGACAGGCCGCCGCCGGGCTTGCGAAGCACAAAGCACTTCTGGTTGGTCTTGATCGTCAGGCGGATGATGTCGTCGGGGATTTGCAGGAAATCCTCCTCGAATTCGCCCATCAGCACCACCGGCCATTCGACCAGCCCCGAGACCTCGTCAAGCAACCCCTCGTCCTCGACCAGTTCGAGGCCGGAGGCGAAGGCCAGATTGCGCGCATCCGACAAGATGATTTCCTTGCGGCGCTCGGGATCAAGTACCACGCGAGCGCGCTCGAGCTGCGCGGCGTAGTCGTCAAACCGGCGCACCGTGAAGGGATCGGGCGCGTGAAAACGGTGACCCGATGTGACATTGCCGGCAACCAGATCATCGATCGCGAAGCGGATCACCTCCGGCTCCTCGGTTTCGGGGCCGAAGGTGCAGATGATCGATTGCAGCGGCCGCACCCATTTCAGCGCACCCGGCAGCGCCGAAGCCGGACCCCAGCGCATGGATTTGGGCCAGGAAAAGCTCTTGATGATGCCCGGCATCACATCGGCGATGATCTCCTCGGCGGCGCGGCCGGGTTTGGTGGTGCGCGCCACGTAAAAGTCGCCCTTTTTGGGATCGCTGTGGATCTGCGCCTGGGATATCTCCTCAAGCCCGGCCTTGCGCATGAAGCCCGCGATGGCCTGTTCCGGCGCCTTGGTCGAGGGCCCCTTGATTTCCTCATGCACATCCTGGGAGCGGGCGGTCAGGCCGCGCAGATCGAGCGTCAGCCGCCGCGGCGTCCAGTATTCGCGCGCTGCTTCATAGGTCAGGCCAGCATCGACCAGCGCATCGGTGACAGCCTTGCGCAGATCGCCAGCCGCCTTGCGCTGCATGCGAGCTGGTATCTCTTCGGAGCGAAGTTCAATCAAAAGGTCGGGCATCAGGTCACTTCCAAACTCGGGGCGCGGTCGGCATGCAGGTTTCCTGTTTTGCCCGTCCTCACGGCTGCGCCGCTGCGGGCGAGCGGGCGTGCCGGAATTTCCTCGGAGCGAAGTTCAATCAAAAGGTCGGGCATGGGATATCCTGAAAACGGAATTCGGGCGGGACTTAGCAAGCCCCGCCCGAATTGTCATCCGCCGAATGCGGATTGATGGCGTTCAAGCCGCGGTCAGCTTGAAGGCAGCATCACCGTGTCGATGACATGGATGACGCCATTGTCGGCCTTGATGTCGGCTTGAAGCACGGTGGCGTTGTCGACCGTCACGGTGTGACCGGACTTGGCAACCGCAAGCGTGCGGTCGCCGCCCGACTTGATGGTGCGCACATGGATCGGGCCGGCCGGAAGCTGGTTGGAGACAAGCTGGCGCGGCAGCACGTGATAGCTCAGCACGGCGACGAGCTGATCCTTGTTTTCCGGCTTGAGCAGGCTTTCCACCGTGCCGGCGGGCAGTTTCTCAAAAGCTTCGTCGGTGGGCGCGAAAACGGTGAGGTTGTCGCCGGTGGCCAGCGCATCGGCGAGGCCCGCGGCCTGTGCGGCAGCCAGCAGCGTGCCGAAAGTTCCGGCACTCTTGGCGGTCTCGACGATGTTTGCGGCGGAAGCGGCGGGGACGGACAGGGTGAGCGCCACGGCTGCGGCGAATAGAGTTGTCTTCATTGCGGTTCTCCCAATGGAACAGGCCTTGCGGCGGGACCGCCCGACTGGCGGGTACAGGAAAACCTACGCAGCCCCGTGCGAGCGGATCGGACCTTTGCCTTCACATAATTGTCAGGCCACGGAGGTGATCCAAACCCGCAAACCAGCCTTCCGGTGGCAAGATGTGACGCGAATGAAGCTGCGCATGGCGGGCAAGCCGCCGCCAGCACAATTGTCGCATTGGGCGGCGCTGACCGGGCTTACGTCTCGATATCCTGACCGAATGCGATATCGCGGCCATCGGGATCCTGAATGCCGAATTCGAGCACGCCATAGGGCTGCTCGACCGGTCCGTAGTCGATCGGCGCGCCGGCGGCTTTGAACTCGTCGTGAAGCGCCACGGCGTCATCGACCCAGAAATAGGCGTCCCAGAGCTTGTCCTTGATTTTCCAGGCCGGGACAATCCGGTGATCTTCCGGCTTCTGCGACAGCATCAGGAAGGTGCGGTCACGCCGCAAAATCGCAAAATCCGGCGGTTCACCGTAAAGCCGTGCCGTGAAACCGCATTGATCCGTCCAGAAGGCGACGCTGGCTTTGAGGTCCGAGACCAGAAAAACCGGTGCCTGTTCGGTGAGTCTTGCCTTGGTCATGAAGGGTCCCTCTCCGCTCGTTTCGCGTCACCAACCTGCTTGCTGCCCGGTTGAACCAAGACGCATCCGGCAAATGTGCCGCGGGTCACGGTTTGCGACTATATCCGATATCGCGGCCCGGACGAAAGGTGCAAAGATCAGTGATGCCAACAGCTCGCTGCAAGGACTGCAGCCGTGATAGGCTTGGCCGGCAAGCTACGAAGCAACAAGGATGGCAATAGCCTATGAGCAAGGACCGATATCTCATTCCCGGTGCGGAGATCGCAGCCATGGAAGGGCTCAGGAAAACCCATTTCCTCAATCCCAATGCCAAGCGGATCAACAAATCGCTGGGCGATCTGGCGGGACTGACCGGTATCGGCTTTCACATTATCGAGGTCGAACCCGGCCATGACACGACCGAGCATCATCTCCACCACTATGAAGACGAATGCGTTTACGTGCTCGCTGGCACGGCGAGCGCCCATATCGGCGACGAGGTGATGGAGATCGGCGCAGGCGATTTCATCGGCTACCGCAAGGGCGGTCTGGCGCATTCGATCACCAATACCGGAACGGAGACCTTTCGCTGCATTGTGGTGGGCGAGCGGCTGGCTCATGACGTGGGCGATTACACCCGGCTCGGCAAACGGATCTATCGAAGCGAGGGCCTGACCTGGAACCTTGTCGACCACGAGCACATCACCGAGGTGGGCGGGGGCGCGGGCAAGAAGTAGCGTTCATTTTGCCTGATTTGTTGGCGGGCGCCGGGGTTGGAGACGTGTGAACTTGTGCTTCGCCTGAAGCGGCCAATACGGCTTCAATCGCCCCGGCTACCAGCCGCCGCCGCCACCACCGCCACCGCCGCCGCCGGACGAGCCTCCGCCGCCGGAGCCCGAGGAACTCTTGGGTTGCGGCATGGAGGCGGCCATGGCGGCCGAAACCGCCGCAACCGAAGATGCCGTGGCGGCACCGATGTCGCCGGGCGACCAGGAGCGGCCATGATACCATTCCGGTTTGAAGTCATCCTGGCGTTCGGGCGCCACCCGTGCCAGATGTGCCTGCCAGGCTTGCGACCAGGGTTTTTCCACCCCCAGACCGGCCGCATAGGGCAGGAAACGCTCGAACAGTTCCTCGGACATCTCGGGCGCGTCGCGCAGATTGAGGCGGTTGGATTCGGCAGTTTCGAGATAGAGCTTGAAGCCCTCGATATCGGTGAGCACCTTGGCGCCGACCTTTGTCGGGGCGCCCAGAAGCTTGGCCATCATCAATATCACAACGGCGCCAACGGCAATCAGCGCCGCGGCGAACTGATAGACCGGCAATCCGTCCGCCGACAGAACGATCACAACGCCCAGACCGAACAGCGCAACGCCGGCCGCCATCATTGCCGCGCCGAGCATACGCATAAAGAATCCGGCGCCGGGCCGGTTGAACTGTCCGAACCCGAAAAAGCCCAGAACACCACCAAAAATCGACGTCATCAGCACCGGGATCAAGGCAACGACCCCATCCTCGGGCGGGGCCTGCAGGATCAATCCGAGCACGAAGGTGACAACGGCGAGCAGCACACCCAAAACAAACCAACCGATATTGGCGTTGTAATATCTGCCGCCATATTCGGTTGAAATGGCGCTGCGCAGCGCCTGCTGCGCCTTCTGGATCGCCGGACCATTGTGTTTGTCGAACGTCATCTCCTCTCGGTTGGCCAGCAGGCCTGAAAACAATGCCTGTTCACCGCCGGGAAGACCGGAGGGCTGGCCCGTTTCCGCCGCCGTGCCGCGCACCACACTTATGCCGCCGCTGCGATCCTCCTCGATCCGCAGCAGGCGCTTGACCCCAAGTGACAACAGTGCCGCAATGAAGGCCAGATCCGAACCGCGGCCGCCCGACTGGAAACCGTTGTAATGGGCGTAGGACAGGGCTGCCGGAGACAGGTTCTCGGGCGGATGAAACAGCGGTATCATCGGCGGCGCCGGCGGATCGCGCCCAACTTTGTTCCAGGCATAGGCGTAGTAGGCGGGCACGCCGATCCAGCCCAGGATCAGCATGAATATCCCGATATTGCTGCCCAGCATGCCAAAGAAACCGGCAGTGTCAGGCGTCACCACACCGGGTGTGAAGGCCACAGCAACGGTCATGCCCTCCTGTGGCGCAAGCGGCCGGGTGAGCGTGAATGTGGCCGCTGATCCGCCCTTGCCCGAAGCGCGATAGTCGGTCCCGTCCGCGCCGAACCCGCCGGTGTAGGCGGCAAGCTCCAGCGCCCGCGCGCCGGCGGGCAAGCGCACCCGCGCCTCGGCCGACAGAATCGGAAAGCTCCAGAAATTGCCTGTTACGTTCCAGTAGAACTCGTCGAAATCGTCGAAAAAGCGCAGTTGCCGGGTGGTGACATAGCGGATGGTGTAGGTATGGACGCCATGCGGGATGAACACCTCCGCATCACCTATGTAGATGCGCAGGAACCGGTCGATCCATTCGGTGCGGTGCGGAGCCGGCGCGCCGTTGTGACGAACTTCCATCAGTTCAAAACCGTTGTCGGACCATAGGCCCCACTCATCGAGCGCGCGCAGCGGGATATCGCGAAAAATGCCGCGCCTGATATCGACCCCCTCGGCATTGACTGTGATGGTTTCGGTCACCTCGACGGCGGCGTCAGCCCGCACCTCGATGTCGACAACAAAGGAGCGGATATCCTCGCGCGCCTGTGCGAGACCGGGCGAAAGCGCGGTCAGACAAAGCGCAATCAGCGCAATCAGCCAGGGCCGCATGGCACTCCTCCGTTGCGCTTGCGTCTATTGAAAGGAAACCTTGGGCACGGTGCGGTCGGCGGCATCCTCGATTTCGAAATACTCGGCTTTGACAAAGCCGAACCGCTTGGCAATCAGCACCGACGGAAAGGATTCAACCGACACATTGAGGTTGCGCACCGCGCCATTGTAATAGCGGCGCGACATCGAGATCTCGTTCTCGGTCTCTTCAAGCGCCTCCTGGAATTCCATGAAATTCTCGTTGGCCTTGAGATCGGGATAGTTCTCGGCCACCGCCATCAACCGGCCGAGTGCGCCGCTTAGCGCACCCTCGATGCCGGCGCGCTTTTCGGGCGACGCACTAGCGCCCGCCACAGCCTGACCGCGCAGCCGCGTGACCTCTTCAAGAAGCTCGCGTTCATGGGACATGTAGCCCTTCACCGATTCGAGCAGATTGGGAATGAGGTCGGCACGGCGCTTGAGCTGCACATCAATGCCGCTCCAGCCCTCGCCGGCCATCTGCCGGTTCTTGACCAGCGTGTTGTAGAGCGAAATTCCGTAAAGTACGATGCCCACCAGCACCGCGAGTGTGATCCATGTTCCCATTGCCCGCTCCCCGAAGTCCGATGCGGTCCCGCGCACCCGATTGGTTGAAGCCGAAGCTTAGCCAAGCCCGCCCCAAAAAGCCATTGGGATTCGCGGATGCGCGCTCCAGCGTCAGGATACGGGGTCGGTAGGGTGGCGTTGAAGCGGCCGGAAAACCGCCTCAGGCGCGCGAAGGAAAGCCCGCGCCGCCGGCTTCGGTCAGCAGGAACGCCTCGCCGCATTGACGCGACAAATTGCGGACCCTGAGAATATAGCCCTGGCGTTCGGTGACGGAAATCACACCACGGGCGTCAAGCAGGTTGAACACGTGGCTGGCCTTGATGCACTGGTCATAGGCGGGCAGCACGCATCTGTGCAGAGCTCCGGCTTCATCAGGTGCGCCGGCCTTGAGAATGGCTTCGCATTCCTTTTCCGCATCGATGAAATGCTGGTGCAGAATGGCGGTGTCGGCCATTTCGAAATTGTAGCGCGAATATTCCTGCTCGGATTGCAGGAAGACATCGCCATAGGTCACCTTATCTGCGCCCTCGCGGCCGTTGAAATTGAGATCATAGACATTGTCGACGCCCTGGACATACATCGCCAGCCGTTCGAGCCCGTAGGTCAGTTCGCCGGCCACCGGCGCGCATTCGATACCGCAAACCTGCTGGAAATAGGTGAACTGGCTGACTTCCATGCCATCACACCAGCATTCCCAACCCAGCCCCCAGGCGCCCAGCGTCGGGCTTTCCCAGTCATCCTCGACAAAGCGGATATCGTGGAGCAGCGGATCGACGCCGATGGCCGCAAGCGATCCAAGATAGAGCTCCTGCAGATTGGATGGATTGGGTTTGAGGATCACCTGATACTGATAGTAATGCTGCAGCCGGTTGGGGTTTTCGCCATAGCGGCCATCCTTGGGGCGGCGCGAGGGCTGCACATAGGCCGCGTTCCACGGCCTGGGACCGAGCGCGCGCAGTGTGGTGGCCGGGTGAAATGTGCCGGCGCCCACTTCCATGTCGTAGGGCTGGAGCACCACACAACCGTAATCCGCCCAGTATTTATGCAGTGCCAGGATGAGGCCCTGAAACGAGCGGGTGGGGTGCATGTGGTCGGGCGTCGAAACGGGCATATGGGCGGTCATGGCGATGGATCCGGATGGGGCGTCGGTCGGCTGGTTTGGCCTCAAAACAGCGGCCGGGCCAGTGCGGGCGACTGGTGCCACGGCTCACGGTAGGGGTCAAGGGTTTGGGGCGGGGTTGGGATGCGCAGGGCCGGACGTAACGCGCGGCATGCCGCCGCCTCGGTACCGGGAGTGGTTCTAACCGCGCAATGGCGGGCGCTCACTCATCGGGTTTTCGCAACCGGTATTCGCCGGTTTCGGGATCCTCGATCAATGTGCCTTGTGCGCCGGATCTGGTTTCCTTCTCCGCGTCGCGAACACGGGCGCTGACCCGTTCGGCCTCGGCAAGAAAGCGCTTGTAGCCGAACCATCCGATCGCGCCGACGGCGGCCAGGAGTAACAGTTGCGGCATGGTGCGGTCCTCTTCCCTTTCGCATAGGAGGCTGGGACTCTGGCCCTGGCCTCCGGTCGCAGGCGTTACAGCCCGTAGCGCGCCCACAATGCGCGCTCGTCCAGCGCATTCAATCCTGCTTCGCCGATGCCCGCAAGCGCTGAAGCCATTCCGGTGGACACGCCCGGCGCGCGGCGGCCGAACAATCCGCGCTGCGGGGCAATCAGCCGCATCCTGACCTTGTCGCCATAGCGGGCGCGCAGCGTCGAGCGCAAATCGCCGAGTTCATCGACCAGGCCGATTTTCTTGCCGCCGATGGCTGTCCAGAACCGGCCGGTGAAAAGATCCGGGTCATCATCGGTGAGCCGTGCCCCGCGGCTGTCCTTAACCAGATCGATGAAGGTCTTGTGGATTTCGAGCTGCAGTTCCTTGAGATAGGCTATGTCCTCGGGATTTTCCGGCTTGAACGGATCGAGCAGCGATTTGTTTTCGCCGGCAGTGTAGACCCGGCGCTCGACGCCGATCTTACCGATCAGGTCAGTAAAGCCGAAGCCTGCCGAAATCACCCCTATGGAGCCTACCACCGAGGACGGATCGGCGATGATCTCATCGCCGGCGCAGGCGATCATATAGCCGCCGGACGCCGCGACATCCTCAACGAACATCAACACCTTCTTGTCTTTTTCTTCGGCCAGATCGCGGATGCGCTTGAAAATGAGCCGCGACTGCACCGGCGAACCGCCGGGGGAATTGACCATGATTGCCACGGCCGGCGCCCGCTTGTCGGCAAAGGCGCGGGCAAGCAGCGGCGCCGTGGTGGCGATGTTCAGGTTCTGGCGAAACTGGTTGCCTCCGGCCATGATCGCGCCGTGCAGCCGCACCACTGGAATGACCGTGGTGTCCTTGCGGAAACGGGCAGGCAGAAACGAACTCAAAGAAACCATGGTGATGCAACCCTGTTGTCAGCGGCGCAGCGCGCCATAATCGGTGTGATCACCTGCATGTAAGTTTTTTGCCACGCAGTGCAATGGTGCGACGGTGATCGACGGACGGAAGACATGGCGACGGGTGAAAGTCAGACGGTGGGTATTGCCTGACAGAGGCTTGTCAGCCGCGGCGCGGCCAGTCCGCCAGTCCATTGGCAAGATCGTGCATCAACGGAGAGAAATCGCGGCCTTCACCTTGATGAATGACGATCCGGTCGCGCAATACCAGGCGGGCGCGGCTGCCCTTGATGGCGGTGACGAGAATTCGAATCGCATCATCGCCGGCGCGCGGCGAAACCGGCGTGATCTCTGCACCACCGAAACGCCGCCCGAGACTTGCGATAATGTCGCTGATGGACTGCGGCCGTGCGATGATCGAGACTTGGCCGCCCGGCTTGAGCATTGCGCTGGCGGTTCTGAGCCAGCGCTCGAACAGATCCGCGCCATCCATGGCATGGGCTTCGGCCTTGAGCGGATCAGGTGTCTGGCGGTCATCGGCGGCATTGAACGGCGGGTTCATGATGACAAAATCATAGGCCGAGTTCTCAAGACCAGCGGCGATCCGCTCATTGCCGCGCAGGCCGACATCGGCATCGATCAGGCTGGCCCGGGCGGCAAGCGCGGCGTTTTGCTCGAGCGCCAGGGTGCGCCTTGCGCATTCGAGCATTGCCGGCGCGCGCTCGACCAGCACCACCTCAAGACCGCTCAACCGCGACGCTGCCGCCAGGCCGGCCGCCCCAGCGCCTGCGCCGAGATCGGCGAGCCGTCCACGCGCGCCCTCAGCTATGGTCGCCGCCAAAAGCATGGCATCCATGCCCGCGCGATGGCCCGCATCGGCGCATTGGACCAGAAAGAAACGGCCCTGATGAAAGGCATCAATGGTGTGGGTGCGCGCCGGAGCGGCCGGACTCCCGGTGTCGTTGTCAGGTTTGGCCGTCACGGTCATTCCAGGGCCGGAGTTCACCTTCGAGACCCGCATCGGCGATGATGCGGCGGGCCTGCGACGCCATGTCCGGATCCACAAGGATACGCCGGGGAATGACGCCGACCGAGCCCTCGAGAATGCTCATGCCGCTGTCAGCGACCATGCAGGCGATGCCCGCGTCGCGCATCAGGCTTTCAACAAATGAGATGAGCACCGGGTCGTTGGTGCGAATGAGATCATGCATGGCTGGTCCTCTTGACCCTCTTGTTTCATCTCTGCGTATGCGGGATCAAGCCCGGGGCGCGCCAAATCGCCGCTTGCGGTGCTCGAAGGCGCTGAATATTGTGGCCGCGATCTGTAATCAGGAGTCCTTAGCCTTGGGCGTAGTCATACCACTGGAAGATGGAAAACAGCGGGACGCTTCGGTCAAGCCGCTTGTCGCCAAGACCCGCGGCGACATGGAGCGCGTCAACCAGTTGATCCTGTCCAAGGCCGGGTCGGACGTTGCGATGATCCCCGAGGTCGCCAACCATCTGATCTCGTCAGGCGGTAAACGGCTCAGGCCGATGCTGACGCTGGCTTCGGCGACGATGTTCGGCTACAGCGGCGAGCATCATATCAAGCTCGCCACCGCGGTCGAATTCATGCATACCGCGACGCTCCTGCATGATGACGTGGTCGACGAAAGCGATCTGAGACGCGGCCGTTCGACCGCACGGATGATCTGGGGCAATCAGGCCAGTGTTCTGGTCGGTGATTTCCTGCTCGGCCAGGCCTTCAAGATGATGGTCGAAGTCGGTTCGCTGGAGGCGCTCGACGTGTTGTCCTCGGCCGCCGCGGTGATCGCCGAGGGCGAAGTGCTGCAACTGTCCGTGGCCAAGAACATGGAGACCACCGAGGACGATTATCTCTCGGTGATTCGCGCCAAGACCGCAGCGCTGTTTTCCGCCGCTTGCGAAGTGGGCCCGATTGTCGCCGATGCCGGCAAGGCCGAGCGCAATGCGCTGCGATCCTACGGCATCAATCTGGGGCTGGCGTTCCAGTTGATCGACGATGTGCTCGATTATGACGGGTCGGCGAGCGACCTGGGCAAAAATGTCGGTGATGATTTCCGCGAAGGCAAGATCACATTGCCGGTGGTGCTGGCCTATCGCCGCGGCTCCGAAGACGAGCGCAGCTTCTGGCGCGAAGCGATCGAGGGCGGCAACAGCGACGACAAGGCACTGGAAAAGGCGCTCGGGCTAATTGCCAAATATGGCGGTCTGAAAGACACCACCGCGCGGGCCGAACACTACGCTTCAATCGCCCGCGACGCGCTTGCGCCGTTGCCGGATTCTGAAGAGAAGGCGGCGCTGCTGGAGGTGATTGCCTTCTGCATCAACCGCGCGAGCTAGATCAGGCGGCCGCGCCTTGCCGCACTGCGCCAAAAAAGCCATGGTGTCGGCTCATATGCTTCGGCAATCCGCCGGCGCGCGGCCAAATCGAACATAAGGCAGGACTTGATGCGGCAGAAACTCACAGCCCGGTTGGCGGCCAGCGTTGCGCTTGGCGTGCTGGTTCTTGTCAGCGGACCCCGGATCACGCTGGCCGCCAGCGAGGCAGCCGCCGCGACCGAGGAGCCGCAACCCAATTTCCTGGGCTTTGCGGGAGCGTTTCTGGCCGGCCGCACTGCCGATGTCGACAACGACACCGAACACGCGATCGAGTTTTACAGCACCGCCTTGGAGTTCGATCCGGAAAACATCGACGTCAAGCAACGGCTGATGGTGGCGCTTTTTACCGATGGCCGTTTTTCCGAGGGCGCGGCACTGGCGCGCGAACTCAAGGATGACCCGGCGGTGGAGCAGGTTTCGCGCCTGGCCATGGCCGTGGAGGCGACGGCCAAACGGGAATACCGCAAGGCTGCAAGCCTGCTTGACCCGCAGGACAGCAATCCAATCGACCGGCTGCTCAACACGCTATTGAAGGCCTGGGCCGATTTTGGCGATGGCAAAGGTGACGCGGCGCTGCAATCCATTTTGGCGCTGGAGGGACCGCCCTGGTACCCGGTGTTTACGCGCTATCACGCCGGCGCCATGGCGCTGGCGCTTGGAGACAAGGCGGCGGCGCGAAGCCATTTCAAGGACCTTGTCGCCGACCCGCAGGGCGGGGGCGCTGCGCCCGATACCTTTATTCGCACCGTGATGGCGCTGGCGAGCCTGGAGGCGCGCGATGGAGACACCCGCGCAGCACTCGATGCGCTGGCTGCGGGCGAGGATTTTTCGCCCAATTACGCGCCGCTTGCGGCGCTGCGGCAGCTGATCGAAAACGGCGAGAAGCCGCAGCCGGGGATCACCACCGCGCAGCAGGGCGCGTCCGCTGCATTGTTCACCTTGGCCGCAGCACTCAACCGCGACGGCGCCGAGGAAACGGTTGCGGTCTATCTGCAATTTGCCCGGGCGCTCAATCCTGACGACGCGGCAACGCTGGTTATTCTGGGCAGCTTGAAGGAACGGCTGGGCAAGATCGAGGACGCGATCGCGATCTACGGGGAAGTGCCCGAGACGTCGCCGATGCGCCGGGTGTCCGAGTTGCAACTGGGGCTGGCGCTGGCCGATCTCGACCGCAATGCGGAAGCCAAGGACCACCTCAAATCGCTGATCGAGCAGGATCCGCAGGATCTGAGAAGCTACCTCGCCTATGGCAGCGTGCTGTCGCAGGACAAGGATTATGTGGAAATGGCGCTCAATTACGAGACCGCGATTTCCATGGCCGGGCCGACCCCGACCCGCAACGACTGGAACCTGTTTTTTCAGGCCGGCATCGCCCACGAACGGCTCAAGCAGTGGCCCCGGGCCGAAGCCCATTTCAAGCGGGCGCTGGAGCTCTACCCGGATCAGCCGCAGGTGATGAATTACCTTGGCTATTCCTGGATCGACATGAATATGAACCTGGAAGAGGGGATGGACCTTATCCGGTCCGCCGTCGATCTGAGGCCCAATGACGGGTACATCGTCGATTCGCTGGGCTGGGCACATTACCGGCTGGGCCAGTATGAAGACGCTGTGCGTGAACTTGAGCGCGCAATCGAACTCAAGCCGTCCGATCCGACCATCAATGATCATCTCGGCGACGCCTACTGGCGCGTCGGGCGCAAGCTGGAAGCCACATTCCAGTGGAAGCGGGCGCTGGCCAATGAGCCCGACGAGGATCTCAAACCGAAGATCGAAGCCAAGCTTCGCGACGGCCTGCCCGATGACGATCCGGCAGTGCCTGCGGCGGCCAATGACGCGCTGGAACAAGACACACCGCTCACCCCGGACCCCGCAGGTGCGGGATCGGACAAGAAGGGCGCGCTTGACCCGGATACATGGCCGGCGCCGAGCGGTTCGCATCTGGCCGGTGTGAACTGAGACCCGTTTCGATGCCCGCAAGGACCGCGCCGGCCAAGATCAATCTGGCGCTGCATGTGACCGGACAACGTGATGACGGCTATCATCTGCTTGAAAGCCTGGTGGTGTTCACAACACTCGGCGATGTGGTCTCGGCCACGCCGGATGCGGCCGATGGCTTGGTGGTCGAAGGGCCGGAGGCCAGTGCACTCGCCGGCGAGGCGCAGACCGACAATTTGGTAGCGCGCGCGCGCGACGTGCTTCGACAGGCGGCGTTGGCAAAGGGAAAGGCTGCGGGTCCGGTCAACATCCGGCTCGACAAGCGGCTGCCGGTCGCTTCGGGCATCGGTGGCGGTTCGGCCGATGCGGCGGCGACGCTTCAGTTGCTGGCGGAGCTTTGGGATTATCACCCCGACCATGAGGCTATGATGCGGCTTGGGCTCCGGCTTGGCGCCGATGTGCCGATGTGTCTGGCGGGACGGCCGCTACTGGCGCGCGGCATCGGTGAAGCGCTGACGCCGACCAAGCTCGGCTTCAGCCTGGACCTGGTGATCGTCAATCCGCGGATCGGGATCGCGACGCCCGCTGTGTTTGCAGCACTTGAAAACAGCGAAAACCCGCCGCTGCCGCAGTTGCCAGCGCGCGGCTTTACCGACCGGGAAGCCTTGCTCGCATGGCTCCGCCAGACCCGCAACGATCTGCAAACGCCGGCGCGCGGCACCGTTCCCGCCATTGCCGATTGCCTGGATGCGCTCAACGATGCCGGCGCGCGCCTTGCCCGAATGTCGGGCTCCGGGGCCAGTTGTTTCGGAATCTTCGATGGTCCGCAGGCCGCACAGGAGGCTGCGGCGCGGCTTCAGCGAACACGGCCCGGCTGGTTTGTCGTCGCGACCTCTACCCTGCCCGCCTGATGAAACCCCGGACCGGGCGCTCTGCCTGAAATCAGGGAAGCAGTGCTGCTGCGGGAACGATCTCGCAACCGAGCCGGCTCATCGCGACACCGCGGGCCAGGCTTTCAAGCGAATTGCCCGGCCTGGCATTGGCGATGGCCTGGCTCTTGGGCATCACCACGCCATGTTCGAGCGCCGAGATCCGGCGGCGCGTTTTGGCCCACCGGATCCATCTGGCCATGAAAGACGGACCATATTGCCGCGACGGCCGCATTCGGGCTGCCTGACGGCCCGCCGCGAGATGCTGGCCGACATGCTCGATCCAGCCAAGCAAGGGACGTGCGCCCGGCTCCAGCAACAACAGCCAATCGGCGCGCGCGCCATGCACCACCTCCTGAAGATCGGGGTCATCAAGAAAGCGGCAACCGGCGGCTTCGGCAAGCCGTGCGGTGCCATCACCGGAGCCGCGATCAAGAATCACCACATCGGCAACGAGCCCTTCCACCGCACCGGGCACCAGTGCTGCCAGCGTGGCAGCCAGGGCATGTTCCTGGTCTTTGCATTCAATAAGCACCGTAATCATGGGCTCCTTCTAAGCCATGCGGCGATTGGCGCAAAGCCCAACGCCGGGCGGCTGGTACATCCCGGGGACAACAGGCGGTTCGGTTTTCAGCAGTTGGCTTTTTGTTCTTGCTATGTTCTGTTTTCTGGGCTAGGAATATAATCATGATGATCAATCAATCCCCCGGTCAAACCAGCGCGCAAGGAGATGTCATGCCGAACCTTTCGACATTGAAACAGACCGCCTTCGCCCCCGGCCTGCAGGCGGCGGAAGCCGACACGCTGGTTCAGGCCAGCGGCCTGCGGGTTGCCGGCGAGCGCAACCGGGGCCGCGGCGCGGGCCTTAATATGTCTGGCCGTTTCGAACTTCGAACCCGCGAGGTTTTCGATGATGGCTGGAACAGCCTTGAAGAGCTGGCGCCGTTCAAGACCGAAGTGCAGGTGGAAAAGCCGCGCAGCATCATCGCCCGCAACCAGTCGCCGGATCTGTCATTCGACCGGTCGATCAACCCCTATCGCGGCTGTGAACATGGCTGCGTCTACTGCTTCGCCCGGCCCACACACGCTTATATGGGATTGTCGGCCGGTGTCGATTTCGAAGCACGGCTGTTTGCCAAACCCGACGCGCCGCGGCTCTTGGAGCGGGAATTGTCACGGCCGGGCTACAAGGTTCAGCCGATCGCCATCGGCACCAACACCGATCCCTATCAGCCGATCGAGAAACAATGGCGGATCATGCGGCAGTTGCTCGAGGTGCTGGAGGCGGCCGGACATCCCGTCGGCATCGTAACCAAATCGGCGCTGATCACCCGGGACATCGATATTCTGTCACGCATGGCCTCCAGGGGGCTTGCCCGTGTGGCCCTGTCGGTCACCACGCTCGATCGCAAGCTGGCGCGCACGCTGGAGCCGCGTGCGGCCACACCCGACAAGCGGTTGAGTGCAATGCGGGCGCTTTCGGAGGCGGGCATCCCGGTCTCGGTCATGGCGGCGCCGGTCATCCCGGGGCTTAACGACCACGAAATCGAGCGCATTCTCGATTCGGCCAAGGCCGCGGGCGCGGAAACCGCCGGATACGTGATGCTGCGGCTGCCGATCGAGGTCAGCCCGCTGTTTCGTGACTGGCTGCTCAGGCATTACCCGGATCGCTACCGGCACGTCATGGCGCTGATCCGCTCGATGCGCGGCGGCAAGGATTATGACGCCGAATTCGGCAAACGGATGCGCGGCGCGGGGCCCTATGCCTGGCAGATCGCCCGCCGCTTCGAACTGGCCGCAAAGCGGCTTGACCTCAACCTACGCAAGGCGCCTCTACGGACCGACCATTTCGTTCCGCCGCTGGGCGACGGCGTGCAACTGAGCCTGCTGTAACAGAGGCAGCAACCGGCCGGGATTTTAAGCCCCGGCCAGCGATGATGAATTCCGGACTGCCACCCGCCCCGTCCCCGGCGGTCCGGCGCCCGCGCGGCCTCCGTCCCGAGCCGCCGGGCCTTGCAGAGGATCGGGCGGGTGTGCAAGCTGCGCCGCAACATGGCTCGCACCCCGCCCGATTCCCTGTTTCCCGATTATCCCTTAACGCCCGATGACCGTTTCGAGCGGCATATGGCGCGCAAAGGGCTGGCGCCGGTTGCCGGGCTCGACGAAGCCGGGCGTGGCCCGCTCGCGGGTCCGGTGGTGGCAGCGGCGGTGATTCTCGATGTGTGTTCAATCCCGGAAGGGCTCAATGATTCCAAGGCGCTTTCGCGCAAGGCGCGTGAACTGCTGTTTGAAGAGATTCTGGCCACATCCACCGTGTCGATTGCCAGCACTTCGGCGCGCGAGATCGAGGCCAGCGATATCCGCAAGGCGAGTCTCGGCGCCATGCGCCGGGCACTGGCGGGGCTTTCGCTGCAGCCCCTCTATGCGCTGGTCGACGGCCGCGACGTGCCGCCCGGCCTGCCATGCGCGGCGCGGGCGCTGATCAAGGGCGACGCACGGTCACTGTCCATTGCCGCAGCATCAATCGTCGCCAAGGTGATGCGCGACCGGATGATGGTACGCGCCGCCGCGCTCTACCCGGCCTATGGCTTTGAAACCCATATGGGCTACGGCTCGGCACGGCATCTCAAGGCCATCGCCGAGCATGGCCCCTGCCCTCTGCACCGGATGAGCTTTAGGCCATTGCGCAAAGACTGAGATCACCAGCCAGGCTGCACTCTTCGCCCCCGCCCTTTGCGTGACCGGCAATGACGAGCAAACCCGCCAAGCAACGCAACCATGAAAAAGGCCGGGGATCGCTCCCCGGCCTCAATTCTTTTTAACTGGCAGCGCCTTCTAATTGAGGCGGGTCTTGAGATCATCCAGCGACGCCTTGAACAGAGCGTTGTTGGCCTTGCTGTCGACCTTGTCGCCGATCAGCTTCTGCGCGGCGGCAACGGCCAGATCGACCGCGGAGGCGCGAACCTCGTTAATGGCGTCGGCTTCGGCCTGCTGGATCTTCTGCTCGGCCATCGCGGTGCGGCGGCTGACATATTCCTCGGTCTTGGCCTTGGCTTCCTCACGCAGGATTGCGGCTTCCTTCTCCGCAGCACTCAGAATCGAAGCAGCTTCGGCTTCGGCTTCCTTGCGCTTGCGCTGATATTCAGCGAGCAATTGCTGCGCTTCCTCGCGCAGCTTCTTGGCCTGTTCAAGTTCGTTGCGGATCTGGTCGGCGCGCTTGTCGAGCGCACCGGCTATCATCGCCGGAACTTTGATATAGGCCATGATGCCCAGGAAGATGATGAGACCGACCAGGGCCCAGAATGAAGCGTCCATTGTCGTCTCTCCCGCTTATTTGCCCGACGCAGCGCGGATCGCGGCTGCGACCTCGGCTTTGGTCAGGGAACCGCCGAGCAGATGCTTGACCAGATCGGAGGCGGTGTCCTCGGCAATCGCATCGACATCGCCCAGCGCCTTGGCCTTGATGGCGGAGATGCTTTTTTCGGCATCCGCCATCTTGGCAGCAAGCTCGGCTTCGCTCGTCGACCGCTCGGCGTCGGCGGCCGCTTTGGCCTTCTCGCGCGCGGTTTCCGCGATCGCAGAGGCCTTTTTGCGTGCCTCGGCCAGTTCCTGCTCATAGGCAGCAATGGCGTTGTCGGCCTCTTCCTTCAGGCGATTGGCCTCATCGAGATCCTGGGCGATGCGGTCGCGCCGATGCTCCAGAATACCGCCGATACGCGGCACGATGACCCGCGACATAAGCAGGTAGAACAGCCCGAAGGTGATCGCCAGCCACAACAGCTGCGAAGCGAAGGTCGATTGATCGAAGGGCGGAAATGCGCCGCCGCCATGGGCGTCGCCGCCGGGCGCGCCGGCTTCCGAATGCGTCCCTTCGGTGGGGTTGGACTCGGCGTAAGCCGGGGTCACAACAAACATGGTCACCTCCAGATGAACCGCCACGCCGGAGGATCCGGCGCGGCAAGCCTAGTCTTCAAGCGTCGCTTAGACGGCGAAGAGCAGCAGGAGCGCGACGAGCAGCGAGAAGATGCCCAGAGCTTCGGTCACGGCGAAGCCGAAGATCAGACGGCCGAACTGGCCGTCAGCTGCCGAAGGATTGCGCAGTGCGCCCGACAGATAGCTGCCGAAGATGTTGCCCAGGCCAATGCCCGCGCCGCCCATGCCGAGGCATGCGATACCGGCGCCGATGTACTTTGCTGCTTCTGCTTCCATGATTGAGCTCCTTTGGAATGGGATGGATGCAAGTTGTGTTGGCGGGTCTCCGCCGGTGAAACGATCCTAGTGGCCGGGATGCAGGGCGTCGTTGAGGTACATGCAGGTCAGCACCGCAAAGACATAGGCCTGAAGGAAGGCGACGAGGAATTCAAGCGCGGTTAGCGCCACGGTCATGAACAGCGGCAAGATGGCGCCGCCGATGCCCAGCGCGCCCATGCCGCCGAGCGACACCACGAAGCCCGCGAACACCTTGAGCGTGATGTGACCGGCAAGCATGTTGGCGAACAGACGCACGGACAGGCTGATGGGCCGCGACAGGAAGGAGATCACCTCAATCATCACCACCAGCGGCATCAAAAGCCCGGGCACGCCGGAGGGCACGAACAGATTGAGGAAATGCAGACCGTGCTTCCAGAAGCCGTAGACGACCACGGTGCCGATCACCAGCATTGCCAGCGCGAAGGTGACGATGATGTGGCTGGTGACGGTGAAGAAATAGGGGAACATGCCGAACAGGTTCGCCACAAGGATGAACATGAACAGCGAAAACACCATCGGGAAAAAGCGCATGCCCTGCGATCCCGCCCCGTCGCGCAGCATGGAGGCGACGAATTCATAGGACATTTCCGAAATCGACTGGAGCCGCGAGGGCACCAGGCCGCGATTGGCGGTGGTCAGGAACAAAAAGCCCGCGGCGGCGGCGGCGGTCGCCACCATGAACAGCGAGGAATTGGTGAACGAAAGATCCAGCCCGCCGATTTCGATCGGCACGATATTCTTGATCTGGAACTGACTAATCGGATCGTTGGCCAATTGACGCCTCTTTCTCGCTGTCCGGACCGGCCGGACTGTTTACCTGTCGTTGTCCCCGTGCCCGCCCGTCTGGCCACGCCCCGTCGCATCGGACTGGGCCACCGCGCCGGTCGAGCGCATCACATTGAGCACACCAGCGCAAAACCCGAGGAGCAAGAACACAATCATGCCCCAGGGCGCCGTGCCCGCAAACTGATCGATCAGATAGCCGAGCAGCGCTCCAACAATCACGCCGGCGATGAATTCGCTCGACAGCTTGACCGCAAGCGCAAAACCCTTGGCAGCTTCCTGATTGGAGGACCTTTCGGGCGCCACCTTGCGGTGGGCGAGAAGTTCGGCATCCAGGCGCTGTCTGCGGGCCTCAAGGCTTTCTGACCGGCCTGTCTCGACACCATCGCCACCGCCCGGAGATTCCGGGCCGCCAGACTTGTGCTTTTCATCCATGGATGCGCACCCCTGACACGCCAGCGACGGCCGAAAAAGGCCATTTCGAAGTCGGGCGCAACATAGTTTTAGGCTTGGTTATAGTCAAGGCGCGCAAGGCCCATTGCGATGCGCATTTTTATCTATATTTTTCAATAACTTAAAGAGAGGCAGAAAGCCCCCGCTACAGAAGTATCAGAAAAACCGGCGCGACTGCGTCAGACTCACGCAGAACCAGCGCAAGCGACACCTGCCGGTTTACGACCAGCCGCCGCCATAGGTGACATAGAAGATATGCAGACCGATCTTGCCAACCTTGCGCATCTTGCGGGCCCAGGGAGGGCTGACATAGGTGGCGTGGTAGTGGGTCGAGGAGCCGACCTGATCGAGCCAGATCTTGCCGGCGGTGGTGGCAAGCGCGATCTCCTCGGCCATATCCCAGTGCTTGGGCGAACGCACCCGGTCCTTGATGCCGTCACAGGCAAAGGAGAACTGGCAGCGGTTGCGCCAGGTCTTGTTCTGGTAGACGACGCCGCAGACGGTGTTCGGATAGGTCGGGTTGCGCACCCGGTTGAGAATCACCTGGGCGACGGCGGCCTGGCCTTTGACGTTTTCGCCACGGGCTTCGAAATAGATACCCGCGGCGAGGCAACGCTGTTCGGCCGCGGAGAAGGCGTGGGCCGGCAGCGCCGTGGCCGCCCAGCGATGATCGTCCTTGGTAACAGGCGGGATGAAGCGGCCGCGGCGGGTCTGCTCGCGCAGCACCGAATTGAACGGCGACTGCTTGGCATAATCGGGCGCGGGTGGCGCGTAGGCGGTGGCCAGAATATCAGGATTGTCGTTGGTGACCAGGCCAGCAAGCATGGCCGGCACCTGGGCATCGGCCTTGGGTTTGCCGGTGGCGTAGAAGGCTGTGGCGATCTCGAATTCCTTGCCGCGAATATCAGGCTTGAGAAACGCCATGGCGTCGTCGAGTTCGAGCCCCGGGCGCAGCAGGTTCGATTGCCGCTCAAGCACCGATCCTGCGGAAAAATCCTTGGGCGGGCGCACTGGCGCCACGGCCATCACCCGGCCTTTTTTCAGATGCCGGGTCACGCGATCGGCGTCGGGGCGCGGATCGGCGGCGCCGATCTTGCCCATGAAGGCGATCTCGTCGCCATTGGGCAGGGTGACGCCTGCGCCGGACACGGTCGACGCGGTCAGGATCGGGTCGGCAAAAGCCAGTTCCGCAGTCTGGATCGATCCGGCAGGCGAGGCCGTCAGGTGGGTTTTCCACCGGCCTTCGGCGCTGTCGCCGCCGGCAAGCATAGCAGCCATATCGGCATGCGCTGTCAGATCGGGTGTGGAAATGAATGCCGTCAGGCCAAGCAACACAGGTGCCGACAGACGGCTGAGCAGGGACTGTCCGCTGCCGGGCAAACGACGCTTCTGACGCAAGACTCTTACTCCGGTACTCAGGCTACGCACGAGGAACTGCAGATGAGAATGGAGGATTAACCTTGATGGAGCGTTAATGCTGAGCGCCATGAAAGCAACGGCGAGTTCTCAATACGGTGCGGGCACAACCGGCGACGCGTTGCCCGGTCCCCGGGCACTTCCGGGCAATCCCAGCCTGGCGCGCAAAAGCGGCCGTTCAGCGGCGCCTGGGTGACGGTTTTCCGGATTTGTTGCGGCTGGCGGATTTCTTGGGCATCAGCGACGGGCGCTTGGCCTTGCCGTCCTTGGGCGCATAGGGATTGTCGCCACTGCGGTAGATGACGCGCAGCGGCACACCGGGCATATCGAAATCGGCGCGCAGCGAGTTGATGAGATAGCGGGTGTAGGATTCGGGCACCGCTTCAGGCCGCGTGCAGGAGATCATGAAGCCCGGCGGCCGGGCCTTGATCTGGGTCATGTATTTAAGCTTCAGCCTGCGGCCAGACACCGCCGGCGGCGGATGATGGCCCTGCACATGATCGAGCCAGCGATTGAGCTTCGCAGTCGAGATGCGCTTGTTCCAGACCCGGTGCACCAGCGCAATGTTGTCCATCAGCCGTTCCAGCCCGTCCCCGGTCTGGCCGGCTACGGTGACGGCGCGAATGCCGCGGATCTGCGGCAGCAACCGCTCTGTCATTTCGCGCAGTTCGGCGAGCTTTTCCTGCCGATTGTCGATCAGATCCCATTTGTTGAAGGCGATCACCGGAGCACGGCCCTCGCGCACCACCAGATCGGCGATCTGCAGATCCTGTTTTTCAAACGGAATGGTGGAATCGAAGACGATCACCACCACTTCGGCAAAGCGAATGGCGCGCAGTGCGTCAGCCACCGAGAGTTTCTCGAGCTTTTCCTGCACCCGCGCCTTACGGCGCAGGCCTGCGGTGTCAAACAGCTTGATCTTGCGGCCGCGCCATTCGAAATCAACCGCGATGGAATCACGGGTGATGCCGGCTTCGGGACCCGTCAGCAGTCGGTCCTGACCCAGGAAGCGGTTGATCAGTGTGGATTTGCCTGCATTGGGGCGGCCGACGATGGCGACGCGCAGCGGCTTGCTGTCATCATAGGCCGGGCCCTCATCATCCTCATCAGAACCGGCCGGGATATCGATGTCGGTAATCGCTTCGGCAAATGCGCTGTCGGCGGGCGGAAAGCTCCGCTCCTCGCCAAAGGCCTCGACGATGGCGTCGCGCAGATCGAGCATGCCGCCGCCATGTTCAGCTGATACCGGGCACGGCTCGCCGAGCCCCAGCCGCCATGCGTCGAGCATGCCGGCCTCGGCGCCCTTGGCTTCGGCCTTGTTGGCCACCAGAACCACCGGTTTGCCGCGTTTGCGCAGGATGTCGGCCAGGAGTTCATCGGCTGGCGTGAGCCCGGCCTTGGCGTCGATCAGGAACAACGAGCCGTCGGCCTCATCGATCGCGGCTTCGGTCTGGGCGCGCATCCGGCCTTCGAGCGTGTCAGGGCCTGAAACCTCGAGACCGGCGGTGTCGATCATGGTGAATTTGAGATCGACCAGACGGGCGTCGCCCGGACGCCGGTCGCGGGTCACGCCGGGCGTATCGTCGACCAGCGCCAGCTTGCGGCCGGCAAGCCGGTTGAACAGCGTCGACTTGCCCACATTGGGACGCCCGACAATGGCAAGGGTGAGGCTCATGGGTGCTCCCTGCACAAGGCAGCGGGGTTTTGGGCTGCGGCAATCTGCGCCACAAGAGTTGGGGCCGCGAATTTTATGGGCGCAGCCCCGGTCAGCGCATCAGGCCAGAGCAAGATCAGGATGCGCCGCCGCGCGCGGCAATCAGATCGAGCATCATACCAGCGCGGGTGGCGACGCCGACAGGGGTCTGTGCGTCGGCGGCGATTTCGCCAAACCATTGCCCGGCCCTTTCGAGATCCCCTGCCTTGAAGGCCGCCGCGCCCAGTGCCTCGCGCGCCGAATGGCGGGCCGTGTTGGCCGGCACGGCCAGCACTTCGACTTCAGCCGAGACATCGTCATAGCTGCCATAGTCGACCAGCAGATAGGCCGCGCGCAGCCGGGCCGCATCACGGATGGCATCAGGTTGGGAGGCATCCTTGCCGATCGCGGAGAAAGCGGAGATCGCCGCGGCGGCATCGCCATTTTCGGCAAGCACGGTGGCTGCGCGCATGCGCGCCAGAACCGGATAGGATCCGTGTCCGCTCTTCTCCAGTTCCTCAAAGCCGGACAAGGCGGCATCATTGTTGCCTTCGCGCGCTTGCTCGAGTGCGGCCAGGAACACATCGCCGGATTTGGCGGCGGTGGTTTCCTGCCAGTAGTCCCAGCCCCGGAGACCTGCGGTCACCAGCACGATGCCGATCGCAGCCCCGATGATCAAAAACCGGAAGCGCCGCCACAGCGCCTTCATGTAATCCGAGCGCAGGTCTTCGTTGACCTCGCGGATAAATGTCGAATTGTCGTCGCTCATCGCGTCACCGGCCTTGTGCCGGTCCTCTCAAAGTCTTGGCCCGCAGGGGCGTTTCGTGTGGCCTTCTAGCCGATTTTGCCGCGTCTGTAAGGGGGGCCGGGGATGAAAGCCGACAATCATCCCCTTCGCAATCGTCAAATCCCGACAATTGGCGGCACGCCGATCAGCAACCGGTGCAGCCAGATCAGGAACAGAAGATACACCACCAGGCCACCGACCACCGATATAATATCCCATTTCACCGGCCCGGCGACCGGGTTGCTGGTCAATC
The DNA here is from genome assembly GCF_947501405.1 of uncultured Hoeflea sp. Classification (GTDB taxonomy): domain Bacteria; phylum Pseudomonadota; class Alphaproteobacteria; order Rhizobiales; family Rhizobiaceae; genus Hoeflea. The sequence goes on along the minus strand of NZ_CANMVK010000002.1, from coordinate 966,691 downwards.
CGGCCTGGAGCCGTTTCTTCTCGGATATCCGGTCGGCCACGGCCCAAGCCAGGAACGCGCAGAACAGAATAAGCGAGGCCAGATCGCCATTGACCAGAAAATGCGCGAAGGCCCAGATCTTGACGGCGAGCAGCATCGGATGCTTGACGGCGGCCTTGATGCGCCCGGCCGGCAGTTGCGATGCGACCAGCAGGATCATCGCGACGATCATCAAAAGCGCAACGACATGGCTCATCCAGCCTGGCGCAACCCAGAACACCACCGGATCCAGACGCGCCTGGCCATAGCCCCAGATCAGCACCACCAGACCCGCGATCGAGATCAGAGAATAGATGCCCTTCCAGGCATTGAGCCCGCGGGCATCGATCTGGGCCTGGCGGTATTCGGGCGCAAGTATGCGCACGGAGTGGATGCCCAAAAACAGCACGAGGCCGATAACAAGCCAAATCATCTCAATACTCCCTGTGGCGCGCCCGGGCCGCACGCGAATGCAAATCGCGGCGACCATAGCCCGGGGCGCAAGCGAAGCAAAGCACTGCCGCCCGCGTCATCGGCGCACATTTGTGTTGGGGCGCGCGCTGGGCCATGATGATGCGATGGACCCGGATCTTGAGGCTGCCCGGCAGCGGCTTGACGACAAGAAAGCGGAAATTGAAGCCATGTCGGCGATGAGCGAAGCCGCGCGTGCACCGGTGATGCTCGACCAGCAATCGGTGGGGCGGCTGTCGCGCATGGACGCCATGCAGCAACAGCAGATGGCCACGGCGCAGGAGCGTGCTCGCAAGCGCGATCTGGTGCGCATCGAAATGGCAGAGCGGCGGCTGGCCGAGGGCGAATATGGCTGGTGCGCCGAATGCGGCGAAGCCATTGCCGATAAACGCCTGGCGATTGATCCGATGGCGGAGAAATGCGTGCACTGCGCCGCCCGGTAGCGGCCCGTCACCGCCGATCGCCGCGTGATCGTCCACAGGACCGCCGCATTTGGCGGTCAGGACTGATGCTCAGGTAACGATCACGCGCATCTTGTCGAGTTTCAGTCCGCCATGCCCCTACCCGCCCGTTTCGCCTCCGCCACCAACCGGAAACGCCGGGCCGGCCGGCCTGTCCTGCGGCTTACCCAAGCCGCGATCAGCGGTCTTGTCGGGGCTGGACTGGCGGCAATGCCTGTTGTTTCCGCCCAGGCGGGGCCTGAGCGCGAGCAATTGGTGCTGATTTCCTTTGACGGCGCCCACGACAATCGTCTGTGGGAACGCAGCCTGAAACTCGGTGAAGCAAGCGGTGCGCGCTTTACCTATTTCCTCTCCTGCACATTTCTGATCGCCAAGGCCGAACGCGCCAGCTACCGGGCGCCGGGACAGGCGGCAGGCCGGTCGAATGTCGGCTTTGCCGCCGACCGGACCGAAGCACTGGCGCGGCTTGGCCACATCTGGTCGGCCTTCCAGACCGGACACGAGATCGGCAGCCATGGCTGCGGACATTTCGATGGCAAGGACTGGAGCCGCAGCCAGTGGAAATCAGAGTTCTCGCAATTCGATGCGGCCCTTGCCAATGGTTGGGTGAACAATGGCGAACGCGCTCCCGCGGGCTGGCGGGATTTTGCCAGAACCGCGGTGACGGGGTTTCGCGCGCCCTATCTTTCCATCGGCAAGGGCCTGTTCGCTGCCTTGGCTGACCATGGCTTGCGCTATGATGCGAGTACCGTGTCGCGCGGGCCCGTGGAGCCGGACACGACGCGGCCGGTCGCACGTTTTGCGCTGCCGCTGATTCCCGAAGGTCCCGCAGCGCGTCGGATCATCGCCATGGATTACAATTTGTTCGTGCGCCATTCCGGCGGATTGGAAAACCCGGCCAGGACGAAGGATTTCGAACAGCGGACGCTCGACGCCTTCCGCGCCGCCTTCGAGGCCGAATATTCCGGTTCCCGGCGTCCGCTGCAGCTTGGCTTTCACTTCGTCGAAATGAACGGCGGCGCCTATTGGCGCGCGCTCGAACGTTTCGCCAGCGAGATATGCGCGAGACCTCAAGTGGCGTGCGTCACCTATCAGGAGGCCATGCGGCGCATGGCCTCCCCGGTCCCCAAACCCGACAGCTAGGCGCCTAGGCGTTGCTGGCGCCGGGCATCGGCGCGGGCAAGGGCTCGCCATGGATCAACGCCTCGAAGGCCACCAGACGTTTGTGGATCGAGATCAGATCGATAATCGTGGTCCAGGAATTGGCGAGAAATTTGAAGCTTTCCTCCACCTGACCGAAGGCGTTGTTGATCTGGGTGAACACGCCAAGCGTGATAGCGCCGGCGACCACGGTGGGCCCAAGCGCGATCAGCGGCACGAAATTGGACGCCTGGAGGTAGGACCAGCGGGCGATGCCAAAATAAAGATAGTGGAAATAGAGCCGGAAGTAATTGCGCCGCACGGCCGCGTAGAGTTCGGTGACCTGGGGCGGGGCCGCACGATCGGCATGGTCCTCGCCATAGACAAGTTCCTTGCGGTAGGCCGCTTCCACCTTCTGATTGTTGAATTCGAGGCCGGGCAGTTTGAAGCCGACCACAGCCAGCAACACCGTGCCGAAGGCCGCCGACAACAGCGCCACGTAAACCAGCGAACCATCGACCTGACCGAACAACGGCATCTCGGTGACCTGCTGCGACAGCGAGTAGAGCAGCGGCAGGAAGGCGATCAGCGTCATGATCGAACGAACGAACGAGACGCCGAGCCCCTCCACGATGCGGGCAAACCGCATGGTGTCTTCCTGCACGCGCTGGGCAGCGCCCTCCACCGTGCGCAGCCGGGGCCAGTACTCCATGTAGTAATTGTTCATGGCGGTGCGCCAGCGAAACACGTAATGCGAGACGAAGAAGTCGAGCAGCACCAGCACCATGATGTAGGGGATCAGGATCCAGGCGACGGTGGCGAGTTTACCGAAATACTCTCCCGCCGTGACCGAGCCCGGCTCGCCCAGCGCCTTCTGGATCAGATCGTAGAAATCGCCGTACCAATCATTGAGAAACACTGAAATCTGCACATTGAAGTAGGTCGAAAGCAGGATCAGCGTGGTGCCCGCCACCGACCAGATGAACCACTCATTGCGCTCGCGAAACGCCCAGAACGTCACGAAGGCGAGACCGTTGACGACGATGAAGATATAGGTCCAGGCCTTCTCAGCCGAAAGGAACGGCGGCCGCTCGCCCTCGATGACCGGCGGCACGTAGCTGCCCAGGATGTCCAGGCCGGTCTGCCAGCCGTTAAAGCCGTAAAACCAGATCGCCATGGCGATGCCGGTCCAAAGCACGGCGGACAGGAAGAACAGCTTTGGCGTGGGAAAGAAGGAAACAAACACGGGGGGCGAATCCTCGGCTGGGGGCCGCAAGGGCGGGAGATGATTGATCTGTGATCGCCGGTCTACCTAGGCCAGGTTGACGCGTACGGCAATCGGTCAGCCTGACAATCACACCATTGTGCAAATACAACGGCCCGCCCTCACAAACGTGGGGGCGGGCCGCAATCAGCATTTTCGGCTTTGTGTGATCAGCCGCTTTTGAGCATCCGGTGCTCTTCCATCAGTCCCTTGTAGATGGACCAGATCATGACCAGGAGCAGTGCCGCGAACGGCACACCGGTCGCCACGGCCGCGGCCTGCAGGGCGCCGAGACCGCCGCCCACCAGGAGCACGATCGCAACCACGCCCTCAAAGGTCGCCCAGAACACGCGCTGGGCCACCGGTGCATCGACCTTGCCGCCGGCGGTGATCGTATCGATCACCAGCGACCCGGAGTCCGATGAGGTGACGAAGAACACAATCACCAGCACGATGCCGATGAAGGACGCGATCTGGGTCATCGGGTAGGATTTGAGCATTTCAAACAGCATCACTGCCTGATCGGCATTCTTGACTGCCTCGTTGCCCTGGGCGATCACCTGATCGATGGCCGAGCCGCCGAAGGTCGACATCCAGATGATGCACACCACGGTGGGAACCAGGATCACGCAGATGACGAACTCACGCACCGTGCGGCCGCGCGAAACACGGGCGATGAACATGCCGACAAAGGGCGACCAGGAAATCCACCAGGCCCAATAGAAGGCAGTCCAGCCCTGCATGAAGTTGGTGTCCTCGCGCCCGAACGGATTGGACAGCGGCAACAGGTTTTGAACATAGGCCACGGTATTCTCAAAGAAACCGGAGACGATGATGGCGGTCGGACCAGCTAACAGCACGAAACCGAGCAGCAGAAAGGCCAGCACCATGTTGATTTCCGACAGCCGCTTCACCCCGGCGTCGAGGCCGGCCATCACGGAGACCAGCGCCACTGCGGTGATCAAGAGGATGAGCACGATCTTGGCCGTGTCGGTGATGCCGATTCCGAACAGGAAGTTGAGACCCGCCATGGCCTGTTCGGCGCCGAAACCGAGCGAGGTCGCAAGGCCGAACAGGGTCGCAAACACGGCCAGCGTATCGATGACGTGACCGGGCCAGCCCCAGACTTTCTCACCCAACAGCGGATAGAACGCCGACCGCAGGGTCAGCGGCAGACCGCGATTGTAGGAGAAGAAGGCCAGCGCCAGCGCCACCACGGCGTAGATCGCCCAAGGGTGCAAACCCCAGTGAAAGATGGTCGCGGCCATGGCGTTAAGGCGCGAGGCTTCGGCATCGCCGGCAGCTCCCGCCAGCGGCGCCCAGTCGGTTCTCGCCCCGTTTTCGACCACCGCGCCGCCAAAGGAACTGGCGTAGTGTGACAGGGGCTCGGAAACACCGAAGAACATGAGGCCGATGCCCATGCCTGCGGCAAAAAGCATGGCGAACCAGCCCATATAGGTGTAATCGGGCCGGGCCTCGGTGCCGCCGAGCCGGATGGAGCCGAGCGGCGTGACGACCAAGGCTAGGCTGAACAACACGAAAATGTTGCCGGCCATCAGAAGCGGCCAGTCAAAACTGTTGGTCAGCGCCGGGCGCAGCCAGCTAAAGAAATTGGCCGATGCTTCGCCGAACATCAAAGTAATGATGACGAAGGCTACGATAATGACGGCCGATACAAAGAAGACCGGATTGTGAACATCCAATCCCATGATCTGGACATTGTCCTGACCAACCTCGAAATCCGAGCCTGATTCAACATCTGTCGCTTCGGTCTGAGACATGTGCTTCCCCTCTTTTTTGAAGCGGCGCCATAAGACCGGAATGGATCCGACGGCGATCGCCAATTGCTTTTCGCATTGCCGTCATTGTTCAGCGCATCGACAGAATTTCGGAGCGGCGCACCGCCATCGACTGGCCAATCTGCGCCATTTCCACGCAAATGAGCAAGCTGAAACGCTCATTTTGTCCGCGCCTAGACCCCGGAAGCCGGCGCGGGTGGACGAAACACAAGCACGATCGCGCCCGAGGCAAGCAGCCCAGCAGCGGCCGCGAGACTGGCCCAGGTGTAGCTTCCCGTCCAATCGGCAAGATAGCCAGCCACCAGCGGACCGAGGATTTGGCCGACCCCGAATGCGGCCGTCATCAGCGCCAGCACCCGTCGCGGGCTTTCGCCTGCCAGTTGACGCCCGGCCTGCAGCCCGAATGCGGTGACCATAATGAAAGTGCCGCCCAGCAGGGCTCCGCCAATCAGCGGGCCGACGGGAAGCGGCAGCAGAACGCTGGCTGCCACGCCCAGCGCCTCGACGACGCAGCCAAGCGCGATCACGTTGATCAGGCCCATACGCCGCACCGCTGGCATCCAATAGGCAACTGAGGGCGCCGCGGCCAGCCCGGTGAACAGCCAGACCCCGGCTTCAAACAGCGAGGTGCCGCCGCCATCGCGCACGATTGCCACCAGAAATGTGGCGGTGACGATGTAGCCGAAGCCGAAGATCCCGTAGGCCAGGGTCAGCGCGATCAGCTCGCGCGTCCATTTCAGCGGCGGTTCCTTTGTCGCAGGACCGCTGCGCATCACATCGCGCGGCAGATAGCGGGCCACCATGGCAAGGCCGACAAAGGCAAGGCCGGCGGCCAGGATCCAGGCCATGCGCCAACCGCCATCCGCCAAGAGCAGCAGTGCGAACATCGCCGCCGAGATGATGATGCCCACGCCAACACCGCCGAAGTGGCTCGATTGCACCCAGGGCTTGGCCGCCGCCAGGCCGTGCGACAACACAATCGCCGAGGTAAAGATCATGACGAAAGCGCTGGCGACGCCGGCCAGAAAGCGGATCGCGGCGAGCATCAGCACATGGCTCGACAAACCCATGGCGAGCAACAGCAGCCCGGTGACGACCAGCCCGGTGAGCGCCACCTTGCGTTCGATGCCCTCGGCCCAGCCCCAGGCCGCGAGAATGGCGCCCAAGAGATAACCGGCATAATTGGCGGATGCGATCCAGCCAGCTTCGGCGGGGCCGAGCCCGAGACCGGCCATCATCGCCGGCAGAACCGGGGTGTAGAAGAACCGCCCAAGCCCCATCGCCACCGCCATAGCCACAGCACCCGCCATGGCGGTCAGCAGAATGCGTTGATCCCTCTGGTGAGGGCTGTCTGAAGTATGGGAGGTGTCGTTCATGAGGCGTCGTGCTGGCCGGCTTATGGATCAGAGGAATGTTCTTTGAATGGACCCGGAGGCCGCGATAGGCAAGCCGGCAAGACCAACTTCATCCGATTTTGAGCGCTCAAACGACAACATGATTGGAACTTTGCCGTGCATGACCTATTTGTGCATTGCAACAATTCGTGAAAGGATCGCCTCATGAAAACCGTCATCGTCACCGGCTCAACCAGCGGCATCGGACTGGGCATTGCCGAAGCATTCGCGCTTAACGGTTTCAACGTCATGCTCAACGGTTTGGGCGACGAGACCGAGATCGAAGCCACCCGCGCGCGGCTTGCCGGCCTGGGCGCAGGCGATGTGGGGTTCAGCGGCGCCAACATGCTCGAGCCCGAACAGATCGCGGAGCTGGTCAAAACCACCGAAAGCCAGTTCGGCGCCGTCGACGTGATCGTGCCCAATGCCGGAATCCAGCATGTTGAAAAGATCGAGGATTTCCCGATCGGCAAGTGGGACGCGATCATGGCGATCAATCTGACATCGGCGTTTCACCTGATCCGCGCGGCAATGCCGGGGATGAAAGAGCGCAATTTCGGCCGGATCATCTCCATCGCCTCGGCACACGGGCTGGTGGCCTCGCCCTACAAGAGCGCCTATGTGGCCGCCAAACACGGCATGCTGGGACTGATCAAAACCGTGGCGTTGGAAGCAGCCGAACACGGCGTGACCGCCAATGCGATCTGCCCGGGCTATGTCGAAACGCCGCTGGTGGCGGGTCAGATCGCCGACACCGCCAAGGCCCGCGATATGAGCGAGGAAGCGGTGATCAGCGAGGTGATTTTGAAGGCGCAACCGACCAAGCAGTTTGTGCAGGTGGGCCAGATTGCAGCGCTGGCGCTTTATCTTGCTTCCGACCAGGCCGCACAGATCACCGGCACTGCCCTGCCGATTGACGGCGGCTGGACCGCGCAATGACCGGCAAACCAACGCCCAAGAAACCCGCTACGGCGAAAAAGCGTGCGGCCGCCAAGCCATCGGCCAAGACCAGCGCGGCCAAGTCCGCCGCTCCCAAGGATCAGATGATCAATCTTGCACTACAGGGCGGCGGCGCTCATGGCGCGTTTGCCTGGGGGGTGGTCGACCGGCTTCTCGACGAACCCGATATTGGCTTCGAGGGGCTTTCGGGCACCTCGGCGGGTGCGGTCAATGCGGTGGTGCTGGCACAGGGCATGATGGATGGAGGCCGGCGGGGCGGCCAGGCAGCGCTTGAAGAATTCTGGCGAAGATCGAGCCGGTCGGGTTCGGTGTGGTCGCCGGTCAATGGCATTCCCGGCGCGTCGCTGCCAGGCATGGAAATGATGTCGGCCGCCACCTATGCGGCGTTCGACACGCTGACCAGAACCTTCTCGCCTTACGAATTCAATCCCCTGGGGATCAATCCGCTCAGGGATCTTCTCGCCGAGAGCGTCGATTTTGCAGCACTGCGCAAGCGTTGCGATATCAAGCTGTTCATCAGCGCCACCAATGTGCGCTCGGGCCGGGTGCGGGTGTTTGAAACTCCCGAAGTCGATGTCGATGTGGTGATGGCCTCAGCTTGCCTTCCGTTTTTGTTTAAGGCGGTAGAGATCGAAGGCGAACACTACTGGGACGGCGGCTATATGGGCAATCCTGTGCTGTTTCCGTTTTTCTACAAATGCGACAGCCGTGATGTGATGATCGTTCACATCAACCCGATGGAACGGCATGAACTGCCGATGACAGCGCCCGATATCATGAACCGGATCAACGAGATCTCGTTCAATTCCTCGCTGATCGATGAGTTGCGGGCGATCAATTTCGTCACCCGGCTGATCAAGCAGGACTGGCTCAAGGACGGCTACAAGGACCACCTGCGCAACATACTGGTGCATTCGGTGCGCTCGGACGAGGCGCTTGAAGACCTCTCGGTTGCGTCCAAGTTCAACGTGAGTTGGCCGTTCCTGACCGATTTGCGCGATCGCGGCCGCGCGGCGGCGGATGACTGGCTGCGCGAACATCGCCAGGCGCTGGGCCAGAACTCCACAGTAGACCTGGAAAGCCAGTATCTCGGATTGTCCGGATCGCAACCACTGGATCGCGAGGATCAGCCCGATTAACCGGGATATCTTCAAAAAGACACCGATTGACCGGATTTGCCTGAAACTGTCTCATCCCGTCCGATGGCTTTCGCATGGTGCCGGGCTGGGATAGGTTTTTTACCGACGGGTTCAAACTCAAGAGGCGACATGGCGCAGTCCCAGCGTTCATCCATCCGGTTTCTGCTCAACGACCAAACGGTCGAGCTTTCGGGGTTCGCGCCCGATCTGACGTTGCTCGACTGGCTGCGGCTCGACCGGCGGCTGACCGGCACCAAGGAAGGATGCGCCGAAGGCGATTGCGGCGCCTGCACGGTGCTGGTCGGTCGGGTCGACAATGGCGTTTTGGTCTATGAGACCGTCAATGCCTGCATCCGTTTTGTCGGCTCGCTGGACGCAACCCATGTGGTAACCATCGAACACCTCAACCGGCCCGATGGCGAATTGAGCGCCGTCCAGCAGGCAATGGTGGATTTGCACGGATCGCAATGCGGCTTCTGCACGCCGGGCATCGTGGCTTCACTGCACGCGCTGTGGCTGAGCGAACCGCAGCCGAGCGAAGCCGATATCGAGCGGCAGCTTCAGGGCAATCTGTGCCGCTGCACCGGTTATGAGCCGATCGTCAAGGCGGCGAAGGCGGCGGCCGCCACGCTTCCCGATGCCGACAATGACCGGCTGGTGGCCCGCTATGACCAGACGTTCGAGACCCTCGCCGGGCTGGCCGATGGTGTGCGGGTGACCATCGAAAGCGACCGCGGCACCACCTATCTTCCCGCCGATCTTGATGATCTGGCGCACCTCTATGAGGCGCATCCCGACGCCACCATCGTGGCGGGCGCGACCGATGTGGGCCTGTGGGTGACCAAGCATCTGCATGATATTTCGCCGGTCATTCACATCTCTCATCTCGATGCGCTTAAGGAAATCATGATCGAGAAGGAAGGCGTTACCCTGGGCGCCGGTGTCTCCTACACCGCGGCCCGCGCGGCACTGGTGTCAACGTTTCCGCAAGTAGAGGAACTCTGGGACCGGATCGGCGGTGAGCAGGTGCGCAACATGGGCACCGTGGGCGGCAACATCGCCAATGGCTCGCCGATCGGCGACACTCCGCCGCCGCTGATTGCGCTGGGAGCAACAGTGACGCTGCGCAAGGGCGATAGCCGGCGCACCGTGCGTCTGGAGAGCTTTTTCATCGACTATGGCAAGCAGGACCGGCAGTCCGGCGAATTCGTGGAAAGCATTGCCGTTCCGTCGCTTGAAGAGGATGATTTTTTCGCCGTCTACAAGATTTCCAAACGCCGTGACGAGGACATCTCGGCGCTGTGCGGCGCGTTTCACGTCAGGCTTGATGGCGAAGGCCTCGTGGCTTCGGCGCGGATTGCCTTCGGAGGCATGGCCGGCACACCCAAACGCGCTGCTGCGACCGAAGCGCTAATTGTCGGCCAGCCCTGGAGTTGGCAGACGGTAGAGGCGGCGCGCGCGGCAATGGCCGAGGACTACCAACCGCTTACAGACTGGCGGGCGAGCGCGGACTACCGGATGGTGTCGGCGCAAAACCTGCTGATCCGGTTTTTCCTGGAAAGCTGTGGCGCGCCGGTTCGCATCACACGCCATCGCGAAGCGGCGGAGGCTTGATTATGGCTATGAACCAGTCCCGCAGCAAAACCGAGATCAAGGGCGGCGCGCACAGCCCGCGCCAGCACGATTCGGCGCACAAGCACGTCACCGGCAGCGCCGATTACATCGACGACATGCCCGAACCCGCCGGGACGCTGCATGGCTATCTGGGGCTGACCGACCGGGCCCACGCCCGGATCGTGTCGCTTGATCTTGACGCGGTGCGCCAGGCACCCGGTGTGGTCGTGGTGCTGACCGGCGCGGATGTGCCAGGGGTCAACGACATCTCACCGACGGGCCGCAATGACGAGCCGGTGCTGGCCACCCGCGAAGTGCTGTTTCACGGCCAGCCTGTGTTCGCGGTAATTGCGCAGACGCGCGACGCGGCGCGGCGCGCGGCCAGGCTGGCGGTGATTGAATACGAGGACCTTCCGCATATCACTGATGTGCGCGAGGCCACGGCTGCGGCTTACCCGTTTGTCACCGATCCTCTGAAACTTGAGCGCGGGGATATCGAAGGCGGGCTCGCCGCAGCTCCGTTGCGGCTCAAGGGCGAAATGCGGATCGGCGGACAGGATCATTTCTACCTCGAGGGCCACATCGCGCTGGCCATTCCGGGTGAAGATGACGAGGTCACCGTCTGGTCCTCGACCCAGCACCCCAGCGAAGTGCAGCACATGGTGGCGCATGCGCTGGGCACCGTTTCGAATGCCGTGACGGTGCACATCCGGCGCATGGGCGGCGGCTTCGGCGGCAAGGAAACCCAAAGCAACCAGTTCGCGGCGATCGCGGCGATCGCCGCCAAGAAGCTCAACCGCGCCGTCAAGATCCGGCCCGATCGCGATGACGACATGATCATCACCGGCAAGCGCCATGATTTTGTGGTGGATTACGATGTCGGCTATGATGAGAGCGGCAAAATCCACGCGGTGGACGCCGCCTTCGCGGCGCGGTGCGGTTTTTCCTCCGATCTTTCGGGGCCGGTGACCGACCGGGCGCTGTTTCACGCCGACAATTGCTATTTTTACCAGGACGTGCGCCTGGTTTCCAAGCCGATGATGACCAATACGGTCTCCAACACCGCGTTTCGCGGCTTTGGCGGACCGCAAGGCATGCTCGGCGGCGAGCGCATCATCGAAGAGGTGGCCTACGCGCTGGACCGTGATCCGCTGGAGATCCGCCGCGCCAATTTCTATGGCGGTTCCGGACGCGACGTGACGCCCTATCACCAGACCGTTGAAGACAATGTCATCGGCCAGATTGTCGACGAGCTGGAGGCCTCATCGGACTATCAGGCGCGGCGCGCTGAGATCATTGCATTCAATCAGGACAGCCCGGTGATCCGACGGGGCATCGCGCTGACGCCGGTGAAGTTCGGCATTTCCTTCACCGCCACCTGGTACAATCAGGCCGGCGCGCTGGTGCATGTCTACCAGGATGGTTCAATCCATCTCAATCATGGCGGCACCGAGATGGGCCAGGGGCTCAACACCAAGGTGGCGCAGGTGCTCGCCGACGAGTTCCAGGTGGATCTCGACACCATTCGCATCACCGCCACAACCACCGGCAAGGTGCCGAACACATCGGCCACCGCCGCCTCCTCTGGCACCGATCTCAACGGCATGGCGGCCGCCAATGCGGCCGAGCAGATCAAGGCGCGGCTGGTGGCCTTCGCCTCGGAGAAATACTCGGTGCCGCCCGAGCAGGTGGTGTTTGAGCCAAACCATGTGCGCGTCGGCAACGAGCTGATGGCGTTCGGCGATTTCATCAAACAGGCCTATCTGGCGCGCATTCAGCTCTCCGCGGCTGGGTTTTACAAAACGCCCGGCATCCACTGGAACCGTGAAACCGGCAAGGGCCGGCCGTTTTATTATTTTGCCTATGGGGCGGCGGTCTCGGAGGTGTCGGTCGACACGCTGACCGGCGAATACCAGGTCGACCGGGTGGATGTGCTGCACGATGCGGGCCGCTCGCTCAATCCGGCGCTGGATATCGGCCAGATCGAAGGCGCCTTCATTCAGGGCATGGGCTGGCTGACGACCGAGGAGTTGTGGTGGGATGACAAGGGCCGGCTCAGGACCCATGCGCCGTCGACCTACAAGATTCCGCTGGCGTCCGACCGTCCGAGGATTTTCAATGTCAGACTGGCGGAGTGGTCGGAAAACCGCGAGCCGACAATCCGGCGTTCGAAGGCGGTGGGCGAACCGCCCTTCATGCTGCCGATCTCGGTGCTTGAGGCGCTCGGCATGGCCACGGCGTCGATTGCTGACTACCGGATCAGCCCGCAGCTCGATGCGCCGGCAACGCCGGAGCGGGTGCTGATGGCGGTGGAGCGGCTCAAGGCGATGGCGGCGGATGCACCGCCGCCTGCCGCGGACTGAGGCCATGGCGCGGCTCGCCGCTTATCGTGACTTCGCCGGATCGGCTGCAACCGCCGGGAAAGCCGGTTTCGTTTTGGTGCGGGTCGTCGAGGCCAAGGGGTCGACGCCGCGGGATACCGATGCCTGGATGCTGGTGTCGGCCAGCGGCCTGCTCGGGACGATCGGCGGCGGACGGCTTGAGCTTGAGGCCATTCAACAGGCGCGAACGGTGCTTTCAGGATCGCCAGCAACCGACATGGGTTTGCCGCTGGGACCGGCGATCGGCCAGTGTTGCGGCGGCCATGTGACGCTGTCATTTGAAGTCATCCCACCTTCCCGCGCCGGCGAAATCGAAACGCTGGTCGCCCGCGAGGATGCGGCCGACCCGGAAGTCTGGCTGTTTGGCGGCGGCCATGTGGGACGGGCGCTGACACGGGCGCTGCTTTTGCTGCCGGTGAAGGTGCATGTGGCTGAAACCCGCGCCGATGAACTGGCGCTGACGCCCGAAGGCGCAACCCGGCATCTTGCCGTCCTTCCCGAAAGTCTTGTCGCCGGCATCGCGCCCGGAGCGGCGGTGATCGTCCTGACCCATGATCACGCGCTCGATTTCCTGATTGTCTCGACAGCACTCGAACGCGACGATCTGGCCCAGGTCGGCATGATCGGCTCGGACACCAAGCGCGCAACATTTGCAAGCCAGTATCTGCGCGAATGCGGCGACAAACGGCGGCTTGCGCAGCTCATCTGCCCGATCGGCCACAAGATCCCCGACAAACGCCCCGAGACGATCGCCGCAACCGTCGCCGCCGAAATCATCGCCGCTCTTGCGGTCTGGCGGGACCAGAAGGCCGGACATGCAGTTTGACAGAGTTACCCGCGAAACAGCGCGACATAATCGCTGAACATAAAGAGCCGGTTGCGGCGGCCACCGGTGATTTCGGTGAGAACGCCATATTCGACCAGATCATTGACGAGCGCGGTCGCGGTGTTGGGTGTGCTGTTGATGGTGATGGCGACTGTTTTTATATCTATGACGGGCCGCGAATAAAGACGGCGCATGAGAACATGGGCGTTGTCTTGCCGGCGCGTGCTGAAACGGGGCAGCACTTCGCGCTCGATCCGCTCCTTCAATCGCAGGATCGCTCGAAATACCTCCGCGGAAGCCCGAGCTGTTTCCTCAACTCCATAGAGAAAAAACGTGAGCCAATCGCGCATATGGTTTCCGTGCCTTACCGCCATAAGATGATCGACATAAGCGGTTTTGTTGCGCTCGAAATAGTCGGACAGATAAAGCGCCGGCTTTGAGAGCAGGCCTTCCGAAGCGAGATAGAGCGAAATCATCAGACGTCCGAGGCGGCCGTTGCCGTCCAGAAACGGATGAATTGTCTCGAACTGATAGTGCGCGATTGCGATCTTGATTAGCGGCGGCGTCATGATGTCTTCATCGTGAAGAAATCGCTCCATGTCGCTCATCAGATCAGAAACGTGCTCATGATGCGGAGGGACAAAAGCCGCATTTTTGAGACTGACTCCGATCCAGTTTTGGCTTTTGCGAAACTCGCCCGGCATTTTGTGCTTTCCCCGGACGCCTCGCAACAGGATCTCGTGGGTCTCGCACAGCAGTCTGTTGGAAAAAGGCAGTTGGTTCAGCCGGCCGATCGCGTGATTAATGGCCGCAATATAGTTCTGAACCTCTGACCAATCATCGCGGTCTTCCGGGTCAAGGTCTTCCGCCTGTTTGAATGCGTCTTCAATGCTTGTCTGTGTTCCCTCGATGCGACTGGACTGGGTCGCCTCTTTGGCCACATACATGGCGATGAAGAACTCGATATCGGGGACAAGTTGGGCAAAAGCATTCAGTTCCCCCAGTGCGCGGTCTGCCTGGCTGAGCAATTGCAGCACCTTCGCATCGGAGACAATCCATGCGTGATGTATAGGTTCAGGCAAAAATGCGCGGTACTCATACCGCTGCTCAATCGTACCGGCCCGGTAGGCTTCAAGCTCCATATATCAGAAACCCTTCCAGTTTCTACAATATGGATACTCTTATGTCAGAAAACTCCGCACAGGCAAGGCTTATGTCAAAAACAAACCCGATTTCTGATATAAGCATTTTCTTGTGTCGGGAATCTCTTGAAACCGGAACCAGTCGCCACGCCGCATAGTCAGCGCATTTGCAATACCCGGCCGTACCAGTATCCAAACGAGGCGGGCAAGCCGCATCTTAGGAAGCGACCTGGCCCGCGTCCTCAAGCACCAGTTCGGAGGCGCGCCAGGCGGTGGCGATGGCGGCGGCGTTGGTGTTGCCGGTGACAATGTTCGGGAACACCGAGCAATCGACCACCCTGAGGCCTCCAACGCCGTGCACGCGAAGCCGCGGATCGACCACTGCAGCGGCCGGATCAGGTCCCATGCGGCAGGTGCCGACCGGATGATAAACCGTACCGGACCGGCGGCGCAGATCCTCGATCATGGCCTCGTCGTCGATGACCTTCGGCCCGGGCAGAATTTCACTCTCGATGAAGTCTGCGAGTGGGCTGGTGGCCGCCATTTTGCGGATGAACTTGCCGGTTTCAAGCAGTTCGCGAACATCGTCTTCATGAGACAGCGCGTTGGGCGAAATCCGCGGCGCTTCCCGTGGATCAGACGAGCGGATCATGATTTCACCGCGGCTCTTGGGCCTGCAATTGGAGCAGCCGATGGAAAAACCCGGCCAGGGATCAGGGCTCAGGATCGGCCGTTCGCCCGGGCGGGGCAGAACCGTCGACAGCGCCTGGAAATAGAGCTGGATGTTGGGCCGGTCCTGGGCCGGGCCGGTGCGGAAAAATCCCCCGGCCTGGTTGAGGCTCACCGACAGCGGCCCGCCGCGGGTCAGAAGATATTGCAGGCCGGCTCTCACCTTGCCCCACCAGGGCCGGAGGTCCTGATTGAGGGTCTTGCATTTGGCGCGATAGGTGTAATTGAAACCGACGTGATCCTCGAGATTGCGGCCAACATTGGTATTGTCGAGCCGGACCTTGATGCCGAGATCTGTGAGATGTGCGGCCGGACCGATGCCTGAAACCTGCAGCAGTTGCGGGGAGTTGACGGCGCCGCCGCTCAGGATCACTTCGCGGCCAGCCTTGATCTCGACGGTCCTGCCACCGCGCCGGTAGCTCACGCCCGTGACCCGGGTTCCATCAAAGCTAAGGCCCGTGACTTGCGCGCCTTTTATCACGCGCAGGTTGGGGCGTTTCATCGCCGGGCGCAGAAAGGCCCGCGCGGCGGACAGGCGGCGGCCCTTGTGAATGGTGAATTCGAACAGGCCGACCCCTTCCTGATCCGCGCCGTTGAAATCCGGGTTGAACGGCAGGCCAAGCGTTTGCGCGGCTTCGAACCATTTCAGCGTCAGCGGGTGCACTGTCTTGTCGGGCACGAACAGATTGAGCGGACCGCTTCGGCCGCGCTGGGCATCATCGCCGATCACCGCGCATTCGATCTCGCGGAAGGCGGTGCACATCTCGTCTGCGCCCCAGCCGGGATTGCCGGCCGCGCGCCAATCGTCGAAATCGGCGCGCGCGCCGCGAATCCACACCATGGCGTTGATGGAAGACGAACCGCCAAGCACCCGGCCGCGCGGCCAGTGATCGACATTGCCGGCCAGCCCCGGATCGGGCTCGGCACGGTACATCCAGTTGACCTTCGGATCGAAGAAGGTCTTGCCGTATCCCAGCGGCATCTGAATGTAGAAGCGGCGATCGTCGCCACCGGCTTCCAGCACCAGCACCTTGTGGCGTCCCGAAGCCGAGAGCCGTTCTGCCATGACGCATCCCGCAGAGCCGGCGCCGACAATGATGAAATCGGGATTGTCCATGCGAGAGCTGCCCTGGCGAACGAAAATTACGGCAGTCCGGATGGCGCTAAATCTGACGCCCATCCTCCCCCGTTCGGCAAATCGTTGTCACACTTTCAGGCCGCGATCAACGCCCGTTGTGCGGCCTGATCAAAAAGATCAGCCCGGCCGCTGAAAGACCACATCATATCAGGCGCTTGTGCGGTGTCCCGAGGGATCGAACATCATGATTTTCGAGGGATCAATCGAAAGCCCGGTCTTGACGCCGTCGGCGGGTGGCCGGGTTTCCCCATCGATGCGCACCACCAGCTTGTCGCCCGCCGCGGTGACGCCATGGACGAGGGTTTCAGCGCCCAGCGGTTCACAAAAACCGACATCGAAATCGATCAGCCCGGTGCCGGGCTCGACCAGATCGATATGTTCGGGGCGTACGCCGATGACCGCTCCGGGCGCAAGCGCGCCGTGGCCGGGGCGAATATCATGGCTGATCACATTCATCGGCGGCGAGCCGATGAAGCCCGCGACGAACAGCGTAGCCGGATCGGCATAGACATCGAGCGGCGCACCGATCTGCTCGCAGACGCCGGCATTCATGACGATCATGCGGTCGGCCAGCGTCATGGCCTCGACCTGATCGTGGGTGACGTAAAGCGCGGTTACACCCAGCTTGCGCTGCAACGCCTTGATCTCAAGGCGCATCTGTACCCGGAGCTTGGCGTCGAGATTGGACAATGGCTCATCGAACAAAAACACCGCCGGTTTGCGCACGATGGCCCGCCCCATGGCGACACGTTGGCGCTGCCCGCCCGAGAGCTGGCGCGGCTTGCGCTCAAGATAGGGCTCAAGCTCGAGCATGCGCGCCGCCTCAGCCACGCGTTCGGCGATTTCCGGCTTGGGCACATTGGCAATCTTGAGGCCATAGGCCATGTTGTCGAACACGCTCATATGCGGATAGAGCGCATAGTTTTGAAACACCATGGCAATGTCGCGCTCACGCGGCTCGAGCGCGTTGACCACCCGGTCGCCGATGTGAACCTCGCCCGAAGTGATGGTTTCAAGCCCCGCCACCATGCGCAACAAAGTGGATTTGCCGCAGCCCGAGGGACCGACGATGACGATGAACTCGCCATCGGCGATTTCGGCATCGATGCCGTGAATGACTTCGGTGCGGCCGTAGCTCTTGCGGATTGCATTGAATGTAATGTCGGCCATCGGAACTATTTCTCGCTTTCGACCAGGCCCTTGACGAAGAGCCTTTGCATAAGGACGACGACGGCCACCGGCGGCAGCATCGCCATCAGCGTGGTGGCCATGATCACCGGCCAGTTGGCGATATCATCACCGGACGGGAACATCTGCTTGATGCCCATCACAATGGTGTTCATCTCCGGCTCGGTGGTGATCAGCAGCGGCCAGAGATACTGGTTCCAGCCATAGATGAAGAGGATGACGAACAGCGCGGCGATGTTGGTGCGCGACATCGGCAGCAGGATATCGATGAAGAAGCGGACCGGTCCCGCGCCGTCGACGCGCGCGGCCTCGACCAGTTCATCGGGCACGGTAAGAAAGAACTGCCGGAACAGAAAGGTCGCCGTCGCCGAGGCGATCAGCGGCAGGATCAGCCCTGAATAGGAGTTGAGCATGCCAAAGCCGGCCACCACCTCGTAGGTCGGCACGATGCGCACTTCGACCGGCAGCATCAGCGTCAAAAAGATCATCCAGAAGAACGCCATCCGGAACGGGAATTTGAAATAGACGATGGCATAGGCCGAAATCAGCGAAATCGAGATCTTGCCGATTGTGATGCCGAGCGCCATCACCATGGAGTTGACCAGCATGGTCATGACCGGGGCATTGATGCCCTGGGTCAGGGCAGCGGTATAATTGTCAATGAAATGCGGCCCCGGCAGCAACGGCATCGGCGGCTGGGCGATTTCAGACTGCGTCACCGTGGAGGCGACAAAGGCCATGTAGATCGGGAAACAGATGATGGCGATGCCGAGGATCAGCCCGATATGGGTAAGCCAGGTTCCGAGCCCGCGTTTTTCGACCATGCCGCTCATCAGTAATGCACCTTGCGCTCGACATAGCGGAACTGGACCACCGTCAACACACCGACCACGAACAGCAGCACCACCGACTGCGCTGCCGAGGAGCCGAGATCCTGACCAACGAAGCCATCGGAGAACACCTTGTAGACCAGAATGGTGGTTGCCTGTTGCGGCCCGCCCAATGTGATGGTGTGGATGACGCCGAAAGTTTCGAAAAAGGCATAAACGATGTTGACCACCAGCAAGAAAAACGTGGTGGGTGACAGCAGCGGAAAAACGATGGTCCAGAACCGCCGGGCGAAGGTGGCGCCGTCGATCGCGGCCGCCTCAATCACGCTTTTGGGGATTGCCTGGAGGCCCGCGAGAAAGAACAGGAAATTGTAACTGATCTGACGCCAGGCCGACGCCGCGACAACCAGGCCCATGGCCTCATTGTCATTGAGCACGTGGTTCCAGTCATAGCCGAGCACGCCGAGATACCAGGCCACTAGGCCGACATTGGGATTGAACATGAACAGCCAAAGCACGCCCGCCACCGCGGGCGCCACCGCATAGGGCCAGACCAGCAGGCTCTTGTAGGCGCTCGAACCTTTGATCACCCGGTCGGCCATCACCGCCAGCCACAGCGCGGCTCCCATCGAGACCAGCGTCACAAGGCTCGAAAAGATCACCGTGGTTTTGAACGAGGCCAGATAATAGGGATCGGAAAACAGGAAGCGGAAATTGTCCAGTCCGACAAATTGCGTCTTCAGCCCGAAAGGATCGGGAATGAAGGCAGACTGGTAGATCGCCTGCCCCGCCGGCCAGAAAAAGAACACCAGCGTGACCAGAATCTGTGGCGCGAGCAGCAGATAGGGCAGCAGACGATTGTTGAAGACGACGCGTTTTTGCATGGTGCGGATTACCGGCGCATGGGCGGCCAGAGGCCTGGCTGATCATTGACCGGGACGGGGCCGCAAAAGCCCCGTCCCGTGATCAGGGCGATCAATCAGCGATTGGCCTGCTCGAAGCGGCGCAGCAACTGATTGCCACGTTCAGCCGCACTGTCGAGCGCTTCCTGGGCCGATTTGTCGCCGACCCATACCGCTTCCAGCTCCTCGTCGATGATGCCGCGGATCTGATCGAAGCTGCCGAGCCGGAGCCCCTTGGAATCCGCTGTCGGCGCCTTGCCGGTCATCTGGATGATGGCAATGTCCGTGCCCGGATTTTCACCATAGAAGCCTTCCGCCTTGGTCTGGTCGTAGGCGGCGGAAGTAATCGGCAGATAACCGGTATTCTGGTGCCAGTCCGCCTGAATGGCCGACGAGGACAGGAAGTTGAGGAATTCGGCAACACCGGCATATTCCTCGGCCTCGTGGCCCGCCATCACCCACAGCGATGCGCCGCCGATGATGGTGTTTTGCGGCGCGCCCTCGACGGAGGCCCAATAGGGCAGCGGGCGGATGTCGAACTTGAACTCCGCTTCCGCCTTCACACCGGCGTAACCGGCCGAGGATTCGGTAAACAGCGCGCATTCTCCGCCGCGGAAGCGTGCGCCCCCCTCATTGCGGCGGCCGGAATAGATGAACTCGCCATCCTTGGCCCATTCACCCATGGCCGAGATATGCGCCACCTGAACCGGTCCGTTGAGCGCCAGTTCGGTATCGACACCGGCAAAACCGTTCTCTTGCGTGGCAAAGGGCGCGTTGTGGTAGGCGGAGAGGTTTTCCAGATGCACCCAGCTCTGCCAGGCCGTGGTCAGCGGACAGGACGAACCGCCCGACTTGAGCCCTTCAAGCGCCGTGTCAACCTGCTCCCAGGTGGAAAGATCCATGTCCGGGTCGAGACCGGCGGCCTCGAAGGCGTCACGGTTGACGTAGAGCACCGGTGTCGACGAGTTGTAGGGCAGCGACAGCATCTTGCCGTCGGTGGTGGTATAGTAGCCCTTCACCGCGGCCAGATAGGCCTCGGGGTCGAATTCCTTGCCAGTGTCAGCCATCAGTTGATGGACCGGCACAATCGCGCCTTCGGCCGACATCATGGTGGCGGTTCCGACCTCGAAGACCTGCAGAATGTGCGGCTGCTCGCCGGCGCGGAACGCGGCGATGCCGGCATTGAGCGTTTCGGAATAATTGCCCTTGTGCGAGGCAACCACCATGTAGTTGTCCTGCGAGGCGTTGAATTTCTCGACCTGCTCGGCCAGCAACTCACCCAGCCGTCCGGTAAAGGCGTGCCACCACTGGATTTCGGTTGCGGCGGTGGCCGGAGCGACGCCCGCCATGAGTGCGGCGACAACGCCGGCTGCGATAAACTTTTTCATTTGATCTTCCTCCCGTGCTGGGAAACGCGTGGAAACGAACGTAACCCGAAAGGGAAACGTAACCCCGGTGTTTGTAGCGCGCAAACAAAAACAGCCATGTGACAGCTTCGGTGGAAAACCCGGCGCTCATCAATCCATGGGGTTTTCGCTGACAATGATCGCGATTATCAGGCAAATGGAGGAACTGATTAATCGCAAATCGGGCCCTTGCGGGCTTTCCAAGCTTGGATGCATTGCGCATCATACCCCTGAAACCCACCCTTCCGGCGCCGGTCATTGGAGAACCCGCATGCACGACTACCCCCTGATTTGGGAATGGCTCAGCTTTGCCGTGCGCTGGCTGCATGTCATCACCGCGATCGCCTGGATCGGCTCTTCGTTCTATTTCATCGCGCTGGACCTGGGACTGGTGCAGCGGCCGGGCCTGCCGGAAGGAGCCCATGGCGAGGAATGGCAGGTCCATGGCGGCGGCTTTTATCACATTCAAAAATATCTGGTGGCGCCGGCTCAGATGCCCGAGCACCTGACCTGGTTCAAATGGGAAAGCTATGCGACATGGCTGTCGGGCTTCGCGCTGTTGGCCGTGGTGTATTACGCCGGCGCCGAGCTTTACCTGATCGACACAAGCGTTCTGGACGTGTCGGCTCCCGTCGCAATCGCCATCTCAGTGGCCTCGATCGTGTTTGGCTGGATCATCTATGATCTTTTGTGCAAGTCGCCGATCGGCGCCTCCACCACCGGGCTGATGCTGGTGCTGTTTGCGGTGCTGGTGGCGATGGCCTGGGGTTACACCCAGGTGTTCACCGGCCGGGCCGCGCTTTTGCATCTGGGCGCGTTCACCGCCACCATCATGACCGCCAATGTGGCGATGATCATCATCCCGAACCAGAAGGTCGTGGTCGCCGATCTCCGGGCTGGCCGGCAGCCGGACCCGAAATATGGCCGCATCGCCAAACAGCGCTCGCTGCACAACAACTATCTCACCCTGCCGGTGATCTTCCTGATGCTGTCGAACCACTATCCGTTGGCGTTCGCGACCCAGTGGAACTGGTTGATCGCGGCGCTGGTGTTTCTGACCGGCGTGACCATCCGCCACTGGTTCAACACCGTGCATGCGCGCAAGGGCCGGCCGCACTGGACCTGGGCGGCCACGGTGGCGCTGTTCATCGCGATGATGTGGCTTTCGAGCCTGCCGCGCGGTGAGGAAGTGGTCGAGGAAGCTTCACTGGCGCCGGTCCACCAGCGCTTCGTGGCCAACGCGCATTTCGAAGCGGTAAGCGATACCGTGCTTGGCCGCTGTTCGATGTGCCACGCGGCCGAGGTCTATTGGGAAGGCATCGCGCGCGCGCCAAAAGACGTCAAACTTGAAACCGAGGCGCAAATTGCCCGCCACGCCCGCGAAATCTATCTACAGGCCGGCCGCAGCCACGCCATGCCGCCGGGCAACATCACCTATATGGAGCCTGAGGAACGGGCGCTGATCGTGGCCTGGTACGAATCGGCCATTTCAGGCACTCATGCAATGACGGACGGAGCCGCATCGCAATGACCGCAAGGCTGCTGCGCGGACGGACACTGAGTTTTCACTCACGCCCTGAGGCCCGAGACGATGATGCCAGCTACGCCTATGAAGATGACGGCGCGCTGTTGATTGAGGACGGCAAAATCCTTGCCGCCGGGCCCTTTGCGGAGATTAAGGCCCAGGCGCCCGACGGCGTCGAAATCATCGATCATCGGCCGTATCTGCTGATGCCGGGCCTGATTGACCCGCACATTCATTTTCCGCAAATGCAGGTGACGGCCAGCTATGCGGCAAACCTGCTGGAGTGGCTCAACACCTACACCTTTGTCGAGGAACAGCGTTTCAGTGACGCCGGTCATGCCGCGCGCTTCGCTACCCTGTTTTTCGACGAGTTGCTGCGCCAGGGCACCACGACGGCGACGGCCTATTGCTCGGTGCACAAGGCCTCTGCTGACGCTTTTTTTGCCGAAGCCGCGCGGCGCAACCTCTTGATGGTGGGCGGCAAGGTGATGATGGACCGCAACGCGCCCGATGCGCTCACCGATACGGCTCAATCGGGCTATGACGACACCAAGGCGGTGATTGAAACCTGGCACGGCAAGGCGCGGAATCACGTGGCGATCACCCCACGCTTCGCCATCACCTCGACGCCCGCGCAGCTCGATGCTGCCGGAACGCTGGCGCGGGAACATCCGGACCTGCTTATCCAGACTCATCTGTCGGAAAATGACGCCGAGATCGCCTACACGCTGGAGCTCTACCCTGAGGCCCGGGACTACACCGATGTCTATGCCCGTCATGGGCTTTTGACCGACAAGGCGCTTCTGGGCCACGCCATCCATCTGTCAGACCGGGAAATGGGCGCCATTGCGGAAGCAGGCGCAGTGGCAGTGCATTGTCCGACATCCAATCTGTTTTTGGGTTCGGGCCTGTTCGATCTCGCACTGATCAAGCAGCACGGTGTGCGCACCGCGATTGCCACCGATATCGGCGGCGGCTCGAGCTACTCCCTGCTTAAAACGCTCGACGAGGCCTACAAGATTCAACAATTGCGCGGCTACCGGCTGCCGCCGGTCGAGAATTTCTGGCAGGCGACCCGGGGCAATGCCGAAGCGCTGGGGCTTGCGGACCGGATCGGTACGCTTGAACCGGGAAGCGACGCCGACATCATTGCGCTTGATGCCCGGGCGACCCCGGCGATGAAGATCCGCATGGAAACGGTGACGGCGCTGGAGGAGGAGTTGTTCGTGTTGCAGACGCTGGGTGACGACCGCGCGGTGCGGCATGTCTATGTGGCGGGCGAAGCCATTTCGCTCACATGACAGGAAAAATTCGCTCTGTCATAATTTCGTCTTAACTTTTAATTAAGTATCTTTCTGCAAGCTGTTTGTCAGCAACGGTTCCCTAGGGGATCGTTTATAAGTCGCGTGAGCACGGATGTACTGCCACGCGGCTTTCGCTTTTTCTGGCGGCCCTGTTGAGCCTGCCCTCCCCTTTCATCACCACATGTCCTTAAGCCACCTTGCGGGTAAGCTTGGGCACGATGATACGTGCTTGGGTCCCCGCGCCCGACACGGTCCGTCCAACGAACGGCGCGCTTCGGCAAACTACCCGAGCGACATCAGCTGCCGCGATAGGTCGAATAACCGTAGGCGGAAATCAGCAGCGGAACGTGGTAGTGCGCGGATGTATCGGCAATACCGAACCGGATCGGAATGATGTCGAGAAACGCCGGGTCGGGCAGCCTCTCACCCGCACCGCGCAGATAATCGCCGGCATGGAACAGCAATTCGTAATGGCCGGGCTCGAGATCGCCGCCTGAGAGCAGCGGACCGTCGACGCGACCGTCGGAATTGGTCTTGACCGTCTTGATGACGTGGCGATCTAGGCCTTCCATGCGTGCCAGTTCGATGACCAGACCGGCGGCGGGGCAGCCTCTGGCCGTGTCGAGAACATGGGTGGTCAGGCGTCCGGTGGACAGGGGCTGGGCCGACATTTGCGGTCTCCTCAATAGGTGTCGAACAAAAAATCAGGACTCGGCGATTATATAGGGTGCGGGATAGCCGATCTCCTCGAGATTGTCGCCCTCGCCCTCGCGATCCATCACCAGAAACAGGCTCGGCTCGCCAACGGCAATCAGCGGATGGTGCCAGACACCGCGTGCATATTGAAGGCCGATGTCTCCCGGAACCCGGAACGCCCGCGGAGCGCCGGGGCGGCCGTCGTCATCTTCCGCAACGACTGCGATCCAGGCACGATTGGTGACCGGGAAAAACGCCTGGCTGCCCAGCGGATGGCGTTCCATCATTGAGAGCCGATAAGGGAAACTCCGTGGCTGGCCGCGAAACAGCGACAAGATGGTGTGTCCGCCCCCGGCTTCGGTGTCAGCCGTGGCGAGCGCGTGAAAGCGCTCCGTGGTGCCTTCATTGATCATCCGCTTTTCGACGAGATCCTTGTCCAGCACCACGCCGAAGGGGGCGAATGCATTGACGGTCAGCGGTTCGAGCTCGAGCTGCTCCGTCACGGCGAAGTCTCCGGCAACAGTTCGGCAATGCGAAAACCGGCGATTTTTTCGACCTGCGCACAGGCGGTCTCGAACTCGGTTTCGGCATCGTTGCCGATGCGGGTTTCGAAGGCCTTCAGGATGTCGTCCTTGCCAAGTCCCTTGACCGCAATGATGAACGGGAAACCGAAATCACGCATATAGCGATCATTGAGTTCGGTGAAACGGGCGTGCTCTTGCGGGCTCAGGCGATCAAGACCGGCGCCGGCTTGTTCCGACGCGGACTCGATCGTCAATTCACCGGCAACCGCCAGCTTGCCGGCCAGATCCGGATGGGCCTTGAGCACGCCGAGGCGCTCATCGTGATCGGCTGCGCGAAACTCCGCGCACATGACGGTGTGAACATCTCCGGCGCGCAAGGGCTCGACGATGCGCCCGTGATCGAAAGCCCGCTCGGCGATCCAGGGCGAATGCTCGAACACTCCGCCGAACAGATGGGTGAAGGTGGCACGATCGGTCATGCTTCGGTCTCCGGGGGATGGTGGATGCGCCAGTGATTGGCGATGTCGATACGGCGGGCGACCCAGGCCTTGTCATGGGCGGCCACGTAATCGAGAAACCGGGCCAGGCTGGCCGCACGTCCGGGGCGTCCGGCCAGCCGGCAATGCAGCCCCACCGACATCATCTTCGGACTGCCAGCAGCGCCTTCTGCCATCAGCACGTCGAAGCTGTCTTTGAGATAGGTGTAGAACTGATCGCCGGAATTGAAGCCTTGCGGTGTGGCAAAGCGCATATCATTGGCGTCGAGCGTGTAGGGGACAATGAGATGCGGGCCCTTCGGACCCTTTACCCAATAGGGCAGCTCATCGGCGTAGGAATCGGATGAATAGACAAATCCTCCCTCCTCCATCACCAGCTTCAAGGTGTTGGCCGATGGCTTGCCCTGATAAATACCAAGCGGGCGGGCGCCTGCGACCTCGGTGTGGATGCGCACGCATTCGGCAATGTGTCGGCGCTCTTCGTCTTCGGGAAAATCCCTGTATTCGAGCCAGCGCAGCCCGTGGCTGGCGATCTCCCAGCCGGCCTCATTCATGGCGGCGACCGCCTCGGGATTGCGTTGCATGGCGAGCGCCACGCCATAGACGGTGACCGGCATGTTGCGCTCGGTGAACAATCGCCAGAGCCGCCAGAAGCCAGCTCGGGAGCCGTATTCATAAAGCGATTCCATGTTCAGATTTCGCTGACCGGGCCAGGGCTGTGCGCCGACGATCTCAGAAAGCAGCGATTCCGACGCAGGATCGCCATCCAGAATGCAGCTTTCGCCGCCCTCTTCATAGTTGACCACGAACTGTACGGCGCA
This sequence comes from uncultured Hoeflea sp., assembly GCF_947501405.1. Classification (GTDB taxonomy): domain Bacteria; phylum Pseudomonadota; class Alphaproteobacteria; order Rhizobiales; family Rhizobiaceae; genus Hoeflea. The sequence goes on along the minus strand of NZ_CANMVK010000002.1, from coordinate 940,522 downwards.
ATGGGCGCCCTTGGGCCATTCGGGATCCGGTGTCTTTCGCCCATATCCGATCATGTCGCGGGGGTAGCCAGGCTGGGTCATGTCTTGGTCCGTCTGTCACGCCGCACCGCCCGATCGAAGAGCTGGCGGCCGCATTTTTCGTTCTCAATCCTGCATCGCCGGTGTCACGCCGGAGATGCCGCGAGGCGCGGACACAGCTTCAACGCTTTGCCTCCGCAACGGTTGCGTCCCGATCCTAGCAAATCTCATGCTCCGCAGTTTGAAGAAAAACTTCAAACAGTTCCAGCAAACTCGAGTTCAGGTTTCAACGCCAAGCCGAAAGCCTTGCCGAAACAACAACGGCGTCTACGCCTGTGGACGCGCGTTGAGGGCGCGGGCCTTGCCGATATGGGCGCCGACGGAAAAACTCTCCGGCAGATCGGGGCCCGGGCCACCGGTCATTTCGGCAACCAGAAAATCGGCCATGCGGTGTGCAATGCCGAAGCTGATCTTGAAGCCTCCGGCCATGGCCAGAACCCGCGGCGCACCGGGAACCGGTCCGAGCATCGGATCGCGTCCGATGGCGCGCGGCCGCACATTGGCCCAGCGCGCCACCACCGGCGCGTCCCTGATCAGCGGGCAAAGTTTGCGGGCGCGTTTAATCAGCGCCTCAAGGCGCTCGTCGGTGGTGGTGGACTGGTCAAATTCTCGCTCGCTGGTGGACCCGATGGCGACCTGGCCATTGTCATGGGCGATCACATAGACGCCATCATGATAGACCAGCGGCAGATCGGCGGGCGCATCGGCATCGAGCAGCGCCGCCTGCCCCTTGACCGGTCCGCCAAGCGTCAGTTCCGGCTGAGCCGCGGCCTGGGCGACAAGCGAAAAAGCGCCGACGCCAGAGGCCAGCGCCAGATGCCCGAAGCCAATGCTTTCGCCGTTGGACAGATGCGCAAGATCGCTGCTCACATCAATCGCATTCACACACACGCCCTCGCACAGGCTGACATTGGGAAGCGCCGAGAGCCGCGCGGCCAGAGCCGCGACCAACAAGGGCGGTGACAGGCGCGCGGACAAGGTTTCGCGGATCAGCCCGTGCGGCGCCCACAGGATGTTGGGCCAATCATGCTTGTCGGGCGTTTGGCCAACCTCGAAGCCGAAGCGCCCGCCCCAATTGGCGCGGGCATCGGCAACATGGTCGAGAGCAGTGCGGCGCGCCTGCTGGTTGGCCAGCGGCAGCAACCGGCCTACCCGGCGATACCCGCACTCAAGGCCGGTTTCCGCCTCAAGCCGGGCAATCTCGCTCTCAATGTCCACGAGTGCAGCGAATTGAAACGCCTTCTTGCCATTCCAACGGTCGGGGCTGTGGGGCATCAGCGCCCCCAGAAAGCCGCCGCTGGCGCCGGCGCCAATACGATCACGCTCGACGATCAGCACCGAGAGCCCTTCGCGGGCGGCTTTGAGGCCAAGCCACAGCCCCGCCACACCGGCGCCGGCGATCAGCAGATCCGGCGCGGCTTGACCGACGCGGTCCGCAAAGCTATCGGCACTCCCCATGACACCCTCTTCCACACCTGACGAAGACGACGACGCGCGCTCGCCGGAGCTGAGCTGGCACGAGGGCGATATGCCCTATTCCGAGGCGTTTGGCGACTTCTATTATTCGCGCGCCGATGGCCGCGCGGAGTGCCGGCACGTGTTTTTGGGCGGCAACGGGCTTCCCGAGCGATTTGAAAAAAGCGCACGGTTTATCATCGGCGAACTGGGATTTGGCACCGGTCTGAATTTCATCGAAACCTGGGCGGCGTGGGCCGATGCGGCGCCACAAGGCGCGGTGCTCGTGTTTCACTCTTTTGAGCTCCACCCGCTTGAACGGGCAGCAATGGTGCGGGCGTTGTCGGCCTGGCCGGAGCTTTGCGGCCGCGCCGAGATGCTGGCGGCAGCGTGGCCGGACCGGCCGGGCGGCGAGATCGTCTGCCACTTCGACCACCAGCCGGGACCGGTGGAACTTACGATACATTGCGGCCCGGCGCAGCAGAAGCTGCCCGCCTGCGGTATTATCGCGGATGCCTGGTACCTCGATGGCTTCGCGCCGTCGCGAAACCCCGAAATGTGGTCGGCAGAGCTGCTTCGGGCCGTTGCAGCGAGCACCACAGCCGGAGGCACGTGTGCAACCTATTCGGCGGCCGGCTGGGTGCGCAGAAATCTCGCGGCTGCGGGGTTTAGCGTGGAAAAACGTCCCGGCCACGCGGGAAAGCGCGACATGAGCGTCGGGATTCTGGCGCGATAGAAGTTGCGCGGATTAGGCGGTGGGCGTTGCGGCCAACAATCTGGTCATGAAGCGGAAATCCGCGCGGCGATGTCGGCGGGTAGCCATTCACGGATCTTGGCCTCGAGTTTTTCCGGGCTGATCGGCTTGGAGAGATAATCATCCATGCCTGCCTGAATGCAGCGCTCCATATCGCCGGCGAGCGCATGGGCGGTGACGCCGACGATCGGGGTGTGACCGAGATCAGGCTCCCGGGCTTCAACCTGCCGGATTGCCTCGGTCGCCTGATGGCCATTCATCACCGGCATGGAGATGTCCATCAGGATCATCGCCGGGCGGGCCAGTTTCCAGAGTTCCACAGCACTGCCGCCATTGTCGGCGATCTGGTAGCGCACGCCCAAATCCTCAAGGATCTGGGTGAAGACGATCTGGTTGACCTCATTGTCCTCGGCCACCAGAATGTCGAGGCCGGGTGAGCCGGACCGTGCGACCGGCGGCGGCGCGGATACCGCAGCCGGTTGGCCGGCAGCGGGCTGATCGGCCTTAGGCGGCGAAGCCTCGGGTTGACCGGTGGACGCGCCGTGATCCGCGGCAGCTTCGATCCTGGACTGCGGTTGGGGCTGCTGCTGGGGGTGGGGCTGGGCTGCGACCTGAAGCACCTCGACGAGTGTTTCAAGCATGAGCGCCGACCGCGCCGGCTTCATCAGCGATGCCTGCACAATCTCGGTGTTGAATCCGGCATCGGCGGTTTTCACATCCATTGATGCGAGCATGATGATCGGCAGATCCTTGGGGGTGTGGGTCTGCCGGATGGCGCGCGCGGTGACGACACCGTCCTTGTCGGGCATCTGGTAGTCGAGAATAACGGCATTGACGGCGACGCCGAGATCGGCGGCGGCGGCGAGCACCTCAATTCCCTCCTGCCCGGAAACTGCGGCGCAGGCGTCAAATCCCCAGGCCGAAAGCTGTTCGATCAGGATTTCGCGGTTGACCGGATTGTCGTCGATCACCAGGATTCTCGCACCCGACACATCCACCGGCGCAATGCGCGCAGGCGCCGCCTTCCGGTCGACCGTCAGGGCCATCTCGATGGTAAACACCGATCCCTGGCCGACTCTACTCGTCGCGCTGATGCGGCCGTCCATCAGTTGGACCAGGCGGGAGGTGATGGCCAGGCCGAGGCCTGTGCCCTCGTGACGCCGGGTTGATGAGGCGTCAACCTGGGAGAATTTGTCGAACACGGCGTCGAGCTTGTCTTCGGGGATGCCGATGCCGGTGTCTTCCACCCGCAGGCTGAAATCCATCGACTGGTCATCGCTCATCGTGCCGGTCATCTCGATCAACACATGTCCGGTTTCAGTGAACTTGATGGCATTGCCGACCAGATTGGTGATGATCTGGCGCATCCGCCCCGTATCGCCGATCACCCGGGTCGGCAGCGCCGGATCGATGCGAACGATCAGCTCGATGTCCTTTTCCGCCGCGCGACCGGATATCAAGGTGGCGACATCCTCGATGGTCTCGCGAAGGTCGAACGGCTCGGCCTCAAGCGAAAGCTGGCCAGCGTCGATCTTGGAGAAGTCCAGAATGTCGTTGATGATGGTCAGCAATGCGGCACCGGACTTGGCGATGATGTCGGTGAAGGTGCGTTGTCTGGTGTCGAGCTGTGTGCGCGCCAGCAATTCCGCCATGCCCAGCACGCCGTTCATGGGCGTGCGGATCTCATGGCTCATATTGGCCAGGAATTCGGATTTGGCGCGGTCGGCGATTTCGGCCTTGCCGAGCAATTCCTGAAGCTCGGCCTCGCGGAGCTTGGCTTCGGTGATGTCGGAATAGGTGACGATCATATTGCGCCCGGTGCCAGGCTTTGCATCGACCTTGAGCCAGCGGCCATCAGCGGAGCGGCGTTCAATGCAATGCGGCACATGGCTTATGAAGTAGCTGAGGATCTTCTCGCGCTGGACGCTGGCTTCCTCCGCCGTGCCGTAATCCCCGCGTTCAATCAGGTAATCCAGCCAGGCGCCAATCGGCTTGCCCGGTGCGACAATATCCTCGGGCACATCATTCATGGTGCGGAAGGCATCATTTGTGAAAGTGATGACGCTGTCAGCGACCACCAACAGGCCCTGTGCCATAGCGCCGGCCGCATCGCGAAGAATCTCGCCGGTTTGTTCGACTTCGGAGCGGGCGGCATCAAGTTCCTGCTCGCGCTGCTTAAGCTCGGTGACATCGAAATAGGTGATCATGCGCTTGCCCTGCGACAGCGCACGCACCGAATAGATCAGGGTCTTGCCATCCGCGCGGGCAAACTCCCGCGGCTCGACATAACCGCTGCGGATCTCGGCCAGCCGGGACTGGGTATAGGCCTCGAACTCCTCATCTTCGATGGTGTAGACATTGCGGTGGCGATTGACTTCGATGAGTTCACGGAAATTGCGGCCGACATAATCCTCGACTTCGCTGATTTCCCAGATCTGCGACATGGCGTCATTGACCAGTTCAACGACGAGCTCGCGATCGACCACGACCACGCCCAAATGCATGGCGTCGATGACGCGTTCGATATCGGATTTGTGGGTCTCCGCAAGCCGCCGGGCTTCGAACAGCTCCTCCTCGCGGCGCTTGCGTTCGCTTACGTCAAGCGTGGTGCCGAGCAGGTAGCGACGTCCGCAGGGATCGGAGAACGTGACTTTTCGGTCGACAAGTTGCAGCGGCTGACCACCGGCCCCGGTCAGTTCGAGCTCAAGCTCAACCACGCCCTGGCTGTTCATGACATGGGTGTCGGTTTCGCGCAGCTCCTTGCCATGGTCGCCGAAGATTTCGAAATCGTCACGGCCGAGCATGTCTTCGCTGCTGAATCCGGTCAACTCGCCATGCGCGCGGTTGACGTAGGTGTAGCGGAAATTCTCGTCCTTGACGAAGCTCGAGACCGGCATTTCATCGAGAATGGCGCGAAACAGCTCGTTCTGGGCGGCATGGGCCTCAAGCGCCGTCTCGCGCTCCTTGAGCTCGGTGACGTCGATGCGCAGCCCGAGCGTGTAACCATCGTCGAGCTGGCGGTTGAGAATGCGCAGCCAGCGGCCGTTCTTGAGCCGCTCCTCAGTGGCCTCGCCAAACTGCCGGTGGGCGTTCAGGCGGCGATCGATCCAGGCTTGCCGCCCGACCGGATCATCGGCCTCGCTGATATGGCAGGTGACTTCGAGAACTTCCTGCAGGGAAACGCCGATCTGCAGCCGGTAGTCGGGCGCGGTAACCGCATCCATTGCCGGATTGACGTAAAGCAGCACATCATCGGGATCGTAGAGCACGATGCCGACATCGATCCGGTCGAAAATCTCGCGGAACCGGCCAAACATCGAATCCGGTCCCTTCGCGGTCGCGAAAGCCGAAGCCGGCTCCGGCCGGCCGCGACGCATCCAGCCGCCATCGGGCAGTGATGTCTCCTCAATCGGTCCGGACCAGGCTGCATAACCCTGGCTCTGGACAATCACCTTGCCATCGCTGTCAACAACCGCCATCGGCTCCGCCGAGGTTTCAATCGCCGACTGCAACAGGCGGTGATGCCCCCGCAACGCGACCTGAAGCTGTTCATCTTGATCGCCGGCGGTCTGCTTTGCGGGACCGGGCGCGCCGGTCTCGTTGGCGCCGCCGGTGGCCGCCTTGAATTCGGTGTTGTCGCGGCCGGTTTCAAAACGAACGCCGGCAATGGGTTGAAAGTGCCCGGTGATGAAGATCTTGCCGCAGGCCTGCCGTCGCCGCTGAATACGGATCCGGTAGCGTCCGCCTTTGAGCGGATGCGCGAACAGGGCGACCTGATCCTTGCCAAACACCAGGCTGCGCCGTTCTTTCTCGTCCCGATCATTTTGTTCGATGGAATCGAAATGCTGATGGCTCTGCTGTCCGATCAGCGCCACCGGCTCACAATCCCACAACGCGGCATAGGCCGGATTGACCGCTACATATCGAAGCTCGGAATCCTTGACAAACGCCGGATTGGGATCCGCAGCAACCTCGGCGCATGCGTCGGCAAGCGCTTCATCGCCTACAATGCTACCCCCGTCCGCCACTCTTATGTCCCCGTTGACGCCAACCCCGGCTATTTCGCCGTTAACCAGATTGCATAACGGTCTTGAAGAAAGCGTTAACCATGCGGTGTGGAAATGCACTTGGCCGGTTTCGCACGGCCGACTTTACGGTCATCCGCGGCAGGCGATCCGCAGTCCGTGACCGCGGGTTTCGGCCTATGTCCATTTCAGTGATTTGATGGCTTGCGGGAAATGAAATCCCGGCATAGCGTCAATCCACCTGCCGCCTCTTGATCGCAAGATTTCGATCGTGGCTCGCCTGAACCTTGTACACCGGGAGGCAACCCGCATGAGCAGCATAGATGATTTGGTTTCTGCGGACCTTGCGGCTGACGGACAGCAGCGGCGCAGACGCGGCAGCGGCGGACGCGGCGGCGATCGCGGCAAGGGTCGCAAGGCGCCGACAACCCTGCGCTACCGCTCGGTTTTAAACACAAGGTCGCCATCCGAACTTCTGTCGGAAGAAGGCCTTGAGGCCATTCATGACGCCTCGCTGCAAGTGCTTGAGACGATCGGCATCGATTTCATGCTGGACGAGGCCCGCGACCGCCTGAAGGCGGCCGGCGCCGAGGTGCAAACCGGGACAGAGCGGGTGCGGCTCGACCGCGGCCTGGTGATGGATCTGGTTGGCCAGGCGCCGGCCGGATTCAAGCTGCATGCCCGCAACGCCGACCGTTCGCTCGAGATTGGCGGCCGCAATCTGGCCTTCGCGCAAGTTGCCTCCGCCCCCTATTGCTCGGACCAGGACAATGGCCGCCGCACCGGCACGCAGGAAGATTTCCGCAACCTGATCAAACTGGCGCAATCCTACGACATTATTCACATGACCGGCGGCTATCCGGTGGAACCGACCGATCTGCACGCATCGGTGCGGCATCTCGATTGCCTGTCGGATCTGGTCAAGCTGACGGACAAGCCGTTCCATGCCTATTCCCTGGGCAAGGAGCGCAATCTCGATGCACTCGAGATCGTCCGTATCGGCCGCGGGATCGACGCCCAACAGCTCGAAGCCGAGCCGTCGCTGTTCACCATCATCAACGCCTCCTCGCCGTTGCGTTATGATGCGCCGATGCTGCAGGGCATCCTCGAGATGTCGTCCCGCAATCAGGCGGTGGTGATCACCCCGTTCACCCTGGCTGGCGCAATGGCTCCGGTCACGGTTGCAGGTGCATTGGTGCAGCAAAATGCCGAGGCGCTGGCGGGGATTGCGTTCACGCAACTGGTGCGGCCGGGATCGCCGGTGGTCTATGGCGGCTTTACCTCCAATGTCGACATGAAATCGGGCGCGCCCGCCTTTGGCACGCCCGAATATATGAAGGCGGTAATGGCGGGCGGGCAATTGGCGCGGCGCTATGGTGTGCCCTACCGGACCTCCAACACCTGCGCCGCCAATGCGCTGGATGCGCAATCGGCCTATGAAGCGATGATGTCGCTGTGGGCGGTGGTGCAGGGCGGCGGCAATTTCATCATGCACGCAGCCGGCTGGATGGAGGGCGGCCTGACGGCCTCTTTCGAGAAATTCGTGCTCGATGTCGATCTTTTGCAGATGGTGGCCGAGTTTCTCACGCCGCTGGATGTGAGCCCCGACGCACTGGCGCTGGAGGCCATCGGCGAGGTCGGGCCTGGCGGACATCATTTCGGGACCGCCCACACCCTTTCGCGCTACGAAACTGCGTTTTATTCGCCGATCCTCTCCGATTGGCGCAATTTCGAAAGCTGGAGCCAGGCCGGCCAGCCCACCAGCATCGATCACGCCAACCGGGTGTGGAAGGAAACGCTGGCCCGTTACGAGGCGCCGTCTCTCGATCCGGCCATCGCCGAGGAACTCGATGCGTTTGTCGCACGGCGCAAGCAGGAAGGCGGCGTGGCGACCGACTTCTGAGCGCCGCCAACCGGGCCCCGGAGGATCAGGCTTCAGTGAAGATCGGTCGACATCCGCATCGATGCGAGACGCACACCGTTGCCCATCTCGATGGCAAAGGGTTCGATAATCCGGAATCCGAGCCGCTGGTAAAACGGCACCGCCTGCAGCGAAGACCAGGCCTCCAGGCGCACGATCCCTGCCTGAACCGCCTGATCGCGACAAGCACGATAGAGCATATGGCCAATCCCCTTGCGCAGATGTGCGGGATCGACGCCAAAATGCCGGATGTGTCCGGTCCCTTCGACGACATGCCCCGGCTTGCCTGGAACGTCCTCGCTCCACCCGCCGCATCCGGCCGCCTGGTCTCCTGCAAACACCAGGAAAAACCGGTGCGAGGCAAGCAATCGCGGCTGAGCTATGGTGACCAGAGGCAAAACCGCCTCGAGATCGGAGTTGGCATAGTGTCCGCGCCACAAAGCCCCATAGCTCGCGGTTAGCACGGCGGTGACGAGATCCCCGTCCTCGGGGATAGCTGGACGGATGCGGAGATCGTCGGCCGGCGGCTGGGGTCCGTTTGTGCCCATGCTCACACCACCACGCGGCTTTTGCGGTTGGTGAGCCAGACGCCGATGACGGCGATGAAGGTTCCGATGATCATCGGCAGGGTCAGGTCCTCGCCAAACAGCAACCAGCTCTCGATGGCCACTGCCGGCGGAACCAGATAGGTCAGCGAGGCAGCGCGCGAGACCTGTCCGCGACGGATCAGATAGAGCAGCAGCATGATCGAGACCAGCGACAGGCCAAGCACCGACCAGCCCATGGCCAGAATGAATTCGGGCGTCCAGACGATGCGCAACGGCTCGATCAACAGCGCCAGGGGCGCCACCACCAGGAAGCCGCCGATATATTGCAAGGTGGCGATGGCGCGCAGATCGCCTTCCTGGAGAAAGCGTTTCTGGTAGATCGTGCCCGCGGTCACCGAGATCATGGCCAGCACATTGACGAACAACGGCACCAGCGCGGTGTAGAGCGTGGCGGTATCAAGCGCGAAAAGCCCCGGCATGATCGCCACGGCAAGGCCGGCAAATCCCAGTACGACACCCAGACGCTGAGCGACCGTCAGGCGTTCACCGACGATGAACGGCGCCGCAATGGCGGTGAGCAGCGGCTGAAGTGCCGCGATTAGACCCGACACCGAGGCCGGCACGCCCTGATCGATCGCCCACCATACCCCGCCAAGATAGATGCCGTGCAAGAACACGCCCGAAAGCACCCCATGCCCCCAGCCTGCGCGTGAGGATGGCCAGGCGGCGCGGCTCAGGCTGGTCAAGGCCGCAAACAGCGCCGCCGCAAGCAAAAAGCGAACCGACAGGAATGTCAGCGGATCGGCATGGGGGCTCGCATATTTGGCAACGATCCAGCCGGTCGACCAGAGCAGGACAAACAGGGCTGGTGCGATGCGATCGAGCGTCATGGGCGGCCTTTCGGGTCTCTCGCGGCCGGCAATCCTGCGGATGCGAAGCGGCCCGGAGCCGAGCGTTACCGCCCTGGCGGCGCATGCGCAAGCTCAGCGGATACCACGCCCCGCGCCTCGACGATTGCAGTCGCTCAACTGCTGCTTTTGGGCGACACAAGCTTTCGCAAACAGTGTGCGGCGGCGCGCAAAACCAGATTTGCACGGTTCTTGCTTTCTGTCTGATGATGCGATCTTATGCGAAAAAAGGGGAGCACAAACAGGTGCCATTCGATGAAATGCTGACTGCGGAGAACCTTCCGCGAGCGCCCTATCAAGGCTATTTTAACTGGCATGCCGAACAGAAGACTTCCGATCTGATCAAGAAGTCTCGCGATGCCGAGAACATCTTCCGAAAAACCGGCATCACCTTCGCAGTTTACGGCAAGGAAGACGCTTCAGAGCGGCTGATCCCCTTCGACATCGTGCCGCGGATCATTTCAGGGCGCGAATGGCGGAGGCTGGCGCAAGGGATCGAACAGCGCGTGGTCGCGCTCAATGCGTTCCTGGACGATATCTATCACAAGCAGGAGATCATCAAGGCCGGCCGGATACCGCGCGCGCTGATCGAGAAAAACGCCGCGTTCCTGCCGCAGATGATCGGCATGCGCCCGCCGGGCGGGGTTTACACCCACATCATCGGCACCGATATCGTGCGGACCGGCGAAGACCAGTTCTATGTGCTTGAAGACAATGCGCGGACCCCATCGGGCGTGTCCTACATGCTCGAAAACCGCGAAACCATGATGCAGATGTTCCCCGAGCTGTTTCACCTCAACAAGGTGCGGCCGGTGGAGAACTATCCCAAATTGCTGCGCCAGAGCCTGGGCGCGCTGGCCCCGCCCGGATGCCAGGGCAAGCCGCGGGTCGCGGTGCTGACACCGGGGATTTTCAATTCGGCATTCTACGAGCATGCCTATCTCGCCGACCAGATGGGTGTGGAACTGGTCGAGGGGTCGGATCTGCAGGTAATCAACGGCAAGGTGGCGATGCGCACCACGCGGGGCTATGAGCCCATCGACGTGCTCTACCGCCGCGTCGACGACGATTTTCTAGACCCGCTGAGTTTCCGGCCCGATTCCACCCTGGGCGTGCCCGGCATCATGGATGTGTACCGGACGGGCAACATCACCATTGCCAATGCGCCGGGAACGGGGATCGCCGACGACAAGGCAATCTACTCCTACATGCCCGAAATCGTGCGGTTTTACACCGGCAGCAAGCCGATGTTGCAGAACGTGCCAACCCACCGCTGCTCCGAACCCGAAACGCTTGCCTATGTGCTCGACAATCTGGCTGAACTGGTGGTCAAGGAGGTGCACGGGTCGGGCGGCTACGGCATGCTGGTGGGGCCTGCGGCGAGCAAGCGCGAACGCGCCGAATTCGCCGCCAAGCTCAAATCCCGGCCCGGCAATTACATCGCCCAGCCGACGCTATCGCTGTCCACCGTTCCGATCCTGGTCAAAAAAGGTATCGCGCCCCGGCATGTGGACCTGAGGCCGTTCGTGCTGGTGTCCGACAAGGTCCAGATCATTCCCGGCGGCTTGACCCGGGTGGCGCTGAAAGAAGGCTCGCTGGTGGTCAATTCCAGCCAGGGCGGCGGCACCAAGGACACCTGGGTGCTGGAGGACTGACCATGCTGGGACGCACTGCAAACGGACTGTTCTGGATGTTCCGCTATATCGAGCGCGCGGAGAACACCGCCCGGCTGATCGACGCCGGCCTGCGGATGTCGCTGACGCGGATGCATGGCGAAGACGATGATTGGGAATCGGTGCTTCGCAGCGCCGGGGTGTTCGACCTTTATTTACAACGGCGCGACGAGGTCACAAGCGGTGAGGCGATCGAATTCCTGCTGCGCGACAGTTCCAACACCTCCAGTGTCGTTTCGGCGATCGAGGCGGCGCGCAACAATGGCCGCATGGTCAGAACCGCGCTGACCCGGGAGGCATGGGAAGCGGTCAATGAGTGCTTTCTCGATCTCAAGGGACAATTGAACCGTCGCGTCTCGGGCGCGGACCTTCCCGCGCTGATCGACACCATCAAGCAACGCACGGCCGTTATCCGCGGCGCCTTTCACGGCACCATGCTGCGCAACGAGCTGTTCAATTTTTCGCGCCTCGGCACCTTCGTCGAGCGCGCCGACAACACCTCGCGCATACTTGACGTCAAGTACTACGTGCTGCTGCCGGCCGTCTCCTATGTGGGATCGTCGCTCGACAATGTGCAGTGGGAATCGATCTTGCGATCGGTGTCGGCGCACCGATCCTACACGTGGGTCTATGACGACGATTTCAAGCCGATGCACATCGCCGATTTCCTGATCCTAAACGGGCGAATGCCGCGGTCGCTGGCCTTTTGCTACGACAAGATCAATTCCAACCTGTCTTATCTCGAACGCGAATATGCGACCCGACATGCGGCGCACGATACAGCGGCTGCGACGCTCGGCATGCTGCGCGAACGCGAGATCCAGCAGATCATGGATCTGGGCCTGCACCAGTTCCTTCAGGATTTTATCGCCCAAAACAATCAGGTTGCGGCGGAGATCGCCCAGGCCTACCGGTTCTATCGGGATTGATGCGATGTTGCTGCAGATCACCCATGTCACCGATTACACCTACGCGCACCCGGTCTCCTATGCGTTGCAAAGGCTCCGGCTGGTGCCCCAGGACAGCACGCTGCAGAGCGTGAAATCATGGACAACCGAGATCGAAGGCGGCCAGGTTGAAGCGCATTACACCGATCACTTCGGCAATATCGTCGAACTGGTCAGCGCCAGCCGCAACACCAGTGCGATCCGGATCGTGGCCCGCGGAAGCGTTGAGACAGTGGACCGGACCGGAGTGCTGGGGCCGCATCGCGGCTTTGTACCGTTATGGCTCTACCAGCGCGATTCCGCGCTGACCCGGCCCGGCAAGACAATCCGGGAACTGGCGCGCGGGATTGGCAAGGGCGAGCCGCTCGACCGGTTGCACGCTCTGATGGACGCGCTGCACAAGGCGATGGCCTATGTGCCGGGCGCAACCCATACCGAGACCGCAGCCGAAGAAGCGCTGATCTCCGGCAAGGGCGTTTGTCAGGACCATGCCCAGACCTTCGCGTCCGCGGCGCGCCTGATGGGGCATCCGGCACGTTATGTGTCGGGCTATTTGATGATGGAAGAGACCACGGAACAGGTGGCGAGCCACGCCTGGGCCGAAGCCCATGTAGAGGGGCTGGGCTGGGTCGGCTTCGATGCGGCCAACAACATCTCGCCCGATCACCGTTATGTGCACATCGCCTACGGGCTGGACTATCGTGACGCTGCGCCAATTTCGGGCATTCGCGTCGGCTTGGGCGAAGAACAGCTTGAAGTCCATATCACTGTGGAGCAATAAAAGCGCATCATCGTTTCGGGGGCTGATTCGCAGAACATGACCTATTGCGTCGGGCTACGCCTCGATAGGGGCCTTGTCTTCATGGCCGATACCCGCACCAATGCGGGCGTCGACAACATTTCCACGGTTCGCAAAATGTACACCTGGTGCAAGCCCGGTGACCGTTTGATCACGCTGCTTTCGGCCGGCAATCTGGCCACCACGCAGACGGTGGTCGGCCTGCTCGAAGAGCACATGAAGGCCGCAGGCGAGCGCAATCCCCACATCATGGAGGTTCCCTCCATGTTTCAGGCCGCGCGGCTGATCGGCGATACTGTCCGCGAAGTGATCAAGACCGCTTCGGACGGCGGCGCGCAGAGCGAGGCAGCGTTCGGCGCCACGTTCATTCTCGGCGGACAGATTGCCGGCGGCGAAACCCGGATGTTCCTGATCTATCCGGAAGGCAACTTCATCGAGGCCACCGACGACAGCCCGTTCTTCCAGATCGGCGAGCACAAATATGGCAAGCCCATCCTGGTGCGGGCGCTGGATCCGGACATGAGTTTCGAGATGGCGGCGAAGCTATTGTGCGTGTCGTTCGATTCGACGTTGAAATCCAACCTGTCGGTCGGCTTGCCGCTGGACCTGCAGTTTTATGGGCGCGACAGCCTCGACAAAGGCTATGAGAAGCGTTTCGAGGCCAGCGATCCCTATTACAAGGCGATCTCGGATGGATGGTCGGACGCCTTGCGCGCAGCGTTTGACAGCCTGCCGGATTTCAAGCGCGACTGATAGCGCGAGGCCATCGGGCGGACGGGCGGACGTCGGGCCGGTCTATTCAGCGGCCTGACGGGGAACCAGGCCGCCAGTCTCAACGATAAAATCCGCCACCTCTTCCAATCCGATGCCGCGACGCATGTCTGTGAACTGGTGCGGGCGCCCTGCCCTGCCCGCCAGCGCGTCGCGCTCCATCACCTCCAGATCAGCGCCGACATGCGGCGCGAGATCCATCTTGTTGATGACCAGAAGATCCGAGCGGGTGATCGCCGGGCCGCCCTTGCGCGGGATCTCCTCTCCCTGGCAGACCGAAATCACATAGACGGTCAGGTCAGCCAGATCCGGCGAAAAGGTGGCGGCGAGATTGTCGCCGCCCGATTCGATGAAGATCACATCCAGGTCTGGATGGCGCTCGGTCAGCGCGTCGATAGCCCTCAGATTGACCGAGGCGTCCTCGCGGATCGCCGTGTGCGGGCAACCGCCGGTTTCCACGCCCATCACCCGATCCGAGGGCAATGCCTGCATGCGCACCAGCGCCTCGGCATCCTCTCTTGTGTAGATGTCGTTGGTGATCACGCCGATGGAAAAGCGCTCGCGCATGGCCTTGCACAATTGCGCTGTCAACGCGGTCTTGCCGGAGCCGACCGGGCCACCGATACCGATGCGCAGCGGGCCGTTGGACTGGATCATGAAATTCCCCTCGGATCTAAAAGAAGCAAGCCTGCAAAAGCCAATCCAAGACCAAGGATCAGTGGTGAGAAATAGCGTGCATCCAGGCTTGCAAACGGCTCCTCGCTGTTCAGTCTCTTGACTGCGGGAACAAAACCCGCGACGCCGCGACCGAGAAACACCAGACACAGAACTGCCATTCCGACAGTCAGCAGCCAATCGGGCGCTGGTGTGACGATCCAGCGGAGCCAGATCATCGGCCAGATTGCCGCCAGCGCGATGCAAATCGCCACCGCGGCGGTGAGCCACCGGTTCGGCATCGTGGTTATGCCATTGGCGCCGATGACTGTGCGCGCCAGTCTCAGTTCGTCGCTGGCCGGCCACAGGCCGCCTGCGGCCCAATAGAGATGCAGAACCGACGTCAGGCCCAGCACGAGGGCGATGAGGACAACGACCATGATCGTCATGACAGAAAAAGTCTCGGCTCCAGAGTTTCGTGACGCATGGCCATACTATCGGCAATGAAGGCCGCGCCGCCAAGGTCATCAAGTGTCGCATCACCGGCGTCGAGCGCACAGGCGTAAATCGCCGGCTCGATGCGCGACAATATACCGGCGGCACCGTCCTGCCCGGTGATCGACAGCCGAATTGCGCATTGCAACTGATTGGAGACAAAGCCGTGCAGATAGGCCGCGATCGCGGCGACGCGATCGACCGGAGCGAGCCCCGCCGCCGCACCGACGGCCACCGGCAAGGGCGTGCCCCGCCCGGGCAAACGGTCCGCGCCGATCCAATGCGCTGCCGCATTGAGAAAGGATGTGCCCTGGTCAGTGGTCTCCCGCAGGCGCTGCGCACAGACGCACAGGGCGGCGGCCAGATCGGCGAGCTCGCCGATGGCCGCCCTGTCGCCGGCTGCATCATGCGCGCGCGCCAGCAAAATCGCGTCGTTGCGCAACCCGCCATGGGCTAGCTGGGCGGCGATCCAGTCTTCAAGCACCGCCGGGCCATCGACAAGGCCCTGGGCGGCGGCCTGTTCAAGTCCGGCGGAATAGGCAAAGCCGCCGGTGGGAAACACCGGTGACAACCAGCTCATCAGCGTAAGCAGTTCGGCGGACGACTTCATGGCTGTCCGTTCCGGCGACGCCATTCGGCGGCGGCCTCTTTGAGCGTGATGCCTTGACTGGCCTTCAGCCAGGCCATGAAGGGTCGGTCAAATCGGAAATGATCGCCAATTTCTGCCTTGAAGAAGCGGCGCACGTTCTGGGTGTTCCGGTAGGCTGCGTCGATCCTGGTCGAGGCGTCGAGCGGGGCGGCGTGCCAGTCGAGCACAGATGTGGGCTCAGTCATGACCGCGCGCTCCTGCATCGCCGTGGCTGTGGCCGTGGTCGTGATCGTGATCGTGTCCCCGATGCCCGCCGCCATAGGCGCCGCCCTCGGGATCGAAGGGCGCGTCGATATCGCTGACCTCAGCGCCCAGCCCGGTGAGCATGTCGCGGATCACGTGATCGCGACGGATGCGAATCGCCTCGGCGGTGATTTCGGCGGCCAGATGCCGGTTGCCGATCTGCCAGGCGAGCGCCAGCAGATGCCGCGGGTCGCGGCCGCGCACCTCCATCAGGGCTTCCGGCTCGGCACGCACTTCGATGATGCGGCCGTCATCGAGCACCAGACCGTCGCCATGGCGAAGCAAGCGCGCCTCGGGCAGATCAAGCAGGAAGGCGATACTCGAGCCATTGTCGAGCCGATCGGACACCATGCGCATGCGACGGCGGTGACGCGCCGTTTCATCAAGTGTGATGGTTGCGACCGGCCGTGAGAACCCGCGGGTTACGGTCGCGGCTACGGGGAGCCTCATGGGCGAGGTCTCCGCATGTCGCTCAACGCCCTGCCCGTGACCTCGCCCAGGGCGGCTAAGACGATGTCGCTGCGGGCGGCGCGGTGTGCCTTGTCGGTTACATCAATGTTGAGCGCAAAGACCCACACATCATCCTGGCTCTCCAGCCATCCGACATACCAGCCGATATCGGGATTGCTGGCGATCTCCCATCCGGTCTTGGCGCGCAACACGCGATCCTCGCCGCGCATGACCTCCATGATTTCGATTGTCGCTTCCTGGGCGTCTCGCGAGAACGGAAGGTCGCGGCGATTGAGCCGTTTGAGGAATGCGATCTGTTCGTTGGCGGAAACACGCAACGGGCCCCTGAGCCAGAACACATCCACTTGCTCACCGGTCTGCACGTTGCCATAGCCAAGCTTGGCCAGAAGCCCGGCCATCTGATCGAGCCCGATCTGGCGTGCGACATGCTGATAGATCGGAACCGCAGAAACCTTGATGGCGTCGCGCAAAGACAGCGACCGGTTCCAGGCCTTGATGCGGCGAACCTTGCCGTCCCAGGGGATAATTTCGTCGACATTGGCGACGACGCCGGTTTCAAGCGCGAACATCGTGTTCGCAATCTTGAAGGTCGAAGCCGGGATGTGGCGTTTGTCAGCGCGTGCAGGATCGTGCACCCAGCGCTTGCCATCGCCCAGGCGCTCGATCACCAGCGTGCCTGTAGCCTGATGCGCCTCAAACACGCTCTCAAGATCGGCAGCCAACGCCGGAGAGGCCACGCAAAGAGCGGCCAAAACCCGGAACAAGGGACCAAGCAAGGCCATCAAAACAGGAAATATCTCTGCGCCATCGGCAATTCCGTGGCGGGGTCGCAGGTCAGAAGCTCGCCATTGGCGCGGACCTCGTAGGTTTCGGGGTCGACCTCGATATCCGGGGTCAGATTGTTGAGCACCATTGCCGATTTGGAAATGCCGCCGCGGGTGTTTTCCACCGCCACCATCTGTTTGGCCGTGCCGAGCTTATGAGCCAGGCCATCCTCGATCGCTGCCTGGCTGACAAAGGTGACGGATGAATTGGTGCGCGCCTTGCCGAATGCGCCGAACATCGGCCGGTAGTGCACCGGTTGCGGTGTCGGGATCGAGGCGTTGGGATCGCCCATCGGGGCGGCTGCAATCATGCCGCCAAGCAGCACCATGTCGGGTTTGACGCCGAAAAAGGCCGGGTTCCACAACACCAGATCGGCGCGCTTGCCCACTTCGATCGAACCGATATGGTTCGAAACGCCCTGGGCGATGGCGGGGTTGATGGTGTATTTGGCGATGTAACGGCGCACCCGCAAATTGTCGTTGTCACCGGTCTCTTCCGGCAAGGGTCCGCGCTGCCGCTTCATCTTGTCCGCGGTCTGCCAAGTGCGGATGATCACCTCGCCGACCCGCCCCATGGCCTGGCTGTCCGACGCGATGATCGAGAAGGCGCCGATATCGTGCAGGATGTCTTCGGCGGCAATAGTCTCCTTGCGGATGCGGCTTTCCGCAAAGGCGATGTCCTCGGGGATGGAGCCGTCCAGATGGTGGCAGACCATCAGCATATCGAGATGCTCGGCAATGGTGTTGACGGTGTAGGGACGGGTCGGATTGGTGGAAGACGGAATGACGTTTTCAAGGCCGCAGACCTTGATGATGTCGGGGGCATGCCCGCCGCCGGCGCCCTCGGTGTGGAAGGCATGGATGGTCCGGCCCTTGATCGCCTCGACCGTGCTTTCGACAAACCCGCTTTCGTTGAGCGTATCGGTGTGGATCATCACCTGAATGTCATAGCGGTCGGCAACGCTCAGACAGGTGTCGATCGCCGCCGGTGTCGTGCCCCAGTCCTCGTGCAGTTTAAGCGCACAGGCGCCGCCCAGCACCATTTCCTCCAGCGCGCCGGGAAGCGCCGCATTGCCCTTGCCCGACAGGCCGATATTCATCGCAAAATCATCGAAGGACTGGATCATGGCACCCAGATGCCAGGGGCCGGGCGTGCAGGTGGTCGCAAGCGTGCCGTGTGCCGGTCCGGTGCCGCCGCCGAGCATCGTCGTCAGCCCGCTCATCAGCGCCTCCTCGATCTGCTGCGGGCAGATGAAATGGATGTGGCTGTCGAAACCACCGGCGGTGAGGATCTTGCCCTCGCCGGCGATCGCCTCGGTTCCCGGCCCGATAATGATGTCCACCCCGGGCTGGGTGTCGGGATTGCCGGCCTTGCCGATTGCCGAGATGCGGCCGTCGCGCAAGCCGATATCGGCCTTGTAAATGCCGGTGTGATCGACGACCAGCGCGTTGGTGATCACGGTGTCCACCGCACCGTCGGCGCGGGTCACCTGGGATTGCCCCATGCCGTCGCGGATCACCTTGCCGCCGCCGAATTTCACCTCCTCGCCATAGCGGGTGAAATCCTTCTCGACCTCGATGAACAGCTCGGTATCGGCAAGGCGCACCTTGTCGCCGGTGGTCGGGCCGTACATGGCGGCATAGGCGTCGCGGGAAACTCGGGCGGGCATGGGCGGGTCCTCTGGTAGGTCAGGCGGTCATGTGACTGCGATGCAAGAGACGGGCCATTATCGCTCTTCGAGTGCGCGCGACAGCACTTCAATGCGTTCGCGCGTCAGCTGCGCAAGACAAAGGCTGCCGACCATCGGCTGGGCCGTGCCGCCGAACACCTCATAGGCTTCATATTCACATTGCGCATCGCGGAACCTGATCCAGGCGCGCTGGGCCGCGCGCAGCGCTTCAAATGTCGTCGGAACGCCGCGATCACGCGCCATGTCGCCGATATATTCATCGTTTGCCTTGGCGGCTGCGACAACTTTCGGCCAGAGCGCATTGAGGTCGCTATCGGCCTGTTCGTAGTCGAGCCCGGCGCAGGATGACATCTCGACCTGCGTGGAGGGATTGGCGCAATCGAACTGCTCGTCCGCCGAGGCGCCGTTGGTCAACAGCACCAAGACCGCGGAAGCAGCCACCGCCCGAAATGCGCCGGAAATCTCCGCAAGCGGATTGAGGAACCAAGCCACTAAAGTTTCCCCATGATCTGCCCGCGAAAACCGTAAACTTCGCGTCCGCCTGACAGCGGTACCAGGGTGACATCACGCTCCTGGCCAGGTTCGAACCGCACGGCGGTGCCGGCGGCGATGTCGAGCCTGAAGCCACGCGCCCGGTCGCGGTCGAAGCTCAGTGCCGGATTGGTCTCGAAGAAATGATAATGGCTGCCCACCTGCACCGGCCGGTCGCCGGTGTTGGCGACTTTGAGCGTGACAGTGGCCGCGCCCGGATTGAGTTCGATCTCGCCATCAGACGTTATGATTTCACCCGGAATCATCGGCATTACTCCTGTTGCTTGCCTCTGAAGGCACATAAGACTGCGGCGGCGGGGGACCTGCAGGCCTTCTCATCAGCCGCCGAACTCCGAGAATCAGCATCACCACGATCAGCACAGAGCCGATCGCTGCCAGATCGAAGGTTCCGAAGGGATGAATGGTGCGGCTGACAAATTCCATGGTGTGCCTACCTTATCGGTTCATGCACGGTCACCAGCTTGGTACCGTCCGGAAATGTCGCCTCGACCTGGATGTCATGGATCATTTCGGCGATGCCCTCCATCACCTGGTCGCGGGAGATCACGTGGGCGCCGGCTTCCATCAGCTCGGCCACGGGCCTTCCGTCACGGGCGCCTTCGACCACGAAATCCGTGATCAGCGCAATCGCTTCGGGATGGTTGAGCCTGACGCCGCGTTCGAGCCGCTTGCGCGCCACCATCGCCGCCATGGCGACCAGAAGCTTGTCTTTTTCTCTCGGTGTCAGGTTCATCGCGTCTCTCTCATGTGGTCCAGACCTTGGGCAGACCGCCATCCGGGTTGAGCAGCCGGATCAACGGGCCGAGCACCTTGCGCAGCGCGTAGCTGTCGCTCGTCACCAGTCTCGCAAGAAGCTTGCCAGATCCGGCCGCGCCCGGCGACAGGTAACTGGCGCCACCCGACCGGCCGATGATCTGGCGCGCCGCGTCCAGCCGGGCTTCCGCTTCGGGAGCGACCATGACCACTGTGGCCACCGCCAGGCCGCCGCCGGTGCTCGCCGCGCAGTCAAGAGTATTGGCGATGTCTGGGCCAAGCCGTGCGGCCTCGGCATGCAACAGGCGGCCATTGTGGCGAATGCGCCACTGATCGCGAAACAGACCGGTGGTGACGATCTCCTGCATGGCCACACGGCCAAACACCACCGGTTCAACCATCAGGAGGCGGGCGTTTGCCGCCATATCCACCTCGATGCTGCGGTCGAGCCGGGCACGATCGAACAGGATAGTTTCCTGCGGCAGCCAGGCGAGTGAACTGTTCTCACCGAGCGCAAGCCGCAGCGATACGTGCGCCCGGCTTTCGCCCTGGGCGCGGTAGATCCGTTCGCAGGCCTGCGTGGTAAGGCTGAGATGCGCTCCGGGCCCGGTCTCAAAACGCCAGTCCATTTGGTCTCCGCCGGTCAAGCCGCCGGCAGTGTTGATCATCACCGCTTCAAGCGGCGATGACCGCGCCACACGCGGCAGCCGCAGCCGCGCGGCGCCTGCCTGATACAGGCGGTCGAGCCGGTGCTCGCCATCCCGGCACTTGGCCGACAGTCGCCCCGTCCCTTGCGTGCGCTGCGGGGTCAAAACAGTCGGTGGAGGAAACTGGGCCGTCATGAGCACCTGAAAATCCGTTCGGCCAATCATCGGCAAACCCCGGCACCGGCGCAAGAGTCGATCTTGCTAGTTCCGCCTCGTTGGCGGTCAGGCCTGCTCGATCAGCGATCAAATTGCAGGCACATCGCCCATTTTTTCAGCAGAGGCTATAATTTCCGGATCAGCCAAGCCTGATCAGCTTGTTGGGGCTCAAAAGGAACGGCGGCGCGATGCCGGCCATGTCCGACAGCGGCAGCATTGTCTCGGGCACATCAAATCCGATGACATCGCGCATGAAGCAAGTGCGCGCCATAATCCGGGCATAGGCGTCCGGATGGCACGTCTCGATCTGCATCACGTGGCCCGAACGCAGCGGCATGTGGGACTCCTTGAAGACCGGCGATGACACCCATTCATCCGTTTCGATCAGGCGAAACGGTCTGGACATCTATCGGCTCCTGCCGCTGCACGCGGTTTTGATTGGATCCTTGCCAATACCGCCACGGTTGGGCCACCGAATTCAACCACAATCGGGCGAATTGAAACCAATTCCGGATTTGCGCGTTGATCGGCCACTGAACGGACCGAGAGGAACGACCATCTTGATTTCGACACTTGCACTTGCCATGAGCATCGCCATGATGGTGTCGGCCATCGCGATATTGTATAACGAGGCGCTGGCCAGGAAGCAGAAGCCCGTTTTGAGATCGGGACTGCTCTGACGCCTCAGTAGCCGTACCTCAATGGAGCTCCCCATGAAGAAAATTGTAATTTCGACCTTTGCAGCGGTATCGCTGCTCGCCGCAGCCGGATGTTCGACCACCGAACAGCGCGCTGTGGGCGGCGCGGCCGTCGGTGCAGGCACCGGCGCGCTCATCGCCGCAGCAACCGGTAGCAGCAGCCGTGGCGTCGCCACCGGCGCACTGATCGGTGGCGCTGCTGGCGCGCTGATCGGCGCGGCGACAACGCCGGGCATGTGCCGCTACCGCGATGCGCAGGGCCGCATTTATGAGGCGCGGTGCTAATCAGCTCTTGAGCTGAAGTCCTGAACGCCCCCGAGACGCCGGTGTCTCGGGGGCGTTCGGCCGTTTACGCCTGAAATGCAAGCTGGCTACGCCGATCGCGGGTTCGGCCATGGCGATGGCCGCGATCACATGCGACCCTTCTCACAGGCAAGACACAGGAGGGGTTGAGCCGAAGCCTCACGGCGACAGGAATGACGGATCGAATGGCAAGCTGCGGGAATCGCCACCTTCAAGGTGAAGGCGCAAGCCGTCCGCCCCTGTCGTGGCGTCCACAACCGCGCCCTCACCCGGTGCGATGGCGCAAGCGCCAATTACCTGCCGGATGACAACATCCCGCCCCTCCCCCAGATCGAAGGCCGTGGCGACACCTTTGCGGCTGATCGCATTGTCGCGGATCGAATCAGCATGGCCGAGCGGCGACGCCCGGCCATCTTCAATGCCGAGAACACCCGCGTGCCGGCCCGACCAGGGCGCATAGTCGCGGCCGCCATTGCTCATCCACAGCATTGTGACCGGCAGAATTTCGGGCTGTTTGAGCACCAGCACCCGGTCCTGTTCGGCATGGCGGCTGACCACGCTCCAGCCCAATGCATGTCCCTTATGCTCTACCAGGGTGACAAAATCCTCATGCGCTTCGTCCGGCGGATAGCTTTTAAGATCGACAGCGCCGCCTGCGGCCAGCGGAAACGCCTCCAGACGGTTCGTCTCGGCGGGATAACGCAGGATGGAACGGCCGAGCGCGGGATCGGGTTCGAGGGCTGTGGGCGGCGTCATGGCCCGGGATTTGGGCGAAACCGCCAGTTGGCCGCCGGCCTCCATATGCACCATAACATGGTGCGCCGCCGACACCGCGCCCTCACCGCCGGTAAACCGGTGCTCCTGATAGACGAAGGGGTGCCCGCTGATCAGTGTCAGGCGCTTCTCCAAGCGCGCGCCCATCACTGTCTTGCGGAGCTTGAAAACCGCGGTCAGACGACCGGCCTCACGAAGCGTATCATGATGATCCCAGCCGCTGTTGGCCGGCCAGCCATGCGACGGGGCGGGTTCAATGTCGTTAAGACCGAAGGGCGCGCAGAAAAAATCACCTGACAGGCGCTTCACATTGGGCGCTGTCCCGTCGGGAAACTCCACATCGGGTGCCCCGGCCCACGGCGCGCGGTGAAGAGGCAACAGGTGACGGCCGCCATCATCAATGCTGAGAGCGGCCAGATGCCCGACGCTGATGTCTAAGCTGAGGCTAACCGGGGCGAGATCGAAGCTGAGATTGGTCATGGCGGCTTCCCAAGGGATCGCTCAAGTCCTATCGCCGTTTGTCTGGCCGTGGCAACCGCCGGGTGACGTCCAGAGGTGATGGGGCACCAAGGGGCCGTCGGACGCCCGGGTGCACCCTGGCCCTTGTGCGGCCATTGGTATCTGCTAGAGCGGGTCAGCCACACCTGCGGCCCATGGAGACTGAATGTCCAAATTCACCGAGATCGATGTGATGGTGCTTGGCGCCGGGGCGGCCGGGATGATCTGCGCGATCGAGGCGGCGCGACGCGGATTGTCGACAGCCGTCCTCGACCACGCCCGCGCTCCGGGTGAAAAAATCCGCATCTCAGGCGGCGGGCGCTGCAACTTCACCAATCTTCACAGCGGCCCGGGCAATTTCCTGTCGGCCAATCCGCGCTTCGCCATCTCGGCCCTGAGATCCTTTACCCAGCATGATTTCATCGCCCGGGTAAAGACGCATGGCATTGCGTTTCACGAAAAGACCTTGGGGCAACTCTTTTGCGACGGTTCGGCCAGGGAGATCATCACCATGCTGACCGGCGAGATGCGCGAGGCCGGCGCGCGGCTGGATCTCTCCATCGAGATCGGTGCCATCACGCACAGCGACCAGGGCTTCCAGATCGCCACCAGCGCCGGGCCCTGGCGAGCTTCGCGGCTGGTGGTGGCCACCGGGGGCAAATCAATTCCCAAAATGGGCGCCACCGGGCTCGGTTACGAGATCGCCCGGCAGTTCGGTCATGAGTTGACCGAAACCCGCGCCGGACTGGTTCCGTTCACCTGGGCCTCGCATATGACTGAGAGCTGGAAGGCCTTGTCCGGCGTTTCGGCCGATGTGGCGGCGTGCTGCAACGGAGCGGAATTCCGCGAGGCGATGCTGTTCACCCACCGCGGATTGTCCGGTCCGGCGATGTTGCAGATATCCTCCTACTGGCGCGACGGCGACGCGGTGGTGATCGATCTGTCGCCTGGCGAGGATCTCCTGACATGGCTGAAACAGGCCCGCGGCGACCGCCCCAAGGCCTCACCCTTAAGTGCGTTAAGCGACATCCTGCCCAAGCGGCTGGTGCAACAATTGGAACCCGGCTCTGCCCTGGCTGCAGCGCGGCTCGCCGATATGAACAACGCCGCGCTTGAACAGATTGCCGAGGGCTTTCACCGGTTTGAGATCGTGCCCGGGGGCACCGAAGGCTACCGGACCGCCGAGGTGACGCTGGGCGGCGTGGACACCAGCCAGCTTAATCAGAAAAGCATGGAAAGCCGACTGGTGCCGGGGCTATATTTCATCGGCGAAGTGGTGGATGTCACCGGGCATCTGGGTGGACACAATTTCCAGTGGGCCTGGTCATCGGGCGTCGCTGCGGGACGCAACATCCGGCCAGCCGCCACGGTCTGACACACAAAAGGAGACGGATATGCGGATTTTATTCACCGGTGGCTCCGGCAAGGCGGGACGGCATGTGATTCCCTATCTGCTCGCCCAGGGTCACAGGGTGGTCAATGTCGATCTGACGCCGCTGGATCATCCCGGCGTCGACAATCTGACAGCCGACATCGCCGACTCCGGACAGATGTTCAATGTCATGACCAGCTATGCCAATTTCGACGAGCTGGAAGCGGGCACGGGCGTGCCGACCTTCGACGCGGTGGTGCATTTCGCCGCGGTGCCCCGCATCCTCATCAAACCGGATAACGAGACCTTCCGGGTGAACACAATCGGCACCTACAATGTGCTCGAGGCGGCGGTGAAACTGGGAATCCGCAAGATCGTCATTGCCTCGTCCGAAACCACCTATGGCGTATGTTTCGCCGATGGCGATGTCGATCCACCGGCGCTTCCGGTCGAGGAGGACATGGATGTCAACCCGATGGATTCCTACGGCCTGTCAAAGGTCATCAACGAACAGACCGCGCGCGGCTTCCAGCGCCGCTCGGGCGCGGATATCTACGCACTGCGCATCGGCAATGTGATCGAGCCCGACGAGTATCACCATTTCAAGACATATTGCGCCAATCCGGCGATGCGCCGCCGCAACATCTTCTGCTACATCGACGCCCGCGACCTGGGACAGATCGTCGACCGCTGTCTGAAAACCGACGGTCTTGGGTTCGAGATATTCAACGCCGGGAACGACACCAATTCGGTCGACACGCCAAGCGCCGAACTGGCCGAACGGTTTTTCCCCGGCGTACCGATCACACGCAAAATGGGTGAGCACGAAGCGCTCTATTCCAACCGCAAGATCCGCGAGATGCTCGGTTTCAGAGAACAGCACAACTGGCGCAATTACGTGGACTGAGCCTTGTGGCTCAGGGCAGCGGCACGCTCAGCGCGAAGCGGAACAGCACGTAAAAGCCTGCCATGATGACCGCGCCCGACAGCGCGAAGACAAGCGCGCTCTTGACGTCCCAGCCTTCATGCCGGGCGGCAACAAGGCTGCCCGCAAAGGCGATGGCCGTGGCGGGCAGGAATCCCGAAAACGGCATCACCAGACAGGCCACGATCATGCTTGCGACCAGCAGCAGACGGCGCCACCAGTCACCAGTGCCAAAGCCCAGTTCGGGATTTGGGCGCAGCCAGCAATGGATGATCACCGTGAGCGACCCAAGGATCAGCGCATAGGCGACGAAGGTGGGGAAGACGATGGAATCACTGTCGGAGTAACCGGTCGTATCGTAAAGCGTGAGCAGGCCGATGGCGACGAGCAGGCTGGCAATCACCAGCGTGCCGATGTCCTTGCGGCTTTTGGCGGGAACGGCGTCAGTCATTGGAACCAGCCTGCATTTTGATCAGCCGCTTGGCCCGCCGGCTCTGGACCAGCGGGTAAAGCAGCGACAGGATCGTAAAGGCGATGATCGCCAGCGAAATCGGCCGGCCGAAAAACATCCCAGTGAGATTGCCCGTGGCCTCGCCGATGATCCAGGCCTGGACAAAGCCCTGCTCGGCGATTGGTCCGAGGATCAAGCCCAGCACGATCGGCGACGCCGCAAATCCGAAGCGCGACAGCACCCAGCCTATCGCGCCAAGCGTGATCATGATGATCACGTCGGAGATTGAATTGCGGATCGCAAAGGTGCCGATGATGGTCATGAAGCCGACCGCGGGCACCAGAATGGTCTTGGGGATGGTGACAATGGTCTTGTAGGCATAGCGGCCGATCAGCAGGCCCGTCGGCAGCATCAGGATGGTGGCGATGAATAGGCCGAAGATGAAGGTGTAGACGATCGATCCGCCGCCATCAAACAGCGCCGGACCGGTGCGCACGCCCTGCACCAGAAGCGCGCCGAGAATGACCGCATCGGGCGGCGTGCCGGGAATGCCCAGCACCAGAGTGGGAATAAAGCCGCCGCCGACCGTGGCATTGTTGGCCGATTCGGTGGCCATGATGCCATCGGGTTCGCCTTCACCGAATTTTTGCCCGGGCTTGGCCGTGCGCTTGGCTTCGGAATAGGCAACCAGTCCCGCCACCGAGCCGCCGGCGCCGGGCAGGATGCCGATCACCGTTCCGATCACCGACGAGCGGATCAGGTTGAACCGCGAACCCCAGGCAATGCGCGCGCCCTCCCGGAACCGTACCGCCCTTACCTCCTCCTCGACTTTCAAATGGCGTTCGGGCGTGGCCACCAGATCTATCAGCACCGGTATGCAGTAAAGCCCGATCAGCGCGCCAACCACCTCGATGCCGCCGATCAGCGTGGAACTGCCAAAGGTCAATCGGATGTCGGCAGAAATCTCCGCCACACCGACACAGGACAGAAGCAGCCCGAGCGCACCGCCGGTGAGCCCCTTGAGCACGTTTCCGGTCGACAGCGAGGCGATCAGCGACAGGCCGAAGATCGACAGCCAGAGATACTCGACCGGACCAAAAGCCAGCGCAACCTGCGACAATGGAGGAGCCAGCAGCAGCAGCGCCAGCGCGCCGATCATGCCGCCGGTCACACTGGCATAACAGGCGATGGCGACGGCCAGATCACCATCGCCGCGCTTGGCCATGGGGTAGCCGTCAAATGTGGTGGCGATCGCGGACGGCGTGCCGGGCGTGTTGAGCAGGATCGCCGAATAGGCGCCGCCGTAAATTGCTCCGGTGTAGATGGCACCAAGCATGATCAGCGCCGAGGCCGGAGCCATGGCGAAGGTGATCGGCACCAGCACCGCCACGGCCATGGTGGCCGAAAGGCCCGGAATCGAACCGATCACCGTGCCGGCGATGACGCCGAACAGTGCCAGAGCCAGATTGGCGAAGGTCAGGGCATTGGCGAGATTGCTGAAATCCATCGGATCCACCGGCTGTGTCCGCGATCAGGAAGCCGCCGCGCAGCTACCGGCGCGACAGTGTGTCGATGCGTCGTCGGGTCTTTGAAAACGCAACGCGCGGGCCCGGCAAAAGAGACCCGCGCGCAGTTTTCGATTTACTCGATGAGCCCGGCTTCCTTGGCGGCCTGCAGATACTCATCACTGCGCGCCTTCATGAAGTCCGCCATGCCGGCCGCGTCGATATCGAGCAACGCGAAGCCGCCATCGAGCATCTGCTTGCGGAAGGCCTCATCGGCATTGATTTCGCCGAACGCATCCGACAGTGCCTTGACGGTTTCAGCCGGCGTGTCCTTGGGAACGGCCATGCCGCGATAGGCGCCGCCAACCATGTCGTAGCCCAGTTCCTTGAAGGTCGGCACGTCGGGAAACAGCGGATGACGCTCTTCCATGGCGACAGCAAGCAGCCGCACCGCGTCACCCTGGGCCGCGCCCACGGTGGTGTAGCCCCATTGCGCTTTCACCTGCTTGCCCAAATTGGCGGTGGTCGAGGCGCCGGTGCCCTTGAACGGCACATAGGTGGTCTGGATGCCGGCCATCTTGTCAAAGCGGATTTGCGCCAGATGGTTGGCCGTGGCCTTGCCAGAGCCCGACATGGTGACCGAAGCCGGATTGGCCTTGGCGTCTTCCACCAGATCGGCAAGCGTCTGATAGGGGCTGTCGGCGGTCACCACCACGGCGTCGGGCGTGTAGTGGAACATGTAGAAGGCGTTGATATCCCCGGTGGTGAAGCCAACGTCCTTCTGTGCCGGTTTGATGACGATGTGCGGCAGGTTGATGCCCATGATCGTGTGGCCGTCGGTGGCCATCGAGTTGAGCTGCGCCCAGCCGACCGCGCCACCGCCGCCGGGCTTGTAGGAGACAACCAGATCCTGATCGAACTTGTCCTTGAAGAAGGGCTGCTGAAAGCGTGCGGAAATATCGGATTCGCCGCCGGGGCCGAAGGGAATGATGTAGTCGATCGGCTTGTCGGGGAACGCCAGTGCGCCCGCCGCGGCCGCGAGCGAAAGGGCCGAGGCAATGGCCACGGTCTTGACTGTACGTAGATTGAGCATGCTTTCCTCCCAAGGACATTGTTGATGCGCGAAGGGTCTGGTTTCCGCCCGCCGCTTTGGTCTGACCTGCCCCGGCCCCAATCTTCTCCCTGATCAGGGGCATGCCAGCGGCCCGCATTAAGCACCGAATCCGCGGCGCGCTCAAGCGCAGGATCGGGCGATTTGCGAACACGGGCATAGAATCGTCGCCAGCCGCGCACTCCGGAAGGGAGCCCGGCCCGCAAAACTGGCCCGGCGCCCGCAAGGAAACAAAAACAGCCCTGACCATTGGGCGCAGCGGGCAAAACCGCACTATGGTTGATCAAAGCTTATCCCCTGCTTTGTATTATCTTTTTTGATTTCTCCGGGCGGTAAGGCACGGCCTAGTTGTGCGGGTTGCGTTGCCTTAGGCAAATCTTACCGGTTGGCGAAGTACACTTCAAAAGTGTTGAAATCGACCCCTCTGCATAAAGCTTGCGGGGCGAAAGTGTCCCGCGGAACTGACTATGACTGCAAGTTTCAGATGGTTCTCCTCGGTCGGCCGATATTGCTGCCGGCCAAGTATCGTTGCAGCCGGCATTGCACTGGCCGTCACCTTTGCGACAGGCTTCTTTGCAGAGCTGCAAAACCGGGCCGTGCATCACGAGCGGGAACGCGCGGCAGTGGGCGAACGGCTCGCCTCGGTCAGGGCCAAGCTTGAAGGCAACATCAGCAACAACATTCAACTGGTGCGTGGCCTGGTCGCCGTCATCAAGATCCAGCCTGATATTGACCAGACACGCTTCAGTGAGATTGCCGCCAGCCTGGTGGGCGCGCATTCCCAGTTGCGCAATATCGCCGCCGCGCCAGATCTGGTGATAAGCCTGATGCATCCTATGAGGGGCAACGAAAAGGCCATCGGACTGGATTATCGCAAGAACGAAAAGCAGCGCGATGCTGCCTTACGCGCGGTCAAATCCCGCAAAATGGTGCTGGCCGGACCAGTCAACCTGCTCCAGGGCGGACAGGGATTCATCGGCCGCTTCCCGGTTTTTATCGGGACAGATGGCGCTCCGGAAAACCTTTGGGGGATCGTCTCCGCTGTCATTGATGTGGAACGGCTTTACACCGTCAGCGGGCTGCGGGCGGACGAGCTTCCGATCGAGATCGCAATTGCCGGACAAGACGCATTCGACAGCCAGGGTGAGGTCTTTTACGGACCCGGCGAGCTGCTTAACGATGATCCGGTCTTTGCCGATGTCTCGTTACCAGGCGGCAGCTGGCAAATGGCGGCAACGCCGCGCGGCGGATGGTCCGCGACACCGCCCAACACCTGGCAAATCAGACTGCTGATACTGGCGGGTGGCCTGCTCGTGGTGCTCCCGATCTCCATTGCAGGATACCTTTACGATCAGCGCCGGGCCGGCCTCAGGGAACTCGGTCTTCGTGACCGTCAAATGAGACGGCTGTCGCAGCGGCTCACCCTGGCCTTGAACACATCGAAAATCGGGGTCTGGGAACTGAACCTGGATACCGGCGAACTCGCTTGGGACAACCGTATGCGGGAACTCTACGACCTCCACGAAGATGTCGGGGAACTATCGGTCGAGAACTGGAAAGCCGCACTTCATCCTGACGACCTTGAACGTGCGGAGGCTGAATTCGAAGAAGCCATATCCACCAACGGCACCTATCAATCCGAATTCCGGGTGCGCGACCACAACGGTGGAATACGCTGGATAAGGGCCATGGGCGCGGTCAACCGGGAGGCTGGCGGCGGACGCTATATTCTGGGCCTAAACTGGGATGTTTCAGACGATATCCAACTCAGGACCCATCTGCTTGCGGCCAAGCGAAACGCCGAACTCCGCAACCGGGAGCTCGAGGACGCCAGGGCGTTGATGGAACGCAACTCTCTGCATGACAGCCTGACGAACCTGCCCAACCGCAGATTTGTGGACCAGCGCCTGATTGACGGGTTCGACGGAGCGCCGATCACTGCCCTGCTTCACATCGATCTCGACCGGTTCAAACACATCAATGACACCTTGGGGCATGCGGCCGGGGACGCCATGTTGATCCACGTCGCATCGATTTTGAAGTCGAGTACCCGGCCGAGCGATTTCATCGCCCGGATTGGCGGCGACGAGTTTGTGGTGGCGACGACGACGCCGACCGCTGAGGCGCAACTGTCCGCAATCGCCAACCGCATCATCGATGAGATCCGCCAGCCTGTGCCCTACGGAAATCATGAGTGCCGCTTCGGCGTCAGCATCGGCATCGCATTCGCCGACGCCAAGCAGGCGGACTATGGCAAGCGGCTGCTGGTCGATGCCGACATCGCGCTCTACCGGGCCAAGAACAGCGGGCGGAACCGGTTCGAGTTCTTCACCGATTCGCTGAAAGCCGAGATCATTCGCAACAAGACCATCGCCGATGACATTCTCAACGGGCTTGAGCGCGGCGAGTTCCTTCCCTACTTCCAACCGCAATTTAACTCCGAAACCCTTGAAGTTGTTGGCGTTGAAGCGCTGGCGCGATGGCAGCATCCGAGCGAAGGCGTGCTTGCGCCCGAGGCATTCCTAAAGACCGCTGACGAGCTCAATGTGGTGCACCTGATCGACCGGACCGTGCTTGAGCAATCCTTGTTCCAGGCCAAGCGATGGGAGGCGGCGAACATCACCATTCCCAAGATTTCGGTCAATGTGTCGTCCAGCCGCTTCAATGATGCAGACCTGATCGAAAGCCTTGAAGGCCTCTCCTTCAAGCCGGGAACGCTTTCGTTCGAACTCCTCGAATCGGTCTTTCTGGACGACCGCGACGAAACCGATATGCATAATATCGAGCGCCTCAAGGCCTTGGGAATCGATATCGAGATCGATGATTTCGGTTCGGGATATGCATCCATCGTCAGTCTCATTCAGGTTCGGCCGGACCGTCTGAAGATCGATCGGCGACTGGTAAAGCCGATTGTCGAATCCGACAGCCAGCGTCGACTCGCCGCCTCGATCATCGAGATCGGTCATTCGCTGAACATCGAAGTCATTGCGGAAGGTGTCGAGACGATGGACCATGCGGCCATCCTGCGCGATCTGGGATGCGAAGCCCTGCAGGGCTATGCTCTGGCGCGTCCGATGACTTCGGCGCGGCTCATCGAGTTCATGAGCCAGGATCGCATACGCCATGTTGCATAAAGCCGTGTCCGCCCTGAGGAACCGCCGGTGCTGCCAAAACTCCAATCCAGCAGCCGGATACGATTTCGGCGTTGATGCGCCGCGCGAGATCAGCTAGAAGTCCGCCGTCAGCTGCTTCGTGGCGGCGCCGACATGCTTGACTTGGGCATGGATGCGCAGCCCCAGAAGCGCATGCGGCCGCACCCGTAGCTCAGCTGGATAGAGCGCTGCCCTCCGAAGGCAGAGGTCACAGGTTCGAATCCTGTCGGGTGCGCCATTTTTTCAATATCTTATATCAGATTTCATAAAACGAACATTCAGCTGCGGTGCCTAGAGGGTACCATTGGAAATACAAAGTGATGTCCTCCTATCATAGGAAAAATCATCCGAGTCTTCTCTCCACCACCTGCCTAATCCGGCTCTTCCGGTACTCCACGTCCCTCGGATCGCTCTTTGCTGTTCGGGCCACAACTTCATAGCCACTGACCTGAGACCTCGGGCTTGCAACAGTAAGCCGCACTATCAACGATGACACCACAATTGCCGACAGAACAGCCAAACTCGGCATCAGCAGGGGTTATTGCCTTTCCCAACAAAAAAGCGGGGCCTCCTGGTAGGGAAAACATCGAAAGATTCCATTCACGCGAAAAACGAACCCTGCAGTTCTTGCACCCTAGGATTGCACCATCTCTTTTAAACTGGAGATCTGCTTGAGCTGCTATCCCTGTTGGGACCACCCGGCTAGGGGTCAGGCTCAAAAGTAGGCTGAAACCCGACATGCATAGAATTTTTAAACAATGACCGCTTAGCGCGCCCACGGCGGTCGTTCATGTCAGATCCACCTCTTCCTGGAAGCAGTCACGACTACTTCCGACACCAGAGGTCGATGTTGCACAAGCCTGATGCGTTCGCCTTTCTTGATGATCTTGCTAAATGGGATGGAATGCGGATCTGCTAAGGTCGTTCAAAGAACGATGGATAGAAAACCGCGACTCAAGATCACGTCACAACCCCGATTTCAGGATCCATTGATTTCTCCTACAGCGTCCGCCAGCGCTTCATTGTGACCGGAGCCATGGAAACCAATCCTGGACGACCCAGTGTAGGGCCACAAAGCACCGGTCAATGCACTCACCAAGCCAAAACCTGTTCAATAATGCTCCAGGCTAGTGATCGCTTTGGCAATCGATGACACAGTCACAGGGTGCTCGAAGTTGCTGATATAGGGTGAGCTCTCGAAGGTGACGGAGGCAATTTTCTGGGCATCCTGCCCCGTCCCACCGAAATCCGACAGACGTCGTGGCAATCCCAGCTCGCAAAGCAGTCGGGAAAACGCTTCTTGTTCAGCCTCGGCGTCGGGCGTCATCGCCAGTTGCACCAGCGTTCCAAACCCGACCTGCTCACCATGGAGAAATGCCTGCATGGCGGGAATCACGGAAAATCCCCGGGTCAGAGAATGGGCAATCGAAAGTCCGCCATTCTCGAATGCCAGACCGCTTAGCAACACCGCGGCCTCGATGACCGATTCCACCTCGGGGCTGATACGGTGCGCCCGCACATCGCCGGCAGCCGCGACAGCATCACGGCGCAGGACCATGTCACAATGCGAAGCAATCGCCAGCAGGCACTCGGTCTGGGCGCCACCATAGAAGTTCCTGGCGTCGGACTTCACGCACTGGGTCGTCTCGTATTTCTTTGAAAGCGCATCACCGATGCCGGCCAGAAAGAACCGCACCGGAGCTTCGGCGATCAGCTTGCTGTCGACCAGAACGGCATCCGGGTTGGCCGCCATCAGCCGGACCTCGGAAAGCGCGTGGTCTTCCGTGTAGATGACCGAGAGCCGCGAGGTCGGGCTGTCATTGGAGGCAATGGTCGGCACGATGACGATGCGGCCGCCGCGCTTGATCTTGACGCCCTTTGCAGTGTCAATCGCCTTGCCACCCCCCATTCCGACAACGACATCCGCGTTGTGGCTTTTGGCAATTTCGGCCATCCGGTCAATTTCGGCGGACGTACACTCGCCGCCAAACGCGGCAATCATTGCCGAAGACCCGAGCAACTCGGCAAGCCGCCGGCCATACCTTTCGGCGACGAGAGGATCGACGACCAGAAATGCCCTGCTGCCTAGCCCAGACAGAAGCTCCGGCAACCGCTCCAGAGCATCAGGACCCTGGATATAGAGATGCGGAGCGCCAAAGATACGTGTCGTCATGATGCGGTCCTTTCCTGATCCCAGCGAAAATCACGTTTGCCGCCATCGATGCAGATCAGCGCGCCATTGATGAAATCCGCGGACCGGCCGCACAAATAGGCTGCCAATGCGCCGACTTCGGCAGGCTTGCAGAAACGGCCGATCGGATTCTGGCTGGTAATGACATGGCGCTGGTGCTCGGTGAATCCGGAGATCAGGTCAGTCTCGACATAACCTGGGGCGATTGCATTGACGGTAACCCCGCGCGGCCCCTGCTCCTTGGCGCTGGTTCGCGTGAACCCCGCAATCCCGGCTTTGGCTGCAGCATAGTGCGCCACCCCCGGCCGGCCTCCTCCAGTGAAGTTCATGGAGGAGATGTTGATGATCCGGCCATACCCGGCCTGTCCCAGATGCTCCAGTGCGGCGCGTGTGCACAGAAACGTCGCGGTCAAATGACTGTCGATGATGATACGCCAGCTTTCGTCGCTGATGTCCTCGATCCGATGGCCGAGATGACGACCGCCAGCCCCGGCATTGTTGATGAGGATATCAAGCTGCCCGAATGCTCGGAAGGCCCCATCGACCACGGAACGGGCGCTCTCCGGCTTCGACACGTCACCGGGAACAGCTGCGGCTTCGAATCCCTCGTCGCGGAGCAGATTGACCGCATCATCAGCGCGATCGGGATCCAGATCATTGATCACCAGGCGCACACCTTCGCCGGCCAGGGCCCTGGCCTGAGCCATGCCCAGACCGCCTGCACCCCCGGTTATCAGTGCAACACGACCGCCAATCTGCAGGTCCATCGAAACTACCCCTTCACCGCGCCGGCGCTCATGCCCTGAATGAAATACTGCGAGAGCAGTGCAAAGGCGCCAAACAGCGGCAGCGCGATCAGTGTCGACCCGGCCATGATCTCGCCCCAGCGCAGATCGAACGATCCGATCATCGAGGCCAGGCCAACCGGCACGGTCTTGTTGGCATCCGAGCCGATCATGATCAGCGCGAAGGTGTAATCGGTCCATGACAGCAGGAATGAGAAGATCGCGACCGTAAGCAGACCGGGAAGAGACAGCGGCAGAACCACACGCAGGAACGCGCCAAGCCGGGTGCAGCCATCCACCATCGCCGCCTCCTCAAGTTCAAACGGCATGTTCTTGAAAAAGCCCCACAGGAACCAGACGCCGAGCGGCAAGGTCATCGTCAAATGAGCCGCCACAAGGCTGGTCAGCGTGTCGCCAAGACCGATCCGCGTGAAGAACGTGTACATTGGAATGGCGATCAGCAAAGGCGGGAACATGTATGCGTAGAGCATCGATGCCACAATCACCTTCTTGCCGCGGATGCGCTGCCGGGTGACGGCATAGGCGATGATCACCGAGAAGAACATCGTCACCACCACGGTGACCAGTGCCACCGTCAGGCTGTTCATGAATTGCGTTGGGTAATCCGTCAGCTCGAGCAGATTGCTGTAATACTCACTCGTGAGCGGGCCGGGCCAGAGCGAAGTGCTGGAGAACATCGCCTGAGGCGCGCGTGTCGAAGAGACGATCATCCAGTAGACAGGAAATGCGGAATAGATCGCGATGACGATCGCTGTTAGATAAAGCGCGAGACGGCCAAAGAGCGAACGGGTCATGATTCTTCCTCGTCGAGTGGAAAGATGCGGAAGTAGATGAAGACGGAGATCGCCAGAAACAGGAACGACAGCGTGGCAATTGTGGCGCCGCCGCCAATATCGAACTTGGTGAAAGCGGTGGTGTAGGACAGGATTGCCAGATGTTCGGTGCTGCCCACGGGACCGCCGCCGGTCAGCAGCCAGATCACGTCAAACTTGTTGAATGTCCATACGGCCCGCAACAGCACGACAACAGTCAAAACCGGCTTAAGCATGGGCAAGGTGATGTGATAAAATCGCTGGATGGCGTTGGTCCCGTCCACCTTTGCCGCTTCATACAGCGAGGCCGGTACCGTCTGCAGTCCGGCAAGAAAAGCTGTGGTTACGAATGGCGTCCAGAGCCAGACCGATACCATCACACTCGACGCCATCGCCGCCTGCGGGCTTTCAAACCAGTGGATCGGCGGCAAGCCGAGAGCTGCAATGGCCCGGGTCAGGATTCCGATCGAGCCGTCCACCATCCACTTGAATGTCAGTACGATCACAACCGTCGGCAGGAGATAGGGCAGGATAGACAGGCCGCGAACAAGGTTGCGTCCGCGAAACGTCTGGTTCAGCACCAGCGCAATTCCGATGCCAATAATGACCTGGAGTGCGATTGTCGAGATCGAATAGACGAGCCCGTTGCCGAGCGCGTTCCAAAAGGCGCTGGTTGATAGAACACGGGTATAGTTTGCCAGTCCGATCCAGTCCGGATCGGCGACAAAGCTGTCCATCGTGTAGAAGCTCAGACTGATTGCATAGACCACTGGTGCTGCGATCAGCACCAGTGTGATCAGGAGCCCAATGATCAGGAATGACGCGAATGTGGCTTTGGAACTCATTGAAGCATCCTGCGAGGAACGAGGGCGCTGGAGCGAATATCGCTCCAGCGCTTGAGGTCATGTGCAGATCAGGCGATCGCGTCACGCATTTTCTGGGCGCCGATTTCCAGGGCGGCGTCAGACGAGGTGCCCAACAGACATTTCTGCTGCAACATCTCCGACAAAGCGAAGGATTCAAACACCTTGCCCGGGCGCAGATCCGGCGACGGTCCCTGCGTGTCGATCGAGGTGATCGTCATGTCGGGATCGGTGAGGAAGCCCTTCATGGAATCGATTAGACCCGCATGTTTTTCGATCAGCGGATGGGCATTCCACCTGGGATCGTCGTAAATATCCAGCCGCGCGGGCTGGAAATGCAGCGGTGCGGTGTGCAGGAAGTTGATGAGCTGGTTTTCGGTAAACCATTCCATGAATTTCATCGATTCCTCGGCCGCATCGGTGTTCAGGACCACCCAACCGTCATAGCCGTGATTGACCGCTTTTCCGCTGCCGCTTGAATCCATGTAGGGGAAGATTCCGAACTTGTCTGCAAGATCAGGCGAATTGCGCTCGATGGTCTCCACCAGCCGGCCGGCATAGGCAGAGTGAGCTACTGAACCGGACGTGAAGCTGGTCAGCATCTCGCTGTAGGACGCCTGGCTGGTACCGCTCGGCATGGTCTTGTAAAGATCACCGAAGAAATCCAGATAGGCCGAGGTTTTCGGTGCGTTTTCGGCGCTGTCGATGATGATGTTCCATTGATCGTCAAAGACCTCGACACCCTCTGCCCAGAGGAAGCCCGGCGACAGCCAGTTGGTGGCGCCGTTGGAGGCAATCGGCAGGATCGATCCCGACATGTTGTCCTTGGTCAGCGCCTGGGCGTTGGCTAGGAACGTTGCCTGGTCCTTTGGCACCTCGAGCCCGTTTTGCTCGTACATATCCTTGCGGTAGTAGATCCAGGCGAGATTGTAGTCATACGGGTACCAATAGGTCTTGCCATCCATCGGGAAAAGGATGTTCTTGCCCCATTCGTGTTTGCTGGTCAGCGGCGTCATGTCGACCAGATGACCTTCATTGGCAAGCAGAAGCACATGGCCGACAAAGGCGACGGTGGCAATGTCGTAAGGGTTACCGCTGCGCAGTGATGTGGTGACCTTGGTGAACACGTCGCCCAAAGGCACCGAGTCGATCACCACTTCAACGCCGGTCTGACGCTCATACTCAGCGGCTGCAACCTTCAGAGCGCGAATGCTGTCCATCGAAGTCTCCGCGTTGAGAAAGCGGATCTGCTTGCGGTTCTGGCCGAAGACGGCAGGCGTCGACAGACCGGTAGCCGCGAGCGCAGCTCCGGCCGCCCCGGCAGTCTTCAGGATCGTCCTGCGGCTCACGCCACCATGGTTTTTCGGATTGCTCATCGTAGTCTCCTCCCAGGTTTTCTATCGTCCGATAGGGGTGCGATTAATGCTCGGTAGAAATGCGATTTCCTGTTTCGGTGTTGAAGAAATGCAGGCGATTTGCCGGGAACCGCAGCGAAAAGCCTGAGCCCCTGTGCACGTCATCCCGCCGGGTCGTCATGACCCGTAGGCCCACGCCCTGCGCGGAGCCCGCGCAGAGTGTCTGTGCGCCGAGCTGCTCGATGATGTCGGCGGTGAAGGCTATATCTCCGGCAGTCTCGTCGATCTCGATGTGTTCGGGCCGGATGCCGAGCGAGATCGCGGAGTTTTCTTCCGCGGCCATCCCCTTCGGCAGATCAATGGAGAATTCGTCTGCCTCAAAGCGACCCTGCACGACCCGTCCTTCGACAAGGTTCATTTCCGGGGACCCGATAAAGCCGGCGACAAACAGGTTGGCAGGCCGGTCGTAGACTTCAAGCGGCGCGCCGACCTGCTGGACATGACCATCCTTCATGATCACGATCCGGTCCGCCAGCGTCATTGCCTCGACCTGGTCATGGGTCACGTAAACCATCGACGTGCCGACTTGCTTCTGAAGCCTGGCGATTTCCTCACGCATCTTCACCCGCAGCTTGGCGTCGAGGTTGGAGAGCGGCTCATCGAGCAGAAAAACTTCCGGTTCACGGACCAACGCCCGGCCCAAGGCAACACGCTGCATCTGGCCGCCAGAGAGCTGACGGGGTTTGCGGTCGAGCAATTCGTCCAGTCCCAGAACACTCGATGCCTCACTGACGCGCTTGTCTATCTCGGCGCGGTCCATCTTGTGCATGCGCAAACCGAAGGCGAGGTTTTCGCGGATGGTCTTGTGCGGGTAGAGCGCATAATTCTGGAAGACCATCGCGATGTTGCGATCCTTGGGTTCCAGCGTCGTCACGTCGCGATCACCGATATGCAAGGTTCCGCTGGTGATGGTTTCAAGGCCGGCAATCATCCGCAGGGTCGTGGATTTGCCACACCCCGACGGACCCAGGAATACAACCAGTTCGCCATCATCAATGACAAGATCGACACCGTGGACAGCAACCACTGCCCCATAGGCTTTGCGCACGGCGGAGAGTTTGACTTGCGCCATGGTTCAATCCTCTTTCATCGGGGAGGCGCCGCGGCTGTTCTGCAACCGGGCAATGCGGTGATGGATAGGCGACAAGGCCCTCTGAATGTCGACGTAGATTGCGTGCGCCTCCGTGTAGAAGGCCGCATTCCCGGGATTTGGCGCAACGCGTCGCGAGACCCGGATGGCCGCTTTTGCCGCCGCCGCTTCGTCTGCAAAGGCGCCGACACCAACACCGGCGAGCAGTGCCGCACCAAACGAGGCGTCGCCGTTGCCAGGCAGTTCAACATCGACACCAAGCACATCGGCAACGATCTGGCACCAGAGCGGACTTTGTGTGCCGCCGCCGATCAGCCGCGCGGTGGAAAATTCAAGCCCCTGAGCAGCCAGCGCTTCGCGGCAATCACGCAACGAGAATGCCACCCCTTCATAAAGCGCGCGGACGAAGTGGCCGGGACCGTGCTGAAAGCCGATGCCGACGAACTCTGCCCGCAACAACGGATCCCAATGCGGGCTCCGCTCGCCGTTCAGGTAGGGGTGAAAGAACAATCCTTCCGATCCCGCGGGAACCGGGGATGCGAGCGCTTCCATCCGGTCAAATGCCGCTGAACCGTCCGCTTCATCGCTCATGAAGAACGTATCGCGAAGCCATTTGTG
The DNA here is from genome assembly GCF_947501405.1 of uncultured Hoeflea sp. Lineage (GTDB taxonomy): Bacteria > Pseudomonadota > Alphaproteobacteria > Rhizobiales > Rhizobiaceae > Hoeflea. The sequence continues at coordinate 900,864 of NZ_CANMVK010000002.1, read as the reverse complement.
GGCGGAAGCACAGGAATTTGTCGCCGCAATCACGTAATAATGGTCAGGCATGACATGCGGGTAATTGATCACCGTGTTGCTGGCGTGCAAATCCGGTGACAGCACACTGACGGTCGCAGCAGTGGCAAGCTTGATCACGCCCAGCCCGGGCTCGGTCAGCCCGGCGCCGTAGGTTTCCACAGCGGTGTCAGACGCGCCGACAATGACCGGTGTGCCTGCCGCCAGCCCCGTCTCCCGGGCGGCTTGTACGCTGACAGCTCCGGCTCTGGCGGTCGACGGTGAGATGGGTGGCAGGGTTTTGGGATTCCACTCGATCATGTCGCAGATCTCGGCCGACCAGCTTGACCCGTCTGGCACCGACATCAAGGTTCCTGCCGCATCAATCGGGTCGGTCATCCAGTCGCCGGTGAAGCGGCTCCGGATCCAGTCCTTGGCGAGATACATGCGCTTGACGCGGGCAAAATTGCCGGGCTCGTTTTCCTTGAGCCAAAGCATCTGGGGAAGCGTCCAGGTCGGATTGGCACGGTTGCCCGAAATTTCGAGAATCCGGGCATCAGCGGCATCGCGCAATGCCTGCGTCTGAGTTGACGCGCGCTGGTCATTCCACAGGATAGCCGGGCGGATGATCTCGCCATTTTCATCTTCAAGCACCTGGGAATGCGCGCCGGCGGAGACCGACAGCGCGGCAATCCGCCATGCAGGAATCCCGGCCTTCTCCAGCAACCATGGCAGGGCTGTGCAGACGGTAGCCCACCAGTCATTCGGATCCTGCTCGCTCCAGCCACTTTTCGGCGCAGACGTGGTTACCGGCGCAGCAGCGTCGGCAACGAGGACGCCCGTCCCGTCTATCAGCGTCACCTTCAGCGATCCGGCACCCAGATCAATCCCGAGAAACAGGTCGTTGCTCACATCAGCTCTCTTGGTGTTTTGTTGAAGGATCGAGTTGACCCACGACCACCGCGCCTTCCGGAGGCCGCAGCCCAAGCTTGCCCGGGTTCATGAGATTGCCCGGGTCGAGCGCATCCTTGATTTGCTGCAGCATTGGCAAGGCTCCACCAAGCTCGCGCTCGATCCAGCCATTGCGGAACACCCCGACACCATGGTGATGGGCAATCGACCCGCCATGCTCCAGCGTCAGGTTTTCAACCGCCTGCCACATTTGTGCGTGGAGAGGCAAAGCCTTCTCAGGCTCCATAGGGGGAAGCCGGATGGTCATATACTGACATGCGCCTTCGGGATAGATATGCGACCAATGCGCGCCGAAGTAAACTTCCGGGCAAATCTCCCGGACCGCCTTGCCCATCGCGTCGAACATCGCCGGCAACACCGACCAATTGCCTGTGATCTCGATTGTATCGTTGAAATAGCCTGCCTTTTGCCACTGCGCGGAAAACGCCACGTAGCGATTTTTGCGCCAGTGCTCATAGGGCTCCTGACCGGCTTCCACCGCATCATGATTGCTGCAGATTTCCATCGCCATCTGCTGCTCGGTGGTCACTATTGGTTCGCGGCCACCGAAGACATAGACCGCCAGAATCGGCCGGCGCTGGAACTCGGGCATGTTTTCAGTGCGCTCGCTGCTTTCCTGGGCATCGTAGATCCGCGCCACCAATGGCCGCAGTTCCGCTTGCATGATGTCGCGTGCCGCATCCAGCGCCGCCTGCTCGGTCGGGAATGCCAGCGCGACGCCGCGCTCGACCTCGGGCAGTCTCCACAACCGCATTGTGATCTCGGTGATGATCCCCAGCGTCCCCTCGCTGCCAACCAGGATATCAAGGATTGACGGGCCGGTAGAGCGCCGCGGCACAGGCCGAATGTCAATGGCGGTGCCGTCCGGCAGAACAGCCTTGAGCCCGATAATCATGTCCTCGATCTTGCCGTAGCGGCTTGAGGCCTGACCACTCCCGCGGCAAGCAGCCCAGCCTCCGACCGTTGAAATCTCGATCGACTGCGGCAGATGACCGGTCGAGTAACCTTGCGCGTTGAGTTCAGCCTCGAAGACCGCGCCGTTCATTCCCGCCTGAACAGTGACCATGGCATTGCCGGGATCCATCGAGACGATCTGGTCGAGCCGGCGAAGGTCAACCGTCACTTCTGCCGACACCGGAATGGCGCCACCAAGGACGCCCGAACCGTTCCCGAACGGGATCAGCTGCACGCCAAGCCGCCGGGCTGCCTTCACGATCTCCTGAACCTCGACGGCGGAGCCCGGCCGGAGCACCAGGCGCGGGAGAACCCCAGCCAGTTTGTGCTGCCGCTCGCAAAAATTCGCAAAGGGCAACCGGTCATGCGCATAGGGACGCCGACCGGCTTCATCGGCAAGCACATTCTCCGCGCCAACGATGCTTGTGAACTCGGCCTGAAGAACATTCAGTGCTGCTGGCGCCGGCGATTGGGGCTGCGAACTCGACATCAGGTTTCCTCTTTCGGTGGCTGCAATCTCAGGTAACGGCGCCCAAATGATCTTGAACAATCGTTTGTTCATACCTACAGTCAGCAATCGTGACCTGTCAAGCTGGAGATGTGATTATTTGGAAGTGCGAGCGCCGGATCGCGGAGCAACAGTTGAATCACGAACAATCAACCGGCCTGGCGGCAAGGCCAGAACAGGCTCCGGATCCGCCCCGGAAAGCTTGCTGATCAAGAGATCAGCCGCAACTCGTCCCATCTCTTCGGTTGGCATCATGACTGTGCTCAAAGCCGGAAACAGCATCTCAGCAAAAAGCGCGTCATGGAGCGCGATCACCGACATTTCCTGCGGCAACTGCCAGCCGGCAAGCCGCAATTCCGCCATCGCGCCCGCCGCTGAAACCAGTGTCGCCGCCATGATCGCAGTGGCGTCCGTCTTGGCCAGTTCCCTTACCGATTCGCGGCCCGCACTGAAGGTGTAATCCCCCATCGTCACCAATGACGGATCGAAAGCGATGTCTGCCGCCTCAAGAGCCATTTTATAACCGGCCAACCGCTCCTGGGCGTTGAATCCGCCGGGACGTCCGCCAAGGTGGCCAATGCGGAGATGCCCCAGCGATATGAGATATTCGGTCGCCCTGCGTGCGGCTTCCCGGCTATCGAGAACGACTGAAAGCGCCGTTCCCGGCAATTGGCGGTTCAACAGCACATAAGGGACATTGGCCTCGGCAAGGTCGCTGCGCAAAACTTCATCCGCGTCAAGGCTGGCCACCAGCAAACCGTCGACCCTGTTCATCTGCGACAGCTTGGCAATCGTTGTTCCGGCGTCACCGGGATCGCGGTGTGAGATCAGCAGCGAATAACCGTTCTTGGCAGCCACGTTTTCTGCGCCGCGGATAGCTGCGGAGAAGACCGGGTTATCAAGCTGCGGCACGACAATCCCGAGGGTAAAGGTACGAGACATGCGCAACGCCCGCGCCGTGTAGTTGGCACGGTAGTTGAGCTTTTTCGCAACCTCGAGAATGCGCTCCTTGGTTTCAGCGCGGATACGCTGCTCGCTCTGCCCGCGAAGAACCCGTGATACTGTCGACACATCGACTTCAGCCATGGCGGCAACTTCAGCGAGTGTCGCTTTCTGACGTTGTTTTTTTGTCACCTACACCTCCCCGCTTTCCCGTACGCCATCAAGACTGCTCTCCCGCTAGGCAAACTTGGATCCCGGTAACACGTTATTGGTACACCATCATTTCCACAACAGATGCACCATTGTTGTCGAACGCCCTCTACCGTTTTCACCGATCCAAAGAGCGCAATCGGTGTACAACATGTTGGTCGATGGGTGGCTTGCGCCAGATAGCGACGGTTCAGAACGTTCGATCGCGAACCGTGGTCAATCCCGCATGGCAAATCAGCGCGATTGCGGCGAATGTCCGCTATCCATGGTCTGCACACTGAAAACTGCCAGTCAGCTCCCGGGCCCAAACGAGCCAGGCGGGAATGCGCTTTCTTAGCAGCGATACCCCCGCGGATTGCGCATTCCCCAGTCAGAAAACAAATCCGGCAGGATCGTTCCGAACTGCGTAACCGCCGCGTCGGGTCCAATCGAGTTGGGACCGTTTCCCCCAAACACAATCGCTTCGTCACCGACTTGAGCATCGCAAATCCCGGTTATGTCCGCGACGATGGAGTTCATTGAAACCTTGCCCAAAACAGGGGCCCGCTTGCCTCGGATCAGGACCGCTCCACGAGCTTGCGCGATCCGGCTGTATCCTGCTGCGTATCCGATTGAAATGCAGGCCAGGCGGCGATCCGTTTCCAGGCGGCTGCCGCGATCATAGCCCACCGTCGCGCCTTCGGGGTAATCCCCAAGATGAACCACGCGCGACTTGAGCTCCATGGTCGGACGGAAGCCGAGTTCGGGATTCAAGATGCCATAGAGGATCGCACCGCAGCGGTACATATCGGTTTCTACCTGTTGGCCCGAGAGCAATGTCAGCGTGCTGCCCGCATGGACCACCAGATCTGATCTCTTCAAGTCACTGTTGTCACAAATCCACGCCACCTGAAGCTTGAACAGATCCGAGCTTTGCCTGAGCGGCGCAGGCTCATTCGCCGGAAAATGGGTGCAGATGCCAACGACATTTCGGCCGATTTCATCAAGGATTTCCTGACAGTCTTTTCGTCCGGTTTCAGTCGACATCTCCAAACCGTCACGGGACATGCCATCGCAATTCAGCGCAAGGTGAACGCCGGTTGGCAGCGGGTCGGAACCGAATAACTGACGCAGCTGTCTGGCAGCCCATAGTGAGCCGACCTGTTCTTCAACACGGTCATCCAGTGCTTCAGCCATCTCCTGCGGCGCGGCAGCCCGCAGGCGGATGAGCCTGTCCGAAAACCCCGCATCCCGAACAGCGCGGGCTTCTGCGTTTGAGGTAATGCCGATGTGGCTGACCCCTTGTTCCAAAAGCAACGGAACGACCCTGTTGATCCCATGCCCATAGGCATCCGCCTTCATCACTGCGCAAAAACGAACGCCGTCTGGCACAAGCCCGAGCGCCAGTTCAAGGTTTCGCGAAATACGGTCGCAGTGGATTTCACACCAGGAGCTTGGAATGAGGGGGACTGGCATGATCAGGTCTGCGCGGCCCCCAGGATGTTCGCAACAATTCCGCAAAACAGATCGGTCGCAACTGGAATCAGCGCATCCGGGAAATCATAGTCAGGATTGTGCAGTTGAGGATGGTTTTCACCCGCGCCCACATAGAGCATGGCGGACTTTGCCCCATCCCCGCCTATGCGGCCAAAGTCTTCCGACCAGCGCATCGGGGTTGGCATCTCGTATAAATCATGGCCCCGACCTGCAGCCGCGCGTCGCGCGATATCGGTCGCTTCGGCGTCATTTGTCACCGACAGGAAGATATCGTTCCAGCGAAGCTTGACCTCCAGGTGATCGGTGTGCTGCGCAACCTGGGAAATGGCGTCGGCAACCAGCGCATCCATACGCTCGTCGGTCATACAACGCAGGGTCACGCGCAGTTCGCCACGTCCCGGCGCGATGCCAAAGGTAGGCTCGCCCAATTGCGCATGGGTGAGTGTGGCGAGTGCAAACCCGTCTTCGCCGATCATACCGGTGCCAAGCGCAGGCAAGGCCTGCATCAACGCCGCCATTGCCGGACCGGGGGAAACCCCGTCTTCAGGGGTCGCCGCATGAGAACTTTTGCCCTCCAGCAGGATTTGCAGCCCGCGTGAGGCGCAGTTGCCCGGACCTGGGCGCAATCCGATCTCACCAAGCGGGCGGTCGGGCACGTTGTGATAGGCGAACGCATAGTCAGGGCGGATTTCCGGCCATCGGGTATCTTCGACAACCGCCTTGGCCCCGGCGCCGGTTTCTTCAGCAGGTTGGAACAGCAGGATCACACGGCCCGTAGCCGGGCGGATGGCAAGCGCCATGGCGACGCCCAGCATCGACACCATGTGCCCATCATGACCGCACAGATGCCCTTTGCCTTCGGTTTCGGATTTGTGTGCGATGTCAGAGATTTCATGGATCGGCAGCCCATCAAGTTCACAGCGCAGCAGAACTGTCGGACCTTCAGTTGCCCCGCTAAAAGCTGCCGCAACGCCATGTCCACCCAGCCCCTGCCAGATCTGATCGGCCCCAACTGCGGTCAGTTCCTCGATGATGCGCTCTGCCGTCTGACCCTCGTCGCCCGAGACTTCGGGACGGCGATGCAGCTCATGACGAAGGGCCGTCAACGTCGCAATTTGCTCTTGGGTCAAAACGGTCATGGAGCCCCCTCAGAATATCTCGAACAATCCAGCCGCGCCTTGCCCGCCGCCGACGCACATGGATACGACACCCCATTTCACGCCACGGCGCCGGCCTTCCAGCAGGACATGCCCGGCCATGCGTGCGCCGGACATACCGTAGGGGTGGCCGATCGAGATTGCGCCGCCATTCACATTGAGAATCTCATCGGGAATGCCCAGACGGTCGCGGCAGTGGACCAACTGCGCGGCAAAGGCTTCATTGATTTCCCAAAGACCAATGTCATCCATAGTCAGGCCCGCGCGCTCAAGCAGGCGGGGAATGGCGATGACCGGGCCGATTCCCATTTCATCCGGTGCAACACCGGCGACGGCAAATCCGCGTAAGGCTCCCAACGGGGTATGGCCGCGCCGTTCAGCCTCCCGAGCGTCCATCACCACCAATACTGCGGCGCCATCTGACAACTGGCTGGCATTGCCTGCAGTCACTGTTTTGCCTTCGCCCATCACGGGGGCAAGACCCGCCAGTCCTTCGGCGGTTGTGGCGGGGCGGTTGCATTCGTCGTGTTCGAGGCGCACCGGCACTTCGGATGTTTCGCCAGTGACCTTGTCGGTCACCAGCTTCGTGGCCTCAACAGGAATGATCTCGTCGGCAAACAGCCCGGCCTCTTGCGCCAGCGCCGTTCGTCTTTGGCTCTCGAGCGCCAGGGCGTCCTGCACGGCACGGGTGACGCCATATCTTTCGGCCACTACTTCGGCAGTGTCCAGCATGCTGAGGTAGTAGGCATCAGGAGTGTTCGGGTCACGGTAACGATATCGGTTCCAATGGTTGTTCTGCACCAATGAAATGCTTTCCAAACCGCCGGCCAATGCCACGTTCACCCCTTCGCATTGCACCATATGCGAGGCGATAGAGAGGGCATTCAATCCTGACGCACATTGCCGATCAACCGTAGCTCCGGCCACGCTGTCGGGTATGCCCGTGGCCAGGGCGATGTGGCGGGCAACATTGACGCCAGACGAACCTTGGGTCAGGGCCGAGCCAAAGATGACCTCTTCAACCTCGCCGCCTGTCAGGCCCGCACGCTCCAAGGCGGCGCGCACCGCCGGGGCGGCAAGGCTTGGTGCTTCCAAATTGTTGAACGCGCCGCGATAGGCTTTGCCAATAGGTGTGCGGGCGGCGGAAACGATAACGGCATCGCGCATTGGGCTGCCTCCTCAGAGTTCTTCGGTGCCGCACCAGTCTGCGATAAACAGAGCGGTGGCTTTGGTGACGCGGCGCATACTTTCAAGCTCCACACGTTCATTGAAGCCGTGGATCGCCTCGGCGCGGGGGCCATAGACCAGCGCGGGTGTATCGGCATAAAGCCCAAAGAATCGCGCATCGGTCGTGGCGGTGATCGCCTCGCGCAAAAGGGCTTGGCCCGTGGCGGTCTGATGAGCCTGATCCAACATTTTGATGGCGGATGCAGCCTTGGCGGAGCTGTCCTGTGACAGGGCGTAGCCTTCAGCGTGAAAACCGTGATAGACGATTTCCGGCAAGGAGTTGCGCAAAAAATCATTGCCGCGGGCGGCATCGAAAATGACCTGTTCGATCTCGGCCTTGGCGGCGTCAATCGATTGACCTGGAAAGATAGCCATTCGCACATCAAAGGTGCTCCAGGCAGGGACAGAACTGGTCCAGTCGCCGCCCTCAAACTTGCCGACATTGAGGTTCAGCGCATGATCCATATGCACGTAATCGGCAGTGCGATTTTCAGCGGCGTTCCAGCGATGCTCCATCTGGTGCAGGGCCTGAAACAGCGGGATCGCGGCCTCAATCGCGTTGGCGCCGGTTCCGGCATAGGCCACATGGGTCGGCAGCCCCTTGAGATGGACCTTAAACCAGATCACGCCAATCTGCGCGGAGACAAGATGTTCGGCAAAGGGTTCGGGAATCAACGCAGCGTCGGCGGTGTAGCCGCGCGCCAGGCAGGCCAGCGCACCATTGCCGGTGCATTCTTCCTCGACCACCGATTGATAAAACACGTCCGCCGCCGGAGCCAAGCCACACGCAGTTAGCGCATCCATCGCAAACAGATTCGAGGCCAGCCCTGCCTTCATGTCGCCACCGCCGCGCCCGTAAAGCCAGCCATCCGCGATGCGCGGCTCGAAAGGCGGGCTTTCCCACATATCCAGAGGCCCTGCGGGCACCACATCGATGTGACCGTTCAGGATCAGCGAACGGTACTTTTGTGTTTTAGAGCGGTACGTGCCAACCACATTCACTGCATTCTCATAGGGCTCAAGGACCGGCGAAAACCCGGGCCTGTGTTGAATGTCGGCCAGGTCGATCTGCCAGCGGTCCACGCTGTATCCGCGCGAGGATAGCTCCGCCGCCATAAAATCCTGCGCGGATTGTTCCTGCCCGCGCAGCGACGGATGCGACGTCAGTTCGGCGAGAAACGCGATTTGCCGGTCAAACGCCGCATCCACGGCAGCCAAAAGGCGGGTCTGCAGATCAGATTGCATCGGTGGCCTCAAAAGCTCGGGAGTGGCGTATCAGGAACAATCAGCGGCGCCCCGGTGGCCTCTTTAACCTCGGCCACGCTGACGCCTTGAGCGGTTTCGACCAGATGGAAGCCGTTCGGTCCCACGTCGATCACGGCCAAATCGGTAAACACCCGTCCGATGCAGCGCCGCGCGGTCAGGGGCAGTGTGCACCGGTCTTTAAGCTTGGGGTTGCCTGCACGGTCCGTGTGGGTGGTCAGCACCACCACGCGCCGTGCCTTCTGTGCCAGTTCGATGCCGCCGCCCACACCGGGAGAAAACTTTCCGGGGATTTTCCAATTGGCCAGATCACCATTGTCGGCGACCTCGAAAGCCCCAAGCATGGTCAGGTCCAGCCGCCCGGATCGCACCAGCGCAAAGCTGGTGGCGCTGTCAAAAAACGCCGAGCCGGGAAGGGTCGAGACATAGGCCCCGCCTGCGTCGATCAGGTTCCGGTCGGCCTGTTCGGGAGGCAGTGTTGGCCCGATCCCCGTAAGCCCGTTTTCAGTATGAAGGCACACAGGAAAATCGGCAGACAGGTAGTTAATGACCCTGGTCGGCAAGCCAATGCCAAGGTTCACCACCATGCCGGGCTGAATTTCACGGGCTGCGCGTGCGACCATCTTGTCTCTAGCGTTGGACAACCGCGTATTCCTCGGACAGTGAACCCAGTTCGGTTACGTGATCTACGAAAACCCCGGCGGTGTGAATGTCATCGGCAGCAAGGCCGCCCAACGGGAGCAGGCATTCTGCTTCGGCAATGACACAATCGGCGGCCATGGCCATCAACGGATTGAAATTCCGTGCGGTAGCGACATAGGCGAGATTTCCAAAGCTGTCGGCACGCGCGGCATGCAGCAGCGCAACATCGGCGCGCAGGGCAGGTTCTATGATCTGGGTCTTGCCGCCAAATTCAACGACCTGTTTGCCCTCAGCCAATTCCGTGCCGATACCGATGTCGGTGAGGAATCCGCCAAGCCCGGCGCCGCCCGCGCGGATACGTTCGGCCAGAATGCCCTGAGCGTTGAACTCGACCTCGATCTTGCCGCTGTTCATCAATTCGATCGCGCGGCCATTCAGGCCCAGATGAGTGGTAATTAACCGGGCGACCTGGCGGCTTTTGAGCAGATGATCGACACCCATATCTGGTTCATTGGCGTCGTTCTTGATGATCGTAAGATCACGTGCACCATGACGTACAAGGGCGTGTATCAGCGCAAACGGTGTGCCCGGCACACCAAATCCGCCCAGCATCACCGTTGCTCCGTCGCCTATGTGGGCGATGGCGTCTTCCATGCTGATTTGCTTGTCGGGGAGTTTCACGCGGCATCCTCCCCGACCGGCAGGCCCGCTTCATTCGCGAATGCATCCAGAGCATCGCGCAGGATATCCATCATCTCACCGATCTGATCTTCGGTTATGATCAGTGGCGGAGCCACAAGAAAGTGATCGCCAGAGGTGCCGCCCCGGGTGCGACGGGAATAGATGATCAGGCCGCGCGCATAGGCCAGTTCCACCAGGCGATCATAGGCATTGAGCGCGGTCGGAAGCGGTTCCATCGTGTCGCGGTCGGCGACGAATTCAAACGCGGTCAAAAGCCCCCTGCCCCGCACATCCCCGATAAACGGGTAGCGGTCCATCAGGCTGTGCAACTGGGCCATCAGCACCTCACCCATGCGGGCGGCGTTCTCAACCAGGTTCTGCTCTTCCATCTCTTCCAGAACGGCAAGCCCGGCAGCACAGGCCATCGGATTGCCGGCATAGGTGAACCCGTGCAAGAAACCGCCTGCGTCGAGTACCGGTTCGACCAGCCGCGCCCCTGCAACCATCGCGCCCAGCGGCGCGTAGCCTGCGCCAAAGCCTTTGGACATGGCCACGATATCAGGGGTGATCCCCCAATGTTCGGCGGCAAGAAACTTTCCCGTGCGCCCCGCGCCGGTCATGACCTCGTCATAGACCAGCAGCACGCCAAATTCATCACAGATTTCGCGGACACGGCCGTAATAGCTGTCGGGAGCGACCAACGCCCCGGTCGAGGCACCGCCAACAGGTTCCATGACAAAGGCAAGCACCGTATCGGGGCCTTCCTCGATGATCTTGTCGCGCAGGAACTCCGCATATTTCAGACCGCGTTGCTCTTCGCTCAGATTGTCGCGGTCGAGATAAGTCGCGGGGGCGGTGATTTTCGGCATTTCGCGCAGCATTGGCTTAAACGGGGTGCACAGCGGGTCATAGCCAGTCAGTTCCAGCGCTCCGAAGGTGCTTCCGTGATAGGACGGAAACCGAGAAACAACTTTGTAACGCCCGTTCTCGCCTTGGGTCAGGGCATATTGCCGGGCCAGTTTCACGGCGCTTTCCACCGCTTCTGAGCCGCCCGAGACAAAGAATACGCGATCCAGCCCTTCAGGCATCAGCGATACGGTCTTTGCTGCCAGATCCTCGGACGGGTGGGTGCGGAAGTGCAGCCGGTAGCCGAATGTGGCTTTGTCCATTTGTGCCTTGATCTTGGCCAGAACTCGTGGGTTTGAGTGACCGATATTGGACACCATCGCCCCTGAGGATCCGTCGATATAACGCTTGCCGTTTTCGTCAAACAGGTAGATTCCCTCACCCCGATCCAGAAACGGACGCGGGTTGCGGGTTTGGTAAAAGAGATAGGAAACCACGTCGCTCAATTGGCACCTTCCAGGTGTTTGCGCAGGAATTCCCGCGTCCGGGTTTGTGTCGGATTCTTGAACAGCACTTCGGGTGGACCTTCTTCAACCACCACGCCCTGATCCATGAACAGAACCCGGTCGCAAACCGAAGCCGCAAAATCCATCTCGTGGGTGACGATGATCATCGTCATGTGTTCTTCGGCGAGCTTTTTCATCACCAAATTCACCTCCTCGACCAATTCCGGGTCGAGCGCCGACGTGGCTTCGTCGAAAAGCATCAGCTTGGGTTTCATGGCCAGCGCCCTGGCGATGGCAACTCGTTGTTTTTGCCCGCCGGACAACTGCGATGGATAATAGTCAATCCGCTCAAGCATCCCGACCTTATCCAGCTGCTCCTCGGCCAGCTTGTCGGCATCGGCCTGTGACAGCCCCTTGAGCAACTTGGGCGCCATGGTGACGTTCTCGCGCGCAGTCATATGCGGGAAGAGATTGAAGTGCTGGAACACCATGCCGACCTGCTGACGCATCGCGTTGATGTGCGTTTCGTATTGGCGGTGAGGCAGTGTCTTGTTGACCTGCACCCCCTCCAGCCAGATCTCGCCGCCAGTCAGCGGACTGAGGTCATTGATCGCCCTGAGCAGGGTGGATTTTCCCGATCCCGATGAGCCGATGATGCCAACAATCTGCCCGCGTTCGACATTCAGGCTGATATCCTTGAGAACCTCCAGCGAGCCAAACGATTTCTGTGCGTGACGGATTTCGACAAATTTTGTCTGTTCGGACATGATTGGCCTCTTGTGTCAGCGAGAGATGGAAATGCGGCGTTCGATCTTGTGCTGTACCCATTCCATGCAAAGATTGATGACGTAATAGAAACCGGCAGCGAGGATGTAGAACTCGAAAGGTCGATACGTCTTGCCAATCACCCTTTGCGCCGACAGCGTCAGTTCACTGACCCCGATCACCGAGACAAGCGCGCTATCCTTCAGAAGGGCAATCATGTTGTTGCCGATTGGGGGAATCACGTCGCGCACCGCCTGCGGGATCACCACCTTGCGCAAGGCTTGCCCGCGGCTTAGCCCCAATGTGCGGGCCGCTTCCATCTGGCCCTTGTCCACCGCCAGAATGGCGGTCTGGATCAGTTCCGAATTGTACACGGCAAAGTGCAGTCCCAACCCGATGATGCCGGCGATAAAGGCAGGCAGATCGATCCCGATCTGCACCAGCCCGAAATAGATCAGGAACAGCTGCAACAAAAGCGGTGTGCCCATGAAGACCCACTCGATCAGTCGAAACGGCTGACGAATGATCCAGTGCGCATAAAGTGCGATGACCGCAAAGATGATGCCGCCGATAAAACTCAGCAGCGCCGCCGACACCGTGATACCGATGGTCCAGGCAACACCCAGAAGGATGATGTCCATGTATTTGGGAATAATCGAAAAATCGAGGCCCATCTGTCCGTCCTTTCCGATCAGGTGATCTGTACTTTGCGATCAAGCCAGGCAACACCGCGGCCGGTCACATAGATGATGATCATGTAGAGGATGCCTGCGAGCAGGAACATTTCGAAGGGCTTGTACGTCGAGCCGATATAGCGCTGCGCCGTATAGGTCAGCTCCACCACCGCAATCGCGGCCACCAGCGCGGTTGCCTTGATCAGCATGTTCAGGTTTACGCCAAGCGGGCGCACCATCAAGCGCGCAGCCTGCGGCAGGATTACCTTGTAGGTGGCCTGCCAGCTGCTCAATCCCAAGGTGCGCGCTGCTTCGCGCTGCCCCCTGTCGACGGCGATGATTGCACCACGGATCGTCTCGGTCATATAGGCGCCCGCATTGATGCCAAGCCCGATCACGCCGGCCTCAAAGGCGTCCAGTTGAATGCCGATTTGCGGTCCGCCAAAATATAGAATGAACAACTGGATCAGCGCCGGTGTCCCACGAAACACGCTGACATAGGCCGCTCCGAGAAAGCGCAAATAAGCAAACCTAGACAGGCGTGCCGCGGCACCAAGCGTCCCACATGTCAAACCCAGGATTGCTGTCAGAACCGATAGCAGAACGGTGACCCATGCGGCCTCCAGAAAGAACGGATAGACCTTCAGCATCAGTTCAAGGTCCATGTCGCACTCCTTTTGGTTTCCGGCCCTGGTCTCGCCGGGCCGCTCACGCGTGACTTCACTCTATACTGCGGAACCGTTGGGCAGAACGGGCGTCCGGGCGTGAATAAAAACCCCACCGGAAGCGAACTAATCGGCGCCTCGGTGTTTGGATCGTGGATCAAAAATCGGAAGAGCCCGCCGCCTTGTGGCGACGGGCAAAAGATGCGTCAGCGAATATCCGCGCCGATCCACTTTTCAGCGATGGCAAGGTAGGTGCCGTCATCCATCATGGATTGCAGGGCTTTCTGCATTTCGGCGGCAAGTTGCGGACTGCCTTCACGAATGGCAATGCCGGCGCCGAACGGCTCCGTGGTCGGGTCTCCGAACATCTCGAACTCCTGACCCTTTTCGGTCATCGCGAGAATCGCCGCGATCGAGTCGTTGACGATTGCGTCGACACGGCCATTTTCAAGTTCCAGCAGCAACTCGGGCAGGCCCTTGTAGGTGTTGATGTCGTAGCCCTTTTCCCGCGCCCAATCTTCGTGGGTTTCGCCAAGTGTCAAACCGACTTTCTTGCCCTCAAGGTCTTCGAGGCTGGAAATGCCCGAACCGGGCTTGGTGAAAATTGCGCGTTTATCCGAATAGTAGGGACCGACAAAGTCGACAACTTCGTCACGCTCCGCCGTAATCGTCATCGACCCGACAATGGCGTCGTATTTGTTAGCCAGCAGGCCGCCGATGATACCGTCCCAGGCGGTGGTTACGATTTCCGTTTCCAATCCCATGCGCTTAGCAATCTCGGTGCCGATGGCTGGGTCAAAGCCCACAACCTTGTTTTCATCGTTCACGAAATTGAACGGAGGATAGGCGCCGGACATCGCAATGCGGATCACGCCATTTTCTTTCAGGGTATCCAGCTCTTCGGCAGCAACATTCATGCCCAAAGCTGCAAGGCCGATAGCGACAAATGCAGATTTCAAAATTGTACGGCGAACAGTCATATCTCTCTTCTCCCTGGTGGTGTCACGCTGAACGGCCTCATTGCGCACGGCGCTTGCGGATTCGTCCGCACCGATAAAAAGCTTGCATTACGCTCACTATTTAGCAAATAGATATGGAATATCTTCAATATAGATGAAATCTATGTCCCAGCCCTTCAAACAACGCTTCCCCTGGAACCTCGATTGGAATCTCCTGCGCACCTTCATGGTGGTGGTTGAGCAGCATGGTATCTCCAAGGCGGCTGATTTTCTCGGCTTGAAACAGCCAACCATCTCGGCAGCGCTCAAACGGCTCGAGCAACATACGGGGCAAGTGCTTATCATACGGAAACCTAACGAGTTTTCCGTCACACGAGCTGGGCAGGTTCTCTACACGGAATGCGCCAAAATCTTTGGCTCGGTGTCGCAGCTCCCCTCGCTTCTGGATGTGGCCCATGCCGAGCTGCGCGGACATCTTTCGATTGCAACGACCAGCCATGTGATTTCGGATCACTTCGATGATTTTCTGAACAGGTTCACAAACGCCCACCCCAATGTGACCTATTCATTTTCAGTCTCTGAAAGTGAAGACGTTGAAACGACCGTGTCTCAAAACCGGGCAAGTTTCGGGATTTGTCTGCTTGCCAAGCCTCCGGAGAATCTGGAAACGCTGGTTCTATATCGTGAGTATTTCGGCCTGTATTGCGGAGCACGTCACCCTCTCTTCGAGGTCCGTGATATTGACCCAAAAGACCTTGAGGGTGAACCTTTTGTGGCCTTCCAGACCGAAGCCGAAGGCGGCCCGCTCGCGGCCACATCGCGCCTTCGCTCCCGCTTGAAGCTTGCCAATAGCTGGCGCGGGGTTTCCTCCAGCCTCAATGAAATCCGGCGCATGATCATGGCCAATATCGGCATTGGTGCTCTTCCGATTCACGTCGCAAAGCAGGATGTTGAAGCCGGCCGCCTTCGCCAACTGCCGCCATATGATGAACTGCCGCTTGTGAACATTTATCTGATCAGCAATCCCACCCGCCGCCAATCGGACGCTGAAGCGACGTTCCTTACGGCCTGTATTGCGGAACTATCCGCAATTGACATCAGGGAACGGACCTACGGAGCCTAGCAGCGTGACCAATTCAGTTGACATCAGATTGGCCGGACCGGAAGACGCCGAAGTCATTGCGCGGATGCTGACCAGTCTGGCCGAAACAATAGGAGATGGAGCGAAGTTTGCCTCAACGCCGGACATCATACGCCGGTATGGATTTTCGGCAGATGCATTGTTTTTGGTCCTGATCGCGGACGGGTCGGGACTTTCGCTGTTTTTCCCGCATTTTTCGACCACACGCGGACAACCGGGCGTCTATGTGCAAGACTTGTGGGTCGACCTCGCTGCGCGAGGACAAAATCTCGGCACGCGGCTGCTCGCGGCTACCGCAGCACATGCAACACAAAGCTGGGGTGCGGAGTATATCGCGCTGACGACACATGACCACAATGACGCCGCGCGCAGGTTTTACCACCACCTAGGATTCACAGTTGATGATGGCGATACTCCCATGTACCTGGCGGGTTCAAACTACCGGTCTCTTGGTGAAAAGCTCACCAAGGCAAGCGACCCCACGAACAGATCGTGAAGAGGCGACCTACCAGGTGCGACGTAGTCCTCACTTTGCGGGTTCCCAACAACGTTATCGGTGCACCTCCAAGGATTGGTCAAAGTGGGCTTCAAGCTGCCGTCCTCCGCGAAATGTGCCAACGGCCGCAATGGGCCAAAAATGACGCCGCATGCTATGTAGGTCAGTGTCCGCTTTGCCGGCTGGCATTCTGAATGACCTGAGACCCAGGTCTCATCCGCTTTTGCTCTGAGACCGAACCTTGGTTGCTCGGAGACCGAAGTTTGGAGCACCGGAACATGGAGTCTTCCGGCTGTAATCACGGTGACGGGCTGGGGATGCCGCCGGGATTATGCAGGGCAATCGGGACGTTGTATCCGATCGCCGAATGAGGCCGATCCTCATTGTAGTGTCTACGCCAATCCTCCAATTTTTCGCGTGCATCCGCAAGCGCCAGGAACCAGTGCGCGTTCAGGCACTCCGCCGGGAACTTGCTGTTGAACGCTTCGATGTAACCGTTATCGGTCGGCTTGCCCGGTCGTGAGAAGTCCAGTGTGACGTCGTTTGCATAGGTCCACAGGTGGAGATCGCGAGATGAACTCGCTGCCATTATCAACCCGAACCGTCTTCGGGTGGCCAATCCGGCTGCATACCCGTTCCAGCGTCTGCACCACGTCCTCGCCGCGATAGGTGCAGCGAGGATCGGTCGCCGGGCTGAGCCGGGAATGGGTATCGACGATGGTCAGGATGCGCAGCTTCTTACCGGTCGCCAACTGGTCGTGAACAAAATCCATCGCCCAGACATCATTTGGCCGACAGCTTCCTGGCGGTCTTCACGCGGCTTTGCTTTCACACGCCGCTTGGGATGCTTGTTCCTAAGCTGCAGGCCCAACTTCTAGTAGATCCTGCGTGCCTTTCTCACGTTGATCAACCATCCTTCGCGGCGATAGGGGTGTCGCAAGTTTATCTTGTGCGCGCATCGATTGGGACGAGATACAGTTGCTAACTCTCACGCCAACGCCTGTACCTTTTTGCCATCTTCTTCAGCTTGATTTGATTGCTGATAAAGGCAATGAGCGGGCGCGCCCGCGGCTTCGGGGCTTTCCCTTGCGAAAGCCGGTCAAGCTGAACATAGGCCAGCATCATCGTTGCCAGGCCCGCCATTCGCCTGTTTTTCCAGCCAACGACCGGGAGCGCGACATCCAGTGACTTTCCGGCTTTCCAATTGTTCGGCAGATCGGGTTCATAAGCCATTGCCGTCGCAATCCCGAGCACCGAAACACCAATGCCCCCGGCCCTATTGACCAGCGCATCTTCGGCCACCTCCCGCCTGTGAATACCGCCGGTCACCATGATCGGCATTTTTGCAATTGCGGCGACGTCTCTGGCAAACTCCACAAAATAGGCCTCGCGGCGTGCAGTGCTGGTGCCGTCTTGTGCGCGTCCCTGCATGGCCGGGCTTTCGTAGGATCCGCCAGACAATTCGACCAGATCGATGGACATATCACCGAGCTGTTCGACCACCCATTTGGCGTCGTTTGTGTCAAACCCGCCTTTCTGGAAGTCGGCTGAGTTCAGCTTGACCGCAACCGAAAAACCCTTTGAAACCCGCGCCCGCACTGCGCGCACCATTTCGAATAGGAACCGCGCCCGGTTCTCCAGCGAGCCGCCCCATTTGTCGTCACGGCGATTGGTCAGCGGGGATAGAAATTGATTGATAAGATAGCCATGCGCGGCATGTATCTGCACGCCGCTAAAACCAGCCTTCTCGGCCAGGTGCGCAGTTGCCGCAAATCTCGCGATCAAGCCGTCGACCTCATTGCCTGTCAAAGCTCTCGGCGGGCTGAAGTTCTTGGACATTCCCGGAATGTCAATGGCGACGTCCGAAGCCGAGACAGCTTCTTCGCCAAGCATCTTGTAGGTCTGTCGGCCTGGATGATTGATCTGCATCCAGAACTGTCCGCCACCGGAGCGGCCCGCCCTGGCCCAGTCCCTGAACGGCTCAAGGTCGGTGCCCTCTTGCAGCACGACGCTGGCCGGTCCGGTCAAAGCATCCGGTGCGATCATGACGTTGCCTGTGATCAGAAGGCCAGCACCCCCTTCGGCCCAGCGGCGATAAAGCGTGTTCAACCGGTGATCAGGCAATTGACCCTGCGCAGCCAGGCTTTCTTCCGTTGCGGCCTTGGCCAGCCTGTTCGGCAGGGTGGTGCCATTGGGTAATTCGAGCGATTGAAAGAGAAGAGACGTGTTCATCCTGGGGTCCTTGTGTCTTGGAACCCGACTGATATAAACCTTCAACAATGGTTGAAGGTCAATAGGCATGAAAATCGGTCAACTCGCGGATGCGGCAGGCGTCTCTGCCTCCCAGATTCGTTTCTATGAAAAGCAGGGGCTGGTGCCCTCGGCAACGCGGCTGGGAAACGGCTATCGGGATTATCCCGACGAGATGGTCTCACGCCTTAGAACGATCACCATGAGCAAGGCGTTGGGGTTCACCTTGTCCGAGATCAAGGCATTTCTCCCCGATGACCCGAACGATCTGATTGCACGCAATGATGTCGTCGAGCTTTTGCAGGCAAAACTGTCAAATGTTGATCGGCAAATGAACGATCTGAAGGCCATTCGCAAGCGAGTGTGCGAGATGATCGCCTATTTCGAAAACCCGAATTCATCAAGTTGTTGAGAGATAGGAGCGGTCCAGACCAGTGGAAACCGCTGCGAGGTCAATTGGGCTGAAAACGGACGTCCCGTACCGGCAACGCACTCCAGATCGGCGGGGTTTGTTCACCGGTCAAGGGATCCGAACAGGATTGCGCTTACAGGGTCTTTCCCGCTACTCGGCCGCGAGTGTCGGTGGTGCGTCTGGCGATGGTCTTGCCCGGCGACCCGGGGCCAGACGCAACAACCAGCCGCGTTTCCGGGAACCGTCTGAGGCGTTTTTCGCAGCCATTTCTGCCCTGCGCTCTTTGCGCAGATAGGTATGATAGAGTGCCGGAACCCCGATCAGGGTCAGAATGGACGCAAAGCCCAGTCCTCCCATGATCGCCACCGCCATCGACGCAAAGAACGCATCCGACAGAAGTGGCGCCATGCCCAGGATCGTCGTCGCAGCCGCAAGAACAACCGGGCGCAGGCGGCTGACCGATGCAATGACGATGGCCTCGGATTGCGGCAGGCCCTCTTCGCGCTTTTGAGCGTCGATTTCCTCCACCAGAACGATGGCATTCTTGATGAGCATGCCCGACAGGCTGAGAAGGCCCAGAAGGGCGGTAAAGCTGAAAGGCAGGTTGGTGAACAGAAGGCCAAGACCGACGCCGGTCACGGCCATCGGCACGACCGTCCAGATCACGGCGGTCTGGCGCAGCTTGCCAAACAGAAGGATGGTGATCAGAAGCATGGTGCCAAAGGCCAGCGGCATCTGGCGGCCGAGGCTTTGCTGTGCGGTGCTCGCACTTTCGAACTCACCACCCCATTCCATGCGGTAGCCAGGGGGCAGCGGCATGGCTTCGATCGCGCCGCGCACCTCCAGGAAGGCTTGCGGAGGCAGCACATCCGGCGAGGTGAAGGCCTGCACGCTGACGGTCGGTGTGCGGTCGCGCCGCTGGATCAGCGTGTTGCGCGCCACAACCTCGAACCCGTCCACCACCTGACCGATATTGGTATAGGCCTGCGCCGTGGGGGTATAGAGCGGCTGATCAAGAAGGTACTCGACACCCTGCTGCTCGCCGCGTGGGGTGCGGATCAGGATGGGCACCTGCCGGTCATTCTCGCGGAAGGTGCCGACTCGCAGACCGTCCGTGGCGAGTGCAATCGCCTGGGACACGTCAGATCGCGTGATGCCGAGTGCCTTGGCCCGGTCGGTGGCAAAGACCGGTTGCGTGGTCAATTCAAGCTCACGCCAATCGATGCGCTCGACCACTAGGAGGTCTGTTTCCGTCTCGAAGATTGTTTGCGCCTGATCGGCAAGTCTGCGCAGGACCATCGGGTCAGGCCCGGACAGGCGCACCTCCACATCCGCGCCGACGGGCGGTCCATAGATGATCTGTTGAACCCGCGTTTCCGCCCAGGGGATCGCGCGCGCGGCATAAGCCGTCAGATCGTCGCGCAGGCCGGGAATGTCGGTGTGATCGGCAACGCGAATGACCAGTTGGGCATAGGACGAGTCGGGGTCTTCGGGCGTATAGGTCAGCAAAAAGCGCGTCATGCTGGCGCCGAGCGTGGTTGTGACCGCGACGACCGAGGGATGCTCCAGCAGCCACTCTTCGATGACCACCAGATCTTTGCTTGCCGCGGAGATGGATGTGCCCTGAACGCCCTTGTAGTTGAAATAGACCAGCGGTGTGGTGGCGGGCGGGAAGAACTGTTGTTTGACAAATCCCATCGCGCCGACGCCCGTCACGGTTGCGCCAATCAAGGCGATGATGACCAGCCAGCGCACGCGCAACGCTCCACGCACCACGGCGCCGTAGCCCCGGAAAAAGAGCGTGTCGTAGGGATCCTTGGCCGCATCCCCGGTTTCGGTCTTGAAGAAATAACTGGCCAGAAGCGGCGTGACTGTAACCGCCAGAAGCCATGACAGCGTGAGTGAGATGCTGATGACGGCAAACAGCGTGAACAGAAATTCGCCCGAACTGTCGGGACTGAGGCCGATGCCGGCAAAGGCCATGATGCCGATGATCGTCGCCCCCAGCAGCGGGATCTGTGTGCGCCGCGCGACTTCGGCGGCGGCCTCAACGGCTTTGCGACCGCGCCGCATCTGCACCTGCATGCCTTCGGCCACGACGATGGCGTTGTCCACCAGCATCCCCATGGCGATGATGAGCGCGCCAAGGCTGATCCGTTCGACTTTGATGTCGAAGAGATACATGAAGAAGAACGTGAAACTGACGGTCAGAAGAAGCGATCCGCCCACCACGACAGCCGCACGCCAACCCATGAAAAGAGCCAAAACGCCGATCACCACACCCACGGACATCGCAAGGCTCATCAGGAAGTCCTGGTTCGCGGTATCGACAACACGGTGCTGCTCATAAATCGGCTCAAGCATGACGCCGGCAGGCAGTAGCGGCGTGATCTCAGCAATCCGCTCCTCGACCCTTTGGCCAACTGTGACAATGTTTTCCGAAGTCAAACCGGCGACGCCAATGGTGAACGCCTCGATGCCGTTGTGGCGTATGATTTGACGGGGAGCATCAACGCGGGCGCGATAGACATCCGCAAGATCGGTAAGGTTGAGCACTTCGCCGTCAAATCCGAAGGTCAGCGCGCTGATCTCGCCGACGCTGTCGTCCGGCGCGGGTGCATTGATGCGCACGTCCGAGCGCGCGTTGTCCGCTGTGCCCGTCGGCACAACCGCATCGGCAGCGGACACGGCGTCCACGACGACGCCGGGCGGCACGCCAAGGGCCGCGAGGATCTCGCTGGACGGCTCCACGAAGATGGCCTCTTCCGGCAATCCGAGGGTTTCCGCATTGGCCACCCCCTCGACCGTCAGCAGTTCGCGCCGCAAGAATGTCGCGATGTCCCACACAGTCGCGTCGTCGTAGCCTGGTGCCGTGACCGCGTAGAGCAATCCGTAAACGTCGCCAAAACTGTCGTTAACGGTGGGCGGCAGCGCATCGGCGGGAAGGCTGGGCGCGGCATCGGCAACGCGGTCACGCATGTCGTCCCAGACCTGCGGCAGTTCCGTTCCGTCATAGGTGTCCTGAATGGTGACCTCGATCACCGACAGGCCGGGGCGGTTGCTCGAGGTGATGAAATCCACTTCATCCATGCGTTGGATTTCCGCCTCCAGCACCTCGGAAACCTCGATCGCCACTTCCGCTGCGGTCGCGCCGGGATAGGGGGTGATTATGAGCGCGGATTTGAGCGTGAAAACGGGGTCTTCAAGTTTGCCGACACCAAGATATCCCGCCGCGCCACCGAAGAGGCAAAACAGGATCAGCAGCCAGGTGTAGAGCGGCTTTTCGATTGCGAAACGGGCGATTTGCATGTCTTACAATCCCTCGACCGTCAGACCGGTGAAGCGTTTAACGGGCTGGCCGTCGTCAATGAGATGCGAGCCGATTGCGACGATCTCACTCGCAGCCGCTACACCGGTCACGCGAAACTCCGTCCCATTCGAAGACATGACCTCGACAGGGACATGACGGGCGACCGGTCCATCACCTGCATCTGCGACTTCCACGACGAACTGCGCGCCGTCTGAGGCCGTGAGGATGGCGGTCGTCGGTAGGCTGATGCCTTCTCCTGCGGCAGGAAGGCTCGCCCGCACAAGGATTGTCCGACCGGGCAACAAGGACATTCCCGGCGCCGCGGCGAGCGAGATGGTATAGCTTTGCCCTACCCGGCCGGTTTCCGCACGAAACTCTCTGAACTCAAGTGGTATTGCCCCGTCGTGCCCTGCGATGATCCCGGTAAAGGCCACACCCGCCGGATCGCCGATGTGGGCCAGAAGCCGCTCCGGCAGGTCAAACTCCACACGGGTTTCGGACATGTTGTGCAACCGCAAGATCGGCTGGCCGGGTTCGATGGTTGTGAAGGATGTGCCGAGGCGATCGGCGACCATACCATCGAACGGGGCGCGGATCTGGGCATCCGCCAAGGCGTCTCGCGCCTCGCGCAACGCGACATCGGCGAGATCGCGCGCCGTCGCAGTGTCTTGGGCGCGCACTTCAGAGCTGACATTGCGCGATGCCAATTCCTGCGCGCGTTTGAAGTCGCGGGTTGCCTGCGCCAGTTCCAGTTCCGCGCGCTCGACCGCGCGTTCAAAGGGGGCAAGATCAAGGCTGGCCAGCAATGTGCCGGCCTTGACCATGGTTCCTTCCTGGGCCTCAAGCGTCGCCAGATAGCCGCCAACCTCGAACGAGATGTTGACCGTTTCCAACGCTGCGACTTGGCCAAAAAACTGGCGACTGACCATGGCTTCTTCTGAGGGCACGATCATTGTTTGGACGAAGATCGCCGCCGGCGCGTCCTTGGCGGTTTCATCAACTTCCTGCGCCCACGCCAGGACAGGCATTGAAATCGCTGTGGCACTGAAGAGAATTTTTGACCAGACTTGTCCCATGACAGCTTACTCCTACCTGTCTAACCGACCGTTCGGTAGGGAAGTAGAAGTGGAAAAGGGAACGTCAATGCAGGTGACCGAAGAAAATTCCGGCGCAGACAGACGCGTGGGGATCATCGAGACAAGCACGGAGCTATTTTTAAAGAACGGATATTCCGGCACGTCCATGAGCAAGATCGCTGCGGCTTGCGGGATCACGAAGGCGAGCCTTTACCACCACTTCGCCGGCAAGGAAGAATTGTTCGTCGCTTGCGTGACCCATGGCTACAGCGCCGCATTGGTCGCGCTCGAAGAGATCGCGAGCCGCTCAGGGCCAACCGCAGAGGACAAGCTGCGCGCGGCGCTGAGCGCACTCTATGAAACAATCATATCGTCGCCCGTGGGGCGCATGTCGCCGCTCATAGCAGAAGTCTCGCGGATGTTTCCGACCGTCGCACGCTCATTCCATACGGAATACATCGAGCCGCAGCAGGCACTTTTGTGGCGCATCATCGATCAGGGAGTTGAAAACGGCACTTTCCTGAAGGTCGACGAGAGGCAGATTTTCCATCTCATATTCGGGCCGATCGTCATGCTATCTCTGTCCCGCGAGATGTTCGCAAGCTTCGACGATCTCGACACGCATTTCCCTGTGTTACAATTGCGGGATGGGCATATCGACGCGATCCTTGGCATGATGAAAGCCAAGAGCGATGCCTGACGCGTCCGGACGGAAAGCCGCAGCCGGCGTGCGGAAAGACGGCGACGCTGAAAGCGGGATGATCGTCACGGACCGGTTCGAGCGCTTTGCGCAACGCAACGACATCTTAACGCGTTCCCTTTGGAACCCGGAAGTCAGGTCGAAGAAAACCAACACCTTCTTTGCCTCCTACGGTGTCGAAGCGGCATCCGGCAAAGGCGACGGATTTTAGCAGCGTGATTTCGCCCTACCCAATGCGTCGTGTCCGGGATCAGAGCACATCTTCCCGATGGCCCGAGCGATCTGAAGCCATTCGTAAGCGGTTGCGCGAGATGATCGCCTGTTTCGAAAACCCGATTTCATCGAGTTGTTGAGAGATAGGAGCGGTCCAGACCAGTGGAAACCGCTGCGAGGTCAATTGGGCTGAAAACGGATGTCCCGTACCGGTCACGCACGCGCCCGAGTTATCGGGGCGCGGGCATCGTGCCGGTGGTCGCTCACTCGCCGTTGCGGCGGGAGTCCCTTTCGGCTCCAATGAAACGGATATCTGATTGGCGGTCGCTCCCGCAACGCTCGTCGCGTTTTGGCTTTGATTGAATTCGGCCGCAAGCCGGGATCGGACGGCTACCCCGAACCGCTATGCTACTGGCCGTGATCGCGGCTCAGAAAGCGTCTCCCGGCAGCCAGAGGCAATCGAGCTTTGCCGCCTCGCGACTGTTCCTTGAACGCGTCCAATTCAGCCGCGTCGTGATCGGCGACCGGGGCGTCAAACCACCTGGGTGACGCTTTGGGCGAGCCCCTCGAGCTGCAGGCCTATGCCGGCGGTGACCTTGTCGACATCGCGCTGGTGCAATCCTTCGAGGATGGCGCCGTGCTGGTTGAGAACGCGGGCGCGATTGTGGCGCAGGCTGGCGGTGAGATAGCGCACCCGCCAGAGCCGGGCCAGATAGGCCTGATGGCTTTCTGCCAGCAGCGCATTGTGCGAGGCGCGGGCAATGGCCCGGTGAAAGCTCATATCGACCTCAAACAGGTCAAGCGAATCCGCATCGTCATAGATCCTGGCCATATGGGCGTGGATGCTGCGGATATCTTCCAGGTCGGCCTCGGTGGCATTCCGGCAGGCGAGCTTGCCCGACAAGACTTCCAGCGCGGTTAGCACATCGATGGCGTCCATCACCTCCTTCAGTGAGGGCTCGGCAACCAGCGGGCTGCGCGACGGGCGCAGATTGACCAGCCCCTCCTTGGCGAGAATGCGAATCGCCTCGCGCATCGGGGTGCGGCTGACGCCCATTTCCGCGGCGTTGTCGCGTTCCTTGATGGGCGCACCGGGCCGCAGCTTGCCGCGCAGGATATCGCGGCGGAGCTGGTTGGCGATGTTTTCGGCGAGCGGCGTCTCGGTCATAATGCGCCTAAAGCGAATCCTTCACGCGGTCCCAGGTCCGCACCAGGTGAACGGCCATGATCTCGCCAAGCGCCTCGCCGTCGCGGGTCCGAAGTGCCGCCGCCATCTGCTCATGATCGGCCACGGCATTGGCCCAATCCTCAGGCTTGCGATTGCCGACAAAGCGGATCCGCTTGAGCCGCGACTGAATGTTGGCCTGCACCTCAACTAGCGTTGCGTTGCGCGACACCGCCGCCACGCGGGAATGGAAAAGCTGGTTGAGCTTGTAATAGGGCAACCGGTCGCGGGTGCGGTAGAGCGAAATCATCCTGTCATGGATATCGAGCAGTTCGGCAATTTCGGCGTCGGACGCCCGCTCACAGGCGAGCCGGCCGGCCAGCCGTTCAATCTCGGCCAGCACCTCGAGCATCGAATGCACCTCGCCCGCGCCGAGCTTTCGCACGATCGAGCCCTTTGAGGGGCGGATGACCACCAGACCTTCCGCTGCAAGCGTGCGCAGCGCTTCGCGAAACGGAGTTCGCGACACGCCAAGCCGCTCGACCAGCGCCGTTTCGTCAATCCGCGATCCCGGCTCCAGCACCCCCTCGATAATGAGATCGCGCAACTGACTTGCCACCTGATCGTGCAGCGTCTGCTTCTCGATGGGAGCGAGACTGCTGATGTCATCAACCATGTCGTGCATTGCTCTTCCTGCATTCATTCGTGAAACAATAGAAAATTTTCGCTTGCGTTGCGAGCCCTTAATTTTGTATACAACATACAAAATGAGGAAATACATGACGCAAAATACACGAGTAGCCTTTGCCATTGGTGATGCCGGCGGGATCAGCCCGGAGCTGGCGGCCAAGGTTCTGGCCCATGACGACATCAACCGGAACGACATGCTGGTGATCGGCGACCGGCGGCTGCTGGCCCGCGGCGAGGCCGATGCCGGCGTTTCGCTCGATTTGCCGGTCATCGGCCTTGAGAAGCTGGGCGAAACCATGCCCGAAGGCACCTTCATGGTGGATTTGAGGAACTGCGATCCCGAAACGGTGCCGCAGGGCGCCTCCTCCCAAGGCAGTGGCCGCGCCGCGTTGGAAAACTTCCGTTGCGCGCTTCTGGCCTGTCACGCGGGATTTGCTGATGTGTGTTTCTTCACCCCGTTCAACAAACACGCGATGCGGCTTGCCAAGCCCGACTATGTCGATGAGATCGGGTTCATCAACGCCACGATCAATGCGCAGTCCAGCGGGCGTGAGTTCAATGTGCTCGACGAGGTGTGGAATGCGCGGGTGACCTCGCATATCCCGCTGCGCGAGGTTGCCGATGCACTGGACGAAGACCGGATTCTCAAGAGCCTTGAACTCACCGTTCAGGTGATGGAGGGAGCCGGTTTTGAGCGCCCGCGGATCGGCGTCGCAGCGCTCAACCCACACGCCGGCGACGGCCGCAACTTCGGAGATGAGGACGACGACATTCTGGCGCCGGCGGTGCGCCGCGCGCAGCAAAAGCAGCTCGCCGTCACCGGTCCGATTCCCTCAGACACGGTTTTCGTCCGCGCCATCAAGGGCGAGTTCGATGCGGTCATGACCATGTATCACGACCAGGGACAGATCGCGATGAAACTGCTGGGTTTTGACCGCGGCGTGACGCTGATTGCCGGCTACCCCTTCCCCATCGTCACGCCCGCCCACGGCACGGCCTATGACATTGCGGGACAAGGCGTCGCCGATCTGGGCGCCACC
The DNA here is from genome assembly GCF_947501405.1 of uncultured Hoeflea sp. Taxonomy (GTDB): domain Bacteria; phylum Pseudomonadota; class Alphaproteobacteria; order Rhizobiales; family Rhizobiaceae; genus Hoeflea. The sequence goes on along the minus strand of NZ_CANMVK010000002.1, from coordinate 873,927 downwards.
AGGAATGCCGTGGCGCTTGGGCGCAAGCTGGCCGCGCGGCTGGCTCCGCAAGACAGATCCGCACCGCAAGCCGGCCAACTGCCGGAGCTGTTCCGCAAGGCGCTGGACCCCGCCTCGATTTGGGCCTGAAACCGATTGAACAACACTCCAGGGAGGACACCATGTTCATGAAATCCATCACCACCGGCCTGGCCGGACTCGGCATTGCGCTAAGCGCGACGGCGGCTTTGGCGTCGGAAGAGATCATCTTCGGCATCTCGGCCGCCCCCGGCTCGCTTCAGGAACGCACGGCGAGCGAATTTGCCGCGCGCGCCAACGAGAAGCTCGGCGAGCTTGGCGAGGTCAAGCTCTTTTCTTCCTCGCAGCTCGGCAAGGACCGGGACATGATGCAGAAGATCAAGCTCGGCACGGTGCATATCACCCTGCCCTCCTCGATCATGCCCGAAGTCGCGCCCGAATTCGCCATCTTCGATCTGCCGTTCATCGTGGCCAACCGCGAACATCTGGGCCGTATCGACGACACCTTCTTCAAGGACGTGCTGGTACCGGCAGCGGAAGCCAAGGGCTACCGGCCGCTTGCCGTGTGGGAAAACGGGTTCCGTCAGATCACCAACAATGCCAAACCGATCAACACGCCTGCCGATCTTGACGGGCTGAAGATCCGCACGCCCAATTCCTCATGGCGCGTATCGATGTTCCAGGAATATGGCGCCAACCCCACGCCGATGGCGTTTTCCGAGGTTTTCGTGGCGCTGCAGACCGGGGTGATCGACGGGCAGGAGAACCCGCTGACCAACATCTCGGCCGGCAAGCTCAACGAGGTGCAGAAATATCTCTCGATGAGCGGTCATGTCTATTCGCCCGCCTATCCGACCGTGGGTGTGACGACCTTTGAGAAGCTTGATCCAAAAATCCAGACCATCCTCGCCGAGACGGCCCAGGAAGTGGTGTCATGGGCCCGGGCCGAAGGCGCTGCGGCCGACGAAGCGTTGTTGAGCGAACTCGAAGCGGGCGGCCTTGAAGTCAACGTCGCCGATCGCGATGCCTTCGTCGAGGCCTCCAAGCCGGTCTATGAGAAGTTCGCGAACGAAGTCGAGAACGGCCAGGACATGATCGATCAGGTTATGTCGCTGGCCAGCGGCTCCTAACCAGGGTGCGGCACCCGCGGGGCCGGTTCGCCGGCTCCGCTCACCGCGCCCATAGCCGCGCAGATATTGTGGCAGCTCGAATCGCTTTCTTCAGGAGTGCTCTCATGCACCGTTCCGTGCGTTGGCTGGACATATTTTTGCAGGCGATTTGCCTCACCATCCTGGTGGCTTTGGCCATCGTGGTGCTGTTGGGCATCGCCTTTCGTTACTCCGGCAATTCGCTGATCTGGTACGATGAAGTGGCGGCCGTGCTGCTTGCCTGGATCACCTTTTTCGGGGCAGCGCTGGCCATGAACCGCGACGCCCATATGGGCTTTAGCGGCCTGCTCTATTCGCTGCCTCCGGCCGGCCGGCTTTCGCTGTTCGTGCTCGTGGAAGTCATTGTTTTCACCGTACTGGCGATTGCCGTCTGGGCCGGCTGGACCATCCTTGCGATCTTCGGCGGGGAGACCATGACCACCCTACGCTGGATGCCGCGTGCCGTGGTGCAGGGCGTTCTGCCGGTCTCGGCGGGATTGATGATGCTGGCGCGCGCGCTGTCGATGCCTGAGCGGCTTGAATATGTGCGCGAGGGCCGCGACCCCGAAGCGCGTGAGATCGAAGAAGAGATATCACGCGCCCAGGCCGAGCTGGCCGCACCGGGAGACAGCAAATGACCGAGGCGCTCGTGCTGTTTTCGATGTTCGCAATGATCGGCATCGGCGTACCCATCGCCCTGTCGATCCTAGCCTCGGCGCTGATCGGCGTCTGGCTTCTCAACGGATCGCTGGGCTTTCTCAATGCGGCGCTGTCGCTGTTTGACGGCGCCACAAAATTTCCGCTGATCGCGATCCCGCTGTTCGTGCTTGCCGGCGCCCTGATGAACACTGGCGGCATATCCACGCGGCTGATCGCTTTCGTCTCGGCACTTGTCGGTTTCGTGCGCGGCGGCCTGGCCATGGTCAATGTCGGCGTGTCGCTGTTTTTCGCGGAGATTTCCGGTTCTGCCGTGGCCGATGTGGCGGCGACGGGATCGGTTCTCATCCCGGCGATGAAAAAGAAGGGATACAAGCCGCGTTTTGCCGCCGCGATCACCTCTTCGACCGCGTCGCTGGCGATCATCATTCCGCCCTCGATCCCGATGATCCTTTACGGTGCGCTGTCAGGCACCTCGATCGTTCAGCTCTTCGTGGCCGGGATCATCCCGGGGCTGCTGGGCGCGTTCCTGCTGATGTGCATGTGCTACTATTTCGCCGTGCGCTACGATCTGCCGCGCGAGGAAGGTTTCGACCTTTGCCGGCTGTGGCATGCCACCCGCGAGGCGCTGTGGGCGCTGATCCTGCCGGTGGTGATCCTCGGCAGCATTTTCGGCGGTGTGGTGACGGCGACCGAGGGCGCCGCGCTTGCGGTCGTCACCGCGCTGTTTATCGGGCTGTTCATCTATCGCGAACTCGATCTGGCGAAGCTCTACCATGCCTTGGTCGGCGGGGTGGTGCAGACCTCGATCGTCATGCTGCTGGTCGCCACCTCTGCGGTGCTCGGCCTCTACCTGACCGAAACCGAGATGCCACAACGGCTCGCCGCATCGATTGCCGATGTGACCACCAACAAGTTCGCGGTGTTGATGATCATCAACGTCTTCCTTTTGTTCGTCGGCATGGTTTTGCACGGGGCAGCTGCGATCATTCTGACGGTTCCGATCTTCATGCCGCTGGTCAACCAGCTCGGCATCGATCCGATACAGTTCGGCATTTTGCTGACGTTGAACATCGCGCTTGGGCAGCAGACCCCGCCGGTGGCGTCAGTGCTGGTGACGGCCTGTTCGATCGCCAAGACCGACGTCTGGGGAACCACCCGCACCAACCTGCCCTTCATCGGCGTATTGCTGCTGGTGCTGCTGCTCGTCACCTATGTGCCGGCGGTGTCCCTGACGCTCGTCGACTTCTTCTATCCGTAACAGTCGCTTCGATTTACCATTCTACAACAGGGAGAGAGACCATGATGAAGAGACGCATTTTCACCAAGTCCATGGCGATGGCCGCTGCACTGACCTTCGCCGGCACGGCCTACGCACAGGAGACAACGCTGAAGCTCGCGCATTACGGCTCGGCCACCGATTCGGTGACCAAGGCGGCGGAGAAGTTCGCGGAGCTGGTCTCGGAAAAGACCGGCGGCGCTCTGGCCATCGATCTGTTCGGCAATGGCGAGTTGGGCAACAGCCCGACCATGCTTGAGGGCGTGCGTCTGGGAACAATCGACATCGTCACGGTGGGCAACCCGTTTTTCACCGGCAGCCTGCCGCAGCTCAATCTGCTCGATCTGCCGTTCCTTTTCCAGTCCGACGCCCATGCCTTCGCGGTGCTTGACGGCGAGGTCGGTCAATCGCTGATGGGCTCGATGTCGGAAGCGGGTCTTCAGGGGCTGGCGTTTTGGGAACTGGGTTTTCGCAACCTGACCAACAATGTGCGCCCGATCGAGGGACCCGCCGATCTCGCCGGGCTCAAGATTCGCACGACTCCCAACCCGGCGCATGTTCTGGCCTTTGAGACACTTGGCGCGAACCCGACACCGATGCCGTTTGCAGAGGTCTATTCCGCGCTTCAGACCGGAACCATCGATGGCCAGGAAAACCCGGTCAACCACATCCATGCAAACAAGCTCAACGAGGTGCAGAAATATATGAGCCTTACTGCTCATGCCTACACCACCTCGCCGCTGGTGATGAATGCCGGGCGCTGGAACGGGCTTTCGCCGGAGTTCCAGACTGCAATCAGCGAAGCGGCGATTGAGGCAGCGTCATTCCAGCGCGGGCTCAATGACGAGGAAGAAACCTCCAGTCTCGAGGCAATGAAGGCCGAGGGTCTTGAGGTGGTCGAAACGCCGGACCAGGACGCTTTCCGCGCTGCGGTGAGCGAAGTGACCCGCGCCGCCTATGTTGAAAGCTTCGGCACCGATCTGCTCGACAAGGTCGACGCCGCCGCAAACTGATACCCTGTCGCGGGCCGGCGCAACCGGCCCGCGCTTTCTCTCAAGGCAGACCCCATGGCCGCGATTGTCAAATTCAACGACGCCCTGCGCCGCGCTATTGATGGAGCCGCGGCGCTTCTCATATTCCTGGTCACGGTTTTGGGCATTGGTCAGGTGATCAGCCGCTATGTCTTCAATTCCTCGCTGGTCTGGTCTGAAGAGCTGATCCGCCTGCTTTATGTCTGGCTGGTTCTGATCGCCGCATCGACCGCGCCGCATATGAAAATCTCGTTTCTGGAGGGAATGCTGCCGCGCTTCTGGACACAAATCCTCAAGGTGGCGCAAACGCTGATCATGCTGGTGCTGCTGGCGCTTCTGGTCTGGGGTGCGCTCAGACTCAACACAGCCTTCGGCAACGACCGCTATGTGACGCTGGGTGTGGCCAAGTCCTGGTACTGGACCGGGGCCGTGGTCGGCGGGCTGCTGTGGGCGGGATCGATCCTGTCACAACTGGCGGCAGGCCTTGCCGCGCCGCGGGAGGGTTGAATGGAAACGCTGTTGCTGTTCGGCTCAATGATCGGCTTTGCGGTGCTGGGCCTGCCGTTAGTGTTTGCGATCCTCGCCGCTTCGGTGCTGACGCTTGTGGTGGTCAGGCCCGACATGCCGCTGGTTCTGGTCACCCAGATGTTCATGAACGGAATGGATCAGTTCCTGCTTCTGGCGATCGCATTCTTCTTTCTTGCCGGCGAGTTGATGAACCGGGGCGGAATCACGCGACGCATCGTCGATTTCGCAAGCGCGCTGGTGGGGCACTTCAAAGGCGGGCTGGCGCAGGTCAACGTGCTCTCAAGCCTGTTTTTTTCGGGCATCTCGGGGTCCGCGGTCGCCGATACGGCCGCCGTGGGCTCGGTGATGATCCCGTCGATGAAGCGCAAGGGTTACACTGCGGGTTTCGCCGCGGCCATCACCCAGTGCAGCTCGGTCGTGGGGCCGATCATCCCGCCTTCGATCCCGATCATCATTTACGCGGTACTGGCAGAGCAATCGGTCGGCGCGATGTTTCTGGCCGGGATCATTCCCGGCGCGATGATCGGTCTTTGTTTGATGATCGCCGTCGCCATCATTGCGCAACGGCGCAATTTCGAAAGCAGCGCGCGCGTGCCACTGAGTGATGTTGCGCGCACCGGCGCCCAGGCGGCGGTTGCGCTTTTGACGCCCGTCATCATCGTGGGCGGCATTCTCGGCGGCGTGATGACGGCCACCGAGGCGGGAGCGATCGCCTGCCTCTACGCTTTCGTCACCGGCATGTTCTATTTCCGCGAACTGGATATGCGCGGCTTTTACACCGCACTTGTGCAGGCGGCGCAGGGCACCGCCATGATCCTGGTGATTGTCGGCGCCTCGACGCTATTCGCCTGGATCGTCGCCGATCTGCGGCTGAGTGCGGCGGTGGGTGAGGCAATCTTCGCCATCAGCGACAATCCGCTTGTCTTTTTGCTGATGGTCAATCTGTTCGTGCTTGCGGTCGGGCTGTTTCTCGACCCGCTGGCGGCCCTGGTGATCCTGGTACCGCTGTTGCTGCCCAACGCCATGGAACTCGGCATCAGCCCGGTGCATTTCGGCATTGTCATGGTTTTCAACCTCATGATCGGACTGACAACGCCGCCGGTCGGCTATCTGATCTATCTGTCGGCTCACATCGCGGAAGAAAAGCCCGAGCGGGTGATGCGCGAAAGCCTGCCCTTCCTGGCGGCCCTGTTCGTGGCGCTGGCGCTCTTGACCTATGTTCCGTTCCTCACAACGTTCCTTCCCGATCTCTATGCCAATGCGGGGGCCTCATGAGCCTGTCTGTCATCGATCTGTCCATGCCGATCACCGAGACGCATTTCCGCTGGCCCGCCGAACGTCAGGTCTCGGGCGACTACAGCGATGCGGCCCCGTTCCAGGTCACGCGATTGTCGCTGTCGTGCCACTCCTTCACCCATGTGGATGCCCGGCGTCACATGCTGCCCGGCAGCCCGACCATCGATCAGACTGCGCCAGGCGATGTTGCGGGCCCCGCTTTTGTGGCTCATTTACGCGACGTGGCCCCCAATGAAGCGCTGGACGCGGAACGGATCGATGCGGCGCTGGAAGCCTATTCGAACGAGCCGATCATTTTGCTGAGCACCGCATGGGACACGCAGCGCGACTGGACCACGGCGGAGTATTGGCGTGACGCACCCTATATCACCCGCGACGGCGCCGAAGCGCTGGTCCGCCGCGCGCCAAAAGCCGTCGCTTTTGACTTTCCGCAAGATTACACGATCCGGCTTTCGCTCGACGGGATCGTTCCGCCGATCTTCGAGCATGTCACCCATGATGTGCTGTTGCGGCGTGGCGTGACCCTGATCGAATATCTGATCGGCACCGCCGCGCTGAAAGGCACACGCACCTTTTTGTGCGCCCTGCCTCTGAAGATCGAAGGCGCCGACGGCGCGCCCGCTCGGGTGGTGGCGTTTGAGGGCGACGCCTTTTCTCAAAGTGGAGAGTTCCTATGATCAAGATCGCCTTTTTAGGCATTGGCCTGATGGGGCGCCACCAGGCGCAGCATCTGATCGACGCGGGCTTTGACGTTACCGCCTGGAACCGCACGCGCGCCAAGGCCGAAGCGCTGCGCGGCGCGGCTGTGGCGGACACCCCGCGCGAAGCAGCTTGCGGCGCGGACATCGTCGTGACGATGCTGGAAAACGGCCCGATCGTCGATTCGGTGCTGTTTGACGGCGCCGATGCCGCAATCTGCGGTCTGCGTGAAGGCGCGCTGGTGCTCGACATGAGCTCGATCAAGCCGGTAGAAGCCCAGGCTCATGCCACGCGTCTTGGTGAACGGGGCATCGCCCATGTCGATGCACCGGTTTCGGGCGGCACCGTGGGTGCCGAGCAGGCGACGCTCGCGATCATGTGCGGCGGCAGCGAGACAGATTTCGCCCGGGCTGAGACCGTGCTTTCGGCAATGGGGCGGCCTGTCCATGTGGGACCTTCGGGCAGCGGCCAGATCGCCAAGCTCGCCAACCAGATGATCGTCGGCACCACCATTGCCACGGTGGCCGAGGCCCTGGCGCTGGCCGCACGCGCCGGCGCGGATCCGGCAAAGGTGCGCGAGGCGTTGACGGGCGGATTTGCTGACAGCCGTGTGCTGGAGCTGCACGGGCAACGCATGGTGAGCCGCGACTTCGTCACGCGCGGCCGCACCGCCACCCATGTCAAGGATCTCGACAATGCCATTGACGCCGCCCGAAGACTGGATTTTCGCGCGCCGGTTCTTGAACAGGTCACCAGTCTGTTCCACAGTCTGGCCAAACACCAGGGCGACCCCGATCACAGCGCATTGCTTCTCGAGATCGAGCGCCTGAATTCCAACCCGGAAACATCCGGCCGAACCTGAAGGCGTCCGATCCCGGCGAGAAACAACACATTGGGCTAAAACCGCAAGGCCCATCGGCTTGATCGCGTCGCCCACAGAGGCTACCTGGCCGTCGGCATTCCCGGGCACGGACGCAGCCGAAGTTCAATCAGTTTTCCCCAACGGCCGATCCGGCCCCTGGGCCCCATAAACCGCAAGGAGCATCATATGCGCGACGAGACCAGTTTCACCCCCCACGGCAAGCACCTGATTGCCGGAAAGTGGGTTTCCGGCGAAACGCAGTTTCACTCCGATCCGGCCCATGGCGAAGCTCATGCCTACTCGGTCGGCGAACCGGCGCATGTGGACGCCGCCTGCACCGCTGCCGAGGAGGCGTTTGCAAGTTTCGGCTACAGCTCGCGGGAAAGCCGAGCCGTGTTTTTGGAAACCATCGCCGATGAAATCGATGCGCGCGGCGCCCAGATCACTCAGATCGGAACCTCGGAAACCGGCCTTCCCGCCGCCCGGCTCGAGGGCGAGCGCGGCCGGACTGTCGGACAATTGCGATTGTTTGCCAGCCATATCCGCGCGGGCGACTATCTCGACAGGCGCCACGATGCCGCCCTGCCCGACCGGGCACCGCTGCCGCGTCCGGACCTGAAGATGATCCAGCGGCCGATCGGCCCGGTCGCCGTGTTCGGCGCATCGAATTTTCCGCTGGCGTTCTCGACTGCCGGCGGCGACACCGCAGCGGCCTTGGCAGCAGGCTGCCCGACTGTGGTCAAGGGCCACAGCGCCCATCCGGGCACCGGAGAGATCGTGGCCGAAGCCATTCATGCGGCAATCGGCAAATGCGGCGTGCATCCCGGCGTCTTTTCGCTGATCCAGGGCGGCAAGCGTGACGTCGGCACGGCGCTGGTAACTCATCCCCTGATCAAGGCGGTGGGTTTCACCGGCTCGCTTGGCGGCGGCCGCGCACTCTTCGATCTGTGCGCCGGCCGTCCCGAGCCGATTCCGTTTTTTGGCGAACTGGGCAGCGTCAACCCGATGTTCGTGCTGCCCGAAGCGGTCAAGGCGCGGGCGACCGACATCGGAAACGGCTGGGCGGGATCGCTGACCATGGGAGCCGGCCAGTTCTGCACCAATCCAGGCATCGCGGTGCTGATCGATGGGCCCGAGGCCGACACCATGATCAAGACCGCGACTGAAGCGCTCGAAAAGACCGGCGCGCAGACCATGCTCACCGACGGCATCGCCGAAGCCTTCCGGACGGGTCAGGCCCGCATGGCCGGCAGCGAAGGCGTTCGCGATCTGCTCACCACCAGTTGCGACCAGCGCAATGCCACGCCCTATCTCTACGAGACCACCGGGCAAGCCTGGCTTTCCAATGAAGAGCTGGGCGAGGAGGTGTTCGGGCCACTCGGTCTGGTGGTGCGGGTGGCCGACAGCGACGAGATGCTGGCCGTCGCCAAGAGCCTACGCGGCCAATTGACTGCAACGTTGCATCTGGATGATGGCGATACAGATCTTGCGAAACGACTGATGCCGGTGCTCGAGCGCAAGGCGGGACGGCTTCTGGCCAACGGATTTCCGACCGGGGTCGAGGTGTGCGATGCGATGGTGCATGGCGGGCCCTATCCCGCCTCGACCAATTTTGGCGCCACCTCGGTGGGCACGCTGTCGATCCGACGGTTCCTGCGGCCGGTGTGTTACCAGAACCTGCCTGACGCGCTGTTGCCGGACGATCTGGCCCAGGCTTAAAGAACAAGACGCGCGCGTTCGAGCCGGACCGTGCGCGTCCCTCTTGTTAGCTGCGTAACAAATCCCGCGACGCCAGATTGCGCATCAGGGCGGCGGTCCCGAAGGTCCATTCCGGGCATTCGGTCGAAAGCCGCACGGTGTTGCTGAGTTCGCCCAGTCTGGCTTCACTGATCGACACCCTGTCTCCGGATTTGTGGGTAAAGCCCTGGCCGGGCGCATCCCGATCCTGAATGGGCGCGAAGAGTGTTCCGAGAAACAGCAGGAACCCATCGGGATACTGATGATGGCGGCCGCGGGTCTGGGCCACCAGGTCGGCCGGATCGCGACTGATCTTCGCCATCGACGAATGGCCTTCCAGGACAAAGCCGTCCTCACCCTCGACCCGCAAAGTCAATTCGGCATTGCGCACATCATCAAGGCTGTAGCTCTCATCAAAGAAGCGCAAAAACGGGCCGATGGCGCAGGAGGCGTTGTTGTCCTTGGCCTTGCCAAGAAGCAGCGCCGAACGTCCCTCGATGTCGCGCAGATTGACGTCATTGCCCAGGGTTGCGGCCTTGATCGTGCCACAGCTGTCGACGGCCAGGACAATCTCCGGCTCGGGATTGTTCCAGCTCGATTTGGGGTGAAGGCCGACCGCAGCCCCCCAGCCGACCGCGGACATGGGCTGTGACTTGGTGAAGATTTCGGCATCCGGACCGATCCCGACTTCGAGATATTGCGACCAGAAGCCTTCGCGTTGCAGGACCGCCTTGACCTGCATGGCCTCATCGGAGCCGGGCACGATGCCGCGCAGACTGTCGCCAATGGCCGCCTGTACCTTTTGCCGGATTTCTTCGGCACGGTCGGCATTGCCGGCGGCCTGTTCCTCAATCACCCGCTCGACCATGGATTCGGCAAAAGTCACGCCGCTGGCCTTGATCGCCTGAAGATCGGCGGGCGCGAGAAAATGCGATGTGTCCTCGCCCGCGGTCTCCGTGGACCCGGCCGCCATCCCGGCCAATGTGCCGATCAACTCGCCGGGCGCCGCGCGCAGCCAGTCCGAGGCATCGTCTCGCTCCACCAACGCCTGCATGGTGGGCACTTCGGCGCTGGTCACATCAACGAGATCGTCACCGCGCACGGCAACGATGCAAGGACCCAATCCGGGCCGCCAGACCCGGCCTGCGAGGGTGGCGTCGTCAGGATGGTTCGATTGGGGAAGCATGCTTGGATCTCCGGTTGAGTGGGTGGGTCAAGAGCCCCAGGACAGGACGACGGGGTTGAGCGGACGCAGAAGCTCGATCAGCATCGCGCGGGTTGCAGGATGCAAGGGCGGGATCGGATGGCGGCAGAATTCCGAGCCGATCACACCACCTTCAACCATTGCCGCCTTGGCCGCGCGAAAACCGCATTGACGGTTTTCATGATTGACCGCGGGCAGCACCCTTGCATAGCCATCAATGGCCGCCTGCCGGTCGCCCGCATGGAAGGCACGCAGGACCGGGCCAATCAGGTCCGGGATCATCGCCGACGTCATCGTGCCGGTGGCGCCGGCATCGAGATCGGCAAGCAGTGTGATCGCCTCCTCACCGTCAAAGGATCCTTCGATGGCCACACCCCCCTCGGCAATCAACGCGCGGAGTTTGGCGGCTGTCTGCGGGGTTTCGATCTTGAACAGTTTCACCATTTCGATCTCGCGGGCCATTCGCACAAGCAACGGCACCGGAAGCTCGACGCCCGACAGCGGCGCATCCTGCACCATGATGGGAAGCCCCACCTCGCCAACCCGCGCGAACTGTTCGAAGGTCTGCTCGGCGGTGCCGCGCATCAACGCCCCGTGATAGGGCGGCATCATCATCACAATGGCGGCACCAAGCTCCTTGGCCATCCGGGCCCGGGCGACGGCGATCCCGGTGGCAAAATGGGAGATTGTGACGATGACCGGCACGCGCCCGGCCACATGCTCAAGCGAAAGCCGGGTCAGGGTCTGGCGCTCGTCGTCGGAGATCAGGAACTGCTCGGAGAAATTGGCGAGGATGCAAATGCCATCCACACCCTGGTCGATCATGCAGTCAAGCACGCGGCGCATGCCCTGCTCATCGATCTCTCCGGATGGGTGAAACGGTGTGGGGGCGACCGGCCAGATGCCGGAATACGTCGAAGCCATGTTTCATTCCGATTCTGCGAGGGTTATTGTAAGTGGGATGGTTTTTGGTATACCAAATTCGAGCATCATCACAAGACCCAAGCAGCTAAGAGGAAAGACAGCATGTCAAACACCCGCGCAGGCAAGAAATTCCGGTCCCAGGAGTGGTTCGACAATCCGAACAATCCCGGTATGACGGCGCTCTATCTCGAGCGTTATCAGAACCAGGAATACACCCGCGAGGAGCTGCAGGGCGAGCGCCCGGTTATCGGCATTGCCCAGACGGGAAGCGATATTGCGCCCTGCAACAAGATCCATGTGTTCCTGATGGACCGGATCAAGGCGGGGATTCGCGACGGTGGCGGCATTCCGATGGAGTTTCCGGTTCACCCCATTCAGGAAACCGGCAAACGGCCGACGGCGGCGCTGGATCGCAATCTGGCCTATCTCGGGCTGGTCGAAGTGCTGCACGGATATCCGATCGACGGGGTGGTGTTGACCACTGGCTGCGACAAGACCACGCCGGCCATGCTGATGGGGGCCGCAACCGTCGACCTGCCGGCGATTACGCTTAATGGCGGGCCGATGCTTGACGGCTGGTGGCAGGGCAAGCGCGCAGGCTCGGGCACGATCGTTTGGGAAAGCCGGCGGCTGATGGCCGAAGGCAAGATCGACTATGACGAATTCATGAGCCGTGTGTGCGCCTCGGCGCCGTCGCTGGGGCACTGCAACACCATGGGCACCGCCTCGACGATGAACGCCATGGCCGAGGCGCTGGGCATGTCGCTGCCAGGCTGTTCGGCCATTCCCGCGCCTTTCCGCGAGCGGATGGCGATGGCATATGAAACCGGTAAGCGCATCGTCGCCATGGTCTATGAGGACCTCAAACCCTCCGACATCCTGACACGTGAGGCCTTCGAGAACGCCATCGTCGTCAATTCGGCGATCGGCGGGTCGACCAACGCGCCGCCGCATTTGCAGGCGGTCGCCCGCCATGCCGGTGTGGAGCTTGACGTCAAGGACTGGCAGACGGTGGGCTTCGACGTGCCGTTACTGCTGAATATGCAGCCGGCCGGAGAGTATCTCGGCGAAAGCTTCTTCCGCGCTGGCGGCGTGCCCGCGGTGATGGGTGAATTGCGCAAGGCTGGGCGTATCCACGAAGGTGCGATGACGGTCACCGGCAAGCCCATGGCCGAGACCCTGGCGAAGTGGGAGAGCCGCGATCAGGACGTCATCAAACCGGTTGATGCGCCAATGCGTGAAAATGCGGGATTTCTGGTCCTGTCAGGCAATCTGTTTGACAGCGCGCTGATGAAGACCTCCGTTATCTCGAAAGATTTTCGCGACCGGTTCCTGTCCCATGCGGGACGCGAGGGCATCCACGAGGCCCGCGCCGTGGTGTTTGAAGGCCCCGAGGACTATCACGACCGGATCAATGATCCGGCGCTAGAGATCGACGAAAACTGCATTCTGTTCATCCGCGGCGTCGGCTGCGTGGGCTATCCCGGTTCCGCCGAAGTGGTCAATATGCAGCCGCCGGACGCGGTGCTCAAACAGGGCATCAATCACCTGCCGACGGTCGGGGACGGCCGTCAGTCGGGGACGTCGGAAAGTCCTTCGATCCTCAATGCCTCGCCGGAATCGGTGGTGGGCGGCGGGCTGGCGCTGTTGGAAACCGGCGACATGGTGCGTCTCGATCTCAACGCCTGCACGCTTGATGCGATGGTGGATGAGGCGGAATGGCAAGCGCGGCGCGCCGCATGGACCGCGCCTGAGCTCAAACACCAGACTCCCTGGCAGGAGATCTATCGCAAGAATGTCGGCCAACTCGCCGATGGCGGCTGCCTGGAACTCGCAACCGCCTATCAAAAGATCAGACGCGACCTGCCACGCGACAATCACTGATCTTTCCGGGCGGCCTTGTGCCGCCCGCCTGCGGGCAGCACCGGACCGGCAGTCGGTCTGTGTCAAACCAGATTGAGAACGCGGGCGGCCGCACCGCCCGCGGACAAAGCCAGGCCTTGGCGTCAACTGGCTTCCGAAAGGCAGGTCCGGATCGAGGTCGCCATGGTCCGGATCGTGTCGAAATATTGCTCCGGGCCGGCATCAAGTGCGGCGCCGAGCGGATCGATCACACCCGATTTCGCCCGTGTGCCTTCTGTCACCGTTGTCACCAGCTTGGGTTCGAATTGCGGCTCGGCGAACACACAGGCCGCTCCCAACTCCTTGACCTTGGCGCGGATCTCGGTGATCCGCTCGGCGCCGGGCAGCACTTCGGGTGAGACTGTTATCGAGCCCGAGGCGGTCACATCGAAGCGCTTTTCGAAATATTGATAGGCGTCGTGAAAGACGATGAACCCCTTGTCGTGAACCGGGGCCAGCTCGGCCGACACTTCGGTCACAAGCGTGTCGAGCCTGGTCATCACCGCCTTCGCATTGGCCGTATATTGGGCGGCATTGGCGGGATCGGCTTCAGCAAGTGCTTCGTTGATTTCCTCAACCATCGCCTTGGCGTTGACCGGATCAAGCCAGATATGGCTGTCAAAGGCGCCATGATCGTGGCCCTCATGACCGGCTTCGGCCTGCTCATGGCCATGGTTATCGTGGCCATGATCGTCATGATCGGCTTCAGCCTTTTCGTGGGCATGGTCGTCATGGCCATGATCATCGTGACCCGCTTCGGCCTTCTCATGATCGTGGTCGTCATGGTCGTCATCGTGGTGGCCGGCGTCGGCCTGCTTTTCATGCCCGTGATCATCATGGCCGGCCGCTTCATCGTGGCCGTGATCGTCAAACGCCCCACCTTCGCGGAAGGGGAGCTTGATAAGGTCATGGGCGTCGATCAACTCGACCGATCTGGCGTTGGCGGCGATCGTCTCCAGCGGCTTTTCCAGGAAGGCCTCAAGCTCGTGCCCGATCCAGAACACGATATCGGCAGACTCCAGCATCTGCGCCTGCGACGGCTTGAGCGCGTAATTGTGCGGCGACCCCGCGCCATCCATGATCAAACCCGGATCGCCGACGCCGTCCATCACCGCGGCGACCAAGGAGTGAACCGGTTTGATTGACGCGACCACGTTCACATCGGCATGGGCGGTCACTGCCGAAGCTGTGAGAATGGTGGAAGCGAGAAACAGTGATCTTGCGCGGCGCATGACAGGCTCCTGAACAATCAGTGGGGGACGATGTGACGTTATCTTATTACAAGATTGCGTAACGGTATAACGTGTGCCATATGCACTGACAATCCCTTCGCTTACGAAAAAACGATTGCCCATGCTTCAGACGACAAACGCTCTCGTGACCCTGGACAATGCAGGCCTGTACCGGTCCGGCCGCTGGCTGGTGCGCGGCGTGAACCTGTCGATCGAAGCCGGCGAAATCGTCACACTGATCGGCCCCAACGGATCGGGAAAATCAACCACCGCCAAGATGGCGCTCGGCATTCATAAACCCGATGAAGGCGAAATGCGCCGCCGAACCGGCCTGAAGGTCGCCTATGTGCCGCAAAAGCTCACGGTAGACTGGACATTGCCGCTGACCGTCGAGCGTTTCATGCGGCTGACCGGGCAGGTGAGCGCTCGCGAGGCGGATGCTGCGATGGCCGCCACCGGCGTTTTCCATCTGGCGGGCGCGGAGGTGCGCAATCTTTCGGGCGGCGAATTTCAAAGGGTCATGCTGGCGCGCGCCATTGCCCGCAAACCGGATCTGCTGGTGCTCGACGAACCGGTGCAGGGTGTCGATTTCAGCGGGGAAATCGCGCTCTACGATCTTATCAAGCAGGTTCGCGATGAAATGCGCTTCGGCATTTTGCTGATTTCGCATGATTTGCATGTGGTGATGGCGGCGACCGATCGGGTGATCTGTCTCAATGGCCATGTCTGCTGCTCGGGCACGCCAACCACCGTGGCTTCGAGCCCGGAATACAAGGCGCTGTTCGGCGGCCGCGCGGCTTCCACGCTTGCCGTTTACGAGCATCACCACGACCACACGCATCTGCCCGACGGGCGGGTGGAGCATGAGGACGGGTCGATCACCGACCATTGCCATCCCGGCGACGGCCACCATCACCATCATCATTCCGATCAGGCTCGACCCCATTCAGAGAGCGATACCGGGCGCAACTCCGATGCTTGACGATTTCTTCACCCGCGCAATCATTGCCGGCGTCGGCGTTGCCCTGGTGGCGGGGCCGATGGGCTGTTTCATCGTCTGGCGCCGGCTGGCCTATTTCGGTGATACGCTGTCGCATGCCGCGCTGCTCGGCGTGGCGCTGGCGTTTTTGTTCGAGGTCAACATCACGCTTGCGGTTTTCGGGGTCTCGGCCTGCGTGTCGATCGCACTGTTATTATTGCAAAAGCACGCAACGCTTTCCTCCGACGCCCTGCTCGGCCTGCTGGCCCATTCGGCGCTGGCCATCGGCCTGGTGGTGCTGGCCTTCATGACCTGGATCCGCATGGATCTGATGGGATTTCTGTTCGGCGACATTCTGGCGGTGTCGAAAACCGATATCGCAATCATCTGGCTCGGCGGCGCCCTGGTGCTCGGAATCCTCGCCGCCATCTGGCGACCGCTGTTTGCCGCCACCGTCAACCACGAACTGGCCCAGGCCGAGGGCATGAATCCGGAACGCGCAAACGTTATCTTCATGCTGCTGATGGCCGCGGTGATCGCGATGTCCATGAAGATCGTCGGCGTGCTGCTGATCACCGCCATGCTGATCATTCCCGCCGCTGCCGCCCGGCGCTTCGCCCCGGGGCCTGAACAAATGGCACTGCTGGCCGCGATCATCGGCGCGGTCTCGGTTGGCGGCGGGCTGTTCGGATCGCTGGAATGGGACACGCCGGCAGGGCCGAGCATCGTGGTGGCGGCTGTGACGCTGTTCGTGCTGTCGCTGATGCCCGCGTGGTCGCGCCGAGCCAGCACGCCCCCGGCCCCGCAAGCCCCGGTCTCAAAGATCGAGAAAGGATCGCGATCATGAACGAGCATGTTCACGCTGCCACCGACCTGACCAAGAACCAGACGCTTGTGATGGGGGCGCTGACCAATTCCGACGGACCGCTGAGCGCCTATACGATCCTCGACCAGCTTCGCGATCACGGGTTTCGTGCGCCCCTGCAGGTCTATCGCGCGCTCGACAAGCTGGTGGAGTTTGGCCTGGTACACCGGCTTGAAAGTCTCAACGCCTTTGTCGCCTGCCGTCATCCCGGCTGCGACGGACACCAGACCATCGCCTTCATGATCTGCGAAAGCTGCGGCCAGGTGAACGAGATCAGCGACGGTATTCTGACCAAGCGGCTCAAAGCGCTTGCCGACGAGGCAAGCTTCGCCCTGAAAAAGACCACCATCGAATTGCGCGGCCTTTGCCGCAGCTGTCAGGCCGCCTGACGCAGGCTGCGCCGAACACCCCTCTGTGAGCAAGGATCAAGCCTGTGTGGTGGCGGCTTTGCCGTCGCGACACCCTGCTCTTTGTCTGATGCTCTCAGAGGATTCCGTTGGCGCGCTGCAAGGCTCGGATGTAGGCAATGATCGCATCCACCTGCTGCGGTGTGACTCCGTCCACCGGCGGCATGTCACCGAAGCGCCAGTGATGGCTGCGCACGCCATTTCGAACAGCCAGCACGAAGGCCGCATCGGCGTGATGGCTCGGCTCATAGATCCTGTGAACCAGCGGCGGTCCCCTGCCCTCGATCCCGACGGCGTTGACGCCATGACAGGCGGCGCAATTGAGTTTGAAAACAGCTTCGCCATGCATTTCCTCAGGCCCAAGGTCCGGGAGCCGGACATCGACAAGAGCGCCGCCTGGCGCAGTGCTTGGCGGATTGTCCAGGCCGAGCCGGTAGACCATAAACCCGGCCGCTAACAGCAAAAGCAGCACCACGAGCCTGCGGGTGGTCACGACGCCGGGCCCCGGGCGAACTCCTCGATGATCGGACATTCGGGCCGGTCATCACCATGGCAATGGTCCGCCAGTGATTTAAGCGTCGCCCGCAGCGAGTTGAGTTCATCCAGCTTGCGGTCGATCTCCGAGAGCTTTTCTACCGCCAGTGCTTTGACATCAGCCGAAGAGCGGGACTCGTCGTCGTAGAGCGACAGCAACTGCCGGCACTCGTTGATGGTGAAGCCAAGCCCGCGGGCGCGTTGAATGAAGGCCAGCCGGTGCACATCATCCCGGGCATAATCGCGATAGCCGTTTCCCGCACGGGCGGGGCGGACCAGCTTGATATCCTCGTAATAGCGAATTGTCTTGGCGGGCAAGCCGGTGGCTTTGGCCACTTCACCGATGTTCATCTTGCACGTCCCTGTTTCGCGGCCTGGCCATTCGGCTTATGCTCAATCCGGCAGAAGTAATCTGCGATCAGCCGTTCAATTTCCGCTTCGTCAAAACCTGCCTTCCGGGCTTTGTGACGGAAGGCCGGCAGCGAGCCGGGCTCGCAATTGCCGGGCTCCGGGGCGCCCAGATCGCGATGTGCCATGGGTGTGTGCTCATTCATGGCTTTCACCTACACCCTCCCCCGGCTGGAAGGTCAAGCATCGAGATCCACCCGCCTCAACCGCAAAGCGTTGGAGATGACCGACACCGATGACAGGCTCATCGCCGCCGCCGCAATCATTGGCGACAACAGCGTACCCGTCAGCGGATAGATGAGACCGGCCGCCACCGGCACGCCCGCGGCATTGTAGACAAAGGCGAAAAACAGGTTTTGCTTGATGTTGCGCAACGTTGCCTGCGCGAGCTTGCGGGCCCGCAATATGCCATTCAAGTCGCCTTTGAGCAGCGTCATGCCGGCGCTTTCGACCGCCACATCGGCGCCAGCACCCATGGCGATACCGACCTCCGCGGCCGCAAGCGCCGGTGCATCGTTGACGCCATCTCCGGCCATCGCCACCTTGTGGCCCCGGGCATGGAGTTCATCGATGAGTTCTTTCTTGCCCTCGGGCAACACACCGGCGCGGACCTCGTCGATGCCGAGTTCGCGCGCCACGGCGCGGGCGGTGCGCTCATTGTCGCCGGTCGCCATGATGATGGTCAGTCCAGCCCGACGAAGTGCCTTGATGGCCGCCCTGGTGGTCGGCTTGATCGGGTCGGCGACGGCCACCAGACCCGACAGGACGCCGTTGATGGCGACAAACATCACGGTCTTGCCTCCGGTCCGCAACGCATCGGCGCGTGCCAAGACATCGTCAAACCCGACGCCTTCACGTTGCATCATCGCCTGATTGCCGAGCGCAACCGGTTGGCCCTCGACAACACCGCGCACACCCATGCCTGTCACGGCTTCGAAATCCACCACCTTGGACGGCGTGACGCCGCGATCGGCGACGCCAGCCAGGATCGCCTCCGCAAGCGGATGCTCCGAACCCGTCTCAAGCCCGCCAATGATAGCCAGAAGCCGCGCCTCTCCGATATCGCCGAAGCTGATCACGTCGGTCAGTGTCGGCTTGCCTTCAGTCAGGGTGCCAGTCTTGTCGACCACGAGCACATCGACCTTCGCCATGCGCTCGAGCGCCTCAGCGTCCTTGATCAGCACACCGGCCTGGGCGCCGCGCCCGGTGGCCGTCATGATCGACATCGGCGTTGCCAGGCCCAGCGCGCAGGGACAGGCAATGATCAGCACCGAGACCGCCGAGACGATGGCGAAGACGAAAGCCGGGTCGGGGCCGAAAACAAGCCAGGCCACGAAGGCCGCGACCGCAATGAGGACGACAACCGGGACAAAAAAGGACGAGACGCGGTCCGCAAGCCCCTGGATCGGGGCACGCGAACGCTGGGCCGAGGCGACCATGGCGACGATGCGGGCCAGCATGGTTTCGTCACCCACCCGGGTCGCCTCAATGATGAGCGAGCCGTTCTTGTTGAAGGTACCGCCGGTGACCGTATCGCCCTCATGTTTTTCCACCGGAAGCGGTTCACCGGTGAGCAGGCTTTCATCGATCGCGCTTTTGCCGGAGATCACCACAGCATCGACCGGAACCGCTTCGCCGGGGCGGACGCGCATGCGATCGCCTTCGATGATGTTTTCAAGTGGTGCGTCATACTCCTCACCGTCGGGCGTGATGCGGCGGGCGGTCTTGGGCGCCAGATCGATCAGCGCGCGAATGGCATCGCCGGTGCGGTCCCGGGCCCTTAACTCGAGCACCTGCCCGACAAAGACGAGCGCGATGATGACGACGGCCGCCTCATAATAGACCGGCATGTGCCCGCCGGGCATCTGCAGGCCGGCGGGGAACAGTTGCGGCAGGAAGGTGGCGATGGTCGAGTAAAGATAGGCCGCGCCGACGCCGATCATGATCAGCGTCCACATGTTCAAGTTCCAGGTCCTGATCGACGTCCAGCCCCGATGGAAGAACGGCCGCGCCGCCCACAGGATCACCGGCGTGGCCAGCAGGAATTCGAGATAGAGCGAATATGTCTCGCCCAGCCAATTCCGCACCGGGAGCCCCACCATGGGACCCATGGTCAGGATGATCAGCGGGATCGCGGCGCCAGCGCTCACCCACAGCCTCAAGGTGAAGTCGATCAGTTCGTGGTTTGGACCATCGCCTGCCCCGTCCATCGGTTCCAGCGCCATGCCGCAGATCGGGCAGGCTCCCGGCTCTTCGCGGATGATTTCGGGATCCATCGGACAGGTGTAGAGCGAGCTCCTCGCAGTCGCGGGCTTTTTTCGCGCCTTGTTGCCGGAGAGATAGAAGTAGGGATCGCTTTCGAACTTGTCGTGACAGCCCTGCGAGCAGAAATGAAACCGGTCATTCCTGTACTCGAGTGAGGGTGTACCAGCATCGACCGAGACCTTCATGCCGCAAACCGGATCAATCACCTGGCCGTCATGCGCCACGGTGGCGGCAGCGTGGATGGCTTCCGGCGTCGATGTTTCGGCTTTGGTTGCATGCGGTTCGCCATGCGAGTGATCGCAACCCGGATGGTGGCGATGCTCTGCAGAAGCGGCGTGCGGGGCGGGCTTGGGGGCGGTTCTGGTCATCGGAGACTCCTTGATTGAAGTCATCATCGGGCTTCCAGTCACAGGAAGGTCAAATCATAAATCCGGCCGCCTCCACTGCCTGTCCCGCATTCATGCGCGCGCCTGCCGCGCATAATGCAGAATCGCATACGATTGGCGCGCCCGACGTCCCTTGTCTCCAGTCAAGGTCGCGGGTCCCGAAAGCGGCCCGCCGGACAGCGCTATTTGAGGAACTCAACCTCGATAAAGGCGCATTCGAAATCATTGCCGTTGAAGACGTCGTGCTCGACACCGAGATCACGGTAGTAGGGCACGCCGTTCTTGACCGGCGCAATTACCCGTTCGCCATTGCCGAGATCGATTTCGAGATGCCCGTCAAACAGCGGCACCACCACATAATCATAGTCGTGGCGGTGCCAGCCGGTGTTGTCGCCGCGCCTGGCGAAGCGCCACTCGGTCACCCGGGTGCGCTGGTTTTCGATAAAGACGGTGGGCTGCGCCGTCCCCGTGTTGTCATTGCTGCACATTCAGTGTGATCTCCATGCTGCGCCGGCCTGCGGCGCGGGTTTCAAGCCCATCGCCTATGTCCGGACGCGCCCCTCGGTCGCACTCATGTGCTGCGGTTGGTCAGTGCTCATCCCCAGATGCATGAATTCAACAAAGGCCTTGGCGGCGTCGCCGTGTTTTTTGCCATAGAGCCAGGCCAGACCGACATCCATAGTCGGCACCTTGTCGGCGACTTCGATGGTTTCCACCCGCCGGCCTTCCAGAGACCAGGGCCTGTAGACCATGTCCGACAGGATCGAAATGCCCATGCCGCTCGACACCATGGAGCGCACGGCCTCGACCGACGATGTGCGGAAGATGGTATTGGGTTTGTAGGAGGTCCGGTTCCAATAGCGCTGGGCGGTGTTGGACGCCTCGTCGACGGTCAGCATGATGTAGGGCTCGCTGGCGATATCCTGCATGGTCACAGAAGGCTGTTTGAGAAACTTGTGATGCGCATCAACCCACAGCCGCCGTCTCGACTTGAACAGCGTGTCGTGGGCAAGCTCTTCATGATTGACGATG
The DNA here is from genome assembly GCF_947501405.1 of uncultured Hoeflea sp. Classification (GTDB taxonomy): domain Bacteria; phylum Pseudomonadota; class Alphaproteobacteria; order Rhizobiales; family Rhizobiaceae; genus Hoeflea. Next base: position 852,534 of record NZ_CANMVK010000002.1, on the reverse strand, counting down.
TTAGACGTCAGCATCACCGCCAGATCGAAGCCCTGTGTGATCAGACCTTCCTCAATGGAGGCGCGGTCGGCTTCAGACAGGTTGATCCGGACATTCGGAAAGGCCCGGGCAAAGCGCGAAATGAAGGGCGGAAGGAAATAGCCGGCGATGGTGTAGGTGACTGCCAGGTTGATCGATCCCTTCACATCCTCTCGGATACGGCGCGGGATCCGGACCGCCTCCTCCACCGATTCGACGATGTGGCGTGCGTGGTCGAGAAAGTGATTGCCCTCGTAAGTCAGCGATACGCCGGCAGCGTGCCGCTCAAACAGCGGCGCACCGATGATGGTCTCCAGAGATTTGATGGCGGTGGTGATCGCTGATTGCGAGACATTGATATCCATGGCCGCGCGGGAAACCTGACCGGCATTGGCGGTGGCGATGAAATAACGGATCTGCCGAAGTGAAGGTTCCATCTGATTTTTTAATACCTCTTATTCGATAACCCAGATATCACCCGGACCGGGCGGACGTCCCTCCGGCGATGCTTTCTTGCGCCGGCCAGATAGCACTTTGAAATTACCCCCAATACCAACGGGTATTTGCGCCACATAAACGCTCTTGGCGATCAGCCGCGGTGGGCTGCCCGATCCATTAACGGGCATCATCGTGCATCTGTTTTTCAAATACAAGACTAATAATAATCATATTTTACAATACCCAGATCAACTCCTTACTCTGTTCCGGCGAGGTCAAATCGCCAGGCGCCCTGCTCATTCGGGCGACAAGGCGGACAAGAGGAACTGACGGGAACTCGTTCCATCCAAAGGGAAAACCAAAAGGAATTGATCATGAAAACACTTGTTCTTGGACTCATGGCTAGCGCCGCCCTGTCGGCAGCCGCCACCACCACGGCGCTCGCCGATGACTGGTATCCGGTACCGGTTCAGGTGTGGGAGCCGGCATTCGACATGAACAGCCCGCGCAAGGACATCGACTACACGCCGATGGAAAAGGCCAGCCAGCCCTGGGAAATCTGCGTGTCGTTTCCGCATATGAAGGACGCCTACTGGCTCGGCGTCAATTACGGCGTCACCGAGGAAGCCAAGCGCCTTGGCGTGAAGATGCAGGTCGTTGAAGCTGGCGGCTACACCGAACTCAACACCCAGATCTCGCAGATCGAGGACTGTGTCGCCGCCGGCGCGCAGGCGGTCGTCATTGGCGCGATCTCGGCTGACGGGCTCAACAATGTCATCAAGGAAATCCGCGCCAAGGACATCCCGGTGATCGACGTGATCAACGGCATCTCGTCGCCCGAGATTACCGCGAAGTCGCTTGTGTCGTTCGGAGAGATGGGCGCCAAGACCGGTGAGTATCTGGCCAAGCTGCACCCGGCGGGCAGCGGCAAGGTGAAGATCGCCTGGTTCCCCGGACCCTCGGGCGCAGGCTGGGTCGAGGCTGGCAACGCCGGATTTGCCGGCGCGATCGAAGGCAGCGACATCGAACTGGTGGAAACCAAGTTCGGCGACACCGGCAAGGAAGTGCAATCCAAACTAGTGGAAGACACGCTCGAAGCCCATCCGGATCTGGCCTATGTGGTCGGCACCGCGGTGACAGCGGAAGCAGCGGTGCCGATCATCCGCTCGCGCGGGCTGACCGATCAGGTCAAAATCGCCTCCTACTACTTCACACCGGGCGTGGCTCAGGGTCTCAAGCGCGGCCAGATCGTGGCGGCGCCGACGGATTCGACCGTGCTGCAGGGCCGTATCGCCGTCGATATCGCGGTGCGGGCGCTGGAAGGCGAAAGCTTCGAAAAACACGTCGGTCCGGCACTGTATGTGGTCAACACCGACAATCTTGCCGATTTCGACGCGTCCTCGACGCTTGCGCCCGACGGGTTCAAGCCGGTCTTCCGGGTCGACTGATCATGACAAGCCAAGCCGGGTCGCTCCCAACCCAACGGCTTGAAGAGGATACGCGCCAGGACGGCGCGTACCCCCTGCTCGAGACCGTCGGCCTGATCAAGGACTATCCGGGCATCCGTGCGCTCGACAGTATGAATTTCGAGCTGCGCGCCGGCGAAGTGCATGTGCTGTTCGGCGAGAACGGCGCGGGTAAATCCACCCTGATCTCGATGATCGCAGGCGCCAACCGGCCGACCGCCGGTGAGATCCGTTTCAACGGACGCCATGCCGATCTCGACAGCGTGCACGAAGCACGCGAACTCGGCATCTCGGCTGTGTTTCAGGAGTTTTCGCTGATCCCGCAAATGACGGTCGCGGAAAACCTGTTTTTAGGCGCAGAACCCACAGCGCGCGGCCTGCTCGACGCCAAGTCGCAGCGCCAGCGCGCCCAGGAAATTCTCGACAGTCTCGATTTCCACCTGCCGCCCAGCAAGCGGGTCGACCACCTCACCCGCGCCGAGCAGCAGATGGTGGAGATCGCCAAGGCATTCCGCTCCGATCTTTCGGTGCTCATTCTCGACGAGCCGACGGCGTCGCTCACCAATCACGAGACCGATCAGTTGTTCAAGCTGATCGGCAAGCTCAAGGCCCAGAATGTCGGCATCATCTACATCACCCACCGGATGGCCGAGATCCGCGAAATCGGAGACCGCATCACGGTGATGCGCGACGGCCAGTTTATCAAGACGGTGGACGCCAAGACCACCGGCGACGACGAACTGGTGAGCCTGATGACCGGCCGGGTGATGGGCCAGATCTTCCCGGAAATCAATTATCAACCCGGCGAGATGGCGCTCGAGGTCGAGGATTTGCGCACCGCCGACGGGTTTGTCGATGGCGCCTCGGTGACCATCCGCCGTGGCGAGATCGTCGGCTTCGCGGGGCTTGTCGGATCGGGAAAATCAGAATTCGCCCGCGCCTGTTTCGGCGCCGAGGACATCGCCGGCGGCCGTATCGTCTTCAAGGGCAGGACCATCACACGCCCGCGCACCCAGGAGATGCTCAAGGACGGGTTTTTGTATCTGCCGTCGGACCGGCGCACCGACGGGCTGATGATGATGCGCTCGGCGCGGGAGAACATGTCCATTGCATCGCTGGATATCGCACCGTTTTCCAATGGCTGGCTGCTCAACGCCAAGGCCGAGGCCAATGCGGTCGATAGTCTCGCGACGCAGCTCAATCTGTCGCCGCACCGGGTGGAGCGCGACGCAGGCCATTTCTCCGGCGGCAACCAGCAAAAACTAATGCTGGCGCGCAGCCTGACGCGCGATTTTGATCTGGTGGTGTTCGACGAACCGACGGTTGGCGTCGATGTCGGCACCCGTGCTGCGATCTACGAATTCATCGCCGAACTCTGCGCCAATGGCGCCGCGATCCTGCTGATTTCCTCCGATCTTCCGGAGATCCTGCATCTGACCAATCGCGCCTACGTGTTTTACCGCGGCCGGATCCAGGCCGAACTCGCTGGTGACGAGATCACCGAAACAAATGTTCTGTCGCATTTCTTTGAGAAGGAGGTTGCGTAAGTGACCGGCCCATCCCCCTCGCCCGCCGTCGCGGGCCGCCGCATGGCCGACATCCCCAAGCGGCTGTTCGTCCGGCTCGGCATCCTGCCATTCCTGCTGGCGATAGCAGTCGTCGTGTTTACGCTGATGTCGGACAACTTCCTGACCGGCCGCAACCTGATGAACGTGCTCCGGCAATCGGTCTATCTCACCATCGTGTCTTTAGGGCAGATGCTGGCGCTGCTGACCGGAGGCTTCGACCTTTCGGTGGGCACCATCCTGGCGCTGACCTCGGTGGTCGGCGCGCTGGTGATGGCGAGCGTTTACGCGGCCATGCCCGACGCAATCTGGCTGGCGATTTCGCTTGGCTGCCTGGCGGGCATTGCAGCCGGCACCATGATCGGCGTGTGCAACGGCATCGGTGTCGCCTTTTTCGGTGTGTCACCTTTCATGATGTCACTCGGCATGACCTCGGTCGGCTTCGGCATCGCGCTGTTCCTGACCGGCGGCACCCCGGTCTACGGCATGCCGCAGGCGTTTGGCGACATCTTCGGCTTCGGGACATTTTTGGGCATACACACCCCCATCTATGTGGCGGTGATCATTGCGCTCTTGCTGTTTCTGTTCCTCTACCGCACGCCACAGGGGCGCTATGTCTATGCAGTGGGCGGCAACATCAAGGCCGCCGCGCTTTCGGGCATCAACACCCGCACGATTCTGTTCATGACCTATGTGTTGTGCGCGGCCATGGCGGCGGTGGCGGGCATGCTGCTCACGGCCCGGCTCGATACCGGCGAAGCCAATATCGGGGCTTCGATGCCGCTGCAATCGATCGCGGCCTGCGTGATTGCCGGGGTGAGCCTGCGCGGCGGCGTCGGCCGGCTGGAAAACGTCATTCTGGGGGCGCTGTTCATCGGCCTTGTGCAGAACGGCATGAACCTCGCCCGCATCGAATCCTACCTGCAGACGGTTGTCCTGGGCTCATTGCTCATCCTGGCGGTGATCGCTGACCAGATCCGCCTTCGTTATGTCGCATCGCTGAAAGATTAAGGACCAGACCATGCCAATCAACATCAATTGCGACATGGGCGAGAGCTTCGGTCTTTACAGGATGGGCAATGACGAGGCTGTCATGCCGTTCATCACCGAAGCCAATGTGGCCTGCGGCTTTCACGGCTCGGACCCGAACCACATGCGAAGCACCGTGGAGCTTGCCAAGCGTCACGGGATCAAGGTGGGGGCGCATTTCTCGCTGCCGGACCTTCCGGGTTTCGGCCGCCGCGAAATGAAGATCGATCGCGACGAGATGGCCAATATCGTGATCTACCAGATCGGCGCGCTGAAGGGCTTTCTCGACATGGCGGGGATTAGGCTCAATCATCTCAAGCCTCACGGCGCGCTTTACGGCATGGCCGCACGCCAGGACCACATCGCCCATGCGATCAGCGATGCAGCCGAGCACTTCAAGGTGCCGGTGTTCGGTCTCAGCGGCACCCTGCACGAGGCCGTCTACACCGCCCGCGGCCTCGATTTCCGGGCCGAGTTCTTCGCCGATCTCGACTATGATGATGACGGCAAGCTGCTGATCACCCGCGAGCACCAGGCAGTCAGCGCCGAGGCGGTGGCCGCCAAGGCGGTCAAGGCCGTGACAAAAGGGCTGGTCGACAGCGTCAACGGCAAACAAATCCCGGTCAGGGCCGAGACCATCTGTATCCATTCCGATACACCCAATGTACTTGAAATCGCGACATCTTTGCGGACAGCCCTGTCCGCTCACCTTGAGGCTGTGTGAGGCCTTTGGGGCAATCAATCTGACAGGAGAGCAAAATGGCAATTTCAGAAATCCGTGCACCGTTGCCGGGCGTGTTTTACCGCAAACCCTCGCCCGAGGAGCCAAGCTACAAGGAAGTCGGCGACACAGTCGCCAAAGGTGACGTGATCGGTCTGATCGAGGTGATGAAAACCTTCACCCAGGTCAAATCCGAAGTCGACGGCACCATCGTCGAGTTCCAAGCCGATACCGACGACCCGGTGATGGCCGGGCAAGTGCTCGCCACCGTGGAAGGGTGAGCGGCTAAAATGGCTATCACCAAACTGCTTATCGCCAATCGCGGAGAGATCGCGGTCCGGATCATCCGGGCGGCGCGGGAACTCGGCATCCGCACGGTACAGGTCTACAGCGCCGCTGACGCCAGTTCGCTGGCCGTGCAGCTTGCCGACGAGGCGGTCGAGATCGGCCCGCCAGCGGCAAAGAAATCCTATCTTGATGTCGAGGCGGTGCTCAAGGCCGCTCGCGACACCGGCGCGGACGGCATTCATCCCGGCTACGGATTTCTTGCCGAGAACGCCGATTTCGCCGATGCGGTGGAACAGGCGGGCATTGCCTTTGTGGGTCCCACCGGCGAGATGATCCGCACCATGGGCGACAAGGCCTCGGCACGTAAAGCCGCCGAACGCGCCGGCGTGCCCACGGTTCCCGGCAGTGACGGGGTGATCACCGACATGAAGGCCGCCACCGAGCTGACCTCTCAGATCGGCTATCCGGTGATGATCAAGGCCACCGCCGGCGGCGGCGGGCGCGGCATCCGCATTGCCGAAACGCCGGAAGAGTTCGCGTCACTCGCCCCGCAAGCCGCGGCTGAGGCCAAGGCAGCCTTTGGCGATGGCGGATTGTATCTCGAAAAGCTGATCGGCAAGGCGCGGCACATCGAAGTGCAGATCCTGGGCGACGGGACGAACTTCATCCATTGCTACGAGCGCGAATGCTCGCTGCAGCGCCGCCGTCAAAAGGTATGGGAGGAAGCGCCCTCCTCGGCGCTGTCGGACAAGGTCCGCGATGATCTTTGCCGATCGGCAGTGGCGCTCGCGAGAGCCGTCGGCTATCGCGGCGCCGGCACGGTCGAGTATCTTTATGACGATGAAAACGGTGAATTCTACTTCATCGAGATGAACACCCGCATCCAGGTCGAGCATCCGGTGACCGAAGCCATCACCGGCATCGACCTGGTGGCCGAAATGATTGCGATCGGCGGCGGCGCGCCGCTGTCGATCAGCCAGGATCAGGTGACGGTGCGCGGCCATTCGATCGAGGTGCGGATCAACGCCGAGGATCCGGCCAATGATTTCATGCCATATCCGGGCACGGTCGAGAAATTGCGGATCCCGGGCGGACCGGGCGTGCGCTTCGACCACATGCTCTATCACGGGTATCAGATTCCACCGTTTTACGACTCGCTGCTGGGCAAGCTGATCGTCGACGCCGACACCCGCGACAAGGCCATCGAACGGCTCAAGCGCGCGGCGGGCGAGCTGGATCTGGGAAAACTCAAAACCACCACGCCGCTGTTTCTGGCGCTGGCTGAGGCCGGCGACGTCAGACGCGGCGATGTTCACACCAAATGGCTTGAGCCGTGGCTCGAGGCCAATGGCCACCAACTCGTCAACACAGGAGGCAACGGCTCATGACAACGCGGTACACCCATGGAGGCGACGAGCACATCTTTGTCGAGATCGACGAGGCAATGTCGCTCGAAGCGTTCTTCAAATCGCTGTCGATCACCAATGCGGTGCGCGAGGCGGACATCAAGGGCATGACCGAAATCTGCCCGGCCAACGCTTCGTACCAGATCAAGTTCAACCCGGACATCATCCACCCCGATGATCTCATGGCCGAACTCAAGCGGCTGGAACAGACCGCCGACGTGTCGGACGCAGTGCTCAACACCCGCATCATCGAGGTTCCGGTCTACTATCAGGATCCCTGGACCCACGAGACGCTGATGCGGTTTCGCGAGCGTCATCAGGACCCCACGGGCACCGATCTGGACTACTCCGCGCGGATCAACGGCTATGACAGCGTGGACGATTTCATCAAGGCGCATTCCGGAGCGCCATGGTTTGTGTCCATGGTCGGCTTCGTTTCAGGCCTGCCGTTTCTCTACCAGATGGTCGAGCGCGAAAAGCAGATCCAGGTGCCCAAATATCTGAGGCCGCGCACCGATACGCCGAAGCTGACGGTGGGCTACGGCGGCTCCTTCTCCTGCATCTACTCGGTGCGGGGCGCAGGCGGTTACCAGATGTTCGGGATCACGCCGATGCCAATCTTCGATCCCGAGCAGAAGATCAGCTACCTCAAGGATTTCATGGTGTTCTTCAAGCCCGGCGACATCGTCAAGTGGAAGCCGATCAGCCGCGAGGAGTATGACCGCGACGTCGCCGCCGTGGAGGCGGGAACCTTTGAACCGCGGATCCGCGAGGTGATGTTTTCGCTTGAAGATTTCAACAAGGACATCGCCGGCACCAACGCCAAGCTGGAGGAGGCTCTCTATGCCAATTAATGTCAAAGCAGCCGGGCTGTCGGTGACCATTCAGGATCTGGGACGCCCGGGCTATTACCATCTCGGCATCCCGATGGGCGGCGCCATGGACCGTCTCGCGCTCCGGGCCGCCAATCTTCTGGTCGGCAATGACGAGGGCGCAGCGGCGCTCGAAGCGGTGTTTGTCGGCCCGGAGCTGGAATTCACCGAGGATGCGCTGGTGGCCGTCACCGGCGCGGAACTGCCGCCCAAGCTCGATGGCGAACCGATGGCGACCTGGACCACACTCAAGGTCAAGGCCGGTCAGGTGCTCAGCTTCGATTATCTGCGTTCGGGGGCGCGGGCCTATATCGCCGTCTCCGGCGGCATCGATACGCCGCCGATGCTCGGAAGCCGGTCGACCTATGCGATCGGCGCGCTGGGCGGGGTCGACGGTCGTGCGGTTCAGCCCGGTGATGTGCTGCCGCTGGGTCAGCCCGGCAAGGCCGTCACTGAGGGCACGACGATCCCGGCGGAACTCCGGCGGATGCCCGGCAACCCGGTCGAGTTGCGGGTGCTGCCGGGGCTCTACTGGCACCGGCTGACCGATGCCGCGGGCAAGCGCTTCTTCGCGGAAACATGGAAGGTGGCTTCCGAGGCCGACCGCATGGGCTATCGCTTCCAGGGCGGCACGCCGATCGAGTTCGTTGAACGAGAGCAGCCCTTCGGTGCGGGTTCGGATCCGTCCAACATCACCGATTCCTGCTATCCCTATGGTTCGATCCAGATTCCCGGCGGCACCGAGCCGATTATCCTTCATCGCGACGCGGTGTCGGGCGGCGGGTTTTTCACCATCGGCGCGGTGATCTCGGCCGATATGGACCTGATCGGTCAGTTGCAGCCGCACACACCGACCAGGTTCATCAAGGTCAACATGCACACAGCCCTTTCCGCCCGGCGCGACCGCGCCGATCTGCTTGAACAAATCCGCGCTCCGTTTGCCTGAGCGCTGAGCCATACCGAGGAGATCATCATGAGCGCAATAACGCCAACCCGACCCACCCTGTCGCTGGCCCTGTGGCGCGGCGAAACCACGATGGCGCGCAATGTCGTGCTGGCGATTGCCGGCGCGCTGGCGCTGTGGGTTTCGGCCAAAATCCAGGTTCCGTTCTATCCGGTGCCGATGACCATGCAGACCTTTGGCGTGCTGGTGATCGGCATGGCGTTCGGCTGGCGGCTGGGAGCTGCCACCGTGGCGCTTTATCTCGCGCAAGGGGCGATCGGGCTGCCGGTGTTTGCCGGCACACCCGCAAAAGGCCTGGGGCTCGCCTATATGGCGGGGTCGACTGGCGGATACCTGCTCGGCTTCCTGATGGCCGCGATCACCGTTGGCTGGCTGGCCCATCGCGGCTGGGACCGGAAGGTCTGGTCGACGCTCGCCGCCATGAGCCTCGGCACCGCCATTATCTTCGGCTTCGGCTTGGCGTGGCTTGGCGCAGTGATCGGCTGGGACAAGCCGGTGCTCGAACTGGGTCTGTACCCGTTTCTGCCCGGCGCGGCGTTCAAGATTGCCCTGGCCGCCGCGGTGCTGCCGCTGGCCTGGCGGGTGGTCAATCGCGATCCCGCCAAACGGTAGGTCCGGACGGCATTTGCGCATGGAGGGGCCTGGAACCCTTGTGCCCCTCCGCTTTCCACCGTTCGCATCGCCACAAGCCGGGCCTGTTTTTTTACGACGGCCTGGCCTGCGGCCCGCCTCCCGGAAACGCTCGCCCTGGGCCTTGCGCCGGGAGGCTTTACCGCAAAACCCCGGTTCAGGGCTTGAAAAATCCGGTTTGGGGCAACGCTGCCTCCGGATCGATCCGTCCGCGGTTTTTCCGCTGCGCGCGGGTCCGTATACCAAAAGAGGTATTTCATTCCCCGAGATTGGGTAGCAAGATCAGTCGCCCACCCGAATGCTGGCGGGACACCGCCGCAGCCATCCAAAATTCACATTACAAAGAAAGTTGCCACCATGGGTACAAACGCCGCCATCCAAACCCGCAAGACCGACGCGATTGCGCGCGGTGTCGGCATGATGACGCAAGTCTATGCCGAAAGGGCGGAGAACTCCGAGATCTGGGATGTCGAAGGCAACCGCTTTATCGATTTCGCCGCCGGCATCGCCGTGGTCAACACCGGTCACCGTCACCCCAAGGTGATCGAGGCAGTCAAGAACCAGCTAGACCGTTTTACCCACACCTGCCATCAGGTGGTGCCTTATGAAAACTATGTAAGCTTGGCCGAACGCTTGAACCATCTGGTTCCGGGCGATTTCGACAAGAAGACAGTATTTGTCACCACCGGCGCGGAAGCCGTTGAGAATGCCATCAAGATTGCACGGGTGGCGACCGGCCGCCCGGCGATGATCTCTTTTTCGGGAGGCTTCCACGGCCGCACCTTCATGGGCATGGCGCTGACGGGCAAGGTGTTCCCCTACAAGGCGGGCTTCGGCGCGATGCCGGGCGACGTCTATCACGCGCCCTTCCCGACCGAGCTTCATGGGGTCTCGACCGGGCAATCGCTTGCGGCGCTGGATACGCTGTTCAAGGCCGATGTCGATCCCGGCCGCGTGGCGGCGATCATTGTCGAGCCCGTTCAGGGTGAAGGCGGATTCTATGAGGTTCCGAAAGGCTTCCTCGCGTCACTGCGCGAGATCTGCGACAAGCACGGCATGCTGCTGATCGCCGACGAGATCCAGACCGGATTTGCCCGTACCGGCAAGATGTTCGCCATGGAGCATCACGGTGTCGCGCCGGATCTGACCACCATGGCCAAGGGGCTGGCCGGCGGGTTCCCGCTGGCCGCTGTTACCGGCCGCGCAGAAATCATGGATGCGGCCAACCCCGGCGGACTCGGCGGCACCTATGGCGGCAATCCGATCGGCATTGCTGCAGCCCATGCGGTGCTTGATGTCATCGCGGAGGAAGACCTTTGCGACCGGGCCACGCAACTGGGCCAGCGGCTCAAGCAGCGGCTTCAGGGCATTCGCGAAGACGTGCCGGAAATCGTCGACATTCGCGGCCCCGGTTTCATGAATGCCATCGAGTTCAACGATGTTACGAGCGGCAAGCCAAGCCCCGACTTCGCCAACGCGGTCAAGGCCAAGGCGCTTGACAAGGGGCTTATTCTGCTGACATGCGGCGTATACGCCAACGTGATCCGCTTCCTGTCTCCCGTCACCATTCAGGATGGCGTATTCCAGGAGGCGCTGGACATTCTGGAAGCGTCCATTCGTGAAGTTCACTCTGAGATCGGAGCCAAATCCTGATGAGCAACAAACCTCTGGCAGACATGCTGAAAAACCCCGACCTGCTGGTCAGCGCGGCGCTGGTCGGCGGCGGCTGGATGGACAAGGCGCCGAGCGGCAAGAGCTTCGATGTTCTCAATCCCTCGACCGGCGAGGTGATCACGTCGCTCCCTGATATCGGCGTCGAAGAAACCCGCGCGGCGATCGATGCGGCCTATGAAGCGCAGAAGGACTGGGCCGCCAAGACCGGCAAGGAGCGCGGCGCGGTGCTGCGCAAGCTCAATGATCTGATGGTCGCCAATGCCGATGATCTGGGTGTCATCCTGACCGCGGAGATGGGCAAGCCGTTTGCCGAAGCCAAGGGCGAGATCCTCTATGGCGCGAGCTTCATCGAGTGGTTCGCCGAAGAGGCCAAGCGCGTTTATGGCGACGTCATTCCTGGCCACCAGCCCGACAAGCGCATCATCGTGCTCAAGCAGCCGGTCGGTGTTGTCGCCTCGATCACGCCGTGGAACTTTCCCAATGCGATGATCGCCCGTAAGCTCGGTCCGGCACTGGCCGTGGGCTGCGCGTTCGTGGCCAAGCCCGCAGGCGAAACGCCCTTGTCAGCACTGGCGATGGCCAAGCTGGCGCTTGATGCCGGTCTGCCGAAGGGCCTGCTGAGCGTGATCACTTCGAAATCCAGCGCCGCCATCGGCCAGGAGTTCTGCTCCAATGACAAGGTGCGCAAGATCACCTTTACCGGCTCAACCGAAGTCGGGCGTATTTTGATGCGGCAATCGGCCGATCAGATCAAAAAGACGTCTATGGAACTTGGCGGCAATGCGCCGTTCATCGTGTTCGACGATGCCGATTTGGATGCGGCCGTCGAGGGCGCGATGATCTCGAAATACCGCAACAACGGCCAGACCTGCGTTTGCGCCAACCGCATCTATGTCCAGTCGGGCGTCTATGACGCGTTTGCCGAAAAGCTCGCGGCAGCGGTCGCCAAGATGAAGATCGGCGACGGCTTCGCCGACGGCGTCACCACCGGTCCGCTGATCAGCGAAGATGCCGTGGACAAGGTCATCGAGCACATCGAGGACGCCAAGGCCAAGGGCGCCAAGGTGGCCACCGGCGGCAAGCGCCACGCGCTAGGCGGAACCTTCTTCGAACCGACGATCCTCACCGGCGTGACCAAGGACATGAAGGTGGCGGGCGAAGAAACCTTCGGTCCGGTCGCACCGCTGTTTAAGTTCGACAGTGTGGACGACGTCATTGAACAGGCCAATGACACGATCTTCGGCCTGGCGTCCTATTTCTACGCCCGCGATCTTTCCAAAGTCTGGCGTGTGGCCGAGGCGCTGGAATACGGCATGGTCGGCGTCAACACCGGCCTGATCTCTACCGAGGTGGCGCCGTTCGGCGGCGTCAAGCAATCGGGCCAGGGCCGCGAGGGCTCCAAATACGGCGTCGACGATTACCTGGAGATGAAATATCTCTGCCTGGGCGGCATCTGAGACCCGGGATCACAGATCTGACCGGACGGGACAGGCCGCCCGGTCAGAAAATCCTCGGCCCAAGCGGATCGCCCTTGATTGTGGCACTGCGGTGCGCTTCCGCCTTGGGCAGAACGCAGAGCATTTCGTAAAGCAGGTTCGAGGCCATCAGCGCCGTTGTACCGCCCGGATCATAAGGCGGCGAGACCTCCACCAGATCACAGCCAATCAGGTTGAGCCCCGCACAACCGCGCACGATCTCGAGCGCCTGCACCGAAGTCAGCCCGCCCATTTCCTGGGTGCCGGTTCCCGGCGCCAGGCCCGGATCGAGACTGTCGATATCGAAGCTGAGATAGGTGGGCGTATCGCCAATCGTCTGTCGCACCACCTCCATCAGCGGTGTGAGCGAACGGTGCCAGCAATGCTCGGCGGGCACGACGGTAAATCCCTGGGCGCGCGACCAGTTGAAATCATCCACCGAATAACCCGAACCGCGCAGACCTATCTGGAACACCTTCTGGGCCACCAGCGCACCGGCTTCATGGGCGCGACGGAATGGTGTGCCGTGGGCAATCTCTTCACCGAACATGTGCTCATTGATGTCGGCATGGGCATCGATATGGATAAGCGCGACCGGTCCATGATGGGCATGGGCCGCCTTCAGGATCGGCCATGTAAGCGTGTGATCACCGCCCAGCGTGAGCGGGATGCAGCCGGATGCGAAAATCTCCGCATACCGCTTAGCGATGATCTCGACCGAGCGTTTGAGATCGAATGTGTTGATGGCCACATCGCCGACATCGGCAACCGACATGCAGTCGAAGGGTGCGGCGCCCGTGGCCATGTTGAAGGGCCTGATCATGGCACTTTCCGCACGGATCTGGCGTGGGCCAAGCCGGGTGCCGGGACGGTTCGACGTGCCGATATCCATCGGCACTCCGATGAAGCAGGCATCAAGCCCGTCACAGGATTGTGCAGCGGGCAAGCGCATCATGGTGGCAGGCCCGCCGAACCGCGGCATCTCATTGCCGCCCAGCGGCTGGTTGAAGCTCTCACTCATCGCTTTCCCCGTTTTTGCGCCGAAGCCGCAATCATTAGAGCAGAATTCACCAAAGGCGGGAAACCATTACGCACGGCACCGGGTCAGCAACTACCCTTCCTTTCGCCGGGTCGCGCCGGAGAAGCCGCAGGGCGTGAAGCTGCAAATTGAGCGGCCGCCACGACCGGATTTCCTTTTGGCTGGCCTCACATAGACCCAATTTGGAATGGGCGGGAGACCGGCAGAACGTTCAGGCGCACTCCCGTGCATTGCCATGCGGTACAATCATGCCTAGGCTGCTACTTTCGGCGCAAGCGTGTGCCGGAGAAACAAAGAAAGAGACCAATCAGGAGTCCGATATGACAATTCGCTTCAAATATTCTGCTGCAATGGCCTGCCTGGCCGGCGCCGCCATGATGGCCGGGAGCGCCATGGCGCAGGATCAGCAGTTCATTTCGATCGGTACGGGAGGAGTTACAGGCGTTTACTATCCGACGGGCGGCGCAATCTGCCGGCTTGTCAATAAAGACCGCAAGGAGCACGGCATTCGCTGCTCGGTGGAGTCGACAGGCGGTTCGGTTTACAACATCAACACCGTACGGGCGGGCGAGCTGGAGTTTGGCGTTGCCCAGTCCGACTGGCAGTTCCATGCCTTTAACGGCACCTCCAAGTTCGAGGAGCAGGGCGCGTTTGAAGGTCTTCGGGCCGTGTTTTCCGTGCACCCGGAGCCGTTCACGCTGATCGCCAAGAAAGACAGCGGCATCTCCGGCTTCGCCGACCTCAAGGGCAAGAAGGTCAATGTCGGCAACCCGGGTTCCGGACAGCGCGCGACGATGGAAGTCGTCATGGATGCTTTCGGAATCAGTATGGATGACTTCGCGCTCGCAGCCGAACTCAAGGGCTCGGAAATGGCCCAGGCGCTGTGCGACGGCAAGATCGACGCCATGATCTACACCATCGGCCACCCGGCCGCTGCGATCACCGAGGCTGCCACAACCTGCGACGTGGAACTGATCTCGGTTTCCGGCGAGCCGATCGACAAGCTGGTCGGCGACAACTCCTACTACCGGGTCGCCACGATTCCGGGCGGAATGTACAAGGGCACCGATGCAGAGGTCACCACCTTCGGTGTCGGCGCGACCTTCGTAAGCTCCGCTGATGTGTCCGACGACGCGGTGTATGTGGTGGTCAAGGCCGTGTTCGACAATTTCGACGACTTCAAGAAGCTTCACCCGGCCTTCTCCAACCTCAAGGAAGAAGAAATGATCGCCGACGGCCTGTCGGCGCCGCTGCACCCGGGTGCGGAAAAGTACTACAAAGAACGTGGCTGGATGTAATCCACGCGTTTGACGGTCCGGGGGGAAACCCCCGGACCGCTTTGATTTGAGGGGGAACAGGCATGAACGATGCAGCGACACCACGCGGCAAGGAGGTCGATGTCGACCTGATGGTCGCCGAAACCGAAAGCGGCGCCCGCAACGCGGTGGGACTGACGGGCAAGATCATCCTTGCCATTGCGTTCATCTGGTCGCTGTTCCAGCTCTATATCGCCTCGGCGATCCCGTTTGTTCTGACCGAGACCTTCGGCATCAACGTCGTCTTCAACAACCAGGAAGCCCGCCAGATTCACCTGGCGTTTGCGCTGGTTCTGGCGATGCTCGCCTATCCGCTGTTCAAATCGAGCCCGCGTGACCGTGTGCCTGTCTATGACTGGGCTCTGGCGGTCATGGGTGCGGCATCGTGTTTGTATCTGCTGTGGTTCAAGGAATCGATTGCCGGCCGCGCAGGCCTTCCCACCACTTCCGATCTGGTGATGTCGGCGATCGGCATGGCGATGCTGGCTATCGCCGTGTTTCGGGCGCTCGGCCTGCCGCTGGTGATCGTTGCCAGCGTGTTCGTCTTTTATGTGTTTTTCGGCCATCTCGACTTCATGCCCGAGGCCATTCAGTGGAAGGGTGCGTCCTTCGGCAAGGCATTGTGGCATTTCTGGATGCAGACGGAAGGCGTGTTCGGCGTCGCACTGGGCGTATCGGCGTCGATGATCTTCCTGTTTGTGCTGTTCGGCTCGCTGCTCGAAAAGGCCGGGGCGGGCAATTACTTTATCAAATGCGCCTTTGCGCTTCTGGGCCATCTGCGTGGCGGCCCGGCCAAGGCCGCGGTTGTCGCCTCGGCGCTGTCTGGCCTTTATTCGGGTTCTTCCATCGCCAATGTGGTGACCACCGGCACCTTCACCATTCCTTTGATGAAGCGCACCGGCTTCGCGCCGGAAAAGGCCGGCGCGGTGGAAGTCGCGTCTTCCACCAACGGGCAGCTTACGCCGCCGGTGATGGGGGCTGCGGCCTTCCTGATCTCCGAGTTTACCGGGATTTCCTATCCCGAGCTGATCAAACACGCCTTTTTGCCGGCCGTGATCTCCTACATCGCGCTGGTCTATATCGTGCATCTGGAAGCGCTCAAGCTCGGCCTCAAGGGGCTTGAGCGGCCAACCCCGGTGGGCACGCTGGCGCGGCGGCTGTCGGGTGTTCTGCTGGGCTTTATCGGCATGGCGGTGCTGGCCGGGGCGGTCTATTACGGGCTTGGCTGGATCAAGGTCGCCTTCCCGGGCATGGGATTCTGGAGCGCGGTGACGCTGTTCCTGGTGACCTATGTGTATCTGGTGTCGCGGGCCGCTGCACATCCGGACCTGGCCGTGGATGATCCCAACGCCGAGCCCACTGTTTTGCCGCGTCCCGGCGACGTGGCGATCACCGGGCTGCATTTCCTGCTGCCGATTGTGATCCTGATCTGGTGCATCCTGATCGAACGGCTGTCGCCGACGCTGTCAGCCTATTGGGCCACGGTGGCCATGATCTTCATCGTGTTCACCCAGAAGCCGCTCAAGCGTCTGTTCCGTGGCGAGGGCGGCTATGGCGAGGGCTTCAAGCAGGGATGGAACGACTTCTTCGACGGCATGATCGCCGGCGCACGCAACATGATCGGCATCGGCGTGGCCACCGGGGCCGCCGGTGTGATCGTCGGCACCGTGTCGCTGACCGGCGCGCACCAGGTGGTGGGCGAATTCGTCGAATTCCTGTCGGGCGGAAACCTGATGGCAATGCTGCTGCTGGTGGCGGTGATGAGTCTGATCCTTGGCATGGGACTGCCGACCACGGCCAACTACATCGTGGTCTCCTCGCTTATGGCGCCGGTGATCGTGGCGGTGGGCGCGCAATCGGGGCTGATCGTGCCGCTAATCGCGGTGCATCTGTTCGTGTTCTATTTCGGCATTCTCGCCGACGACACGCCGCCGGTGGGGCTCGCGGCCTTCGCGGCTGCGGCCATATCGGGTGGCGACCCGATACGCACCGGTATTCAGGGTTTTGCCTACGACATCCGCACTGCGCTGTTGCCATTCCTGTTCATCTTCAACACCGAATTGCTGCTGATTGACGTGTCACCCGCCAAGGCGGTGCTGATTTTCGTGGTGGCGGTGATTGCCATGATGCTGTTTGCGGCAGCAACCCAGGGCTATTTCTTTGCCCGCAGCCGGTGGTGGGAATCGATCGCGCTTCTGCTGGTGGCGTTCACGCTGTTCCGGCCGGGCTTCTGGCTCGACAAGGTACAGGAGCCCTATGACATCACACCGGGCGCCGAAGTGATCGAAATGGCGACCGCATTGCCCGACAACGAGGTCATACGACTGGTGGTGCGCGGATCCGATTTCGACAATCCAGACGAGGTGCTGCAGAAAACGGTCTTGGTTGAACTGGGCCCGCAGGGCGATGGCGTGGCACGCTACGAGGCGGCCGGATTGACCGTGCGGGAGGAAGACGGCAAGACGCTGCTTGACGAGCCGTTCGCGGGAACCGAGTTCTTCAGCGAGTTTCAGAACTTCGACTTTTACGGCGATGTGCCCGTTGAAGTGGCGGAGATGCAGGTCAACGCCGAACGCTGGCCCAAGGAAATCTTCTATTTCCCGGCGATCCTGCTGCTTGGCGTGGTGATCGCGTTCCAGCGGCGGCGTCAAACCGTGCCGGCGTTTTGAGGGAGAAAATGATGTACAGCAAGATTCTGGTTCCGGTCGATCTCGCCGAGCCCCAGATCGCGCGCCGGATTCTCAAAACGGCGCTGGCGATGCCGCTTGAGGACGGGGGCGAGGTGCATGTGCTCACGGTTGTGCCGACCTATGGCATGGCGATCGTCGGCTCCTATTTCGCCAAGGATTTCGAATCCAAGGCGATGGAGGCCACGCAAGCCGCGTTGACCGGCTTCATCGCCGAAAACGCGGCCGCCGATCATGTCCGGGGCCATGTCGCCCATGGCACCATCTATGACGAGATCATGCGCGTGGCCGACCACCTTGATTGCGATCTCATCGTCATGGCGGCGCATCGCCCTGAGCTCAAGGACTACCTGCTCGGGCCCAACGCCGCGCGGGTGGTGCGCCATTCCAAGCGCTCGGTGATGGTCGTTCGCGAATAGGAACGCCGAAATGCCAAACCATCTGTTCGCCCGGGTCTCCAACACAGGTCCCCTGCCCGTGGCCGTGGGCGGCGACGGGCCCTACATCATCGCTTCTGACGGCAAGCGTTATCTCGATGGCTCCGGCGGGGCGGCGGTGTCGTGCCTGGGACATTCGGACGAGAGCGTGCGAGCGGCAATCCACGCCCAGATCGATTCGATCGCCTTCGCCCATACCGGCTTCTTCACCTCCGAACCGGCCGAGGCGCTGGCCGACCGGCTGATCGAGCTGGCGCCGCCCGGCATCGGCCGGGTCTATCTTGTCTCGGGCGGCTCGGAGGCTGTGGAAACCGCGCTGAAGATGGCGCGGCAGTATTTCCTCGAAATCGGCCAGTCCGAGCGCCGGCACGTGATCGCGCGGCGGCAAAGCTACCATGGCAACACGCTTGGCGCGCTGGCCGCCGGCGGCAACATGGCGCGGCGCGGGCAGTTCGCGCCGCTCTTGATCGACACCACCCATATCTCGCCCTGCTACGCCTATCGCGGCCAGCGTGATGACGAGACGTTTGAAGCCTATGGCCTGCGGGTCGCCGATGAGCTGGAGGCGCAGATTCTCCGCCTCGGCCCGGACAGCGTCATGGCCTTCATCGCCGAGCCGGTGGTGGGGGCGACAGCGGGCGCAGTGCCGCCGGTTCCGGGCTATTTCAAGCGCATCCGCGAGATCTGCGATCGCCATGGCGTGTTGCTCATTCTCGACGAGGTGATGTGCGGCATGGGCCGCACCGGCACGCTGTTCGCCTCGGAACAGGAAGGCATCTCGCCCGACATCGTCACCATCGCCAAGGGGCTCGGTGCGGGCTATCAGCCGGTCGGGGCGACGCTGTGCACCGACCGGATCCACGATGCCATCGCGAAAGGCTCCGGCAGCTTTCAGCATGGCCACACCTATATCGGCCACCCCACGGCGGCAGCGGCTTCGCTGGCGGTGCTTGAAGCCATTATCGGGCGCGATCTGCTTTCCAATGTGCGGACAATGGGCGACAAACTGCAATCCGCCCTTGAGGCGCGGCTCGGCCAGCACCCGCATGTGGGCGACATCCGCGGACGCGGGCTGTTCCGCGGGGTTGAGTTCGTGGCCGACCGCGAGAGCAAAACGCCGTTCGCACCCGAGAAAAAGGTGGCGGCAAAGCTCAAGAAGGCGGCCATGGCGGAGGGGCTGATCTGCTATCCGATGGCCGGCACCATTGACGGCACATCCGGCGATCACGTGCTTCTGGCGCCGCCCTTCATCATTGACGACACCCATGTCGATGAGCTGGTCGGCAAGCTCGCCGCGGCCATCGAAACGGCGCTGCGCTGAGATGGCGGGTGAGACCATCACACCCCTGCCCCGCATCATGGTCGCGCCGAACGGCGCCCGGCTGACCCGGGCCGATCACCCGGAACTGCCGGTGACCATCGCTCAAACGGTTGCAACCGCGCGCGCCTGTTTTGAGGCCGGCGCAGGCGGCATCCACGCCCATGTGCGGGATGCGGATGGCGGCCATGTGCTTGACGCCGGGCTGTACCGGGAATTGCTTGACGAGCTTAAACTGGTGGTTCCGGAGATGGCCTGCCAGATCACCACCGAGGCGGTGGGCCGCTACTCACCCGCCGAGCAGATCGCGCTTGTCCGCGAGGTGCGGCCGCAAATGGTGTCGGTGGCGCTCAGGGAGATGACGTCGGAGGGCTGGAACGCGGAAGCGCAAGCCTTTTACCAGTGGTGCGCGATGCGCGGCGTCGCCGTGCAGCACATTTTATATGAGCCCGCCGATCTCGATGCGCTGGCCGCCCATGTCACCGAAGACCGGCTGCCGGCGGAGCATTTGCAACTGCTGTTCGTGCTCGGCCGCTATGCCGACAACCACACCGCCGACCCGGCCGATCTGGACGCATTCATTGACGGCCACGCCCGCCATGAGCTTGACGCCGACTGGGCCGTCTGCGCCTTCGGCCAGACCGAGACAGATATCCTCGCCCGCGCACTTTCGCTCGGCGGAAAAGTGCGGGTCGGGTTTGAAAACAACCTGATCAACCGCAACGGCACCACCGCCGCCTCCAACGCCGAACGCGTGGCCGAGATCGTGGCGGTGGCCGGCTGAGAGATCAGCGGGCGACGAAATAGCGGGGTTCGGGGTCCGATCCCGCGGCGCGCGCGCCGCCGGTCTCCGTCAACAGCCGCAACACCTCGTCGACGCGGGCCTTGCGTTTGGCCGAGGAGCGGCCGTCAAAGGCCGCCTCGATCTCATCGGGCCGCGCCGGCGCAGGCGCCATTGAGAGCACGTCCTTGACCAGACGGACCTGCTCGAAGGCGTCCTTGGGCCATTTCGGCTTGTCGCTTGCGGGCACAATGATCAGTTCGGCCTCGTCCTGGCGCATCTCATCGGGGCGGGCGACCTTGTGGCCGAGTTTGGGGATCTGGTAATCGGGCCGGAGCCAGCGCACCTGGCCCCGCGCCTCCTCGGCCTGACGCTCGACATTGAGCGCCACCAGCCGGGTGAGCAACTCTTCCTCGGCCAATTCCTGGTCGGCGCTCTTGTGCGGGCTCGGCATGGTGGCGCCGGGACGGCCGATCAGCCGTTCGCCGAGATCGGACCAGCCATAGGCCTCGAAGACGGCGCGGTCGATCTCGTCATGAATGTCTTTCAACACCGAGATCAGCCCCGCCTCATGGATATCGCGCTCGGCCTCGGTCAAGGGCGGGACGGGGGGCCGTTGATCTCCCCCCTTGCGGCGGGGTCCGAAGGACGGGTCGAGACCCGCGGCTCGTCCCTGATCTCCCCCCTTGCGGGGGAGATGTCGCGAAGCGACAGAGGGGGGTGACGCCCCAAACACGGAACCCGGATCGACACCCCCCTCTGCCCTGTCGGGCATCTCCCCCGCAAGGGGGGAGATTGACGTCCCGGCGCCCGCCTCGCGCCCCATCCACTCAAGTTCCCTGATCCGCTCAAGCACATTGTACATGCCGGTCATGGTCAGGAACTCGTGCTCGGCGAGGCGCTGTTTGCGGAAGCCATCGAGCCGCTCGCCCAGCTCCGCCAGCCTGTCCCTGAGTGCAGGGTTGGACTCGTCGGTGACGCAGGGCGGAAATGGGAAGGGATCGAAGGTTCTGGTCTTATTGTAGCGTGGATCGTTGCCGACACCAAGCCAACCACCAGAAGAAATCGACCAGTTTACATGAATTCGCGATGCGACAACGGCCGCCAATGAATAATCGCTAACCGCGACCGCAACGATGGTATCATTGCAAACGGTGTTAATGTCAAGGAACTGGAAGACCCGGTGCTTAGATGTGTCTGCCGTGACCAAATACCGTTCTATACCGACAAGTGCTTCCCTTAAACTTGTGGCATTCGCTCCAAATAACCACCATTTTTCACGCCGATGTTCAATCGGATTCGATTCCCGTTGAGGCCTTACATGATCATATAGCCACTGGTACTCTGAAGGGTAATGCTCTTGTAAATCGAGCTTTTCATACCCAGTCGCATCAATTGCTAGTATATCCCGATCACGACCGTTGAGGTCTCGGCCATTCTTATAAGGCCTTAAAATTCCATTGTTAATTTCCATCCTTCGATTTCGAGCTTCTAGCGGGGTTAACTCGAAGCCTTTACCAACCGCCGTTACACCATCGCCAGAGATACTCTCGTTTCCAACCAGTGGCTTCGCCAATGACAGGTCAGTGCCTAAAGTCAATTTCGCCGTGATCTTGCCCGCACGTTTGTCGAGTTCCACCTGCGGCGCGTCGGTGTTGAGGCCGGCTTCGCGCCGCACCGTTGCCAGCACCCCTTCGCGCGCGCCCTTGGCCGCCACCGTCATGGCGATGCGCACGGCGGCCTTGTCGCTGGCCTTCATCCACGGGTGATCGGATATCGCGAACAGCAGGCTGACGGGTTCCTTGGAAGCCAGGTGTTTTTCGATCACCCGGCGCGAGAAGGTCTGGGTGATGGAATTGGTGGTGATGAAGCCGAAGCGGCGCAGCGGGTTGGGTTGTTTGGCCGTGCCCTTACGGGACAAGCGCTCCGCCGCCTCATCCCAGAAATGCATGACGAAATCCGCACCGCCGGGCATTTTCGGCCGGGCTTTCCAAACTGCCTCGGCGTATCCATCGCCCAATTCAGAGCGCATTCGCTTGTTGCCGATAAACGGCGGGTTGCCGACGATGAACTCTACCTCCGGCCAGGCCGCGGGGCGCGGGTTGGCGTAGGTATAGAGTTCGATCTTCGCATCAGGATCGGGAATTTCCTCGCCAGTGATCGGGTGCAGCTTTTTGGTCACCCCGTCCCAGCGGCTCATCGGCCTGCCGTGTTCGTCGCGCAGCAGCTCCTGGCTGTCATAGGCGAGGATTGCGTCCTGATGCCTGATCGTGCCATAGGCATCAAGCACCGGGGCCTGGATGGAATCCACGCCGGATGTCTTGACCTGATTCTTGATGTAGCCGATCCAGAGCACCAGATCGGCGATGGGCACGGCGCGGGGGTTGAGTTCCAGGCCATAGAATTGATGCGGGTCCACGGTGAACCGGCCACCGGTTCGGGCGAGCCGTTGACCGATGGCGCCAATTCCGGCTTCCTCCGGGTGATCGACATAGCGGCTCGGCTGTCCGCCGAGTTCCGCGATCATCTGAAGGACTTCCCCTTCAAGCCGCTTCATCAGTTCGAGCGAGACATAGAGGAAATTGCCCGTTCCACAGGCGGGATCGAGAACCCGCGTTGTACAAATCTGGCGATGAAAGGCTTGGATCGTTCGCAGCGCGCCGCGTTCATCGCCCTTGGACAGGAGATCCTGCGTCGCAGATTGCGCCACTTCCCAATCGGCCCTCAGCGGCTCGATGATGGTGGGGATCACCAGCCGCTCGACATAGGCGCGCGGGGTATAGTGTGCGCCAAGCTTGGAACGCTCGCGGGGATCGAGCGCGCGTTCGAGCAGCGTGCCGAAGATGGCCGGCTCGACATCGCGCCAGTCGCGCTTCGAGGCAATGTAGAGTTCGGAAATGCCATCGGCATCGAGCGGCAATGCGCGGGACTGAGCGAACAGACCGCCGTTGAATTTCTTGAGCGGCGCCATCATCCGAGGCTCGTAACCGCCCTCGTTCATCACCTTCCACAGATACTCCATGGCCGGGACAAACTGGTCGGGTCGGTCCTTAAGGTCGAAGAGCAGCTTTTCGAAGCTCTTCTCAGGCAACAGCCCGACATCCTCGGCAAACATGGTGAAAAGGCAGCGCATCAGGAATTCGGCGACATCCTTGGCGTCGTGCTTGCCTTCCAACCGTCTGGCAATCTTGGCCAGCCGCTCGGCGATGTCGCGGGTGACCTCCGCCGATTTCTTGGCAGGATCGAGCGACAACGGATCGCTCCAGATTGCACGGAGCCAGGCCTGTATCTCCGGCTCACGCAGATCCTCCATACTGAGCCGATAGGACTGGCGGTCGGGGAACTGGGCATAGTTTTTCCCCTGGCCGGAGAAGTCCGCGTAGATCTCGATGACGTTGCCAACATCGACGATCATCAAAAAGGGCGGATAGCCATGATCGACCGGTAGCGCGCGGGCGTAATCCTCCGCCTGCTTGCGCGCCGCCGCCATCACCTTGTCCCAGGCCCGCGTGCCCTGCTTGGCATGGCCCGGCTTGCGGGTCGCCGCATCGGCGGGTAACAGTTCGGTCTGCGCGGGATCGGCCTTTTTGCGCTTGGCCGATTGTTTGGCTTCCAGAATGAAACAATCGCGCTTGTAACAGTCGATGCGGCCCGTGGTTGATGAGCCGTCGGGATGTTTGAACGCCACCGCGCGCTCGAACACATAATCGTTGAAACGGTTCTCTTCCCTGGCAAAATCCGGCTGCGGCAAGCCCAGCGCCTCGGTCAGCCGCATGACAAACGGCTGCGCGTTGGCCATCTCCGCCCCACCCGAGGCCATCACATCGGCGATCAGGCTTTCGAGTTTCTCGGCTTGGATTGGCGGGGCATCACTCATGCCTCAGCGATAGTATGGACTTGGGCGCAAGTCCATAAGCCGGGCCGTGCTTTGTGCGTGCAAATGAGGCGGCCGACAACCGGTGACAGGACGGTAATCATTGTCTACGCTCGCCCTGCTTAAGCGCCACAAAAGTTGTATTGGAGGCAAACATTTGACCCGGACATTCGTCATCGAGGAAACAAGCCTTCCCGATCTGCCGCAATTGATGTTGGCGACAGTAGAGGCGCTGAAAGCACTCGGCGGCTCCGCTTCGATCCATGAGCTCGATGAAGCGATCATCGAGCGTGAAGGGGTGACTGAGGAAGAGCAGGCGTTGACCATGCCGAACGACTCCCGGCCAAGGGTTCGCTACTATCTCGCCTGGGCACGGACGTTTCTTCGCCGGGGCGGTGCCTTGGAAAATTCCGCACGCGGCATTTGGGCGCTGACCGATCTGGGTGAGAAAATCACATCGCGCGACCAAACGGCTGACATTCACGCCCAAGTAAATGAGGAAGAGCGTATCCGGGCACGTCAAAAGCGCCTTAAGGCAAAGAGTGCCGAAACGGCAGACGAGACCATTCCGGTCGAACGGGAGCAATCGGAAGTAACGGATGATACCTTGACTGACTGGAAGGCCATACTTTTGGCGACACTTCGGGACATCGACCCGTCAGCTTTCGAGCGCTTGTCTCAGCGACTTCTACGCGAAGCGGGATTTGTCAAAGTCGAAGTGCGCGGCCAAACAGGCGATGGCGGGATTGACGGGGTGGGCGTGCTACGCGTCAATCTGGTTTCGTTCCAGATCTATTTTCAGTGCAAGCGCTGGAAAGGCAGCGTCGGCTCGAAGGAAATCCGCGATTTTCGCGGCGCGCTTCAAGGCCGGGCCGACAAGGGTCTGTTCATCACCACAGGTACGTTTACCAGTCAGGCTTCGGAAGAGGCGACCCGCGATGGTGCTATCGCCATTGATCTGATTGACGGCGACCGTCTTTGCGAGTTGCTCAAGCAATACAATCTTGGGGTCGCAACCGCTATGATCGAACAGGTCGAGATCAACGGCGATTGGTTCGCCTCGATTTAGGTATTCAAAACAACGCCCTGGGCAGCCAGGTGGAGACGGCGGGCCAGAAGAAGACGAGCGTCATGCCGAGGATCTGGAGGCCGATGAAGGGGATGACGCCGGCGTAGATCTGCGAGGTGCTGACTTCCGGCGGGGCGGCGCCGCGCAGGTAAAACAGCGAAAAGCCGAAGGGCGGGGTCAGAAAGCTGGTCTGCAGGTTGATCGCCAGCAGCACACCGAGCCAGATCGGGTCGTGGCCCATCAGAATGAGCGTCGGCGCGATCAGCGGCAGCACGATCACCGAGATCTCGACGAAATCGAGAAAGAAGCCGAGCACGAACACCAGCGCCATGCAAAACAGAAGCGCGCCGGTGGGGCCGCCCGGCATTTCGGTGAGGATTTCGGCGACACGCTCCTCGCCGCCCAGACCGATGAACACCAGCGAGAACATGCCGGCGGCCAGGATGGTGGCGAAGATCATGGCGGTCATGGTCAGCGTCGAATCGACCGCCTGATGGATGACTTTTTCGCGGAACATGGCGCGCAACGCCGCGAGAATGGCAACGCCGCCGATGATCGCCAGGAGCACGTAGACACCGCCGGCGGCAATGGCGCCCGCGCCCAGATCGCTGCGCTGCAGCCGCACCGGAAACAGGCCAGCAAAGATCCCCAGCGCGATCAGCGCCGCCACGCCGGACAGGATGATCTTCGGGTTCAAGCCAATGCGGCGGCCGGCCATCAGCACCGCGCCAATGGCACCCACAGAGGCGGCTTCAGTGGGAGTTGCGACGCCGCCCAGAATGGCGCCGAGCACGGCAACAATCAGCAGCACCGGCGGCACGATTGCCGCAAGCACCTCGCCGCGTCCGGGCTTGGGCAGGTCAAGATCGGCGGGCGGCATGTCCTCAGGCCGGATCACGCCGCACAGCAGGATGTAGATCAGATAGAGCAGCACCAGGATCATCCCCGGCACGATGGCGGCTGCGAAAAACTGACCCACCGACAGCGCCTCGACCGCGAATTTCCCCTGCTCGTATTGCGCCTGTTGGTAGGCATTGGACATCACGTCGGCGAGAATGATCAACAACGTCGAGGGCGGGATGATCTGCCCCAGCGTGCCGGCGGTGCAGACAATGCCGGAAGCCACACGCGGATCGTAGCCTGAGCGCAGCATCGTGGGCAGCGCGATCAGCCCCATCGCAACCACCGTGGCGCCGACGATGCCCGTGGAGGCGGCGAGCAACGCGCCGACCAGCACCACCGAAATGCCCAAGCCGCCGCGCAATTGCCCGAACAGCCGGCCCATGGTGTCGAGCAGCTCTTCGGCGATGCGGCTTTTTTCCAGCACTGCACCCATCAGCACGAACAGCGGAATGGCGATCAGCACCTGGTTGGACAACAGCCCGAACACCCGCTGGCCGGTCGCCCCCATCAGCGAGATGTCCATGACGCCCAGCACCCAGCCGAGGTATGCGAAGACAATGGCGACGCCAGCGATCGAAAAGGCCACCGGAAAGCCCAGAAGAATCGCGCCGATCAGACCCAGAAACATGAACAGGTCGAGATACTGGCTCATGGCTGCGCCCCGGATGCGGCCGAACTTGAACCGGTAGGCCCGGATGCGGTCGCGGAATCATCAGGTGGCGCGGGTAGCATCAGCCGGATCAGCAGCGACAGCGACTGCAGGATGAGCAGAATGCAAAAGGCCGGGATCAGGGATTTCATCAAAAACACCGCCTCGATGCCGCCGACCGAGATCGGGCCTTCGAGTATCTTCCAGGAATTCCTGACCGACGGCCAGGACCAGTAGAGCAGCACCAGCATTGAGGGGATCAGCAGCAGCAGGTGGCCGAAGATATCGATGTTGCGGCGGGTTTTCACGGCCGCCTTGGCGTAAAACACGTCGACGCGGACATGCTTGTCGACCAGCAGCGTGTAGCCGGCGCCGAGCATGAACAGCGTCGAATGCATGTAAAGCACGCTTTCCTGGGCGGCGATGGAATTGACGCCGAAGACGTAACGGCCGACCACGATGGCGAATTGCACCAGCACCATGACGAGCGCCAGCCAGCGGACCATGCCGGCCGTCACCCGGCTGACGCCGTCGAGAAAATCAGCCAGGCGCTGCATCAAATCGCATTTCCCCAGATGTGTATGGTGCCGGCGCGATCCCGCCAGGGTCCGCGCCGGCGCCGAAATCAAAAGCCTGTGCTGCTCAGTAGCCCATGACCGCCGCGCGGGCGTTCATCTGGCCATTGTCGGCATAGCTCATGTAACCACCGACCAGATCGCGATAGGCGATGTAGCTTTCGGTGATGCGCTTGACCAATTCATCGTCATTCTGGCGGAGTTCGTCAACGACTTCTGCCGCCGCGGCACCCATGGCGGTGATCACGTCATCGGGCAGTTTGCGGACATTGACGCCATGCTCGGAAACCAGCGTCTTGAGTGACTGGGCGTGCTTGGTGGTGTATTCGGTCCAGACCGGATTGTAGAGGCTTTCGCAAGCCAGCGAGACCACCTGCTGCAGATCTTCGGGCAGTTCGCCATAGGCCTGGGCGTTGACGCCGCATTCCTCGGCCGAAGACGGCTCGCCGACGCCCGGCCAGTAATAGTTCTTGGCGACCTGGTAGAAGCCGAGCGCGGAATCGGTCCAGGGGCCGATGAATTCGCCGGCGTCGAGCGCGCCGGTCTGCAAAGCCTGGAACATCGGCGGTCCGCCCATGGCCTCGGCGGCCATGCCCATCTTGGTCGCCATTTCCGACGCCAGACCCGTGGTGCGGAATTTCAGACCCTTGAGATCCTCCACCGAGTTGATCTCGGTGCGGAACCAGCCGGCCCATTGCGGACCCGAATTGCCGCAAAGGAACGGCTTGATGCCGAAGCGGCCATACATCTCGTCGTAAAGCGCCTGACCGCCGCCATGCTGCATCCAGCCGAACTGTTCGTCGGCGCGCAGGCCGAAGGGCTGGGAGCCGAACAGCAGGATGCCCTTGGACTTGGAGCCCCAATAGGCGGGCACCGCATGATAAAGCTCGGCAGTGCCTTCGGAGACCGCGTCGAAGACGCCGCGGCCGGGCACGATTTCGCCGGCGGCAAACAGCTTGACCTCGATGCGGCCGCCCGACAGCGTGGTGATGCGGTCGGCCAGAAGCTGGGCGGCGACGCCCGGTCCGGGAAGGTTCTTCGGCCAGGCGGTGACCATCTTCCATTCGCGTTTGTCCTGCGCGATGGCAGGGGTCGCCAGCGTTGCGGCGGCTGCTCCGGCAACGCCGGCTTTCAGGAATTTCCGTCTTTGCATGTCAGTTCCTCTCGTTTTGAGTTCACCCGTGGTTTGTCGCACCGGGGTCATTTCCCCAGGATTCCGGGCAATTTGAGCCCGTGTTCGCGCGCGCATTCGAGCGCGATATCGTAGCCGGCATCGGCATGACGCCAGACGCCGGAGGCCGGATCGTTCCACAGCACGCGTTCCAGCCGCTTGGCGGCGGCATCGGTGCCGTCAGCGACGACGACCATGCCCGAGTGCTGCGAAAAGCCCATGCCGACGCCGCCGCCATGATGCAGGCTCACCCAGGTGGCGCCGGAAGCTGTGTTGACCAGCGCGTTGAGCAGCGGCCAGTCGGAGACGGCGTCAGATCCGTCTTTCATGGCTTCGGTTTCGCGGTTGGGCGAGGCGACGGAGCCGGAATCGAGGTGATCGCGTCCAATGACGATCGGCGCCTTGAGTTCGCCCGAGGCGACCATCTCGTTGAACGCGAGACCGGCGCGATGGCGATCGCCCAGGCCGATCCAGCAGATCCGCGCCGGCAGGCCCTGGAAGGCGATGCGCTCGCGCGCCATGTCGAGCCAGTTGTGCAGATGGGCGTTGTCGGGAAACAGCTCCTTCATCTTTGCGTCAGTCTTGTAGATGTCCTCGGGATCGCCCGAGAGCGCGCACCAGCGAAAGGGACCGATGCCGCGGCAAAATAGCGGCCGGATATAGGCGGGCACGAAACCCGGGAAATCAAAGGCGTTTTCAAGCCCTTCGTCCTGGGCGACCTGACGGATGTTGTTGCCGTAGTCGAGCGTGGGCACGCCGGCGTTCCAGAAATCCACCATCGCGGCGACATGATTGCGCATGCTGGCGCGGGCGGCCTTTTCCACCGCCTTGGGGTCACTTTCCTGCTTTTCGCGCCACTCCGCCACACTCCAGCCCTGGGGCAGGTAACCGTGCAGCGGATCGTGGGCGGAGGTCTGGTCGGTGACGATATCGGGACGCGATCCGCCATCCTTCATGCGTGCGGCCAGTTCGATGAAGACGTCGGCCGCATTGCCCAGCAGGCCCACGGATTTTGCCTCGCCCGCCTTGGTCCAGCGATCGATCATCTCCAGCGCTTCATCAAGCGTCCTGGCCTTTTCATCGACGTAGCCGGTGCGCAGGCGGAAATCGATGCGGGTCTCGTCACACTCGACCGCCAGGCAGCAGGCGCCGGCCATGACTGCTGCCAGCGGCTGGGCGCCGCCCATGCCGCCCAGGCCGCCGGTAAGTATCCACTTACCTGTGAGATCGCCGCCAAAATGCTGGCGGCCGGCCTCGGCGAAGGTCTCGTAGGTGCCCTGCACGATTCCTTGGGTGCCGATATAAATCCAGGAACCGGCCGTCATCTGGCCGTACATGGCAAGCCCGCGCTTGTCGAGTTCATTGAAATGATCCCAATTGGCCCAGTGCGGCACCAGGTTGGAGTTGGCAATCAGCACCCGCGGCGCATCCGCATGGGTGCGGACCACGGCCACCGGCTTGCCGGACTGAACCACCAGGGTTTCGTCTTCCTCGAGGTTCTTAAGGCTTGCGACAATCTGGTCGAAATCGGCCCAGGTGCGCGCCGCCCGACCAATACCGCCATAGACCACCAGTTCATGCGGGTTCTCGGCCACATCCGGATGCAAATTGTTCATCAGCATGCGCATCGGCGCTTCGGTGAGCCAGCTCTTGGCGGTGATCTCTGTTCCGGTGGGTGGATAGATGTCGCGCTGATTGTGTCTCGGATTGGTCATTTTTGGCCTCCCAGTGAAGCGGCGATGCCTGCAAGTGATCTAAGAACGGTTTCGAGATGGATGCGCAGCCGCCCGGCCTTGGCCGGATCGTAATCGAACGGCACGGTTTCACTCTGAAGATGGGTGCGCTGCGCCAGTTCCATCTGGATAGCGTGGATGTTGTCAGCCGGGCGGCCGTAATGCCGCGTGGTCCATCCACCCTTGAAACGGCCGTTGACGACACTGGTATAGCCTTCGGCCCGTGCGCAGATATCCGCGGCCGCGGTTTCGATGTCCGCAGCACAGGTCGCGCCATTGTTGGTGCCGATGTTGAAATCGGGAAGCCGGCCCGTAAACAGAAACGGGATCACCGAACGGATCGAGTGGCAATCG
Source organism: uncultured Hoeflea sp. (assembly GCF_947501405.1). Taxonomy (GTDB): domain Bacteria; phylum Pseudomonadota; class Alphaproteobacteria; order Rhizobiales; family Rhizobiaceae; genus Hoeflea. The sequence continues at coordinate 822,082 of NZ_CANMVK010000002.1, read as the reverse complement.
TAAAGGATCGCCACGCCGTGCTGGTCGCGCACGCGTTGAAGTTCGGCCTCGAGTGCCGCGTGGTAGGGTGCGTGCCAGGCGATGCGGCGGGCCTCGATTTCGTCCGCATCCGGTTCTTCGAGCCACAGCGGTTCGCCGTCGAAATTGGTCATCGGTACCAGACCGGTGGTGTTCTGGCCGGGATAGAGGCTGGCGCCGGAGGGATCGCGGTTGGCGTCGATTACGTAGCGATGGAAATTGGCGCGCACGGTGGTCACGCCATCAAGCAGCCCGTCATAAAGACGGTCGACATGCCAGTCGGCGTCACCCAGGGTCTGGCCGAGCGGCGTCAGGCGCGCGAATATCTCGTCGGGCACATGGGTTCCGCTGTGCGGAAGCGCCAGCACGATCGGCCCTTGGCCACGGGTGACTGTAACCGGGGTCACGCGGAATCTCCCGCGATCAGACCAGCAACACCACAGGCTGTCTGCACCCTCCCCCCGGCGACGATCGCCGCCGCCCTGGCGAGATCGTTGGCCATGAAACGGTCGTCTTTCAGCGCCGCGACTTCGGAGCGGATCAGCTCGAGCGCCCGTTGCAGCGCCGGGCTGGTCTGCAGCGGCGCACGGAATTCCACACCTTGGGCTGCGCACAGCAGTTCGACGCCGATGATCACATTGAGATTGTCGTTCATGCGGGCCAGACGCCGCGCGCCATGGGCAGCCATCGACACATGATCTTCCTGATTGGCCGAGGTCGGAGTGGAATCGGTCGAGCAGGGATTGGCGAGATGCTTGTTTTCGCTCATCAGCGCCGCGGTGGTCACCTCGGCGATCATCAGACCCGAGTTCAACCCCGGTTCCGGCGTCAGGAACGGCGGCAGGTCGAACGACAATGTGGGATCGACCATCAGCGCCACGCGACGCTGGGCAATGGCGCCGATCTCGGCAATTGCGATGGCGATCTGGTCGGCGGCAAACGCCACCGGTTCGGCGTGAAAATTGCCGCCCGATACGATCTTGCCGACATCGACCAGCACCAGCGGATTGTCGGACACGGCATTTGCCTCGATCTCCAAGGTCTGGCCGGCAAAGCGCAGGAGATCCAGCGCCGCGCCTGCGACCTGGGGCTGACAGCGAATGCAATAGGGGTCCTGCACGCGGGCATCATCGGCGCGGTGGCTTTCGCGGATGATCGAGCCGTGCATGATGGCGCGCATGGCGCGGGCCACATCGATCTGGCCGCGATGGCCACGAAAGGCGTGGATGCCTTCCTCAAGCGGGGCGGTGGAGCCCATGATCGCGTCGGTCGACAGGCACGAGGAGACAACCGAAGCCTCGAGATTGCGCATGGCACAGTAGTAACCGGCCAGCGCGCAGGCTGTTGAAAACTGGGTGCCGTTGATCAGGCCGAGACCTTCCTTGGGCGCCAGAACCGCGGGTTCGATGCCGGCCTCGGCGAGCGCCCCGGCCGCATCCATGCGCCGGCCATCGAGCACCGCCTCACCTTCGCCGATCATGGCCGCAGCCATATGGGCGAGCGGCGCGAGATCGCCCGATGCGCCGACCGAGCCCTGGCTCGGGATCACCGGCGTGACGCCCTTGGCCAGCATCTGCTCGATCACCGACAGGGTGGCCCAGGTAATTCCCGATGCGCCGCGCCCGGCCGACAGCAGCTTGAGCGCCATCATCAGCCGGGTGGTGGCGATGTCGAGCGGCTCTCCAACGCCGCAGCAATGCGACAGAATCAGATTGCGTTGCAGCTGTGCCGTGTCCTCGGGCTTGATGCGAACACTGGCCAGTTTTCCAAAGCCAGTGTTGACGCCATAGACCGCTTCATCACCGGCGGCAGCACGGCGCACCAGTTCCGCCGCTGCGGCGATGGCAGGCTTGGCTGTCGCATCGAGCGCAACAGCGGTGCCTTCGCGCCAGATCTGCTCCAGCTGGCTCAGCGTGGCCTGGCCCGGAGTAAGCGTCAGGGTCAAAACTCGCCTCCAAAGATGCGCCGCCACAGCGGATTGAAACCAATGCGGTAGGCGAGCTCGGCGGGATGTTCGACATCCCAGATCGCCAGATCGGCGCGATAGCCAGGTTTGATCAAGCCAGCGTCTTCAAGCCCGAGCGCACGCGCAGCGTGGCGAGTGACCCCCGCAAGGGCTTCTTCCGGAGTCATCCGGAACAGCGTGCAGGCCATGTTCATGCTCAACAGCAGCGAGGAAATCGGCGACGAGCCCGGATTGCAGTCGGTGGCGACCGCCATGGCGACCTTGTGCTTGCGGAAAGCCTCGATCGGGGGGCTGATAGTCTCGCGCAGCGTATAGAATGCGCCGGGCAGGATGACGGCGACCGACCCGGCCGCGGCCATGGCCTGGGCATCGGTTTCGGTGGCGTATTCGAGATGATCGGCCGATAGCGCGCCATAGTCCGCGGCAAGCCGCGCCCCGCCGAGATTGGAGAGTTGTTCGGCGTGGAGCTTGACCGGTAGGCCAAGAGCCCTGGCCTTGTCGAAGACCCGCGCAATCTGCTTGGGCGTGAAGGCGATGCCCTCGCAAAATCCGTCGACGGCATCGACCAGACCTTCGGCATGGGCGGCTTCCAGACCGGGGATGCAAACTTCATCGATATAGGCGTCGGCGCGACCCTTGTATTCAGCGGGAACCGCATGGGCAGCGAGATAGCTCGTCAGGACCCGAATCGGCCGCGTCTTGGCCACCGCGCGTGCGGCGCGCAGCATCTTGAGTTCAGTTTCGATATCAAGCCCGTAGCCGGACTTGATTTCAATGGTCGAAACACCTTCGGCGATCAGCGCGTCTGCGCGTGTCAGCGCAGCCGCAACCAGATCGGCCTCGGATGTGGCGCGGGTGGCGGAGACGGTCGAGACGATGCCGCCGCCGGCGCGGGCGATTTCCTCATAGGACGCGCCTTCCAGACGCATTTCAAACTCCCGCGCGCGGTTGCCGCCATGGACAATATGAGTGTGGCAATCGATCAGCGCCGGCGTGACCAGCCGGCCCTCAAGATCCTGTGTCTCAAATCCCGTAAATCGTTGCGGCAGTTCGGCTTGCGGCCCGGCCCATGTGATGCGGCCTGCCTCGATCGCCAGCGCGCCCTGGCCAATCAGGCCGTAGGCCTCGCTGCCGTCCATCGTCGCCAGTTTCGCGTTGACCAGAAGCATGAAATTGCCGTTGTTATGTGCGCCTATTTTGACTATAAGTATATACATAATATCCTGTCAAGAGGCGTGAAATATGGCAATCATTTGGGCTGAAAAGGCACTTCTCGAGGACGGCTGGGCGGAGAATGTGCGGCTGGACATCGATCCCGACGGTTGCATCGCGTCGGTGAAAACCGGTGCGCCGGCCGATGGCGATTGCGTGGGAATTTTGCTGCCCTCGCCCGCAAATTGTCACAGCCACGCCTTTCAGCGCGCCATGGCCGGTCTTACCGAGCGGCGCGGACCGGACGCCTCGGATTCGTTTTGGACCTGGCGGCACTTGATGTTCCGGTTTCTCGACCGGTTGACGCCGGACCATGTCGAGGCGATCGCCGCCCATGTGCAGATGGAAATGCTTGAGGCCGGTTACTCGGCCAATGTCGAGTTTCACTATCTGCATCATCAGCCGGGCGGCACGGCCTACGACAATCCTGCCGAAATGGCGGAGCGGATTGCCGCCGCCAGCGCCCAGACCGGCATCGGCCTAACATTGCTGCCGGTTCACTACCAGTATGGCGGCCTCGACAAGCGGCCGCTGGGGCCGGGCCAGATCCGCTTCGGCAATACACTCGATACCTATACCAATCTTCATGCGCGCTCGCAGGCTGCTCTTGCGGGGCTTCCGGCCGACTGCCGGATCGGGGTCGCGCCGCATTCACTGCGCGCCATTGCACCGGAAGATCTTGCCCATCATGCCAGGCTCGCGGACGGCAACCCGCTGCACATGCATCTGGCGGAACAGACTGCAGAAGTCGAGGAGGTGCTCGACGCCCTGGGCAAACGGCCGGTGGAATATGTGCTTGACGCAATGGAGCTCGATGCGCGCCATTGCTTCATCCATTGCACGCAGATGCTACCGCATGAAACCGGGGGCCTGGCCAAGAGCGGCGCCGTGGCCGGGCTCTGTCCGATCACAGAATCGAGCCTCGGCGACGGCATCTTCGACGGTGTGCGCTGGTTTGACGCCGGTGGAGCGATCGCCATCGGGTCGGATTCCAACATCCGCATTTCGCTGAGCGAGGAACTCAGAACGCTTGATTACTCGCAGCGCCTGCGCGACCGCTCGCGTGCGGCACTTGCAACCGCGGAAAAGTCCACCGGGCGGCGGCTGCTGGACGCGGTCAATGCCGGCGGCGCGACGGTATCTGGGCGCGACAATGGGGCCATTGCGACCGGCAAACTCGCCGATCTGATGGCGCTTGACGTCAATGCGGTGGATTTGATCGGAAAGTCGGGCGACACAATCCTCGATTGTTATATATTCGCCGGCGACGACCATCTGGTTCGCGATGTCTGGTCGGCGGGCCGGCACATGGTGCGGGAGGGGCGGCATATCGCGCGCGACATCATCGCGGCGCGGTATGTCGAGACGATGAAACAGCTTGGGGAGGCGCTTTGACCGGATTGGAATTCAAGAGCTGGCAGGCCGTGCAGGCTGAGGTGCTGCGGCGGATCAACAGCCGCGAATGGAAACCCGGCGAGTTTATTCCGCATGAAGCGGAATTGTCGGTGGAGTTCGGCTGCGCCCGGGCAACCGTCAACCGGGCGCTCAGGGGGCTCGCGGAATCAGGCCTGCTCGACCGCCGCCGCAAGGCCGGCACACGCGTGGCGTTGCACCCGGTGCGCAAGGCAACGCTCGATATCCCGGTCATCCGCTACGAAATCGAGGGCAAGGGTCAGAGCTACCGGCATTCGGTGCTGTCGCGCCGCCGCGCTGTGCCGCCGTCGGACATCCGGGCGCGGATGCGTACACAACCAGGCGACAGGCTGTTGCATCTCGTCACTCTGCACATGGCGGACGGCAAGCCCTATGTGTTCGAGGATCGCTGGATCAATCCCCAGGCCGTGGCGGATCTCGACAATGCTGATTTTGCCGCGCTTAGCGCCAATGAATGGCTGGTGGCCCATGTGCCGTTCGAGGGCGGCGATTTCACGTTCTCGGCGATGACTGCTGGTGCGCGTGAAGCGGAGATCCTTGCCTGCGGAGAAGGCGAAGGCCTGTTCGTAATCGACCGCAGCACCTGGAGCAAAGACCATATCATCACCACGGTGCGGCTGATCTTTGCGCCCGGGTATCAGATGCATACCGAGATTTAGACCAGCTCCGGCCGGGCGTTACCTGCCCTTCCAGACCGGATCACGTTTTTCCGCAAAGGCGCGGAAGCCTTCCATATTGTCTTCCGAACCGTAGAGCGTGTCGACGGTTTGAAGTTGCCGCCGGGTCACCTTGTTCATGGTGTCCTGGAACTTTTCACCCTCCGCCTCGCGCACCACTTCCTTGATCGCGGCGAACACCAGCGGCGGGCCGGAAGCCAGCAACTCGGCCATTTCCCAAGCCTTGGCCATCAACTCATCGGGCTTGTGGATGTGGTTGACGAAGCCCCAACGATGCGCCTCCTCTGCGTCGAGCCAGCGCCCGGTAAACAGCATCTCCATGGCGATGTGATAGGGGATGCGCTTGGGCAGCTTGATCGAGGCGGCGTCGGCCACCGTACCGGAGCGGATTTCCGGCAGCGCGAAGCTGGCATGATCGGCTGCCAGGATGATATCGCAGGAGAGCGCGATCTCCAGCCCGCCGCCGCAACATATGCCGTTGACCGCGCAAATCACCGGCTTGTTGAGATGCGGCAGTTCCTGCAGGCCGCCAAACCCGCCGACGCCATAATCGCCATCGACCGCATCGCCATCGGCGGCAGCTTTCAGATCCCACCCCGGGCAGAAGAACTTCTCTCCCGCACCGGTGAGGATCGCCACGCGCAATTCCGGATTGTCGCGAAAATCGCGGAACACCTCGCCCATCTGGCGGCTGGTCGCGAGATCGACGGCATTGGCCTTGGGCCGGTCGAGCGTGACCTCAAGCACATGGCCAACACTGCGGGTCTTGATGGAGTCGGACATGGCGGGTTCCTCTTTTCTCTCAGGCTTCAGTCAGGCAAATCAGCGCATCGGCGGCGATGGCGCCGGAGGCGCAGGCCATCAGCGGATTGACCTCGAGTTCGACGAGCCGCGCGGCATGGGTTTCAGCGTAGCGGCACACAGCCTGCACCGCATCGATGAGCGCTTCAAGATCAGCGGCGGGTTTGCCGCGATAGCCTGAAAGCAGCGGAGCGATCTTCAGCGACATCAGGGCGGTTGCGATATCATCGCGGCTCGCAGGCAGTAAAAGATTTGCTGTATCGGCCATGATCTCGGTGAGCACGCCGCCCGCGCCGATGGTCAGCAGGAACGTCCCGGTCGGATCCCTTGTGACGCCGACCAGCAATTCGGCCAGCGGTTGCGTGACCATCTCCTCGACCAGAAAACCATCGCAGGCGTGCCGCATCCGGCAGGCAGCGGCTTTGAGAGCCGGCTCATCGGCAATATTGAGCGCCACCAAGCCCGCCTCGCTCTTGTGGGCCGCTCCGACGCCTTTGAGGGCGACGGGAAACGACAGCGCCGCGCTTGCGTCAAGCACCGCGTCGATCGACGCCGCCTCGATTGACCTCGGAACCACGAGCCCGAATTCCGAAAGCGCCTGTTTCGAGGCGGCTTCGCTCAGGATCGTGGAGGACCGGGCAGCGTCAGCGGCGAGCAGCAATGGTGCCGGATCTGCCGCCTCAAGCCGTCCCGCCTCAATCGCGGCAGCAATCGCCACAATGCCTTCTTCCATGCCATGCAGGACCGTGACGCCGCCTTGCATGAAGCGCTGCGTGTGCGCCGCATCGAGGTTTTCCGGCAGGCTCGAAAGCACCGCGACCCGGGCGCCGCTGCGGGCCCTGGCGGCTATGATCGCATCGACCGCGCACTGATAGCCGGAAGGGTCGCAGCGGTCGGCGCGGGGCAAATCCAGAATGAAGACAGTTAGATCGAAGCTTTCGGCCATCACCGCCTCGAACACGCGGGTCATGCGCGGCACGTCACCCCAGATGAAGGTATGGTAGTCGAGCGGATTTGAGATGGTGACCAGGGGGCCCAGTTCAGCCTCTAGCGCCGCGCGCTGGGCGGGTGCGAAATCCGCAAAATCAAGTGCGGTTGCTTCCCCGGCATCGGCCATCAGACTGGCTTCACCGCCCGAACAGCTCACCGAACAGACCGCAGCACCCGGCAAAGGCCCGATCGTGTGCAGAAGCTTGAGGCTTTCCAGGAAACCGGCAATCGAGGCGACCTCGATGATCCCGAGCCGCCGGAGCAGCGCCGATCCCGCCGCAGCATCTCCGGCGATCGACGCGGTATGGGTCAAGGTCGCCGCGCGCGCCTTGTCGGATCGGCCGATCTTGATGGCGACCACCGGCTTTCGCCTGGCGCGCGCCTTGGCGGCGAAGGCTTCAAGGGACCGGATGTCGCCGAAGCCCTCCAGATAGAGGCCGATGGCGGTCACCCGGTCATCCTCGAGCAGGGCGGAGGCGATGTCGCTCGCGCCAATCTGCGCCTGATTGCCGGCGGCCACCACATAGGCGATGGGCAGGCCACGAGCCTGCATGGTCATGTTGATGGCGATGTTGGACGATTGCGCGACAATGGCCACGCCGCTATCGACGCCGACACCACCATGCTGATCCGGCCACAGCACGGCATTGTCGAGATAGTTGATCAGGCCATAGCAATTGGGCCCCAAGATCGGCATCGCGCCCGCGGCCTCGACCAGACGCGCCTGACGGTCAGCGTCCTTGCTGCTCACGTCTTCGCTTTCGCGAAAGCCGGATGCAAAGCAGGTCGCGCCACCTGCGCCCATGAGACTCAACCGCTCGACCACCTCGATGGTCGCATCGCGGTTGACGCCGACAAAACTCGCGTCGGGGGCAGACGGCAGATCGTCGATGGATGCAAGACACGGCACACCGCAAATGTCGCTGCGCTTCGGGTTGACCGGCCAGATATCGCCATCGAAGCCGGATCGTTGCAACTGCTCAACGACATTGACGGCCCAGCCGCCGCCAAACAGGGCGATCGACTTCGGTCTGAGAAGACGGGAGAGATCGGGTGTCATGGACGGATCACGCGCCAAACGGTCTGAGCAGCGCCCGGGAGATGATGTGGCGCTGGATTTCCGAGGTGCCTTCCCAAATGCGCTCGATGCGGGCATCGCGCCAGATCCGTTCCAGCGGCAATTCATCCATCAGCCCCATGCCGCCATGGACCTGGATCGCCTCGTCGGCGACCATGGCCAGCATCTCCGTGGCCTTGAGCTTGGCCATGGCCATATCGGCGTCGGAGGCTTCACCCTGTTCATATTTCCAGCCGGCTTCGAGGATCATCAGTTCGGCGGCCTTCATTTCCATCGCCATGTCGGCGAGTTTGAAGGAGACGCCCTGGAACTTGCCGATCGGCTGGCCGAACTGCTCGCGCGTCGCCGCCCATTCGACCGAATGCGCAAACGCCCGCTCGGCACGGCCGAGACAGGTGGCGCCAACCTGCAGTCGGGTGGCGCCAAGCCAGGTGTTGGCGACATCGAAGCCCTTGTGAATTTCGCCAAGCACGTTTTCGGCCGGGATACGGCAATTGTCGAATTCGAGAACGGCGTTGGTGTAGCCGCGATGGGAGACATTGCGGTAGCCGTCGCGCACCTGATAGCCGGGTGTCCCCTTATCGACAAAGAAGGCTGTGATCAGTTTCTTGGGCCCGCGCGGCGTGTCTTCCTCGCCGGTGGCCATGAAGCAGATCGCGAAATCGGCGATGTCGGCGTGGGAAATGAAATGCTTGGTGCCGTTGAGCACCCAGTCGCTTCCGTCCTGCTTGGCGGTTGCCTTCATGCCGCGCAGGTCGGAGCCGGCACCGGGCTCGGTCATCGCCAGACAATCCCACTTCTCGCCGGCAACGCAGGGCTCGAGATAATTGGCACGCTGATGTTCGGTGCCCGCGCACAGGATGTTTGACGGACGCGCCACGCAGGTCCAGTGCAGCGCGTAGTTGGCGCGGCCGAGTTCCTTCTCGTAGAGCAGCCAGGTGGGGGTATCGAGGCCGGCGCCGCCGAACTCTTCAGGGATGTTGGCGGCATAGAGGCCGGCAGCGATGGCCTTTTGCTGGATCTCGCGGACCAGATCCATATCGAGATGGCCGGAGCGTTCCACCTCGGCCTCATGCGGGTAAAGCTCGTTTTCGACGAAGGACCGCGTGGTCTCGACGATCATCTGCTGTTCCTGGGTCAGTCCAAAATCCATTGTCTCACACCTTCGGGTCGGGGTTTTCGGTATGACCGTCAACGGCGATCACCTGGCCGGAAACCAGTCGTGCGCCGTCAGACGCGAGAAAGACAGCCATATTGGCAACGTCATGGGCCGAGACGAAGGAACGCATCGAAACGCCGGCTTGATAGCCTGTCCTGATGATGTCCGGTGTTGTGCCCTTGGCCTTCGCCTCGCGTTCGATCACGCCGTCGATCCGCGGTCCTTCAACGCATCCCGGCGCAAGTGCATTGGCGCGGATGCCATGCGGACCAAGCTCCATGGCAAGCGTCTTCATCAGGCCGATCATTGCCCATTTCGCAACCGCATAAGGGGCGCGATTGGGAAATCCGTGGACGCCCGCCATCGATGAGGTGATCAGGATCACGCCAGATTTCTGCGCCTTCATCATCGGCGCCGCGTATTTGGCCGCCAGGAACGCTGCTTCGAGATTGACCGCCACACAACGGCGGAAATCTCCGAGTTCAACATTCTCGACCAAAGCTGTGGGACCAGCGATGCCGGCATTTGCGCAAACCACGTCAACGCCTTGCCACTGATCTGCCAGGCGCGCAAAGACCGCCTGCATATGAACAGGATCGCTCGCGTCACCGGTCATTTTCAGCCAGTTGTCCGGACACTTGGCCAGTGCCGCCTCGGCCATATCGGTGACAAGGACCCTGGCTCCCTGAGCCGCAAATGTTTCGGCCATAGCCTTGCCGATGCCGGATCCGCCGCCGGTGATGAGGACACGCTTGCTCATATCCGGTTCCGTCACTTTCGCATGCTGGCGGGGCTTGGGAGTTTGGCCTGCGCCTCACCCAGTGCGGTGATTTTGGCCAGCACTTCGCCCTCCGGTTCGCAGGAGCGGCGGGTCTCGAGGCTGACATGGACGAGCAGTTGATTGCAGGTGGCGAGCAGTTCGCCATCCGAAGTCCGGATCATCTCGTGATAGAGCCGGAGCTTCTTTCCGCAGGCCTCGAGCACCTGGGTGCGGACATGGATGACATCTCCCAGATGGGTCTCGCTCAGATAGCCGATCTCATTGGCGACCGTAAAATAGGACAATCCGCTGGCGATATAGTCCTGATCGGCGCCGACCATCTGCATGACAACGTCGCCGGCATCGGAGAACACCTGGCCGTAACGGCTTTCATTCATGTGGCCGTTGTAATCCATCCAGTCGATCGGAATGACCCGTTCAAGTGTCGTCAGCGGCTTGGCGATGTCGCTCGGCAGCGCCGGTTTGTTGCGGGCGTCCTGGATATTCAGCAGCTCTCCGGAGCCCCAGTTGCGGGCCTTCAGCGCGCGCATCATGGCGACCAGATTGTCGTCGCGGATGCGCTCCAGCTCGCGGATCGAGTGCATGCCCGATTGCGCATCCGACTGATCGGCGATCATGTCGGTAAGCTCATCGGTGAGTTCGGGCACATCCATCAGCTTGGTCCACGGCCAGCTCAGGCAGGGACCGAACTGGGCGATGAAGTGGCGCATGCCGGCTTCGCCCCCGGCTATCCGGTAGGTCTCGAACAAACCCATCTGCGCCCAGCGCAGGCCAAATCCATAGCGGATGACATCATCGATTTCCCGGGTGGTGGCGATACCGTCCCTGATCAGCCACAGCGCTTCGCGCCAGACCGCCTCTAAAAACCGGTCGGCGATATGCGCGTCGATTTCCTTGCGCACGACCAACGGCTTCATGCCCAGATCATCAAGAACATCCTTCGCCCGCAGCAAAGTCGCCTCGACCCCGACAAGCTCGATGACCGGAAGCAGATAGACCGGGTTGAACGGATGGGCGACGAAGATTTGCTCCGGCCGGGACGCGCCCTGCTGCAATTCGGAAGGCTTGAAGCCCGAGGTCGAGGAGCCGATCAACGCATCGGCGCGGCAATGCTTCTGGATCGTGGCGAAAACGGCGTGCTTGATGTCGAGCCGCTCAGGCACACTTTCCTGGATCCAGTCCGCATCCCTGACAGCATCTTCAAGCGAGGCTGCAAAGGAGAGCTTGCCCTCCTTTGGCACCGTTACATCGGACAGCGCCGGCAGCGAACGCCGCGCATTGGCGAGCACTTCGGCGATCTTGCGTTCGGCTTCCGGATCGGGATCGCTGATGACCACGTCCCAGCCATTGAGCAGGAAACGGGCTGCCCAGCCGCCGCCAATCACGCCGCCGCCGATGATGGCGGCCTTTGGAACAGCGCTCATGGGTGTCTGCTTTCCACTACCGAGGCATCGGTGAGCGGCACACGCTCGCCGGCGCGGATCACCGCCGGATCGTAGGGTTTGCGCGCAAACACATCCTCGACCATGGCCCGGAAGAATTCGATGTCATAGTGCTGGTAGTCCGGATCGAAACTGGTCTGGTCCCAGAGCTCGCAGAACCGGGCGCAATCGTCAAAATAGGGATGATCGCGGTAGGCGTCGCGGGCGTGCGGATTCCCGCCGACATGGTGGGCATAATAGAGCTTTTGGAAATCGCCATGCTTTTCCACCACCCAGGCGCATTGCTCGCGCACGAAGGGTCTGAGGATCGCCGCCGCATACTCATCGTGATTGTAAGGCGCGTAGATGTCGCCGATGTCGTGCAGCAGTGCCGACACCACCCAATCGGTGTCAGCGCCATCTCGCCACGCGCGGGTGGCGCTTTGCAGCGAATGGCCAAGCCGCGTGACCTGATAACCCGAAAGGCTTTCGTCCAGATCGACCAGCGCGGCCAGAAGCCGCTCAGCGGTCTTTGACGCATAGTCGGTCTCGTGACGGGTGAGAAACTCATAGTCCTCGCGGTCGCCATCCTTCATGGCGGTGAATTTGACCTTGTCCATAATCGCCTCCCCGGGCTTGGTCGTCAGGCGGATGCCGGCGCGCGCTTGGTCAGGTTCAGCCCGGCGCGGACCTCATCGGGACCGATCACCTTTGCGCCAAGCGCTTCGACGATGGTGACGGCGCGCTCGACAAGCTGGGCGTTGGTGGCGAGCTGACCCTTGCCAAGCCAGAGATTGTCCTCAAGCCCGACGCGGACATTGCCGCCGGCGATAGTTGCCGCCGCCACATAGGCCATCTGGTTGCGGCCAAGCGAGAAAGCCGACCAGGTCCACTCGTCAGGCACGTTGTTGACCATGGCCATGAAGGTGTTCAAATCATCGGGCGCGCCCCAGGGCACACCCATGCAAAGCTGCACCAGCGCGTCGGGCTTGAGCACGCCTTCCTTGACCAGCTCCTTGGCGAACCAGAGGTGGCCGGTGTCGAAAGCCTCGATCTCGGGCTTGACGCCGAGCTCGGTCATCATGGAGCCCATGGCGCGCAGCATGCCGGGCGTGTTGGTCATGACGTAATCGGCCTCGGCGAAATTCATGGTGCCGCAATCAAGGGTGCAGATTTCGGGCAGGCAGGCACGGATATGGGCCATGCGCTCGCTGGCTCCTGCCATGTCGGTTCCGGCCACGGTGGGCAGCGGATTTTCAGTGCCGCCCAACACCAGATCGCCGCCCATGCCGGCGGTCAGATTGAGCACCACATCGATCTCGGCGTCGCGAATGCGGTCTGTGACCTCGCGATAGAGTTCGACGTCGCGGCGCGGCGTGCCGGTTTCGGGATCGCGGACATGACAATGCACGATCGCAGCGCCGGCTTTGGCGGCATCAATCGCCGCATCGGCGATCTGCTTGGGCGAGCGCGGCACATGCGGGCTGCGGTCCTGTGTGGAGCCGGATCCGGTGACGGCGCAGGTGATGAACACCTCACGGTTCATGGTCAAGGGCATGCGGTCAGTCCTCCTGCTGATGGCCCCGCCATGATGACTGGCTTGCGGGCCGATGCATTCCAATTTACGAAGAAGTCATGACACAAAACAAAGCACTTGCAGTGATCACGGCGCTGGACAGGCCCATCCAGGTGGACATTCTGGCCCTGCCCGGCAGTTCGCTTCTGAGCCTTTCCAGTCTCGCCGAACCGCTGCGTGCCGCCAACCGCCAAACCGGACGCATGGTGTTTGACTGGCGCTTCGTGTCGCTGGACGGCCAGGCGCCGCTTACTTCGTCGGGCATTGCCTGGCCAGTTTCGGCAGGCCATGACCCTTCCCGGCGCATGGATGTGTTTGCGGTTGTGGCCGGGTTCGGCGCAGCACGGCTGACCGATCGCAAGCTGATCGCCCATGTCTATCGCGCTGCACGCAACGCCAGCCTGGTGCTGGGCATTGAATCCGGCGCCTGGCTGTTGGCGCGCGCAGGCTTGCTCGATGAGCACTGCGCGGCCACCCATTGGGAGGATTTCGAGGATTTCGCGTCAGCGTTTCCACATGTCGACCTTCGGCCCGACCGCTATGTGATGGACGGCCGTTTCATCACCACGTCGGGCGCATCTCCCACATTCGATATGGCGGTCGATCTGATCGGGCGTATTCTCGGCCGGCCACTGGCGCTCGATGTGGCGAGCAGTTTCGTCCATGATCAGCCCAGAGCGGCGGGCGACCCGCAAGTCAATGCGATGCTCGGCGACGCCCGTCACGATCCCCGGCTGGTGCGCGCGGTGCGGATCATGGAAACCCATCTCGACGCGCCGCTGAGCATCGCGGCGATTGCGAAGAGGGTGTCGATGTCAACAAGAGGGCTCGAGCAATTGTTCACCCGGCAGATCGGACAGACGCCCGGGGCCTATTTTCTGTCGCTTCGGCTGGCCGCCGCCCGTCGGCTGGTCGATGACACGCGGCTGTCGATGACCGACATTGCCTCACGCACAGGGTTCTCATCGCAGCCGGCCTTGTCGCGCGCATTCCGGCTGCACTATGGCCTGCCGCCAAGTGACAGCCGCAGGGCGCGGCTGGGGTCATAGACGGCTCAGAATCTCAGCCTTTGACCGGGACTTTGGCCTCGAGCCAGCGGAAGGCGACCACCAATATGCCGGTCAGGATCATGTAGATCAGCGCCAGCAGCAGCAGCGGCTCATAAGTAAGGTAGGTATCCTGCCGCACCCTTGAGATGATCGCATAGACATCGACCACGGTAATGGTGGCGACCAGCGGTGTGGCCTTGAGCTGCAGCACGGTTTCGCCGGCCAGCGTCGGCAGCGCGCGGTGAATGGCGCGCGGCAACCAGATCCGCCGGAACGAAGTCCAGGGCGACATGCCATAAGCACGGCCGGCTTCGAGTTCGCCCTTGGGCACCCCGGCGAACGCACCGCGCATGACCTCGCCCTCATAGCCCGCGAAAGACAGGGTCAGAGCCAAAACGCCATAGGGCCAGGCCGAGCGCAGATAAGGCCAGGCCCAGGAGTCGCGGATTTCCGGATATTCGGCGAACAGCGAACCAAGGCCGTAATAAAGCAACCAGAGCTGCAGGAGCAGCGGCGTGCCGCGGATCACCGTGCAAAAGGCGCGCGCGGGGGCTGCCAGCCAGACCGGGCCCGCGGCCTGGGCCAGCCCAAGCGGCACAGCGAGCAGGAAGCCCAGAACGCTGGTCAGAAACAGCAGCCACAAGGTGGTGCCGACGCCTTCAACCAGGCGGCCGGAATAGCGTGGCAGCCAGTCCCACCGCATGTTGATGGCGGCAAACGCAATGATGGCGACCGCCACCCCGATGAGCACCAGCCGGTGCGGTTCGCGCCAGCTTCTAAGCTCCGGTCCCATCAGCGCACCGCCGGCATGCCGCGTCGGGCATAGCGCTCAATCCATCCTATGATGACGTTGGAAAACAGCGTCAGCAGCAGATAGAGCACGCCCGCGGCGCAGAAAAACAGGAAATAGGATTTGGTGGCGCCTGCCGCCTGCCTGGTCACCAGGGTCAGTTCGCTGAAGCCGACGACGGCCAGCAGCGCGGTGTCCTTGGTGGCGATCAGCCAGAGATTGGCGAGACCCGGCACCGCGTGCGGCAGCATGCCCGGAAGGGTGACCCGCCTGAGCACCTGAAAGGACGACATGCCATAGGCCCGCGCCGCCTCGATCTGGCCATGCGGCACCGCCTTGAAGGCGCCGCGCAGCACTTCGGTCTGGTAGGCGCCCTGCACCACGCCGATGACGAAGATGCCAGCCGCCAGACCACTGATATCGACCGGGCCCGCGCCGATCATCGCCATGAAGCGATTGAGCAGATCGGTGCCCGCGTAATAGAGCAGCAGGATCAGCACCAGTTCCGGCACGGCGCGCACCAGCGTGGTGTAAACATCGAGCACGTCGCGCAGGATCGGGCCGCCATAGAGCTTTCCTGTGGCGCCGCACACACCGATCAGGAAGCCGAGAAGGTAACCGCCGATGGCGATCTGGATCGAGGCCGCGAAACCTCTAAGCAGCACACCGCCCCAGCCTGGCGGTTCCAGCGCCAGAAGCTCCCAGGCAGCCAGGCCCGTGAACCAGTCAAACATGGATCATTACCTGTGCGGACCGGCGGGATGACCCCGCCGGTCCGCATACAGCGCGCTGCGCCGATGCAGGCATATTAGTTGCCGTAGATGTCGAAGTCGAAATAGGCCTTCGAAAACTCGGCATAGGTGCCATTTTCGCGGATGGCGGCGATCGCGGTGTTGAATTTCTCCCGCAGCTCATCGTCGCCCTTGCGCAGGCCGACACCGACACCGGCGCCGAGAATGGCCGGATCGTCCTTGACCGCGCCGACAATCTCGCAGCAATCATCGGACTTCACGAAGGCATCGAGCGCCAGCGAGTCAGCCATGATGGCGTCGACACGGCCGGCGGCGAGATCCTGATTGGCTTCATCCTGGGTCTGGTATTCCTTGATCTCGGCAGTGGCATCGCTGAAATGCGTGGTCACGTAATCCTGGTGGATGGTCGAGACCTGAACGCCGACGATCTTGTCCTTGAGGCCTTCGGCGTCGGGTGTAATGCCCGAGCCCTTGGCGGTGGCGATCACCGACGGGGTATTGTAGTATTTGTCCGAGAAATCGATGGTTTTCATGCGCTCTTCGGTGATCGACATCGAGCCGACGATGGCGTCGATCTTGTTCGATGTCAGCGCCGGAATGATGCCGTCCCAGGCCACCGGTGTGACCACGCAATCAAGCTTTGCCTCGGCGCAGACCGCATTCATGAATTCGATTTCCCAACCAGTCCAGTTGCCCGCAGCATCGGGTTCGGTGAAGGGCGGATAAGGCTCGGCGGCGACGCCAACACGCACGGTTTCCGCCGATGCGGCCTGGGCGGCAATCGTCATGCCGAATGCGGCGATGGCTGTGATCAGTTTGTTTTTCATCGTTATTTCCCCTGTTTGGAGTTTTGGGTTTGGCCCATTCAACCTTGGACTACTGAACCGTCGCAAGGAATTTCTGCAAGCGCTCCGATTTGGGCGCGCTGTAAATCCGGTCGGGAGGTCCTTCCTCCTCGATGACCCCGTCGGCCAGGAACACCACATGGCTTGCGACCTCACGGGCAAATTTCATCTCGTGGGTGACGAGCAGCATGGTGCGGCCCTCGCGCGCCAGATCGGCGATCACCGCCAGCACCTCGCCCACCAGTTCAGGATCGAGCGCGGACGTCGGCTCGTCAAACAGCATCACATCCGGCTCGACGGCCAGTGCGCGGGCGATCGCTGCACGTTGCTGCTGGCCGCCCGACAGGAATGCGGGATAGGTATCACGCTTGTCGAACAGGCCGACACGCTCAAGCAGCTTTTCGGCCCGCGCCACCGCCTCGTCCCGGCTTATGCCCATCACATGCACCGGCGCCTCAATGACATTGCCGAGCACGGTCATGTGCTGCCAGAGATTGAAACTCTGAAACACCATGGCGAGCCGGGTGCGGATGCGCCTGAGCTGCGCGGCGTTGGCCGGTTGCAGGCCGCCGCGGCCATCGGGCTTCATGTCGATGGCTTCACCCTGAATGCTGATTGCGCCGCGGGTCGGCAGCTCCAGCATGTTGATGCAACGCAGCATGGTCGACTTGCCGGACCCCGAACCGCCGATGATCGCCACCACATCGCCATTCTGCGCGGATAGCGACACGCCCTTGAGCACTTCCAGCTCGCCAAAGCGCTTGTGCAAATCGGCCACTTCGACAGCGGGCGGAGATGACGGGGCGCTGGCGACGGCGCCGGAGTTTGGACTGCTCATACGGTACCTCGTTTGCCCGGCAATTCTGTTCCGGCGAAAGCGATGTGGAGCAATCGTGACCCTTGCGCAGTAATTAATCAAGTGTATAATTTCGGCAATTGCATATCTTTATAACGGACACCCCCATGACATACGGATCTCAATCCATGGCAGCGCCCCTCAAAAAGGTGCTGATGCGCCGGCCCGGCGACAGCCTGCTTTCCGCACGGGCCGAAGACTGGCATTACGGCCCCGGCTTTGATGGCGCGCGGGCGATAAAACAGTTCAGCATCTTCGCCGATCTGGTTGCCGCTTCCGGCGCCGAGATCCTGTGGCTGGAAGACACCGGAGACGGTCTGGCGGATGCCATGTTCACCCACGATCCGTCTTTGATGACCGACAAGGGCGCGATCATCCTGCGCATGGGCAAGCCTGGCCGTATGAAGGAACCGGCTTTGCACGCCCGGGCCTATGCCGACGCCGGAATTCCGGTTCTGGGCGAGATCGCCGCCCCCGGGGCGGTGGAGGGCGGCGATTGTGTCTGGGTCGACGCAAACACGCTGGCCGTCGGCCGCGGCGTGCGCACCAACCAGTCAGGAATTGCGCAATTGTCCGAGATCCTCGCACCACTCGGCGTCGAGGTGCTGGGCTATGATCTGCCTCTTGGCAATGGCGCGGAGGCCTGCCTTCATCTGATGTCGGTGATGTCGCCGCTTAACGACAAGCTCGCACTGGTGTTCGCACCGATGCTGCCGGTCGGCTTCTGGCAATTGCTCAAGGATCGCGGCTACACACTGCTCGAGGCCCCGCGCGATGAATTCGACGCCTCCAACGGGCTCAATCTCAACGTCCTGGCGCTGACGCCCGGCGAGGTGATCATGGTCAACGGCTTTCCCAAGACCCGCGCGCTGATGGAACAGGCCGGTTGCCGGGTGACCGGGTTTGACGCCGATGCGCTTTGCATTCCCTGCGAGGGCGGACCCACCTGCCTGACGCGCCCGGTCTGGCGCGGCCCAACGGCGCGGGAATGACGCGCCGGACCTTCCACCGCGAACCTGAAGCGGTGCGGCAGCAGGATCTGATTGCCGCAACGCTCGACAGTGTGGCCGAGCTTGGCCTGGCCGGCGCCACCGTGCGCGAGGTGTCCTATCGCGCCGGTGTCACGCCGGGGTTGATACGGCGCTATTTCGACAACAAGGAACGGCTGGTGGCAGCCGCTTACAAAAGCTTTATCGCCGATCTGATCAAGGCGGCAGAGGCAGGATGCGGCGACGGTCCGGCGCTGTCGCGGCTGGCCGGCCTTATTCGCGCCAGTGTCACTGCGCCGGTGGCCGACGGGCGCACGCTGTCGATCTGGGCTGCATTCATCGGCGCAGTGCATTCCGACCCGGTGATGGCCGAGGTGCATCGCGATGGCTACCAGGCGTTTCGCGATCTGATCGAACGTTTGGTGGCCGAGGTGATGAGCGAGCGCGGCGTGGCGCTGAGTGCGGTTGAAATCCACCGCCATGCGATCGTGCTCAACGCACTGCTCGACGGCCTTTGGATCGAAATCTCGATGGGTGGCGACGATTTTTCGCGGCTCGATGTGGATCGGATCGCGCTCGACTCGGTGGCGACCCTGCTTGGCATAGATCCGACAGAATTCAGGGACTGACAATCATGCATTATGCACAAATCACCGAGCGTCTGGCGCAGACCGGCGGGGCCAAATGGGCCGTTCATCAACGCTGCCGGGAGATGAAGGCAAAGGGCGCCGACATCGTCGAGCTGACCATTGGCGAACCCGACCAGCCGCCCGATCCAAGTCTGATCGCCGCTTGCCATCAATCCATGCTTGCGGGCCGTACCGGCTATTCCAGCGGCCGTGGCGAACCTGAACTGCTTGAGGCGATCGCCGCACGCTACGCCCGCAGGCGGCCCGGCGTGACCAGCGCCAACGTGCTGTGCTTTCCCGGCACCCAGACCGCGCTGTTTGCCACCATGATGGGGCTGACCGGAGAAGGCGACGGCGTGCTGGTGGGCGATCCGTTCTACGCCACCTATGAAGGGGTGATCGTGGCCGGCGGTGCACATCGGGAGTCGGTGCAGCTCCGGCCGGAGAATGGTTTCCGGCTTACCGCGGCGGATCTGGAAGCGGCGGTCACACCGCAGTCGCGGGTGCTGTTGCTCAACTCTCCGCACAATCCCACTGGCGCGGTGCTTGAGGCCGATGAACTGGCGCGGATCTGCGCGGTGTGCAAGGCTCATGATTTGTGGATCGTCGCCGATGAGGTCTACGAGGAACTGGTATTTGACGGCGCATTCGCCTCGCTCTTTGACGATCCGGACCTTGCCGAACGGGTAATCGCGGTCTCGTCAATCTCGAAATCGCACGCAGCGCCGGGCTTTCGCAGCGGCTGGGCGGTTGGCCCGGAGGAATTCTGCACACGGCTATTGCCATTGTCCGAAACCATGCTTTTCGGCAACCAGCCATTCATCGCCGACATGACCGCTTTCGCGCTCAAATCCGATCTGCCAACGGCGGCACGCATGCGGGCTGATTACAAACGCCGCTCGCAACTGTTTGCTGACAGTCTTGAGGCGTTGTCCGGCGTGGTTGCCTACCGGCCGCAAGCCGGCATGTTCCTCATCGCCGATATCTCTGGCACCGGGCTCGATGGCGACACCTTCGCCTGGAGACTGCTCGACGCCGGGGTGGCGGTCATGCCGGGCTCATCATTCGGCGCCAATGCCGGCGGTCTGATCCGGCTGAGTCTGACGGTTCCGGATGAAGCAGTCGAACAGGCATGCGAGCGCATCGCCGCTTTCGTGGAGGCGCTGTGATGGGGGGATCGGGACACACTGTCGGTGAAGCGCTGGTCAAGATGCTCGAACAGGCCGGGGTCGACACGGTTTTCGGCATCCCCGGGGTGCATACGATCGAGCTTTACCGCGGGCTTGGGGACAGTTCGATCCGGCACATTACGCCGCGCCATGAACAGGGCGCGGGCTTCATGGCCGACGGCTATGCCCGGGTGACTGGCAGGCCAGGTGTATGTTTCGTCATCACCGGCCCGGGCGTCACCAACATCATCACAGCCATGGCGCAGGCGCGCGCCGACAGCATCCCGATGCTGGTGATCTCCGGGGTCAACGCGACCACGACGCTGGGGCGCGGACAAGGGCATCTGCACGAATTGCCCGATCAGGCGGCGCTGATGCGTACCGTGGCGCTGTGGTCGCACACACTCACCGAGCCGGCCAAGCTCGGCGCGGTTCTGGCACGGGCCTTCGAGGCGATGACCGCCGGACGACCGGGACCGGTGCATATCGAAATCCCCACCGATGTGATGAAACTGCCGGCCTCCGGCGCAGCATTCGAGATACCCGTGCCAAGCCCGGTACAGCCATCGCCGATCGATCTCGACAAAGCCGCGAAGCTTTGCGCCGCGGCCGAGGCCCCGTTGATTCTGGCCGGCGGCGGCGCCGTGCGGCACGGGCCGGCACTGCGCCGGTTCGCCGAACAGCTCGATGCGCCGGTGATCACCACCACCAATGCCCGCGGGCTGATGGCGCCGCCGGGGGGCCCGCACACGCTTGAGGTCCCAGCCAGCCCGAGCCTGAGTGCGGTGCGCGCCGAACTTCAATCCGCCGATCTTGTGCTGGCGCTGGGAACCGAACTGGGGCCGACGGACACCGACATGTATGAGGATGACGGGTTCCGGCTGCCGCAAAACCTGATCCGGGTCGATATCGACGCCGGTCAGCTTGAGCGCGGCGCAACACCAGCGCTGGCGATCAACGCGGATTGCGGCGCATTTTTGGCCGGAATGGAGGCAGATTCTCCGAGCTGGGCCAAAAACCGGCGTGGAACGGGCGCGGCGCGGGCCGGGACCATGCGAACGGCGGCGCTTGAGGAGATCGGCGCGGCCTATCGTGACCATACGGAGCTGTTGCAGCAGATCTGGGCGGTTTTACCTAAGGCGACGATCGTCGGGGATTCCACCCAGCTCGTGTATGCCGGAAACATGTATGTCGAAGCGCCGCGCCCGGTTTCGTGGTTCAATTCGGCCACCGGCTTCGGCACTCTGGGCTATGCTGCGCCTGCGGCAATCGGCACGGCAATCGGTGCCGCGGTTGGGGCCGCACCCGGGGCTTCAGCGCATCCGATAGTGGCGGTTCTGGGCGATGGCGGCTTCCAGTTCACCCTGGCCGAACTCGGCAGTGCTGCTGATTGTGGCGCAGATGTCGCGTTTTTAGTCTGGAACAACTCGGGATACAGGGAAATCGAGACATCGATGACCTCCGCCCGCATCACCCCCGTCGGGGTCACACCGTCTGCGCCCGACTACGTTGCCATCGCCGCCGCCTTCGGCCTTCCGGGACGCAGGGTCGGCAACGGCCTGGAACTCAGCGATGCGCTGGCGACGCTGCCGCGCCCCTGCCTGATTGAGTATGTCGACGCCTGAGGGTTTATCCCGTCAACGACCGGCGGAGCGTAACGCGCTCAGGCGCAGAGATCGTCAAGCAGACGGTCCATGAAGGCTTCGCCCGCTGCAAGCTGGTCGAGTGTCAGATACTCATCGGGTTGATGCGCCTGGGCAATGTCGCCCGGCCCGCAGATTACGGTCGAATATCCCCGGGTCTGGAACTGGCTGCCCTCGGTGCCGTAGCTCACCACATGGCGCCCGTTGTCGCCAGTCAGGCGCCGCGCCAGCATCTCCGCCGGGCCATCGGCCTCGGGCGTCAGGGCGGGAAGCGCGAAGCCGCGGGTCAAATCTATCCCGGCATCGGGATGGACCTCCCGCATCTCGGCGCTCAGTTCGGCGGCCCTGGTCTCGAAGGCACGGGCCCATTCCTGCGGATCTTCGCCCGGTACGAAGCGGAATTCGATGTAGAAATGGCAGTCCTTGGCGGTGATGTTGTGGGCGGTGCCGCCCTGAATGGTGCCGACATGCAATGTGGTGAAGGGCGGATCGAACGCGGCGGCAAGTTCCGACGGGGTTCTGGCGGCGTTCTCGGCGTTTTTCTGGTTGGCCCAATCGATCAGTTTGGCCGCCTGCATGATGGCGCTGACACCGTAGGGCAGAAGCGAGGAATGCACCTCGAAGCCGCGCACATGCACCGCATAGGCGAGCCCGCCCTTGTGACCGGTGACGACTTTCATCATGGTGGGTTCGCCAACCAGCACCTCGCGCGCCTTGGGCAAGGCACCGCGCATGGCTTCCACCAGATCGATCACTGCCACACAGCCCACTTCCTCATCAAAGGAAAGCGCCAATTGCAATGGTCGCTTGAGATCCAACTGCGATGCGCGGGCCATCGTATCGAGCGCCAGGGCATCAAAACCCTTCATGTCGCAGGTCCCGCGCCCGTAAAGCCTGCCGTTCTTCTCGGTCAGCGTCCAGGGATCGGTGGTCCAGGCCTGGCCATCGACCGGCACCACGTCGGTATGTCCCGACAGGATTACTCCGCCATCGATGTCGGGGCCGGTCTGGGCATAAAGGTGCGCCTTCTCGCCGCAGGGGCTGACCACCCGGTGCGCGGCAATGCCATGACTCCCGAGAAAGGCTTCAACCCATTCAATCAATGGCAGATTTGTGTCGCGGCTCACGGTCGGAAACGCGATCAAAGCCGCGAGAATATCGCGGGAATTATGGTCTTTGAGCATGATGAATATCCAATTCGAAACCGCCTCGCCGCCGGCCGGTTTGTAAAGTTGTGTTCGTTTTCCCGGACATTGTCCAGCCCCTGCGCAGCCATGCAAGGATGGGTCTCCGGGTCAATGATTTGCGCATGAATTGCGCAAAATCGAAGCGCGCACTGGCCAATCCAAAAAAAATTGTTCATTAGTATGAGACACCGGCGTCGTTAGAACTGTCCGGCAAGAAAAAAACGGGAACTCACATCCCGAGGGGTACAGTATGCCAGACACGGCTTCGCCAATTCTGGATGTTAAAGGGTTGAAAACGGTCTTCCGCACCCGTGGCGGTGAAGTGCACGCGGTGAACGAGGTGGACTTTCATCTGCATGCCGGCGAATTGCTCGGCGTGGTGGGAGAAAGCGGTTCGGGAAAATCCGTGACCATGATGTCGCTGCTTCGGCTGCTGCCATCACCGCCTGCCGAGATGCGCGATGGCGCGGTGATGTTCGGCGGTCAAAACCTGCTCGACATCAGCGATGAAGAACTGCGGCAGGTGCGCGGCTCCAAAATCGGTTTCATCTTCCAGGACCCGATGACATCGCTCAATCCGGTGTACACGATCGGATATCAGCTCGCCGAACCGTTGCGCGCGCATCTGGGCATGAACAAGACCGAGGCACGGGCGCGATCAATCGAGCTGTTGCAACTGGTCGGTATTCCGGACCCGGAACGGCGGCTCAAGGATTATCCGCACCAGTTTTCCGGCGGCATGCGGCAGCGGGTGATGATCGCCATTGCGCTGGCCTGCGATCCGAAAGTGCTCATCGCCGACGAGCCCACCACCGCGCTTGATGTAACGATCCAGGCCCAGATCATTGAACTGGTCAAGGATCTCAGGCGCAAACTCGGCATGGCAATCATCTGGATCACCCATGATCTCGGCGTCATCGCCGGCATCGCCGACCGGGTGATGGTGATGTATGCCGGCCAGGTGGTGGAGGAAGGCCCGGTTGACGAGATCTTCAAAGATCCGCGGCATCCCTATACCCAGGCGCTGCTCAAGACGGTGCCCGCAGTGCGCGGCGCCCGCGCCGAAAAATTGCAGGTGATCGAGGGGCAGCCGCCGATCATGATGGCGGCGCCGTCCGCATGTTCGTTCCGCAACCGCTGCGCCCATGCCTATGGACGCTGCGAAGACGCCAATCCCGAGCTGACCGCGGCCGGCGCCCCCGGTCATCGGGCCGCCTGTTTCCTGCTCGACGAAGCGGCCAGCAAGCAACCGGAGACCGTGGATGGCTGAAACGACCGCTGCCGGGCCGCTCGTCAAAGTGCGTGACCTTAAGATGTATTTTCCCATCCACGCGGGTCTGTTCAAGAGCCATGTGGGCGACATCAAGGCGGTCGATGGCATCAGCTTCGATATCGCCCCGGGTGAGACGCTGGGGCTGGTGGGCGAATCCGGCTGCGGCAAATCCACCGTCGGCCGCTCGATCCTGCGGCTTTACGATGTGACGGACGGCACCGTGGAGATCAACGGTTCCGAGATTGCCCATGTCGACCGCGACAGCCTGCGCTCGAAGCGGCCGATGATGCAGATGATCTTTCAGGATCCGCAAGCAAGCCTCAACCCGCGCATGACGGTGGCCAGCATCATCGCCGAGCCGCTTGACGAGCATCTTGAGCTGTCGTCCAAGGAACGGCTGGCGCGGATCTATGAGCTGATGGACTGGGTCGGCCTCAACCGCGAATTCGCCAAGCGTTACCCGCACGAATTCTCCGGCGGCCAGCGGCAGCGCATCGGCATTGCCCGGGCGCTTGCGCTCAATCCCAAATTCATCGTCTGTGACGAGCCGATTGCGGCGCTGGACGTGTCGATCCAGGCGCAGGTGGTCAATCTGCTTGAGGAACTGCAGGACCGGCTTGACCTGACCTATCTGTTCATCAGCCACGATCTGTCGATGGTGCGCCATATCGCCGACCGGGTGGCGGTGATGTATCTGGGCCGCATCGTCGAGGTTGCCTCGCGCGACGCGCTGTTTGCCGAGCCTCTGCATCCCTACACCCAGGCGCTGCTGTCGGCGGTGCCCGAGCCCGACCCGGCCTCGGAACGCAATCGCACTCCGATCGTGCTGCAGGGCGACGTGCCCTCCCCGGCCAATCCACCCACGGGTTGCAATTTTTCCACCCGCTGCCCCAAGGCAATGGAGATCTGCCGGCAGATGGAACCGGGTGTATTCGAATTTGGCGGCGGACGGCAGGTGGCTTGCCACCTGTATTCCGACGACATGGCAGAGCCCGCGGAACCAACCGCGGGAAGTGAATCCAACTGATAATCACCACAGAGGAGACAGTCTCATGAAACTCAAGACAATCCTGATGGGCGCCGCCGCCGCACTGGCGTTCGCTCCCGTCGCACAGGCCGAACGCGGCTCCGACGGCGAAGTCAAGATCATCTACTGGCAGGCGCCGTCGATCCTCAATCCCTATCTGTCGAGCGGTACCAAGGACATCGAATCTGCCTCGCTGGTTATCGAGCCGCTCGCCCGCTTCGACCAGACCGGCGCACTGGTTCCCTATCTTGTCGACAGCATTCCGACCGTGGAAAACGGCGGTGTTTCCGCGGATCTCACCTCGATCACCTGGAAGCTCAAGGAAGGCCTGAAATGGTCTGACGGCACGCCGTTGACATCCGCCGACGTCAAGTTCACCGCCGATTACTGCATGGCGCCCGATGGCGGTTGCGCACAGGCGGCCAAATTCGATGGTGTCGAGAGCATCGAAACCCCTGACGATCTGACCATCATCGTCAATTTCGACACGCCCAAGCCGGTTCCCTATGCGGCCTTCGTCGGCGGTCAGTCGCCGATCATCCAGAAGGCGCAGTTCGCCGACTGCCTGGGCGCCAAGGCGCCGGAATGCACCGAGGCCAATTTCGGCCCGATCGGCACCGGTCCCTTCGTGGTCACCGACTTCAAGCCGAATGACGTGATCACCATGAAGGCCAACGAGAACTACCGCGATCCGGCCAAGCCGGCCTTCGCAACGCTGACCTTCAAGGGCGGCGGCGATGCGGCGGCAGCAGGCCGCGCCGTGATGGAAACCGGCGAATTCGACTACGCCTGGAACCTTCAGCTCGCCCCTGATGTGATCGCCGGCATGGCCGAGGGTGGCAAGGGCACTCCGGTATCCGGCTTCGGCACACTGGTCGAGCGCATCGAAATGAACATGACCGACCCGTCACCGGACCTTCCTGAAGGCGAGCGATCCACCGCCATGCATCCGCATCCGATCCTGTCGGATGAGCGCGTGCGCCGCGCGCTTTCGATGGCGATCGATCGCGAGCTGCTGGTCGAAATCGGCTATGGCCAGGCCGGGCGGCCGACCTGCAACCTGGTGCCGGCGCCGGAAATCTTCGCTTCGGACAACACCGGCTGCCTGACCCAGGATGTGGAAGGCGCCAAGGCGCTGCTCGACGAAGCCGGCTGGACCGTGGGCGGCGATGGCGTGCGCGAAAAAGACGGCAAGAAGTTCAAGCTGCTTTACCAGACCTCGACCAACGCCGTGCGTCAGGACTTCCAGGCGCTGATCAAGCAGTGGTGGTCCGATGTCGGCGTCGAGACCGAGCTTAAGAATATCGACGCGTCGGTGTTCTTCGGCGGCGACCCGGCTTCTCCGGATACGTTCCAGAAGTTCTATGCGGACGTTGAAATGTACGCCAACAACTTCGATGGCACCGATCCGGAACAGTATCTGGGCCAGTACACCTGCGAAAAGGCGCCGCGGCCGGAAACGCAGTGGCAGGGTGAAAACATCAACCGCTTCTGCAACGAAGAGTACGACGCTCTGATCGTCGAACTCGGCAAGACCGGCGAGATTTCCAAACGCGCGGAAATCGCCAAGAAGCTCAACGACATGCTGACCAAGGATTCGATGACCATCGTACCGCTGGTCGACCGTGGCCGGGTGTCGGCCCATTCCAACACCCTGGGCGGCGTTGTGCTCAACACCTGGGATTCGGAATTGTGGAACGCGGCTGACTGGTACCGCATCAAGGAATAGTCTCACCGATGGTCCCGCTTCGGCGGGGCCATCCTTTCCTGACCCGGTGTTTCTTCATGTGTGCCACTGCTGAACCGAGGCGTCGCCGATGCTGACCTACATTGCCCGCCGGCTGTTGCTGGCAATCCCGACGCTTGTGCTCATCAGTCTCATCATCTTTTTGCTGCTCGACCTTGCGCCGGGCGATCCGCTGGCTAACCAGCCGCTGACCATTCCGCCGGAAGTCCGGCAGAAGATGCGCGATGCGCTGGGCCTCGATTCCCCCGCATATGTCCGCTACCTGTTGTGGGCAAAGCAGTTCTTCTGGGTCGAGCCGCTGGTGTTCACCGACTGGGTCTTCGGCACCAGTTTTTCCGAAGGCATGCAGCGCATCGTCTCCTGGCAGTTCCGGTCACCAGTGTTCGACATCATCATCCAGCGCATCCCGCAGACCCTGTGGGTTGTGGGTCTGGCCTATGTGGTGGGCGTGCTGATCGCGCTGCCAATCGGCATCATTTCGGCCTACAAGCAGTATTCCTGGTTCGATCAGATCGGCACTTTCGTCTCGATGATCGGCTTTTCGGTGCCGCCGTTTTTCTCCGGCGTGCTGATGATCGTGATCTTCGCGATCATGCTGCCATGGTTTCCCTCAATCTACGACACCACGCTGGTGGTCGATGATTTTGAAAGCTTCGGCCAGCAGGTGCGGCAGATGACGCTGCCCGTGATGGTTCTGGCGCTGCAGACGACCGCGCAATTGTCGCGCTTCATGCGCGCCTCGATGCTCGACAATCTCAACCATGATTATGTACGCACCGCCCGCGCCAAGGGCATGACCGAGAAGGTGGTGCTGCTCATCCATGTGCTGCGCAATTCGATGATCCCGGTGGTCACGGTGATCGCGCTGGGCATTCCCTCGATCTTCGGCGGCGCCATCATCACCGAACAGATCTTCAAGGTGAACGGGCTGGGACAATTGCTGATCACCGCGATCTACGCAAACGACCTGCCGATGGTGCAGACGCTGGCCTTCATCTTCGCGGTGCTGATCGTGCTTTGCAACCTGATCGCCGACCTGCTTTACGGCCTGCTTGATCCGAGGATCCGCTATGACTGACGCGCCCGTAGCCAAATCCGTGGCCCAGGATACCTCCGGCCGGTCGCAATGGTGGGATGTCTGGGATCAGTTCAAGACCCACAAGGGCGCGCTGTTTGGCGCGGCGGTGTTTCTCTTCATCGTGCTCGCCGTTTCCCTTGGTCCGCTGATCTGGACCATCGAGCCCACCTTCATCGACATCCGGGCTCGCAATTCAGGCCCTACCTGGGCGCACCCGCTGGGCACTGATCAGCTCGGCCGCGATATCCTTGCGCGGATGATGGCGGGTGGCCAGGTGTCGATCGCCGTGGGCCTGACGGCGATGCTGATCAGCGTGCTGCTTGGTGCGCTGATCGGCGTGGTGGCGGGATTCTTCCGCAAGCTCGACGGCATGCTGATGGGGCTGACCGACCTGTTTCTGGCGCTGCCCTTGCTGCCGCTTCTCTTGGTGATGGTGATGCTGTTCCGGGAAACGCTGGCGCGCAGCTTCGGTCCTGAAATGGGCACTTTCATCCTGATCGTCTCGGCGATTGGCGTGACCAGCTGGATGCAGACCGCGCGCATTGTGCGCGGCGAGGTGCTGGCACTCAAGGAGCGGGAATTCGTGCTTGCCGCACGTTCGATCGGAACCCCGCCGCGGCGGATGATCCTGCGCCACATCCTGCCCAACGTGCTTTCGCCGATCATGGTGTCGGCAACACTGGGGATCGCCACCGCGATCATCACGGAATCGGCCCTGTCTTTTCTGGGGCTGGGCTTCCCGCCGGACTTCCCGACCTGGGGCCGGTTGCTGTTTGATGCGGTGGATTATCTGCAGCAATACCCGCAGCGCGTGTTCTGGCCCGGACTGGCGATCTCGCTGACGGTGCTGAGCGTCAACTATATTGGCGATGGCCTGCGTGACGCACTGGATCCGCGCATTCGCGGGCGTTGATCCGATAGGGCGAGACCGGTGCCTTTGACCGCCCCGCTTTAACCGGCCCATCGCGCGGCCGGATGCGCACGCATAGCAAAGGGCGCACACGGTCTTGTCCGCATGCGCCCTTCGTTAATTCCGATGGATCCGGTAGCGCCGGGATCAGGCGGCGAGTTCGCCTTCCTCATCCAGAAGCGAATCCAGATCAAGATGCGAAATCATCTGCTTGTCCTTGGCGATGATCGCGGTGGTCATGCGCTGGACTTCAGTGGCGCCGACCTCGGGGACCGACTGGATCTCGTCTTCGCTGACGGTGACCATATCGGAGACATTGTCGACCAGCAGGCCAACAAGCTGGCCGCGGATGCTGGCCACGATGATGGCAGAGCGTTCAGTGGGTTCGATGGCTTCAAGGCCAAGGCGCAGGGCCATGTCGATCACCGGGATCACCGTACCACGCAGATTGATCACGCCCATGACGTGGCTGGGGGCATGGGCCAACGGCGTTGCCGGAGCCCAGCCGCGAATTTCCCGGACTGCCATGATGTTCACACTGAACACCTGTTCACCGAGGAAAAACGAAATGATTTCAAGACCCGAAGTCTTGTTGCTGGCTTGCGTCTCGTTCATTCTGCCCTCGCTTGAACCTGTCTGATTGAAGCCGTTGTGCCCGGAGAGTTCTTGGCTCGTCGCCCGGAACACCCAGTCGATTTGTTGTCATCGCGGGCGAATTCGAAATACCGCGTTCGCCCTTGCGTTCGGAAGATGCTTCATGCCGGGGCATTCACCCCTTCCCTCACGCCAATACAATCATGGCTTCGTTAACAATGAGAAAACAGCCAGGCCGGAAAACCTAAAAATTTTATGGGTCAGATTTCAAATCCGAACAGATGTGGCGGTCATTTCCCGTCCCCGGAGTTGCAAGCCGAAGATGACGCAAGCAATCGGCTATTGACCAGGCACTGTGCATCAACGTCGCACGTGCGGATTGCGCAATCCCACGTTTGTCCGTTCGACCGCGGCAGCGTTGGTTCGATGGCTGTGGTCAGTTTTTGGGCTTGCGCTTGAGGCCAGCTTCCCCGCCGCGCTTGGCCGCACCGGCAGGTGCGCCCTTGCGATGGGGCTTTGCAGCAGGCTTTCCGGCTTTGCGCGGCGCCTTGTCGAAGTCTGCAGCAGGAGTGTTCGCCTTGGCAGGCGGCTTGCCACTGCGCGGCTTGCCCGGCTTCTGCTTACCCGTTCCCGGCGCACCGGAGCCTTGATCGGGCCTGGGCGGGACATCGTCGTAAGGCCACTCACCCGCCGTCGCGCCAGCGGGCAGATCATCGTGGCGGCCCGGCTTGCGGTCCGAATGGGCGTCACCCGTCTGCGGACGGGCATCACGTTTGGACTTGCCGCCTGTAAACGGCCGTTTCTTGGCGTAATCGGGCTTGGATCGCTCCCGGGGGCCGCCCTCATTGGACCGCTCCCGCCGCATCCCGGAGCCAGCGTCATCCCTATTGGCGCGGTCCGGACGCGGGCCGCGGGCGGGCGCTTCCGGCACACCGTCGAGCCGTGAAATGGTGATGTTCTTTTCGATCTTCCGGGTTGGTCCGACGGCGGCTTCGAACTTGGCAGCCGATGCGCCCGCGATCTCGACATGGGTCTCGGTATCATGAATGCGGATCGAGCCGATTTCGGCCTTGGTAATGTGCCCGGCACGGCACAGCATCGGCAACAGCCAGCGCGGCTCAGCGGTGTGCTTGCGGCCGATCGACAGCGAGAACCAGACTGCGTCCACAAGCGGCACATGTTCACGGGGGGCACGTTCCGGATAGGCACCGCCCGGAGCGGACACGGGACCGTTTTCGATCAGTTCCTCCGGCGCCGACCGGCCCTCGCGGTACATGCGCATCAGCGCTGCGGCGACCTTTTCAGCGCCGTGGGTCTCCAGCAGCGTGGCGACCATGGCGGCCTCGTCCTCGGCGATATCCGCTTCGAAGCGGGGATCGGCCATCAGCCGTTCGTCATCGCGGGCAAGAATCTCCTGGGCGGAGGGCGGGCGGGCCCAATCGGCGGATATCCGCGCATCGGAAAGCAGCCGCTCGGTGCGCCGGCGGGCATTGTAGGGCACGATCAGCGCCGAAACGCCCTTGCGGCCGGCGCGGCCGGTACGGCCCGAGCGATGCAGCAGCGTCTCAGGCGATTTCGGCAGATCGGCGTGGATAACCAATTCCAGATCCGGCAGGTCGAGCCCGCGGGCAGCGACATCGGTCGCCACGCAGACTTTCGCGCGGCCATCGCGCAACGCCTGCAGTGCATGGCTGCGCTCGTTCTGGCTCAACTCGCCCGAGAGCGCCACCACCGCAAAACCGCGGTTGGAAAACCGCGCGGTGAGATGATTGACCGTGGCGCGGGTGCCGCAGAACACGATGGCGTTCTTGGCGTCATAATAGCGAAGCAGATTGATGACGGCATTCTCGCGGTCATTGGGCGCGACCGACAGCGCCCGGTATTCGATATCGAGATGCTGTTTCTGCTCGCCCGCTGTGGTAACGCGAACCGCCTGGCGCTGGTAGCGCTTGGCGAGATTGGCGATGCCTTTGGGCACGGTGGCGGAAAACATCAGCGTACGGCGCTGATCGGGTGCTGCATCGAGAATGAATTCGAGATCGTCGCGGAAGCCCAGATCGAGCATTTCATCCGCCTCATCGAGCACCACGGCACGGATCGACGCCAGATCCAGCGAACCGCGCTCGATGTGATCGCGCAGCCGTCCCGGTGTGCCGACCACGATGTGGACACCGCGCGCAAGCGTGCGCCGCTCGGTCATCATGTTCATGCCGCCCACACAAGTGGCAATGCGAGCGCCGGCCTCCTGGTAGAGCCAGGCCAGTTCGCGCTCGACCTGCAACGCCAGCTCCCGCGTCGGCGCGATCACCAGCGCAAGCGGCGCTTCGGCCCGAGGCAACGCTTCCTCGTCCCCCATCAGCGTGGGTGCGAGCGAAATGCCAAAGGCCACCGTCTTGCCCGAGCCGGTCTGGGCCGACACCAGCAGATCGGCATCGCGCAGCTCCGGCGCCAGCACGGCTTCCTGCACCGGGGTAAGCGCATCATAGCCGCGCTTGGTCAGCGCACGATCAATGGCTGCGTGAATGTCTTTCCTGAGCGTCATAATGGTCTTTCAAGTGTGAGGTCCGGGCCGGCAGGATCTGGCAACGCCAACAATCAACCCCGCCCCCGGCAGATGGCAGCGGTATAGGGCATCGCGTATCAGGTTCAAAGCGTGAAATTCAGGGTGCTGAGGCGCATCTACAGCGGCTGCCCGGGGTTCTTAGCGGTCGATGACAGCGTTGTTGCGGGACCAAACCCGTCTTTGCGGCATTCGTGTGGCATGAAAATGATCGCTCTCATAGCTGCCTCTGTCCTTGCTTTGGCCGCGGCGTTGACCGTCGCCGACAGGACCGACGCCACTCCCGGCGCCGACGGGGCCGACGTGATCATGGCCTCGCCGCGCGACACTTCCACTCCGTCAGCACAGGACAACGGTCGCAACGCCGTGGCGTTCATCGCCCGTCCTGAAACGACAGCACATCTGGAGGCATGACGATGGCTTGGCCGCCGACCGGTACCGGCGAACAATAGGCTACCAGTCCGGTTTTAGGTCTTGCCGGTCCTCGCACTGGTCATCCCGGTTGTCAGCCGCGGCGAATGCTGATTGTTATGCGCCATGGCCTTCACGATCCGCCAGTTGCAATACTTCGTCGCCGTCGCCGCGCAGGGAACGGTTTCGGGTGCTGCCCAGAACCTGTCGATTTCGCAATCGGCGGTCACCGAAGCAATCAAGGAGCTTGAGGGCGATCTCGGGGTGGACCTGTTCGACCGGCACTCGCGCGGATTGACGATCACCCACAAGGGCCATCAGTTTCTGCGACACGCCACCAAGATTTTATCCGATGTTTCGGATGCGCGGCGAACCTTCTCCGATGACAAGGAAACGCTGACGGGCACACTCAATCTGGGCGTCACCTCGCTGGTGGCGGGCTATGTGCTCTCGGACCTTCTGGCGCGATACCGCCGCGCCTATCCCGGCGTCACGGTGTCGGCGATTGAGGACAATGGCGACTATCTCGAGCATCTGCTGATCGGCGGCGAGCTCGATGTCGCGGTGATCGTGATTTCCAACCTGCGCAACCGCATGGCGCTGCAGACCGAGATCCTGGAAGTCTCGCCCTACCGGCTGTGGCTGCCGCTTGGCCACAAGCTGGTCTCAGCCGAAAGCATCAATGTCGCCGATGTCGCAGAGGAACCGGTGATCATGCTAACCATCGATGAGATCGAGGAAAGCACCGCCAAACTTCTCAGCGCCATCGGCTCACGGCCAAAGATCGCGTTTCGCACACGGTCGGTGGAGGCGGTGCGCTCGCTGGTGGCCACCGGCGCGGGCGTGGCGTTGCTGCCCGATCTGGTCTACCGGCCGTGGTCGCTGGAAGGCGATCGCATCGAAAGCCGCGACGTTTCAGGCAGCCTGCCGATGGTTCAGGTCGGCGTGGCCTGGCGGCGCGGCAGCAAACTGACGGCGAGCGCGCGCGACTTCATCGGCCTGTCACAGGCGCAGCGGGCCGTCAGGCAACGCTGATTTGCTATCGGTTTTACCGATATCACTATTCTGATAAAAGAATTTGCGGTTACCAAACCCACGTATCACTGTTGGCCCCCGACACAGGCCGCCATTCTGGCGGCTCCATCTGGTGGGAGGTCAAACACATGAAAAAGATCCTTAAAAGCTGCACGGCATTGGCAATGGCGCTTTCGGCAACAGCGCCGGCCTTGACCGCTGAAATGAAGACGGACATCGGCCCCGGCGAAGGCCAGGTCAACATCGTTGCCTGGGCCGGATACATCGAACGCGGAGAAACTGACCCGAATTTCGACTGGGTAACCAAATTCGAGGAAGCCTCGGGCTGCAAGGTCAATGTCAAGACCGCCAACACATCCGACGAGATGGTGGCGCTGATGAATGAAGGCGGGTTCGACCTGGTGACCGCCTCGGGCGACGCTTCGCTCAGACTGATCGCCGGCAAGCGCGTGCAGTCGATCAACATCGATCTGATCCCGTCCTGGTCGGCGGTCGATGACCGGCTCAAGGAAGCGCCGTGGCACACGGTCGACGGTGTGCATTACGGCACGCCCTATATGTGGGGCCCTAATGTGCTGATGTACAACACCGAGGCCTTCAAGGATTCGCCGCCAACATCGTGGAATGTGGTGTTTGAGGAAATGGACTTGCCGGACGGGCAATCCAACAAGGGCCGGATTCAGGCCTATGACGGGCCTATCCACATCGCAGACGCAGCCCAGTACCTGATGCACCACCAGCCGGAGCTGGGGATCAAGAGCCCTTACGAGCTCAACGAGGACCAGTACAACGCGGCGCTCGACCTGCTGCGCGTGCAGCGCACGCTGGTGGGCCGCTATTGGCACGACGCCTTCATCCAGATCGACGATTTCAAGAACGAAGGCGTGGTGGCGTCAGGTTCCTGGCCATTCCAGGTCAATTTGCTCAAGGCCGACAATCAATCGGTCGCCTCGGTGATCCCCGAGGAGGGCGCCACCGGCTGGGCGGATACCTCGATGATGCACGTTGACGCGGCCAATCCCAATTGCGCCTATATGTGGATGGAGCATTCGCTCGCCTCCAACCTGCAATCGGATCTCTCGGTGTGGTTTGGCGCTAACCCCGCGGTTCCCGCCGCCTGCACCGACGGGCGCGGCATGCAGACCGCCGAAGGCTGCACAGCCAACGGGCTGGATGATTTCGAACGCATCCGGTTCTGGACCACGCCGGTGTCCAAATGCGAAAGTCAGGGCGAATGCGTGCCCTATTACCGCTGGGTGTCGGACTATATCGGCGTCATCGGCGGCCGCTGATTTTGATGCCCGAGGCGGGCCTTCTCTCCCTCCCCTTTTGCCGGGGAGGGAGAAGCACACCCGCCGTGATTGACTGTATCCCAGGGCGGGGACGCCCTGCCTTTCCGGTCGGTGGCCAGACTGACCTGGCCGGCCGTTTGCTAGACTGATTTGGACTTTCCATGCCGCATGCCGTTACGTTTCAGCAGGTTTCCCGACATTTCGGAGCCGTACGCGCCGTCGACGCCGTTGATCTCGAGATCGCGCCGGGCGAGTTCTTCGCCATGCTGGGGCCTTCCGGATCCGGCAAGACCACCTGTCTGCGGCTGATCGCCGGCTTCGAACAGCCGACCAGCGGGCATATCGAAATTTTCGGCGAGACCGCGGAGGGCGTTCCCCCCTACCGGCGTCACGTCAACACGGTGTTTCAGGATTACGCGCTGTTTCCGCATCTCAACGTCGCCGACAACGTCGCCTACGGGCTGATGATCAAGGGGGTGGGCCGCGCCGAGCGCGCGCGAGAAGCCGAAGCCGCGCTGGAGATGGTCAAACTGCCCGGCTATGGCGGACGCAAGCCCGGGCAATTGTCCGGCGGCCAGCGGCAACGCGTGGCGCTGGCCCGGGCACTCGTCAACAAGCCAAAGGTGCTGCTGCTCGACGAGCCGCTGGGCGCGCTCGATCTCAAACTGCGCGAGCAGATGCAGGAAGAACTCAAGGCGCTGCAGCGGGCGCTCGGCATCACCTTCGTCTTCGTCACCCATGATCAGGGCGAGGCGCTGTCGATGGCCGACCGCGTGGCCGTGTTCAACGAAGGCAGGATCATGCAGACCGGCACGCCGCATGAGATCTACCGGCGGCCGCAAACCCGTTTCGTGGCCGATTTCGTGGGCTCCTCGAATGTGCTGTCCCCGGATCTGACCGCGCGGCTCGGCGGTCCCCGTCAGTGGGCCAGCCTGCGGCCCGAGGACATCCGCCTCGATACGGACGGCCACCACCGGGGGCGGGTCATCGCCGCGAGTTTTTTGGGCAGCGCCACCCGTATCACCCTGGAGATTGACGGGGAAACGCTGAGCGTGCTGCTGCCGTCGGGCAGTGCGGTCCCCGAGCCCGGTGAAGAGGTGGCCTTTAGCTGGTCGCCCGGGGATTTGCATGTGATGGGAGACGAAGCGTGACGGCGGCCGCGGCAAGCGGTCCCTCGGCGATCCTGCCGGGCCGCGGCGGCATTGGCGGCGCGCTGTCGGATGCGTTCTGGCGCAATCCGAAGCTGCTGTTGTTTTTGATGCTGACGCCGCCCTTGCTGTGGCTTGGCGTTATCTATCTGGGCTCGCTGTTTGCGTTGCTGATGCAAAGCTTCTTTTCCATTGACGAGTTCTCCGGCGTGATCGTTCGGGAGTTCACGCTCAAGACCTATGGCGAACTGCTCAGGCCCTCCAATCTCGACATCATCATCCGCACCGTCACCATGGCTGCGCTGGTAACCCTCGCCGCGGCAGTGATCGCCTTTCCGATCGCCTATTTCGCCGCGCGCTACGCGAAGGGCCGCTGGAAAGCGGTGTTTTATCTCGGCGTGATGCTGCCCTTGTGGTCGAGCTATCTGGTCAAGATCTACGCCTGGAAGCTGATCCTGGCCAAGGAAGGCATTCTCAACTGGCTGTTTGCCAAGCTGCATCTGACTTTCCTACTCGACGGCTGGCTTGCCCTTCCCGTCGTCGGCGGGAACTCCCTGTCGGTCAGCCCGACAGGGACGTTCCTGGTGTTCGTCTATGTCTGGTTGCCGTTCATGATCCTGCCGGTGCAGGCAGCGCTTGAGCGGGTACCGTCAAACCTGATGGAAGCGTCCGCCGATCTGGGCGCCTCGCCAGGCCAGACCTTTCGCAACGTGCTGTTGCCGCTGGCACTGCCCGGCGTGATTGCCGGCTCGATCTTTACGTTTTCGCTGACTTTGGGCGATTACATCATTCCGCAAATCATCGGCACGTCGCACCGATTCATCGGCATGGCCGTTTATGCCCACCAGGGAACAGCGGGCAACATTCCGCTGGCCGCCGCCTTTACCGTGGTGCCGGTGGCGATCATGGGCGTTTACCTGTGGCTTGCAAAACGCGCGGGGGCTTTCGATGCGCTCTGACCGTCAAAACCGAACGCCGATGGGGCTGAAGATCGCCGCCGCTGCAGGTCTCGCCTTCCTGCATTTGCCGCTACTCCTGATCTTCGTCTATGCGTTTACCACCGAGGACAAGAGCTATCAGTTCCCGCCGCCGGGGCTGACGCTGAAATGGTTCGCGGTGACCTGGAACCGTCCTGATGTTTGGGATGCCCTGACGCTGTCGGTCAAGGTTGCCTCGATTTCCACCGTGGTGGCGCTGGTGCTGGGAACGCTGTGTGCTGCGGCGATTTCACAGACCCGGTTTTTCGGACGCGAGGCGATTTCGCTGCTGGTGATCCTGCCGATCGCCCTGCCGGGCATCATTACCGGCATTTCACTCAGATCGGCCTTCAATCTCGCCGAGATCCCGTTTTCATTCTGGACCATCGTGCTTGGCCACGCGACCTTCTGCGTGGTCGTTGTCTACAACAACGCCGTCGCCCGGTTCCGGCGCATGTCGGGCTCGCTGATCGAGGCGTCGATGGATCTGGGCGCCGACGGGTTCCAGACCTTCCGGCACGTGATCCTGCCCAATATCGGCACGGCGCTGCTGGCCGGCGGCATGCTCGCCTTTGCGCTGTCCTTCGACGAGGTGATCGTCACCACCTTTACCGCCGGACAGCAGGCCACGCTGCCGATCTGGATGCTTGAGGAACTGGTGCGGCCGCGCCAGCGTCCGGTCACCAATGTGGTGGCGATGGTGGTGGTGCTGGTCACCTTCCTGCCCATCCTCGCCGCCTACTACCTGACCCGGGACGGAGACCAGATCTCCGGCCAGGGCAAATAAGAACCTACGGGAGACACGCCATGGACACCCAAATGCTGATCGGCAATCGCTTCGAGACCGGAACGGAGGCGGAGGAGCAGATCTTCAATCCGCGCACCGGTGAAACCGTTCTCAACCTGCCCGAAGCCTCGGCGGCGCAGATCGACGCCGCCGTGGATGCCGCCGAGGCCGCGTTCTCCACCTGGGCCCGGACGACGCCGGCCGAACGCTCCGGCTACTTGCTCAAGATCGCCGACCGGATCGAGGCGGAAGCTGACGGTTTCGCCGCCCTTGAGGCGCTCAATTGCGGCAAACCGATCAATGCGGTCAAGAATGACGAGATCCCGGCAATCGTCGATTGCTACCGGTTTTTCGCCGGCGCCGTGCGCTGCATGCCTGGTAATGCGGCGGGTGAATACATGGAGGGTCATACGTCCATGACCCGGCGCGATCCGATTGGCGTGGTCGCCTCGATTGCGCCCTGGAACTATCCGCTGATGATGATGGCCTGGAAACTGGCGCCGGCGATCGGCGGCGGCAACACGGTGGTGTTCAAGCCATCCGAACAGACCCCGTTGTCGGCGCTGAAGCTCGCAAGGGTGATGGCCGATGTGCTGCCCGAGGGGGTGGTCAATGTGATCCTGGGCCGCGGCGAAAGCGTCGGCAACGCGCTGATCAATCACCCCAAGGTGCAGATGATTTCGATCACCGGCGATGTCGCCACTGGCAAGAAGGTGCTCCAGGCGGCGGCCAAATCGGTCAAGCGCACGCATCTCGAGCTTGGCGGCAAGGCCCCGGTGATCGTGTTCGACGATGCCGATCTCGACGCCGTGGTCGAAGGCCTGCGCGCCTTCGGATACTACAATGCCGGACAGGACTGCACCGCCGCCTGCCGGATTTACGCCGCGCCCAAAATCCACGACAAGCTGGTGGCCGAGCTTTCCAGCGCGGTTTCAACCATCAAATACGACCAGGGCGACGATGCGGAAAACGAGATTGGCCCGCTGATTTCCAGGCGGCAGCGTGACCGTGTGGCAAGTTTTGTCGAACGCGCCTCGGAAATGAAACACATGGAGATCACAACCGGCGGCAAGCCCGGTGACGGCTCAGGCTTTTACTACCAGCCGACGGTGATTGCCGGTGCGCTTCAATCCGACGAGATCGTGCGCCGCGAAGTGTTCGGTCCGGTGGTGTCGGTGACACGGTTTTCCGATGCGGAGGAAGCCATCGGCTGGGCCAATGATTCCGAGTACGGCCTCGCCTCCTCGGTCTGGACCAGGGATGTGTCGAAAGCAATGGCCTGCGCAGCGCGGCTGCAATATGGCTGCACGTGGATCAACACCCACTTCATGCTGGTCAACGAGATGCCGCATGGCGGCATCAAACAATCGGGCTACGGCAAGGACATGTCGCTTTATGCGCTGGAGGATTACACCGCCGTACGCCACGTGATGATTGCCCACGGCTGAGCCGGGCGGGCGCCACCCGAAGCCCCGGGCGCCTGGCCGTCTCCTGGTCGCCGCTTGACCGTCCAGAGCCAATGCCGCAATACCGTTTGAGTGCGTTGAACCACCATGACGCGCTGAGCGGAGCCGGTATGAACTGGGACGATATCAGGGTGTTTCTCGCGGTCGCGCGCGCCGGGCAAATCCTGGCGGCGGCACGGCGGCTGGGAATCAACCATGCCACGGCGGCGCGGCGAATCACCTCGCTGGAGACCGCGCTTGATGCACAACTGATCGTACGCCGCACCAATGGCTGCGGGCTGACCGGCGAGGGCGAGGCGTTTCTGGCCCATGCCGAACGCATCGAGGCCGAAATGCTGGCTGCCCAGGCCAATCTGGGCCGCACCGACAGCGCCATCTCCGGAACGGTGCGGATCGGCGCGCCGGACGGTTTCGGCGTGTCGTTTCTGGCGCCGCGACTCGGATCCCTGACCGCCCGGCATCCGGAGCTGCGGCTGCAACTGGTGCCGGTGCCGCGCAGCTTTTCGCTTCCGCAGCGCGAGGCCGACATCGCCATTACCGTGGAGCGGCCCGCTGAAGGCCGGCTGGTGGCGCGCAAGCTGGTGGATTATTCGCTGTCGCTTTACGCCTCGCGCGCCTATCTCGAGGCCTATGGCGCGCCGCAAAACACCGAGCAGCTCAAGGATCATCGGCTGATCAGCTATGTCGAAGACCTGATCTTTTCGCCCTCGCTGCATTTCACCCGCGAGATCCTGCGCAACTGGGAGGCGCGGTTCGAGATTTCCAGCGCTACCGGACAGACCGAAGCCGTGCGCTCTGGCGCGGGCATTGCCGTGCTGCATGATTACATTGCCGGGCTCGATCCGGATCTGGTGCGAGTATTGCCCGAGCACCGCATCGAGCGCTCCTACTATATGGTCTATCATGAATCGGCTCGTGATCTGGCGCGGGTGCGCACGGTCGCCGATCACATCTCGATGATCGCCCAGGAACACAAGGCCGCCTTCTATCCGCAATGAAATGGCTCGCCGGGAAATGGCTGGCCGGGCTGCATCCGGTGTGATCGCTCAGCACCCGCTGCGGAGCGATCCGCCTAGCCGGAACCCCAAAAACAAAACGCCTGCCGGGTGAAACCCGACAGGCGCTTGTACTATGTCGAAGCCTTCGAACCGGTGCTTGGGAGGAGGATCCCGGTTCAATTTGCTCCGACGACTGCCAGGCCGAACTGGGAGGAGGAGTGGTTCGGCTTGGCGTTGATTTGGATATGGGGCAGAAAATGCTGCATTGCAATAGAAGCGGCAAAATATTTTTGATCTTCCGGTAAAATAGCTGTGAGCGGCGTTACATCATGTGTTTAGAATGCGCTCTATCGGCCATGAAACCGGCATAAATCAGGCAGGATTTCCCTCAAAAAGTAAAAAACCGGGGCAAATCCCCGGCTTTTTTGGCTTAGACCGTTTGCAGCGCACCAGGCCCGGGAATCGCGCCCGGCGGGCATTTTCCCATGATGATCATGCCCAGAACCTCGTCCTTGGTTACGTCCGAGGTTTTGGCATGGCCCACCACCTGACCGTTTTTCATGACGCTGACGCGATCGGCAAGATCGAACACATCATGAATGTCGTGCGAGATCAGGAAGATGCCGATGCCTTCCTTTTTAAGCTGCTTGATCAGATCGCCGACCTGTTCGGTTTCTTGCGGGCCCAGCGCCGCCGTCGGCTCATCCATGATCAGGATGCGGGCATTAAACAGGATAGCCCGGGCAATGGCCACCGACTGGCGCTGGCCGCCCGACAATTTGGATACCGGATCCTTGAAGCGCTGGAAGTTGGGGTTGAGACGCCCCATAACCTTGCGCGCCTCGGCCTCCATGGCGATGTCGTCGAGCGTGCCCCACGCAGTCTTGAGTTCACGGCCGAGATAGAGATTGGCCGCGGCGTCGACATTGTCGGCGACGGCGAGGGTCTGGTAGATCGTCTCGATACCGTATTTCTTGGCATCGCGCGGATTGTCGATCTGCACTTCCTCGCCATTGATGAAGATCTGGCCGGCATCGCGCTTGTAGGCGCCCGACAGGATCTTGATCAGCGTGGATTTGCCCGCGCCATTGTGGCCCAGCAGCGCCACCACTTCCCCGGGGAAGAGATCGACGGAGGCGTGATCGACCGCCTTGATGCCGCCAAAGGCGATGGAAATATCGCGAAGCTCGACCAAGGGGGTTTCGTGTTCGGTCTGTGACATGATGGCTCTCCCTACTTGGCCCGACGGCGATACATGGTGTCAATCCAGACGGCGACAACCAGCACACCGCCCACCACCATTTGCTGAATGGCGGCGTCGAAGCCAATCAGCACCATGCCGGTCTGCAATGACTGCATCACGATTGCGCCGAGGATGGCGCCATAGATGGTGCCGATGCCGCCGGCAAAGGACGTTCCGCCGATCACCGCCGCGGCGATCACGTAAAGCTCGTCCAAGGTGCCCAGATTGTTGGTTGCAGAGTTGAGCCGGGCGCTGGCGATCACCGCCGAGAGCCCGCACAACAGTCCCATCAGCGCGAAGATCTTGACCGTCACCCAGCGGGTGTTGATGCCCGCGAGTTCGGCCGCCTCCGGATTGCCGCCGATGGCGAAGACATAACGGCCGAAGCGGGTGCGCGAGGTCAGGAAGGTCATGACGATGCCCACCGCCATCAGGATCAGCACCGGAATGGCAAAGCCATGGGAAATGAATATCTCGTTGATCGGGGTCTGAATGTTGTTGGCCTCGGCATATTGGCGCACGATGCCGCGCGGCCAGGGATAGCTGTTGACCAGCATGACAAAACCGAGCGTCACGCCGCAGCCCACCAGACCCAAAAACACCTCGGCCCACATCGGCCGGAGCGGGAAATTGTAGCGGTTGCGCTGGCGGCGTCCGGTGATCAGCAGGGCAACGACGCCGATGCAGATTAAAATTCCGACGATCCAGCTACCCGCCGCGCCGATCGAGCCGTAAGGCCCGCCACCCAGCAAAGCGAAAGTGCTGTCGACCGGAGATATCGTCTCGCCCCGCGCCAGAAGGAAGGCGGCGCCGCGCCAGACCAGCAACCCGCCAAGCGTGACGATGAAGGCCGGGATGCTCAGATAAGCCACCAGATAGCCATGAAACGCGCCGATCGCAGCGCCGATCAACAGCCCGCAGATCACAGTTATGATCCAGATCATCGGGTGCCCGAGGCCGAGATATTCCGGCAGGATCCAGACCTGGACAATGGCCATCATCATGGCGCAGAAGCCCAGGATCGAGCCGACCGAGAGGTCGATGTGCCGGGTGACGATCACCAGCACCATGCCGGTGGCCATCACCCCGATCGAGGCCGTCTGCACGGACAGGTTCCACAAATTGCGCGCCGACAGGAAGGCGCCGCGGCCATTGACGACCTGGCCATAGACATGAAATCCGATCCAGATCGTCACAAGTGCGACGATCATCCCCAACAGGCGGACATCGACCTCGGTTGCGCGCAGGAACCGGGTAAACGGCCCCTCGTTTTCGACCCGGCCGGCGCCGGTGGTGGTTGTTGACTGGCTCACCTGGACTCCCCCATCCACATGCATCTGATCGGCCCGAGCCGGCCGAAAGCGTTGATCCTGATCGCCACCGTCGGCCCCAAGGCGAGC
Organism: uncultured Hoeflea sp.; assembly: GCF_947501405.1. Classification (GTDB taxonomy): domain Bacteria; phylum Pseudomonadota; class Alphaproteobacteria; order Rhizobiales; family Rhizobiaceae; genus Hoeflea. The sequence goes on along the minus strand of NZ_CANMVK010000002.1, from coordinate 779,114 downwards.
GGTGCAATCAGGCAGAGCCCGCGCCGGATTTAAGGCCCGGCGCGGGCAAATGTCAGGATGTCAGAACGATCAGCAACCGTTGACGCCGTCCATGGCGCCTTCGCAGACCTTGTCCTTGGCGATGTGACCCGCATCAATGACGAGATTGATGTTGTCCTTGGTGACCGGGGTCGGGTCAAGGAAGATGGCATTCATCTCCACGCCCTTGGCGCCGCCGGACCATTTCACCGCACCGGGGATTTCGGTCATTGCCTTGCCGTCGGCGAGCATGCCGGCAATGTCGCCGGCGGCCTTGCCGAGCGCACGGGCGTCTTTCCAGACCGACACGGTCTGGGTGCCGCGGGCAACACGGTTGAGCGCCGCATGGTCGCCATCCTGGCCACCGACCGGAATGTTGAGGCCCTGGGCGGAAAGTGCAGCGATAACGCCGCCGGCCATGCCGTCATTTTCCGACAGAACCGCATCGACCTTGTTGTCGGCGGCGGTCAGGATCTGCTCCATGTTCTTCTGAGCATTGTCGGGCTTCCAGCCATCGGTGAAGGCCTCGCCGACAATGGTGATCTTGCCGGCTTCGACATCGGCGCCGATGACTTCCATCATGCCCTCGAGCAGGAACAGCGCATTGGGATCGCCCTTGTCGCCCTTGATGATGGCGTAGTTGCCTTCCGGCTGCACAGCCTTGACTGTTTCAGCAATGATGCGGCCCACGCCCTTGTTGTCGAAGGTAAGGTAGAAGGCGCGATCGTCTTCGATCAGGCGGTCATAACCGAGCACCGGAATGCCTTCGGCAGCGGCCGCGTCAACTGCGGCACCGACTGCGCCCGAGTCCACCGACAGGATCACCAGTGCATTGGCGCCCTGGGCGATCAGGCTTTCGACATCGGTCAACTGCTTGGCGGCGGATGCCTGCGCGTCGGACGAGATATAGGTGTCGCCATTGGCTTCGATGGCTGCCTTCATGGCCGCTTCATCGGTTTTCCAGCGCTCTTCCTGAAAGTTGGACCAGGAAACGCCGATGACGTTGCCATCGGCAAAAGCCGCGGTCGACAGGGTGAGCGCAATGGCCGATCCGGCCAGCAAGGTGATTACTGATTTCATAGTGTCCTCCCGAGGATGTAACCTTCCGGACGGAGCCTCCTCCGGCCCGGTCGAAACTCAAATGCACGAACCGCCGTCAAAACACAAGCTTTTTTCTCGACAGTCGAGAAAATTAATGTCAGGGTTCGGCAACGCTGTCAACTCGGACACCCGAGCGCGTCGCCCGACCCTTGCGCTCGGAGCCGGAACGGGCGACATCAAACCCGGGCCGAGGGAGATGGCGGACGAGCCTTAACAGGGCCCGGACGGAGGAGCGAACAGGAAGCGGCATGACGGGAGTGGCATTGGCAGTTGATATGGCCGGATCCGCGCGCGGGGCCGCCCCGGGCGACCGGCGGACACCATGCTGACCAAATCCAGCACGGAACTGATCCGGCGGCAAAACCGCGCCCTGGTGCTTTCGGCACTGCGCCGGCAAAGCGATCGTTCGCATACCGATCTGGCCCTTGAAACCGGACTGGCCTCGGCCACCGTGACGGCAATCACCCATGAGCTCGAGAGCGAGCGGGTGATCGAGCGCGCAGAGGCGCGGCCGGCGGGCGGGCGCGGACGGCCGCGGATCCTGTTTCATCAAAGGCGCGGGGCAGCCTACGCCGCCTTCGTGCGGATTTCGTCAGACGCGCTGCAATATTCGATGGTCGACTACTCAGGGACCCTGATCGACCGGATCGAGGAAAAGCGCGACAATACCGGCCAGCAAGCCCGGGTCTTCGCCGATACAGTTGGTGCTGGCCTGACCCGGCTCGCCGAACGCAGCGGGGTTCCGCGTCAGGCACTGATGGCGATCTCGATCTCATCCAAAGGCCTGGTCGCCGACGACAACGCCACCTTGCTGTGGTCTCCGGTGCTGGGCAATCAGCGGATCAATTTCCGCGAAGCGCTGGAGCCGAACTGGGACGCCAGGATCACGCTCAATCATGAAAGTCTGCTGGTCGCCAGCGCGTTGCACAGTTCTCTCAACCGCCAGTCAGAGCAACCGGTCACACGGCTGGCGGCGTTGTCGCTGGGGCATTCCATCGGCCTTGGCATCGTGCGCCTGGAAGCTGATGGCGAAGCCCGCGCCCAGGCGCCGGGGTTCGGTCACATGATCCATGTTCAGGACGGCGCGCTGTGCCGCTGCGGCTGTTCGGGATGCATCGAGGCCTATGCGGGCTTCTACGCCATTTTGCGGGCCGCTTTCGAGGTTCCGCCGACCACAATCCCGGCCCGCTTCGTGCCCTTCACGGAAGTTGAAAACATCGCCATGCTGGCCAGACGCGGTGACCGGATGGCGGAGTTCGCATTTCGCCAGGCCGGAACCGCGATCGGCAACGGCCTGGCGCGGCTGATGAGCCTGCATGGCAAGATGCCGGTCGTGCTGACGGGTCCGGGGATACGGTTTTTCGACCTGTTGCGGCCGGGTATCGACCAGGGCCTCTCGGCGTCGCTGGGCACCCGGATTGAGGGACCGCCCGAGATTTCGCTGTCGCTGGATGAGGAGCGGCTGGTGTTCGAAGGCCATCTCAATCACACGATGGATGCGATTGACCGAGAGATGATTGCGCCCAAAATCCTTGGGCGGGGAGGAGTACAATGAAGATTGCCAGGGGCCGGAACCGGCTCACGATTTTGGCAGGCGCGGCGCTGGGAGCCTTGGTGCTTGCGGCGTCCGCTGGCCAGGCGGAGGACATGCCGGAAACGCCGCAGGCGGAGCCTTGGGCAGAGCGGACCACAGCGCTGGGCGCCAGCGGCGCGATGCCCGAAGGCCGGCTGTCGCTGCGCGCGCTCAACGGGCTGGTCGCCACCGGGGAAGCCCTGTTCGCGGCGCAGTTCACCAGCCTCGATGGAGCCGGACGGCCCGGTGCGACCCAGGCGATTGATCCGACCCGGCGCAAACATCCGCGCAAGCAGGCGTTCATGCGCACCGCCGGTCCCGATGGCGGCTCTTGTGCTGCCTGCCACAACCAGCCGGCAATAGGCGGAGCCGGGGATTTCGTGACCAATGTGTTCGTCTCCGAAGGCTTTGAAAGCGCCGATTTCGATTCGCTCGATCCGCAGTTCTCCAATGAGCGCGGCACCAATCATCTGTTTGGCGCTGGGCTGGTCGAACTGCTGGCGCGCGAGATGAGCCGCGACCTGCAGGCGCTGCGCGATACCACGCTGACTGAGGCGCGGGCAAAGGGCGAGACGGTTCGGGTTGCACTTTTGAGCAAAGGTGTGGAGTTCGGCTTTATCTCCGCTGACGCCGACGGTTCGGTCAATCTTGACGAACTTGATGGTGTCGACACCGATCTGGTGATCCGCCCGTTCAGCCACAAGGGAGTGATGACCTCGCTCAGGCAGTTCACGGTCAATGCGCTCAATCATCACCACGGCATGCAGCCTGGCGAACGCTTTGGCGCACGCTGGACCGGTTCGGATGATTTCGATGGCGACGGGATTTCGAGTGAAGTTGCAGATGCGGATGTGTCCGCTCTGGTTGCCTGGCAGGCAACCCTGAAGACGCCCGAACGGGTGATCCCGGATGTTAGCGGCTGGCCGGAAGCCACGGCACTCGGCGAAGCTTTGTTCGGCGAGCTCGGCTGTGCCACCTGCCACCGCCCGGCGCTGCCGCTTGAAAGCCTCGCCTTCGCCGATCCGGGACCCTACGACATGTCCGGCACACTCAATGATCGTCAGGTCGCGCAATCCGCCATCTACGACATCGCGCTGATGGAGTGGGCGGAGGCTCTGCCGCGTGATGCGGAAGGCCGTGTCCTGGTTCCGCTTTATGGCGATCTCAAACGCCATGTGATGACGGACAATCAGATCGACGCGCTGGGCAATGAATTGCTGTCGCAGCGCTTTGTTGACCGCAACATCTTCCAGACCACCGAACTGTGGGGCGTGGGTTCGACCGCGCCCTATGGCCACCGCAATGATTTCACGACGCTTGATGAGATCATTCTCGCCCATGGCGGTGCCGGGCGTTCGGCACGCGACGCCTATGAGTCCAGCGCTGCTCACGAAAAATCGGCGCTGATCGCCTTTCTCAAAACTCTGGTGATTGTCCCATGAAGTCTGCTGTCTTGTCTCTCGGCCTCGGCCTTTTCAGCTTCGCCTGTGCAGGCCCGGCTTTGGCCGACCCTGTTTTTACCGCCGATGTGCCGATGCTTGAGGAACAGGCGATACAGGCAGGCATCGATCACAGCTATACCGGACCATGGGAGTATTTCGTTGGCGGCGGGGCCGCGAGCTTCGACTGCAATGGCGACCGGCTGCCGGATCTTTTCCTGGCGGGCGGAGCATCACCGGCGCAGCTTTACGTCAACCGCAGCCAGCCAGAGGGTCCCTTGGCCTTCGATGTGCACGAGACCGGGCTGGCGCCGGAAGACCTGACCAGAGTGCTGGGCGCCTACCCGCTGGATATCGACAATGACCGGCACACCGATCTGGTTTTGTTGCGGCTGGGGCGCAACATCGTGCTTAAGGGTGGGCCCGATTGCCAATTCGAAAAAGCCAACCGGGAATTCAGTCTCGATGGGGGACAGGCCTGGTCGACGGCGATGTCGGCGGTCTGGGAGGGTGCGAACCGTTTTCCAACCATCGCTATCGGCAATTATGTCGACCGCTCGGCGCCGGGCACCCCGTTTGGCACCTGCGAACCGAACCAGCTTTTGAGACCCGGACAGGGTGCCGAGCCGGATTATTCGGGCGCACAGGCGCTGGAGCCCGGTTACTGCGCGCTGTCGATGCTGTTTACCGACTGGAACCGCTCGGGCAAACCGGACCTCAGGATCACCAATGACCGGCAATATTACCGCGGTGGCGAGGAGCAGTTGTGGGACATGCGCGACGGGCGCGCGCCTCGGCTCTACTCGGCCTCGCAGGGCTGGCAGCGGCTGACCATCTGGGGCATGGGAATCGCCGAAACCGATTTCGACGCCGACGGCCTGCCTGAATATGCGCTGACCTCGATGGGCGACACCAAGCTGCAGAAGCTCGACGACGAGGCCGATGAAAACCGGCCGACCTATCGCGATATCGCTTTCGAGATGGGGGCCACGGCGCAGCGGCCCTATACCGGCGGCGACCCGAAACCCTCGACCGGGTGGCATAGCCAGTTTGCCGATTTCAACAACGACACCATGACCGATCTGTTCATCGCCAAGGGCAACGTCCAGGCCATGCCGGATTTCGCGGCGTTCGATCCCGACAATCTGCTGCTTTCTGATTTCAGCGGCACCTTCCATGAAATGGGAGACCGGGCCGGTATCGCGCTCGATACCCGCGGGCGCGGCGCGGTGGTGGAGGATTTCAACATGGACGGCATGCTCGATCTGCTGGTGATCAACCGGGAAAACCGGGCGAGCCTGTTCCGCAATCTCGGCGCCGCTACCGATTGGGGCCATCGGCCGCTGGGCAACTGGGTCAAGGTTGAACTCGACAATGGCGCGGTCAATCCCGCGGCCGTCGGCGCGCTGATATCGGTGCGGACCGGAACCCGCACCCAGACCCGGCGGCTGCAGGTTGGCGGCGGCCATGCATCAGGGCAGTCCGGCTTCGCCCATGTCGGGCTGGGCGTCTCTGAACGCGCCACAATCCGGGTGCAATGGCCGGATGGCGAATGGAGCCACCCCTACCGGGTGTTCGCCAACCAGCATGTGCGCATCATCCGCGGCGAGGCCAATGCCCGTTACTGGTATCCGTCAGGCCCCGTCAATTGATGAAGCCCTGACGGATCGCAAACGCCACCGCCTGGGTGCGGTTGACCGCATCAAGCTTGCGCGCAGCATTGTTGAGGTAGTGATTAACCGTGTGTTCGGACAGGCTGAGGATGCGGGCAATCTCCACCGATGTCTTGCCGGCGGATGTCCAGACCAGGCATTCGCGCTCCCGCTCAGTCAATGGCGAATCCACCTTTACCGGCTTGGCCGAAACCAGCCGCAACCGGTGATGCGCCAAATGCGAGACGAGGCACAGCTCGGCGGCTTCAGACTGGCTCACAGGCGGACGTTTGCCCAAAAAACACACGGCCGCGGGCCCGTGATCGCGATGATATACCGGGGTGATGAACCAGCAATTGAAGCCGTATTCCTGGACAAACAGCGCAAGTCCCGCCAATTGGTCGGGCCGGTAGGTCTCGGTGGGCTGATCGAGGCGATGCTCGCGCGGCCCGCCGATCCCGCTGAGCGCCTCATCAAGCGGGCTGTTCTCAACAAGGCCGCTTTCCCCGTAATGCTGCACCAGATCTGCGGGCGCCGAAGTGATGATCATCGTGTCGGAAAAGCTGGGAGCCTCCATATCCGGGATCTGCGCAATGAAGAAATAGTTGAACCCATAAAGTTCTGTTGTTTCGCGCAGCAACCGGAACACATCGAACTGTGTGGAGCATCGATCCAGTTTGCTTCGAACATCCTGCGGCGCGTTTGGTTCCCGATCCCGCGCCGTCATGATCGATCCGGCTGCTCGAAAGCGAGGCGCGCTCCTTCAAAGACATCGCCTTCGTCGGTTGCCAAAGCCACAGCCGAAAGATGTGGCCAAACCAGCCAGTTGTTCTTTGAAAACATCGTTCGTTCCTCCTGAAAAAGTAATTTTGGTTGCTCCGAAACGTGTGCACCGAAGTTCCCTAACATTCTGAAAAATCACGCCCCTCAGCGTGACTTCCGAGCTCAGGCTATACCAAAGGCGCACGGATGCAAAACGATGGGCGCAGATAATTTGATGTTGTCGCAGGCGATATTCGCGACATAATGTTGTGAGGTGAAAAACAAAAAACTTCAAAGGGGAGCTTATGCTTGGATTGATGCAGGACTGGCCGTTGCTCTGCCACAAGGTGATAGACCATGCGGCGATTTATCACGGCGGTCGGGATGTGGTTTCGCGGTCTGTCGAAGGCCCCTTTCACCGAACCAACTATGCCGAGATTCGCACGCGCTCGCTCAAGCTTGCGCAGCGGCTGTCTCGCGACGGCATCGGCATCGGCGACCGGGTGGCGACGATGGCCTGGAACACCTGGCGGCACCTGGAAAGCTGGTATGGAATTCTCGGCATCGGCGCCGTCTATCACACGCTCAATCCGCGGTTGTTTCATGAACAGATCGCCTGGATCATGAATGATGCCGAAGACCGGATGCTGTTTGTCGATCTCACATTCGTCAAGCTGGTCGAGATGATCGCACCGAAGGTGCCGAGCCTGGAGAAGATCATCATTTTGACCGACGATGCGCATATGCCGGAGACCTCTCTCGCCAATGCGGTGTCATATGAGAGCTATCTGGCCGAGGCCGATGGCGATTTCGCCTGGGCGGAGTTCGACGAGCGGACAGCGGCGGGCATGTGCTACACTTCGGGCACCACCGGCGATCCCAAGGGCGTGGTCTATTCGCACCGCTCGAATGTGCTGCACGCCATGGCGGCGGTCCAACCCGACATGCTCAACCTGGCCTCCCGCGACCGGCTGATGCCGGTGGTGCCGCTGTTTCACGCCAATGGCTGGTCGACGGCGTTTTCCGGCCCGATGTCAGGCTGCGCGATGATCATGCCCGGGGCGGGCATGGACGGCGAATCGATCTATCAGATGCTGACCACGGAAAAGGTGAGCATTACCGCAGCCGTGCCGACGGTGTGGATGATGTTGTTGCAGCGCATGGAGAAAGAAGGCGGCGCGTTGCCGGATCTGGAGCGGGTGGTGATCGGCGGGTCGGCCTGCCCGCGGGCGATCACCCAGGCGTTCCAGGACGATTATGGCGTCGACGTGATCCACGCCTGGGGCATGACCGAAATGAGCCCGCTGGGGACGCTGTGTTCTATCAAGCCCGAATATGCCGGCTTGACGGGCGAAGCCAAGCTCGATCTTCAGGCCAAGCAGGGCCATCCGCCGTTTACGGTGGAGATGCTGATTACCGATGATGACGACACGCCGCTTCCGTGGGACGGCCAGACTTTCGGCCGGCTCAAGGTGCGCGGACCGGCCGTGTCTTCGTCCTATTACAAAGGCCGCGGGGCCGAGCAGTTCGACGAAGACGGCTGGTTCGACACCGGTGATGTCGCTCATGTCGACGAATTCGGCTACATGCAGATCACCGACCGGGCCAAGGATGTGATCAAATCCGGCGGCGAATGGATTTCGTCGATCGAGATCGAGAACCTCGCGGTCGGGCATCCGGATGTGGCCGAAGCGGCGGTGATTGGCGTTGCGCATCCGAAATGGGATGAGCGGCCGCTTCTGGTGGTCGTGGTCAAGGAAGGCCGCTCGCCAAGCCGGGAGGACCTTCTGGGCTTTCTTGAGGGCAAGATCGCCAAATGGTGGATGCCCGACGAGGTCGTCATTGTCGACGAGATTCCGCACACGGCCACCGGAAAGATCCAGAAAACGGTGTTGCGCGATCAGCTCAAGGACTACCGGCTGCCGACAGGCTGAGTTCACCCTGTCGGCCGGGCCGGCTCAGGCCGTCCCGTGCCCGGAGCCCCATTTCAAGGCTGGGCTCCGGGACCGCCGTCAGGCGGTCAAGACTGACAAGGACGGCACCGGCTCTTAAAGCATCCGATGGCGCGCGCCCACGCTTGGGATTGGCAATGGAGGCCTCGCACGCGGCCTCTCATTCCAACCCATCGCACATGAGACCGAAGGCCCTTGCGGCTTCAGCGCAGTCTCAATCCCGTCGCGGCATCGAACAGGAAGGCGCGCGCCGGATCGAAGCCGGTTTGCAGCACAGCACCCTCCTGGGCTGAGCGATTGTCGCGCAGTTCGATGGTCAGCGGCTGTTCCATTTCAGACCTTGAATAGGCGAATGACGAGCCACCGAGATGCTCGATCACCTCAACCGGTGTCTCAACCTTGATCGCAGCTTCCGGATCGAAATGCTCGGGCCGGATGCCCAGCGACAGTTCGGCTCCCTTGGCTGGATGCTGGCTCTTGATCGTCATCGGCACAATGACATCCCCCAGATCGGTCAACCGCACGGTCAGGGTTTCGCCTTCCGACGCTTCCACGACTGCGGGCAGGAAGTTCATCCGCGGCGAACCGATGAAACCGGCGACAAAGGCGTTGTCGGGATCATCGTAAAGATGCAGGGGCGAACCGACCTGCTCGACCTTGCCCGCGCGCAGCACCACGATCTTGTCGGCAAGCGTCATCGCCTCGACCTGGTCGTGGGTCACGTAGATCATGGTGGCGTGCAGATCCTGGTGCAATTTGGCGATCTCAAGCCGCATTTGTACCCGCAGTTCCGCATCAAGATTGGAAAGCGGCTCGTCAAACAAAAACACCTCGGGCTCACGCACAATCGCGCGGCCGATCGCGACGCGCTGGCGCTGACCGCCGGACAACTGTTTGGGCTTTCGTTTGCGAAGCTGATCGAGGTGAAGAATTCCGGCCGCGCGGGTCACCCGTTTTTCGATTTCCTCGACGGGATGGCCGGTCATCTTGAGGCCGAATCCCATGTTTTCCTCAACCGTCATGTGCGGATAAAGCGCATAGGACTGAAACACCATCGCCACACCGCGCTCTGCGGGTTCGACATGCGTGACATCACGACCACCAATTTCCATTGTTCCGGCGGTGATGTCTTCGAGACCGGCAACCAAACGCAACAGCGTGGACTTGCCACAGCCCGAAGGTCCAACAAAAACCGTGAACTCTCCGTTATCGATGGTCAGATCAACCCCGTGAATGACATCAATGCTGCCGAAAGATTTCTTCACCTGTCTTAGTTCAAGCCCTGCCATGCTACTCCCCTTTGCTCGCCGGCACTCCGGCGTCTCCTCCACGGCCAGACCGGCCGTTTCTGACTAATTCAAGTTCTGGGACCCAATCGGGTCCTCATGTCATCCATGATTTCGAGCGCGGTCTTGCGCACCATTTCCGCCCAGGATTCGAGCATCTCCATACTCACCCGGTAAGCTGGACCGGTCACCGAAACACCGGCGACAAAACTGAGGTCCTTGGAATAGAGCGGCGCGGCGACACAGCGGATGCCAAGCTCATGCTCTTCACGGTCATAGGAATTGCCGCTCGCCCGGATGGCCTCGATATCGGCCATCAATTGCTCCGGAGTGACCAAGGTATGATCGGTAAACCTCCTGAAATTGATGCTGGCGACGACTTTATGCAAAGTGTCATCCGGCAGAACAGACAAGGCGGCCTTGCCAACTCCGGTGCAGAAAACCGGCGAGGCATTGCCGATCTGTGAGTACATGCGCACCGCCTGGCGGCTTTCGACCTTGTCGAGATAGATCACTTCGGTGCCGCGCAGCACGCCCAGATGCACGGTCTCGCCGGTATGCTCGTGCAAGGTTTTGAGATGCGGTTCGGCGATGGTACGGAACTGATTGCCCGCCCAGGCCTTGGCGGCGAATTTGAGCAACCTCAGACCCAGTGAGTAGGAATGGTCGCGGTTGATGCTCAAGAGCCCCTCTTCGACCAGATTGCTCAATTGCCTGTGCAAGGTGCCGCGCGGTTGATCGCTTATCGCCAGGATATCGGTAAATCGCATTGGCTCTTCGGCGGACGCAACGATATCGAGCACGGATATGGCCTTGCCAAGCGTGCCGGTGCCAGCTTGGGGCAAAGCTCGACCCGCGGCCAGCGACTGTGGCGCCGCCGCCGTCGCTGCCGCAGTGTCAATGCCGCCTTCGCGCAGTTTGTTCACGTTCCCTCCCTCGGCGTCGCGATCATCGCCGCGTATTGTCGCTTGACATTCATTACACCATAGTTTGATAATTCTGAATAGTCAAATTGTGTTCCAAATAGTGGAACTCGATATGGCGCTGTTCCTGTGATCAGCTTCAGTGATTGTTTCGTCGAATGGCATGGCAAAAGCCCCAGCAGACGGGCATGATGCAGAAACGGTTTTGTTAACTTCTGGGAGGATGAACCGAGATGAAATCTCTTATCAAGTCGACGATTGTTGGCGTTGCGACAGCCGCGATGATGGCGACGGCCGCTTTTGCCGGCGATCTGGTTATCAATTTTGACGACCCGAATCCGGGTCCGAAGAAAGGCTTCGAAGACGCGGTTGAAGCGTTTAAAGCTGCCAATCCTGACATCAATGTCGTCGTGAACATTACCGATCGCGAAGCTCACAAGACAGCCATCCGCAACTTCCTGTCGGCGGATGCGCCGGACGTGACCACCTGGTATCCGGGCAACCGGATGGCGCCTTTTGTCAATGCCGGCCTGTTCGAGGATGTATCGGACCTTTGGGAATCCGAGGGCTTCAATGAAACCATGAAGGCCATCCGCCCGACGATGACCATCGACGACAAGCAGTGGGGCGTGCCCTACACCTACTATCAGTGGGGCATCTACTACCGTAAGGACATCTTTGAAGATCTCGGCATCGAAGAGCCGACAACCTGGGATGAGTTGCTCGCAGCCTCTGCGAAACTCAAGGAAAACGATGTGACGCCATTCACAATCGGGACCAAGTTCCTTTGGACCGCTGCCGGCGTGTTCGACTACCTCAACCTGCGCACCAATGGCTATGACGTGCACAACGATCTGACCGCGGGTAAAATCAAATACACCGATCCGCGCATCAAGAACGTGTTCGAGAAATGGCGCGAGCTGATCGAGCCGGGCTACTTCATCGAGAACCATGCAACGATGAGCTGGCAGGACGCAGTCGCCCCCTTCGCCAAGGGCGAGGCAGCGATGTATGTGATGGGCAACTTCTCCGTCGACGCCTACAAGAATGCCGGTCTCACCTATGACCAGATCGACTTCTTCCAGTTCCCGGAGATCACGCCGGGCGTTCCGCGTGCTGAAGAAGCACCGGCGGACGCTTTCTTCATCCCGGCCAATGCCAACAACAAGGAAGACGCCCGCAAGTTCCTGGCCTTTATCGGCCAGCCTGACATCCAGACTGAATGGAACAAGACCATCGGACAGCTTCCGGTGAATTCGGAAGCCACCGTTTCCGATGACAAGTTCATTCAGGAAGGGTTTGCGACCGTGGGCGGCGCCGCCGGACTTGCGCAGTTCTATGACCGCGACGCTCCGGCTGAAATGGCCAAGGCCGGTATGGAAGGCTTCCAGGAATTCATGATCAAGCCTGATCGCCTGGACGCCATTCTCAAGCGTCTCGATAAGGCGCAGGAGCGCGCTTACAAGTAAGCTCCCGTGAATGACGGCGGGCGCGTCGCCGATGCGCCCGCCATCTCAATGAAGACTGATCAGTCGACGCCCCTATCCGGGACCGCCACTCGATCAAACTGCGGCATCACAATTTCATGCAGGGCGGCGGCTTGCGCCTCCCGGTTCAGTTTGCACGCAGCCAAGAAGCGCCGGATCCCGGCCAAGCGAGATCGCCAGAGCGGGCACCTCGTGTTGAAAAGCTCATTGGACGTTCAATTGGGGAGAAGATCATGTCAACCACGGGGTTTGATCACACGCCGATTCCATCGGGTGAAGACAACCGGTCATGGTATCAAAAGAACAGACTGAAGGTCGCGCCATGGCTGTTTTTGGCGCCCGCGGCGCTGTTTTTCATTGTGTACGTGATTGCACCAATCTTTCAGTCAATCTGGATATCCTTCTTCCAGTGGGATGGCTTGGGCGAGAAGGTCTGGCTTGGCCTCGAAAACTATTACGAGCTTGTTGATGATGACCGCTTCTACACCTCGCTGAAGAACAACACGCTATGGCTCGTGCTCTACATGCTGGCGATTCCCGCCGGGCTGTTCATTGCCCTGTTCCTCAATCAGACCGTGATGGGGATGCGGATTTACAAATCGCTGTTCTTCTTCCCGTTCGTGATTTCCCAGGTTGTCGTGGGCCTCATTTTCACCTGGTTCTACAATCCAAGTTTCGGCATTGTCGGGCTGGTTTGGGAGTTTTTCGGGGCGACGCCTCCATCAATCCTCGGCGATGAAAATCTCGTCACCTACGGCATCATCTTTGCCGGCCTCTGGCCGCAGATCGCCTATTGCATGATCCTCTACCTGACCGGCCTGAACAATGTGTCGCCTGACCAGATCGAGGCGGGACGGCTTGACGGCGCCAAGGGCTGGAGCATGCTGCGCTATGTGGTCTGGCCGCAACTCGCGCCGGCGACTTTCCTGGCCGTCGTGGTTACGGTGATCGGCGCGCTACGCTCGTTCGACATGATCGCGATCATGACCCAGGGCGGCCCGTACGGATCATCCAACGTCCTGTCCTACTACATGTTCGAAACAGCGCTGTCGGAATACGGTTTCCGAATGGGCTACGGTTCGGCGATCGCCACTGTGCTGTTCGCCATCATGCTGCTCTTCATCAGCTACTTCTTGTGGAAAATGTACCAGGAAGAAAGAGGAGGTCACTGAGATGTTTCCGAAACCAATTGAAAAATCCAGCCCCCTCGCACAGACAAGCTACAAGATGTTTCTGCCGGTGGCCCTGTTCATCTGGCTGTTGCCGCTGCTGGCGATTTTCCTGACCTCGATCAGGCCGGCTGCGGACATCAACTCAGGCAATGTGTTTGGCTGGCCCTCGGACTTCCTGCTGATTGAGAACTATTTCGCAGTTTTTGAGCAATCCAAGGCAGGCACGTTCTTGTGGAACTCGTTCCGGATCACCGTGCCGACGGTTATCATCTCGGTGTCGCTGGCGTGCCTCGCCGGTTACGCACTGGCCATCTACCGCTTCAAGGCGGCAATACCGCTGTTCTTCATCTTCGTGGCGGGCAATTTCGTGCCGTTCCAGATCCTGATGGTTCCGGTTCGCGATCTTTCGGTCCAGACCGGGCTTTATGACACGGTTACCGGCCTGGTTCTGTTCCATGCGGCTTTTCAGACCGGTTTTTGCACCTTGTTCATGCGCAACTTCATCAGGGCGTTGCCGTTCGAGCTGATTGAATCGGCCCGGATCGAAGGGGTCGGCGAGTTCAAGATCTTCTGGCATCTGGTGCTTCCGCTGGTTCGGCCGGCACTGGCCGCCCTGGCGGTGCTGATTTTCACCTTTGTCTGGAATGACTTCTTCTGGGCAACGGTGCTGACCAAGACAGACGCATCATTGCCGATTACCGCTGGTGTGCGGGCGCTCAATGGACAGTTCGTCAGCCAATGGCATCTGGTGTCTGCGGCATCATTGCTGGCTGCACTGCCGCCGGTTCTGATGTTCTTCCTGATGCAAAAGCACTTCATTGCGGGCCTGACGCTCGGCGCCACAAAAGGTTAGTAACAACGTGCAGTCATCGATGAAGACGCTGCGGCTCGACGGGTCGGCCACTTCGCTGGTGTTTGCCTGGGAAACAGGCATTCCGATCACAGTTTACCACGGCAAGAAACTGCCCCAGGACATCGACCTCGATGTCCTGGTGGCGATTTCCGAACGGCCGCTGCCGCAGGCCACGCTTGATGACAACGCAGCCATCAGCCTGCATCCGGAAATCGGCCGGGGTTTCCTCGGCCATCCGGCGCTGATTGCTCACCGGCCGTCGAGCGCGGCGCCGGGCTGGGCGGGACAGTTTTCCGTAAGCCGCCAGGAGACCCGCGATTGCGGCGTCACTTTCGGGCTGATCGATGCCGAGCGCGGGCTGATGCTTGATCTCGTGGTCGAGCTAGATCCGGAAACCGACGTGGCAAGCTTTTCGGCAGAGCTCGTCAATGATGGCGATACTCCGATCGTGATCGAATGGCTGTCGACGCCGGTGGTGGCGCCACCACAGCAATTCTCGCAGTATCTGGCGTTTCACGGCCGCTGGTGCGCCGAATTCGCCATCGAGCGCCAGGCGATCCCGCTTGGCCTGACCAAGCGCGAGAACCGGCGTGGCCGCACCTCTCACGAAGCCTTTCCGGGTACGATCCTGCTCAATGCCAGCACTGATGAGGATTCGGGACAGTGTCTTGGCCTGCATCTGGGCTGGAGCGGCAATCACCGCATGGTGCTCGAACGTCTGGCCACGGGCGATGTGCAATTGCAGATGGGCGTGCTGTTGTTTTCGGGTGAAGGCACGCTGGCGCCGGGCGAGCGTATGACCACGCCGACGCTCTATGTCGCCCATTCCGACACCGGGCTGAATGCGCTGTCGCAAAAGTTTCATGCCCATGTGCGCAAGCACATCATCCGCTTCCCCGAGCCCGAAAAGCCGCGCCCGGTAACGGTCAACACCTGGGAAGCGATCTATTTCGACCATCGCCACGACCGGCTGACGGCGCTGGCCGATGCGGCCGCAGATGCCGGGGTGGAGCGCTTCGTGCTCGATGATGGCTGGTTCCGCGGCCGCAACGACGACACCTCGAGCCTTGGCGACTGGTATCCGGATCCCGGAAAATATCCCGACGGTCTGCAACCGATCGCCGATTACGTGCGCGCGCGCGGCATGGAATTCGGGCTTTGGGTGGAGCCGGAGATGGTCAACCAGCAGTCCGAGCTTTATCAGAACCATCCCGATTGGGTGCTGGGCCTTGGCAATTACCCGCGCCTGACCGGCCGCAACCAGCTTGTGCTCGACATCGCCAATCCCAATGTCAGCGAATACCTGTTCGAGCGCCTTTCGAGCCTGGTCAGCGCCCATGACATCGCCTATCTCAAATGGGACATGAACCGGGATCTGGTTCTGCCCGGAGATTCCGCGGGACGGGCCAGCATCTACCGGCAGACGGGCGCACTCTACGCGCTGCTTGATCGTCTGGGCGCCGCATTTCCGAAGCTGGAGATTGAAAGCTGCGCCTCGGGCGGCGGCCGCATTGATTACGAAATTCTCAAGCGCACCCATCGTTTCTGGACCTCGGACAGCAATGATTCGGTCGAGCGCGCCCGAATCCAGACCGGATTTTCTTATTTTTTGCCGCCCGAAGTGATGGGGGCGCATATCGGACCCGCCTGGAGCCATACTTCAGGTCGCGGCCTGCATGCGGGGTTCCGCGCGCTGGTGGCGAGTTACGGGCATATGGGGATCGAAGCGGATCTGACCAGAATGACGGATGAAGACCGGGTCATCATGCGCGAGGCGATTGCCCGCCACAAGCAGGACCGGCACATCTGGCACACCGGGCGTTATTACAGGATCCGCACCGTCGATGACAGCCTGATCGGCGCGCAGAGCGTGGCAGCCGACCAGAGTGCGGCAAGGCTCGTGCTGATGCAACTCGACCGGCCGCGCTCGACCGTGCCGCCGCGCATCCGGGTGCCCGGGCTCGATCCGGACCTGATGTACCGTGTGCGGCTTGAAACCAAAACGGAAACCGTCGCCACAGCCAATCGGCGATTCGACAATCCGCTCTATGCGGACGGTTTCGCGCTTACCGGGCGGGCGCTGGGGGCGGTTGGCATCGGATTGCCGGCACTTTACGCCCAGACCGGACTTGCGATTGCGATCGATGCAGTGGACGCTACGGCATGACAGATTATCCGATCTACCCCGACCTCGCCGACGCTGCGGTGCTGATCACCGGAGGCGGCACCGGCATCGGCGCTGCACTGACCGAAGGCTTTGTGCGACAGGGCTCCAGGGTGGCGTTTATCGACATCGCCGAACAACCAAGCCAGGAGCTTGCCAGCCGCCTGACCGAAGACGCGCGCCATGCGCCGCTGTTTATTCGTGCCGACCTGACCGATCTGGATGCGCTCAGGCAAGCTGCGGCCCAGGCCGAAGCGGCGCATGGTCCGGCGCGGGTGCTTGTCAACAACGCGGCTTTTGACGAACGGCATGAGCTGCTCGATATCGACGGCGACTATTGGGATGCCAATCAGGCAATCAACCTCAAGCCCGTGGCCTTCGCAGCTCAAGCCGTGGCGCCGGGCATGATTGCCGCGGGCGGTGGCGCGATCGTCAACTTCACCTCGACCTCCTACATGCTCAACATCGGATCAATGCCCTCCTACACCGCGGCCAAGGCCGGCATCGTCGGGCTGACCAAGGGGCTCGCAGGACGGCTCGGCCCCGACGGCATCCGGGTTAACGCGATTGCGCCGGGATGGGTGATGACCGAGCGGCAAAGGCGGCTTTGGGTCACCGAGGAAGGGCTGGCCGCAATGCTCGACCGGCAATGCCTCAAACGCACCATCGAGCCTCAGGACATGGTCGGGCCCTGCCTGTTTCTGGCGTCGGACACCAGTGCGATGGTGACGGCGCAGGTGCTGATTGCCGATGGGGGCATGATGTGAGCACGCAACCCTTCATCGTCGCGGTTGACTGGGGGACCTCGAGCTTCCGGCTGTGGCTGCTGTCTGTCGACGGCGTGGTGCTGGCCGAACACCGCAGCCATGAGGGCATGAGCGAAGTGGCCGGCCGTGGTTTCGAAACAGTTCTGGAAAGCCACCTTTCCGCCCTGTTGGCGCCGTCGCATCTGCCGGTGATCATCTGCGGCATGGCCGGCTCGCGTCAGGGCTGGGTGGAGGCGGGTTATCTCAGCACCCCCGCCGATGTGACCGATATTGGCGGGCACGCGACTCTGGTGCCCGGTGCGACGCGGCAGATCGCGATTGTGCCGGGGCTTGCGGTGAGATCCGTAAATGAGCCGGATGTGATGCGCGGCGAGGAAACGCAACTGCTTGGCGCCCATCTCGAAATGCCTCAAGGCCGGCGCTACTGCATGCCCGGCACCCATTCCAAATGGGTGACCATGGATGGCGCGCTGGTCACCGGGTTCGAGACCCACATGACCGGGGAAATGTTCGCCGCAGCTAATGCCAAGACCATTCTTGTACATTCGACCGGCGGCGAGGGACCGGTCGACGCCCGCGACCCGGCATTCCTCAACGGGGTGCGTGATGGTTGGACACGGCCGGAAAAAACCAGCCATCACCTGTTTTCCATCCGTGCCGGGCAATTGCTGCACGGCACCGGACCGGATGAAAGCCGGGCCCGGCTGTCGGGCCTGCTGATCGGACTGGAGCTCTCGGGCGCCGGCGTGCGCGGCGGCGAGGAGATCAGTCTGGTGGCGAGCGGCGCGCTGCAGCGCCTGTATCACGCCGCATTGACCGAATGCGGCGCAAAGCTTCGCGACATCGACGCCGATGTCGCCGTGCGACGCGGCCTCATGGAAGCCTGGCGCAGCCACGCCGCCAAGACCGGAGACCGGAAACGCGCATGACCCGCATCCCCTTCCCTCAAATGAAACGCAGCCTGGTTGCGATCCTGCGCGGCATCCGGCCCGAGGAGACCGCGGCGATTGTCGACGGATTGATCGGCGCCGGATTCACGGCCATCGAAATTCCGCTCAACTCGCCCGACCCTTTCCGCTCCATCGAACTGGCGGTCAAGCGCGCGCCGGCAGATGTGCTGATCGGCGCCGGCACAGTGCTTAATGTCGAAGATGTGGACCGTCTCAACGCAGTGGGCGGCCGGTTGATGGTCAGCCCCAATGTCGATGCGGAAGTCATTGGCCGCGCGGCCCGGCACGGCATGGTCACGATGCCCGGTGTTTTCACGCCGACCGAAGCGCTTGCTGCTTGCGCGGCCGGCGCATCGGCGCTCAAGTTCTTTCCGGCCAGCGTGCTCGGGCCGGCCGGCATCAACGCGATTTCCGCAGTGCTGCCCAGGGAGGTTCCGGTGGGAGCAGTGGGCGGCGTCGCCAACGCGGATTTCGCAGCTTACGCCAAGATCGGCGTTCGCACCTTCGGCCTCGGCTCCAGCCTCTACAAAGCCGGCATGGCGGCTGATGAAGTGGCCCGCCGCGGCCACGAGGCCATGGCCGCATTCGATGCGCTCGGGGATCTTGGGCGATGAACCCCGAACCAATCCCCTTCACGGGATCGATCCTGAACGCTCCGGCCTGTGAACTCGGCGAAGGGCCGAGTTACGATCCGCACAGCGACACCGCATGGTGGTTCGACATTCTGGGCAAGCGGCTGTTTGAGTGGCGGCTTGGAACGGACGCGGTGCTGTCGCACGATCTGCCGGTAATCGGCAGCGTGGTGGCACGGGTCGATGCCGGGCGGCAGGTGCTCGCCACCGAGACGGGACTGCAGCTGCGCGACCTTAAAACCGGTAGACTTACTCCGCTGACGCCGCTTGAAGCTGACAATGCCGCCACCCGTTCCAATGACGGGCGTGTGCACCCCTGCGGTGCAATGTGGATCGGCACCATGGGCAAGCAGGCCGAGCCGGGCGCCGGGGCGATCTACCATGTGGCGCGCGGAACGGTAACGCGTCTTTTTCCGGATATCACCATTCCCAATGCGATCTGTTTTTCGCCCGACGGCGCCATCGCCTATTTCACCGACACGGCGAGCGCAAAGCTGATGCGGGTGGCGATCGACCCGACCACAGCGTTGCCACTCTCAGAACCCACCGTGTTTTATGATCATTCCGGCGGCGACGGCGGCCTCGATGGCGCTGTCTGCGACGCGGACGGCTTAGTCTGGAACGCGCGATGGGGCGCGGGCTGCATCGACGCCTATAGCTCCGGCGGGCAGCGGCTCAAATCGCTCGCGGTCCCGGCCAGCCAGGGAAGTTGCCCCGCCTTCATTGGTGCGAAGGCTGACCGCCTGCTGGTGACCTCGGCTCGCGAAGGGCTGTCTCCGGCAGCGCTTGCCGCCGACCCCGAGGCCGGGAAAACTTTCGTTCTCGATCAACCGGTCAAGGGCCGGTTCGAGCCGGACTACATTCTGTAACGATGCCACGGGAGCCTCTGACATGAAGCGCACGCTCGGGGTCTGCTATTATCCGGAGCATTGGCCCGAACAGATCTGGGCGGAAGACGCCGCGCGGATGGCGGCGATGGGGATCGTCCATGTTCGCATCGGCGAATTCGCCTGGTCGCGGCTTGAACCCCGCCGCGGCAAATATGAGTTCGATTGGCTCGGCCGCGCCATCGACACCTTGCATACGGCAGGTTTGAAGGTGGTGCTGGGCACACCGACCGCCACACCGCCCAAATGGCTGGTCGACGAAATGCCCGACATGCTGCCGGTTGGCGAGAACGGTCTGGTGCGCAATTTCGGCTCCCGCCGGCACTATGACTTCTCCCATGAAGGGTATCTCACTGAGTGCAAGAGGATCACCCTCGCTCTGGCCAAGGCCTTTGGAGCCCATCCGGGCGTGAGCGCCTGGCAGACCGACAATGAGTATGACTGCCACAACACGACGCTATCCTATTCACAAGCCGCGCTGGATGGATTTCGCGCCTGGCTGCACCGCAAGTACCAGTCGCCCGATGCACTGAACCGCGCCTGGGGCACGGTATTCTGGTCCAAGGAAATCAACGAGTTCAGCCAGATCGAACTCCCCAACCTGACGGTGACCGAAGCCAATCCGGCGCATGTGATGGACTTCCGCCGCTATGCATCCGAGATGGTGGCGCGGTTCAACAAGGCACAGGCTGATATTATTCGCGTGCATTCGCCGGGCCGCGATGTGATCCACAATTTTATGGGCCGGACCCTGGCGTTCGACCATTTCGATGTCGGCGCGGATCTGGATATCTCAAGCTGGGATTCCTATCCGCTCGGCTTTCTCGAAGACCGTTCCGACCAGAATGACGACTGGAAACGGCAATTCGCCCACGCCGGGGATCCGGATTTCCAGGCCTTTCACCACGATCTTTACCGCGCCACCTCGAACGGGCGCTGGTGGGTGATGGAACAGCAGCCGGGTCCGGTAAACTGGGCGCCGCACAATCCGGCGCCGCGCAACGGCATGGTGCGGCTGTGGAGCTGGGAGGCGTTCGCCCATGGCGCGGAAACCGTGAGTTACTTCCGCTGGCGGCAGGCGCCCTTTGCACAGGAGCAGATGCATGCCGGGTTGCTGCGGCCGGACTCGGTGGAAGCGGAAGGCTTTCACGAAGCGGCGCAAGTGGCGAGCGAGCTCGCCTCATTCGACGGCGAGCTGACGGCCGAGCCCGGCAAGGCGGATGTGGCGATCGTGTTCGACTATCCCTCCGCCTGGGCCTGGGAAATCCAGCCGCAAGGCCGCGAATTCGACTATTTCCGTCTGGTGTTCGAATTCTACCGCACCATGCGCAGGCTGGGTCTTTCGGTCGATATCGTGCCGGCATCGGCGCCGGATCTCGAAGGCTACGGGGTGGTTGCGATCCCCGGGCTGTTTGCCTGGACGCCGGGGCTGATCGACGCCATTCGTGCATATGACGGCTATCTGCTGATCGGCCCGCGTTCAGGCTCCAAGACCGCAAATTTTGCCATTCCTGACGGCTTACCGCCGGACCTGCCCGCCGAACTGATCGATGCTCGTGTCACCCGGGTGGAAACGTTGCGCGAAGATACGCCGGTCTATCTGGCCGAAGGCGGCTCGTTTCAGTACTGGCGCGAGTTCCTCGAGGCGGGCGACGGAACCGAGATCATCCTGACGGCGGAAGACGGCGTGCCGGGGCTGGTGGCCCAGGGCAAGCGGCGCTATCTCGGCGGCTGGCCTGATCAGGGCCTGCTTTACGACATCATCATGCGGCTTGCCGATCGCGCCGGGCTTACCACCAAGGAACTGCGGGACGGCGTACGGCTGAGACGCCACGGCGATCATGTTTTCGCCTTCAACTACGGCGCAACCGAGTTCGATCTTGCGGTGCTGGGCTGGACCGGCAAGCCGGTTTTGGGCGAGCTTGTGCTTCCGCCATCCGGCGTCGCGATCACTCCGCTTTCCGGCGCGGGACTGTAAGCCCGCGCCAACACGACAGAGTAAGGCTCACACGTCCTTCATCAGCCGCAGAGCATCGTAAATGGCGGCATGGGTGTTGCGCGCGGCAATCGCGTCTCCAATCCGAAAAAGCTGGAAACCAACCGAACCGCCCTCACCCGACGGCCCGCCGTTGAGCGTTTGCGGCCGGCCGGCGATGAATGCCTCATAATCAACCTCGCCAAGATTGGAGGAGTGCGGCTTGAGCTCGAAATAGAGCTCATCAAGCGGCAATGTGCCGTGA
Organism: uncultured Hoeflea sp.; assembly: GCF_947501405.1. Classification (GTDB taxonomy): domain Bacteria; phylum Pseudomonadota; class Alphaproteobacteria; order Rhizobiales; family Rhizobiaceae; genus Hoeflea. Next base: position 757,256 of record NZ_CANMVK010000002.1, on the reverse strand, counting down.
TTGACGACAATCTGGTCGAAGTGTCTTTCCTTGGTCAGCGGCATGTAATCGCTGCCGATGATCGCCTTGAGGCCGTTGCCGTCGCGCTCGACCGAAGTCAGCCGGTAGGTCACGGTGAAGGTCACCTCCTTGTCCTGCAGCGCACGCATATAGGGCACCAGGTTCATCGCCATCACATCGGGCGCGAAGCTGCGGTCGGGCGTCAAGATCTCCACCCGGGCGCCAGCCATGGCCGCCACTTCGGCCGCCTGCAGACCAGCATGATCGCCGGCGTCATCATAGACCAGAACCTGTCTTCCAGGCTTGATGTCGCCCGAGATCAGATCCCAGCTGGAAACCACCAGATCATTGCCCTCTTCAAGCACCTCGATGTGCGGCAGGCCGCCGGTGGCGATGATCACCACATCGGGCTTCTCGGCCAGCACATCCGTAGGCTCGGCCCAGGTGTTGAAGCGGAAATCGACATCACGCGCGGCGCACTGCGCCATGCGCCATTCGATGATGCCGATCATTTCCTTGCGGCGCTGGTTCTGCGCAGTCAATCGGATCTGACCGCCGGGATCGGGCTGGGCTTCGAAAACAACGACCTTGTGGCCGCGTTCGGCGGCGACACGCGCCGCCTCGAGACCCGCCGGGCCAGCGCCGACAATGACCACGCGCTTTTTCGCTTCTGCCGGTGCAATTGTGTGCGGCATCGACAATTCGCGGCCGGTGGCGGGATTGTGGATGCACAATGCGTCACCCGCCTGGTAGATACGGTCGAGGCAATAGGTGGCGCCAACGCAAGGCCGGATGTCATCCTCGCGTCCTTCCATTATCTTTTTGACCAGATGCGGATCCGCCATATGGGCGCGGGTCATGCCAATCATGTCCAGCTTGCCGCTGGCAATCGCGTGGCGTGCAGTGGCGACATCGGGAATGCGCGCCGCGTGGAAAGTCGGCAATCCCACCTCGGCGCGGATGCGGCCGGCGAAATCAAGATGCGGCGCCGAGCGCATGCCCTGAACCGGAATGACATCGGTCATGGCCGGGTCGGTTTGGATCTGGCCGCGGATGACATTGAGAAAATCGACCTGCCCGGTGGCCTTGAACATGTGGCCAATGGCGATGCCTTCCTCCTCGGAAATGCCGCCCATGGCGACTTCATCTGCGGTGTAACGGATGCCGACAAGCAGTTTTTGGCCGACGCGCTCCCGGATGGCAGCCACCACATCAAGCGCGAAACGGGCACGGTTTTCCAGAGACCCGCCGTAGGGGCCTTCCAGTTCGTTTGTTATTGGCGACATCAGCTGATCCATCAGATGGCCGTAGCATTGCAGCTCGACGCCATCGAGACCCGCCTCGGCCATGCGCTCGGTCGCATCGGCATAGTCGGCAATGATGCGGGCAATGTCCCAGTCTTCCATTTTCTTGGGAAACGCCCGGTGGGCCGGCTCGCGTTGATGGCTGGAGGTCAGCGCGGGCAGCCAGTCGCCTTTGTTCCAGTGGGTGCGGCGGCCCAGATGAGTGAGCTGGATCATCACCGCGCAACCATGATCATGGCATTCGTCGGTAAGCTTCTTCATCCATCCGACGACTTCGTCCTTGTAGGCCAGCACATTGTTGAACACCGGTGGGCTGTCTTTCGACACCGTCGCCGACCCGGCCGTCATGGTCATGGCGACGCCGGCGCGGGCGCGCTCGACGTGGTAGGCGCGATAGCGGTCCTTGGGCATTCCGTCTTCGGGATAGGCCGGTTCATGACTGGTGGTCATGATGCGGTTTTTCAGCGTCAGATGCCCCAATGTGTAGGGCTGAAGCAGCGGATCGTTCAAAGTCGCCATGTTCTCAAACCACTGTTATGATCAATACCATGCGTCGGGCTGGGAAGCCTTTGTGCGCTCAGTGTATTCGATCAGCGCCTCGTCTGTCGCCACATCCATCGGCGGCGCCTGATAATCGCCGAGCATCTGCTTCCAGCGCGCATTGGCGCGGGTAGCGGCGTCGATGCGTCCGGCCGTGTCCCATTTCTCAAAGGGCTCATTGTCGGCGATGGTCGAATCCCAGAATGCGGTCTGGTAATTCTCCATCGTGTGGGCGCATCCGAGGAAATGCTTGCCGACGCCCACTTCCCGGAAGGCGTCAAGCGCGAGCGAGTTGTCATCGACCACCACGCCGGCAAGATAGGAGTGCAGCGCGCCGCAGAAATCAGCGTCCATGACGAATTTCTCATAGGACATCGACAAGAGCCCGTCGAGAAAGCCTGCCGAGTGGAGAATGAAATTCGCCCCGCAATGCACCGCCGACAGCATCGACATGGTGCCCTCGTTCATCGCCTGCGCATCGGGCAGCTTGGAATTCGAGAAACTTCCCGCACAGCGCAAAGGCAGGTTCAGCCGCCGTGCCAACTGACCGATCACCATCGAACCGATTGCCGGTTCAGGGGTACCGAAGGTTGGCGAGCCGGACCGCAACGACATCGATGACAGAAAATTGCCGAAAATCACCGGCGCACCCTTGCGCTCAAGCTGGGTCAGCGCACAACCGGCCATGGTTTCGGCCAGTGCCTGGGCAATGGCTCCCGCAGTGGTCACCGGACCCATGGCGCCGCCGAGGATAAAGGGCACCACCACGGTGGCCTGATTGGCGCGCGCATAGGCGCGCAGCACGTTGGTCATGGTGCCGTCCCAGACCAGCGGCGAATTGACGTTGACATTGCCCAGGATGACGCAGTTCCGGTCGACGAAATCGCGACCAAAGACGATCCGTGCCATATCGATCGACTCCTCCGCACGGCTTTCGGCGGTCACCGAACCCATGAAGCAGCGGTCGGAGTATTTCAGATGCGCATAGACCATATCGAGATGGCGCTTGTTGACCGGAACGTCGACCGGCTCGCAGATGGTTCCGCCGGAATGGTGCAGCCAGGGGCTTGATTGCGCCAGCTTGATGAAGTTGCGGAAGTCCTCGATGGTGCCATAGCGACGCCCCTTGTCGAGATCCATCACAAAGGGCGATCCGTAAGCGGGCGCGAACACAACATTGCGGCCGCCGATCTCGACATTATTGGCCGGATTGCGGGCATGCTGCGTGAAACTGGCGGGCGCCGATTTCAGGATTTCGCGCAGCATGCCTGGTTCGAACCTGACCAGTAGCCCTTCAACTTGCGCGCCGGCGGCTTTCCACAGTTCCAAAGCCGCGGGATCATCGCGAAACTCGATGCCGACTTCGGCAAGAAGGCGGTCGGCCGTGGCTTCGATCTTGAGCAAACTCTCTTCACCCAGAACATCATAGGCGGGAATGTTGCGGACAATATAGGGCGTGGCGCGGTGGGGCGGCGCGAAGGCCTGCCCGGCTGAGCGGCGCCCCTCGCGCCCTCCCCCGCGTTCGCGCCTGCGCGACTTTGAAACACCCGGCTCGATCGTGTCGACAGTATCCATGACCGGTTCCTCCCTCATGCCAATCTAGTGAAGGCGCGAGCCGATGTAATGCTGGAAAATTCTGTGCTTTTGAATAAGCTGAACTTATGGATAACCTGCGCCATCTGCTGCCCTCTGCGGGCAATCTGATTGTCTTCGAGGCGGCCGGCCGTCATGCGAGTTTCACCCGGGCGGCGCGGGAGCTGGGCATGACGCAAGCCGCGGTCAGCTACGCCATTAGGTCTCTGGAGACCCAGTTGGGCGCTTCGTTGTTTCAGCGCGCCCATCGCGCCGTGGCACTGACAGAAGCCGGGCGACGCTTTCACGCCGATGTCACCCTCGGATTGAGCCATATTCGCAAATCGGCCGAGGATATTCGCGCCCGCGGCAAGCCCAGCAGCGTGACGCTGGCCGCCTCAACCGCATTTGCCTCTTTCTGGATGCTGCCAAGGCTGCACCGGCTGCGCGATGATCTGCCCGACATCGATTTGAGAATCCAGACCGCCGACCGCGATCTCGACATCCGCACCGAGGCCATTGAACTGGGCGTGCGCGGCGGCCGGCCCGAGGACTGGCCCAACTACGACAGCGCGCTGATTGCGCCGGAGATCATCGATGCGGTGGCAAGCGCTGCCTATGTGGAAAAGCACGGACAACCCGAAACCGCTGCCCATCTTACACAACACAGACTGATCCATCTTGAGGAACCGTTCCGCACCGCCTGCGACTGGCAGCAATGGTTTGTCAGCGCCGGCGTCAATGGCGCGACCGCCAATCGCGGCCTGGCGATCAATGATTATGTACTGGTGATCCAGGCAGTCATGGAAAGCCAGGGCGTGGCGCTGGCCTGGCGCCATTTGACCGGCCGGCTGATTTCCACCGGGCTTTTGCAACGGGTCACGACGCACAGCCTGAAAACAGGCGCTGCGTTTTATGTGATCTGGCCCAAGGGGCGCAAACTTACGCCGCAGACCGACAAGGTTCTGGACTGGCTGATCAAGGAGGGCCAGGAAACCAGTCGTTGATCAGCGATTGATCAGATAGACTTGGGCGGATTTGGTCTGAACCTGCTGCTGCGCCTCGATCAGGCGGAAGGTCGAGGCGGCATCGACCGCCTTGCCATAGAGCCACCCCTGCCCGGACCGGCAACCAAGCGCCTTGAGCATCTCGGCCTGCTCCTCGGTTTCAATGCCTTCGGCAATGACCTTGAGATTGAGCCCTTCGCACATGGTCAGTATGGCGCGGATTATATGTTCGGCGGATTTGTCGGCGGTGATTTCGCTGACAAAGCTGCGGTCGATCTTGACCTTGTTGAAGGCGAAATCGCGCAACCGTCCAAGGCTCGACTGCCCGGTTCCGAAATCATCGAGCGACACCCGCACCCCGATGGAATGAAGCTCATTGACCACCTTGGCCGCGATTTCCGGATCGCTCATCATTGCAGTTTCGGTGATTTCCAGTTCCAACCGGCGCGGGTCGAGCCCAACGCGGTTGACAATAGCCAGCACGTTGAAGGCGGTGGCCGGGTCGATCAGTTGCGCCGAGGACAGATTGAACGACAGGAACATTTCCGACGGCCAGTGCTTGGCCGTTTCTGCGGCTTTCTTGAGCAGGGTCTCGGTCAGCGAGTCGATAAAGCCGCGCTCTTCGGCAAGCGGAATGAACACGCCGGGCGAGACGAAGCCAAGTTCGCGATCGGTCCATCGCGCCAGCGCCTCGAAGCCCTGGATCGAGGCGTCGGCCAAATTGACGATCGGCTGGAAATGCACCGCCACTTCATCGGCGATGATTGCGCGGCGCAGCGCCTGTTCGATCTGCGTGCCGCGGCGCATTTCCTCGGCGATTTCTTCCGAATAGACGGTGATCTGCCCACGCCCGCGGCGTTTGGAGCGGTAGAGCGCGGTGTCGGCGCTTTTGAGCAGTTCAGCGAATTGCTCACCGGCAAAGGGATAGACCGCGAAACCAAAGGACGCCGACAGACGCACGTTGCGGTCGCCCAGATCATAGGGTGCGGAAAGTACGTCCTTGAACATCCGGCCGATTTTTTCGGCGCCCTTTTTTTCAAACACCAGCGGCAGCACAAAGGCAAATTCATCACTTTCAATGCGGGCCACGAAGCCGCCATCGGGCAGGCAGGCTCTCAGCCGGTGCGCCACCTGGCAAAGGATTTCGTCGCCGGCGGCGTGGCCGAACAGATCGTTGATCGGTTTGAAGCCGTCGATGTTGGCAACGCCGATGGTGAACGGCGCCGGATCGTCGGCGCGCTCGGAGGCAAGCTTGCGGATCTTGTCCATCAGCCGACGGCGATTGCCCAATCCCGTCAAAGGATCGGTGTAGGCCACCGCTTTGGCGCCCGGGGACAATGAGTCCTGAATTTCAATCTCGGGTGTCATGGATAATCAATGGTCTCGCGCCGCAACCTGTTGAGCCAAATTTGCGATAGATTTCTTAAGATTGTCCTATTGTGGGACCCATGAGAATCCATCGGCATAAATCCCTTATGATCAAAGAGATGAGGCAAATGACGCAAGGTCTGGAAATGTCACTGGCATCCGGAGCGGATCGCGCCGGCGCACTGTGCTGAAATTTGCGTAAATGCGAGGCGACAAGCGCTCGTTTCAACTGCCGTTCAGCAAGACCGGCAGACCGGATTACACTGACAACACCGCATTTGAGCAGTCGATCCACTTGCGGATGATGGCTTCAAGCTTTTCGGGGCTGACCGGCTTTGAGAGGTAATCATCCATTCCGGCGGCAAAACAGCGCTCCCGGTCGCCACTCATGGCATGGGCGGTGACCGCAATGATCGGGATATGATGATCACCGCTGTCGCTCTGGGCTTCCGCATCGCGGATCGCCTGTGCGGCCTGCAGGCCATTCATCACCGGCATCGACACATCCATCAGGATCAAATCAGGCGGTGCCGCGCGCCAGGCGGCGACTGCCTCCTGGCCATTGTCGACAATGCGGAAATCAACGCCGATGCCCTCAAGGATCTGCTCGAAGACGATCTGGTTGACATCATTGTCCTCGGCGACCAGCACCCGCAGGCGACTGGGCGCGGGTTTGCTGTCCCGGTTTGCGTCAGGCTGTGCAGGCGGCGCGTCGACAAGCGTATCCGGCACCTTCGGGATCGTCTCAGGCAAAGCCGCCTTGTCCGGCGCTGCATCCGGTGTTGGGGCCGGAGGCACAACGGTGTCCGGAGCCGGCGTTGGAGATACGGTTACAGCGACCGTCTCCACTCCGGAGGCTTTGGGATCGGCCTGCGACGCCTTGGGTGTGGCGAGCGATGGCGGCTCGGTTGGGGTGACGGAGAGTGCAGCGCCGCTTGGCCCGGGACCGGAAACCTCCGACGCGGCTGCTGGTTTCGATTTCGTTTTTGTCTTGGGTTGCTTGGAAGCCCGGTCCATGGCTGCAATCAGTTCCGGGTAATCGCCGGCATCGGGGATCTCGGCGAGCAATTCGGCCATCAACTCGCACAGTTCGATATGGTCAATCTGCGCGCCGCTTTTGCGCGCCGCATCAAGGAAAGCAACAGCCTCCACGGCGTCACTGATGGCAACGGCGTCTGATCCGGTAGCGCGGAGGCTGGCGGCGCGCCTGCCGCCGCGGGGGGCATTGGCATCAAGAACCAGAACCCTGTCATACAGTTCGGCTGCTTCATCTCGTTCGGCCGCAGTGCATTCAAGATCGTAGCGCCACGTGTCGCGGGCTTCGAAGGCACGGTTTTTCACCAGATGGGTAACATCATCGAAAGACACCGTGACGAAGTAATTGCCGGGCGTGCCCGAACGCCGCGCATGGGTGACTGCGTGCATGATCGTTCCGTCGGCGCGGTGAATGTCCTCGGTCGTCTGATAGGGAATGCCGGTTTCGAGCACCTCGCGTTCGACTGCTTCGAAATGATTGGCCACCTCCGGCTCCACCAGTTCGCGCGCGGTGCGGCCCAGAACCTGTTTGGTGTGAAGTCCCGGAATCCGGCAGAAGGCCTCGTTGACGATGATGTAGCGAAGTGCGGAATCCTTGACCATCACCGGGTTGGCGAGGTTGTCGAGAATATGCTGGGCGAGTTCCGCCTGATGCCTGGTCTCTGACAATTCGTGGTCGCGGCGCTTTTGCTCGGACACGTCGGAGATGGTGGAAACAAGCAACCCGTCGGGCATCCGACGCTTGCAAAGCCGCACCCAGCGGTCATCGGGCAGTTTTTCCACGCTTTCGTAGCGCTCGCGCCAGTGAATGGCGATGCGCTCGGCAATCCAGTCGTCGCGGCTGATGTTGCGGGTGCGGCCGTCCATGGAGCCGAGCACCTGTGCCCCGGAATCATAGGCAGCGGCCAGCAGGTCGCGCAACCGCGCACCGGGCTGCAGCTGTTCCGGATCGATATCGAAAAAGCGGAGGAACTCCGGACTGCCGGCAATCAGCGTGTCGTGGCGGTCATAGACGGTGATGGCAATATCGAGCGCGGAAGCCAGGGCTTCAATCAGCTTGCAGTCCTTGCCCGAAAGGCGCGGCTCGGTTTCACTCAGGTCCATAACTCTCGATCCGATAACACTTTAACCCCGGAAGCCGCCGGTTTCGCCTTGGAATTGGGACTCAAGCCGCCAGGCCCTTCCGGGACCACAAGCATGCCACCTGAGGGTTAAGGCGTGCTTAACCACAATTGCAAGATGGTGGCAGGAGCCGGCTGACCACACGCGGATGCGCGGTCTCAAAGCAATTTTGCCGCTTTGCCCGCGACACTCCAATCAACCGGTGACAACAAGCAAAAACCGGCCTCGCCGGGCCCGGCCGCATTGCGTCCGGCTGCGAATCCGCCAACATGGGAAAATGCGCATCCATCAATTGCCAGAAACACTGATCAATCAGATTGCCGCCGGCGAGGTGATCGAACGGCCGGCCAGCGTGGTCAAGGAATTGGTCGAGAACGCCATAGACGCGGGCGCGAGCCGGATCGAGATCGCCACGGCCGGCGGCGGCAAGGCACTGATCCGGGTGATCGATGACGGGCGCGGCATGGATGCCGAGGATCTTCAGCTCGCCGTTCGCCGGCATTGCACCTCGAAGATCGACCAGGGACTTGAAGACATCCGCACGCTTGGTTTTCGCGGCGAGGCGCTGCCCTCGATCGGCTCGGTGGCGCGGCTGACGCTGCGCTCGCGCCCGGCGGATGCTGCCCATGCCCATGAGATCTCGCTTTCAGGCGGCGCGCCTTCGGCGCTCAAGCCCGCCGCGGCCAACAAGGGCACCACGGTGGAGGTGCGCGATCTGTTTTTCGCCACGCCGGCGCGGCTCAAATTCCTGAAAAGCGATCGGGCGGAAACCGCCGCCATCACCGAGGTGGTGCGGCGCATCGCCATTGCCTTTCCTCATATCCGCTTCACGCTGTCGGGGCCGGACCGCTCCACCTTGGATCTGCCGGCCACTGGCGAGAACCGGCTGGCGCGCATCGCGCAGGTGCTGGGTGCGGAGTTTGCCGGCAATACCATTGCGCTCGACGCAGAGCGCGAGATGATCGGCTTGACGGGCCATATCGGCCTGCCAACCTGGAACAAGGCCAACTCGCTGTCCCAGCACGCCTTCGTCAACGGCCGTCCGGTGCAGGACAAGCAGATTCTCTCGGCCATTCGCGCTGCCTATTCCGACAGCCTGCCGCGCGGCCGCTATCCGGTTACTGTCCTCTGGATCACGCTCGACCCGGCCCTGGTCGACGTCAATGTCCATCCGGCCAAGGCCGATGTGCGATTTCGCGATCCCGGCCTGGTTCGCGGGTTGATCATCGGGGCTATCCGGCAGGCGCTGCTGTCTGACGGCGACCGCGCCTCGCCATCGGCGCGGGCGGATCTTGCCCGGGCTTTCACGCAAGGCGGATCGCAGCGGCCCGCCTCCTTCACGCCGGGTTCGCCGACCTACGCCACGGGCGGAAACGCCAGATGGGAAGCGGCAGGTTCGCCGTTCCGGCCAGTCGATGGCGCAGGCACGGGATTCGGGGAAGAAGCGCAGGCGGGATTTGCCGCTGCCGCCACACCTTCGGCGCGTATGGAAGCCGATCATGGGGATACCCCCGAGACGCCGGAAGACGAACATCCCCTGGGTGCTGCGCGGGCGCAGGTGCATGAGAATTACATTCTCGCCCAAACCCGCGACGGGCTGGTGATCGTCGATCAGCACGCCGCTCATGAACGGCTGGTTTTCGAGCGTTTGAAGACCGCACTTCGCGCGGGCCCCGTGGCCTCGCAATTGCTGCTTTTGCCGGAAATCATCGACCTGCCGGAAGAGGATTGCGACCGGCTGGCCGAATGCGCCGACGAGCTGGCCGGCTTCGGCCTGGTGCTCGAACGCTTCGGACCAGGCGCAGTGGCAGTGCGGGAGACGCCGTCGATGCTGGGGGAAACCGATGTGGTCGGGTTGGTCCGCGATCTGGCCGATGAGATAGCCGAATGGAACAGCGCCGGCGGGCTGAAGGACCGGCTCGAGGCGGTGGCTTCGACGATGGCCTGCCATGGCTCGGTGCGCTCGGGGCGCCGGCTGGCGCGCGAAGAAATGAACGCATTGTTGCGCGAGATGGAGCGTACGCCTGGTTCAGGTCAGTGCAATCACGGCCGGCCGACCTATATCGAGCTCAAACTCAGCGACATCGAGAAGCTGTTTTCCCGGCGTTAAATGCCTGCCGATGAGCCAACCGCGAAGCAACAGATCATCATTGACGGAGTTCCAGCCGGTCGCGCTGAAAACGCCATCCCGGCCTATCCTGTTGCCCGGTCCATGGCCAGCGATCTTGCATTCGCGGCCGTGAGACGGCATAGAACAAAATGGTTGCAACGGGAGCATGTCCCCAGATGAACAGATTTGAAGGTCCGGGCGCGCGCCCTGCAAAAATCCGCTATCTGGACGGCGATTTCCAGATTCTGATGCCCGGCAGTCACGTGGTTTGCGCGGTGACCGGGGAGACCATTCCAATCGAAGAGCTCAAATATTGGAGCGTGGCCCGTCAGGAGCCCTATGTCGACGTCGTCGCCTCGGTGACCGCCGACCAGCGCGCAGGCGTCCTGCCGAAACCGGCATAAAACAGATCAGACGCCTGCCCTGCGGCGCTTGAAGCTCGCAATTGCCGCGTCAAGAATGGCGTCGGCCACATGCGGGCTGTCAAACACCATGTCGATGTCAAGGACTGCGCATTTTTGCGCAAGCTCAAGAGCCTTTCCATGGCCCGACATCAACCTCACATGATCCTTGGAGGTGGTGACGAGCTGCAGACCGTAAAGTTCGGCTTCGGCGAGCAGATCATCGACTTCGTCGCTTGCGAAATGATGGTGATCGGGAAACCCGCGCCGGCTGGCGATACGCACATTGGCCTGTTCGAGGGTCGCGAAAAACTTACCCGGGTCGCCAATCGCCGCGAAGGCAAGACAATTCTGATTGAGCAATTGCGCGGCATTGCGCGGTTCAAGCCGCGACAGATGGATCGGCTTTGCCGCGCGCGCCGCCATGCGGATCATCGGATCGGCGCCATCGCCTTCGCCCACCACCACCAGCGCATCGGCATGGCGAACCTGGTCGATCACCGGTGCGCGCACCGGTCCGGCGGGAAAAACCCGGCCGTTGCCAATCCCGCGGCGGGCGTCGACCACCAGCAGCGCCTGATCGAACACCAGCGACGCACTTTGAAAGCCGTCATCCATAATGATCAGATCGCAGCCTTCGGCCACCAAATGTTCGGCGCCCTCAACCCGGTTAGCCGAAACAACGGTGATGGCCTTTTGCGCAAGCAGCATCGGCTCATCACCCACCAGCCGGGCTGTGTCCCGGACCAGATCCACCGCCCGTGCATGGCGCACCGCGCCGCCATAACCGCGTGAGAGGAACCCAGGCTTGAGCCCCCGGGCGATCGCCGCATCGGCCAGTGTCAGAGCCGTGGGCGTCTTGCCCGATCCCCCGACCGTGAAATTACCGACACAGATGACGGCGGCATCTATGGTCTTGCGGACCTTCTTGTCCATGATCCGCCGGGCCACCCGGCCATAGACCCATCCAATGGGCGACAGCAGCGCCGACTGAACGCCGGGGCGCTGCCACCAGAAAGGAGGCGCCTCGCTTACCATTGGCCGCTCGCACGGCTATCCTCGCTCTCATTGTCCCGCGGCAACAGCCGCGCCTTGACGGTGAGCGGGTTGATGTAGGGTTCGAGCTCGCGGATGGTCGCCTTGAGGGCGCCGCGCATATCATTCAAAGTCTTTTCGCCACCGGCCGCCATGATCTGCCTGGCCTTGGGATTGGACAGCAGAAAATGCACGGCCTTGGCCAGCATCTCGCCATCGCGCACAAACCGTGCGCCACCATTTTTAATCAGCCGCGAATAGGCATCACGGAAATTGCCGACCTCGCTGCCCGACAGCACGGCGCAGCCAAGCATCGCCGGTTCCAGCGGGTTTTGCCCGCCACCGCCTTTGAGCGACTTTCCGACAAAGACGATTTCGGTGAGATTGAGATAAAGCCCCATCTCGCCGATGGTGTCGCCAAGATAGACGTCGGTGGCGGCTTCGATTTCCTCGCCGCGTGACCTTCGCGCAACCGTCAGGCCCTCGGCCTTGAGCATGGTTTCGATCGCATCGGCGCGATCGGGATGGCGCGGCACCAAAATGGTCAGCGCCTTGTGTCTGGGTTTGATGGCGCGATGCACCGCTGCGACGATTTCATCCTCACCCTCGGAGGTCGAAACCGCTGCCCAGGTCGACCGGTTTCCGATCTGCGCCTGCAGCCGGGCAAGCTCATCCTGATCGAAAGGCGGCGGCGTGGTGTCGACCTTGAGATTGCCTGAGACCGAGACCGGCCGGGCGCCAAGCTGCAGGAATCGCTCCGCATCAAGTTCCGACTGCGCCACCACGTGGGATAGGTTTTCAAACAGGGCGTCGGCCAGGCTCGGGCGCTTGCTCCAGCGCGCGAAAGAACGGTCCGACAGCCGGCCATTGACCAGCACCTGCGGGGTTCGCCTGGCTCCCAGTTCGAGAATGGTCATCGGCCAGATTTCGGATTCGGCGATGATTGCCAGATCCGGCTTCCAGTGATCGAGGAACCGCGAGATCGCCGGCTTGAGGTCGAGCGGCACATATTGATGTATCACGTCGCTGCCAAGACGATCACGCGCCACGCCGGCCGATGTTACGGTTCCGGTGGTCAGCACCACGGAAATGCCACGGCGCCGCACTTCCTTGATCAACGGCACCACCGCATTGGTCTCACCGACGCTGGCGGCATGAAACCAGACCAGCGGCCCCGCGGGCCGGGCGATCTGGGAGCGGCCATAGCGCTCCTTGCGGCGGCTGCGCTCTTCCTTGCCCTTGGCTGCGCGAATGGCCAAATAGGGGCCGAGCAGCGGATAGATGCCCGCCCCGAACCAGCGATAGCCCACCAGCGCGGCGCGCGCCCAGCCGCGGCTCATGCCCGCGCCTCGACCGCGCGCGCGGCTTCCTCGGTGACCCGGTTCAGCTCAGCGGTGACGCGGGCGCGAGCTTCGGCGATCTCTTGTTCCCCGGCATCCGCGGCAACCCGGATTGGCGGCGCAAGCCGAAGGCAGCGACGGCCGAAAGGCAAATTGATGGTGGTTTTGTCCCAGGTCTTTTCCAGCACATGGCGGCGGCTGGTTGTCAGCGCCACCGGCACGATCGGACGGCCCGAGATCTTGGCAAGGGTGACGATCCCCTCTCCCGCTTGGCGCACCTCGCCCTTCGAGATGTCGGCGATCATCACGACATTGACGCCGGATTTGAGCGCAGAGCGCATGGCGACCAGCGCCTTGACGCCGCCCTTGCGCGATGCCGCGCCTTGGTCGCGTCCGCCGGAGCCGCGGATCACTTCGAAACCGGCGCGCTCGATCACCCGGGCGTTGATTTCAGCATCGGCGCTGCGCGAAACCAGCGACACAAATCTGCGGTCGCGCGGCGCCACATAGGGAACAAGAATGTGCTGGCCATGCCAGAGCGCGAAGATCACCGGCCACTCGCCGTCCAGCAGGCTTTCCCAATCGGTCGATGTGCCGGTGTCGCGGTTGAGACGGCAGATCGCTGACAGCGACCAGTCAATCAGCGCCGAACCGGCGCGCTGCACCAGATCCGATTGCAGCAATCGCTTTCCCAGACGCCGCCTGCCGGGCAGGTCGCGGAGCCCTTTTGGCCTTGGCGCGGTCTCAGCGTCGGGTTTGGTCATCGTGTCTTTCGCCCGCTCCCTCAGGATGCGGATTTGGAATCGCTGCCAGGGTCGAGCATACGGTGCATATGAACGATGAAATAACGCATATGGGCGTTGTCGACGGTCATCTGGGCCTTGGATTTCCAGGCCTGATGGGCGGCCGCGTAGTTGGGGAAGATGCCAACGATATCCAGGCCTTCCAGATCCCTGAAATTCATGGAATCGAGGCTTTCAAGTTCGCCGCCAAACACGAGATGGAGAAGCTGTTTGTCTTCGCTGTCGGACATCGGAATGCTCCACTTTTTCCGGGTGCTGCCAATCATGGCGGGGTTTGGGGCAAATTGGCCGAAAGGTCAATGCCCCCGGGCGGGCTGTAGCGGCGCCAGCAATCTGTTCAGATGGCGCTCGGACGCCGCCAGAAGCAGGGCTCTTGATGGATCCCGGGAATTGTATTTCAGACGCGCACCGCCGCGGTCGACCAGAGCGTTGCCGGTTTCCGACAACAAAACATCGGCGGCTGCGAGATCCCATTCGTTTGACTGCGGACGGACATAGACGCCGTCGACCTCGCCGCGCGCCAGCCCGGCCAGCCGCAAGGCAAGCGACGGGCCGCCGGGCACCGCCTCCAGGCCCGCGCCGGCACCGCCATGCATGGCCCGGACGACCGCGTCCGGCAAAACCACCCGCAAAGGTGCTTCATTCTCAATCGCGCTGCTGGACATCAGGCGTCGGCCATTGAGGCTAGCGCCGCCGCCGCGTACGCCCAGCCAGATCTCCTCGCGCGCCGGAGCGGCAAGCACGCCGGCGACGGCGACACCATCCTCGACCAAGCCGATGCTCACGCACCAGTCAGGGCGTCCCGCAACATAGGCGCGCGTGCCATCGATGGGGTCGACCACAAACACCGAGCTATGCGACAGCCGGTGCTCGCTGTCCTCGGCTTCTTCCGACAACCAGCCGTAACCGGGCCGGGCGCCGACGAGCATGTCGCGCAGCGCCCGGTCGATGGCGACATCGGCCTCGCTGACCGGCGAGCGGCCTTCATTCTTGAACCAGACATCGGGATCCTTGCGGAAGAACGACATGGCGATGTCTGCCGCCTTGCGCGACGCCTCGAGCATCAATGCAAGATCGTTGGCGTGGGCGTCAGTCTCCGGCAAGGGTCATGCCTTCCACGGCGATTGTCGGCGCGGCGACGGCGTATTTCGTCTCGATATCGTTGGCCAGGGTCATGCGCTTGAACATGTCCTTGAGATTGGATGCGATGGTGACTTCGGACACCGGGAAAGAGAGTTCGCCATTCTCGATCCAGAAGCCGGACGCGCCGCGGCTGTATTCGCCGGTCACCGGATTGACGCCCTGGCCAATCAGCTCGGTGACGTAGAAGCCGGTGCCGACCGAGGCAATCAGTTCTTCCCGGCTTTGCGCGCCGGGGCTGACGATGACATTGGTGGAGGATGGCGACACGCCGCCGCCGCGGCTGGCCCGGCCATTTGTTTCAAGCCCGAGTTCGCGGGCCACGCCGGTTGTCAGATACCATTGCTGCAGCACTCCGTTTTCGACCATTGTCAGCGCTCCTATCGAGACACCTTCGCCGTCAAACGGCCGCGAGCCGGGCCCCCGGCGGATGAAGGGGTCATCGACCAGCGTGAGCCCGTCGATTGCAACCTGCTTGCCCATCATATCCTTGAGGAAGCTGGTCTTGCGGGCCACCGCGGCGCCGTTGATGGCGGAGACGAGATGGCCGATCAGCCCACGCGAGACGCGCGGATCAAACACCACATTGAGGTCGGACCGGGTCTTGACCTTGCGCGGATTGACCCGGGAAACAACCCGTTCGCCAGCGCTGCGGCCGACCGCGGCCGGGTCATCGAGATCGGCATAGAACACGCGGCTGTCGTAATCATAGTCGCGCTCCATCTTGACGCCTTCGCCGGCGATGACGCTGACCGAATGGGAAAATCCGGACCGTTCAAACGAGCCGGCGAAGCCGTGCGAGGTGGCAAGCACCATGCCGAACAATCCCGCCCCGGCGCCGGCGCCGATGGAGCTTGAGACATCCTTGACTTGAAGTGCTGCGGCTTCGGCGGTCCTGGCCGCTTCGATCAGGCTATCGGCTGACGGCTCGGTGGCGTCGAACAGGTCGAGTTCGGGCCATTTTTCGGCCAACCGTTCGGCATCTGCGAGACAGGCATGGGGATCTTCAGGCGAAACCCGCGCCATCGCTACCGCCCGCTCGGCCAGCGCCGCTTCATCGGCGCCCTGCCCCGCATGCACGGTGGCGACTTTCTGGCCGACAAAGACCCGCAGACTGAAATCATCGGACTCCGATGATTCGGTGTTTTCGACCGCGCCATTGCGGACCGAAGCCGAGCGCGACCGGCGGCGAACCACCAGCGCATCGGCCTGATCAGCGCCCGCTTCACGCGCGCGGCCGATCAAACGTTCTGCAGTTGCCAGCAGACCTTCGGATTGTTTGGTGGTGCTCATGTTTTTTCGCCTTTCGCTTGGCTCTCATGTATTGTCCGGAGGGTCAAGCATCAAGCCCGGCGCAGTCGGGATGCCGCTTTACCCCCTTGCCCGCCAACATCAGAAGGAACGCCGCGAATGGCAGCAGCCGAAGTCAGCCTGTACACCGAGGGTCTTGTATTGTTGTGCGGAGCGATCGTCGCAGCGCCGCTGTTCAAGAAAATCGGACTGGGAACCGTTTTGGGCTATCTCGCCGCGGGCATCGTGATCGGCCCCGTGCTGCGCATTATCACCGACGGAGAGGAAATCCTGCATTTCGCCGAATTTGGCGTGGTATTGCTGCTTTTCATCATTGGTCTCGAGCTCAAACCTTCGCGGCTTTGGCAGTTGCGGCGCGATATCTTCGGGCTCGGAATGACACAGGTGGTTGTCTCGGCAGCGGCGATTTTCGGCGTCGCCATGGCCTTTGCCGGTCAAAACTGGGCTGCGGCCATCGTCATCGGATTCGGCCTGGCGTTGTCATCGACCGCGTTCGGCATTCAGATTCTCGAAGAGCGGGGAGATTTCAACACCCGTTACGGCCAGCAATCGTTCTCGATCCTGCTGTTTCAGGATCTGGCGATCGTTCCTATTCTGGCGCTGGTGCCGCTGGTTGCGCCGGTCACAGGCGATGATGGCGGGTCGATCTTCGTCGATATCGGCATTACCGTCGGCGCCATTGTGGCGCTGCTGATCGCCGGCCGGTACCTTCTCAATCCGCTGTTCCAGCTGATCGCCGGCACGGGCGCCAAGGAAGCGATGATTGCGGCTGCACTGTTCGTGGTCCTGGGGGCGGGCATGCTGATGCAGTTTGCCGGGCTTTCAATGGCCATGGGCGCCTTCATTGCCGGCGTGATGCTGGCCGAATCCTCCTACCGGCACGAACTCGAGGCCGACATCGAGCCGTTTCGCGGAATCCTGCTCGGACTGTTCTTCATGGCGGTCGGGTTGTCGCTCGATCTGTTGGTGATTGCGGAGAACGTTCTGATTATCGCGATCGCGGTGCCGGTGGTCATGGTTCTCAAGGCGCTGGTGATCTATGGCGCCTGCCGGGCGTTCGGCTCGAGCCACAACGTTTCAGTCCAGATCGCCGGACTGCTGCCCCAGGGCGGCGAATTCGGTTTTGTGATCTTCAGCGCCGCGGCGGCGGCCGGCGTGTTCGATCAGGCCACCGCATCGCTGCTAGTGGCGGTTGTCACCATCTCGATGGCGCTGACGCCGCTGGCGGCCATCCTCGTCAAGCAGATCATGCACGAGGGAAGTGACGAACAGATGGACGAGGATTTCGAGGGCGCGGGCTCTGACGTGCTGATGATCGGATTTTCGCGTTTCGGACAGATCGCTTCCCAGATGCTCCTGGCAGGCGGCTCCGACGTCACCATTATCGACCATTCCGCCGACCGGATTCGCTCGGCCTCGAAGTTCGGTTTCCGGATCTATTTCGGTGACGGTACCCGCAAGGATGTGTTGGTGGCGGCCGGAATCAAGCACGCAAAGATCGTCGCAGTGTGCACCCACAAGAAGGAAATCACCGACAAGATCGTCGACATGATCCAGACCGAGTTTCCCACCGCCAGGATCTTTGCGCGCGCCTATGACCGCACCCATACGCTGTCGCTGCGCGCACGGGGGGTGGACTACGAGGCCCGGGAAACCTTCGAATCCGGAATGCTGTTCGGGCGCAAAACGCTCGAAGCGCTCGGCGTGACCGAGGATCAGGCGCTGGAAATCAGCCATGACGTACGCCACCGCGACGAGGAAAGACTGGCGCTGCAGGCGGTCGAGGGCCTTCTGGCGGGCCGCGAAAAACTGATCACACGGCCAGTGACGCCTGAGCCGCTGATCAAGCCCAAACGCAAATCGGAACGGCTCGACAAGCCGCAGGAAACAGACCACACGGTGACCGATCCGGCCTGAGAACCGCAATGCCACGAGCGGCAAACGTCGATCCTAGCGGTGGCGTCCGCTTGAAAGCGGCGGGGTCGGGGAATTGGACAATTCCCGCAAACCGGCTATGTGCTAGCAGACCCAGATTGCAAACGGGCTGGAGGGCCGGACCGTCATGACGCCATTTCATCTCGCATTCCCGATCCGCGATCTCGAGGAAACCCGGCGGTTTTACGGTGAGGTGCTGGGGTGCCCGATGGGCAGATCATCGGAAACCTGGATCGATTTCGACCTGTTCGGACATCAGATGTCGGCGCATCTGCGCCCCGAGCCTGATCAGCCGGCAGCCACCGGCGCGGTTGATGGCGAGGCGGTGCCGATCCCGCATTTCGGCGTGGTTCTGGCGATGGATGACTGGAAAGCGCTGGCGGCCCGGCTGGAAGCAGCTTCAGACATCGACTGGATCCTGACACCGCGTGTGCGGTTTGAGGGGCAGCCTGGCGAGCAGGCGACGTTGTTTCTGCGTGATCCTTCGGGCAATGCGCTCGAATTCAAGGGATTTGCCGATCTCGACCAGGTTTTCGCCACGTGAACGACCCCCGCCCTGCCGGGGCCAAGGTGCCCCCGCCCGCCGACCCCTCGGGCGAGCAGGCCAAATTCGTCAGCGGTTCGACCATGCGTCACGTGGTAACGATGACCGCGACCGGTTCGATCGGGCTGGTTGCGATCTTCATCGTTGACGCGCTCAATCTGTTTTACATCTCGCTGCTCGGCCAGCAGGAGCTGGCGGCGGCGATCGGCTATGCCGGGACGCTGTTGTTTTTCACAACCTCGATCGCCATCGGATTGTCGATTGCCGCCACGGCGTTAACCTCGCGGGCGCTTGGCCGCGGCGAACGCGGCGAAGCGCGCGAAATCGCCGGCGCATCGATCGCCTATATGGTGATTTTGATGATCGCCACCGTGGTGGTGGCGTTTCCGTTTCTGGGCGATCTGGTGCGGATGATGGGAGCCGCAGGACGAACCGCCGAACTCGCCACCGAATTCATGCAGATCGTGCTGCCGTCGCTGCCGGTGCTGGGCGTGGGGATGTGCCTGGGCGCGCTCCTTCGCGCGGTGGGAGACGCCAAGCGGGCGATGTATGTCACACTCGGAGCCGGCGCATTGACCGCTGTCCTCGATCCGATTTTCATCTTCGGATTCGATCTGGGCATCCACGGCGCGGCGATTGCCACAGTGATTTCGCGGTTTGCGCTGGTTGCCATCGGGCTTTACGGGCTGATCCGCATCCATAACCTGATTGCGATGCCGTCAGGGCGGGTGCTGTCGCGCGAGTTCAGGGCATTTTTGGGCATCGGCCTGCCCGCCCTGATGACCCAGATCGCCACCCCGGTGGGCAATACCTATGTGACTACAGCAATGGCCGAACATGGCGACGCGGCGGTGGCCGGATGGGCCGTGGTCGGCCGGCTGATCCCGGTGGCCTTCGGGGCGTTGTTTGCCCTGTCGGGCGCGGTTGGCCCAATCCTCGGCCAAAACTACGGCGCGCGCCGTTTCGATCGATTGATGTCAACCATGCGCGACAGCTTGATCTTCATCATCGTCTACACGCTGGTGATGTGGGCGCTGCTGGCGCTGTTTCGCAACCAGATCGCCGATCTGTTCGGCGCGGAAGGCGCCGCACGCGAAGTGATCGTGTTCTTCTGCCTGTTCGTGGCCGGGAGCTTTTTGTTCAACGGCATGCTGTTCGTGGCCAACGCGGCTTTCAACAATCTCGGCTTCGCGCTTTATTCGACACTGTTCAACTGGGGACGTTCGACACTTGGCGTCATCCCCTTCGTCTGGCTGGGTTCGCTATGGTACGGAGCGACAGGGGCACTGGCGGGTTACGGCCTGGGCGCGGTGGTGTTCGGGATTGTGGCGGTGGTGGTCAGCTTCCGGGTGATCGGCCGGATTGACCAACGCGCGGGCCCCGGCGATCCGCCGGTGCAACCGCACCATTCGCCGGCGGCCGGACAATCGGCCTTCACCAGCGGCAAGGCCTCGGCGCTGTAGGCTCAACCGAGGTTTTTCGCTCAACAGATTGCGCGAAAAGCATCAGTGGAAGAACGCAAACGCCGCGTCGAGATCACGCTTGAGTTGTTCGGCCACGCCCACCGATCCGGCAATGATCTCCTCGGCCTTGAGGAAATCGAGCACCCGGTACTGGTGAACATCCGGCCTCAGCAGAATGTGCGGCGGGTGAGCCTTGCGCTTCATGCCGATGATGGATTGCATCATCAACTGGCTGGCGCCGAACATCATGTCGATGGTCGAGGGCGGCTGGCCCGGCACGCCGGACGGCAGGCCAACCACATCTATGCCGATGATGATGTCGGCAAGGCCGGTGAGGTGATCAAAGGGCACCGGATTGAAGATGCCGCCATCGATCATCACCCGTCCATCAACCATGACCGGCCGGAAGACAGCCGGAATGGCTGCGGAAGCGGAGATCGCCTGGCGCAGATCGCCGGTTTCGCACACCACTTCGGCGTGATCATAATAATCGGTAACCAGGATCTTGGCCGGGATCTCCAGATCCTCAAAGCGGCGGGCAACGGTGGCCGGCAGGAACTCCTCGAGAATACGCTCGACATTGAACTGGCCCAGCCTCAGGCCGCCTTCCATGGCGTCCTTGACACCCCGGGGGCGTGCGGCTCGCCAGATGCGGCCGATCGCCTTGGACGGCTTGCCGATGGTTGAGAGCGTATGGTCGCGGATCTCCTTGCCCGTGAGACCGGAAGCCATGGCCGCGCCCATGATCGCGCCGATCGACGAGCCGGAAATCACCACCGGTTTGATTCCCATCGCATCGAGCGTTTCGATGATGTGAATATGCGCAAGCCCGCGCGCGCCGCCGCCACCGAAGGCGATGGCGACGGTGGGATCGCCAGCGCCGGCGTCAGGCTTGGTGGGGGCAATGCCGGTTTCGCTCATTCGTCCGCCTGTGGGTTACTTCTGCTGCCGGCCGGAGAGTCGGTACCGGACCGGTCGTCAGCATTATAGCGGAAAAACCGCATCATCGTGTCGCCGAATGTCCGGTTTTCAAGCAATGTGAATTGCGCGCCGGGTGCCGGATCGGTCTCGGCGTCTTCTTCGAGAATTACAAGCGCTCCGTCCTCGAGCCAGCCGCCCCGCGCGGCAGAGGCAAGCGCCTTGTCGCCAAGACCGCGTCCATAGGGCGGATCCGCGAAAACCAAACTGAAAGGACCGGAGGTCCCGGCGGGCCCGAGCCGGGTGGCGTCCCGGCGAAACAGCCGTGCCCGGCCCTGCAGCCCGAAATTTTCGATGTTGGTCTGGATCAGGCCGCGGCCTTCCACACCGCTTTCCACGAACAGCGCACTGCGGCCGCCACGCGACAGCGCTTCCAGACCCAGCGCGCCGGTGCCGGCAAACAGATCCAGCACGCGCGCATCCTCGAGCGCTTCGGGATAGGCGTGGCTCAAGATGTTGAACAGGCTTTCGCGGGTCCGGTCGGTGGTCGGCCGGATCGACTGGGATTTGGGCGCGGCCAGGCTGCGGCCGCGAAACTCACCGCCGACGATCCGCACCGGGTCCGCGTTCCTTGCCGGTTGCCGGTTTGCCCTGAGCCTTGCCGCCCGCGGGCCTGGACCCAGCCGGTTTGCCGGAGGTCTTGCTGCCTGGCGAGCTGCCCGACGGCGGTTTGCCGCCTGACGCTTTGCCGGATGTCTTACCACGCGGCGGCTGGGCGTCGCGTGGCGGCCTGGCGCCCGTATCCTCGCGCGGCGGGCGCGGCTTGGCGCGCGCCTTGGGGAAGGTGCCGCGCCGGGTTTCGGCTCGTGCATCAGCGCGGGCCGGCTTGCGTGTGGGGCGGCCGCTTTCGCCTTCTGTCTTGTCCGAATCGCGCTCAGCGCGTTTGGCCTCACTGACCGGGCGGGCGCCGGGCGCCATCCAGACATTGGCCGCGCGATTGCGCTGGACAAAGCCGCGCCGGGCCGGTTTGTCGCCGCCCTCCTCCGTGCGAGGGCCGCCAGGCTTTCCGTCTCGCGGCCGGCCGGGTTTGTCGCCAAAGGACTTGCGCGCATCACGGTCCCGGCCTTGTTCGCGGCCGTCGCGGGGCGCGCGGCCGGGCTTGGTATCAAGACGGGCGCGAGCGCGTTCGGTCTTCTCACTGGCCGAAATCCATTCGCGTTCGGACGGCTTTGCGGCAGGCTTGGCTTTCTCGTCGGGTTTGGGCTTGGCGGCATGCTCGGCCAGGGGAGCCTCGAAATTGGCGCCCGACTGCTCGATCAGGCGCTGGCCGAGCTGATCGCGCAAGGTGCGGCTCTTGATCTCGACAACATCGCCCTCACGGATTTCACCAAGTTGGAACGGCCCGAAGGAGATGCGGATCAGCCGGTTGACATCAAGGCCGAGCGCACCCAGAACATTCTTGATCTCGCGGTTCTTGCCCTCGCGCAGACCCATCGTGATCCAGACATTGTGGCCCTGCTTGCGGTCGAGCGTCGCCTCGATGGCGCCATAGAGCACACCATCGACGGCTATGCCGTCTTTGAGCGCGTCGAGCCGGGCCTGGTCGATATCGCCATAGGCGCGGACACGATAGCGCCGCAGCCAGCCGGTCTCGGGCAGTTCCAGCGTGCGCGCCAGTCCGCCATCATTGGTCAGCAGCAGCAGACCCTCGGTGTTGATATCGAGACGCCCGATGCTGAGCACCCGCGGCAGATGTTTGGGCAGCGCCTCGAACACGGTTCTACGGCCTTCGGGATCGCGGTTGGTCGTCACCAGCCCGGCCGGCTTGTGGTAGACCCACAGACGGGTGCGCTCGATGCCGGCGATCTCCTCGCCATCGACTTCAATCCGGTCGGCCAACGAAACCACCACGGCGGGGCTGTCAAGCAGTTTGCCGTTGACCCTCACCCGACCCTCGGCAATCATGCGCTCGGCGTCGCGGCGCGAGGCCACGCCCGCGCGGGCCAGGATCTTGGCAATGCGCCCGCTTTCCGCAGCGGTTTCCGCACTGGGTGGAGCGTCGGATTTGGGCTTGCCACGGCGGGGCTTGTCTTGGTGTGTCATTTGCTGTTTGCCTGGCTTGGCAGGGGCCGCGCCCGGTCTGGCGGCGTCGGTTCACTGCAAGATATCTGTGCGTGCGGGCGCTGAAGCCGGTTCCGCGGAGTTTAAAGGATCCGGCGCCCGATGCGACGATGCGTTATGCGGCTGTCTATCAGGTTGGGAGCGCGGGGTTAAGGGGGTACATGCAGCAGTCTATTAGGTTGAGGCGCGGATGACCGGCACGGGATTTATGGATCTGGCGCTAGACGAGGCACGGCTTGCGCAGGCGCGCGGCGAAGTGCCTGTGGGTGCTGTGGTGGTGCGCGATGGCGAAGTGCTGGCGCAAGCCGGCAACCGTACCCGGGAGCTCAACGACATCAGCGCCCATGCCGAGCTTCTCGCCATCCGCCAGGCGGCAAAGAGGCTGGGGAGCGAGCGGCTCAATGGCGCCGATCTCTATGTCACGCTCGAGCCCTGCACCCTGTGCGCAGCGGCGATCTCATTCGCCAGGATCCGGCGGCTCTATTTCGGCACCGAGGACGAGAAAGGCGGCGCGGTGGTCAATGGCGTGCGGTTCTTCAACCAGCCGACATGCCATCATGCGCCGGAAATCTACTCCGGACTTGCCGCCAGCGACGCCAAGCTCATTTTAAAGGATTTTTTCAAGACCCGCCGGTAGGGCGTGTGCTGTTTACCAGGGCCACCAGGATCGCTTGCCGGTGCCTTCTTTCTTGGCCTCGGCAATGCGGCGGCGCTCCTTGGCCCTTTCAGGCTCGCCGAGTTCTCCGATCGGCGCGGTCTCGGACGGCTTGCGGTAGGTCAGCGGCGGATCGGACAGATAGCGGCGGCGGTCCGAATAGGCGCCCTGCTGGATCTTGCGCGCCTGCTGGTAGGCCTGGCGCTGGTTTTGCTGATCGAGCACTTCCTGCGGCGTCGGCGGTCCATCGGCGCGGCCACCGCCAACCGCGGACACTCCGGCACCGGAATCAACGCCGCGGCGAGCGAGCGGTGAAGTAAAGCCGGTGTTGCCGGATGCATTCGCATCCGCATCGGCGATCAGACGCTTCCGGGTTTCCTCGGGAGATTCCACCCAGGCCGGGTTGTTTTCAGCGACGCTGGCCTGCGGCGCGGGCAGGCTCGCGGTGGTGGGTGGCTTGACGATTTCGGGCCGCGGCTTGTACTCGATCGAGGCGCCCTTGCGGGTTCTTCCGATCGAGGCAATGTTGCCCACATCGTCGAAGAGTTGTGCTGTTGCAGTCTTGTCGGTGCCATAGGTAGGGGCCACGCAGCCTGACAGCGCCAGGCTTGCGGCAATGAGTGCGCCAATAGTCACGCCGGCGCGATACTCGGTCTTCATTGTCATGCTTCGGTCCCGTCCCAGGAAGACTTACGAAAATCAAACTGCTTGTTGCCGCACAATCCGACCATTTTCGGGCAGCGCAGTCGTTTGTCAGTCCGCGCCGCCGATTTTCTCGCAGGGTTTTACCGGATCGTCGCAGAGAGGGCAATTGATCCGGTCAAATTTGGCTTAACGCCGCCAATGCCCGGACCCGCCCGCCTGCGCTGGAAGCCCGGCGGATTTTTACAAACGGCCCAACGCCTTAAGTTCATGTAGCGCCGCGGCGTCGCGTGCCGAGACATCAGGAAACGCCGGATCGGAGCCGACATCATCGGTGATGCGCCAGGAGCGAGCGCATTTGCGTCCCTCAGCCAGCGCCGGCACCACTGATACCGCGCCGACATCATCGAGCCGGAAGGCTCCGTCCGCGCCGGCATCGGTGACAATGGTGAGACCCGAGGTGATGCAGATCTCGGCGAAATCGCAGTCACGCACTGCCTCGACCAGTTCCGAATCGGTGATGTGAACCACCGGAGCCGCCTCCAGCGAGGACCCGATGCGCTTTTCGCGGCGCTCGATTTCCAGCGCGCCAGTGACGACACGACGCACGGTGCGGATCTTTTTCCATTTGGCGGCCAGCGCCGCGTCGCGCCAATCGGCAGGGATTTCGGGAAACTGCTCGAGATGCACCGATACAGCGTCAGGGTTTTTCGACAGCCAGGCCTCCTCCATGGTGAAGGGCAGCATCGGCGCGAGCCAGGTCACCAGGCAGTCGAACACGGTGCGGATCACCTGCAGCGACGCCTTGCGGCGCAGGCTCGAAGGCGCATCGCAATAAAGCGCGTCCTTGCGAATATCGAAATAGAAGGCTGAAAGCTCGATGTTGGAGAAATCGATCAGCGAGCGGGTGATGCGCTTGAAGTCGAAATTGTCGTAGCCTTCACGCACCACCTGGTCGAGCTCGCTCAGCCGGTTGAGCATCAACCGTTCGAGTTCGGGCATATCGGCGGGCGGTACGGTTTCGCCGGTGTCATGGGCCAGCGTGCCAAGCATCCAGCGGATGGTGTTTCTGAGCTTGCGGTAGGCGTCGATGTTGGTCTTGATCACGGTCTTGCCGAGCCGCTGGTCTTCCCAGTAATCGGTGGTCATCACCCACAGGCGCAGAATATCGGCGCCCGATTCTTTCATGATGTCCTGCGGGAACACCTGGTTCTTGAGCGATTTCGACATCTTGCGGCCGTCTTCAGCCATGGTGAAGCCATGGGTGATGACGGTGTCGTAGGGCGCGCGGCCGCGGGTGGCGCAGCTTTCGAGCAGCGAGGAATGGAACCAGCCGCGATGCTGGTCCGAGCCCTCGAGATAGACATCGGCGGGCCATTTGAGGTCAGGACGGTCTTCCAGCGTAAAGGCGTGGGTGGAGCCCGAGTCGAACCAGACATCGAGAATGTCCATAACCTGGATCCACTTGTCGGGATCGTTGTCGTTGCCCAGGAACCGTTCCTTGGCGCCTTCAGCGAACCAGGCGTCGGCGCCTTCAGCTTCAAAGGCCTCGAGGATGCGGGCGTTGACCGCGTCATCGACCAGCACGTTGCCATCCTCATCGGCAAAGACGACGATCGGCACGCCCCAGGCCCGTTGGCGCGAGAGCACCCAGTCGGGCCGGTCTTCGATCATGGTGCGCAGACGGGCCTGGCCTTGCCCGGGCACAAACCGAGTTTCATCAATCGCCTTCAAAGCACGGCCGCGTAGGGTGGTAGGATTCTTTTTCTCGTACTCTAGAATCTCTCCATGCTTTGTTCTGAATTCTTCAGAATTGTGGCCAAATTGATTCACAACTTCTTGCAGCTCCCGCCGTAGCTCGCGAACATGTTCATCAAGCATTTTATCCATATGCACGAACCATTGCGGCGTGTTGCGGAAGATCACCGGCTTTTTCGAGCGCCATGAATGCGGATAGGTGTGCTTGAGCCGGCCGCGGGCAAACAGGTTACCAGCGCCGATAAGCGCAGTGATGACCGCCTGGTTGGCGTCTCCCTTCTTGCCCTTGTCGTCGATCACCCGCGCGGGACCGCCCTCGCGGTCGGGGCCGAGGCCGGGCGCGTCCTTGGTGTAGTATCCAGCATCGTCAACGGTGAACGGGATCGCGGAAGAGATGCCGCGCGCCTCGAGATCGCGGGCATTGTCCATCCAGGCGTCAAAATCCTCGCGGCCGTGGCCAGGGGCTGTGTGGACGAAGCCGGTGCCGGCATCGTCGGTCACATGCTCACCATCGAGCAGCGGCACAACGAACTGATAGCCGCCGCCAAGCCCCTTGAGCGGATGGGCGCAGGTGATGGCTCCGAGTTCATCTGCCGACACATCACGCAGGCGCTTGAATTCGAGCTTGGCCTTGGCAAAGCATTCCTCGGCCAGCGCATCAGCGAAGATCAGCTTTTCACCGGGTTGCGGGCCAAATTCATTCTCCGCCGCGGTGACCTCGTAGAGACCGTAGGTGATCCGCGAAGAGTAGGAGATGGCGCGGTTGCCGGGGATGGTCCAGGGCGTGGTGGTCCAGATGACCACGTGAGCATCTTCCAGATCGGGATAGAAGGTCTGGGAGGAAACACTCGGAGCCGGTGCGGCATTGG
Source organism: uncultured Hoeflea sp. (assembly GCF_947501405.1). Lineage (GTDB taxonomy): Bacteria > Pseudomonadota > Alphaproteobacteria > Rhizobiales > Rhizobiaceae > Hoeflea. Next base: position 730,263 of record NZ_CANMVK010000002.1, on the reverse strand, counting down.
CGTCAGCGGGTTTGGCGACCACGGAGACGGGGAACTTCACCCAGATCGTGTCGCTTTCGTAATCCTGGTACTCGACTTCCGCCTCGGCCAGCGCGGTGCGCTCGACCACCGACCACATGATCGGCTTGGAACCGCGATAGAGCTGGCCGGTCTTGGCGATCTTGAGGAGTTCGCCGGCAATCCGGGCCTCGGCGTGATAATCCATGGTCTTGTAGGGCTTGTCGAAATCGCCCTCGATGCCCAGCCGCTTGAATTCGTCGGACTGAACCGTGATCCAGTGGTCGGCGTAATCGCGGCATTCGCGGCGGAATTCGAGCATCGCCGAGGGTTCGCTCAAATCGGGCTTTTCCTTGCCCTTGGAGCGATAGTTCTCCTCCTCGATCTTCCACTCGATCGGCAGGCCGTGGCAATCCCAGCCCGGCACATAGTTGGAATCATACCCGCGCATCTGGAACGAACGGGTGATCACATCCTTCAGGATCTTGTTGAGCGCATGGCCGATATGGATGTTGCCATTGGCGTAGGGCGGGCCGTCATGAAGCACATATTTCGGCCGCCCGGCGGAGGTTTCACGCAGCTTGTCGTAAAGCCGCATCTCCTGCCAGCGGGCCACAAGTTCTGGCTCCTTCTTGGGCAGGCCGCCGCGCATGGGGAAGTCGGTTTCAGGCAGGTTGAGGGTCTTGGAGTAGTCGAGCTTTTCGGTGGTGTCGGTCATGGTGTCGCAATCTTTTGGGCTGATGGCCCGGAATGACGTGAGGTCGGAGGGGTCAAATAAGCAGGCGCAAAGCGCCAAATGCCCGGTTCCCAGCGAGGCCGATGCTCAGCGGGAAACCGGGTCCATAATTCGTATCGGCGGAGAGCCTGTGATCGGGACAGCCGTGGTCATGGCGCGTACATAATGGTTTTTGCCGCGCATGAAAAGAATATTGAGCGCCCGGAACCAAGGATCGGTGCGAATGACCTGAAAAGGACATTTTTGGACGCCCGGCACCCTACCCCTCCAGCTTCGCGTAGATCAGCCGGCGCATCAGCGCGGTGACCGGTTTGGGTGCGAGCCTGCCGATGATGGCGAAGGTACGGTTGGGCATGCCGGGGATCGATGTCTTGCGGCCCGAGATCGCATCGCTGAGGATCGCGTGCGCCGCCTGATCGGGATCCATGCGCTTGCTGGCATCAGCGCCTTTGGGCGCATAGCGCTCCGCATGGGCGGTGCGCAGTGGCCCGGGAAATGCGACCGTGATGGACACGCCGCGCGCCTTTGCGGCCTTGCGCATGCTTTTGGCGTAGACCGCCAGCGCATCCTTGGAGGCGGCGTAACCGGCGGCGCCGGGATAGCCGGTGAAATGCGACAGTGAAGAGACAAACAGCATGGCCGCACCGGGATTTACGGCTTTCGCGCCTAAAAGCCGTGCCGCGATGACCATCGGTGCTTCAGTGTTGATCCGCAACACCGCGAGTTGGGTTGCCGTGTCGATGTCTTCAAACCGGCCGGCGGCGCTGATCCCGGCATTGAGAACAACCAGATCGAAGGGCTCTTCGTCGACCAGCGTCTTGAGCGCCTGATCGAGGGCATCGCGGTCTGCGAGATCGCATTGATGATGACGCACCGCGCCGGTACGTGAGTCGCAACCGGACGCGCCTTGCGCGTCCGGTTGCGGCGGGTCGCGGTCAAGCGAGACAACATCGAAGCCGCGCCCGGCAAGCCAGCGCACGCAGGCGGCGCCAAGGCCGGCGCTGCCGCCGGTCACCAGGGCGCGCCTTGGGGACGCGTCTGGCGCCGCGCTCACAACCGCCGCCCCGTAAAGGCGCCGCCATTGAGATAGCGCACCCAGGAGACCGTCACCGGCGAGCGCCGCGTGGCAATCGCCGAGGCCATCATCTTGGCCACATCCCCGACATCGAGAAACAGCGCCCGCATGGGTCCGGGGTCATAGCCGGCCTTGTCGTGGATTTCCGTCTTGGTCGGACCCGGATGTACGATCTGCACCGACACCCGTCCGCTCCATTCCGACCTCAAGGCCCGCGCCAGGCCTTGCAGCCCGGCTTTGGAGGCGGCATAGGCAGGTATCGTGGCCGAGCCCTTGTGCGCCACCGAGCCGACGAAGGTGAGCGTACCTTTGGTTTTTTCCAACAGCGGATACAGCGCCCTGGCCTGGGCGATCGCCGCCGCAAGATTGACGTCAAGCGTCCGGCGTATGGCTTCCGTGGTGTCGATGCCATCGACCGCGGCCATACCCAATCCGGCATTGAGGACGGCATTGTCGAGGCCATCCCAGCCCAGTTCGCGAACGCCATCGACCAGCGCCTGCGCCGAGGCTTGCGGATCGGACTGATCAGCCACCACATAGGCAGCGCCTGCCGGGATCAGGTCCGCCACATCCGCGTGCGGTTTGCGGCCCGAAAGCAGCAATTGGTGGCGGCCGGCGAGCTTCTTGGCCAGCGCCAGGCCGATGCCGGCATTACCGCCGGTGATCAGCATGCGGCGTGGCTTGGCGCCGATCATGTGACCGTCTCAAAGGTCATGGCCGCATCAAGCGGTGACAGCGGCTTTATCTGAGCCAGCACTGCCCGGGCTTCGGCTTCGTCGATCCGCATCTGCGCCACCAGCGGGTCGAGGCCATCGAATTTTTCCTCGCCGCGCAGATAGGAGACCAGCGACACCGTGCAGGTTTCGCCATAGAGATCGCCCGAGAAATCGAACAGATAGGTTTCCAGAAGCAGCGCCGCGCCATCCTCGGCCACAGTGGGGCGGCGACCGAAACTCGCCACACCGTCGTAAACAACGCCGTAGGGCCGGCGAAAACGGACGGCGTAGATCCCGGGTTTCAGTTCGGTTTCGGGCGGCAACGCCATATTGGCGGTCGGGTAACCGAGGGTGCGGCCCAGTTTCTGGCCATGCAGGATCTTCGAAGACACCGCGAAACGGTATCCCAGGAGTGCGGCCGCTTCGCCGAGACTGCCTTCAGCCAGCGCTTCGCGCACCCGGCTTGACGAGACCACTTGCGCGTTCTCGTCACGGAAGGCATCGACAAGAGTGACGCCGAAACCATGACGCTCGCCGGACCGGGTCAGGAATTCCGGATTGCCTTCGCGGCCCTTGCCGAAATGAAAGTCAAAGCCGGTCACCACATGATGAACGCCAAGGCAATCGCACAGGATGTCGGCGACAAAGGTTTCTGCGGACTGGGCGGAGAACGTTTTGTCGAACGGATGCTCGACCACCGCATCAAAGCCCAGATGCCCCAGCAGCGCTGCCTTCATCGGCGCCGGGGTGAGCCTGAAAACCGGTTGGTCCGGACGAAACACTGTGCGCGGATGCGGCTCGAAGGTCAGGACCGAGGCACTGACACCGGCTTGGCGCGCGGCGTCGATCGCCTGGGCCAGCACGGCCTGATGTCCGCGATGGACGCCATCGAAATTTCCGATCGCCACCACGCCGCCCTTGAGCCCGTCTGCGAACGCCCTGACATCGTGAAACCGCCGCGCCATTGCCTGTCCCGTCATGATCCGCTCAGGCCAGCCATTCCATCCAGAAGGCCGGGTTTACGCCCTCACCCTCCAGGAACGTCTGCAGTCTGGCTTCGTTGGTGACGCGGCCGTCGAGATACTGGCTGGCATGAATGCCCCTTGCGATGAACACCGCCTCCACACCATTGTCGAGCGCGCCGCGAATGTCGGTGGACACGCCGTCTCCGATCGCCAGGGTCCGGGTCTTGTCGGCCTTGCCGGTCAGCGCCTTCGCCCTGGCCATCGCCTCGCGGTAGATCGGCGCATGCGGCTTGCCGGCAATGCGGGTTTCACCGCCAAGCGCGGCATAGAGATCCGCCAGGGCGCCAGCGCAGGGCACAAGCCTGTCACCGCGCTCGACCACCCGGTCGGGATTGGCGCAGATGAATGGCAGTTCACGGGCCCTGAAGCCTTCGAGCAGGCTGCGATAATCCTCCGCTTCCTCGGTTTCGTCATCGAGCAGCCCGGTGCACAAAACAGCTTCGGCAGTCTCGGGCTCGACCAGTTCGACGTCCAGACCATCGACAAGTGCAAAGTCCCGCTCGGGTCCCAGGAAGTAGATGCGCCGGGGGCCGTCCAGAACCAGTTGCCGGGTCACATCTCCGGATGTGACGATGTCGTCCCAGCTCTCGGGATCGACGCCAATGGTGTCGAACTGGCGGATCACACCCTTGGCCGGGCGCGGCGAATTGGTGATCAGGATGACTGTCTGCCCGCGCGCGCGGGCGGCTTTCAAAGCCTCGACGGAAAGCGGGAACGGGTTGACGCCGTTATGGAGAACGCCCCATACGTCGCACAACAGCACGTCGGCGCGTTCGCTCAGGTGATCCAGATCGGTAATCTTGCGTGGCATGGACCGGTGGTTCCTTTCGGGCAATGGATGTCGCCCAGCTTGCATCGGATTACAAGGCCCGGTCAGCATTTTGCCCGGCAGCGGCAAAAAACGCGTCGCGATTGCGCTGCCAATCTCTTGACTCTGTAAGCACGTATCCTTATCTCCCGCTTCGTTAGCACTCCCTTCTGGTGAGTGCTAATAAATCTTCATGAGACCCATCCGGGGCTCTCAGCCGCTTCTGTCATTCGATCAAGGAATATAGACAATGGCAAAAACCAAGTTCCGTCCGCTCCACGACCGCGTCGTCGTCCGTCGTGTCGAGTCCGAAGAAAAAACCAAAGGCGGGATCATTATTCCGGACACCGCCAAGGAAAAGCCGCAGGAAGGCGAAGTCATTGCAGTCGGGTCGGGCAACCGCGACGACGACGGCAAGCTGATCGCGCTTGACGTCAAAGAGGGCGACCGCGTCCTGTTCGGCAAATGGTCCGGCACCGAAGTCAAGCTTGATGGCGAAGACCTTCTGATCATGAAGGAAAGCGACATCATGGGCATTCTCGGCTAACCGACCGCCCCGTCGACACATCCAATACAAACTGCCTCAACACGATGGGCCAAGGCCCGGGAGTTAAGTGAAATGGCTGCTAAAGAAGTTAAATTCGGTCGTACCGCCCGCGAGAAGATGATCAACGGCGTCGACATCCTCGCCGATGCGGTGAAGGTGACACTGGGTCCGAAGGGCCGCAACGTGATCATCGACAAATCCTTCGGCGCTCCGCGCATCACCAAGGACGGCGTCACCGTCGCCAAGGAAATCGAACTCGAAGACAAGTTCGAAAACATGGGCGCACAGATGGTGCGCGAAGTGGCGTCGAAAACCAACGACATCGCCGGTGACGGCACCACTACCGCCACCGTTCTGGCCCAGTCGATCGTCCGCGAAGGCGCCAAGGCCGTTGCCGCCGGCATGAACCCGATGGACCTCAAGCGTGGCGTCGATCTGGCTGTCACCGAAGTGATCGCGGATCTTGTCAACAAGGCCAAGACGATCAAGACCTCGGCTGAAGTCGAGCAGGTCGGCACGATTTCGGCGAACGGCGAAGCACAGATCGGCAAGGACATTGCCGAAGCTATGCAGAAGGTCGGCAACGAGGGTGTGATCACCGTCGAGGAAGCCAAGACCGCCGAAAGCGAGCTGGAAGTCGTCGAAGGCATGCAGTTCGACCGCGGCTACCTGTCGCCTTACTTCGTGACCAACCCCGAAAAGATGGTCGCCGAGCTGGAAGACGCCTACATCCTGCTGCACGAGAAGAAGCTGTCCAACCTGCAGGCCATGCTGCCGGTGCTGGAATCGGTGGTTCAGTCCTCCAAGCCGCTCCTGATCATCTCGGAAGACGTTGAAGGCGAAGCGCTTGCCACTCTGGTGGTCAACAAGCTGCGCGGCGGCCTCAAGATCGCTGCCGTCAAGGCACCTGGCTTCGGCGACCGCCGCAAGGCCATGCTCGAGGACATCGCCATTCTGACCGGCGGTCAGGTGATCTCCGAAGACATCGGCATCAAGCTCGAAAACGTGACCCTGGAAATGCTTGGCCGCGCCAAGAAGGTCCAGATCACCAAGGAAACCACCACCATCGTCGATGGCGCTGGCAAGAAGTCCGAGATCGAAGGCCGCATCGCCCAGATCAAGGCGCAGATCGAGGAAACCACCTCGGACTACGACCGTGAAAAGCTTCAGGAGCGTCTCGCCAAGCTCGCTGGCGGCGTTGCCGTCATCCGCGTTGGCGGCGCCACGGAAGTGGAAGTCAAGGAGCGCAAGGATCGCGTCGACGACGCGCTCAACGCAACCCGCGCTGCCGTTCAGGAAGGCATCGTGTCGGGCGGCGGAACCGCGCTGCTGCGCGCTTCGGGCTCGATCAAGGTTACCGGTGAGAACCCGGACCAGGAAGCCGGCATCAACATCGTCCGCCGCGCCCTGCAGGCTCCTTGCCGGCAGATCGCCGAAAACGCGGGTGACGAGGCTTCGATCGTCGTGGGCAAGATCCTTGACCAGAAGAGCGACACCTACGGCTACAACGCCCAGACCAGCGAGTATGGCGACATGATCTCCATGGGCATCGTCGACCCGGTCAAGGTGGTGCGCACGGCACTTCAGGACGCGGCTTCGGTCGCCGGCCTGCTGATCACCACCGAAGCCATGATCGCCGAGCTTCCGAAGAAGGAAGCCGCAGGCGGCGGCGGCATGCCCGACATGGGCGGCATGGGCGGCATGGGCGGCATGATGTAATCGAGCCTTTTGGCTTTATTGCTGACGCTCCCGAGCTGAGAGCTGCCTCACCCCATTAGATGGTGTGGAGCAGTCACCCGGCCAAACGGCAAGAGTAAGCAAAGAGGCGGTCTTCGGGCCGCCTCTTTTTGTTGTGTCCGAGGCGCCGGTTTCCGCTTGACTTGAGTGGTTGCGTTCAAGCGGCCCGATATCCAAGGCGATATTTGAATGACTAATTTTAGTAGTAGTTTAACCATTAACTGAAGATAAAGGATGTGATTGATTGCGGTACGGTTCGGGCTTACACGGACCAATGCGGTACCCTGTCATCGCTTGATATTGGGCAGGCGTCAGACGGCTTGTCGATTTGATCCGAACCTGATTTGTAGGCCGGATCGATGAATGCCCAGATCAACCGGAATGCGCATGAAGCGCCGCCCGGGCGGACAGGGTGAATAAGATGTTTCAATTTTTAATGGCGACCGGAGTGGGTCTTGTTCAAGATCACCAAAGCAGACGGCACTACAGGTTTTGGCGCGCCGCCGCAGGGCTTCGTCGCACCCGATCCGGAATTGATCTCGCATTTCTGCCGTATTGAGAGCTGGACGGCCGATCTTGCCACCGGGGTTTTTCATCTCGGACCCGCTGCGCAACAGCATCACGACCTTGACGGGGAAGGCAGCTTCGGTCTGCTCAACCTGGTCCGGTGTTACGACGCCGAGCACCGCCAGCATGTGCTCGAACTGTTCGAGGTGGCGGCGATGAGCGCATCGTCCTTCTGCTTCTCGACCACTATCGTTCACAAAGACGGCAGCCACATCCCGGTGATGTGCGTCGGCGAATCCTCAAGGTTCTCCGACAATGGTGGCGGCGCCATCAATGGCGTCTTCCTGTTCGCCCGCTTCAAGGTCGAGCACTCCACAAAGACACCCAGCCAGTAATTTCCCTAAATCATGAAGCCGTGGCGGACCCGGCAACCGGGTCATCAGAGGCCGCACCGGCAGCGATGCCGGCGCAGCATAGATGCATTAAGCGGCTAATTGGCCGCCGGGATGGTCATCCCGCGCTGAGACGCCGGTCGCGCCAGGCAGGTCTCCATCCAACTCATCACGCGCGCATATTCGGGCAGGGCAAGCACATCGGAAGCGGCGTAGAAATCGCGCAGCGTTCTCACCCAGGGAAACAGGGCAATGTCGGCTATTGTGTAGTCTGAGCCCGCGATGAAGTCCCGGCCCTCGAGACGCTTTTCCAGGACGCCGAGCAGTCGCCTGGTTTCGTCCCGGTAGCGGTCGCGGGCATGGGGATCTTCCATCCTGGAGCCCGCGAATTTGTAGAAATACCCGAACTGGCCGAACATCGGGCCAACGCCGCCAATCTGGAAAAACAGCCATTGCAGGGTTTCAAGCCGCGCCGACGGATCGGCCGGCAGCAGTTTGCCGGTCTTTTCAGCCAGCCAAAGCAGGATCGCACCCGACTCGAACAGCGCAAGCGGCTTTCCATCGGGTCCGTTCGGATCGATGATCGCCGGGATCTTGTTGTTGGGATTGAGTGAGAGAAACTCCGGCGTCATCTGGTCATTATCCAAGATCGAGACCCGGTGCGCTTCATAGGGAAGGCCCAACTCCTCCAGTGCGATCGAGACCTTGACGCCGTTGGGCGTGGGAAAGGAATAGAGCTGAATGACCGTCGGATCGGCGGCGGGCCACCGGCGGGTGATGGGAAAAGCGTCAAGTGCGCTCATGGCATGTCCTTCCTGAAGCGGGAATGTTGGACAAGGCATATAGGTGCGAAGCGGGAGCCTGGCAAAGCCGGTAGGGATGCCACAGTGTTCACTGTTTCGTGTGCCCGATCTTGGCTTCTGACGCGGGCGCGCCAGTTTCTCACGCAACAACTGCAACCGGACGGATCTTTATGAGCCCGCAAGCAATCGAGAATGTTGCCGATTATCCCAGGCCCCCGGCGATCGAAGCCTATGGCGGGCATATTCTTGTGCGGTTTGGCGGGCAGGTGATCGCCGAAACCACCTCGAGTTTCCGCATTCTGGAGACCTTCCACCCGCCGACCTATTATCTGCCGCTGAGCGGCTTTTCACCCGGCACGCTCAAAGAGGCCGACGGCCGTTCGACGCTGTGCGAATGGAAGGGCAGAGCGCGCTATTTCGATGTGATGGCCGACGGCGCCGTGGCCCCGCGCGCAGCCTGGACCTACCCCGCACCGACCCCCGCCTATGCGGCAATCGCCGACCATGTCGCGCTGTACGCCGAACCGATGCAGGAAGTCCTGATCGATGGTGTTTCTGTCATTCCGCAACCGGGCAACTTCTATGGCGGGTGGGTGACACCCAACATCACCGGACCGATCAAGGGCGCGCCGGGCACCACCCATTGGTGAGGATTGGTGAACGATATGTGCACAATTGTTCATCTTCTATCTCGGTCGCTTTGCCATTAGGTGTCCCTCGCAGACATCAAATGGAGAACCTCATGTCGTCAAACCTTCAATTGCTGGCTGGGCGGGTGTTGCTCAGCGTCATTTTCATCATGGCCGGTTTCAGCAAGCTGGGCGCGGTGGCCGGCACCGCGGGTTACATGGCGAGCCTCGGCGTTCCCTTTCCCGGCCTCGCCGTCTGGCTGGTGATTGCGCTGGAAATCCTCGGAGGCCTGGCGATCCTCGCAGGCGTCTTCACCCGGTACACCGCCTGGGCGCTGGCGGCCTTCTGTGTGGCGACGGGCTTTGTCGGCCACTATCAACCCGAGGACCAGACGCAGATGATCATGCTTATGAAGAACCTCGCGATGGCGGGCGGTTTCCTAGCCCTGGCCGTGAGCGGCCCGGGAAGCTTGTCGGTGGACGCACGGCGGGCCGGCGGTTCGCAAACTCAGCCCGCCTAGCCCCGTCTACGCTTCGGCATCGCACGATGAATACAGGCCCGGCGTCAAACGCGCCGGGCTTTCTGATGTTCGCTCACCGTTTTGTAAAGCCGCACGGAATCCGGATCGCGAAAGTGTCACTTGTTCGTGAGCCGCGCAGCAGCGATCATCATGATCCAAAACCAATGGAACAACCGAGGGGTGGGGCAGTGTTCAAAGACAAGATGGCGCGCACAATTCAAGGAGCAACGGCAGGCCTGATCAGCTTCATCGTTGCCATGCTCATGATCGCCACTCCGGCCTCAGCGGATGATGCCGAAGAGACAGTGACCTATGAGCTGACAATCGACATCACCTGGAGCGCCGAAACCCACCCTTTTGAATTCCCATTAAACGCACATCTTTCGAGCTTCCTGGCCGCCACGCACAACAGCCGTTACAGCATGTTTCGCGATGGCGACACCGCCTCCAGCGGCCTGGAACTGGTGGCGGAGAACGGGCGTGCGTCCATAATGAGCGCCGAATTGGCGGAAGCCCAACGGCGCAAGCGCGTTGGCACCATCGTCCAGATTGACCCCTTGAGGGAGCTGCCGGGCCAGGTGAACATGACGGTGACCACCACCAAATATCATCCATTTCTTTCGTTCGTCTCGATGATCGCCCCAAGCCCAGACTGGTTTACCGGTGCTGCGGATGTTGCTCTGGTCAAGGACGATGAATGGATCGAAACACAAGTCATGACGCTTTGGGCATGGGACAGCGGCACCGATGGCGGTGACACCTTCAGGGCCGACAATCTGGAAACCCAGCCGCAGCAATCCATCCGGCTCCTGGCTACGCCGCATTTTCTGACTGCGACCGGTCTGGCCCCGATCGGACGGGCCAGTTTGCGCAAGCTGACGGAGTAGAGAAGCTCTCTTTATGTACGGCTAAAATTTTTTTCGCCTCAAGTGATCTGTTCGTTTCAAGGCCGCGTAAATGGTTTAGTAGGCCGCAGGTGATGTTCCCCCCGATCTGACATCCTGCTGCCGATCCGGCCGGTGAGGCTCCCGATCCCTCATCGCCCTGGCCGCCTCTATTTCGAGGCGGCCTTTTTTTTGGCTATCGCAAAAGAATTTGCCGCGACGCCGGATCCATCCGGCCTAGCGCATTTCCACTCGAAGTTGGATCAGAAATTGCTGCCGCTCGCGATGCTCGCCCGCATTTTCTGACACGCTACTGATTCAAGCTGAAGTGGAATTGCGCTAAAGGACGCGCCCGGTCGTGTCAGCAGACGCCGCGCACGGCGCTAAGCAGCCGGGCAACATTTTCGTCGCCCTCATGGGAGGATTTGCGGGCGCGCACCAGGCAGGCTTCCGACCCAAGGATCACGCCATCGGACAAAATCCGCAGATGGTTGGCTTTCAGCGTCGATCCGGTGGTGGTGATGTCGACAATGATGTCGGCAGCACCGGACGCCGGCGCGCCCTCGGTGGCCCCGAGGCTTTCAACGATCCGGTAAAGCTGGATGCCGTGGCGGGTGGAAAAGAAGGTCTGTGTCAGCCGCCAGTATTTGGTGGCGATGGTCAGCCGGCGGCCATGCCGGGCGCGAAAATCCGCCGCGACATCGCCGAGATCGGCCATGGTGGTGACATCCTTCCAGATGTCGGGCACGGCCACCACCACATCGGCATTGCCAAAGCCCAGCCGGGCACAAATCTCAACGCGATCATCGGCGCGCGCCAGGCTTTCACACACCAGATCCTCGCCCGTGATCCCGAAATCTACGGCACCCGCGCCCAGTTCACGGGCAATCTCGGACGCTGAGAGGAAAGCAACCTCCACGCCGTCGATGCCATTGATGCGCCCGCGATAGCTGCGGTCGTTGCCGATTGCGGAGACTTCAAGCCCGGCGCGGGCGAATACTGCGATGGCATCGTCCTTCATCCGGCCCTTGGAGGGCAGCGCCACGGTGATCGTCATCAGCCTGCCCTCGCGGATTCAATGCGGTCGAGCCACAGGGAAAAGCCAACAGCAGGGATCGACTGGCGCGCGCCAAGCAGCGTCATCAGCCGGTCGTAGCGGCCGCCACCGGCCAGCACCGGGCCGCCCTCGCCCGCCGCCACCTCGAACACCAGGCCGGTGTAGTAGTCCAGCGGTCGCCCGAAGGCTGCGCGCCAGCGTATGGCCGACAGATCTTCGCCCGCGGCGCGCAACGCATCGAGCCGGGCGGCAAAGCGGGTGCGGGCATCGCCTATGTCGAGCCCGGCCGTCGCGGCAAAGTCCGTCAGCGCATCTGCCGCCCGGTCAAGCGGCAGATCGAGGGCCAGAAAGGACTTGAGCGCATCGAGCGACCCAGGCGGAAGACGGGTGGCGTCGAGCGCCTGTTTTTCCATCAGCCGGGCGGCGATCTCAGTCGGCGAGCGGCTGGCGTGAGTGGAGTAACCGGTGGCCTCCATCACTGCGGTGATGTGATCTTCGAGGCCCGCGACATCACCACGCGCGAGAAAGCCCGCCACCGAGGGATCGGGGTCGCTGGCCTGATCGGGGCTTGCGAGACGGGCAATCATGGTGTCGAGCGCCTGGGCATTTCCGAAAGCATGGATCAGCCGCTTCTGCCACCCTGCCGGAAGCCCCAAACCGGCGATCACCGCTTCGAACACCGATTGATCGCCCAGCGTCACCGCCGGCTCGCAGGATGGCGCAAAACTGGCGATCAGGGCGCGGGCTTCGGCCAGCGCGCGGGCGTCACTTTGTGCCTCGTCGACTTCACCCAGATCCTCGACACCGGCCTGGAAAAACTCGCTGGCGCCGTCGCGGCGCTGGCGGAACACCTTGCCTAAATAGGAGTAGCGCCGCGGCGTGGCGACGTTTTCGGCAATGTGGGCGCGGCAGACGGGAATCGTAAATTCGGGCCTCAGGCACAGGCTTTCGCCGGTTTCGCTTTCGGTTAAAAAAATACGGCGGCGCAGATCCTCGCCGGCCATGTCCAGAAACGGCTCGGCGGGCTGGATCACCGGAATGTCGACACGCCCTGCGCCGCACGCATCGAGCGCGCGGGCGAGATCGTCGGCGAAATCGGGAAGTCCGGCCTGCGGCATCGTGTGGTCAGCCTTGCGGGTTTTCGGTATCGAAAGCAGCGTCCGACGCCTGTTCGGCGAGTACGCGCTTGACCGTGATAACCAGATCGGCCTCGTCGACAAGATGTTCGCCGGCCTTGGCCTCGCGCCATTGAGCATTGTCGGTGATGGTCTCGGCAATACGCTTGCCCTCGATCAGATCCTTGACGATGAGCTTGCCGGCTTGCTTCTCGTTGCCGCCCTGGATGATGGCGATAGGCGAGCCGCGGCGGTCGGCATAGCGGAGCTGCTTGGGGAAATCCTTGGGATTGCCCTGAAACAGCTCGACCGGAATGGTGGGGCCTGTCGGCTGGTTGTCATCGCCCAGCGGATTGAGTTCGGTTCTCAAGTCCTGCGCCATCCTGGCGTAATCGCCGATGCGGTCGCGGTCCATGATGGTGACCAGGATCGGACCCGAGGTCGCCTCGCCGGAGAGCTTGCCGAGATTCTTCAGCGCCGTCATCAGCCGCGACACGCCGATGGAAAAGCCGGTGGCAGGCACCGGCTGACCCATGAAGCGCGAGACCAGTCCATCGTAACGCCCGCCGCCACCGACGGAGCCGAACTGGACAATTTCACCCTTTTCATTGGGCACCTTCACAAGCAATTCGGCTTCGAAGACGGGGCCGGTGTAGTACTCGAGTCCACGAACGCAGGAGGGGTCAATAACAATTTGATCTTCTCCATAACCGGAAAACCGACAAATCTCAGCAATTTGGGTAAGAGAAGTCACGCCATCCAATGCGGTTAGGTTTTCCGAATAATCGCGAGCTAACTGCTTCAAGAACTGGTCCTCGGCAATCGTCACCGGGTCTTCATTCATTGGATTTCTGGTTCCAACGAGCATGGTCTTGATTAGAGCAGTGATTTGATTGCCTTCTAACTCGGCACCTTTAGTGAAATCACCGCTCTCATCTTTTCGTCCGGAACCCAGCAACTGCTGAACTCCAGAAACGCCAAACTTGTCGAGCTTGTCGATGGCGCGGAGCACCGTGAGGCGCTTGCCGGCGTTTTCCTCGCCGCCGAGGCCAATGGCTTCCATCACGCCATCGAGCACCTTGCGGTTGTTGACGCGGATGACGTAGTCGCCGCGCGCAATGCCAAGCGCTTCCATGGTGTCGGCCATCATCATGCACATTTCGGCGTCGGCCTGGACGCCGGGCGCGCCGACGATATCGGCGTCGAACTGCATGAACTGGCGGAAACGGCCGGGGCCCGGCTTCTCGTTGCGGAATACCCAGCCTGAACGATAGGTGCGGTAGGGCAACTGGATGTCGTTAAAATTCTCCGCGACATGACGGGCCAATGGCGCGGTCAGATCATAGCGCAGCGACAGCCACTGATCGTCATCGTCCTGAAACGAAAACACGCCTTCATTGGGCCGGTCCTGGTCGGGCAGGAACTTGCCCAGCGCATCAGTGTACTCCACAAACGGCGTTTCCACCGGCTCATAGCCGAAGCGCTCATAGACCGTGCGGATTTTAGCCATCATCGTGTCTGTGGCGCGGATATCGGCGGCCGAGCGATCAGGAAAACCGCGCGCCAGCCGCGCCTTCAGCTTCTGAGGCTTCTTCTGCTTCTGCTTTTTGTCGGACATGAAAAGGGCCTGGGACAGGAGAACTCACGGGATCGCGCTTCTCCTAGCCGACAGGCCCCGACGCCGCAAGAGCCGGGGAAGGTCCGGCGGCGGGCTGACGCCCGCCGTTAGCCTGTTTCAGCCGCTCAGTAATAGCGCGACCGGCACTGCCGGCGCGGACCGTGATAGGGCTGAAACGTGTTGTCGTAGTGCCGGTAGGAGCGGTAGCGGTTGTAGCAGTAGCGCACATGCCGCGGGTGGGTGAAACCCGGACGTACCCGGTGTCCACGGTAGGAATGCCGGTCGATGATGATACCGAACGAGAAGGCCGCAGGCGGAAACCAGTAGCCATTGTAATGGCGGTATCCGCGGCGATGATGACGAAAGCCGCGATGACCGTTGTAATAGTGGCGGTTATAGTGCCGGTAGTACCCGCGGCGCTTGTAGTGGACATTAAGCGCATCAGAAGCGCCGCTGAACACGGGCGCAGGTTTGATCGGTGCGACCGGCAAGGCCGACGCGGGGACCAGCGCCGACAGGCAGAAAGTCGCCGATATCAGGGTCGTCATGACGAGCTTCAACATTTTCATCTCCTGAGATTGAATGCGTGTCGTCCCTCCAAGTTGAAGTCTAGACCCGCAGACAAGATCCGGCAACATCCCCGCCCGGCTTGCGGCAAAGCAGCGCGGATCTCGCCCGAGACCGGGTACCGACCATCGGCGCTTCGATGTTCCGTCTTCTCCACCGGCCTCATGACATGTGACGCTCGACAAAGGCTGCGAGACTGGCGATGCTGGGCGCATAACCCTCTGTGTGCCGGACCGCCGGCAGACGATCTGCCCGTCCCCTCCTCAGCCGGTCATATGGCCCCGATCCTAGCGAAAGCACCGCCTTGCAGCTCATTCTCCTCACCGCCCTGACGATGATCGCCTTCGCCGCCAATTCCGTGCTGGGCCGGATGGCGATCGGCTCGGGCGATGCGCCGTTGATCGATCCCGCCAGCTATTCGGCGGTGCGGCTCGTCACCGGCGCGCTGATGCTATGGGTGCTGGTGGCGCTTAGTGGCGCGCGCCAGGCCGCACCCCTGCCCCGCTCCGGATCCTGGACTTCGGCGTTTGCGCTGTTTGTCTATGCGGCGGCGTTTTCCTACGCCTATGTGGCGCTCGATACCGGCACCGGCGCGCTGATCCTGTTTGCCTGCGTGCAGGCGACGATGATCGGCTGGAGCCTGAAAGAGGGCGACCGTCCCGGTTGGCTGGAATGGCTGGGGCTGATCACCGCCTTTGGCGCGTTCATCTGGCTGGTGTCGCCGGGGCTGTCAGCCCCCGACCCGCTGGCGGCCAGCGCAATGGCGCTGTCGGGCGTTGCCTGGGGTGTCTATTCCTTAAGGGGGCGGGGCCTGCCGGATCCGCTCAAGGCGACGGCTGATAACTTCTTGCGCTCGGTGGCTTTCATCGCGCCGCTGGGTCTCGTCGTGCTGCTGCTCAGCCTGCCGGTGCAGGCCACCCCGACCGGGGTGGCGCTGGCGACGCTGTCGGGCGCGGTCACCTCCGGTCTGGGCTACGCCCTGTGGTACCGGGTGCTCCGGCAGATCGGTGCAACCGTTGGCGCGATCGTGCAATTGACCGTGCCGGTGATCGCAGCGCTTGGCGGCACGCTGCTGCTGGCCGAGGGCTGGACGCTCAGGCTGATTGTTTCCTCACTGCTGATCTTGGGTGGGGTGGCGCTGGCGATCATCGCCAAGCAACGCCGCGCCTGAGTTCAGCCGACCACGAGCCAGGCCTCAGAGCCAGGACCCTCATCCGGATTTCGGGCGCCGGCACTTGCGCAGCTTGTAGGTCAGCGCCAGGGCGATGCAGTGCCTGAGCGCGTCGAGGTCCGGCTCGGCACCGGACGGCAGCACGATGGCGCGGTTGCCTTCGAAGCTAAGCCGATCCGGATAGAGCGCCCGGAACTCCTCGACCAGATCGGTGTGGCAGATGAACATCAGCGCGCGGTCGCCGTTCTCCCTGGCGGCTATCCGAACCGAACTGCCGATGTTGGGCCTGCGCGGCGTGAAGCTTGGCTCGCCCCATTTGAGGCTTTCCACAAGCGGGCCGATCTCCGGTACATCCGCCGCCGCCTCGACAATCAATGCCCGAAGGGGTGCAACATCGCCGTCGAGTGCAGCCGAACTCACGACCGGGCCCTGATCTTCGGCCGCACCAGCGCGTCCCTTGCGGCTTCGACCTCGGCCCGGCAGCAGCAGCCCTCGATGTGATCATTGACCAGCCCCATCGCCTGCATGAAGGCGTAGACGGTGGTGGGGCCGACGAAACTCCAGCCGCGCTTTTTCAGATCCTTGGAGATCCGGGTCGACACGGCAGTGGTCGGATTGGCGGTCAGGGTGGCGTAGTCGACGGTTTGCGGCCGCTCATCCGGTCCCGGTTCGTGGCTCCAGAAATAGGCGGCCAGCGAGCCGAACTCCTCAACCATCTCGATGGCGCGGCTCGCATTGTTGATGGTCGACACGATCTTGCCGCGGTGGCGGATGATGCCCGCATCCTGCACCAGCCGCTCAATGTCGACGTCGTCGAAACGGGCGATCTTGTGGAAATCAAAACCGGCGAAGGCCGCGCGGAAGTTTTCACGCTTGCGCAGGATCGTGAGCCACGACAGCCCGGACTGGAAGCCTTCCAAGCAGATTTTTTCAAACAGGCGAATGTCGTCGGTGACCGGGCGGCCCCATTCGGCATCGTGATAGGCCAGATAGTCGGGCAGCTTGCCGGGCCAAAAACAACGCACCCTGCCATCCTCGCCGGTGATCAGCCCCTGGTCATGCGTCATTCGGTTGCTCCCATTTTGCCGCCAAACCTCATGGTTAACGCAGAATCGGAGGCAATTAAGCGGGCGTTCACCGCGTTTGGCAAGGCGGCGATAACCCTAAGAAGAGCTTTCCGCGCAAAGCGGCTTTTTGTCGATCCGAATTCACCAATTGATTCCACCGCTGCCCCAGCATGACGGCATGACCAGCACACCCGGCGGTTTTCGTCCGGGCGGCGTCTGGCGCAATTGCGACGAAATGTAAGGGGTCCGTCCGATGAAAAAATATGCGTTTGTGCTTCTGTCAGGCGCGGCTTTGAGCCTCGCATCATTTGCCGCGCCGAGCCTTGCGGGAGACCGCTACGGTCAGCGCCCGCCGGTGGTGCTGAGCCCCGATCTCTCCGCGCCCTGGGTGATGCAGCTTGGCGGCCAGGCGGCGCCGCGCGGCGGCGTTGTCTACCGGACCCAGCCCAAGGTGGTGCGCACCCAAAGGGCTCAATCGCGCTCACTGTTTGCCTCTCCGCGACGCTCCACGCCCGTCGCCCTGGCTGCGCCGCGGGTGAAACCGAAACCGGCGCCGCGGTTCGATCCCAAATACATGCCGCAGACGGTGGCCTATCACGGCAAAGACAAGCCCGGCACGATCATTATCGACACCAGCCAGCGCTTTCTGTTCCTGGTGCAAGGCAATGGCCAGGCCCGGCGCTACGGCGTGGGTGTGGGCAAACAGGGCCATTCCTGGACCGGGACCGAGCGCATCAGCCGCAAAGCCGAGTGGCCGGACTGGCGGCCCCCGGCTGAAATGATCAAGCGGGTGCGCGAGAAAGAAGGCCGCATTCTGCCCGCGCATATGAAGGGTGGCCCCGACAATCCGCTGGGCGCGCGGGCACTCTATCTGGGCTCGACACTCTACCGTATCCACGGCACCAACCAGCCCTGGACCATCGGCGGCGCGGTGTCCTCGGGCTGCATCCGGATGCGCAACGAGGATGTGACCGATTTGTATGAACGCGTTAAAATCGGCGCCAAGGTCCGCGTGATCTAGCGCATTTCCACTCGAAGTTGGGTCAGAAATTGCTGCCGCTCGCGATGCTCGCCCGCATTTTCTGACACGCTACTGATTCAAGCTGAAGTGGAATTGCGCTAGACACATTCCGGCCGTTCGGCCCTGTCATTCGACACCCTTAAGCCCCGGCGCCAGGCCCAGCCTGCCCCGGGGTTTTTCGCATCCCGATCACAAAGGCTTGTCCGTCTTGACCCTGGCGGGCGCTTGATCCCAGGCAAATCAGTGGTACCTTTTGCACAGGGCCGAACAGCAAATGAGGGGAATTATGGCATCGTCAATCCGAACGACACGGCGCTTCATGCTGACCGCAGGCGTTAGCGCGCTGCTGATTGGTCCATCGGTCGAGGTCGCGTCCGCGGCGCAATCGAAGAAGCCAAAATCCAAATACTGGCGCAAGAAGGTGCGGTTCGACACCAAGGAAAAGCCGGGCACCATCATCATCGATACCTCCACCAAATATCTCTATTATGTCGAGGGCAACAACCGCGCCACCCGCTATGGCGTCGGCGTGGGCCGCGAAGGCTTCGGCTGGTCTGGCACGGTGAAGGTCGGGCGCAAGGCGGAATGGCCTGACTGGCGTCCGCCGGCTTCGATGATCGCCCGCGAGCGCCGCAAGGGCCGCAAGCTGCCTGCTTTCATGGCCGGAGGCCCGAACAATCCGTTGGGCGCACGCGCGCTCTATCTCTACAAGGGCGGACGCGACACGATCTTTCGTGTGCACGGCACCAACCAGCCCTGGACCATCGGACAGAACATGTCGTCAGGCTGCATCCGGATGATGAACAAGGATGTCGAGCATCTCTACAAGCGCGCCGCCGTCGGTTCGAAAGTCATCGTTATCGGCCCTAGCGGCAAGGGCGCGGGGCGGCTTTATTCCGACCGCGGTCAGGACTTGCTCGGAACGATCTTCGGCGGGTGACGCCGCCATTGCAGCGCTGGCCCTGACCGGGTCAGCCAGACACGGAACACAGGCGGCGCATTTTGCGCCGCTTTTTGCATCACCCGGCTCTCAGGCCAGTAGGCTCATTCCGCCGCCTCGAGAGGCGTGGCGCCGGACTTTACGGTCTTGACCGCTGGAAGACCGGCCGGCTTGTCGCCGCCATAGACCCAATCGAGCAGTTCGACCGTGTGAATGATCGGGATATCGGTGCCGCCGGCGATCTGGGTCATGCATCCTATATTGCCGGTGGCGATCAGATCCGGTTTGGTGCGTTCGATGTTCTTGACCTTCCGGTCGCGCAAGGTGCGGGCGATTTCCGGCTGCATGATGTTGTAGGTGCCGGCCGAGCCGCAGCACAAATGCCCTTCCGGCGGATCCTTCACCGTAAAGCCTGCCGCGCGGAGCAGCGCCTTGGGCTGGATGGTGATCTTCTGGCCATGCTGCATCGAGCAGGCGGAATGGTAGGCCACCACCAGATTCGCCTGATTGACGGGCGCGGGCAGATCGATGCCGGCGAGATATTCGGTGATGTCCTTGGCAAGCGCCGACACCCTTTCGGCCTTGTCCGCATAGGCAGGATCGAGGCGCAGCATGTAGCCGTAGTCCTTGATCGTGGTGCCACAGCCCGAAGCGGTGATGATGATGGCGTCGAGCCCGCCCTGATCGATCGCCCTGGTCCAGGCGTCGACATTCTTGCGGGCAGCCTCCATGGCTTCTTCTTCGCGGCCCATGTGGTGGACCAGCGCGCCGCAGCAGCCCTCGCCTTCGGGAACCACCACCTCGACGCCGACACGGTTCAAAAGCCGGATCGTGGCTTCGTTGATGCCGGGCTTGAGCACTGGCTGGGCGCAGCCGGTCAGGATCGCCACCCGTCCGCGTTTTTCCCCGCTGGCGGCATGCGCGCCGGGATTGGCAAACTCCGAGTGTGCGGGCACCGAGGATGGCGCCAGTTCCAGCATCGCGGCCATCGGTTTGAAACCCGGCAGCGCCCGCAACAATGGCACAAAAGGACGGCCGAGGCGGGCAGCATAGAGCGAGGCCCGGAACCGCGCCGGATAGGGCAGCACCAGCGCCAGCAGCCCGCGGGTGATGCGGTTCATCAGCGGGCGCTTGTAGGTCTTTTCGATATGCGCGCGGGCATGATCGACCAGATGCATGTAATTGACGCCGGAGGGACAGGTGGTCATGCAGGCCAGACATGACAGGCAGCGATCAATATGGGTGACCACCTGCTTGTCGGCCGGTCGGTCGTTTTCCAGCATGTCCTTGATCAGGTAAATCCGCCCGCGCGGGCTGTCGAGCTCGTTGCCGAGCGTGACATAGGTGGGGCAAGTGGCCGTGCAGAAGCCGCAATGCACGCATTTGCGAAGAATCTTCTCGGATTCGGCGACCCCGGGGTCCTTGAGCTGCTCGTCGGTGAAATTGGTCTGCATAACGCGGAATCCTCGGGTCTGTCGTTTAGGCCGGCCGATCCGGGCCGTCCCGCCGCGCAGGCGGCGGGATCAAGAGTATGGATGCAGCCAGCTTGGCGTCTAGAACAGCCAGCTTTGCGGATTGTCGATGGGTTCGTTGCGGCTGAGCTTCTGCAAGCCGATCACGGTGCGTACGATGATCCAGATCGCAACCAAGAGCATGGTCAGCATGCCGATCAGCACGAACATCAGCAGGATGCTGACCAGCGTGCCCAGCACACCGAGCCAGAAGGTGCGGATGGCCCATGTGTAGTGGGTCTCAAGCCAGGCCTCTGATTTGCCGCTGTTAAGATGTGCGAGAACAATGCCCACCAGCCCGGTGATGCCGATGGCGAAACTGGTCAGATAGAGAATATAGATAACCTGCAGATTGAGTTTGCCCGGCTCGATCCAGCGGTCGGTCTGGCGTTCGGTGGTGCGGTCGGGTTTCAGTGAAGGGTCCTGATTGCTCATACAAAGCTCCTGTCGTTGGTCTCAGGCGCACAAGATATCATATTCCGGCCCAGACGCGCCCCGGATTGAGGACGCCGCCAGGATCGAACTGCTGCTTGATGCGGCGCGAAAGTGCTGCGAGAACCGGCGGCTGCGGTTCGAACACATCGGTCGCGGCGCGGGTGGCCGCATCGGCGCGGACCAAGGTTGCATGACCGCCGCCCAGCGCCTTGATGTACTGGCGCACCAAAGCGGCGTCCGGATCGGCTTCCATGCGCAGCCAGACAAGTCCGCCCTGCCAGTCGTAAAAGGCGTCGACACCGGTTTTGAGTCGCAGGGCCGCGACCAGTTGATGGCCCGCGGACGGAGCTACCGAGACGCGCCAGACCGGCCTGGAGCCGCCATCGGCAAATGGTTTGACATCGCGAATGTCGCGCCAGAGACCGTTGGAGGTCTGGGCATCGAGCACAGTAACCGTGCCGCGACGGCCCATTTCGGCCTCGAGTTTGCCGGTGCGCACCTCGACCGACGGCGCGAGTCCTTCCAGACGCAGCACCGTGGCTGATCCGCCCTTGATCTCGCCATCGGCGACGGTGTGGATCACGCTTTCGGGCAGATGCGCAGCGCCGGAGACTTCGACCGACATGGCCAAGGCCGCGGCCATGGCTTCGGCAGCTTCGGCGTCATTGAGCCCGGAGACAACAATCGTCGCCTCGGTTTCGGGCCGGGGCAGTACCTTGAAGATCACCTCACACAGCACACCCAGCGTTCCCCAGGATCCGGCCATCAGCTTGACCAGATCGAGACCGGTGACGTTCTTCATCACCCGGCCACCGCTCTTGACGATTTCGCCGGAGCCATTGACCAGCCGCACGCCGAGCAGATTGTCGCGCGCCGCGCCGGCCGAGATCCGCCTCGGTCCGGAAATGTTGCCGGCGAAAACGCCGCCAATGGTGGGCTCTCCCTCAGCCGCCAACAGCGGACGATAATCCATCGGCTCGAATGTCAGCATCTGGTTGTTGGCGGCAAGCGCTGCCTCGATCTCGGCCAGCGGGGTTCCGGCGCGCGCCGCCATCACCAGCTCGGACGGGTCGTAATTGGTGATGCCGGTGAGCTTGGCCACCGAGAGCGCGGACGCCGCCTGAAGCGGTTTGCCGAGCGCCGACTTGGTGCCGCCGCCCAGAATCTCGACCGGGCTGCCATCGGCGTGTGCGCTGGCGATCAGCCGGGCGACGTCATCCTCGGTCTCGGGATATTGTACGGCCAGATCGCTCATGCCGCCGACTTTCCGTGATCTTTGCTTGCGACCGCGGCGTCTTCATAGCTGCCATTGCGGCCGTCGAGCGGAAACACCTTGGAGGGATTGAGAATCCATTGCGGATCGAATGCGGCCCGCACCCGCATCTGCTGGGCGAGGTCAGCATCGGAGTACTGATGGCGCATGAGATCGCGCTTTTCGATGCCGACGCCGTGCTCGCCGGTCAGACAACCGCCGGCGTCAACGCAGAGCTTGAGGATATCGTTTCCGGCCATTTCAGCCTTCAGGCTTTCGTCGGGATTGTTTGCATCAAACAGGATCAGCGGATGCATATTGCCATCGCCTGCATGGAACACATTGGCCACACGCAGACCGTAATGGTCGATGATTTCGCTGGTCTTCTCAAGCACATGAGAGAGCTGGCCGAGCGGCACGGTGCCATCCATGCAGATGTAATCTGCGATGCGCCCGGTGGCGCCGAAGGCGGATTTCCGGCCTTTCCAGATCAACGCCGCTTCGGTGGCGGACTGGCTCTCCTTGATGGTCTTGACGCCATGCCTGCGGGCGATCTCGATGATCCGCTCCAACATTGCATCCATTTCGGCGTCCGAGCCCTCGACCTCGACAATCAGCAGCGCCTCCACATCCATGGGGTAGCCGGCATTGGCGAAAGCCTCGCAGATTTCGATTGCCGGCTTGTCCATGAATTCGATGGCGACAGGAATGATGCCGGTGCCGATAATGTCGGTGACGCAAGCGCCGGCGGTTACAGAAGATTCGAAACCGAACAGCACCGGCCGCGCGCCCTCGGGTTTGGCGATCAGCCGCACGGTTGCCTCGGTGACGATGCCAAGCTGGCCTTCCGAACCGCAGATCAGGCCAAGCAGATCATAGCCCGGGGCATCAAGCGCCTTGCCGCCGATATCGACGATCGACCCGTCGAACATGACCATCTTGACTCCAAGCAGATTGTTGGTGGTGACCCCATATTTAAGGCAATGGGCGCCGCCGGAATTCATGCCGATATTGCCGCCGATGGTGCAGGCGAGCTGGGAGCTGGGATCGGGCGCGTAGAAAAACCCGTCGCCATCCACGGCCTGGCTGATCGAAATATTCGTGACGCCGGCCTGAACCACCGCCGCACGGTTGGGGAAATCGACTTCGAGAATCTGGTTGAGTTTGGAGACGCCGATCACCACCGCATCTTCCTGGGGGATGGCGCCGCCTGACAGCGAAGTGCCGGCTCCGCGCGGGATCACCGGAATGGCGTTGTCGTTGCAGTATCGCATCACCGCAGCGACTTGCGCTGTGGTTTCGGGAAGCACTACGGCCAACGGCATGCGCCGGTAGGAGACGAAGGCATCTGTATCAAACGGCACCAGCTCGCGCTCCTCGGTGATCAGACATGCCTCGGGCAACAGTTGTGCCAAATCCGCGACAATGGCCGGGCGACGATCAATCACCGACCGGTCGGGCTCCAGGAATGCGATCAACTCAGACATGGCTTCCTCCGCTTGCAGCTGCTTCGGGGCAAGCTTACTGCCCTTTCGAAACAACTGGTATTTTTTCTTTACCACTTATTTCCGGTCGCGGCAATGTAGATTCGCAAGCGCTGGAACAGTGTCGGTGGATCGGCAATCATCGCCGGTGCCGTCTGATGGTTGGCGCGCCCTATTGACCGGTACGGCGGCAGACGGCGTGATCCGCTCCAAGACTGCCTGCGTAGAGGTAGGGAGTCCATCTGCAATCAGAATGAAAGACGGCCATGAACAATCTTGGCGATCTCGAAATTTTCGCGCGCGTCGTCTCTGCGGGGTCGATGTCGGCTGCGGGACGCGAGCTCAGCCTGTCGCCAGCGGTTGTCTCCAAGCGGTTGCGCCGCCTGGAAGACCGGCTGGGAACCCGGCTGATGCAACGCACGACGCGGCAGATATCCCTGACCGAGGCGGGTCAGGGTTTTTATGAGCGGGTGGTTGCGATCCTGGCCGGGATTGAAGAGGCCGAAGCATTTGTCTCACGCCGTTCGGCCCTGGCCCGCGGAGTGCTGAAAGTATCGGCGCCGACCTCGTTTGGCCGAATGCACATCGCGCCGCATATCAACGCCTTCATGCTGGCCAATCCGGATCTCGGGGTCAATCTGATCCTGCATGATGAGTTCGTCGACATCGTCGGCGATGGCTATGATCTGGCGATCCGAATTGCCGAACTAAGCGATTCCAGCCTGGTGGCGCGAAAGCTTGCGCCGGTGCGGCGGATTTTGACGGCCGCTCCCGCCTATCTGGAGCGCCACGGCGTTCCACGGGACTTTGACGATCTGGCCAACCATATCTGCCTGGCACCGCACAACAATGATTCCTGGAAACTGGATGGGCCGGACGGGCAGATGGTTCACCGCCCCTCCGGCCCGCTGCAGACCAATTCGAGCGAAGTGGTGCGCGAGGCGGTGATCGGCGGGGTCGGCATCGCGCTGCGATCGACCTGGGACATCGGTGCGGAGCTGGCTGATGGCCGTCTGGTGCAAGTGCTGCCGGATTATGAAGGGTCGCGCAACGTCGCCATCCACGCGGTTTACGCCAGCCGCCGCTTCCTGCCCGCCAAGGTGCGGGTGTTTATCGACTATCTGGCCGATCTTTACGGGCCATCGCCCTATTGGGATCAACCCGGCAGCAGCGCCGCAGCTCAATCCCGCGATGCGACCGCTTTCCCGTCCGGCAGACGCGGCACGAGCCCAAGTTCCAACGGCAGACAACCCGATAGCGGCGAACGCGAGAGCACGCCACAGCGTTTCGACGCTGCCGAATAGGCGCAACCGGTCGGGCTATGCGGCAGCCCACATGGGTTGACCACTTCCCGCCGCTTGCGCCGAATCTTGCCACAAACTGGATAAAAATATTGACCACCTTTCCCGCAGCTTGGTACGGTCGCGCCAAGCGAAAGGTTGGAAAATCCAATGGCTACGGACATTTTTGCGCGAATCGTGCACAGCCGGACGGCGGACGAAGTGGTCCATCAGATTGAGGTGCTGGTGCTTGAGGGTATTTTACGGGTTGGCGACCGGCTGCCCGGCGAGCGCGAGCTTGCCAAACAGTTCGATGTTTCGCGGCCGATCCTGCGTGAAGCGCTCAAGGTTCTGGAAGGGCGCGGCCTGCTCAACACCCAGCATGGCGGCGGCACTTTCGTGGCCGATGTCATCGGCCAGGTGTTCACACGACCTGTCATGGAGCTGATCGCCCGGCACCAGAAGGCCACGCTGGACTATCTCGAATACCGGCGGGAGATGGAGGGGATCACCGCAGAGTTTGCGGCGCGCCGCGCCACCGAGGCCGACAAGGCGCTGCTGACCCGCATTGTCACGGCGATGAAGGCCGCCCACGAGAAGGACGATTTCGAGGAGGAAGCGGCCATCGACGTGGAGTTCCACAGCGCGATCGGCGAATGCGCCCACAACATCATCCTGCTGCACACGTTGCGCTCGTGCTACCGGCTCTTGGCCGAGGGCGTGTTTTACAATCGCGCCATGGTCTACAATCTGCCGGGCGCGCGCGATCAGTTGCTGCGCCAGCATCTGGCGATTTACGACGCCGTCATGGCCGGCAATCCCGAAGCCGGGCGCCGGGCCGCGCAAGCTCACATCGATTTCGTATCCAGGGCGATGACAGATGCCGAACGCTCCGGCGACTGGGAGCGGGTGTCGCAGCTTCGTCTGCAGCAGCGCTCCCCGTCGCCAACCGGCAAACAGGCTCTGGGCAAGGCTCCGGGCAGGCAAAGCAAGCACAAGCATTCGGAGGCTGCGCAGTGACGACAGCACATTTAGCGGCCGGCGCAATGCCCCGTGTGGGCCTTTTTGCGACCTGCCTGGTCGATCTGTTTCGGCCATCGGTCGGCTTTGCAAGCGTCAAGCTGCTGCAGCAGGCCGGATGCGAGGTGCATGTGCCGGTGGCGCAGACATGCTGCGGCCAGCCCGCCTACAACACCGGCGACCGCGCCGACACCCGCGAAATCGCCGAGCAGGTGATCGAGGCCTTCGAGGGCTTCGATTTCGTTGTCGCGCCCTCAGGCTCTTGCGCCTCGATGCTCAAGAAGCACTATCCCGGCCTGTTTGCGGACGATGCGGCCTGGGAAGAGCGGGCCCAGCGGTTTTCGGACAAGTGCCACGAGTTGATCTCGTTTTTGAGCGACGTGATGATGGTGCGCGATACCGGTGCAGCACTCGAGGCGACCGTCACTTACCATGATTCCTGCTCGGGATTGCGCGAACTCGGTGTGCAGCAGCAGCCGCGCAAACTGCTTGCCAATGTCGATGGGCTGGCGATCAAGGAAATGACCGATTCGGATGTGTGCTGCGGCTTTGGCGGCACGTTTTGTGTCAAATATTCCGACATCTCCAACGCCATCGTCACCAAGAAAGTCGGCAATATCGACCAGTCGGGCGCCGACATGCTCTTGGCGGGCGACCTTGGCTGCCTGATGAACATGGCCGGAAAGCTCAAACGTCAGGGCTCCGGTGTTGAGGCGCGGCACGTGGCCGAAGTGCTGGCCGGCATGACCGATCAACCGCCAATCGCCGGGTCCGGCAAATAGGGGACGAGGAAACACGCCATGGAACTCGCCGCCAAACACTTCAAAACCAACGCCTCCAAGGCCCTTGTCGATCAGCAACTGCAAAAGGCGCTCGGCAATGTGCAAAAAGGCTTCATCACCAAACGCCGCAAATCGGCGGAAGCGCTGCCCGAGTTCGAGGCGCTGCGCGACAATGCCCGCGACATCAAGAACCACACACTGGCGCATCTCGATCTCTACCTCGAGGAATATGAGACCAAAGTGACCGAAGCGGGCGGCCACGTCCATTGGGCCGAAACCGCCGAGGACGCACGCCGGATCGTGCTCGACATCTGCAAAAAGGCGGATGCGCGCACGGTGACCAAGGGCAAATCGATGATCACCGAGGAGATCGCGCTCAACGATCACCTTGCGGCCAACGGCATCGAGCCGGTGGAAACCGATCTCGGCGAATACATCATTCAGCTTCGCGGCGAGCACCCGAGCCACATCATCGCGCCCGCGGTGCATCTGAACAAAGAGCAGGTCGAGGGCGATTTTCGCCGGGTGCACACGCATCTCGAAGACAGCCGCGATCTGTCGGAGCCGGTTGCGCTGCTTTCGGAAGCGCGCGAGGTGCTGCGCGAGCGCTATTTCACCGCTGATGTGGGCGTCACCGGCGCCAATTTCCTGATCGCGGAAACCGGCAGTTCGGTCATCGTGACCAATGAAGGCAATGGCGATCTGACCCAGACGCTGGGCAAGGTGCATGTGGTGGTGGCGTCGATCGAGAAAATCGTACCCACGCTTGAGGACACGTCCCAGATCCTGCGCGTGCTGGCGCGCTCGGCCACCGGCCAGGACATGAGCGTCTACACCACCTTTTCCACCGGTCCGAAGCGCGAGGAAGATCCCGACGGCCCGGACGAATATCATGTCGTGCTGCTCGACAATGGCCGCTCGTCGATGCTTGGAACCGAGTATCAGGACATGCTTCGCTGCATCCGCTGCGGCGCCTGCATGAACCATTGTCCCGTCTATCATGCTGTCGGCGGCCACGCCTATGGTTCGGTCTATCCGGGACCGATGGGCGCGGTGCTGACGCCCTCGCTCAACGGCATTGACGAGACCGGGCAACTGCCCAACGCATCGACCTTCTGCGGGCGATGTGAAAGCGTGTGCCCCATGCGCATTCCGCTGCCCAAGATGATGCGGCACTGGCGCGAGCGGGAATTCGAACGAAACCTGACGCCGGCCACGGCGCGCTACGGGCTGAAGCTATGGGCCTTTTTCGCCAAGCGCCCGAAGCTCTACCGTTTGGCGGTTTCCTTTGGCATGCCGCTTCTGTCGCTGTTCGGCGGTACGTCGCGGCGGTTCAAATCGTTGCCACTGGCAGGCGGCTGGACCCGGCATCGCGACCTTCCGGCACCGGAAGGCCGCACCTTCCTGCAGGCCTGGGCGCAGCGTGACACGCTCAAACAGGAAGCAACAAGTCACGGGAGCACACCATGAGCGCGCGCGAGGCCGTACTGGCCAAGGTGCGCAATGCTGCAAAGGGCAATGCATCGGATGACGAGCGCCAGGCGGCGGTGACCGCGCGGCTGAGCGATACGCCGCTGGGCGTCATTCCAGCACGCGCCAAACTTCCCAAGAATGGACAGCTTGAGCTGTTTTGCAGCATGGCCGAGATGTTTGGCGCGACCATGACGCGGGTCAGCGACTACAAGGCCGTGCCTGCGGAGGTTTCCGAGTATCTGCGAGCGCGCAATCTTCCCGCCGAAGTGCGAATGGGCGCGGATAAACGCCTCAAGAAAGCGGATTGGGCGGCGGAAAAGAACCTCGAAGTGCGCCATGGCGCGTCCGCCGGCGCGGATCTTACCGGGGTCAGCCACGCC
This sequence comes from uncultured Hoeflea sp., assembly GCF_947501405.1. GTDB lineage: Bacteria > Pseudomonadota > Alphaproteobacteria > Rhizobiales > Rhizobiaceae > Hoeflea. The sequence goes on along the minus strand of NZ_CANMVK010000002.1, from coordinate 701,713 downwards.
ATGGCCGGGATTGCGGAGACCGGCACGCTGGCGCTGCTCTCCGGGCCGGACAATCCGACCACCATCAATTTCCTGCCCGAGCATCACATCGTGGTGCTCAAGGCTTCCGAGATAAAGGGCGACATGGAGAGCGTCTGGGCGAAGCTGCGCAAGAGCCGCGGCAAGGGCGAGATGCCGCGTGCGGTAAATCTCGTCACCGGTCCGTCGCGCTCGGGCGATATCGAGCAGACCATCATTTTGGGCGCCCACGGGCCCCGGGCGCTGCACATCGTGATCGTCGAGTAGCTCCGTCGTCACCAAGCGACAGCGCCAGCCTTACGGCCACGCAGGCCCTGCCCGCAGATCCCGCGCCGCTGGCCTACGACGAATTGCCGGTCAATCGCCCGCTGGTGTCCTCGGCAAAGCCCGGCTTTGATTTCTTGCGAAACGCCGCGCGCCAGCCTTCATTAAGGCGCGGCAGTTCGGCAAGAATTGACGCGGTTTCCGTGTCCACACGAGGATTGAGCCGCGCGCTGGTGACACGCTCGACCGTCCAGTCCGGATTGGGACACTCCAGCCGCCGGATCTCGTCACCAACGCCGACCACACCCGGTTCGATCACCCGGTAGTACCAGCCGGTGCGGGCGGTTTTCTGAAACAGGGCCGCCATCAGCTCGAGCCCGGTGTGGGCATTGAGTTTCCAGCATGGCTGCCGGCCCTGGCTGACTTCGACAATGGCCGAACCGATCGCAAGCCGGTCGCCGATGCACAGGTTTTGTTCGGTCAGCCCAATGGTCGAGATGTTTTCGCCGAAGCCGCCGGGCTTGAGATGCGCGGCCGCCTCGCCAAGTTCGGCGCGCCAGGCGTCATAATGCTCGGAAGCATAGTGGTGCACGGCCTTCTCTTGCCCGCCATGGACCGTCAGATCGGCCTGGGCATCCGTTGCAAAGCCGGTCATTTCCAGCGCTTGCGGCGCGTCCACTGCGGCCTTGGCGATGGCCGAAGGCGGCCTGCCCGGCCACGGCTCGCGCACCGCTCCGACATAAAGCCCGATGATGCGCGCTGTGAGTTCCATCGTCATGGTTTCCTCTGATCCTGTTTCGCGCCGCTTGACCCGGCCGGCAGTCTGCGGCTTTCTGCTCTGAACGCAAGATCAGGAGTTCTCCGATGCCCGTCTCACCAGAGCATTTCGCGGCCTTCATGGTGGCCAGCATTATTCTGCTGGTGATTCCCGGGCCCACCATCATCATGGTGATCACCCAGTCTCTGGCGCATGGGCGAAAGGTTGCGCTGGCAAGTGTGATGGGTGTCGGGCTGGGCGATCTGGTCGCCACTTCGCTGTCAATTGCCGGCGCAGGCGCTTTGCTTGCCACATCAGCCACGATGTTTCAGGTGCTCAAATTCGTGGGCGCGGCCTATCTGATCTGGATCGGCTACAAAATGTGGCGCACGCCGGCCACACTACCCGATATGAGCGATGCCGCCCTGCCCGCGACCTCAGTCAGATCCGCGGTGATCTTCCGCGATTCGTTCCTGGTGACCGCGCTCAATCCCAAGGGCATTTTGTTTTTCGTGGCCTTCGTCCCGCAATTCATCGATCCGGCAACGCCCTATCTGCCGCAGGCCGCGACCTATGTGATCACCTTTACGCTGTTGGGCATCATCAATGCAGCCATGTTTGCCTTCGCAGCGGCAGGCGCGCGCCGCACCATCCGGCAGCCGAAAGTGATGCGCACAGCACTGCGCACCGGCGGCTCGTTGTTGATGATGGCAGGCGTTGCCGCGGCGCTGACACGCCGCGCGGGCTGAAATGCCGCGGCAAAACAGGGTCGATCCTGGGGGTGCGATCCGGGCTGATTGCTCGCGCGGACTGTTCATGGGCAATCGCGGCGGGCCGCTGCATGATGAGGCCGGGCGCATCGTTAGGACCCACAAATCCAAGTCCTGGATCATCTGTCTGACCGCGTTCAAGAACCGCAGGCGCAAGCTGATGCAGCCGGGCCGCTATACGGAACTGTTCTTTCTTGACGAGGCCACGGCGCTGGCGGCCGGTCACCGCCCCTGCTTCGAATGCCGGCGGAAAGACGCGCAAACTTTTGCTGCCGCCATGGCGCAAGGTCTTGGTCTGACATCATCAGGCATAGGCTCCGATACCAGGCTACGGGCCCAGGCGATGGATGGCTTGCTCCACACAGACCGCCGGCTGCCGCACGATCATCCGGACCGCCGGGTCGAGCCTGATCAACTCGCCACACTTCCCGACGGTACATTCGTAAGCTGTAACGAACATTACTTTCTTGTCCGGGACGGATCGCTGCTGCGATGGCGTTTCGAGGGTTACAGCCCGGTTGATGGCGCGGAGATTGCCGCCATGCCGCCCTTTCACAGGCTTACGCCGGCCGCAACGATCGCAGCGCTGAGAAGCGGCTACGCGCCAGGTCTTCACCCGTCCGCCGTTCTTGCTGCTGGTGCAAGCGACCCGGCGGCTTGATCTTCCGCCAAGCCTGCGCAACAAAGCCGCCATGCGTGCGAATTTCAAACTTCAACGGCTTTATCTCGATGCTCCGCTCGTCCCTGCAGAGCCGGTAACGCTGGGCAAGGATCAGGCCCACTATCTCATCAATGTGCTCAGGATGGGCGACGGCGCGGAGCTGTTGGTGTTCAATGGCCGCGAAGGTGAATTTGCAGCAACGCTGAGACCGACCGGCAAGAAACGTGCAGATCTCGACATCGGCGCGCAGACCCGGGCGCAGCCGCCGCGACCCCGGATCGATTTCGTGTTCGCACCGCTCAAGATCGGGCGGCTTGATTATCTGGTGCAGAAAGCCACCGAAATGGGCGTCGGGCGGATCACGCCGGTGTTCACCGACCACACCCAACTTCACAAAGTCAACGCCGCGCGGCTTGGCGCCAACATTCTTGAAGCCGCGGAACAATGCGGCAATCTGGCGATCCCGGAACTTGGCGAGGCACGAGGGTTGGACGCACTGCTTCAATCCTGGAATCCGGCGCGTCGCATCATTTTCTGCAATGAAAGCCAGGCGGGCGACAACCCGCTGCCGGTGCTTAAAACCGTCAAGGAGCGGGACCTGGCGCTGCTGGTGGGGCCGGAGGGCGGATTTTCCGACGCCGAGCGGACGCTCTTGACCTCCCTGCCCTTTGTAACCGCGATACCTCTGGGGCCGCGGATCCTGCGTGCTGATACCGCCGCTGTCGCAGCCCTGACGGCGGTACAGATGACGCTGGGCGACTGGTAGGACACCCCGGGCAGCAGGGGTCATCAATCTTGTTTGATGCAGTGATCAGGGATTTTCGCTTGCAAGCCGGGCGGGTTCCGGTCCAATCAGCGTTGGAGGCGCGGCTCGAATCCGCGCCAGGGGCATAGGGAAAAGGGCCTGTCATGGCGCGCGATACCACCGATGACACACCGATCAGCTCGATCGAAGAGCTTGCCGGCTGGATGCAGGCCGGCTGCAAACCCAAAGAGAGCTGGCGGATCGGCACCGAACACGAGAAATTCGTGTTCTACACCGAGACGCTCGATCCGGTGCCCTATGAGGGCGAACGCTCGATCCGGGCGCTGCTTGAAGGCATGGCGATCATGCTCGGCTGGGAGCCGATCATCGATGCCGGCAAGATCATCGGTCTGGTCGAACCCACCGGTGCCGGGGCTATCAGCCTGGAGCCTGGAGGGCAGTTTGAACTGTCCGGGGCGCCGCTCGAAACCATCCACCAGACCTGCCGCGAATCCAACGCGCACCTGGCGCAACTGCAGGAAATCGCCGCGCCCATGGGCATCGGCTTCCTGGGCATTGGCGGCAGCCCGAAATGGAGTTTCGACGAAACCCCGCGGATGCCCAAATCGCGCTACGACATCATGACCCGCTACATGCCCAAAGTGGGCAGCCAGGGCCATGACATGATGTACCGCACCTGCACCATCCAGGTGAATCTCGATTTCGCTTCGGAAGCCGACATGCGCCGCAAAATGCTCGTCGGCATGAAGCTGCAGCCACTGGCCACCGCGCTGTTTGCTGCTTCGCCCTTTACCGAGGGCAAGCCCAACGGGCTGGTTTCCTGGCGCGGTGATATCTGGCGCGACACCGACAATCAGCGCGCCGGGCAATTGCCTTTCGTTTATTCCGATGATTTCGGCTTTATGGATTATGTCGAGTGGGCGCTCGATGTGCCGATGTATTTCGTGCTGCGTGACGGCAAGTATCACGAAGCCACCCATGTCACGTTCCGGCAGTTCATGAACGGGGCGCTCAAGGACGAGCTTTCGCAGCCGCTGCCCACCATGGGCGACTGGACCAACCATCTGGGCACGCTGTTTCCCGACGCGCGGCTCAAACGCTTCATCGAAATGCGCGGCGCCGATGGCGGACCCTGGCGGCGGATCTGCGCCCTGCCGGCGTTGTGGGTGGGCCTGCTCTATGACGAGGAGGCGCTGGAAGCGGCGCTGGAGCTGACCCGCGACTGGCGTCTTGAGGACGTCGATGCGCTTCGCGACACCACTCCGCGCGACGGGCTGAGTGCCACGATCAAGGGGCATACGCTGCGCGATATCGGCCGCGAGGTGTTGGGCATTTCCCGGCGCGGCCTGGTCAACCGGGCTTTCCTCAACTCGGAAGGCAATGACGAAAGCCATTTCCTGGCGCCGCTGGAGGAATCGATCGCCCGCGGCACCACACTGGCCGAGGAGATGCTGGCGCTCTATCACGGCCGCTGGAACGGCTCGATCGAACCTGTGTTTCGCGATTACGCCTATTAGAGCATTTCCTGCATTTGTCGGGTCACAAATCGCTGCCTTTCAAACAGCAAATAGCTGTTCTCAAACGCGTTTTGTGACGCAGATATGATTCAACGTTTGCAGGAATTGCTCTAGGGCCGGAAGCGGTCCTTAGGATCCCGAGCTGACAGGACCCTAGGCACATGGGGCCCACCGGTATAGTCTTTGCCAAAGCCCCCGGGCGATGGAGGAGACCCAAGACCGATGATGCCGCTTTACGACATGATGATGAACGCCCAGAACGGCAGTGCGATGCGCACAATGGCGCAGCAATTCGGGCTGAGCGAAACCCAGGTTGAACAGGCGATGGCGGCGCTGATGCCGGCCTTTTCCACCGGCTTGAGGCGCAACGTCTCTTCGCCCGCCGACATGTCGGACTTTCTATCGGCGCTGGCCGGCGGCGGGCACGCGCAATATTTCGAAAACATGCAAAATGCCTTCGCCGCGCAGGGCGTGGAGGAAGGCAACGGCATTCTGGGGCATCTGTTCGGCTCCAAGGAGGTCAGCCGTCAGGTGGCAAAACAGGCCGAGGCGGCGACCGGCATTGGCCAGGAGATCCTCAAGCAGATGCTGCCGGTGATCGCCAGCATGATGATGGGCGGGCTGTTCAAGCAATCCACCGGACAGATGCAGGCGAGTTCGGCGAGCGCCAATCCGATCGGCGACCTGATTTCGGAAATGATGCGCCAGGGCATGGGCGGCGGCAAGGCACAGCGCTCACCGCAGGCCTCGCCCATGGACAATCCGCTGGGACAAATCCTCGAAGGCATGTTTGGCGGCTCTCAACAGCGCCAGCCGGAGCCGCAGGCCAGACAGGATGCAAGTCCCTATGGCGACAACCCGCTGGGGCAAATCTTCCAGGACATGCTTGGGGGCGCCATGGGCGGCACGCAGGCTGAACCGGAACCCGAACCTGATCGCATGCCCTCGGGGCGGAAACGCAATCCGTATGACGATCTGTTTGGTCAGATGTTCGAGTCCGGCCGCGAAGTCCAAAGCGGCTATCAGAAGAACATGGAATCGATCTTCGATCAGTATCTGCAGGGAATGAAGCGGCAATAGAGCGCCGCAGACCGCGCTGGCATGTTCAAAAGCCCGGCCGCGGGAGCGTGGTGACGCTTGGTGCGGCCGGGTAAAGGCGGGACACAGGGCAGTATCCCGCAGGGGACCAGGTGGTAGATCAGGCGTTCGGGAACCGCGTGTTTAGGCGCGCGCGCCGAGCGTATTCGAGTGTCGGATCGGTGCTCAGCGGCATTGAAAGACCCACGCCGATGTCATCGCGGGTGAGACCGATATCCGCCAGTTCGCGGTCTGAAAACTCTCTGAGCTGGTGCGCCGCGCGGCGATTGAGAACGGCGCGCATTAGCTTGCGGGCTTTCAGGGCGGCCGCGGACAGGATGTTGACGAACGTCTGACCAGCGGCCGTAGTGCGGGCAGGCGTCAGGGCGGCAGTGATGCTGCGTGCGTTCATGGCGATAATCCTTGATCAAGCCGGGAGCGATGAGAGCCGCCAGGGGGAAACGAAGCGGCGCTCGGTTCTTGCAACAACAATCTCTCAAAAATCGATTGATCAGACCAGCGAATGTTTCTAATCTTTATCATCAAAACCATTGATAGGACCGTCCGATGCCCGCGCCCCTCGATATCGATCAGCTGCATACTTTCATCGCCATAGTCGACACCGGCAGTTTCACCCGCGCGGCCGACAAGGTGTTCAAGACCCAGAGCGCGGTTTCGATGCAGATGCGGCGGCTGGAGGAGCGATTGGGCAAGACGCTTTTTGTGCGCGACGGCCGGCTGAACCGGCTTAGCGAGGATGGCGAGCGGATGCTTGGCTACGCCCGCCGGATGATCCGGCTTAACAACGAGACCATCGCCGCTTTCGACGATCAGCAACTGGAAGGCTCGATCCGCATCGGCACGCCCGATGATTATGCCGATCGTTATATGCCCGGAATTATTGCGCGCTTCGCCAAGACAAACCCGAATGTGGAACTCTACATCGAATGCGAGCCCTCCGCCGAGCTTGCGGCGCGGCTGGCGCGCGGCGAGCTGGATGTGGCGCTGGTCACCCACAATCCCCGCGAACGCACCTCGGAAGTGGTGCGCACCGAGCCGCTCTACTGGGTCACCTCGATGAACCATGATGTGCACGAGCAAACGGTGGTGCCGCTGGCTGTGGGCCGAAGATCCTGCAACTGGCGCAATCTGGCCTGCACCGCGCTCGATTCGGCCGGCCGCGACTACCAGGTGCTGTTTACCAGCTGGTCGGCCACCGTGGTCGCCTCGGCGGTGCTTTCAGGCTTGGCGGTGTCGCTGTTGCCGGAATGCGCGGTGCGCCCCGGCATGCGGATCCTGTCGCCGGCCGATGGCTTTCCGTCGCTGCAACCGGCGCAGATCGGCCTGATGAAACGGCCGGGCGCGCCGTCTGCTCTGGTCAACGCGATCTGCGGGCACATCGCTGCCAGCCTCGACAACATCACGCCGCAGGCCGGTGCCAAGGATGACCCGCTGGCCGGACTCAACGGATCGTCCACACGCCGGGAGGGCCGCAACCGCGCCGACCGGTCGTCAGTGGCTGCCTGGTAGAGATCGGCGTCCGCGCCGGATATTCAATTCGCCGCAACAAAAAACCGGGGCCGCGAGGACCCCGGTGTGTTTGCCTGAACGCCTGTGGGGCGATCGTTGCCTTAGGCCAGATCGAAGCGATCGGCGTTCATGACCTTGGTCCAGGTCGCGACGAAGTCATCGACGAATTTCTGTCGCGAATCGTCCTGCGCATAGATCTCGGCATAGGCGCGCAGGATCGAGTTCGAACCGAACACCAGATCCACCCGCGAAGCGGTCCACTTGATCGCACCGCTGGCGCGATCTCGGATCTCATAGGCATTGTCGCCGACCGGCCGCCAGGAATTGCCCATATCGGTCAGGTTGACGAAGAAATCGTTGGACAACGCCCCTTCCCGCTCGGTGAAGACCCCGTGTTTTGCGCCGCCGTGATTGGTTCCCATCACCCGCATGCCGCCGATCAGCACGGTCATCTCATGGGCGGTGAGGCCGAGAAGCTGCGACCGGTCGAGCAGCAGCTCTTCGGGGCTGACGGCATAGTCCTTCTTCACCCAGTTGCGGAACCCGTCATGGATCGGCTCGAGAACGTCGAAGCTGTCCGCATCGGTCATCTCGTCGGTTGAATCACCGCGGCCCGGTGCGAAGGGAACCGAAATCTCGACCCCGGCGGCTGCGGCTGCCTTTTCAACACCGACATTGCCGGCCAGCACGATCACATCGGCCAGGCTTGCGCCGTATTCAGCGGCGATCGGTTCGAGCACAGCCAGCACCTTGGCAAGGCGTTGGGGTTCATTGCCTTGCCAATCCTTTTGCGGCGCGAGGCGGATGCGTGCTCCATTGGCGCCGCCGCGCATGTCGGAGCCGCGATAGGTGCGGGCGCTGTCCCAGGCGGTTGCGACCAGCTCGGCGACCGACAGGTCAGATGCGGCGATCTTCGATTTCACGGCGCCGATGTCATAATCGGTGGGGCCAGCAGGCACCGGATCCTGCCAGACCAGGTCCTCGCTGGGCACATCCGGACCGACATAGCGGGCGCGCGGACCCATGTCGCGGTGGGTGAGCTTGAACCAGGCACGAGCGAAAGTGTCCTTGAAATAGGCCGGATCGGCCATGAACTTTTCGCAAATGGCGCGATAAGCGGGATCCATCTTCATGGCCATATCGGCGTCGGTCATGATCGGCATGCGGCGGACCGACGGATCGGTTGCATCGACCGGCATGTGTTCTTCCTTGATGCCGACCGGCTGCCACTGGCTGGCTCCGGCGGGGCTCTTGGCGAGTTCCCACTCATAGCCGAACAGCAGCTCGAAATAGCCCATGTCGAAGGTGGTCGGATTGGTGGTCCAGGCGCCTTCGAGACCGGAGGTCACGGCGTTGGAGGCCTTGCCGCCGAGATTCGGGTTGTTCCAGCCCAGGCCCTGGCCCTCGACATCCGCGCCTTCCGGCTCGGCGCCAAGCGCGCCGGCGTCACCATTGCCGTGGGTCTTGCCCACGGTGTGGCCGCCGGCGGTCAGGGCCGCAGTTTCCTCGTCATCCATGGCCATGCGGGCAAAGGTTTCACGCACCTGAGCCGCTGTCTTGAGCGGGTCTGGCTTGCCGTTGACGCCTTCCGGATTGACATAGATGAGGCCCATCTGCACCGCAGCCAGCGGGTTTTCCATCGTGTCCGGCTTGGACACATCGTCATAGCGAGTGTCGGATGGTGCCAGCCATTCTCTCTCAGCGCCCCAATAGGTGTCTTTTTCAGGATGCCAGATATCCTCACGGCCGAAGCCGAAGCCGAAGGTTTTCAATCCCATGGATTCGTAGGCGATGTTGCCTGCCAGGATGATCAGGTCGGCCCAAGAGATCTTGTTGCCGTATTTCTTCTTGATCGGCCACAGCAGGCGCCGGGCCTTGTCGAGGTTGCCATTGTCCGGCCACGAGTTGAGCGGCGCGAAACGAATATTGCCAGCGCCAGCGCCACCACGGCCATCGGCCAGGCGATACGTGCCCGCCGAATGCCACGCCAGGCGAATCATCAGTCCGCCATAATGGCCGTAATCTGCTGGCCACCAGTCCTGGCTGTCGGTCATCAGCGCGGTCATGTCTTTTTTCAGCGCTTCGACATCGAGCTTCTTGAGCTCTTCGCGGTAGCTGAAGTCCTTGCCAAGCGGGTTGGTCTTGCTGTCGTGCTGATGGAGAATGTCAAGATTGAGCGACTTCGGCCACCAGTCCATCACCGTGGCTCCGGTTGCTGTCAGCCCGCCATGCATCACCGGGCATTTGCGATCGCCGTCATTGAGCTCGTCGAGGTTTGCGTCCATAACTTGTCTCCAATCGTAATTTGGCACTTTGGTTCGATGACCTGACGCGTCAGCGTCAGAATTGTTGGTTTGAGGCATTTGGCGGGACTGCGGCTCGATATGCCGTCTCCCAAGCGGACCCGGCTCGGATTGTCGAATTCGATTGTCACTGCATCCGGCAACCTTCGTGGCCCGGCGGCGTCTCTCCCGTTTGCCTCTCCTCCGGCGGCACACCCGCCCGCTCAGAACCCGTGATTGCGGGCTTAGCGAATTGTCACCAATCTGGCGCAAATTCTCGATAGTTTCCAATTGTATTTTTGAGTTTTTTCGATAGGATTTTCTTATGATAACCCTCAAGCAGTTGAGCTATTTCGATGCGCTGGCACGAACGCTGCATTTCGGCCGGGCTGCGGAGCGGGCGCATGTGTCGCAACCGGCTTTGTCGGCGCAGATCGCGGAGCTGGAATCCCGTCTCGGGCGGCGGCTAGTGGAGCGCACCCGCGGCGCCATCGTGCTGACCGAAAGCGGACAAAAGCTTCTACCGGCGTTTCGCCGTGTGCTTTCGGAGGTGCGCGCCATCGAGGAGCAGGTGCAACAGCAGTCAGGGCTGCTGACCGGCCGGATGCGGATCGGCATGATTCCGACGTTGGCGCCCTATCTGCTGCCGGCCTTGGCGCCGGAGCTCGCCAAGCGCTTTCCGGCGCTCGATTTCGGCGTGCGTGAGGCGATTACCGAATCGCTGGTGGAGCAGTTGCGCAGCGGCGATCTGGACGCTGTGATCGCCGCCATGCCGATCCGCGAGCCGGGCATTGCGCATCGAATGCTTTTTGAAGACCGGTTCGTGATGGCGGTTTCCAATAATGACCGCGACATTCTCGATTCGCCCCTCAACCGGCACAGGATCGCGCTCGACCGGATGCTGCTTTTGGAGGAAGGCCATTGCCTGCGCGATCAGGCGCTGTCGATCTGTCAGGGACACCGCGACACCGCGCTGGTCAATTTCGGCGCAACCTCGTTGACTACGCTTTTGCAAATGGTGGCGCATGGAATGGGGCGTACCCTGCTGCCGGAAATCGCGGTGTCGGCGGAAAGCCCGCGGCTGGGCGATATCCGTTTTGTGCCGTTTTCGCTACCGGCGCCGTCACGCCAGATTGCCGTCTTTTTCCGCTCGGCCAGCGAGCGGATCCAGGATTACGAGGCTTTTGCGGAGATCGCCGCCAAGGTCGGCGGCGATATTTTGGATGCCGGACGGGAGAATATGGGGCTTGCCGCACACCCTCCGGCCGCAGATCAGATGATGTGAATGGCGAGCATCACCCACTGCACCAGATTGAGCAAAAGGCTGACGATGAAGGATTGACGGCGCAGACGCACGCGATTGCTGCTGACATGAATGTAGCAATGGGCAGCGCGCGCCAGCACGAAGGCCCATGCCACGGCCACCGCCGCGGTCCCCGCCCCGCCAGTAACATAGAGTGCAAGACAGGCCGCATAAAACAGAACCGGCAATTCAAACTGGTTGACGAGATTGCGCGCAACCGCCGCACTTGGCTCCGGCTCCACAAAGGGAACCTTGTAGTCGGATGGCGTGGCGAGACCTGCCTTGACCGCGCCGATGCGGCGTTTGGAGACCAGAAGATAGACAGCATAGGTAAGCAGCACTTGGGCCATCATCGGCCAGAAGATCGCTGTGGACATGGTTATGACACCGGCTCCTGCGTTGAACACGTGCGGCACGTTCTAGAGCGTTTCACGACGCGCTGAAAGCCATTTGACCGATTGATACGATGCGCCTCCACGACAATCGGACAATTGGGCGAAATCGCGGAAGATCGTGAGCTTCCCCAAAAATGCTCGCCCGGCGACCCCGCAGCGACGGCCCGGCGGGATCAGGGTGCAATTCCGTCGGCCTGAATTCAGCCCGCTGCGCCTGGACAACTGACACCCCGAAGCCGATAGCATCCACCCTGAGCCGTCGCGGTCTAGTCTTCTCCGGATTGATCCGTGGAGAGCTGGTTTGGCGAAGCCTGTCCTGCTGTCTCGATCGTCCGGCCGCGCCGGTCACGCCAGCGCCAAATCCACAAGGCCGCGATGATCAAAAACGCTGCCAGCACGGTGAGATATTTGCCAGCCGTCAAGCCGCGCAGCACCGGCACGAATTCGGCGTTGAAACCGTGTTCGAGAGCCAGCGGGCCGAGCAGCGCATCGGCGACGGCATTTTCCACGTAATCGCAGCCCAGATAGGCAAAGGCCAGCGCGAACACCAGGCCAAGACCGATGCGCGCGAGCCGCGGCGAACCGCCCAAATGCCGTCGCGCATTCAGGGCCGCGGCTGCGAGAAACGCCAGACTGGCGGCGAGCATCGGCGGAAACAGCAAGTCCGAGCCTGCGTGCATGGAGACATAGGCCGCCGACGCGCTTTGCCGGTTTGCTTTTTCTGCATCCGCCAGTTCGGCCTTGAATGCTGCGAAAAGGTCGCGCGCGCCCTCGACATCATAGCCCAGCGGCACCGAGTCGGGGAGCAACATGCCACCCAGCATGGTCTGAATTTCGCGGGCTTCAAATGCTGCCATATAGATGAACAGCGCAGCCGTCAGGCCGCAAAGCAGCCAGCCGGGCCAGAGCCGCTTCATCACACAGAACCGGGGTAATTGGGGCTTTCGCGGGTGATGGTCACATCATGTGTGTGGCTTTCGCGCAGGCCCGCGCCGGAAATCCGCACAAAAGTGGCCCGGTCATGAAAAGACCCGAGATCGGCGGCGCCGACATAACCCATGGCGGCCTTGAGACCACCGGCAAGCTGATGCAGCACGCCTGAAACCGGCCCCTTGTAGGGCACCTGCCCCTCGATGCCTTCGGGCACCAGCTTGAGCGTATCGCGGACCTCGGCCTGAAAATAGCGATCGGCCGAACCGCGTGCCATTGCGCCCACCGAACCCATGCCGCGATAGGCCTTGAACGAGCGCCCCTGATGCAGATAGACCTCGCCGGGGCTTTCATCGGTGCCAGCCAGCAGCGAGCCGACCATGCAGGCGGATGCGCCGGCGGCAATCGCCTTGGCCAGGTCGCCCGAATATTTGATGCCGCCATCGGCAATCACCGGCACATCGAGCTTCTGCGCCGCATCAACCGCACTCATGATGGCGCTCAATTGCGGCACACCGACACCGGCGACGATGCGCGTGGTGCAGATCGAACCGGGACCGATACCGACCTTGACCGCATCGGCACCAGCGTCGATCAACGCCTTGGCGCCGTCGGCGGTAGCAACATTGCCGGCCATGATCCGCACCGAATTGGACAGTTTCTTGGCACGAGTTACGGCATCGAGTACCCGCTGCGAATGGCCGTGGGCGGTGTCGATCACCAGCAGGTCGACACCGGCTGCGATCAGGCGCTCGGCGCGTTCAAAGCCATCATCGCCGACCGATGTCGCCGCGGCGGCACGTAATCGGCCCTGCGCGTCCTTGGAGGCATGCGGGTTGAGCTGTGATTTTTCGATGTCCTTGACGGTGATGAGGCCGACGCACCGGCTTTCGCTATCCACCACCAGCAGCTTTTCGATCCGGTGCGAGTGCAACAGCCGCTTGGCCTCGGACTGGTCGACGCTTTCCTTGACCGTGACCAGATTTTCCCGGGTCATCAGTTCGTGAACCTTTTGATCCGGATCGGAGGCGAAGCGGACGTCGCGGTTGGTGAGAATGCCCACCAGCCGGCCCGGGCCCGACGGTTTGCCGCCAGGATGCTCGACCACCGGAATACCGGAAATGCCATGGGCGCGCATCAGCGCCAGCGCTTCCGACAACGGTGCGTCGGGCGCGATGGTGACCGGATTGACGACCATGCCGCTTTCGAACTTCTTGACCTGATGAACCTCTTCGGCCTGCTCTTTCGGTGTCAGGTTGCGATGGATGACACCGACGCCTCCGGCCTGGGCCATGGCGATGGCGAGCCGCGATTCGGTAACGGTATCCATGGCAGAAGACAGGATTGGCAGATTAAGGTCGAAATCGCGGGCGATGCGCGTCGCAATGTTGACCTGGCCGGGCATCACATCGGAATGGCCGGGCTGCAGCAGCACGTCGTCAAATGTCAGCGCTTCCGCGCCGGTAATGGATTGAATTATGGTCGCCATCGCCTGTCGGTTCCGTCTTTTGCGGCAGCCGGAATATCGGCCGCACCAGAAATTGCGGTTCTTCGCGTTGGCAGCGGCAGGTACCATGCTTCCCGTCGCGATGAAAGAGCCAGGAGCCTCTGGGTCCCCAATATTCGGTACGGCATCGACGGAGGCGGGAACGCCAATGAAAATGCCCGGACCGAAAGGCCCGGGCACGAATGGCGATGATACGACGGAACGGCGTTACAGATCGAGCTGATAGGTCTCGGGAATGTAGCGGTAACCGCCGTCCATCTTTTCGACAAAGCCCACCGACGGGAACGGCATGTGATAGCCGACGAAGGCGAGGCGATCGGTGGCGATCATGTCGAACACCGATTTGCGCGTCGCCGCGGCGGCGGATTTGTCCATGTCGAAGCGCACTTCCCAATCCGGGCGGGCTAGCGAGAGCAGGAAATGATTGGCGGTATCGGCGGTCAGGATCAGGTTGCGGCCGCCGGATTCAAGGCGGTAGATCATGTGACCAGGCGTGTGACCAAAGGCAGCCATGGCTGTCACACCGCCGGTCACGGATTCGCCATCGGCGATGAAGCTCATCTTGTCAGCCAGCGGCACCACCTTGCCGACCATATTCTTGTGGCCATTCTCAGCCGGTGTGCCGATGCGGTCTTCCGACGACCAGAAATCATATTCGGCCTGGCCCGCGATGTAGCGCGCATTGGGGAACGTCGGCGCGCCACCTTCCATCAGACCGCCGATATGGTCTCCATGCATATGGGTGAGCACCACGATGCTGACCTGTTCGGGCGTGTAGCCGGAGGCCTTGAGATTGGCGAGTGTCTGGCCGACGCCGCCCGGACGGCCGCCCTCTCCATTGCCGGTGTCAAACAGGATCAGCTCCGCACCGGTGTTGACCAGGGTGGGCGCAAAGGTGAACTGCATCTTGTCGACCGGCAGATAGCTATCGGTCAGCAACGCCTCGACATCGTCCTGCGAGGTGTTCATGCCGAAAATGCCATGCGGGTTTTCCACCACACGGTGACCATCCGAAAGCACCGTGATCTCGAACTCTCCCAACGAGAAACGCTTGAAGGCGGCCGGCAGGACTGCCGCCATCGGCGCTTCGGCCTGAGCCGCACGCACCAGGATCTGCGGCGCGGCAATGACGCCGGCGCCAAGGGCCGTCGCCTTGAACAGGTTGCGGCGTGACAATGCTGATGGGGCCTGTGTCATGGAATCCTCCCGGTTGATGATCATAGGCAGAACATGGGGTGATCGATCCCAACGGCAAGCGTGGCTGTGGGTGACTGGAGCGCCTAAACGGAGACAGTCCGTCAACAGATTGCGAACAATGGCCGGCCATACGCTACCGGTCACATGGAATAGTTGCAAATAGGCAAGACTTCCCTACGAATCTAGGGTTGAATTTTGGTCTCTCCACGCGGCATAGGTTAGGCTGCAAATGGAGCCTGATCCTTGAAAAAACTTCTGGCCCTTTTCGCAGCGATCATTGCCACATCGTTGCTTCTGTATGGACTGGTGAGCCTGGATGCTGGCGCACGGCACGATGGTCTCGCAGCAGCCGGATTGCCGCCGCTGATCCCGGTGCGTGACTTCTATGCATCCGGGGATGCGCAGTGGGATTACAAAATATCTGATGACGGCGAATGGATCTCATGGCGGCGCGCGAGGCTGTTTGGCGAAGAGCTCGCGGTGGCGTCCGTGGCGGCGATGGATCGGCCGTCGGTCATCTCCGAACCGGCGGTTACCCGACACTTTTTCGACATCCAGGGGCGGCTGTGCATTGTTGTGCGCGACCGGATCTGGGCGATGCCGCCGGCTAATCCGGATCGGGCCAACTGGCAGGATGCTACCCCGACCCTTCCCGGTAGCGCCGACGCTTCCCCTGCCAGTCCGGACCACGGGCTCACCGCCATGCACCCGGAACGCAACCCGAACCATGCGGACGCCAGGCATTTCAGCGGCCCGCCCATGGATGTCAAAGGCTCCGCACCCGGACCGAGCGAAGCTGCATCCGGCAAGATTGTGATTTGGCCGGGCATCGACGGCAAACAGCTCGGCTACCGCTCGGGGATGGGGCCGGGCGGCGTCCGCGTCACAGAGGTGCGCAGCGGGCCGCAAAACAGGTGGCAGGTGCTGCGGCGTCACCCGGGTGACCAGGTCTTCCGGCCGGTCACCGGAGCGCTTGATGGCAATGTGATCCAGGCTGTTTCCGGTGGCGGCGGCGACGGGCCCGTATTGGTGGAAACGGCGTTGCCGGGTCCCGGCGCCACGCAGCCGGACCGGGTTGTCGCCGGGTTCGAGAATGCCGGTGTCGCTTCGGCGCTGGTGCTAACCGCCGATGGCGCCGGGCCCGTCGACATCATTCGTTCCGACGGATTGGCCCCCATTTCGAGGGCCCTGACACCCCGTGGCGAGGCATTTCTGGACCTGGTGACCGAAGGAATTGAGCGAATGAGCTGGCGGATCGTTTCAGCCTCGCGCAGCCGCGAGATCTTCCTGGTGAGCCGGTCGGTCGGCAGGATCGCAACCGATCATTTGCTGGTTGATCTGAACACCCGCTCCGCCCGGATTATCGACAGTTCCTCATTTGCCGGCCAGCATCGCCGCTCACTGGCGCAAAAGACGCCTGTTGCATTTGCGGCCCGGGACGGCCGCCGCATCCACGCATTGCTCACCAGGCCGAAAACCGGCGCCGATCCGGGGCCGTTGCCGGCTGTGGTGCTCACCCGCGACGCACCGCTTGCGAGTTCCGCGTGGAGCGCCGGCCACACCGCACAGTTTCTCGCCAATCGCGGTTATGTCGTGCTTTCCATCAGTTCTCGGGATCTTCCGGAAGTTGATGGCCGCCTCGGCTCATCCAGTCCGACGCCGATGAAACACGACCCCGGAAACCAGCTTGCACAGGCCGCCCGATGGCTGGTGGCGGAAGGGATTGCCGACCCGGACGCGCTGGCAGTCATGGGGCATGGGCGCGGCGGCCAGGTGGCGCTGAATACAATGGCGCATCACCCGGGGCTTTTTCAGGCGGCGATCATCCAGTCGCCGGTCAGCGACCAGGCCGCGCTACAGACTTCGACGCCGCAAGGCCAGGATGGCGAGCCAGAAGGGACGATCAGGCCTCTTGCCCCATCGCAAACCGAAACAAAATCCACGGCTCGCAAAAACGGCTCCGCTGCCAGATTGGCGGGGATGGTGGATGGCCCGGTCCTTCTCACCCACGGCACGTCAGACGAAGTGGCCGATTACCGACGGACCGAGTTGCTTGTGGAAGCGCTGAGTGAAGCCCGAAAGCCACATATGGCGGTCTACTTCAACAATGAAGGGCATCACTACCGGCGTTGGCAAACCCAGGTGCGCCTGGCGCGCCATACCGAGAGCTTTTTGGCCCGGCATCTGGGCGGCCGCAACGGGCGCTATGATTTTGTGGAACTGGCGGCAAAATACTTTTAGGCATCGTCGGGGTTCACCCGTCGTGAACGGCCCTTGAAGCCCTTGGCGAGTACGAACATTTCCACCGATTCCGCCCGCGAGGACGGCGGTTTGATGTGAATGACCGATTTGAAGTTCTGCTTGAGCATGGTCAGCAGATCCGCCTCGGCGCCGCCCTGAAAGGTCTTGGCGAGAAAATGCCCGCCCGGCGCCAGCACTTCGACGGCGAAATGAGCCGCCACCTCGCACAAATGCATCGTGCGCAGATGATCGGTGCGCCGGTGACCGGTGGTGGGGGCAGCCATGTCCGACAGCACCACATCCGGCGCGCCACCGAGCGCATCCATCAGCGCCTGCGGCGCGGCGTCGTCGAGAAAATCCATCTGCAGGAACGTGACCCCGGCAAGACCGTCCATCTCGAGAAAGTCGATCGCCACCACCTTGGGATCTTCATCCGTGGAATCGGTGACCTTGGCCGAGATTTGCGACCAGCCGCCCGGTGCGGCGCCCAGATCGATGATGCGGCGGGCATTGTCGAGAATCTTGTGCTTGGCGTCGATCTCAAGCAGCTTGTAGACCGCGCGCGAGCGATAGCCCTCCTGCTTGGCCTGCTGGACATAGGGATCATTGAGATGGCGTTCGATCCAGCGCCGGGACGACGCCTTCAACTTGCCCTTTTTGACCTTCTGGCCGAGTTTTCGGCCGGTCGGACCTGATGGCGGTCGGGTCACGGCTTGGCCTCCGGATTGGGACGATGGTTGCGGTACCGGTATTGCCGGCCGCGTCCGCGCCAGGCGCCATCGGCAGCCATCATTTCATTGAGCAGGCCCTCACGCAGACCCCGGTCGGCGACCCGCATGCGCTGCGAGGGCCAGCGCTTGCGGATTGACTGCAAAATCGCGCATCCGGCCAAAACCAGATCGGCGCGGTCGGCTCCGATGCAGGGATTGGCGGCCCGGGCATCAAAATCCCACGACAGCAGCATGTCGAGCATGCTGTCGACCTGGGAATTGGACATCCACAGACCATCGACCTTGCGCCGGTCATAGCGCGGCAATTCCAGATGCAGTCCGGCCAGTGTGGTGACCGTGCCGGATGTGCCCAGCAGATGCATGCGATCGTGCCCGGCCTCGCCCGTCCGGGCAAAGGCTGGCAAGGGCGGCGGGGTGAAAGCTGCCAGCATGGCGTCAACTTCCTCGACCATGCCGTCGAAAATCTCGCGGGTGACCATGCAACCGCCATGGCGCTCGGACAGGGTGACAACGCCCACCGGCAGCGAGGTCCAGGCCTTGATGTGATTGGCCAGCCGGTTGGACCGGTTTTCGGTCAAATCGATCATGGCTATTTCCGACGAGCCGCCGCCGATGTCGAACAGCACCAGTCCGTCGGTGTCGCGGCCGACCAGCGACGAGCAGCCCGCCACTGCCAGCCGCGCCTCGGTTTCGCGGGTGACAATTTCGAGCTGCAAGCCGGTCTCGCGAAACACGCGATCGAGAAACTCTGCGCCGTTGCGAGCCGAGCGGCAGGCTTCGGTGGCAATCAGCCGGTGCCGCCGGACCGGCCGGTTTTCGAGCTTGCCGGCGCAGATTTTCAAGGCTTCGACGGCGCGGTCCATGGCATCCGCGGCCAGTTCGCCGGTTGCGTCAAGGCCTTCGCCGAGCCGGACGATGCGCGAAAACGCGTCGACCACCCGGAACTGGCCGGGCCGGGTGGGCTGGGCGATCAGCAAACGGCAATTGTTGGTTCCCAGATCAAGCGCGGCGTAGAGATTGTCGGGGGCACGGCGGCGCTGCGGCTGGGCCCCAGGCGCGGCAGGACCGCCATTGGCGCGGTCATGGGTCCGGGCATGAGGATGAGGATGACGCAGCGGCGCCGTGTCTTCACCGGGCGATGCGATGTGGGCCTGCGGGGAGGTCTGGCCCGGCTCTTTTTGCGGCGTCAGCGGCCGGCCCTGGATAGCGCGGCCCTTCTTGCCACGGCGGCGGCGGCCGCGTTTTTCTCCGGGCTTGGCAGGGGCGGCACTGGCGGGGCGCGCAGCCGGGGCGGCTCCTGTCTGCGGCTCGCCATTGGCCGGCTGAGGTGCTGCTGAACGCGCGGATTTGCGACGACGACGGCGTCGCCGACCGGACGGGGTGGTCCGCTTGGCATGATCCGGGGAGTCGCTGGCCAAGGCCGCTTGCGGTGGCGCACCACCGGTTGCGGACCCTGAAGGCGCGGCATTGCCGCCGCTGTGCTTGACACCGCCCGTCGCAGCCTCGTCAGCGCGCCCGGACAGCTTATCACCTGCCAGTGACACCTCCGCGTTTGGCTTGTCGCCGTCCCGAAGGTCTTTCACGGTCTGTCCTGTCGTGCGCGGCAAGCCGGAGGCCCGCATCGCGCGTCACGATTTGTTGTTGGGAAAAGACTATCAAAGCGGGCGAAAGAACGCAAAAGTCTTTTTCACGGTCGACATGGCCGCGCAGCTTACACGCCGGCTTGGCCGCGCCGTGGTCGCGCCACAGTCGCAAAGACCGTTTCACAAGCGCAAGCCTGGGCGCCTCTCCGCCGGACACCACCTTCGAACCGCCGGCTGCCCGGCATGGCAGGTTTGACCAATGGCGCAGCAGGCTCGATAATACGGGCCGCAAGATTGGCGCGAAAAATACGCAGACTGCGTTTGCATCGCCGCAGGTTATTGGCTATAAGCCGCCGCGCCGGCCCGATTTCGGGCAGCGCATGTTGGGGAATAGGTTAACGGTAGACCCACGGACTCTGACTCCGTTAGTCCTGGTTCGAATCCAGGTTCCCCAGCCAATCTTTCTCAGATATCGACACGACCTGCTTCTTCGCTCAGATTGGTGCGAAGTTTCAATGATATGCAAGCGCGCGTCGGTGACTGAGACTGGATACGGGCCCATATCTGGGCAAGGAATCACCCGAAGTCTCAGTAGGCCAATTCAGGGTTGACAGTTTGCCGGAAGAGCATAACCGGACCATCAGTGTGTGTCCGACCGCTTGGGATTTTGGCATTATCAGAGCGCCGCAACGATACGTCGCTGTGCCTGCCAATCCGAAGGCAACGGGCTGATGCCAAGCCATTTCGCAGTCAAGCCATCGGGCTGCTCACCCCGGACGATCAGCTTGACGATATCCGGGGCGAGAAATGCCAGGTCGATTACCTGCATGATCCGCCGCTTGGAGAGGTTTTCGCTGGCTGCAATCTGCTCGAACGTCTGACCGTTCTTGATCGCGTCATAATACTGATGCGCCTTGGCGAGACCGCGGATCAGCGTGGTGTCAACGGGTTTCGAGGTGTCAATTCCGATCGTGAGTTTCGTTTCGACTCCACGCTTTCTGAACTGGAACGGCAGGATGAACACCAGTGCCTCCGGGTTCAGCTCATCTTCTGATATCTCGATGGTATCGGCGAGCGTCTCGGGATTGAGACTGATCTCTATTGCACCCGGCCTGATGATGCCCTGTTCGATACAGGATAGGATAGCGTTCGGACCTCTTGTGCGTGACTGCGCATCCAGTAGAGCGAGGTGGTTGCCAGTGTTTGACATTGCATAGGCGGCGGGATTGATCAGCAGATCGACCGGGAGCCGGTTGCGCAGATGGGACAGGGTTGCTTTGGCAATCTGATCCTCAAGCACCTTGGCTGGCAGCCGCCGGTATTGGTGTTGGTGGCGTTCTTAGCGGCAGTATTTAGCAGCCGGTTTGAGACGTAATAGCGGTAGCGCTTGCCCTTCTTGCCGGCATGGCTCGGGGTGAGCTTGCCACCGGTCTCATCAACAAGCTTACCGGCAAGCAGACTGATGATTGCCCCACCCTTGTCTTCATCCCGCTTTCGGGCTGCACTTTCCTTCAGGTGCTCCTGGACTTGATTCCAGATATCCGGATCAATGATCGCTGGATGCTGGCCTTCGTGGATGACGTCCTTGTGCCGGATCCGACCGGCATAGACCGGGTTGGTCAACAGGTAATGGAGCGTCGCGCGTTCGAAGGGAGCGCCGCAAGCGTTCCGATCGATTGAAGTTGGCTGGTTAACACTCTTGGTCGAACCGCCTTCGGTGCAATTGACTGTACTTTCGAGATCACTCAAATGCGGTGCGGCGTCGGCTCCCTGCTCCTCAGGCCGCTTGTTGACCTTCTTCTGTTTTCTGACCTTTGCCTTGCCACGCAGCCCCAACCTGTTGGCATGCTTCGCCACCGCCAGGATCGAACGATGCTGAAGGTAGAGATCATAGAGTGTTCTCACCGGCTCAGCCTCTTCCGATACGATTTTCAATGTTCGACCCTCGGGCTCATAGCCCATGGGGACGGTGTCACCCATCCACAGACCCTTCTTCTTGGAAGCTGCGATCTTGTCCCTTATCCGCTCCGCTGTGACTTCGCGTTCGAACTGGGCGAAGGAGAGAAGCACGTTGAGCGTCAGCCGTCCCATGCTTGTAGCTGTGTTGAAGGATTGGGTGACCGACACAAACGACGCTTTGGCCGCGTCCAGTCGATCGACCAGCTTGGCGAAATCGGCAAGCGACCTCGTGAGCCGGTCGATCTTGTAGACGACGATCTGGTCAACCAGTCCTTCATCCACATGCTGGAGGAGTTTCTTGAGCCCTGCCCTTTCCAGAGTACCACCGGAGATACCGCCATCATCATAGTGCTCAGGCATCGCCACCCAGCCCTCGTGCTTCTGGCTGGCGATGTAGGCTGCACAGGCCTCCAGTTGGGCATGGAGTGAGTTGAACTCCTGATCCAACCCCTCCTCCGATGATTTCCGTGTGTAGATGGCACAGCGGATCTTCTTCATAGTCTAGCCCAATCCGAAGAAGCGTGGCCCGGACCAATGAGCGCCCGTGACCTTCCGGGCGATGGCGCTCAGCGAGCGACACCGTTTGCCATCCATCCGGAAGCCATCATCCAGAACCTCGACCTGATAGATCCTGCCGTTCCACTCACGAACCAGATGGGTCCCGGGTCTGAGAGAGGATTGGAGAACCGGCCTTGGTCGACCTCCTGCTTCAGACGATCTTTGATCAGTCTTCAAAGCGGCTTTGAGCGCCATTCGAACAACAGTTGAATGCCCACCATGGTCTTTGATCTGCGCTTCAAAGGCCAGCGCGCTGCGAATGAATTGGACCGAGACATACTTCAGCGACTGGCCTCCGATCGTCCGCCGCCATTCGTCGATGCAGTCTTCACGCGACAAGGCTTCGAAGCGGGCAACATCAATAACCTCCCACTGCCCTTACCGCCCGATTCATGACGACATCCCTACAGCATCGGCTTCACTCTCCTCCGCTGCGGCATTGATCGTGTAAACCATCTCGCCGATCTTTGGGTACTTCGAAGTCACAACATCATGTCCGCGCTTGCGCAGACCCGAGATCGCTGCCCGCACCGAATGGGCCTGCCATCCCAGCCGTTCCGAAATCGCCGAGATACGAACGCCATTCGGCTTTGACAGCAGGGCCACCAACTGATCCTGTTTGATCTTTGGGCCAGACTTGTCCGGCTTCGATGAAAGGGCCCGGCGCTTCTGCTTTGGCGCACTAGCCGGCGCCGCATTAGGTAGCGCAGCCTGGCCTGCGTCATTCGCGATTTTTGAGGTATTCATCTTGCTCTCCACTCAGGTTCCAGGACGGGATCATCCGACCCCGCACTGAGTGAAGCCCGCGCTGCGGGCAGGGTCAGCCGTCAGCTTTCATCGCTTGACCCGACAACAGCAATGCTTGCTTTGGCGTGGAAATCCAGCGGGAGTTTGTAGCTGTTGCAGAGCGTCGCTTTCAGGGGCTAGGCATCGCGTTAATAGTGGCCGTTTGACGCCCTCAAGCCTGTCGTTCGCGATCTTGGACTTCGCTCCTGTAAGCAGCCATTCGCTGCGCTCCGCAACAAGGTCCTAAAAGGGCGGTATGCCGACATTGCCAGTTTGACGTGGATGTTTCCGCTTGACCCCCATAACGGACATCAGCTGCAAAGCCGCACACGCCTAAATTGAACAAGGAGCAGCCAGTCTGCCATTTAACTTTTTGGTTTCATTTGCGGCCGATTTGACTCGGCCTGCTCCTTGGCCGTTTTGAAGTCGGCGATTAGCGCTTCGAGATCGGCAAGATGGGTGGTGAAATCGGTTGGCGTGGGTAGACGGGTCAACGAAGAAAGGGATGACCTCAGTAGCGATCACAAAAGCGTTCGCACCCACGCAACGAAAGGCCGGACGAGCGGGTGCTCCAGGCCTTTTGGGGTGAGCGCGTGATAGCCGACCTTCACGATCTGCGGCAGAGGCATCTCAACGATCCCGCCAGCTTCGATCTCATCGCGAGCGATGGTTTCGTTAAAGATCGTGACACCAAGCCCTTGGCGGACGGCCTCCAGGAGCAAGTTTGCGCTGCCAATCGGCACGCGCTTCAATTGCTCAATGGGCAGGCCGAAGCGGCGCATCATTTCCAGTTTGACGTCCATCACATCATGCCAGAGCCATGGGAGATTGGCAGGCTCCGGTCCATAGTCAGCGAGAAGCTTTGGCGACGTGATGCCGATAAGCGTCGCCTCGTTGACTGTTTCACAGTTCAGCCCTGATCCAGGCAAACCAACCGTTTGACCAGGCAGAAGCGCCCGGACGGCGAGATCAAATCCTTCGCCAACCACATCGACATACTCTCGGGTCGGCGACATCGAGATTTCAGCGCCAGGATGGGCGGCCCAAAACTCTGACAGTTTCGGCATGATGACCCGCTCCGTCAGGAAGGGGGTTGTTGTGACCCGAAGCGCGCGGTTGGCATGGGCCTCTTTCAGTCGCGCTATGCCGCTGGAGATCGTGTCAAATCCGTCTCCTAGTGCATGGGCCAGCTGTTTGCCGGCCTGCGTGAGCACAACCTTGCGCCCTTGTCGCACAGCTAGACTAACGCCAAGATGGGCTTCCAACCCGCGAACATGTTGGGCGATGGCTGCATGGGTAACATTCAAAGATCGTGCCGCACCGGCAAAGCCACCATGGCGGGCCGTCGCATCAAACGCGCGTAACGCAGAGAGAGTTGGAAGGTCGCGCCAATCGATCAACATCATAGCTGAGGTATCATTTTCATATTTTTGTTTTCTCGCACTTTTGCGAGCACTTTGCTACCAATGTGGCTCAAGAGCAAAACACGGAGGGCGGTTCCCATGCAAAATTCGCCAAATTTGGCATGTATGGATGCACCCAGCCTTTCCGCCTTCGGCGCGGACGGCGGGAATGTTCCTGCGATAAAACATAACCCTGCCTGTCGTGCAGCTTACCTGAAACGCTACCATTCACGTGCGGACGTACCGGTCAAGGCGGCCAGAGATCTGCTGGTCGAGCATGTACGCAGGATGCGTCGCAGGATGGTGAAAGGTGGTGGACCGGACTTCGACATCATGCTGCACGTGGATGGCTTCTGGAGCAAGTTTGAGCAGGTCCTCCCCCCCGTTGGCAGCTACTATTTGGCCTGGTCTGCGGACAACACATTGCTGGGGACAGGCGCGCTGCGCACCATCTCGCCTGGGGTGGGCGAGATGAAGCATCTGTACGTGCGTCCGCAGGCGCGTGGCCTGGGCCTTGGACAAGCTTTGGTCGAGGCGCGTCTCGTCGACGCACGTGCCATGGGTCTAAAGATACTCTTGGCCGACACGTTCGCCGCCAATCCCGAGATGCCGGCACTCTATGAGAAGTTGGGTTTCACGCGCGTGGAACCATTCGATGTCGGCGGTACGGCGGGGATTTCGCCCGAGCTGGTGGAGCATATGCTCTTCTTTCGGATGGCTCTGTAGAGGCCAAAGAGGCAAGGACATCGGCCTGTTTTCCATGCGCAAGGAACAATTGGCCAGGTAGTGCCTCGTGCCGGTTGTCCGGCCACTAGAGAAAAAACTTGGTGGGGAGGCGAAACATGAAAGCCATTCAATTTCACAGATTCGGCGGACCAGAGGTCTTGCAGTTCAATGAGGTGGCCGATCCCGTACCAGGGCCGGATGATGTGGTCATTGCCGTCAAGGCAGCCGGCGTGAATCCCGCAGACACCTACATGCGCGAAGGAACCTACCGGATCAAACCGGCGCTGCCCTGCATTCCAGGGGGTGATGCCGCGGGAGAAGTTATCGCTGTCGGAGAGAACGTTACCGGGCTGGCAATCGCAGACCGGGTCTTTACGGGCGTCGCGATGGGGTTCGATTTCAGCGGGTGCTATGCAGAATGCGTCATGCGGCCAGCATCGCATGTCCTGCCCATTCCGGAGAGTATGGGCTATGCCGAGGCTGTAACGTTTGGTGTTTCTTATCCGACTGCCCACTACGCGCTGTTCGCGCGTGGCGGTGCCAAAAAAGGGGAAACCGTCTTTATCCACGGGGCGAGCGGTTCGGTCGGCACATCGGCCATCCAACTCGCCAAACGGGCCGGCCTGACGGTCATCGGCAGCGCGGGCTCGAAGGCGGGGTTGGCGCTCGTTCTAAAGGAAGGCGCCGATCACGCCGTTGATCACTCACAGGCGGGCTATCTCGATCGCGTCAGAGAGGCCAGCGGCGGCCATGGTCCCGATCTCATTCTCGAAATGCTGGCGAATGTGAACCTTGCAGCTGACATGGAAATCGCGGCAATGCATGGCCGGATTGTTGTGATCGGGAACCGAGGGGAGATTGCAATCAATGCCCGCATGGCGATGATAAAGGAGCTCGATATTCGAGGCATCATGCTGTGGAACGTGCCCGAGAGGCAGCTGAACGATATACTGGCGGACATCCTCATTGCCGCCGCAGACGGTGCAATTAAACCCAAGGTGGGGCGGCAGTTGGCTTTGGCTGACGCGGTGGAGGCTCACGAACTCGTCCTTCAGCCCGGCAACGCAGGCAAGATTGTACTCATCCCCTAACCCCAGGAGGTATCATGCCCTATCCGAATTTCATTCAAGACCAGCCGTCTCTGGATATCCCTTTCCCCGAAGACGCCGTCTCCACGTCGGCGGTGCGCTCAGATGGGGCGCTGGTGGTCTTCCTGCATGTTCATAAGGATGTGGAGATACCAGAGCACCAGCACGGCGCGCAGTGGGGCACGGTTGTTCGGGGTGGCCTTGAACTAACGGTCGATGGACGCACCCGCCAATGTGTGCCTGGTGACAGCTGGGATATCCCCGCCGGAACACCCCATGCCGCTAAACTGAAGGCTGGCAGCCTGGTGATCGACGTGTTCGAGGAACCCGACCGATATCCGCTGAAGCCCTAAATGGAAAATGATTGGTTGCGCAGTCTGGAAGCATGACCGGGTACGAACACATGCAATTTCTGGAAACGAACGAAGGTCCTTCCAGCACGTTTCCCTTTATTTGCCCCCACCATCAGATGCCCCGCGCGAGAACAGCAGTCGCGAACACAGATTGGCATGTGTCTGTTTAGGCTACGAACGGCTCCTCTTCACTGCTCCCAAAACCCTACCGTTTAGAAAATCCACAAATGGTCGTTTTTAGCACACTCGGAAGACGGGCAATTAGCGGCTCTTTGTGCCACTCTCTGTGTCCGCCGTTTGATTTTGCGATTATGTCCGCATTGCCGCCACGAGCGGTGAAGCAACCCGATCACAGCTCAATGCTCTCCGCCAGCTCCAACGCATCCTCGACCTCATCGCCTAGATAACGAACCGTGCTATCGATGTTGGTGTGGCCTAGGAATAGCTGCACTGTCCGCAGATTGCCGGTTTTACGATAGAACAGCGTCGCTTTGGTTCAACGCATCGAGTGCGTTCCGTAGGCTGAGCGTCGCAGTCCGATCGACTTGACCCAGTCGTCGACCAGACGGGCATACTGGCGCGTCGAGAAGTGGCGGTTTCGATCCTTCCGGTTTGGGAATAGCCAGTCATATTGCTCCAATCCTTTAAATTCACACCAATCACGGATCGCATCACGGGATTGATCCATGATCTCGAACTGGACCGGGTTTCCGGTCTTCTTCTGGATAATCTTTGTTCGGCTCCGGGTATCGCCACCGGTGCGGACGTCAGAAACCTTCAAGCTGAGCAGGTCGCAGCCGCGCAGTTTGCTGTCGAGCGACAGATTGAAGAGTGCCAGATCACGCTTCTTGTTTGCGATCTGAAGTCGAACGCGGATCGCCCAAACCTCGCGTGGCTTGAGGGGTGGTTTCTGCCCGACAAGTTTACCCTTATTCCATGGGCGATAAGGTGCGACGTATTGCAGTACGACAGCCATGGCTGATCTCCTTTACTTTGAAGATCAGCATTGAAGCGCGGGCCAGCGCCAACGGCCGCTTTGCCGCGATACTGTTGAAAAACTCGCCGAGTTGCATCTGATGGCCGATTTCGCAGCATGTAATTTCACATGTAGAATGTATCAGGAACCTGGTTCTATGCGGTGCCGTTGAGTGAAATCAGTTTCTAAGTTTTTTGATCAGTTTTCAGACGCGAGCCTTTTTCAACAGTATCCCGCCCAAGCGGACGTCGCTAGAGTAATCAGCGTAGTTCGGCTATGGGCTGATAGTGCCGATGCCACTTCACGAGGTTTCACAGCACCTTACATTTCCGCTTAGGTCGTTCAAGCTGATCGTTGATGCTCAGCAAGCTGCGCTACGGTGACCCTTTCCAGGGACTGCTCAAAATGCTGGCGCGCGGCGTCCAAGGCTTCATTGGTTGCAGCATAGGCTGATCTGGCGAGGAGGCAGCTTGGGTTCTCATCATCGTTCCCAATTGCAAACAGCTGCGGCGGGCCGAGAGCATTGTAGATTGCAAGCAGAGTGATCTCGTCCAGTGGTTTGGCGAGCGACCAACCGCCGCCGTGACCCTTGGTTGAGGTGACAATTCCAGCATCCCGCAGTCCCGACATGGTGCGGCGTACCACGGCGGCGTTGGTCTGCAGCATCTGCGCGATCTGTTCAGACGTCGCTGGCTTGTCCATGCCGTCCAAATGAAGCAACGCGTGAAGCACGCGCGATAGCCGATTATCCTGTCGCATCCTAGCCCTTCTGAGTGTCTTGTAACATTTGATAGTGCATGAGATTGACTTATGTCCGATCATGCTTCATTTGATGATGCATGAAGACAACACAAATAGCCAGCGATAGCCCCATAGCCAAAGCCGCCCAGCCGAACAGGTGGGTTGCATTGAGTGTCCTGTTCCTTGCCAGCTTCATGAACCTCATTGACATAAGCATCGTCAATGTGGCGTTGCCCGGCATTCAGGCTGACACGGGAGCTACTGCGACACAGCTGGAATGGGTTGCCGCTATCTACGTGCTTGCGCTTGCCGTTGGCCTTCTTCCGTTTGGCCGTTTCGGCGATGTCTTTGGTCGGCGTCGCATGTTTATGTGGGGGCTTACCGGGTTCACAGTCTCGTCCGCGGCATGCGGTTTGGCACCGGATATCATCAGCCTTATCGTCGCTCGCGCGGTGAAGGGCATTGCGGCCGCGATGATGGTGCCGCAAGTGTTGGCCATTGTGCATGTGATTTTTCCGCCGCAGGAGAAGTCTCGCGTCTTTGGTCTTTTCGGCACGATTTCCAGCCTGGCCGTCGTGGTTGGCCCGATCATCGGCGGTGCTTTGATTGCGCTCGACGTTGCAGGTCTTGGCTGGCGGCCGGCGTTTCTGATCAATATCCCGCTCGGCATCGCTGCCCTGATCGGTGCATGGGTCTTGGTCCCTGCGCTTGAGACCAAGACCGAAATGCGTCCGGATTGGATTGGGAGCGCGCTGTTTGCGCTTGCCGCTTTTTTGTTGGTCTTTCCGCTTATTGAAGGGCGTGCGTTTGGCTGGCCATGGTGGAGCTTTGCGCTCCTTGCCGCGTCAATCCCGATGGCACTTGCGTTCATGGCCTATGAGCGCAAACGAAGCGCACTTGGATTGTCCGCCTTGATGCCGTCAGGCCTTTTGTCCAATCCACCCTATTTGCGGCGCCTCGGTCTGGTGACACTGTTCTTCAGTGGCATTCCCGGCCTCTTTTTGGTGCTTGCGGTGTTTTTGCAATCAGGCTTTGGCCTGACCGCGCTGCAAAGCGGCCTTGTCACCACACCTTTTCCAGTTGGCGTCATGCTTGCGTCTTTGGTGACGGAGCGCTTCGCGAGCCGATACCTATCGCCGCGGATTGCAGCCGGAGCGGCTCTGCTTGTGATCGGCATGATGGGGCTTTCATTCGTGATCCGAACCACGGGCGCAGATATGAACCCCTACGCCTTTGCACTGCCGTTGCTAATCAGTGGCTTGGGAATGGGAACGGCAATCATGTCGCTGTTCCAGGTCACCATGTCGAGCGTTGAAGTAGAGGACGCGGGCGCAGGGTCAGGCGCGATGCAAGCTTTCCAGCAGATTGGTGCAGCTCTCGGCATCGCAATAGCGGGCCAACTGTTCTTCTCCCGCCTGGGTGAAGATGGGATGCAGGCGGGAAACGATATCACACACCAGTTTGTCAATGCTGCAACGCAGGCAACCGTCTACTCCATTGCGGTTTTCAGTGTCCTGACCGTGCTGGTTGGTGGGTCAATCTTCATAGAAGGAAAGGCTAAGACATGAGCAAACCGCACGTATCAGGCGATGCCGCCACTTTTTGGGAGCAGCATTACGCCAAGATGACCAAACCGTCAGGCGGTCGTCCCTCGGCCATTCTTGCGCGTTTTGCTGACGGTCGCTCTGCAAGACACGCATTAGACCTTGGATGTGCCCGCGGCGATGATGCCATCTGGCTCGCAAAACGGGGCTGGACGGTGACAGGCGTCGATGTGGCGGATGCGGCCCTAAGTGCGGCGCGAGAGGCAGCGGGCAAGGCAGGCGTGGCCTCGCGTGTAAAGTATGAGCGTCATGATCTTGGTGCGTCCTTCCCACAGGGAACATTCGATCTTGTAACGGCCATGTTTCTCCATTCGCCGGTTGCGTTTGACCGTACTGCGGTGCTTCGCCGCGCTGCCGCAGCCGTTGCGCCGAACGGTCTGCTGCTCATAGGCGCGCATGGCTCGCGCGCTCCATGGTCATGGGCGGCGCGCGATACCGTTTACCCCACGGCGCAAGATGAACTAACGGAGCTCAAACTGGACCCAAGCGCTTGGCGTGCGCTGTTTCTCGGGCCTATCGAGCGCGAAGCAACCGGACCGAATGGTCAGAAGGCTATCGTTGTCGATAACGTGGTTGCGATCGAAAGAAACATGCTGTCCGGAAGAAATTGACCTTTAAAATCACCGCCGCGTGCTTCTGCCCATCAGTGTCTAAAGGAAGGCATTTCGATAGCAGCGTTTGTGATCAGCCCATTGAGTAATGTTTTTCTTTCATGTAAGGAATTTATTACGTAATAGGTGAGATGCTATGACCCAAGCGGACACTCTGCTTTTCCAACTCCAGGCGTTGGCCAATCCTGTCCGGCTTTGGATCGTTGCTGAGCTTCATCGCAACGGCGCGCAATATGTAAGCGCGCTTGCCCGCTCAGCAGGTATCAGTCGTCCACTCCTCAAAATGCACCTGCGCAGGCTCGAAGATGCTCAGCTTGTGTGGTGCGAAATCGGGACGGCTGAAAACGGCAAGTCCGCGCACTTCTTCAAGGTCAATTCTTTTGACTTGCCCCTGACCCCGGAGATCATCGCCGCCACCAAGCCAACACCTGTGTCGCTGGCAAACGGCAAAAATGGAGATCAAAATGCCTGAGTTCAATCCAACCTTGCCCTTCATTATGACGATCATCATTCTGCTCGTCATCTTGGCGGTTTTTGCCATGAAATATGGCGCGCAATTCGTCCGTGATCGCTCACACGCTGCCAGGGGTACGGACACTGATCTGCGGTTAAAAACGCTCGATGAACAATCCAGCAATCTAGAAAAGCGTGTCACGCATATCGAGGCGTTGCTTAAGGAAGTCGAGTGACGAGTGGACAAGAGTTGCGCTATGCGGCCTTTGCTGAGGCGGTCACGCTTGTGGCGCTGGTGTGTATCGCGACGCCGCTTAAACGCCTTGCCGATGTTCCAGCAGCAACGGCGATTTTAGGCCCGATCCACGGTGCGATGTTTCTGTTCTTTGTGTGGATTGTGATCCGCTCATGGGCGGAAGGTCTGGTCAATGGGCCGGGTGCCGGCCGCTTGCTTGTCGGGGCGATGATCCCTTTCGGCGGTTTTATCAATGAACGCTGGCTGCGCAGGCAGTTCGCTCCGGAGACTGGATGATGCTCTACGAACTGACAAAAGCCGCACACATCATCTCGGTGATTGTTTTTGTCTCAGGCATGGCCGTGGTCGCCCTCTTCTTGCGCTTCCCGAATGCCGATGCTCTACCGGCCATCCAGACCTTCGACCGAAAGGTCACCACACCCGCCATGCTGCTTACATGGGCTTTGGGCATTCTCCTTGGCGCTCAAGGTGGTTGGTTCAGTTCTGGCCTCTGGCTTTCAGCAAAAATCCTGTTGGTTCTTGGCTTGTCCGGTTTGCACGGGATGATCACCGGTCGATTGCGTCGAAAGGTGCGAGAAGCTGACTTCAGCCCCGACACCGCGACAAAGACGGCCCTGCTTATAGGTTTCAGTCTACTGGTGGCCATCGTCTTGCTGGTGACGACCAAAGCTGTCTGATCGAAGACCGGCCTTCGGGTCGCGTGACATGCACAAGGTTCCGTCAGCAGTAAGATCATCAGTGACCTGCTCCCCTGAAATGTCCTCGGTTTGAGGTTAGCCTGCGCCCTGATGAAGGAGCATCAGGCGGGGCTGTCGGCTGCGGACCTGCGCCGCAAATACGGCGTCAGCGATGCGACCTTCTACAAGTGGCGCTCGAAGTATGGCGGCATGGAAGTGTCTGAGGCCAAGCGGCTGAGAGAACTGGCGTCACAAAGCCGGCGCTTTGGTTATCGCCGCCTGCACATCCTGCTGAAACGCGAAGGTGTCGAGGTGAACTGGAAGAAGCTCTACCGCCTCTATCGCGAGGAACGGCTCACCGTTCGCAAGCGCGGCGGCCGCAAGCGAGCCTTGGGCACGCGGGCGCCGATGACGATCCCGCAGGATCCGAACCAGCGCTGGAGCCTCGACTTCGTCTCCGACACCTTGGTCGATGGGCGGCGCTTCCGCATCCTGTGCGTCCTCGACGACTTCTCCCGGGAGTGCCTGGCAACCGTCGTCGACAACTCGATCTCGGGGAACCGCGTTGCCAGGGAGCTTGATGCCATCGCGAAACGCCGCGGCTATTCTTTGCTCGTAGTCAGCGACAACGGCACTGAACTCACGGCCAATGCGATGCTGAAGTGGCAGCAAGATCGAAGCGTCGTGTGGCATTACATCGCACCTGGCAAGCCCCCTCTCGGCGGCGCTTCGCTTGCCTGCCGGACTAAGGATGCAGAACGGCTTTATCGAAAGCTTCGACGGAAGGCTCAGGGACGAGTGCCTCAACGGGCATCTCTTCACCAGCTATCGCCATGCGCGGGAGATCATCGAAGACTGGAGGATCGACTACAATCTGAACCGACCGCACACGAGCCTCGACGGGCTCACCCCGAACGAATTTGCAACCCGGTCCGCAATGGACCACAACGTGAACAGGGCTAACTTATAGACGCGGACAAATCGGGGAGCAGGTCAGGGTGCTTTCGCGCGCAGTTACATGTCCATCGCCACAGAAACCAAAGCCATCCTCCGTCAAAAGAGGAACGGTAGTGTAAATGTAACTCACTCACCGTCACTCAAAAAGCCCGAGCTTGGAGTGATCCAATTTCTCGATCGACATCGTGTTGTGAGCGCGCTCACTCTTCCACAAACGCGCGATTGAATGAATCGAGGATCGGGCGTGCCAGATATTCGAAGAATGTCCGCTCGCCGGTTTCGATGAAGGTCTCCACCGGCATTCCGGGGTAAAGCTGATCCAGTGCCACAGAGACTGGAAGGTCGTCGGTGATCCCGATGCGTGCGCGGTAGTAAGGTTCCTGCGTGACTTCATCGACAAGGCGATCGGCCGAGAGGTGAGTGACTTCGCCTGCGACTTCCGGGGTCAGCCGCATGTTGAGCGCCGACAGCCTGAGCCTGGCTGATTGGCCGACCTTGACGATATCGATGTCCTGCGGGTTAAGCCGGGCTTCGACGATAACCTTCCTGGTGGTTGGCAGGATCTCGAGCATCTCCCCGCCCGGTGGTATGACACTCCCCGGCGAGTTGTAGACAGACGAGACGATAATGCCATCTACCGGTGCTGTGATGAGGGTGCGCTCCAAGACCCGCCGTGCGGCAATCAATTGGTCCTCGATGTCGGCCAGGGCGGTCCGGACTTCGTTCAGTCTCGTCACCGCCTCCTCGACCCGCTGTGTCGCAAGCCGTTCCAGCTGTTCGAGCGCTTCAATGCGCTGGGTCAATGCGGTGGCAAACTCCGAAGCCACGAGACCTTGCTGGCCAATCAGATCGGCTCGGTTGCGCAGGATCTGCGTGTATTCGAACCGGTTCGTCAGGCCCTGATCGACCAGGGATTTCTTGGCGGCGAGCTCTTTGGAAACGATTCCCAGCTGCTCGGCGATCGCAGCCTGTTGAGATTGAAGTCCAGCACGCGCGTCATCAAGTGCTGCGACCCGTTGATGCAGGATCTGGCGTTCGGAAGTGTATCGCGACAGCCGCGCCTGAAACTCCTTGTTCTGCTCTTCAAAAATCTCCCGGGCTTTGTCGCCGAGCGCGTTCGCGCCCGATGGCAGAACCATTGAAAGCGCCCCATCCCGTTCAGCGGTCAAACGCGCCATCATCGCCTGATTGGTCACCAATTGAGTGGTCAGGCGGTTGAGCTGGGTTTTGGCATCGGTCGATTCCAGAACCATCAAGGCCTGACCGACTGTGACCCGTTCGCCCTCGGAAACCAGGATCTCATCGATAATTCCGCCTTCCAGATGCTGGATCATGATGTTGCGTCCGGCAGCAGCAATCACGCCTGGCGCAAGGGCTGCCCCGGAAATCGGCGCCAGTGCAGCCCAGAGACCGAAGGTGGCAACAAGAACAGCGATGACAAGATATCCCGCCCAGCCTATCCGCCTTGGCGAGGCTTCGATCCCGCGTTCCCAGGCATAATCCGTTGCCATCGCCGCCATCAGACCTGACCACCCGGTTTGCGCCATTGTGATCCCATGCTGAAACCAGGCCCCGCCATTGGGAAGGTTCCCTTCTTTGCGGGAGGCGCCGCGGCGGGCCGGTTCGCGGTCATCGACGCCAGTACATCCTGGCTTGGGCCAAAGGCTGCGATCGCTCCATCCTGGAGCATCATCACCCGGTCGCATTTCGCCGCAATCGAAAGGCGGTGGGTGACGATGACAACCG
Organism: uncultured Hoeflea sp.; assembly: GCF_947501405.1. Taxonomy (GTDB): domain Bacteria; phylum Pseudomonadota; class Alphaproteobacteria; order Rhizobiales; family Rhizobiaceae; genus Hoeflea. Next base: position 667,290 of record NZ_CANMVK010000002.1, on the reverse strand, counting down.
TGGTCGAGGCGGCACGGGCGTCAGCCAGCGCCTGAGCCAGCGCTTCTTCGCCGGCGGCGTCCAGATTGGCATTGGGCTCATCAAGAACCAGGATCTTCGGATCGCCGTAAAAGGCGCGCGCCAGTCCAATTCGCTGCCGCTCGCCGCCCGACAAGCCGGTGCCCGCACTGCCAATTTCAGTCTGATAGCCATCGCCTTGCAACAGTACCAGCTCATGGGCATGCGCGCGCCTGGCAGCCGCGACGATGGCCTGGTCTTCAGGATCGGGATCAAAGCGGGCAATGTTTTGGGCAATGGTGCCCGGCAATAGCTGTACGTCCTGCGGCAGGTAGCCAAACAGGGACTTGCGCTGGGCCTGGTTCCACGTGCCCAACTCCGCACCATCAATGCTGACCGACCCGCCGCTGGGAGCGATCGCCCCGGTCAGACATCGAGCCAGGGTGGTCTTGCCAGCCCGGCTCGGGCCGATCAATGCAATCGCCTCGCCGGCGCCTATGTCGAAACTCAGACCCTGGAGAATGGGTTTCGCACCGGGCTGGCCCGATTGCCGCGCGACGACGAGATCGCGCACAGAGATCGCACCGAGCGGGACCGGGAGTTCGGTCTTGGCGGACTGCGCCTCACGCATGGCCTTGGCAACCGGCCCGATCCGGCCCCAGGCCTTGCGCGCCTCGGCAATCTGCCGCCAGCCGCCGATCAACTGATCGATCGGTTGCAGAGCCCGGCCGGAGATGATCGAGGCGGCAAAGATCATGCCGGCGGTCATCTCGTTGCCCAGCACCAGCCAGGCGCCAACGCCCAATATTGCCAGTTGCAGCAGCATCCGCACCGAGCGCGAGATGCCGCTGAATGTGGCGTTGATCGCGGCGGACCGCGCTTGCTGACGCAGGCTTTTCGCGTATCGGGCGCCCCAGTGTTCTGTGGCATTGGCCTCCATCCCCATGGCCCGAAGGCTGTCAGCGGTGCGGGCGAAGGCCTGGGCCGAGAGCTGCGCCGTTGCGGTCAACTCAGCCGCCTGCTGCCCGCTGCTCCGTTCAGCCGCCAGGTTGATGAACAACAGCGCCAACATTAAGATGACACCCGCCAGTGTGATCCAGAACAGGGCCGGGTGCACGAGGTAGAGCAAGACAACGAACAAGGGCGCAAATGGCAGATCAAACAGCGCTGTCAGCCCCTTGGAGGCAATAAAGCCGCGCACTGCGCCCAGATCGCACAAAGGCTGGAGATCACCGCTGCCAGCGCCTTTGGACAACAGGATGGATCCGAACAGGGTGGAAGCAAGTGACCGGTCAAAGCCCGCGGCCACCCGTTGTGCATAAAACGAACGGATGACCTCCATCACCCCGAGAACAATCAGTGCGCCTATCGCGATCAGGCTCAGATAGATCAGAGTTTCGATGCTGGCGGATGGCAGCACCCGGTCATAGACCTGAAGCAGATAGAGCGGCATAGCCAGCATCAGCAGGTTGATCAGCAGCGAAAACAGGCCGATATCAAGCACCGCCCGCCTGACGATGCCGGGAAGTTTCGGTGCGCGAGCCCCGGTAGCCCGAGGGCTTGGTCTGTCGGATGTCACAATCGGCATTCTTCCAAGCATCTGTCCCGCTCCTACCGGACCCGGTGTGGCGTCTCAAAAACAGCTTCAGGTCAGGTCTTTTATGGGTCGACAGAATTGCTCCGGGCGAGAGCTGCGTAACAGCCCCCGCCCGTTAGCAAGCGCCTCAGATCAACCCGCCGACCGGCTCGGGATCGAACCAGGTGTCGCCGGGATTGTAGGTCGAGTTGGCGACGATATCGGCAAGCGAGACCGGACCGGTGTCGCCGAAGCGGATATATTCGACTTCGGTAAACTGGATGTTCTGGTTGCCGGCCGTGTCCTCGATGGTGAAATGATCGCCCTGACCGAGGATATTGTAGTCAGCGACATTGCCTGAAAACACGATGATATCGTTGCCGTCATCGGCGTTGACATAATTGCCGGTGCCGCCGGTAAAGATGATCGTGTCGTCGCCGGTGGTACCGCCGAAATAGCCGGAATGTCCGGTGCCCACATAGGTGTTGGGATCCGGCGCCAGCGTGTCGATGTCGTACCAGGCGCTCTCGCCATAGAACCAGACGCCATCGATGTTTTTGAGCGTGTCGGTGCCATAGGTGGCGTGGCTGACGGTGATGCTGTCATCGGCATTGCGGGTGAAGGTGTAATCGGATGCGGCCCCATCGTAATCGGCCTGATTGTAGCCGCCGCCCTGCCCGTCGAGCAGATCGTCGCCAAGCCCGCCATAGAGCGTGTCGGTTCCTTCGCCGCCGAGAATCGCATCATTGCCGGCGGTGCCGACAAGGTAGTCATCACCCGTGGTGCCGGTGTCGATGGTGTCGAAGCTGTTGTAATCGATCAGGTCATCGATATCGTACCACTTGGCCTCCCCGACAAACCAGACGCCATTGATGTCTGTCAGTGTGTCCGTTCCCCAGGCCGTGCTGGTGACCGTCACGCTATCATCCACGTTACGGATGAAGCTGAAGTCTGTACGAACACCTTCGTAATCGACCTGATTGTAAGTGCCGCCTCCGCCAGCGAGCACATCATCGCCCGCCCCGCCATTGAGCGTGTCATTGCCGTCACCGCCGAGCAAGGTGTCATTACCGGCAAGGCCATCGAGATGATCATCGCCGGCAAGGCCACTTATCTCGTCATCGCTAGATGTGCCTGCAAGATAGTCATCGCCGGAGGTGCCTGTGATTACATTCGGCCCCGACGAATTGAGTTCTGTCAGATCGTAAATGCTGCCATCGCCGGAGAACGAAACTCTCTCAATGCCAAGGAGTGTGTCCGTGCCGTAAGCAGCGTTCTGAACAGTTGTCGACCCGTCGATGTTGAGAGTGAAGGCATAATCGGTCGCGATGCCGTCATAGCTTGCGATATCTTCACCGCTCCCACCGTCGAGCAGATCATCCCCAAAACCACCGTCGAGGGTATCGAGACCATCGCCGCCATTTAGGCTGTCATTGCCTGCTCCGCCGACGAGAACATCGTTGCCACCGTCGCCATTGATCGTGTCATCGCCCAAGCCGCCATGGATCTCGTTGGCGTCGCCAGTGCCCTGGATCGTATCATTGCCGGAGCCAAATCTGCCATGCTCGAACCCGCCCTGGGCCAGCGCATATTGTTTGGCAACCGAGCCGGTATGGATCAGCGTGTCGATCCCTGCATCGCCCGACCACGAGGTGTCGTCATCGTCGATATAGATCAAATCGTCGCCATTACCGCCCGTCAGGCTGTCGGCGCCGGCCTCGCCCAGAAGCGTATCATCGCCATCACCACCGGAGAGCTGGTCGTCGCCGTCACCGCCGAACAGCATGTCGTTACCGGCATCGCCGAACAAGGAATCCGCGCCGGCATAACCGAAGGCGACATCGTGGCCATCGCCCAGATAAAAGGTATCGGGATCCGCCGAGCCTTTTTGATAGTCGTTGCCGGGGCCTGGCGCGCCGCCACCCGGTGTACCGCCACCTGGAGTGCCGTCCTGTGGCAACTGATAGGCGTTCAGATCCATCCGCAGCTTGGCGGCAGTGTCGTATTCGGGGCTGATCAGCGGATCGCTGGAATCGGACTCCGTCTCGTCGCTGAGAGTTGTTCCGAGGATTTCAGGTTCATCGACAGGCACCTTGTAATAGCCTTCGCCGTTCGGACCAAAGCGGTGATCCAAGGTGAAGTTGGTTCCCAGACTGTCGATCGCGCGCACCACGGTTCGGGTCTCGGTAACATAGGAATTCACATTCTCGTAGGAGGAGAACGACAGGCCCGCCAGACCTTCGGTGAAGCCGATGAGCGAATATCCCACAATCGGTGAGCCGCCGCCGCTCTGGTTCGGTGAAACCGAAAGATCATTGTAGAAGGAACCCGGCGTGACAAAACCATTTCCTGTTCCAGTCCAGGAGTTATGCGTGAACACGCCACCATCGTTTCCGTTCACCTTGAGATACGAATAGGTCACCGTGTCATCGACATCGACCCACTCGGTTGGCTCAAAGATCGGCAGGCCGTTGTGTGTATCTCCGGTATCAAAGAAATCTCTGCCGAATTTGTCCGGATATTCTTCGACGGTTTCCTCAAGCGACCATTGCAGTGCGTTGCCATAGAGGTCGAGAAACACATCATCGCTCCCGGGATTGATGACCACATAGTCGATCTGGGTGCCCAACTCGCCTTCAAGCGCAGTCTCGAAGGCGGCGATATCGAGGTTGCTCAGCAACTCGTCGCTGATCTCGCCGGCATGGATCGCGACAATGTTCGACCATTCCCGGCTGTACCCGTCGTGGTCCGCTGTCAGATGATAGGTATCAGCCCCGGCGCCGCCCCAGATCACCGAGAAATCGTCGCCAGTCCCGCTTTCCGAATGAAGCCGGAACGTATCGTCGCCCTCCCCGCCCGAGAGAATGTTGCGCCCGGCGCCGCCTTCAAACAGGTCTTTTCCGTCATTTCCAAGAATGATGTCGTCGCCGCCATTTCCATTGATGGCGTCATCATTGTTTCCACCCCGCAGGAAATCATTGCCAGGGGTGCCTTCAATAGTAATGCTTACTCCATCATTGTAGTCGCCAAAAGCACCGTTATCGCCGTGTTTGAGAACATTTGTTTGGATGCCGGGATATCGTTTAATATCCGTTGCTGTGCTCAAGCGACCAATATAATCAGCTATATCTTGACCGATTGCATACAACATGCTGGTGACATAGCTGTTGCTGTTTTGCATTGACAGATATGTATCATAATCCAAATTGCTACCATTCGTAACAATACTATTGTGGATGCCTAGAAGCATAGTCCAGACATCTTCCGCAGTCTGCCCGTCCCGCAAAGTAAGCTCCGTTCGCGCATATCTGGCGGTATTCGTCGGCGTTCCATCGAGCTTGACATGATCGGTATCATCCCCATCTCTACCGTGAAATGCCTGCCCATTGCTCCCCACAAAATTCCAATCACCACCTGCCATACCGTAATCTGCATCTGGAATTTGGACTTCAATTTCGTAATACTGATTCATATCATTTTTATAAACGATTTGGAGATGGCCAGCATTTATTAATGGTGCCGTCTTTGTCACCAGATTAGCTGCGATGTATAGTTTTGCCATTTCGATTCCCTCTATATGTATTCTGCTTGGTATCGCACATTTATATCTATAGTATATTCAGATATCTCATCAATAGTTATTTCCACATAGATCCCATTTGACGTTATCAATCGACCAACATACAATCTAAATGTTGAAAAAATTGAAAAAGGATCCACATTATTATTATTTGAAGTATTCCAAATTCCGTAAACGCCAAATATCCCTTTATTTATACTTTCTGCGATTGGGCCGGTGTTGAATCCCTGTCCCCTAAGCCAACCCGCAATTTGGACAGGGTCCTTGAGCCTGACACTCATATGGTGAAGGCACAGCTGGGCTTGCTCGGAAGCGCGCATGGATTTCCAGTTGAAATCGAAGGCGTCGGCGTTATCCTTGGCGGGCGATGTGAGGCAGTGGTCCAAGGTAGGGAACTTCCGCAGCGCACGCCAGTAAAACCAACGCTCCACAATACCGAGATGTGAAAGGCCGCGGTTGTCGGTCGCAGCCAGCGGCTCGGAGAATTTCGCATGAAACACCGTGGAAAGCGGCGGCTCCGCATAGCCGTCGGCGACCTTCAGGCCACCTTCCAGCCGGTACATGACCACCTGGGACACGACGAGAACGGCAATAATGAAAAGAAGCACCAATGTTGCTCTCATCGGACAATGGCCCGGTTCATTCAAACACCACGTCAAATTCGCATTTCATTCGTAGTCCACCTCATGATCGGTTTCGTGACTGGCACACTCAACCGGGATCAGTTACCCCGGGCCACTCCCGTTAGTGGCGAGAATGATCATGGTTCTCGCGCGGAAACAATCCTGAGATTTTAGGGCAAAATCAGGGTGCGACACTTCGGCAGGCCAGAAGGTTAGCGCTTTGCCTTCGCGTCAGCCGGGGCAATCGGCGGAATGTACGGGAATGGGGCAACATATCGGGAATTGGCCGAGCCAATCTCGCGGGGGGCATGCCATTCTGCGCTCAGTTCAGCCCGCCGACCGGCTCGGAATCGAACCAGGTATCGCCGGGATTGTGGCCTGAGTTGGCGACGATATCGGCAAGCGACACCGGACCGGTATCGCCGAAGCGGATGTATTCGACTTCGCTGAACTCTGAATCGCATCCGTAACGGCTGCATTGGTGATGGTGATATCATCACCCTGACCGGGAATGCTGTCGTTGGAAACGCAGCCCCAAAACACGATGATGTCATTGCCGTCATCGGCGCTCACGTCGTTTCCAATGCTGCCAATGAAGATGTTCGGAGTTTTGGCGCTTAAGCAAACGCGGTCGAAGCCTCCGGAAGAGCGGCTTGGATTTAAGTCGTCTGTGTCCCATACCACGAACTTCCTCGCTCTCAACGTCCGGATCTTGCCGTCCTCCTCCGAGGCGATTTCGAACCTGACCCGCTCGAACCGCGTGATCATTTAAGGCATGGAGATGCGTGCAGCAGGATCGTTCATTTCCCATGCGTGACCGGTCATGGGCTGGAGAGCCCGGTCGAACCCTTGCCGGTAGCCATGGCGAAAGGCTTCGGTGTCCGTGAGGACCTTGATGCCGTGACAGATTTCCGGGTTACTGCGGAGGGTGGATTCCATCACCTCGATTTTCCGCAATGTCATACCGTCCATTCGGAACCGCTTGAGCTCGATCGCTGACATCTCGGCGGCTACGTAGAGAGCACCGACGATTGAATGGAGGCCGCCAGTGACTTGGGGTGGCATTCGGCAGCATGCCGACCGTCACGAAGCGCCAGGCGATAGCCACGATCATATGGTCGTCATGGCGCACCTAAATCGCCGCAACAGCTTTCCTGATTTCGAGAAAGCAACCCAGGCTCAGTCAGTCATTGACACGATGAAGCTATCGGCCGAAACGGCCTCTGTTGGAAAAAGGTCGATGAAGCATCTTGTGCCCAGAGCAATTCCTGCAAGCGTTGAACCACAGATGCGTCAAAAAACGCGTTTAAAAACAGCTATTTGCTGTTTGCAAGGCAGCGATTTGTGACCCGACAAACGCAAGAAATGCTCTAGCTTGACGCCCCGGCCTCCCTTGCGGCCCAAAGCATGCCGCGCCTGATGATTTCCGTCACCTGCGGCACTTTCAGATCATCAAGCGTGTGCCCTATCGAACAATAAAACACCCGGCCCTTGTCCCAACGACGCTTCCAGACCACAGGGATGACGGTGCCCTCAATCCACCACAGATGATCGCCCGAAAAGGTTGTGGTTGCCAACACTTCGTTGGATGGATCGACCAGCATGTAATATTGCTCCGAATGCAATTTGAAGCTCTTGATGCCTCTGACGATCGGATCATCGGGCCGGGTAATTGTGACGTCGTAGTCTATGAAATCATCCGATGGCACCGGGTTGTCCGGCCACCCCGGTGGATGAGCAACAAACTGCCCGCCAAGCATGAAATGATAACTCGGATGGTCGCGAAACGCATCGCCCATATGGCCGTGCCAGCCTGCGATCCCGCATCCATCCGCAATCAGTTTCAGCAGGCCGAGCTCTTCCTCCCGGGTGATGTTGCCAAACTCATCCTGATGCGAAGACCGCGCGCTTGACCATATCGGAACGATCAGATCGACATCGGCCATTGCCGATGGATTGGCCAGCGGTGCAAGCGTGTTGTGGGTGGTCACCTCGAAACCTTGCTGTTTCAAAAGGGCTTCGCACCAATCCCCGAAATCGGTTGGGGTGTGCCCCTCCCAGCCGCCAACGAATAGAGCCGCTTTCATCGTGCTTGTCCTTTCATGAATGCGAAAACCGAGGCCATATCGCGTTGGCCGTAGCCGTCGTTCTGCGCCATCTTGAGAACATCCAAGGTGGTTTGGGTCTGTGGCATGTTGACACCGAGTTCGTCAGCCAGGGCCAACGCCAGTGTCACATCCTTTCTTGCAAGGTCGATGGTGAAGGAGACGTCCTGATCGGCCTCCTTGAGATAGTGAGCGCGCCTGTAACCAAGCATCGGTGCTGCCGCGGCTGAGTTTTCAATGACATCGAAAGCGTCGCTTTCGCTTATGCCGGCTCTGCCTGCCAGGGTCAGAGCCTCGGAGACGGTCTGGTTGAGTCCGTGGACCAGCATGTTGACAGCCAACTTCATGACAGCGCCCGCACCAACTGAACCAAGCCAGATTGTCTTGCGGCCTATTGATCCGAACACATCGGCAAGCGACGGATGAGCATCCTGCTCGCATCCCGCCATGATCAACAATTGCGCATCTTCGGCAGCCTGCGTGGCGCCGGAAACCGGCGCATCAACAAAGACTTTACCCGCAGCGGCTGCGGCACTCGACAACTCCTGAACGAGACCCGGACTCATTGTACCCATCTCGACCAACAGCTTTGCACCAGGGCTTTGTATCAAACCCTTTGGCCCGAGATAGACGGCGTAGGCTGCATCGTCATTGGCGAGCATGGTGAGAACGGTTTCGCACCCGGAAGCCAGCTGGCCAGGGACTTCGGCGGCTTTCGCCTCATAGGCCTTTAGAAAGGTATCGATAGGATCGAGGCTGCGGTTCCAGACGGTTACTTCATGGCCGGCGCGAACGCAATTTGCGGCCATTCGACGTCCCATCCGCCCTAATCCGGCGAAGCCGATTTTCATCTCAAGCGGCCTTCTCGTCACTTGCGACGATGCCCGAAATCGCCTGGATCAGGCTGTCTTCGGTGACCTCTTCCGAGGTGAACTCGCGCATGATCCGCCCGCTGTACATCGCCACGATGCGGTCCGAAACATGCAGCACTTCCGGCATTTCGGATGAAATCACGACAACGGCGTAGCCTTGCGAAGCGAGGTCCCGGATGAGTCTGTGGATTTCAGACTTGGAACCGACATCGATTCCACGGGTTGGTTCGTCCACGATAAGCACCTTTGGATGCATGGACAGCCATTTGCCGATGACGATCTTCTGCTGATTGCCTCCCGAAAGATTGCCCGCCAGTTGCTTCCAGCTTGGGGTCTTGATCTCCAGCTTGTCGTGGTAAAGGTCGAAGATCGCTATCTCCGCGCCGTCCGACACAAAGGGACCCGCGGTCAAATCTCCCACTTGCGGCAGTGTCATGTTATCCCGGCAGTTCATGCCCAGGACGAGTCCCTGTTCTTTTCTGTTTTCCGGCACCAGCGAGATCCCAAGACTGATCGCATCCACCGGAGAGGTGATTTCCACCTGCTGACCTTCCAACAGGATGCTGCCACCGGTCGGCGTTCGCAGACCAAACAGGGTTTCGGCGATTTCGGTGCGCCCGGCCCCGACAAGCCCATAGAAGCCGACCACTTCCCCCTCGCGGACATTGAAATTGACATCCCGGTAGAGCGTCCCGCAGGAAAGCCCTTTCACCTCAAGTGCGACATCGCCAAATTCATGGTCTTTGACGTGGCGGGTCAGATCAAGCTTGCGCCCGATCATCAATTGGGTGACGTCTTCCTCGCTCGTCTTTGCGGTTTCCAGGGTGCCGCGGTACTGGCCGTCACGCAGAACCGAAATGCGATCGGTGATCTTGAAGATTTCTTCCATCCGGTGCGAGATGTAGATGATACCGACACCATGGGATTTGAGATCTTCGACCACCTCGAACAGAACCACTTTCTCGGCATCGGTAAGTGATGCCGTCGGTTCATCGAAGATCACTGCCTTGGCTTCATGGGTAAGTGCGCGAGCAATCTCCACCATCTGCTGGTTGGCGATCGACAGATCCCCAACCTGGGTCTTGGCATCGAAACCAACCTTGAGACGCTGCAAAATCCGGTTGGTCTTTTCGAACAGGGATTGCCAATCCACCACACCAAAGCGCTTGCGCGGCAATTCACCCAGATAGATGTTTTCGGCAACCGTCAGTTCCTCGGCCAGACTGAGTTCCTGATGAATGAAGACAATGCCCTTGTGCTTGGCCTCGAGCGGCGAGCCCATCCTTACTGGGGTTTCATTGACAATGATCCGGCCGCTGTCAGGCTGATGGATGCCGCCAAGAACCTTCATCAACGTCGACTTGCCAGCGCCGTTTTCTCCCATCAGGGCGTGTACCTCGCCTGGCATGACGTCAAACGACACACCGTCGAGTGCGCGCACGCCAGGGAAGGTCTTGACGATATCTTCAAGCCGAAGCGCAGGCACCGGTTGAGAAGCTTGTTTGCTCATACCTTCAACTCCCCCTTGGCCTTGATGTTGAGTTGGCGATCGAGGAACAACACCGCGATCAGGATCAGGCCGATGACAAGATTGACCGTCTCGGTACCGGCACCAATGTAGCCCAACCCCTTGCGCAAGAGCTGAATGGCAATGACGCCGCCAAGCGTGGAGACAATCGACCCGGATCCGCCGGTCAGTTTGGTGCCGCCAAGCACCACGGCGGTGATGGCCCAGAGTTCGAACAGTTCGCCATCATTGGGATTGACCGACCCGCTTTCGGAATAGAACACGGCTGCGGAGAGAGCGGCCAGAAACCCGATCAGCATGAAATTGATCATCATGTGCGGTCCGACACGAATGCCCGCATTGACCGCGGCCTCCCGATTGTCGCCAATGGCATAGGCATTGCGGCCATGAACCGTTCGGTTCATCACGAACCACAGACCTATAGCGACCGCCAGCAGGAACCAGGTTGCCGTGTGCAGGCCCAGGAACTGGGCTTCGGCGAAATCGACCAGGGTCCAGTTGAGCTGCGACGTCGGCTCCTCGCCGTTGTACATGAACACCAGCCCACGGTAGCCAAGCATCGATCCCAGGGTAACGATGAAGGCATCGACACCGGTTTTCCAGACAATGAGGCCGTTGACTGCACCAAGCACCACACCGGTTAGGAGAGCCAGAATCCAGGATACAGGGATCACCCAGTCACCGAGCCCGGCAAAGACCGGCCAAGTCATGCTGTCCAGCATCACGATTGCCGCGAGTGCATAGGTTGCCCCAACGCTCAGGTCGATGTTGCCGTTGATCATGATGATCGTCATACCCAGCGCGATAATGCCGATCGGCGCCGACTGTTTGAGCAACAACAACATGTTGTCGACATCCATGAAGGCGCTTTCGGACAGCGAAAGGTAACTCCCGGCGATCGAGAAGAACGCGAGCTCGAACAGGATGAAGCCCCAAATGGCGCCCTTCTTGATCAGTCTGGTGCGGGTTTCGTTTTGCATCAAGCCGTCCTCACGCGATCGGTGACAACAAGCGGCCGCGCTTGGCCGCAATATCGAGCCAAACCGCCAGAATGATGATGACCCAGGTGACCACATACTGTGCGTAAAACTGCAGCCCGACGAGCAGCAGGCCGTTCTGTATGAAGCCAAGGATCAACACACCGATAATGGTCTTGAAGATCGTGCCGGAGCCGCCGAGCAGCGATGCACCACCGAGAATGACAGCAGCCAGGACCTCGAGCTCCAGCCCTTGGCCCACCGTGTTTTGGCTTCCCATGCTCCGGCTGGCCTGAATGAGGCCCGCAGTGGCAACACACAAGGAAGACAGCAGATAACAGGTGAACACGACCCTGGCCCTTGGAATGCCCGAGAAGGTCGCCGCCACACCATTGCCGCCAACCGCATAGACCTTTCGGCCGAAAGGCGTCTTTCCAAGCACCATCCCGAGCAGCGCCGCCAACAATCCGAAGATCAGGATCGGCACGGGAATCCCCAAAAAACTCCCCTGCCCAAAGACCGCAAACCAGGTTTCGCCCTTGTTGGCGATATCCATGTTCTTGCCGCCGGAATAAGTCAGAGTAAGCCCGTGAATGGCGGATAACATGCCAAGCGTCACGATCAGCGAATTGAGCTTGAGATAGCCAACCAGGAACCCGATAAAGGCACCCAGGCAAAGAGTCATCGCAAACATGGCGGGAATGGCCAGCTCGGGACCAATCTTGTCATGCAGGTCCAGCACGACAATCGTCGAGAACGACATCATCGACCCGACTGACAGATCCAGATTGCCACTGATCACCACAAAGGTGACACCGAGTGCCATGACGCCGAGAATCGCAGAGGAGCGCACCACTCCCATGATGTTTTCAGGCGCCAGGAAACGCTCGTTGGCGACCGTGAAGCCGATCATGAAAATGACGAAAGCAATCAGAATGCCCTGCTTGGCAAGAAGCCCGCCAATATCCGATTTGGTGAAACCACCAGCCATCGTTTCCTGCCTCCCATTCGAAATCTGAGCAGCGCGATAGTTGCGCTGCTGTCAAAACAGCACCCTGTTCAGACCAGAACCATCCCGCCATCAATCATGACGATCTGGCCGGTCATGTAATCACTGTCAGCCGAAGCCAGGAACGTCGTGGTACCGGTAATGTCGCGCGGTGTTGCGACACGGCCCTTTAGAATCCCGGCGGCAAAATCCTCCATTGCCTGTCCCGGACGCTCCGCGGCGCCAATCTCCATGAGATCCTGATCGACCTGTTCCCACATTTCTGTCGCGACGACGCCCGGAGCAAAACCGGTCACCGTGATGTTATGCTTTGCGAGATCGCGCGCGCCCGACTGGGTCAGGGATACGACCGCAAATTTGCTCGCACAATAAGGTGCGACGTTGTCGAATCCCTGACGAGAAGCAATCGATGCGGTATTGATAATCTTGCCGCCGGTGCCCTGGGCAATCATCTGGCGCGCCGTCTCCTGCATGCCAATCAGGCAGCCAAGACCATTCACACCCATAATGAAGTTCCAGTTGTCTTCCGTGATATCGAGAAAGTTCATCGGCCGATTTACGCCGGCGTTGTTGAATTTGACATCGATCTTTCCGAAGACGGATACCGCGTGCGCAATCATCGCGCGGACTTGCACCCGATCGGTTACATCAACGCAAACATGCGTCACCTTACCGCCTGCGGCTGCAGCGACCGCCTCGTTAAGAGCTGCAACCTCGCCGACCTTGTCTGCATCGATATCTGCAAAGCAAACATCGGCACCCTCCCTCAGCAGGGCTTCGCCGATGGCTCGGCCAATGCCGCGAGCGGCTCCGGTCACGATGCAGGAGCGTCCAGGTAACCGGCCCATGTTCACCTCCCCGGCCACATGGCAAAATCAGCAGATCGGCCCCGGACGCGGCCCTTGCCGCGTCCGAAGAAGAAACCATACACGCCTCAGAAAACCGGCTTTGTGAAATCGGACATGTTGTCCTGAGTGATCTTCGGTGTGTCGAAGTAGTTGAGGAACGGCAGTTCCTTGCCTTCCAGCACATCGATGGCCGTTTTCAGCGCCGCCTTGGCATCATCGACCGGAGACTGGTAGATCGAGCCCCAGTATTCACCTTTTTCCATCGCTTCATATCCGACGGCGAAATTGGTGGCGCCAACGAAGATGATACCGTCGCGTCCGGCTGCCTTGGCAGCATTGAGCGCTCCGACACCCATGTTGTCGTCACCTGAATAGACGCCATCGATCTTGTCATACTTGACGAGGAACGCCTCCATCACCTTCTGAGATTTTTCGCGGTTCCAATCCCCGGGCTGAGTTTCAACAATGGTCACATCCGGGCAGACCTCCGGAAGACGATCATCGAAGCCTTTCTGACGTTCGATCGCGGTGGTGTAGCCGGGTTGACCAGAGATCTGCACAACCTGAGCAGTGGTCTCGATGCCCATTTCCTTGAACTTGTCGCACATGATTTCCGCCGAGCGCGAGCCCTGTGTGATGTTGTCCGGCCCCGAGAAGGACTTGACGAATTCGAAGCCTGCTTCGGCAATATTGGAGTTGGTCACAATCACCGGAATGCCCGCTTTGTGGGCCTTCCGGACGGCCGGAATAACGGCCTCGCCATTGGTTGGCCAGATGATAATGGCCTGCACCTGCTGCTGGATCAAATCCTCGATCTGGGCGATCTGGCGGGCAACGTCGCCGCCGGCATCGAGAACGACCGCTTCCACATTGTCGTTCGCTTCAACAGCCTCCTTGAAGGACTTGTCATAGGTCGTCTGATAGCTGTCGACGCCGACATTGTTTTGCGTGATGCCGATTTTCATTTTGTCGGCAGCTGCAGCGGAGCCGGCAATAGAAGCGGCTGCGATTGCTGTTGTGGCAACCAAAATGTTGCGTAATTTCATGGTTTTTCCTCCCGGGCGCGAATGCCCTCGTGTTGTCTCCTTATCGCCCCGGCCACTCCCAACCAAGGCTGTCACCCAATTGCTCGGGTGATCCAGACAACAATGACGATACGCGATGGATGAAAGAGTCCAAATTATATCCAGAATGAGAATTTTTATGTTCATATTGGATTTCTTGAGGCTGTCCGAAGTCTCTCAAATTGAACATTTTGCCTGGAGGTCAACATGACAAGCCCGAAAAGACCGCGTTCAGAGGACCGTGAAAACTATCTTCACGGGGGGAGAGAGGCAGTGGGTTATCACATGGGAGGTTCAAGCGCGCAAACTCTGGCGACATCACCACAGGCAAAGACCGAGATCCTTCAGGCGATTTCGTTTTTGAAGGCTTTTGATGATGAACTTGAAGACGTCATCGACGTTTACACGCCGAATCCATCCTATCGCATGTCCCTTCACCTGATCCGCAGCCACCTCGAAGCCAAGATTGTCACGCCGACTTCATTGATCGGCGCTGCGGGCGTTCCCTATGCAACCGCTGCACGCCGCGTCAAAGAGATGATTGATGCCGGACTTGTCGAGCAACGTCCGCGCACACGAACCGGCAAGACGTTTTCGATCCACCCCAGTGACAAGTTGCTGGATTCCTGGATGCAGCTTACGGGCCGCGTAAAACGGCTGGCGCAGAAGAGTTTCGAGTTCGGCGAAAAACGCACCAATGCCAGCGATTACTATTTCGGAAGCTCGTATATGGCGGCGCGATCAATTCCGCCATTGCAAGTGCTTCCAGAGCCGCTGAAGCTGTCAGGCGGTGTGCGGGTTCTCGTCCATGGCGATCCTACATTCATGGTTATGGATACGCTCAAACGGCAGTTCGAGCAGGCCCTCGGCGCGCAAATCAATCAACGTGCTTTCTCCATCGACCGGCTCCACCAGGAAGTTCTGCGAAACGCCGAACGCAAATCCAGCCGCTACGACATTGTCGCGGTCGACTTGCCCTGGATCGGCGAACTCGTTGAGAAAGGCATTCTCATGCCTTTGGAGGAAGTGCTCGATCTGCAACGGCTTGATCCTGCTGATTTTCATACCGCGGGATGGAAGGCAACGCATTGGGGCGGTCGTGCCTACGGGGTTCCCGCCCAAACCACCCCGGAGCTTTTGTTTTATCGAAAAGATCTGTTTGCCGAGGCTGGCCTTGAGCCGCCAACCACCACAAGCGAGCTTCTCGATGCCGCGCGACAACTTCACGACCCTGGCCATGGTCGTTACGGCATTGCATGGAACGCAGCACGCGGCACCGCGCTCGGCCACACCTTCCTTATGACACTTGCGGATTTCGGGCAGCCAATCCTGGATCTGCCTGCTGTTGCGGGCGGGTTCGACACCGATCATCTGGACACGGCATCACGGCGCGCCCTTATTGATACCGATGCCGGACTCGCCGCTGCGGAATACCTGATGGCATTGCTCGACTACTCGCCTCCCTACATCCTATCGATGTCCTGGTACGAGCGAGTCCGTCCGTATGCCGCGGGACAGATTGCCATGGCTTATGGATACACCCTGCTCGCCCCTTACTTTGAGCTGGACCCGTCCTCCCCGGCATGTGGGCAAACAGGATATGTTCCGCACCCCTATGGACCAGGAGCATCCCCGATTGCGCCGGTGGGCGGTTACGCCATGGCCATACCCGCAAATATCGCACCTGAACGGCTCGCCAATGCGGCTGATGCGCTGATCATGTTCACTTCGCCCGAGGCGCAGAAACTCTACATCCAGAACGGCAGCCGGACCAATCCACGCTACTCGGTCAGCGCCGATCCCGAGGTCCGCCGCTCGTCACCGATCTTTGAGGCGGTCGACGGGATGTCTTGGCGCGATGAACTCCAGTTCTGGCCGCGCCCGCCGGTTCCCGAAATCAGCGAGATCATCCGCATTTGCGGTGAAGAGCTGCACGACATGCTGCGCGGGCTCGTTAGTCCCAAACAAGCATTGCGCAAGGCGCAAGCACGCGCTGACGCAATCAACAGAGAAAACAACGACTAGTTCTATGAGGAGGAAACCATGGACCCCAATCGACTCAAAGGCAAAAACATATTGATCACCGGTGGCGCCCAGGGAATGGGTGCAGCCAATGCAGAATATTTTGCGGCACAAGGTGCAAATATCTGCCTCGGTGACATCAATGTCGATGGGGCCAATGAAGTGGCCAAGCGCATCAACGAAGCTGGAAACGGCAAGGCCGTTGCGCTGAAACTGGATGTTACCAGCCGGGAAGACAACGCAGCCGCGGTCGCCAAGACTGTCGACGCCTTCGGGTCCATTAACGTTGCGCTGATGAATGCCGGCATCAACAAGCCGCGAATGTTCATGGATATCGACGAAGACAACTGGGACGCGATCATGAACATCAACGCCAAAGGCATGCTTTTTGGCATGCAGGAGGCGGCCCGGCAGATGATGGCGCAGGGGCCGATGGACGACCACCCCTACAAGATCATCAATGTCGGCTCGATCGTGTCGCGCACCGCGTTCCTCGATGTGATCCCATACTCCTGTTCCAAATACTGCGCCCTTGCCATGATTATCGGCGGCGCCAAGGCTTTGTGGGAGCACAAGATCACGGTCAACGGCTACGCCCCGGGTGTGGTGCGCACTGAGCTTTGGGAACAGCTTGACAAAGATCTGGTGGAGATCGGCATGTTCGAGGAAGAGGGCCAGTCAATGGACCACCTCGCCAAGACCATGATCACGATGAAGAAGTACTCCTACCCTGAGGACGTCAAGGGCACCGCAGCCTTCCTCGTCTCCGATGAGAGCGACTACATGACTGGCCAACTGATCATGATCGACGGCGGCATGATCATGCAGTGACCCGTCCGGGCCTTGCCCGACCGCATACCAACAATCCAACCGACATCCGCGCCGCACCGGCGTCAAGGAGGCTATTATGGCTCACACAACGGCCCTCAATCCCCGTATCCTGCAGCCGGGCGACATCGACCCGAACTGGCGCTGGGACAAGCATCTTCCCGCCCTCGGCCACACCGCCGTGGATTTCGAGCGCCGGGTCGACCATGACCGGCTGCGCCGCTACCGGCTCAGCCGCGCCAAGGACGCACTGAAGAAATCGGAGTGCGGCGCGCTGCTGATGTTCGACGTCAACAACATTCGCTATGTCTCGGGCACCAAAATCGGCGAGTGGGAACGGGACAAGATGTGCCGTTTCTGCCTGCTTGCAGGCGACGAAGAACCCTATGTCTGGGATTTCGGCTCCGCCGCAGTACACCACAAGGAGTACTGCGACTGGCTTGATCCCGACCGTATGCTTGCCGGCGTCGTCGGCATGCGCGGCACCATCCCTCCCTCGTTCGGGCTGATGAAACGCTACGCCGAGGAGATTTACGGTCTGCTCAAGCGCGCCGGCGTCGCCGACATGCCGGTCGGTGTCGATTATGCAGAGACAGCCATGTTCTTCGCGCTGCAGGCTGCCGGGGTCAACGTGGTCGATGGCCAGCAGATTATGCTGTCGGCGCGAGAGATCAAGAATGTCGACGAGATCCACCTGCTCAACCAGGCAGCTTCCATGGTCGACGGCGTCTATCACATGATCTGGGAGGAGTTGAAGCCTGGCATCCGCGAGAACGACATTGTCGCGATGTCCAACAAGTTGCTTTACGAAATGGGTTCGGACGATGTTGAAGCGATCAACGCCATATCCGGCGAACGCTGCAACCCGCATCCGCACAATTTTACCGACCGGTTGTTCAGACCAGGCGATCAGGCCTTTTTCGACATCCTGCAGAGCTATCAGGGCTACCGGACCTGCTACTACCGCACCTTCAACATTGGTCGCGCGACGCCGTCGCAGAACGATGCCTATATCAGGGCACGGGAGTGGCTTGATGCGGCCATAGCGCTGATCAAGCCCGGCGTAACCACCGACAAGATCGCTGCGGTCTGGCCGTCTGCGGAGAGCCTCGGCTTCCCCAACGAGCTCGCCGCCTTTGGTCTGCAGTTCGGCCATGGTCTCGGACTTGCCCTGCACGAGCGGCCAATCATCAGCCGCGCAGTCAGCTTCGACAATCCAATGGAAATCCAGACCGGAATGGTCTTTGCGCTGGAGACCTACTGCCCTGCTTCCGACGGCTACTCCGCTGCGCGGATTGAAGAGGAAGTGGTGGTCACCGATACCGGCTGCCGCGTCATCAGTCTGTTCCCGGCGGAAGAGCTACCAATCGCCAACCGCTACTGATCAGGCACGCCCAGTCCTTTGATGGGGCCGGGCGTGCCGTTGCACCAACGGAGCCAGACTGATGAGCGCTGCCAAAAAAGCCAATTCGAACCGCGACGACTATCTCAGAATGTACCGGCAGATGGTGCGTATCCGGGCGTTTGAAGACAATGCCAATCAACTCTATCTGTCAGCGAAAATGCCTGGCCTGACCCATATGTATTCGGGTCAGGAAGCGGTTGCGGTTGGCATTTGTGAAGCCCTCACCTGTGATGACAAGATCACCTCCACACATCGCGGCCACGGCCATTGCGTTGCCAAGGGGGCCAACTTCAAGGAAATGTTCTGCGAATTGCTGGGCAAGGAAGAGGGCTATTGCCGTGGCAAGGGCGGCTCTATGCACATTGCCGATCAGGCCAATGGAAACCTGGGAGCCAATGCCATTGTCGGCGGTTCGATGGGCATTGCAACAGGTGCGGCGCTTTCCGCCAGGCGCCTCGGCAAGACCGACGTCACAGTCTGCTTTTTCGGCGACGGAGCCACCGCACAAGGCCTTATGTACGAAGTCATGAATATGGCCGCGTTGTGGAGGCTGCCAGTCATCTATGCGTGCGAAAACAACGGCTATAGCGAATATACGCGGACCGATGAAATCGCCGCCGGCTCCATCACGGCTCGTGCGGAAGCATTTGGTATCGAAAGCCACCAGGTCGATGGCCAGGATGTGCTCGCCGTCAACAAGCTGGCAACCGATCTGGTAGCCCGCGCACGTAAGGGTGAAGGCCCCTTTTTCATTGAATTGATGACCTATCGATACCACGGCCATCACGTCGGAGATATCAATCGCGAGTATTACCGGCCCAAGGATGAAGAGGCCGAATGGAAGTCGAACCGCGATCCCATCGCAAATTTCGGCAAATGGCTCGAAGACCAGAAGATTGTCACGAACGATGAGCTGGTCAGCATCAACAAAGACATCAAGGCCCAGGCGGAAGAAGCCGTCGCCTATGCGGAAAAAGCGGCCTACCCCTCCGTCAACGAAGTGGACATGCATGTGTTCGCTTCCAGTGCCGCCTAGCAGGAGTCTACGATGCGTGAGATCACACTCTCAAAAGCCGTCAACGAGGCTATTGCCGAAGAAATGCGGCGTGATCCGTCGATCTTTGTCATTGGCGAGGATGTGGCTGAAGCTGGCACGCCTTTCAAGGTTCTATCCGGGCTCGTCGAAGAGTTCGGCACCGAGCGGATCATTGATACACCGATCGCCGAGCCAGGCTTCATGGGGATCGCCGTCGGGGCTGCGATGACCGGTAGCCGCCCGATTGTCGATCTCATGTTCGGCGATTTCCTTTACCTGGTCATGGACCAGCTCTGCAACCAGGCTGCCAAGACCCATTACATGTCCGGCGGCAAACTGAACGTGCCGCTGGTGCTGCGCACAAACCTAGGTGCTACCCGCCGCTCCGCCGCCCAGCACTCCCAATCGCTGCATGCCCTCGTGGCGCATATCCCCGGCCTCAAGGTCGCCATGCCCTCATCAGCCTATGAGGCAAAGGGCCTGATGAAGACTGCCATCCGCGACAACAATCCGGTGGTCATCTTCGAGGACAAGCTGATGTACCAGGACAAGGCGCCGGTGCCGGAGGAGGAGTATTTCATCCCCTTCGGCGTCGCCAATGTGCTGCGCGAAGGCACCGATATCACCCTGGTTGCGACGTCTTCGATGGTGCAGGTGGCGTTGAAGGCTGCCGACATTCTTGCTGCCGAGGGCATGTCCGCCGAAGTGATCGATCCGCGTACGATCGTGCCGCTGGACGAGGACACCATATTGAAATCCGTGCGCAAGACTTCGCGTGCCATCGTCATCGATGAGGGCCACCAGAGCTATGGCATCACCGGTGAAATCGCCAGCCGCATCTCCGAAAAGGCCTTCTACCATCTCGATGCACCAGTTCAGCGCATGGGCGCAATGGACGTGCCGGTGCCTTTCTCGCCTGCACTGGAAGACGTCACGGTGCCAACCGAACAGACAGTGGCGGAACGGGCACGGCTGGCAATCCGCGGAGACTTGTTTCATGCCGCATGACATCATCATGCCCGCCTTGGGGATGGCCCAGGATACCGGCAAGATCGTCTCCTGGCTGAAGAACTCCGGCGACCCGGTCAGGATTGGCGAAGCCATAATGGAAGTCGAAACCGACAAGGCGACCATAGAAGTGGAAGCCCAGGCCGACGGTTTTCTGACCGACATTCTGGCTGGCGCCGGCGAAGACGTGCCTGTGGGACAAGCAGTCGCCAGGATTTCTGAAAATGCCGCCGGCAACAATGCGGTCCCGGCACATTCGAAACCAAGCCAGAATGAACAAACCACGCCAAGCGACGACCTGCCCGAGGGAGCATCCGTCATCATGCCCGCTTTGGGCATGACACAGGACACGGGCTTGATCGTTGTGTGGCACAAAGCTCCCGGAGATCCGGTTTCGGCCGATGATATTCTTCTGGAAGTGGAAACCGACAAATCGGTCATGGAGGTCGAAGCCGGTCATGATGGCTATGTCGCAGCTGTTCTGGCTGAAGCTCAGGAAGCCGTGCCGGTTGGCGCTACCATCGCCGTCATCTCCGCAGAACCACCGACAAGCACGGTTTCACGCAGCTTTGCATCCGAGCAACATCAAACGGGGAACCCAGGCTCTCAAGCCGTGATCGCCGCGCCTGTAAAGGCGAACCCGAAACCCGCCATACAAGAAGCTCCGGAAACAGCGGCCAGAGTAGCATCGATTGTTCCAGGTGGTCGCGTTCTGGCTTCACCCAAAGCACGGCGTCTTGCACGTGAGCAAGGTCTTGACCTCTCCCGGCTGGCCAAACAGAGCGCTGCCCAGCCCTATCATGTCTCTGATCTGGAAACACTGCGTGCTCTTCCACCTGCCGCACAGAGCGGTATCAGCAGCGCAGCCAACACCACTCCGCTGCACATCTCCGCCCGTGTTCCCGCCAACGGTATCGAAGACTTTATCCGTTGGTTTGCAGAGGACGGCAACATTGCACTGCAACCGGCCCAGCTTTGGTTGCGCTTCGCCGCGGCCGCATTGCGACATGCCAAGCAGCATGGATCTGACCGGCTGGTGATCGAGATCAGCACCCCAAGCCTGCAAAAAACGCAATATGCCAATTGCGATCAGACGCGCCTGACGCAACCCGAGACCATCGACGCCGAGACGGTGGCAGATCTGATCATGCGCGATCTCACCGGCAGCTTGTTGACCTCGGTCAGATTGACCGCCGGTGTAGCACCGGTCCTCACCATAGGCCGGGAGGAGGCCTCCTATGTCCTCGGACTGGACTTCCTGGCGGGTCAATTGACCGAAAGCGAAGCGATCCAGTTCCTGACCAATTTCGCAGAGCGCCTGCAAGAGCCGCTCCGCCACATTCTCTGACCGGGAGTCCCCCATGGAACACACACAACTCTACATTAATGGTGAATGGTGCGATGGCGCGTCAGGAGATCGCTTTAATGTGATCAATCCAGCCTCGGAAGAGGTCCTCGCATCCGTCGCGTCCGCCGAAATTGAAGATGGTGACAGAGCTCTGGATGCAGCCCAGGCGGCCTATTCGGACTGGGCTGCGCGAAAGCCGCGCGAACGCTCGGAGATCCTGCGCAAGGCATGGGCGCTCATGACGGCAAGACTCGAGGATTTTGCCCGCCTGATCACACTCGAAAACGGCAAGGCCCATACCGATGCCATGGGCGAAGCCACCTATGCAGCAGAATTCTTCCGCTGGTTTGCCGAAGAGGCAGTGCGCGCCGATGGTCTGATCACTCATGCCCCCGCCTCCGGCGCGCGCATTATTGTCCAGCAAAAGCCGGCGGGTATTGCTGTTCTGGTAACCCCCTGGAACTATCCGGCAGCCATGGGGACTCGCAAGATAGCTCCAGCGCTCGCGGCTGGTTGTCCAGTCATCATCAAGCCTGCGTCCGAGACGCCGCTGACCATGCTGGCCTTGATGCCGATACTGGAAGAAGCAGGGGTTCCAAAAGGGTTGGTCAATGTTCTGCCTTCAAGAAAATCCGGCAGGCTGGTAGATCACATGCTGCACGATCCACGCGTGCGTGTGATCTCGTTTACCGGCTCCACTGACGTTGGCCGCAAGTTGTTGCACTCAGCGGCAGACCAGGTTCTCAAACCGGCCATGGAACTTGGCGGAAACGCGCCGCTGATCGTGTTTGAGGATGCGGACATCGACAAGGCCGTTCAAGGCGCGATGCTGGCCAAGATGCGCAATCTTGGTGAAGCCTGCACAGCGGCAAACCGGTTCTATATCCATGAGAAAGTGGCACCAGCCTTCACCTCCAGGTTCACCGAGGCGATGGCCGCGCTCACGGTCGGCAACGGCATCGACAAAAGTGTCGATGTCGGGCCCTTGGTCAATGCCGCCACCCGCGACAAGGTTGCTGCCTTTGTCGATGATGCGGTGGCCAAAGGCGCCGGGGTCGAGCTTGGTGGTACGCGCCCCGATGGTATCGGCTTTTTCTATCCGCCGACGGTTCTGTCAAATGTTTCAGAGACTTCAGACTGCGTAAATGACGAGATATTCGGCCCAGTCGCTGCGCTTCAGACGTTCGTTGACGAGGAAGATGTCATTGAGCGGGCCAACAACACGGAATACGGGCTTGTTGCCTATGTGTTTTCCGAGGACATGAAGCGCGCCATGCGGGTTTGCGAACGCCTTGAATATGGCATGGTCGGGCTCAATCGAGGTCTCGTGTCCGATCCCGCAGCTCCGTTTGGCGGGGTCAAGCAATCGGGCCTGGGCCGTGAAGGCGGGCATGAGGGCATGAAGGAATTCATGGAAACCCAGTACATCTCGGCAGAGTGGTGAGATGAGTACCGAAAGCTATATCGCAAGCCCGTCTGTGGTTGCCTATGCCGGGCGAAACCAGGTTGATTTGTCCGAAGTCGCGCGAAAATCGGGCCGCCTGAGCTTGGCCCGGGAAGATGTCGACAGTCATCTGAATGGCACAACGCCCACGGCATCAGCCATGCCCGCGCCGGACCGGTATTGGGATGTGGATCACGCGGCCTTCGGCCCGGTCAGCGAGGAACCGCTTTCCAGAATGGCCAAGCTGGCCAGCGCGAACCTGTCTGCCGCCGACAGCATGATCCCGCAGGTCACCCATCATGACCGGGCCGACATGCGCAGGCTGGAAGCCTTCCGCAACTCGCAGAAAGCTGAAGCCAATCGACGTGGTCTGCGGCTCACCGCGCTTGCCTTTCATGTCAAGGCGCTGACAATCTGCCTGCAGGAATTTCAGCGCTTCAATGCCTCGCTGTCTTCGGATGGGTCAACGATTGTCTTCAAGCACTATGTCCATATCGGAATTGCCGTGGACACACCGTATGGGTTGATGGTTCCGGTCATTCGCGACGCGGACAAAAAGGGACTGTGGCAAATTGCGGCGAACATCACAGACCTGGCCTGGCGCGCTCAGGCACGCAAAATCCGACCTGATGAAATGGGCGGTGCCTCGATGTCGATCTCGAACCTCGGAGGCATAGGGGGGACGGCCTTCACACCGATCGTTAATCCACCCGAACTGGCTATCCTGGGAATAACCCGCACCGAGATCGTACCGGTCTGGGAAAATGAAAACTGGATGCCGGTGCCCATGACACCTTTGGATCTGTCTTATGACCACCGTGTGATCAATGGTGCCGACGCCGCCCGTTTCATGGCGCGTTACGTACAGCTTTTGACCGACCCTCGCAGAATGGTGGTTTGATCCCATGGGCCTCGCAATAGACCTTTCCGGTCAAACCGCTCTCGTGACCGGTTGCAAACGCGGCATCGGCTTGGCGATCTGCAAGACGCTGGCGGAAGCGGGCGCTGACATCATCGGCACCAGCGCATCGCTGGAAGCCCAAGGCAGTGAGGCGGAGACAGTTGTTGGGTCCGCGGGTCGGAGCTTCATGGCATACCAGTGCGATTTCTCGAACCGGGATGCCACTGTCGCGTTTGCCAACGACATGGAAAGGCGCGGCGACATCTCCATTCTGGTCAACAATGCCGGCACCATCAGGCGCGCGCCGGCGGCAAAACATTCACTTGAGGACTGGGATCATGTTCAGGCCGTCAATATCGATGCACCCTTCATCCTGACCCAGGCCGTGGGGCGCTCCATGCTCAAAAAAGGGGGCGGGAAAATCGTGTTGGTTGCCTCGGTTTTGAGTTTCCAGGGCGGCATCAATGTGCCTGGCTACACGGCCAGCAAGGGTGCGGTTGCTCAATTGGTTCGCGCTTTTTCCAACGAATGGGCGGACAAGGGCATCAATGTAAACGGCATAGCGCCGGGCTACATCGCCACAGACAATACTGCCGCTCTTCAGGCTGATCCGGACCGCACGCGTTCTCTCATGGAGCGCCTTCCGGTTGGCCGTTGGGGAACCCCTGAGGAAATCGCCGAGCCGATCGCCTTTCTGTGCAGCGATCTGGCGAGGTTCGTTCATGGCGCAATCCTGCCGGCTGACGGCGGCTGGATGTCGAGATAGATGGGCCTTGAGCTGATCGAGGTTGTTGAGATCATTTGATAGCAAAATGGCCCCGCGTCTCGCTTTGACGTAGCGCAATCTGACCTTCTGGCGCTGCGGCATTCCCGGGGAACGGACGCACCAATCCCGTCCAACGACAATGCGATCCCACCCAACTGCAATCAGACCCCACGTAACAACAATCGGGTCCCACTTAGCGGCAGTGTCATCCTGCATAACTGCAAGGAGTTCGCTGTGATCTCCCGCTCTACAGCACACAAAACGCGAGGTTCGGAAGCATAATTGCGACCCAACACGCCGAGACTGCTTGACGGAATACACACTGAGACTGGTTCGCCCGATAAAAATGCATGGCCAATCACTTTCAAATTGTTGATCTGACTTGTTTCCCCACTCGTGTTTGAGCACAAATGCCAGTCGTTGAGCGATCGTGCCAGTTCTGTGGCGGTATCCTCCCCTGGACCGGCCAGCAAATCGGCTTCTTGGCATCCGTGGTTTCCCTTGGTTGAACCACCTCTCGCTTCAAATCTTCGGTAAAAATGCGTCGTTCTCGTTCTCCCATCGGATCCTCCGGGTGTGTTCAACACGAACTGAAAATCCCTCCGTTTGTACTGAGCGCATCCAGCCACGGGCTGTATCGTCCATTCGGGGATTGGAGCAGTCCGAAACCTCAGCGACCCGTCGCAATGGATCCTCAAGGCCAAGCCCAGGTCCCCCTTCTGTGGGACTGGTATCGGGTGCCAACTCAGCCGATTCTTTGAGGAACGTGACAGCTATGAGGCGGGCGAAGAGTGTTGGATAGAGCGATTGCACCGGACTGGCATGGGCTGGCAGCAGATTTACAGGCCGACGGCAGGTTGCTGATTGATGGCGATTGGCGCGACGCATCCGAAGGTGAAACTTTCACCAGCACCAATCCCACCGACGGGTCGGTGATTTGCGATGTCGCCAGTGCGACGCCCGCAGATGTCAACCGGGCAGTTGCGGTTGCCAGAGAGCGGTTTGATGGCGGTGTCTGGAGCAAAATGCATCCGCGGGACCGCAACAAAATCCTGATGCGCTTTGCGGATCTGATCGGACAACTGTCAGCGACCTTTGCCCTGCTCGACACGCTCGAAATGGGAAAGCCGATTTCCGAGATGCTCAGCATTGATGTGCCGGGAAGCATCTTGACGGTTCGCTTCATGGCGGAGTGTATCGACAAGGTCGGCGGAGCCTGCCCAACAAATGCACCCGGCGCCCTGCACTATATCCAGCGCCAGCCGCTTGGCGTGGTCGGCTGTATCACGCCCTGGAACTACCCGATGATGATGGCTTGCTGGAAGGTTGCGCCGGCGCTGGCGGCAGGCAACAGCGTGGTTCTGAAACCCGCCGAGGATGCGTCGCTGAGCGCTTTGTTGCTTGGCAGACTGTTTTTGGAGGCTGGCGGTCCTGCAGGTGTTTTCAATGTTGTCCCCGGAGTGGGCGCAACGGCGGGCAAGACGTTGGCAAGTTCCATGCAGGTCGACAGGATCGCCTTCACCGGATCAACCGGCGTTGGCAGGCTGATGTACGACTACGCATCCAAGTCGAACCTGAAACGGGTGGATGCGGAGCTTGGAGGCAAGTCACCGCAGATCATCCTCAATGACGCGCGTGACTTGCAAAAGGCCGCGGCGGTGGTGGCACGTGGAATCTTCGGAAATCAGGGCGAAGTCTGTTCAGCCGGATCGCGCATACTGGTGCAAAACGAGATCCACGACCAGTTCTGCGATCTCTTGAAAAAGGAAGCGGAGGCTTTCGTGCCCGGCGATCCGCTTGATCCCGGCACCACCATGGGTCCGCTGGTCAACCGCGCGCATCAGACCAAAGTCCTTTCAATGATCGACAATGCGGCAGCCGAAGGAGCCTCCGCCTTCGTGCAAGGGGACGCGGATGTTTCATCCCCTGACGGGTGCTTCGTCTCGCCAACCCTTTTCCGCAATGTCACCAATGATATGACGATCGCGCAACAGGAGGTGTTTGGCCCGGTCGGCGCCGTGATTGCGCATGACGGCATTGAACACGCCATCCGGCTTGCCAATGACAGCCCCTATGGCCTGGCTGCCGGCGTGTGGACACAGAATCTGACATCCGCACATACAATCGCCAGCGAGCTGCAATGCGGCATGGTCTGGATCAACGGATACATGAATGGCGACATGACCCAGCCCTGGGGTGGCTGGAAGGAATCCGGCCATGGCCGTGACAAGAGCATGGATGCGCTTTTGGAAAACAGCCAAACGAAATCCGTCTGGGTGACGCTTGATGGCTGAAATCGTCATTGTCGGCGGGGGTGCGGGCGGATTGGAGTTGGCCATCCGCCTTGCCAGGAAGCTGCGCAACAGGCCCGCTGACCGCGTCACGCTGGTCGACCGGAAAATGAACCATGTCTGGAAACCGCTGTTCCATGAGGTTGCGGCGGGCACTCGGGGGATATCCGGAGACCAGTTGAGCTATCTTTCTCTCGCAGGGCTTCACGGGTTTCGGTTTCGCACTGGCGAAATCCTGAGCATAGACCGCGAGAACCAGACCGTGGTCATCTCCGCACGCTCGGGACCGGCAGGCGAAAGCATCCCTGAACGCACCTTGGCATACGATCATCTGGTTCTGGCTCTCGGCAGTGAACCGCGGACTTTCGATATTCCCGGTATCAGGGAGAACTGCTTTTTCCTCGATACTCTGGATCAGGCGCACCGGTTTCAGGACGCCTTCTTCGAGCACTGCCTTCGCCTCGATACCAAGGAGAGTGCGGAGAAAAAGCAGTTGAACATCAGTGTCATCGGCGGAGGTGCGACAGGAGTTGAGCTGGTCGCCGAACTATCCCACGCGATCGGGCATCTGACCCGCTACGGGTTCGACGCATTTGACCCTGAAAAGAACGTTTCGATATGCCTGGTCGAATCCGCGGCCCGTATTCTTCCGCAACTTAGCGAGGGCCTGTCTTTAAAGGCGATGGCGCGGTTGGAAGATCTCGGCGTTGACGTTCGAACGTCCTGCAGGGTTCAAGAGGTTTTGCCGGGCGGCGATGTCAAAACCGATAATGATGGCGTTGTCGCCTCTGAGATGACGGCCTGGGTCGCAGGCATCGGGGCGCCGGGCGCGCTCAGCCACCTGTTTCCAAGCTCCTATCTCAGCATGGGGTTCCTGTCGATCCGGGAGACGCTGCAACTGGCGGATGACGACAGGATCTGGGCGCTTGGTGATTGTGCGCGCTTTCCCGGTCCGACGCCTGATCGCCCCTTGCCGCCCAAGGCGCAGGTCGCTTCCCAGCAGGCTGAACATCTCGCCAAGGAAATGTACCGCGTTCTGGCAAGCGGAGCATCCGCCCGGCCGTTTGAGTACAAGGACTACGGCTCGCTGATCAACCTGGGAACCCACTCAACGATCGGTCAGATGATGGGCAATCTGCTCGGCTCCAGGAATGTCGATGGCTGGCTCGCCCGCAGAGCCTACAAATTCTTGTACCGGCGGCATCAATTTATCCTGCACGGCGTGTTCAGAGGCTCCCTGTTTATCCTCAGCGAGTTGTTGCGCGAGCGTGTTCACCCCCGGCTGAAACTGCACTGACATGCACCTGGAAGAAAGCCAATGAGACCGCTCACATGACCATTCTCAATCCTTCGAAAATCACCGGAGTTGTCAAAGCGCTGTTGGCCAATGGTGAAGTGGAAGACGATAGCCTGAAAACGAAGCCGATTGAAAAGGCGACGATGACGTTTGGCGGAATGCAGGAAGACCGTCATTCGAAACTGGTGACAAAGGCGGATGTTCGCTATCGGCGGCAATATCCGGATGGCACGCCGATCCGCAACACACGGCAGGTCTCCATTTTGTCGGTCGAGGAACTGTTGGTCATTCAACACAAGATGGACTTGCCGGAATTCGACGCGGGGTGGATTGGCGCCAATATGGTGGTCTCCGGCATCCCTGATTTCACGCTTCTGCCTCCATCCACACGGCTTTTGTTCAGCTCGGGCGCCGCGCTGGTGGTGGACAATGAAAACCGCCCCTGCCGCTATCCGGGCGACGAAATTGAGGCGCTTTATCCCGGTCACGGGAGGTTCTTTGCCAAAGCGGCAGCCAATCGACGCGGGGTGGTGGCCTGGGTCGAGAAGGAAGGCGACATCAATCTCGATGATCAAATCGCAGTCCACCTGCCGCCGCTACGGCTTTACCCGCACGGGTGATGAGATTTTCAGTTCGATCAAAGGAAAGAGATATGACAGCCCCTTCCATCAATTCCGACCGTTTGTGGTCGCGCCTTATGGATATGGCCGAAATCGGGGCAATTCCCGGCAATGGCAGCCGCCGGCTTGCTCTGTCCCAGGATGATATCGACGGCCGCGAACTGTTTCTCGCCTGGTGCGAAAACAGGGGCTATCGCGCGACATATGACAAGGTCGGAAACCTTTTCGTGCGGCGTGCGGGCAGCGATGCCGACGCGTTGCCGGTGGTGCTCGGCTCTCACCTCGATACCCAGCCCAATGGAGGCCGGTTTGACGGCGTGCTGGGTGTGCTCGCCGGGCTGGAGGTTCTCGAAACCCTTGACGACCGGGGCATTCAGACGCGCGCTCCCGTGGATGTGGCCATCTGGACCAACGAGGAAGGGACAAGGTTTCAACCTGCGATGATGGGATCGGGGGTCTTTACCGGTGCGTTGTCATTGCCCGACGTGCTGGCAACCGAGGATTCAAGCGGCGTTCGGGTTGCCGACGAGCTTACAGCTCATGGGTATGACAATGGTTTGCCGCCCGGGTTTCACCAGATCGGGCACTATGCCGAACTGCATATTGAGCAAGGCCCCATTCTGGAAATGGAAGACAAGACCATCGGCATCGTCACGGGCGGTCAGGCGATCCGCTGGTTCACCATTGTGCTGCAAGGCGAAACGACCCATGCAGGGCCCGTCCCGATGGCCGCCCGCCGGGATCCGGTACCGGCGCTCGCGCGGGTGATTGATCTGGTTTTTGGACTTCCGGACGGAGATACCGCCGCACGTGCCACGATCGGCGAAATTGGCGCTCACCCGGGATCAATCAACGTCGTACCGGAACAAATCAGGCTGTCCGTCGATTTGCGCCATCCGGATGAAACTATGCTGGAGCAGATGCAACAGAAATTCCTGGCGGGCATTGACCAAATCGCCAGCGACAATGAACATCTGAAGCTCAAGGCAGATTGCACATGGCACTCCCCTGTCGTGCGTTTTGATCAAGACATGGTGGATGCCGCGCGAAATGCCGCCGTAGCGCGTGGCTATCCCGCGATGGACATCATCTCGGGCGCCGGTCACGATGCCTTCAACCTTGCTCGCGTCGTTCCTTCAACGCTGGTCTTTGTCCCGTGCAAGGGCGGGGTGAGCCATAATGAACGCGAATACGCCGCACCGAAACATGTCGCAGCCGGGGCGAATGTCCTGCTTGATATCGCACTTGAATTTGCCCAATCACGTGATGCGGTGCATCCGTCGCGAGGTGAACCTGACGAGGCCGAGACGCCCAGCCATACGAGAACTCCGCATGAAGCGGATTCACTTCACCGGTGAGAACCATGGCCTTATGCAAGAAAGGCTCGCACAAAAGCTGTCAACTTGGGAGGAACGAACGTGAAAAAGACACTGCTTCAAACGACGGTTGCTTTGGCGCTTGCCTTGTTTCCTCAGGTGGGGCTGGCGCAAACCGTGGTGCTGACAGGTGGCAACATCTACAGCGTGGATGAAAACCGCAGCTGGGCAGAAGCGGTTGCCTTCGATCCTGACGGGATCATCATCGCAGTGGGATCGATGACAAGCGTGATGGCCGCCGCCGGCCAAGACCCCAAGGTGATTGACCTTATGGGGCGCATGGTGTTGCCGGGATTTCAGGATGTCCACTTGCATGCCGTCGAAGCCGGGGTGAACTCGGTGCTTTGCGAGTTCGAGCCGTTTGATAATCTCGACAATTATCGCGCCACGGTCGAAGATTGCGCCGAGAATGGAGACACCGGTGAATGGGTGCTGGGATCGGGTGTGAACATGACCGCCCTTCTGGAGCTGCACCCCAATCCGGTTGCGGTGCTGGATGAGCTTGTGCCGGACCGTCCGGTTCTTATTCTCGATGACATCGGCCATGGCGCATGGGCCAACTCCCTGGCGCTGAGAAGCGTTGGTTACGACACTGCCGCCGACGCTCCGAATGGAAACATCATCTTGCGAAATGATGCCGGCGCGCCCAATGGCGTGGTGCTTGAAAACGCTCCGCATAATTTGCGCACCCAGGCGTTTCCGCCAACCAGGGACAATCTGGACTTTGCCTATGACAGCCTTCTGGCCGCTGCAAAGGAGCTCAACGCAAACGGGATCACAACCGCAAGCGATGCGGGTGGGTACTGGCCTCAGGGACACCACAAGGTCTGGGATTGGGCGGAGGACAATGGCGCGCTGACAATTCGCGCCTCCAATGCGTTTTACATCTATCCCGACAGGCCGTTTGAAGACCAGCTCGCCGAGCTGCGTGAACTCTATCACAATGACCCGGAACGTCTGGTGCGGTTCAATCAGGCCAAGATCTATGTCGATGGCATTCTAAGCCAGGCCACCGGTGCTCTGCTTGCCCCTTACGAAGACGGCCTGGGCCTCAGGCAAGGCGAAGAACATGGCTATCTGTATTTCCCCGAAGAGGACTTGATGCGCGCTGCCCGTGAATTGAGCGCCGCGGGATTTCAACTTCATTTCCATGTCACCGGCGATTATGGCGCGCGTCTGGCCCTCGATGCGATTGCCCATGCCGACCGGGCATCGGGTCCCCATCGCCTGACACATCTTTATCTGACCGACCCGCAAGATCACCCCCGTTTTGCGGAACTGGACGCAGTGGCAGATTTTCAGCTCGCGCCGAGCGCGCTGGATTCCGGCTATGTCGATTTCATGCAGACATTTCTCGGCGATCGCGCCACCCGGCTGCTTGCCGCTGGCGACCTGATCGATGCGGGCGCAACCGTGACGCTGAGCAGCGATTGGGACGCGGACGAATTGAACCCGCTGGTCAAGATCACGGCCGCCGTCGGACGTGACAGCAACGGTTTGCCCGATGTCGCCACAGCCATTGAGGCGATGACGATAAACCCCGCCTACCTGCTGAAACATGATGATCGCACAGGATCCATTGAGGTTGGAAAATACGCCGATCTGGTGGTGATCAGTGAGAACATCCTTGAGATGCCGGTTGCGGAAATAGCAAACGCGAAGATCGAAGCAACCCTGTTGCAGGGTGAAGCTGTGTTCGATGCAGGCGGTCTGTTTTCAGATTAATGCATGTCGCGCTCAATTGGATTCAATTGAGCGATAACGTACATTCATTCTTTCAAAGTGTTACAGCGTCCTTTGCGCATCCGATTGGATGCGCGGCGCTGTAGATCGCCTGGCACTTCGCTGGAAGCGGGACAACGATTTAGTCCGTAGACTTCGTTGATACATTCAGGTTCAGCCGATTTCGTCTGAACCTGAATTGCTTTGGCACCGACGATCCGCATGCCTATCTGGTGAGGTAGGTGAGCGGGTCCTGTGTTGCGTTTGAAGGGGTGCAGGCCAGGGCCTCCAGAAACAGCGAAAACAGCTCTCCCTGCGACCCGATCTCCAGTTTGTTGTGGATGCGCTTGCGGTGCACTTTGACCGTTTCGGGGCTGTTGCCCAACACACGTGCGATGGATTTGGAAGAATGCCCCTTGAGGATCAAATGGACGATCTCCGCTTCGCGCGCGCTTAGCACCGATGTTGAAAAACGCTCGAAGGACTTCTCAAGATGGACGCCGATGCGCCCCTGTCCGGTCACATTGGCGGGATCCAGCTTGGGCCAGTGGCGCCGGCAGACCGCCGCGATACAGGGGTAAAGCGCGTTGAGCATCTCGCGCGCCTGATCTGAAAGCTCAAAATCTTCCTGGCGGCTGCCCAGCGAAACCAGCAGGCAGGCTCCATCCCCAAACGGCACATACAGGCTGGTCTCGTCAAACAGCCCCGTTCCGGCATAAAAGGTGCGGTAGTATTCAGACGTCAGGAAATCATCTGGCGCACACTCCTTGAGCGTGACGACGTCGCCATGGGCTTTTGTTTGGATCAGCGTGTAGAACGGGTCGAGAAGATAGGCGAAGTCGAGATAGGGCTTGATCGTCGACGCACTGAACTGCGCATCCAGATTATCGTAGAGTTCCACGGGCGAATGGCCGTCGAAATACGCCGCAACGAAGGTGCTGTCATAGCCAGACGCCGCCTGACAGACCTCGGCCAGGGCAGACAAAAATCCGCTCTGGCCGACCAGATCAACGGCCACCGCCAGCTTTTGCATACAGGTTGCCAGGCTTTCGGGTGACTTCTTCGCCCGGTCAATCAGGGTAACACATGGGCTGAGCTGCTTTTGCGCTGATCGGTTGAACATTTTCGCCCCTTATGTCGGTTGCTGCTGCGTCATGCAGTGGATGCCACCGCCGTTCCAGCAAATGTCACGGATATCCACCTGCACAATGCGCCGATCCGGAAACGCATCCTGGAATGTGGCGACAGCGGCGTCATCCGTCTCAGATGTGCCGAAG
Source organism: uncultured Hoeflea sp. (assembly GCF_947501405.1). Taxonomy (GTDB): domain Bacteria; phylum Pseudomonadota; class Alphaproteobacteria; order Rhizobiales; family Rhizobiaceae; genus Hoeflea. The sequence goes on along the minus strand of NZ_CANMVK010000002.1, from coordinate 633,770 downwards.
TGTGGCAAAACAACCCCGCCATTGGCAATATAGCAATTGACGTAGGAGGTGGCGGTGAATTCGCTGTCGTGACGGAACAGGTACGCCTCGTCCAGCAAGGTGATCTGGATTTCGTTGCCGTCCGCATCCGTCTGACCGCGCAGGGCCTTAAGGTTTTCACGGCACACCTGTTGGTGCGGATTGTCGTCATCCGGATTGTCCTCAAAAAGAACGTGGCCGGGTTTGATATAGGTCAGCACCCCGTCGATATGACCATCGGTAATCCATTCTTCGGTGTCGCCAGGCAGCCAGATCACCTTGCGCGCACCGATTGCGTGAAACAGCTCGCGTTCGACATCCGCCTTGCTCATGCCCGCATTTCTGTTCGGGTTCAGAAAGCAGGTCTCCGTGGTGATCACAGTCCCGCGCCCGTCACTGATCAGACCGCCGCCTTCACCGCAAAGCGGTGACTGGAACAGCGGCAGACCCAGATGGTTCACAAGATTTGCACCGACATCACGGTCTCCCGGTTCAATCGGGAATTTGTTCCCCCAGTTGTTGAACACAAGATTCGATCCAATGGTCTGACCTTTGTCATTTTGCACAAACAAGGGACCGGTGTCGCGAAACCACAGATCATCCTGGCCCAAGGCGACGACGTCCACCTGCGGGGGCAGCATCCTGCGGGCTTGCTTGCAGGTTTCAGGGTGGGCCACAACGCGAACCGGTTCGAACTGGGAAATTGCGGTCGCAATCTCGACAAAGGCCCGCTGAACCCTCGGCAGCTCGGCGCCCCAGGTTTCAGGGTCATCATCATGCACCCAGGCCATCCAGCATGCGGTATGCCGGACTGTTTCGGCTGGCATGACAAATCCCAGTTCGCCCGGTGTCTTGCCTGCCGCCAATGCTGCTTGGAGATCCTGGGTCATGCTTTTGGCTCCTGCTGGGTGATACAATGGATGCCGCCGCCACCGATTGCGATGGAGGGAATTTCCACCTGCACAATCTCGCGGCCCGGCAGGTATTCCTCATAGACTTCGCGCACGAGATCATCTTCGCGCAGGCCGTATTTCGGCATCACCACAGCGCCGTTGCAGATGTAGGAATTCACATAGGAGCTGCAGAACTTCTCATGATCCGATCCATGACCGGCCGCATCGGGAACCCGGACCAGCTTGAAAGCCCTGCCTTTGGCGTCCGTCTGCGCCTCGAGCGCGGCGATGTTGGCAACGTTGATGTCGTACCATTCGTGATCAACCGGTCCTTCGCCCTCGACCAGAACGATACCGGGTGCGAGGAAAACAGCCGTGCCATCGACATGGCCGTCGGTTTCGGTTTCCAGGTGGTTGCCCGGCAGCCAGACAACCTTATCGCCGCCCAGCATTTGCATCAGTTCGGTTTCGATGTCTTCAAGCCGCCAATCCGGATTGCGGTTGATGTTTGGAAAACAGCTCCTGGTGGTTAGAATTGTGCCCTCGCCATCGACGCTTACCCCGCCGCCCTCCGCCACAAGACGTGAGGTGAACTCGCGCACCCCGGCGGCCTTGCAAATCGCAGCTGAGGCTGCGTTGTCACCGTCGTAAGGCGTGTAGTTGCCGCCCCAGGCATTGAATTCAAACGAAACCGCTGCCCGCTCGTTCTCGCCGTTCACCAGAAAACAGGGCCCGGCGTCGCGCGCCCAGCTGTCATTGATAGCGTGCTCCAGCAGCTCAATGTCACTGCCCAAAAAGTTGCGCGCCTCTGCCATGTCCTCGCTGCGCACCAACATGGTGAGCGGCTCAAAACGGCGAATGCTGTGGGCCACCGCCGCATAGTTGCGACAGGTGGCGTCCATGTCGTCCCAGACCTCGGGCCTTGACGGCCACATCATCCAGGTCCGTTCATGTGGCGTCCATTCGGCGGGCATGCGAAAGCCGCTTTGCTTTGGTGTTGGCTGCGTCATGTTTCCCCCTTGAGCGCTGCGCGGATTACCTTGCGACAATCTTATTCATGAGGTATTGTGATGGACAAACGCGTATTTCTTGCCAATTTGATTAATTCTTCTCATGAATAATCCCTACCGCATGCTTCCACCCCTGGGCTCGCTTGTCGGCTTTGAAGCCGCGGCGCGATTGGGAGGTTTTTCTCTTGCGGCAGAAGAGCTTAACGTCACCCAATCGGCCATCTCTCACCAGATCCGCACGCTTGAGGACCACCTGGGTCAACCGCTGTTTCTCCGAGTCGGCCGCGGCATCGAGCTGACGGACGCAGGGGCGGACTTCTACAAGACCAGTGCCGGCGCGCTCGAGATGGTTCGACAGGGTGTGCAGCGGCTTGATTCCTACTCCAAGCCGGGAACGGTTGTGGTGAAGCTACCGCCAATTCTGGCTGCAGGCTGGCTGCTACCACGGCTGCAGCAGCTGAAAGCGGACGACCCCGGGATCGAACCCTGGTTGTTTACCGGTACCAATGAAACGGAACTGGCCGAGACGGAATTTGACATCGCATTTCAGCACGTCCCGCCTCAACATCCACACGAAATCGGAGAGGTTTTCGAACGCGAGCAGAGGGCGCCGCTTTGCGCCCCCGCCCTTTTGGAGCCCTTCGAGCAGACGCCCGAGACCGTGCCTCTGATCCATGATGAAGAGCCCGACGACTGGCAGAAATGGTACGGGCATGCCGGCCTGTCGCGCATGAATTTCTCGGCAGGTCTCAACTTCTCGGACCCGACCTTTGCGCTTGATGCGGCGTCGCGTGGTCTGGGGGTCTATCTTGGCAATCCCCGGTGGGCAGACCCATGGATCAAGGACGGCAGATTGATCCAGGCTCCTGGTCCGGTTCTGGAAAGCGATCGTTTTGTCTATGCCATAACGCTGGAGCGCAATCTTCAGCGGCCGGCTGTGCGCAGCCTATGGAATTGGCTGCGCAGTCAGGCCCCCGCCGCGGACGGGTCAGCTTCCTGAGGAAAGAAACAGGCGGATTGGCGATCTGCCCCCACACCGACCAGATCCGGCACTTCAGACCGGCAACGCTCCGGCTGGCCTTTTTTGGCATAGAGCCAGCACCGGGTATGAAACGGGCACCCGCTCGGGATTGCCGCATGAGACGGCACGTCCCCCTTGAGAACGATCGGCTTTGACATCGCTTTGTTGCGTGCCTTGACCCGGGGTACCGCAGACATCAAGGCCGCCGTGTAGGGGTGCACCGGACTGGCAGCCATGGCCTTCGCAGGACCGATCTCAACAATGCGCCCCAGATACATCACGGCAATGCGCTGACAAAGATGCCGGACCACAGACAGATCATGGCTGATGAACAGCATCGCCATGTTTTCCTGCGCTTTCAGCTCGTCAAGCAGGTTCAGGATTTGCGCCTGCACGGATACATCAAGCGCGCTGACAGGCTCGTCCGCAACCAGCACCGAAGGTTGGTTGGCAATAGCGCGGGCAATGGCGATGCGCTGTCTTTGGCCGCCGCTGAAATGCTGCGGATATCGCGCCGCATGTGCGGGATCCAGCCCCACACGTTGCAAAAGCGCCGCCACCTTTCCAGGTTGGGCGCTGCTTTCCACCGTCTTTTGGATGCGAAACGGTTCCGACAGCGTGTTGCCGACGGTCTTGCGTGGATGCAGCGATGAAAACGGATCCTGAAACACCATTTGAACCTGGCACGCCAGGGCGGAGCGATCCGCATCCTTCTGCACATCGAGCTCGGTTCCAGCGACCTCGATCCTGCCTTGCGAGGTTGGAACCAGCCCGACAATTGCCTTGCCCAGGGTGGTTTTGCCGCTTCCGGATTCGCCGATAAGTCCCAAGGCTTCGCCCGCGACAAGGGACAGGCTTATCTCGCTCAACGCCTTGAAAGTCGTTTTCGGCTTGAACAATCCACGGCCGCCCGAAGCGGGGAACTCAACACTGAGGCCCTCAACCCTTAAGACCGGTACACTCACGCTGTTTCACCTTCCGGGCTCACATGCCCACCATAGATCAGGCATGCCGCCTGATGGGACGCATGTCCCACCGTTGCGAGCTCGGGCACCTGATCGGCACACATCGCTTCAGCCTGCGGGCAACGGTCCCTGAAGGCACACCCTGACGGGCGGCGCCAGATGGAGGGCGGCGCGCCCGAGATGGGCGTCAGCATGGCGTCTTCTGCGTCGAGTGACGGATGCGCGCCAAGCAAACCGATCGTGTAGGGGTGCTTGGGATGCTCCAGCACCTCCTGGGTAGGCCCGCGCTCCACGTCGCGGCCCGAATACAAAACGATCACCTCGTCACACATCTGCGAAACCACGCCGAGATCATGGGTGATCAGGATAAGCCCCATATCAAGATCTCTGGACAGCGCCTTGAGCAGTTCGAGGATCTGGGCCTGAATGGTCAAGTCAAGCGCAGTGGTAGGCTCATCCGCAATCAGCAACCGGGGCTTAAAAATGATCGCCATTGCGATCATCACGCGCTGGCGCTGCCCGCCACTTAGTTGATGCGGGTAACGCTGCATCATTCCGACGGGATCGGGCATGCCGACCTGCTTCAACACATCCACTGACTTGTCCCAAGCGTCTTTCTTGGAACTGCGATGGTGTGCCAATACGCATTCGGTGATCTGATCTCCGATCCGCAATACGGGGTTCAGGCTGCTCATCGGGTCCTGAAAGATCATCGCGATATCGCTGCCTTGCAAGCGTCGAAACTCGCGTGGCGTCAGATCCGTCAGTTCGGTGCCGTCAAAGACAACACTTCCGGACATCTCCAGAGACTTTCCGTCCAGCAAGCCCATGATCGCCATGGCGGCGGTGCTTTTTCCCGATCCGCTCTCGCCGACAATGCCAAGGCATTGGCCGCGATTGAGATCGAAAGACAAGGCATCGACGATATCCGCCAGATGGGTGCGCTTGCCGACCGCGACGGTCAGATTTCTGACTTTGAGAAGAGCCATTCCTGAATGCCGTCCAATCTGACGAATGCCCGGCCCGCCCTGCCTTCGGGGTGATGCCGCAATACCGTTATTGAATGACATTACAGCAAAGGCCCTCCACTGACTGTGCCCCTTTGTGGGTATCGACAGTCCGGGGGCTACGGATGATCCTGATGCTAGCCTGATCGCAGTTTACCTGCGCATAAATCGTCTGACCAAGAATGGAGCCTGCCAATGTCTTTCAAGAATAAGCGCCCTGCCCTGCCCCAGTTTCATATGCCGCGCCGATCGTTCCTGGCGGGCAGCAGCGCATTGATGGCAGCTTCATTTACCACTGCAGGGCGCGCATTTGCCGATAGCCACGCCACACCTGCAGCGATTGGTGCGCGCGATCCCAGGTCCCTGGTGGTTCTGGTTGACGCGGCTGTCGAAAACCTCGATCCGGCAACGAACATCGAATGGGCCTATGGCCTGCGCCCGGTTTATGAAACCCTGACCGTTCTTGACGGTATGGACACGCTTTCGGTCAAACCTGCCCTGGCAACCTCATGGCAGGCAAATGAAGACGGCTCGAGCTGGACCTTCACCCTCGCGGAAGGCGCGATGTTCCATGACGGAACCGTTTGCGATGCCGAGGCCGTGAAGAAAGCCGTCACCCGCATGGTTGTGCACCCGGCAGGCCTTGCCGGCACGTGGCAACTTGAGAATCCCGACACCCAGATCACGATGATTGATGCACAAACCATCCGTTTTGATCTGGGCGTGTCCCGGCCGTTCTTTGACCGCCAGGTCAGTTCGCAATACGGCTTCTGGATCGCCAGCCCGACCGCGGCTGAAGCCAATTCCAAGGGCGATGATGATCTCGGCTCGGAGTATCTGCAGTCCAATCCTGTCGGGACGGGCCCGTTTGTCCTTGAAAAACTGAACCCGGGTCAGGAAGCGGTCTTTGCCAAGAATGAGAACTACCGCGGCGGCTGGTCCCACGATCACTTCGACCGGGTGATTACAAAAACGATCCCGGTCTCATCCACGCGCCGTCAGCTTCTCGAAACCGGCGAAGCCGACATGACACTGGCGATGGAGCCCGAAGACATGGTGGCCCTGCGCGATGACCCGCGCTTCAACGTTTCCGACAGCCCGACATTCACAATCCAGTATGTCGCCTTTGCCACCGATGGCATTCTTGCCGATCCCAAGGCGCGTCAAGCGATCTGTCATGCGTTCGACCACAATGCCTATATTGAAGAGGTGGTGCTGGGCACGGCCGACAAACCGACTTCGGTCTTCCCATCCCTGATGCAGGGCATGGACGGCAAGGACCGCTTGTTGCCCTATGACCCGGAGCGTGCCCGCGCGCTGCTTGCCGAGGCCGGCATTGCGGAAGGCACTGAATTGACGATGGCCTACTATTCGGGCTTTGGCGACATCGAAGGCCAGTTGCTTCAGGCGTGGCTCGCTGAAATCGGGATCGATCTGAAACTTCAGGAATTGTCCTTCTCGGCCTATCTGGATGTCTTCTTCGGTGAGGGCACCGCGGAAGAACGCCCCGATTTGTTCTACTTTTCCTGGTGGCCCAATGTCGATCATCCCTACAGCTTCGCCTGGGGCCTGTTCAGCGGCAATGCCGCGACATTTGACGGCAACACCGGCCGCTATTCCAACGAGGAAGCCACTGCACTGATTGACGATATGAACAATCAGGAAATGAGCGAAGAGACGGCAGCCAAATTCCGCCGTCTGGCGGATATTCTGACCACGGAAGATCCGGCCTGGTTGCCGATCCTGCAGGAGCGGGCGCAATTTGTGTCTCGCAACGATATCGTCGGCATCGAAAACAACCCGATCTATGTCGCCACGCTGGACATGTATAATTTGTCCCGCAAAAGCTGATTGAAGGATCGATGGTTCGTTTCATACTCCGGCGGTTGGTGTCGACATCATTTCTGATCGTCGGAGTCATCCTGATGACATTCGCTCTTGCCCGGCTTTTGCCGGGCAACCCGGCACGTCTGATTGCCGGGGCGCGGGCCGACGCCGATGCCGTCGCCGCGGTGCGTGAGCGTTTGGGGCTGGACGATCCCATTGCCGCTCAATTCGCGACCTATGTCGGCAATGTGCTGCAAGGGGACTTCGGCCACTCCATCGTTACGCGCCGGCCGATATCACAGGATATTCTCACCTTCTTTCCGGCAACGCTCGAGCTGGTGATTGTCGCGGCCCTGCTGTCTTTGGTGCTGGGCACATTGTTTGGCGTCCTGGCGGCCGTCAGCAGCGGCAAGCCGGCGGATGCCGGTGTGCGCGGCCTGGCGGTGATGGGTTTGTCCGTGCCTGACTTCTGGTTGGCCCTGGTCTTTCAGTTGATCTTCTTTGCGATGCTCGGATTGCTTCCCTTTGGCGGCAGGCTGGGCACCGGTGTGACTGCACCCGAGTTCGTTACGGGCTTCATGACCATCGACAGCTTGAGGGCGGGGCGCCTTGATCTTCTGGGCGACGCGCTGAACCACATGATCCTGCCGGTCATCGTTCTGGCAATTCCTTCAATGGCAATCACCATTCGGGTTGTGCGCACCTCGATGCTCGAAGTTCTCAATCAGGATTTCATCCGCACCGCGCGCTCCAAGGGCATCGCTCCCACCCGGGTTTACCGCCATCACGCCTTGCGCAATGCGCTGCTGCCGATTGTGACAATCTTCGGCCTCAACACCGGGCTTTTGATCTCCGGGGCAGTGTTCATCGAGTTGATCTATGATTGGCCAGGGCTTGGGCGCTACACGGCGAACGCCATATCGGCGTCCGACTACAATGCCATCATGGCGATAACCCTGGTCGTCTCGATCGCCTACACGCTGATCAATTTTCTTGTCGATCTGAGCTATTCGCTGCTTGATCCGAGAGTGAGCCTTTCATGACCATGCAAGGTAATGTGACCAGACCCCAACGCGCCCGGCGAGAGCTGATGAGCAGCATACTGCGGCGGGTCTGGGATTTTACGAGATCATCGGGTCAGGCAACGCTTGCCATGATGATTGTTACACTCGTTGCCGTGACCGCGCTTTTGGCGTTTGGCGCATATGTTGCGGACTCCCATCTTACGGCCTTTGATCCGCTCAAGATGAATATCCGTGCGCGGCTGGAGCCGCCCGGCTTGGAGCACTGGATGGGCTCCGACAAGATCGGGCGCGATATGTTGTCTCGCGTCATCGCGGGATCATGGATTTCCCTGTCGGTCTCCATGGCCGTTCTTTTCGTGGCAGCCATTGTCGGCACCACGGTTGGGCTGGTTGCCGGCTATGTTGGCGGGATCGTCGACGAAATCCTGATGCGCATCACCGACCTGTTCCTGGCGTTTCCGGCGCTGATCCTGGCGGCTGCAATTGCAGCAAGCTTCGGGGGCGGGATGCTATCGACCACTGTGGCGCTGGCGGCCGTATTCTGGCCCTGGTATGCCCGGCTTATCCGCAGCCGGATTCTATCGCTCAAGCAGCAGGACTTCATCGCAGCCAGCCGTTGCCTGGGTGCATCACATACGCGGCTCATCTTTTCGTCGCTTCTGCCCATGGTGTGGCCGCTGGTCATTGTCCAGGCCACGACCGATGTGGGATTTGTCATCCTTGCGGCATCCGGCCTCTCCTTTCTGGGCCTCGGGGCACAACCACCAACGCCGGAATGGGGCGCGATGATCTTTGACAGCCTGACGCACCAGCCCGCATCCTGGTGGCTGGCCGTGTTCCCCGGAGGGGCCATCGCCCTGGTCGCGATCGGCTTCAATCTGCTCGGCGATTCGCTGCGCGATTATCTCGATCCCTCTCTTGGTGCATCTGAGGCAGGTGTGTGAACGGGCAAGGTGTGAAGATGAACAGAAGACGGTTTCTAACGAACTCGATGGCCGCAGGGCTTGGCATGACATTGCCTGCACAGGCTGCAAATTCGATCGACTACGCATCAACCGGCGCGCAGCTTGTCGGCGGGGCCGCCGCGGATGACGGCTATGCGATGCCGGCGGAATGGGCGCGGCATGAAAAGACCTTGATGAAGTTTCCTCCGCCTCAGAACTGGCCTCGCCACCAGCTAAGTGCCGCGCGTCGGGAATGGGCAAATGTTGCGAATGTGATCTCGGAATTCGAGCCCGTCACCATGGCTGTCAGGCGCAACGACCGTGCGGCCGCACAAGCGATGCTGAGCAGTCAGATCGAGCTGATCGACATGCCGCTGAACGACGCCTGGTCACGCGATAGCGGACCGATGATCGTGCAAAACAGCGCCGGTGATCGCAGGATCGCAGGGTTCACCTTCAATGGCTGGGGCGCGAAGTTCCCGCCATACCGTTCCGATCAGCTGGCGAAGGGTCGGTTTGCTGCCCATCTGGGCATGAAGATGTATCAAAGCGATCTGGTTCTCGAAGGCGGCGCCGTCGCCTTCGATGGTCAAGGCACGATCCTCACAACCGAGGAATGCCTGTTGCACCGCAATCGAAATCCCGGCTGGTCAAAACAACAGGTCGAAGCGGAATTGAAGCGTCATCTTGGCGCAACCAAGGTGATCTGGCTTCCCAACGGGTTGACCCCCGATCCGATCACCGATGGGCATGTCGACGGTATCGCGGCTATCGCAAGGCCTGGTGTTGTGCTGCTGCACACCATTTACGACGCTTCAGACCCCAACACGGCCATCACGGCTGCGGCCAAACAGGTTCTGGCAAACACAACGGACGCGCGCGGGCGGCGGTTTGAAATCATCGAAGTGCCGTTGACCAGTTTTGATTTGGTTCATATGAATTTCTACATCTGCAATGGAGCCGTGATTGTGCCCGTCTCGGGCATTAACTCCGAAGACGACGAGCCATTGGGAATCATTCAGGATGCTTTTCCACGTCACAAAGTGCAGGGCGTTTCCGGTCGCATGATCGGCGGCGGTGGCGGTGGCGTTCACTGCATTACACAACAGGTACCGAGCGCCTGAAAGCAGGGTGCGCGACCGCACTCAATTGATCAATGTGCTGACCAAAGCCCGCACTTCCGCTGCCGGCGCCCGCGATGCTTTGCGTATCCCGTCGAAACGAAAATGGGCCGGTCCGAAAGGCGCTCGTTCCATCTTGCCATCAGATCCTGATGTCCCATGCCATCAGCCGGCGCGGTTTCGCGGATGACAGGTGTTGCGTCCACAAGCGGATTTAGTCGCCCCGGTCTTCAGCATGGCGCTTGCGGACGACCCGCTGAAGTTTCGCTCGATCCGTCATTGCACCGGGGTGCGCCCGTCAAGCGTTTGTAGCGTGCCATAGGTCTCGGGACGGCGATCCCGGAAGATGCCCCAGGATCCGCGGTAGGAAGCGGCCTCGTCCAGATCGACGGTTGCCGTGACAACACCGGGCTTGATCCGGCCTGCCTCTGCCAGAATTTCGCCGGTGTATCCGGTGATGAACGAGGTCCCGTAAAAATGCCCCTCTGTCTGCCCCTGAACCTCGCGTCCGATCCTGTTGGAGGCCACCAGCGGGATCATGTTGGCGGCTGCATGCCCTTGCATGGTGCGCCGCCAATGGCCTGCGCTGTCTAGCGCAGGGTTTATCGGCTCCGACCCGATGGCCGTCGGAAACATCAGGATTTCGGCGCCCTTGAGCGCAAGGCTGCGCGCTGTTTCGGGAAACCACTGATCCCAGCATATGCCACAGCCGATGCGGCCAAACCGGGTCTCAACGACCTGAAAACCGCTGTCGCCGGGGTTGAAGTAGAACTTTTCCTCATAACCCGGCGCCTGCGGAATATGGGTTTTGCGGTAGTTCGTGAGAATCGTTCCATCGGCGTCGGCGATGGCCAATGAGTTGTAGCGCGCCATACCGGCCGCTTCGAAATACGAAATCGGCAACACCACGCCCAGCTCTTTCGCCAGAGCGGCAAAGTGGGCCACGGCGCGGTTGTTGCCCTGCGGCCGGGCCAGGTTCAGATATTCCAGATCCTGCTCCAGACAGAAATACGGCGTTTCGAAAAACTCCTGTAGCAAGATGATCTGGGCGCCCTGCCCCGCCGCTTCGCGGACGAGATGTTCGGCAGTCTCGATGTTTTGATCCAGATCCCAACTGCAGGCCATCTGCGTGGCGGCGAGGGTTACATTGCGCATGACGGGTCTTATCCTTCAGCCAAATGTTCTGAGATGCTTTCGCTTATGGCTTCGATGATCTGATCGCACTGATCCTTCGAAATGATCAGCGGTGGCGATATCACCAGCCGGTCGCCCACGGGGCGCACGATCACGCCACGTTCGATACATTTGCGGAACAGTTCGCTTCCGGTCTTCTCAGACATCTCAAGCGGCGTCTTCATCTTCTTGTCCGCCACCAGATCGATCCCCATCATCAGATGGCTGCCCCGAACATCGCCGACGATCGGAAGATTGAGGAGTGACTGCGCAGTTTCCTGCAAGTAGGGCCCGACCGCCTTCACATTCGCGAACAGGTTTTCGCGCTCCATGATCTCGATGTTCTTGAGGGCCGCGGCACAGGCAACCGGGTGACCGAAATAGGTCAGTCCCATGGAAAGCACACCGCCTTCGCATTGCGGCTTTGCGATTACGTCGTAGATCTCGCTGGTGATCAACGTCGCCCCAAGCGGGATATAGCCCGAGGTGATCCCCTTGGCACACACCATAATATCGGGCTGGTAGCCATAGATCGTCTCGGAGACAAACCACTCTCCCAGCCGGCCAAACGCGGTGACAACCTCGTCGGCGATGTAGAGCATGTCATACTTCTTGCAGACCTCCCACATCCGCTTGTGGTACCCATCCGGCGCGACCAGAACGCCGCCTGCGCCCATGATCGGCTCCGCGATGAATGCGGCGACATTGTCCGGGCCCAGCTGCTGGATGCGCGCCTCGAACTCGCGGAGCAGATAGTCGCAGTAATCCGCATCGCTCCAACCTTCCGGTTTGGCAAAGAGATTGGCTTCCGAGACATGATGAATAAAGTCCTCGCCAATCCGGTCGAACCCATATTTGGTTCCCTGGATACCGGTGAGCGATGCCGCCACATAGGTTGCCCCGTGGTAGCCGTTTTGCCGCGAGATGATCTTTTTCTTGCGATGCTGGCCCTTCATATCGAAAAAGTAATGCACCAGCCGGATGGCGGCATCATTGGCCGTTGACCCGCCGCAGGTGTAATAGACATGGTTCAAATCTCCCGGCGCCAGCTCGGCCAGTTTGGCAGCAAGCGTGGCCGCGGGAATGTTGGAGCTGTGACCGAAGGGATTGTAATATTCCATGTTCATCACCTGTTCGGCGATGGTATCGGCCATTTCCTTGCGGCCGTGGCCGATATTGACGCACCAGAGCCCTGCAATCCCGTCGAGCAGTCGGTTGCCCGCGGTGTCGGTGACATACATGCCCTCGGCCCGCTCGATGATCTGACTGCCTTCCTGATGAAAGGTCGCAAAATCCGTGTAGGGGTGAATCACGTGCGCTCGATCGTTCTTCCACGCAGCGCCTTTGTCGAGGACAGTCACGATATGTCTCCATCAATCCGGTTGCCGGCAACTGTGGCCATGTCTGAGCGCAGTCTCGCGCACTTGAAGATCAAGCCACAGTCCCCCACAGGTGGTATCGACGCTCCCGGAACCCTAGGCATCCGGCCTGCGTCCACGGCTGATCGTTCCACGATCCCAATGTAGGTAAACGCTAGGCTCGACGCGACCATGGCCAGGGCCAAGGCCTGACGCGACCTCACTTGGGATGGTTGCCAGTTGACGGCATCTTTGCAACAAACGGCCCGGTGGTCGCTAAAACCTTGCGGAACCTATACGTCTGCATTATCGCATTACCGCGACAGGGATCAGCCCGATTGGCGTTCGAAATCGAGCCGTGCCAATTTCCGGGATTGGGAAGACATCGATTGAACAAGAGAGATATGGAATGAACACGAGCGAGATGCGCTTGGCCGTTGCCGGTTGCGGCGGCTGGGGCAAGAATATTGTCAAAAACATTGCCGCACTCGGTGTCCTGCGCGCCATCAGCGACGCCAACCCGGCAACAGCTGCGCAGTTCAGCGCTGACTATGGCGTTCCGGCCCTGTCTCTGGATGAGATCGCCGCCAGTTCCGAAATCGATGCGGTGTGTGTCGCGGTACCAGCCGAACTGCATCTGCCAGTCGCCGCGCAGATGCTTGAAGCGGGGAAGCACGTCTTTGTCGAAAAACCGCTGGCGCTTTCGGTCGCCGATGGCGAGAAACTTGCGGCAATTGCACAAAAGGCCGGTCGCGTGCTGATGGTTGGCCACCTTCTGCAGTACCATCCGGTGTTTCAGGCGCTGCTGGCGCTGGTCAAGGCCGGGGATATCGGCACACCGCGCTATGTCTATTCCAACCGCATGAGCATGGGGAAAATACGACAGGAGGAAAATGTGCTGTGGAGCTTCGCGCCCCATGACATTTCCATGGTGCTGGCGCTGGCCGGCGAAGCACCACATAACGTTATGGCGACCGGCACAGCTGCTCATGTCACGCCGCATCTCGTCGACTTCGCCACCACACATCTCGAGTTTCCGGGCGGGCTGGAAGCCCACATTCTGGTGTCATGGCTGCACCCGTTCAAGGAACAGCGCCTGGTCGTCGTCGGCGACAAGGGCATGGCGATGTTCGATGATGTCCGCCCCTGGAACGAAAAGCTCGAAGTCTATGACAGCAAGGTCGATTGGGTTGACGGCCGGCCGGTCGCGTCCAAGGGACAGTCGCGGTTTGTCGAGGTTGCGCAGGCCGAGCCGCTGCGCGAGGAATGCCGACATTTCATCGAGGCTGCGGCCGCCAACAAAACCCCGCTTACAGATGCTGCCGAGGGCCTGCGCGTGCTCAGCGTGCTCGAACAGGCCGAAACGCAATTGCGCGCCAAGCTCGGCAAGGCCGCGGACTGAAGCTGATCCCATGACAGAGATCTCGCTCGAAAATTCGCGCCCTAACGAAGCCGGCGGGACATTTAACCAGAAGCGGAAAACCCGCCAGGTCAATGCCGGAGAGCCCGGTCGTGGCGATGTTATTAAATCCAATCTGATCCGTTGGCTTTGGTGCGGTTCAAATCCCTGGAGGGCCATGCAATGACTGCCGAAAACCGAATTTGTCTGCTCTCGTATGACACTCCGCATCTCAAAACCACGCAAGTGTTGATGGGGCTGCACAATCGCGGCTTCAGAAACATCGATCTATTGCTGATGCCGTTTAAGAAACGGCCGGAAAGAGCTGTTGAGTTCAAGCACCGGCCGGCGCAGTTTGAAGGACCGGACCCGCGCTCTTTGGCGGCGTTCAACGGCGGGAAAATCATTCAGTACAGCGAATGGCGCGATGTGCTTGACGACTATGAGTGGTTTTTGGTTTGCGGCTCCAATCTGATTGAAGCGGACTTTGCAAATTCAGGCCGCATTCTCAATGTGCATGCGGGGCTGATCCCGTCCGTCAGAGGTCTCGATTCATTCAAATGGGCGATCCTGAACGGTATGCCTTTGGGGAACACGCTTCACAAGATCGATGACAGGGCGGATGCGGGCGAGATACTGTTTCATCTGCCGACCCCGGTCTTCCCGGAAGACGACCTTCATACGCTCGCAAGGCGGCACTACGAGAATGAGATCTGGATGCTGATAAATTTCGATACGCTGCTCGACAGGCGTGAAGTGCTGGATTTGCCGGAACATGAGGCAACGATGAGAATGCCGATTGGCGTCGAGGCCGATTTGATTCAGGCATTCGAGACGTTCAAGGACTCCCATGCAAAACAATAGTTCGCGAACTCCGTTGATGGAGGCTTGCTGGAGCGGCGATGCGTCGGAGGTAAGCCGGTTGATTGCGGCCGGCGCTGACGTGAACGCGCAGAATGCGAATGGGACGACCCCGCTGATGTACGCAAAGACCTATGCGTTTAGAACCGGGGAAACGGAGATCATGACAACGCTGATTGAACATGGCGCTGACCCGTTGGTGCGCGACAATGACGGCAAGACCGCAGCCGACTATACGACAGAGAGAAGCCGGTTGATTCTCGAGATTCTTGAAGCGCCCGGCAATTCCTGAATGCTTCCTTCTCCAAAACCCTGAGAAGATGAGCAGCCGCAGGCCGTTCTCAGGCGCGGGCCTTCAGAGAGGTAAAATGCGCCAAAAAGGTTGAATAAGGTGAGAGCAGCCCTTCTGAGCGCGCTGTCAGGCGGAGGCTTAATCGCTTTACTTCGGCAGGCACTTTGTGCAACATGCCGCGCTGATTGATCCACTGTGGTGGAACCGACCCGAAAAGCACTTTCCCCAACGTACTGGCTATTTAAATCAATGACTTACCCACTTGTCAACGCATGTGCTGAGTCACTACGCCTGCCGCGTGTCAACTAAATTGGAATGTTAGCAGCCATGACTGTCCTGCCGTCCCGTCTTAAACCGTCTAGCCCGTCCTGCCGCGACCTGCGGCCAGGCGAGGACTTCGCCAGCCCTGAAACCGGTCTGCCCTACGGGCTCGGCACCGGCAGTCTGAAGCTGATCTCATGACTGAAATCTCGCTCATCATCCCGGCCTATAACGAAGCCGCTATTATCCAGAACACCGTCGGCGAACTCGACACGTTCATGAAACGCGAGATGCCCGGCCGCTCATTTGAAATCATCGTTGTCGATGATGGATCCACCGACGGTATGGGAGCCAAGCTCGATGCTCTCGACATGCCGAACCTGCGGGTTGAGCGGCACGCAAGAAATCGCGGCCGAGGCGCAGGCGTGCGCACCGGTTTCGCCGCGGCCAATGGCGAGTACGTGGTCACGCTTGATTGCGACCTGTCCTACACGCCGGATCACATTCCGCGCATGCTCGCACCTCTGGAGCGAGGTGAGGCCGACATCGTTCTGGCGTCGGCCTACCATCCTGATGGCATGGTCAAAAATGTACCCTGGATGCGCGCCAAGATCTCCTATTATGGCAACAAGGTGTTGAGCGCCGGCGTGCGCGGGCAGTTGTATACGCTCACTTGTATCGTTCGTGCCTACCGCCGCGAAGTCGTCAAGAAGCTCGAACTGATCAGCGACAGCAAGGATCTGCACCTCGAGATCATCCAGAAGGCCAATCTTTTCGGCTACCGTCTCGCCGAAATTCCGGCAACGCTTGACTGGCGCGACAAGGCCCGCGCCAAGCGGGTGGGCAAGGGTGGCGCGTTCCCGCTGTTTGCGCTGTCGGGAACCATCGCCTCACACCTGGTCTATAATTACGTTCTGCGCCCGGGGGCCACGCTGTTCCTGCCGGTGGCGGCGCTGTCGGTGATGATCTTTGTGGGCACCATGATGCTTCTCGGCAGCTGGATCATGCGCACGATCGAACTCATGGATCGCGGTTTCTTCGTCGCTCTCTATGCCGGCCTGCGCGATGCTCTGCTAAACGGCAGCCTCACCCTGATGCTGACCGCCGGCAGCACGGTCGTGCTTTTGGTGTTCTTTGCGTTCTATTTCCAGTCGTTGCAAAGCAAGAAACAGTTCGAAGAGCTGTATATTCTGATGGCCCGGATGAATGATCGGCTGAAGGACCTGGAACGGGACAAGTCCGACTGATGTGCGGCATCTGCGGCAGTCATGGCCGGGATGCATCGGTTGACGCAGTTTCTGTCATGCTGCGCCATATGGAGCACCGCGGGCCCGATGGCGAAGGCAGCTGGCAGGCGCCCGGCATCGTGCTGGGTCACCGGCGGCTGGCGATTGTCGATCTTTCCGAGCGCGGCCGTCAACCGATGGTTTCAAGCGACGGCCGTATCGCCATTTCGGTCAATGGCGAGATCTACAATTACGCCGAGCTGCGCCGTGAACTGGAGCAGTTCGGCCATTTGTTCGTCTCCGATTGTGACAGCGAAACCGTCATTCATGCCTGGCGGCAGTGGGGCGAGGAGTGCTTCGGCCGCTTCAACGGCATGTTCGCCATCGCGCTCTGGGATGGCGATCGCCAGGCGCTTCACCTTGTCCGGGACCGGATGGGAATCAAGCCGATCTTTTACTGGAGCGATGGCGGACAGACACTGTTTGCCTCGGACATGCGGGCGATAGTTGCTGCGAGCGGACGCACGGAGTGGCCGATTTCGCCGGCCGGTCTGGGGCAATATCTGACCTATGAGAACCGCTTCGGCGCCCAGACCATGCTTGAAGGCATCAATCTGGTTGAGCCTGGCCAGCGGGTGCAAATCGATCGCGACGGTATGAAGACCGTCTGCTTTGCGGATCCGAGCCTTCATGACACCCTGGATGTGTCCTTTCCCGAAGCCGTATCGGGCTTCAAGTCGGCGTTCGGCAAAGCTGTCGACCGGCATTTGATGAGCGATGTGCCGCTTGCGTCCTATCTGAGCGCTGGCATCGACAGCAGCCTGGTGACGCTTACCGCTGCCGAACGCCTGGCGGACGAGCATGGACCGACAGCCTTTACCGGCGCTTTCGACGCCGGCGGATGGTATGATGAGGTTTCGGGCGCTGCCATGGTTGCCGCGTCGCGGAACCTGCCGCACAAACGGGTGCAGATTGGCGCCGAGAGTTTTCAGGCGCATTTCGACGATCTGGTGTTCGCGCTCGACGAGCCGCGCATGGGCACCGGTGCTCTGCCGCAGTACATGGTGGCCAAAGACGTGGCAAAGACCCACAAAGTGGTGCTGACCGGCCATGGCGGTGACGAGCTGTTCTCCGGCTATCCGGTCTTCAAATTCGTGCTTCTTGCCCAGACCGCGTGGCGAAAACCGGCCGCCTTCCTCAAGGCGTTGCGCTCCGTGCGGCTCTCGGAACTGCCGCATATCGTCTATTTTGCGCTTGCCACATTGAGTGGCCGCGAAAAACCATTCCTGCCGCGCCTTTTCGGGCCGGCGCTGCGCGATCGCCTGCTGCGCAAGCATGTAACCTCCGCGCTGAAACGCTTGCCGGATACAGCCGCCGAACCGGCGCCAGGCAATGTGTTTGACCGGCTGATGCGGCAATATCTGCGCGATTATCTTCCCGGCCTGCTTATCCTCGAGGATAAAGTGTCGATGGCGCATTCGCTTGAATCGCGCACGCCGTTTCTCGACAATGAATTGGTGGCCTATGCCTTGTCGCTGCCCACTGCCGTCAAGCTTGACGGTGGCATTCTCAAGGCGGTGCCGCGGGCGGCCGCACGGGGCGTTTTGCCGGACCCGCTGTTCTCCCTGCCCAAGCGCGGGTTCCCCAACCCTTTGAGTGCCTGGCTGCGTGGCCCGCTGGCCGGGTGGATGCGCACGCGATTGTGCGACACGGACAGCACTTTGGGCACATTGTTTGAACCCGAGGCGCTTTCGGTCCATGTTGAGAGCTACCTCGGATCCTGGCGTCGGCGATTGCGCCCTCTCGACGAGATCGCCACCCACCGAATCTGGATGTTGCTATGCCTGGAAAGCTGGATCCGGCAGTATAAGGAACGCCTGGGCGTGACATTGCTCCCTCCCGGCGCAGGTGCGAACAATGCTCAGGCTTCTTGACGCCCGATTTGCCAATAACGCCTATGCCGTCGAGATCGACGCCGCGTTGCCGCGAATCCTCGCCCTGGCTGACAGGGATCCGCTCAGCCTGACGCGCGGCATTGGCGATCGCCGTTTCTGGGCCTGGAAGCTTACGGATTTCGCCAATGGCACACTTCAAGGACCGGTCAACGGCCTGAGCGCACTTGTCGAGATGGATGCCTTTGGGGACACGGTCAATCCGGAGAAGATCCGCGCACTGATCGACACCATGCTTAAGGCGACGCCACGCCTGATGCGTGCCGATGGCAGTTTCGAGGAAGCCCTGCCCTATGAGCAGTCTTATTGTGTGACGGCGCTGGTTCTTTACGATCACCTGTGCGCGGTCGAACGGCTGGCGGGTCCCGACAAGGATCGCGCGCGGCAACAGTCTGCCGCGCTCGCACCGGCGGTAAGCTTCCTGGTGCGTCGCGATGAAACCCATGGCTTCATCTCCAACCATCTGGCCACCGCGGTCGCGGCACTTCTGCGCTGGGACCGGTTGCACGGGGATGCCGCGGCGCGCCGGACGGCCGAAGAACTGATGACGCGCATTCTCGACCGCCAATCCCAGGAAGGCTGGTTCGATGAATATGGCGGGGCTGATCCGGGCTATCAGACCCTGTGTATGACCCATCTTGCCGATGCGGCCGAATTTCTGAATTCACCCCGGCTTTGGGATGCGCTGGAGCGCGGCACCGAGTTTCTTTCCCGTTTTGCCCACCCCGACGGATCGTTTGGCGGGATTTACGGCAGCCGGGCCACCCGCGTCTACTATCCCGCGGCGATGGAGCTGCTTTCAGGGCGCGACGCCCGTGCCGGTGTATTGGCCGATTGGATGCGATCGGCGATTGGCCATCATTCTCCCGTGACGCTGTCGGCAATCGACACGCCGAATCTGGCTCCGGTGTTCAACAATTACTGCCAGGCACTGGCGGCGGCTCCGGGCGCCGATCCATCCGATCCGCCATCGCCTGCCCAGCCAGGGCGCTGGTTTATGCCCGAAGCCGGCCTTCTGGCCGATATCGGCGCGCGCCACCATAGCGTCATCTCGCTTCGCAAGGCGGTGGTCTGCCATTGGCAAGATACGCGGATGGTGCTCAACGACACCGGCCTGGTGCTTGCCAGGGGCAACGGCAAATATCTGACCAGCCAGGGCGACCCGGAGGCAAAGACCGAGCTGGAGGGCGAACGCCTGGTCATCAAGGGCCAACTCATCGAGCGCTCGATGCCGCTCGCCAATCCCTACAATGTGCTGATCCTGCGTCTGCTGGCGATCTCGGTGATGCGCATCCCGGCGATCGGCGCTGAGGTCAAGAAGCTGATCGCCAAGATGCTCGTCAGGTCTCGGGGGCGGCCCGCCGGGCGGTTCACGCGCACTGTCGAGCTCGGCCCGGAGCTTTCGGTCAGCGACAGTTGGGAGCCAGGCGAACTCAAGCGTGTGTCCGTTGACGAGCCGTTCTCTGTCATCCACATGGCGAGTTCGGGATATTGGCAGCGTGGCGATACCGGAGGATCAAAAACATGATCCCGCGTCTGCGTCCGGCCATCGGCGCCGCTGACATCGCCGCAGCCTTTAAAGGGGGCAAATCGGTCGAGGAGTTCGAGCGCACGTTTGCAACGCTCATGGGGCAATCGCACGCAATCGCCTTTCCCTACGGCCGAACCGCGCAGATGGTTTTGATGGAGGCGATGGAGCTCAAGGGCCGCGAGATCATCCTGCCTGCCTACACTTGCGTGGTGGTGGCGCATGCCATCGTCCTGTCGGGTTGCAAGCCGGTGTTTGTCGACAGTGAAACCGATGGTTTCAACATGGATCTCGACAAGGCCGAAGCAGCCATTACGGCAAACACCGGGGCGATCATCGCGACCTCCATTCACGGCTACCCGGTCGATCTTGACCGCCTGGATGCAATCGCCGCCCGTCACCCGCATGTCGAGATCATTCAGGATTGCGCCCATTCCTTTGCCGCCGAATGGCACGGGCGCCCGGTGCAGAAGCACGGCCGCGCCGCGATTTTCGGGCTCAACATCTCCAAGCTGATGACGTCGATCTTCGGCGGCATGATCACAACCGATGACGCTGATCTGGCGGAGCGCCTGCGCGCGTTGCGCGACCACCGGCTTGAGGGCGGCGGCCGCGGCGTGTCCCGCGCGTTCTATCTGGGTGCCGCGGCGACGGCGCTGGCGCCGCCGGTGTTCACCCTCGTCAAACGCATCGCCGACCTGGGCCTGATCGACCGTTTCGTGCGTTACTATGACGAGACGCTGATCGATATGCCCGCCAATCATCTGGTCCAGATCGGCCGCGCCGAAGCCAGTGTCGGTGTGCGCCAGTGCGCCGCGTACTGTGGCATCATCGACCGGCGGCGACGCATCGCGGCCTTCTATGACCAGGCCCTGGCGGATGCGCTGCCGGACGCGCGGCCGCCGCTTGTCGATGGCGCGACCTATTCCCACTATGTGCTGCGGGTGGCCGATCCAGAAGGCCTGGTGTCCGCCGCCGCACGACGCGGGATTGAGCTTGGGCGTCTGATCGACTATTGCGTACCCGACATGATGGCCTATCGCGACATGGCATCGACCCAGGGCCCTTTCGACCAAACCCGGCGCCTCAACGCCAGCGTCGTCAACCTCCCGGTCTGGGTCAACAAGACGCAAGCCAGGCGGGTTGTCGAAACACTGCACGCGATCACATAGGGCTGAAACGGAAGCCCAAACCAATGGTTTTCAGCCAGCACTATTCAGGCGGGTTTGCGATAACGGAACTTGGTCACCAGATTTATGTCGAGTGAATTCACAACGGAGAATGGATACATCGATATCTTCTCACGCTCGAAATATCGGTCCAATCCCATCAATATTGAATCAGCGAAGTTGGGATGCTCCCAACAGATGATTTTATCGTAATCGATCGTCGTATTTCTCAAAACCCAACGGCGTGAGGTCAGATATCGACCAACGCCCCATGCCAAACCACCTTCATTCGGAATCGCGCCGACAAACACCCCACCGGGCTTCAAGACCCGGGCATATTCTTCAAGATGGCCATCCAGAGGGCTGAGGTGTTCCAATGAATAGAAGCTAATCAATACGTCAAAGCTGTCATCCGGCAGGGGCAGTTTTCGGGATCTTCCGTCCAGGTGTACAGCCTCGAACGGACAATCGACCTTACTCGCGGTCATTTCCAGAAACTCTTTGGAAATATCAACTGCAGTGAACGTGGCAGGCGTGCCATTCCAAAAGCTGCGATGCGGCATGCTGCCAGGGCCGATTTCAGCGACACGCTTGCCGTTCAGATCAATATCACGCAGAACGCCGTATCCGGCATCATTGATCGTTTTGCCAATACCGCCCTTTTGCGTGGACTCGTAGAAATCGAAAAATCGTGATTTGTACTCAACCCATGAAGGATCGGTTTCATCAATGACTGGTCCGTGTCGATCACGATCTCCGAACAGGGGATTTCTCAGGAACTGCGGCAGTTTGCGTGCGTAACAGTATGGCATGTGCACCCGTTTTCTATTCCGAACCGGACCCGTTTCGCCATGCACGGATCAAATCTTCCAAACCGATAATACGACCACCGGAATCGAAGAAGCTTTTCATGACCTTCTCGTTCGGCGCCCGGTTGTAGGTAGGTTCTTTGGATGACGCTGTAAACACGTTCCGTGCGCTCGGATTTACCAGACCGTCGAGCGCGCAGATGAGCGCCTCGGGAAAAGCGTGCATGATTTCATAGTGAGCTTGAACCATGCTCGACGCCTGATGTGAATCCAATTTATACTGATACAATATTTCACCTTCGTCTATACGCTGGTCAATACTGTGTAATGTAACGCCTTGCTGTTCCTGCTTTGTGAAAGCATATATATAAGGGAATAACCCCTTGTTTCTTGGCAGAAGCGACGGATGCTGATTGATCATGCCAAACCGGCTTGCCTCTATTAGCGCCACAGGAATTATCTCCGGCACCATGATTGCGACTACATCCGGACTTTCATTTTGGAAGTACGACAACATATCCAAATCTTTAACGGAGCCAAAAGCATGAAAGGGAATGCTGTGAAAGCTGGCAAGCTTTTTAAAACTCTGCGGGTTCCCGTGCAGTATCGACGCCATGCGCGACACCAAGGCGAAACCAACCATCTTTAGAAAATTCCACAAGCCAAAACGCGATATATACCAAAGATATGCGGGGGTATCTGATCTGCCAATGGACGGGGAATAGGAGGTGGTGGCAAGGCCTGCGATCGTGAAACCCGAATCTTTCAATTTCGGGATGGTTCTTATCCAGCACGGCAATGCCCAGACCGTGTCGTCTGCGCAGAGAATGATCAGTCTTGTCATCCTGATACCACCCAGGGAACGGCGATCGGCATCAGCTTTTTCGCCACCGCGATCGGCAAAAATGAAAACAACTTGCGTGGCCACATATACGCAGTGTTCAAATCCATGATGCCTTGGTTTTGCAATGTCGAGTATTTGTACACCGGCTCATCGATGGCCCCCCATTTCAGCTTGAAGCGTAGCAAGGCATCATCCGACAGCGGAGTCGAGCCGAAGTCGAAGTAATCATAACCGGCAGAAAGGGCGTGTTCGATGGCGGCATCTATCAGAATGGTGCCGATACTGACGTTACCAATCCGGGCTCTCGCGCCCCAATTGTAATGCAGGACTTTATCGTCGCGCATGAGAAACATGCCACCAACAACTTTGCCATCCTGCTTGGCAACGAGCAACTGTCCGAAATCCTGCGCGAACAGCCTGCGATACAACTCGAATGGCTGGAAAACCATCATGTGCTCTCGAACATACTGGCAGGCCAATACATGGTAGAAGCCGCGGAGTTCATCCTCAGTTGTTGCAAACACAATCTCAATGCGATTGCGATCAGCCTTGTTGTATTCGGTGTTTAGGTTCTTGATATGGTGCCGTTTGTATCTCTGCTTGTGATGCGTACAGCCCCGTAAACTCAGCACCGGATTGTGAGCGACATGCACACCTCCACCCAATCCAGCATCCCCCAATACGCTGATCGAATAGTTCACTCCACTTTCCAAAGATTTCTTCTTCAAAGCCTCCCATTGGCCGTTCGTCCAACGGTCGCGCAACTGTTCAGAAGTCTCATAAAAGCCCATTGGCAAATTGAACGCCAGCTTTCGAGCCAAGGGATTGAGAGACCGAAAAAAGCGGGCATCTTCTATCCCTTCATTTGCGTAGACGGTCAAACCGTAGACATCGCTTAGGATATCGAGGAATGTTTTCTTTCTGACGAGGTTGAACCTCATGCGCTGGCCCTTTTGGTTACCGTCTGGATGAACTCGGCTCGAGCTGGTGTTGTGATAGCGTCAGCAATCGTTTTTGTCGTTCCCCCATCCAATAGAACGGACTGCAGGATCAACGAGCCGAGACCAATGTCGATTGGGCATATAGTGAATCTTGCGGCCCATCAATTCTGCCGCTCTTTTGCCGCGTCGCAAAGCTTGGGATATCGAACTGAAATGCGTTCCGGTTTGCCATTCTTGGGGCGGACGGTCGATTGTGCCAGCTCGCGTGGAACTTCGCATGCCAAAGAGTGAGCAGGCTGGTTTGCGCACAACTGCCAATGCAGAACAGCTATGTCGGATCATCTACCATCGGGCGGGCCAGTTTCGTTCTTGTAGACCCACTGCTGCTAATCGGCTAACACTCGGGACGGTGCCCAGCACGCGTATTTCTCGCTTGTGCATGTCATGAAGCAGATGACATGAGCGCTGAATTTGTCAGAGTACACTGCGAGGGAAAGAGCTACGGTGTTTCGGTGGTTCGCAAAGTTGGAAGCAAAAAACTACGTGTTTCTGAATACAGCGATTATCGCTCTCTTTGGCGCGCTGATTGTCGTCTACATCATTCCCGAATGGCCAAAAGAGATTGAGACAGGTCACGCTCTGATTTCAGTGTTGGTTACGTTTCCTGTGGCATGGATTGGGATCGTGATCGCCGGGTGGCGTGTTTCAGTTCTGTCAGGTAGCAGTGTGACAATGCGAAATGGGTTGGCTGTGCAGTCAGTTGCGCAGTTCGTGTCGCTGATAATTCCGAGTCGTCTCTCGGAAATCGCAAAGCCCGTGGGACTGAACCTTGTCAGCAACCTCCCATTCAGTCGCGGATTCACGATTCTTGCGATCGAGCGCGTTTTTGATGCGGTTTTCCTTGCCGGGCTCGCCTTTGCCGCGCTCGCAGTCTTGACCGGGCCGCAGCGGGAAACCGTTCAGTCAAGTGGCATTGTCTTGGCCGGGATTGCTGTGACCGGGTTGCTTGTAATCGGTGTGATCCTTGTTCACCCCAGGTCTTTATGGAGCCTTGCGGATAGGATGCCTAACCAATGGTTGCGGGTCCAAGTCGAGCATGTTGCCGAAGCGATTTCCCGTCTGGCAAGCTTGCGGACCACCGCACTCGTTATCGGGTTATCTGCCGCTTCGTGGTTGGCGGCCTACCTAATCTTTGCTCTGTTTTTTTTCTCCATTGGATTTGGCGAACTTACACTTGGCCAGATTTTGGTTGTTTTCATCGCCAGCACGCTCGGCTTGATCGTTTCCGTCGCGCCCGGCGGATTGGGCACATTCGAGGGCGCGATCGCCCTGTCATTGGCTGCTTTTGGGTTTCCGATGGGAACCGCAATCGCTATGGCACTTCTGCTGCGCCTGTGTCTCGTCATTCCTGTCATCGCCGTTGCGGGCTGGTTTCTTGTTTCGGGTGACTTGAGCCTAGGCCGCCTCATGGCGCGCCTGCGTGACTGGAGGGCGGAGAATGAACGCCGCAAGTGAGACCGATTCAAGCCGCAGGTGGACGCTGGATTGCGGAATGCGTTACTGGCCATCGGGGCATGAGGCTGTCGCCAGGCTTCCGTTTCCCATTGTTGACGCCGACCCCGGTGCCGAGCCCGCCCTGCACCATATCGCCCTGCCCGATTGGGCGGCCGATCTCGGCGTCGATGGCCGGCTTCTCGTTTTTGCCTCGACCCTATCGCCGGTTGAGGGAAAGCCCGACTGGCAATGCTGCGACTGGATCGCCAATGCCTTTTACATGCTGGCAGGCTCGCCGGAACGCGCACATGAACGGCTCCATGGTCCGATCCTGTCTTACAGCTTCCGGCTACCGCGGACGCTGGATCCCCTGTATCAGCATGCCTGGGTCAATCGCAGCTTTCTGTTTCTCCGGCGCTGGGCGGCGCGTGAGGCAGGGTTGTCCGAGGAGGCCGTTTTTGGCCCATTGCCGCGAGCCCAGATCCTACTGACACACGATGTCGACGCCATCCGCCTGACGCCGGAAATCCGGTTCAAGCAGACAGCGTTCCAATTGACCAACGCGGCGCGGGCAACGGCCCGAGGCGATGGTTCACTGATCCGTGCCAGACTGAGAGACGCCCGCCGTTATGCATTTTCCTCAGGCGATTTCCGGACTTTTGGGCGGGTGCGCGACATGGAGCGCTCCGCCGGGATTCGAAGCACGCTGCACTTTTATGGGGGGCGAGCAGGCCTGGGCCGGCGCTCGCCGCGCCGGATCCTGATCGATCCGGCCTACAATATCGGCTCGGAGATGATGCGCCGTGAGCTGCGGGCCTTTGCCGAAGGAGACTGGACCATTGGGCTGCACCAGTCTTTCGATGCCTGGGAAGAGGCAGACACGATGTTAATCGAGAAGGCCCGCCTTGAGCGCGCACTGGGCGGTATGGTTCGTCATTGCCGGCAGCACTGGCTGCACTTCTCCTGGGCCCGAACCTGGGCAGCGCAGGCCGCAGCCGGGCTCGAGCTCGATTCCACCCTCGGCTTTAATGACCGGCCCGGCTTTCGCGCCGGTCATGCGCTCACCATCAGGCCCTGGGATGAGGCGGCGGGAAAGCCACTTGCGATCGACGCCATTCCGATGGTGTTCATGGATTCGCATTTTTACGATTATTCCAGCGGCGAAGACGCCGATCCGGAAACAGCCATGCGCCATTGGATCAAGGAAGTGCAGGCCGTCGGCGGCGAGATAACGGTGAATTGGCACACACACACAATCACCGACGTCTATGGCTGGGAGGCCGGTTTCGAGTCGCTGCTGGGGCTTTTGTCATAAGTCGTTGTATCAGTTCCGCAATAGTGTTGCCGGCTTGGACCCCTTGCCAGAATGAGGAAAAACCACACTGAAAATCAACGTGATTTGGCTTGGTCCGGATGCAGCCCGCGGGGCTGGTGCCCCAACTGCATTCCGGTCCTCTCAAGGGAATTTTGGTGAAATCTGAGGGTGTTGACGTGGGCACCGGATCGGCATCCGGCGTCGTGCAATCAGTTGGCGGAGAGGTCCGCTTGGACGGGAAAAACGCCGATTGTTTTCCCCCTTCTCGTACTTGAGGCGAAACTGGTGGCCTCAAACAGCGAGGACGCCATGGACGCCACCCCCAATCTCTCCCTGCCTTTGATTGCCGCCGCTCAGGCCCAAAAGCACGTCACGCACAATGAGGCACTGGCTGCGCTTGATGCATTGGTTCAGCTCTCGGTCGCCGACCGGACCCGGACGCTTCCTCCCCCCAATCCGGTTGACGGTGACCGTCATATCGTTGGCGCCGCAGCTTCTGCGGAGTGGGAAGGCTGGGATGGTTCGGTGGCGTTGTATTCGGCGGGCGGTTGGATGCGGCTGTCGCCGCGTCCCGGCTGGCTTGCCTGGATCGCCGATGAAGCCGTTCTGGTTGTCTGGAACGGAGTTGCCTGGCAGTCCAACGGGAATTCTGCCACCCCCCTCACTCTCGGCGTCAATGCGGTTGCCGATCAGTCAAGCCGGCTGGCGGTCAAATCGGACGAGATTCTGTTTTCCCATGATGACATAACGCCCGGCAGCGGCAGCCTCCGTCTGACCGCCAACAAAGCCTTACCGGTCGACACAGCGAGCATGCTATTTAAGACCGGATGGTCCGGTCGCGCCGAAATCGGCCTCGCCGGCAGCGACGGCTTCTCCATCAAGGTCAGCGCTGACGGGGCCACATGGGTAGAGGCGCTGCTGATCGACCCTGTCACCGGCGTGGTATCGCTGCCAGCGACACCAGGTAGCATCAAGGTGTTGACAGCAGAGGACACCTCAGGGACGTCAATGCCCGACATGGTTTATACCGATCAGGTTTTTACCACTACTTCGCGCAACGATTTTGGTAACGCCGCCTGGGATGGCCGTGAGTTTACCGTTCCGGAAGATGGTACCTATGATTTTGGCGTATCCCTTTCTGTGAACGGATTGGCAAGCACGACATCGGTCTATCTCTTCAGAAACGGTGTGGACCAGGTGGGATTCAATGAAGTCTCGGGAGTGTCCGGGCAGAACACGATCATGTCGCGTGCGGTCATGACTTTGACCGCGGGAGATACGGTCTGTGTGCGGATGCGCCACAATGCCGGCTCGGCACAGCTGGGCCTTACCGGTGCGCTTTACAGCATCATCCAGGTGTAGCCGTATCGGCGCGTCGTATCATAACGGCGTTGATGACCGAACTTGCTTGTAACGTCCCCGCCCAGGCAAAGGTCAGTCCGGAAGGGACGCGCCAAGCTCTATTTCAGAAATTCCTCGGCCGAGATGATTCGCACATGGTTGTTCGCGTATGCCGGCTCGATCGCGTATTTTTGCATCAGTTCTTCGGACTGATCTTTGTACATGACGAAGTAGTCGATTCCGTATTTCTCATGCATTCGCCGCAGCGGGGCTCGGGAATCGTCGTAATAGAGTTCCCTCGCCTGCTCACAGATTGGCCCGATTTGAAGTCCGGCTTCTTCTTCGCGCTTGGGCAGCATTCCCGTCAAGTCCATCCCCAGCGTTTGTCCAATATCCTGGCCCCAGCGGAAAACCCGAAGGTCTGACACATAGCCCCAACCTGTCATGTACCATTCCCGGGGCGTGCCGATTGAGCTGCGTTCCGAGAAATCTCTCCATCCATAATTCAAGCAAGGATCGACCATGAACAACGCGGTCTTATCCGTGGAGCGATTGGCCCATTTCTGCGCCTCGTAATAGGGTCGCGCGAAATTCATGTCGGCTTGAAGGGTGCTGTAGTGCAGCAACCAGGCGAAAGCACCTGAAAGGAAAACCAGACTAAAGGCATTTGCTATGACCACGGCCTTCCAAGGCAAAAGTTGTCGTGGAACCGGTACAGTTAGCGCAAGGTAACAGACTGCCGCAACGAGGATTGCCGAGGATGAGTAGAACAGTGGGTTTGAGCTTCCGGGAAAGCGCCACCAAACGAATTGCGTAATCAGAAAAAATACGGAAACAGTCAAAGCTAGGAGAGCGGCGGAAAATCCGGCTTTGCGTTGCGAAAGGCTTTGAATCAGGAAGAGTCCAGCGGCGCAGAAGGCCAGAGAGTAAGATGGTTGGGTGTTGGGAAACATCGCAGCCAACAGAAAGCCGATAAAGATCGCGAACCAGAGCCAGTCCTTCCCTCGCCACGTCTGATAAATTGCCAGGCAAATCAGAAACGGCGACAATTGAACCATGAACTCGCTGGCTCTGATGAGACAGAGTTTGATTAAGAACGCCGAACGCAGGTCAATCGAGTTATAGATTCCCCAAGCGGTAAGCAGAAATAGGGCGAAAAAGCCCGCAAGAAACGCTGACTTTATCTTTTGAGGCAGATCTGTTCTCAGACCTGCGGTCAGGGCCATGATCAAGGCAGCGAAGAAGGGCACCAGACCCGTACCTTGAGCTGAAGAGATGATACCGGTGACGGCAGGGTACCAGTGATACTGCTGGATTCGCGTGTAAGCGATGAACACATCGTCAGGAATGTTGGCGACGCCAGCCGCGCCGCCCAGTTTCAACCGAAACAAAGCCCAGTACACAGCAAAGAGTGCAACGCAAATGCCGCTTGCGACCGACTTGATCGTAAGTTCAGAGCGGATGTTAGCGAGAACGGCGGCGCCGATAAAAACGCTCGGCATCACCGCCTTGATCGGATGGACGGCGAAAGCTGCAATCAGCGCCAGCGTGACAAAAATCCATCTTCCGCGCAGATAGGCTGCAAGCGCGACAAACGCCAGCGCGTCGGCATAGCCGTAGAATTGCCCGTGAAAGAACGGTGCGCCGAAACCCGACAGATTGGGTTTGATGACATTACCGGCCACCAGAACGGTTATCAGCCACCCACCGACAAACAGTCTTTTCAGACGATCGTCCATTGTTTGTTCGGCAGGCACCGACGCGCTGAGCGCCCACCACAGGACACTCCCTCCAGCGATCACCGACAACACTTCAAGCCAGATTCCACCGGTCATCAAGTTGATGTTGGACAAGCCGGTGAAGTGCTTAAGGGGAACATAGAGATTGGTGATGATCGAGTTATCAGTTGTGGAATAGCTCCCCCCGGGAAAATCGCGGGCAAAACTAAGCGGCTCCAAAGCATGAGCCAAATACTCAACGACTGAGAATCCGCGAAGACCAACCACGTAAGGCAAATTGAAAAAGTGCGTGTGGCCGATCGCAGCCAGAACAAGAACAGCCACCAAATATGCGATTGCGGTATTTCGCCCGACCTTAAATACGATCAGATTTAATGCGCCATTTTGTCCGTCTTGCGCGAACCACTTCTCGGGCTTCGTCATTTCAGTCATCTCATGCCGGTTTTTCTTTTTGAAAATTTCGAAGTCCGATTTGTAAGTTGCTCAGCAAATTCAGTGAGATGAAATCCCGTCGATTTAACAAGGATTCGATTGGCCCAGGATTTCCCGAACCGATATGGACCGTGTCGAACATTGCTGCAAGCCCGACTGCCATCAGACCGAATTACCGAGAGCCTAAGGCAAATGCACCGTGTTTGAATACACGGATCACTGATAGCCGATGCGCCAGGACCAATGGAAAGGAGATTTGGGTGCAATGTCAAGGCAAGATACCAAAGGACGCCAGCGTCATGCGCTGACTGACATCGTCGACTCCGCTAACGGACTGGCACGGCAAGTTGCCGGCGGCGCTGACCTCAGTTCCCCTTGCATCATCCGCATCATTTGCTCCGACGCAATCCCATGCCCACTACGCGGCGCAATACCTCGACAAGGGCGGCCCGATCTTCCGCAGCAATTCATAGTGCGGGGTAGTCGTACATCGGGTCAGATTTCAGATCATCTGGCGCGGCTTCCGGCGCGATCGGCTTCTTCTGATATCTCGACTTTTCCGCAACATCTTGAGCAATTCGTTTAGCCAGGCATTTGAATGCCGCCATGATGTCGTAAGGCGGACCACATTGTCGGTCGATATGAGCACGAACGACCAATCATCTTAAATGACCTGTTTGCGCCCTGCATCAGCCGCAGGTGCGAAACACCGCGCGGTACAATACAAAAAAGCATTGCGGAATACGCTGGCATACGCTAATCGCCTCTCTGTTGAGCGGGACGGAAAATGCTGAGTTTGGCAGCTCCAAGTCGTTAGTGGTGGAAATACGGTACCGAAATGCCCTGCATGTTGGTCATGTCGGGTGATCATTTGTTGAGCGCGGTTTTTCCAGACCCAACGACCAATCCTCGAATTCAACCTTACGTGATTGCTGGGATGGAATGAGCGCAAGAGACCTTCAGAAACTTATACTAAGCGCACGGTTTCAAGTCGTTGGCGCGATTTTCTTTGTTATTTTTCTTCCGACATACGCTCGAAGCGGCTTCAGCATGGACGCGTTCTTGCGAACTCCCCAAATCGAAACCGTTTTGGGCGCCAGTCTTGCTGTCATTCTCGGCTACTTCTTTTACTCCCGCATCTCGGTTTTTTCCAGCGCGCAATCTGAGAGATTCATTCTCTTTATCTTCACGTTCTCTTTTCTTCTAGCCGCATTCATGTTCTTCATGTTTCGGCTTGAATATACACGCACAACATTGGTTTTGTGCTATTTTGCGTGCTGTATCTGGTTTTTAACATTCGATTTTCTCAAAAGAAGGCTTGCTCGATTCAAACTGTCAATCGTACCGATAGGCCGGGTCGAAGATCTCGAGGCGATCGATACGGTTAAGTGGCAAAGGATGGAGAAGCCGGAAGACTTCAATCCAGATGCTACAGGCATAGTGGTCGATCTTCGCGCGGACCTGCCTCCCGAATGGGAGCATTTCCTCGCCGACAAGGCCTTGAGCGGAATTCAGGTCTTTCACGTCAAGCAAATCAAGGAAACCCTTCTGGGAAAGGTGGAGATTGAGCATCTTTCCGAAAACACCCTCGGTTCTCTGAATCCCAATCAGGCCTATCTCGAGATCAAGCAGACCTTCGATTGGGTGTGTGCGCTCGCGGTGCTGATTGTGTTTTCGCCCATCTTTTTGCTCGTTTCCATCTGCATCAAACTGGATTCTCCCGGGCCTGTCTTGTTCAAGCAGGTCAGAAAGGGATACCGCGGATCGAATTTCGTCGTCTACAAATTCAGGACGATGACCGACAGCAAGGCTACCGACACCCGTGCGGTCGAATCCTCGGACTCATCCCAAGTCTCGGAGCATGCGGATGCGCCGCGGCAATCGGCCATTACCAAGAACAATGATGACCGCATTACGAGGGTGGGCCGGTTCTTGAGGCGCACACGAATTGATGAGCTTCCGCAGCTCCTCAACATATTGCGGGATGAGATGAGCTGGATCGGGCCGCGGCCGGAAGCACTCGTGCTGTCGGAATGGTATGAGAGGGAACTCCCCTACTACAGCTACCGGCATATTGTGCGCCCCGGCATCACGGGCTGGGCTCAAGTGACACAGGGCCATGTTGCGGATGTCGATGAGGTGCTCGAGAAGCTTCACTACGATTTCTACTACATCAAGAATTTCTCCATGTGGCTCGATGTCCTCATCGTGCTACGCACTCTTCGAACAGTTCTGACCGGACACGGCGCAAAATAGCGAGATGTGAGATGCAGGAAGCAGATGATATGCCGACCCAAACTGGCGGTTTGGTAGGCTGGATGGACCGGAAATTCTTCCCCGGAGTTGCGAATTTCTGGGATGATCTGGCTTTCCGCAACTACATTTTATCCCATGTCAAAGAAGACCATGTGATGCTCGACATCGGCGCGGGCGCCGGAATCGTCAAGGAAATGCACTTTCGCGGATTGGTAAAATCGGTTGCGGGACTGGACCCTGATCCCCGGGTTCTGGAAAATCCCCATCTCGACGACGCGAAAATCGGTTATGGCGAAAGCATCGACTGGCCGGACGAGACATTCGATATCGTGATCGCGGACAATGTTCTCGAACATCTTGAACGACCGGCCGAAGTCTTTGCAGAAATCGCCAGGGTGTTGAAACCCGGCGGCCGGTTCATGTTCAAGACGCCGAACAAATGGCACTATATGCCACTCATCGCCACTGCAACACCACACTGGTTTCATCAGTTCTACAACAAGATCCGCGGCAGGGATTCGGTCGACACCTTCGAGACGCACTATCGCGCCAACAGGCCGGCCGATGTTGTGCGCAACGCGGCGCCGAGCGGCCTGGAACCGGTGGAGTTCGTTTTACTCGAAAGCCGGCCGGAATATCTGCGCGTTATGTCTGTGGCATATCTGTTCGGTATTTTGTACCAGCGTCTTGTCACTTCCACGGATGCGTTGAAAAACTTCCGGGTCGTGCTTATCGGCCACCTCAAGAAAAGCGGTTAGTTCCCAACGCCCGATGGCTTGGAATGAGATGGTGGCTGGAGAAACTCAGTCACGCTGATCGCTTCGGCGTCAAAAGACCGGCCATAACAGCAAGCATCCGCGCCTCATGTGGCCTTTTGCAGGCCTGATCGCGGTCAACATGCGCGCGGAAGAAATTCCCGGGTCCGACCGGTTAGCCGATAGGCAATCAGCCCGATCCACTCGCGCACACCGACATTCAGGTTATTGAGGTTGATGGCAAATTGCCAACCAATCCGGTTAGCGATGTTGCCGGTTCGATAGTCAACCGGGAAAGGCGTGATGTCCGACCATCCGGCAGCGCAAAAGACGCCAACACTGCGCGGCATATGAAAGGCACTGGTGACAAGCAGCGCCGGAGCCGACACTCCCGTTCCAACCAGCTCGGCGCTTCGTGCGGCATTTTCAGAGGTGTTGCGCGATGCTTCTTCGAGCAGCAGACGATCGCTCTCAATTCCCGCCGCAGTCAGCGCCTCGGCCATGAGTTCCGCCGAGCTTAACGTTCCGCCGGCCAGTCGGCCGGATCCGCCTGAGAGGATCAGTTTCGCTTCAGGATAGGCGACTGCGAGCTCAATGGCGGCAAGCAGCCTTTCGCCGGCGTCATTGACGTTTACCGTACCCGTCGCCGCGGATTGTTCGTTGGCTTCCGCGCCGCCCAGCACCACGATGTAGGCCGGTTTCGCAACTGGCGAACGTGCGGGAATACGATGCTCCAAGGGTTCCAGGAAAACGTCTCCCAATGGAACGATGGCGAGCGACACAAATGATATGAGCGCTGCGGCGAGAATGCCAAGTGCGATCCCTTGCCTGTTGCGCCGGACCGCCACGATGGCGCCAAGCAGCAAGAAGCCGAACATTGTTTCCGGCTTCAAAACTATCCAAAGCGTTTTCGACAACACAAAGAAGAGCGTGTCCATGATTTCTCCGGAATCGTTTGCCTGCGTGACCAGTTACGATTGCCGCGTTCCGCCGCCCGTGTCCAACGCAATATGCCGCCCCTTCCGGATCGCTGAGTTGCAAGCTCCATCGGCGCCTGCGATGGCGGGAAGCCGCGCTTGGCTTTTAGCAGCCAGGACCCGCTTACACCGGACGGGTGCGATGAAGCGGTGACGCCGAGCCCCGGTTTGCCGAAGACATGCCAAAAGCAAACGAGAACCGGGAAACCGGTTGATGTCTTCAAAGGCTTGGGATAATGGTCCGCGACGATAAATGACGCTGTCGCGGCGCACAATTCTTGCATCGCAAGGTATCGCCGCTCCAGGGGATTTTCCTTTCACGGCAACGCAACCGGATAAATGAATAGAGCGAAACCTCACCTGTTGCTTCCAGACTTTGAGTGACTGGATTGCTTGTTTGACCGACAGAAACTCATCTCCTGCACCGGGCCATAGTCCACTCCCATAGGAACGTTGTTGTGAAAATCGTCATTACAGGCGCAACGGGATATGTGGGCCGCAATCTCATTCCTCTTATTCAAAAGCGCGGCACCGATCTGCTTCTGGTCGGACGCGATCCTTCAAAGGTCAGTGCGTGTTTTCCCGGGGTCCGGTGTTGCGGATATGGCGATCTTGTTCGCGAGGCACAGGGCTACACAACACTTCTTCACATGGCGGTGTTGAACACCAATTCCAATGAACCGCTGGAGACTTTCCTGGATGTCAATGTCAACGGAGCACTGGAAACGGCCGAGCTCGCACGCAAGTCCGGCATCAAGACATTCGTAAACGTCTCGTCCACGCACGCGCTGGATCCAACCAACACATCGTATTACGCGATCAGCAAACGAAAAGCTGCAGCGGAGCTGGCGAAGCTCAAGGGTCTCGAGGTCATCAGCATATACCTGCCCTATGTCTATGAGCCAAAGTTCTCAGACCGTCTGTCTTTCTTGAGCAGACTGCCCTCTCCGCTTGCTCGCCTCATGTTTCATGTCATAGCTTCGCGCCGCCCCACCGTATCGATTGACCGGATTGCCGGGTTCATCGAAGACCTGGAGACGGACGGGTTTTTCGCCAGCCTGCCGGCGCCAGCTATCCTCAGCGACGGTCAGGCCGACAATCCGGCCTTTGCTTTTTTCAAGCGTGTTATCGATGTGCTTTTTGCGCTCGTGGTGGTGGTCCTGTTCTGGTGGCTGCTCGTTGTGATCTGGGTTCTGATCCGCACCGAATCTAAAGGGCCCGGTATTGTTGCCCAGGAAAAGATCGGCCGCGACGGACGACCCTTCACCTGCTACAGGTTCCGCACAACAAAATCCGGACCCGAGAGTTTGGAGATGCACAGGGCCAGCGCCGCGCCGGTGACCAGGCTCGGACGGGCGCTAAGGAAACTGAACCTCGACGAGTTGCCACAGATCATCAACATTTTCCGCAACGAAATGAGCCTAGTCGGGCCGAGCGCTTGCTTGCCGGAACAGAGGGAACTTGTTGACGCCCGGCGCCAGTTGGGCGTACTGGCACTCAAGCCGGGCGTCTGCAGCCTTGCGCAGATGAATGGCATCGATATGAACGATCCGGAAATTCACGCCCAATGGGATGCGCGCTACATGGCGCTGCAATCATTGCGGTTCGATTGGAACATCTTTATCGCAGCGGTGCTGGGAAGCGGCAAATGAGATCGGGCTGCCATATAGCTTCTCTTACCGTCGACTTTGAAAACAGACTGTGCCGGAGCACATCAATTTTAACGAACGCTGGAAGGACACCATACACATGAAGGCACTTGTCACTGGCGGCGCAGGCTTTATCGGGTCCAACATATGCAAGCTCCTGCGCTCGGAAGGCCATGACGTTGTGGTGATCGACTCACTGCTGAGCGGTTACCGCCGGAATCTGGATTTCGATCCGGACATTCGCTTCATCGAGGCTGACATTCGCGATCAGCAGGCCATGGAAACCGCGGTCGAGAATTGCGACGTGGTGTTTCACCTCGCCGCCGCAGTCGGCAACAAGCGCTCGATCGATGATCCCCGGCTTGATGCCGACATCAATGCGATGGGCACCGTCACGCTGATGGAATCCGCCCGCAAAGCCGGCGTCAAGCGGGTCGTAGTGTCGTCATCGGCAGGAATATTTGGCGAGCTCAAAACGCTGCCGATTTCGGAAGACCATCCGATTGATCCCGACAGCCCCTATGGCGCATCCAAGCTGTTTGAGGAAAAATTCGCACTGAGCTATTCCAAGCTCTACGACATCGGCGTGGTGGCCTTGCGCTACTTCAATGTGTACGGCGTGAACCAGCGCTTTGACGCCTATGGTAACGTGATTCCGATCTTCGCCTACCGCATGTTGCGCGGTGAACCGGTGACAGTGTTCGGCGATGGCGAGCAGACACGCGACTTCGTTAATGTCCGGGACGTGGCCCAGGCAAACTATCAGGCGGGCCTCGCCGAGGGTGTTTCCGGCGCCTTCAATCTGGGCAGCGCCACCCGCATCACCATCAACGCGCTGATCGACATGATGCAGGAGGCTTCCGGCATCAGTGCCAAGGTTGAATACGGCCCGCCGCGGCCGGGCGACGTGCGCGATTCGCTGGCCGACATTTCCGCCGCACGCGCGTCGCTGGGGTTCTCGCCTTCGGCGGATTTTGAAAACGGCCTTCGCGAATACATGACCTGGCTTAAAGCGGACATGAAAGACTGACGATGGGAGTTGCCCCGGAGGAAAAACTCAAGATCCTGATCGTCAGCCAGTATTTCTGGCCCGAAGATTTCAGGCTCAATGAGCTTGCGGCAGGACTTGTCGAGCGCGGCCACAAGGTCACGGTTTTGACAGGGTTGCCCAACTACCCAAAGGGGAGCCTGTTTCCCAGCCATGGTCTAACAGGCCCATGGACCGAGATGCACAACGGGATTCGCATCATCAGGGCGCCGCTGGTTCCGCGTGGCCAGAAAAGCAAGATCAAACTCGTTGCAAACTATTTCAGCTTTGCCGTTGCCGGCAGCCTGGTCGCGTTGGTGCGCATCAGGGAGCGGTATGACGCGGTGTTCGTCTATCAGACTTCCCCTGTCACCGTCGGGTTTCCGGGTATCGTGGCGGCCTGGAAAGCCAAAGCTCCGATGTTTTTGTGGGTTCTGGACCTGTGGCCTGAAAGTCTCTCTGCATCGGGAATGGTGAAATCGCCATTTGCCAACAAGGTTGCAAGCTGGCTGGCACGGAAGGTCTATGCCGGCAGCGACGTCATTCTGGCGACGTCCCAGGGATTTGACGAGCCGATCTGTCGTGTCGCCGGCGAACGACGTGAGGTGAGATGGTTCCCGCAATGGGAGGATTTGCGCAAAAACTCGACGGCAATCGACCACGACAGCCTTCCAAGCCTGCCCGGGGGCTTCAAGGTGGTGTTCACCGGCAATATCGGCGCGTCGCAGGATTTTGAAACGGTTCTTGGCGCGGCGACCTTGCTCAAAGACAAAAAGGACATTCAGTTTGTCATCGTCGGCGACGGTCACAAACTCAAATGGGTGCGCCAGGAGATCGAGAAACGGGGGCTTTCGGAAACATTTCATTGCCTCGGACGGTTTCCGTCGAGCCTGATGCCCGGATTTTACCAGCAGGCCGGCGCATTGCTGATTTCGTTGCGCGACGAGCCGGCGTTCGCCCTGACCGTCCCGGCCAAACTCCAATCCTATCTTGCGGCGGGAAAACCGATCATTTCCTCTGTCAGCGGCAACGTTAAGCGGATTGTGAGCGAGAGCGGGGCCGGCATTGGCGTGGACGCGGGCACCCCGCAAGCACTGGCGTCGGCAATCAGCGAACTGGCTGTGATGAGTCCGGAAGACAGGGCCGAGATGGGCCGCAAGGGCCGGGCCTACATGGAAAAATACTACAATATGGACACGCTTTTCGATCAGTTGGTGGATTGGTTCCGCCAGGAAAGGCGCAATCGCGCAACAGTCGGCGCGCGGACTGATATTGAGACCGTCAAGAATGGATAGCGGCATGCGAATACTTGTACTCGGTGGAGATGGCATGCTGGGCCATCAAATTCTCAAACAGCTCTCACCCCGGCACCAGGTGGCCGTCACCTTGCGCCAGGACAAATCGAGTTATGACGCCTTCGGTTTGTTTTCCGATGACAACGCCTTCTACGGCATTGATGTGCGCAACATCGACCGTATCAGCGAGGTGATGGCGCAGTTTAAACCCGATGCCGTGATCAACTGCATTGGCATCATCAAACAGCGCCCCTCCGCCAAGCAGTCCATCCTGAGCCTGGAAGTCAATGCGCTCCTGCCGCACCGGCTTGCCGTTTTGTGCCGGCTCGCGGGCGCGCGGCTGGTGCACATGAGCACCGATTGCGTGTTTTCCGGCACCAAGGGCAATTATCTGGAAACCGATGTTTCAGATGCCGAGGATCTGTACGGGCGCTCAAAACATCTCGGTGAGGTCGACGAAGTCGGCTGCATCACGCTTCGCACCTCCATTATCGGACATGAGCTGAGCCGCAAATCCAGCCTGCTGGAATGGACACTTGCGCAACAAGGGGAAGTCAAAGGCTTTCAAAAGGCGATTTTTTCAGGCTTCACCACAATCGAAATGGCGCGGCTCATCGAGCGGGTTTTGCTCAATCATCCCGATGCGCGCGGAATGTACCAGGTTTCCAGCGATCCGATCGACAAATACGCGCTGCTGCTGCTCATCAAACAGCATCTGCATCCCGCTATTGAGGTCGTTCCCGACACCGCGGTTCAGATCGATCGCAGCCTGGATTCCTCGCGCTTTCGGGCCGAATTCGAATACACCCCGCCGTCATGGCCAAGCATGATTGCGGAACTGGCAGACCAGTAACCGCCAAACACCGGAGCCATGAACGGAAGCGCTGCCCTAGGCGCCCACCCCCCGGCATGGACGCGTGAAGGAACCAGGCAAGTAACCCAGCCGATCTGAATGGCTTGACGATGCTCCATGGAGCGGGCATCACATCGCCAAAACAAGACGCGGCAGATTAACTCAAGGATTTATGCGGATGTTTTCAGACAAGGTGTTGTTGATCACAGGAGGGACCGGATCCTTCGGACGTGCGACTGTGAGCAGGTTCCTGGATACAGACATTCGCGAGATCCGGATTCTGAGCCGCGATGAAAAAAAGCAGGATGACATGCGCAAGCATTTCCATCATCCCAAGCTCAAGTTCTATCTCGGCGATGTGCGGGATCCCGCAAGCGTCCATCGGGCGATGCGCGGCGTGGATTACTGTTTTCATGCCGCCGCGCTCAAGCAGGTGCCGTCCTGCGAATTTCATCCGATGGAAGCGGTTCGAACCAACATCATCGGAACAGACAATGTGCTCCAGGCCGCGATCGCCAATGAGCTTAAGCGAGTGGTCTGCCTGTCGACCGACAAGGCTGTTTATCCGATCAATGCCATGGGCATTTCCAAGGCCCTGATGGAAAAAGTGATGGTGGCGGCCTCGCGCAACCTCGATTCGAGCAAAACCGTCATTTGCGGCACCCGGTACGGCAATGTGATGGCATCGCGCGGATCGGTTATCCCGCTTTTCATCGAGCAGATCCGGGCCGACAAGCCGATCACCATCACCAATCCGGATATGACCCGGTTCATGATGACGCTGGAAGATGCGGTGGAGCTGGTGATCTATGCGTTCAACAACGGCCGCAATGGCGACATTTTCGTTCAGAAGGCGCCGGCAAGCACCGTCGCGGTGCTGGCCAAGGCGATCAAGGATCTGTTCGACCGGCCCGATCATCCGGTCCACGAGATCGGCACGCGTCACGGCGAGAAGATCTTCGAAGTGCTGCTCGGCCGTGAAGAGTTTGCGATCGCCGATGATCTGGGAGACTACTTCCGGGTCCCTGCCGACAGCCGCGACCTGAACTACTCGATATTTGTTGAGGAAGGCGAATCCCGTCTCAACGAGATCGAGGAATACAATTCGCACAACACGACCCAGCTCGACCAGGCTGAGCTGACCAAGCTTTTGATGAAGGTGAAATATGTTCAGCAATCGCTGACGCAGGCGACGGTCGAGTTGGAAGATTGACAGACGCTCAGGCGGGGTACGGGTCGCTTCAAGCAGTTTCAACGCAAGAAGCCCATCGGGTCGGCACCTTGGATCACCATGAAACCCTTGAGGTCGAGCGGCTCTTGCCAATCGGCGATCCGCTGTGAGAGATGGGCCAAATGGGTCGCGGGCCGCCCATGACACAACGCGATCGAAGCTGAACCGAACAAGACGCACGCGGGGATACCTATGCTCAAGATCATGACCATCGTTGGAACGCGCCCGGAGATTATCCGGCTCTCCAGGGTCATCGCGAAATTCGATCAGCACTTCGAGCATGTGCTGATCCACTCCGGCCAGAATTATGATTACGAGCTCAATGAGATCTTCTTCAGCCAGCTCGGCATCCGGCGCCCGGACGAGTTTCTGGAAGCCGCCGGCGCCACCAGTGCCGAAACAATCGCCAATGTGATTTCTGAATCGGACAAGGCGCTTGCGCGCCACAAGCCGGACGCGGTGTTGATTCTCGGTGACACCAACAGCTGCCTTGCGGCGATTTCGGCGAAACGCCGCAAAATACCGGTGTTTCACATGGAGGCCGGGAACCGCTGCTTCGACCAGCGTGTCCCGGAGGAAATCAACCGCAAGATCGTCGACAATGTCTCGGACATCAATCTGACCTATAGCCAGATCGCCCGTCAGTATCTGTTGCGCGAGGGCTTTCCGCCGGATCAGGTGATCGTCACCGGCAGCCCCATGGCCGAAGTCATTGCGCACTATCTCGAAGAGATCCTCGCCTCTGAGATAGTCACCACCCTTGGCCTGGAACAGGGCGGCTATTACCTGGTTAGCGCGCATCGTGAAGAAAATGTCGATGCGCCGGAAAGACTGTCGGCGCTTATTGACGTCGTCAACGGCCTGGCTG
The DNA here is from genome assembly GCF_947501405.1 of uncultured Hoeflea sp. Taxonomy (GTDB): domain Bacteria; phylum Pseudomonadota; class Alphaproteobacteria; order Rhizobiales; family Rhizobiaceae; genus Hoeflea. Next base: position 592,894 of record NZ_CANMVK010000002.1, on the reverse strand, counting down.
AGCGTCAGGGCGAACCGGTGATCGTGTCGACCCATCCGCGCACGCGCAATCGTTTGGACGCCATGGGCATTGCCGCACACCCGTTGGTCCGGTTCGAAAAACCCTTCGGCTTTCTCGACTATATTCAACTGCAGCTTCAGGCCAGAGCCGTGCTGTCGGACAGTGGAACGATTACCGAGGAAAGCGCCATCCTGAATTTCCCCGCGCTTAACTTGAGGGAGGTTCATGAGCGGCCCGAGGGCTTCGAGGAAGCTTCGGTCATGCTGGTCGGGCTTGAGCGGACCCGTGTCATGCAGGCGCTGGACATACTCGATACACAGCCGCGCGGCAACGAACGGGCGCTCAGGGTTCCCCTCGACTATCAGCCAGCCAACGTCTCCGACAAGATCGTCCGCATCGTCATGAGCTACACCGACTACGTCAACCGCCGCGTCTGGCGCAAGTCAGACATATGAGGCGGGTTTCGGCAGCTCGCGCCTCCAATGGCTGATCCCCGCTGCATGGCGAGCAGGCCTTTGTCGCGGACTGCCGGGGCGAGCATCATGACAGGCTAGGCTTGCCAGCGGCAGAAAGCGTGCGCTGTTTTCCAGTAAGGCAATTCAAGCCCAGCAGCTTTCGCCGTGTGAGCCCTTCGAGGCGAGCTTGCATTCCCTTCAGACATCGCTGCTAACTGTCGCAAACGCCACGGGGTTGCTGCTGGCAGGAAACTAAATTACATCTGCCGCACTCTGTTTCCGGGTTTCGGAGAAATTCCCCAAATGGCCAATAGTCTCAACGTTATGACGGTTGTCGGGGCGCGCCCTCAATTTGTGAAGGCAGCCGTTGTCAGCCGTGCCCTGACTGAAGCCGGAATCGCGGAGAAACTGGTCCATACCGGGCAACATTACGATGCCAACATGTCCGCGGTCTTTTTCGAGGAGCTCGAACTGCCCCCCGTATCGCTGTCCCTGGGGATTGGCGGAGGCAGCCATGGTCAAAACACCGGACGCATGATTGAAGCGCTTGAAGCCGCCATGATGGATCTCAAGCCGGACATGGTGCTGGTTTACGGCGACACGGATTCGACCCTTGCGGGAGGAATTGCCGCCTCGAAGCTCGGGGTGCCGGTTGCCCATGTCGAGGCAGGGCTGAGATCCTACAACAGATCGATGCCGGAGGAGATCAACCGTGTTGTCACTGACCATGTGTCACAATTGCTGTTTTGCACCTCAGCCGCATCATGCCGGACGCTGAAGGGAGAGGGAATTGATCCCGCCTCGATTCACAATGTCGGGGATGTGATGTTTGATGCGGTGAAGCAGTTTTCAGAGGTGGCAAGGAAGCGATCCGGCATCATGGATCGGATCGGCCTCGGCTCCGGTTCATACGCGCTGCTGACCTTTCACCGAAAGGAAAACACCGACGACGCGGCCCGCCTCAGATCGATCCTCGAGGGCATCGGGAGAATTGACGGCAAGATCCTGTTTCCTGTGCATCCCAGGACAAAAGCGAGAATGATAAAAGCCGGTCTATCGGCGCCTGCCAATGTCATTGAAATCGATCCTGTCGGGTATTTCGATATGCTTCTGCTCGAAGCAAACGCCCGCTTGATCATCACCGACAGCGGGGGCGTTCAAAAGGAGGCTTACTATCATGGTGTGCCATGTGCCATCTTACGCGAAGAGACCGAGTGGACAGAGCTGCTGGAGGCTAGGGCAAGCGTTTTGACAGGCGCCGATTCGCAGAGGATTACGAAGGCCGCACAGGACATGCAGAAATCCGGGGATAAGAAGACAGGCATTTACGGTGATGGCGAAGCTGCTCGGAAGATTGCAGCTCTCATTGGAACTTGAGAATGCCTTACCAACCGATAGTGTTGAGTGCATAACCTCGCATGCGAACGTCAGGCCTCCTCAAGCTCTGACACCACGATGCAAACATTCATATATATCAATTATCTTTCGTGCATTTTTCTTCGGATCGAAATTCGCGAGCGCCAGCTGCCGCGCATTACGTCCCATGCGCTCAACTTCATCTGGGTTTTCTACAAAATATTGCATCGCATCGGCGATGGCGGCTGGATTTGCACCATCCACGACAAGACAGGTCTCACCGGGTACCGCGGTATCAGGAAAGGTACGGCTGGCAGCCAGTATGGCAGGAACTCCGCCAAAGGCAGCTTCGAAGACCGGGCGCCCGGGTGTATCCAATTGGCTTGCGAAACAAATAACATCGATTCGCTTATACACGCTCACGATGTTATCTGTCTGCCCCATTAATTGAACTCGATCTTCGAGGGAGTACTTTGAGATATTTTCTCGAATTTGGTCACCAAAATTCTGAAGCAGTCCGAAACGATTAAGTATATTTTTCACAATTCCATTTAGTTGTATTGTTTCACCTCCGATAATCGCCAAATGAAAATTACCACTTCGACCCTTCATGATGTTGCAGGCCTCAATCAGCTCGACAATACCTTTTGACTTGTGAATATTACCTACGAAGCCAAAAACACGTCGCCCGCTTTCGATCTCGTCAAATTTCGCGGCTGCGTCCGGGTCAGGTTCATACACATCGTCGACCCAGGAAAATGAATTGTTCACGACGGCAACATTATTGACGCCGTCGAGCGTCGAAGCCACATTCATATCGATCGCGACAACTTTGTCGGCATACCTGTTCAACAAATAGCGAACCAAAGTTAATCTGAGGGAGCGAACACCGGACCTCTGCGGTGATCGAACATGTATGACAAGTTTTGCTCCGAAGATCTTCTTTGCTATCACGGCTGTAAATATCTCAATAATTTCATTTGAATGAATTACATCCACATCAGGAAATCGGCGCCACGCCTTAAATAAGGCATATATGTTTGCAGGTACGTATAATATTTCCCTCAGCAAAACAATCCATCGAACACCTCTATAATAGCTATACCTTGTATTGTCGAATTTAAACATGCCCTTGCACGTAACTATATCTTTACACACTTTCATATAATATTCGTTTGCCGTTCCTCTCGTGCAACAAAAATACAAATCAAAACCTGGAACCATCGATATTTCGCGCGTCATTTCGTATAGGCTTCGCGAGGCTCCGCCTTTAGGTCCGATGCTGTCTAGATACATTATATTCATTAGTGTCTCCGGTTCATCGAGCTACACTTGGGGAATGCCAACTATCTGCCCACCGCAAATTCGGCCGATCCTCCGGAGAATCAAATGCACACAGTGTAACATTTGCCGGCCGCACAAACCGCGTTCTGATAGTACGCCCGGCTAAGCTCGCAACGGCCTCTGGTTTTGGCTCTGCCTTCAGAACAATGGCTCCATTTTGCGCAAAACTTCAAACTAGCGCGGTGTGCAAACGGTTTTTGGAGTAGGTGGCATCTCCTGCAAAGTCAATACATGAACCTTATACTGCAGGTGTCGAGCAATCTGTCCAACTATCTGAAATTTCATGCGAGTCATGCGTAGTCTCATTTTCTTCAAATCTGGCCGCGCCGCATTTTTTCTGCCCAGCTTATGTGCGATTAAGCGGGCGCTTGATTATGGTAGGCTCAGGACTCATTGAAGCCACAAGATGACGATTGCTGTGATTGTGATTACAGCCATGAAGACGTCGGCCCTGCGGTCGTATCGAGTGGCGATGCGTTGCCAGTCTTTGAGCCGCCCAAACATGTTCTAGATTTTATGGCGTTGTTTGTATTGGATTTTGCAGAATGATGCAGGGTCTTTGCGACCCTTGCGCGGCGGAATGCAGGAAGCGATGCCCTTCGCGTTGAGAGCGGCTCGATATTCATCGGAATCATAGCCCTTGTCCGCAATCATCGTCGCACTGCTGTGGTCCGGCAGTGTTGGATACAGGATCTTGGCACCGATATGGCCGGAGACTTGGCCAGCCGTCAGGCACGTCGCGATGGGTCGACCCCGATCATCGCACACGGCATGCAATTTGCTGTTCAGTCCACCCTTTGTACGGCCAATATGGCGAGAAAGTAGCCCCCTTTTAGTAGGCTCGACGCCGTGCGGTGAGCCTTCAGGTGCGTGGCATCGATCATCAGCGTGCCGGGTGGCCCGTCACTTGCTGCCAAGTTGCTGAAAATCCAGTCGAACACACCAAGTTCCGTCCAGAGACGGAAGCGGTTGTGAAGCGTCTTGTGCGGCCCATAATCCTTCGGCGCATCTTTCCACTGAAGGCCGTGTTTCAACACGTAAATGATGCCCGAAATCACCCGGCGATCATCCACCCGGGCAATCCCGTGTGACCTCGGAAAGAACGGCTCGATCTTCGACATCTGGGCAGGTGAGAGCAAAAACAAATCAGCCATGGCAAACTCCTTTACCATCCTGAATCACGTCCTCAACAGCAATGCAAATTGAAGGGTCCTGAGCCTAGTACTCTACCTTTGATTGCAAATGCATGCATCAATGCTGCTGTTAGCTTTCGAACCTTTTTCCGTTCCTCTTGCAAGCGTCCGCTTGACCATAGAAGCCAGTTCAGGCACGTACGAATTCGCGCTTGCTGCGGGCCCATGTTTGATTTGGAGAAAGTCTGTGTGGAATTTTTCATTTAAGAATGGCAGAAATCGCGTTGCGCCGATTTTATCATTTTGCTTTATGATTATTATTTTTCCTGGTTTTTTCCTCTATCATGCGCAATACCAATTTATGCAGATGCCTTTGATACTGGGAAATGGTTGGAGTCTAATCAATCTGATTTTTGCTGTTATTGCATTCATTTTGGTGATTTTCGGATTTATTAAATCTGACATTCTTCGCGATCCTATTTTGCTGTTTATTGTCATAATTGCCGTTTATGCTTCTTATTATTTCTTTTTCGGCGCGGCCCATCAAGTCAATTATACAGCTTTATTCGAAAACTATAAGCTCTTGGGGCGCCTTTTTTGTTTATATATTATAGGATATTTTCTTATAAAGGAACGAATTAACTCTTATTTAATATGTGTTATTTTCTATCTTATGTTATTTCTGATATTTATATCATCAGATTGGAATGTGAAAATTCTCGACCCGCAGACTGCCGATATTACACACGCCGCATCAGCCAATTACCAAGCTATGGCAAGATCATTTTCAACTTTTTTCTTTATATATTTGTTGTGTGTTAATAAGCCTCTCCATGTTTATTTACTTTTCTTAAGTGTAATTTCAGGACTTTATTATATTGGAGCTAGATCTGAATTTTTCTCTATGGTATCTGTTTTTGTGGTTTGGCTGGGAATTAATTCCGTTCACTTCCTGAGATCTTGGTTCAAGAGTGCCTATAGATTTAGGCCTCTGACAGCCGCACCTTGGATTATCATTTCTCTTGCCTTTGTTTTTGCGATGAATTTGAAACTGATCGAATCGGAGGCTCAGAAAGCGGTGGCGCAATGGAATTCAGACCCACAAATTTCTAATCCTGCACCATTGGAAAATCCTGCACCATTGGAAAATCCTGCACCATTGGAAAATCCTGCAGCTAGTGGAGACACGGCAACCGGAAGCGACCGAGTTGATGAAATATTTAGCCTCGAAACATCTGCATCATGGCTTGCACGCGCCGAAGTTTTTGGAGAAGGCGTCGCGGACATCCTAGAAAATCCGATTTTCGGAAATTACGCGGGACAAATGGAGAATGGGGACTTTGGTCAGTATATTCATAATTTGCTTTCAAGTTGGCGTCAGTTTGGCCTTCTTGGATTTTTATTGTATTGTTACATAATTTTCGCGCCAGCTTGGAAGTGTCTGTTACAAACAAAAAGTATAACCTTTTTTCCTGAGTCAGTATCCTCTGAATTTAAAGCGTTTTATTACATGGTAATATTTTGCACCCTGATGGTTCTATTGTTCAAATCTATTTACTGGGAGATTCCTGCTTTGTTGTGGGGTATGTTCCGTCGATTGAATGAAGCCCAGTCTACAGATGTGCGTCCTTTGAACGCCGATTCGGATTGAGGACACCTTGGCTTCAGAGTTCTGCTGCGCGCGAGTTAACCGAAATAGTCATTTCCACATCGTCGCCAACGCGGATACGACGCCTGCAAGCAGGATCCAAAATGCCCAGATCAACCCGATACGCCTGATATCGGCGACAACGCTGGAGATCGATATCCTGGACGCAGCCATGATAACAGCCAGATAAGCAGCATAGAAAACCACACCCGATAACGCATAAGCTTCAGTTACGTAGCCATTCAATGCGTAGGCCGCGAACAAGACCGCGCCGGAGCGGAAAAAGAACCCGAACAGCTGCAGCAAAAATGCGGCTCTTTGCCTTCGGGTGACCGCCAGCGCAAGTGAAATCGGTGAGGCGAGAAACTGCAGCACGAACCAGGGGGTCATCCATGCGACCAGGATACCTGACCTGGTCCATTCCTCGCCAAAGACCACCGGAAAGACAAATGGCGCGGTGATGCCGATCGCAAGAAGCGGCCCCGGTCCGGTTTTGGCCAAGTTTACAAGGACGGTTCCGGTGAACCCGGCAAGCCGGCCTGCATTATGTTCTTCCGCGGCTCTCGAGAAATAGACCTGTGCGATGGCGGCGCCGACAAGGCCAATCATCGCCTGCATGGCATAAAGACCGAGCTGCAAATGCCCCACTTCCGCAGGCGGCGCCAGCGCGCCGATCAGGATGACCGGTACAAAAATGCCTGCGGCGTTAAAAAACGCTTCCCAGGTCGAATAGATCGGAAACTGCCGGTATTCGGAGGCAACGCTGCGCATCCTCGCGACCGTGACTTCCCGCAACAGGCTTGCGCTTTGCAGCAGGAAGACGCCGCCGAGGACCACCACGGCGGTGGCGAAATTGGCCATCTGACCAAGCACCAGGAAGACCGGCAGCGCAAAGATCCAACCGCCGCCAAGCTGGATGGTTGCGTGAACCAGCGCCTGTACGATCCGGTTGCGCGCCACCGTGCCGTAAGCCTTTTGCCGGATGAACCAGTTCTGCAGCGCGCTCATGCCGGCCAAGAAGAAGATCGCCGGGCCGGCGAGCCAGAGGTGTTTGTAGACACTGGGATCAAACAGCAAAAGGGCGTGCCTCTCAGGCGCAAGCGCCACGAGCAGGCTGAAGCCACACGCCACGGCGCCCGCGCTGAGAAACGCCAGGCCGAGCAGATTGACGGCATCCTTCTGCTCCCGCGGCAGCGGCACAGCGATATCGAACCGAAGGCACGCCGCGACGGCCACAATCGTGACCACCGCGTTGAAAACCGCCAGAACACCGAAATCCGCCGGCGAATAGAGCCGGGTCGCAATGACAAGCGCGCCCATGAGTATGGCCTGAGCAAGGGCTGCCGCCCCGGCCAGCTTCATTACTCCGGCAAGAAACTGTCCCGACAATGCCTGGCGCAGCTTTGCGATGAGGGCGTCGAGCATTTTACTGGAAGCCATAGGTCCAATCCACTGACGCCGCGAAAGGAGGCGGCTTAAACGCCCGCCCGCTGCCCGGCCTCGATGATCGCGTCTTTTTGCTGTTGATCCGGGTAGCTGATCAACACCGCCCGATAGACACCTTTGAACACGAAGTAGCTTCCAGCCGCTGCACCCAGGGTGCCGCAAGCCGCAAACAGTGACGAGAAGTCATCGGGTTTGCCAGCCCCGCCCAGCATGGTCATCGGAATGCTGAGCTGTGCGCGGGCCTTGCGGGCAAGATCGAGATCGTACCCTTTCATGGATCCATCATCATCGATCGAGTTGATGATGATCTCCCCGGCGCCCGCCGCCTGCATTTTTTGAAGAGCGTCGCTCAAGCTTATGCCGGTCTTCCGGGTAGCGTTGTGTGTGTAGACATCATGATCGCGCGCCAGCATGCGCTTGCGCACATCCAGGACGACAACCACGCTCTGCCTTCCAAGCTCCTTGGCGATTGCCGTCACGATCGTCGGGTCAGCCAGCGCCGCGGCGCTGAGCGCCACCTTTTCCACACCCAACGAGATGATGCGTTTGGCATCCTCGACGTTTCGCACTCCGCCGCCATAGCACAGCGGCATCCGGCATTCAGAGGCCAGCTCGCCGATCAGTTTGAAGTCTGGGCCCGCACCGTTGACAGTCGCGTCGATATCGAAGACCGCGAGTTCATCACATTGTTTCTCGTTGAAAATGCGAACAGCGTTGAGAGGATCGCCGACATATTTGGGATCCTTGAAACCTGTCGTCTTGACCAGCCCGTCATCATGGACGAGCAAACTGGGTATGATCCGAGGCCTCAGCATTGTCACAGTTCCGCAAAGTTGCGCAGCAGGCGCGAGCCAAAACCATGGCTCTTTTCAGGATGAAACTGGACCCCGAAGACATTGCCGCTGCGCACTGCGCAACAGAAGGCCTTGCCGTAGGTCACATGTGCCGCAACGTCCGCTTCATCCGCGCAGTCATAAAAGTAAGAATGGAGGAAATAGAAACGCGGCGCGTCTTCCAGTCCGGCGAACAGGGGCATGCCGTCCATTGGCTGAACATCGTTCCAGCCCATGTGGGGCATTGGCAGATGCGACAAATCGGGCTGGGAGACCAGAGCCCTGACCCGGCCCGGCACCAGGCCGAGCCCTGATTCAACGCCTTCGTCGCTTCCGTCGGCCAAAATCTGCATGCCAACGCAAACACCCAAGATCGGCACCTCGCCGGATTTGGCCTGGGCCAGCAAGGGCTCTTTCAATCCTGATTGATTGAGGAGATCCATCGCGTGGTCGTACGAACCGACCCCGGGAAGAATGATCTTCGACGCCTTGAGCAATTCATCGGGAACCTTGGCGGCAAAAGCCGGGATATTCATGCGCCGGTAAGCGGTCAAAAAGGCCTGAACGTTTCCCAGACCGTAATCAACAACGCCGATCATCGCATCACAGACCGTTGCAGACCAAGCTTCCGGAACACTTTGGTGCCCAGATCGATGAAGGTCATTGCGTTTGCATAATCCCGGTAGGTCTTGTTGGGCAGCTCCATATAGCCCTGCAATTCTTCCACCGTAATCCCGAGCTTGTTGGCGACGAACTCCATATCCCGGGCCACGTCTTCCGGCGTGTAGGGGTCGGTCGCGAGAACTTGAAGCGCCTCCTCCCGCGTCACCTGACCCGTCAGGATCAGGCTGGAGTAGTGCGCCCGCCGTTTGTCGTAACCGAACTTCTTGGGCAACCAATAGCCTTCGTAAAAGCGCGTGAAACGCGATTCGTAATGCTTGTGAGCATAGCGCTGCCAGCCATATTCATCGACCAGCAGATTGATCGCGTCTTCCTTTATATAGGGCACGTGATTGAGTGGCTTGACCACCTTTACACCCCTGAAAAGATTATAATAAATCTTGTAGGTGAAAATGTCGGTGGTCGGAAACGACTTCAGCGGCCGGGTGCCGAACTTGCGGTGGATATCAAGCATGTTGCGCCGGTCGGACGCGTGGTAGTGCCATTCAAGCGGCTCGCGCACGCACTCGGTCGAGTAATTGGCGCCGGTCAGAATGTGCTTGACGCCGTTCTTCTCCGCGAAATTGTAGAGCCCCGCAAAGAAGGCATGGTCCTGCGGCGTATCGAGATGCGGGACCCCCGCCTTGAAATACGCCAGTTGGAGATCACGCATCTCCTGCCAGTTGACAACCTCGGTGTGCAGGTCGAGGCCCAGCTTGTCGACGAGGCATTCAATATTGTGCACGGCCTGCTGTGAATTCCACCCCGCATCGACATGAAACAAGAGCGGGCGGAGGCCGAAAACAGCCTTGGCGAGGTGAACGACGTAGGAGCTGTCAACGCCACCGCTGATGCCTATGATGCAGTCATGAGGCTTGCCTTCGCCGGCCTTCTTGATCTTCTCGACTTCAGCAGCAATGAACCGTGCACCACGTTCATCCGTATGCCAGTTGGGAAGGATATTCGTGCGGTAGTTGTTGCAATACTCACAAACCCCATCTGAATCGAAGGTGATTTTCGAGTCCGACGTATCCATGATGCAATTGGTGCATATCTGGTAAGGTCGTTTAGAACTGCTGGCGTAGGAAGTCATCCAAAGGCCTTCACTATTTTAATCCGCAACTGTTGATGATTCGGGGAAACGGCACGTAGTCTCAACCGACTAAACCAAGCCCACCCATTCCGCGACTGATGACTAGCCATATGGATGATGCATGTCAATCCAACTCAAAAGCAGCGGCCGCAATTGAGCGGCACCTGTATCCGGTTGAGACCACTCCGTTACTTTAGCCCGCGTTCGACCCTCAATCCGCTATGCCCAAATCCGTCGCCACAACGCGCACGGCATCGATGATGTAGTCCTGCACGGACTCCTCGAGGTAGGGATGCATCGGCAGCGCGATCACCTGCCGCGAGGTTCGTTCGGAAATCGGAAGCCCGTTTCCGCTCACCGGAAAACGCTTGTAGGCGGTCTGCTGATGCAGGGGCTTTGGATAGTACACAGCAGTGGGAACAGATTTCGCCTTGAGGGCTTCAATCATCGCGTCCCGCTTGTCCTCGGGCACCCGAACGACGTACTGCGCCCAAGTGGATACGCAATCGTCCAAAACTTTTGGTGTCCGAACCACACCGGCAAGCCCGTCAGCATAGCGCTCCGCCACGATCTGGCGTTTTGCGATCTCGTCTCCAAAGACCGCGATCTTTTCGAGCAATATCGCGGCTTGAAGCGTATCGAGGCGCGAGTTCACACCGATGCGGGCATTGTCATATTTGTCAGTCCCCTTGCCATGCACATGCAGTGACCTGATCACATCCCTGTATTCATCATGAGGGGTCAAAACTGCCCCTCCATCGCCGTAGCATCCAAGCGGCTTGGCGGGGAAAAAGCTGGTGGTCGCCAAATCTCCGATGGATCCGGCGACACGGCCGCGATACTGGCCTCCGAAACCCTGGGCGGAATCGGCAATCAAGACCAGGTCATTGGCCTTGCAGAAGGCTTCAATCGGCTCATAGTCCGCGGGTTGGCCGAAGAGATCGACGGTGATCAATGCCTTGACCTTGAGGCCTTCGCGCGCCGCTGTCTCGAGTGCGGCATCCAGGCCCTTGGGATCGATGTTGAAGGTCGCTTCATCAATCTCGGCAAAAACCGGCGTTGCGCCAAGCCAGGCGACAACCTCGGCCGTCGCGGCAAATGTAAAGCTGGGGCAAATCACGGCATCGCCCGGCCGCAATCCCAGGGTCATGAGACACAGGCCCAGCGCATCCGTTCCGTTGGCACATCCGATCGCGTGTTTGGCGCCGCAGAAATCCGCGAGCTTGGTTTCAAACTCGCGCACCTGCGGACCGTGAATGTACCGGCCCTCATTCACCGCGTCCAAAATGGCTTTGTCCATGCGCTCGCCGATATGCTCGCGCTGAGCCTTGAGATCGATGAATTCGATTTTCATTGGAGAAGTCATTGTCGGCGTCCTTGATTGCGTCTGGCCTTGCCTCAATGCACCGTAGGCCGGTTTTCAGTAAGTGGTGGTCAGGCAGCGTGATCAGGCTTTGAAGATATTGTCTCCGGCAGGGATGCCCGCCCTTTCGACCGCGTTTCTGGTGTCGATCAGCACCTTGCTGTGCTCGGCAACCAAAGCGTAGTCCACATTGTCATGGTCGGTGGCGATCATGACACCATCGTAGTCTGCAATATTGCTTGCCGTCAGCGCGATGGAGTGACGCCCCGCAAGCGGAGCATGCTCCCGGGTCACCGGGATCACGTCGATATAGGGATCATGGAAGTCCACTGTGGCGCCACGGCCTTCCATCAGCTCGATCAGCTTGAGGGACGGGCTTTCGCGCATGTCGTCGACGTTCTTCTTGTAGGCGATACCGAGAAGCAGGATCCGCGCACGCGTCAGGCCCACTCCCAAACGCCCGTCCAATGCGGCCGCCAGCTTGTCGACAACGAGATAGGGCATGCGGGTGTTGATTTGCCCGGCCAGTTCGATGAAACGGGTGGAAATGTCGAATTCCCGGGCCTTCCAGGTCAGATAGAAGGGATCGATGGGAATGCAGTGCCCTCCCAGCCCCGGGCCGGGATAAAATGGCATGAAACCAAACGGCTTGGTTTTGGCGGCGTCAATGACCTCCCAGACATCAACGCCCATGGCTTCATAGACAACCTTGAGCTCGTTGACCAAAGCAATGTTGACCGACCGGAAGATGTTTTCGGTGAGCTTCACCGCCTCGGCGGTCGCGGTGGAGGACACGGGAACGATCTTGACGACGAGGTTCGAATACAAGGCAACAGCCAAAGCCAGCGCATCGGCGCCATCGCCGCCCACCACCTTGGGAATCGTCGCTGTTCCGAAATCCGGATTGCCCGGGTCTTCGCGTTCGGGCGAAAAGGCGAGATAGAAATCCTCACCGCTCTTGAGTCCGGTCGCTTCGAAGATCGGACGCATGATTTCCTGGGTCGTGCCGGGATAGGTGGTCGATTCCAGCACAATCAACTGCCCCTTGCGAAGCGTCTTGGCGATCGCCTCGGTCGTCTTGACCACAAACGAAAGATCCGGCTCGCGATATTTGCTCAGCGGCGTGGGAACGGCGATCAGGATCGCGTCCGCCTCACCCAATCGCGACAAATCACTGGTGGCTTCGAATTTCCCCGATTCCCTGGCGTCGCGGATGCTGTCGTCGGAGATGTGCTTGATCGAGCTCACACCGGTGTTGAGGCTCTCCACCCTTTGGGCGTCAATATCGAATCCGAGGACCGAGAAACCTTTCTGTACGGCAACGAGGACAAGCGGAATTCCGACATATCCCAAGCCAACGACGCCGACTTTGAAATCCCGTGATTCAATGCGGTCCAGAATTTCATCAATCGTGTTTGTGGTTCTCGTTTCCACGCGAGCTCTCCTTGGGATCTCTAAGGGTAACTGAAATGACAGCCCCCAATATCCTTTAGCCTATGCGAGAGCAATAGCTCGAAGCTCACAGGCGGCCGCGAACACTGCAAAGCTGGGTAAAGATGAAATACTGAGCCGCATCGCGGGAATTCAAACACGCGCAAACGCCGGGATATGCAGTCGTCTGGTCTTCAATGAAACGCCGTCGGAAGTGTCGAACCACGATCCACCTGCGCCCGGCTTCAAGGTAAAGACCGCACTGGAAACCTGGGCCTCCGAGAAGACCGCTGCAAATCTTGCAAGCCGGTTCGACGGCGTCCAACGATGAACCAGCGATCGAGGCGGGGCCAACATAAAGGCCCATGCCCCTAGGAAGCCTAACGGATCCGCATCTCGGTCTCGGGGTCGAACAGCACCGCCTTGTCCATGTTGACGGCAAAGTCGCAGGTCTGGCCGGGCACCACCGCGGCGTCGGCACGCATGCGGCCAACCACATCGCCGCCTGCCAGCACGGTGGTGACGAAGGTGTCGGAGCCTGCGGGTTCGGTGACATCAATGCGGTTGCTGACGGTGACCACATTGCGGGCATTGCGGTCGGCGCCATCCGGGTCGGTCAGCGCTTCGGGGCGGATGCCCAGGATCACCCGATCGCCATCCTTGCGACTAACGTCGGTGATCGCCTCCATGAGCGGCAGCACCACGGGTTTGCCTTCCCAGTCGGTGATTTCGACCGCGGTCCTGGCGCCATCGCTGCGCAATGTCGCCGCAAGCAGGTTCATCGAGGGCGAGCCCATGAAGCTTGCGACAAAGATGTTGGCGGGGTTGTCGTAGATTTCCTTGGGTGTCCCTAATTGCTGGATGTAGCCGCCATTCATCACCGCGATCCGGGTCGACAGCGTCATGGCCTCGATCTGGTCATGGGTGACATAGACAATGGTGGTGCCGAGCCGCTGGTGCAGTTTCTTGATCTCGGTGCGCATGTCGACGCGCAGCTTGGCGTCGAGATTGGACAGGGGCTCGTCAAACAAAAACACATCGGGATTGCGCACCAGCGCGCGGCCCATGGCGACCCGCTGGCGCTGGCCGCCGGAGAGCTGACCGGGTTTGCGCGACAACAGCTGCGTGATCTGCAGCATGTCGGCGACCTTGTTCATGGCGGCGTCCCGCTCCGGCTTGGGGACATTGTGCATCTCCAGCCCGAAGGTGATGTTTTGCGCCACCGTCATGTTGGGGTAGAGTGCATAGGACTGGAACACCATGGCGATGTTGCGCTTTGACGGATGCACGCCGTTCATCACCTGTCCCTTGATCGACATCTCGCCGCTGGAGATTTCCTCAAGCCCGGCGATCATGTTGAGCAGGGTGGATTTGCCACAGCCCGAGGGGCCGACGAGCACCAGGAACTCGCCTTCCTCGACATCTATATCGACCTGGTGCAGCACTTCGACCGCGCCATAGGATTTTGTGACGTTCTCGATTTTGAGGAAGCTCATGGGTTATCCCTTCACCGAGCCGGACATCAGCCCGCGCACGAAGTAGCGGCCCGCCACGATATAGACGAGCAAGGTCGGCAGGGCGGCATAGATGGCGCCCGCGAAATGGACATTGTATTCCTTCACGCCGGTGGAGGAATTGACCAGGTTGTTAAGCGCCACCGTCATCGGCTGACTGTCAAAATCCGCGAAGCTGGCGCCGAACAGGAAGTCGTTCCAGATGTTGGTGAACTGCCAGATGACGCAGACCACGGTGATCGGACCGGAGCTGGGCAGCATGATGCGCCAGAAGATGCGGAAGAAGCCGGCGCCGTCGATCTGCGCCGCGCGCACCAGTTCGGTTGGAAACACCGCATAATAGTTGCGGAAATAGAGCGTCGAGAACCCGATGCCGTAGACCACATGCACCAGCACCAGCCCGGCCGTGGAACCCGCAAGCCCGGTGATCCCGAGGATCCGGGCCATCGGGATCAGCACGATCTGGAACGGGATGAAGCAGGAAAACAGCATCAGTCCGAACAGGATGGTATCGCCGCGAAACCGCCATTTGGTAAGGATGTAGCCGTTGAGCGCGCCGAGCACCGTGGAAATCGCCACGGCCGGAACCACCATCTTGATGGAGTTCCAGAAATAGGGTTGCAACCCGGTCGGCTCGACGCCGATCTGGGCCTGGGACCAGGCATTGCGCCAGGCATCGAGGGTCCAGACCTCGGGCAGCGCCATCATGTTGCCGCCGGTGATTTCGGACAGCGGCTTGAGCGAATTGAGCACCATGATGCCGAAGGGCAGCAGGTAGAACAGCGCAAACAGCAGCAGCACCAGATAGAGCAGGACCCGGGTGGCGTTGCCGGTACGGATGGCGGTGTCGGTCGAAGCCACGGCCATCACTTCTTCTCCCGCAGTTCGGCGTAAAGATAGGGCACCATGATCGCGGCGATGGTCATCAGCATGATGACGGCGGAGCTTGCGCCGATGCCCATCTGGTTGCGGCTGAAGGTGTAGGAATACATGAAGGTGGCCGGAAGTTCGGTCGCCCTGCCCGGCCCGCCACCGGTCAGCGCGATCACCAGATCGTAGGATTTGACGGCAAGGTGGCTCAGGATGACGAAGGCCGATAAAAACGCCGGGCGCAGTTGCGGCAGGATGATACGCCGATAGAGGTTCCAGTTGGATGCGCCGTCCATCTGCGCAGCCTTGAGGATCTCGTTATCGATGCCGCGCAGGCCGGCCAGAAACATTGCCATAACAAAGCCGCTGGTCTGCCAGACTGCTGCCAGCACTACCGTATAGATCGCGTAATCGCGGTTCTTGATCCAGTCGAAGGCGAAACTCTCCCAGCCCCACAGATGCATTGTGTGCTCAATGCCGATGCCCGGATCGAGCAGCCATTTCCAGGCCGTACCGGTGACGATAAAGCTCAGAGCCATGGGATAGAGATAGATCGGCCGGAGCATTCCCTCGCCGCGGATCTTCTGATCCAGGAAGATCGCCAGAAACAGTCCGATCACCGTGCAGATGGAGATATAGAGAAACGCGAAAACACCGAGATTGGTGATCGCGATGCTCCAGTGGCTCAGCTTGAACAGCTTCACGTAGTTCTCGAAACCGACCAGGTTGAAACTCGGCAGGATCCGGCTGTCGGTAAACGACAGATAGATCGTGAACAGGATGAAGCCGTAAACAAACACCAGCACCATCGCCAGCGACGGGGCAAGAACGATCTTGGGTATGAGATGTTGCAGGCGCGTTCTGAAATCCGCACCGCCGGCGGCCTGGGCCATAGCCCCGCTCCCCTCATGCAATTGGATGGCGCACCCCTCCCGGCGGCGATGACCGCCGGGAGGGAAGCTTGAGGGTTATTGCGCGAGCTCGACGGCGGTCGCAAGTTCCGCGGCCGCGGTCTCGGCGTCGTACTCACCGTTAAAATGCGCGGTGATGACGTCGTACATGGCGTTCTTGACCGAGGCCGGCGCGGAATGGCCATGGGCCATTGAGCCGAACAGGTTGCCGCTCGAGGCAGCCGCGGCCAGATCCTTCATGCCCTGCTTGCCGCAAGCGTCAAAGGCCTCGTCGCTGACATCGGTGCGCGCAGGCACCGAACCCTTGACCACGTTGAAGGCGGACTGGAACGACGGCGACAGGATCGCCTTGGCGAGTGCTGCCTGCTCGGCGGAGACTTCGCCGCCCTGATCGAACATGGCGAACTGGTCAGCGTTGAAGGTGACCTGCGCCTGGGTGCCGGGGAAGCGGAAGCAGAGGAAATCCTCGCCCGGCGTCTTGTCGGCGTTGAGGAATTCGCCCTTGGCCCAGTCGCCCATCATCTGGAAACCGGCTTCGCCGTTGATGACCATGGCGGTCGCCAGGTTCCAGTCGCGGCCGGAGAAGTTCTCATCGACATTGGCGCGAATGACGTCCATGCGCTTGAAGGCTTCGACCATGGTTTCCGACCCGAGTGTTTCGGGATCAAGATCGATAAAGGCCTTTTTGTAGAAGTCGGGGCCGCCGGTCGACATCGCGACCGCGTCAAACACGGTGGCATCCTGCCAGGGCTGGCCGCCATGGGCGATCGGGGTGATGCCCGCTTCCTTGAGCTTGGCGAGTGCGGCCGTGAAGTCTTCCCAGGTTTGCGGAACTTCGATGCCATTGGCCTCAAGCACGGACTTATTGGCCCAGACCCAGTTGGTCGAGTGCACGTTGACGGCCGCAGCCACCCACTTGCCGTCATGCTTGGAAAACGCCTTGAGCGCGTCAGGCACGACTGCGTCCCAACCTTCCTGCTCGGCCACGCTGTTGAGATCCGCCAGCGCACCCTGGTCTGCCCAATCGGTGATGTCGAAGCCTAGCATCTGCACGGCTGTGGGCGCATTGCCCGAGGTCACGCGGGCGCGCAGCACAGTCATGGCCTGCTCGCCACCGCCGCCGGCCACCGGCATGTCCTGCCAGCCGATGCTCTGGCCTTCGAGATCTTGCTTGAGGACATTCAACGCTGCGGCTTCGCCGCCCGAAGTCCACCAATGCAAGACCTCCACATCCGCTGCCTGCGCACCGGCGGTCATCACGGCCAGCGCCGCGACGGTCATTTTGAGCGTTGCTCTTGTCGATTTCATTTTCAACCTCCCAATTACCGCACTATACGGTTACTTATTTATAACGTTATAAATATGGTTCCTGTCAACCGTATTTTCGCGCTATGCTGCCTCTTGTGCAATGGAGTCAGGCGAGAAACCGGGCGTAAAGTGTGGCAATTCGGGATGCACGGGCGAAAATGACAGTGCAGGCAATGATAAACGGGTGACGATGAATTATTCCGGCGGCCATAGCGGGGACAAGCCCACACAGCAGACCATTGCGCGGCTGACCGGTCTTGCCGTCACGACGGTGTCGCGGGCGCTCGCCAATGATCCCAAGATCGCCGCCAAGACCCGGGAGCGGGTTTTAACCACCGCGCGCGAGATTGGCTATGTGCCCGACCGGGCAGCGCAAAGGCTGAGGACCGGGCGCACCAATGTGGTCAGCCTGGTGCTTGATCCGCACAGCGAAATTCTCGGCTTTGGCAATTCAATGATCACTGGCATCGCCGACATTGTGCGCGGCACGCGTTACCATCTCACCGTGATGCAGTATCAACTGGGCGAAGATCCGCTGGAGCCGATCCGTTTCATCGTGCGCAACCGCCAGGCCGATGGCATCCTGTTTGCCCGCACCACCCGCCAGGACCCGCGGGCGGCTTTTTTACTGGAGCAGAAATTTCCCTTCGTCACCCATGGCCGCACCGACCTGCAAAGCCACGCCTGGTATGATTACGACAATTATGCCTTTGCCCGTGACGCGGTGGGGCGGCTGGCGGCGCGCGGCTGCAGGCGGATCGGCATCGTGCCGCCTTCGAGCCGCTTCATGTATCACGACCATATGATGGCGGGATATCGCGACGGACTTGGCCGGTTCGGCCTGACCAGTCACATTCCCGAGGATTTCGACCTCAACATGGAGGCCGACCGGCTGCACCCGGGCATGCGCCGATGGCTGAGCTCGCCCGGGCGGCCCGACGGCATCATCTGCCCCGGTGAAGTGTCGGCCATCATCGCCAACGCCGCCATTTTAGATGCGGGGCTTTCGCCCGACCATGACATTGCGCTGATCGCCAAACGCACTTCAGATATCTTCAAGCATCTGCGGCCCAATGTGGAATCGCTGCGCGAGGACATCGAGGAAGCCGGCCGGATCATGATGCGGCTGTTGTTGCGGCAATTGGACGGCGAAGCGCCCGAGAGCCTTCAGGTGCTGGCCAGCCCGGAAGCGTATCTGCCGTCTGCGGCGCTCAGCATACCGACTTGAAGCGCTCGATCATGACGTCAAGAACTTCGCCTGGCGGGCGCTTCCACCAATTGCCGGCGGAAAAAATCTCCACCTCGCAATAGCCGTCGTAGCCAGCGCCCTCGACCGCCGCGCGGATCGATTCAAGGTCTGCTACACCGTCGCCCATCATGCCGCGATCGAGCAGCACATCAGTGGTGTCCGCCATCCAGTCGCAAAGGTGATAGCCGGCGATGCGGTGTTTGCCCGCGCGCTTGAGTTCGCTGGCTAGCGATGTGTCCCACCAGACGTGATAGACATCGACGGCGATCTGGACGTTGGGCGCGCCGATCGCCTCGCACATGTCGACCGCATCGCGCACCGTGACCAGGCAAGAGCGGTTGCCGCCATAGACCGGGTTGAGCGGCTCGAGCGCCAGCACCACACCAGCATCCGCGGCTTCGGGCGCCATGGCCGCGACGATGTCTTGTACTTGTTTGAGGCTTTCGGTGATCGAATGACTTCCGGCGATCACCCCGCCGGTGACGATGGTCAGCACTGGCGCGCCCAAATCGTGGGCCATGGCGATGGAGGCGCGGAAGTCATCAATCACGCCCTGCCGGGTGGGCGGGGCGAGCGGGCCTGTCAGAAACGGCGTGCGGCACAGGCCAACCACCTGCAGGCCGGCTGCGCGCACCCGGTTGCCGATCTCGACGGCGCGCGTGCCGATCTCACGACGCCAGAAGGTGATGCCGCCCAGACCGCGCTCGGCGCAGGCCTCGATCACCTGTTCGGAGCTCCACCCAACGCCATGGCCATCGAGATTGTGGCCCAGCGTTGCGGTGTTGAGCGCCAGCATGGAATGATCGGAGGCAAAATCGCGCACCGGATCTACACCCCGTAGACCGCGAGCAGCCGGTTCATCCGGGCAACGGCGAGATCGGGATCACGCAGTAGCCCGCAGGTGTCGGCCATTTTGAAGATTTCGACGAGATCCGGTAGCGGCCGCGCCGATTGCGCGCCGCCGAGCATGATGAAGTGATCCTGAAATCCGTTGAGCCAGGCCATGAACACGACCCCTGTCTTGTAAAACCGGGTGGGCGCGCGAAAGATCCGGCGCGCCAGCGGTACCGTCGGATCCAGCGTCGCGCGGAAGGCGGCCGTGTTGCCTTTGCCCAGTTCATCGACAGCATAGGCTGCGGCGGGCGCCAGCGGATCGAAGATCCCCAGCAGCGCATGGGAAAATCCCTGTTCGTCGCCTTCGATCAGTTCAGGGTAGTTGAAGTCATCGCCGGTATACATGCGCACACCATCGGGCAGCAGCCGGCGCATGCGGATTTCCTTGTCCTTGTCGAGCAGCGAGATCTTGATGCCGTCGACCTTGGCCACGTTCTGTCCAATGATGGCCAGCGTCGTCTCAAGGCAATCATCGAATTCGGCGCTACCCCAATAGCCTTTAAGCGCCGGATCGAACATCTCGCCCAGCCAATGCAGGATCACAGGCTGATCGCAGGCCGAAAGCACCTCGCCGTAGATCCGGACATAGTCGTCGGGGCTTTGAGCGACCTTGGCAAGGGCCCGGCTCGCCATCAGAATGATGCGGCCGCCAATCATCTGGATCGCCTCGATCTGATGCAGATAGGCGCGGCGCACATCGTCGAGTGATCTGGCGTAAGCCGGATCGAGGTGATCGGTGCCCGCGCCGTTGAACACCAGCGCCTCGGGGAATTCGGTCCTGGTGCGGGTGATCAGTTCCAGCGCGCCGGGCCAGTCCAGCCCCATGCCGCGCTGAGCGGTGTCCATCGCTTCGGCTATCCCCAGCCCGTGATCGATCAGATGGCGGCGAAAGGCCATGGTCGCATCCCAATCGACGCTGGCGGTGCCGGTCGGGTCATTGGCAGTGAACGGATCGGCCACCACATGGGCGGCGGAGAACACGGTTCTGGTGGCGTCAGCGCCGAGCCTCGCCCCTTCGACCGGAACGCCCGTAAGGGCGTAGTCGGTCAAACGGCCATGGCTGTCGGGCAGAGCAATCTTCATCATCGCTTTCCTCAGAATCTTGAAACCAGCATGCCCGCATCCACCGAGACCGTCTGACCGGTGGTGTAGGGAAGCTCTCCGGTGGCGAGCGCGGCAATCACATTGCCCACATCCTCGGGCTGGCCCACGCGCGGAAACAGGGTCAGACCGTCTTTGGCACGCTGCTCGTACTGGGCGATCACCGGCGCAGTCATGTCGGTTTTGATCAGGCCGGGCTGAACGTCATAGACGGCGATGTTTTCCGGACCCAGCCGCACTGCAAAGGTCTTGGACACCATCGCGGCCGCCGCCTTGGAGGCACAATACTCGCCGCGCTGAACGGCAACGGCATTGGCGTTGGACGAGGTGACATTGACGATGGAATGAAACTGTTCGGGCGAACGCGCTCGACCGAGCAACCGCTTGGCGAATGCCTGGGACAGAAAGAACAGCGACTTGGTGTTGACCGTCAAGCAGCGGTCATAGCTCTCCTCGGTGACGTCGAGCAGGTCGCCGCGGCTGATGACGCCGACGCCGGCATTGTTGACCAGCGTGGTCAATGGACCGAGCTTCGCTTCAATCGCGCCAAGATAGGCGTCGTGGGCCGCGATGTCGGAAACATCAAGCGCCGAGGCATGCACCCTGGCGCCGCAGTCGCGAATAGCCTGAGCGGCCCGGGCGAGTTCTTCATCATCGGCAAGCCCGTTGAGCGCAACGGCGAAGCCGCGCTTGGCCAGCGCAACGGCCGCCGCAAGGCCGATGCCGCGGCCCGAGCCGGTGATCAGCGCGACCTGGCCACTCATGCCGCCGCCCCCTTGGCGAGAAGTTCGCGGGCGATGATCATGCGCTGGATCTGGTTGGTTCCTTCGTAAATCTGAGTGATCTTGGCGTCGCGGTAAAGCCGCTCCACCTCAAAGCCGCGTATATAACCCGAACCGCCAAACACCTGCACGGCATCGGCGCTGCGGGCCACCGCCATGTCGCCGGCAAAGCACTTGGCCATGGAACAGGCCTTGGTGGCGTCCTCTCCGGCGTCGATCTTGGCTGCGGCGCTGAGCACCAGCAGCCGCGCCGCCTCGACATCCTTGGCAATGTCGGCCAGCAGCCACTGCACGCCCTGGAACTCGGCGATGGGCTTTTTGAACTGTTTGCGCTGCGCAGCGTAATCCACGGCGGCTTCAAGACCGGCCTGGCCGATACCGACGGCAAGCGCACCGATGCCGACACGGCCCTTGTCGAGTACGCTCATCATCATGTGAAAGCCCCTGCCCTCGACACCAAGCAGAGCGTCTTCGGCAAGCTGCACATCCTTGAAGGCCAACGCGCCGACCTGACTGGCGCGCTGACCCATCTTATGTTCCTTGGGGCCGCGCTCGACGCCCTGCTGATTGAGATCGACGACGAAGATTGACATGCCGCGATGACCGGCATCCTTGTCGGTGCGCGCCAGCACGAAAGCCAGATCCGCAACCGGTGCGTTGTGAATCCAGATCTTGTCGCCATTGAGCAGCCAGCCATCGCCATTGCGCACCGCTGTGGTGCGGATGGCAGAAACATCGGTGCCGGCCTCGGGTTCGGTGATACAATAGGCGACCAGCGTTTGTGCCTTCAGGATATCGGCCAGCCATTTGGCCCGCTGCGCATCGCTGCCATGCCGGACCAGCAAGGTCGAGATCAGCTCGACCAATCCGCACTGATCGGCCACCGAGGCATAACCGCGCGACAACTCTTCCATCACCAGCGCATAGGTGATGGTGTCGAAACCGGGCCCGCCCATCTCTTCGGGCACGCAAATACCAAACAGGCCGAGCTCGGCCATCTGCTTGTAGATCTCGCGGGGAAAGCGCTCTTCACGGTCAAGTTCCTCGGCGACAGGCCTGATCACATCCTTGGCAAAGCTTCGGGTCATGTCCCGAACCTGCCTGTGCATCTCGTTGAGAAACATCTCCGCCCTCCAGTAACTACTTGGTTACTTATAGGTCTGGCGCCGGACCCGGTCAAGCCCCGGCCTCAGCATGCGCCAGGGGCTTGTGCAGGACGTCATGATATGGCTATATAACTAAACAGTTACTTATGGGAGGCCACCATGAATCCGTTCGACAAGGTAGAATTCGGCAGGGTTGATCTGAAGGTTACGCCCTTTGGTTTCGGCACGGCGCCGATCGGAAACATCTTCCGCGAGATCGACGAGGAGACCTCGGACGCGATGATCCAGCATGCCTGGGATGCGGGCGTGCGCTACTACGATACAGCGCCGATGTATGGCCATGGCCTGGCGGAGCTGCGCACCGGCCATTCACTGCGCTGGAAGGAACGTGACGAATTCGTGCTGTCGTCGAAGGTCGGCCGTATTCTCAAACCGGCCCGCAAACAGGACATCGACTACGCCCCCTGGACCAATGCCGGGCGGTTTACCATGCATTTCGACTATTCCTATGACGGCACCATGCGGGCGTTCGAGGATTCACTGCAGCGGCTCAATCTCGAATATATGGACATCTGCTTCATTCACGATATCGACGTGTTCACCCGTGGCGATGAACAGCCGGAGGTTTTCAAGGCTGCAATGGACGGGTCATGGAAGGCGCTGTCAAAGCTGCGCGACGAGGGCGTGGTCAAGGCGATCGGTGTTGGCGTCAATGAATGGCAGGTCTGCCAGGCGGCGCTTGAGCAACGCGACTTCGACTGCTTCCTGCTGGCCGGTCGCTACACTTTGCTCGAGCAGGAATCACACGACAGTTTCCTGCCGCTGTGCGAAGCGCGCGGCGCAGCAGTGGTGGTGGGCGGCGGCTTTAATTCGGGCATCCTGGCGACCGGCGCGGTCGACGGCGCCAAATATAATTATGCGCCCGCGCCGGTCGAGATCATGGACCGGGTCAGGAAAATCGAGGCCGTGTGCGCCGATTTTGACGTGCCGCTGCCGGCGGCAGCGCTGCAGTTCGTGGTGGCACACCCCGCCATACCCACCTTCATGGCCGGCACCCGCACCGTGGCGCAGCTCGATCAGAACCTGAAATGGTTCAGCCACCCGATCCCCGCCGATTTCTGGGCGACGCTCAAATCGCGCGGGCTGCTGCGCGAGGATGCGCCGACGCCCGCATGAGCAAGCCGGATACAGCTTTCCTCCCGGAAGGCCGCTACGGTTTCGGCGATATCGCGCCAGGCGATGTCGTCGAAACCGGGCGGGTCGCGGTCACCACGGATATGATCGACGGGTTCGCCGCTATGACCGGCGACCGGTTCGAGATCCACATGTCGCATGAGGCTGCGCTGAGGCACGGATTTGCTGCGCGGGTGGCGCATGGGCTTTTGGTGTTGTCGCTGATCGACGGGCTAAAAAACCAGGCCGCCGCACAGTTCAAGGCACAAGCCTCGCTGGGCTGGGACTGGACGTTTCAGGCGCCGGTTCTGGCCGGCGACACGATCGGCGCACTGATCACCATCGCCGCCATCAGGCCGGTTTCGGCGGGTGACCGGGCCATCGTCACGCTGGAGTTCGATGTCACCAATCAGTCGGGCGTCACGGTGCAGCGCGGAACCAACCGGTTGATGGTCTACGCGCATGAGCGCCGCAGTTAAAAAAGTAGGCCGGTAAACCGCTACCCGGCGGTGCCTTTCGGATCGTTGCCATGGCTGCCGCGGCGGCCAAACACGAAAACGAAACGCCCGGATTGAGCCGGGCGTTTCTTCATGTCGAGTGCCGACGCCCTATTCAGGGTCGCGGATCGTGATCGCAGGATTCATCGGATAGAAATTGTGCGGCATGATGTGAACCGTCTTCCATTCGGTCGACATCACCGGCCAGTCCTCCATACGGGGAATGTGATGGAAACCGGCCGTGAACCAGGTCACGATGTCCTGATCCTGCAACGGCGCATCTTCCTTGACCCATTGCGCAAGCGTGTCCGACCCATCGCTTTGCAGCGCGAACTTGCCGCCCGCATAGCGTTCGTTCGGATCATAAACCGTGTTCCAGACCGAGTTCTCGATATAGGCGTTGCGGATCATCGGCGGGTCGTTTTCGAAATCGAACGGCCCGTAAGCCACACTGCCATGGTGGATCATGTAACCCGGCTTGTGGCCTAGCGGACCCTTGCGATCGGGATTTTGCAGCATGAAGTAACGGGGTTTGAAGGACGAGATCTGATAGATCGCCTCCATCTCCGATTTCGGCATGTTGTGCTCGACCTTCCACATCGACCGGCGGAGGCTGTCATCGGCCACCTCGGCGGGCACGATGTCCATCGTCATGAACCGGTTTTTCGGCTGGTCGATGTCGAAATCGATGCGGAAGTTGAAGTAGTGGTCATGATTGGCCGCCACCAGATTGGGGGCGATCAGCGTGCCATACTCGGTTTCAGCCGCAGCGCTCGGGTCGTCCATTGATTTGGCGTTCGCGCCTTTTACGCCGTCAAGCCCGGTCGCGCCGATCTTGATTTCCATCTGGCCGTTCTGCTTGAAGCGGTAGTCGACCAGGTAATCATAGTTGCCGACTTCCGAGGCAGTGCGCACCACCAGTTCGGTTTCCGGCCTGCCTTCAGCCGGGACATACTGATCCGGCCCTTGTGCGAACACTTCGAAATGCCGCCAGGCGGGATCGCCGATATTGCGTTCGAAAATGCAGATCGCGTCCGGGATTTCGAGCGGATTGCCATGATCGTCGGCAATCATCGCCGGCAGGAAGGTCGCATAGGAGGGACAGTCGATCCCGGCGACCAGAGGCGACAGGAACAGGCCGAAGCCATACTCGCCGCTGTCCATATAGGTGCGCCAGTAGAGCCCCTCGCCCGGATCCATATAGGGCACGAACACCTCCGAGAGATGCGCCTGATAGATCAGCGAGCGCCATTCCTCGCCGTCACGCACATCGATGTTGGACAATACCGGGCCCGGGCGCTTGTCGACGCGCAGCCGCATTCGCCACATGTCCCATTCCAGCGCACCGTCTGCATAGGTGAAGTTCGCGCCGCCTTCCTGGGTCAGGACAGCCGGATTCATCTTCGGCCGCTGCGGCGTGCGCGCCTCGATCTCTTCGCCGGTGTAACCCCAGCCATCTTCGGGCACGGCGACCACGCCCTCATCGATGACGCGCAGCGCGGTGCCGCTTTGCAGATCGACGACCGCATAAATGCCCTCGATCGGCTTGGCATAGAAGTTCGAGCCGTCCGGATTGACGTAACACGGCACCTTCATCAGCCGCGTGCCCTTGTCCTCGTCGGTGAAGAAATTGCCCGCCGTCAACGGCAGACAGAACACCTCGTCGGGCGTCAGACCGCGTTTGGCGAGACCTGCAACCATGTCGGGATGGCCGAGCGCCGCGCCCATGGCATTGGCGAATTCGGCAAACAGCACCATCGGCTGGCCGGCCACCGGATTGCTCGCCTCGACTTCGCCGGTTGTCAGATTGACCACCGATTCGACAAACCCGGATCCATCGGCGTTTGACATATGCACCATCGCCCGACGATCCAGCGCATCGCCTTCTTTCCAGGCGAGCACATCGGCCTTGGGCGGTTCGATCAGTTCGATCAGCGGGTAAAGCGTCTCGTCGCCGGCCAGATCGCTGGCACGCAGGATTTCATTGATCTTCTGGTATTCCGGGCCGGACAGTCCGTCCAGCGGGTGCGCAAATGCGGTTCCCGCACCGAGCAGGACCAGGGCGGCGACACCGCCCAATAGATTGGTTCGTTTCATGTCGATCTCCTCCTGTGTTTCAGTCTTGCCGCCCGGTGACCGACCGGGATTTCGGCCCTCTCGCCGTCACCCTGCCGGATCGTCCGGGCGATGATGATTAGGCGAACATCACCTGGATGTCGGTGTACTCCTTCAGCCCCTCCTCGCCGAATTCGATCCCGAAGCCCGATTTCTTGACACCGCCAAATGGAGCGTTGGGCTGGATCATGCCGTGGCTGTTGATCCAGACGGATCCGCACTCCATGCGCCTGGCGATCTGCTTGGCCTTCTCGGTGTCCTGCGACCAGACAGACCCGCCGAGCCCGATGTCCAGCGCATTGGCCTGGGCCAGCGCGTCTTCGACGTCATGATAGCGAATAATCGGCAACGCCGGACCAAACTGTTCCTCGCAGACCAGCGGATCGTCGGCTTCCAGTCCGGCAATGATCGTCGGCGGAAAGAACAGCCCCTCGCCCGGACCGCCGCCCAGCAATACCTGCCCCTTGTCGCGGGCCTGGGCGACCAGCCGCGAGACCTTGTCGAACTGCATTCTGTTCTGCACCGGGCCGAGCACGCTGTCATCGCTTGTGCCCTCACCGACCTTGATGTTGCTTGCATAGGCGACAAGCGCGTCACAAACCGCGTCGTGGATGCTGTCGTGGACGTAAAGCCGCTTCATCGCAGCACAGGTCTGACCATTGTTGATGAACGCGCCCCAGAACAGCCCCTCGGCGATCTTTTCGGGATCGGCATCGGGCAGCACGATTCCGGCATCATTGCCGCCCATTTCCAGCGTCAGCCGTTTCATGGTCTCGGCGGAGGATTGCATGACTTTCTGGCCGGTGCCGCAGGATCCGGTGAACACGATCTTGGCAATGCCCTCATGGGCCGACATGGCCGCGCCCATGTTGATATCCGTATCCGCGCAACTAACGGAGTTGACCACGCCCGCGGGCAATACCTCATTCATCAGCTCGATCATCCGCAGCGACGCCAGCGGCGTCATCGGCGAGGGTTTGGAGACCACCGTGTTGCCTGTGCGCAGAGCGGGCAGAATGTGCCAGACGGCAATCAGCACCGGAAAATTCCAGGGCGTAATCGAGCCCACAACGCCAAGCGGTTTGCGGTACATCTCGACCCGGCCTTCATTGCTGTCCTGCAAGACCTGCATCGGCAGCGACAGGCCGGCGGTGTAGCGTGCCCAAGCCACCGCGCCGCCCACTTCCCAGCGCGAGCCGATGCCGCCAAGCGGTTTGCCCTGCTCGGCCGTGATCAGCTGCGCCAGTTCCTCGGCATGCGCTTCAAGCGTGTCGGCGACCGCATTGCAGGCGGCCTGCAATTCCGCATCCGGCTTTGCGGACCACTCTGCAAATGCAGCGCGTGCGGCGGCAACGGCCTGATCAAGCTCGCTCTGCCCGACATCCGGAGCCGTACCGGCAAGGCCGCCGGTGGCGGGATTGGGCACATCAAAGCGCTGAGCGGTGGCCACACTCCGGCCCCCGATCGTCAGGGCAATCGTATCAATCTGGTCTTCCACTATATCCTCCCTCGTGCCGCAACCGGACGTAGGCCGGTTGGGTTCCTCAATGGCAGGATAGGGAGTTGTGACGTGCGCTTCTTGGAGGAAAGCGACAGCGCTATTGGACGATCACGCCAGGCGACCGCGCCATGATGTCGCCCGGGGTCACACCGTAGCGCCGTCTGAATGCACGATAGAAATGCGACAGGTCGTTGAAGCCGCAGGCATAGGCACGGTCGGCAACCGATGTCTCCGGCCGCGCATTGGACAGCTCGGCATGGGCCTGCGCCAGACGGGTGTCGACCAGACGCTGACCGGGCGTCTCTCCGAGTATTTCGAAATTCCGCTGCAGGCTGCGCAGCGATACACCCAGATGCTCGGCCAGTGCACGGGGTCCGAATTCCGGATCGCGATAATGCTGCGCGATAAGCCGAAGCGCGCGGTCGACAAACAGGCCCCGCGGATCGGCGGTCTGGCTGCGGCGTTCCTGGAAATAGGCGCCCATCAGCCCATAAAACACCTCACTGAGCTGCAATCCGGCTTCCGGAGGCGCGTGCAGCATCTTGGCCAGCACCGCCCGCATCGCCACCCATAGCGGATCGGCGCGGTCGATCGTCACGCCTCCGTTGCAGGCCGCGCCGAACCGGCCGAGAATCTCGTCTCGCGGCAAATGCACGGAAATCTGATGCGCAAGCTGCCCATTGTAGACGAAACTCGACGGATGGGTCGCATCAACCACAAACATGTCACCCGGGCCCAGCAGGGTCGCGGCGCCATTTTGATGCACCACGCATTGACCGAAATCCTGCACCAGCAGGAAGAAATACTCGCCAGGATCGCGCCGGATGCAGGTGCGGGTTCGTTCGGCCGTCTTGGCGTCCAGCGACACAAGCGCGATATCGAACCCGCCCATGCTGCTTTTCCGCGCCAACCCGTGCGACGGGCCCCTGAGCGTCCCGGGTTCAATCTCGAAGGCCCCGCAAATCTGCCGAATGTCATCGCGCAGTGTCTCGATCGGAATCGGTTCCGTCATGATCCGGCTGAGCGCTTGCATGAGAGCCCCCGTTTTTGGGAATTGCGGACCACGTCCGCCAGCACGAAACGCTAACCCATCCGTTTGCAAGCATCAAGCTGGGCGCAAAAACAGCCACTCGGCTCCAGATGAAAAGGCCTTGGGAACCCGCTTCGCCAATCAGCGGGGTGCCGGGGAACTCTCGGGCCTGAAAACGTGAACCGGCAATTCAACCGGCGTCGGGCAGTTCGCCGACCAGAATCGCCCGGAAATCGTTGACGTTGGTTCCGGTCGGTCCGATCACGAACAGGTCGCCGATGGCGTCAAACGCCGTCCAGGCGTCGTTGACGGAAAGGGACGCCTGCGCATCGAGCCCGGCAGCGCGGAGACGCTCAGCCGTGGTTGTGTCGGCAAACGCTCCGGCATTGTCCTGGCTGCCGTCGATGCCATCGGTGTCTGCGGCGAGCGCAGTGATTGCCTGATCACCGTCAATGGCCGCGGCCAGCGACAGCAGGAACTCGGTGTTGCGGCCGCCCTTGCCGAATTTGCCGTCGCTGGCGCGCAAGGTCACCGTGGTCTCCCCGCCCGACAGGATCACCACCGGCTTGGCGAAGGGCCGGTCGCGGGACGCCACCTCGCGGGCGATGGCCGCATGCACCAGTCCGACATCGCGGGCTTCGCCCTCCATCGCATCGGAGAGGATCACCGCCTCGACGCCTGCGCGTCTGGCCAGTTCGGCTGCCGCTTCCAGCGACAGGCGAGCCGAAGCGATGACATGGACCTCGTTGCGGGCAAAGACCGGGTCATCGGGGCGCGGCGGCAAATCGCGGCCGGAGTCGAGATGCGCGGCAATGCTTCCGGGCAAGGCGATATGGCGAGAAGCCACCATCGAGCGAACATCGGACAGGCTGACCGCATCGGCGACGGACGGTCCCGACGCCACCTGGCAGGCCTCGTCGCCCGGCACATCCGAGACCACCAGCGACACCACCTTTGCGGGCCAAGCAGCGGCTGCCAAACGGCCGCCCTTGATGCGGCTTGCGTGTTTTCGGATGGCGTTCATGACCCCGATCGGCGCACCGGATGCAAGCAGCATCCGATTGAGCTGCTGTTCATCCTCGAGTGTCAGCCCTTCGGGCGGCGCGGGCAACAGCGCCGAGCCGCCGCCGCAGATCAGCGCCACAACAAGATCGTCTTCGGAGAGCCCGGACACCGTTTCAAACTGCGCCTCCGTCGCGGCCAGCCCGGCAGCGTCGGGCACCGGATGGCTGGCTTCAAGCACCTTGATCGTCTTGCAGGGCGTGGCGTAGCCGTAACGGGTGACGACGGTTCCCGTCAGCGGTCCATCCCAAAGCTCTTCAAAGGCCGCCGCGAGTTGCGCCGCGCCCTTGCCCGCCCCGACGATGACGGTCTTGCCAACGGGGCGCTCGGGCAGGCAATCGGCAAGCGCGCGCTTTGGGTCCGCGCGCAGCACCGCGGCGTGAAAGAGGCCTGCCAGAAAATCACGTTTACGGGGATCAATCACACGTCAATATCGCACACGAACACGCCGTCCGCGCCGCCTTCGAGTTTCGCGACGATCTGCGCACCGATCGCCTTGTGGACACTGTCTTCGAGATAGGTATCACGGACCGACAGGTCGGCGAAGTCAAACCAGAACATGTCGTCGAAACCGCGCACCAGCGGGGTTTCCACACTGACATTGCGGCGATGCTGGAAATCGAGAATGCCGTCAATGTGACCGGAAAGGCTTGCAAGCTGATCATAGAGCGCCTGCTTGTCGGCTTCAGAATTGGCCTTGGCGAACCGCAGATGAACGAGATGGCGGATCATGATGTTTCCCTTGTTTAAGATTGGCGTGTGGAGCGGCGGTGCGCCGTGATGAGCTTGTTGAAACCGCTTACCGGCGAAAGCCGGGTTTGCGTTTTTCGCGGAAGGCCGCCAGACCTTCCCTGAGGTCGTCGCTTCCCGCGGCAATGCGCCCGGCGAAGGCTTCGAGCACGCGCTCGACCTCTTCTCCCTCGGCAGCGTTGATCAGCATCTTGGTGAGTTCGGTGGCTTCCGGCCCCCGGCGCATCAGCGCGCGCGCGCACTCAAGACCGGCTTCAAGTCCCTCGCCAGTCTCGGCGATCTGGTCCACCAGTCCCTCGCGCAGCGCTTCTTCGGCGGTATAGATGACACCGAACAGAGCCATGCGGCGCACCGCCTGGGCTCCGAAGCGCCGCACTGCGCGCTGAGTGCCCGACCAGCCGGGAATGATGCCGAGGCCGGTTTCGGGCTGGCCGATCCGGATGTGGCTCTCGGCGATCCGGTAGTCAGCGCAGGCCGCCAGCTCAAGCCCACCACCCAATGCATGGCCGTCAATGACCGCGATCACCGGCTGACGGAGACGGGCGAGCGCATCGAACACCCGGTGACCGTCGCGAACCCAACCCTGCCCGAATTGCCGCGGGGTTTCAGCGCTCCAGGCCTCAATGTCACCGCCGGCGCAGAACCCCCTACCCTCACCCGACAACACCACAACGGCAATGTCGTCGCGCCGGTCGATCGCGGCGCAGAGCGCGCCAAGCTCATCGACCATTGCGGCATCGAGTGCGTTGAGCCGGTCGGGACGATCGATCAGCAGATGTCCGATCTGGTCGGTAACGGTAAGCCTGATGCGACTGTCGTCAGCCATGGCCGCTCCCCAGTCGCAGTCCGAAGGGTTCGGGGCGGAACAGCGCATCATCCATGATCTTGAGATCATCGGATACGGCAAGCGTTCCCGCCGTCTGGTCAAGCACGTCGCGTTTCAGGTCGAGGCCCGGGGCGATTTCGGTGACGACCAGCCTCCCCTCGATCAGCCGGATGGCACAGCGCTCGGTCACATAGGTGACATCCTGGTTTTGCTGCTGAGCGCGTTTGCCGGAAAACGACACCTGGTTGACCTCCTCGACGAATTTGGCTGTCTTGCCCTCGCGGTCGATCCGCAACTGGCCATCGACGATAGACATTCGCGCGCCGGCGTTGAAATTTCCAGAAAAAACAATTTTGCGCGCCCGGGCGGTGATGTCGACAAAGCCGCCGGCACCGGCGGTGCGATGGGGGATTGCAGGCAGCCGTGAGACGTTGACCGATCCGTCGCGGCCGACTTCCAGGAAGGAAAGCAGCGAGGCGTCAAAACCCGCGGCCTGAAAGTAGCAGAACTGGTGTGGCGAGGGTACGAAAGCCTCGGCATTGGCGGAGCAGCCGAACTTGAAATCAAGCAGCGGGATGCCGCCGACAGCGCCCTGTTCAATCACCCAGGTCACCGCGCCATGCAGGTCCTCCTCGACCAGAATGCGCGGCACATTGGCGGAGATGCCGAAACCGATATTGACCGCCCAGCCGGCATGCAGCTCCTGGGCGACGCGGCGCGCGATCACCTTGCCGGCGTTGAACTCGGCATTGCTGAATGATGATAGCGCACGCGTGACCTCACCGGAGATGGCCGGATCATATGGCGTGGCCGTGGTCTGCAACTGATCGGGCGCCTCAACCACGATGTCGACCAGAATGCCCGGCACATGCACATCGTGCGGCCGGATCGACCCGGCCGCAGCGACGCGCTTGACCTGGGCGATTACCGTGCCGCCATTGTTGTGGGCGGCCAGCGCCATTTCCATGGCGCCAAGATAGGCGCCCTCCTGCTCGAAACTCAGATTGCCGTTCTCGTCGGCGGTGGTGGCGCGGATGATCGCCACATCGGGCGCGATCGCCGGGAAATAGAGCCAGTCCTCGCCTTCAAACTGCATGTGCCGGACGATCGGGTTCTTGGCGGCGGCGGCATTCATCGCCCCGCCTTCGCGATCCGGATCGACAAACGTATCGAGACCGACCTTGGTCAGCACGCCGGGCCGTTTTCCCGCAGCCTCGCGCAGGATGTCGAACACAATGCCTGAGGGGATGTTGTAGGCCTCGATCTGATCGGCGGTAATCATCTGCCAGATCAGCGGCGGCTCGGCGTTGCTTGGCCCCGAGGGATAAGAGCCGCCGATGATACGGCTGAGCAGCCCCGGCCGGGCGATGTGATCCACGCCCCTGGTGCCGAACATGTCGCCCGCGGCGATGGGGTGTATGGTTGTCAGATTGCATGGCGCGCCGTCTCGTTCGAACCGTTCTCCGATGGCCGCCAGCACCGCATCGGGGCAGCAAAGACCACTGGACGAATTGACCGCGATTGTCGCATTATCCGGGATCGCCCGGGCGGCGAATTCCGCAGTTCCGACTTTTGACATGACATCCTCAATTGCATTTAAGTAACTAACCAGTTATTTTATGACAGTGTTTGACGCATCGATCAAGACCGCAAATTCACCGGGCGGCGACATGCAACCGCCTGGCAGGAGGAACCATATATGAGCGTATATTTTCAAAAGACCCACCAACGCAGTTTCGGCACCTATCCGCTCAAGGGCGGTGAGCTGCGCGACGCGATGCTGATTGCTGCGGAAGTCGGCTACCGCGCCTTCGACACGGCACAGATGTATGAGAACGAGAAAGACACCGGCGACGCGCTGAAGGAGACCGGCCTGGCACGCGAAGAGCTGTTTGTCACCACCAAGGTCAATGTCGCCAATTTCGATGAAAGCCGGTTTCTGGCCTCTGTCGAGCAGAGTCTCAAAGATCTGCAACTCGATCAGGTGGATGTGCTGTTGCTGCATTGGCCGCCTGCCGATGGCGACATCGCACCGTCGCTCAAATTGCTGGACCAGGCGCGGGCCCGGGGCCTGACCCGGGACATCGGTGTGTCCAACTACACGGTCAAGATGATGCGCGAGGCCAGGGCGCTGATCGAAGCGCCGATCGTCACCAATCAGGTGGAGTTTCATCCGCTGCTCAATCAGGACAAGCTGCTGGCCGCGGCGGTGGAGACCGGCATCCCGCTGTCGTCCTATTGCTCGGTGGCGCGTGGCAAGGTGTTCGAGTACCCGCTGTTCGGCCAAATCGGCGAAGCCTACGGCAAGAGTGCCGCGCAGATCGTGCTGCGCTGGATTTTGCAAAAGGGCGTGTCGATAAACACCATGTCGACCAAGCGCAAAAACATCGAGGCCAATTTCGATGTGATGGATTTCACCCTGTCCAACATCGACATGGCGCGGATTGATGCCATGACAGCGACCGGCTATCGCATCGTGGGTAAGGATCTGGTGCCGTTCGCGCCGGATTTCGACTGAGCCGCGTCACGCATAAAGGGCGGCCCGGGGCCGTCCTTTACAGATGGATTTGATGGCCGGTCAGCGGTTGCCGCGAATGAAATCCGAGGCTTTTTCGGCAATCATGATTGTCGGCGCATTGGTGTTCGATCCCACCAGGCTCGGCATGATCGAGCTGTCGCAGATACGCAGCGCCTCAATGCCGTGAACCCGCAGTTTCGGATCGACCACCGCCATCTCGTCAACACCCATCTTGCAGGTGCATGTGGGGTGGTAGGAGGTGCGGCCATACTGGCGGGCATAGGCCTCGTATTCAGCCTGCGATTTGACGCTGTCATCGGGAAAGCGAATGGCGCGCATGTATTTCTGCAGCGAATGCTGGGAAAATATCTCGCGGCTGATCCTGACACCCTCGACGGAGGTCTTGAGATCTTCCGGCTCGGCTAGGAAATTCGGATCGACAACAGGCAGATCGGCCGGGTTGGACGAGCGCAGCCGCACCGTGCCGCGGCTCTTGGGCCTGAGCGTGTAGGAATTGAGCGTGATGCCGGAACTGCCCTTGGACACGCTCGGGACACCAGCCTCGGCGCCGGCGCCCGCCAGGAAATGAAACTGCAAGTCCGGCACCGGCAGGCTTTTGTCTGCATACCAGAAAGCGCCGCCCTCGACCACATTTGAGGCCACGGGACCCGAACCGAACAGGTAGTATTGCAAACCGGCCCAGGCCGCCCAATGCGGCTTGTTGTATTTGTCGAGGCTGTAGTGGCCCGTCAGTTCGGCGACGATGTCGATGCCGTAATGATCGTTGAGGTTTTC
Source organism: uncultured Hoeflea sp. (assembly GCF_947501405.1). Classification (GTDB taxonomy): domain Bacteria; phylum Pseudomonadota; class Alphaproteobacteria; order Rhizobiales; family Rhizobiaceae; genus Hoeflea. The sequence continues at coordinate 558,130 of NZ_CANMVK010000002.1, read as the reverse complement.
ACCGACGCCCGGCAGATCCCGCACCACCGGGATGCCGTGTTCGCTCAATTGCGCGGCCGGGCCGATGCCTGACAACAACATCAGTTTCGGCGTGCCGATGGCACCGGAGGTGACGATCACTTCCTGGTCGGCGATGGCGGTGGTCAGCCGGTTTTGATGCTCATAGGACACGCCGGTGGCGCGGCCATTTTTGACAACCACCTTGTGCACCAGACACCCTGTGCGCACAGTCAGGTTCGTCCGGTGCATCACCGGCTTGAGATAGGCGGTGGCGGCCGAGCAGCGGCGGGCATTGCGGATCGTGGTCTGATAGACGCCCGCGCCGGCCTGGGCCTCGCCGTTGAAATCGGGGTTATGGGGAATGCCATATTCCTGACAGGACTGGACGAAGGCACGGGTCATCGGCTGCGGATCGGCGAGATTGGATACGCCAAGCGGCCCATCGGTGCCATGCCACTCGCCCGAGAGCATGGTGTTGCCTTCCGAGCGGATGAAGCAGTCCTTGACCTCATCAAAGGACCAGCCTTCGCAGCCCTCCTCATTGGCCCAGCGGTCATAATCGACCGGGTTTCCACGGGTGAAGACTTCGGCGTTGATCGAACTGCCGCCGCCGATCACCCGCGCCTGGGCATAGGGGATCTCGCGCATATTGGCGTGTTTTTGCGGCGCGGTGTTGAACCCCCATGTGTAGGGGCCCGATGTCATCTTGGCGAAACCGACCGGCATGTGAATAAACGGGTGCCTGTCCTTGCCGCCGGCCTCGATCAGCAGAACGCGAACCGCGTCGTTCTCGCTCAGCCGATTGGCCAGCACGCAGCCGGCCGAACCGCCGCCGACAATAATGTAATCATAGCCTTCGGATGCCATCACTCCACCCAATGCGCGCGTTTGCCGATCTCGATATGGACGGACTTGAGCTGGGTGTATTCCTCGACGCCGTATTTGCCGGCCTCGCGGCCCCAGCCCGATTGCTTGAAACCGCCCAGCGGCAATTCCGGTCCGCCCGACAACGTGGTGTTGACCCAGAACCGGCCCGCCTGGACCCGCCGGGTGACCATCAGCGCCTTGTCGATGTTCTTGGTCCAGACGCTGGCGGCCAGCCCATAGACCGTATCATTGGCCATTTCGATCGCCTCTTCAACGCTATCGAACGGCATCACCGCAAGCACTGGTCCGAAGATCTCGTCGCGGGCGATCGCCATGTCGCGGGTGACATCGCCAAACAGGGTGGGCGCGATGTATTGGCCGCCGCCCACATCGACCGCGGTTCCGCCGGAGATCAGGCGGGCGCCTTCCTCGCGGCCCTTGTCGATATAGGACATGATGGTGGCATTCTGGGCGTCGGTGGTAATCGCGCCGATCTGGGTGGCTTCATCGAGCGGGTCGCCGACGATGGCCTTTTCGAGCTTGGCGGCGACCATTTTTTCGAAATCCTGCGCCACCGAGCGCTCAACAATCAGCCGCGAGCCCGACACGCAGCATTGGCCGGTGTTGAACGCGATGCCGAAAGCCACGCCATCGGCGGCATCCTCGAGATCGGCGTCGGCGAAGACGATCTGCGGGTTCTTGCCGCCAAGCTCAAGGCCGAGTTTCTTGAAATTGCCGGCGGCCGCCTTGACGCAATGGCGCCCGACGGCCGTCGAGCCGGTAAACGAGAGCATGTCGACATCCATGTGGTCGATCAGCGCCTGACCGATGGAGCTGCCGGAGCCGGTGACCACATTCATGACGCCATCGGGCAGACCGGCTTCCGACAAGATCTCCGCCAGCATGATCGTGGTGGCGCTGGTCACCTCCGACGGTTTGGCGACGATCGTGCAGCCCGAGGCCAGCACATAGGGCACGCGCTCGCACAGGATCAGGAACGGGAAGTTCCACGGGGTGATGATGCCCACCACGCCGACCGGCTCGCGGGTGACGATGCCGAACATGCCATCACCGAGATTATTGAAACTGTCGCCATGTAGGCTGCGCGCCAGCCCCGACGCATATTCGAACATGCCGATGCATCCGCCGACCTCGGCGCGGGCCTGGGAGATTGGCTTGCCGTTCTCGAGCGTTTCCCAATAGGCGATTTCGTCCTGACGTTCGCGAATAAGTTCCGCGGCCTTCAACAGCACTGCTGCGCGGTCGGCGCCATTGAGGCCGGACCAGCGCCGGTCGTCAAAGGCGCGACGCGCAGCCGCCACTGCATCATCAAGATCCTGCGGCGTGCATTTGGGAACGCGCGAGACCGGCACGCCATGGCCCGGAGATGCGCGCTCGAACACCTCCCGGCCATCTGCGGCAACGGATTTGCCATCGACGAAAAAGCCGAAATCGCGTGGCTTGGCGGGCAGCGACAGTGTTTTGACGTGCTGGTTCATGGTTCACTCCGAAATTCATTTGAAACCGGACTATAAGTAACTATCCGGTTATATCAAGGGCGCACCCGGTTCACGATATCCCCAGGCGCGCGCCGCCGGTTCAGTCTTCGACCGAAACCATCGTTCTGATGACCGGAGGCGTCGCCAGTGAGGCCTCCATCTTCGGCGCCCATTCGGCAAACCAGGGTTGGGCCATATGGGTTTCAAGCGCTTGCGGGGATGACCAGACCTCGACAATGGTCATGCGCGCGGGATTGTCCGCCTGACGCCAGAGCTCATACTGCTCGCATCCGCCTTCGCGGCGCGAACGGGCGATGAATTCGGCTCGAAAGACCTCTTCGAAGGAGGCTTGGGCTTCGGGTTTTACGTCGAGTTCGACCAACAGTCTTGCCTTTGTCATCAGTCTGCGAGCTCCCAGAAGCGTTCATATTGCGATTGCAGCGGATGCAGGTCCTTGCGGCCCTCCATGTAGTAGCCGACCCACTCGGCGAGGCGCCGCCCGGTCCTGCGGCAGGATTCCTTGGCGTGACCGGCGCGCGGCTCACCGGCCACAACCGCGCCGTAATGCAGGCTCTCCTTCTTGGCCACGTAATCGGTGATGCCGAAGACGAAATAGCCCATGTTCATCATCATGATGCTGAGCGCATTACAGGCCAGTTCGCCGCCGCCGCCGAGGCTGCCGGCCGAGGTGAAGGGCACGGCGAATTTGCCGTCGGTCTTGAACCAGATCTCCGGGGTGCGGTCGTCCCACCATTTTTTCATGCGCCAGGAGATGTTGCCCAGGTGGGTCGGACAGCCGATTGCGATGCCATCGGCCCAGAACACATCCTCGGTTTTGGCGTCGTCGACATGGCGCACCCGCACGTCCATCCCTTCGACTGATTCAGCCCCCTCCCTGACCAGCGGCACCATGGTCTCGGTGAAACGCCGGTCACTGTCGGTGTCGTAAATGATAAGGATTTTTCCCATTCGGTTACTCTCCTGAAATTCTGATATGCGTCTTGAGATCGCCGGGTCGCTGCCCGAGCGTGTCGAAGGCTGTCTGAATATCGTCGAGATCGAACACAGCCGACGTGAACGGCGACGGATCGATGCGGCCATGCACCAGCAGCGTGAGCGCGTCGTGCATGTCCTGGCCGATGCCGGCCACCGATCCCTTGATCGAATTCTCCTCAAGTATGGTCGACAGAATGTCGATGGCGAGCGTCTCGCCGGCCCCGGTCAGACCGAAGGCTGCGATGTGCCCGCCCTTGCGGATCAGCGTGGTGGCCAGCTTGTAAAGCGCCGGATTGCCGACGCTTTCGATCACCATGTCGGCGCCACGGCCCTCGGTGGCGTCCATCACCGCCTTGTTCAGAGCCGCCGGGTCTACGACGGCGACATCGGCCCCCGCCGCGCGCGCCATGTCGACACGGGCTGCGGAAAGGTCTGTGACGATGATCGGCGCCGCGCCGATGGCGCGCAGCAATTGCACATGCAGATTACCGATCGGGCCGGCGCCGATGACCACAACCGACTGGCCAAAGGTAACATTCGATTTGCGCGCCGCGCGCACCACGCAAGCCAGCGGCTCGACCAGCGCCAGCACCTCGTCTGGAACATGATCCGGCGCGGAAATCACCAACCGCTCGGGCACGCAGATATATTCGCTGAAAGCGCCATCCATGGTGATGCCGATCTGGTCCATCGACGGACAGCTCAGGATCTCCTGACGGCGGCACCAGTAACAGACGCCGCAGCCGATGTTCATGTCGACAACGGCCTTCTGGCCCACGTTCAATCGCTCCGAAGGACTGCCCAGCGCCGCGATGCGGCCGGCCAATTCATGGCCGGGCACCATGGGCAGGCTGTCAGCGGCATAGTGGCCGTTGAAGATGTGAATATCGGTGCCGCAGATTCCGACCCGGGTGATCTTGATCAGCACCTCGCCGAGTGCGGGCTCGGGCACCGGCCGTGACTGGACCTCGAAGCGACCAGGCGCAACCAGAACCGCGGATTTCATCTGCATGACCGTCTCCTATCGGCTGGCCGGGTTCACCTGACCGGTTTTGGTTCGCGCTATTTAACGACGCGCAACTTGCTACGGTCGATGGTCATGGCGATGGCGATGATCAGCACCAGCCCGAACACCATTTGCTGCCGGGTGGCATCGACCTCGAAATAGAGCATTGAGGAGCGGATCACGGCGACGATCAGCGTGCCGATCAGGGTGTTGATGACCCCTCCGACGCCACCGGTGAGCGGGGTTCCGCCGACCAGCACCGCGACGATTGCCGGTAGCAGAAAGCCGTTGGCAATGGTCGGTGAACCGCCCGACAGCTTGACCGAAAACAGCAATCCGGCAATCGCAGCCAAGGCGCCCGAGATCGCAAAGGCCATGATCTTGATGCGCGCCACATTGATGCCCGAGGCGACCGCTGCCGGTTCGCCCGCGCCGACAGCCTTGAGCGACCTGCCGAACACGGTTCTGCTCTGGACAAAGTAAGCCGCAATCACCAGCACGGCGCCGATAAACAGCTCATGGGGGATGCCGAAACTGCTTCCCACCATCCAGCCGAAATAGCCATCGCGCATTGCTGCATCCATGTAGAGCGCGCGCTGGCCCGACAGATACTGGCCGATGGAGTAGGCGATCCCGCCAATTGCCAGTGTGGAGATGAAGGAGGGCACCAGAAGCCGCGTGGTGACGTAGCCAGAGACCCCGCCCAGTGCCAGACCCGCGACGATGCACAGGAGCGCGGTAAAGGGACCGAACAGCGGCAGCGCCACGGTGGCGATCACCGTGGTCATATTGGCCACGGATTGGGCGGAAAGGTCGATGCCGCCGATATAGATGGCAAAGGTCATGCCGAGCGCCATGATGAACAAGGGCACGATGTCGGCCGCCATGGCGATCAGGTTTTGCGGTTTGAGGAAATTGCTGTCGCCGATGCCGACGACCAGCACAAGCGCCAGCAGCGTGATCCATGGCAGATGCGGTTTTAGCCGTTCAAGGGTCATAAGCGAGCCTCAGATCATGTAATGGACGAGGTCATAGAGCGTCGGCTTGGCGCCCGGAGCGCAATCAAACCGGTGCTGAACTTCCCCGTCCTTCAGGACGATGATGGTGTGCGACAGCCCGATTGCCTCCTCGAGCGTATCGGCGACCAGGAGAATGCCGACGCCATCGGCGGACATGGCGCGGACCATGTCATAGACATCCTCCTTGGCGCCGATATCCAGACCCCGGGTCGGGTGATCGAGCAGGATGATGTCGGATCCGCCGGACCGCCATTTGGCGAGCACCACCTTCTGCTGGTTGCCACCTGACAGACCCCCGCAATCCTTGTGTTCGGACGGGGTCTTGATCGACAGTTTGTCGATCCAGTCGCGGGCCAGTTGCCGCTCCTCGCCAAGCCGCAGCACGCCTGCGGTGCTGTAGCGCCGCATCTGGCTGAGCGTCATGTTCTCGTAGACATTCATGCCGCCCACCAGGCCCTCGACCTTGCGTTCGCGCGGCACGTAGCCAACGCCCTTTTCGACGCCGCTCCGGGCGGTGAAGGCGCGAACTTCCTCGCCCTTGAGCGTCACGCTGCCGCTGTCAGGCGTCTCGAGCCCGAACACGGTTCGCAAGATCGCCTCACGGCCCGAACCTTCGGTGCCAACCAGGCACAGCACTTCGCCCGCACGCAGATCGAAACTGATGTCGCGATATTTCTTGCCCAGGCTGACTGCGTCAAAGGACGCCAGCGTGCGGTCTGCGTCATAGGGTTCTTGCTTCTGCTCGCGGTAATATTGCTTGTCTACGTCGCGGCCGACCATCTTGTGCTGGATGGCGTCGACATTGGCGTCGGCTGCCGAAACCACATCGACGACTTCGCCGTCCTTCATCACATAGATGCGGTCGGAGAGTTCAAGCACTTCGTCCATGCGGTGCGAGACAAAGATGAACGAGGCCCGGGTCGTGAGTTCCCGCACCAGCCTGAACAGCAGTTCGACCTCTTCCTTGGCGAGCACCGAAGTCGGTTCGTCAAGCAAGATGACCAGATCGCCATCCACCCGCTCCTCAAGGGTCAGCACCTTGGCGAGTTCGACCAGTTGCCGCTGCGCGAACGACAATTTGGCGGTGATCATATTGGGATCGATGTCCAGCTTGACCTTTGCGAGCTGAGCCCTGGCGGCGGCCGCCATCGCCTTCCAGTTGACGACACCGAATTTGACGAATTGCTGCTCGTAACCGAGGAAGATGTTTTCCATCACCGTCAGGTTGGTGATCAACGACTGCTCCTGAAACACCATGCCGATGCCCTTTTGCATCGCCTGGCGCGGGTTCTGGAAACGGACCGCGACACTGTCGATGGTGATGGTGCCTCCGTCGGGCTGATAGGCGCCGTAGATGACCTTCATCAGGGTCGATTTGCCGGCCCCGTTCTCACCGACCAGTCCGACGATTTCGCCACGGCCGATCTTGAAGTCGATGGATTTGAGGGCGTGGACACCGGGGAATTTCTTGTCGACCTGTCTGAGTTCGTACATGGCCCGCCCCTATTTCACGAAGTCGACCGACTTGCGGTCGGTGGACAGAACCACGGCGATAATAACAAGCAGCCCCAGGACACCATCCTGGACATATCCGGGCAGGCCGACGACCACCATGCCGTTGCCGATGACATTGACGATCAGCACGCCGATCAGCGTGTTGAAGACGCCGCCAATGCCCCCCCACAGCGCGGTACCGCCAACAACCACCGAGGTGATCGAGACGAACATGAAGTTGCTGCCGGTGGCGGTTTCGGCAATGCCGATGCGTCCCACCGCAAGCAGCGCGCCGACGGCGTAAAACACACCCGCCAGCATGAAGCCGAGCACCCGTACCCGATTGACATTTAGACCCGAAGCGTGGGCGAGTTCCTCGCCGCCGCCGACTGCGTAGAAATTGCGGCCCAGCGTGGTGCGGGTCTGGATGAACCAGGCGATCAGCAGGAACGCCAGGGCGACGTAGCACATGATCGGGAAATTGAACCAGCGCACGGTCAGCAACGAACGGAAGGCTTCGTCCTCGATGCGCACCCGGTCGCCGCCGGTCAGCAAAAGCGCAAATCCGGTCCCGACAAAACCCATCGCCAGACTGGCCATGAAGGAAGGGATCTTGAGTTTGACATGCACCAGCCCATTGATGAGGCCGATCACGGCGCCGACAACCAGGGCCAGCGGCAGCGCCAACCAGGCAGCGCTCCACAAGGTGCCGCCGAGCGCGAGAAAGCAAAAGGCAAAGGCCACAGCGCAAACCGAAACCGTGCCTTCCATCGAAAGGTCGATCGACCCCATGATGATGATGAAGGTGACGCCAATGGCCACCATCAAGGCCGGCGCAGAGGAAATGCCGATGCGCGCAAAATTGCGCACGGAGAAAAAGCGCGGCTCAATCAGTGCGAACATCAGCACCAGCACAATGAGCACGATCAGCGGCGCCCATTTCACCAGCATGTCCCGTGTCAGCAAATCATTCACGCGCCTCTCCCCCGGCCGCACAAAAGCACAGTTCGCGATTCAAATTCTGGAAATGAATGAGCGGCGGCCCGCATGATGCGGGCCGCCGCCGATCTTATTTGTACATGATCTGACCGTTGGATGGACCCCAGAAGTCGGTCCAGTCATACGTCGGCACATTTTCGATGAAGCTCTTCTTGAACTCCGCCGCGTCGTCCGGGGTGATGAACACGGTCGGGCCGTAGAACTCGCGGTGCTCATTGGGCTCTTCGGAGGGTTTGAAGCTGCCGATCGCCGCGTGATAGGCAAGTGCTGCGGTGATGCCGCCACCCCAGTGCGGATTGGTGAACACGGTCGCCAGGATCTTGCCCTGACCAACCAGATCGACGGCTTGCGGGTTGCCGTCATAGGAGACGATCGGCATGTCTTCAATGCCTTCGGCGCGCAGCGCCTCGAGCACGCCGTAGGCGATGGTGTCGTTGGCGCAGTGGACGCCGGTGATTTCGTCACCATAGCGGGTCAGGAACGAGGACATCACCTGATTGGCCTTCTGGGTGTCCCAGTCCGCCGGCTGGGCATCGAGAAGTTCAACGTCCGGGTAATCCTTGAGCGCGTTCTTGAGGCCGTTGAGCCGTTCGATGGCCGGATTGTTGGAGGCGATGCCGCCAAGGTGGACCACACCGCCCTTGCCACCCATGGCGTCGAGCAGGATTCGCGCGGTCTTTTCTGCCGGCCCCTCATCAGACCAGCTCATGTGGCTGACATAGTTATCGCCGAAATCCCAAGGGTGCAGATCATCGGTCTTGTTCCACAGCGTGGAGACATAAGCGCCCGCTTCGGCCACCGACTCGACCACCGGACGGGCGTTCGGCGCGTCATTGGTGTCGATCGCCAGCGCCAGATTGCCATTGGTCTTGGCAAGCAGCGACTTGACATCGGACAGCGACTTTTCAGATGACCCTTCGTTGATCAGGTGGGTCAGAAAATCCTTCGATTTGCCTAGGCTCTCAACAAACGCCTCACCGCCCGAGACGATCTCGTTCCAGTAAGGGTTGGTGCGGTTGCGGTAGCTCCAGGCAACCGCCGGATCAGTCAATGCGGCTTGCGCGGATCCCGCGCCAAGAGTTTTTGCGGCCACCAGGCCGCCGACACCATAAGCTGCTCCCAGGAGCAGGTTACGGCGGTTGATGGTTTCCTGCTCAATAAACTTCTTGATGAATGACATAGAATCCTCCCTCATCATTCCTCCAACGATCCAGACCCCTTCCACGACCTGCGCCGCAATGGGCGCCAACTCCAGTCTTGGGGTCTGAACGGAACCTGCAGCGCCAGCGTGAAACATCCGGCGCGTCGATTAACGCACTAACTAGTTACTTCATAAGCAAGAAGAGGTCAAGCGATCTCGCGCTGGATGCGGCCGCGCGATTTGCGGGCTTCCGCCGAATTGTCGCCCAGTCGCGGTAAAGTTGTCGCGCGATCGCGAGCATCTCGCGGCTATGTCGTGGTTGGGAGATCGCCCTGCTGCAAGCCGGAGTTTTGACCGCGGGCGCAGTTGTCGGATAGGAAGGGAACGACACAAACCGGGTTGAAGCGGACAGATCATGCAAACCACGCCAAAACCGAAACAGCGCGATGCCGAGGCCACACGCAAGCGCATCCTTGCCGCGGCCAAGAAGGAGTTCGCCAAAAGCGGACTTGGCGGCGCGCGGGTGGATGACATCGCCGAACGCGCCAACGCCAACAAGCGAATGATCTATCACTATTTCGGCGGTAAGGAGGATCTGTTTCAGGCGGTGCTGGAGGAGGCCTATACCGACATCCGAACGGCCGAACAAAAACTGGACCTCGACCGGCTGCCACCACGCGAGGCGCTGGAAACGCTGGTGCGGTTTACCTGGGATTATTATCTCAAGAACCCTGAGTTCATCACCCTGGTCAACAGCGAGAACCTTCATCGCGCCAAGCATCTGAAAAAATCAGAAGTGATCCCGGTTGTCAGCCGCAGGTTTGTTTCGATGGTCAAGACGCTGCTCGACCGGGGCGTCGCCGAGGGCGTGTTCCGGCCCGGCATTGATGAGACCCAACTTAACATCACCATCGCGGCGATCGGCTATTACTACCTGACCAACCGCTACACCGGGGCGATCGTCTATGACCGCGATCTTATGGCCAAAGATGCGCTCGAACAACGGGTCGATTTCAACATCGACACGGTGATGCGGCTGGTCTGCCTCGAACCCTGATCGAACTGTCTGATCAGAGCCTTGAAGCCATGGAGCGCGCGGTCGGCGGCCTGCCTGCCGGAACCGGCACCGCCTGTCAGCCGGCGCTGGTTGCCAGACCGAGTTCGGTGATGGCCGCCTCGGCACATTCGACATCCTGGAAATCCTTGGCTCCCGACACGCCAATGCCTCCCACGCAATGGCCCTTATGGAAGAGCGGCAGCCCGCCCGACCAGAGCATCAGCCGCGGGCGGTTGGCCAGGCCCGCGGCCAATGACGGGTTCTCCTGGGAGCGTTCGAAAAAACTCTTCGTCGAACGGCGCAAGGTGGCCGCGGTGTAGGCCTTGTCCAGAGCAAAATCGATGGCCGGCACGGTGACATCGGCGGTCCGGCAGAAGGCCACCATCAGGCCGTTGCGGTCGACCACGGCAACCGCCACTTCCCAGCCCTGCCGCACGGCGTGGTCGATCGCCGCCTGGACCAGCGCCCGGGCAGTTTCAGGGGCGATATCGGTGCGGGTGATCACGGTCATGGTTTCGTCTTTCTGGTTTGCGACCGGTCGCCGCCATGGAGCGCGAGCCGGAATGCGGGTTGGCTCAGCCGGCCCGGCCGGGAGCCTGGCTGTCGGATTGGCTGTCGGATTGGCTGGCTAAATCGGCCGCCGGAAGCGGCGCCCGTCCGAGGATTGCATCAGCCGCTTTCTCGGCGATCATGATGGTGGGCGCATTGGTGTTGGAGGACGGAATTGCCGGCATCACCGAGGCGTCGCAAACGCGCAGGCCTTCGATGCCGACCAGCTTGAGATCCGGCGTTACGACGGCCATCGGGTCGTGGCCCATCTTGCAGGTGCCCACCGGGTGATGGTCGGTCTTGGCGACGCTGCAGGCATAATCGATCAGCGCATCACGGCTTGTGACTTGAGGACCCGGCAGCACTTCCTTGCGCACATATGGCCTGAGCGCCAGCTGGCGCAGGATCTCTCGCGCCATCTCCAGCCCCTTGAGCGACATCTCGAGATCATAGGGGTCGGCCCAGTAGTTCGGATCAATCAACGGGGCCGCATCCGGATCGTTGCTGGCCAGCCGCACGGTTCCGCGCGACCGCGGCCGCAGGAAGGCGGAATTGAGGGTGATGCCCGCCCCATTGATCTTTGCGATGCCCTTTTCGATCCCGGACCCCTGACCCAGATGAAACTGGATATCGGGCGATCGCGCCGTCTCATCGGCGTACCAGAAGCCGCCGGTTTCAAACAGCGAAGCGGTCACCGGGCCGGACTTGAACAGAAGATATTGCAGCCCGGCAAGAATGGTGCGGTCGAGACGGTCAACGCCATCATAGCTGTGACGCCCGGTGCATTCGGAAATGGCGCAGAGATCGATGTGATCCTGAAGGTTGGATCCCACACCGGGCAGATCATGGACGACGTCCAGGCCCATCTGGCGCAGATGCTCCGCCGGGCCTATGCCTGAAAGCATCAGCAGCCGCGGCGAGCCGACGGCGCCGGAACTCAGGATCACTTCGCGCGTCGCCCTGACCGTCTCAAGCCGGTTGTTGCGGCGGATGTCCAGTGCCGCGGCCCGTCCTTCCTCAATGTGGATACGGGCGGCGTGGGCGCCGGTCATCACCTTGAGATTGGCGCGGCGCAGGGCGGGCCGCAGATAGGCCACCGCGGTTGAAGATCGCCGGACATCTTTCTGGGTCAGTTGATAGAAGCCGGCCCCGGCCTGGGTCGCGCCGTTGAAATCCGGATTGGGCGGCATGCCGTATTGCTGTGCCGCCTCGATGAAGGCTGTGCAGACCGGCAACGCGCCGCGCGGCGCCGATACGCCGAGCGGGCCGTCGCCGGAGTGGTAGGCATCACGCAGTTTCTCGTGGCCTTCAGCGCGTTTGAAATAGGGCAGCACCTCGCGGTAGCTCCAGCCTTCGCAGCCCTCTTCATCTGCCCAGGCGTCGTAGTCACAGGCATTGCCGCGTGTGTAAATCTGGGCATTGATGGAAGACCCGCCGCCAATCACTCGCGCCTGGGTGAACCAGAGGCTGCGGCCCCCAAGATGGGTCTGCGGCACGGTCGACCAGCCCCAGCTGGCCATGCCCTTGGTCATTTTGGCAAAGCCCGCGGGCCAGTGGAACAACGGGCTGAGGTCCCGGCCGCCGGCTTCGACCAGCAGCACCGAATTGGCCGGATATTCAGACAACCGGTTGGCCAGCACACAGCCCGCGGAACCACCGCCGACAATGACAAAGTCAAACTCCATTCCACACCATAAGTAACCAGTTAGATACATCATGGAGTATTTTGGATGCACCGTCACAAGTCAAGCGCTGCAGGCGTAGTGTCCAACTTGCATTTAAGGCGGCCGGCGCTGTCAGTCCGGAAAGATGATGGCCGGCAGGGCCTTGAACCCGGTCACAAAAGGTACCGGTTCAAGCCTGAGCTTCGTGCCAGAGAAACTCGATGCTGCGTGACCGCGGGAAGAAATCCAGAGAGCCGCCGGCGCAAAACCCGGCCGACGGCTGCGTTGGTCGACTGCTTAGCGGCGTGCGCGCAGCATTTCCTCAATCAGCAGCACCAGCCGGGCGCTGGTGGCCAGGAACAGGAAGAACACGCTGATCAGCTTGCTGCCCTCCTCCGGCACATCCTTCCAGACAAACGAGCTTGGAACCATGCTGTCGACGGCGGTGTGAATGGCGAAGAACCCGAAACCGATGGCCAGCAGCGCGGCAAAGGTTCTGGAGCTGAGGATTTCGCGGCCGAACAGGCCAGCCACCGCCAGCACAACAAAACCATAGGCAATCACGATGATGTCGTTCCAGTTGCGAAAGCCCTCCAGCCCGCCAAGGCTGCTTGCATCGAGCATTGCCCCACCGCGTTCATGAAAGCCCAGTTGTTCGTCAAGCGACAGGAAGATGCAACCCGCGGCCAGCAGCAGCCAGAACAGAGCGCCATAGTCGAAGGTTCTGGCGCGCAGATAGAACACCAGCGCCGCACTCACCCCGGCCATCGCCATGCAGATAGCCGAAAGCGCAGTGTTGATGCCTTCTTCGGAGAACTGAAAGGTCGGATCGTCGGCAGGCGACAGGTAGACCGAGGCGAAGATGCTCAATACCACGGCGACCGAAGAAAGGCTGGCAAACCAGACAAACAGCCTTGGAAGCTCTTCTTCCGGCGACTGATGGCGGCCATGATCCCAGCCTGCGAATCCTGAAATACCCATAAGCGCAATCTCTCCATCAAAATCAGCCCCCTCCCCTTGCCGGTCGCTTCGGCGGCCGGATTTTCCGACGCGCGGACCTGAGCGCGGCCAGCGGGGATGATGCGTTGTGCCAAAAAAGCACAGCTTATGGGAAAAAGCGCGCGCATTCGCCCGCCATGGTTAGCGGGAGATGGATCATGATCCCGGCATCCCGACCGAACATCACTCGCGCCGCAGCGGCTGATATCCGCGCATGGGAAGACAATCGGCTTGTAAGACATCACCCGTGATGCGATAAAGTTCCAACATAACAATCCGCATGACCGGGAGCATATATTTGACCTCTTCTTACCTCCGATCGCTGGCACTTGCCGTCTGCGCAGCCGTTGCATTGGCCATGGCGCCGGGCGCACAGGCGCAAACATCCGAGACCTCCGCCTCAACTGCCGAGCGGCCGAAAAACAACTGGGCGGTGAATTGCGGCGCGGGCGACACCGCCGATGCGCCACTGGTGTGCCAGATGATGCAAAATGTCGTGGTGGCCGAGACCAACCAGCGGCTCCTGACCGTGATGGTCCGCCCGCAGCAGGATGTGGCCAACCACATGCTGACGCTGGCGCTGCCGCATGGAGTCGATTTCGCCAAGGGCGTGGAGGTACAGATCGACGACAAGGAGACAATCAACGTGCCGGTGCAAACCAGCAATCCGCAGGGCGCTTTTTCCAACCTTCCGATCAGCGATGAGCTGCTTGCCGATTTCAGGGCGGGCAACACCGTCAAGATCACATTTTATGCAATGTCGGGGCAGACTTTCGCGGTGCCGATCGGCCTGATCGGCTTTTCCACCGCTTACGACAAACTCGCCGCAGACTGACCCCGGCGATGTCCCAGCAGGTCCAGGGCAGCTTCTCCGGCCGGAGCTTTGTTGACGAGACCGTCAAGCTGGATGGCTCGGTCTTTTCCGGCTGCACGTTTTTGCGATGCACGATGATCTATTCGGGCGGCGAGATTCCTGAGTTGTCCGGTTGCGGTTTTGACGATTGCGCCTGGCAGTTCGGCGGTGAGGCCGCCAACACCATCGGCTTTTTGTCGGGGATGTATCAGGGAGGATTTGACCGGATGATCGAATCCACCTTTCACGAAATCCGCCGCGGTGCGCTGATCAGCCAGTCTCCGGGCGTCCCGGGCGACACAACGGCCGGCGCCGATCGGCCGAGCAGCGACGGGGCCAAGGCCGGCGGATCGGCTTCGCCGGCAAGATATCTCAAGCCCTTGCGGATTTTTCGCATCCCAAAACAGGAACCATCCTCATGATGTCCGAGCTGACCGCAGACCGCTTCGATACACTCGAGGGCGAGACCTTCACCTTGATGTCGGTCGAACCGGCGCTGCAATTGCGGCTGATCGAAATCGTGCGCAAGGGCAAGGGCGAACGGATGGGCGGTTCGTTTTCGCTGCTGTGGCAATCCGACAGCGACACGATCTTGCCCCAGGGCAGCTATGTGATGAAAAACGAGCAGCTGGGCGAGCTCGAATTGTTCATCGTTCCTGTGGGGCAGGTCAGCGAAGGGGTGCATTACGAGGCGGTCTTCACCTAACCGGCCCGCCTTGAATGCCTCGACCGAGGCGATGGTCGCCGTTCTAATTAGACCATGCCGCGGCGGTGTTTCGGGATGCGATATCTGCCTCGGCACGATGCATCCGCGACCGGCCGCGCCTGAAGATCAGCCGCCCGGCGGTGACCAGCGAAGAAGGTCGTAAACGCCCTTGTCCTCCAGCGTTTCGAAGCCGAGCCGGTGGTAGAGGCGCATCGCCGGATTGGCTTTTTCGACATGAATGCCGACCGCCTTTCCGCGCGAACCGGCGTCGTCCTTGATATCGCGCAAAAGCGCGCCGCCGAGACCCCGTCCGCGGAAGCCGGGCAGCATGGCGATGTCGATTATGCGCTGCTCGCTCGGCCATTCCTCGATGTAAAGCCGCCCGGCGGGTTCGCCATCGCTTTCGACAATCAGCCACCACGCATCGGGATAGTGCTTCTGGTAATGCGCGTGCTGGGCCTGAAACTGCATCTCCAGAAAGCTCGCCTTCTCGGCCTCGCTCCAGGGCAGATGCGCAAGTTCCCCGGTGCGGGTCGAGGCATAGAGCGCGGAGAGGAACCCCAGATCCGCAGTTGTCATCGGACGCAGCACAATGCCGAGCGCCGCAGCCCGGGCATAATCGGGCAACGGCGCATCAGTCTTGTCCATCCGTCCTGCGGCCGGGCTCAATTCAGCTTTTTTCGGGCGGTGTCAGATCACGGACAACGCCATAGGTGAAGATGCCATTGTCAGCCAGCATGGTCCATCCGGCGGACCAGCTTGTCGAATCGATGACGTATTGCGATACGATCTTGAGGCTGTTGGTCTTGCTCATTCCCTGGAAATAGGTGAGCCGCCCATCGGCGTTGTAGTCCATGGCAATCGCGCCGAAATCCTCAACCTTGCCGACCTGTTCCCAGCCCGACCATTGCTGGGTGAGCGACACAAGCTGCTGATTGTAAAACAGCTGTGCATGCTCACCGACGGCCATGAGCGAAATATGTCCATCGCCATCGATTGCGGAGGTGACGTTGAACAGCACACTGCCGGTCATTCCGGGGCGCACCCATTCCGTCCAGGTGTCGCCGCCGGGCGGCTGCTGGCGGGTCTGCACCACTTCGGCCAGATTGCCGACCATGAAGATATTGACCGCGCCCTGCTTGTCGAGCACCGCGGTGGGCAAAGAGCCGGCTCCGCCGCTCATGGCATTGTCGATCCGCACCCAGCCTGTCCAGTCACCGGGGGCCAGAGACGTGCCGGTCTTTTCCTGATTGACATAGACCGCGCGGTCCTTGGGGTCCTGCCCCAGACCGATCACCACAACGCGGCCATCGGCATTGTTGGAGACAGTAATGCCCGAAACATGCTGTCCCGCCAGCGGAATCCAGTCACTCCAGGGTTTGTCCGGCGGCTCTGCCACCTTGACATGCACGGTGATCGGCTCCTTTGCGCCGGGCGGCGTCACCTGCTCGGTCTTGTCGACGATCTTTGGCGGGTTCTGATAGATCCACCAGACATTGCCACCGGAATCATCGACGCCGAAGATCTCGATCCGGCCATCGGCGTCACGCGTCATCTCGAACTGGTGAAAACCGGCCAGACCGTCGGGCATGCCAAGGTTCACCGGCGCGTTCCAGCGCTCGGCGCCGCCGGGGCCCTGTGGCGCCTCGTCGATATAGTGGACTTCGAGTGGCGCATTCTTGGTTTGCGCGACCATGGCCACACGGCCATCGGTGGTCGAGCCGGTGCCGAGCACCAGATAGGCGGTTTCGTTGATTGGCGCCCAATCGCCGCTCCATGCCCCGTTGGGTTCGGTCTGTGCGGTCCACAACGCCCTGTTGCCCTGGTTGACGTCGAGGCCAATCACCATCAGCCGCGACAATTCGGCAAATGGAGTGATCTCCGGATTGTTGGCCGGCAGGATCGCGTCCTCATGCAGGTCGATTTCGGTTCTGGCTGCGTCGCTCATGATCAAGCTCCTTGTGGAGTGTCTTGTTGCCAAATGGCGCGTTAGCCGCGCGACGGATAAAGGCCTACCAGCGCAATGATGAAATTCATCGTCAGATAGGGCTGCAAATTGTTGTGCGCCTGCGAGCCACCGGCGTTTTGCAGCGCCGCATCGGCCATCGGGGTCAGGTTGGCAGTGGCGTTGGACTGATATGCCGCCCCACCGGACGCCCGCGCATAGTGACGGTTGTTGGCCGGCGCGAACAAATCCGCCCTCTCGCCCGATCCCCGTAACGTATGGGTATGGTTCGGCATCTGCGCTTCCGACAGCGTCACCATCTCGACGCCGCCGCGCTGGCCCAGCCGCCGCGATGTCAACCCCGGTCCGCGGCCCGGATGCATGGGCGCCCTGCCCTGCAGGTTGGGAAGCGCGGTGGTCGAGCGGCCGTCGCCGCCATAGGTGGTGCCGATCAACGAAAACAGCGCCGTGTTCTGCGACACCGGTAAAAGCTGACCATCGCAAAAGGCCCAGCTGCGCGGCGCGAAATTGCCGGCGAATATGCGAATCTCGGCGATAAACGGTTCAGACATGTCAGGCCTCCCTCAATGCCGGCTCGGATAGATGCCGACCAGCGCGATGATGAAGTGAATACACAGATACGGCATCAAATTGGTATGTGAGCGGCTGCCCCCGACATTGGTAATCGCGTTCGAAGAGAAATTGCCGTCTGCCGCATCCGCTGTGAACATTTCAATCGCATTGCCGGCCGCAATTACCGCGTTACCGGGATTAGGTGTGGTGGCGGGATTGGTCGAGGCTTCCGGTGTGTGCGTATGGCTGGGCAACTGATTGACGGTCAGCGTCACATTCTCGGCCCCGCCCTTGGCGCCGAGCCGGCGCTCGGACAGTCCGGGGCCCTGGCCCGCGTGTATCGGCAAACGGCCGCGCATGTCCGGCAGACCAAAAGTGGTGCGGCCATCACCGCCATAGATTGTGCCGAGCAGTGAGAACAGGGCATCGTTCTGCGACACCGCCAATAGCTGGCCATCGCAAAAGGCCCAGCCGCGTGGGGCGAAATTGCCCGCGAACATGCGGATTTCACCTACAAAGGGTTCGGACATGAGTGCGGCCCTCCCAAGCCTGCGGGAATAGGAATGACGAAGATCAATTTCGCGAGGGAAACAGACCCTGCAGCGCGATACAGAAATTGACGGCGATGTAAGGCTGCATGTTCTCATGCGCCTGGCCGCCGCCGACATTGAGCACCGTTCCGGCGCCCAGTGATGTCAGTGCGGTCAAATCGGTCCGGTAACTGTCCGCGGAAGCAGTCCGTGCGAGCACCGCGCCCGTCACATTGACTGCATTGGCGTCGGATGCAGATGCCTGCAGCACGTGGTCATGCTGGGGCATCTCGTTGGCCTGCAAAGTGTGCGTTTCCTCACCACTTTTCTGGCCGAGCGTGTGAGCTGCGCCGCCATTGGAACGACCGGTATGTATCGGTGTCCGGCCTCTGAGATCGGGCAGCGCGAAGCTCGTCCGGCCATCTCCGCCATAGGTGGTCCCCAGGAGAGAATAGAGCGACTGGTTCTGGTTGATCGGCAGTATCTGGCCATCGCAGAACGCCCAACCGCGAGGCGCAAAGTTAAAGCCCAGCAACCTTACTTCGGCGAGAAACGGCTCTGACATGTGGCTCTCCCCCAACAGAACAAAATTCTTAAAATTGGTTTTATTTCTAGAGCAAATACTACCTAAACCAGCACAACTGTCAATCGGAAGTGAAAAAATTACACTAATAAATTACTGATTTTACGACAAGTCTTCTACGTTGCTTGGCCGCAAAACTATAGTTCCCGGTCGGATACATCCGGCCGGCCCAACATGTCGAGCTCAAATTGCGCATCCCAAAGCCCTCAACGGGCCCGGGCATTCAGTTTACGGTGTGTTGCAGGTTGCGGCCGTGTAATTCACGACCACGGTGCCCGCAGCGTTTCTGACATCGACCGTTCCGCTGGCAGGATTCTGGGCGTTCAAGTGGTTGACGATATCAGTTTCATTTGTCCCGTTGCCGGCAAAGCCCTGGATATGGAACGTCGTGATGTTGCGCTGCTCGAGACGGATGGCGTCATCGCCATTGGCGCCGTTGGCGGCGGTGTTGCCGGAAATGTTCACGCACAGCACCTCGCCGGTGCCGCCGGCGCTGGTGCCGGCAACGACCTCGATCGACCGGAACCCCGCGCCCGAAACGTTGTTGTTGGTGATCGTCGCGTCCATCCGGAGATTGCCCAGACCTCCCGGCGGGGGATCGCCGGCGCGGACGAAAATGCCGCTGTCGCCGTTGAGATTGTTGAAGCCCGTACCACCCGACGCCGTGTTGTTGTCGATCAAAACAGTATGGGTGCCTGATCCCTCGACGATGGTGCGGATGTAGAAGCCCGAGCCGCCAGGATTGATCTGACCGACGCGTGTGATGGTGTTGTTGCGGATGCGTCCTGTGGTCGTGGTTGCGTCGTTCGTGCCGACATGCACTGCATTGATCCCGCTCGAACCCACATCGGTGATGGTGTTGTTGTTGACATCGAAGGTCAGGGTGGAGTTCGCGCTGGCCTGAAGGTTGAAGCCCTGGCCCGTACCATTGGTCCGCGTATTGCGGTTGATGGTTACATCCATGGTGCCGCCGCTGGCTGCGATAATGTGCGCGCCGTCCTGACCTGTGTCGAACGTGTTCTGGTTGGGGATCGTGCCGTCGCCGATGTTGACCTGCATATTGGCGCCATTGCCGGCCTCGATCTGCAGATTGTCGCCGAAGAAGCCGCCGGTGTGCAGCCGGAAGGTGTTGCCGGTAAAATTGGTAATGTCCTGCGAAGCCGCCGGCGCTGCTGCGGTCGCAGTGGTGTTGACAATCCGCATCTGTACTTCGGCGTTGCGCTGGAAAATATTGCGCGCGATCGTCGAGGTGCCGAGCAGATTGGTGATGAAGACGCCATGCGTGCTCGCGGCACTGCCGTTGTCTTCGACCTGGCTGTCGGTCAGCGTCAGTGCGGTGATCGACGTGCCAAGGAAGCCGTGGCTTCCGGCATTGTCGATCAGGATATTGTCGAGCGTCAGCCCATTCACCGAGTTTGCCTCGATTGCGTTCGAACCCGCGTTCTGCAGGTTCATGTTGGACAGCGACACACTGGCGGCGTTGGTCAGCACTACATTGTCGGTACTGCCGGTGATCGTTCCGCCCGAACCGTTGGTGGTGCCCGAACCCGTCACGGTGAACCCGCCCGCGCCGGTATTGTTGAGCAGGATGCCGATTCCCGCACCGTTGGCGGATACGCTGCGGAAGGTCACGCCCGCGCCGCCGATGGTGGCATTCTGGATAGCGACAGCGTTTCCGGCTGCCGTGGACACGGTGGCTGTGCCGCCGATCACCAGCGTGCCGCCAATGGCCTCGACGCCCTTGCCGGTACCGGTGGCAGTGATGGTGTTGGTGCCTGTCGAGTTGAAATTGACCGTTGCGCCGGCGGAAATATCCACGGTGTCGCCCGTGGTGGTGGAAAGCGCCGTGTTGGTGCCGGAGAATGTCACGGCATGCGCCGCACTGGTGTTAATGGTCAGCGCGGCGCCGTTGGCGGTGCTTGCGGTCACGTTGCCCGTGATGTTGGTGAGGCCGCCGGCGTTGTTGTCGAACAGATATCCCGATCCCGCGCCGGTAAGAGTGTGGACGCCGGAGAATGTGTTGGTGCCGCTGACCTGATTGATGACCCGGATGCCGCCGCTGGCGGTGGTGATTGCCTGCCCGATGGTAACATTGGCCGACAGGCGGTTCATGTTGACCGCATTTCCACCGGTGTTCTGGATCGTCCCGCCGGTTCCGGTGTTCAGCGAACCGCTGATTGTGCCTCCAGCGGCGTTATTGTTGATGAAAATACCGTTGGCGTTGCCATTCATGCTGACGCTGGCAAATGTCGCGCCCAGATCGATAGTTGCGTTTCCGGAATTCGAGATGAAGATCGGGGTTCGGCTGCCGCTGTTGATCGTACCGGTTGTGACGTCGAAATCGGTCCGTCCGGTCCCCGAGCCACGCTGAACAAAGGCCCCGCCGCCGCCGGCATTGGAGATGTTCAACGTATTGGCGGTAAACGTCAGATTGCCATCATTTGAGGCATCGGAGTTGAACAGGTTCAATCCCGACTGCGTGGAGTTGTTCAGAGCAGCGGTGCCGGTCACCGTGAATGCGCCATCAACGTGCTGCAGCAATACTCCGTTTGTGCCGCCGCCGGAAGAAATGCTGGCAAATGTGATGCCGGACCCGCCGATGGTCACATTCTGCATATCAACCGCCGCACCGGTGGTCGAAGTGATCGAATTGCCCGCGCCCTGAATGGTGACGGTGCCGCCGCCCGTGGCCGCAAAACCAGTGCCAGTGGTGGTGTCGATGTCGAGGCCGCCACCGGTGAAGTTGACGGTCGCGCCGGTGTTGGTGCTCAGCGACACGGCCGCATTGGCGCCGGTGTTGAGCGTCTTGGTGCCGCCGGAGAAGGTGACGGTGCCGCCGGCGTTGTCCTGAAGGACGATGCCGGTGGCGGCGCCCGTGGCGCTCAGATTGCCCGTAAGGGTGACGCTACCGCCGATCCGGTTAGCTATAAAGACAAGGTTCCCCGCACTGGTCTTTGAGAGGCTCGCCGCAATGTTGACCGTGCCGGTTCCGCTCGTCGAAATGAACGCCTGGCTGGTGGGGCCGGTGGTCGCGCCGATGGTGCCGCCGCTGATGGTCAGGGTGCCGCTATTGATTGTGGTGACGCCGAAGCTGCCACCGTCGATATCCACGGTGGTCAAGGTCAAGGCGCCCAGGGCTTGCATGTTGACCGCGGCGCCCAGAACATTGTCGATTGTGGCACTGGCGAAGTTGACGGTCCCGCCCCCGCCGACGACGAAAATACCGTTCTGACCGTTGGCCTGGGTGCCCGCGATGGTGACATTGCCGCCATTGAAGGTGCCCGACTCCAGATCCATGTAAATGACATCGCCATTTACCACACCAGTGGCGGTCAGGCTGTCGAAATTGATACCCGCGCCGGTGGTATTGGCGTTGAGCAGATCAAGCACCCGTCCGGTGGTGGTGTTGATCGTCTCTGTGCCGGCATTGGCCACCTGAAGGTTGAAGGTGGAGGAAACGAAGACATTGGCGTCGAAACCGTCGCCGGATGTGGTGTCGATATCGAGACCGTTGGTGAAATTAACATTCAGGGTGTCGCCACCGGCGGTCGCATCGATGTCGACGCCGCCTCCGGCTGTGGCGGTGTTGTTGATCGTGGTCGTGCCGAAATTGAAGGTGCCGGTGGAATTGTTGATCCTCAGGCCCGCGCCGGTGGAGCCGGTGACATTGAGCGTGGTGATGGTGAGCGCATTGGAACCCGCACCACCGGTGGCGTCGCCCGCATCGATGAACACGCCGTTTGCTCCGCCGGTCGCGGTCACCGCACCGAAGGTCAGGTTCATGGTCAGCGGATCGAGGAACAGCGCCGTGCCGTTGGTGGTGTTGACCGTGCCGCCCGCGTTGACCAGGTTGAATGTGGTTCCCGATCCCTTGGTGTTGACCTCCAGCCCGGTGCCGTTGTCGTTGAACACGTTGAGCGTGGTGAACGCCAGATCGCCGGTGGTGTCGATCAGCGACAGGCCGTCGCCTCTTACCCGCGCGCCCGCCGACTGGCCGATATTGAGTGTGCCGCCGGCCACCTGGCCGCCCGCGCCATCGCTGTCGAAATCAACCGCGGTGAACAGGATGCCGCCGCGGCTGGTCGAGCTGTTGCCGATCACCGTGTTGCCAGCAAAGCCGCGCACGCCCACCGAGCTGGCGGTGGTCGACACGTTCTGGCCGGTCACCTCGACGCTGGGAACGCCTACAGCGGCGCTTTCGAATGTGGTGTTGTTGACGCTCAGCAGCAGATTGTTTGCCGCCGCCAAGCCGGCTGTTTCGTCCACATCGAGCGCCTGGCCGGTGGAGCGGATCACGTTGGTGCCGGTCAGGTTGACCGTGAGGATGCCAGCGCCCGAGGAATTGATGTCGACGCCGACGCCCGCCACATCGCCGGTGTCGCCATTGCCGCCCGAGCCCATGGTGATGTTCGACAGCGCCACAGTGCGGGACGTGGCGTCGGTGTTGTCGATACGGATGCCAGCGCCGCTGATGTCGTCTGCGGCGCCGGTCGCTGATCCACCGATCGTCACATTGGAAATCGTCGCGCTCGCATTTTCGATGTGGATGCCGTCGCCACCCGTGTTGTCGATGGTGTTGGTGCCGTTGAGCGTGAAGGAACCGACCGTGTCATTGTCGCGGACGAATATACCGTGAGCTGTGGCATTCGTGGACGTACTGTTGATATCAATGCCCGTGACTGTGACCGAAGCATCGGAATCGGCCAGAAAGATGCCCACTGAAGTCAAATTTGCTATTCCAGCGTTGATGACAGATGCGGTGGTGGTGTTGCCAAACTCAATCGTTCCCGTTGATTCTTGGGACAAAATCAAACCGCGTGTCCGCGTGTTCATCTGAACTCCGCCGGACGTGGCACCGGTGCCGATGTTTATGTTGCCGGCCGTGCCATCCAACCAAATGCCGACTCCCGCATCGTCAATGGCGACACCGCCGGCACCCGTACCGAGATTGATGTCAGCAGTGTGACCGCCAAAGCTTCGAATTCCCTGGAAATTAATGCCCGTTGTCGGCAAATCGATATCAATATTGTCGATGGTGAACGAACCGGTGGTGGTGATGCCCGTCAGTTCGATGGCAGCGCCGCCAGCAACGCCGCTGGAATCAACCACGGTTGCGTTGGTGATTGTCACCCCACCCGCACCGGTCAAGTTGTTAATGCGAATGCCAGAATTGCCGTTTCCGGCGTTGGTCGAACTGACACTGTCAAAGGTGAAGCCCGCCGCGCCGATGACCACGGTGTCGAGATCCAGGCCTTTTCCGGCGGCATTGGCAATGGTGTTTGCGCCGGTGGCCGTGCCGGTCAACGTGCCGCCGCCGGCGCCGTTGAGACGGACCCCTCTCGAAAGCGTCAGGCCGGAGAAATCAAATGTCGATGCGCCGGCCGTGGTGGCGATGTTGATTGCTTCGCCGCCGGCCCCGCCACCGATGGTGCTTGAGCGAATGACCACATTTTCGCCGGCGCCGAAAGATGCGTTGATGCCATCGCCGCCCCCGGTGTTGGTCAGGGTAACGCTCTGGATGCCCGCGGAACCGGCGAGATTGACGGTGTTGCCGAGATTGGTGGTCAAGGTCGGGGCGACGGTGTCGAGCGTTGCCGCACCGGTGACCGTTGACGTTCCTCCTGCAATGCCGGTGAAGAAGAAATTGCCCGGCGCGCCGGTGGCTGCGACACCCAGGGTCGACAAATCGATGTTCTGGCCCGCAACCAGGGAAATCAGCACCTGCCCGTCATCAAGATCGAGTGAATTGGCCGCGCCGCCGCTGACATGCGGCGCTGCCGTCATGTCGATTGTGTCGCTGGCGCCATTTTGCGTGGTGTCGATCAGCACAATCACATCGCCAGTGAAGGTTTCGGCTCCGGCGATCGAGCCGGCATCGGTCTGCGACGCGCCGGTTCCGGCGCCGGCGGCATCGACAAAATAGAGGCTTGGCCCACTCAGATTGGCTGTGCCGCTGGCGTTGAAATCGATGTCGCGGAAATTGTAGTTGCCGTTGGTGGGCAATGTGCCATTGAGCGCAATTGTGGCGTGAATGTCCGATGCTGTCAGATCGCCCGCGGCGCCATCGCCATCGCCAATCGTGAAGTTCAGATTGGTTGCCGCATTGAACTGAACGCCCGTGGCCAGCATGTTGGCCGCGGTTCCGATGGTGACATTGGCGCCGCCATTCTGGTTGGTGTCGCCCAGTTGCACCACGCCCGCGCCGGTCGCGCCGGAGAGATTGACGGCGACCGTGCCGGTGGCGCTGGTCGATGTCACGTCGAAATCGCCAAAGGTCATGTTGGCGCCGATGGTGGCGCCGGACAGGTCGAGCGCGGTGACATTATCGCCAACCAGCGCGACGTTGAGCGATGCAAAGTTCACCGTTCCACCGGTGGTGGTCCCGCTGAAATCAACACCCTTCTGGTTCGCGGCGGCGCCCACATTGGTGATCGTCGTGGCGCCGAAGCTGAGTATGCCGGGCGTTCCTGCTACAGCGATCGCATCGGTGTTGGCCGCCGCACCGCCACCTGACAACTCGATGTCGACCTGCCCGAAGGTGACATTGGCATTGTTGCCGAGCAGCCGGATGCCGCCATCGCGGGCATTGTTGATGTCGACCGCGCCATTGAAGGCGATGGCGCCGGCATTGTTGCCCAGATTGATGCCCGCCAAGCTGGGCGAATTAACAGTAACCGCCGTTCCGGCGGAGAAACTGACGCTGGCGCCGGCGGCGACATTTAGGATCTGGATGCCGACCGTGTCTGTCACCATCGCGCCGGTAAAGCTGATCGCGCCGCCCGTAACCATGGAGATGTCCACAGAGCGGCCGCCGGCACTGTTGGCGATGGTGCCCGACACGGTGATGTTGCCGGTGGTGCCGCCGCGGACAGAGACCGCATCGCCGGCATTCGAGGTATGGCTGATATTGGCGCCGAAATTGACGGCCATCGCGCCGCCATTGATGTCGAGTGCGTCGCCCAGGTTCACGCCGCCCTTGGTCACCGTGCCAGCAGTCACAGTGAACGAACCGCCTGTGTTGCTGTCCAGGAAAACAGCGGTGCCCGTGGTGCCGCTGACGTTCAGCGTGCCCAGATTAATCGCTGCGCTGGAGCTGGCAACGCGCACGCCTTGTGTGGTCGAGCCGGTGGCTGACGTGGTGCCAGTGACGGTGAAAGCCCCGCCGGTGACAGATTCGAGATTGATGCCCCGGCCCGCACTGCCCGCCGACGACAGGCTGTCGAAACTGACACCACCGCCGCCAATGGTTACACCAACGAGGTTGACGGCCTGTCCGGCGGTTGCCGTCACGCTTTCGTTGTTCGCAGTCGCGGCCACCGAGACCGTGCCGCTCAAGGCTTCGAAGCCGGTGCCGTTGACGGAATTAATGTCCAGCCCGCCAGTGAAGTTGAAAGTGCCGCCGGCATTGGAGTTGGCAATCGACACGCCAGTGCCCGCGCCGGTCACGTCGATGTCGACCAGGCCGGCGAAGGTCGCGGTTCCGCCGGTGGTGGCATCGATGTTGATCGCCCCGGCATTGTTGGAACCGGTGCCGGTGATCGTGCCGTTGAAGGTGACATTGCCGCCGGTGTTGTTTTGCAGCGACACCGCGCCGGTGCCGCTTGTCACCGTGCCGCCCACTGTGATTGCACCCGATGCGCCGTTGCGGTTGGCGATCTGCACCGCGTAGCCGGCGCTTGTCGAGATGTTGGCGCCGATCTGGACGGTGCCCGCGCCGGTGCCGTTGATCGCCGCGCCGTTGGCGATTGTGCCGCCGGAGATCACCACATTCGAGGTCCGGGCGTTGCCCGAGACATCGAGACCCGTGGTCACGGCGGTCCCGCCGATGTTGACGCTGGTCAGCGTAACCGGGCCGCCGGCCGCATCGTTGATGTCGATGCCATTGCCGGTCGATGCTGCCGCTGTGGTCACCTGGTCGAAATTGACCCCGCCGGCCGCAATCGTCACGCTATCAAGATTGAGCGCCGTGCCGGTGCCGGTGGCGGTAATCTGCTCCACGCCGGAATTGGACACGCCGATGGTGCCGCCGCCGGTTGCTGTAAAGCCGGTCCCGGTCGTTGTGTCGATGTCCAGCCCGCCGGAGAAATTGATGCTGCCGGTGTTGGTGGTCAGGCTCACGGCGTTTGATGCGCCGGTGTTGAGCGCCACCGCACCCGAGAACGCCGCCGCGCCGCCGAGCTGGTTGATGGCAATGCCCGCGCCTGTGCCATCGGTTTCCGAAATCGTTCCGGCGAAGGTGAAGTCCGAGGCGTTCTGATCGAGATTGATAGATCGTGTCGCCGTGTTGGAAATGGAACTGGCCGCATCGAACGTGACGTCGCCAGCGGCGTTGCCCAGCTGGTTGTCGATGCCGGTGGCGGTGCCTGAAATATCGACATTGTTCAGTGTAATCGCGGCCTGCGCGCCCTGGATAGATACACCCAGGCCGGTGCCTGCGAGACCCGTGACGCCGACATTGCTGAGCGTCACCGCGGCGGTGTTGCCGTTGATCAGAACGCCCGTCGCCCCGGTGGAGATGTCGAGGTTGGAGATCGTGTTGTTGCCGCCGCCAGCGGTGGCGATAACGGACGTTGCGCCGCCGGCATTGTTGACCGCGGTGACATCGTCGGAGGTCACGCCGGCAATGCCGAAATTGCCCTCGATATTGGCCGGCTGGACTATGCCCAGCGAGATTGCGCTGCCATTGTTGAAACTTCTGATGCTCTGCCCGGCGTCGAGCGTAAAGCCATCAACGCCGCCGCCCTGAAGGTCGATGTTGCCCATGCCGTTGCCGACGAAGACGAAGGTCTGGTCGGTGTCAGCAAGCGCTTCGGCGGCGGCGACATCAATGGTGACCAGACCCTGGCTCAGATTGTTGACGCCCGCAGCCACCAGGCCGCCCGTAATCGAAACGAAAACCGGCGGGGCTCCTGTCGGCAGATTGGCATTGTCGCCCGCGCCAAAGGCCACATCGTTGAAATCGAAGCTCGACGCGCCGAGTGTGCCACCACCGGCATCAACCGTGAACGCGCCCGCCTGGCCGTTGACGTTGATCGACGATCCGGTATCCGCACCGCTTTCGCCATCGCCGAAGGTGAATTGCACAGCCGCCGTGTTGTCGATCACCACGCCGCGGTGCAGATCGGTGATCGAGCTCGACGGGCCGGTGGCCGGATCGGTCTGGTTGCCCAGATTGACCACCTGGTTGCCCAGCACGCCGGTGAGATCAACACCGATGGAGGTGGTGGAGGTGGCAGGCCCGCTGATCGCCACGGATTCGAAATTGACCGCGCCGCCCAGGGTGACGCCCGAAAAATCAACACCCTTCTGGCCGGATGCCGCGCCCACATTGGTGATCGTCGTGGCGCCGAAGGTGAGTATGCCGGGCGTTCCTCCTACAGCGATCGCATCGGTGTTGGCCGCCGCCGCATCGCCCGACAGTTCGATGTCGAGCTGCCCGAAGGTGACATTGGCATTGTTGTTGCTCAGCAGGATGCCGTGATCGCGGGCGTCGTTGATGTCGACCGCGCCGTTGAAGGCGATGGCGCCGGCATTGCCGGACAGATTGATGCCCGTAGA
Organism: uncultured Hoeflea sp.; assembly: GCF_947501405.1. GTDB lineage: Bacteria > Pseudomonadota > Alphaproteobacteria > Rhizobiales > Rhizobiaceae > Hoeflea. Next base: position 530,092 of record NZ_CANMVK010000002.1, on the reverse strand, counting down.
GCCGGGCGAATTAACAGTAACCGCCGTTCCGGCGGAGAAACTGACGCTCGCGCCGGCGGCGACGTTGGCAATCTGCAGGCCAGTCGTATCGGTGACCGTCGCACCGGTGAAGCTGATCGCGCCGCCCGTGACCGTGTCAATATTGACGGCGCGGCCGCCGGCACTGTTGGCGATGGTGCCCGACACGGTGATGTTGCCCGTGGTGCCGCCGCGGACCGAGACCGCATCGCCGGCATTGGATGTGTGGCTGATATTGGCGCCGAAATTGACGGCCATCGCGCCGCCATCGATTTCGAACGCGTGGCCCAGACCCACGCCGCCCTTGGTCACCGTGCCGCCGGTGACGGTGAACGAGCCGCCTGTGTTGCTGTTCAAGAAAACAGCGGTGCCCGTGGTGCCGCTGACGTTCAGCGTGCCCAGGTTGATCGCCACGCTGGAATTGGCAACGCGCACGCCTTCGGTGGTCGAGCCGGTGGCTGACGTGGTGCCAGTGACGGTGAAAGCCCCGCCGGTGACAGATTCGAGATTGATGCCCTGAGCCGCGCTGCCCGCCGACGACAGGCTGTCGAAACTGACACCACCGCCGCCAATGGTCACACCATTGAGATTAAGCGCCTGTCCGGAGGTCGTGGTGATGCTCTCATCGCCCGCCGTTGCCGCCACAGAAATCGTACCGCCACCCGTCGCGCTGAAACCCGTGCCCGTGGTGGTGTCGATGTTCAGACCACCGGTGAACGTCGCGGAGGTGTTGTTGAGATCGACGCCGTTGCCGGCGGTGGTGGAAACGGTGGTGTTGTTAAACGTCACCGTGCCGGTGACATTGTTGAGATCGATGCCTTGCGCGCCGACATTTCGAACCACCAGACCGGTTGACGAGATGTTGGCGGTGCCGGTTGCGGTAAGGCCGGTGCCCGCAGCGGCATTGTTGATCTCGAAATCCTGCAGCGTGGCGTCGTTGCCAAGCAGCGTCAGCGTGTTGCCGGCGCCCGAATTGGTCAGAACGCCTGCACCGTTGCCGGTCGGATCGGTGATGGCGGGACCGGCGCCGGGGATGCCGGAGAAATTGGCCGGAACGACCAGGCCGCTGGAGGCGAATGTGCGGCCATTGCCAAACGACGCCATGGTCTGATTGGCATGAAGCGTGAAACCGTCGGTGTCGTCGATCGCAGCGCCGTCATTGATCAGAACGAAGATCGTGTTGGCGGTGGTGATGGCATCGGCAGTCGCCGCATTGGCGCGGTTGTTGACATCGGAGCCGGACCCGTCGCCGGTGGCGGTCTGGGCGACAAACACCAGATTGGAGGCCGCGCCGGCCGCAAAATCGAGGATGCCGGTAAAGTTGACGTCGTCGAAATCATACGAGCCCATGGTGACCAAGGACCCGCCGGCGATCGCCGTGGTCCCCGAAATCGCCGAGCCCTTGTCGGCAACGCCTTCACCATCTCCAAAGATGAAAGTCGCATTGGATGTGGCGGTAAACCGCACGCCGACATTGACGCCGGCGATCGTCGCCGATGCGCCTGCGGCATTGGTGTCGCCCAGCCGGATGGTTCCGGTGCCGGTGGTCCCGGAGAGATCGATACCGGTGGTGCCGGTTGCCGTCGTCGAGGTCAGATCGAAATCCGTGGCCGTGACATTGGCGTTGATCACCGCGCCCGACAGGCTGACGCCGGTGGAATTGTCTGACTGCAGCGCAATATCAAGATCGGCAAATGTCACTGCGCCGGTGGTGGTGCCGGCAAACGCGACACCAGCGGATGCGGCGGTCATGGTGATGCCGGTCGCGCCATTGAAATTGACCGCGGCGGCATTGCCGGTCAGTTGAACGGCATTGCCGGCGGACCCCGATACGGTGGTCGCTCCGGAAACGGTAAAGGCGCCGCCGGTCACGCCATTGATGTCGATACCGGTGGTTGCGCTGCCCATTGACGACAGCGAGTCGAATGTCACGCCGCCGGCGCCGATGGTCACACCGTTGAGATTGAGCGCCTGCCCGGCAGTCGCGGCAATGCTTTCGTCGCCTGCGGATGCCGCAACACTGACCGTTCCGCCACCCGTCGCGCTGAAACCCGTGCCCGTGGTGGTGTCGATATTCAGACCACCGGTGAACGAGACCGTGGCACCGGCGTTGTTGGTCAGATTGATGCCGGTGGCGGTCGACGTGTTGGCGGTTACCGCGCCCGAGAACGTGACGGTGCCGCCGGTGTTGTTGACAGCCGAGACGGCGTTGGCCGCATTGTTCTGGATGATCGTGCCCTGATAGGCGACATTGGCGGCACTGCCATCGACGTTGAAGGCCATGCCGGTGGGCGACATGATTGCTGTGCTGGCACCAAAGGTAAACGTGCCCGCCGAGCCGTTCAGAATGTCGATACCGGCGTCGCCACCATTGAGGTTTGAAGCGCCGTTGAAATTGTAGGTGCCGTCGGCATTGTTGAATTGCAAGCCGGTGCCGCCGGTCACGGTGACGGATCCGTCAACTCTTAAAGTCCCGGTGTGGGCGTTGACGACTTCAACCGCGGCGCCCGCGCCGGATTTGGTGATCGACGAATCCGCGTCGAGCGTAATACCGCCGGAGCCGCCGTCGAGACGCAATCCGGTCCCGGTGGTGGTGGTCACATCGGTGTTGGTGAACGTCGCGCCCGGTCCGGTATAATTGGTGAGTTCAATGCCGATGGCCGCATTGGAGGTGATGGCCGTATCGGTAACGCTGATGGTGGCGCCGGTGTTGGCGAAGCGCAGACCGCCATCGGTGGTGATGACATCCTGAATGCCGATCGTGCCGGTCATGCCGTCGCCGAAAATGCCGGTGGCCGAATTCGTCGCCAGACCGGCCACCCGGGTGTCGGCGAAATGGCCGATATTGACGCCGGTGACGATCGGCCGCCCGCCAAGACTGGTGACGACAAGGACCGAACCCGCCGCGTCGCTCAGGGTAATGCTGGCCGAGCCGGTTGTGCCGGCGCCGACCACCTGCTGACGGTCGGCGTTGAGCGTGAAGACGCTGCCGATGTTTCCGGCCACGTCGACCGGCAGGAAAGTGTCGCCTGCCCCTGCCAGCCCTTGCGCGGTTACGAATTCGCAAGCATTGGCGACGCTCGAACAGTCGGCCGCGCCCTGCGCCGTGTTGGCGACGAAGAAGGCCTGCAGGGTCTGGCCGGAGGCGGCATCGGTCACCTGACTGACAGACTGGGTGTTTTCCCCGCGCACCACCGGCGTGACGATGTCGTCGTCCCGGTAGACCCGCCGGGTCATCAACTGTTCCAGGTCGCTGAGTTGGTCATCGGCCCGATCGGCGTCGCTCGCACCACCGATCGGCACCCGCAACCGCATCAGGCCGCTTACTTCGGTGCCGCGCACATCGTCGTCGCGAACCTCACCGCCGAGGCTGAGCTTGGCGCCGTCCCAGCCGAAGGGGTCGTCGATCTCGACCTCGGCGCGAAACCGCGGGCCCTCGACCAGGGTGTCACCGCGCTCGAAGCGGAAATAACCGGCATTGAGCCGGACCGCCGCCTCGGAAAAATCGATCTTTATCCCGGCTTCGACATCAAACCCGGGCAATGCGCGCTCAACCAGATCGTTGGCGATGTTGACCACATTGAACCCATCCAGGGCGACGCCGGAGCCCGTGGTTCCGACCACATATTGATTGCCGGACGGCAGGTAGCCATTGACCCGGAACTCAAATCGTTCGGTGATCAGTTCCGCGCCGAGCGTGCCCTGATAGAACATGTTGTCGAAAGCGGAACGGCGCGCGTCGAAGAAACCATAGACGCCAAGAATCGCATCGTTGCCGAAGAATGCGCCCGGCACGATCTGCCGGTAACCGACGCCGAAATTGCCTTCCTGCACATTGTCGGTCCAGGCCGAGGCGCGCAGATCGGTAAACAGCAGCGAATCCCCGTCCTGCATCAACGGGGCAAACAGATTGATCTGGCCCAGAGACCGTTCGTCGCCCGGCGCGGCGGTGAATTCAATGTGCGGCCGCCACTTCTTGTCTCCGGCCAATCCGTCGATTCCCGGGGTGAACTCGCGCTCGGGCGCGGTTTGCGCGCCGTAGCTCCGGTCCAGAAGCACGTCTAGATTGTCGTTGAGCCCCTGCTGATCCACCGCATAGGTGGCGTCACGGGTCTCCAGCCTTGCCGCTTTGGAGGACTTGCCAACACGGGCCGCTTCGGGGGTTTTGAGCGGATCGCTGTCGGCGCGCAGGTTTTTCCAGGGGTCCCGTGCCTCACCGGCCGCAGCCACACCCGCGGTCAAGGTCGCGACTGTGGCCGTTAGGCATGACGAACACGCCAATCGATTACGAAAGTGAAACACCATTCCCCCGGACAGGCGCCGTCGCGCCTAAATGTTAATGCGGCATTAACAGTGAGGAATCATGGAACACATCTCATAGGCAAGTTCAACCAGATTTCGCGTCGACGGCCCCGTCTTGCTGTAAAGTTGTGTCCTGATTGCAACTAAAAGGGGCCCGTTGCACCTGCGATCTTGCGAATCCGCGAGACAATCATCATGCAACGCCACGCATTTCGGGCTCTTGGTGTTGTACAAATCAATATTGATTCAAGGTTGTCGTAAAGATTTGAAACACTGGCGAATCACCATTGACTCCACCAGACTCTAGTTCCCTGATTTCATCATAGATGAACATTGCCCGCGCGAGACCGGCTGCGCATTCCTGCTTTGCCTGCCATATCGGCGCCGCAATTCGGTCGCGGACGTACGTTGGTGCAGGCGCGTGACTTGCACGCTTACATTGCAGCCCATCGTCCCGGCGACACTTGAGATCGATCGCAGCCTAAGACCGGACAGGGACGATGCCGACGACATCAAGCAGGGCGATGGCTTCAGCAGCCTGTTGCGCCAGGATCTGAAAATGCGCCTGTCGCACACTGCCGCGACGCCAGGCCAGGCAAAGGGTGCGTTTGATCGGCCAGCGGTCGATCTCGCGCAAGCGTATGGAGGCGTCGTCGCCAATCTCCGACGCGGCATAGGCAGCGGGAAACAGGGAAAGCCCCATGCCGATTGACACCATCTGGCGCAGCGCGTCGAGGCTGGTGCCTTCATAGTCCTCGCCGAGCCGGGCACCGGAGAGATCGCATAATAGCTGCACCTGGTCAGACAGCCGGTGGCCGCGCCCCAGTGTGAGCAGGCGCTGGCCGGCGAGCATGTCGAGGCGGATGCGGCTGCGGCTGGCCAGCGGGTGTTCGGCGGGAATTCCCAGATAGATGGTCTCATCGCACAACAGGGCGGTTTCGAACTGCTCGTCGCCCTGCGGCAGCGGGGTGATCGCGCAATCAATCGCGCCATTGCCGACGCCTGCCTCCAGCGCCGTTGGCCGGTCTTCGCGAATATAGACCTCAAGTTGGGGAAACCCGGCGTGCAAACGCGGCAGAAAGCGCGGCATGAAATAAGGCCCGAATGTCGGCGCGACTCCCAGCCGAACCAGCCCGCCGAGGTTGTCCGCTCCGGTGGTGGCAAGATCAACGATCTCGTCGAGTGTGGCCAGAACCGCCCTGGCGAGCGGCAGCAGCTTGAGGCCCACCGGAGTGGGCCGAACAACCGAACCGCGCTCGATCAACTCGGCGCCCAGTTGCTGCTCGAGAAGCTTGAGTTGGGTCGACAAGGTCGGCTGCGAGACGTGGCAGGTTTTGGCGGCATCGGCGAAATGCCCGCGCTCGGCCACGGCGAGAAAATACTGAAGCTGCCGGTGTGTGGGCCGGTACGGCACTCTTGATAGCCTTTCTCAATCACATCGATACAAACAATCGATTTGAGCTATCAGCATTCCTCCCCCATCTTGGGTGTGAAAGCAACAGGAAAGGTTCACGATGATCGCCAGACTGAAAGCGTTGAGAAACCGTCACGGCATTCTTGAATCCCGCATTCAGCGGGAAGAAACCCGACCTTATCCCGATTCGATCCGCATCATGTCTATGAAGAAGATCCGGCTCAGACTGCGGGAAGAAATCCAGAGGGCCGAAGCCAAGTTGATGCAGCTTTCACAGAGATCCCCAGCGTAAGCAGGGGCCATGGGATCGGGTGCAAGTCGGAGCGGTCACGCCCGGCCCCGACTGCGACGGCGTTGCGCCCGGTCCCGAATATTCCAAACCAGAGCATCGCCCGAGTTTCACCAAAGCGATGCTTGGTAAACGCCGCTTAAGGCGCGCAACCGCCACCTCAACCCGTTCCACGTTGTACGCGACGGCCTATCCCTCAGGCCCGTGCGCGATTGCGACCACAGACCCCATGCTCCGAAAGGCCGAGCCATGATCTTCAATCCCTTTGCAATTCAGCCCGGCGCCAGCGTCACCCACCGCCACGACCGGCTTCGCGATCTCGATGCGCGGATGCAATCATTCCTGTCCGCCAAACGCCGCGCCGGCTGTACCGAGGTGATCGACAGCGTCGAGACCGCACGTGAGCGGGTGCGCAGTGAACTGCGTGCGGGCAGGCCTCGCCGCCAGCCGGGACCGGTGATGGCGCAAATCGGCAAGGTATGACCCTTCGGCCGGTGGTGCCTGCAGGAAGGCCCGGCGCACCGGAGACAGATACGGCCAATCAGGGACCAGCCGCCCTTGATCGCGCCGCAATCAATGGCTAGGGCTTCGCCTTGTCCGGACCGGCAAAGGCCCGGCGGACGGAACAAATGCGCGCTGACTGTCGCCGCGGCCGGGACTTGTTAACCTGCCGCTTCTATGGTGAGTGCATTCACACAATACAGCTCGTTTGCCGGGATACCGCCACATGACCAGAGTTTCTCGTTTCGCCACGGCCACCGCCGCCGCAAGCTTACTTGCAGCGCCAATCGCCCTGGCACAGGATTCCGCAACCTCCGGACCCGGGATTTCCTTTGAACTGGGCGCGGCCGGAACCATGACGCCGCGCTATTTCGGTGCAAGCGATTTTGTGCTGTCGCCGACGCCGCTGTTCCGGCTCAAGCGGCTGGAATTGCCTAATGGTTTCACAATCGGCGGCGGATCCGATGAAGGATTTTCGCTCAGTCCGTCGATCTCGATTGTCGGCGAGCGCTCGGTTTCCGATTCACCGGAACTTGTGGGGCTCAACACAATCGACACCGCGGTGGAACTCGGCGCTGCGGCGAAATACCAGATCGGAAGTTTCCGGGTGATGGGTGCGCTGCGCCGCGGCTTTGGCGGGCACGAAGGCATCCGCGGCGAGCTGGGCGCCGATTATATCCTCAAGCCCGACGACCAGTGGACCTTCCACGGCGGCCCGCGGCTCGGCTTCGCTGACAGCACCTTCACCAACACCTATTTCGGCGTGACCGCTGCGGAAGCATCCGCGGCATTTCCCGCAACCACCACTGGCGGCGGATTGATCAGCGCTGGGCTGGAAGCCGGCCTGCGCTATCAGGTGGACGACTACTGGGCCGTCGAGGCAGGCGCCAGCTGGAACCGCCTTGTGGGCGATGCGGCCAGTTCGCCGATCACCACCCAAGGCTCAAAAGACCAGTACACTTTGTCTTTCGGCGTGCTGCGCCGCTTCGACATCGGCTTCTGATCGGACCAAGCCGATCGAACTGGCCGATTCGCAGGCTTTGCATGCGCAATTGAAAGGCCCGCACACCTTTTCCGGTTTGCGGGCTTTTTGCTGAGCGCGGGAGCCCTGATGATGGGACCTTTGAGGATCAGGATCCGGATCCTTTGGTCCGCAGGTGCCGGGAGCGATGCCGTTGCCTGTATTAAAGCGTGGCGGCGCGCATCTGCGCCCGGCGGTTTGCGCGCTGCGGCTGGCCGGCAACGGCGTTATCGCGAGGTCACCGGGCGGCGCGAGGACAGGTAGAGATTGGTCTCGCTGGAGGTGATCCCCTCGAACCGGCGAATGCGCACCAGCACATCGTCAAGCTCCTGCAGGGTTTCGGTTGCCAGCTCGATGATCAGGTCCCAGCGGCCATTGGTGGAATGCACTGCCTGAACCGCGGGCATGCCCTGCAAATGGGCGACGATGCGCTCGGTCCCCCTGCCCTCAATGCAAATCAGTGTCAGCGCACGCACCGGAGCGGCCGTGACATCTGCCTTGGTTAGAACCGTAAATCCGGCGATCTCGCCGCTGGCAATCAACCGCTCGATGCGGCTGCGTACGGTCGCCCGGGCCACTTTCAGGCGGCCGGCAAGCTCGGAAATCGAGGCCCGGCCGTCCCGCCTGAGCGCACTGATCAGCTTGAGATCGAGATCGTCCAACACAGACATGAGTTGCTACCGAATTGATTGATGCACTTTCCGAAGTGATCATATCCGGAAACTTCAATTGTGCAAAACGTAAAGGCCGCCTCCGATTCGTCATCTGTTCGACAGCAATCAAACCATCTCCGACAGACGTAAGGTGCCAAATTGGAAAGCGGGGCTGACAAATCCGCCAATTGAGGGTGCAAACCGCCAAAATCACCGATTTCGCCCGACAATGCTTTTTCGCAGATTGACCGGCAAATGAGGGAGTATTCGATGACGCATTGCATTCTGGTCGGCGCGCCGGTGGACAGCGGGCAATCCAATCCGGGCTGTCTGATGGGCCCCGCCGCCTACCGGGTCGCCGGTCTCGCGGCGACGCTTGAAGATCTCGGCTGTACCGTGAGCGACCATGGCGATGTCGCGGCGCGGCCGGCCGAGCCTGCCTCCTGCCCCAACGCAGCCGTGCATTCGCTGGCCGAAACCGTGGGCTGGACCGAAGCGCTTGCCCACGCCGCGCAGACCGCGATGGCCGAAGGATTTCCGGTGTTCCTGGGCGGCGATCACAGCCTGTCGCTGGGCACGGTTGCCGGCGTTGCGGCCCATGCTCGCCAGCAAGGACGGCCCCTGTTCGTGTTGTGGCTCGACGCCCATAGTGATTTTCACACGCCGCTGACCACAAAATCCGGCAATCTGCACGGCACGCCGGTTTCCTATATCTCCGGGCGAGCCGGGTTTGAGGCGTTTCCGGCGTTTCCCGATCCGGTGCCCGCCGATCGGATCTGCCTGTTCGGGATCCGCTCGATCGATCCGGCCGAACGTGCTGCGCTGCGCGATCACGCGATCACGCCGCTCGACATGCGCGAACTCGATGAGCGCGGCTTCGTCTCACCGCTCCGCGCCTTTCTCGAACAGGTGTCTGCCGCAAACGGTCTTTTACATGTGTCGCTGGATGTCGACTTCCTCGATCCCGGCATCGCTCCGGCCGTTGGCACCACCGTGCCCGGCGGCGCCACCTTCCGCGAAGCCCATCTGGTGATGGAGATGCTGCATGAATCGGAACTGGTGACATCGCTCGACCTGGTCGAACTCAACCCGTTTCTTGACGAGCGCGGCCGCACCGCGAAGCTGATGGTTGATCTCACCGCCAGCCTGATGGGCCGCACCGTGTTCGACCGCGCAAACAGGAGCGTGTGATGACCCTGCACCATGTTCGCCGTAATCTCATGCAGGCTCCCGATACGGTGGTGATGATCCGCCCGCACGCGTTTCATTCCAATCCCGAGACATTGTCCGACAACGGATTTCAGCAGCCGGCGCATTCCGGACGCGCGGACATCGCCAAACAGGCCCTTTGCGAGTTCGATAAAGCGGTCGAGACGCTCCGGGGGGCCGGTGTAAAGGTCAATGTTTTCGAGGATGATGGCAGCCGGGATACACCGGACTCTGTGTTTCCGAACAATTGGTTTTCCACGCACGCCGGTGGCCATATCGCGATCTATCCGATGCATGCGCCGTCGCGGCGGCGGGAGCGGCGCATGGATGTGATCGATTTCCTCAAGCGCCATTTCCGGGTGCAGGAGGTGATCGACTATTCCGGACTTGAAGAGGACGGGCTGTTCCTGGAAGGAACCGGCGCGATGGTGCTTGATCATATCGGCCGTCTGGCCTTTGTGGCCCGCTCAAACCGCGCCGATCCCATAGCGCTGGAGCGGTTTTGCTCCAGTTTCGGCTATGAGCCGATGGTGTTCGAGGCCCGCGACGCTGAAGGTCAGGAGATCTACCACACCAATGTGCTGATGTGCGTGGGCACCGAACTGGCCATCGTCGGCCTTGATTCCATCGTGTCTCCGGTACGGCGTTCTGAAATTGTCGACCGGCTTGAGCAAAGCGGGCGCGAGGTCATAGCACTGACACATGCCGAAATTTCAGGATTTGCCGGCAACGCGATTGAACTGACCGGCGGTTCAGGGCGGATACTGGCACTATCGCGCACGGCCCATGACAGTCTTAGCCCGCAAAACCGGACACGGCTCGAGTCGCTGTTGCCAGTGCTGCCGCTGGACGTTCCCACTATTGAACTGGCCGGCGGATCGGTCCGCTGCATGATCGCCGGTATTCATCTCACGCCCCGCTTCGCGCTTACTCAACAATCTGGAGAGCCGCTATGACCCCGCCCTCACATCTGGCCTATGTTCCCTTTATCAGCGTCGAAAACATGATGCGGCTGGTGCATTCGATCGGCATCGAAACCATGCTGAAGGAACTGGCCGACACGATCGAGCATGATTTCACCCGCTGGCCGCTGTTCGACAAGACCCCGCGGATCGGAAGTCATTCGGATGTGGGCGTAATCGAATTGATGCCAACTTCGGATGGCGAGCTCTACGGCTTCAAATATGTCAACGGTCATCCGAAGAACACCCGCGAGGGGCTGCAGACCGTCACCGCCTTCGGGCTGTTGGCCGAGGTCTCCTCGGGCTATCCCGTGTTGTTGTCGGAAATGACGGTGCTCACCGCGCTGAGAACTGCAGCCACATCCGCAATGGCGGCGCGGCATCTGGCGCCCAAGGGCGCGCACACCATGGCGATGATCGGCAATGGCGCGCAATCCGAGTTCCAGGCTCTGGCGTTCAAGTCGGTGGTCGGCATAGACCATGTCCGGCTTTACGACATTGACGAAGCGGCGACGCGCAAATGCGCCGCAAACCTGGCGGGGCGCGGGCTCTCGGTCACACCCTGCACCTCCTCGCAGGAGGCCATGGAGGGCGCCGAGATTGTCACAACCTGCACGGCCGACAAGCAACTCGCGACCATCCTGACCGACAACATGATCGGCGATGGCATCCACATCAACGCCATTGGCGGCGATTGCCCGGGCAAGACCGAGCTGCACCGCGACATTTTGCTGAGATCGGACATCTTCGTCGAATATCCGCCGCAGACCCGCATCGAAGGCGAGATCCAGCAGATGGCGGAGGATCATCCGGTCACGGAATTGTGGCAAGTGATCACCGGCCAGTCCGAAGGACGCCGCTCGGCCTCGCAGATCACGCTGTTTGATGGTGTCGGCTTCGCCATCGAGGATTTCTCAGCGCTCAAATATGTCTATGAGCGGGGCCTGAAGACCGGTCATTTCCAGCAACTCGACATGATCGCCGATCCCGACGATCCGCGCGACCTGTTCGGCATGCTCACCCGCGCCGCCGAACCCGCCTGACCGGTATCGATTTCGCCCGGGCGGCAATCGCCGTCTTGGCGTCCGGCGGCGGAGCGGGTAAGGCTCGGCCATGAACCCGATTGATCAAGACATCCTGCCCATTCGCCTGCTGGTCGACGCCGATGCCTGTCCGGTGCGCGAGGAATGCGTGAAAGTGGCGCTCAGGCATGGCGTCAAGGTCACCTTCGTCTCCAATTCGTTCTTCCGGATCGAGTCCGATCCGCTGGTCGAACGCGAGATCGTGCCAGGCAAGTTCGACGCCGCCGACGACCGTGTTGTCGAGCATGTGACGCGGCGGTCGGTGGTGGTGACCGCCGACATTTTATTGGCGGAACGCTGCCTAGCCGCCGGCGCGTCGGCCGTGCTGGGGCCGACCGGCAAGCCCTTCACGGCTGATTCCATCGGGATGGCGGTGGCGACCCGCTCGATCATGGCGGATCTCAGGGCCGGCGGCGCCCAGGTGGGTGGCCCGGCGCCGTTCTCGAAGGCTGACCGGTCGCGCTTTCTCTCGGCCCTTGATTTGGCGCTGGTGCGGCTTGAGCGCCACGGCTGATCATGGCCGCTTCCCAGGCGCCGCTACGAATGCGCGGCATTGAGCGATTGCGTCACGGCGAAAGCCGGATTATCATGACTTGCAAGGTAATGTGCTTGGCTTTCTGATTTTTGCGGATAATTGTCCAGATACAGGCAGTCGCGGCCGCGAGGTCAATCTGACGGTCGACGGTCGATGGGGGGAAATGATCATGGCTTATGTGGACATGCTCAAGACGTTTGTGCGCGTTTATGAGCTCGGCAGCATGTCGGCGGCGGCACGGGATTTGCGGGTGTCGGCGGCGGTGTCGTCAAGCCGGATTTCGGACCTGGAAAAGAGCCTTGGCGTGCGGCTTTTCAACCGCACCACCCGCAGCCTGCGCGCCACCGCCCATGGTGAGTTGTTCTACAAGGGCGCAATCAAGATCCTCGACACAATCCGCGAAGTCGAGGGCGGCATTGCCGAGATTACCGCGCAGCCCAAGGGCACCTTGTTCATCTCCGCGCCGCTGGCGTTGGGCAAAAAGCTCGTCGCACCGCTGATCCCCGCCTTCAAGGCGGAGTATCCCGACATCAACGTCCGGCTCAGACTGTCCGACCGCAAGGTCGACATCGCCCAGGAAGGGCTCGACGCGGCTTTCGTGCTCGGGCCGCTACCCGATTCGGATTTGCGGGTGCGGGCTATTCATGAGTTCGAGCGGGTGCTGGTCGCCTCACCCGCCTATGTCGAGGAGCACGGCATGCCCGCGGACGGCGACGAGATCATGTCGTCCAAGCACAAATGCCTGCTTCTGCGATATCCCGGCGCGACCGAGTTCTTCTGGAACCTGGCGGTCGATGGCGAGGTCCGCGGATTTCATCCGGAAGGATCGCTTGAAAGCGACGATGGCGATGTGCTGACCGCCTGGGCCCTGGCGGACTGCGGTATTGCAAGCAAAACCCGCTATGACGTGGCGAGCCATCTCGACGATGGCAGCCTGATCGAGGTCGCCAAGGCGACGCCGCCGGTGCCTCAGCCGTTCTCCTGCCTCTATCCTCACAAGCGGCTGCAGGACCCCAAGGTCAAGCTGTTCATCGACCACGTGATCAAGGGCACGCGGGCCGAGATAGAGCGGATTGCCGCTTCAACATCTTCCGGAAAAATTTGAAACCGAATCCGATTTTACTCGGATACGATGGTCTTCGCACACCCGGCGCCACCGGTCCGGGTCCGTATTCAGGAGTACCCCATGAGTGATTCCCTGCCGGCCGCAGTTCCCGGCTTTGCCCGCGACAGCGTCAATCTCGCCTCGGGCGGACTGGGCGCCGAGGGCATCTTCGTCACTGACGAGTTTTTCGCGCCGCTTACGCGGATGCTGGACGACAAGCCGGCGGTTTTCATCGAAGACAAATATGATGACAACGGCAAATGGATGGATGGATGGGAAAGTCGGCGCAAGCGCGTGCTTGGTCACGACACGGCCATTGTGCGGCTTGCAACGGCCGGCCGGATCGACGGATTCGACGTCGACACCTCGCATTTTACCGGCAATTACCCTCCGGCAGCGCGGATCGAGGCCTGCACTGCAACTGGCGATCCCGACGAGACGACCGAGTGGACCGAGGTGCTGGAGACGTCGCCGCTGGGCCCGGATGCGCATCATTATTTCGCCTCCTCCACAGACGGCATCTTCACCCATGTGCGGCTTCACATCTATCCCGACGGGGGTGTGGCGCGGCTCCGGGTTTTCGGTCAGCCGCATCTCGATGCGGCAACAGTGGGCGACGCTGAGATCGAGCTGTCGGCCTCGCTCAATGGTGGCCGGATCGTGGGCTTTTCCGATGCCCATTACGGCGCCTATCACCGGCTGCTTGCCCCCGGGCGCGGCGAAAACATGGGCGATGGCTGGGAGACCAGCCGACGCCGCGTGCCCGGCAACGAGTGGATCGTGATTGCGCTTGGCGCACGCGGCGTGCTCTCGGGCGCAATCGTCGACACTGCCTATTTCAAGGGCAATTTCCCTGATTCCTGCTCGATCCAAGCCGCCGATATGAGCGATTTTGGTGCGGATGCGCGCGACGCCATCATTACGGCTTCGATGTTCTGGCCGGAGCTGATTGCGCCGCAGAAGCTAAAGGCCGACCATGTGCACGATCTTTCAGCGCAGATTGCCGATATCGGGCCGGTTACCCACGTCCGGCTCAATATTTTCCCTGATGGCGGGGTGAGCCGGCTCAAGCTCAGCGGCCGGATCGCCTGAGTTCAAGCAAACCGCGCGCCGCATGGCACGGGATTTGCTGAGGAGGAGTAATCCCCGCGCGGTCAAAAAGAGCCGGGCACGGGTTTGGCAAGACAAAGGCCGGTCTTCGGACCGGTCAATCCGCCGGTTCGCCAGCAATGGGGGCGGCGAACCGGCGCACCGGGCGCCCCAGAGGGAAGAGGAATTTGGCCATGGCCGACACTTCGATTGGAACCGCGGAACAATTGCGCGATCCCGACTACATGCCGCCGCTCGCCACTGCGGTGCCGCTTGGTATCCAGCATGTGCTGGCAATGTTTGTCTCCAACGTCACGCCGGCAATCATCGTCGCGGGCGCCGCCGGTATTGGGTTTGGCTCGGACCAGGGCGCGCTCGGCTTCCCGGACATGACCTATATGATCCAGATGTCGATCCTGTTTGCGGGCATCGCCACACTCTTGCAAACCATCGGTATGGGACCGGTCGGCGCGCGGTTGCCGATCGTGCAGGGCACCAGTTTCGCTTTCGTGCCGATCATGATTCCGGCGGTGGCCGGGCTCGGTACCGCCGGGCTGGCCGGATTGATGACCGGGGTTATCATCGGTGGGCTGTTTCATTTTCTGCTGGGCTTCATTGTCGGCCGAATCCGCTATGCGCTGCCGCCGCTGGTCACCGGGCTGATTGTGCTGATGATCGGCCTGGCACTGGTCAAGGTCGGGGTGCAATACGCCGCTGGTGGCGTGCCGAAGATGGGCAATCCGGAATTCGGAACCCTGGCAATGTGGGGCCCGGCGCTGGTGGTGGTTGCCGTCACGCTGGCAATCAAGTTCTTCGCCCGTGGCTTTGCCGCGGTGGCCGCCGTGCTGATCGGCATTCTGGTGGGCTATGTGGCGGCGTTTTTGATGGGTCAGGTAAGTTTCGCCAATCTCGGCAAGGCGAGCTATTTCGCACCGCCGATCCCGTTCAAATGGGGTTTTGAGTTCAACGTCGCCATCGTCATCGGCATGTGCTTCATGGCAGTGGTCTCGGCGATTGAAACCGTGGGCGACACGTCCGGTGTTACCAAGGGCGGCGCCGGCCGCGAAGCCACAGACACCGAGATCAGGGGCGCGACCTTCGCCGACGGTCTCGGCACCGCAGTGGCCGGTGTGTTCGGCAGCCTGCCCAACACATCGTTCTCGCAAAATGTCGGGCTGATCGCCATGACCGGGTTGATGAGCCGGCATGTCGTCACCATCGGCGCGATCTTCCTGATCGTCTGCGGCTTCATCCCCAAGATCGGGGCGCTGATCAACACCATCCCGATCAACGTGCTGGGCGGCGGGGTGATCGTGATGTTCGGAATGGTCTGCGCGGCAGGTGTCAACATGCTCTCGGAGGTCAACTGGAACCGCCGCAATATGGTGATCTTCGCCACGGCGCTGTCGATCAGCTTCGGGCTGCAACTGGTGCCCGAAGCACTGCAGCACCTGAACAAGACCGCACAGATCCTGCTCACCAGCGGGCTTCTGCCGGCCGCAACAATCGCCATCGTGCTCAATCTGGCGCTGCCGGAGCAACTCGAAGACTGATCGGAGCTTAGCCTGGCAGCGAACG
Source organism: uncultured Hoeflea sp. (assembly GCF_947501405.1). Lineage (GTDB taxonomy): Bacteria > Pseudomonadota > Alphaproteobacteria > Rhizobiales > Rhizobiaceae > Hoeflea. The sequence goes on along the minus strand of NZ_CANMVK010000002.1, from coordinate 514,334 downwards.
GAAAAGGCCTCCGGATTATCTCTCCGGAGGCCTTTTGGTCAGCACCGGGACTTGCGAAATCTACTGCGCCGACTGTGCGGCATCCCGGATGGCGGTGATGTTGCCGGCCCATTCGGCCTCGCCGTTGCCCTTGAACACCGCGGACCCCGCGACCAGCACATCGGCGCCGGCGGCGGCCACCAGCGGCGCGGTCTGGGGCGTCACGCCGCCATCGATCTCGATGTGGATCGGGCGGTCGCCGATCATCTGCTTGACGCGCGCCACCTTGTCGACCACCGACGGGATGAAGGCCTGGCCGCCGAAACCCGGATTGACCGTCATCAGCAGGATCAGGTCGAGCCGGTCGAGCACATATTCAATGACGTTTTCAGGCGTCGAGGGATTGAGCGATACACCGGCCTTCTTTCCGAGCGCCCGGATCGCCTGAAGCGAGCGGTCAAGATGCCTTGTGGCTTCGGCGTGCACCGTGATGATGTCGCAGCCGGCATCTGCAAAAGCCTCAAGATAGGGATCGCAGGGTTCGATCATCAGGTGACAGTCAAACACAGCATCGGTGCGCGGCCGCACCGCCTTGATGATGCCCGGGCCGAAGGTGATGTTGGGGACGAAATGTCCGTCCATCACATCGAGATGGATCCAGTCGGCGCCGGCGCGGACCACGCCTTCGATATCGTCGCCCAGCCGTGAGAAATCGGCAGACAGAATGGAAGGGGCGATCAGCACGGGACGGGTCATGGCGCATTCCTCGGTCATTGCGGCGGCAGGCCTGAGCGCGCGCGGCGTCACCGCGCATGGCGTGTTGGGCTGCGATGTGCCCGATCAAAGGCATTGCGGTCAAGCCGGGGCGGTTTCAAGCCTGTGCACAGCGCCCAAAAGACTTGCCCGAATCGGGCGCTGCCGGGCACTGTCGGCGCGAAACGGACGCCACGCAGGAGCGCATGTTGACCAGACCGCCAATCAGTCATTCGATCACATTCACCTACACGCACGACCTTGCCAGGGCGTCAGCGTTTTTCCGGAATGTGCTGGAGCTTGATTTCGTGGTTGATCAGGGGGCCTGCCACATCTTCCGGCTCACACCATTGAGCTATATCGGCGTGTGCAATTTGCCCGACCGCCCGCAGGGTCCGGCCGGGGTGACCCTGACCATCGTATCCCCCGATGTCGATGGCTGGCGCGATTTCCTCGAAGCCAAGGGCGTCACCTATGTTAGCGGACCCGCGCACAGCGACGAGTTCGGCGTCTACTCCTCGCTGTTTCACTCGCCCGATGGCTATCGGGTGGAAATCCAGAGCTTCGACGATCCCGACTGGGACAAGGGCCGCATCGCCTGACAAGGCCCTCGTCTCGCCGGACCCCGCCGGGCGGGTGGATTCAGAACCGGATCGGTTCCCGGGTCATCTCCAGATGCAGCATGTCGCCGCTCCAGGGATTGGCATCGCAGACCGCCTCGTCGAGTTCGACGCCGAGGCCGGGTTCGTCGGACGGAATCACATAGCCGTCTTCCCAGGCGATCTTCTTTTTCAGCACCTCGGCGTGAAAGCCGTCCCAGGTCTTGATCGATTCGAGCACCAGGAAGTTGGGCAGGGTGGCGGCCAACTGGATGTTGGCGGCGGCGACCAGCGGCCCGCAATAGCAATGCGGCGCGACCTGGATGCCGAAGGCCTCGGCCATGCCGGCGATCTTCTTGGTTTCCAGCAAGCCGCCCGACCGCCCCAGATTGGGCTGCAGGATCGCGGCAGCACGCGCCTCGATCACGCGGGCGAATTCGTGCTTGGTGGTCAGCCGTTCACCGGTCGCAACAGGGATCGAGGTTCCGCGAGCCACTTCCGCCATGGCGGCGATCTGGTCGGGCGGCACCGGTTCTTCAAACCACAACGGATCGGCGGCCTCGATGGCGCGCGCCATGCGGATCGCGCCGGCGGCTGTGAACTGGCCATGGGTTCCAAACAGAATGTCCGCGCGGGTTCCCACAGCCTCGCGAACCGCGCGCACCATACGGGCGCACAGATCGACATCGGTAAGCAGCGGCTGATGCCCGCCCTGCACCCGGTAAGGCCCGGCAGGATCGAACTTGACTGCGGAAAACCCCTGGCGCACGGCCCCAAGTGCGGCTTCGGCGGCAAGATCGGGGTCGTTGTAGACATTTTTCGGATTGTCGACCGACAGCGGATCGGCGCTGCCGCTGGCCGGATAGAGATAGGTGTAGGAGCGCAAGCCTTCGTGCACCCGGCCACCCAGAAGCTTGTGCACCGGCTGACCGGCCTCCTTGCCGATGATGTCCCAGCAGGCCATCTCCAGCGCCGAACAGCAGGCCATCATGGTCAGGTCCGGGCGTTGCGAGAAGCCCGAGGAATAGCAAAGCCGGAAGAAGTTCTCGATGTCGTGCGGGTCGCGGCCAACCAGATAGCGCGCAGCCACATCTTCGATCAGTTTGGCGGTCAGGTGCGGATCGAACGCCGCATCGTAGGCTTCGCCGTATCCTGTAACTCCGCCGTCGGTGACCAGTTTGACAAACAGAAAGTAACGGCCGCCGGCCTGCGGCGGCGGATTGCCGACCACGAAGGTTGTGACATCGCTGATCTTCATTGGGCTCCCCCGGGACTTCGATTTTTGCTCGGCGGCAATCGATCAGGCTTTGGCTTTAAAATCCAGCCCAATTGCACATGTCCTCGCCAATCCAACCGGCCAGACCGGATTGGATGCCCGCAAGCATCGGGCAAGCTTGGCCTGCAAGGGTGGGCCCAGCAAACGGCCCAATGCAAAGAAACCAGATGATCCAGCTTTCCATCTGCCTGCCGACGCGCAACAGGCAGAGCTATTGTATCGAAACCATTCGCGCGATCGCTGCGAGCGAGCGACAGGATTTCGAAGTTCTGGTCGGCGACAATTCCGACGACGGCACGACGCTTGCCAATTTTTTCGCAACCGAACTCAAAGACGATCCGCGCTTCAAACTGACCGGCCCGGAACAATCCGTGCTGCCAATGGTCGACAATTGGGAGCGGCTGGTTGAGCTTGCCCAGGGGCGATGGATCGCGGTGATTGGCGATGACGACTACATTGACCCGAAACTCACACTGCTGCTCAAGCACTATGAGCGGCTTTATCCGGAAGTCGAGTCGGTGAGCTGGGCGCGGATGCATTTCAACTGGCCGGACAACCGTCCGGTTCCGGCCCTGTCGACAATTCCGGTCAGCCACGACACCTACATTGCGGTCAAATCCCGGTTGCAGGACCAGCTCTACCGCTGGACCGAGCGGCGGCGGGTTCCCGCCGGCGGTTTCGGCGCCTATCACGGCGCTGTGCGAAAATCGCTGATGGAGCGGATCAAACGGAAGTTCGGGGGCCGGTATTTCGAGCATCCCGTGGTCGATTTCGAAAGCGTGTGCAAAACCATCAAGGAAGCCAAGATGCTGGTTCATTGCCAGCGGCCCTTCTCGGTACTCGGTGCCGGCGCCGCCTCGAATTCGGCGGGGACGCAATCGCAGAAAGTGCTGGTCGAGCGCGCCCGGACCTTCAAGCAGGAAACCGCCGGCAAGGTTGACATGGACGATCCGGTGTTCCCCTTTCCGATCAGTGACAAGGGGGCCGCGCTCAGCGCCTCGATCGCCTCGACCACATACTGGTTTTGCCGCACTTACGACATCGACCTGACCGGATTTGCCGAGAATTTCGCCCAGGCCGCCGCGGACGAATTGCGGTTTACCCGCAATGAAACCGACTATCAGGCCAAGAAGACCTTTTTCGAGCGCGGCTTTGAAGTCTGGGACGGCGGCAAATGGCGCCACCTTTTCAAACCCGGCGTGTATCTGCCCAACATCTCGTTCAATGAGCTCACGGGCGTCATCAAGGACACCCTGCATGTGCGCGAGGCGGCGGTCCCGGCACAAACGCCGGCGGAATTCTACCGCTTTGCGGAACACACCATCCTGCCGGTCGAGCATGTGGCTTCCGGCGCAAGGGCGTTTGCGCGATGACCCGGCTGACAATCTGCATCCCGACCCGTAACCGGCAATCCTACGCCATGGACGCCGTGCGCCACATGCTGGCGTCGCCGCGCGACGACTTCGAAATCCTGATCGGCGACAATTCAGACGATCCCGCCCCGCTGGCCGACTTCGTCGCGCAGACCGGTGACGACCGGCTGCGGTTGCTGCCGCCCGCAGCGGAAGCCCTGTCACTGAGATCAAACTGGGAGCGGATGCCCGATCAGGCTCATGGCGAGTGGATCAGCTTCATCGGCGACGATGATTATCTCGACCCCGAGCTGTGTGAAGCGTTGAAGGTGACGAGCGAGCGCGTGCCCCATGCCGACGCCTTCACCTGGGGCCGCGCCTATTTCGTCTGGCCCGATGCGCGCAGCCATCGTGAAATCACCCGGATCCCCACAGGCAGCCATCTGATCCACATGGAAAAGAAGGACCTGATGCGCAAGATGTTCTTCTGGGAAGACGCCAAGGACCGGCCGGCCTGCCCGTTCGGGGTCTATCACGGCGCGCTCAAGAAAGATCTCATGAAGCGGATCCGCGACGCCTTCTCGAACCGCTACTTCGAACACCCCAATGTCGATTACGACAGCATCTGCAAGACCGTGATGATGGCGGATGCCTGCATCTACTGGGAGCGCCCGTTGTCGGTGTTCGGCTCCTGCAAGGCGTCCAACAGCGCCGGCCTTCGCGATTACGAGATCGGCGTCCAGCGCTACCAGACGTTTCTTGAAGAGAACGACGCGGAAATCGAGGCCCAGGATTTCCCGTTCCCGGTCGATCTGGGGGTGACCACTTCCGTGGCGCACACGATCGAATGGTTCAAGCAGCGCTACGGCATCGCGCTCAATGGCTGGGAAGAAGGCTTTATCGCAGCCTGCGCCGGCGATTGTGAAACCCAGTCGGATCGCGCGGTGTTCGAGAAGAAAAAGGCGGCTTACCGGACGGCGATCAAGGCCTGGGGCGGAGCTCAGGCGCTCAAGCAGTTCAAGCCGGTCTACAAATATCGTCCCGACGTGCCGAAATTCATGGGCCACGCGGAAGATCACCTGAATTTCGACATGGCCATCGGAAACGCCGGCACGGCGGCCGAGTATTACGCCATCCTTGATGGCATGCTGTTTCCCGTGCATCTGCTTGAGAACCGACTGAACGACGCCTGATCGCTCTTGCGCGAAATCGCCTGTGACCGACTTTCGCTTCAAAGGACCAGCGAATGCAATTGAGCCCAGCCCAGCGCGAAGAGTTTTTCGACAACGGATTCCTGGTGATCGGCGGGTTTTACGATCCTGCTGATATCCTCGCGGTTCAATCGGGTATCTATGCCATCATCGGCGCGGTGATGGCGCGGCACGGAGTTGCTGACACACGTCCGGATTTCAGTGCCGCCGCATTCGACGCAGGCTACATGGATCTGATCAGGCAGAACCGCGCCTGGGGCGGCGAGATCTATGATCTGGTCAAGGAAATCCCCGCTTTCACCCGGCTGATCGCCCATCCCGCGCATGAGACCATCATGCGGCAGTTGCGGCCCGGCGCCGTTCCCGCGCTGACCGCCGGCGGCTCCGGCATCCGTATCGACAATCCCAATGAAGACCGGTTCCGCGCCATGTGGCATCAGGAATATCCGGCGCAACTCAAAAGCCCCGACGGGTTGGTGTTCTGGTCGCCGCTGGCGCCGATCACCGAAGATCTCGGTCCGGTGATGCTTTGCCCCGGGTCGCAGCGCGAGGGGCCGCTGCCGGTCTGTCATGCCGATCCCGAAAACGCCGGACGCAGCGGCGCCTATGCACTCAAGCTTGCCGGCGAGACGGAACTGCTTAGCCGCTACGACAAGGTGGCGCCGCTTTCGAAGCCCGGTGACCTGGTGATCCTGGATTTTCTGGTGCTTCATGCCTCGGGCTACAACCGCAGTGACCGGCCGCGCTGGTCCATGCAGTTCCGCTACTACAATCTCGCCAACGAGACCGGCCGCGGCCATGGCTGGACAGGATCCTACGCCGCGGGCGTGGACTTCCGCTCGGTGCATCCGGAACTGTTCGTGGAACCGGGTCATGGCTGATGCAAGCGAGGCCGGCTGCCCGGTCTGCGGCGCGCAGGTCATGGAGACGGTTCATGATTCCAAGACCGGGACCAGCCTGAGTTCGCTGTGCCAGATCCTGCCCGGCGCCAAGATCGTCCGGTTTTGCAACGCTTGCGGACATCTGGCCGGCAACGGCGTGGCCGATGCCCAATCCTTCTATGAAACCGACTACCGGATTTTGATCGAGGATGAGGACGAGGACCAGATCTACGAGACCAGGGACGACCGGATTGTCACCCGCACCGACCACCAGATGGCGCTTGTCCTTGACAAGGTGACACTCGAACCGGGGAGCCATGTGCTCGATTACGGCTGCGCCAAGGCGGCGATGGCGCGCAAACTGCTTGATGCCCGGCCGGACCTCAAGATGCATCTGTTCGATGTCAGCCAGATGTACGAGAATTTCTGGGATCGGCTGGTGGCCAAGGACCGGCAGGCCGTTCACCGGACGCCGGAGGCGTGGGACGGACAGTTCGATCTGATCACCTCATTCTTTGCCTTCGAACACATTGATGATCCTGCCGGGGCGATGGCGCATGTGGCGCGGCTGCTCAAGTCCGGCGGGCATTTGCACATGATCGTGCCTGATGTGTTCGGCAACGCAGCCGATTTTATCGTCATCGATCATGTCAATCACTTCACGCGACCGTCGCTCATACGTCTTCTCGCGGATGCCGGACTGGGCGAGGCCGAGATCGACCAGACCAGCTATCGCGGCGCACTGGTGGTCACCGCGCGAAAAACCGGCGTCACATCCAGCGAGGCAACGGACACCGGGGACATCTCATCCATCGGTGAACGCGCGCGCGCACTTTCGGCATTCTGGACTGCGGCGGCGGTTGCGATCAACAGCAGCGAGGAAGAACGCGACACTGCCGCGATCTACGGATCAGGATTCTACGGCGCCTTCATCTATGCCCACCTGCAGCGCCCCGGCGCGGTAGCGGGTTTTATCGACCGTAGCCCCTGGCTGCAGGGCAAGAAGCTTTTCGGCGTGCCTATCCTTGCGCCCGAAGCCCTGCCGGAGGGTGTCAACATCGTCTATGCCGGGCTCAATCCCGCGATTGCGCCGGGGATCATCGAGGCCCAACCCTGGTTCGGCCGTGATGGCCTGCGCATCGTGTATCTGCAATGACCGCCGCGAAATCCAGTTTCGGCGCCGAGGTTGAGCTTCGCACGTGGAAAGACGAAGACCTCCCATTTCTTCAAAAGTTGCGCAACGATGTGGAGCTGCAGGCGCAATTGCTTTCAACAGCGCGCGGCAGCGACATGGATGCGGTTCGCGCCTGGCTCGACCGCCGCACCACGGGCCGGGACCGGCTGTTCAGGGTGATCGCGGTGGACGACGGCAATTCCGCCGCCGGCTATTTGCAGGCCGAAGCCATCGCGGAGACGCCCGATCGCTGGAGCTTTGGCATTTGCATTGCGCCCGACTGCCAGGGCGCGGGTCTCGGCACCGCCTCTCTTCTGGCTCTTGAGCGATTGCTTGTGACCAGTTTCGGGGCGCAGGAACTGACGCTCGAAGTCGGCGCCCGCAACGCCCCTGCGATCCGCTGCTATCACGGTCTGGGCTACATCTGGTCCGATGCGCCGGTACGGCAGGTGCTGGTCTGCGGCGAAACGATTGAGGCCCGCTGTATGATCAAGCTTCTTGTCACGGACGAGCACCGGGCATGAGAGTGGTGATCAGCCAGTCGATGTATTTCCCCTGGGTCGGTTTCCTCGAGCAAATCCGGCTGGCCGACGTTTTCATTCACTATGACGATGTGCAGTTTTCGCGGGGCGGGTTCAGCAACCGGGTGCAGGTCAAGACCGCCGGGCAGATGGTGTGGATGACCGCGCCGCTCAGCAACCACCGGCTCGGCCAAAACGTCGACGCGGTGAAATTGCAGCCGGTCGAAACCTGGCGGGGACGTCATCTGTCGCTGCTCGAACAAAGCTTCGAGACCGCGGACTACGCCAGTGACGCCCTCGGTCTGGCGCATGCGGTGCTCGAAACCGGCCACGAGACCGTGGCCGATCTGGCGCGGGCCAGCATGCTGGCGCTTGTACGGTATTTCGGGCTGGACCGCTCGACGCGCTTTATCGACTCTCGCGATCTTGGCATAGGCGGCTCCGGCAGCGAACGCGTGCTGGCGCTGGTCAAGGCGGTGGGCGGCACGGATTATGTCACCGGCCACGGCGCGCGCAATTACCTCGACCACGATCTGCTCGAGGGCGCGGACGTGGCGGTGTCCTACATGGATTACCGGCGCACGCCCTACCCGCAATCGCACGGCCCGTTCACGCCTTATGTGACCGGGCTCGACCTGGTCGCCCATTGCGGCCAGCCGGGGCAATCGGTGATCAGCTCCGGGACACGGAGCTGGAAGGAGTTCTTGCATGAATCCCCATGATGCATTCCGCGCTGAGGTGGAAGAAAATATCGATGGCCTGGCAGCCGACGCCGACCTGCAGGCGCTGTCGCGGCTTTGGGTGCGGCAGGCCGCGCCTTACAAATGGGCCTATAATTTTTCCTGGCTGGGCCGGCCGGCAATCCAGTTTCCCAATGACGCCTGGGCGCTTCAGGAACTGGTGTGGGCCACCAAACCGGATCTGATCATCGAAACCGGCATCGCTCACGGCGGATCGCTGATTTATTCGGCCTCACTGATGGCGATGCTTGATCTGTGCGAGGCGTCGGAACGCGGCGAGATGCTCGATCCCGCCCGACCCAGGCGCAAGGTGCTTGGGATCGACATCGACATCCGCGCCCATAACCGAAAGGCCATCGAATCGCATCCGATGGCAGCGCGGATCAAGATGATCGAAGGATCGAGCGTCGATCCGCAAACTGTCACCCAGGTCAAGGCCATCGCCGAGCGCTTCGAGCGGGTGCTGGTGTGTCTTGATTCCAACCACACCCATGATCATGTGCTGGCCGAACTCGAGGCCTATGCGCCGATGGTCACACCGGGCAGTTATTGCGTGGTCTACGATACGCTCGTCGAGGACATGCCGGCGCATCTGTCGGATGGTCGCCCCTGGGGCCCCGGCAACAGCCCGAAATCGGCGGTCCATGCCTTCATAAAGGACCGCGCCGATTTCGAAATCGACAGCCGCATCGACAAGAAGCTGCAGATCACCGTGGCGCCGGAGGGTTTCCTGAAGCGGGTTCGCTGACATCCGCCAGTGAGCCGGCCCGGGGGTGACCGGTTGCGCACGAATCCGGTGGATTGCAGGCACATTGTGCTCTCACAACGGCTCTACAACCACCGTTTTGCGGCGAAAGACGCGCCACAATGCGTGATAATTCCCGTTTTTGCATCACAGGAAGGCGGATTCGGTGAGTTTCACCAAAATCTGAAATTTTAAACGATTGAATACCGGAAAAATGTTGGCGGGTAAAATTTCGATATTATCGTTCGTGTAAAACACGCTATAGAGGCGCCAGGGGAATAGAGGGTACGTTCAAAGTGCCCCCCATAAGAACAAAAAGAGGGGACTGCTGCCTCATGGAGTATTTCGTTCAACAGCTCATCAACGGGCTTACGCTGGGGTCGATCTACGGGCTCATCGCCATCGGCTACACGATGGTTTACGGCATCATCGGCATGATCAACTTCGCCCATGGCGACATTTTCATGATCGGCTCGTTCATCGCACTGGCGACTTTTCTGGCGCTGGTGGCAATCGGCATTACCGCCTTGCCGTTGATCCTGCTCTTGACGCTTCTCATCGCCATGCTGTTCACCTCGGCCTGGGGCTGGACGGTCGAACGCATGGCCTACAGGCCGTTGCGCGGGTCGTTCAGGCTGGCGCCGCTGATTACCGCGATCGGCATGTCGATCGTGCTGCAGAATTTCGTCCAGATCACCCAGGGCGCGCGAGTCAAGCCGCTGCAGCCGCAGATCCAGGGCGGCATCACCATCATGGAAGGCGTGACCGAAAACGGAACGATTGCGGTGCAATTGTCGTTCATGCAGATGATCATCATCTCCACGACCCTGGCGCTGATGATCGGCTTCTCGCTGTTGATTTCCAAGACCCCGCTGGGCCGGGCGCAGCGCGCCTGCGAGCAGGATCAGAAGATGGCGGCGCTGCTGGGCGTCAATGTCGACCGCACGATTTCGCTGACCTTTGTCATGGGTGCAGCGCTCGCCGCGGTGGCAGGCTTCATGTTCCTGCTGCTTTACGGCGTGATCGATTTCTACATCGGCTTTCTGGCCGGGGTGAAGGCCTTTACCGCAGCCGTGCTCGGTGGCATCGGCTCGCTGCCCGGCGCGATGCTCGGCGGTCTGCTGATCGGCCTTATCGAAGTGTTCTGGTCTGGCTATTTCACCGTGGAGTACAAGGACGTGGCGGCGTTTTCGATCCTCGCCATCGTGCTGATCTTCATGCCGTCCGGTCTGCTTGGTAAGCCTGAAGTCGAGAAAGTCTAATGACCAGCGCCGCTCCCCATCCCAGCCTGCTGGCTGAATCCGTCAAGGATGCCGCGGTGGCCGCTTTCCTGGCCGCGGTCCTTGGGTTCTTCTTCTTTGCGCTTCGCACCGACATCGGCACCGGCGGGCTCGACCTGACCTACCGCTGGGGCCTCTGGTTCACCGCCACCGCGATCGTATTCGCAGTGCGGCTGGCGCTCAATCTGCTGGTGTTCAAAACCCGCAACCCGGTAACCCAGCATATCAAGATCACGGCCTCGGAATCGACACTGAGCGGGATTGGCCGGGTGTTAGGGCCGGTTTTGCTGATTGTGGCCGCCACGCTGCCATTTCTCGTTATGTGGCTGTTTCCCAACCGCGACCGGCAGTTCATCGATCTGGCGATCCTGATCATGACCTACGTCATGCTCGGCTGGGGCCTCAACATCGTGGTTGGCCTGGCAGGTCTGCTCGATCTGGGCTATGTCGCCTTTTACGCGGTCGGCGCCTATTCCTTTGCGCTGATGGCGCAGTATTTCGGCTTCGGGTTCTGGATGGCGTTGCCGCTGGCCGGACTGCTGGCTGCGATGTGGGGCGTGATTCTGGGCTTTCCGGTGCTCAGGCTGCGCGGCGATTACCTCGCCATTGTCACGCTCGCCTTTGGTGAGATTATCCGCGTTGTGCTGCTCAACTGGTATGAGTTCACCGGCGGTCCCGACGGGATCTCGGGTATTCCAAAACCAAGCTTCTTCGGTCTCGAGTTTTCCCGTACCGGCGGCTTCGCCGAGTTCTTCGGCCTGCCCTACGATTCGATCCACCGCTTCGTCTATCTCTACTACATCATCCTGTTGCTGGCGCTGATCACCAATTTCGTGACGCTGCGGCTGCGGCGGCTGCCGATCGGACGGGCCTGGGAGGCGCTGCGCGAGGATGAGATCGCCTGCCGGTCGCTGGGCATCAACACCACCAACACCAAGCTGACTGCCTTTGCCATCGGCGCGATGTTCGGCGGCTTCGCGGGATCGTTCTTCGCCACGCGGCAGGGCTTCATCTCGCCCGAGAGCTTCACCTTCCTGGAATCGGCGATCATCCTGGCGATCGTGGTGCTGGGCGGTCTCGGCTCGCAGATCGGCGTTGTGATCGCCTCGGTGGTGATGATCGGCGGCATCGAGCTGTTGCGCAATCTTGGCTTCCTCAAGGAAATCTTCGGCCCGGATTTCGAACCCACCCAATACCGGATGCTGATTTTCGGCCTGGCCATGGTGCTGATCATGGTGTGGAAGCCGCGCGGCATCATATCAAGCCGCAACCCTTCCGCGGTCTACAAGGAACGCAAGAAGATCGGCTCGGATATGGTCGCCCAGGGTGAGGGCCACTGATGGAAACGGCAATGAACACGACCCCCGCCCACAACTGGGACCACAATGTGGTGCTTTCGGTTGAACATCTGACCATGCGTTTCGGCGGCCTGCTCGCCGTCAACGATTTGAGCTTCAATGTCGGCCGCGGCGACATCACCGCGCTGATCGGCCCCAACGGCGCCGGCAAGACCACGGTGTTCAACTGCGTGACCGGGTTTTACAAACCCACCGAGGGCCGCATCGTCATGCGCCATGGCAATGATCTGCAATCCGAAAAGGTCGAGGCTTTGACCCGCACCGGGCGGCAGCATGACATCGGCAAGGACTCGGCCGTCTTCCTGCTGGAGCGGATGCCGGACTTCGAGATTTCCAAGCGCGCCAAAGTGGCCCGAACCTTCCAGAACATCCGGCTGTTCGGCGGTATGACGGCGCTTGAGAACCTGTTGGTGGCGCAGCACAATCCGCTGATGATCGCGTCTTCAATGACCATCGGCGGGATCTTCAATCTGCCAGGATTCCGCAAGGCGCGCGCCGAGGCCATTGATTTCGCCGCTTACTGGCTGGAAAAGACCGGGCTGATCGAACGCGCCGACGATCCGGCGGCCGATCTGCCCTACGGTGATCAGCGGCGGCTGGAAATCGCCCGGGCGATGTGCACGCGGCCGCATCTTCTGTGCCTGGATGAGCCAGCTGCGGGCCTCAATCCGCGTGAATCCACCGAACTCAATCAGCTGCTGCAATATATCAGGCGCGATCACGGCACCTCGATCCTGTTGATCGAGCACGATATGGGCGTGGTCATGGAGATCTCCGACCATGTGGTGGTGCTCGACTACGGCGAGAAGATCTCCGACGGCAATCCGGACCACGTCAAGAATGACCCGAAGGTGATTTCCGCCTATCTGGGCGTTGACGAGGAAGAGGTTGCCACCATCGAGGAGATCGCCGAAGACCTGCCCGAGATCGCCGCCAAGGCCGCGGCTTTGAAAGAGCACAAAGGCGAGGCATCCGGGCAAGCGGCAACGGCCGAACCGCCTGCCGCGGCCAGTGAAATTGTAGTCGAGGGCGCAGAGAACCATCCCGGCGCGCAGCCATCGGGACTAAGACAGCCGCGCAGCGACAAGCCGGACGATCTGACCAGGGTCAAAGGCATTGGCTCGGTCAACGAACGCAAGCTCAACGCGCTGGGGATCTGGCATTACGACCAGGTGGCGGCGTGGAAGAAGAAGGAAGTGGAATGGGTCGGCAGCTATCTGGCCTTCCCGGGCCGCATCGAACGCGAAGACTGGGTCAAGCAAGCCAAGGCGCTGGCCAAGGGCGTTGCAGGGAAGAAATCCGGTAAGGGAGGCAAGTCATGAGCGACCAACCTCTCCTGTCGATCCGCGGGGTCGAAACCTATTACGGCAAGATCGTTGCCCTGCGCGGCGTCGATGTCGACGTCAACAAGGGTGAGATCGTCACGCTGATCGGTGCCAATGGCGCCGGCAAGTCAACCTTGATGATGACTGTGTGCGGCAGCCCCCAGGCCCGCAACGGCGAGATCATTTTCGACGGTCAGCACATCACCCGCATGCCCACCCACGAGATCATCCGCATGGGCATCGCCCAATCGCCGGAAGGACGGCGGATTTTCGGCCGCATGACGGTGATGGAAAATCTGCAGATGGGCGCGCAGCTGGTCGATGACAGTCATTTCGACGACGACCTCAAGCGGGTGTTCGATCTGTTTCCGCGACTCAAGGAGCGCGCCTCGCAGCGCGGCGGAACGCTGTCGGGCGGTGAGCAGCAGATGCTGGCGATTGCCCGGGCGCTGATGAGCCGGCCGCGGCTGTTGCTGCTCGACGAGCCCTCGCTCGGGCTGGCGCCGCTGATCGTCAAGCAGATCTTCGAGATCATCAGGGAACTCAACACCAATGAGGGGCTGACCGTGTTTCTGGTGGAACAGAACGCGTTTCACGCGCTCAAGCTCGCCCATCGCGGCTATGTGATGGTCAATGGCAATATCACCATGTCGGGCACGGGCGCCGAACTGCTCAAGCGTGACGAGGTTCGCGCGGCCTATCTCGAGGGAGGAGCGCACTGATGGAAGAGCATGTCCTGGCCAACAGCCTGTTGTGGGAAGTCTCTATCGGCGAGTTCATCCTGGTGACCATGGCGCTGGGTGGCGGAACCGCCTGGATGACCGGCCGCGCGGTGGCATCGACCTGGCGCACACCGCTGCAACTGGCGGGCTACATGGTGCTTCTGGGCCTGGCAGTGCGCTTCATCCACTTCGCGCTGTTTGGCGGAACCCTGCTGTCGGGTTACTATTTCGTGGTCGACTTCATCGTCATCATGATCTTCGCCTTTCTGGGCATGCGCTATACTCGCGCCGGCCAAATCGCCACGCAATACAGTTTCGCCTTTGAGCGCGCAGGGCCCTTCGGCTGGCGTCACAAGAGCAATTAACCGCATAGTAAAGCGGCATCTATTGCCATCCAGAAAAGTCTGTATTTCTCGAAAAATATCGGCTTAGATGGCAACACACGGGGCAAAACGCCCCCCACACCGGACCTGAACCTTATCAACGCCTGCGGCGCCGGTGATAGGAAAACGAACAGGCGTTGCTGGGAGATAACATGAAGAAGATCCTTTTGGCTGGAGCCGCTCTTGGCTTCGCAATGTCCACGGCGCATGCCGATATCGTCATTGCGACCGCAGGTCCGATGACTGGCCAATACGCCTCCTTCGGGGAACAGATGAAGACCGGTGCCGAGCAGGCCGTGGCCGACATCAACGCCGCCGGCGGCATCAATGGCGAAATGCTGAAACTGGAAATCGGCGACGATGCCTGCGATCCGAAACAGGCTGTTGCGGTTGCCAACCAGTTCGCCGGCAACGGCGTCGCCTTCGTGGCCGGCCACTTCTGCTCGGGCTCGTCGATCCCGGCATCGGCCGTGTATTCGGATGAAGGCATCATCCAGATTTCGCCGGCTTCGACCAACCCGAAGTTTACCGATGAGCGTCCCGGTGGAGCCGATGGCGGCATCTATCGCGTGTGCGGTCGTGACGACCAGCAGGGTGAAACCGCCGCTGCTTATCTGAAGGAAAACTTCGCCGACAAGAAGATCGCCTTCGTGCACGACAAGACCGCCTACGGCAAGGGTCTGGCCGATGCGACCAAGGGTTCGTACGAAGCTCTTGGCGGTGCTGCGGCGATGTATGAAGCCTATACCGCAGGTGAGAAGGACTATTCGGCGCTGGTCTCGAAGATGAAGCAAGAAGGCATTGATGTGCTCTATGTCGGCGGTTACCACACCGAAGCCGGTCTGATGGCGCGCCAGATGAAAGAACAGGGCATGGACACCGTGCTGATCTCCGGTGACGCGCTGGTCACCGACGAGTACTGGGCCATCACCGGCGACGCCGGCGAAGGCACGCTGATGACCTTCTCGCCGGATCCGACCAAGAACCCCAACGCTGCTGACGTGGTCAAGGCTCTGCAGGACGCTGGCAAGACCACTGAAGGCTATGTGATGTACACCTACGCGGCCATTCAGGCCTATGCGCAGGCTGTCGAGGCGGCTGGTTCGACCGACTATGACGCGGTGCGTCAGGCGCTCAACGCCGGCGACTTCTCGACCGTTCTGGGCGATCTGGCCTTTGACGACAAGGGCGACGTCTCGCTTCCGGGCTACGTCTTCTACCGCTGGTCGGACGGCTCCTACGCCGAAATCAACTAAGCATCTGACAAGCTGAAACAATGAAGACCCCGGCGTGAAAGCGCCGGGGTTTTTTCACGCACTGGCGGCATCCGGACCGCGCTACCGTCCAGGCCGGATCAACCGGCGCTTTCGAGCGCCACGTCCGGCCGGCGCGAATTGGCGATCACCAGCTCGGCATTGGGGATGTCGTTGCTCATGGCGCGGGACAGCGCATCGGTTTCATCCAGGCCATGATCGCGCCAGCGCCGCACCAGCCGTTCGCGCAGCTCCAAGGGATCCGCGGTGAGCATCACGGTCAGATCGAACAGGCCCGCCATGTCGCGCCAGGGGCGCTCATCGAGCAGCAAATAATTGCCCTCGACAATCAAAAAACGATGCTCCGGCGCGATAAGGCGGCCGCCGGCGCGGGCCAGATCAAGCGAACGGTCAAACACCGGGATGGCGATTTCCTGACCGGTCTCGGTCCGCAACCGGGTAAGAAGCGCCCGAAAGCCCTCCGCATCGAAGGTGAACGGCGCGCCCTTGCGGGCCAAATGACCGCGCGCCTCGAGCACTGCATTGTCGAGATGAAAGCCGTCCATCGGCACGATCGCGGCATGTTCACCCTGGCGTTCGATTTCATCGCGCAAAGTTTCGGAAAGCGTTGACTTACCAACACCCGGCGGGCCGGCAAGTGCGATGAGGAACCGGGTCGGTGCGGCCGTCCCGCTTGTTCCATCTTCACCGTCGATGCCGCCACCCGGGCGGAGCCTCTCGGTCGCGGCCCTGGCGATCAGTCGGGCATTGTCGTTCAGGCTCATCGTACTGCTTACGCCGCGAGCGCCTCCGCCGGCGGTTCCTTTGCGCCGGTCATGAAGGCGACGGCATCCGACATGGTGTAGTCCTTGGGATCGATCACGCACAAACGTTTGCCAAGGCGGTGAACGTGAATCCGGTCAGCCACCTCGAACACATGCGGCATGTTGTGGGAAATCAGAATGATCGGAATGCCGCGCGAGCGCACATCCAGGATCAGTTCCAGCACTCGCCGGCTTTCCTTGACACCGAGCGCCGCTGTCGGTTCATCGAGAATGATGACCTTGGAGCCGAAGGCGGCGGCGCGGGCCACGGCCACGCCCTGGCGCTGTCCGCCCGACAGCGTCTCCACCGCCTGATTGATGTTCTGGATAGTCATCAGGCCGAGTTCGTTGAGCTTGTCGCGGGCGAATTTCTCCATCGCCTTGTGGTCGAGCTGGCGCATCACCGTGCCCAGAAATCCGGGTTTTCTGAGTTCCCGGCCCATGAAGATGTTGTCGGTGATCGACAGGGCCGGCGACATGGCGAGCGTCTGGTAAACGGTTTCGATGCCGGCATGGCGGCCGTCGAGAGGCGAGTGGAAATTGACTTCCTTGCCCTCGAGCCAGATCTTGCCATCATCGGGCGTAACCGCCCCGGAAATGGCCTTGATCAGTGTCGACTTGCCTGCGCCATTGTCGCCGATCACCGCCAGGATTTCGCCGTGGCGCAGTTCGAAGTCGCAATTGTCGAGGGCGACCACACGGCCATAGCGCTTGACCAGATTGCGGGCCTTTAAAATGGGTTCCATCAGACTGACACCTTTCTGATCCACTGGTCCACGCTGACCGCGCCGATGATCAGCACGCCGATGAGCAGGTAGGTCCATTGCGCATCCGCGCCAAGCAGGCGCAGGCCGAGCGAAAACACGCCGACGATCAGCGCGCCAAACAGCATGCCCATGATCGAGCCGCGGCCGCCGAACAGCGAGATTCCGCCAATCACCACGGCGGTGATGGATTCGATGTTGCCGAGCTGGCCGGAAGTGGGCGACACCGAGCCGATGCGGCCGATCAAAGCCCAGCCGGCAAAGGCGCAGATCAAGCCCGAAAGCACATACACCGAGATCAGCGTGCGTTTGACCTGCACGCCGGAGAGCTCCGCTGCTTCCGGGTCATCGCCCACCGCATAGACATGACGGCCCCACGCGGTCTGCTTGAGCACATAGGCCATCACCAGCACCAAGAGCACCATGAAGATCACGCCATAGGTGAAAATGGCCCCGCCGATGGCGATCTTGTTGCCGAAAAACTGCAACAGCGGCGCCTGTTCGGCAATGTCCTGAGAGCGGATCGTTTCATTGGCGGAATAGAGGAAATTGGTGGCCAGCACGATCTGCCACATGCCCAGCGTGACAATGAACGGCGGCAGCTTCATCACCGCGACCAGAAAACCGTTGATGTAGCCGCAGATCGCTCCGCAGGCGATGCCGGCGGCGACGGCGACTTCGACCGGCAAGCCATAACGGAAGGAGAATAGACCCATCACAACCGATGACAGCACCATGATCGCGCCGACCGACAGATCGATGCCCGCGGTCAGGATCACCAGCGACTGGGCAACGCCGAGAATGCCGACGATCTGCACCTGCTGCAAGATCAGCGTCAGCGCGAACGGCGAAAAGAACTTTTGCCCCAGCACCAGGCCGAAAATCAGGATCGAGCCGATCAGAACGATCAGCGGCACCAGAGACGGAGTCTGGTGCAGCGCATGCTGGATGCGTTTGATGGCACTGGTGTCGTGTGAGGCAAACTCGGCCACAGACGCCGGACTTGCAGCGGCAGCCTTTTCGTACTCTTGCGTATCGGACATGGTTTCTCCCCCAACGTCACACGGCGATTTTCAGTCAGCCAAGACTTGCTTCCGGTTGCCTGCTTCCGGTTTTGATCCCGGACGTCCCGCACCCCGGCAACCCGCTGTCGCGCAAAGCTCACACCTGCGTCACGCACGCACCGCACCTTGGCAGTAAGGCGGCGGCAGCAACGCGGTAGCAATGAGGCGGCCCGAGAGCCGCCCCATCACTGTCTACAGTCAATGGCGGGTAATCAACCCCAGCACTTGTCCATGCCTTCGGCGACCGAGATCGACTCGACGCCTTCGGCTGGCTTGTCGGTGACCAAAGCCACGCCGGTATCGAAGAAGTCCTTGCCTTCGGTCGGCTCCGGCTTGGTGCCATCCTTGGCCCAGGCGGCGATCGCCTCGATGCCGAGCGAGGCCATCAGCAGCGGGTATTGCTGCGAGGTGGCGCCGATGATGCCGTCCTTGACATTGGCCACACCCGGGCAACCGCCATCCACGGAGACGATCAGCACATCGCCCTCACGGCCGATGGCTTTCAACGCCTCATAGGCACCGGCCGCGGCGGGCTCGTTGATGGTGTAGACCACATTGATCATCGGATCCTTGGCGAGAAGGTTTTCCATAGCCTTGCGGCCGCCTTCCTCGTTTCCGGCAGTGATATCGTTGCCGACGATGCGCGGATCGTCCTCATCGCCCCACTTGGCCGGATCCTTGACGTCGATGCCGAAGCCGGTGAGGAAGCCCTGGTCGCGCAGCACGCCCACGGTGGGCTGGCTGACAGCGAGATCGAGCATGGCGATCTTGGCGTTGGCAGCTTCATCGCCTAGCGTCGCGGCAGCCCATTTGCCGATCAGTTCACCGGCCAGGAAGTTGTCGGTGGCGAATGTGGCGTCGGCGGAATCGATCGGCTCAAGCGGAGTGTCGAGCGCAATCACCAGAAGACCGGCGTCGCGGGCCTGCGTGACGGCGGTGACGATGGACGAAGTGTCCGATGCGGTCAGCAAAATGCCCTTGGCGCCATCGGCGATGCAGGTTTCGATCGCCGCGACCTGGGTCTCATGGTCACCGTCAACCTTGCCGGCATAGGATTTGAGCGACACGCCCAGTTCCTCGGCCTTGGCTTCGGCGCCCTCTTTCATCTTGACGAAAAACGGGTTGGTGTCGGTCTTGGTGATCAGGCAGGCGCCGACGCTGTGGCTGCCGGCATAGGCGGGGGCCGCGGCCATGACGCCAAACGCGGCGGCAGCCATCAACGTGGTCTTGAATGCAAAACTCGATTTCATGTCATCCTCCCGGGATAGTTTTTGTTGCAGGACAGTCTGCACGCGCGGCCAATCGGTACGGCTTGGCCCTCCCATTGCCGCGTCGTGGCGATGACACCACACATCCAGCAAGCGAGTCAATAAATAAATCACTCTTATTTACTAATTGACCGCTTCCGGGCTTTGCGGCATTGTTGGCGCCAACAACACTGCAGAATTGCAAGACATTCGGGGAGGACTCGGACCGGTGCCGGAGGATCGCAACAAGGGCGAAACCCGCGGGGATTCAGCGGCTCAATCCCCACGGAGCAAATCGTTGCGGGGATCCAACCAGAGCGGTCTGCGCGCCTATAATCAGCGGCTGGTGCTGAGCCTGGTCTATACCCATGGCGGTCTTGCCAAGACCGACATCTCGCGGATGACCGGGCTTTCGGCGCAAACCTGTTCGGTGATCATGCGGGAGCTTGAGGCCGAGGAGCTGATCGTCAAGGGCGAACCGATCCGCGGCAAGGTCGGCCAGCCTTCGGTACCTTTGTCGATCAATCCCGACGGCGCGTTTTTCGTCGGTCTGAAGGTGGGCCGCCGCAGCGCCGAACTTATCCTTGTGGACTTTCTGGGACAGCCCAAGGCCACACTGCGCAAGAGCTATCCCTGGCCTACGCCGCCACTGATCGTCGAGTTCGTGCAGACCGGGCTGTCAGAATTGCTGAGCGACCTGCCCGCGGAGCATTTGGACCGCGTTGCCGGGCTCGGCATCGCCACGCCCTTCGAGTTGTGGAACTGGGCTGAACAGGCCGGCGCGCCGGGAGCGGAGATGTTCCAGTGGCGCGACTTCGACCTGCGGGCAGAACTGGCGGCGATCTGCGATCTTCCTGTATATCTGCAAAACGACGCAACCGCTGCCTGCGCGGCCGAATTGGTCTTCGGCCGGCACGAGGGGCTGAGCGATTATCTCTATATCTATATCGGCACGTTTGTCGGCGGCGGCGTGGTGCTCAATGGCAGCCTCTATGCCGGCCGCTCCGGCAATGCCGGGGCGCTCGGTCCCCTGCCGATTTTGGAGCCGGACGGCAGCCGCGTGCAACTTCTCGACCGCGCCTCGATCATGCTGCTCGAACGGATGCTGCGCGAGCGCGGACAGGACCCCTCTCCGCTGTGGAACAGCCCCGATCACTGGCAGGGTTTCGAGGCGCTCGCCGATGAGTGGATCGGCATCGTCGCTCCGGCGCTGGCCCAGGCCATCGTTTCAGCAACGTCCGTCATAGACTTCGAACACATCATCATTGATGGCGGCCTGCCCGCGGAGATCCGCGAAAAAATCGTCGCCGCCACCCGCCACAAGGTTATCCGCTACGATCTGCGCGGGCTGCAACCGCCACACATCCTCCCGGGCACCGTCGGCACCCTGGCGCGGGCGCTCGGGGCGGCCAGCCTGCCGTTGTTCGACAAATATCTTATCGACCGCAACGCCCGCTTCGGCGACGCCTGAGCCGTTTCCGACTGTCAGTCGTAGCGCAGGTCAACCGCCTTGCCGCCGAAGATCCGGTAGGCCCAGATCGAATAGCCGGTGATCACCGGCAGCACGAACAGCGTGCCCACCAGTATGATGGCCAGGCTTTCAGGCGCGCTTGCCGCCTCGGCGATGGTGATCCGGCCCGGCACCACATAGGGGTAGAACGACCAGGCGAGGCCCGCGAAACCAAGCGCGAAAATGCCCGACAGAGCCGCGAATGGTGCCAGGTTGAGACGGTCGCCTTCAAGCGGCATCCGCGCCGACAGGCGCCACAGCCAGACGAACAGCGCCAGCGTCAACACCGGCAGCGGCGCCAGAAACAGCGTTTCGGGAAAGCTCAGCCAGCGATCCCAGATGCGGGCGCTGGCGAGCGGGCTCGCCAGCGAGATCGCCGCCATGCCAAGTGCCACCAGACCCAAAGCACCGCGCAGCCATTTGACCGCGCTGATTTGCAATGCGCCCTCGGTCTTGTGAATCAGCCAGGCCGCGCCAATTGCTGCATAGGCGGCGGCGAGGCAGACCGCGACCAGCAGCGCGAAGGCCGCGGAGGCCCAGCCAGTATCGAGACCGAGCACATAGATGCCAAGCATATAGCCCTGGGACAGCGCCGACATCAGCGAGCCGATGAAGAACATCCAGTTCCATATCGGCTTTGCCTCCAGGCTCACCTTGGCGCGAAACTCGAAAGCGACGCCGCGCAGGATCAGCCCGATCAGCAACACCGCCACCGGGAAATAAAGCGTCGTCAGAATGACACCATGGGCCACCGGGAACGCCACCAGCAAGAGCCCGACAGCCAACACCAGCCAGGTCTCGTTGGCGTCCCAGAAGGGGCCGATGGCCGAAACCATGCGGTCCTTGCCCAAATCATCGGCCAGCGGCGACAGGATGCCGATGCCCAGATCGAAACCATCGAGAATGACATAGACCAGAATAGCGACGCCCATCAGGGCGGCGAAGATGTAAGGCAGCCACAAGGCCCAATCGAAATCAGACATGGCGGTTGCCTCCCATGCCGAGCGCCATGGCCGGCTCCGGATCGACACCTGGATGATTGATGCCGGGCGGCGCTTCATGCGGCGTTCTGGCTGCCTTGAGCGCCAGCGCCACGATGACCGACAGATAGGCAATAATCAGGCCTGCATAGACCGCAAGATAGGCGGCAAGCGTAATGCCCACCGAGGTGGCCGGAAGTGCGGCCACCGCATCGGCGGTCTTTAACACGCCATTGACCAGCCAGGGCTGACGGCCAATCTCGGTGGTGTACCAGCCGGCAAGCGTCGCCACCCAACCCGACAGCGCCATCGGCACCAGCACATAAGCCAGCGGCCGGTTGATATCGCCGCGCCGCCAGATCATCCAGACGCCAAGCCAGGAGACCGCCAGCATGGCGAAACCAACGCCGACCATGATGCGGAAGGCGAAAAACAGCGGCGTGACCGGCGGATGCAACACCGTGCCGTCTTCAGCCACAAAATCATTGAGGCCGGGCACCACACCATCGAGATCGTGCTTGAGGATCAGGCTGGCGCCGCCGGGAATGCCGAGTTCAAAGCGGTTCTCGCGCGCCTCCTCATCGGGGATCGCAAACAGCAACAGCGGCACCCGCGGCCCGGTCTCCCAGTTGCCTTCCATGGCGGCGATCTTCTGCGGCTGATGCTCGAGCGTGTTGAGACCGTGCAGATCGCCAGCGAGAATCTGCAGCGGGATCAGCACCGCGCCGAGCGTCAGTGCCGTGCGAAGCGCCAGCAGCGTGCCGCGCGCCCGGTCACCCGCCAGCCAGCGCAACGCCGACAGGCCGGCCACCAGGAAAGCCACAGTCAGACCCGAGGCGAGCAGCACATGAACAAGCCGGTAGGGCATGGAAGGATTGAAGAGGATCGCCAACCAGTCGGTGGCGTGGGCCACTCCGTCACGCATCTCGAAACCTTGCGGCGTGTGCATCCAGGAATTCAGAACCAGGATCCAGAAGGCCGACATGGTTGTGCCGAAAGCCACCAGAAAAGTCGCCAGCGTGTGAATGCCGCCCGAGACGCGGCGGTAGCCGAACAGCATGATGCCCAGAAACACGGCTTCGAGGAAAAAGGCGGTGAGGATCTCGTAAGCCAGCAATGGACCGGCGATGTTGCCGACCCGCTCCATGAATCCCGGCCAGTTGGTCCCGAACTGAAAACTCATGGTGATGCCCGACACCACGCCCATGGCAAAGGATAGTGCAAACACTTTCACCCAGAAGAAATAGGCGTCCATATAGGCTTGATCGCCGGTACGGTTGAACCTCAGCCGGAACCAGAGCAACAGCCATCCCAACGCAATGGTGATGGTGGGAAACAGGATGTGAAAGGAGATGTTGGCGGCGAACTGAATGCGGGACAGCAGCAATGCGTCCATTTTGGGCTCCTGTGAGGCGAACCTACGGTTACTAGCTATAAGATGGGCTGGCAACGCGATGCAGCCAGAGGACATTCCGCCGCAGTGCACAATAGGAGGATCGGTTCCGCTTAAACGATTCCTTTTTGCAAATGATTTGCAACAGCATTGACTTCGGGCAGATTCCCCATAGATTGCCGTTGCAAACCATTCGCAGGAAGCAACTATGCGTTTTCCCCTTATCTTCACCCTGTGCCTGGCCATGGGCCTGGGCGCAGCTTCGCCCGCCCTGGCCAAGATCAAGGTCCTGACCTCATTTACGGTGTTCGCCGACATGGCCCGCAATGTCGCCGGCGACCATGCCGAAGTCGTCTCCATCACCCGTGAGGGTGCCGAGATCCATATGTTCCGCCCCACGCCCGGCGACATCAAACGCGGGCTCGGCGCCGATGTTGCGCTGTGGAACGGCATGGGGCTGGAAACCTGGTTCGAGCGCTATCTGGAAAACCTCGGCGACGTGAAGGCCTACGTCCTGTCCGACGGCGTCGAGCCGATTGCGATCGCCGAAGGCGCCTACGAGGGCCGGGCCAATCCCCATGCCTGGATGTCGCCCGGCAATGCGATGATCTATATCGACAACATCGTGACTGCGCTGTCGGAGACCGACCCTGACAATGCGGCTGCCTATGCCGAGAACGGCGCGCACTACAAGGCCGAGATCGCCGCCACCTTCGAGCCGATCCGCGCGGCGATCGAAGCACTGCCGGAAGAGCGGCGCTGGCTGGTGTCGAGCGAGGCGGCGTTTTCCTATCTGGCGGCCGATTTCGGTCTCAAGGAAGCGGCGATCTGGGCAATCAATGCCGACAGCCAGGGCTCGCCGCAGCAGGTGCGGCGGATCATCGATCTGATCCGCGACAATGACGTGCCGGTGATCTTTTCCGAAAGCACGGTGTCGCCCAAACCGGCCGAACAGGTGGCGCGCGAAACCGGCATCGCCTATGGCGGAGTGCTCTACGTGGATTCTCTGTCGCCGCCCGGCGGGCCGGTGCCGACCTATATCGATCTGCTCAAGGTCACCGCCCAGACCATCGTCGACGGGCTGACGGCAGCACCATGACCGCGACAGCGGAAGAGATCGCGGAGGCTTCCACCGCAGCCCGCGCACCCCGGGGACCGGGTCTTCAGGTCCGCGACGTCTCGGTGATCTATCGCAATGGAAACAAGGCGCTCGACGGCGCCTCGTTTTCTGTTCCGCAGGGCTCGATCACCGCGCTGGTCGGAATCAACGGCTCTGGCAAATCGACCCTGTTCAAATCGCTGATGGGCTTTGTGCCGCTGGCCGGCGGCGACATCTCGATCATGGGCATGGAGGTTGGCCGGGCGCTCGGCCGCAATCTGGTCGCCTATGTGCCCCAAAGCGAGGAGATTGACTGGGCATTTCCGGTGCTGGTCGAAGACGTGGTGATGATGGGCCGCTACGGCCACATGAATTTTCTGCGCATGACCCGGGCCCGCGACCGGGCGGCCGTCGACGAGGCGCTCGAACGGGTCGGCATGTCGGCCTACCGCAAGCGCCAGATCGGCGAGCTTTCCGGCGGGCAGAAAAAACGCGTGTTCCTGGCCCGGGCGCTGGCCCAGGAGGGCCAGGTGATCCTGCTCGACGAGCCGTTCACCGGCGTTGACGTGACCACCGAGAACCAGATCATCGAGCTGCTCAAGGACCTGCGCGTCGAGGGCCGGGTGATGCTGGTCTCCACCCACAACCTGGGCAGCGTGCCCGAATTCTGCGACCGCGCAGTGCTGATCAACAAGAGCATTTTGGCCGAAGGCCCCACGGACGAGGTGTTCACCCAGAAGAACCTGCAAATGGCCTTCGGCGGCGTACTCAGGCATTTCGTGCTCGGCGGCCAGGATCTGCATGACGATGATGACAGCCGCCAGGTCACGGTGCTGACCGATGACGAGCGGCCCTTCGTGATCTATGGCGAGGCCGAACGCAACGCTGCCAAATCCGCCAAGGCCGGGAAATCTGGCAAATCCGGCAAGGGCAGCAACACATGAGCCTTCTGCTGGAACCGTTTTCCTATGGCTACATGGTCAACGCCATGTGGGTGTCGGCGCTGACCGGAGCGATCTGCGCGTTCCTGTCGTGCTATCTGATGCTCAAGGGCTGGTCGCTGATCGGCGACGCGCTGTCCCACTCGATCGTGCCCGGCGTGGCCGGCGCCTATATGCTGGGCCTGCCATTTGCGGCCGGAGCGTTTCTGGCCGGCGGACTGGCGGCGGCGGCGATGCTGTTGATCCGCGCCCGCACCCGGCTGCGCGAGGATGCGGTGATCGGCATGATCTTCGTGTCGTTCTTCGCCACGGGGCTGTTCATGGTGTCGATCTCGCCGACGCCGATCAATGTGCAGACCATCGTGCTCGGCAATGTGCTGGCGATCACGCCTGCCGACACCACGCAGCTGATCATCATCGGCGTCGTTACGCTTGCCGTGCTGTCGGTGATCTGGAAGGACCTGATGCTGGTGTTCTTCGATGAAAGCCACGCCCGCGCCATCGGCATTCGCGCCACGGCGCTCAAGGTGATCTTCTTTGCGCTGCTGGCTGCCTCCACCGTGGCGGCGATGCAGACCGTGGGCGCTTTTCTGGTGATCGCGCTGGTGGTCACCCCTGGGGCCACCGCCTATCTGCTGACCGACCGGTTCCCTCGGCTGATCGTGATCGCGGTGGCGATGGGATCGGTCACCTGTTTCGTCGGGGTATATCTGAGCTACTTTCTCGATGGCGCGACGGGCGGCGTGGTGATCATGCTGCAGACCGGCATCTTCCTCATCGCATTCCTGTTCGCGCCCAGGCACGGGCTCATCGCCCAGCGCGCAAAGGCCCGCGGCGGCGCGCCCGATCCCGCTCGAGCCGAAACGGAGGCCGTGTGATGGACGGCCTGATCGAACTCCTCATCGACCCGTTCCGCTTCGCCTATATGCAAAAGGCGTTTCTGATCACCTTCCTGGTGTCGCTGCCGATGGCGGCGATGAGCTCGCTGATGGTGCTCAAGGGCTGGTCGCTGATGGGCGACGCCATGGCGCATGCGGTGCTGCCGGGCGTGGTGATGGCCTTTGTCGCAGGCCTGCCGCTGGCCGTCGGCGCGTTTGCCGCAGGCCTGTTCTGCGCGGTTGCCACCGGCTGGCTTTCGGCCAACAGCCGGGTCAAGGAAGACACGGTGATGGGCATCGTGTTTTCGGGCATGTTCGGGCTCGGCATTGTGCTGCATGTCAGCGTGCGCTCGAGCCTGCATCTCGACCATATCCTGTTTGGCGACATGCTCGGTGTGAGCTGGGACGATATCTCCACCACCGCCGTGCTGGCGGTGTTGTGCGGCGGATTTCTCATCGTCAAATGGCGCGATCTGGTGGCGCAGGCCTTTGACGGGCTGCATGCCCGCGCCATCGGGCTCAAGACCGGATGGCTGCATTACGGGCTGCTCACGGCGATCGCGCTGATGATCGTCGCCAGCCTGAAGGCCGTCGGCATCATCCTGTCGATCGCGCTGCTGGTCGCCCCCGGCGCCATCGCCTTCCTGGTCGCGCGCACCTTCGCCGGCATGCTGACAATCTCGGTGGGTTCGGTAAGCCTCAGCGCGCTAATCGGCATCTTCGCAAGCTACCACATCGACAGCGAACCAGCGCCAACCATGGTGCTGGCCCTGACCGGCTTTTTCATCCTGGCGCTGGTCGTGGGTCAGGTACGGGATTACCGGGTGCGAAGGGTGGCGCGGGGGTAGAGGGGCAAAAACGAAGGTTTTTGCAACGGTTTTCCGTGCCTCATAATTTCAAGGGCTTAGTTGTCGCAGAATCTTGTCGCGAAATGATCGAAGAAATTCCGCTCCTGAGCCCATATTGCTAATTCACCCTCTTGTTGCTGCGGGATCAACAGATCACTTATCAACAGCCGCCTAGATTGAAGGATTGGACCAGGTTTGAGAGAGTGACGCACCAAATTCTCTATCAACACGACCGCGTCAGAATACATCATACGACTTGCATAATTGAGTGTTTTCGAAATAACATTCTGCCAAGGCTGTCCATTATGGTCTGATCAGTCTGTTTGGCAGAATGTTATCAAGTTGACAAAAGGAAAGATAGTTGAAGATGAATTATTTATCTCTAAAACCCGTAAGCAAAGCTGAATTTGATGCAGAAGTAGTTAAATTATCTGTTTCTGAAGGATCTACATTATCGACCGAAGAGGATGTTAAAAAAATAGAGAATATCCTTGATTTGCCTGAAAATTTTCTGAAAGGCGAAGAACTATTATTATCTGGCGCTGTTTGCATAAACTGCGAAAGAACACTTTCTTTTTATGATTTTGTATTCACTGCCTTGGTTGAAAATTGGCATGATTCCTCATTCATCGTGCACACTTTAATTGGCTCAAAACATTTTCTTAATTCTGCAAGACCGTTGAGATGTTCAAATTGCGGAAGTAAAAAAATTCAAGACAAAAAATCTTACCTAGCACACCTACAGCCAGATAAAGACTTCCCACATGACTGTATGTACTACAAAAATAATTATGGATGCTGTAAGGCTTCGACATAAAAGCGACCACGTTCTCGCAATTCGAAGTAATTCATCAGGACGTTGCAAAAACCATCGGTTTTGCAACAATTCAACCGCCCCGGCATATCTCCGGCTAGTCGCTACCCGCTCCCGGCAGCCTGCCTTGTGTGAAGGCGATAGCGGGGTCTGATGAGTGTTCGACCTCGTCTCCGTGTATCTCGACCCAGTCATGTTTCCGGTGTTCATAAACAGAAAACTTTGGTCCGGGGAAATTCGGGTCGGCGAATGCGCCGACGGCCACCGCAGTCACGCCCGGCCATCCCTCGATAACGTAGGCAAGCGTCGATCCGCAGACCGGACAAAACTTGTAGGTCGCGCGATGCCCGCTGTCGGCGATCCGCTCCCACTGTTTGAACTGTCCTGAAATCACCACCTGCTCATCCGGCCAACGCGCTTGTGTTGCAAAAGCGCTGCCGCTGCGTTTCTGGCACTCAAGGCAATGACAGGCCGACACGCGCACCGGCTCGCCTTCACATGACGCACTCAATTGCCCGCATCTGCAGGTCGCAACTCTGGTCACCATAAGCCTGTCGTCCTCTTTGATTTCAATGAAGGCATGTTCGCACTTGCCGCCATTTGCAACAACCCGGTTCCCGTCGCGTCACATCTTTCAACCCGGACAAACCCGGAGCTTCAATGGGAGGTGTGATCACCAGCGGACCTTTCCTGTTGCCGGCCGCGCGCACAATCCACCTCCCCCTTGCCTTCCTCCCGCGTTTCAGCCTAAATACCCTCGTCCCGTTGGGAGAAACCGGTTTATCCGGTGCCGAAGGAGCAACCGCCCCGGAAACTCTCAGGCAAAAGGACCAACGGCATAGGACGGACTCTGGAGAGTGGCGCGGTTTGCGCCCGCCGAAGGGATAACAATCTCAGGCGAAAGGACAGAGGGGGCTGTTCGAGGGCGTTTTGACGCCTGATGATTGGCCCGTGCGCGCACTTCGCCCGCACCCGAGACGGAGACTGCCCGCGTGGACCCCATTTCTGACAATTCCAACGCCGAGCTTTCGAAAACCCCGCTCCATTCCCTGCATCTCGAACTTGGCGCGCGCATGATGGCGTTTGCCGGCTACGACATGCCGATCCAGTATCCGCTGGGCGTGATGAAAGAGCATCTTCACACCCGCGCCGGCGCCGGGCTGTTCGACGTTTCGCATATGGGGCAGATCCTGATCCGCGCCAAAAGCGGCGATCAGCGCGATGCAGCACTGGCGCTCGAGGCCATCACCCCGGTGGCCGTGGCGGGCGTTGGCGAGGGCCGGCAGCGCTACGGGCTGTTCACCAATGAAGCCGGCGGGCTGGAGGATGATTTCATGGTCGCCAACCGCGGCGACCATCTCTATCTGGTGGTCAACGCGGCCTGCAAACATGAGGATCTGGCCCGTATCGAGGCGGCGCTGAGCGCGACCTGCGAGATCGAGGCGCAGTTTGATCGCGGATTGATCGCGCTGCAGGGTCCTGCCGCGGAAAGCGCGTTGTCCGCACTTGCGCCTCAAGCCGCAGAGATGAAATTCATGGATGTGCGTGAGCTCACAATCGACGGTGCGCGGGCGATTGTCTCGCGCTCGGGCTATTCCGGCGAGGATGGCTACGAGATCTCGCTCGATGCCATGGACACCGACCGGATCGCGCGGGCGCTGCTGGCCGATGACAGCGTCGAGGCGATCGGGCTCGGCGCGCGCGATTCGCTCAGACTCGAGGCCGGGCTTTGCCTTTACGGCAACGATATCGACCAGACCACCACACCGGTGGAGGCCAATCTCAAATGGGCGATTCAGAAGGCGCGGCGCACCGGCGGCGACCGCGAAGGCGGGTTTCCCGGCGCAGACGTGATCCTCAAGCAATTCGAGACCGGGCCGGAGCGGCTGCGGGTCGGGCTTCAGCCGGCGGGCAAGGCCCCGGTGCGCGCCGGTGCGGAGTTGTTTTCAGCCGAGAGCGGCGGATCGCCAGTCGGCACGGTGACTTCCGGCGGCTTCGGCCCCTCGGCGGGCGGGCCCGTCGCCATGGGCTATGTGCCCACCGCCCTGTCGGACGTGGGCACCACGCTATTTGCGGAAGTTCGCGGCAAGCGGCTGCCAATCACGGTGGCCGCCCTGCCCTTCGTTCAACCTACCTACAAGCGCTAAAACAGGAACAGCATCATGCTCAAATTCACCGAAGATCACGAATGGCTCAAGATCGAGAACGGGGTGGCCACCGTCGGCATCACCGCCCATGCCGCCGAGCAGCTTGGCGATCTGGTGTTCGTCGAGCTGCCCGAGGCCGGCGCCAAATTCGACAAGGGCGGCGATGCCTCGACGGTGGAATCAGTCAAGGCGGCGTCGGACGTCTATTGCCCGCTGGCCGGCGAGATTGTCGAAAGCAACCAGGCGATCGTCGACGATCCGTCGCTGGTCAATTCCGATCCCACCGGCGAGGGCTGGTTCTTCAAGCTCAAGCTCGACAATGTCAGCGACGCAGACGCGCTGATGGATGAAACCGCCTATCAGGCCATGATTGACTGAGTTTCCCAATGACCATCAAGCTGACCGACTATGACCCCTATGACTTCGCCAACCGCCGCCATATCGGCCCCTCGCCCGCCGAGATTTCCGATATGCTCAAGGTTGTGGGTGCTTCTTCGCTCGACGCGTTGATTGATGAGACCGTGCCCGGCTCAATCCGGCAGAAAGAGCCGCTCGCCTTCGGCGATCCGATGAGCGAACGCGAGGTGCTCGACCATCTGCGCGCCACGGCGAACAAGAACACGGTCATGCTGTCGCTGATCGGTCAGGGCTATCACGGCACCATCATGCCGCCGGTGATCCAGCGCACGATTTTGGAGAACCCCGCCTGGTACACGGCCTACACGCCCTATCAGCCGGAAATCAGCCAGGGTCGGCTGGAAGCGCTTTTGAACTTCCAGACCATGGTCAGCGATTTGACCGGGCTCGACATCGCCAACGCCTCGCTGCTTGACGAAGCGACCGCGGCGGCGGAAGCCATGGCGATTGCCGAGCGGGCGTCGAAATCCAAGCGGACGCGGTTCTTTGTCGATCATCACTGCCATCCGCAGACCATCGACGTGATCCGCACCCGCGCCGAGCCGCTGGGCTGGGAGGTGCAGGTGGGCGACCCGTTCACCGAACTGGAGCCGGCCGAAGTGTTCGGCGCGATCTTCCAGTATCCGGGCACCTATGGCCATGTGCATGATTTCACCGATGTGATCACCACGCTGCATGCGGAGAAGGCCATCGCCATCGTCGCCGCCGATCCGCTGTCGCTGACGCTTTTGAAGTCGCCCGGCGAAATGGGCGCCGACATCGCAGTGGGCTCGATGCAGCGCTTCGGTGTGCCGATGGGCTATGGCGGCCCGCATGCCGCCTATATGGCGGTCAAGGACGCCTACAAGCGCTCGATGCCCGGCCGTCTGGTCGGCGTCACCGTCGATGCGCGCGGTAATCAGGCCTACCGGCTGGCGCTGCAGACCCGCGAGCAGCATATCCGCCGCGAAAAGGCCACGTCCAACATCTGCACCGCGCAGGTGCTGCTCGCCGTGATCGCCTCGATGTACGCAGTGTTTCACGGGCCCGTGGGGCTTCGCGCCATCGCCGGGCGGGTGCATGCCAAGACCGCTACCCTTGCCGCCGGCCTCAAACAACTCGATCGCATCATCGATCCGGCGATCTTTTTCGACACCGTCACGGTGTTCGCCGAGGGCCGTCAGTCAGAAATTTTAGAAGCTGCACGGAGCGAAGGCATCAATCTGCGCAAGGTCGGCGATGACCGTATCGGCATTGCGCTCGACGAGGTCTCGCGGCCCGAAACGGTGGAAGCAGTTTGGCGCGCCTTTGGTGGTGATCTCAAATTCGCCGATGTGCAGGCCGGACCGGTCATCCCCGATCCGCTGGTGCGCCAGTCGGCCTATCTCGAACACCCGATATTCCACATGAACCGTGCCGAAAGCGAGATGACCCGCTATATCCGCCGGCTGTCGGACAAGGATCTGGCGCTCGACCGGTCGATGATCCCGCTCGGCTCCTGCACCATGAAACTCAATTCAACCGCGGAGATGCTGTGCATCACCTGGCCGGAATTCGCCGACATCCACCCCTTCGCCCCCGAAGATCAGGCGCTGGGCTACAAGGAGATGATCGATGATCTGTCGGACAAGCTGTGCCTGATCACCGGTTACGACGCGATCTCGATGCAGCCGAATTCCGGAGCGCAGGGCGAATATGCCGGGCTGATGAGCATTCGCGGTTACCACCGCGCCAATGGCGAGGGCCATCGCCACATCTGCCTGATCCCGACGTCGGCGCATGGCACCAATCCGGCCTCGGCGCAGATGGCAGGGATGACCGTGGTGGCGGTCGGCACGCGCGAGAACGGCGACATCGATCTTGATGATTTCCGAGCCAAGGCCGAGCAGCATTCGGACAGTCTTGCTGCCTGCATGATCACCTATCCCTCCACCCATGGCGTGTTCGAGGAAACGGCGACCGAGGTCTGCCGGATCACCCACGAACATGGCGGCCAGGTCTATCTCGACGGCGCCAATCTCAATGCGCTGGTCGGGCTGGCGCGGCCGGGAGATATCGGCGCCGATGTGAGCCATCTCAATCTGCACAAGACCTTCTGCATCCCCCATGGCGGCGGCGGTCCGGGCATGGGACCGATCGGGGTGAAGGCGCATCTGACGCCGCATCTGCCGGGCCACACGGTAACAGACGGCAAGCCCGGCGCGGTCTCGGCAGCGCCCTTCGGTTCGGCCTCGATCCTGCCGATCTCCTGGGCCTATTGCCTGATGATGGGCGGTGACGGGCTGACGCAGGCGACACGGATTGCGATCCTGAGCGCCAACTACATCGCCGCGCGGCTCAACGGCGCCTATGATGTGCTTTACACATCGTCCGCAGGCCGGGTGGCGCATGAGTGCATTCTCGACACACGGCCGCTTGCGGCCAGCGCCGGGGTCAGCGTCGATGACATCGCCAAGCGGTTGATCGATTGCGGCTTCCACGCCCCGACAATGAGTTGGCCGGTGGCCGGAACATTGATGATCGAGCCCACGGAATCCGAGGTCAAGGCCGAACTCGACCGGTTCTGCGCGGCGATGCTGGCAATCCGCGAGGAGGCCCAGGCGATCGAGGACGGCACGATGGACCGGGATAACAACCCGCTCAAACACGCGCCGCACACGATCGAGGATCTGGTGGGGCCATGGGAGCGGTCCTATGACCGGGAAGCTGCGATCTTCCCGGCCGGTGCGATGCGCAACGCCAAATATTTCGCTCCGGTCAACCGGGTCGACAATGTCTATGGCGACCGGCACCTGGTGTGCTCCTGCCCTCCGATGTCGGACTATGCCGACGCCGCGGAATAGCCCGGCTGCCAAACGGCAATTTGCCCGAAACAGGCAATGCCGCGCTCACGATTATGGTCTGAGCGCGGCGTGACCGGACTCATCGAGGGGTTGACGGCCGAGGCAAGAAAACGCCTTCGCCCCCGGCTTCAAAGACACCCGGATGCCTGACGCATATGCCGGGTGAGCCCGCCTGAGGCGCGCTGGACTCACTAGCAGTTGTCACGATGCGGTCGCGACCAGCGCCCGTGACGCCCGGCCCGCGGCCTCGATATAGGCGGGATCGCGATGGATCAGCATTGTCGAGAATGCGCCATCCATCAACAAGACGACATGGCGGGCCGTTTCTTCCGGATTGGGTGTTTCACGGTCAGCCAAGGCCGCGGAGAGCCAGGCCTCGAACTTCTTCTTGTGCGCTGACCCAACCGTCATGGCGGGATGGCCCGGCATGTTGGCAAGTTCAGCGGCCGTCCTTAGAAAGCCGCAGCCGTTCCACTTGGGATGCCTGGCCGACCGCGCCAAATTCAGGAAGATGGCTTCGACCTTGTCCTCGAGCCCGCCGCTGGCCTCATCGAACCACTTCTTGAACAGCGCCAGATTGGGTTGATCACGGGAGGCCAAATAGGCCTCGATCAAATCATCCTTGCTTCGGAAGTGATAGTAGAGCGTCTTTTTGGTAATCCCCGCCTTCTCGGCGATTTTGTCGACACTGACCGCGCGAATGCCTTCGCGGTAAAACAGGCGGTTCGCGGCGTCCAGAATACGGTCTTTTGCCGATCGGGGTTTCAGGCTCATGTGATAGGTATACTGTCTAGTGAGTGTACGTCAATTGAACTGCCCGGCTAATGTCTCCGAAGCAATCGGAGAGAGCGATGACCGACCTGATCACATTCGACATCCAAGACACAATCGCCGTGCTCACCCTGAACCGGCCCGAGAAACTCAATGCGCTCAACTACGCGACCAACGATCGTCTGCTTGAACTGCTGGACATCATTGAAAGCGATCCGCGCATCCGTGCTGTTATTCTGACAGGCGCTGGCGACCGGGCGTTTTCCGCGGGCGGTGATATCCATGAATTCACCCGCAGCATCAAGGCCGGCGTCGACATTGCAGTCAATGCGTTCTGCAGGCGCGGCCAAACCATGACGGCGCGGCTCGAGTCTTTTTCCAAACCGGTTATCGCGGCCGTCAACGGCATCGCCTTCGGGGGCGGATGCGAGATCACCGAGGCCGTTCATCTTGCCGTTGCCAGCGACCGCGCCCTGTTTGCCAAGCCGGAGATCAATATCGGCATTCCGCCCACATTCGGCGGCACACAGCGACTGCCCGGGCTGGCCGGCCGCAAGCGGGCGCTGGAGCTTTTGTTGACCGGCGATACTTTCTCGCCCCAGCGCGCCTGCGAGATCGGGCTGGTCAACCAGGTCGTGCCCCATGATGAGCTGATGCCGTCAGCAGTCGATCTGGCGCAACGCATAATCCGGCATTCGCCTCTTGCTGCGGCGCGGATCATCACCGCCGTAACAAGGGGGATCAACACCTCGATCGAGGAAGGCCTGCTGATTGAACGCGAACAGTTTGCGCGCATGGCCGCGACCCGTGATGTGCATGCGGGTCTTGAGGCCTGGATCGAGCGCCGTCGCCCCAGTTACCAGGGGCTATAGAAGATGGGGGCAGCATCGTCGCCGCCCGGATCGAGCAAAGCCGGTCCGCGTTGTTCCATTTGTGCATACGGCGCAGTCGGGGCTTGGCGAGGTGCTGTCCTACCAGGACGCCTCTGTGGCTACGGCCTCAACCCACACCCGATGATGACCGGCGGCGCGTTGCCCGCGTCGGCGCTTTTGCCGACATGTGCGTGCGATCAACGCCGCCACCACTTGGAAGGAGAACGACATGTCCGATATTGAAACCCACACCAGCTTTTCCAAGCAAGTCTGGGAGAAGTTCAAATCCGACCAACGGCCCGGCCCGGTGCAGATGATGAACCTCATTCGGCTTCGCGACCGCGCTGACTATCCAGACGGCACACATGCCAGCGGCGCGGAAGCCTACAGACGTTACAGCGACATGAGCGCTCCGGTTTTCCGCGAGCTTGGCGGCCGGATTGTGTGGCGGGGCGGGTTTGAGTTGACAATGGTCGGACCGCAACAAGAGGCATGGGACATCGCCTTCATTGCGGAATACCCGAACATCGTTTCCTTTTTGACCATGATGAAGGATGCCCGCTATCGCGAGGCAATGAGCCACCGTCAGGCAGGCGTTCTGGACAGCCGGCTGGTCCGGTTTGCCGGAGCCGAACCGGGGGACAGCTTTCTGGGCTGAGCGCGGCCCGCCCTGCATCGGAAACCCGGATAGCGCGGCGTGCCGTGAGCTTGAGGCCTGAGTTACCGGTCGAGATCGCCCGGCAGCGGGACCGCCGGAGCTTTGAGCTTCACCTGAAGATCCGGCGCATCGGCTTGCGCGGCGCCCGGAAGCGCCGGCGCGGGTTTGGCGACAACCGCTTCCGGCGTCAGAGGCACGGCGCGCTGTGCATTTTTGTAGGCTGCAAGCTCACCGGGTTTAAGCACACGCGGCGCTGCGGGCAGCAGCGCCGTAGTTTCGGCGTCTGCCCGGGCCACGGGCGTGGTACGGGCCACTCTCGTTGGTTTTGACGCAACCGGACGCGTGGCGACGGGCCGGGGTTTGACCGTTGCCGGTTGCGCGAGCCCATAGGAGGGCCGCGCGGCGACGCCGGCGCCTTCCGCGAAGCGCAGCATTTCCAGCGTCGTCGGCGAAATCTCGCGGATCCGCAGTCCCGCCATCAGCGAGACCAGCGAGGCCTCGGTCATGGTCGGGTGGCAGTAGCGCAGGCGGATCTTGGCGGCATAGCGGCTACGTTTGAGCCGGTCGAAACCGGTGCTCGGTTCACGGCTCACCTCCCTTGCCGTTTGCCAGGCAAAGATGCAGGTACCGCCCTTGCCGGCGCTGCCAATCGCATAGCCGAACAGCCCGTGCATGTTCTGTCCGGCGGCGTTGGCGATGGCCATTGCAGCGCCTGGCAGCGCTTTGCGCATTTCAGACACGATTTCGCGCTGGGTCGGCGCCTGGAAATAGGACGAGCCGGAGGATGGCGGCGCGATCGACACCGTCAGCCGGTTTTCGCCGCCGCCATATCCCGGATTGGGATAGAGCACGGTCTGGAAGATTTGGTTGGGCCGTGACGACTGACGCACGCCCTCCACCCGGCCGGCGATCCGCGGCAGGTAGGCTGCGGCATATTCGGACGGCACGTCTGCCTCCAGCGTCGGCGCCAGCGGCTTGGTTGATCCAGTCAGAAGCTCGGGGTCATCCCCGGTGGCGCATCCCGAAACGGTCAACGCCAGGGCCATCATGGCCATCATACGCGGCATCATGGGATTTATCTCCCTTCCCTGCTGTCGATCAAACCCATGGCGGCAATGGCGCCAGTGTCACGGATCACCATGTTGAGCTGCCGGAACACGGCCTTGGCGCGCTCGGGCTGGCCGGAATGGTAATAGGCCCAAGCCCGCATCTGTGTCAGATCGCGCGGCTCGGCGATCAGTTGCGCACGGGCATCGAGCGCCCGCAGCACACGGTCGAACTGCTGATGATCAAAGGCCGAACGGGCGCGCTGATAGTAGATCTCCGCCTTGAGCTCACGGTCGCGCGCCGCCGACAGCGGCCAGGCGGTGACCAGCGCTTCGGCCTCATCGGTCAGGCGTGCGCCCAACAACGAGAGCCCGGCGCCGTAAACGGCATCGGCGCGAACCTTGCCCTTTCCGGCCATGGCGGCTTCGAACGAAAGCCGGGCATCGCCAAAGCGCTTGAGGCCGAGTTCGCACCAGCCGCGGATCACCACCACCGAAGGCTTGCGCCCGGCGGCGCCGAGCCGGTCGATCTCGCGCAGACAGGCGGCGTGGTTCTTGGCGTTGAAATGCTTGACATAGCTGGCCTTGACGCCGCGCGCAGGGGCTTTGACCGAGGCTGCGCTGCGTGCGCTGGGTGCTGGCGCTGAATGGATTTCGGGCCAGATGTCGGGATAGATCTGCGCAAAATCGCGCTTCAGCGTCGCGTAGTCGCGCTTTTTGTCCCGGCGCAGGAAGGTCAGCGCCAAACCCTTGAGGCGATCGGCCGAGGCCTCCCAGCCATAGGACTGGCGAAACCAGGCTTCAGCGGCGTCGAACTGGCGCGAATTGTAGGCATACCAGCCCAGGATTTCGGCGTGATCGGCAGCACTCGTCTCCATGATCGCGGTTGAATAGGCGAGCACCGCCGCTTCGTTGATCTGGCCCGCACCGGGCTTGCCGAAACGCGGCGACAGCACATTCATCAGGAACACGGGATCGTCGGAAAGATCGGGCAGATGCTTGACGGCAAAGGCATAGGCCTCCTTGTCGAGATCCTGCCGAGCCAGGCTGAGATACATGCCTTTGGCGTTTTCCGGGTCCGGGGCCACCTGCATGGCGATGTCGAACCATTCAGCAGCGCTTTTTGGGCGCTTCGCCTTGAGCTCATGCCAACCCAGCAGTGACAGATCTTCCGGTTTGCGGCTGGTGCGCGCCTCGGTGGCCAACAGCCTCAAGGTTTCGGAGGTTACCGGGCGAGCCTCCTTTTCAGCGTTAAACTCGGCGATCTGCTTGCGCGCCAGGTCGAGCCGCACAGCGGCGGGGAGATAGGCGCCGCCCGCTTGCGGCCACAGCGTGGCGGCCAGCCGCTCGATCTCGGAGGCAGGAAAATCACGCAACGCCTTTTGCAAGGTGACGACCAGATGCTCATCCGGCAGCCGGGCCTCGCCCTGGCGCATCAAAAGACCGCGCAGCGCTGCTGCGAGCGCGGTCCGGTCGCCGGCTGCCGACAGCGCATCGATGCTCATCCACACCAGATCGACATCGCTCTCGCTGGCCGGATCGATATTGGCCGACAAATCGATGAGACCGAACCAGTCTTCGGCTTCGGTCAGTTCCTTCATACGCACCCGCTGTTTCTTGCGGGCCAGCTTGGACTGGAAATCAGCGGTGGGCGCCCAGGACGGATCGGCGGCCCTGCGCCGGATGATCTCGGCATCGATGCCGGTGAAATCATCGGCGGTGAACATGGCCCACAGGCTGGTCTCATCGGGCACGATATTGTCGGCCGTGACATAGAGATCCTGCGGCGGCATGAATCCCGGATGAAGCGCCTGCAATCGGGCGATTTCCGCCTCGACGCGATCGATCTGGCGTTCCTTGGCATAGTAATAAAGCGCCGCGGTCTGCACCGGATCGAGCTTTGGCAACGTCTGGCCGGCGTTTACACCGGGCGCCGGATCCTGCCGTGCAATGGCGGACCGGGCGGGCCCGACGGCATCGGCCGGGTATGGCTGCGCCGCATTGGCGATGAGAAGGCGCGACCCATCATCGGTCAAGCTCTGGGCCGACGCCGCGCCGCTGTTGGCCGCACCGGCGCACAGCGCCAGCGCCACGCCCATGGCGAGGCTTTGAGCCCGGCGGCGTGCCGGACCCTGGGCCTTGGTGAACGGGTTTTCAGAGGTCATCATTGGTCGGTCCTCACACCGGCGCCCGGCACGATACGGCCCAGCCAGATCGCAAAGATCGCCATCAGGCCGATCACCAGCGCAACGTAAATACGGAAATTGTCGGAGAACCAGGCGGCGGCGACACGGCGCAGATTGCCTGGCCCGTAATCCTTCATGTCATGGGCGAAGTAGCTTTCGGGACGAATGGTGCGGATGGTCTGCTTGTCGAGATCGAGCACCACATTCTCACCCTCCAGTCGGTTCCAGACCGAGGGGTCGGCCAGCATCGTGGTGGCGTCGATCATGTCGAGCGGGGAATCGGCCGTCAGCCAGGTTACGACACCATCGCCGGAGACGCTTGGACGCTGCGACAGCACGGCCTTGCGGCGCGGCTCGACCAGCGGGGCAACGTCGGAGGGGCGCTCATAGTTGAGCCAGTAGCGGAACGAACGAAATCCGTCGCTCATGGTTTCGCTCAAGCGTTTGACCGTGCCGCCA
The DNA here is from genome assembly GCF_947501405.1 of uncultured Hoeflea sp. Classification (GTDB taxonomy): domain Bacteria; phylum Pseudomonadota; class Alphaproteobacteria; order Rhizobiales; family Rhizobiaceae; genus Hoeflea. The sequence continues at coordinate 475,042 of NZ_CANMVK010000002.1, read as the reverse complement.
CCGCCACCGAGATCGCGGGTGGTTTGGCGAAAGGCGTCCAGCAGCGCCACCGGATCGGTGGTCATGGCGATTGGAAGCGCTGCGCCCGGAAGATGGATCGAGGCGGTGGAGATCGGGTCCGCCGCATCAAGGTCAAAGGCGAAGTCGATGCTTTCGGAAACTTGCGGATAGGCGTCGGGGCCCAAACGCGCCAGATCCTCCACCGCGCGCTGCGGAGCGATCACCAGCGCATTGCCGGTCTGGCCGGCCGATGGCGGGCCAAAAGCGATGCGGGTTGGCACCGGGGCGCGAGCGGCCAGGCTCATTTTCGCGACCATGGTCAACGCCGTGGAGATCGAATGCGCATCGGGCTTGAGCGCGTGCACATCGACGCCGGCGGATGAGGAATAGGGATAGGCCGAGCCCGCCATGGCCGCCAGTTCCGGCAACCGCGCCACGCGGGCCAGTTCCGGCACGCGGATTTCGGTGCTGTCGAGCAGGATGAAGCGCGGAGTGGCGTCGTCGCGTTCGGCAAAAATGCAGCGGTCATCGGCGGCGCGCTCGAGTTCGGCCAGCACCTCGATCTGGTTGCGGCCCGGGCGGAAAGCGCGCAGCGGCAGTTCCAGCCGCCGGCCCGAGAACACCTCGCCATCGGCGTCGCGCATTGGCAGGCTCTTGACGATGTGGCCATTTACCCGGACCAGCAATTGCGAGGTCGCCTTGAGCCCGGGCGAGGTCGCCGCGTGCAGCGCCATGTCCATGGAGGCGTATTCGGCCGGATAGAAATCAGCCGGCATCACCATTTCGAACTGAGTGCGGAACAGCCGTCCGCTGAAAGGTGCTGCGACATAGCCGGCATCGGCCAGTGTGTAGCTTTGCGAGGCCTTGGCGCGGATTTCGCCTTTGCGCTTGGCCCTTATCCCGGTCTCAAGCGCCGGTTCGAGCGGCCCCTCGATGGCGGCAAGCAGCATGCCGGGGATTTCCCGGGCGGTCGCGGTTCTCAGCATCACCCGGGCACGGCGCGGATCGGTGCTTTCGCCCACCGACAGGCCATAGGGCGGATTGGCCGGCGCAGCGGTGAAAGAAGCCGGATCCTCGTCCGTGACGACGACCAGATCGAGACCCGGCCCAACGCCGTCGCCCTGGGCCACGGTAACGGCGATGTCGTCGCGGTTGAGCGCCAGCGCCATGGTCTGGACCAGCGGCGTTGCGCGATTGAGCGCCTCGACACCGGCGGCATCAGGCAACACCAACCGCAGATCGGTCAGGCCGTCGGCATTGCGCCCGAGGGTGCGCAGGCTGGCGAAATCCAACGTCCTTGTGGTGCTGCGCGAGCGGAAACCGGACGCCTGATGGTCGATCTCGGTCCACAGCTCATAGGTGGCTTCCATGGAGCAATCGACACGGTGACGCTGAACCGCGCGCAGCCGCACCTCATTGACGCCGGGCCGCAGCAGCGCCGGCGAAATGCCCAGCGTCTGCTTGTCGAAACCCGATGGCGAGCGGATCGGAAAATCACCGATCGGCGTGCCGTTGACGGTCACCGAAAGCATCGAGGTCTCGGGCATCACCGAGACGGCGTTGCGATAGGCGATCACCAGTTCGCCGCCGGCGGCGAGCATGGATTTGTCGATCAGGAAGCTCAAGTGAACCGTATCGTCCTCGCCCTCGAGCAGCAGTGCCGATTTGGGTTGTTCGAAGGCAAGCAGAAGCCGTTCGGGCTCGGCGGCGGCGCGCGCCAGCGCCACAGGCCGGGTGGACAGGATGGTGCTTTCGCCCAGTCCCAGTCCCAGTCCTGATCCCAAACCAAGTTCGGCTTCAGGCGCCGAGGCGGCCGGCGCCGGCTCATGCAACAGGCTTTGCGCGTGGGCGGCCGGCAAGGCAGTCAAGCCGATCGCCGCGAAGGCAAGCGCGCGGGCGAACCAGCGCGTGGGTTGTGTGAACATTTGCTTACGCATGGGCACGCACTCCGGCGATCTCCGGCATGGCTGTGGCCTTGCCCGGGATCTGGGCATTGTTGGTCTTGACGACGATTGGCGCATCGGCCTGGGATTCGACCTTGTCCGTCCGGCCGAAGCCGACGAGGTAACCGACCGCGCGGAAGGATTCGACCACGCTCCAGCGGGCGAAGCGGAAGGTGCCGCGCAGGATGTCGAGGCGAACCTGGCGGCGTGAAATGCGCTCCTGAAGCACCGCCTGATCGGAGTACATCACTTCGGCAATGGCCATGAAGGTCTCGGGCAAACGCTCGGGATAGGCGAAGCCAAAGACGTTGGTGCCGTCGAATTCGCGCACCGACCGGATCGTGACCGGGAAGGAGACCGGACGCCCGGCGCGACGCACCTCGATCTCACCGCTCCAGTCGGACTCGGGATCGATATCGGGCTCGTGATCGGCGAACTGCACCGACACGCCGCCGCTGGAAGCATCGAGCAGCACCACCGTCCAGGTGCGCTCGCCCTGGCGCAGCAGGCCGTGGCGGCGGATCGGCAGGCGCTGGTTGCGCCTGAGTTCACGGCGCTCGGCGACAACCCCCAGCCCGGCGCCGGCCACGCCAAGATTGATCAGGTTCCAGATCGCCACGATCATCAACAAATCAGAGGCAACGGGTTCGGTGGCCAGCCGCCAGAGCGAATAAAGGGCTGCGGCTAGCAGAACGAAGAACATCACGAAATAGGGAATCGCGATCGGCGACAATCCATTCGAATTCAGCGTCTGCCCCTTGGCGGTGACGTTGAAGGTAGGCTTGCGCGGATTGCGGATGACGCTGACGATCGAGCCGACCAGCATGATCGACTGGATGTATTCGTAAAGCTCGGACACCCAGGGCCAGCGCACCTTGCCATAGAGATAGCTTTGCATGGCGAAGGAGGCGATCAGGTAGGTCAACGCATAGGCGCCGAATTCCTGGATGTTGGCCTGATAGATTTCCAGCGAAAAGAAGATGTAAAGCAGCGGCGAGAGCATGAAGGCCAGCCGCGACAACGGAAACAGCCAGAACATGTTGATGCCGGCATAGCAGATGCGCTGCCCCATCTTCAGGCCCTTTTGCAGGAACGGCCGGTTTAAGATCAGGATCTGCAGCATACCCTGGCACCAGCGTGCGCGCTGGCCGATGAAGGCGACGAAGGTTTCGGGCTGAAGGCCGGCAATCAGCGGTTTGTCGACATAGAGCGAGTGCCAGCCCTTGGTGTGCAGGCTGAGCGCGGTCTCGCAATCCTCGGTGATCGACTGACCCGAGAACCCGCCCTCGCTTTCAAGCGCCGTGCGGCGCAGCACCGCGGCCGAACCGCAGAAGAACGAGGCGTTCCATTTGTCGAGTCCGCGCTGAAGCACGGAATAGAACATCTCGTTTTCCGACGGCATGGACCTGAAGGTTCTCAGATTCTTTTCCAGCGGATCGGGGTTGAGGAAATAATGCGGCGTCTGGACCAGGAACAGCTTGGGGTCTTCCTTGAAGAAGCTGACGGTTTCCTTGAGGAACTCGCGCACCGGCGCATGGTCGGCGTCAAACACCACCACCAGCTCCGACCGGGACACCCGCAACCCGTCATTGAGATTGCCGGCCTTGGCGTGGTCGTTCTTCTTGCGGGCGTGATAATTGACGCCCATGGCCTTGCACAGCGCCTTGAGCTGTTCATGGCGCCGCGTCGCGGCCAGCGCGACGGTGGGATCCTTGTGGGTGCGCTTGGCTTCGGTGCCGCCATCATCGAGCAGCCAGATCGACAGCTTGTCGCGCGGATAGATCATTGATTTTGCCGCGGCCAGAGTGCCGGCCAGCAGTTCGGGGTCCTCATTGTAGGTGGGAATGAAGACATCGACCGTGGGCAGATCATCGAGCGAACGCACCTTGGGTGCCACGCGTTTGATCGGGTCTGCGAGCATGAAAAAGCTGATCGCCAGCATCAGCAGGCAGTACATTTCAGCAATGTAGAGCAGCAGGCCCGGTATGAAGTTGAGCGGTTCGGAAAACACCGGCAGCGTTTCGGTTGTGCGCCAGAACGCGTAGCGTAAGGCAAGCACGCCGCAAAAAACGAATGTAATGAAACGGAAGACCGTATTATCGGGTCGGCTCATGCCAAAAAACATGACGCCAAGCGCTGCGAAACTGAGAACCAGTTGCGCCTGAAGGCTCAACGGAAGCCACAACAAGGTCAGCCCAAGAAAGCCGGCAAACATCGCCGCCCATTTAGTGCACATCATGTGCATGATCACCCCACAAAAACAATTCTGCCCCGGTTCATTCCGGGAAGCCCCCTATCGAGTGAGCCAATCCTAGAGATCAAATGGTTCATGCATTACTAAGCATTCTATCCATCTGCGGCTTTCCAAAGTGATGGTTAATCAATGCTTTACTCGCCGGCTGTGAGAACCGCACCGAAGGCGCTGCCCACCCTGCCCGGCCCTGTCCGGCGCCAGCCACCGCGCTGTTTTGACGGGGATTGCTCCTGGAATGCATAAGTCTCGGCACTCCCGCGATCCACCGCGCAGAGCCCGGCAGAACCCGGGCCGCTTGCCCCGGCGGAGCTGAATTCCGGCCTTCCCGAACCCGCCATTGCGTGAACTCAATCCCGAGCGGGCCGACACTTAGGCCAATTCACAATCCGGGTTGATGAATGAATATTCATTCACTATAGTGCCCGCGAAATCATGGGCCGCATTGCGATTGAACGCAGACCCATCCCCTGTTTTGGCGCGTCAATTCCGTTGCGTCGCGAGTTCAAAGCCCCGAAAGACAGTCCCGATGGACACCGCCGCCAACAAGCGCGTCTGCGACATACTTGAAAAGGTGAAGTCGACCTTCGCCTTCAACGGGTTTGACGGCGCCTCCATGCAGGACCTGGCCCAGGCCGCGCAGATGAGCGTCGGCAATTTCTATCGCTACTTCCCGTCCAAGAACGCCATCATCACCGCACTGGTGGAGCGCGATCTGGGGGAAATCGAAGCCGTGTTCGAGACAGTGCGGGCGGCTTCCGACCCCGGCCCCGTGTTTATGGAATTGCTCAAAAGGCGTATCGAAACGCTGCCGGTCGAGGACGCGGCGTTGTGGACCGAAGTTCAGGCAGCCGCGTTCCGGTCGCCCGAAATCGGCGCGCTGATGTGCAGCATGGAAGAGACCGTGCGCCGCAACGTGGTGGGCGCGTTGATCCGCATCCACGCGGATGACAGCGAGTCCGCAATCGAGGATTATACCACGCGCGCGCATTTCCTGATGATCCTGGTTCATGGTTTCGCCGAACAGAAATTCTGCGCCCGCAACACCGCCAGCCCGGGGCAGATCTCGGCGCTTTCGGAGCTTGTGCTTGCCACCTTGCGAAAAACCATCTTTACGCCTCCCGTATCAGCATCTCAAAGACCGGATTGACCATGCGCTTTTTTTCCGCCCGATTGATCGCCCCCAAGCTCGTCACAGCGCTTGTGCTTTTGCCCGCCCTTGCGGTCGGCCTACCCGTTGGACCGGCCCATGCCGCCGACGCGGCCAAACCCGCCGCCACCGCCCTGCCGCCGGCGATCATCGCCACCCGTGCGGTTGAAGCGATGATCACCGACCGGGTGCTGGCCAACGGCACCATCACCGCCGTGGAGGAAATCCTGGTGGCGCCGCAGGTCGAGGGGCTGGCGATTGAGAGCCTTGAGGCCGATGTCGGCGACAGGGTCGAGGCGGGCGCGGTGCTTGCCACCCTGGCGGACGACCAATTGATTCTGCAAAGAAGCCAGCTCGAGGCCAACCGCGCCAAGGCGTTGGCGGCGATTGCCCAACTCGAGGCGCAGTTGGCGGAAGTGGAGGCCAACACCGCCGAAACGGTCAAGGCCGCCGCGCGCGCCAGCGAACTGGTCAAGAGCGGCGCGTTCTCCACAGTTCAGGCCGAACAGGCGGAAGCCCAGGCCACGGCCGCGCAAGCGCGGGTGCGCTCGATGGAACAATCGGTCAAGGTCGCCCAGACCGAAATCGCGCTGATCGACGCCCAGCTCAAAGATGTCGATCTGCGGCTGGCGCGCACCGAGGTCAAGGCCCCGGTGTCGGGCATTGTTTCGGCCCGCGGCGCGCGGGTCGGTTCCATCGCCAGCGGCGCGGCGGGTCCGCTGTTTTCAATCATCCGCGATGGCGAGCTGGAACTGCGCGCCGAGGTCGCGGAAAGCGACATGCACCGTATTGCCGAGGGTCAGCCGGTGCTGATCAATCTGATCGGCGATCCCGAGGCGCGGACGGCGCGTGTGCGGCTGATCGAGCCGACACTCAACATCACCACCCGGCTCGGCCTGGCGCGGATCGAAATCGAAGCCGCCGAGGGCCTGCGCGCCGGCATGTTCGCCGACGCTGAAATCATCGTCGCCGAACGCGAGGCGGTGGTCGTGCCGGTGACTTCGGTCAATATCAGTTCCGAAGGCGCGAGCGTGCTCAAGATCACCGACGGCACAGCGACCCGAACCAAGGTTGTGACCGGCATTCGCGAGGGCGCCCTGGTGGAAATCGCGCAAGGCCTCGCCCCGGGTGACCTGATCGTCGCCAAGGCCGGCGCCTTCGTGCGCGACGGCGACCGGATCACCCCGGTCGAGGAAACCGAAAACGGCCGTGTGGCCGCGATCAGCGAGTGAGGCAGAACCGATGAATTTTTCAGCCTGGTCCATCCGCAATCCGATCGCCCCGATCCTCGGCTTCGCACTCCTAACCATCGTCGGGATACAGTCATTCTTCACGCTGCCGATCACCCGGTTCCCCAACATCGACGTTCCGCTGGTGGCGATCACCGTAACCCAGTCGGGTGCAGCACCCTCCGAGCTCGAGGCCCAGGTCACCAAGGAGATCGAGGATGCCGTGGCCGGCATCACCGGCGTAGACGACATTGCGTCAACGGTGGCCGACAATGTCTCGACCACCAATGTGATCTTCCGCATGGAGGTGCCCACCGAACGCGCGGTGCAGGACGTCAAGGACGCGATCGATCGGGTGCGCGGCGATCTTCCAGGCTCGGTCGAGGAGCCGATCGTCACCCGCATCGATGTCGAGGGACAGGCGATCATGACCTTTGCGGTCAATGCGCCCAACATGACGCTCGAAGAAGCCTCCTGGTTTGTCGATGATACCGTCAAGCGCGCGCTGCAGGGAGAGCGCGGCGTGGGCCGTGTCGACCGCTATGGCGGCGCCGACCGCGAAATCCGTGTCGAGCTCGATCCCGCGCGGCTTGATTCTTACGGCATCACCGCAGCCGACGTGAACCGCCAACTGCGCGCCACCAACGCCAATCTCGGCGGCGGACGCGGCGAGATCGGCGCCCGCGAGCAGGCCATCCGGACCCTTGGCGACGCACAGGACGTCCAGGCGCTCGAAAGCTCCACCATTGCGTTGCCCAACGGCCGCTTTGTGCGGTTGGGCGATCTCGGCACAATTCACGACACGTTCGAGGAGCTGCGCTCGTTCGGCCGCTACAATGGCGATCAGGTGGTGGCGTTCGCGGTGTTCAGGGCCAAGGGGGCCAGCGAGGTCTCCGTGGCCGAAGTGGTGACCGAGACGCTGAACGAAATTCGCGCGGACTATCCCGAAGTGGAACTGGTGCCGGTCGATGACACCGTATTCTTCACCTATGGCAATTATGAATCGGCGCTGCACACGCTGGTCGAAGGCTCGCTGCTGGCCGTGCTGGTGGTGCTGTTGTTCCTGCGCAACTGGCGCGCCACGCTGATAGCGGCGATCGCGCTGCCATTGTCGGCCATTCCCACCTTCTTCATCATGGATTTGCTGGGCTTTTCGCTCAACCTGGTAAGCCTGCTGGCGATCACGCTGGCGACCGGAATTCTGGTCGATGACGCGATCGTCGAGGTGGAGAACATCTCGCGCCACATCCGCATGGGCAAAACGCCCTATCGCGCGGCGATGGAAGCCGCAGACGAGATCGGACTGGCGGTGATCGCCACCACATTCACCATCATTGCGGTGTTCGTGCCGGTGTCGTTCATGCCCGGAATTCCCGGACAGTATTTCAAGCAGTTCGGCATGACGGTCGCGGTCGCGGTGATGTTCTCGCTGCTGGTGGCGCGGCTGATCACGCCGATGATGGCCGCCTATCTGATGCGCGACAGCGATGCCCATGAGGAGCCCGAGGGTGGCGGGCGGATCATGCGCGGCTACACCTGGTTTATCTCCAAGACCCTGCGCTGGCGCTACACCACGCTGCTGGCGGCCATCGGCTCGCTGTTTGTGGCGGTCCATTTCATGGCGCAGGTGCCCGGCTCCTTCCTGCCGCCCGACGACGTTTCGCGGGTCAGCGTCAGTGTCGAACTGCCGCCCGGCGCCACGCTCGCCGACACCGACCGCACCACCGAATCCATGCGCGGGCTGATCAGGGAAATCGAAGGCGTGGAAAACGTGTTCATTCTGGGCGGCACCTCGCCCAAGGGCGAGCGTGATATCCGCCGCGCTTCGGTGTCGGTGATCCTGGAAAAGATCGAACACTCGATCGTCAAGAAGGTGGTCAACGGACTGGCGGGCGCGGTGCCCTTCGTCTCGGACTCGCTGCCACGCATGGAGGTGCTGGGCCGGACCCGCAGCCAGGCCGAAATCGAGGCCGAGATCTTCGACAAGCTCACCGCCATCCCGGACATCCGGGCCTACAAGCTCAATGACCGCGGCGAGCGCGACCTGACCTACAATGTGATCTCCACCGACGAGGCGGCGATTGACCGTGCGGTGGCGCTGCTTGAGCCGCGGCTCAAGGCCGAAGAGGTGCTCTCAAGCGTCAGCGTGGCGGGCGCCCTGCCCCGTCCCGAAGTGCAGATCCGGCCACGGCTGGAAGAAGCAGCGCGGCTGGGTGTGACCACGGCGCAGATTGCCGAGACCGTGCGGGTCGCCACCATCGGCGACATCGACGCGGCGCTCGCCAAGATCTCGCTCGACAACCGCCAGATCCCGATCCGGGTTCAGCTTGACCCGATCTATCGCACCGATATCGACCGGATCGGCAATCTGCGGGTTCCCACTGCCATGGGCGGATCGGTGCCGCTCAAATCCGTGGCCGATGTCGAGATCACCCAGGGCCCCTCAACCATCAACCGCTTCAACCGCGAGCGCCAGGCCACCATTGGCGCCAGCCTGCCCATCGGCGTGGCGCTGAACACGGCCAAGGAACGGTTCAACGCCGTGGTGGCGGAAACCGACCTTCCGGCCGGGGTGCAGGTGATCGAATCCGGTGACGCCGAAGTGCAGAACGAACTGATGGCGAGCTTCTTGAACGCGATGATCATGGGGTTGTTGCTGGTGCTGACGGTTCTGATCCTGCTGTTCAAGGATGTGATCCAGCCGTTCACCATCCTGTTTTCGCTGCCCCTGGCGATCGGCGGGGTGGCCGCCGGCCTGATCATCACCAACAATGCGCTGTCGATGCCGGTGCTCATCGGCATCCTGATGCTGATGGGGATCGTGACCAAGAATGCGATTTTGCTGGTCGATTTCGCGGTGGAACTGATCCGCAAGGGCCGCGACCGGGTGGAAGCGATGATCGAGGCCGGCCAGAAGCGCGCCCGGCCGATCGTCATGACCTCGATTGCCATGTCCGCGGGCATGCTGCCAAGCGCCCTGGGTGTCGGCGAAGGCGGCTCGTTCCGTTCGCCGATGGCAATTGCGGTGATCGGCGGCATTATCGTCTCCACGGTTTTGAGCCTGGTGGTGGTGCCGTCCTTCTTCCTGATCATGGATGATCTGTCGCGGCTGTTGGGCTGGATCTTCGGCCGTTTCGTCGGTTCCAAGGAAGAGGAAGTCGATGCCATGGAACCCGAAGCCATGACCGTCGCGATCGGCGAAAACAGCGACGAGATCAGCAAGCTCCGGGCGCGGCTGTCCAGGCTCGAGGACAAGGCCACGGGGGCGGCGCCGAAGCTGGTGGTCACCCGGGAAGCGGCCGAGTAACCCTCATCACGGCAAGTTTGCTTTGATCGGAGCAATTCAGGTTCAGACGGAAACGGCTGAACCTGAATGCATGAACGAAATCCACGGATTAAGTCGTTGACCCGTTTCTGACAAAACGCGAAACGATCTAGAGCATTTCCTGTGTTTGTCGGGTCACAAATCGCTGCCTTTCAAACAGCAAATAGCTGTTTTCAAACACGTTTTGTGACGCATATGTGATTCACCGTTTGCAGGAATTGCTCTAGACGCCCAGCAACCGGGTTTCGGTCTCGCTTGTCAGTTGGCCTGGCGCGCCCGTCCACACGGTGCGGCCGCGGGTCAGGATTACGCATCGATCGGCCATGGCGCGCAACTCAGAAAACGCCTTGTCGATCACCAGGATCGATTGTCCGCCCTGTTTGAGCCGCGCGATAGCGGCCCAGATCTCCTGGCGGACCACCGGCGCCAATCCTTCCGTGGCCTCATCGAGGATGAGCAGCCGCGGATTGGTCATCAGCGCCCGGGCGATGGCCAGCATCTGCTGCTCGCCGCCCGACAGCGTGGCGGCGGTCTGCTCCATGCGCTCGCCGAGCCTCGGGAACAGCCCGGTGACGGCGGCAATGGTCCACTCGCCGGGCCGGGCCGAGGCCATAAGGTTTTCATGAACCGTGAGGCCCGCAAAACAGCGCCGCCCCTCCGGCGCCAGTCCGATGCCCAGGCGGGCGGCACGGAAAGAGGGCAAAACCGACAGATCGTGACCGTCAAAACGGATCTCGCCGCGGCTCGTGCGCAGCATCCGGGTGATGGCGCGCACGGTGGTGGTCTTGCCCATACCGTTGCGGCCCATCAGCGCGACAAGCTCGCCCTCGGCGATCTCCAGATCGACGCCAAACAGCGCCTGGGAGGCACCATAGAAAGCCTCGAGGTTTCGAACCTGAAGCAGGCTCATGCGTCATCCTCCCCGAGATAGGCGGCGCGAACCTCGGGATGGGCACGGATCGTGTCAGCGTTGCCTTTTGCGATGATGCGGCCAGCCACCAGCACCGAAATCCGGTCTGCCAAGCGAAACACCGCATCCATATCGTGCTCGATCAGCAGGATCGGTGCTTCAGTGCGCAGCGTGTCCAGGAACGCGATCAGGCGGTTTGACCCTTCCTGACCGAGACCGGCCATCGGTTCGTCCATCAGGAATATGCGCGGCCGCATGGCCAGCGCCATGGCAATTTCCAACAGCCGCTTTTCGCCGTGGGACAATTCGCTCACGCGCACACCGGCGCGCTCGGCAAGGCCAACACGGGCAAGCGCATCCATGGCTTCGCCGATCAGGTCGGGATCTCTCGCCACCTGTGCCACGAACCCGAACACCGAGCGCCGCCGGGCCTGGGTTGCGAGCGCCACATTGCCGCGCACGGAAAATTCCGGGATCAGCGACGAGACCTGGAAGGTGCGGGTTAGCCCCAATCGGGCGCGGGCGACCTGATCAAGACCGCTGATCTCCCGGCCGTCAAACCGGATGGCGCCCGCATCGGCGGCCAGTTCTCCGGCGATCAGCTTGATCAAGCTGGATTTGCCGGCGCCATTGGGGCCGATCAAGGCATGGATTTCACCGGGTTTGAGGTCAAGATGGACATCGTCGGTGACCTTCAGCGCGCCGAAAGACTTGTTCAGGCCCGAAAGCGCCAGCACCCGTTCAGTCATGGCGCGCCCTCCCCACAACCAGACCTATGAAACCACCGCGGGCAAACAGCACCACGGCCAGCAGCGCCAGGCCGAGGAAGAACTGCCAATGGGTGGTGAAACTGCCGAACAGATGCTCAAACAGCACGAACAGGCAGGCGCCGACCACCGGACCAAACAGCCGCGCCACACCGCCCAGAATGATGAAGATCATGATCTCGCCAGACAGGTGCCAGGAGAGCATCGTGGGGCTGACAAAACGATTGAGATCGGCATAGAGCGCGCCGGCAAACCCGGTCACCATGCCGGAGATCACGAAGGCCGCAAGCCGGATCCGGTAGGGTGACAGCCCGAGTGCCGCCACCCTTCCCTCATTTTGCCGCACCGCCTGCAGCGCCACGCCGAAACGCGCGCCGCTCATCCGCCATTGGGCGATCAGAACCACAATCAACACCGCGTAGCACAGCAGGAAGAAATTCAGCGGCTTGAGCGTGTTGATGCCGGGAAAGGCGTTGCGAACATAGATCGACAGGCCATCCTCGCCGCCATAGGCCGGCCAGGAAATGGCGAAGTAGTAGATCATCTGCGCAAAGGCGAGCGTGATCATGATGAAATAGACGCCCGATGTGCGCAGGCTCAGCGCGCCGATCACCAGTGCGGCCAGACCGCTGACCAGGATCGCCACCAGCCACAGGATCAGCATCTGGTTGGTGCCCGAGATCACGAATGGCGCCGTCATCAGCGGCTCATAGGTCTGGTGGTGGCTTGCAAGAATGCCCACCGCATAGCCGCCCAATCCGAAGAAGGCGGCATGGCCAAACGATATCAACCCACCAAGACCAAGTGCGATGTTGAGACCGACGCCGGCCAGCGCCAGAATTGTGGCGCGGGTTGCGAGCGTAACCAGGAACGGCTCGTCGGCGAAATGCGCCACCAGCGGCCCGATCAGCAGGATCAGCGCCAGCAGCAGGTTGAGGCGGTGTTCGGTAACGAGCTTAGCCATTGGCGGGAAACAACCCCTTTGGCTTGAACACCAGAACCACGGCCATCAGCAGATAGATCAGCATCGAGGCGAGCGCCGAACCGACGCCGCGGGCGGCCGATGCTTCCATCACGCCCGACAGCATGCTGGGCAGCAGGAACCGGCCCATGGTGTCGACCAGGCCAACGATCAGTGCGGCCACCAGCGCGCCGCGGATCGAGCCGATGCCGCCGATGACGATGACCACGAAAGCGAGAATCAGCACCGGTTCGCCCATGCCGACCTCGACGGATTGCAGCGCGCCAATCAGCGCGCCGGCAAAGCCTGCAAGGGCCGCGCCGAGCGCAAACACCACAGTGTAGAGAAAACGGATATCGACGCCGAGTGCCGCGATCATCTCGCGGTCGGCCTCGCCGGCGCGGATCTGCATGCCGAGCCGGGTGCGGCTGATCAACAGACCCAGGCCGATGGCGACCAAAAGGCCCGCGACGATGATTGCCAGCCGGTAGGCCGGATAGGGCAGCCCGCCAGGCAGCGTCACGGGACCGGCAAGCATGGCGGGGGGATCGAGATAGAGCGGGAACGAGCCGAAGACGAAACGCACGCCTTCAGAAAACATCAGCACCAGCGCGAAGGTGGCCAACACCTGATCGAGATGATCGCGGTCATAGAGCCTGCGGATCACCACGACCTCCACCAGTGCGCCAAGTGCGGCTGCGGCAACCAGACTTGCGGCGAGGCCGATCCAGAAGGAGCCGCTCCAGGCGGCCACCGCGGCGCAGACGAAGCCGCCGACCATGAACAGCGAGCCATGGGCGAGATTGATCAGCCCCATGACGCCGAAAATCAGGGTCAGGCCGGCCGCCATCAAAAACAGCGTGACGCCGAGTTGCAGACCATTGAGGGCTTGTTCAAGAAAAAGGGCAATGCTCATCGTAGACCGGTCTCACACCAGTTGCAGGCACCGAATGGCGGGCGGGGCCAGACCCCGCCCGGAACGGATCGATGATTACATTTTGCAATCGGCCGCGTAGGCGTCGCTGTGATCTTCCAGCGCGACACCCACCAGCTTGTTGGTGAAGACGTCGCCTTCCTTGATCACCTCACGGACATGGATGTCCTGGATCGGGTGATTGTTCGGACCGAACTCGAAGTCGCCGCGGGTGGAGCTGAAGTTGGCAGCCTTCAGGGCAGCACGGAAAGCGTCGGGATCGGAGATCGAGGCCGCTTCCATGGCTGAAATCAGCAGATTGGCGGTGTCAAATCCCTGGCTGGCGTAGAGCGAGGGCAGCCTGTCATATTCGGCCGAGAAGCTCTCGACAAAGGCCTTGTTGGTCTCGTTGTCGAGATCCTTGGACCATTGCGAGGTGTTCTTGACACCAAGTGCCGCGTCGCCCACGGCCTGGAGAATGCCCTGATCGAAGGAGAAGGCGGGGCCGAGCAACGGAATGTCGACGCCAGCGCCGGCATATTGCTTCATGAAGGCGATGCCCATGCCGCCGGGCAGGAAGAAGAACACATTGTCAGCGCCCGAGGCGCGGATTTCAGCAATCTCCGCGGCATAATCGGTCTGGCCGAGCTTGGTGTAGACCTCGCTTGCGATCTCACCCTTGAAGAAGCGCTTGAACCCGGTCAGGGCGTCCTGGCCAGCCGGATAGTTGGGCGCGAGGATGAAGCTTTTCTCAAAGCCTGCGGAACTGGCGTACGCGCCCATGCCCTCATGCAGATTGTCGTTCTGCCAGGCGACGTTGAAATAGTTTTCATTGCAGCCCGCGCCGGCCAGCGCCGAGGGGCCGGCATTGGGCGAGAGATAAATCTTGCCCTGCGCCACTGCGCCGGGAACCACGGCCATGGCGAGGTTGGACCAGATGATCCCGGTCATGACGTCGACCTTGTCGGACTGGATCAGCTTGTCAGACAGTTGCACGGCCAGATCGGGCTTGCGGGCATCGTCCTCAACGATGAGTTCAATGTCGTCGCGGCCCGCCTGTTTGAGCGCCAGCTGAAAGCCGTCGCGCACATCGATACCAAGCGATGCGCCGCCGCCCGAAAGCGTGGTGATCATGCCCACTTTGACCGGTTCGGCCGCGGCCGGCGACAGGCCTGTCAGCGCAAGTCCGGCCAGCAGCGCCGCTGCGGACGCAAATGTTGCCAATGTTGTCTTCATCTCGGTTCCTCCCTAAGGTGCCGGCTTGCGGCCGGGCTTGGTCCATTCCGGTCGTTGCCGGATTTTCGTGCGAGCGACCCCTTATCGCTTCTGCCGGTGAGCTTATCAGCCGCGACGAAGATTTCCAGTCATATTTTTAAGCTTAAAGCATTTTTTTTAAGCTTAAACTAATTCAACGTCATTCGACACTTGCATACGGGCATGAGGCATGGTTCGAAGGCAGGAGCAAACATGCGCGGTGCCACTACATCTCGAGCCATTTGATGGACTGTGGCACAGCATTGTTCACCAGGTGATTTGACCGCGCCCGCGAGCCCGATGGCTCGCAGACACGTCCGGAAATACAGGGGAGAGATCCATGCAGTGCTTTTTCGTGGAGTTTCAGTGCAAGCTCGGTGAGGCCTATATGGTGGCCGACGAGATCGCCAATCGCGAGATCGCGTCCGAGATCTACTCGGTCAGCGGCAAGTTCGATCTGCTGGCCAAATTCTACATCGAAGACGATGTCGATATCGGCCGCTTCGTGGCCGAGAACATCCACACCGTGCCAGGCGTCGAGCGCACACACACGATTCTGACCTTTAAGGCGTTCTAGGTGCATTTGGAGCGATGGAACCAGGTCGGGTGACGATGATTGGTTGATGCGACACCGGCCCATCGTTTCGCGGCTTGACGATCTCGCGTCGAAGCGCCGAAAGCATGCCACCATCGCGCGATGCGGTGTAAGAGACCTAGTGAAAGGCTGCCCCGCCGCCCAGTGAATGGCCGGTCAGCTCAATGGCACCGCTCGGGGGTGCTCCGTTCGCAGGGTTCGCGACCGATTGATAGAATTTTGCCGCAAGCTCAAGCTGAGGTTCGTCATAATCACCCGACCAGATTGGCAAATCTACGAAAGGAAGTTCATGCCAAAGTACATCCGTGCCGCGATAGGAGATGACCGTTTCGCCATTCCACTGATAGGCGACCGCGTAGAAGCCGGCGGCTTGCCAATCAGCAATATCGATTTCGTTGGGACGCGCGAGAATGTTTGCATTACCAATAGAACCGCTCTCGCCAAGCCCATCTGGACCATCGCCAATACCGGAATCATAACCACGGTTATACGAATCCATGGCAAGTATGGCCAAGAATAGATCAGGGGACAGGCTCATGGCTCAGCTTCCTCTTACAAAATCGATTGAATAAAGTGTTTCTTCGACATCCAACTCATCGGCGTACTTTTTGTCAGTCGGTTTGATGCGGCCCTTGATGTCTCCCAACCACCCCAACACCGCCTCCACCCGGCCCTTGGTCACCGGCTCGTCGGTGATCTCAAGCGTGATCGAGGAAAGCGCGTAGCCGGGGCCAAAGATGGCGGCGAGATCATCGGGATCGACGCGGGTGACACTGGCCGGGTCATTGATGTCGGCGAAGGTGACCAGCAGGGGGTATTGCTTGGGGCTTAGTTCGCGGCTTGCCCGCATATCCGCAAGCGCGGGCGCGGTCTCGACCGGCGGCTCATCGGGGAAAAACACATTTGTCGCATAGGGCAAGCCCTTGAGCAGCGTGAAGAGATAGCGTCCGGGCGCGAGTTCCAGCACCACCGCTTCGCCGGTCAGCTCATAACGCGCTCCGCGCGCTTGGGGCAACGTCATCCATTCATTGCCCGTGGTGTCATGCAGCCCGACAAGAACCACGCTCGAGCCGGTCTTCACCCCATCCGGTGTCTCGACCGTTACGATCAACTTCTGATGCCAGGCATTGTAGTTGCCGCAACCGCCAAGCAGCAGGCCCGCAATCAGCAGCACAACGGGGCGGAAGCTGCTTCGCAAATTCATGCCCGGCTACCTCCGAAATGCGAAACAACCCGGCCCGAGATAACGCCACCGGAGCATCCGGCGTCCGGCGGCTGACATGATCTGATACACGGCTTATTTTCAGAGATCACCGGAACATCCTCAATTCAGCGCCTGCGGCGGCGTGGGCGATTCGGCTTCGGCTTTGCCCGCCCGTGCCAGCTTTTTGAGAACCTCGGGATCAACCAGACGCGCCACAAGCGGATGAATGCTGAGCGACCGGGTTTTGGCGATCCGGTTGAAGCTGGCGAGCACGGCGGTCGCCAGATCGCGGGTCGGCGCAATAACATCGAGGAGCCAGACGTGATCACCGCTTTTCCAGTCATTGGCCTTGAGGCGGACCGGGAAGGCGCCGGACTTGATCTGTTCCTTGATTGTCGCATCGACCTCGTCGGAAACGCTGGCCCAGATGGCGATCGCCGCCGGCGCCAGGGCCGCCTTGGGGTCGGCGTCTTCGGCTGGTTTGGGCGAGGCGATAGCGATGCAATCGCGCACCAGCGGATCAATGACGAGATGGGCGAGTTCACGATTCACTCCTGTCGACTGGCCCACGGCCTTGCTCCCGTTCGATGCGAAACATGACCAATCCAGGTCCGCGAATGCTAGTTGCAATCTTTTTGGCATCAACACTGACGACACGATCCGGATCATGCGGCGTATGCGCCTTGGTCAAGCGAATACGAAAACTGGATGTGACTCAACTCCGGAAACTTTGGGGAAACTGAGTGTATTGAGTGTGTCCTTGCCATGAATTTAGGGGCAACAGCCGTTCGCAATCGGCAACGGCCTGCGCGCTTTGCGGAAAATCCGATAGGGAGACTGAAGTGAGGGATGGTACGGTTGGGTGGGCTTGAACCACCGACCTCCGGATCCACAATCCGGCGCTCTAACCAACTGAGCTACAACCGCACGTCTGCTCGGCGGATGATTGGACCGCCGGTGCTTTCTGGTCGCTCACATACGAGGCGCAAGTGGTTTTTGCAAGAGCTTTGGGGCGGGTTTTGACAATTTCGGGGGCTCATCGCCCCAACGAAAAAAGGCCGGACAGGAGGTCCGGCCTTTCGCATGCATCTCAGGGGCTGACTTAGGCAACCTTGATTTCGGCAATTGCCTTTTCCGAGACGGTCTTGACCGGCTTGGAGACGTCTTCGGCAACCTTCTTGGCGGCGTCCTGCATGACCTTGGCCTGATCAACCATCATTTCAGCCTGCTTGCGGAAGAAGCCGGTCTGCAGTTCGAACATCTGGGCAACCGACTTGACGCCGAGCATTGCTTCCATATGCGAGAGCGAATGCTCTGCATTGGCGCGGGCGGTGTCGATGGCCTTGAGGCTCAGCTCAACGGTGCCCGCCTGAGCGTTTTCCATGGTTGCTTCGATCGCCTTGGTGGCGTCTTCGGCAACGGTCTTGACCTTGGCGTAGGCTTCCTTGGTCTGATTGACCGACTTGTCGGCCATTTCGCGGTAGCCGTCGGCCATCTTGGTCATGTCGAAGGCCGGGAATTCAAACATTTCGGCCGAGGGTGCGGTTTTCTTGGTCGCCATAATGTGTCTCTCCTTGAGATTGTCTATGGTGTGGTAGGACCATTTTTCGCGGCCCCGTTTCGATTTCCTTCTCCTATATAGCAAAGCTTATTGTGCATTGCAACATTTTTTGTGCATCGCACCATACGTTAACCGTTTCCGGACAATTCCGGGCGTTGGCGCCGCCGTTCGCTGGACCGGTGCGGGCGGCAAAGCTATTAATATTTCCTTAATTCGCCGCATTGTGGCGGAAAACTGGCCGAAACCGGAACCACGCCCATGCAGGCTCATCACTATCCATTCATAGATCTGGCCGTTCACGACGCCGTCAGGGAGCGGTTCGCCCATGGCGATGCGATCGCGGTGCTCGATCCCGATCTCGGGCGGGTGCTATGGGCCAATGGCGCCGCGGCGGATCTGTTCGGCTTCAACACCATCTATGATGTTCTTGAAGAGGGTCTTGCCGGCCAGCCGGTGACTGTGCGCCAGATCGCCAGCGCCAGAAGCGCGCTTGAGCGCACCGGTACGCCGCAATCGTTTACGATGCGGCTGGCGAGCGGCTTCTCCCGCCGGATGACGCCGGCGCGGCTTGAATATATTACCCTGTCTGATGGCGCCGAAGCACTGCTGATTGCGAGCCAGGCCGGATCGGTGCCCGCTCCCGGCGCGCGCGCGCGGCAAGTCATCAGCGGCTTCGAAGGCACCGGCACCCATGTCGCGGTGCTTGACGCCGATGGCGCGGTGCTGGCTGCCTCGCGCACCTTTGGCGACATCGGCCTGGCCGACGCCGACATTGCCCAGATGATCGCCGATGTGGCCACGGAAGACGACCGGCTGGTCAAGCGCATGGTCAATGCCGGAGCCGGCGCAATGCCGGCGGCGATCGGCCGGTTGACCGACGATCCGCTGCTGCATCTGCTGTTTGCTGTTGAACCCATGCCCGAGGAACCGGCCGTCGAGCCGGCGGGCGCTTCGGCAATCGCCACCGTTTCGGCATCGGAGGCAGGCGCTGATGAAGACATCGATGCCGGCCATGGTGATGCCCCCGGCTCCGAAGACGACACCCGGCGCGACACGGGTATTGCCGCGGATTTGGACGACGGCCCTGATTCCGTGACGGAGACAAGCGCCGACGCCGACCTGGAAGATGCTGGTGCTGCCATGACGCCGGAGACGGACGGTGAGAGCGAGATCCGGGCGGAAGACGCCGGCCCCGATGATCTCGACGATGAGGATAGCGGCGCTGACGACAGCGTCCAGCGCATTGACATCGAGCAGGTGCGCCGCGAGTTGAGCGTGCGCGGCGTTTTGCCATCCGACGCCACGAGCGAACCCGCCGAGACCGCGGACAGCACTGGAACCTCGGTGCCGCCGCCCTTTGCCGAAGCGCGAGGGCTCGAAGTTCCTGAGGATGCGCCGCAAGCGGTCGATAGCGAAGCGACGGCGGAGCAACTGGATTCGCCGCGCGGCGATGCGCCCGGTCAGTCAACCGAAGACCTTCAGGCGGAGGCCGAACGCACCGCCGCCGCCCATCCCGCTGAAGGACCGGAATTCGTTTTCGATCCCGCGGCACGGCCAACGCGGTTTGTCTGGAAGATCGACCGGGACGGCGCGTTCAGCGAGGTGTCGCCCGAATTCGCCGCCGCGGTGGGCCCGCACGCCGCCGATATCGTCGGGCGCAGCTTTCCCGACCTGGCGCGGGTGTTCAATCTCGACCCGGATCACGTGATCGCCGACCTGCTGAGCCGCCGCGACACCTGGTCGGGCAAGACCGTCTACTGGCCAATCCAGGGCACCGATCTGGTCACGCCGGTCGATCTCGCAGCTCTGCCGACCTATACAAGGGACCGGCAATTCGACGGGTTCAGGGGTTTCGGCATCGTTCGCAGCGGCGAGACCCGCAAGGATCCCGAGGCGCTTGGCCTGGCGCTGGTTCCGGGTTCGATCAGTTCACGTTCTGAACCCGTCGGCGATGCCGACGGTCCCGATGGCGGCGCAGACGGTGACGTATCCGCGCGTGACGAGGTGAGCGATGCGGCGCTCGAGGCGATGGAAGCGGAGCAGGACGCCGCCGATCTGGCCCGACTCGACGGCGCCGAGGCGTCGGATTTCGAACCCGACGCTGCAGGTGAGACTGACGATGCAGGCCCGGACAACGCCTCCGATGACCCGTTCCATGGCGAGCGTCCGGCAATCCGTCTGGTGGAAACGCCGATGCGGCGCGACAGCGACAAGGTCATCAGACTGGAAACGCGGCGCGCCAAGCCTTCGCGCGACAGTCTCTCACCGGGCGAACAGGCGGCGTTCCGGGAGATTGGCACCCGGTTGAACGAGGCCACAGAGTCCGATGCCGGAAGCAATCCGGACACCGGCGATGTCACCGGTTCCGGGGCAGAGCCGCACGAGACTTCGAGCCCGATGCCTGAGGACCAGCAGCCCTTCGGCCAGCGCCCGCCCTCGCCCGGAGACGCACCTGCGGACCATCGTGATATCGAAGTTCGCTTCGATTCCGAAACTCCGGCGGACGCTGATCTTGCGGCCGAGACCGATGATACGGCGACAGCTGAGCAGGAGGTTTCTGACACCCCTGCAAGCCTCCTGGACGAGGCCGCCTCTGACGATGGCGTTTCCGGCGATGACATTTCCGCCCGAGACGCCACGCCGGACGCCCCGGCGGCCGATGCAGCCGAGGCCGAAGATGAGCCCGGCGCTACCGACGGCGCCTCGACTGTTCCCGACGGCCAACCTTTGCCTTCGGCTTTCGCACTGCCGGCACGGCGGGTGATGCCATCGGGTCCCGATCCTGATCTGATCGACGCCATCCCCAGCGCGCTTCTGGTCCATGCCGGAGATGCGTTGATCCACGCCAATCCGGAGTTCTTCCAGCTCACCGGCTATGCCTCGCTTAACGATCTGGCGCTGGCCGGCGGCCTTGATGCGCTGCTCGACCGTCCGGAGGATGAAGACGGTCCCGAGGATTACTCGGATGCCGGCACTGAAACCGACGCGGGCGATGGAGCGCTCACGCTGCGGCGCAGCGATGGCGGCGAGCTGTCTGTTCAGGCGCAGCTGCGCTCAATCAACTGGGGCGATGGCCAGGCGCTGCTGCTGGCGCTCACCCCGATCGCTGATCCGGCAGCAGCCCCAGCGGAGATCGCCCCGGCGGAAACAATAACCGATCCCGATCCCGATGCCGAAAGCCGCGCCGATGCGCTGGCGGTGGAAGCCCGGGATCTGCGCTCGATCCTCGAAACGGCGACCGACGGCGTGGTCGTTCTGGGCCATGATGGTGCGATCCGCTCGATGAACGGCTCGGCCAGCGCGCTGTTCAACTACGACGAGGCCGATGCGCTGGGCCAGCCCTTTGCCATGCTGTTTGCCCATGAAAGCCAGCGCGCGGTGATGGATTATGTGTCCGGGCTCGCCGATCACGGGGTCTCCAGCGTGCTCAATGATGGCCGCGAAGTGATCGGCCGCGAGGCTGGCGGCGGCTTTCTGCCGCTGTTCATGACCATTGGCCGGCTGTCTGGCTCGGACGGCTATTGCGCGGTGCTGCGCGACATCACCCAGTGGAAGCGCACGGAGGACGAGTTGCGCACCGCCAAGCGCGCCGCCGAAACCGCCAATTCGCACAAGTCGGATTTTCTGGCGCGGGTCAGCCACGAGATCCGCACGCCGCTCAACGCCATCATCGGCTTCTCAGAAATGATGGTGGAGGAGCGCTTCGGCCCGATCGGCAGCCCGCGCTATCTCGAATATGCCCATGATATCGGCAATTCGGGCAAGCATGTGCTCGACATCGTCAACGACCTGCTCGACATTTCCAAGATCGAAGCCGGTCAGGTCGATATGGAATTCATCGCCGTTTCGCTCAATGATCATCTGGCCGAGAGTGTCTCGCTGCTGCAGCCGATGGCCAACAGCCAGCGGGTCATCATCCGCACCAGCCTGTCAGCCAGCGTGCCCGAGGTTGTCGCCGATCAGCGCTCGGTCAAGCAGATCGCGCTCAACCTGCTCTCCAACGCCATCCGCTACACGCCGTCGGGCGGGCAGATCGTGGTGTCGACCTCCTACGAGACCGCGGGCAATGTCGTCATCCGCATTCGCGACACCGGCGTTGGCATGAACCGCAAGGAACTTGAACAGGCGATGAAACCGTTTGGCCAGGTCGGCCCCGGCCCGCGCCAGCGCGGCGAAGGCACCGGTCTGGGGCTGCCGCTGACCAAGGCGATGGTCGAGGCCAACCGCGCCCAGTTCGACATCGTCTCGGCGCCGGGCGAAGGCACGCTGGTGTCGATCTCGTTCCCGCCGCAGCGCGTGCTGGCTGACTAAAGGGCAGAGCTTGCCGGCTGACTGAACCGCGTCGCCGCCGGCACCAAAAAAGAAGGGGACCGCTGCCGGTCCCCTTTTCAAATCTGCATCTGTGCTGACCAATACCGGCGGGAGCGGAACTGCCCCTTGGTTGAGGCGATTAAAGCGTCAAAACTGTTACCGAGACCTTACCAGCACCGCTCAAATTTAACCGATCACTAAGACTTCAAAGGCTGTGGTTAACTTTCCCGGTGAGGTTTCGTTAACCATGGAGGGGCGACTCGCGAAGCGCAAGGGCATTGAAAATGGATGATCCGCAATGGCAGCGACGCGTGATTTTGTTGCGGTCGCAAGAAGCAAAACTGTCAAAGCCAGGCCGGATTTCGGAGCAGCGTTAGAGTAAAAAAGCGCTCTTCCGCAGACCAGCCCGGAGCCGAGTTCGACGAATGTTGCGGAATGACTGAACGCCAGCTTCCAAGAAGCACGCTACGAACGCCGCATGGCGTTTCCTCCCGTTCAAGACTCGCATTCAAGGACATCCCAAAGACGGCACAGCCATCGCCACAGATGGCCGGCGCGACTTTTTCGCTTGACGATATGTGCGTAGCGCACATATCTTTCCGGATGCCCAGGAATGCCGTGACAGAGTATGAAACCAGAGCACTTGATGCCGACACCTGGCCGGACTTTGCGCGTCTGGCCGAGGCGAACAACGGTGTTTGGGGCGGCTGCTGGTGTATGTGGTATCACGGCGAGGACGACGGCTCGGACGGTTCCCCGGCGGCGAAACGCGAGGCCAAGGAGTGCCGCGTTCGGGAAGGACGAGCCCATGCCGCGCTGGTCTTCCATGGTCCGGACTGTGTCGGCTGGTGCCAGTTCGGCTCGCCTGACGAGCTTCCGCGAATCCACAATCAGCGCGCCTACCGATCCACCGATCCAATGCTGCCCGACTGGCGGATCACCTGCATGTTTTCCGGCAAGGGCCACCGTGGCGCCGGAGTGGCGTCCGCAGCACTTGAAGGTGCGATCAGGCAGATCAGGTCACTGGGCGGCGGGCGCATCGAAGGCTATCCGGAAGACATTGAGGGGCGGAAGGCATCGCCGGCGTTTTTGTTCAACGGAGCGCTCTCGACCTTCGAGCGCCTTGGATTTGAGCGCGCGCGAAAGATCGGCAAGCACAAATGGGTGGTGACTCTCACGGTCTAGCAGTCCACGGTCTGGCCTTTCGGTCAGTGCTCTTGCCCCTCTCCCATCTTCCAGACCGCGGCCAATGGGGCATTGCCGCAAGGCGGAGCCTTCCGGCGTGAAGTCACACGCGGGCGGAGATCGCGGCGTGTCATTATTGCGGTTTCGTGGCAAGCGGGAGATCACCAAACAGTCCGGGCGCCTCGCCTATCTGGGCGCCTTCGATCGCCAGCATTCTGAGCTTCGTGGCGACGCCGCCAGCCGCTGAAAAGCCGGTGAGTTTACCGCCCGCGCCGATAACACGATGGCACGGCACGATGATCGGCACCGGATTGCGGCCGAGAGCCTGCCCGACACTGCGGGAAAGCTGCTTGTCACCCAGTTGCGATGCGATGGCGCCATAGGTCGATGTCTCGCCGGCCGGGATGGCGCGCGTTGCAGCATAGACCTCAACGGCAAATGGCTCGGCCCCGCCGAAATCGCAGGCGATGAAGGTGAGATCGGTCGGTTCGCCCTCGAGCAGCGCGGTCATCGCCTCAATCGCGCGCTGGATGGAGGGAGGCGGCTCGCCCCTCGCCCCGCCCGTCCGCGCAGCCAGTTTGCGGCTGGTCTCGGCGGAGCTTTGATCGGGAAGGCGGGTTGCGACCACCATATCACCGCACCAGGCAATACCGCAGTCGCCGAGCGGGGTCGGAAACAGAGAGAAATGCACCGTGGGCGAAGCCTCAACCACGGGCGCACGCCGAATAGAGGTCTCGTCCCCTACCCTCCTTGCCCGACAATTGGTCCATCTGTTCACCCGCGATCGGCTTCGATGTGGCAGACACCGTGCTCGATGAAAGATGCAGTCTCGTCATTCTCACCACACTCCGCCCCGGTTCTATATTCTCAAACCATCCGTGGCCAAGGCCGCCTTGTAAAGCGTATTGCGCTTTTGCGGACGGACGCGCAGGAACGAATTGATCCTGTGCGCTGCGCACATATTGTCAAGTTGATAATCGTGCGCGGCGCACATATCAATGGGGCCATGATTGATCGTACTGCAAATCTACTCGGTGTCATCGGGCTTGCCGTCGCCGGTCGCATTGAAGACACGGCGCGCGACATTCTCAGCCATGCGGGGGAGACGCCGGCGGCACTGGTCGTCATCGGACACGGCACTGGCCCGTCCAACGATCAACTGCGGCGCGTGCTGGGTTTGTCGCATCCGGGAACGGTGCGGCTTGTCGACCGGCTTGTCGCCGATGGCCTTGTCGAGCGTCGCGCGGGGCGCGACAGGCGGGCGATCGCGCTCTATCTCAGCGATCGCGGCCGCGCTGTTCGCCAGGACCTCCTGAAAGGGCGACTTGCTGCCATCCGGCCGCTGTTGGCGCCGCTCAGCAGCCCGGAGGAAGCGCAACTTGCAGCGCTCCTGCACAAGATGCTGGCTTCAATGGAAACCACGGATACCGAGCGCCGTACGCTCTGCCGCCTGTGCGATGATCGCATCTGCAGCGACTGCCCGATTCCGGCAGACGAGTTGGCGAAATCCTGAAGCTCAGCCTCCTGGTCGCATTTGTTGCTGACTGAGGCGGACATGAAATGATCAATCAGACCGATCCCGGCGATAGCGGACAAACCGCACGATCAGCTCTGTGACGCCTGGCCTTTTACGCGTGGCATGAAGAACACATCATAGAGCACAGGTGCAGCCACCAAAGTGAGGATCGAGGCAAAGGCCAGGCCGCCCATGATGGTCACCGCCATGGAGACAAAGAACGCATCGCCCAGAAGCGGGATCATCCCCAGGATCGTCGTTCCGGCAGCCAGCAGTACCGGCCTTAAACGCGAGACCGAAGCGGTAACGATGTTGTCGCGAAGCGACCCGCCCGCGCTGCGTTCGATGTCGATTTCCTCAACCAGCACGATGCCGTTCTTGATCAGCATGCCTGAAAGGCTCAGAAGCCCCAGCAAGGCAGTAAAGGTGAAGGGAAGGCCTGTGCCCAGAAGGCCGAGCGCCGCGCCGTTGACCGACATGGGCACCAGCAACCAGATGATGAGCGGCTGCCTGAGGGCATTAAACAGCACCACCGTGATCACGATCATGATCAAAATGGTGACGGGGAGCTGCGCGCCCAGGCTGGCATTGGCCTCGGCGGATGATTCGAACTCGCCGCCCCATTCCATCTTGTAGCCCGGCGGCACCGGGATCGCCTCGACCGCAGCGCGAATTTCGGCATGAACCTGAGGGGCGGTCATGTCGGGGGGAATGCTTGCACCCACGGTGATGGTCTCAACGCGGTCGCGCCGGTAGATGATCGTGTCCTGGGCTTCGGCGGTGAAGCCGTCGACGATCTGCTCGATCGGCAGAAGCGTTTCGCCATCCTGGGAAATCAGCGCCTGATCCAGAACACCGACATCGGACGATGGCGCGTTGCGCAGCACGATCGGGATCGATCGGTCACCCTCGCGATAGACACCGGCGGTAATGCCGTCGGTGGCAAAGGCCAGCACCTGGGCCACATTGTCGCGCGTAATGCCGGCGGCCTGCGCCCGGTCGGTCACGTATTGCGGGCGCAAGACCAGCTGCTTCTCGCGCCAGTCGTTGCGCGGCGCCAGAATGTTCGGGGACGCCTGCTCCATCACGGTGATCGCCTGATCGGCCAGATCGCGCAACACCGTGGCATCACGGCCGGAAAAGCGAACCTCGATGGGGCTGCCGCCACCCGGGCCGAAGACCAGCCGCTCCGTTCTGAACTCGCCTTCCGGCAGGTTCTCGGCCGCAAAGGCCTCGAGATCGGCCTGAATCGCCGGGATCAGCGTGAGATCCGCGGTCCGGATTATCAAATGGCCATAGGCCGCATTGGGCGGCTCCGAGCTATAGGTCAGCAGGAAGCGGGTCGCGCCCTCGCCCACAAAGGTGGAAACCGACAGCACATCTTCGCGCTCGGCCAGATAAGCCTCGAGCACGCGCATCTGTTCCGCAGTTTTTGAGATCGGCGTGCCCTGCTGCATCGTGTAGTGCGCGAAGAACAGGGGTGTGTTGGAGTTGGGGAAAAACTGCTGTTTGACCTGACCAAAGCCCACATAGCTCAACGCGGTGACGGCCACCAAACCGACAAGCACCAGCCAGCGAAACCGCAAAGCGCCGCGCAGCAACCCGCCATAGGCGCGAAACACCAATCCGCCATAGGCATCACCGCCCGTGCCCTCACCACGTTTGAAAACATAATGCCCGAGCAGTGGCGTGACCGTGACGGCAAGCACCCACGACAAAAGCAGCGAGATGCAGATCACGGCAAACAGCGAGAACATGAACTCGCCCGTCGAATCCGGACTGAGCCCGATACCGGCAAAGGCCATGATGCCGATCACAGTCGCGCCAAGCAGCGGTATCTGGGTTTTTCCGGCCGCTTCATCGGCCGCATCGCGCGAGGATTTGCCTCGGCTCATGGAAATCTGCATGCCTTCGGCGACGACAATGGCATTATCGACCAGCATGCCCATTGCGATGATCAGCGCCCCAAGCGAAATCCGTTCCATTTCGATGGAAAATATCGCCATGAACAACAGTGTGCCCACGACGGTCAGCAACAGGGTTGCGCCGACCACGACGGCCGCACGCGGGCCCATGAAGAGCCCGAGCACCAGCACAACAATGGCGACCGACATGGCAAGATTGACGAGAAAGCCGCTGGAGGATTCATCCACCACCACATGTTGCTGGTAGATCGGGTGCAGTTCCACGCCATAGGGAATCTCGGGCAACAGGGACTGCAGATGCGCATCCACATGGTTGCCGACATCGACAATGTTCTCGTCACTCAATCCGGCAATTCCGAGTGTGAAGGCTTCCTGACCTTCAAAGCGGATGATGGTGGCCGGGTTTTCCGCCCGGTCGCGGTTGACTTGCGCGAAATCAACCAGATTGATCAGGTCCCCGCCAACCCCCACCGTGAGCGCGGCTATCTCGCTGACGCTGTCGGAGCCTTCAGGTGCCTGAATGGGAACGCGCTCTTCACTCCCGGTCAGCGAGCCCGCCGGCTGAACCGAATTAGAAGTCGCCAGCGCCTCAATGAGGATTTGCGGATTGATCCCAAGTTGCGAAGAGATGGCAAGGTTGGGTTCGACGAAGATCGTCTCTTCGGGCAGTCCCGACACTTCGACATCCGCAACACCGTCGACCGTCAGCAATTCGCGGCGCAGGAAGGTTGCCAGCTGATGTTTCTCGGCATCGGTAAAGCCGTTCGAGGTCACCGCGAAGAAAATCCCGTAGACATCGCCGAAACCATCGTCGACGATCGGGGCGTTGGCTTCGGTTGGAAGCCGCGACTGCGCGGTTTCCAGTCTCTGGCGCAGTTCGGTCCACACATCGGGCAATTCGTCACCCCTGATGGTGTCGTCAACCAGAACGTCGATGCGCGACACGCCCGGACGGTTGACCGAGATAATCTCCTTGACCTCACCCATGCGCTGGATCGCGGATTCCAGCGGCTCGGTGACTTCGTTGGCAACCTGCTTGGCCGAAGCGCCCGGATATTGTGTGATCACCACAGCTTGCTTGATGGTGAAGGCCGGGTCCTCGAGACGGCCCAGGGCGGAAAAGCCCCAGATGCCGCCGAATAGACAGGCCAGCATAATCAGCCAGATCAGGATTGGCTTGTCGATGGAAGCGCGCGCGATGTTCATGGCCGTGCCCCGGAGATCAGTTCGAGAAGCCGTTAAAGCGTCTGACCGTTTGCCCGTCCGTAAGGGCTTGGGCACCGATGCGGACGATCTCGGTTCCATTCTCGATACCGGAGATCACCCTGAACTGGCCGTCGCGTGTCGACTCAAGATCGATGCCGACCTCTTTGAGAACGCCGGCGCCATTATCGGCGGGGTTAAAGACCAAAACACTTGTCGCCCCGTCATTGGCAATGCGAACGGCTGTGGCCGGGACGACGAGCTGTGGCTGGCCCGCGCCGATGGTGGCGAGCACGGTTACGGTGCTGCCTGGCAACGCCACCACGCCCGGCAGGCGCTCCATGCCCAGCGTGAGGCGATAGGTCTGGCCGACCGTCGAGGCTTCGGCATTGAACTCGCGGATTTCAAGCGGGTAGGTTTGCTCTCCTGTGGGAAAGCGCGCGGAGAGTTCCACCTTGCTGTCCTCGCCGGCGCGCTGAAACAGCACCTCCGGGACATCAATTTCAATGCGCAATTCGGACATGTCGTGCAGGCGCACCACCGGCGTGCCGGCGCTGATGGTGGTGAAATTCGCAACATTTCGGCTGGCAACCAAGGCGTCGAAGGGCGCCACCAGCGTTGCGTTTTCCAGTGCCACCTCGGCATTGCGCACCGCGACCTCGGCAAGTGAGAAGCTGGTCTGGGCATCTTCGCGCGAAGCCTCGGATGCCGAAGCTGAAAGGGTCAACTGGGTCAGGCGATCGAGCGCGCGTTCTGCCTGGCCGGCCTGCAATTGGGCTTGCTGAAGTTGCAGCTCGAACGGCTCCAGATCGAGCTGCGCGATCAGTGATCCCTGCTTGATCTCGGCGCCCTCATCGGCCGGTAACTTGACGATCTGTCCGGCCACCTGAAACGCCAGATCGACTGTTTGCCGTGCAACAATCTGACCGAAGAACTGACGTGTCACGCCTCCGGTTTCGCTGCCAACGGTCATCAGTTTCGCCACCCTTAGAGGCTCATCCTGTGCAATCGCCGGGCTTGTCAATGGCGCCGCGAGTGACGCGAGGAGCAGCAGTCTACAGGCAAAATTCATGGGCTGGTTCCGATGGTTGTCGAGGCATCCTACAGGTTTTCATCCTTACACAAAACAGCCGCTATGCGCATCATCTGGCATGTTTTTGTGATGCCGTCGAAAAGGGCTTGCTCACAGCCACTGACGGGCCGTCATTTCATCTCGCGCCTTTTACTTGTCCGGTGTCTTGAGCACGCGACAGGGAGAGGGTCAAGGCGGCAACAGGCAGGCATTCCAAATCAAAACCGCTGGCTTTGCCTGTAAGCTCCGAACCATCCCGCCAACATGGCGATCTCGTTACGTTTTCAATTGTTCGAGATCCTCAAATAGCGCCAGCGCTTCGGGGTTGGCGAGCGCCTCCCGGTTCTTGACCGGGCGGCCATGGACGATATCGCGGACCGCGAGTTCAACGATCTTGCCGGATTTGGTGCGCGGAATGTCGTCAACGGCGACAATCCGCGCAGGAACATGGCGCGGCGAGGCCCCGGTGCGGATCTTGGTGCAGATCCTTGTTTGAAGCGCATCGTCGAGCGTCACGGCTTCGGCCAGCCGCACGAACAGCACGACACGGACATCATCGTCCCAGTCCTGGCCGATGCAGATCGATTCCACCACCTCGTCGAGCTGTTCGACCTGGTTGTAGATCTCGGCGGTGCCGATGCGCACCCCGCCGGGATTGAGCGTGGCGTCAGAGCGGCCATGGATGACAATGCCGCGATTGCCCGTCCATTCGGCGAAATCGCCATGCGTCCAGACATTGTCGAACCGCGAGAAATAGGCGGCGTGATATTTCTCGTCGCCGGGGTCGCTCCAGAAACCGACGGGCATTGCCGGAAACGGCTTGGTGCAGACCAGTTCGCCCTTTTCGCCGGTGACCGACTGGCCATCCTCGTTCCAGACGTCAACGGCCATCCCCAGCCCCGGGCCCTGAATTTCGCCGCGCCA
Source organism: uncultured Hoeflea sp. (assembly GCF_947501405.1). Taxonomy (GTDB): domain Bacteria; phylum Pseudomonadota; class Alphaproteobacteria; order Rhizobiales; family Rhizobiaceae; genus Hoeflea. The sequence goes on along the minus strand of NZ_CANMVK010000002.1, from coordinate 444,843 downwards.
AACCGGCAGCGCCGGGTTGCCGAGCACGAAGCAGGAGACGATGTCGGTGCCGCCGGAAATCGAGGCCAGATGCACATCGGGCTTGATGCCCTCATAGACGAAGCTGAAGCCCTCGGGCGACAGCGGCGAGCCGGTCGACGTCAACAGCCGCAGCGATGACAGATCATGGGTCTTGCCCGGCTCAAGCCCGGCCTTGCGCACGGCGTCGATATATTTGGCGGAGGTGCCGAACACCGCGAACTTCGCCTCGGCCGCATAGTCGAACAGCACATTGCCGTCTGGCGCAAAGGGCGAGCCGTCAAAAAGGCACAGCGTGGCGCCCGAGGCCAGCCCCGAGACCAGCCAGTTCCACATCATCCAGCCGCAGGTGGTGAAATAGAACAGCCGCTCGCCGGGTTCGAGCCCGCAATGCAGCCGCTGCTCCTTGAGATGCTGCAGCAATGTCCCGCCGGCCGAATGGACGATGCATTTGGGGATGCCGGTGGTTCCCGAGGAAAACAGGATGTAAAGCGGATGGGCAAACGGCAGCGGCTCAAAGCTCACCGGGCCGGCGCTGTGTCCGGCAATGAATGCCTCGAGCGTCACTGCGCCCTCAACCGCAGCCGCCACCGCCTTGGCGTCGTCGAGCAGCGGCACGATCACGGTGACATTGGGCTTCAATTCAGCCGCGATGACAGTGAGCTTGTCCGCCACCTCCTGGCGCTTGCCATTGTACCAGTAGCCATCGCAGGAAACGAACAGCTTGGGCTCGATCTGGCCGAAACGGTCGAGCACGCCCTTGACCCCGAAATCAGGCGAGCAGGAGCACCAGATCGCCCCGATCGAGGCTGCGGCCAGCATGAAAGCCACGGTCTCGGGCATGTTGGGCATCATCGCCGCCACACGGTCACCCTTGCCCACACCATGGGCGCGGAACGCCTTTTGCAGGCGCGAGACCAGGGCATGCAACTCGTCCCAGCTCATGGACCGTTCAAGCTTGTCCTCGGCGCGAAACAACATCGCAGCGTCCGGACCGGTGCGGCTTAACAGGTTCTGGGCGAAATTGAGCCTGGCATCGGGGAAGAACCGCGCGCCGGGCATGGCGTCGCCATTGTCGACGATCCGATCGCCTTTTTCGCCGACAACGCCTGCAAAATCCCACACCGCAGACCAGAAACCCTCGCGGTCACTGATCGACCAGTCGTGCAGGGCGAAGGGATCATCAAGCGCCAGCCCGGAGCGGGCGCCGGCGAAGGCCGCGAATTTCATCCAGGGGCTGTTTTCAAGGGCCTGTCGATCCGGGCTCCACAGTGGTCGGTCGGTCATTTCATCGCTCCTGCCAAGTCATGCGGGCTGGTTAGTAGCACCCGATTGCCGCGATGCAAACCATCGGAAAGCGGCTCCGGGGCACGGCGATTGTACACCGCGCCATTTGGCTGCGCCGGACCGTCTGCGGTTTCCTCAATTGCATTCGTCCCCATCAGGCTTTAACCAGAACGACATGCCGGGAGCGGGATCGGGGTCCTGGCGCGGGGGCGCGCAAGCTGCCCCATTGCTGGCACCCGCACATCTATCCGGCTGCGGGGCCCTGTCCCTGGTTTTGGCGTCCGGGGCAAGTCCCGGATCGGGGAGTGAACGAATTGAGGTTAAGTTTGGCGCAATGGCCGGTTCGTCGGCTGGCGGTGGGCGGCGCGGTTGTTGCGGTGCTGCTGCTGGCTGTGGTGGCGGCAAGCCTGCCCCTGGCTGTCTCCAGCGGCGTGGTGCGCGACCGGCTTGAGCGCGACATCGGCGCCTGGGCGGGCCACACGGTCTCGCTGGGCGATGCGCCGTCGCTGGATTTCTGGCCGACGCCAACCATCACGCTCGACCGGGTGGAGATCAGGCCCTCGACCTTTGCCGATGGCGATCCGATCCTGCGCGCCGACAGCATCGTGGCCAATTTCAACCTGTTTTCCGCAGTGCTCGGCGCGCCAAGTTTCTCGGAGTTTCGGCTGATCCGCCCCACTTTCAATGTCGAACTCTATCCGGACGGCACCTCCAACTGGTCGTCCTCCAGCGGCGAATTGTCCCGTGGCATCGCCGCCGCCACGGCGCGCCATCAGGCTGAACAGGCGGGCGACCCGCAGCCTGAAACTGCCGTCATCCCGGACTCCGCCGCGCTCGGCATTGTCACCATCGTCGACGGCACGCTCAGGTGGATCCGCGATCCGGGCGCCGAGGCCGAGAGGCTGACCGCGATCAACGGATCGCTCGCCTGGACCGCGCCCACATCTGCAGCGCGCGGCGACATCACGGCCATCTTTCGCGGCGAGCAGATCCAGTTGACCGGGTCGACCACCGCGCCGCTGCTGCTTTTGGGCAAGCATATGGCGCCGGTGGATATCGACTTGTCGTCAGCGCCCATGTCCTTCGCCTTCGCCGGTCCCGCAAGTCTGGGCGCCGATCTGTTCGCGTCGGGTGACCTGAAACTCGAAAGCCCCTCGGTCCGGCGGGCGCTGGAATGGTCGGGTGCGGAGATCAAGCCCGGAGAGGCGCTGGGCGCGCTGGAGCTGAGCGCCAGGCTTTCGGTCGAGCTGAACAAGGCCAAGCTCGACGATCTCATCATCCTGATCGATGCCAATCGTGGTATCGGCGTGCTTGATGCGCAGCTTCGCGAGGGCGAGCCGCCACTGATCGCCGGCACGCTCGCTTTCAACCGGCTCGACATCGCCTCGTTTCTGCGCGCCTTCACGCCGCTGCCGCGCGCCGGGGCCGACATCGCGTCGACCATCGACACCCGGTTCTTGCGGGAAATCGGGCTCGATCTGCGCTTGTCGGCGCAATCTGCGAGTTTCGGCCCGGTGGCGCTGACCAACCTCGCCGCCGCGGCGCGGGTTGAACAAGGCCGCGCCAATTTCGATGTCGGCGACGCCACGGCCTATGGCGGCAGCCTGATCGGCCGCGTGGCGCTTTCGGAAAAGGGCATCGACGGCGGGCTGCAGGTTCAGTTCTCGGCCCGCGATACCGATTTCGGTCAGTTCTTCGATGCTGTCGGGCTGAAGGGTCCATTGCCGCGCGGCGTCGGGTCCCTCGACATCGAAGTGGCGTCGCCCTACCCCACCTGGGCCACCGCTCTGACGGATTTGACCGGCGATATGAGCCTTTCGCTCAGCTCCGGATCGATTCCGGGCCTCGATATCAACCGGTTTCGGGAACTGGCGGCGAGCGAACGCTTCTTCGGGCTCGACCAGCTGGGCGAAAGCACCGGTTTCGCCTTTGACAGCGCCCGCTTCGAAGCCATGATCGCCGCCGGCGAAGCGGATCTGAAAACCGCTGAACTGGTGGGGCCCGAGCAGACCATTTCCCTGTCCGGCGTCATCCCCTACACCCGCAGCAGCCTGGCCATTGCCGGAACGCTGCGGCCGACACCAGCCGCAGACGGGGCCGCGCCGGTGACCGGACCCCTGGCCAAGCCGGTGCGGTTTTTTGTCGGCGGCTCGTGGCCCGAAGCGGTGATTTCCCCGGTCAAGCCGTAAGCCCGCACGCGATCCAATCAAGGCTTGCGAAACCGCGCGGATTTAACGACAATCCGGCCACCTTTCGAAGCGCCGGATGGTCATCTGGCGTGGAGACGGAAGCATGGGGAGCACGAAGACGCGATGCTGCGGGTGATTTCGGCGATCATCAAAATCGGGCTGGCATCGCTTGCCACGGGCGCGGTGCTGTCGGCCCTCAACATTTCTGCAGCCGAGTTGCTGGCCGAGATCGGATTGACGCCCGAACGCATTTTTTCGCTTTTACAGGAAGGGGCGGCCTGGGCGATTCCCAACATCGTGCTGGGCTCGATGGTGATCGTGCCGATCTGGCTCGTCACCTATCTGCTGCGCCCGCCGCGCAACTGACACAAATCCCGAGGATGCTCATACCGCTCCGGTCAGCGACCAGCGAAGGCTGCCTGTTCGTCGCGTTTTCGGCGGACCTCGCGGCTCTTGTTAAGCAGCGAGGCGATGATGACACCGGCGGTGACGACCGCGATCAGCAGCGTGCACACCGCGTTGATCTCCGGAGTGACGCCCAACCGCACCTGGGAATAGATCTTCATCGGCAGCGTCGTGGCGCCCGGACCGGAGGTGAAGCTGGCGATCACCAGATCGTCGAGCGACAGGGTGAAAGCCAGCATCCAGCCCGAAATCACCGCCGGCAGGATCACCGGCAGCGTCACCTTCATGAAGGCCTGGAAGGGCGGGCAGCCGAGATCCTGCGCCGCTTCTTCGAGCGAACGGTCGAAACTGACCAGCCGCGATTGCACCACCACGGCCACAAAGCACAGCGAGAAGGTGATATGGGCCAGCGTCACGGTCCAGAACCCACGGGCGAAATTGATCGATACGAACAAGAGCAACAGCGACAGGCCGGTGATGACCTCGGGCATCACCAGCGGCGCATAGACCATCCCGGTGAACAATGTGCGGCCATTGAACCGCGTAAACCGCACCAGCGCGACGGCAGCGAAGGTGCCGAGCACCGTGGCGATCGTTGCGGACAAGAGCGCCACGCGGAAGGTGACCCAGGCGGCGTCGAGCAGCCCCTGGTTCTGGAACAGCTCGCCATACCATTTGGTCGAAAACCCGGCCCAGACCGTGACCAGACGGGATTCGTTGAACGAGAAGATCACCAGCAGCACGATCGGAAGATATAAAAAGGCGAAGCCGAAGATCACCGATGTGATGTTGAACCAGGACCAGCGCGCCATCATTGTCCCGCCTCCGAAGCGCGCGCCTGGGCGTTCTGGAACCAGACGATCGGCACCACCAGCACGATGAGCAGGATGATGGCGATGGCCGAGGCCACCGTCCAGTCGCTGTTGTTGAAGAACTCGATCCACAGGGTCTTGCCGATCATCAGCGTGCCGGAGCCGCCGAGCAGATCGGGGATGACGAATTCACCCACCGCCGGAATGAAGACCAGCAGGCAACCGGCGAGCACGCCCGGCACCGCCAGCCTGGCGGTCACCTTCCAGAAGGCGCCGATGCGGGTGCAGCCCAGATCGCGGGCCGCCTCGACCAGCGATTCATCCATCTTGTCGAGCGCCGAGTAGATCGGCAGCACCATAAACGGCAGATAGGAGTAGACGATGCCGATATAGACCGCCTTGTTGGTCGACAGGATTTCCAGCGGCGTGTCGATTACGCCTAACCACAGCAGCGCCTGGTTGAGCAGGCCCTCCTGCTTCAGGATGCCGATCCAGGCGTAGACGCGGATCAGAAACGAGGTCCAGAACGGCAGGATGACCAGCATCAGCAGCGTCGGCTTGAGCCCATCGGGTGCGCGCGCCATGCCATAGGCCAGCGGAAAGCCGATCAGTAAGGTCAGCAGCGTGGAGACAAAGGCGATCTGCAGGCTCGAGAGATAGGAATTGATGTAGAGCGAATCGCCGATCAGGAAGACGAAATTCTCAAAATCGAGCTCGGCGACCTTGGACCAGAATGCGCCCCAGCCTTCGGCCAGGCTGAATTGCGGTGCGTAGGGCGGCTGGCCGTATTCGAGATCGGACAGCGCGATCTTGAGCACCAGCAGGAACGGCAGCAGGAAGAAGAACAGCAGCCAGATATAGGGGATGAGGATGACCAGCCGGGTCTTGACGAAGGACAAGATGTTCACGATGCGGCCCTCACAATGACCTGGCGATGGCATAGACAACCAACATAGCGATCACCACGGCAATCACGGCGTAGATGGCGCTGCCCAGAAGCACAATCATCTCAGGTGCGGCGGCGAGCGTGATCAGAAAGCCCATGGTCGAAATCGCCACATAGGCCACGAAATTCTGCTCCGCCACCGGGCAGGGTTTGACCATGATCCCGTAGCGTCTCGCCAGGCTCAGGCCAAAGACCGACATCGCCACATAGGCGATGAACACCATAAACAGCTCCGGACGCAGCAGTGCCAGCGCCGCCGCCGTCACGAAGACCATGGCAACCGCAGTCAGACGGTTGACCCGGTGGGCTTTGGCCTGATCGGAGCCGACGGTTGCTTCAGCGCGCTGCATGCCCATCCCTCAACGATCCAGCACGATGCCGCATTCGGGCGTGAACGACAGCCAGACGCGTTCCTCATAGCCGATCGGATCATCGACGGCGCGTTCGGAGTTGATGACCATCGCCTTGACGACGGTGCCGGAATCCAGCCGGACGTTGAACACGGTCAGCCCGCCCAGATAGGCGATGTCCCAGACTTCGCCCTCGACCAGATTGACGTCCTGATCGGGCCTTTCGCGCGTCACATCCACCTTTTCGGGTCGAATGGCGAACCAGACCTGCGCATTGTCGGCAAGTTCGTGGCCGGCGGCCGCCACGATCGGAAAGCCGGCGGCCGAGTCGATGCGCGCCAGGCCGTTGTCGACCGAGGTGAGCCGGCCTTCGAACGTGTTCACCGAGCCTATGAAATCGGCGACATAGCGGGAGTTGGGCGCCTCATAGATTTCGGCCGGGGTACCGGTTTGGATGATCTCCCCCTTGTCCATGACCGCGATGCGGTCGGACATGGTCATCGCCTCCTCCTGATCGTGGGTGACAATCATGAAGGTCAATCCCAACTCCTGCTGCAGATCCATGAGTTCGAACTGGGTTTCCTCGCGCAGCTTCTTGTCGAGTGCGCCCAGCGGTTCGTCGAGGATCAACAGTTTGGGGCGCTTGGCGACAGCGCGGGCAAGCGCCACGCGCTGGCGCTGGCCGCCGGAAAGCTGGTGCGGTTTGCGGCGGGCGAATTCCTCTAGCTTGACCAGTTTGAGCATCTGCTCGACACGCTCGTCGCGCGCCGTCTTCTCCATGCCGTCCTGTTTGAGGCCGAAGGCAATGTTGTCGGCCACGCTCATATGCGGAAACAACGCATAGGACTGGAACATCATGTTGACCGGACGCTTGTGCGGCGGCACGCCCTTGAGCGGCTGGCCGTCGAGAAAGAGATCCCCCTCGGTGGGCTCCTCGAAGCCCGCCAGCATGCGCAACAGCGTGGTCTTGCCGCAGCCCGAAGGCCCGAGCAGCGAGAAGAACTCGCGCTCGTAGACATCGAGTGACAGATTTTCCACCGCCGTGAAGGTTCCGAAGCGCTTGGTGACGTTCTGAAATGCGATATAGGGCTTGGCGCCGGGATCTTCCCAGGGCGTGAACGAACGACGAATGCTTCCCAATGACGATGGCATGTAAGCCCCCCACCCAAGCTCGCTTATCCCGCAACCGGGATCAAAAAAGCCCCGGCGTGGTGCGCCGGGGCCGGTTGGCTTACTGTCCTGATTTCACCGAGGTCCAGGCGCGATTGAGAATGCGTTTCTCACGCGCGCTGTCTGGCGAAACGGTATAGAGCCGGGCGACGGTTTCTTCGCTCGGATAGATCGCCGGATCGCCGATCACGCCTTCTTCGAGGAACTCCTTGGAGGCGGCGTTGCCGTTGGCGTAGTAGACATAGTTGGATGCCTTGGCCATCACCTCGGGCTTCATGATGTAGTTGAGGAATTCATGGGCTTCCTCGACATTAGAGGCATCTGTCGGGATCGCCATGTTGTCGAACCACATCAGCGCGCCTTCCTTGGGGATGGTGTACTCGACATTGACGCCGGCATCGGCCTCGGCGGCGCGGTCACGGGCCTGCAGGATGTCGCCCGACCAGCCGACTGCCAGGCAGATGTCACCATTGGCGAGCGCATTGATGTATTCCGAGGAATGGTACTTGCGCACATGCGGCCGGACCTTGAGCAGCAACTCCTTGGCCTTGTCGATGGATTCCTGGTCTTTCAGGTCGGGATCCATGCCCATGAAGTTGAGCGCGGCCGGCACCAGCTCCGCGGGCGCGTCCAGCACGAAGATGCCGCAATCGGCAAGCTTGGAGACCGTCGCTTCGTCAAACAGCAGGTCCCAGGTGTTGAGTTCAGCGTCGGCGCCAAGGCGCTCCTTGACCATGTCGACATTGATACCGAGCCCGGTGGTGCCCCACATGTAGTTGATGGCGTATTCATTACCGGGATCGTATTTCTCCAGCCGTTCGGAAATGGCGGGATCCATGTTTTCCATGTTCGGAAGCTTGGACTTGTCGAGCTTCTGGAACACGCCAGCCTTGATCTGGTTGGCCAGGAAGGTGCCGGTCGGCACCACGATGTCGTAGCCGGTGGATCCGGCCAGCAGCTTGGTTTCCAGCACCTCGTTGGAATCAAACACGTCATAGACGACCTTGATGCCGGTTTCGGCGGTGAATTCGGCGAGGATGTCCTCGTCGATGTAGTCCGACCAGTTGTAGACATTGACGACGCGGTCTTGCGCCGAGGCCAGCACTGTCGATGCAGCAAGCATGACGGCCGCTGAGATTAGGCGGGTTTTCAGGGTCATTCCTGTTCCTCTCGTTATAATCGTTCGCTCCACCTTTCGGGGCCGAAGTGATCGCCCTGAGCGCCCGTCCGGTGTGGATCCGCGCCTGTGCCGATGAATGCCGGTGGCTGGCGGACTTCCAACCCTAAAAAGGAAATGCCTGGCGAACAAGAGGAAATGAAGCCGGCGGTCTGATTGCGCCCCTCCGCCAACTGATCCGCACAGCCGCAGGGGAGCAGGGCACGGGCCAATGCCGCAACCGACAGCGCCGCCCTGCTCGCCTCACTCCCGGCGTTTTCGAGCTTTGGCGTTTGTGACGCTGTTGCGCTTTGACGCTTCCGCTCCGGGCTGCCATGCTCCTCAGCCAACAGCGCAACGCCAACCGGAGCAGCCATGGCGCCCTGGCTCAAGTTTCTGATCCCGCTGGCCTTCGCCTTTCTCGGCCTCGCGCTCTGGGTTGTGATCGGCGGCTGGACGGGATTTGCCCTGTTTGCCGCCTGTTTCCTGTCGGGAAGCGCCATTGGCCGCAGTGTGTTCAAGCGAACCGCAACGGCGGCGCAAATCCGCGAAGATCTCGAAGCACGGCTGAAGAACGATTGAGCCGCAGGTTTTCCGGGACGGGAGCCTGACTGTTTGGCTTCGCCCCACGCGCGCAGTTCATGGACGATCGCAGCTTAGGTTAAGCTGCCAATTCGCTTCTGTTCGGCTAAACTATTGTAACCAAGGTCAGCAAAGCCGATCCTGACGCCATGGCGACTGAAAATGAATTCTCGTTGCATACCCTGTCAGCAGAAGCGCGGAGGCACATTCGTGTGTTTCAGCTGCATCAGTTTCTCGACCGATTTGCCATGGGTCTTACGGTTGCTGTGGTTACGCTCGCACTCACAGATCGCGGCATGGACCTTTTTCAGATTTCGCTTCTCTTCGGGGTATACTCACTCACGACGATGGCGATGGAACTGCCATTCGGTGGCCTGGCTGACACCATCGGAAGAAAGCCGGTTTTTCTGGCGGCAGTCGTCGCCAGTTTGATGTCGCTGGCCTTGTTCCTGTCTTCAAGCGATTTCTATGTTCTGGCATTGTCCTTTGCCTTCATCGGATTTGGACGCGCCCTTCGGTCGGGCACGCTCGATGCATGGTTCGTCGAGACATTCAAAGCCGCTGCACCGGGCGTGGATGTCCAGCCTGCGCTCGCCAAGGCGCAGTGGGCCAATGCGATGGGCCTGGCCCTTGGCGCTGTCCTCGGCGGTCTGCTGCCTGATGCTTTCGGTTGGGTCGCCAAGAGGCACGGGTTCAGCATTTATGATGTTTCTTACGCGGTGAGTTTTGGAGTGATGCTATTGGTGTTTTTGTTTACGCTTTTGGCCATTGCAGAAAAGCCGCGCCTGATGAACACCAAGGCCCTTAAACAAGGGTTCGCCGACGTACCTGGGGTCGTCAAAGAAGCTGGTCTTCTCGCGCTGACACACCCTATGCTTTCGGTTCTACTGGCCGCGTTGGCATTGTTCCTGATGGCGACCAATCCGGTTGAGGTGATTTGGCCCACACATGCCAAGCCCATGCTGGAAGACGGCTTCGCGAACACGGTTATCGGCGCTCTGACCGCGACGTACTTTTTCTCAATCGCTTTTGGTGCGTCACTTTCTCCGCGCATAAGCCGCATGTTCAAGCGCCGCCATGCCGTGACCCTTTCAGGGATCTTTGCCTGCCTTGCGGTGTTTCAAATCGCATTGGCGATGCAGGGCGAAATCGTCGGATTTGTGGTTGCTTTTGTCCTCTTCTCCATCACCCTCGGAGCGAGTGAGACACCTGCCAGCAGTATTCTTCACACCTTTGTGGAAGACCGCCAGAGGTCAACCATGCTGTCACTGAGGTCGCTCATTCAACAGCTTGGGGCCGCGTTGGGACTGATACTGACAGGAGCCGTCGCTGAAGTTTACTCCACACCTGTGGCGTGGAGTCTTGGTGCAGCGTTTCTTCTCATTGCAGTGATGCTGACCGGCGTGTTGGCTCTCCGTATCAGAGCAACAAACCGATCAGATCGCTGACATTCGTTCTTCCTGCAGCATCTGTTGGTTTGGGCTCCAAGCCGACCTTATCCCGCATATCGACGGGCGTTGGACCCGAGCTTGTACCTGGATCCGGCCACTGCAAATTGATTTCAAGCGCCGCACGGGTTGAAGGGCGGAGAGGCGGGCGCCGCCGATCACTTCGGCCTTGGTTAGCGGGGGCCTACAAAGCTTCGACAGAAAATTCCGGGCTGCCGCGCCAGACCAGCTTCCAGCTCGCGCCAGGGCGGACATTCTGGATGATGCCGGGATCGAAGGCGGCGAAGCAGCGGCCGCCGGGATGGCGCACCGAGGGGTAGATCAGCCCGCGATGGCCCTGGCTGCGCAGTTCGGCGGCCAGCGCCTGCCCTGCCCTGTAGCCCACCGCCGGATCAGGATCGAGCGCCGGATGCGCCGTGTCGCGCAGATCGGGGAAGTCGCCAATGAAATCGGCAAGCAGTTCGACATAGCGCGCCTCATGCTCGTAGCGGCCGATGAAGCCCAGCTCCCGGGTGCGGTGAAAGCCCACTTCCTGGGCGCTGATGAGCGTTTCCCAGGCGCAATACCAGGCACCGCGGTCGCCGCCGTTGAAGCGGTTTCCGGAGGGCCGTGTGTAGGTAAAGGCCGCATTGATGTGACTTTCGCCGTAGAGTCTCAAATCATGGGAGCGCCGGGCAAAGGCCAGTTCGCGACGGTCGAGCGCGGCGCTGCCTTCGCGTTCGGCGATCAACCGCGCGCTGGTTTCGCCTTCGAGCTCGGCGAGAATGGCGGCCTCATCGTCGGTGTCGACCAGTCCCCTGAGCACCGGCGGCATGTGATGGGTCTCGGAGATCAGCCGCACCAGCGCCCGGTCGTTGATCGAGGCAATTCTCACACCCCGCCCCGCAGCGCGTCGGCATAGGTGCGCACCCGCAGGATTTTGGGAAGACCGCCGGCAATCATCGCATCAACGGGGCGCGCGCCGTCAAATTCGGGCCCGCGGTTGGGCAATTTGACCCACTCCCGCGAGACCGGGTCGCCGAAGTAAAGCTCCAGCGATTTGTAAAGCCCGACCAGCGCGCTCAGCCGGAGCATCTGGTCTTGTGTAAGATCGCCGGAATAGCCGGGTTTCCTGGCGCGTTTCCAGGTCGAGCCCGACATGTCGGCCAGCGCGGCCGCTTCACGCTGGGTCAGCGACCAGGCCTCGGCGATCCGCGCAAAGGCCTTGAGCGCCACCGCCTGCCGCTCCGGCGCGGCGCGCTCGATGACGAGGCTTTCCATCCGGTGCTCCTTTGTTGTTGCACTCCATATTAGATCATATGATCTCTATTTCAAGTTCAAATGAACTAATTCGGTGATTTCGCGGACATTTGCAACTGACGCGATGCGATCCCGGCAAAGCCGGTTCAGGGCAAACGCTTGATATGACCCGGGCTTCCTTGTACCCGGGATCAAGGGAATGACCCCGTGACCCTGGAGCGCATCATGCTTACCCCCGATCAGATGAGCGGCGTCGTTCTTGTCGGCCATGGCGGCTATGAGATGCTTAAATGGCGCGACGATCTTGCGGTTCCCCAACCGGGTTCGGGTGATGTGCTGATCAGGCTCGCGGCGGCCGGCGTCAACAACACCGATATCAATACCCGCACGGGCTGGTACTCCAAGGGCGATGGCGATGCGGCGGATGCGGGCTGGACCGGCGCGCCGCTTTCGCTTCCACGCATCCAGGGCGCAGACGCCTGCGGCCGCATCATGGCGGTGGGCGAAGGGGTCGAGACCACACGCATCGGTGAGCGGGTTCTGGTCGAGCCGAGCCTTCAGGAGGCGAACGGCAAGCCACTGGAGACGCCCTGGTATCTGGGGTCGGAATGCGATGGCGCCTTCGCGCAGTATCTCGTCGTCGCCGCGCGGCACGCCCATGCGATCGACTGCGATTTGTCGGATGTCGAACTGGCGTCGTTCCCCTGCTCCTACTCCACCGCGGAAAACATGCTGACCCGGGCGGGCGTCCGCGCCGGTGAACGGCTGCTGGTCACCGGCGCATCGGGTGGCGTCGGCTCGGCCGCCGTGCAACTGGCCGCGGCCCGCGGCGCGGAGGTCATCGCCCAGACCAGCCCGGCCAAGGCCGATCGCCTGATCGAGATCGGCGCCGCCCGCACGGTGGCGCGCGATGACGGGCTTCGCGATGTCATCGGCCAAGGACAGATCGACGTGGTGGTCGATCTGGTGGCCGGTCCGCAATGGCCGTCATTGCTCGAAGTGCTCAGACCTCGCGGACGTTATGCGGTGTCGGGCGCGATCAGCGGCCCGCTTGTGGAGCTTGATGTGCGCACGCTTTATCTCAAAGATCTCAGCCTTTTCGGCTGCACGGTGCTTGATGACGGGGTGTTTGCAAGCCTGGTCGGCCGCATCGCCCGCAGCGAAATCAAACCGCTGGTGGCGCAGACTTTCCCGCTCGGACAGATCGCCGAGGCGCAAGAGGCGTTCACCCGGAAAAACCATGTCGGCAAGATCGTGCTGACGATCGACTGATTCCCACAAAACGTGAAAAAGCGCCCGACGGGTGCGGCGTTTCATCACTGAAAGTCGAAGGCGGACAATCCGGTCACCATTTCATCGAGTCCCAGCGGCCGGGTGATGGGGGGTTCGGCGCGGGCAAGGCAGCCCGCGCGCTCGCACAGCCGGCAGGACGGGCCGACCGGGATGGTGACCGGCCGGGACGACTTGCCGCCGCTCATCGGCAGCGCCGCGCCATAAACGATTTCATCGCGGAAGCCGATGTCGCAGCCCAGCAGAATGGCGGTGCGGCGCGGCCTTTCGGCAAAGGCGCCCTGCGGGCCTTCGAGGGTGCGGGAGATGGTGATGAACTCCGCGCCGCCGGGCAATTCGACCGCCTCCACGAGGATTTGCGCCGGTTGCGAGAATGCCGCGTGGATCGACAGTTTCGGGCAATTGCCGCCAAACCGTTGCTGCGGGAAGCCCTGCGCACCGGCGCGGCGGAACCGGTGGCCCGAGACATCGACCTCGAGCATGAAGAACGGCACACCCTGAAGGTTGGGCCGGCACAGTGACGACAACCGGTTGGCGGCCTGCTCGAACGACACGCCAAAGCGGGATTTGAGAACGTCAATGTCATAGCGTGCGCGCTGGGCTGCGGCGTGAAACGCCTGATAGGGCATCATCAACGCGTGCGCCGCATAGCGGGCCAGTTCGAAACGGGCGATACGCCGGGCCTCGTCGCTGGAAAGCTTGAGCTCGGCGACACCGGCGGCAATCGCCACATTCATGCGGATCAGCGCTGCCTCCATGGCGACCTCGCGGAGCTGGTCGAACGGCGACAGCCTTTCAGACAGAAACAGCCGCTGCGAATGGCGATCATAGCGGCGGCGCCAGTTGGGCATGGTCGCCACCGGCAATGTGCGGACAACCACGCCATGCTCGCGCTTCAGCCAATCCTTGAGCGCACCCATCAGATCGTCGCCCGGTTTGAGCAACTGGTGAAAGGCTTCCGCCTCCTCCTCCAGCAAAGTGTGGTGGTTGGGCCGGGTTTCGAGCACTTCGCGGACTTCATCCATGGGCAGCCGCGCACCGGACAGGGACGGGCTGTGGCCTTCGCGCGCGAGCATGGCGGAGAGGTCCGACAGCCGTTCGGCCTGTTCGCGGTAGGCGCGGTGCAGCTTGACGATCGCGGCGCTGGCGTTGGGCGCGGCCTCGGCAATCTCCACCACTTCCTGGTCGCCCGGCAATTCGCCGGCCAGCAGCGGATCGGCGAAAACCTCCTTGAGACCGGCAAGGGCGCCGCCGGCTTCACCCTGCAGTTTTTCGACATCAACCTTGTAGACCGACGACAATTTCAAAATGAGCTGCACGGTCAGCGGCCGCTGGTTGCGCTCGATCAGGTTGAGATAGGAGGGTGAGATGCCCAGCGCCTCGGCCATCGCGGTCTGGGTCAGGCCCTCGGCGTTGCGGATGCGGCGGATACGCGGACCCGCAAAGATCTTTTGTTCAGCCATTGAGCGTGACCTTTACAGGTTTTTACAGACTTTCGTCGCAATCGACACCGGTGCGCCTTTTACAATTTTGACAAATTTACAACGCGATCTTGTCACAGGCAAGACAGCTTGACCTGTTTTTCTGACTGATTTTTCGGATTTTTCTCGGCTTTGTGTGCGGCGCAATGTAAATCTCGTCACATCGCAGGCGAACAAAGGGCTCCCAAGCTTATTCGCCCGACAGAGACAGTTTACAGATCGGAGAGACGTCATGACTGATTTTTACAACCTCGTCCCGACAGCGCCGGAAGGCCGCTATGACAACATCGAACGGCCCTACAGCCCGGAAGACGTTCAGAAGCTGCGCGGCTCGGTCAACATCAAGTATTCGCTCGCCGAGATGGGCGCCAACCGGCTCTGGAAGCTGATCCACGAAGAGGACTTCGTCAATTCGCTGGGTGCGATGACCGGCAACCAGGCCATGCAGCAGGTTCGCGCCGGGCTCAAGGCGATCTATTTGTCGGGCTGGCAGGTGGCGGCGGATTCCAACACCGCTTCGTCAATGTATCCCGACCAGTCGCTGTACCCGGCCAACGCCGCGCCGGAACTGGCCAAGCGGATCAACCGCACGCTGCAGCGCGCCGACCAGATCGAGACCTCGGAAGGCAACGGCCTGTCGGTCGACACCTGGTTCGCACCGATTGTCGCGGATGCCGAGGCCGGCTTCGGCGGCCCGCTCAACGCGTTCGAGATCATGAAGGCCTTCATCGAAGCGGGCGTCGCCGGTGTTCATTATGAAGACCAGCTCGCATCGGAAAAGAAGTGCGGCCATCTCGGCGGCAAGGTTCTGATCCCGACCGCGGCCCATATCCGCAACCTGAACGCCGCGCGCCTGGCCGCCGACGTGATGGGCACCCCGACCCTGGTCATTGCCCGCACCGACGCCGAGGCCGCCAAGCTCCTGACCTCCGACATTGACGAGCGCGATCGCGAGTTTGTCGATTACGACGCCGGCCGCACGGTCGAAGGCTTCTACAATGTCAAGAACGGCCTCGATTCCTGCATCGCCCGTGCGGTGGCCTATGCACCGCATTGCGACCTGATCTGGTGCGAGACCTCGAAGCCGGACCTCGAGCAGGCCCGCCGCTTTGCTGAAGGCGTGCACAAGCATCATCCGGGCAAGCTGCTCGCTTACAACTGCTCGCCGTCGTTCAACTGGAAGAAAAACCTCGACGACGCCACCATCGCCAAGTTCCAGCGCGAGCTCGGCGCCATGGGTTACAAGTTCCAGTTCATCACGCTGGCCGGTTTCCACCAGCTCAACTACGGCATGTTCGAACTGGCCCGCGGCTACAAGGACCGCCAGATGGCGGCCTACTCGGAGCTGCAGGAAGCGGAATTCGCATCCGAGGTCAACGGTTACACCGCGACCAAGCACCAGCGCGAAGTCGGCACCGGTTACTTCGATGCCGTGTCGATGGCGATCTCGGGCGGCAAGTCCTCGACCACTGCGATGGGCGAATCCACCGAATCGGCCCAGTTCAAGCCGGCTGCCGAATAGGCAAATCACACAGCCCTCACCCGCAGAAGCGGGTGGGGGACCCCTTCAGACCACCCGATCACAAACCCCGCTAGAGGAGAAATGCAAATGGCACCCCAGACCCGCGTCAAGGAAAGAGCCGAAGAGCAGTCTTCAGCTATGGATTCAGACCAGCAGGCAGCTATCCGCATGCTGGCCAACGATCTGCACCGCCTCAACCACTCCGTCATGAAGGCCGTGGATGCGGGGGTTTCGGTGGAACTCGTCCGCTCGGCCCGCCATCATGGCGGCGAGGGCAACTGGGGCGATTTGCTGATCCCGGTGATCGTCACCCAGAGCCGGTAATCCGGCCCCGGACAGCCGGCTTGCAACAACCGGCTTTGCCTCCAGGCAAAATGCAAAACCCCCGCACCGGCGCGTCCGGAGCGGGGGTTTTGTTTGCAAGCCTCCGCTTTCGCAGAGGTCACAGGTGTTGCCATCAAGCCGGCTGCACCGTTCGGCGGGTGCGGGCGGCCAGTGTCAGCCGCATCGCTGCAAAGGACAGCACCGCCGACACGGCGATGGCCGCCACCATCGGCAGCGGCGTTCCGTTGAAGAACGGGCCGGCCAGGATGGTCATGATGCCGCCGGCCAGCATCTGCAGCATGCCGCCCAGCGACGAGGCGAGACCGGCGATGTCGCCATGATCATCCAGCGCCATCACCATGGTGGTCGGGATGACGAGGCCAAGACAGGCATTGGCGCAAATCAAGAGCCCGACCAGCAGCGCGAACTGATCAAATCCGATCGCCACCAGCACCAGCAGCAGCACCGTGAACCCCAGAAATCCGCTGACGGCCCAGGAGACCACCCGTTCCGCGCCATAGCGCTCGCCGAGGCCGGCAGCCAGCTGCGAGGCGGAGAAAAAGCCCGCGGCATTGGCGGCAAAGGCCAGCGAAAAGCCGGTCGGCGTCAGACCGTAATGGCCGGAGTAGACGAAGGCAGCGCTGGCCAGAAACACGAAGAAACTGGCCATGCCGAAGCCGCCGACAAAGGTCAACCCCATGAAGACGGGATCCCGCAGCAAGGTGGACGAACCGCGAAGGATTGCTGAAAACCGCACCGGCACCCGGTGTTCGGGCTTCAGCGTCTCGGGCTGCAGCATCAGCGTAATCAGGATGCTGAGCGCGGCCGCCAGCGCCAGCACGGCGAAGATCGCCCGCCAGCCGGAGATGGCGATAACGCCGGAGCCGATCAGCGGCGCCAGCATCGGCGAGACCGAGATGATCAGCATCACCAGCGCCATCAGCCGGGTGGCCTGAGTGCCTGTGTGCATGTCGCGGATGATGGCGCGCGGGATCACCATCACCGCCGCCCCGCCGAGCGCCTGCAGCACCCGGCCTGCGACCAGCCAGTTCATGTCGGGCGCCAGCGCGCAGACCACCGAGCCCGCTGCAAACAGCGCCAGCCCGGCGATCACCGGCGGCTTGCGGCCAATCATGTCGGCAACGGGGCCATAGATCATTTGCGCCAGACCATAGGCAATGAAGTAGGCGGTGATCGTCAGTTGCGCACCGGCGACCGTGCCGCCGAGATCGGCTGCGACGGTGGGCAGCGCGGGCAAAAACATATCGATGGCCAGCGGGCCAACGGCGCACATCAGCCCCAAAACGAGCGCGGATCGGACAAAGGGAGACAACATGGAGAAACCTCTTGAAACGGAACGGGTGCGCAACCGCGGCGGACGCCGGATGCGCGAATTGGCAGGAAAAATCAGGCTTGCGGATTGGGCCGAAACACGCGCCCGGAGGACACACGGAGCGCTGGATAGACCAAGCGGATGACAGCAGGAGTCAGCATGGCCGGAATATCAGCGAAAACCGCGCAGCGTCAGTCCACGAGACATTTTTTATCCGGGATTTGCCCTGAATGGGGTTCCGGAACAATTGATGGGACTGATTGGCTGCAAACGCCGAAGCCGGAATGCCGGATGCGACCGGCCGCAGGCGCGATTACCTGAAAACTGGAAAACTGTTCATCTGGGCGGCTCCCGCAAATCGGCGGCGCCAGAATGGGCGCGACTGATTCTGTACCGCAAGAGCGCCCATCGACCAAGAGCGCGGGCAACGCCGGGCGAGTGGTTTGGCCCACAGGTGTTGCCATCTTGCCGCAGCCATGGCGCCGGGAGGCGGTATCACGGCATCGAACCCCGGTTCCGGGGGCCGGGGATAATTGGCATGCGCTTCTTGCTGTTTGCGTCGGCGCGCGCCTTGCGCTGTTCCGCGCCTGTTGCCGGTTTCCCCATCACCATGCCCTCGCCTTATCGCGAGCGTGCCAAATCCCCCGCCGGCGGGAAGACGCGGGCGGGTGGTGCTTGCATTTGGATCCGGAGGGCCGCACACGGGTTGAGCCTCACAGGAAGATTTGTTGGGTGGCGCAAACCGCGCGCGGCCCGAGTGTCGCAGGATGTTGTCCGCATCCCACAGGCAATATCCCGTCCCGACGGCCGGACCCGGACAAGGGGCCCTTCCGGCGGGAGTTTGAGCGCAGGCTCCGGCACGGACGTCCACCTCCGTTGGCAGTGCGCGGGCGCCGGCATTCGCATGAACGCCAACCGCGCACCCGGGGGCGCGTTCGCCACAGGCCCGTTTCCACCACCACCCGGCTGCCGGCCGGCGCTGACCGGCACAAGGGGCGGAGGCTTCTCCGGTGGCTGGCTTGACCGCCCTTCCTGGAAGGAAAGAGCGGCCCGCCAGCGGAGCAGCGCCGGATCTTGCCTCTCCCGGATCGCAGCCGCACGCTACGGCCGCGCCCCGAAAGCCTTCCTCCCGCCCGGGCCGGCACGTCAGCCAGCCCATCCGGCAGCGGGAGCACGGCCATGATCGCACGGGCGTGAAAGACGGGGACAAAATGACAGAGAATTTTTAGTTCAGGACCGTTCGCCCGACCCGGCGCCGCCCAGTGCCATCCGCTCAACAAACAAAACATCCGGCATCTGCCGCAGCGCAGGGCGCGCGCCCCGCCTTCCCGTTCTCCCCACATTCCCCGGTCGGGCCAGATGCAGAACGGGCAGCGGTGTGGTGCGGTCCCGGAACGGGATGCGGCAGACAGCGCCGCTGAGCGACGGCGATGGATACCGGTTGCTGACGATGGCCAAGGAGATCGCCGGCCCAGTGGCCACTGCCGGCTGCGGGCGGGATCAGAGGTCTGGAAGGGTTTGCAGCTTGTTCTGGATTTCGGTCAGCGACCGCGTGGTCGATATGCTCTGGTCGATCACGGACTGGCTCTTGCGCTGCAATTCCTCAATGTCCAGCGACTTGAATTCCGTTGGCACCGGCGCCATGGCCGGCGGCGGCCCTTCACCGGGTGGCTGGTTCAGGCGCGCCTCGTAAGCATCGATCTGACCGCTGATTTCGCCCATGGCCTGGGTGAGCGACACGATGGTGCGGCCCAGATCCGCCTGCTGTTCGGACAGCGCCTTGACCTGCTCGGTGATTTCCACCGCCTCGGTTTTGGTGGTGAATTTCAGCGTGCCGTTGGACCACTCGAAATCCTTGAGCAGCGGCAACGACACCAGCGCGATGCCAAAGGCGAACATCAGGGTCTGGCCGGTGGATATCTCGCGTTTGAAAACGATGGTCAGCATGCCGATGCCGATCACCAGCATCCCGACCAAGGGTACGACCACCTCCATATGCAAAACTCCCGATTGATATGAGCGAAGTCTACACCTGCGAGCGTTGTCCATCAATCGGCGGTTCAAGGGCGGCCGGCTCCTTCGGCTCGGGCGCGTCGCCCACCTCGAGCATTCTGCCGCTTGTTGCCGGCATGATTTGCCGGAGCCAATTGATCGCTTCGGTATCGAGTGGAGCCTCTGGCCAGTTCTTGTCTTCCGAGGCGAAAGTGAGAAGCTCGATAACCGGTTTGGTCGCCGTGAGCTTCGCGGCCAGTGCTTTGGCCTCATCGCCGGAAAGATCGCCATCAACCTTGGCAAGCGCTTGTTCCACCTGCTCAGCATCCGGCGCTTGGGCGTTCATCGCCAAGACGACATCAGCAAGTTGCGGGTGCCGGGTCAGCGTGAACCAGCTCATCGGCCACTCCACGGCCAATACCACCCAACGCGCCAGCTGCTGCCACTGATTGCTCCCGGCCCTGTACTCAGGATGGAGTTTGGTCATGACCTGCTGATTGAGGGTCAGGGTGTTGAGAATGCGCTTGATCTGGCGGGGGTTGGGCGGCAAGGCAGGCGACAGCGCGAGCAGCATGTGCCCGGTTTGGGCTTCGACACCCTCGTCGCCGACCGCGAGAAAATCGAGTTCGCGGCCAAAGCTCCGACTGATCTGCTCGCTGAAAAGGCCGAGATTTCCGCTGGCGTCTGCCTTCAAGCTCTTGAACACCTGCTGCGCAACCGCTTCCCGTTCCTTGAAACTGGCTTTGGAAAGGGCCTCGCGGACCTGTTGCTCTACGAAATCGACAGACTTCAACATCTCCGGCGAGGCGGCCGTTCTGCGGGCATTTTCGATGACCGCTTCAAGATTTTGCACCCGAGATCCGGCATCAGTCTCCTTGACCGGCTGCCCTGGAGCATCCGATTGGGCCGCGAGCGAAGATGGAGCGGAGGCATCCGGGTCAGCCTCAATCGCTGCGGGCGTGAGCAGCGGCTTCCGGGTGAGCAGATACCCGACATAGCTTTCGCGCACCTCCTCCGTCATCGCCGGCAGAACCATCGAAAGCTGAATCGCCTTTTCCACAAAGCGCCCGCCGAAGGAGTGCTCCGGGCCCACATCGATCGCCTTCATCTCCTTGTTGACCTCGGCGAAGGCATGCTCAACCCAGTCCCGATCTCCCAGCAGGACATAGACCACGCGCGGGCTGACCAGAATGGTCTGCATGCCGCGCACGAGTTCCGTGACGAACCGCGCATTGCAGCGATCAAGGTCATCGACGATGACAATGATCGGGCGATTGAGGCGTCTTGTCAGCCGTTCGAAATGGGTGCGGACGCGTTGTAGCGGATCGCCCGACCCCATCGAATAGTTGTTCGCGGCTTCCGGCGTGCCGGGCGTGAGCGACTGGGCGAAGGACGACAATATGGTGCGGATGGTCGCGCCGCCGCCGAACAGCACCACAAGCAAAGCGGCAAGAGCCCCAGGCAACTCCTTTCCGGAGACGCCGCTCTTGGCCAGGTCTGCGAAGTTCAACGAAAAAATACCGGACCGGACGAGGAACCAGATTGCAAAAACGGTTGCTGCCGTGACGCACAGGCTGGTGAGAACTTTCGGGGTTATCAGACGCCACCATGTTTCGCTGGCCCAGAATTCGAGCCGCCTGAGAAGCGAAAGCCAGCATTGACCGTCATATCCGAATTCCCTGGCCGGCTCTGCTGGGCCTTGGACATCCCCGTTGTCTTTCGCAGGCGGATCCTCCCGGCGCTGATTGGTCTCGTTGACCGCAGCATCGGTGGCGGCCTTGCGGATGGTTTCATAAAACACCCACCAGGGCGGTGAGACATGCTCGTGCTGCCACGCGTTGAAGTGAACCACGTGCCAGGGGCGGCGATGGGATGGCTTCCATTTGTCGGCATCGCCGAGCGGCAAGGCTTTGAGCCAGTCCGGCAATTGCGGCAGACGGTAAGGATTGAGGATCTGCGTGAGATATTGCGCGAAGGTGGTCTTGCCGCCGCCCCAGGGCGCATCGACATGAACCACAAAACCGGGTTCGAGCGTTTCCTTCGGACGGCGCTTGAACAATCCGGTCCAATGGGCTCTGTCGAAGGGGTCGACCGGACCCGGCGACGGGTTCAGGGAGTCCCAGACATCATTGAGCTGACCGGCAAGAGCGAAAGCGATTTCGGAGCGCTGGAGGTAATCCACGGATCCATCGACATTGTCGCCGATATAGGCGGTTTCGGCGCGGGCTGGATCGTGGGGTGAATCTGGGTCTGGGGCGGGATCGGGGCCGGGGGGCGGTTCGCGTTCCGGGTCCGGGTCCGGGTCTTTGGAGCGAAGCTCATCGGCCTTCTGGCTAAGTGCTTTTGCCCCTTCCTCAAGGATGGAAGTGTCACTGAATTTCTCTGCGACATCAGTCGCCATCTCGCGCACACCCGGCTCGTCAGCCGGGGCGTTTGGCTCCGACTGTTCCTGTGGCGATTTGCTCTCCCACCTCAGTGCCGCTGCGATGTCGCCCATGATGGTTTCGGCTTTGCGATCTTCGGTGACTTTCCAGAAGGCGTTATCTTGCAGGGCGAGGTCGCGCGCGCGGTCGCCCAGGAACCGGCGCGACCAGGTGGCGTCGGTTTCGCCATAGAGCAGCGGCACATACCAGTCGGCGATTAGCGGCGCGCTGGGGCCGAGGAGGCCAACGGTCAGGTCGTTCGTCAGGCCCGCCATCGCGGTCACGACCCAGTCCGGCGTGGCGATGACGGGTTCCGGTTCCGGTTGGGGATCGGGACCGCGGACGCGATCATGGGCGAGCCACAATGGCTTGGTTTCAAGCCGTCCCGGGCCATCGCGTTCGAGTATGGCGCAATCGCAGCGGATGGCTTCCCACACTGTGGCTCTGGCGGTGGTGGTGGCGGTGGCGGCGGCGTTGGTGGTGGCAGCGGCGGCGTTGGCGGCGGCGGTGGCGGCGGCGTTGGTGGTGGCGGCGGCGGCGTTGGCGGCGGCGGTGGCGGCGGCGTTGGTGGTGGCGGCGGCGGCGTTGGCGGCGTAGGCGGCGGCGTTGGCGGTGGCTCTGGCGGCGGCGGCGGTGGCGGCGGCGTTGGTGGTGGCGGCGTAGGCGGCGGCGTTGGCTCTCATCTCGTCGGTCGGATATTTGCGAGCGACCGACGAGATGAAGAGACAGCGCCAGACGGCGAGGGTCAAGCCCTGAAATCTTGCGGCGTCGGGGTTCGATGGCTTGTCCTGCCCCGGAAGGACCAGTGGGAACACCCGCAGCGCCGCTCGCGAGGCGATCAGTTGCGCCCACTCGACCGGCTTGTCTTCAAGCCAGCGTTCCAGCGAGTCTCGATCTGTGATGTCCAGCGCGTTTGCCATGCCCTGCCCCCGGTGCGGAGACCAGTTTGGCAATTGGGGGTTGAAGAGGCAAGGCGTGCGGTGGCGGATATCCGGTTGGCGGGCTGATGGAGGGCTTTGCGTGTTCCGTCATGCCATGAACGGTTGTCTTGCTCTTGGCGGATTTGTTCGATCTTCGTCATCCTCGGCCCCGACCCGAGGATCCATTGCGCACTTTCTCCCGGTGATGTGGCGTGCGAATGCAGCTCGGTGTGGATCCTCGGGTCAAGCCCGAGGATGACGAAATGGAAGAGGGCTGAGGATGACGAAAAGGGAGTGGCCCGAGGATGACGAGAAGGAAGAGGCCCGGGGATGACGAAAAGGGAGTGGCCCGAGGATGACGATGGAAGGATGGTGCCGGCGCGCGGCGCTTGAACTGCGGATCAAGTCCGGGGTGATGGAGCTTCTTGCCGGAGTACGCTCCCATTTGCCGCGATAGTCCACTACGTGCAGCGACATGCGCGCTCTGTCACTTCGTGACATCTCACCCCGCAAGAGGGGAGATTGGGCATCCGTCAAAAAAATCATCCCCATGTCTGTTGGCGCGGCCGTCGTTCGTCATGAGGGTGAAAGCAGGTGGCTTTCGCTCATTAAAGGAGAGACGGCATGACATTGACATCAATTCTCGCAGGCAGTGCTGCGGTGATCGCCATTCTGGTGGCGGGCAGCTATCTGCTGCCCCGGCATATCGAGGTGACACGCACGGCGACATTGCCGGTGAAACCCGAGGCGGTGATGGCGCTGGCGGCGTCGAATATCGGCTATCAGCGGTTCAACCCGTATCTGAGCGCCGATCCCGCGCTGAAGATCGAGGCCTTCGGGCCCGAGACCGGCGTCGGCTCGGGTTTCCGGTTTGACGGCAAGGACGGCAAGGGCACCCAGACGGTGGCCGAGGTGACGCCGGGTTCGGTGACCTATGCGATCGATCTGGGCGCCATGGGCACTCCCACCCAACGGCTCGCGGTGGAGGCTGCGGGCGACGGCGCGCGGGTGATCTGGAGCCTGCGGGCGGATATGGGGATGAACCCGGTTTTCCGCGTCTTCGGGCTGTTCATGGACCGGATGATCGGCAAGACTTTCGAACAGGGCTTGAGAAACATTAAAACGGCGGCGGCCGCCTGACCGGGCGGCGCTTTGCCAAAACCGCCTTTCACCATGTCGGGCAAACGCCGGGGAGACCGGGCCGGATTTGAGACGCCCGACGCAAAGGAGACAGACCATGCGTTACACATTGCTGCTTTATTCCGATCCCGCCGATTTCGCCCATATGACGCCCGAGGACTGGGGCCGGGAGAAACAGGTTTACGGCGCCTACATCGCCGCGCTCAACGAGGCCGGGGTGTTTGTCGACACCGACTGGCTGCAGCCGACCAGCACGGCGACGACGATCTCGCTCAAGGGCGGGGCGCGGCAGGTGCAGGACGGGCCTTTCGCCGACACCAAGGAGCGGCTCGGCGGCTATTTCGTGATCGATGTCGCCGATCTCGACACGGCGATGGAATGGGCGGAGAAATGCCCGGCGGCGCAATATGGCAAGGTGGAAATCCGCGCCACCGCGATGGATGGCGGGTGAGCCGGAGGCGGCAATGAGCGTGGCCGCCGGCACATCGCAGCCGGCGGCCGCGCAGGCAGCCGAACAGGCGGCGCGGGCATCCTACGGCAAGTTGCTGGCGATGCTCGCAGCACGTTCGGGCGACATCGCCGCCGCCGAGGATGCGCTGGCCGACGCCTTCGCCAAGGCGCTGACGCGCTGGCCGGACGATGGTGTTCCCGACAGTCCCGAGGCCTGGCTGATGCGGGCTGCGCGCAACCGGCTGATCGACATCAAGCGCCGTGACGGCTGGCTGCGCGGCGAAGAGGAGATCCCCGACACGGCCGCAATTCCGGAGGCTGACTTGCCCGAGCACCCATGGCCCGACGAACGGCTGAAGCTGATGCTGGTCTGCGCGCATCCGGCGATCGCGCCGGATCTGCATGCGGCGCTGATGCTGCAATGCGTGCTCGGCGTCGAGGCGGCACAGATTGCGCGCGCCTTCGTGCTTTCGCCGCAGGCCTTGTCGCAGCGGCTGGTACGGGCCAAACGCAAGATCCGCGATGCGCGGATCGCCTTTCAGGTCCCCGACCGCGAGCTGCTGCCGGCGCGCATCGAGGCGGTGCGGGAGGCGATCTACGCCGCCCATGCGCTTGACTGGCTCGACCCGTCGGACGCGCTGGGCGCCGAGGCACTGTTTTTGGCGCAACTGCTGGCGACCCTGACGCCCGATGATCCCGAAACGCTGGGACTGGCCGCGCTGATCGGCCTTGGCCACGCGCGGCGGCATGCGCGGATGGTCGAGGGTGACTTCGTGCCTGTGACCGAACAGGAGACCGGGCTGTGGGACGCCGATCTTGAGCGGCAATCACTGGCAGCGCTTGAGCGGGCGCAGGCGATGGGGCGGCTTGGCCGGTTTCAACTGGAGGCGGCGATCCAGTCGGTGCATGCGCATCGGCGGATAAGCGGGAAGACCGACTGGGTGGCGCTGGAGCGGCTTCACGCCGGGCTGGCGCGGCTTTATCCCAGCACCGGCGGGCTGGTCAGCCATGCGGCGGTGATCGGCGAGGCCCATGGGCCCGAAGCGGGACTGGCAGCGCTCGACCGGCTCGACGCTCAATCGATTGCCGGGTTTCAGCCGGCGATTGCCACCCGGGCGCATCTTCTGGCGCGGCTTGGCCGCCACCAGGAGGCAGCGGCCAGTTTTGAGCAAGCGATCGAATTGACCCCCGAGCCGGCGCTCAGACGCTGGCTGGAACAACGATTGCGCGGACTGGCGCGCAACTGAGTGCCGCCGGATGTGCCGCGGCGGCTCCGTCAGGCGGCTCTGGTTTGCGATGCCTGGCGGGCGGCGTCGGCATCGAGGCGGAAGGCTGCCACCAGATCGTTGAGCGCGGCGGCTTCCTGGGCCAGCGTGTGCGAGGACGCATTGGTTTGTTCGACCATTGCCGCGTTTTGCTGGGTCATCTGGTCCATCTGGTTGACTGCCTGATTGACCTCGCCAAGACCGGTGGCCTGTTCGCGGCCGGCCGTCGCCATGGCGCTGACATGGCTCGATATATCCTCGATGCGGGCGATGATGCGATCGATCGCAGAGCCGGTTTCGCCGACCAGCGATACGCCGGATCGCACCTCCTCGCCCGACTGGGCGATCAACTGCTTGATCTCCTTGGCGGCCGAGGCGGAGCGGCCGGCGAGTTCGCGCACTTCCTGGGCGACGACGGCGAAGCCCTTGCCGGCCTCGCCGGCCCGGGCAGCCTCGACACCGGCGTTGAGTGCCAGGAGATTGGTCTGGAAGGCGATCTCGTCGATCACGCCGATGATCTTGTTGATCTCGCCGGAGGCATGTTCGATGCGGCCCATGGCTTCAACGGCGCGGGCGACAATCTCGCCGGAGGCACGGGCATCGCCGGTGGTCTCGCTGGCCAGCGTGTCGGTGTCGTCGGCACGTGACGACGAGGTCTTGACGGTGGCCGAAATCTGCTCGACCGCGGCGGCGGTTTGTTCGAGCGAAGCGGCCTGCTGCTCGGTGCGGCGCGCCAGATCATCTGCGGCGGAGCGGAGCTGGGCGCTGCCCGCCTGGATCGACCCGGCATTGTCGCGGATGTGATGCAGCGCATCGCGCATGCGCTCGACCGACTCGTTGAAGTCAACCCTGAGCGCATCGAGTTCGCCGGTAAAGGGCGTGTCGATGGTGCTGACCAGATCACCCTGGGAAAGATTGCGCAGCGCCGAACCCAGCGACTGCACGGCGAAGCGAAGCTGGGTTTCGGCCTCGGCCTTTTCGGCATCCGAACGCAGGCGCAGCTGCTCGGCCTCGCCGCGTGCCTGTTCGCTCTCGTTTTCGACGCGGATCTTGTCGAGCGCGTTCATCTTGAAGACGTCAAGCGCGCGGGCCATTTCGCCGATCTCGTCGGACCGGGCGCTGTCGGA
This sequence comes from uncultured Hoeflea sp., assembly GCF_947501405.1. Lineage (GTDB taxonomy): Bacteria > Pseudomonadota > Alphaproteobacteria > Rhizobiales > Rhizobiaceae > Hoeflea. The sequence goes on along the minus strand of NZ_CANMVK010000002.1, from coordinate 417,974 downwards.
CACATCAACATCGAGATCGCCGGAGGCGACATCACGCATGGCGCCCACCAACCGCAGGATCGGACCCTTGAGCGCGGAAACCAGAAGGAAGGAGGCGAGCAGGCCGAACAGACCGCCGACCACCGCAGCAGAGACGGTGATGCCGCTGGCGCGGTCCTGCACCGCTTCGGCACTGCGCTGTTGGCTGCTGGCGAAGGTCAGGATGCCGTTCCAGGCCTGATTGATGTGATCGGACGCGGCGGCAAACTCATTGGAGCGGGCCTCGTGTTTTTCGATCAGATCACGCATCAAAGCGGGAATTGCCACCGACATGCCACTCCAGCCGCTGCCGATGGTTTCGAGAACGGTCTCGCCGCCCTTGGCGAAGGCGATCAGCTCAATGCTCTTGTCGACCTGGCTGAGCTTCGCCGCCACGTTTTCACCCGCGGCCTGATCCGGCTGGCCGAGAAACCCGACGATGGCCAGCTCCAGCACCGCAAGCCGGGCCAGAAACTCCCGCGAGTCTGCGATGATCTGCTGCCCTTCGAGGATCGGCTCATCGAGCTCACCGAACTTGATGGTGGCGGTGCGGGCAACCTTGGAGGCCAGCCCCTGCAGCATGATGCCGGTGGGGCGGAGCGCGTTGGCGTATTTCTGCAACTCGATCTGGCCAGCCTGGTTGACGACACCAGCTTCCATCGCGGCAAGCAGGCCGCCCATATTGTCGGAAATGAGGCTCTTGAGCGCCGGCTTGGTGGCGGGGATCGCCTTGGGCAGGTCCCGGCCCATCTTGCGGATCTCGCTCTGCAATTCCTTCGCGGCCGCGAAAGTGTCTTCCGGTATGGCGGCGGAGGCGATGGAGCTTGAGATCTTGACCACCAGTTGCGCGCCATTGCCGAGCTTGTCGGCGGCGCGCAGCATCGATTTGGCTTCTTCCTCGGCCTCGGCGAGCTCTCGCGACACGGTTTCGATCTTGGTGTTCAGGCGGGTACGGATTTCGCCGATTTCGGCGAGCGTGGCGCCGAAGCGGTCACGGATCGCGGTCTCTCTTTCGTGGAGATCCCAGAGATGGTCGATATCGTCGCGCAAGGTTTGCGCCAGGGCGCGGGAGCGCTCGACCGCTTCGGACTGTTCGGCATTCTCAGCCAGCGCCAGCACGTTTTCCATGCGCTCGAGCTGACTGTCGAGGCTTTGCATCACCGCGGCGCGCTTTTCCTCGTTCTGCTCACGCAGGAACTGCGTCATGCCGGAATAGGCCTGCTTGAAGCCGCTGAGCGATTCAATGCTGGCGCTGGTGCCTGCCAAACGGCCGCCGAGCATCGCGCCGGTGTACAGATTGATCGTCGCCATGGCGATGATGCCGCCAATCAGCGGAACGATGAAGACGATGACTTTGGTCTGGATCGAAAAACGGGCAAGCAGACGATCGATGCTCATGAAGCGGGTCCCCGCGCGAGAAAAATTCCGGAACATGCGGGCGGGCCGCCGAGACTGAGGGATGCATCATGCAAGCGGAGGTAATGGTTGTATTAGCTCCACGTCTAACCCTATCGTCGTAAAAAATGACATCTGAGGGTTAATGCTCCCTCAACGCTGCGCCACGCTATCTTGCAAGGATCGCGGCTCGGTCAGGATGATGCGGTCAGGGTCATGGGGCCGGAATCTTCAATGTGACAAGGGCGCGAAAGGGCCGGACCCATATCGACTGCCTTAACCAACAATTTGCTCCGACCGGGACGAAACCGGCGATCCGGGCTATAGAACCGTTTCAATTTGAGGCGCTCAGGGCGCGACGGTCAGACGGAGCAATGACATGAAGGGCGGCAATACAATTCTCAAGATGCTGGATTCCGCGCAGGCGACGCTTCCCGTCGCCGGGGTTGCGCTGCAGCGGCTCAGGGATCGTGTCGAAAGCACCCATTTCCGCTCTCTGGAAGACCGGCGCTTCTTCTCGGACCGGATCCTGCCGTTTCTGGCGGCACAATCAGCGCGCGAAATCCTTTATGTGGGCTGCCGCTCCTACACCGAAGATGCGGTTGCCCGTCTTGGTCAATCCGGCGCCCGGGTGTGGACAACCGATATCGATCCGGATGCGGCCCGGTACGGCAATGGCGCACATCATCGCACGCTTGATATCACCGAAATCACGTCAGAGAGCTTTCCGGTTTCCCAGTTCGATATGATCTGTCTCAACGGCATTATCGGCCATGGCGTCGACGCCGATCCGGCGATCACCAAGCTTATGCTGGCGCTTTCGCGCGTTTTGGTTCCGGGTGGACTGCTGCTGATCGGCTGGAACCGCGGGCGATCATCCGATCCGATGGGGTTTGCGGAGACCCGGTCGAATTTCGAACCGGTCAATATGGACAGGCTGGCGTCTCGAACCGGTTTTGCGAGCAACGACCATGTCTTTGACATGCTGGTGCGCAGCAACAGCGGCACCGGGGATCACCGGAATCCCGAGTTGCTGGCGTCGGCCTGAAAAACCGCTATTATCGCGCCATTGTTATCAATGAAATGGTGATTTATGGCATCCCGTAAAGCCGGAAAACCGGCTTCCCCGAAAGCGGCGGCGCGGAAGAGCGCGCCCGCATATCTTGACGCCAAGCGCGGTGTTGAAACCTGGTCCCAGGCCTCCGAATGGCTACGGGTGCGCGGCATCGAGGACATCGAATGCATCACCCCGGATTTTGCCGGAGTTGCGCGCGGCAAAATGATGCCGTCGTCGAAATTCACCTCCAATACCTCGCTGTCCCTGCCCTCGGCGGTGTTCCGGCACACGATTTCGGGCGAATATCCCGAGGAAACCGGCGATTTCCGCTATGATCCGCTGGATGGCGATCTCAAGCTGATGCCGGATCTTTCGACGCTTTCGGTGGTGCCGTGGGAGAGCGATCCCACCGCGCAGGTGGTGTGCGACATGGTCAAAACCGGCGGCGAGGATGTCGCCTACACGCCGCGCAACGTGCTCAAGCGGGTGGTGCAGCTTTACACCGATCGCGGCTGGAAGCCGGTGGTGGCGCCGGAAATCGAATTCTATCTGGTGGCCCAGCACGAGGATCCGGACTACCCGCTGCAACCGCCCAAGGGGCGCTCGGGCCGGACCATTACCGGCGGGCAATCCTACTCGATCGCCGGGGTCAACGAGTTCGACGAGCTGGTGGACGACATATATGATTTTTCCGAAAAGCAGGGTCTGGAGATCGACACGCTGATCCATGAGGAAGGCCCGGCGCAGATGGAAATCAACCTGCGCCATGGCGATCCGGTGGAGCTTGCCGACCAGGTGTTCATGTTCAAGCGCACCATCCGCGAGGCGGCGATCAAGCACGGGGTGTTCGCCACCTTCATGGCCAAGCCGATGCAGGAATATGCGGGCTCGGCGATGCACATCCACCAGTCGGTGGTGGATGCGCGCACCGGGATCAACATCTTCACCAAACCCGACGGCTCGCCGAGCCCGGAGTTCTTCAGCTTTATCGGCGGCATGCAGCATTATGTGCCCAAGGCGCTGGTGATGATGGCGCCCTATGTCAATTCCTACCGGCGGCTGACGCCCGACATGGCCTGTCCGGTGAACAACGCCTGGGGCTATGACAACCGCACCACCGCCTTCCGGGTGCCGCACTCGGATTCCGCGGCGCGGCGGGTGGAAAACCGGCTGCCGTCATCCGACGCCAATTCCTATCTGGCGCTGGCGGCGTCGCTGGCTTGCGGTTATCTCGGCATGGTCAACAATCTGGTGCCCAGCGATCCGGCCGAAGAGACCGTCAACGAGGGATCGGTGGAACTGCCGCGGGGCCTCTTGGAAGCGGTGTCCCTGCTTGAAAGCGAACCGGCCTTTGTCGAGACGTTCGGCCAGGAGTTCATCAATACCTATGCCGGCGTCAAGCGCGGCGAATTCGAGACCTTCATGCAGGTGATCAGCCCGTGGGAACGGGAATTCCTGCTGCTCAACGTATAAGAAGTGTAAATCATGACTTACCAAAGCCCGATTGCGCCGGGCGTGTCCTTCTATGAAGCAACGCTGGACGACCGGCCTGCCTATCCGGGCCTTGCCGCTTCAACCAGCGCCGATGTGGTGATCATCGGCGGCGGTTTCACCGGACTGCAGGCGGCCCATCATCTGGCAGCCGCCGGCAAGGACGTGGTGCTGATCGAAGGCGCGCGCTTCGGCGACGGCGCTTCGGGCCGAAATGGCGGCCAGCTCGGCACCGGTCAGCGGGCATGGCCCGAGGAACTGGAGCCGGAATTCGGACGCGAGGCCTCGCAAAAGCTGTTTGCGATTGCCGAACGCGCCAAGGCGCATCTCAAGAGCTTTGCCGACAGCCACGGCTTCGACGCCGATTTCCGGCCCGGGCAGATTTCGGTGGCGCACAAGCGCGGCTATGTCGACGAGTATCGCGACCATGTGCGGATCATGACCGAGGAATACGGTTACCCGCATATTACGTTCCTTGACCGTGAGGCCGCGGCGGAGAAGCTGGGCTCGGCCCGCTATCACGGCGGCATCTATGATGCGGGCGCCGGGCACATCAATCCGCTCAAATATGTGGTCGGTCTGGCGCGCGCCGCAGCAAAGGCAGGCGCACGGCTGCACGAGACGACGCGGGCACGCGCAATTGTGAGCGCCGGCGGCAAGGTGACGGTCAAAACCGATACAGGCGAGATTGTCGCCGGCCGGGCGCTGATTGCCTGCAACGCCTATATCGAGGGGCTGGAGCCGGTGACTTCGGCACATGTGATGCCGATCCGCTCATTTATCGGCGCCACTGTGCCGCTGGGCGATAGTAGCCCGGTGATTCCGGGCGGAGAATCGGTCGACGATTCCCGCTTCGTGGTTCGTTACTTTCGCAAGAGCGCCGACGGCCGGCTGCTGTTTGGCGGGCGCGAAGCCTACACCTCCGACAACCCCGCCGACATTTCCAGCCACATAAGGCGGCAGATCGCCGAGATCTATCCGGAACTGAACAATGTCGAAATCACCCACGCCTGGGGCGGCTCGGTGGGGATCACGCTCACCCGCCGGCCCTTCGTGCGCCAAGTGATGCCAAACGTCACCTCGATCGGCGGCTTTTCCGGCCATGGCGTGATGCTGTCGAACTATTGCGGCAAGCTCTATGCGGATTTCGTCAATGGCGGCTCCGACGATCTGGAAGCCATGCGCAACCTGAAAGTCGGCCCCTTCCCCGGCGGCGACAAATTCCGCAAACCGCTGCTGTTTCTGGCGCTGACGTGGTATTCATTGAGGGACCGGTTTTAGGGGCTCCGGATCAAGGCTGACCTGTGTCTCTTCGCTCACCTGGCTTTGCCTCTGGATCGAGCAAGTGAGCGACGGTGGGCCGGAATACCCCGTCATAAGCCGTTGCTTTTTTGATGCGGCAGAAGTCTCGCACTGCATGGGAACGCTGTGCTTGACCCCCCGGTCAAGTCCGGTGTGACCGGCTTGCGGGATGATTGCGGATCTGCGCGGACCGGGTGGTAGCGACACGGAATACCGGCACTCCATGTATTGAATGTCTGTTGGGGACTAGCCTTTTTAAATCGATTAGATTATGAGGATGGCACCGTTTGAGGACAGGATGCTATCCCATGAGCCAGATAATTCCGGTCGAGCCTTTTGACTATGTCGTTTTCGGCGGCACCGGCGATCTTGCCGAGCGCAAGCTGTTGCCGGCGCTCTATCACCGGCAGCTTGCCGGGCAGTTGACCGATCCGACCCGGATCATCGGCGCTTCGCGCGCCGAGATGGATGACGAGGCCTATCGCGACTTCGCGCGCGCCGCGCTTAACGAGCATCTCAAGTCTGAGGAGATCGACGCCGGGGCGGTCGATCAGTTCGTGGCCCGGCTGCACTATGTGTCGGTGGATGCGCGTTCAGATCGCGGCTGGTCCGAGCTCAAGGCGCTGCTCGGCGACGGCACCGACCGGGTACGCTCCTTCTATCTTGCGGTCGGACCCGGCCTGTTCGGCGATATCTCGGAGCGCATCCGCGCCAATGGCCTGGTGACCGAACAGACCCGGATCGTGGTGGAAAAGCCGATCGGGCGCGGTCTCGAGTCCGCACGGGTGCTCAATCGCACCATCGGCGAGGTGTTCAATGAGGAACAGATTTTCCGCATCGACCATTATCTGGGCAAGGAGACGGTGCAGAACCTGATGGCGCTCAGGTTTGCCAACGCGCTTTATGAACCGCTGTGGAACTCGGCCCATATCGACCATGTGCAAATCACGGTGGCGGAATCGGTGGGGCTCGAGGGTCGAGCCGGCTATTACGACAAGGCGGGAGCACTCAGGGACATGGTGCAGAACCATCTGGTGCAGCTTTTGTGCCTGGTCGCCATGGAGCCGCCCGCCTCGATGGACGCGGAAGCCGTGCGCGACGAGAAGCTCAAGGTTCTGCGGTCGCTCAAGCCGATCACCGAGGTCAATGCCGACGCGGTGACCGTGCGCGGCCAGTACAAGGCCGGCGCTTCGGCGGGCGGTGCGGTCAAGGGCTATCTCGAGGAACTCGAAGGCGGGGTGTCGGACACCGAGACCTTTGTGGCGATCAGGGCGGATATCGAGAACTGGCGGTGGTCGGGCGTGCCATTCTATCTCAGGACGGGCAAGCGGCTGAGCGAACGGATGAGCGAGATCGTGGTGGCGTTCAAGCCGATCCCGCATTCGATTTTCGGAACCAGCGCCGGACGCGTGACCGCCAACAAGCTGGTGATGCGGCTGCAGCCCGACGAGGGCGTCAAGCAATGGATCATGATCAAGGACCCCGGCCCCGGCGGCATGCGATTGAGGCATGTGTCGCTTGATATGAGCTTTGCCGACCGGTTCGAGGTGCGCAATCCGGACGCCTATGAACGGCTGCTTCTCGATGTGATCCGCTGCAACCAGACCCTGTTCATGCGCCGTGACGAGGTGGAGGCGGCCTGGACCTGGATTGACCCGATTCTCAAAGCCTGGACGGAGACCGGGCAATCGGTGCAGCCCTATACCGCCGGCACCTGGGGCCCGAGCCAGGCAATTGCGCTGATCGAACGCGACGGCAGGACCTGGCATGAAAGCGACTGAGACCAGAGTGCCCGGGACCAAAGCTCCCGGGACCACATCAACGGAAGCCGGGCAGACCCACCTGCGCCATGAATTCGCAGATGGCGAAGAACTGGCCGCAGCGCTGGCGGACAAGGTGGCTGAACGGCTCGAAACCGCCATGGCCGCGCGCGGCGGCGCAACGCTGGCGGTGTCGGGCGGCTCGACGCCGAAGCGGTTTTTCGCGGAGCTTTCAAAGCGCGATATCGACTGGTCAAAGGTGACAGTCACTCTGGTGGACGAGCGCATGGTGCCGCCCGGCCATGACCGCTCCAATCATTCTCTGGCGCGCAGACACCTGCTCCAAGACAAGGCCAGCGAGGCGCGATTCGTGGCGCTTTACTCCGACGCGGAAACGCTCGAGAGGGCTGCCGAATTCGCAGCGCTGCGGATTGACGGTCTCGACCTGCCGCTGGATGTCGTGGTGCTTGGAATGGGAACCGACGGGCACACCGCCTCTTTCTTTCCCGAAGGATCGACGCTTGCCAGCGTAACCGATCCGGAGTGCCCCGAAAGCGTGATGGCGATCGAGGCGCCGGGGGCGGGTGAACCGCGGCTGACTCTGACCCTGCCCAGGATCGTGGAAGCAGGCCTGATCGTGCTCCATATAGAGGGTGAGGCGAAAGACGCCGTGCTCGCCGGGGCGCTGACGCCGGGACCGGTGGCCGACATTCCGGTGCGGGCCGTGCTCAACCACGCGCCGCACCCCGTCGAGATCTATTGGGCGCCATGACCCCGCCGGGCGCTCATCGCCCCGCAAGGATTGCCGGGCGCGGGCGGACAACCGCAACAGCATAAAGACGATTTTGGGCCGGACCCCGAAACCCACAGAACAAGGATGCCAGCCATGACTGTCGATCCCCGCATTGCCTCGGTCACCCGCCGCATAGTCGAACGCTCGAAACCCGATCGTGAAACCTATCTGGAACGGCTGCGGGAACTTGCCTCGAAAGGACCCTTCCGCTCGACGCTGTCATGCGGCAATCTCGCTCACGGCTTCGCCGCCTGCGGACCGACTGACAAGGCCAATCTGGCGGGCGACGTGGTGCCCAATCTCGGCATCATCACCGCCTATAACGACATGTTGTCGGCGCATCAGCCGTTCGAGACCTACCCAGAACTGATCCGCACGGCGGCGCGCGAGGCGGGCGGCGTGGCGCAGGTGGCAGGCGGGGTTCCGGCGATGTGCGACGGCGTCACCCAGGGCCAGCCCGGCATGGAGCTGTCGCTGTTCTCGCGCGATGTGATCGCGCTGTCGGCCGGGGTCGGGCTTTCGCACAACATGTTCGACGCGGCGGTTTATCTCGGGGTGTGCGACAAGATCGTGCCCGGCCTGGTGATCGCGGCGCTGAGTTTTGGCCATCTGCCGGCGGTGTTCGTGCCCGCCGGACCGATGACCTCGGGTCTGCCGAATGACGAGAAGGCGCGCATCCGCCAGCTTTATGCCGAAGGCAAAGTCGGGCGCGCCGAACTGCTGGAGGCGGAATCGAAATCCTATCACGGCCCGGGCACCTGCACATTTTACGGCACCGCCAACTCCAACCAGATGCTGATGGAGATCATGGGGCTGCACCTGCCGGGCGCCTCGTTCATCAATCCGGGCACACCGCTCAGGGACGCGTTGACCGCGGAAGCAACCAGACGGGCGCTGGCGATCACCGCGCAGGGCAACGAATTCACTCCCGTGGGCGAGATGATCGACGAGCGTTCGGTGGTCAACGGGGTGGTCGGGCTGCACGCCACCGGCGGATCGACCAACCACACGCTGCACCTGATCGCCATGGCGCGGGCGGCGGGCATCCGGCTGACCTGGGAGGACATCTCCGATCTCTCCGACGCGGTGCCGCTGCTGGCACGGGTCTATCCCAACGGGCTGGCGGATGTGAACCATTTCAATGCCGCAGGCGGCATGGGCTTCCTGATCGACCAGTTGCTTTCTGCGGGCCTTGTGCACGAGGACGTGGGCACGGTCTGGGGCTCCGGGCTTTCGGGCTATACGGTGGAAGCCAGGCTTGGCGAAGGCGGCGCGGTGACCCGCGAGCCGGTGACGAAAACCAGCGGCAATCCCAAAGTGCTGGCCACGGCCGATCAGCCGTTCCAGACCAATGGCGGGCTCAAGATGCTCACCGGCAATCTCGGCAAGAGTGTAATCAAGATCTCGGCGGTCAAGCCCGAGCGGCACGTGGTGGAAGCGCCGGCGCGGATCTTCAATGATCAGTCGGAACTGCACGACGCCTTCAAGGCGGGCACGCTGACGGGCGATTTCGTGGCCGTGGTGCGGTTCCAGGGACCCAAGGCCAATGGCATGCCGGAACTGCACAAGCTGACGCCGCCGCTCGGCGTGCTGCAGGATCGCGGCCAGAAGATCGCGCTGGTGACCGACGGGCGGATGTCGGGCGCATCGGGCAAGGTGCCGGCGGCCATCCATGTAACCCCGGAAGCCTGCGATGGCGGCCCGATCGCAAAAATTCGCGAGGGCGACATAATGCGGCTCGATGCGATTGAAGGGACGCTGCAAGTGCTGGTGCCGGCTAAGGAGTTTGACGCGCGGGAACCCGCCAACGCCGATCTGACACGGCATCAATGGGGCATCGGCCGGGAGCTGTTCGAGCGCTTCCGGCAAAATGCCGGTCCGGCGGATGAGGGCGCCAGCGTTCTGTACTGAAGGCGAGCAACCCCTGCCCTTTCGGCCCCTTCCCTTTTAAAGCCCCGGTGTTCCCAGACCGGGGCTTTTTCAACTCGGAAACCCGTACCGACCGATCACGAAACACCGTCCCTTCTCACAGGCTGCGTGATCTGGCGTGAGAACAGGCCCCTGCGGGCTCACGCCTGCCGCCGGACCTCGAAAACAATCGTGGCGTCTGCACCCGGAAAACTGCGGTTTCGAGGCGGTTTTTACGCCCGATGGTGAACAGTGCGGGTCGGCCGGGATTGACAATCGGCCGCCGTTCACGACGCCAACTCCCGCCTAACCATTTGTTTTTATTAAGATGCATTGCATGGCGCTGGCCGCTTAGGCGGGCCGCGCTCACGCCGTTCCCACGCGCCCCTCACGGCCATGTGGTTCGCAAGTCATCGGCCGAAGCCACATCTTCTAGTCATCGAACACCGCGGTTCGCGACACCGGACCGCACAGCGCAACAAACCAACAAGAAACCCAAGAAGGACAACGATCATGAGCAAGATCCTCCTCGCCCTCGGCCTGACCCTCGCAGCTTCCTCCGGCGCTTTTGCCCGGTCCACCGCCCTGGACGCCTATGTTCCCCAGGCTCGCAGCGAAACCGCCGCCAGTATCGACTACACCGCAACCGCATCGATCGGCGCGGAGAGCAATGACCAGATTATCTACCACCGGTCCGGCAATGACGGTTCTCCGACGTTCAAGCCACGGACTCCGGGAACCATCGACTACACCCCGACGGCGTCGATCGGCGGCGGCGGCGACATTCAGCAGGACAAGATCATCTATCACCGGTCCGGCAATGATGGCTCGCCCACCTTCCTCGACTAGGCCCTGACGCATCGGGGCACCGGACCCGGCTCTCCTCAGAGCCGGATCCGCATCCGCGCGGACGCGCGCGCCCCCTGCATGAATGACGCCGGTCTCCTCCCAGCCGGCGTCATTCGTCATTTGCTGTACCAGAGCCGAAGGTCCTGTATCGCGTTTGAGTGAGCCCTCCACGGATGCGTGACATCACCGTTTCCGGACAAGCTGTGGCTCAATGACATAACTGGCGGCGTGGAATACCCGTTTACAGGAGCCTTGCCATCCGTTCGGCGTAGTCCGGCTCGAGTTGCCAGGAGCAGGCCACTTCCCAGGCCAACATCGCTCGTCTCGCGGCAGAATCTACCGCGGTCAGGTGTCCGGCATCGAACAGAACCAGATCGCGGCGGCACTCGTCCCAGTCGATCAGCGCGATACGGCCGTCCCGGCAAAGCAACACGTTGTCCGGGTTCAGATCGCCATGCACGATGGCCACGGGTTCGGTTGGTACGGCACTCCATGCCTCACGACAGACTTCGGCGAGATCACCGGGCATCGACGTCAGATCGACATCACCGCCGGCATCAACGCGAAGCAGGTCCTGCGAAGAGTAAAATCCCGGACGTTGCGGGATATCGACCGACTGCGCATGAAACACGGACAGCGCGGGCTCAAGTCGGTTGAGATCGCGCTTTGGCAATGAATGTCCCTCGACAAAGGCTTCACAGATCCAGTTCTGCTCGACCAGACGTCCGTTTCGGCTCTCGAGCAATTCCGGCACGACGAGTCCCGATTGGCGCGCGAGATCGTGCAATGGCAGCAGCCACTCCACGGCATCGAGCGTTCGGCGCGTTGACTTGAACACCAGATCCCGCTCCAGATCGAGCGTGCGAAACACCGCGTTGCGATGGCCGCCCTCGATCGGTTGAATCGGAGCATCCACCCCCCACAGATCGATCGGCGGCCGCGCCATTGTTGCCTTTCCGCTCCGGTCTGGCCCTTCCCCGGCCGCTGCTATTTGCGGTAGGTGCGGCCGGACGCATTGAAGAGGTGCAGCTTGTCTTTCTCAGCCTGGAAGCGGACGGTATCGCCACGGTTGATGGTCTGATGGCCGGTCAGTTTGGCAATGATCGGTTCGCCTTCAGTGAGCCCGTCGACATAGAGCAGCGTCACCTCGCCCAGATGCTCGACCAGCGAGACCGTGCCCTCGAACAGGAATTCCCCGCTCTGGGTGACCACCAGATCCTCCGGCCGGACACCGAAGGAGGCCTTGGCGCCGGCCTCGCTGTCGGCAACGGCGATGCCGGTGTCGACCTGCTTGCCGCCGGCCAGCGAGACCACCGCACTGGCGCCTGTAGTGGCGATGGTGGCGGGTATGATGTTCATGGCCGGCGAGCCGATGAACTGGGCGACAAACAGATTGGCGGGCCGGGAGTAGAGCTCCATCGGCGGGCCGACCTGTTCGATATAACCGCCCGACAGCACCACAATACGATCGGCAAGCGTCATGGCTTCGACCTGATCGTGGGTCACGTAGATCATCGTGGTGTCAGGCATCGATTCATTGAGCTTGGAAATCTCGATGCGGGTGGCGACACGCAGCGCCGCATCGAGATTGGACAAGGGCTCATCGAACAAGAACACCTTGGGATCGCGGCAGATGGCGCGGCCGATAGCGACGCGCTGGCGCTGCCCGCCCGACAACGCCTTGGGCAGGCGGTCGAGATACTGGGTGAGCTGCAGGATCTCGGCCGCAGAGCGCACCCTGCGCTCGATCTCCTCGTTCGACTGTTTGGCAATGCGCAGACCGAAGGCCATGTTGTCGTAGACCGTCATATGCGGGTAAAGCGCATAGGACTGGAACACCATGGCGATGCCGCGTTTTGAGGGCGGAACGTCGTTGACCACCATGCCATCGATTTCCAGGGTGCCGCCGGTGATGCTCTCCAGGCCGGCAATCATCCTGAGCAGTGTGGACTTGCCGCAGCCCGACGGGCCGACAAAGACGATGAATTCACCCTGCTGTATATCCAGGTCGACCCCGTGGATGACATCGACGGAACCGTAGGACTTTTTGAGGTCCTTCAAGATCAGACCGGCCATGTTTTCCTCCCGCTTGAATGTCGTTCTTGTCTCACCCGAGCCTTGCAAAGAAGGCATCATAGGATGGAATTTCGATGGATTCCGGTTTCAGCATTCCGGAAAAGCCGTGCCCGTCGAGCGGGGTCACGAGGCCTTCCGGCAGATCGATGAACTGTTCGGAATCGGTGAGGTTAAAGGCGCAGAATATGCTCTCATTGTTGTGCCGGCGGACAAAGCCGAGCACCGCATCGCCGCAATCGACAAAGTCGAGTTCGCCCTTGGACAGGCTGGCATATTGCCTGCGGAAGGCGAGCAGCCGCCGGTAGTGATTGAGCATCGAGGCCTGGACATTCTCCTGCGCGTCCACGGCCAGCGCCCGGTGTTCGGGCGGGATCGGCAACCAGGGACGCCCGTCGCTGAAACCGGCGCAATCATGGTTCTGGGACCAGACCATCGGCGTACGGCAGCCGTCGCGGCCCTTGAAATCCGGCCAGAACTGGATGCCGTAGGGATCCTGAAGATCCTCGAAGGCGAGATCAGCCTCGGTCAGGCCCAGCTCCTCGCCTTGATAGAGACAGACCGAGCCGCGCAGGCTCAGGATCAGACCGGCGAGCAGCTTGAGATAGCGCTCGCGATCAGCCACATGGGCGCCCCAGCGGGTACCGTGGCGCACCACGTCGTGGTTGGAAAACGCCCAGCAGGCCCAGCCTTCTGGGGCTGCATCCATGAAATCGGTCAGCACCTTGCGCACCCGCGCCGGCGACAACAGGTCTGGCGCCAGGAATTCGAAGGCATAACACATGTGCATCTTGTCGCCGCCGGATGTGTAGTCGGCAACGATCTGCAGGCCGTACTGGGCGTCGCCCACTTCGCCAACGGCGGCGATGGCCGGGAACTCCTCCATCAGGGCGCGGAAGCGCTTCAGGAATTCGAGATTTTCCGGCCGGTTCTTGTCGTAGATATGGTCCTGATGATTGTAGGGATTGACCGAAGGCGCGATCGAGGCATTGCGCAGCTCAGGCGCAAGCGGCGGATTGTCCCTGAGATCCTCGTCGCAATAATAGAAATTGATGGTGTCGAGCCGAAACCCGTCGACGCCGCGCTCGAGCCAGAACCGGGCAACATCGAGCAGCGCGTCCTGAACCTCGGGATTGTGGAAATTCATGTCCGGCTGCGAGGTCAGGAAATTGTGCAGATAATATTGCTGCCGGGTGGGATCCCAGGACCAGGCCGGGCCGCCGAAGATCGACAGCCAGTTGTTGGGCGGCGTGCCATCGGGTTTGGGATCGGACCAGACGAACCAGTCGGATTTGGGATTGGTGCGGCTGGCGCGGCTTTCGACAAACCAGGGATGCTGATCGGAGGTGTGTGAAATCACCAGATCGATCATCACCTTGATGCTGTGACGGTGCGCTTCAGTGACCAGATGGTCGAAATCATGCAGCGTGCCGAACATCGGATCGACGTTGGTGTAGTCCGACACGTCGTAGCCGAAATCCTTCATCGGCGAGGTGAAGAACGGCGACACCCAGATGGCGTCGACACCGAGCGAGGCGATGTAGGGCATGCGCTCGGCAATGCCGATCAGATCGCCAACCCCATCGCCGCTGGTGTCCTGATAGGAGCGCGGATAGACCTGATAGATTACCGCGCCGCGCCACCAGTCGCGATCGGGTGCGGCTTCCGCGTCGGCCTGAATTTGAGCCATTGCAAGCGTCATTACACGGGCTTTCCTATTTAACCGAGCCGGCCAGCAGGCCGCGCACGAGATATTTCTGCATCGAGAAGAACACCAGCAACGGCACGGCGATCGACACGAAGGCGGCGGTGGCGAGGATTTCCCAGTTGCCGCCGCGGGTGCCCAGGAGCTCGACAATCTGCGCCGTCATCACCGTGGTCTGACCGGTGGCGTCGATCAGGAAGACGCGGGCGACCAGCAGATCGTTGTAGGTCCACAGGAACTGGAAGATGGCGAAGGAGGCCAGCGCCGGGAACGACAGTGGCAGGATGATCTTGACGAAGATCTGGAAATCGGTGGCGCCGTCGACCCGGGCGTTTTCGATGATGTCACGCGGCAGGCCGACCATGTAGTTGCGCAACAGGTAGATCGCCAGCGGCAGACCGAAGCCGGTGTGCGCCAGCCAGACCCCGAGATAGCCCTTGCCGATGCCGATCCATTCGTGGAACCGGAGCAGCGGGATCAGCGCCAGTTGCAGGGGCACCACCAGCAGCGCCACGATGGCGGCGATCAACAGCGCGCGTCCGGGGAACTCCATCCAGGCCAGCGCATAGGCGGCAAAGGCGGCGATCAGTATGGGGATCACCGTGGCCGGTATGGTGACCGTCAGCGTGTTGAAAAACGCCTTGGTCATGTTGTCCTGGCCGGAGCCGGAAAACAGGATAGTGCTGTAGTTCTCTGTGGTCAGTTCAGGCGGGGTGGTGGCGGTGACGAATATGCGCTGGCCGCGCCCCGAGATCTGGTCGTCATTGCCGCTCCACTCATAGGCCCCGTCGGGGCCAAGCAACATGGTTTCGCCCTCGCCCAGATCGGCCGTGTCACCAGGCTGATAGATGTCGATGGCGCGCGAAGACACGCCCCAGGCGGAGATTTCAGCGGAGACGCCGTCTTCGAAGATGTTGCCGCGCACCACGAAGCGGCCGTTTTCATCAACCCGGTTTTCATCGGGATCGATGGCCCGGGCCACCAGATTCTGCTCTGCGGGGAGCATGGCGCTCCACCAGCCCGAAGCGGAGATCTGGTCAGCGGTGCGGAACGAGGAAACGAACAGGCCGAGTGTGGGGAAGATCCACAAGAGAACCAGTGCGACGACCGAGATATTGACTGCCCAGGAAAGGGAGGATTTGCGTCCTGCTGTTGCGGCCATCAGCGCATCTCCTTACGAGCGGTGTAGACGTTCCAGACGAGAATTGGCGAAACAAGAAGCATGATCACCATCGCCGAAGCCGAAGCCACGCCCCAATCATTGGCGCGGAACAGCTTGTCGAACATGTAGTTGGCGAGAACCTGGGTCTCCCATTGACCGTTGGTCATGGCGAACACGATGTCGAACACCTTGAGCACGGTAAGCGTGATGGTGGTCCAGACCACCACGATGGTCGACATGATCTGCGGCACCTTGATCTTGAAGAAGATCTGGAACGGATTGGCGCCATCGATAACTGCCGCCTCGATGGTCTCCTCAGGGATGCCGCGCAGGGCGGCGGACAGGATCACCATGGCAAACCCGGTCTGGATCCAGACCAGCACGATCATCAGGAAGAAGTTGTTGTAGAACGGCAGCGTGAGCCATTGCTGCGGCTCGCCATAGGGGAAATCCGCAACAAATATGCCGAAGACCGAGCGCAGCGAGATGAAGACCAGCCAGGCGGCGCCGACGCCGACCAAAACGCGCAGCAGCTTCGAAAGTCCGCCGCCGGCGCCACGCAATGCCGGTGCAACAACGAGGTAGCCGACATAAGCGACAATGGCCGCAAAACACAGGATCAGGAATGCCGGCAGCAGCTTGAGAAACAGGAACGAACCGGCGCCGCCTTCAAATTGCATCCAGACCGCATTGAGCACGCCGATCTGGTTCTGATCGGCCCCGCGTGCATCATAGACCAGCTTGAAGATCACCGAAGCGCCGACAAAGGAAATCGCCATCGGCATAAAGATCAGCGATTTGGCGACCGCGCCCCAGGAAATCCGGTCGGTCAATTGCGCGGCGAGAAGGCCAAAGGCGGTAGCAGCAGCGGGCACCACGATAAGCCACAGCATATTGTTGCGCATGGCTTCCCAGAATTTGGGTTCCGACATCATCTGCTGGTAGTTGGCAAAACCGACAAAGGCGTTGCCGGCATCGCGGTCAATGAAACTCAGCCGCAGGGTTTCGAAAACCGGATAGGCGAGATAAAGGCCCAGCGCCGCAATGGCCGGAAACAGAAACAGCCAGGGGCGGATCTGATTGGCACGGTTGATGTTGTGGCCGGCGTTGGGGCCCTCGGCTGGATAGATGAAGCGATCAAGGACGACGTTGGAGAAGTAGAAATACCCGACGCAACCGCCAACACCGATGATGATCGTAACGAGACCTAGTAAAGCCGCTTCCATGACCTCCCCCCGAGATTGGATGGTGAATTCGCGAACCGCCAACGTCCCGACGGCCGATGCCGCCGGGACAGTTGTTGTTGTTCCGGCTTATTTCAGCGCGTCCCAGGAAGCCTGGATCTCATCGGCCACGGTCTGGGCATCCTTGCCGCCGGTGAAGTCGACCATTCCTGTCCAGAAGGAGCCGGCACCGACGCCGCCGGGCATCAGGTCGGATCCGTCGAAGCGGAAGGTGGTGGCATTGATCAGGATCTCTCCCTGACCGCGAAGCGCATCGTTGAGGTACGCATCGAGATTGACCGACTTCAGCGGCGTCAGGAAGCCCGACTGCGCCATGAAGACTTCGTGCGCCAGTGGCAACTGGAAGAACTTCATCAGTTCGTTGGTGGCATCAGACGGCGTGGTGATCGACATCAGCGTGCCGCCGCCCAGAACCGGGTTGCCGAGATCCTTTTCCGCGTAGGACGGGAAGTAGAAGAAGTCGACATCCTCGCCGAACTCAACGCCTTCAGGGAAGAAGGCCGGGACGAACGACGCCTGGCGGTGCATGTAGCACTGCGGCGGCGAGGCGAAGAGACCCTTGGGGCTGTCGCGGAAATCGGTGGTGGCCACCGCGCCGGCGCCGCCGGCGACCTTGGCGTCATCACGGGCAAACCAGCCGAATTCCTCGATCGCCGCAACCACACGCGGGTCGTTGAAGGGCATTTCGTTGGAGGTCCAGGCATCATAGACATCGGCGGGCTGGGTGCGCAGCATCAGATCCTCGACCCAGTCGGTGGCCGGCCAGCCGGTGGCGGAGCCCGAACCGAGACCGATGCACCAGGGGGTTTCGCCATCGGCGACAATCTGTTCGGTCAACGCCCTGAGCTCTTCCATCGATGTCGGCACTTCATAGCCGGCGTCCTCGAAGTTTTCAGGAACAAACCAGACAAGGCTCTTGACGTTGACGTTGTAGAAGAAGCCGTAGAGCTGGTCGGCGCCATCCTTGTCGGCATAGGTGCCGAGGTCGACCCAGGATTGACCGGCGCCGTAATTGGCGGCGATCCAGTCGCCCATGCCATCAGGCAGCGGATACAACAGACCGCGCGAGGCCATGTCGGAGGCCAGACCCGGCTGCGGGAAGACCGCAATATTGGCGGCGGCGCCGGCTTCTGCGTCAATCACGATCTGCTGTTCAAAGGAGTCCGACCCGGTGTAGATCACCTCGGCGCCGGTGGCATCGGCGAAATAGGCCACCACACTGCGGAACACGGCGTCTTCGGGCTGCAGCCACGGGCCGGCGATGGTCACCGTCTGGCCACTCAAGTCAGGCGCGCTGGCCTTCCACTCATTGTAGCTGTCCCAGCTCAAATTGCCTTCGCCGGGCGCGAATTTCAAATCGGCGGCCTGGGCGGTGCCCAGAGTTAGCGCCGCGGCGGCCACACTCATCATAAACAGTCTTGTCATGGAATTCTTCCTCCCGGCCGGCGACCGGCCCTTCACGTGAAGCTGAACTGGTTCTCCCAGCCAAGGCTTAACTCCTCTCCTTCGGGCCGGTGTCCGTTTCGACGCTGATGACGACGTCCGCACCGTTGTCCCCGAAGGATCGATATTCAAAGCGCTTTGGCTTGAATACAGAGGATTACGTGCGGCGCTCTGAGTCAAGCTCAAACTTTCAATTTTGCTTTGAATGCGTCGTTATTGCTGCGTTGCAGCAGGATTTCGCAGTGCATTATAAGCATTTTGTGCTTTTTTTGCTGCGCGGCCTGCGCTTAAATGGACTCTTGGACCGGTGCGCCAAATGCTGTGGTATGCGTCGGCCTTCAAAGCGCTTTGACTTTCTTGCGACAACACCCATGCGGCAACCAACGTGAACCTCAAACAGCTTTCCCAATTGCTCGACCTGTCGCAGACCACGATCAGCCGTGCGCTCAACGGCTATCCCGAGGTCAGTGAACAAACCCGGCTGAGGGTGCTGGAGGCGGCGCGGCGGCATGGCTATAAGCCCAACTCAAATGCGCGCAAGCTTGCCACCGGAAAGGCGGGGTCGATCGGCTATGTGCTGCCGGTGGGTCACAATGTCGACCTCGATCCGCATTTCGTCGAGTTCTTGTCGGGACTGGGCGAACACGCCCTGTCGCGCGAGGTCGATCTCTCGCTGACCCCGGCGCCATATGAGCGCGAAAGCGAGGCCTACCGGCGGATTGCCGCAAGCCGCTCTGTGGACGGCATCTACCTCTCGTCGATGCGCAATGACGATCAGCGGATTCCGTTGATGGCGCAATTGGGCATTCCGTTTCTGGCCCATGGCCGGGCGCTGATGCCGGCCGACGGCTACGCCTATGTCGACATCGACAATGAGGGCGCGTTTCACGACGCCACGCGGCTGCTGCTGCAACTGGGGCACCGGCGGTTGGCTTTCCTCAATGGCGACACCGATTTTACCTTTGCACTGCACCGGCTCACGGGGGTGAAACGGGCAATGGCCGAACACGGATTGGCGCCCGAGACGCTGGCGCACCATTCCGCTGCCATGAACGAGGAGAACGGCTACCGGCTGGCGATGGCGCTGTTTGACGGCGTCAAGGCGGCGGACCGTCCCACCGGTGTGCTCAGCGCCTCGATGTTCACCACGCTGGGCATCGTCAGGGCGCTCAACCAGCTTGGCCTGTCGATGCCGGACGACGTTTCTGTTATCAGCCATGACGACGTGTTTCCGTTTTTGAAGCCGGAAAGTTTTTCGGTGCCGCTGACCACCACGCGATCCTCGATCCGCGCGGCCGGGGCACGGATCTGCGAGCGGCTGGTCAACATCATCACCAGGCTCGAGGGCGACCCGGTGCAGGAGATCTGGCCGGTCGAGCTGGTGGTGCGCGCCTCTACCGGACCGGCGCCGACCGAGCGCAAAGCAGCACAGGCCGGACCGAAGCAAGCGGCCGAGTAGGCCGGATGCGGACACTTCAGCGGCTAAAATGAACCCGCAGGCGCGGTTATCTCGAATACTGCGATGGGTGGCGGCTTATCGCCGACACTCTGAGCGGGGAGCCGAGCAGGCGCGGCATTTCCCCCGGTGCTCCGCCCTGCCGGCTCGATCATCCTGGCTGGTCAAGGTTTTCAATGATTGGCGAAGGGCGGCAGAGCGGATCTCGCCCGGTTGAAGCCTCCTGAACATCTGATACCTAGGCGCAGCGCATTCACACTCTTCCGATCCAAAGCGATGCAAAACCGACAAAAAGCAAATTGATGCCTGCCAATCCCAAAAGACCATAGGCCAACCGCACAAAGGTCGCTTGCGGAATGCGGTTGTGCAATTTGAACCCGAGCCAGACGCCAACAAACAAGAACGGGGCAAGCGAGGCGGAGGAGGCAAGCGAACTGACCGAAAACAAGCCCAGCGTAGCGTAGCCCACGCCCTTGGCCATGTTCAATGCAAAGAAGAAAAAGGCATTCGTTCCCACGAACGCAGTCTTGTCGAGTTGCAGGCGCAACAAGGTGCCCTTTATCGGTGGACCACCGGCATGGGCAATGAATCCGGCAAATCCGGACACCGCACTGGCAATGAATACGGCGATCCAACCGGCTTTCGCTTCCGATGACTGAGCCGCTGTGTCGCGCCAAAAGTAGTTTGTCACGAAGCCCAATGCCATGAAACCAATTGAGACGCGCAAAACATCTGGATTGATTTCGGAGAAGCTGATCATCCCCAACAAAATGCCTGTCAACGCCCCGGGCAACAGTGCGAAGATCATACGCGCCTTCCAGGCATTCCGGTATCGCCAAACGGACAGGAGATCGATCCCGATAAGGATGGGAAGCAACAACACAGCGGCGGCTTGCGGAGACACAGTCAGCGCCACCAGGGGAACACCCAGGATGCCAAGACCGCCTGCAAAACCGCTTTTCGAGATGCCCGTGATGATCACGGCAAAGGCTGCAACGAGGTAGGTTTCAAATGACATGGCGCCTTACTAGGGCATCAGTAAAAATCATAGAAACGGTTTATTTTAACTCTAAAAATCTGATATTGAGATTTTATGTCCCTTGATCTCAGACTGGTCGAAAGCTTCGTCAACGTCGCCGAAACGCTCAACTTCTCGACTGCGGCCAAGCGAGCCAACATGGTGCAATCCGCCATAAGCACCCACATCAAATTGCTGGAGCAACAGGTGAACCGGTCTTTGGTCCAGCGTGGCCGCGGCCAACCGGTGTCGCTGACATCCGATGGCGCTGCCTTTCTGGTCCAGGCGCGCCGTCTGCTTCTGCTGGCAGATCAGATGCAACATCCTCGAGGGCGCATCGAGAATAGCCAACCAATGCGCCTTGGAACGACGGTGACCTTCGCTCTGTCCGTCGTTCCGCGCGCCTTGTCTATCGGCTCAACTGATCCCGCTGTTCCACCCATGACCGTCAAAACCGCCCGCAGTCATGAATTGATGGCGCTTCTCGAGCAGGGGCAGATCGATGTG
The DNA here is from genome assembly GCF_947501405.1 of uncultured Hoeflea sp. GTDB lineage: Bacteria > Pseudomonadota > Alphaproteobacteria > Rhizobiales > Rhizobiaceae > Hoeflea. The sequence goes on along the minus strand of NZ_CANMVK010000002.1, from coordinate 396,793 downwards.
GCGCTGGTGTTCGACCAGGGACCGCATCCGATGCGCCATTCAACAGTTGAAATCGATTTGGTCTGGGCGGCCTCGATCTCCTTTGTCCCGCCTCGAGACACGCCGCTGCCAGTTGCCTTTCTGGATGATGCGCGTGATCTGCGACGCCATGCCTACGCTGCACTGGATCAACGCGACACCGTAATCACATCTCTGTCCACGCATCCCGATCCGGTAGGATTGCGCGCCATTGTCCATGCCGGGCTTGCGGTGACCATTTTGCCAAAACCCGCCATAGTGCCTCCCATAAGGGATGTCGGTGACGATCTCGGATTGCCTGCGCTCAGAAAGCTGCCGGTCTCTGTGTATGCAAACAAACGTGGCGGCGATGACAATCCCGAAAAGCTAAGCCGTGTTCTGATGTCTGAACTGCGGGCCGAAGATCTGTGAACGCCTTGGAGCTGTCATTGGCTGCGCCACGGAAGAAGCGCACCAAGAGCTCCAAGCAGCCATTGGCGCCGTCCGGCACGGTCCGCGTAGAGCCAGGCCACAATCAGGACAGCACTGGCGCTCAGAAGGTGGGCGGGCGCATGGCGGCGGCTGGCTGATTGGTAATACGTCGCAGAAGCAAGTAGAGACATGCATAGCGACCCGACCATCGGGACAAGTGAGGTCAGGTTGTGAGACGGAACCGTTTCCGTTATCAACCCTTGATATTCAACGCGCCAGGATTTCCGATGGATGGCGAAATTGAAAGTACTTGCATAACGCAAGTTTGCTGTCTTAGTGCAGCCTCGACTTGCCTTTTACAAGCGCAGGGTGCCGCGTATCTGCTCTCAATTCACGGACAAGGTTGCACACAGTTGAGCTGTGCTGCCCAGGAAGCAATGCAATGACCAGCGCCTCCAGGAGATCCGATTGCCCGATCAGCATGTCTTTGGACATATGGGGGGACAAATGGACCCTGCTGATCGTTCGCGACTTGATGTTCGAGGGGAAGAAAACCTATGGGCAATTCCTGAGTTCAGACGAGGGGATCGCCACCAACATCCTGGCTGCGCGACTTAAGCTCCTGAAAGATCAAGGCATCATTCGATCCGTCTCCAATCCGGCCAACCGTTCCAGTGTGATCTATCACCTCACCGAGAAGGGCGTTGATCTACTGCCGTTGATACTCGAAATCCATTTATGGGCCGAAAAACACTTGCCCGTGTCTGATGAAATTCGCCGAACGCTGAAAACGGTCAAAAGCGACAAGACCGGATTTATTCAAAACTTCGCCGACAGACTGAACGAAGAGAGCAGGCAGCTTAACCAGGAGACCGCGTCTCCGACCACAAGCAGCGGCGAGAACTGAGGGAATTCCCCTCACGGATTTCGATCGCCTCCCTCGGTCGGCACCCTGTCACAAGAGGCATGTGGGCTTTCAACGGGTCCTGGAAGACGCCGGTTCGACATACAGCGCCAAAACCGTGACCCTGTGCAATCCGCAACACCAGCATTTCAAACGCCAGCCATCTATGCGAGCCGCTTAGCGCAGTGACGCGATTGGCAGGTCTCGAGCGGTTGCATGTCTGTGTGATCGACGGCCCAGGCCTGCATGCGTCGGGTCTACATGAATGCCCCAATCCCAGCCTGTCGGACCGCGAAAAATCTCCACCCTTTACAATGCCAGGAACGGCCATATAGTAGCACTTGCAAATTACAAGTTCTTTGCGCTTGGTGATTCAGCTGTCGCATGCATGGTCTCCCGCACGAGGTTGATCAGCAGATTTTGGCGACCGTTGGTTCTCGCTCGCGCCTGGTGAAAGGAAAAACGATGGGCGCTTCGACCTCCGTGTATGACGAGTTCATTAGACCGCATTGGACTGAGCCCGAGCGCACAAATCTGCAAATTGTCGGAAGCTTCGTTGAGGGCATCAAAGCCAAGAAATTTGACGAGGTGATCGAGCAGTACAAGGACAGTGCTTACATCCAGCACAATCGATCGGTGCAAAGTGGTGTCAAAGCCATCGTCGAAGTCAACAAGAAACTCGCCAAGCAATTCCCGGAATTCACGCTGACGGCCAAGCACGTTTATGTCGACGGCGAATTTGTAACGTTCCACTCGCACGTCACTTTCAAAGCCAAACATCGAGGCGACGATACCAAGGGTCTCAACGTCGTCGATATCTGGAAGGTCTCGGACGGCAACATTGTCGAGCATTGGGATTCGCTGCAGCCATTGGACTTCATGTCCCGGCTTCTGACGCTGTTGACCGGCGGGGCGATCCGAAACGACAACGGCGTCTTTTAGGGCCTCGATGCATCGCCCGCAAACGCCCCCAAATCATCTGCTCAACATCATTTTCCAGCGCTGCCGATCAAAAGGAATTGTCATGTCGTTTCTCACGCCGCGAAAACAGGTGATCACATTCAGCGCGCTTGTTCAGTTCGCAATCATCTTGACCATAATGGCAGCCGCAACGGCCGTTCATGCCCAATCAAGAGCAAATCTGTTCGATCTGGCCATAGACGGTGTGGGTGGCCGCGATGCCTTGCTCGAACTCGATACTTTCCGTGTTTCTGCTTCCGGGGAAACTTATGCGTCACACATGGGTTTGCTGCCCAATGACGTCAAAAAGACTGGCAGTTATGACCGGGACTACACCGTCCAGCTCAGTACGGGGTCAACACGAACTGAGGTGGAGCGCCGCTTCACTTATGAACCTCGGCACCGGTTTCCTGCCCAAAAGTACAATGTGGTTATTATAAACGGCGTGGGTTTCGCCTCAAGCGGAGCCAATCCGCTCGGTTTTCCCGGGGGTGCTCTTCCTCCACAGGCCGCAACAGCGATGGAAAAATCGCTGCGGCTGTTGAACCCTCATTTGTACCTCAGGGAAGCGCTTGAAGGCGTTCGGACGGTGACGGAGGGAGAGCCGGCAATTCTGGACGGCCAACCTCATAGAACCTTGATACTCAGCGATGATGTTGCCCCCATTCGCCTATTCATTTCCGAGGCTTCAGGTCAAATCTCGAGGCTCGAAACGCTTGTAAACAGCGTTGTGCTGCGAGATTCTGCGCTGGTCGTCGCTTATGGTGGATGGCGTAGCTCCGGATCGGTTTGGTTTCCCGAGAATGCCGAGGTTACAATTGCTGGCAATCTGTTGCGTCGCGAAACGACAACGTCGGTGACCGAAGCCCCAACAATCGAGACGGCGACATTTGCGTTCCCTGTCGACGTTGAACCTGCTTCAGCTGACGCTGAAGCGGTGCGCTTTGGACAGGATACATTTCACATCCATGAAGAATTTTTCGAGATTGCCGGCCTTTATTATGCCGAGGGAGCCGCTTTCGCCACAACCGAACTGGCACCAGGGATTTTTCTGGTGCAAGACATAGCCTTTAGCGGATTGGCAGGGCTGGCGGTTGAACATGGCGACGGTATCGTCATGCTCGAGGCACATACGTCGCCGCGAGCCGCCGATTTGTTCATCAAAGCAGCCAGAACCCTGCTGCCGGAACGCCCCATAACACACCTGATCCAAAGCCATCATCATGTGGATCACTCTGCCGGGGTGCGGTCGATCGTTGCGGCCGGCGCGGTGGCAGTGGTGGGCTATGGAGCCGGAGAGTGGTGGCTAAATGTTCTCAAAGCTGAATCAACAATCCGCCCCGATTCCCTCTCGACTTCTGAAGTCGAACTTGTGGTCGAAGAACTGCCTGAAGGCGGTGATTGGACGCTCACGGATTCGAACATTCGCATCACCGCCTATCATGTTGGAGACAACTCTCACGCGCACGACATGGTGATGACCGCGATAGAAACAGATGCCCAAATTTTTCTGTATCAGGCGGATCTCTACAATGCCGGGTTTGGCTTCACGATGTCATTTGATGGACCACAAGCTTTCTTTAAAGCGTTGAAGACACACGAACTCATCGATCAGTCCTGCCGTTCGGAGAAACCGCTCACGATCGTCCCAAGCCATGGGCGACCAACAACACTGATCGACGGACTGGCCGAACTCGAAAGACTGGGTATCGATGTGGGGTGTCCCTAACCCTTCCCACCTTTGGCAATGCCAAATGGCACGAGTTGGTCTTGCTATTGTTTGAAGTGGCCGCGCTGATCTCGGAAACAGAGACTTCTGTAGCCTGATGTGGATGAGTTAAATCCACCCTGCCGGCGACCGTGGCTACGCCAGAAATGGGGCTTTTACGCGAGCTGACCTTCGTCGCGTCCCCGCGGGTGCCTCACAAGGAGCTCCAACCAGCCATTGGCGCGATCCGGTCGGATCGCGTTGAGCCGGCCGGCAATCAGGGCAATATGGCCGCTTAGAAAGAGGGCGGGGTCATGTTGTTGGCGCGCATGGCGGCGGTCACCGTGTTGGCCATCAACATGGCGATGGTCATCGGGCCGACGCCGCCGGGCACCGGGGTGATGGCGGCTGCCACTTCGGCGACCTCGTCAAACGCCACATCACCGACCAGCCGGGTCTTGCCCTCTCCGCGCTCCGGTGCATCGATGCGGTTGATGCCGACATCGATGACGGTGGCGCCGGGTTTGACCCAATCGGACCTGACCATTTGAGGACGGCCGACCGCCGCCACCAGAATATCGGCATTGCGGCAGACGCCTGCGAGATCCTTGGTGCGCGAATGGGCGGTGGTGACGGTGGCATTGGCGGCCAGCAGCAGCGCCGCCATTGGCTTGCCGAACAGATTGGAGCGGCCGATCACCACGGCGTTGAGGCCGGAGAGATCAGCCCCATGGGTCTGGCGCACAAACAGCATGGCGCCGGCCGGGGTGCAGGAGATCAGACCGCCGTCAAGATCGCCGGTCATCAGCTTGCCGGCATTGACGACATGCAGGCCGTCAACATCCTTTTCAGGCCGGATCGACTGGATCACCGGATCGGACTCAAGATGGCCGGGCAGCGGCAGTTGCACCAGGACTCCGTGAATCTCGGGGTCCTGGTTCAAGCTTTGCACCAAGTCTTCGAGCTCCGTCTGGCTGGTGCTCTCGGGCAAGGTGTGCTGTACGGATTTGAACCCGCACTGCTTGGCCATGCGGCTTTTGGAGGAGACATAGACATGGGAGGCAGGATCGTCGCCGACGATCACCACCGCCAGCCCGGGAGGCGCGCCGGTCTTTTCGCGCAGGCTGGCGCTGGCTTCGCTGACCTGTGCGATCACGCCGGCCGCGACGGCTTTTCCATCAATCACTGTGGCCATGTCTTCCCTCTCCAAGCGTGCGCCCTTGACGGCGCGATACGGCCCCTGCCCTCCGGTGACCGGTTCGGCATGCGGGCTCCGGAAGGCCTCCCGGCGGCTTCCTATGCCCCCATGGGCGCGGACAATCTACGAAACCGGGCCCGGCGCGCGATAGCCTCATAGCGCCGTTGGGTGTCAAAAAACAGCCGTGGATGAAGTGGTTAGTGCTTTTTTGCCGAGCTTTCGGCTGTGCGGGCACGCAACCGGCAGATCACGCGCGGCGGCGTGCGCCGCTGTAGCTGCCGATCCGCGATTTCAGCGCATCCATGTCGCGCCAGATGCGCTCAACTGCGTGCAACTGTGGTGCTGGCGGCGACGCGGGTGGCGCGGCGGCGGGCTGTGACGGCGCGGCATGCCATACGGGCTGTTGCGGTTGGGCGGGCTGTTGCGGCTGGGCCGGCTGCTGCGGTTGAGCGGCGTACTGTGCAGGGGCCGGTGGAGCGGCTTGCATGCCGGGATGCAGCTGCTGAACGCCGGACGGATAGGGTGCGGATGGCATGGGCGGCGCCACACCAGCTTGGGGCATGGGTACGAATTGCGTCGCGGGTTGCGGCGGCATTGCCGGAGCGACCGGCTGCGGCCAGGCTGCAGGGTGAACCTGCTGTGGCCAGACCATTGGTTGCGTCTGCGGCCATTGGGGTGGTTGCGGCACAGGCTGATAGTGGGCCTGCGGCTGCAGCTGCGGCTGACCATAAAGATGCGATTGCGCGGCGGCGACGTGATCAGGCGCGACGATACCAGCGGGGAAACCGTGTTGCGCATGGGAATGGTGTGGCACGAGCGGCTGCGCGGCGGGATAGGCAGGCGGCATGGCCTGGCCATTGAATGCGCTCGGGGCCGTGGGAAAATGTCCGGGCTGGGGGGCTGCGGCATGGGTCTGCCAGGCGGCCGGATGCGGCGCGGCTTGAGGTTGCGGCCCGGCTTGGGTTTGAGGTGTCGGCGCGAATCCGGGCGCACCTATCGGATGGGCCATTGGCGAGGGCGGCGTGGACGCCTGTTGGGTTTGCGACCACTGCGGATGTTGAGGTGCGGTGTTTGAGGCGGCGATGTTTGGAGCGGCCATGTTCGGAGCCGACTGAGCGTCCGGATTGCCAGCGTCTGAATTCGGTGTGGCGGGTGTCGATGCCGAAGGCGACGGAGTTGCGTCATCAGCCATCACGGAGGAGGTGTCCGCAGGAGACTCGCTTGCGTCCGAGTGAGCGGTGTGTGGCGCCTGGTCGAGGCCAGCCCGGGAGCCGAGCGCGCCGCCGCGGGCCAATGGCGCGGTGTCATAGTCGGCAGCGGCGCGGAAGCTGTCCGCATCGGAATCGCGATACAGGACGCTGCGCCGCCCCGGGTCCGGTGCACCGGGATAGGGATCGAATGGCGGGTTGCCGCCGCGCCGCTGCATACCCGGCCCGCCGTGGGAGCGAATGCTCTCCACCGCGCCGAACAGCAACGCCAGCCCCAGGCCTGCGAGGAAACCCATGGCCATGCCGCCCACGGCAATGAGCTTGCGCGAGGGGCCGGTGGGCTGAAGCGGCGGCTCGGCGGGCGAAATCACCCGGATGTTGCGGGTCGACAGATTTGAACGTTCGCTGGTCTCGCGGGAGCGTTTGAGAAAGGCCTCATAGATCTCGCGGGTCGCGGTGGCCTTTCGCTCAAGCTCACGCAAGGTGACGAATTCCACCGATTGATCCATGGCGCGGCTTTTGGCCACCGCCATCTGGCTCGCCAGTTCCTGCTCTGTCTCCACCGCGCGCTGCAGTTCCAGTTGCGAACTGGCAACGATACGGCGCAACTCGGCGATGATTTCGGAACGGGTGGTATCGAGCGATGATTTGGCCGTGACGTATTGCGGATGCCGCGGACCGAGCTGGGTGGCGAGCGCATCGGCGGTGGATCTTGTCTGGGTGTACTGCTTGCGAAGGTTGACCAGATTGGAGGACAGATATTCCTCCGGAAACGCGCCCGACAGCACATCTTCCGGATTGGCCTTGGCCAGGTTCTGCGCCTTGATGCGAATGCCGACCTTGACGGCGCGGGCATTGGCGAGCTGGTCGCTGACGGCGAGGATTTCCTTGTCGTCGATATATTGCCCGGCGACGCCGACAATGCCGTTTTCGGCCTTGAAGCGCTCCACCGCGCGCTCGGCCTCGTCGAGATCCTCGCGCAAGGAATTGATACGGGTATCGATGGATTCCGACGTGCGCTCAAGCAGTCCCGACTGGGCCTCGCCTTCGGAATCGAGATAGGTGTCGACCACCTTGTTGGCGATCAACGCGGATTTCTCCGGATCGCCGGTGTCGACCCCGACGATGATCACAAAAGTCTTGGAATCGCGCGACACGGCCAGCGAGTCGCGGAGCTCTTCCAGCGCTCTCTGGTTGGTATCGGAGGCGGGATCCTTGCCGGAAATCAGCTCCCGGATCAGGTTGATACCGGCGCCGATACCGGCGCTGGACCGGGAACCGTTGAATTCGGGATCGCGCTCCAGCCCCAGATCGTCAACCACCTTCTGCAGCACGCTGGTGGAGGACAGGATCTGCAACTGGCTGTCGATGATGGCCAGCATGGCCTCGGTGGAGAGCTGCTGATTGCGGACATCATCCTCGGTCAGGCGGATTTCGCGCGGATCCAGAAACAGACGGCTTTCGGCGTAGAATTTATGCGGGGTGGCGAGCGCCATCAACACGCCGATGACCGCGCCGACGATCGTGGTCAGGCCGATGAGGTAGCGAAACCGCCACACTGCGGCCATCAGGATCGAGGCATCGAGCAGCGGGCGCGAATCCTGTTCATAGGCGAATTCCGGCGACGATGAAGCCCAGGACCGCGACGGGCCGGCATTTTGTGGCGCGGGCTGCGGGCGCTGCTCGTAAGCCCGGGGACCGGGTGACGGCGGGGTGTCGTCGAACTCAGCCGATCGCCGCCGGGATGGCGCCTCGGGCTCAAACCGCTGATCAGTCTGATGATCGTCCGGACGCTCTGACCGGCGGTCGGAGCGGCGATGATGCACGGGTGCGGAATCGTCGGGCCGCGGCGCCACCTTGCCGATCAGTTGCGCGATGCGGTCACCGAAGCCGCCCCGGGAGCGCTCACCGTCCTGGGGAACTGCAGGGGCTGGTTCGCCGGCTGCGGCAGGGTCTGGCGTTGCAGGCTCTTGTGCTGCGGAACGCGGAGTTGCGAAACGGCTGGTGGAGATGCGCGGCGACTTGCGCGGCTGGGCCGAAAGGAGCGAGGCCTGGGGTGCAGGCGCCGCGCGTTCGCCGCGCTCAAGCGCGGGCTCGACCGGAGCGCTGCCAGCGTGGTCAAGCAGCGACCCGGCACGGGCACGCTGCCTGCGTTCTTTGGCGAAATCGCTCATGTGTAGCCCAATCGCCCCTGTTCGCAAGAATCCCGACTTCGTTAAGGCAAGCTATAAATTCATGGGTAACAAATGGTTAATTTCCCGAGGCAAGAAGCGATTTGGTCCGGTTTTCCGCCGATTACCCGCATGGTGCCGGACCCAACGGGCATTGATGACAATGTTTTGCCCGGATCAAACGCCGAATTAACGTTTCCTCTCTACATTTTAAGGGTCGGGAACCGGTTTGCGGACCCTGCGAACGCAAGCCTTGCGGATGAAGATGATTGCTCGACTGAAAGATTTTGTCAGCGCCTACAGGGACCAGGTCGGCGCCTATGTGTCGCTGATCGGCGGATCGGCCGGACGGCTGGCGATTTCGCTCATCTATTTCATCGCCATTGCCAACACGCTTTCGATCGCCGAATTCGGGTTGTTCGCCACCGCATCCGCCTGCGGCATCATGCTGTCGCGGCTGATGGCGTTCGGCTTTGTTTCGCCGCTTTACCGGATCGCCACGGTCAAGACACGGCTGTTGGGGGTCTACACTTCGGGTTTTCTCGCCGGGCTGGTCCTGTCAGCCCCGGTGATTGCGCTTGCGGCCTGGCTGACCCACTGGCTGATCTTCAGCGGCGAGATGCCGGTTTCGACCTTTGCCAAGATCATTGTCGCCGAGGTGTTGTGCTGGCGCGTCATGGAGATCGTGGTGATCGTCAGCTACGGGATCAACCGGTTTGGCGCGGGCGCCTGGCTGGTGGTGATGGCAACCGCGATGAAAGCCGTCGCCGCGTTGTTGTTTACCTGGCTTGGCGACGCGACACTTTCGAGCTGGGCCTGGTATTACATCGCCGCCAACGGGCTGGCGGCACTGGTGGCGATCATGTTCTTCTATCCGCGGGTGCGGCTTCGCTGGAAGCCGGCACTCTACATCCGGCGCTGGGTCGATGCGGTGTCGGTGGCGGGCGCGGAGATGCTGTTTTACGTGCAATCCGAACTCGACAAGGTGCTGGTGCTGTCGCTCGGCGGCCCCGAGACCGCCGGCATTTACGCCATGATCATGCGGCTGGTGGATCTGACGGCATTGCCGGTGCGCGCCTTCCTGACAATCCTAACCCAGCGGCTGATGCGGACTGCCAAGATGCTCGATGAGCTCAAAAACCGGATCATGCTCGAAGGCGCTGTCGCCATTGTCTCAACCGTCGGACTGCTCGGCATGGCGGGCTTTTTGTGGTTCTTTCCCAACGCGCTGGGCAAGAATGTGGCCGAGGCGACGCCGCTGTTGATCCTGGTGGTTCTGGTCCCGGCATTCCGCAATCTGATCGAGTATCATTCGGAACTGCTCTATGCCACTGGCCGGACGGTGGTGCGGATGCTGGTGCTGACATCAATGGCGGCCATGAAGGCACTGCTTTTGGCCTATGTGCTCGGCTTGCATGCCGAAGTCACGGTCTGGGTGGAGCTACTCAACCTGTTGTTTTTCATTCTCTATGTGCAATCGGCGCTGCTGACTTACAAAGCCCTGCGCGGCGTCAGGAAACGGCCGATCTAAACCGGCTCAGGGTGCGACCGAGAACGCCAGCCGGCGGATTTCGGCGATCGGGTGCTGCACGAAGGATTGCACGCCGACGGCAACCTGATCGGGTTCAATGGCGTGAATGAACTGCTCAAGCCCCTCAAGCGTTTCGGGATAGGTGTGACGGAACCAGAGCATATGGCACAGTGATTTGCCGGAAGGCGCATGGCCGGCGCCCTCGAGAATCTCGTCGGCAAAACGACCATAGATGGTGCATTCGGAGATGGCGCGCGAAGACACGACCGCCCGGACCCAGTTGCGGCCCGTGGTCGCCTCGATGTGATCAAGCAAGGCGCGAGCGGTGTCGACACGCCAGCCGATGAAGGTGTTGATGTAATCATGGGCCGGCGTGACGGTGGCCGGCAGGCCGAGAAGTTGGCCGGCATGGGCAAGCCAGGCGTGGTGTTCCGACATGGTTTCAGAGATGCCTGCATCAATCCGGTACATCTGCATCCGGCCGTCGGACCACATGCTTGACGGATCGAACGCACGTACCATGACCACATCGGAATCGATCGACAGCAGCATCTCGGCGTCGATGTGGCGGGCCAGCGCCAGACGCCGTATCTGTTGCGCGTGCCATCCGCGCAGCGGGACCGAAAACGGGCTTAACCAGAGCCGGCGACGGCCAAATGCTGTGGGGTCGGGGAAGGACCGCAACCAGCGGGGAAACAGGTCGGCTTCGCTGATCACGGTGCGGCGCTGGCCTTCAAGCGGCTTGAAGATCGCCACATCGCGCGGCTCGACCAGAAGATAATGATGCCACTGCCCCTGCATGAACCGGTCCAGGCTTTCGCACAACAAAGCGCAGCGATCGAAGTCGCCCACATAGGAGGCGGTCATCACGGCAGTTGTCATGGCGGTTCCGGACTGTCTGGGACGCGTGACGCGCTCGGGGTTCAAACGTGTTGGGGCACCCGGGCCGCCTCAGGCAGGCACGCCCTCGGCCCGGTTGGCGCTCATGATCTTGTAACGCAAGACGTGGAACAGGAAAACCGGATTGCCGACGATGTATCGCCGCCACAGCCGCGAGGGCTCGAGCATCAGCCGCCAGACCCATTCGAGCCTGAGGTTGCGCATGGTCAGCGGCGCCCGCGGGATCGATCCGGAAATGAAATCAAACAGTGCGCCCACTCCGAACACCACCCGGCCGTGCCGCTTGGCGATGTGACTGTCGATCCAGAGTTCCTGGTCCGGACTTCCAAGCGCCACCAGGGTGATGTCGGGATTAAAATCGGCCAGCCGTTCAAGCACCGGGCCGCTTTCCGATTTGTCGAAATAGCCGTCGGCGATGGCGCGGAACTCGTGCCAGGGGGTGGCGGCGCGGAAATTTTCAATCGCCCGGGCGAGAATGTCTGGCCGCGCGCCGATCAGCGCCACTTTCAGGGGCCGCTCGATATGAACCAGCAGAGATGGCACGAAATCGGTACCGTTGAGGTTTGCGGGAAACGCGGTGCCGTGCAGTGCGCGCGAGGCGATGTCGACGCCAAACCCGTCGGGCAGCACCTCGCAGCGCGACAGGCTGCGCCGATAGGTGTCGTTGCGCATGGCCAGATTGGCGTTGTTGGCATTTAGGAAATTGAAAACCCGCGGAAGTCCGTCGCCCTCGATCGCCGCCTGCAACTGGTCAAGCGCCTGGGTCCATCCGAGTGCTGAGACCCGAATTCCCATGATGTCGCGGTGCGCGCTGTGTTGCATGTCAGCCATGATGTCTCCGAACGATCTGTGCGGAATCAGGCCGGCCAATGCTGATCTGGCTTGTTTCCATGTTCGGTGTTAGCACTTTCTTAACGGGTTCGCACCGGCGTTCGCTGAACGCGGTTAAACCTTGAGTTTACAGTTTGTTAACCATGGGGCGACCAGTCGCCGAGACCTTTGGCCAATGCCTGTTTGAGGCCCTGCAACTGCAAGGCATGGAACTCCCGCCCGTCGCCATCGGCAACATCGCCTGTGCGCGCCTTTTCGATCTGCCCGGTTAGCGCCGTAGCGAATTCCTCCGCTTTGTCGGCGGTCACGCAGTTTTGGGGAATATGGGAGATGCCGCGCAGGGCTACGGATGTGGCGACGGCGGGCAAGCCCAGTTCAAAGGTCTCAATGGTCTTGAGCTGAACCCCGGTGCCGGTGCGCGCGATTAACGGTATGACGCGGCAGGAGCGAACGAATTCACGCGCGTCAGGCACCCGCCCTAGACAATCGACATTGGCGGATGCCGCGGCCGGGTCAGCGCCGCCGCCGGCGACCGCGATGCTGATATCAGCGGGCAATCGCGGAGCCACCTCGCCCAGGAACCAGTCCAGACCGGCCCGGTTGGAGGCCCAGCTCCAGGAGCCGATCAGGCCCGCATCATAGATTTTGCCGCCGGGCTTTGGGGGATCGGGCGGCGTGACCGAGGTGACCAGCGGCAAAGCCGTGGAACGCGCGCCGACGCCGAGACCTTCGCGGTCGGCCTCGGCCAGGGTGAAGACATGCCGCGCAGAGGCACAAAGCTCGGCCTCAAGCCGGGCCAGAAGACGCGCGTCCCTTGCATAGAGATAACGGGTGATTGCGCTGCCTGCGAGGTTTGCGTTTTCAGCGGCACTACGAGCTTCAACATTGTGGGCGACGAAGACGTGCGGATAGGCGCGGAAGATATCGAGAAAAGCCCCGGGCAATTGCACCGAATTGAGGATCAGGCCGTCGACTGCGCCAAAGCCGCCGAGTGCCGCGCGAATATCGGCAGGCGTGGCGGCGTGCATCTTGGCCACCGAAACCGGCTCTTTGTGGACGAAGGCATCCTTGAGCCACAGCAGCTTCTGCAGGGCCGAGACCCGTGCATTGGTGACCTCGAGCCGGCCCAGCAGCCGGGTGTCGTCAACGGCCGATGGTTCGTGTCCCGGGGCCAGAAACCCGATCACCGAAACCTTGTGCCCTATAAGCCGGAGTGCATCGACAATCACCCGGTTGGCGATGTCGTAGCCGGATGCGGGTGCGGCGACGGGAACCAGCGATGAGATGAATACGAAATGCATGCACGATCCAGACGGGTTTGACCGCCCGGTATACCGCACATCCCTTGAAAGGCCGGTTAAACGGTCAGGTCAAATCCCCGCGACCGGCTTCAGGCAATCTTCAGATTCCTGTGATTGGATGAAAGCCGGGCCCCTGCCCCGCACTTGCGAATGCCCGCGTACAGTTTTGCCCGCGCACAGGAATGACCAAAGATGCCTTCAGACCGTCTTGAGATGAGCGAGCATGCCCGCTCCGAAGGGCTCGACCCCGCTCAGGTGCGGCTGGTGGTGACCGTTCCCACCTTCCGGCGGCCGGATCATCTCATCGACACGCTCAATTCGCTCGACGCACAGGGCCGTGGCGATGACACGGCGGTGATCGTGATGGACAATGACGCCGACGGTCTTGATGGCGCGCGCGCAGCGGCGGACTGGCTTGCGACCTCGAGGCTCAAGGGCCTGGTGGTCGTGGCGCATCAGCGCGGCAACTGCCATGCCTACAATACCGGCTGGACCACGGCGCTGGCCGAATTCCCGGCTCTCGAACATATCGCTGTCATTGATGATGACGAATTGGCGGCACCCGGCTGGCTTGACGGGCTGCTTGCGACTGCTGAACGCACCGGCGCGGATCTGGTGGGCGGTCCGCAGGCGCCGGTGTTTGCCGACCGGACACTTGAAGGCTGGCGGCGGCACCCGGTGTTCAAACCGCATTACAGCGTCAGCGGCCCGGTGCCGGTGCTCTATTCCTCCGGCAATGTGCTGATCGCCCGCCGGGTGCTTGACGCGATGGAGCGACCGTTTCTCGACCCTGGCTTCAATTTCATCGGCGGCGGCGACAGCGATTTTTACCGCCGCGCCAAGGCCAAGGGCTTCAGCTTCGCTTGGTGCGCCGAGGCCGCGGTGCTTGAAACGCTGCCGGCGCGGCGAACCGAATTCTCATGGCTGAATGCGCGCTCGCTCAGGAACGGGGCGATTTCGGCGATCATCGAAAAGCGCCAGCGCCCGGGGCTGGGCGGCCGGCTGCGCACACTCGGCAAATCCCTGGCGCTGCTGATGGCCTCACCCTGGCGGGGTTTGCGGCTTGGCTTTGAGACGGGATCGGCGGTGATCGGGCTTTATCACACCCAGGTGGCCGTAGGCCGGTTGATGGCCGAAATCGGGCTGGTCAACGAGCAATACCGCAACCCCGAAAGCAACTGAGAGCTGCCGGGCAACCGGAGGCCTATTGCGTCGGCGCCGCCTCCGCCGTCTCGCCCTCGCCCACCGGTGCGCCTTCCTTGATGTTCAGATTGCCGCGCCGCATATTGGAACGGATGTCTTCCTTGGACAGGAAGTCGATCTGCTCGACGATGACATCGTGGAACACCTGTTCGCCAAGCCGTTCATTGATGGTGTCGCGAATGTGGGATTTGAAGCCGTCGAGATCAAATTTGGTCATATTCGGAAAATCGATCAGCTGCTCACCGACGAGCGCCGAATAGAGCGCATCGGTAACCAGATCGGGCACCGGGATGGTGAGCGCGCCCGCCTTCGACGGATCGATGGTGTAGGACAGGCGAGTGAGGAAATAGCCCTTGACCGCACCGCCGCTGATCACCGGTATCGAGGTGACCTCGCCGCGCACTGTCTCAAGACCGCCAAACATGGCCGGGTCGGGATCGGCGCCTTCTTTCTTGTTGGCAGTCTGCACCGAGAAATAGACCGACGCCAGCGCCACGGCGCAAATCCACACGCCGGTGGCAAGCAGCTTGATCATGACAGATCGTAACCCCGGAACTGATCCTCCGAGTAGGTGCCGTCCGCTTCAGACGCCGCCACCGTATCCTTGATCATGTCGGCAAGGTCGCTCACGGCCTCCATGTGGGCCTGAACGCGCACTCGATTGAGATCCAGCTTGGCGCGAAGGCCCGAGAGCCGGCGCTGCTGCGCCGCCGCCAGTTGCCCGGGTCCGATGTCCCTGAACAGCATGGTCATATCGTAAAGGCACCGGCTCTTGAGCGCGTTGGAACGCGTGAGGTCGAAGTCCGGATCCGCGCCGAGCGCCTCGTTTTCGGTATCGATCACGCCTTCGAGCCTGGCAAGCAGGCCATCGATACGGCGATCATGGGTTTCAGGCTGCTGGTTCATGACGATCAAACCTCACGGGTGGCGGACCGCGTGTCATCCGCGCCGGCGGACCCGAGTGCGGCGATATCGGCCAGGATCTGCATCTGCATCTCGTTGACCAGATTGGCAGCCCGGTTGGTAACATTGGAGCCCAGAGCGCCTTCCGGCTCGGGCGCCAGAGCGACACCGATCCGGTCGGCCAGCATCCGGTCAGCGATGCCGATGCCGCCGCCCTTGGCGAGGACCGCGCCCAATTGTTCGGCCATCATGCCCTTCCAGATCTCGCCGGCGGTGCCCTTGCCGTAGAGTTCTTCGCTGTCCTTGGGCAGCATGGCGCCGATGAAATTCTGCAGGATCATGGCTTCAAAGCGCTGATAGGTTTCGGCCACCGGATCGGGTGCTGACTGGCCCGGCGCGGCCGAAGATTGCGGCACGGCGCCCGTCGAGGCCAGCAACTCGTGCCTGAAGGCGGGCGTGCCGGCAGCGGTTTCGGATCTGCGCACCGACGCCGCTTCAAGCATGGCTTCGGCCTTTTGCGCCACGGCCGGATCGGCTGCGCGGACGACATCGAGAATGAGATCGGTTGCCGTCTGAATGGACACTGCGTTTTCTCCGCCGGTGTTGCTTGAAAATCGTAAGACCCAGTGTGACCGATGAAGCTTACGCTGGCCTTGTGCCGGGTGCGGCTTTGCCGAGCCGGGTCTCGAGCAGATCGAGCAGGCTCTCGTCGGCATCTGCCCGTTCTTCGTTTTGAGCGGCCTCATCGGCTCTCTCGGCAAGCCGGTCGGCCTTGGTCTTTTCACTAAGCACCCGGCGTTCCTGGACCAGTTTCATGCCATCGAGCTGTTGCGATTTGGCCGACAGCCGCTGGAACCGCTGCGCATATTGATGCGACATCGCCGCATGCACCGGATCGAAAGATCCGACGGCTTCAACCAGCGCATCCTGGGTCGCGTCAACGATGGCCTGCTGGCGCAGCACCTGGGACAGATCATCCTCGGCCATGCGCTCGATCTGGCGCTGCACCCGCACCAGCCGGGCCAGTTTGCGGGCGCGCGACTCCACCATCTCAGCGCAGCCCCATATAGAGCGGCTCGAAGCCGTCGATGAACTGTTTGAAGAACTCCTGGCTGCCGAAGAACAGCAGCAGCAATCCGCCAAACAGGATGAAGGGGATCGAGATGAAGTAGACCGGGATCTGCGGCGCCAGCTTGTTGACCATGCCGATGGCCAGGTTGAACACCAGGCCATAGGCGAGGAAGGGGCTGGCCAGCCGCAGCACCAGCAGGAAAGCGCCGGCCAGCGTATCGGTCAGCGTCATCAGCGCCATCTGCGGATCAAAACCGGAGCCCAGCGGCATGAAATCGTAGGAGCGGACCAGCGCCGAGATCACCAGATGGTGGAAATCGGTCAAAAACAGCAGCAGCAGCGCCGTGAAGCTGATCAGCGAAGTCAGATGGCCTTCCTGCTCCATTTCCAGAAGGCCGCCGCCCGGCGCCGCATTGAAGCCGATGGCCATCGACATGCCGGTGCCGGCAAACTGCAGTGCCAGCACGATGTAGCGGGCGATCAGCCCCAGCGTGACGCCAATCAGCAGCTCGACGCCGACCAGTGCGATGTAAACACGGCCGCCGGCCTGGACGCTGGGATAGAGCGTGTCCCACAGCACCGGCAGGAGCGCCATGGAGATAGCCACCGCGACGAACAGCCGGATCTGCACCGGGACACGAAAACTGGAAAAACCCGGAAGCACCATGATGCAGCCGCCGATCCGGCAAAACGCCGCAAACAGCGCCAGAATGGTGCCTTCCGGGTCGGTGATCACGAGATCGAGCCGAGCAGCTTGATCTCAACCCCCTTGGCGATCTCGACATGGGACAGCACCGGCAGGGTGGCAAAGATGCGCTCGACGATCATTCGCACATAGGGACGCGAATCCGGCGAGGTGACGAGCACGAAGGGCACGCCCTTGTCCATGTGTTCGCGAATGATCTTGGTGGCCTCCTCGGAGAACTCCTCGAGCATGCGCGGGTCGATGTCGAACTCGATGACCTCGCCCTTGGCGTCGCGCTTGAGCGCCTGGTGGAAGGCCAGATCCCAACGATTGCCGAGCCGGAGCACGTTGAGCTGGCCGTTACGGGCAATGTCGCCGCACAATTGCTGGGCCATGCGGATGCGCACATGTTCGACGATCTGCTCGGTCTTGCGGACATGCGGGGCGAGTTCGGCCACCGCCTCGAGAATGAGATGCAGATTGCGGATCGAAACCCGCTCGGCCAGAAGCAGCTTGAGAACCGCCTGGAAGCCGGAATAGGACATATGCGAGGTGCAGATTTCATCGGCAAGCTTGCGGTACTCAGGATCGAGCCGGTCGATCAGGACCTTCATGTCCTTATAGGACAGAAGCTGCGGCAGGTTGTTGCGGATTACCTCGGACAGATGGGTCAGCACCACCGAAACATTGTCGATCGGCTGGAAGCCCTCGCGCTTCAGGTCCTCGGCGAAATTATCAGGCACCGACAGCGCCGGAAGGCCGAAAGCGGGTTCGCGGATCTCGTCGCCGGGGATGGTCGGCCGGCGCGGACCGGCGAGCACCACCATCAATTCGCCGACGCGCAGATCGTTGGCGGCCACCGTGGTGCCATGAATGCGGATCTGGTAGCTTTTGTCCTTGATGGCGATATCGTCGGTGACCTTGATTTCGGGCACCACGAAACCGTACTGGGTGGCGAATTTCTTGCGCATCTTGGCGACCCGGAAGGCGAGCTCCTCATGTGAGCCCAAAAGCTTGGTCGCCACCTGCTTGCCGAGCACCAGTTCGATTTCGGCGGTCTTGAGGATGGATTTGACCGAATCCTTCTCCTTGTCCTTTTCCTCCTGCTCGGTGCGGTGAATTTCCTGCGCTTCGGCGCGGGCCTTCATGTCGCGCTGGCGCGGAATCACCCAACTCGCAAACGCCATGCCGCCGCCCAGAAGCACGAACGGCAGGAACGGCAGGCCCGGCATCAGGGCGAGCAGGAACAACAGGCCCGAGGCGGCGAACAAGGCGCGGGGGTAGCCGCCGAGCTGATCGATGACGGCCTCGTCGGTGGAGCCGAGCTGGCCGCCGCGCGAAACCAGCAGGCCCGCAGCCAGCGAGACGATCAGCGCCGGGATCTGGCTGACCAGACCGTCGCCCACAGACAACCGCACAAACACATCAGCGGCCTCGCCGATCTGCATGTCGTGACGGGCGTATCCGATGATGATGCCGCCGAACATGTTGATGCCGGTGATCAGCAGGCCGGCGATTGCGTCACCGCGCACGAATTTGGAGGCGCCGTCCATGGAACCGAAGAACGAGCTTTCCTGCTCGAGTTCGCGGCGGCGGTCGCGCGCCTGGGTCTCGTCGATCATGCCGGCAGACAGATCGGCGTCGATTGCCATCTGCTTGCCGGGGATGGCGTCGAGCGTAAAACGGGCGCCGACCTCGGCGATGCGGGTCGCGCCCTTGGTGATGACGATGAAATTCACCGTCACCAGAATGAGAAAGACGATGACGCCGATGACAAAATCACCCGACATAACCATCCGCGAAAACCCGCCGATGACCTGGCCTGCCGCATCCGGGCCGAGATGACCTTCGGAAAGGATCACCCGGGTGGTGGCAATGTTGAGCGACAGCCGCATCATCGTGGCGATCAGCAAAATGGTCGGAAATGACGAGAAATCGAGCGGCCGCTGGATCCACAGGGCAACCATCAGAATCAGTACCGAGAAGGCGATCGAAAAGGCCAGCCCGACATCGATCAGGAAGGCGGGAATCGGCAGGAACAGGATGGACAGGATGACGACAATGCCGAAGGCAAAGCCCATGTCCTTACCCTGGAAGGCTGTCTTCTGAATCGCCAGCGCTTGCGGGTCGGCCATGATCTGTGACGCTCCGGATCAACAACGCCAGCTTCATGCCGACGCAAAGGGTCAAGGCGACACTAGGGCGCGAAGCTTGCGCGAAAGTGGCAACCCCGACAGCCGGAGGCCCGGTCCAGCCGAACCTGGGCGTTGCCTAGAAGCCGGTTTCGATGCGCTGGAAGACGACGTTGGTGAAAGTGGAGATCTGTGCGCCAACAAAGGGGGCGGAGACCGCGACCGTGATCAGGATGGCCACGATCTTGGGCACGAAAGTCAGGGTCATTTCCTGAACCTGGGTCAAAGCCTGGACGAAGGCGATGCCGACGCCTACGGCCATGGCGACAAACACCGATGGTCCGGAGGCGACCAGCACGGTCCAGATCGCATTCTGGACGATATCAAGGGCGTCGGCTTCGTTCATCTTGCGCGGGTCCGGTTGGCTCAGGCGCGGGCAGCCATTCTAGGGCACGGGAGCCTGGAATGCATCAGCGAATGGTCACGCCCTCGGTGACCGCGATTTCCTCGCCATCGGCAAGGACCGCGGTTAGCGCGGTGGAGGTGACCTTGACCTCTTCAACGACACCCGAGGTCAGCCCGTCGGCGCTGGTAAGCGTGCGTCCGATGATCGCTCCGGCCTGGCTCAAATTCGACGATTGCAGCAACAGTTCCAGGTTCTTGTTGGTCTGGATGGTCTGCTCGACCTGGCTGAAGGTGGCCAATTGCGCAATCTGTTCGGTGGCGTCCATCGGCTCGGTCGGATCCTGGTTCTTCATCTGCTCGACAAGCAAAGTGAGAAAGGTGTCGTAGTCCAGAGCGGCCTTGTTGGAGGCCTGGTCAGCGGCGGATTTGTTGGCGGATGTGGATGAATTGACGGCGTTCACGTCCATGGCGCAAGCTCCTTGCGGATTTGTTCGATCGTCCCCGCAGGCATCGCCGGGGTGTTGAGAATCTGGTCCTCGATGGGATAGAGCGCGCGGATCGCCTTGAGCGCCTCGAAGGCCCTTCCCTGGGTGACCATGCCGTCAATGTGCTTGAGCTCGGCGAGCACCTCTTCGTTCTTGAAGCAGGTCAGCAACATCACCACCGACTTGCGGAACATGCCCATGGCCTGCTCGGCGCCCTCGGGATTGATCAGCATCATCTGAACGATGAAGTAGAGCTGCCTGAGCGGCGTTGTCGCCTGCTCGGGCTGCAGCACGTGGTTTTCGAGCAGGAAGGTAACGTCGTTGAGAAACTCGAGCGCCACCTTGCGGTCTACCCTGAGCACAGCTCCGTTGATGAAGATGCGTTCGCCCGCTTTCAGCGATATGCGCAGTGAGCTTTTCATTTCAGCCCGTCCCTGATGATGATCGAGATATCGATGATGCCCTGGAAGTTATCCGATTGGCGTTGGCGGATTTTCTCGGCCTCCTTGATGATCCAAATCCCTATGGAGATCAGGTTGGCCTTGAGTTCCTGTTCAAGCTCGTTTTCCGGAGAGGCCAGATCCTCGACGAAACGGACCCAAAGGCGGCTGACGAAATAGACCGCCTCGATAGCGTCGCGGGATTCCAGGCCGTTGGCCTTGGCCGCCTTGAGCAGCGTGATGGAGTGGTTGATGGCTTCGCGTTCGCGCTCACGCGCTTCGGCAACGCCATCCTCCTGAACATCCGCATAGGAAAACTGGTACATTCAGACGCCCTTCATGTTTGTCCAATTTGTCCCCGGAGACCCCGGGGTCATGCACTTACAAATAATTCATCAGGTTGAGCTGCTGGATCCGGGAGGTGAGCGTGTAGGACGTCTCCACCTGGGCCAGCAGTGAATTCATGCGAGTGGAGGCCTCATAGGCATCCACGCCCTCGATATCCCCCAAATGCAGCTTGACGATGCGGATCTGCGATTCGAGAGCGACATTGGCCTTGGCCACGCGGTTTTCCGAAACCCCGAGGTTGCTGCGCTGGTTGTCGATCCCGGTCACCGCCTGCCCGGCATGCTGGATGGCGCGGGCATTGACGGCGGAGCGGACCTCGCTGCTGATCGGCGAATCGAGCAGTTCGATGCCGATCACCGCAGCCAGCGCGAAGTTGCGCATGCCGTCGGCATTGGCATTGACGCTGGAATCGACCACTTCGTTGCGGCGAATCCGGCTTGAGATGTTGGTGTCCGACGCACTCGACCAATCGGTGTTCCAGGCGGGGCCGGAGAATGCCGGTTCCAAAACGTTGGTCAGGAAATTCTCCATCTGCGGCACGGTGATGTTGACCGCGGCGGGATCATCCTGAGTGAAGCCGAAATGGCCCAGGAAGGTGGTGTCGAAGGCCGCCTTGGCGGCGGAGCCCGCCGCCTGGTAATCATCAAGCGGTTTGACGTCGGAATTAATGCCGGAGAACAGATATTCGCCATTTGACGAGGTGTTGATCGCCGAGGTGAAGGCGTCGAGTGAGGATTCCACTTCCCGCTTGGCGATCCCAAGCCGGGTGGCGTCATCGGCGCTGTTGACGGAAATGAATGCCTCGAGCATCTGCTGAGCGCTATCGGACATCATGCCGAGCGACAATTGCGACGCCGACATCCGCTGGGTGACAAGGGCGTTGGAGTCGAGAATGGTCTCCAGTCGCATGACATCGCGATTGAGCGACACGCTGCTGGAAGTGCGCGCACCCAGCGCCAAGCCGATGTCGGCGTGGCGACCGGTGACGATCTCCTTTTGCAGGGTCTGCACCTCGCTTTGCCCGCGGCTGATGGTCTGCCGCATGGCGTTCTGGATGGCTTGACTGGATATGAAGCTGGTTTTCATGGGCTTATCTCACCGCCGCCATGAGTTCTTGCAGCATCTGGTCGACTGCCGAGATCAACCGCGCCGAGGCCTTGTAGGATTGCTCCAGTTCCAAAAGCAGCGACATCTCCTCGTCGAGCGACACGCCGGTGGCGTTGGAATGGGCTTCGACCGCGCGGAACCGCGAGGCTTCGCGTTTCTGGGCAGATGCGTCGGCCTCGCTGCGGTTGAGTTCGAGCCAGCCGACGGAATCGGCGGCAAACCCGGTCAGGCTGGTCGATGTGGACAGGCCCGCCACCGGATCGAATGCGACCGGTGCGTCGAGTGCCACGACATAGGCATCAAGCTTGGCTGAAAAGCCCGCGGCGCCGCTGGGATTGGCGCTGTAGGCGGCGCCGTTGATGCCGCCGTCGCGCAACAATTGCGGATTGCCGCCGAGCGACGGCTCCAGCGCCGGATTGACCATGATGGTGGCGGCGATCCCGGGAACCAGCGTGGCTCCGGCTGGGACGGCGGCACCGGCCCAGGTGAACAGGCCCGGTTGATCCGGCAAAACGGGGACGGCCGACTGATCGGTCTCCGCGAAGGTGACCACCAGCGCCCGGGCAATCTCGTCGAGCTGTGTCTGTACCTGTGGCGCGATGTCGTCACGGATCTGCAACAGCCCCTGAAGCGAGCCGCGGGCAGTGGTGCTCGAGCCCTGTCCGGCGGGCAGCGGCACACCGTCGACATAAACACGGTTGCCTTGAAGGGTGGCCGAAAAACCAGCCGCGGGTTCGAACGTGACCGGACGCGGCACCGTTTCAAACAGCGTGGCCCCGCCCGTCGTGTAGAGCGCCATGTCATTGCTGGTGCGGGTCACCGAGGTAACGCCGACGATTTCCGTGATCTGCTTGAGGAGTGAATCGCGCTGATCGAGTTCGGCGCTGACATCCATGCCCGCCTGGGTGCCGCGCATAACGCCGGAATTGGCAACTTCGAACTGCTCGAGCAGATCGTTGAGCTTGTTGACCTGGCGTCCGATCTCCTGATCAGAATCAAGACGGATGGTCTGGACCGAGGCAGACGCCTCCCTCAGGCCCGAGGCCAGGGTGTTGGCGTCGGCAATCGCGGTCTGGGCAAGGGTGTTTTCGCCAGGCTTGGCGGCATAGGTCGACAGGGTGTCGCGCATGGAGGCGAGCAAGGTCGCCGGAGCGCTTTCGTAATCATTGCCGCCCAGAACATTCTTGAGATCGGTCAGTCCGGTCAGCAGCGTCTGCTGGCCGCTCGCCGTGGCGCTGCTTGAAATGGTCTGGCGAAACATCGCCTGATCCTGGGCGCGCTGGATGGAAACCACCTGCGCGCCCGGAAGGGTCGTGGCAAGCGCCGCATTGCGGCGATTGTAGTCCGGATTGGAGGCATTCGAGATGTTACGCGAGACAATGTTTGTCTGTGTCGCGGTGTTCGACAGAGAGCTTTGCGCCGTGTTGATCGCCGATGACAGGGACATATTTCGTCTTTCTACCTCTTAGGCCGGTGCGCTAGCGTTTCAGATTCACCAACACATCCATGAGGTCGGATCCGGTTTGGAAGACCTTTGAATTGGCTGTGTAACTGCGCTGCGATTCGATCATGTTGGTAAGCTCTTCGGCGATATCGACATTGGAGCCTTCGAGCGCGCCGGAAACGACGCTGCCGAACGCACCCGAACCGGCAAAGCCGGTGGTGATGACGCCGGAATCGACGCCTTGCGCATAGACATTGCCAGCCAGCGGGCGGAGCTTGTCGGCGCTTTGCACATCAGCCAGCGCCAGCCGGAACAGGGGCTCGAGCTTGCCGTTTTCATACTGGGCGAAAAGCGTGCCGTCCTCGGAGATTTCCACACGCGTGACCGGGCTCGGCGAATTGCCATTGACGTTGGCGTTCTGGACCGTGAACTTGTAGCTGAGCTGGCTCATCTTGGAGAGATCCACCGTGACCGCAGCGCCGCCGGGAACAGTGAGCGATATGTCCGTGGCGCTGCCGCCAGCCAGCAAACCGCTGGTCGCATCAAAAGTCAGCGTTGTTGTAGCGAGCGCCGGCGCAGTATAGGGGAAAGAGGTGTTTGGCGCGGCGTTCGCACGGTCGTACACCGCGACTTCCCAGGTGTTTGCGGCGGTTTTTGTGTAATAGAAATCAAGCAGCACCTCGCCGCCGAGATTGTCATAGACAACCAGCGAACTCTTTGAGGTGTATTCTGCATTGGCCGCATTGGTGGATGGCAGAAGGCCGGGCGCGACAATTGTGGCACTCTCGTCAAGGTTGGCTGTGAACACCCCGGATGTCGACGGCGTCGCTGACAGCGCTCCGGAAGTTATGTTGACCGAAGTCAGTCCGTCAAAACCATTGACCACGGGAGCCGGCGTACCGCTGGCGTAGTCGTATCCCTGAAGCGTATAACCGGCGGCGTTGACGAGGAAGCCGTTGCCATCAGGAACAAAGGATCCGGCCCTAGTCAGATAGGGTACGCCATTGGGGTCGTTGACAATGAAAAATCCATCACCATTGAGCGCCAGATCCGTGGATGAGGAGGTAAACTCCAGGGCGCCCTGCTGTGACACCGCGTAGCGCACATCGGTGGTGACGCCACCGGAGTTGTAGGCGCCGCCCGCGGTTGGCAGGATCAGGGAGGAGAATTCGGTGGAGGCTTTCTTGTAGCCGGTGGTGTTGGCGTTGGCGATATTGTCCGCCACTGTGCCAAGCCGGCTCGCCTGGGCGTTCATTCCGGAAGCGCCGGTGCGCATCATGCCGTAGAGGCTCATCGCTTCATCCCTCGTTTCATACGGTAGTCCAGACTAGCTGGCGGGCCTTGCGTGAACCTGTTTGTCCGCGTCTTTGCCATCGGCGTCGGTGTTGCGATTGCGCCGGGCCGGCATCATGCGGGCCCGGCGCAACCGGTCTCATTTCCAGTCGATCAGGTAGCCAAGGAACCGCTTGGAATCGATCGGGTCGAAACCCAACCGCTTGCGCAATTTCTTGCGCAGTTTGGAGATGTGGCTTTCCACGACATTCTCTTCCACATCCTCGTCGAAGATGCCGTAGATCGCGTTGAAAATCTGCTGCTTGGTAACCCGGCGGCCGCGATTGGCCACCAGATATTCAAGGATCCGGCGCTCCCGGCGCGGCAGCGCGAAGGTGCGGTCCTCAATCTCCGGATCGCGTCCGTCCGAAAATACCCGGATCGGACCAATGTCGGTGTGATTGGTGATCGCCTTGAGCCGGCGGCGAATGGCCGCCGCTCGGGCCAGGATCTCACGTGGATGAACCGGCTTGCGCACCACATCGTCGACGCCGCTGTCGAAGAAGGCCAGGGTCGATTCCAGGGACGGCGTATCGCTGACCGCGATTACCGGTGCCTGGGACCTATCACGGATTGCCCGCGGCAGGTCCGTGGTCTGCTCGCCATGCCCGATCAGGAAAGCCTCGACCGCGTCAAGATCTGAATCCGCGGCTGTGTGAACCCATTCCCCGAACTCGATGGAATCGAACCCCGCCGAAGGGACGCCCTCACGCCCAAATAGAGATGTGTAACCGTCTTTAACCAGTTGTCTGTCATCAACCACTACGATCATTCGTCCGCCTCCGAATCAGTGTGGTGCCTCGTCACCCAAGAGGTACGAAGGGGCCGATTCAACGTAAACTATGAAAATCGCATGGTGCAATTTAACAGTTGATTAACCATGTTTTCCGCTGATTTGGCTAGATGTAGTGGCTAAACGGACCGTCGGCACAAATTTTCTTGGGAAAAGTTAACAAGAAGTTAAAATTTCGCTTGCATCGTTAACCTTTGCCTTGGTTTCGCCCAACAATCGAATTCGGGCCCAAAAGTTGCCATATTCTCTTTATGGTTGCATCAATTGCAGAATGATCTGGCCGGCTTGGTCCAGGCGCCGTGGCCGGTGGCAACAAGGTTGGCAATGACCCTGCAGACATAGCGCTTTTGCGCCGGATCGTTGTCGGGCCCTGCGTGGTAGCGCGCCACCGCCATCGTCCAGGTCTGGTGACGAACATGCAGCCTCGCTAAAAACCGCGCGGCGTAATCGACATTGGCGCGCGGGTCGAGCATGGCACCCACCGAAGCGAATTCACTGCCATGATAGCGATGATTGATCTGCATGCAGCCCAGATCAATGAGGCGCTTTCCTTGCGCGCGGGCGCGCCGGAACTCGGCCTCCGCCTCGGCAAGGCTGTTGGCGTAAACCGTCCGCCCCTCAATGTTGAGCGCATAGGGATGCAGCGACCCCTTGCGGCCGGTTTCGGTGAGCCCGACCGAATGCAGGATGCCGGGCGGCACCCCGTGAACACGGGCCGCGGTCAGGATCTGGGCTTCGCAGGCGCCCATGGCAGCGTGCGCGACAGTCCATCGGGCGTCAGAGATAAACGCCGTCAGTACGGCTAGCGCCGCCAGAAGCTGGATGTGAATTCGGCTCACGGGTCTGTCCCCCATTTTCACCGTCCGATCGGCCACCGCTGTTGCGGCCATTGCCGGCGTCACGGTCCGATGCCTGGGCATCGTTCGAGCCAGGCCCCTGGAAGCCCGGCTGAGCGCCGGCCTGCTGGTTTTGTGCGCGATCACCTCCGGCGACATGCTGGATGTTGATCTGCTCAACCCCGTAGCCCTGTGAACGGAGCGCCTTGAGAAGGCCCTGATTGTCATCGGAAAGCTGGCGATAGGCTTCGGCGGTCTCGACCTTGATGTCGACCTGCAACTCCTCACCCGAAAGCTTGAGCACCGCAGTGACGCTGCCCAGCGACGCCGGATTGAGCTGCAGTTTGAGCGTATGCAATGTCTGCGCTGATTGCTGCTGGCCGAGGAGCGCCGATGTCTGCGCCGGACCGGCGCGGGCGGCGGCGAGCGCCGCATCCCCGGCATCCATGAGCGAGCGGGCGAGCATTTGCGCATTTCCGCCGAGCGGCTGCGCGGCCACGAAGCGGCGCGATTCCAGCACTTCGACATTGCGCGGCGAATTCTCAAGCTTTTCTTCGGGCTGGCGAGACGCTGCGGACGCGGGGCGGGCGGGCAGTTCGGCTTCGCGCTGATCCACCCTGGATTTCGCATCTGCAGCCTTGCCTTGCGGTGCCTGCCCGTCGAGGCCGAGCGCGCGCAGCGCTTCCTTGGCTTCAGCGGGCTTGGCGCGCTCTCTTGGTGCAGGTTCGGCCGCGGACTTGGCAATGGCGACGGCGGGCTGGGCGATGGCAGCAGCCGTTGCCTGTCCGGTATCAGGCACCTGTGACGCCGTTTGCGACTGCGCCAATCCGGACCCCTGCCCGGCGCCTGGTCCAGTCGGGACCGGCGGGAGCTCGGCTACCCGGGTCTCGACGTCGTCATCGGTCTGGACTTCCTTGTCCCGGCTTACCGGCTGATCCGAGCCGGGACGCGCAGCGGCATCGCCGGTCGGAGATGCGGTCAAGGGATCGGTTGTCTCTTTGCCAGACGCGCCGGGGAGTGCGTCATCGGTGACCTCGCCGGCAGCGATTGCATCAGCCTCACCTTTGGCAGGCGCGCCAACAGCGGCTTCATCCGCATAGGCGGCGCTTGACATCAAATCGTTGAGCAACGCCAGCACATCGTCGGAATTGCCCGTGTCCGGCATCGGGTCCCGAGCCTCCGGGCCGGTCTGCACGCCCTCGAGGTCTTCGGGCTGAGTTGCGGGCGCATCATCGCGGCTTGCCTCGGCCCGCCCAGGCTTGGCCGTGGCAGCGCGTTGCTGCCCCGACAAGATGTCTGCGAAAGGCTCCTTGCCGGTTTCGCCGCCCGCTTTGGAGGACGCACCGAGATCGGGGGATTTGCCTCCTGCCCGCGTCGGCACCTGCCGTTGCAATACCATGTCCAAGGCGCTCAAGAGCCTTCTTCCTCTGCTACGCCCTCAAGCATCTTGTCGATGCGTTCGAGGGTCTTTTTCCGGTCCGAGACATAGCCATCGAAGACATCATCGGCCGGCAATTCGGGCTGCTGGTCCGGCGCCGCCAGTTGGGAGATGTCTGTGCGGGTGGCCTCTGTCCCGGAGTTTTCGACCGCTGCGTCCCGCTGTTGAGGCGAGACGTCGTTCGGCGTGTTCACCATGGGCGAGAATGCTTGCGTGAGGCTGTTGGGATCAGGCTTGCGCAGAACTTCCGTCGCAACAATCCGGGCGGCCTCGCGCAAGGCACGGTCGCGGCGCGACAATTGCCGCGCGGAAACCTCGTTTAGGCCCGACAGCACCTGCTCGACACCTTGAGAAGGGAT
This sequence comes from uncultured Hoeflea sp., assembly GCF_947501405.1. GTDB lineage: Bacteria > Pseudomonadota > Alphaproteobacteria > Rhizobiales > Rhizobiaceae > Hoeflea. Next base: position 368,671 of record NZ_CANMVK010000002.1, on the reverse strand, counting down.
CCGGGCGATGCCCGAATAAAGATCCGCCATCACCTGCGGCCGGCGATCGGTTTCGTCGAGAAAATCCTCGGCGCGCTCGGACGCGAACACTGCCAGGTCCCGCAAGCCCGAAATCACCGCCTTGCGGGCGATGCGGAGATAGACCTCGCGCTTGCGCGGCCGGTCCATGAAGGACAGGATCGCGCTTAGCCGGTCGTCGCCGACCTTGCCGTAGTTCAGCACCACGAGATCCACCAGCAGATCGGCATATTGCCCGGCATAGGGCGAATTGATGAAGCGGCGGGCATAAAGCTGAGCATATTTGAGCGCCTCATCGACCATGTTCTTGCGCGCGGCGATAAACAGCGAGCGGCGCAGCGCGGCCTCCTCGACGAGCGTCCCCGGCGCCGTCAACCGCGCCCAGTCGAACAGTTCCAGTGCACCCGAATCGTTCTGCGCGGCGGTGACATTGGCGGCGACCAGGGTGAGATAGGGACCAACCTCGGTGTCGCGATAGATCTCGACGACTTCGTCCAGGGTGGTCTGGGTCTTGGCGGCGCGGCCATTGAGATAGGCCCTGAGCACGGTGGTAATTTCATTGTCGAAATTGCCGAATTTGTCCCTGAGAGCCAGGATTTCCAGGGTTTCGGGATTGCCGCCGCTCATGGCATAGATCAGCGCCGCATCGACATTGCGTGGATCGTCAAAGGCCCGCTGATCCGCCTGGCGCAGGCGGCTATCGATCACGCCGAGCAAAAAGCGCTGCATTTCCATGGCGGAATGATCGCCGCGCACCACCGCATCCTGGACGAATTGCAGCGAGCGCATCAGCTTGTAGGGCTCGAGCCCTTCGATGCCATTGGCCATCGCAAAATCGGAGAGCGGCTCTTCGGGCTCAGGCGGCGGCACCACGCCATCGAGCGCCGGAGGTTGCGCGGCTGATTCCGGATCAGCTCCCGTGCCGGCGAAGGCGTCCCTATCCGAAAACGGGTCCGCTGACGGGTCCGGCGCGGCATCGTGACCGGCGTCCGGGGATTGCTCGGACTGGTCGGCATAGGCGGGGTCTTTGGGATAGGGGCTGAAGACCGGGAACGGATCGTGGAGTGACGGCGCCGCGCTCTCAGCGGCTGCCGCCGGCTGATCCTCCGCCGATGCCTTGAAAGCAAACATCGCCGCGACGACGGCGAGGCTCAAGGTGATCGGTGATAGCGCGCGCGGCACCGCTTAGCTCCCTTCGGCCTCGATGAGGATTTCGATCCGGCGGTTGACCTCGGAATAGGGATCGTCGGTATCCTTGAGCTTGCGGTCGGCAAAGCCCGAGACCTGTACAATGCGCTCTTCGGGCACTCCGCCGCGCACCAGCATGTAGAAGGCCGAATGGGCGCGCGCCATCGACAGCCGCCAGTTGTCGTCATTGCCCGATGAAAACGGCCGGGCGTCGGTGTGGCCCCGAATGGCGATGGCACCCTGGCGCTCGGACAGCAATTCGCCGATCTTTTCCATGGCGACGACCAGATCGCGGGCCGGCACAGCGGAGCCGACCTGGAACATGCCGAAATCAAGCTGATCGGTGATCGAAACCAGCAATCCGCCCTCGGCGGGGGTCACCGACAGGCCTTCGGCGAGCTTGCCAACAGCGCCGCCCAGCGCTTCAGCGATCTCCGCCTTCAGCTCTTCTGCCTCGGCGATCTGTTCGGCGGTCAGGCCGCCCGACCCGTCTTCGCCAGCGGTTTCGGACTGTTGAGCGCCGTCCGGCCCGGCATCGGGCTTGCCGTCGCCGTCGAGATCGGCATTGGCTTCGCTGCCTGGGCCCGTCCCGGTGCCCGAGCCGGTCTCCTCGATGAAATTCTCGGTCTCGAACATCGACTGGCTGTCTTTGATCTCGGCCTGGTCCTGCTCGACGCTCTTGGACCAGAAATCGGGATCGAAGGGATCGCGATAAGCCTCGCCGCCGGAAGCGCCGGTGGCGGGCCCGGACTGCGCCGCGCCGCCATCGCCCTTTTCGGAGATGTTGGTCTGGGTTCCGGTCTCCTGAGCGATTTCCGCCAGCACCGAATAGGGATTTTCGAAATAATCGGCCTCGGAGTAATCCTGTTCCTCGCCGGCGGTGGAGTTCTCCTGGGAGCCGGCCTCGCCATCCTGACCATTGGCGCTCTCTTCGCCTTCGGACTTGGATTTGGGCGCGGTGGCCTCGCCGTCGGCGCTGTTGCCGACCTGCTTGATGCCGCGATCCGTTGGCCGATCGTCCATCAGCTTGATGGGATTGAAATAGCTTGCCACCGAAGCCTTGGTTTCCTCATTGGCGGCATTGACCAGCCACATCACCAGGAAGAACGCCATCATTGCGGTCATGAAGTCGGCGTAGGCGATCTTCCAGACGCCGCCATGGTGACCGTCGTCGCCGCCGCCGCCACGGCGCTTGACGATGATGATCTCGTTCTTGCCCTGATGGGTCGAGGAGGTGTCGGTCATGCCAGACACTCCTGAAGCGCCTTGGCCCAGGCGGCCAGACGGGTTTCAAACCGCGTGCGGTCAATCTCGACTTCGATATCGACATGATCAGCATGACGGATGGTAAGCCGGCCGTCGTCGGCGCCGATTTTGTCGCGCAGCGCCGACATCAGCCCTTCGGGGCCCGTGAGAGTAATTTGCCCTGCATTATCCAGCTCCAGCGCCGCGCGGATTTCGCCGCTGAGTTCGGCGAGGATGCGGGTGGAGATGGCGTCATCGATCAGCGGCGCGAGCACCTGGGCAACATCGCCGGCGACAAGGTCGGCAAGTTCTGAGGTGCGGGCCGTAACAGCCTGGGGGACCGCTTGGGCGGCAAGGCTTTCGAGTTCGGCCCTAAGGGCTGCGAGTTCGGCGGCGTGGCGGTTTTCGGCGGCTTCGCGTTCGGCTGCGTGTTCGCGCGTCAGTTCCGCGCGTGCTGCGGCTTCGCCTTCGGCACGCGCCCGTGCACGCTCGGCCTCAAGATCGATTGCTGGCTCGGCCGGTTCTGCGCTCTGCGGCGCGGTGCCGGGGGAGACCGGGATCGGCGGCAGGCCGGCCATTTCGAAATCCGGCAGGAAACGAACAAGACTTGCGGTCATATCTCACTCCGGCGCGCGGCGCTGGCTTGCAGTGGCCCGATCAAGTTGTTTCCTCTTCGTCGACGCGGATGCGGATGAACCGGCTCCGAAGAAACCGTCATGCGCGTCAGAACGCTAGACGGCAAAACTTGCGTGAACATGAACCCACGCCCGGCCAGCGTGTCCCGAAACGGGATCCGGTCAACAAAAAGCCGCCGGGCCGCTCCAAGGGCAATTTTGGCGCGACCCGGCTGATCCACCATGACCGATGACCGGCGGCACGGCAGAATATGATTAAGCAAGGCGCTCAAGAGCGAGCGCTTTGGCTTACTGGAAGAGCGATAGAATGTTCTGCGAATTGGTGTTGGCGATCGACAGAGACTGAATGCCAAGCTGCTGCTGGGTTTGCAGCGCCTTGAGCCGGGTCGATTCCTCGTTCATATCCGCGTCCACCAGACGTCCCACACCGCTGTCGATGGAGTCCATCAGGTTGGAAACGAAATCCTCCTGCATCTCGATGCGTTTGGAGATCGCGCCCAGGTTGGAAGCGGCGTCGGTCATCTGCGTAAAGATCGAGTCCACGACACGGATCATGTCGTCCACCGCAGCATCCGTAGTGGTTGCCGCAAGAGCGATCGCCGTGCCGGACGCGGCCGTGCCTGTGGTGGCGCCGGTGTCGATCAGGAAATAGTCCCGTGCCGTCGTGGTGGTGGCGTTGGGATCGAGCGCATTGGCGTCCACATCCTTGGTGAGGATGCCGAGGCTTTCATTGGCCGCACCCAACAAGGTCAGGCTGGTGATGTTGACGTCAAGCGTCGTCACCGTAACCAGGCCGTTGACGTCCCGGTTGAAGCCGCCGACCACGGATTTTGTGCCGGCTGCTGCGGTGGAGGTGTTGTTGAGCCAGTTCTCGCCCGAGAAGGACGCCGATTCGGAAATCGAGGTGAGCTGGTTCTTGAGCTCGGTGAGTTCCTTGTCGATCTTGGTCTTGTCGACGCCGGGTTCACGCGCGGCGACCAGTTTTGCCTTGATTTCGGAAACCACGTCGATCGATGATTTCATCGCGGTATAGGCGATATCGATCTTGGCGGCGCCCAGGCCGAGTGCGTCCTTAACGGTCGACATCGCCTTGTTGTCGGATCGCATCGTGGTAGCGATCGACCAGTAGGCGGCGTTGTCGCCGGCGTTTTCGACGCGGTAGCCCGAAGACACCCGTGCCTGTGTCATTTCCATTTCGGAGTTGATCGTCCGAAGGGTCTGCAGTGCAGCCATTGCGGCTGTATTGGTCATAATGCTGGTCATCTGAAATGCCCCTAATATTGCCCAGGGACATACCGGCCAATTCCCGGTTGCGGTGATCTTGCTTCATGCAGACCGGAACATTCATTGCCCATGCGTTCCGGTTCACCGTTGGTAACTAAGAGGTAAAGCTTTATGGTTAATGAGGGGTTAACTCAAGTCCTTATGTTTTAACGAAAACATCGTTTGGCGCAGAAAATGAGAAAAAGGCCGCATCGGATCCGATGCGGCCTTTAAAACCGGGTGGTTTCGCCCCGCCCGAAGGCGGGGGTCTGCCCAAATCGCCCTTAACGGAAGAGCGACAGGATGTTCTGCGAATTCGAGTTGGCGATCGACAGCGACTGAATGCCGAGCTGCTGCTGAGTCTGCAGGGCCTTCAGGCGGGTCGATTCATAGTTCATGTCCGCATCGACCAGACGGCCGATGCCGCTGTCGATCGAATCCATCAGGTTGGACACGAAGTCCTCCTGCATGGAGATCCGCTTGTTGACGGCGCCGAGGTTCGATGCGGCGTCGGTCATCTGGGTGAACATCGAGTCCACCACACGGATCATGTCGTCGACCTGAGCATTGGTGGTGGTCGCCGTCAGGGTGATCGCGGTGCCCGAAGCGGCGGTGCCGGTGGTGGCGCCGGTGTCGATCAGGTAGTAGTCCCGAGCCGTGGTGGTGGTGGCGTTGGGATCGAGCGCATTGGCGTCGATGTCCTTGGTCAGAATGCCGAGGCTTTCGTTGCCCGCGCCGATCAGCGTGGTCGATGTGGTGTTGATGTCGAGCGTGGTGATGGTCACCTGGCCATTGACGTCCCGGTTGAAGCCGCCGACCACCGATTTGGTGCCGGCCGCAGCCGTGGTGGTGTTGTTGAGCCAATTCTCGCCGGAGAACGAAGCCGACTCGGAGATCGAGACCAGCTGGTTCTTGAGTTCGGTGAGTTCCTTGTTGATCTTGGTCTTGTCAACACCAGGTTCGCGTGCAGCGACCAGTTTGGCCTTGATCTCGGAGACAACATCGATCGACGAGTTCATACCGGTGTAGGCGACGTCAACCTTGGCGGCGCCGAGGCCGAGAGCGTCCTTGACGGTGGACATTGCCTTGTTGTCGGAGCGCATGGTGGTTGCGATCGACCAGTAGGCCGAGTTGTCCGCAGCGGTTTCGACGCGGTAGCCGGAGGAAATCCGGTTCTGTGTCGTTTCCATGTCTGAGTTGATCGAACGAAGGGTCTGCAGAGCAGCCATCGCCGCTGAGTTAGTCATAATGCTTGTCATGGACGTGTCCCTTTTGACAAAAAAACGCGGGACATACCGGACTCGGTTACCGGCAACAGCGGCAAGGCATCATGCCCGTCATTTCCGATGCTTTCCGGAAAACGACCCGCCATTTCTTGACAAGCAAAATGGCGGATTATGGTTACGGAAGGTTTAACCGGCAAAGTTTCGTAAAATTCAGCGGATTGAAGCACGTAGGCCGCAGCCCGCGAGGATGGAAAGTCCAATGCGATGTCCGCCCCGGAACTTCCGGAAAACCGTCGTTTGGCCGATGCGTTTGAAGGCAAAGACGCGGGTGCCGCATCCAGCCGGGTTGCGCGACTTGAGCTGCCGAGCCTTGCCGGGCCGATGCGCCAGAACGCAAAAAAACGCCGGGGCAAAAGCCCCGGCGTTCTGGTCCATTCGCCCAGTTGGGCGGGCTGGTGCGGTTCCTTAACGGAACAGCGACAGCACGCTCTGCGAGCTGGAGTTGGCAATCGACAGTGCCTGGATACCGAGCTGCTGCTGAGTCTGCAGAGCCTTCAGGCGGGTCGATTCCTCGTTCATGTCCGCGTCCACCAGACGGCCGACACCCTTGTCGATGGCGCCCATCAGGTTGGAAACGAAGTCGTCCTGCATGGAGATCCGCTTGTTGACGGCGCCGAGGTTCGACGCAGCGTCGGTCATCTGGGTGAACATCGAGTCCACAACGCGGATCATGTCTTCCACCTGAGCGTCGGTGGTCGTTGCCGACAGCGAGATCGCGGTGCCGGACGCGGCGGTGCCGGTGGTGGCGCCGGTGTCGATCAGGTAGTAGTCCCGAGCCGTGGTGGTGGTGGCGTTGGGATCGAGCGCATTGGCGTCGATATCCTTTGTGAGGATACCGAGGCTTTCATTGCCCGCACCGATCAGCGTGGTCGAGGTGGTGTTGATGTCGAGCGTGGTGATGGTCACCTGGCCGGCCGAGTCACGGTTGAAACCGCCGACAACGTTCTTGGTGCCCGCTGCCGCGGTCGTGGTGTTGTTAAGCCAGTTCTCGCCGGAGAACGAAGCCGACTCGGAGATCGAGACCAGCTGGTTCTTGAGCTCGGTGAGTTCCTTGTCGATCTTGGTCTTGTCAACGCCGGGTTCGCGTGCTGCGACCAGCTTGGACTTGATTTCCGACACAACGTCGATCGAGGCGTTCATACCGGTGTAGGCGACGTCAACCTTGGCGGCGCCTAGGCCGAGAGCGTCCTGGACGGTCGACAGCGCCTTGTTGTCGGAGCGCATGGTGGTGGCGATCGACCAGTAGGCCGAGTTGTCCGACGCGCTGGCCACCTTGTAGCCCGACGAAATGCGGCCCTGGGTGGTCTCCATGTCGGAGTTGATCGAGCGAAGGGTCTGCAGAGCAGCCATTGCCGACGAGTTGGTCATGATGCTTGTCATTGGGATTGTCCCTTGTTTTTACGCAAATACAATTATGAGGGACATACCGGGCTTATGGATTTACCGGTCACGTCGGTTCGGCGTCATGCCTGTTGGAACCCGATAGCTTCACGAAGGGGTTCCTTCCCGTCGCGTTGGCCATAAGGTCCCATCTCCGGATTTCGAATTGATTAATCCGAAGCCGAAATTGCACTGAAATAATATAGGGTTAATCGTTACTTAATGGCTCAGGCAAAGGACCGGACAAGGCTTCCGACCAGCAGGTTCCAGCCATCAATGAGCACAAAGAACAAGATCTTGAAGGGCAGCGAAATCGCCGTGGGCGGCAGCATCATCATACCCATGGACATGGTGATGGTGGCGACCACCAGATCGATCACCAAAAACGGCAGCACCACCAGGAAGCCGATTTCGAAGCCGCGGCGGATTTCCGAAATCATGAAGGCGGGAACCAGCACCCTGAGATCGATCTTGCCGTCGGTCTCCGTGCTCTGGCCGCGTTCGGTGGCCAGATCGACAAACAGCGCCAGATCCTTGGGCCTTGTGTTGACCAGCATGAATTCGCGGAACGGATCGGCGATCAGCCCGATCGCCTCTTCCTCGGTGATCTGATCCTCGAGCAACGGCGTAACGCCGGTTTCCCAGGCCCGGTCAAAGGTCGGCGCCATGACATAAAAGGTCATGAACAGCGCCAGCGAGACCAGGATCATGTTGGCCGGCGTGGTGGCCAGGCCCATGCCGGCGCGCAGGATCGCAAAGGCGATAATAAAGCGCGGAAAGCTGGTGACCATGATGAGGATACCGGGCGCCACCGACAACACGGTGAGCAGACCGAAGGTCCTGATGATCCAGCTTGCCACCGACCCGTCGACGGGCGCCTGCAGTAGCCCGGGGTCCAGTGTCTGTCCATGCGCCGCCGTTGCAATCGCCATCATGGCGGCAAGGGCTGGTATCAATCGAATCATTCGATCACAAAGGTCCTGAACAGGATATCGTTGACACGGCCTTCCGACCGCAATTTGACGCGTTCACGCAAATCATCACGCAGATACTGGAACCCCCGCGGCCCCTCGATCTGCTGGAGCGACACGGTACGCAGGTAGGACAGAATGTCCTGATGGATCTGATCGGAGAGCACCTCGTCCGGACTGTCCGAATACAGCAGCGACACTTCGATTCGAATCCAATTGTCGGAAGGGTATGACAGGTTTGTGGTAATCGGCTCAAGCGGAACCACGTTATCCCGCACTTTGTTTTCACCCTTGTCGTCCTTGCCGTCCTTTTTTTCGCCGCCGGCATCGGCCTTGGCGGTCTTGACGGGCTCTTCTTCCTCCGCCACCTGCGGCGCCAGAACGCCGCCCAGCACCCAACCGCCGGCGCCGGCGACGCCGGAAAGCACCAGCACGATGGCGATCGTGACGATCAGCCCCGATTTCTTCTTGCCCTCTTCCTGTTCCGGCTCTTCGATGTCGGCCATGGCTGGGATCCGTCAGATCGGGGATAAGATGTCGACAAGCTGCTGACCGACGGGCGGCTGCTGCACTTCGGTCAGGCGTCCGCGCCCTCCGTAGGAAACCCGCGCTTCGGCGATCTTGTCATAGGCTACGGTGTTGGTGTGATCGACATCGAGCGGTCTGACGATGCCGGCCACATTGAGAATACGCAGCTCGTGATTGACCCGCACTTCCTGGCTGCCGGATATGACAAGATTGCCATTGGGCAGAATGCCGGTGACGACGGCGGCGATACGCAGCTTGAGCTGTTCGGAGCGGGCCGTTGTGCCCTTGCCCTTGGTCGACGTGTTGGAGCCGAATTCGAGATCACCCTCGCCTACCGCCGAAATTGAAGGAATGTCGATGCCGGCATTTATGCCGCTGGAGTTTTTGCGGCTGCGGTCGGTGGCATTGTCGAAGCTCGCCTTGTCGTTGATTTCCAGATCAACGGTGAGAATGTCGCCGACGCTGACAGCGCGCGCATCCTGAAACAGCTTCGAGCTGCGGTCGTCCCACAGCGAGAAACTGCTCGAGCGCTGCGGCGGCTGTTTGGGATAGGCCGCCATTTGCGGGGTTTCGCCATAGGCGAGACCGGAGCCGACGGGGCTCATCGAGGGTGCGCGGCCGACCTCCTGGAGGGTCTGCGAACTGCAGCCGCCCAGCGTCAGCGCTATGATGGTGACGGCAAGTGCCGGTTTCATGTCGGATCCTCGGGTAGGTCTGGTGCCGCGGCGCTGGCGATGATGCCGGTCAATCCGGCGGCCTTGGTGGAATCCATCTCGTTGAGGATGGAACTGGCCAGGCGCGGACTGAGTTTCATGATGATCGCTGCGGCCACCTGCGGCGGAACGATCTCGAGTTGCTGGGCGGCCGAGTCAGGCCGCATGTTCTTGTAGATGTCGACGAGCTGGGATTCGGCGACGCGCATGAATTCCTCGCGCTTTTCCAACCAGTCGCGATATTGTATGGAGCGTTCATCAAGCCTCTTGATGCGTTCATCGACGCCGGCCTGAAGCTCCTCAAGCTCCTGCTTCTGCAACAGATATCGGCGGTCGCGCGCCGCATCGGCGATATTGCCGCAAAAGGCGCGGATTTCTTCTTCCATGGTCTGCGGCGGCGCCTGCTGAGCCAGTGCGCCCGGAGCCAGCAACACCAGCGCCAGCACCCACCAGGGCCCGATCGCCGCAGCCGGACGTGCGCGTGTGGCCGTGCGGCGCGGGCTCATTGCAGCACCAGTTCGGCATGCAGCGCGCCAGCGGATTTGATGCCCTGCAGGATGGCGATAATGCCATCCGGCTTGACGCCGATCGCATTGAGGCCGGCCACAAGGGTGCGCAGATCCGGTCCATCGATGATCGCCACCTGGCCGCCATCGACCCCGGCGGTGATATCGGTAAGCGGCTCGACCGCGGTAACGCCGCGCGAGAACGGAAGCGGCTGCACGACAGTTGGCGTTTCCTCGATCTGCACCGTCAAGGTGCCATGGCTGACGGCGACCTTGGACACCCGCACATCATTGCCGATGACAATTGTCCCGGTGCGCTCGTTGACGACGACGCGGGCCGGAGAATCGGTCTCAACCACAAGCCCCTCGATTTCCGCGGTCAGGCGGGCGAGGTCGGCAGCATCGGGCTTGCGCACGGCGACCGTGGTGGAATCGCGGGCCTTCGCGATGGGGCGGCCATAACGGGCCTCGGAATAGGCATTGATGACATCGGCCATGCCGACCGCGGTGGTGAAGTCGGGATTGCGAAGCTGGTAGACCAATCCGCCGACGCCTTTGAACGTGGCCGGAATCTCGCGCTCGATGATCGCGCCGCCGGGCAAGCGGCCGGCGGTGGCCACACCCTGCTGCAGGCTGGCCGCGTCGCCTTCGGCCGCAAACGCCGATACGATCACGGAGCCCTGCGCAACCGCGTAGATCTGGCCGTCGGCACCCGACAGCGAGGTCATCACCAGGGTGCCGCCGCGCAACGATGTGGCATCGCCGAGCGAGGAAATGTTGACGTCAATCCGGGAGCCGATCGAGGCGAAGGGCGGCAGATTGGCGGTGACGATGACGGCTGCGACATTGTTGGCGCGCGAAGCCCCGCCTTCGGTGGAAATGCCGAGATTTTGCAGCATGGCGCGCAGGGACTGTTCGGTGAACGGCGAATTCCGCAAACCGTCGCCCGTGCCCTGGAGCCCGACCACGAGACCGTAGCCGATCAACTGGTTGTCGCGCGCCGCTTGAAGCGATGCGATGTCCTTGATCCGTGAGGTGGCGCCGGCCGGTGTGACCAGACCAAAGCCGCTGTCCGCGACAGGCGCGGCGCTTGCGAAGGATTCGGCTGTGTCCCGATGTCCCGGACCGCCGGAATGGCCCGGGCCCGGTCCGGAGCCGGACAGGCAGAACATGGCGACCCAGATGCCCAGGATCTTGGCAAGTTTGCGGATCATTTCGAGGCCACCCGCACAGTGCCGTCATCCATCACAGTGCCTGAGACGATGATGCCGCTTTCGATGTTGCGGATGCGGATGAAATCGCCGATCGCAGCGTTTTGCAACGGCGTGCCGATGGCGGTGATGGTCAGCCCGCCGCCCGAGAACACCAGCGGAACCGTGGCGCCGCGTTCCACGGCCCAGGCATCGCGCAGCGCGCCAACGGGAATGGTACGCCCGGGAAGCAGCGTGCGGGTGGTGACCTTGCCCAGCACCTCGCTGGTGATCGCCGCATAACCGCCGCGCAGATTGGGATTGGTGACCGCAACCTCGCGCACCAGTTCGGCGTAGATCTCCTCGCCGGGATAGATGGTGCGTTCGGGCACCACAGCGGTACCCATGCCGGCAATTGCGGGGCCGGCGGCAGCGAGCAACCACGCCAGCGCCAGAGCGCGGCGGCGCAGATGCTTCAAACCGGATGAAAGGCCAAACCTCATGTTTTGCCGTGTCCTTCGCTTTATCTGAGGTTCTTGGAAACCACCGAGGCCATTTCATCGGCGGCCTGAATGATCTTGGAGTTCATTTCATAGGCCCGCTGCGCCGAAATCAGATCGGTGATTTCCTTGACCGGATCGACGTTGGAGCCTTCGAGATAGCCCTGCTGAACATAGGCGAAACCCGGGTCATCGGGCACGCCGACAATGGCCGGGCCCGAGGCGGTGGTTTCGCGGAACAGATTGTCACCCAACGGCTCCAGGCCGGCTTCATTGACGAAATTGGCAACCGTAAGCTGACCCAGTTCCTGCAGTTCCACGTCATTGCCGGTGCGGGCGAAGATCTGGCCGGTGCGGCTGATAACGACTTCGCTGGTGTCGTCAGGGAAGGTGACGCCCGGCACCACCGTGTAACCGTCGATGGTCACAAGCTCGCCTTCGGCATTGGTGTTGAAGGCGCCGGCGCGGGTGTAGTGGGTTTCGCCGTCGGGGCTTTCGATCTGGAACCAGCCGCGGCCGACAAGCGCCAGGTCGAGCTTGTTGGAAGTACTGATCAGCGACCCCTGAATGTGCAGATTGCGCACCGCCGAGGTTTGAACACCAAGGCCGATATGGGCACCTTCGGGCACAATGGCCTGGTTGGAAGCATTGGGCACACCCTGGTTGCGCTCGACCTGATAGAGCAGATCGGCGAATTCGGCGCGGGCGCGCTTGAAGCCGGTGGTGTTGATGTTCGCCACATTGTTGGCGATCACTTCGAGATTGAGCTGCTGGGCGTTCATGCCGGTGGCTGCGATGGCCAATGCCTTCATGGCGTGGGTTCCTTAGATTTGCATGCGGGCGATTTCGAGATAGGCCGTGACCAGCTTGTCGCGAATGGCGACCGCGGTCTGCAGTGATTGCTCGGCGGTCATGATTGCATCGACCACGTCGCGGGTGACGGCTTCGCCGCGCACGGCTGCGAATGACTGGCCCTCGGCGGTCTTGAGATTGGAGACCACCCCCTCGCCCAGCGATTGCATCACCTCGGCAAAGGAATTCTGGGGATCGGCAACCGCGGAAGGCGACGCCGGCATTTGCGGCATCGCGGCGGCATTGGCGATCTCGGTATCGCCCGGCGCCGTCAGACGCGACAGCGCGTTGAGGCCTGCTACACCGTCGATCATTGGCCTGGCCTGAGAAGACCGAGGGTCATCGAGACCAGTTCACGGGTCTGTTTGACGGTTTGCAGATTGGCCTCGTAGGACCGGTTGGCCTCGCGCATGTCGGCAAGCTCGACCAGCACATTGACATTGGGCCGCTTGACCATGCCCTTGTCGTCGGCGGCCGGATTGCCCGGATCATATTCGACGACGAAATCGCCCGGATCATAATCGATCTTGGCGACCTTGGCGCGCGACGCGCCGATGGTGCGGTCGAGCTCCCAGGAGAAGCTGATGGTCTTGCGGCGATAGGCGTCGGCACCGGGTGTATCGCCGGTGGATTGGGCGTTGGCCAGGTTTTCGGACAGGATGCGCATCCGGGTTTCCTGAACATCCAGGCCGGAAGAGGCGATGCGCGATGCCAATGAAAGCGGATCCATAACGCTTATTTCCTCACGGTTAGGAGCATCATCCGGTGAAAGGCTTTCACCATTCCCGTGTTGAGCTCGTACATGCGTTTGATTTCCCCGGTCTTGGACAGCTCATCGGGCAAATTGACCGAATTGCCGGATGGCAGCACTTCCACTGCATCGCCATTGCCGGTGCGCACCGCGCCGCGAAGCGGGTCTTCGCGAATGTGGCGCGGATGGGTGGCGGCCATGCGGGCGCCGGTATCCTCCAGCACCGCTTCGAAGGCGGCGACTTCGCGGGAGGCGTAGCCAGGCGTGTTGACATTGGCGATGTTGCCCGCAACCACGCTCTGGCGCACGGTGAGCCAGTGCGCCTGTTTTGATGTCAATTCAAATAGCTGGATCGGCTGCACCGCATGTCTCCGTCCTGTGTCGGGCCTCGGCCGGGCGGCCTGTGCGAGACAATTGCCAAGCCCGTGCCGGGGCAGATCTGGAGGCTATGCGGTCAATCTTGTGCGTGCCTTACCGACGGCTCCCCGCAGCCCGGATGGCCGGGGTCCGGAGCCGGCGGCGGCCGCGCTCATCGCGGAATGACTTCGCCGTTCGAGGTCACGATCACCCATCGGCCATCGCGCTGTTCGAGGGTCGCCAGACGCGAATTGTCGGGCAGAACGGAACCGACACGGACGATGTACATGCCGGTCTTGTCCTCGATCAGCGCCCGGCCGTTTGCGACATGGAGCAGCCGGTAGAGAGGCTTGCCGGGGAAGGACTGATTGGGATCGGCCTCGATGGCTGCGGTCGAGCCGGCGCTTTCGCCGCCCTCGCCGGGCACGGTGGCGGTCACGATCGGGTCAAAGGCAGACGCCTCTTCGGGAGCGCCATCGCTGCCATCGGGGATGGCCAGCGGCGACACGCTGACCACCGAGCGGCCTTGCGTTTCGGGCAGGTCGCGGGTCTCGCTGTAGCCCATCGGGGCAATGCCGAAACTCTCCTGATTGAAAAACACATACCACGGGAAAAACGCCGCAGCCGTCGCCAGGGTGAACCCGGCGACTGCCAGGGCCCGGTCACCGGTGCGTTTGCGGGCGGCACGGCGCTCGCGGCTGTTTGGGCCGGCTTCAAGCACCTCCGCTTCGTCGCCGCCGGTTTCCAGCTTGTCTTCACTCACGGTGATGTCCTTTCCTTGGGAGCCGGCGTGGCAACGCCGGCCGCCGCCTTCATGGCTTCAGCAAGCTCGGCGAACGCATCGGCGCTGGCCGGTTGTTCCGGGGACTGGCGCAGGATTTCGTAGATCACCGGCGCCTGTTTGATGGCCATGTCGAGCTCGGCGTCGGTGCCGGCGCGGTAGCCGCCGATCAGCCTGAGATCACGGGTTTCCTCATAGCGGTGGATCAGCGCCTTGAGCCGCATGACCAGCTTTTCCTCGTCGCCGCGCCAGGCCTTGCGCGCCAGCCTCGAGATCGAAGTGAGCGGATTGACCGGAGGGTAACGGCCTTCATCGGCCAGCGCGCGATCAAGCACCAGATGGCCATCGAGAATACCGCGGGCGGAATCGGCCACCGGATCGTTGTGATTGTCGCCATCGACCAGGATCGAAACAACCGCGGTAATGGCGCCGGCGCCTTGCGGACCGGGTCCGGCGCGCTCAAGCAGGCCGGGCAGAGCTGTAAAGACGGAGGCCGGATAGCCGCGCGCCACCGGCGGTTCGCCCGCGGCCATACCGATTTCGCGCAAGGCATGGGCGAAACGGGTGAGACTGTCGATGATCAGCAGCACGTTTTCGCCCTGGTCGCGGAAATGTTCGGCGACGGCGACGGCGGTCAGCGGCGCGAGCTTGCGCAGCATCGGGCTTTCATCGCTGGTGGCGACCACGGCGACAGTCTTGGCCATGTTGTCGCCCAGCGTGTCTTCGATGAATTCACGGACTTCGCGGCCGCGTTCGCCGACCAGAGCGACCACGGCGCGATCGAAATCGGCGGCCTTGGCGAACATCGACAGCAAAGTCGACTTGCCCACGCCCGACCCGGCGAAGACGCCAAGACGCTGGCCCTGGCAGATCGGCGTGAAGACATCGACCACCCGAATGCCGGTGCGCAACGGTGAGGAAACGCGCTGGCGCAGCATCGATCGCGGCGGGGTGCCGGTCACGGCGCGTGGCACCGCACCCTGTTGCAGCGGCCCGAGCCCGTCCACCGCTTCACCCAGGGCATTGATGGTGCGGCCGCACCAACTGCTGTCGGGCATCAGCCGGAAGGCGCCGCGACGCCAGGCGCGCTCGCCGATGGCGACCTGGGAGGCGCCATCGACCGGGCAGGCGATCAACTCTTCGGGGCCGAGGCTGACAACTTCGGCGAGTTTCACGCCATCGTGCTGGCGGAACGCCACGTAATCGCCGATCCGGACATGGCGCGACAGGCCGGCAATGACGCAGCGGCCCGGAGCCACCGACGTGACCGTGCCCGAAACGTCGAACGCGTTTTCCGGACGCGCGAAGCTCTGTACCTCGCAGGCCAGCCTGGCAAGCGCCTGACGTCCGCTCACGGCTTTGACGCCATCGGCGCACTACCGCGACAGCAGCGGGAATTGGCGATAAGGATCATCTGCCGCTGCCGAGCGTCCGGATGGCTTCCTTGAAGACATCCTCTGTGGACCGCATCATGGAGGTTGCGCTTTCGAAGGCCCGTGACACCATGATCAAGCGGCTCATCTCGGATACAGGATTGACGTTGGAATCCTCGACATAGCCTTGCAACAGACCGGTTCCGGCGGTGTCGACAATCGGTTCCGGCGGGACAGCGGGCACCACGCCGAGCGAGCCCTGACGCTGGTAACCCTGGCTCAGATCAGCCTGATAGAGGCCGATTGCGCCGATGCGCACCCCGTCCTGGGTGAGGCCGCCGTCACGGCCGGCCTTTGGCGGATCGCCGTTCGGATTGAGCTGGATCGGCGCGCCGCCTGGGTCGAGCACCGGATAGCCGTTAATGTTGACCAGTTCCCCGGCCTCGGTGATCGAGAAGCGCCCGTCACGGGTGAGCATTTGCCCGGTGGGGGTTTCGATCATGAACCAGGCCTCGCCGCGAATGGCGAAATCGAGCATGCTGCCGGTGGTGCGCAAACCGCCGCTCTCGGTGGAGAGAAAGTCCCTGCCCTGATTGACGAAGGACACGTCGGATGTGCCGGTGTCGGCAAGCACTTCGTTGAACTTCACCTCGGTGGCGCGGAAACCGGTGGTGTTGGCGTTGGCGACGTTGTCGGCCAGGGTTGTCATTCGCCGCTCAAGAGCGATCTGCGACGACAGGGCGACATAGAGCGAACCCTGCATCAGCGGCCTCCCAGCTTGAGATTGTTGAGCTCCAACATCAATTCCGGGCTAATGCCGAACCCGGTCGAGGAACTGAAGAGCATGCTGGAATCGACCGTGCCGGCCGAAGGGTTTTCGAGCTCCCACAAGGCGGTGAAACGGTCGAGAAACTTGGAGAGTTTCTCAGGGTCCTTGAAATCCTCGATGTCGAGACGCGAGTTAATCAGGTCTGCCTGCTTGTCGATGTCGGAGCCGGCGAGTTCGGCGGGAATACCGAGCGCCGTGCGCACCACATCACCCAGAGCGGTGTCGGCGAGGATGGTGTAAACCGAGGAGATTTCCGGGGCGGTTCGCTCGAAATAGAGCGCCAGCCGGACGCCGGTGTTGTCGGCACCCGCCTCCTCTTCGAGCGTGAGGCGGTGGTATTTGTCGACCGTGCCCTGCTGCGCCTTTGTAAAGATGGTTGCCGTAGAACCGTGGCGGGCGAAATTGAAGGCTTCGGCGAAGTCCTTGTAGCGGGAATCGGCGAGCTGGTTGGCGAACGCGCCTTCGTCATCCACGCCTTCAGTGAGCACCTTGCGAATAAAGGCCTTGGCATAGGACATCTCTTCAAGCCCATGCGCCTTCATGGCGTAGTTGTAGATCCGGCTGTCGGCCATGAATTCGTCGACCGACTTGATCTCGGAAATCCGCGACAGATAGTACTCGCTCTCGCGCTTGATCTGCGGCTCGCTGGCGATGCGTTCGATCGAGCTTGGAATGTCCCTGGCGATCAGGCGGTAGCTGGTGTAGGTCGATGTCACCGGATTGGCCCTTGTTTGATCCAGCGGGACGCCCCGCGGTTGATCCAGCGGGATGACCCGAGGTTGGTCCAGCGGGAGGGTTCGCGACCGCAAATCGGCGCGGCTCTCCCCATGCATGTCCCGGTTTAGGCCGCCTTGCTTGCGCGAAGCTGTAGGTCGTTGGCAAAGCGTTTCCCAAAGCTCCAGATTCAGCTTCACACAAGGCTCGCCCCGTAGGACATGAGGCCTGTTTCATTCAAGCGGCGGGATATCATGAACATCATTATCGGGCTGGTTATCACGCTGGGGTGCGTGCTTGGCGGCTTCATGGCCATGGGCGGCAAGCTCGGCGTGCTCAACCAGCCGTTCGAGCTGGTGATCATCGGCGGCGCCGCGGTGGGCGGGTTCGTGATGTCCAATCCGGTCAAGGTGATCAAGGACACGATGAAGGCGCTGGGCGAAGCGTTCAAGAACACGGTGCCCAAGGAGCGCGAATATCTCGACACGCTGAGCATCTTGTATTCGCTGATGCGCGATCTGCGGACCAAAAGCCGCAACGAGATCGAAAGCCACATCGACAATCCTGAAGAATCCGAGCTGTTCCAGTCCGCCCCGACCATTCTGAAGAACAAGGAACTGACCTCGTTCATCTGCGATTATGTGCGGCTGATCATCATCGGCAACGCCCGCCCGCATGAAATCGAGGCGCTGATGGATGAGGAAATTCAGACCATCGCCTATGACCGGCTCAAGCCCTACAACGCGATGAGCACCATGTCAGACGCCTGCCCGGCGCTGGGCATTATCGCTGCCGTTTTGGGCGTGATCAAAGCCATGGCGGCAATCAATGAATCTCCCGCCGTGCTGGGCGGATTGATCGGCGCGGCACTGGTGGGCACCATGCTGGGTATCTTCTTGTCCTATTGCGTGTTCGGACCGATCGCCGCCAACATCAAGATCGTCCGCACCAAGCAGAACCGGCTCTACACCATCGTCAAGCAGACCCTGCTTGCCTATATGAACGGCTCGGTGCCGCAGGTGGCGCTGGAGCATGGCCGCAAGACCATTTCCTCCTACGAACGCCCGTCGATCGATGCGGTCGAGCAGGAAATGATGAACCCCGGCGGCGGCGGCGACGCACAGGCGGCTTGATCAGATGAGCGCGGCCACCAAAGATCCCGCACCTGACGCCCAAAGCCACGGCGGTCTCGATCAGGAGCTGCTCGACCGGATGATCGGCGCCAAGGGCGACACCGACGTCATCGAGCTCAGCTGCCAAAACATGCTTGCGGGGCTGTGCCCGCTGCTCGAGACAGCCTTTTACGAGGCGACCGGGGTGCAACTCGTGGCGCGTCCGGGCGACATCCTTCAGGGGCGCCGGCGCGACCTGCTCACCGATCTGGGATTGAATGCGGTTTATTGCGAAGCCCGCATCTCTGGCTGGTCCAAGGACATTTCGGCGCTGTGCGGCACCCAGTTGATCATCGGGCTGGTGGAATGCCTGCTGGGCGGATCGGACCCCGATGACCTCTCCATCGCCGCCCGCCCGCTGTCGGGCATCGAACTCGACATGTCACTGGTGGTGTTCGAGCAGTTGAACGAGTCTCTGCTCGACCTCGTCACCGACGATCCCCGTTCCAAATCCGGGGTCGACAAGCCGCAATCGGAGATGCCGCCGGAAGAGGACGATCCGCGGCCGAACTTTCACTCCGCGGCCATCACCATCGATCTTGAGTTCGGCGCCGTCACCGCACCGCTGACGCTGGTGCTGCCGCAGGCGCTGCTGCTCAAAACGGTCCTGAAAACACCGAAGGGCCGCAAGGCGGCGCTTCAGGAAAAAGGCGAATGGGCCGAACGGCTGAGCGAACGGGTCTCGCGCTCGCAGGTCGATCTCAAGGCGGCGGTGGCACTTGCACCGTTGCCGCTGGGCGACATCAGCCGGTTGCAGCCGGGCGACCTGATCGGCTTTGCCGACAATGGCGACATCGAGGTAACGCTAAGCGCCAACGGCAAGGCGCTTTACACCTGCGCGCTGGGGCGCGCGGGATCGCGCTACATGGTCAAGATCGAACGGCAGGCCGGGCCGGATGAAAACTGGAGATCGGAGTTCTCCTGAAGCGGGGCGGGCGAGCAGGGCCGAAGGCTCCGGGCAAGCTTGAGACGGGATAAGGGCTGATGGCTGGCGAAAACGCAACTGACGACGACCTCGAACCGGGACCGCTGGATGACAGCGCAATCGATGAAGCCGTTGGCGATCTTCGTGGTGTCTTGAAAAAAGATGCCGGTGACGAACCGGTGCTTGATAATGAAAGCGTGGATGGCATGGGTGGGGCAGCGGCCTTCGGGTCTGATTTCGGGGCGGATATTGGCGAGGGCGGGGACGCGGCCGGAACCGACGATCCGTTCAACATCGGCGATGCCCCGGCGGCAGGCGGTCTCGACATGAGCGAATTCGGCGACGGCGGCCTGGACATGCCGGGCGCTCCGGACCTGGGCGCGCCCGACCTGGGAGCTCCGGGACTGGACTCGCCGGGATTGGGCGCACCTGAACCGGCTGCCGCGGGACTGGGCAGCGATTTCGGCGGCGGCGCGGATTTCGGCGCGCAGGCCAATGCAGCCGCCCAGCAGCTGGGCGCCACCGGCGAAAATACCCGGGTCGATCTGGTGCTCGGCATTCCGATCGATGTTCAGATCATTTTAGGATCGAGCCGGATGGCCGTGTCGTCGCTGATGGACCTTGCGGAAGGTGCTACGATCGCGCTTGACCGGAAGATCGGCGAACCCGTGGAAATCATGGTCAACGGCAAGATGATCGGGCGCGGCGAGATCACCGTGCACGAGACCGACGAGTCCAGGTTTGCCGTACGGATCATCGAAGTGATCGGCGCACCACAGAAAAAGACTGACTGACATGGCGATGTATGACGATTTCGACGCCGCAGATGCCAACAGCACAGCAGAGCTTTCGCCATCGGAAAAAGCGGCCGCGGTGCTTCTCGCCATGGGCAAGCCGATTGCCGGCAAGCTCTTGAAGTTTTTCGAGCAAGACGAGTTGCAGGAAATCATCAAAAAGGCCCAGAGCCTGCGCACGATCAAGCCGCAGGAACTGATCGAATTGGTCAATGAATTCGAGGACCTGTTCAGCGAAGGCACGGGGTTGATGGACAACGCCAAGGCCATGGAAGGCATTCTCGAAGAGGGCCTGACGCCGGACGAGGTCGACGGATTGCTGGGCCGCCGCGCCCAGTTCGAAAGCTACGAGACCACGGTGTGGGAACGGTTGCAGGATGCGGATCCCGGCCGTGTGGGCCGGTTCCTGCAGGACGAACATCCGCAGACGGCGGCCTATATCGTATCGATGCTGCCCACGGAATTCGCCGGCAAGACATTGATGCAGATCCCCGAGAGCAACCGGGTCGACATCGTGCGCCGGGCGGTGGACCTCAAGAACGTCAACCCGCGCGCCGCCGAGATTATCGAAGCGCGAGTGCGCGATCTGGTCAACGAGATGGAAGCGGAACGGGCCAACACCGGCTCGGTCAAGGTGGCCGAGATCATGAACGAGTTGTCCAAGCCCGATGTGGAATCGCTGTTGGGCGCGCTTGAGACCGTTTCCAAATCCGCGGTGGACAAGGTGCGGCCGCGCATCTTCCTGTTCGACGACATCGTGTTGATGCCGCAGCGCAGCCGGGTGACGCTGTTTAATGACATTTCCGGCGACATCATCACCACCTCGCTGCGCGGCGCCAACAATGAGTTGCGCGAAGCGGTGCTCTCAGCCATCGGCGCAAGGCAGCGGCGGATGATCGAATCCGATCTGGCTTCGGGTGAGGCCGGAGCCAGCGCGCGAGAGATCGCGGTTGCACGCCGAACCGTCGCCCAGGAGGCGATCCGGCTGGCGGGGCTTGATCAGTTGACGCTGCGCGAGGCCGCGCAAGCGACCGCAGAAGCTGCCTGAGCCTGAGCCCAGATGGCAGAAGGCGCAGACCAGGACAAAGACAGCAAAACAGAAGAACCCACGGAAAAGAAACTCCGGGATGCGGTGGACAAGGGCAATGTGCCCTTCAGCCGCGAAGTGCCGGTGTTTGCCTCGACGCTTGGCATGCTGGTGTTTCTGGTGTTCTTCCTGCCCGCGGGCGCAAGCCGCTTCTCGATCACACTGCGCGATCTTTTTGACCAGTCCGACGCCTGGCGGCTCAACAATGGCGGCGACGCGGTGGCGCTGTTCCAGCTTCTGTTTTTCGAAGCCGGAGTGGTGATGCTGCCGGCGTTCTCGCTGCTGATGGGATTCGGCATCGCAGCCTCGGTGTTGCAGAACATGCCCAGCCCCGTGCTCGACCGGATCCAGCCCAAACTCGAGCGAATCTCGATCGCCAAGGGGTTCGGCCGTATCTACGGCGCAAAGGGCATGGTCGAATTCGCCAAGTCGATGTTCAAGATCGTGGTGGTGTCGGCGATCGTGGCCACGGCGATGCAGACCGAATATCTTCGCTCGCTGGACTTCATGTTCATGGACCCGTTGCTGGTCGCACCGGACATGGGGCGGCTTGCCGGCAAGGTGGTGACCGTGGTGCTGATCTGCACTGCGTTGCTGGCGGTGATCGACCTGTTGTGGACGCGCTATAGCTGGAATGCCGATCTCAGGATGACCAAGCAGGAGATCAAGGACGAACTCAAGCAATCGGACGGCGATCCGATTATCAAGGCGCGGCAGCGCTCGCTGGCGCGCGACCGGGCGCGGCGACGGATGATCGCCGATGTGCCACGCGCCACCATGGTGATCGCCAACCCGACCCATTTCGCGGTGGCGCTGCGCTATGTGCCCGAAGAAGGCGGTGCGCCGATGGTGATCGCCAAGGGCCAGGACCTGATCGCGCTCAAGATTCGCGAAGTCGCCGAAGCGCACGGAATTCCGGTTTTCGAGGATCCACCGCTCGCCCGCTCCATGTTTGCGCAAGTCTCGGTGGATAGTTTCATTCCTGCGGTGTTCTACAAGGCTGTGGCCGAACTGATTCACCGGATCTACGCAGACAAATCCACATCCAAACCCGCAGGCGCCCGACCATGAAGCAATGCCCCTTTTCGTCAGAACGGGAAAAGATCATCGCCGATGCAATCTGCACCGTCGCCAGCGAATTGCGCCTGATCGACGTCGCCGACCTGATTTCGATGCTGCGCTTCGAGCGGCATGGCGACCTGTCGGATCTGGTGGCTTCCGCAGCGGAGATGTTTTTTCTCCCCGGAACGGTGAAGCTGGGAATTGGCGGCGACTACTACCTCGATTGGGGCGGCCAGCCGCGGGTGGTGCTCGACCTGGAAATCCGCCCCAAGGGGGTGACCATCTATGCCCGGCTGACGCTCGAGCATGATTGCGGCGGCGTCGAGATCAATCACATCGCCTTTGATGCGCCCAGCACCGATCCGCAGACCAATACCGAATTTCTGGCCGAAAGCCTGCGCGCCGCAGCGTTCCGGCCGTTCACGCCGGCCATGAGGATCGCCCGCCCGGCGGCCTGATCCGTTCAGCCTCAAGTTCGATTGCCAGATCGTCCGGAAGCAACCAATCAACCGTCCCGCAAGGGAAGGGTCAGGCGATGATGCCGAGCCGGATCGCCTTGGCGATGGCCTGGATACGGTTGACCGCGTCGAGTTTGGTGGTGGCGGATCCGAGATAGGCGTTGACGGTGTGAACCGACAGGTCGAGCCGCTCGCCAATCGCTTCGCTCTTCATGCCGTTGCCCACCAGTTGCAGGCATTCGATCTCGCGGTCATTGAGCTTGTCGCGCGTCGGCATCACCCCATAGGCCAGGCGCTGGGCCTCGCGCATGACCGAGAGCGATTTGCGGTGAACGTCCATCAGCAACTCATTGTCGATGGCGGCGCCGACGCCGAAGAACGCCACATAGCCGTTGCCCATGGCGCCGAGATTGACCGGCATCAAAAGATCTGTGCGGCCATCAGACGTCGCCTTGAGCAACACTGCCGGCGACGGCCGGGCGACGCTGCCGGGATCGGCGACGTAGAGCAGCGGCCGCGGCGAGCCGCTCAGATGGGTCAACAGGAAAGCCGTTTGCCGCTCGATCAGATCGGCGACCATATCCTCGGCGCCCGGGCTGACCATCCGCGCCGTCAGCTTGCCGGTCACCAGAAGCGTCTGGGCCCTTGCGGCGAGTACGGCAAATCCGGCGCATACGCTTTGGCGCTGCATCGCCACCAGCTTGGGAAACAGATCAGCGGTCGATCCTGCCAACCTGCCGCCACCGCCGGACGCCGCCTTTCGGGACGGATCCTGCTGGTGCTGGGGATGATCGGTATCGGCGGAATCCATTGGCTTCAACCCTGGTTCAAATCAGACGCTGGCGGACCGCGAAGGCAACCGCTTCGGATCGCGTTTTGGCGCCGGTTTTGTTCATGATGCTGGTAATGTAGTTGTTCACGGTGTTGCGCGAAATGCCGATGATCAATGCGATCTCGTCGCTGGTCTTGCCTTCACCAATCCACGACAGGCATTCAACCTCGCGGACCGTCAGATCCGACAGCGCGTCGCTGCTCAGCGTCACATCGTTAAAGTGCGACGTGTGATAGGCGGCGGCCAGCGCCGCATCGCGCAGCCGGTCATGTGAAAGGAAGGCGCCCTCATCAAACAGCAGCGCCAGCAACATCCGTGCGTTGCCCACATTGTAGGGAATCATGCAGACCCGGCGCGACAGGTCCTGCGGCAGATCAATGTCTGCATCGATGTCCAGAAATGTTGGTTCGAAGGCCTGCTGGCAGCGGACGATCTCGGCGGTCCTGGCTTGCGCATCGACGAGTTCGACGCCGAGCGAGCGAACCAAATCGAAAGGCCAGTTGGAGGTGACGATGAAATCGTGGTTGCGGTCCGAATAGTGATCATAGCGGGCGACGAGAAAGCAGCGGGCCCCCGCATAGGCGCTGACCATATCTATCCCGCCGGTGATCTGCCCACAGGTCGCTTTGGATTCCAGATCGTGGATAAACGACGCGCGTGCAGTCATCCCGCTCCCCTCTTAATGCCGCGCGCGCTGCCGCGCGCATTGCATGTCACAAATCGGGGCTCGGGTTGGCCACCCGGCAGTCATGGTCAAAACCGCAAACTCTTTCAACTCAGCACGCACTCTCGCCGCCCCTGCCCCAGATGCTTGCCGCCTCGTAGAGCGGCCAGAGGGCCAACGAATCAACCCTCACTTTTGACAGTCTGCAGCAGGCGTCACTTAATTAGTATGGCCATAATCTAGGACTTTACAGCCCGTTCTTTTTGTGATTCGGCCTACCCGAATAGGGCGAATAACTACAAATTTTAGGGCAAATCCGGTGATTTTGGCGTGTTTTTCACACACGGGCGAAAAACACGGGAAACGCCGCGCCGGTGTCAGCGGCGAAATATCGACGCCGGGTACCGCCGCGATGATTCCGGCGGTGCGGTTTGCCTGTCAGATTAAGCGGATGATCGGTTCGACCGCAGCATCAACGACGGTGCGTGCGGCAACCTGATTCAGGCGGCCTCGCCGGAGGCCCAGCGCCTGAGAATCTTGGCGGCGCGTTCCTCGTTGATTTCGACCATGCGGGCCAGGCGGCGTTCGGGGCCTTCCTTGACGCGCCGGTTGAAGGTGCCGGATTCCTCGAGCTCGAGATCGGACTCGCCTCCACCCTCTTCGCCGAAGCCGAAATCGGCGCCGAATCCCTCCATCGGCATGGCGCCCGCGCCACCCAGAGCCGCTGGTGAGAAGTCCGGCAGTTCGAGGCCGTCCTCGATCCCCTCCTCCGCCTCCCTGGCGGCCTTTCCGGCGCCAAGCAGCGGCCGGAAGCCGAACAGGATGATGAGCACTGCCACTGTGATGAAAGCGATGGCGTTGATGAGGGTGCCAAGCTGCGCCTTGAATGTGTCGGCGATGCCGGTGCTGCCGGCGTCGGCTGCCAGCAACTCGCTTGCGAGGAACTCCATGACGGTGATATTGGCGCGATCGCCGCGCTCCAGATCCACACCCGCGGCGGTGGCGACAACCTGCTCGAGTTCGGCCAGATAGGCGGCTGTTTGTTCTTCGGTCGGCTCGCTGCCGAGCATCTCGTTGATCCGCGCCCGGTTGACCACCACGGCGATAGAGAGGCCCTCGACATTGTAGCTGTTGCGCACGGTCGAGATGGTCTTGGAATTGATCTCGTAGTTGGTCTGCTCTTCCTTGCGCTCGGCAAGCTCGCTGGATTGCGGTCCGGCGCCGCCGCCCGCATTGGGACCCTGATCGGGAATGTTCTGTTCGACCGTTGCAGGGGTTTCGCTGGCCGACTGGTTCGAGGTCTGGTTTTCGCGCGTAATGCGAACCGAGCGCTCGACCCGGGATTCGGGATCGTAAACGGTTTCCTGAATCTGCTGGCTGTCGGTGTTGACGGTGGCGGTCACGCTGGCGCGAAAGTTCTCGATGCCGAGAAACGGCGCCAGCGCCTTTTCGATGTTGGTCTCCACCTCGTTTTGCACCAGTTGCACGATCGACATCGAGCGGTTGAGGTTGGAATTGGAGAAATCATCGCCGGTGGCCAGCAACTGGCCGGTGGCATCGAGCACAGTAACCTCGTCGACATTGAGCCCCGGCACCGAAGACGCGACCAGGTGGCGGATCGAATTGGCGGTGCGGGCGGCCAGATTGTTGCCGGTGCGCACCATCACCGAGGCCGAAGGCTGCTGCTCACCGCGGCGGAAATTGCCGCGGTCGGCCATGACGATGTGGACGCGGGCTGCGGAGATGCCGTTGATCGACTGAATGGTACGGGCGATTTCGCCTTCAAGGGCGCGCACCCGGGTGACTTCCTGCATGAAGCTGGTCAGGCCCAGAGATCCGACCTGGTCGAACAGCTCGTAGCCGGCGGTGGTCGATGAGGGCAATCCGCGCTCGGCCAGCAGCATTCTGGCGCGATTGGTCAGTCCGGCAGGGACCGTGATCGAGGCGCCATCGACGCCGGCGGCAAAGTCGATGTTGGATTCAGCTAAAACCAGGCCGATCTGATTGACGTCCTCGCCCGACAGGCCGATGTAAAGCGTCTCGCGGGCGGGCTTGTTCAGGAACACCGCGGCGGCGATGATGAAGATCACCGACAGCACGCCGACGCCCCCCAGGGCCATCATTCTGGCCTGGCCCAGCGCCGCCAGGTTTTTTCCGATTTGGGACAGCTGGTTCAACAGACTCATTCTGTATCCGCGCTCAACAGGGTAAACCGGCCAGGGTGACCGGTTTTGAGAACCCTAGGGGGCGAAACTTGCGCGAAGGTGGTCTGCGGCCGCCCGGGTAAGGCCCCGGGCGGGCTGTCAGAAGAACTCGAGGTCGCCGGAGGCTTTCTGGTAGACTTCGGCGGAGGGCGCGGCCTCGAACGACGCTTTCAGGCGCCGTTTCATGTCCTCAAGTGTGATCAGATTGAGCGCGGTGGTGATATCGATGAGATGGTCGGCGTCGAGCCTGCCGCCAATGCCTTCGATAAACCCCGCCAGCCCGCGGGTCTTCTGCACCGCCAGATCTATGCCCTGCATGATGCGCATGTGATCGGGCGAGGCCAGGAACTCCGTTGACCGGTCATTGGACAACAACGGCTCAAGCCGCTCGATCAGTTCGGCCACGTCGACAAGTTCGGAACTGATGCGTGCGAGCACATCGTTGAGCGGCTCGGTGGCATCTGCGCCGGGCGCGCATGTGGATTGTTTCATGTGGCGGCGCTCCCTTAGAAAAACTCGATCGACGTATCCGCCGGCTTTGGTGCAATAATTTTGGGCGGGGCGATTTCCAGCTCCACCGTTTTGCGGGTCTCCGCGCCGGACAGCGGATACTGCCGGGCACGGCCGCTCACCGGAAAATACTCCAGCTTGCGCCCGACATCGCCGCCGACATTGGCGCCGACGATGCGGATACCCTCATCGGCCAGGAACTGGTGCGCAAATTCGGCGTTTTTCTCACCGACATTGGACAGCCCACTCATTGTTTTGGCGCCGCCGATGATCTTGGCTTCGATCCGCTCGCGACGGGCGCCCTTTTTGAGCAAGCCGTTGATCAGCAGCTCCATCAAATGCACGCCGTAGCGGGTGGCCTCACCGCCCGAGCCATTGTTCTGACCGGGCAGCAGGAAATGGTTCATGCCACCCACACCGGCCACCGGATCGCGCATACAAGCCGCAACACAGGAGCCGAGAATGGTCGACAGAACGACCTCCGGGTCGTCCGACACCTTATACTCACCCTGAATAACGTGAACTCTGCGCACATGCCCGCCTGCTGTCACTTAAGCGCTCCAAACACCGCTTCGATGGCGGCTTTCATTTTCTCGATGGTGAATGGTTTGGCGAGCACATTGTTGGCGCCGAGCGCCGCCGCCTTCTGCACCAGGGCCCGGTCGCCCTGGGCGGTCAGCATGATGAAGGCCGCGCGTTTGGTGGCAGGATTGGTGCGCACCGCCTGCAGCAGGCCAAGACCATCCATCTTGGGCATGTTGAAATCGGATATGACCAGATGGTGGGGTTGCTGGTTCATGATCTTCGCACCCTGCTCGCCATCTCCAGCCACGGTGATCTGGGTAAATCCGAGCTGCTGCAGCGCGTCTCCGAGCAGCAGCCGGCTGGTCACCTGGTCATCGACAATGAGAACCTTGATCTTCTGTGCAATGGACATTACGCGACCCTATCTTTGCGAGAGGCTGTTGTTGTTGACTTGAGGATTTCCTCACCAATCAGATTGAGCGGCAATTGCCGTTCGACGCCGCCGATTTCATGGGCGACGCGGGGCATGCCGTAGACCACGCAGGTCTTCTCGTTCTGGCCGATTGTGGTGGCGCCGGCCTGGCGCATTCGAAGCAATCCCGCCGCGCCATCGCGGCCCATGCCGGTCAGGATAACCCCGACTGCCTTGGCGCCGGCGAGCTTGACGATGGAATCAAACAGCACGTCAACCGAGGGCCGATGACCGTTGACCGGCTCGCCTTCCATGAGGACGCAACGCGGCGCCAGCGGATTTGCCACTTCCATGTGCCGCTCGCCGCCGGGGGCGAGATAGATGCGGCCGATTTCGAGCCGGTCGCCATCCTCGGCCTCCTTGACCTGCGGCGCGCACAAGCGGTTGAGCCGCTCGGCAAAGCTCTTGGTGAAGGCGGCCGGCATGTGCTGGGTGATCACTGTGGGCGGGCAATTGGCCGGGAACTTGGTCAGCACCGCGATCAGCGCCTCGACACCGCCGGTCGACGCGCCGATGCCGATGATCTTGCGGGAAGGCTGGTAGTCGCTGGGCGCGGTGTAGGCCGGCGCAGGCGCGGCAGGCGCAGCACCTGGCGCTTCCGGACGGTGACGCTGCGACCGCGCGGCGGCCTTGACCGTTTCGGCGAGCCCGCCGAAGGGCGCCGGATCACCGGGCAAGGGCTTGCCGACGCAATCAAAGGCACCGATTTCCAGTGCCGCCAGCGTCGCCTCGGCGCCGCGATGGGTCAGGGTCGACACCATGATGACCGGCATCGGCCGGAGCTGCATGATCTTCTGCAGGAACTCCAGACCGTTCATGTTCGGCATCTCGACATCGAGAGTGATGACGTCGGGATTGAGTTGCTTGATCGCCGCGCGGGCTTCCATGGCGTCGCCGGCCTCACCGATGACATCGATGTCGGGATCGCTGCGAAGCACGGCCTTGATCAGACCACGCATGGTGGGTGAATCGTCGACGACGAGTACGCGTGCTTTTTCGGTCATGAGCGTCCAAGAGCTCCCTTGTTGCGATAGGTGGTGATGGCGATGTTTTCGAGACGATCCTTGCCCTCGCCGGACAACCGCTCGGAATGACCGATGTAGAGATGCCCGCCGGGCGGCAGCAGATCGGCATAGCGGATCCAGATACGGGCCTGGGTGGGCTCATCGAAATATATGACGACATTGCGGCAGAAGATCACATCGAAGGGCCCGCGGAACGGCCATTGCGCCATCAGGTTGAGTTCGCGGAAAGTGATGAGCTGCTTGACCTGGTCATTGACCTGGAGCTTGTTGCCATCCACCGCGGTGAACCACTGCTTGCGCATCGCCGCATCGACCGTGTCGGCGGCCTGGGCGTCGTAGATGCCGGCTTTGGCTTTGGCAATGATCTTGGGATCGATATCGGTTGCAAGAATACGCACATCCATGCTGGCGGCGTTGGGCAGCATCGACAGCACCGTGAGCGCGATCGAATAGGGCTCCTGCCCGTCGGAACAGCCTGCCGACCAGATGCGCACCCGGCCGCCGGTCTTGGCGCGGGTCACCAGCCCAGGCAGCACCTCCTTGCGCAGATGCTCGAAGTGATGGTTCTCGCGGAAGAACTTGGTGAAATTGGTGGTCAGGAAGCTGAGCATCTCCCGCCGCTCGTCTGCCCCTTCGCTTGAGCTGACGAGGCTGCAGTAATCCCCGAAGCTGCGCAGGCCGATCTGCCTGAGCCGCTTGGACAGCCGTGAATAGACCAGCGACGCCTTGGTTTCATTGAGCGCAATGCCCGCGTCGGAATAGATCATTCCGGCGATGTCGGCCAAGTCCTTGCGGGTCAGTGGATACTCACCGCCGACCAGGCAATCGCCCGGCTTTCCGGATTTGAGAATGTCGGCGGCACTCATAGGGCCTCGCTTTCGTGGTCGCCCCAGTGGGCGTGTGAGGATCCGGGCTGGCTGCTCGGTTTGTCGGGGTTATGGCGCATGGCTGCTCGCTCTGCCTCAACCCGTCGCCGGCAGCGACATTTCGGGTCGCAATGCATGGCCGCGCGATGCGGTGACGACCGCATCGACATCGAGGATGAGGGCCACGCGGCCATCGCCCAGAATGGTGGCGGCGGCGATGCCGGGCACATTGGTGTAGTTGGCTTCCAGGCTCTTGATGACGACCTGGCGCTGGCCCTGGATGGCGTCGACCATCAGTGCGCGCTGACCGCCGCCTTCCGATTCCACCAGCAACGCCACGCCGTCGATCGGGTTTGCCGGTTCGGCGCGGAAGTCGAGAATGTTGCCGACATCGACCAGCGGGCAGAAGGTGTCGCGGATGGCGATCAACCGCTGGCTTGAGCCGAAGGAATGGATGTCGTTCTTCTCCGGCTGCAGCGTTTCGACGATTGCCGTCAGCGGCACCACCAGGGTCTGGTTGGCGACCGAGACGACCATGCCGTCAAGCACGGCCAGCGTCAGCGGCAGGCTCATGGTGAAGACCGAGCCGTGCCCCGGCTTGGAGGTGATGGAGATGCGGCCGCCGAGCGACTGGATCGACCGCTTGACCACATCCATTCCCACGCCGCGCCCGGAGATATCGGAGAGCTTTTCGGCGGTGGAGAAACCGGGGTGGAAGATCAGATTGTCGATCTCCTCGTCGCTGAGATTGGTTTCAGGCGTAATCAGGCCATTCTCAATGGCCTTGCTGCGCACCCGCTCGCGGTTGATGCCGGCGCCGTCGTCGGCGATTTCGATAACGATGCGTCCGGACCGGTGCTTGGCGCTGAGTTTAAGCACGCCCTCGGCGTTCTTGCCCGCCGCAGTGCGTTTCTCCGGCGTTTCCAAGCCATGATCGACGGCGTTGCGGATCATGTGGGTGAGCGGCTCGGCCAGTTTGTCGATAACGGTCTTGTCGACCTCGGTGTTTTCGCCCTCGGTGACCAGACGCACATTCTTGCCGGTCATATCGGCGATTTCGCGAACGATGCGGCCCATGCGCTGGAACACCGGTTTGACCGGCTGGGCGCGGATGGCCATCACGCTGTCCTGGATCTCCCGGGTCAGCTGCTGCAGTTCCTCAAGTCCGAGATTGATGGCCGAGGTGCTGCCGGATTCGTTCTCGACAACGCTCTGAGCCAGCATCGCCTGGTTGATGACGAGTTCGCCGACCAGGTTGATCAGCCGGTCGACCCGGTCGAGGTCGACGCGGATGGTCTGGGGTGCGGTCGGAACCGCGGCAACGGTGATTTCCTTCTTCTCCGCTTCCGCGGCAATTGCTTTGGCCGCCCGCGGCAGTTCCGGCGGGGCGAGCGGAGCATCTGCCTCCGCTGCGAGTGCGGGTGCGGGCGCAGGTGCGGCAGGTTCGGGCTCGGGAGCGCTGTCGGCTGCAGCCAGGGTTTGAGCTTCGGCAGCGGGTTCCGCCGCGGTTACAACCGGCGCCGCATCATCGAGCAATGACAGGTCAAACGGCACCGGCGCCATCGGCTGATCCTCACCGGAGGCGGAGGTCGCGGCAAAGGCTTCCTCGTCGGCACCGGCTGTGACCTCAAGGGTGCAGTCCCACTCGGCAAATTCAAAGACCTGCCGAACGGCGTCTTCGTCCTGGTCGGTCTCGACCCGGATCAGCCAGGAGAAATAGGCGCCTTCGGGATCGAGCTGTTCAACCGAGGGAAGGTCGTCGGCTTCACACCGGACCTGAAGCGCCCCAACCTTGGAGAGATCGCGAAGCAGAAGAACCGACTCGTTGCCCTTGGCATAAAGATCGGAGCGCGGCTTGAAGCGCACGGTGAAGACCGAGGCCGCGGTTTCCTGGGTGTCAGAGGCTGCGCCGGTATCAGCATCGTCTTCATCGCCGAATTCATCGAAGCTGAACGGCACCGGCTGAAAGCCGCTGTCATCGGTGGCTTCGGGAGTCCCTGCAGGGGCCGGCTCGGCCGCCGGTGCGGCTGCTTCAGGTTCGGCGGCCGGTGTTTCCGGGGCTGCGGATGCCGCCGCTGCCGGTACCGGTTGACCCGAGGCGAAAGCCTCCAGTTCGGTGACCAGGCCGCTGGTGCGGGACTTGTCGACGCTGCCGCCATCCCGGGCGGCCGCCGTCAGATCAGCCAGAACATCCGCCGAGCGCAACATGACCTTGAGCAATTCCGGGGAGGCATCGAGCTTGTTGGATCGAACGCAATCAAGTGTCGTCTCGAACACATGGGCAAAGGCCACCAGGTCATCGAGACCGAAGGCGCCAGCGCCGCCCTTGATCGAGTGCACCGCACGAAACACCGCATTGACGGTTTCGGGATCGGTGTCGCCGTCATTGAGTGCGAGCAGACCGGATTCCAGTTCCGCGAGTTGTTCCTCGCATTCCTGGAAAAAGATCTCCTTGATTTCATTCATATCCATGGGGAAGATCCTGTCAGGCGGTTACGCGCTCAATCGCTGAAATCAGCTTGGAGGGGTCGAAGGGCTTGACGATCCATCCAGTGGCGCCAGCTTCGCGTGCCCGGTTTTTCTTTTCCGGATCGCTTTCAGTGGTCAGAACCAGAATCGGGATCGCCCGGTAGCGGTCGTTCTGGCGCACGCCCTCAATGAAGCCGAAGCCGTCAAGCCGGGGCATGTTGATGTCGGTGACGATGACATCGGGCTGGCTTTCTTCAAGGACTTCGAGGCCTTCAACGCCGTCTTCAGCTTGAACCGTGTCGAAGCCGGCATTGTTCAAGGTAACGAGCAGCATGTTGCGGATGGTCCGCGAGTCATCGACCGTGAGAACTTTCTTTTTCACTTCAGCATCTCCTGTGGCAGTAGGGATTCATCGGAAATTCCCAGCAATTGCAGTGTTTTGACGAAGGCTTCGGAGGCCTGGACCACCTTGAAATCCTGTCGTTCGGCACGCCAACTCTGCACTGCCGACAACAGAACCTGAACGCACTGGGCGCCAAGCCGGTCGACCTCGGAGGCGTCGACATCGATGTTGGAGCCCCGGTGCGCGAGAACCTGCTCGTGCAGCCTGCCGGCGGCGTTGAGATCAAGCACCTCGGGCAGCTTGAGAATCTTTGGAGTTGTGTCGTTGGACGACATGTCGGGGTTCCTCATCTGTGGTTGAGCCGGAGGGCGGGTCGTGCATCGGGCGTCGCCGGGACCGTCTGATCGGTCAGCCGGGCGGAAGACGGAGCGTGGCCAAGATGCCGGGAGGCGGCTGCGGGAGCGCCGGTCATCTCCACACTTGCGAAGCCAGCTTGGCGCTGCTGCCGGTGAAGCCTGATCTGATCGCCCAGTTCGGTGATGGTGACATGCAGATCGGCGGTGTTTTCACGCAAGCCCTCCAGCCGGGCGGTATCGGCGCCAAAACGGTCAGAGGCTTCTCCCAGAACCGCCACGGACCCGGCAATTTCGCCGGCTTCGGTTTCGGCCTGTTCGCCGACACCGGCCACAGATCTCGAGATTTCGCTGACCTGTTCGACCAGGCTGGAAATCGCCGCGCGGGTCTTGTCGACCAGTTCAACGCCGTTGCCGACCTGGGTCTTGGCGTCCG
The DNA here is from genome assembly GCF_947501405.1 of uncultured Hoeflea sp. Lineage (GTDB taxonomy): Bacteria > Pseudomonadota > Alphaproteobacteria > Rhizobiales > Rhizobiaceae > Hoeflea. The sequence continues at coordinate 335,394 of NZ_CANMVK010000002.1, read as the reverse complement.
TGACCAGGTCCTTGATCTCGCTCGCCGCATCAGCCGAGCGTTGGGCCAGGGCACGAACCTCGGAAGCGACGACGGCAAAGCCGCGGCCGGCGTCACCGGCGCGCGCTGCTTCGATCCCGGCATTGAGCGCCAGAAGGTTGGTCTGGAAGGCAATCTCGTCGATCACCGAAATGATCTTGCCGATCTGTTCGGCGGAGTGCTTGACGCCGGCCATGGCGTCGATGGCGCTCTCGACCACCCGGTCGCCGTCTTCGGCGCTTTCGCGCGCCTGGGCGATCAGGGTTTCGGCCTGGCGCGCGGTGGCGGCGGTGGCGCGAATACGCTCGGCGGCGGCCTGCAGGTCGCCATGCCGTCCGGCAACATCGGAGGCCTGCCGGGCGATGCCGGTGTGGGCTGCCTCGAGATCGTCGCACAGGCGCTGAACCAGATGCTCGGCCTGCGCCAGCCGGGTCTGCAGTCCGTTGGCCATGTCTTCAAGACCGCCGATCGCCAGGTTGAAATGATCGGCAATGTGGCGGTGGGCGTCGATGCTGTCGGGATCGATGCGCACCGAAAGGTCGCCTGCGGCCACCTGCGCCAGCGCAGCACCAATGGTGACGTCCACAGATTCACGCGCCTGGGCAAGGTCGTTGTCGTGCTGCAGCGAGAGCGTCTTTTGCTGTTCGCGGAGGCGGTGCGAGACCTGAGTATCGATGTCGATCAGCGTCGCCTTGACGATATCGACAAGGCGATCAGCGAGCAGCGTTCGATCGGCGCTGCGGCCGAACCGCTTGAGGATGCCGCCGGTATTGTTGTCGACGAGATTGCGGATGATCCGTTCGAGCACCATAGCGTGGCCGCCGATCGACCAGCCGGTGTCAAGACCGATGCGGTGACGCACCTCGCCCAGGATCACCGAGCGGTCGACATAGACACCGTCGAAGCGGCCGTCGGCGAGGATCGACCAATGCGCGGCCTCGAGTTCATGCAGGCGGTCAATCTGCCGTTCGGAGGCAAACAGGCCTGCGATTTCCGGCGTGTTTTGCAGGCGCAGAAAGAATTCGGACAGTGCTGCGCGGGCCTCGGCCTCGATCATCGGCCGGATGGCACGCAGGCGTTCGGAGGCACTGGCGTCAAGCGCGGTCAAGCCGAGCCGTGCGCGCAGGCCGTCCGCCGCCGCCGTATCCCTCACCCTTGCCTGTTGATGCCCCACGCGATTTCCCCGTCTTGCGGACTGTGCCGCTGATCTGTTTCGAACCCGATCGTTCGAACTTGCTTGTGCGAAGACTGGCAGGGTGCGTCCGAACCGCCGATACCGTCATGGACGAGACCCGCATGTTCGACACAAAGCCCGAACGACGCCTTGCTTGAATTGGCTGGAATATCCGGTTCTTGTCCGGACCGGCGGAGCAGCTTCATGCTTTTGTGCGGACCTTGCTGTGGGTCCTGTCACAATCCGACGGATGGCTGATTTTTACGGATTAATCCTTGCCTGAAGGTTAACAGATTACGACCAGAGTTAATCAACAATTGGCTATCACGGCACATTTCACAGCGTAAGTTTCAGGCAAGTTGCACCTGTCAATTTCCGGGGCATCGATGACAATGAAGTCACCAGGAATTGAGCAATGATTGTTCTCGGAATTGGCGCGATCGCCATCGCCACCGCTACCTTTGCAAGCTTCTCGCTGCTGTTACGCAGCAGCGGCGCACGCATCCGTCACAACCCGGTTTTTTAACTCCGCACCAAACCATGCGGAGATGGTGAGGCCGTGGAAGAACGGCCCGCCTTGCCGATCATGCCGGAGCGAACAGACCGAATTTGTACTCGGCAATCGCCGCGCTGTGCCGCAGTTCGGCAAAATCCGGGCTTTGCCGGAACTCCGCGACGATGTTGTTGATCGCAATCACCCGGCATGAGCGGCGGATCTGGCCGCGCAACCGGCGCAGGTAGCGGCGGTTTTCTTCCCCTAGAAACGGGTTGTTGAGAAACACGAAGTCGGCCCGCGAATGATCGACGTCGCCGGCGCCCTGCTCCATCACTTCGACATGGTCAAATCCCAAGCGGCGCGCCGCCCTGGCGAGCTCAACCGCGCGCCCCGGCACGGCCTCAACCGCACAAAACCGGGCCCGGGTCAGAGCCGCGCCATAAAGCACCACCGCACCATAGCCCGCGCCGATATCCATGAAACAGTGGCCCGGAGCGAGGTTGATCGCACGGAAGATTTCGCGGATTTCCTCGATCGCCGTCGCCTCGTGGATGTAGTTGGACAGCCCGTATTGGCGATGCAAACGGGCAAGTTCGGCCAGGGGCAGATCATCGGTGCGGGGGATGCCGAACGCGGTCACGATAGCATCTTCCTGTTCGGGACCGGCAATGCCTTCGTGATAGGCGCGGACCAGGCGCTCAACTCTCTTTGCTTGTATTTTGATCATATATACTTTACCTTTAGTTGCATTGCCGAATGAGCAACAGACCGATCACAACGGTTGAACCAAGGGAGGATAGGATCATGGTGGTTGTGGCATATGGAACCGCAATTGGACAAGCTCTGGAGAACCCCAAGACGTCGCTCGACGAGTTGATCGTGCTTCGCGATCATGCGACGGCGATCCTCAAGGCGCAGGGCGACCTGAAGGGCGCGCTGGAAAAACTGGAAGTGGAAATCCGCGACCGCGAGCGCCGCAAGAAATAAGCGCGGCTGCCATCGCAACGCGCCGCCAACGCCCCGAAGCGGGTCAACGCGTCCGATCACATGCGGGGCCATGACCGGTGAAAAGCATAACGCGGGTCCGAGCGCGGAAACGGCTCGGGGCCTGGTGCAAGCCTTGACACGGAGAACATCATGGATGCTCCGCTGAGATACCGCAGCGAAGACGACACCGGCTCGTCGGTTCCGGTGCATGTGGTGTGGGAAATCACGCTGGCATGCAATCTGGCTTGCGGCCATTGCGGGTCGCGTGCAGGGTCGCGCCGCCCCAATGAACTGTCGACCCAGGAATGCTTCGACATCGTTCATCAGTTGCGCGACGCGGGCACGCGCGAAATCACGTTGATTGGCGGCGAAGCCTATTTGCGCAAGGACTGGCTGGATATCGCCGCCGAGATCAGCCGTTCGGGCATGCTGTGCGGGATGCAGACCGGCGCGCGCGGGCTCAACAAAGCACGGATTCAGGCCGCTTACGACGCCGGCATCCGTTCGATCGGCGTGTCGATCGACGGCCCCGAGGACCTGCATGATCAGCTTCGCGGGGTTCCCGGCAGCTACCGGCAGGCGCTGGAGGCGATTGAGCTGGTTGCCCAGACCGGCATCCGGCCCGGCGTCAACACCCAGATCAACGCGCTGTCAGCGCCGCATTTGTGGCAAATCTACCGTACCATTCTCGCCGCAGGCGCCAAGACCTGGCAGACCCAGCTGACCGTTGCGATGGGCAATGCGGTGGACAATGCGCAGATGCTGCTGCAGCCCCACCAGATTCTTGACGTGGTCGATACGCTTTACGGGATCTACACCGACGGTCTGGCGCATGATTTCCGCGTGCTTCCGGGCAACAGCATCGGCTATTTCGGGAAATACGAGGCCTATTGGCGGTCGATCACCAATGCAGTGGAACCCTGGCAAGGCTGTACCGCCGGCTCGACGACCTTGGGGCTTGAAGCCGACGGCGCGATCAAAAGCTGCCCATCGCTCTCCAAGGACAGCTATTCAGGCGGGATGTCGCGCGAAGTCTCGATCGCCGAGGCGCTCGACAATCTGGCCGACCGGAGAGTGCAGCATGACGGCAATCCGGGCCGGGGCTTTTGCGCAAGCTGCTACTATTATGATTTCTGCCAGGGTGGTTGCACCTGGGTGACCCATTCGCTGACCGGGGAACGGGGCGACAATCCCTATTGCTACTATCGCGCCGGCAAACTCGCCAAGGCGGGCCTGCGCGAAAGCATCGTCAAGACCGCCGAAGCACCCGACACGCCCTTCGCAATCGGCAAGTTCGAGATCGTTTTGGAAACCCTGGAAGGCGGAGCCGTCGACGGCGTTGCCATCGATGACGCGCCCAAGCCGCACGGTTCGTCGCATCTGGTGGTGTGCGACAGCTGCACCGAATTCATCGGCGACCGCGAAACCATCTGCCCGCATTGCGGCGGCGAGGCCCGCATGGCGGCAGTGGCGCGCCAGCAGCAAAGCCGGGAAATCTCCAATCTGATGGCCGAAATCGATATGCACAGCCGCGGGATCGACGCGGTGATCAGCGCAATCACCGCGCGGTAGAGCCTGTTGCCTTCCTGCCGGTCAACCAATGTTCACGCCGGCTGCCTTACCGTAGAGGGCACATCAGACCGCGCCGATATGGTTGTCCCAGGCAAGATCGTGGCGGGCGCCGGCGAAATCTCCGCGTTCGCTTGAGGCAACGAAATCCTGGCCGGCGTCACGCAATCCGCAAACCCCGGCATGGTCTGTCATCGACAAAAGCGCACCCGAGCGGGTGTCGAGCCTGAGGATCAGGCCGCTTCTTGGTGAGCTGATCGCCAGCACATCCGCCTCGCGATTCGCTGCCACCGAGCCGACATAGGGCCCGAAGGCCGCAGCCGCATTGCCGGGCAGGCGCACCGGTTCCAAGCCGCGACCGGAATCGAGACGCACCAGGACCGGCACCGTGTCGAGCGCATCTCCCTGATACTGCCCGCCGATCCACACGGCCCGGCGGGCATCGACCGCCATATGCCTGAGTGACAGCCGCTGGAGGTCCTGCGGCAGCCGATGCGAGGACAACAATTGACCGCTCGTCGTGTCGATGAAATCGATCGAAGGGCTCATGGTGGGCAGATTGAGCTTCTGACGACCATGGCGCGGGTGGGTGAGAATGCCACCATTGGCCACGCACAGGGTCTTGGCGTCCGGCATCAGCACGATCTCATGGGGACCGACGCCATGGGAGGGAAATTCGCCAATTCTGGCGAAAGCGTTGGTGGCGTCATAAAGCCCGATCACACCTGCGCCCGCATGATAATCGTTTTCGGCGGCCAGCAGCAGGCGGCCATCTCCCGACATTGCGCCATGACCATAAAAATGCCGCCCCTCGGGGGTGTGAAACAGCACCGGCTCGCGCCGCCCGGTCTTGTCGAGCGCCAAGGCGAAGTTTCCCGGCCGCCGGGCAAATGTCACCAGCCAGGAACTTGAGCGGGACGCGGCGAAGCCGTGCCCGCGTCCGGGCAGAAGATGGCGGGAAACAATGCGCCCGGCCTCATCGGCAATTGCGACACCGTACGCCCCTTGCGGATCCCGGTAAGCGGCGGCGAACAAAAGATCCGTGTGCAGCAAACGCTCCGCACGAGCTGGCGCGAGCCCCGCGAGCCAGGCCGCACCGGCCGCCGCCAGAAAGGCCCGCCGCTCCATGGCGATACCGCTCAATCGCCATCTCCAAAGGAAAACCCGACCGTCAGGCCCGCGGCTGCTGCGAATTCGGTATCAAGCCGGGTGATGATGGTTTTGATCGCGTAGCGGAGATAGACCAGCCTGGCGCGGGTTTCGGGCTCCTGCAACAATTGCTCCACGGGCCTTTGGAGTTCGTCGAGCGCCCGGGCCGTGTTGATCGCCTGGGCGAACTCGAAGCGAATCATGTCTCCCAGCTTGGGATTGCCGGCTTCAACCACGCGTTCGATGCCGCTTCGGGTGAACAGACGCTCCAGCCCGTCAAGACCTTCGGCGATGGAAAGCAGGGACGTTCCGGATCTCCACAGCGGCGCGGACCGGGGGCGGTCGCGGGCCGGATCTTCCCCGTCCAGGAACGCACCGAGGCGGGTATCGCGCAGAGCCTCAAGGCCGTGGATCATCTGACCAAGCAGTATGGTCAACGCTTCGCGGTCGGTGCGAAACAGCGGGTTTTCCGATCCCGGCTCGACGAACAGATCGGTCAGACGCGTGTCTTCGCCCCAGCCCGCGACGATCTCTCCCGCAAGCCCCGCCAGATTGGCGGATACCGCGCGGGCGAAGCCGCAGCGGTGCAGCGCATCCGGGCTGGTCAACGCCTCGCTGCCCTTGCCGAACAGGATGTAATCGAGTGCGCCGAGCCCCTGCATGGCCACGCTCTTGCCCGACAGGCTGGACGCCGACAGCACGCTTTGATCACGATCGGAAAGGGCAGCGATGACCTGCTTGCGCCCGGTGCCCTTGCGGTCCGGGAAGAACAGCACCCGCTCGAGGCGATTGTCAGCCATCACCGGGCCGATGCGCCACCATTCGACCCCGGCCCAGCGCGCGACTACGCTGCGAAATCGCGAACGCACATGCTGCAAGCCCGCCTGGGAGGGTGCGGCACAGAGCGTCTCGAGCGAACCCTGCAGCGCGACAACGGCGTCTTCGAAGCCAGAATAGCCGGGACGGACATAGCCCACGAGCGTTGCCTTAAGCACTTCGGTGACCGGCGGTGCAGGGCTCACTTCTCGAGCCTGGACACCGCCGGCAGCGCAGATCGCCAACAGGCAGATGAACAGGGCGCGGCGCATCACAGACTTTCCAGGAAGCGGATCAGCGCCTCGCGGTCCACCCGGTCCAGCGCTGCGAAACCGTCACGCGCGGTTTGCGCCTCGCCACCGTGCCACAGGATCGCCTCGGTGAGGTTGCGCGCCCGCCCGTCGTGCAGAAAGAAGGTGTGATCGCTGACGGTTTCGGTCAATCCAATTCCCCACAAGGGCGCCGTGCGCCATTCGCTGCCGCTGGCGCGGCCCACCGGCTGGCCGTCCGCCAAGCCCTCGCCCATGTCGTGGAGCAGAAAATCCGAGTACGGCCAGATCAGCTGAAACCGGTGCTTTGGATGGGCGGCTTGCCGGGAGGTAACATATTTGGGCCGGTGACAGGTGGCGCAACCGAGACCATAGAACTGTTCCTTGCCGGCCAACACCTGCGGATCGCCGATATCGCGGCGGGCGGGTGCAGCGAGATTTTCGGAATAGAACGTTACCAGTTCGAGCACTGGATCGGGCGCTTCGGTGTCGCCAAGATCGCTCTGCACGCCGGTGGGCATGCGCATGCAGTCGGTCTGGGCCGGCGTGCAATCGCCATGAGAGCGCGGCGCATCGGGACTGGAAATGCCGATATCGCCAGCAAAGGCCCCGGCCGATTGCTGCCGGACCGTGGCGTTTTGCGCCTTCCAGCCGAAGCGGCCGAGTTCGATCCTGTCGGTTGCGGGATTGACCGCCATGGCGACGCGGCCCGAAACGCCATCGCCATCACCGTCGTCAGGGTCGGCCCCGGCGACAATATCGGCGGGATGAATGGCTTCGATCAGTCCCATGCCGGTCATGGTAGGCGCTATGCGCGGCGACAAGGTGGTCTCGGGATCCAGCGGTCCGTAGCCGAGATCGGCGACGCTGTAGTGCGGCTTGCGCAAGGACACCACGGTGCCGTCGCCAAGCGTTACGGGCTGCTCCTCATAGGTGATGACCATGCGGCCCTCGGCCCTGAGCCCGGGCACGGCGAGATCCTGCAGCTGGCCGCCATAGACCGGATCCGGCATGGAGGCCGCGAGATAGGTTTGAAGTGCGGCAAGTTCAGCCTCGCCGCGCGCCGGCCGCGCCAGCCGCAGAAACATCGAGGTTGCGTCGGCCGCTCCCTCGGGCGGATGACCGCGGCCGTCCTTGATGTGGCAACTCTGGCAGGCGCGGGCGTTAAACAGCGGACCCAGCCCGTCGGACGCCAGCGTCGAGGCGGGCGAAGACACCCACAATTTGCGAAACAGCGCATTGCCGAGCTTGAAGCGTTGCCCATCCTCAAAGGAGAGATTAGCATTGGCATGGGACAGCGCGTCGCGGTTGACGAGCTTGGTCGACGTGCCGGCGCCGCCCTGCATCCGCTCGAAGGGTTCCGGACCGGAGAAATCCGTCGCCGGCGCGACGATCCGCTCCACGCGGGCAAGGTCCTTGGCGCTGAGATCGTCGCGGGTTCGGGGCAGATCCGACAACGGATCCGCCCATGTTGGCGCTGTCGAGGCAACCACTACACCGGCAATCGCCAAAACGAGACGCGTCACTTGCCGCCGGCTCCCACCGGAGAATACCAGGTGCGCCCGTGAGCACCCTTTCAGTTTTGTGGGAGTCGAGGTCGCATGGTCTGACATTGCCGGTTTCGCTTTCCCGGTCAGTCCTCGTCGGCGGCAGCCGCGTTCAACTGACCGTATTTCTGTTCGCCCAACGAGTTGAGCAGGTTGAGTTGGGTTTCAAGGAAATCGATGTGGCCCTCCTCATCCGCAATCAATTCCTCGAACAGGTTCTTCGATACATAGTCACCTTCCTCTTCGCAGATGTTCCGCGATTTTGTGTAGGCGGCCCATGCATCCTTCTCGCCAGCCAGATCAGCTTCGAGCACCTCTTTCAGAGATTGGCCAATGCGCAACTGTGCGACGGTCTGGAGGTTCGGAAAGCCTTCAAGGAAGATGATACGCTCAACGAGCTTGTCGGCATGCTGCATCTCTTCAATGCTCTCGGCCCGCTCCTTGGCGGCGAGCTTTGAGTAGCCCCAATCGTCCAGAAGGCGATAGTGTAACCAGTATTGGTTGACGGCGCCCAGTTCGAGAAACAACGCCTCATTGAGGCACTCGATAACCTTTTCGCTACGCTTCATTGTGCTTGTCCTTGATTGAGAAGAATGCCTTTCTTGTGCACAATCAAGCTGCAGTGTTCCAGTGGTTTTTCGCCGCACGTCTCTGCCTTGCAGCGTCTACGCGCTCGCGCTGCATGGCAATTCGATCCAGCAACTCAATCACCTGAACGGAGGGGCTTTCCTTGAGGGCATGATATCGTTGCGTGGTTTGCACAATAATATCGATCACACCCGGGAAGCAGCCGCAGCATTTGCCTCGCTGACTGAGCTCATGGAACACTCTGCCCGGTGTGATCAACTGCCATGGATCCACATCGAGGAAGCCTGTTATGGCTTCCTCGATGTCTGCCCTGGTTACAATGTTGCAACTGCAGATGATCATCTCAGGCTCATTGAAAAACCGCGTCCGGGCTGTCGAGGCTGTCGGAGCCTTCGAGCTCGATCGAGCCAAGTTCCAGAGCGGCAATGGCGCGCTCGATTGACCGGGTCTGTTTGATGAGGCCATCGATACCGGCCTGAACCGCGGCATTGCCCTCTTGATTGCCGGTGGCGATCATCTGGTCATAGGCTTCCACTGTTTCGGCGCGGGTGGCCATGACCTGCATCGCCTCGACGGTGGCGTCGAGATCGGTCGACAGTTCGGCCGCAACTGCCGGGTCGCGCGCCTCGACCAGGGCGGACAGCGACGGGCCGGTCAATTCGGTGCCGTCGATGCGGGTGTAGCGCCCCTCAAAGACATTGCGGATGCCAATCGCATCATAGAGATGGGAGTTGTGGGTGTTGTCGGAAAAGCAGTCATGCTCTTCTTCCGGGTCACCCAGAAGCAGGCCAAGCTTCATGCGTTCGCCGGCCAGTTCGCCATAGGAGAGCGAGCCCATGCCGGTCAACATCGTGGTGAGGCCGCCCGAGGTTCCGCTTTCAAGCAGCGCCTGGCGGGCCGCGCCGTCCGATGTCCAGTTGGCCGCCATCTCTTCAAGATCGGCGATCAGCAGATCGCTTGCTGCAGAGAGGTATTCGCGACGGCGATCGCAATGGCCGTTGGTGCAATTCTCTACGCTGTAATCGCTGGCCGGGCGGTCGCCGGCGCCGGGTCCGTTGCCGTTGAGATCCTGACCCCAAAGCAGAAATTCGATGGCGTGATACCCCGAGGCGACGTTGGCCTCGATGCCGCCGGCTTCCTGCAGCGTGCCTGAGATCAGTTGCGGCGTGATGGCGCTGGCGTCGATCGCCCGGCCATTGATCTCGATCTTGGAATTGGCGATCACATTGGCGGTAAACAGCGTGTTTTCGTCGCTCTCGTTGCCATAGCTTGCATCAACATAATCGATCAGCCCCTCATCGAGCGGCCAGGCGTTGACCCTGCCTTCCCAGTCATCGACGATGGCATTGCCGAAGCGGTAGACCTCGCTTTGCTGATAGGGCACGCGGGAGGCCAGCCAGGCCGATTTTGCAGCCTCGAGTGTGGCTCCGGACGGATCTGCAAGCAGCGCCTTGATGGCAGCGTCGAGCGTCTTGGCGGTGGTCAGCGCATCCTCGAATTTGGCTTCGGCGATATCGGCGTAATGGGCGATTACCGCATCGGCGCTGACAGCGGCACTGGCTGCGCCTGTCATGGCGGTGGACGCCAACAGTCCGGCGGTCAACAGGCGTGCGAAAATGGTCATGGTATGGATTTCTCCCGATCTTTGTTTGGTGGTCAGTGAAGCAATCGGCCGGCGCCCGACGCGCCGGCGGTCGAACGAAAATCGATGTCCGCGAGAATGTCAGCCGGGACCCGCACGAGCCGGTGATCATGGCTGAGAAGAATCGCCGCATAGGCGCCAGCTCGGTCGATCACCGAAGCGAGCGCGTCGCAGCCGCTCAGCAACCGGGCCGAGGTGATCAGCGCCTCGTCGTCACCGTGCTGGGCGCCGGCGACCATGCCCAAGAGCAGGCACTCATCACGACACAGATGGCCCGAACCGGGCTTGTAAAACCGCAACGGACAACGGGCGCAAATTCCAAGCCGGGCGATCAGTGCTGTCAGCGCCTCGATCGCCGCCTGACCGTCGCCGGCGCCGAGCGCCGTGACATGTGCATTGCGGGCGGCATCCCAATAGCGGGCATCAGCCCGCGCCAGGCCGGCGACCCAGTTTCGATAGCCGTTGATCAGCAGATTTTCCGGCTTTCGCCCGAGATAGGCCGACGCCGGGCACTGACTCGTCCGGGGCTGATTGAAATTGGTCATGTGGCGTCATCCGCTCTAAACATGACAATCCGGGTAAGGTATTTTTAAAGAGGAGTCAAATAGTATAGTTTAGAACTTTTCCAAACTTCACACTGGCCAACAGCAGCGCCAAAAGGCTGTTGCCGGCACGCAATCGTCACAGGCTCGAAGAGCGCAATTCGCTACCCCGGAGCTGTGATCTCGGCTAACGCGCCTGCGCGCCCGGAAACAGCTCCGGTGCATCGCCTTCACGCCATTGCGGATACTTCGCCATCACGGCGTCAAACTCATCTGAGGTCAGGAAGCGGTCGAGCCAGGCTTGCAGACGCGGCCAGGGTTGGGCGTCGAAGCAGGCCTTGTCGATAAACGCAAACTGGCGGACGAAAGGCAGTATCGCAAAATCGGCGAGCGTCGGACGCCCGAACATCCAGTCGCCGATCTTGTCGTCGAGCGCACCAAGAAAGCTGGCGGCAAGCTCACGCTGTGCCGCCGGATCGTCATCGGGATAGCGTGCGGCGTATTTGACCCGGTCAAGCGCCTGTTTGAAGAGGCCATCGTTGCGGGCGATCCAGTCATGGCCCTCGCCGGGCATCTCAAGCCAGCCTTCGGGATCATTGATCCCAAGCGCCCAGATCATCACATCGAGGCTCTCATCGATCACGCCATCCTCGCAGACCAGGCACGGCACCGTGGCGCTGGGCGAGACATCAAGAAAGGCACATGGCTTGTCGCGCAGCACCACTTCGCGCAGTTCCACCTCGATCCCGGCGACGGCCAATGCCAGGCGCGCACGGATGGCGTAAGGGCAACGCCTGAAGCTGTAAAGGACCGGTCTGGCCATTGTATTTTCCGTATTTGGAACCGGGCTGAGGGACTTGTGCCGCCGCTCAAAATGCGAAAGACAGAATGCAGCCAAAGCGACGCTCAAGACAAGCGCAATGCCTCAATGCGGGTTCCGGCATTGGCGTTTCCGGATGGATTGGCATCTCAAAGTGTAAAATGGTGCCCGGAGGCGGATTCGAACCACCGACACGCGGATTTTCAATCCGCTGCTCTACCAACTGAGCTATCCGGGCACTGATCCCCAGCCGTTTTAAGACGGGCTGCGGGAGCCTTGTGGCCTGAGAGAATTTCTCGGCCGAAAGCGAGCGGGTTATAACATCTTGAAAGGCGCTGTCCAGCACCCTTTGGCGAGATTTTCACCGGATTTGCGAAGATGGTTGCAGGGCGCGCCGCCAAGGCTTGGCGAGCGGCCTGTCGCTTGCGGCGCGGCCCGCCCCATTCAAAGACCGGACTCGCCCGAGCGACTGGACCGAGGGGCTTGCTATGTGGTTGGACCGAGCGATTGGGCCAGGCGGTTAGCTGTGCGATTGAACCTTGCAACTGGGCATGGCAACCGGGTGGGCTGCACGACTGCGCTGATCCGGGCGTGAGCCGGGATTTTAGCCGCGGTCGTCGTAATCGTCTTCCTGGTTGTCCTCGACCTCGGTAACCGGGATCGCGTAGTTGCCCGAGAGCCAGCGGTTGAGATCGACACCGCGGCAGCGCTCGGAACAGAAGGGATAGCTGTCGCGCGTGGACGGGCGGCCGCATTCGGGACAGGGCTGCGCCTTTCTCAAGGGGGTCACTTTCGCGTCGCTCAAGGTTTCAGCCTTCCAACCATCTGAAATGCACGTCATAGGCCTCGCCGCTCAACAGCGCGACAGTCTCGTAAAGCGGCAGCCCCACCACATTGGTGTAGGAGCCCACCAGCTTGACCACGAAACTGCCGGCCAGGCCCTGGATCCCGTAACCGCCTGCCTTTCCGCGCCACTGGCCGGACGCCAGATAGCTTTCGATCTCGACCTGCGAAAGCCGTTTGAACCGCACCCGCGTCTCGATGATCTTCTGCCGGATCCTGTGGTCCGGGGTCACGAGGCAAACGCCGGTGAAGACCCGGTGGTTTCGTCCCGATAGCAGATAGAGCGCGTTCGAGGCCTCGTCGATCTGCTCGGCCTTCGGCAGGATTCGGCGGCCCACCGAAACCACGGTATCGGCGGCAAGGATATAGGCGTCGCGCCAGGCGGGATCGGAACGGGTCTGGGTGAGGGCTGCTTCCGCCTTCTCGCGCGACAGCCGACGGGCGAGTGAACGCGGATGCTCTGAGCGCTGCGGGGTCTCGTCCAGATCCATAGGCATCAGCCGGTCCGGCGCGATGCCGGCCTGGTCGAGCAGTTCAAGCCGTCGCGGGGAACCGGAGGCGAGGATCAGTTTTTGCGATCGGGCCATGGGATGGCGTCACACCCCTCGCCTATTTGAAGCGATAGGTGATGCGGCCCTTTGTCAGATCATAGGGGGTCATTTCCACCAGCACCTTGTCGCCGGCCAGCACGCGGATGCGATTCTTGCGCATGCGGCCTGCGGTGTGCGCGATGATTTCATGCTCGTTTTCAAGCTTGACCCGGAAGGTTGCATTGGGAAGCAGTTCGGTGACCACACCCGGAAATTCGAGAACTTCTTCTTTCGCCATTCAGTGTCCGTCTTTCTCGCTAGGGGCGGGCGCATGATGCGCGGGCCCGAATTTTGGCCGGAACCTACACAAAGACGCGCTATTTGTGAACACAATAGATTCACTCAGCCGGAGGACCCTTGGGCCAGCCCTTTCCCGAGGCAATGCGCTGTTTGAGCATGTCGCGCACTTCGCGGTACGCATCCAGAATCCGCTCGCGCGATCCGGTGATCACCGTGGGATCCGGCGTCGGCCAGTACACCACGTCAACGGCGCTGGCCCGGGTGAGTTCCAATGCCTGGTGATGGGCCTCGGGCGCCAGGGTGACGATGAGATCGAAGTAGTCGTCCTCAAGCTCATCAAGCGTCTGCGGCTGGCGATTGCCCAGATCGAGACCGATCTCGCCAAGCACCGTATCGACGAAGGGATCGCGCTCGCCCGGGCGCACACCGGCTGAAGCAATATAGGTGCCTTTGGGCAGAAGCGAGCGCGCGATGATTTCAGCCATTGGCGAGCGGATGGCGTTCATGCCGCAGACAAACAGGATCGCGCCGGGCGCAGAGGGTTCGGGGACAGACGCCGCGTCCGTCATCAGACACTCTAACCGCGCCAGTGCAGCACGCAGACCAGCGTGAACAGGCGGCGGGCAGTATCGAAATCCATCTTGATCTTGCCCTCCAGCCTGTCCATCAGCGTCTGCGAGCCTTCATTGTGGATGCCTCGGCGGCCCATGTCGATGGCCTCGATCTGGCTCGGTGTCGAGGAGCGGATCGCTTCATAATAGCTTTCGCAGATCATGAAGTAGTCCTTGACGATGCGGCGGAACGGCGTCAGCGAGAGAATGTGGGTGGCCACGGCCTCGTCGGCTTTGTCGGAGATCGAAAACACCAGTTTGGAATCGATCAGTGACAGCTTGAGCTTGTAGGGACCTGCCTCATGGCCGACCGGCTGGAAACTGTTTTCCTCGATCAGGTCGAAGATCGCAACGGCGCGTTCATGCTCGACATCGGGCGTGGCGCGTCCGATGGTCTCGTCGAGGACGACGTCCGAGAGCCGTTGCGTGTCCGCCGTTGTCATACCCCGCTTAACTCCCGTCCCGGCGGTTCATTCTGATCGAAACCGAACGCGCATGGGCATCAAGCCCCTCGGCGCGCGCCAATGTTATGGCAGCCGGACCGAGCGAGAGCAACTGCTCCGGCCCGAGCCGCAGCACCGAGGTGCGCTTGACATAATCAAGCACCGACAGGCCTGAGGAAAACCGCGCCGACCGGGCCGTGGGCAGCACGTGATTGGAGCCGCCGACATAGTCGCCGATAACCTCGGGCGTGTGGCGTCCGATGAAGATGGCGCCGGCATTGCGGATGCCGGCAAGCAGGGTATCGGGATCGGCCACGGCCAGTTCCAGATGCTCGGCGGCGATACGGTTTGCCAGCGGAATGGCTGCGTCGAGATCTTCGACCACGATCACCGCGCCGAAATCGCGCCAGCTTGCCCCGGCGATCCGAGCTTTCGGCAAGGTCTTGAGCTGGCGCTCGACCGCGCTTTCCACCGCGCCCGCCAGTTCGGCGCTGTCGGTGATCAGGATCGACTGGGCAACCTCGTCATGTTCGGCCTGGGCCAGAAGATCGGCGGCGAGCCAGTCCGGATCGTTTTCCGCGTCGGCAACGATCAGCACTTCCGAAGGCCCGGCAATCATGTCGATGCCGACGGTGCCGAATACCCGGCGCTTTGCCGCCGCCACGAAGGCGTTGCCGGGTCCGACGATCTTGTAGACCGGATCGATGCTCTGGCTGCCATAGGCAAGAGCGGCGATCGCCTGGGCGCCGCCGATCCGGTAAATCTCGCTGACCCCTGCAATCCTGGCTGCTGCAAGCACCTGCGGATTGAGCTCTCCGCCCGGGCTCGGCACCACCATGACGATGCGTTCGACACCGGCAACCTTCGCCGGCACGGCGTTCATCAGCACCGAACTCGGATAGGACGCCTTGCCGCCGGGCACATAGAGACCCACGGCCTCGATCGCGGTCCAGCGCGAGCCGAGTTCGACGCCAAGCGGATCGACATAATGATCGTCCCGGGGCATCTGTCTTGCATGGTGGCTTTCGATGCGGGCGGCGGCCAGTTCCAGCGCGGCGATCACATCTTCGGGCACTGAACTCATCGCCGCGTCGATCTCGCTGTCGGCGACCTTCAACTCTGAGACCGATTGCGCGGTCACACCATCAAACCGGGCTGTGTAATCGAGAATAGCGGCGTCGCCGCGGGCGCGCACATCGTCGAGAATGTCGCGCACCACCAGATCGACGTCATCGGACGATTCGCGCTTGCCGGCCAGCAAGGCGGCGAAATGCGCTTCGAAATCCGGATCCCGCTGATTGAGCCTCACTGCCACTTGTCCTGCCCCTCTGCCGTCACCATCACTCGCCCCGTATTGCGCGAGGTCCGGAGTGATGACGCAACGCTATCTCAGCCGCCGGCCAGGTGGCGCGGCTTGAATTTGGTTTCCCACCCGCCGCCGACATCGGCAAGCTGGACCTCGATGCAGGCGACCTCCAGCCGGATCGTGGCGCCACCCGACAGCACCAGTTCGATGGCGCCGGCGGGTGCCTCGTGGCCTGCGGAGAACCGGACCGCAAGCAGCGAGTGCACATGGTCCTTGTTCTTGAGATCGAGCCCGCGCGATTTGACCGCGCTCACCTGCTTGACCACCAGCACCGCGCGGCGGCGCTCGAAACTCTTCTTGGATTTGCCGTCTTCCCAGACGAAGCGGTTGGCTTCCAGGGTGAAATTGCGCTCCTGACCGTGAAACGCGGTGTCGCCGGTCTTGAACACGGCATCCTGCAGACAGGCGGAGACGACAGCCAGATCCGTTTCGTCAAGCGCGATCAGTTTCAGACTGTCCATTGGAAAATCCTCGAAATTACAAATTCACGGAACTCGGCGACATTGCCTTGTTGCAGTGCAAGGTAGGTGCGCGGAGGTCAATGCGCAATGCGGCGAAGGTTGCGGCAACGATTTTCAACCGGGCAGCAACGTTAACCGCTGATCCGCTCCACCTGGGCGCCGCAATTGTTGAGTTTTTCCTCGAGCCGCTCAAAGCCCCGGTCGAGGTGATAGACCCGGTTGACGATGGTTTCGCCTTCCGCCGCCAGTCCGGCAATAACCAGAGACACCGAGGCGCGCAAATCCGTCGCCATCACCGGTGCGCCACGCAGCGTCGGCACGCCGGTAACGGTCGCGGTCTGGCCGGACAATGAAATCCTGGCGCCAAGACGGGCGAGCTCCTGAACATGCATGAAGCGGTTTTCGAATATGGTCTCGGTGATGTGCGACACGCCGCTGGCGCGGGTCATCAGCGCCATGAACTGCGCCTGCAGGTCGGTGGGAAAGCCCGGGAACGGATCAGTGGTGACATCCACCGGCAGAATGTCGCCGCCATTGCGGCGAACCCGGATGCCGCCGGCCTCGGGCTTGATCTCGACCCCGGCGCGGCTGACGGCGAGCAGCGCGCTTTCCAACAAATCCATCGACGTGTTTTCCAAAAGCACGTCACCCCCGGTCATGGCCACGGCCATGGCGTAGGTTCCGGTCTCGATGCGGTCGGGCAGCACCCGGTGGCGGGCGCCGGACAGCGAGGTCACACCGTCGATCACCAGTGTGGAGGTGCCGGCGCCGGAGATCTTGGCCCCCATGGCGATGAGACATTTGGCGAGATCGGCGACCTCGGGCTCGCGGGCTGCGTTTTCAATAGTGGTCTGGCCCTTGGCCAGCGTCCCCGCCATCATCAGCACATGGGTGGCGCCAACCGAGACCTTGGGGAACACGAAGTGGCCGCCAATCAGCCCCTTGGGCGCGCGGGCGTGAATATAGCCGTTCTCGATGACGATTTCGGCGCCGAGATGCTCCAGCCCGTCGATGAACAAATCCACCGGCCGGGTGCCGATGGCGCAGCCGCCAGGAAGCGACACCTTTGCTTCGCCCATGCGGGCAAGCAGCGGACCGATCACCCAGAAACTGGCGCGCATCTTGGAGACCAGTTCATAGGGCGCGGTGGTGTCGACAATGGTGCGCGCGGTGAAATGCACGGTCCGGGCGTAGCTTTCGCCCTGGCGCTCGCGGCGGCCGACCACACCGATATCGACACCGTGATTGCCCAGAATGCGCTGCAATTGCTCGACATCGGCGAGATGCGGCAGGTTTTCCAGCGTTAGCGTGTCGTCGGTGAGCAACGAGGCGATCATCAGCGGCAGCGCCGCATTCTTTGCGCCGGAAACCGGAATGACGCCATTGAGCGGATTGCCGCCAACGATCCTGATGCGATCCATGCTGTCCTCTTGAAGTTTCCGGCCTGAATATCCCGGTCTGGCCTGCGTGCGCGCCCCCGACGGGCGGAGATGATGTTTTGACTTTCAGCCGGTGTTTAGACCATCCGCAAAATTGCGGCAACATGGCGGCTGCGGCAGCGGTTAATCGCCCGGCGTCCTGGTTTTGCCGGCGGCGGGCAGTCCCTCGGTCTCGTCGGGTTTGCCTTCGCGGCGGGCGCGGACCTGCGCCTTTCGGCGCTGCAGATTGGCGCGCAACTGTTCCGCCAGCCGCTCGGCCTTGCGTTCGGCCCGGCGCTCGGCTTCGCTTTGGGGTTTTGCTGATGTGTCATCGCTCATGGCAACCCGGCAATAGCGCAAATCCGACCCGAGGTGAAGGCGGGCGACGGGCCGGTCGGCCGGGCCGTCCACCGGCATATCCAAACTCGCAAAATCAATTGCCCGTTTGCGCTTGCACTGATGACAAAGCTGTGGCAAGAGCGGGCCGCTTCAGCCGTTCGGAGGCTTCCGCCATCATACGGACCCCCGGCAACGGGACGACAAGGGCCGCAACCGGCCGGAAACTGATGCAAGAGGGCTGCCGTAGCTCAGGGGTAGAGCACTCCCTTGGTAAGGGAGAGGTCGAGAGTTCGAATCTCTCCGGCAGCACCAGTTTTTTCACTTGAACTATCAGGTTTGCCCGGCGGGCATCGAGGTGGCCCGGCGCTCAGCCTTCGGCGATTTTTTCGAGCACGGTTTCCAGCCTTGCTACCGCGCCATCGACATCGCCGAGCTTGTCGAGCCCGAACAGGCCGATGCGGAAGGTCCGGAAATCCTCCGGCTCGTCGCACATCAGCGGCACGCCGGCGGCGATCTGCATGCCCTGGGCCGCGAATTTCTTGCCGTTCTGAAACTCCGGATCGCGAGTGTAGCTGACGACAACGCCCGGCGCTTCAAAGCCGGGAGCGGCAACCGATTTATAGCCGCTACCGGCCAGCAACGCCCGCACCTTGCCGCCCAGTTGCCATTGGCGCTCTCGGGCGAGTTCGAAACCGAAATCGCGAGTCTCGAGCATCCGCTCACGGAAGATCCTGAGGGAATCGGTCGGCATGGTCGCGTGATAGGCATGGCCACCGCCGAGATAGGCCTGCATGATGTCGCGCCATTTGCGCAGATCGAGCGCATAGCTGCTGCTTGCGGTTTGGTCGAGACGTTCGAGCGCGCGGTCGCCGAGCATGACCAATCCTGCCGCAGGCGAAGCGCTCCAGCCCTTCTGCGGCGCGGAGATCAGCACATCGACGGCTGTTGCCTTCATATCAACCCAGACGCAGCCCGAAGCGATGCAATCAAGCACAAACAGCGCGCCGACATCGCGCGCCGCCTCGCCGATGGCCTTGAGGTAGGCATCGGGCAGGATCACGCCTGACGAGGTTTCCACATGCGGAGCGAAGATCACCTGCGGGCGCTCGTCGCGGATCCGGGCGGTGATCTGATCAATGGCAAGAGGCGCGAAAGCAGAGGTGGTTTCATTGCCGACCTGCGCGGCCTTGAGCACCGAGGCTTCCGCGGCGATACCGCCGGCCTCGAAAATCTGCGTCCAGCGATAGGAAAACCAGCCATTGCGAATCACCATCACCCGGGCGTCGGTAGCGAACTGGCGGGCGACCGCCTCCATGGCGAAGGTGCCGCCGCCCGGCACGATGGCCGTGGTCTCGGCCTGATAGACATCGCACAGCATGGTGTTGAGATCGTTCATGACCTCCTGGAACGCCCGCGACATATGGTTGAGCGAACGGTCGGTGAAGACCACCGAGAATTCCATCAGACCATCCCGGTCCACTGGTGACGCTGCGCTGCTCATGTCTCGATCTCCCTTGTGCGTGGGCCACCATATGCGCAGGCACCGGGCTCGCAACAGGATTTTCTTTTCTGGCTTATGATTTGCGGCGCTGTTCGAGTCTGGTGGAACCGGTTCAGGACTTTTTGCGAAACAGTTGATGCTGCGCCCGAGCGGGCGAGCTCACCGGTTAAAGGCGGGTTTGGCGTAGCCCGGCCGGGCCAGTGAAGCTAAAGATGGCGACGACAAGGAGTTCACCATGACCTATGCCTGCTTCTCGCTCGAGATCGAAAACCACATCGCCCATATCCGTTTCAACCGGCCCGACAAAGCCAACTCGATGATTCCGGAATTCTGGACGGAGCTGCCTGAAGCCATTGACCGGATTTCCAACAATGCCGAAGCGCGGGTGATCGTGCTCTCCTCGGAAGGCAAGCATTTCACCTCCGGCATGGACATCTCGGTGTTCATGACCGGCGGGCTCGATCCCAATGCCGCCAACACCCACGTTGCCGCCGAGGCCTTCCGCTACAAGATCAAGCAATTGCAGGAGACTTTCTCCTGCCTCGAGCGGGCGCGGGTGCCGGTGCTGGCAGCGATTCAGGGCGGGGCGATCGGCGCGGGCGTGGATCTCGCCACCGCCTGCGATTGCCGCTACGCCTCTGAAGATGCGTTTTTCGCGGTTCAGGAAACGGCCATCGGCATGACCGCCGATGTCGGCACCTTTCCGCGGCTGATGCGGTTGATCCCCGAAGGCTGGGCGCGACAGATGGCCTACACCGCCGAGCGGCTGCCGGCCGCCAAGGCAAAGGAGATCGGTCTCGTCAACGAGGTGTTTGAAACCCATGAGGCGCTGCTTGAGGGCGTGATGGCGATCGCCGGACAAATCGCCCGGCATTCGCCGCTGGCGGTTACCGGCTGCAAGGCGATGGCCAACTATGCGCGTGATCATTCCACCGCCGACGCGCTCGACTATGTCTCGGTGTGGAACGCGGCGATGCTCAGGCCCGACGACATCAAGGAAGCCTTTTTCGCCCGCGGTGAAAAGCGCGCGGCGGTGTTTGATGATCTCAAGCCGGTCAAGCGCTAGCTGGCGGCCCGCCGGCGATCAGGCGGCGCTCAGGTGGCGGCGGCGGATCTCAGACCAGATGACGGATGGCATTGGCGTAGTAGGCGAGCAGCGGCTTGTCCTTTTCGACAATCGTGAGCTGGCCATCGGGTTGCTGGGTGACAATCTTCCGCAAGGTCAACATCCTCAGGCCTACATCAATCTCATAGTCCCGGTCCTGGCGCGGTATGTGCAGATAGACGCCCTTTTCGAGCAATTGATCGATCAGCGCGCCGACCCGCATCTTGAGATCGAGCCGGTCGACCCGGTCGCTGCCCGCCTCAAGCATCGCCAGCGAGACCAGCGACACCGGCAGAACCGGGATCAGCGCGCCGATGGACTCCATGAGTTGGTGCGCCAGCTTCTCGGTCAGCCGGTCGCGGTCTCCCTCGGCCAGCGCCGCCCATTTGCCGACACCATGGTCATCAAGAAAGCCGTCGACGGAGACCGGATTGCCAAACGAGACGCTGGCATAGCCGAAACGGTGCCATTTGCCCGCCAGCCGCAGCTTCAGGTTCCGCATCAGGAAGGCCATGGTCTTGGTCGATTTCTGCCAGGTGGTCAGGGGCTCGCCCTGGCGGTCGGCCTCAAACACCAGCGAGCGGTCTTCCAGCACCCGGTCGTAGTTGAGCCCGACGGGAATGAACACGGTGTCATGGGACACGTGGTCATGGGCGGAGACGATGTAGGAAATCAGCCCGATGCGCGGCGGCCGCAGCAGACCGTCACGCGACAGGCCGCCTTCGGGGAACACTGCCTGGGTGACGCCGGCCTCGGTGGCCATGCGCACATAAGTCGCCAGGATGCGGCGATAGAGCAGATTGCGGGCATTGCGGCGAATAAAATACGCGCCCATGAAGCGGATCAGGGTCTGCAACACCGGCAGCCGCGCCCATTCGCCCACGGCATAGGACAGCGCGGTGGAGGATGAGGCGAGATAGGTGACCAGAACGTAATCCATGTTGGAGCGGTGGTTCATGACGAAGACGACGGAAGAATCCGGCGTAACTTTGGAGAGCGCATCGGTGTTGGTGTAGCCCAGCCGCACCCGGTAGAGCGCGGTTGCGAGCCAACGCGCAAGCCGCGTTCCGATGCGGAAATAGGCGTAGGCGTTGAACATCGGCACGATTTCGCGGGCGTAGCGGGAGGCCCGCGCCATGGCGACCTGGATCGGTTCCCCGGTTTCGCGGGCATGTTCGGCCACCGAATCCACCACATGCGGGTCATTGACGATGCGATCGATCAGCACCTCGCGGCGGGTGGTGCCGAAGGGCCGGATCTTGAGCTGCAGTCTTGTGTTGAGTTCTTCGATGGCGAGATTGACGCGGCGGCGGAAAAACCAGCGCACGGCGGGCGACAGCAGCCTGTCGGCAATGGCGATCGCCGCCAGGATCGACGCGATCACGATCACCCAGAGCGGCAGCTCTATCGTCTGTGTCATGCCATCTCCACCCCTGATCCGAGACAGTAGTGGATTGCGGTCGCATGTCCAGCAGGCCGCGCACGGCACCAATCATGCAGCGAGCATTTGCGTTTCCCGCGCCGCGAAAATCCCGACGGGATCAGTATTTTGCCTGCTTGCGCCGCAAGGCGGCCTGGGCCTCGCTTGCGGCGATGGCTTCGCCCAGAGTGGCCACCCCGGCTGCAGCTAGCGGGCCGATCAGCCTGAGAAACACCCCGGCGGTTGCCAGCGCGTCGCCATGGGCGGTGTGGCGCACCTCATCTGGCAGCGATATGCCATAGACTTCGGCGAGCCGGTCGAGCGTCAGCGAATCCTCGGCGCCATGCAGATGGGCCGCCAAGAGCACGGTGTCGAGCACCGGATTGGTGAAGGAAAAGCCCGCCGGTTCCGCCGCCATGGACAAGAAGCGCATATCAAATGGAGCGTTGTGGGCCACCAGCACCGCATCGCGGGCAAAGCCGTGGAAACGATGGCTCACCTCCCCGGGTGGCCCGGCATCGGCCACCATCTCGTTGGAAATGCCGTGAATGACGGTAGAAGCAGGTGGAATCGGACGGCCGGGGTTGATGAACTCATTGAACACTTCGCCTTCGAGCAGCCGCCCATTGACCACCCGAACGCCGGCGATCGAGACCATCTTGTCGCCGCGACCCGGCTCCAATCCGGTGGTTTCGGTGTCAAACACCACTGCGGTGAGCTGGTCGAGCCGGATGTCGGCCAGGTTTTCGGGCAAATCGTGATCGAACAGGTCGAAGTCATAATAGGCGCGGCGTTCGGGCATCTTGACCGGCAGCACCCGCATGCGGCTTGCGTCGCGCATGGTCAGCGGCATGCGCAACCGGGCACGACCGCCATCCAGTTCCTCCGGCCATACATCCGAGGCATGCCGGGCCAGCACATCGGCCGCCGTTACAGGTCCGAGATCGTGATCGAGCGCGGAAGCAAGCCAGGTGTTGACGTCCCGGATCATCAGCGTCTCGCCGCGCCAGGACAGATCGACAAAGCCGAGCGGATCGCCCGGAATGGCCGTGACGACGATCTCGCTGCCGCCCAGTTCCGAAATCCATTCGGCGAGCCGCGCCAGCAGGGCGGCGATTGCCGCGCTGTCGCACAGGATGGTGACCCCGGATTCGGCCTGATGGGTGACGGCGGTATCAAACCGTACCCGTTCGCCCACCAGATCGAACAGGGTGGTGGCCAGAACCGGCGCCATCGGCCAGGTGCGCGCCAGTTGATCCTGGGCGAGACCATCGAGAAGGTCGGCGCTCTGGGTCAGCGTGCGCACCTCGCGCATGATGGCGCCTGTCATCTCGCGCGCGGGCTCGGGCAGGTCCTCCGAGCGACCGAGCAATTCACCGATGAGATGCATGGAGGCCGCCTCTTCGCGGATCTTTTCGGCGACCGCGATCAGTTGGCGCTCGGCCTCGGCGCTGGCGGCCAGTGTCTCGGTTTCGTCGGAGAACGACAGGATGTAGCCTTCCGGTTCGTCGCTGCCAGGAACCAGGGTCAGCGTCATGGTTGCCTCGATGGTGGTGCGGCCATCGGCGCACAGCGCCGCGAACGGCAATGACAGCCCTTCATCATGGGTAAGATGCCGGTTTTCGCGGAAGCGTTTGACCAGACGGGCCACGCTGTGGCGAACCGGACCGGGCGACAGCACGTCGAAAACCGAACGGCGAAGCCCGATTTGGCCGACCTCGTCGAGGATCTGGACGGCGCGCGGATTGTAAAGCAGCACCTGATGGTCGCGATTGCAGATCAGGATGCCGTCGCGCAGATCGTGCAGCACCGATTCGAGCCGCGCCTTTTGCCGTTCGGCGCGGGCGACGGCCTCGCCCACAGCCTGTTCACGCTTGTTGCGCGCCGCGTCGAGCGCCTGCGACAGATCGGCCACCGCCGGTGCGAGATAACCCAGATAGCGGGCGTCGGGCATCGCGGTATCCGACAGGCCGCCGGCATGGGCCGCGGAGTGCGCGTAACGGCCCATGCGCTCGATCGGACGGGCGACATGGGTGTCGAACTGATACCAGATGGCGATGATGATGGCGGCAATGGCGAAGGCCGAAACCGCGCCTGCCCGGCCGACCATGGCCATGCTTTGCGCATCGAGCCCGCCCAAAAACAGCCAGCCGGCAAAGCCGACCATGGCCAGGCAGGTTGTCAGCGCCAGCAGGAAAAACATGAATATCCTGAGCCGCAGGCTCATGGACTGGGCGAGACGCTCGATCAATCCCATGATTGCACCTCCCTGGTTTCGATCAGCCGGGCGAGCGCCTCAAGTTCGAACGGCTTGGGGAGATAGGCGTCGGCGCCCGCGGCCCGCGCCTTCAGGCGAGCGACGCGGCCGGCCCGGGCCGAGGTGATCACCAGATAGGCATCCGGCCGGGCCTGGCGGATCTCCTGACAGGTCTCAAAGCCGTCATCCTCGCCCAGCACCGCATCGACCAGCGCGACATCGGGTGCCAAGCCCGCCTCGAGCCGCGCGCGCGCCTGTGCTGCGTCCCTGGCCGTGTCGACGCTCCATCCGCGTTCGACGCAAAATCCCGGCAGCCAGCGCGCGGTGGCGCATTCGTCAGCGACGATGAGCATGGTCTTGGGCATTTGATCTCCTCCGAAAACGCATTGTCGTTGCGTTGCGGAAAAAATCCACCCGTTCTTTTGTCGGGGATGGCTTGCTGAGGGCCTCGCGGCGTTTCTCATTCCGAAAGATGATCAACCTAAAATGGAAAGTCTTCTTAACATTCTTGATGGAACGAGAGAGGATACCCGGGACAGGTCGCCTGCACGACACCTCCCGCTCGTGGCCTGGAAAACCGATTGAAGGAGGTTAAGACGAGAAGGCGAATTCGGCCATCGCGATATGCAGGGCATCCGCTACCTGATGACCGCCAAAACCCACAGAAAACAGAAGGTTTGACCACATGACACTCGCATTGGATCTCGTGAAAATCCCAGTGGAGGATCTCGCAGCGTCGGTTTCATTTTATGAAGAGGCTCTCGGCCTGAAAGCCGGGTTCGTGTCCGAGACCTATGGCTGGGCGCAGCTCGACGGCGCTTCGTTCGCACTCGCTCTCTATGTCCCCGGAAAAGGCGGTGGCGGCAGGACCCCTGGTGGTACGGTCGATTTTCATCTGAGCCACGACCAGATCGACACGCTTGAACAGCAAGTCTCCAAATCGGCTCCCGACGCGACGGTTCATGCAAACGCGGATGGCAGCCGGTCGCTGGAGTTCAGCGACCCGGATGGCAATATCCTCAAGATCATGGAGCGCAGAAACGACGGTGCGTGAACTCCGTGTTTGAAAGCCTGGTGATCCAACACTCAGGCAAACACGGGACTGGTTGGCGGGGACCGCGTCAGTTTGACCGTTTCTCCGCAGCGATCCGGCACAACGACGCCAGCACCGGGTCCTCCGCATCGCGGTCAAACCAGACCACGCCGAGCGGCAGCCCGTCGTCGCCAAACTCGGTCGAGGGCGTCAGGTCGGCGACCCGTCCGTTTTCGCAATCGGCGATCTGCAGGGCGCGGGCGGTGGGCGTGTAGCGCTGGACAAGAATGATTTCACCCAGCGCCAGCTCGGGATGGGCCGGGTTGAACTGCACCGAATTGCGATCAATCGCGGTGAAGCGGTCGACCCTGGGCCTGACATAGCTCCATGGCTCGTACCAGGAAGACTTGGTCAGTGTCTCGACCACTTCGACCTGCTCGGGAAGCTCGGCCGAGAAGCGATCGAACCAGGAGTATTCATTGTAGACGTGGGCCAGGATGATGGAGGCGGCGGCCAGCATCGGCACCGACCAGCCCGGAAGCGGCACCTTGAGCACCCGCTTCATGAAAACCAGAACGCCGGTGACCGCGATACCAAAGACGATGGGGCCGAGGATGTTGAAAAATGTTGGCATGAAAAATCTGTCTCCCTATGCGCCCGGGGCCCGGGCGGCGGATTTATCCGCGGCCGTATCCCAGGCTTGATTGCAGCGACTTGACCACGCCGAAGGCATCCTTGAGATGATTGCGTTCCAACGCGCTAAGCCGCGAGGGGCGCAGGAAATTGTCCGGCTTTTCACCTTCGCGCACCTGCCGGGCCTGGTGCTGAAGCCGGATCATGGCGATGAGATCAAAGGCATCGATCAGATCGGCGCCACCGGAGCTGCTGAGCACCTTGCGCTCCACCGCCTCAAGCAGCCGTTCGCGGGTGTTGACCGCTTCGATGGCGCCCTGCAGCGCATAAAGCCGGCCCAGATCGACGATCGGGACGACGCCTGAATGTTTGAGATCGATCGAATCCTTGTGCTCGCCGCCGCGGATCAGGGCAAAGCCGCGGAACAGACCAAGCGGCGGGAAATGCTTGAGTGAATTGGACAGCATATGGGCCCGGAAGATTGAATCGGCGCGCGCCATTTCGAGCGTTTCGGCCTGCAGACCGTCAAACAACGAAAATTCGCCGGCGATCGGGCGTAGATCGAACATGACGCTGGCAAGCATCTGGGCCATCGGATCGGGCACCCGGATCCAGTGCTGGAAATAGTCGCGCCATTTCGACAGCGGCTGCCGCCAGCGCGGATTGGTGGCCATCATGTCGCCCGGGCAATAGATGTATCCGGCGGCATCGAGCCCATCGCTGACGAATTTCGCAAAGGCCTCGAACCAGGCACCATGGCTGGCCTCGTCATAATCATCGGAGAGGATCAGGCAATTGTCCTGATCGGAGACGCCGGTTTGTTCGCGCCGGCCCTGACTGCCGCAGGCGAGCCAGAGCCAGGGCACCGGCGCCGGCCCCATCTCGGCTTCGGCGAGCGCAATCAACCGTCTGGTGAGCGCATCGCTGATCGAGGTGATCATGTGCCCGACCTGATGGGCGGGAACGCCCGAGCCGACCAGATGCGCCAGCAGCGAAGGAATCTCGGCGGTGACTTCCGCAAGTGTCTCATGGGTATCGCGGTTGGCGATGTCACGGATCATGTAGACTGCGGACACCGAATGCCGCCTGACCATATCGGTCTGTGTGAGGACGCCCACGGCGATGCCGTTCTCGACCACCGGCAAATGGCCGATGCCGCGCTCGCTCATCAACAGCACCGCGTCAAAGCCCGTCTGTTCGGGTCTCAGCGTCACCGGATTGGGGGTCATCACCTCGGAGATCGGAGTTGAGGGCGGACATTCCTCGGCGATCAGCCGGGTCATGTCGCGGGTGGTGACAATGCCGTCGAGCCGGCCGTTCTCGGCAACCACCAGCATGCAGGAGAACCCCCGCGCATGCATCCGCGCCGCGGCTTCCTTCAGGCTTATGCCGGGCGGGCAGGCGAAAGGCGGCTTGGACATCAGCTGACTGAGCGGCATCGACAGCCAGCCTTCGGACGACTGCATCGAGACAGCGGCCGGGGAAAGCTTGCGGCCGGAGCGGTTGTAGAAGGCGGCTATCACCGGCTGGTCGTTGACCAGGTCCAAAAACACCTTGGCCGGGATCTGGAACAGCCGCGCGTCGCTGGCAGCCTCCACCGAATGCACCGCCTTGCCGTCGCCGAGAATTGCGATGGCGCCGAAATAGTCGCCCTCGCGCAATTGCGAAATCAGCGTGCCCTCGCGCGAAACCAGATCGATCGCGCCCTCGGCGAGCAGCGAAAACCGGGCAATCGGATCGCCCGCGGCGTGAATAACCTCACCGCTGGCCACTTTGTGCTCGGTGACATTGCCGGCGAGTTCCGCGATGGTTGCGTCATCCAGGGCGTCAAAGGGATGCCAGCGCCGCGCAAAATCGGCAAATCCGGTTTCGGTCATCGGTGTCCTTTCAAAGCATCAGGTGGCCTCCTGGCCGCCACCGGGACCAAGGGACAGCTGCTCGAGTCCGCAAAGCACAAAAACAATGGACCCCGGCATAACCGGGGTCCATCCATCTTTTGTAGGGGCCCGTCAAGGGCCGTGTCCTCAGTGACCGGTGGCAGCGCCAGCGCCACGCGGGACGCGGACCGATTCCACCAGATCCTGAATTTCCTGCGGCGGCTCCTCGGTTGCCTGCGAAACGAAGTAGGCAACTGCGAAGTTGATGATCGCACCGACCGCACCGAAGGAGGTGGACTTGATCGTCAGGAACAGCGGATCCGCATCGGAGAAGGATGCCGTTCCGGGGATGAAGAACCAGCCCTTGTGCAGGAAGATGTAGAGCAGCGTCACGCCAAGGCCGGCCAACATGCCGGCAACCGCGCCGGTGTTGTTGATCCGCTTGAAGAAGATGCCCATCATCAATGCCGGGAAGATCGACGACGCCGCCAGACCGAAGGCCAGAGCCACCGTCTGCGCCGCAAATCCGGGCGGATTGAGGCCAAGATAGGTCGCAACCGCAATGGCCACGGCCATTGAGATACGTGCTGCGAGCATCTCACCCTTCTCCGAGATATCCGGATTGATCGCGCCCTTGATCAGATCGTGACTGATCGCCGACGAAATCGCGAGCAACAAACCGGCTGCCGTCGACAGCGCCGCGGCAAGACCGCCGGCTGCGACAAGGGCGATCACCCACCCTGGCAGGTTAGCGATTTCCGGGTTGGCAAGCACCAGGATGTCGCGGTTGAAGTTGGTCAACTCGTTGCCCTGCCAGCCATTCGCGGCTGCCGTTTCTTCCATCGAAGAGGCCTTGTCGTTGTAGTACTGGATCCGGCCATCGCCGTTCTTGTCTTCCCAGCCCAGAAGACCGGTCTGCTGCCAGGTGCGCATCCAGTTGAGGTCTTCGCGGCTTTCGATGTCTTCGACCGAGATCGCCTCGCCCTGAACACCGGCAGGCCACATGGTCTGGGTGATGTTGAGGCGGGCCATGGCGCCCACGGCCGGAGCATTGAGATACAGAAGCGCGATGAACACCAGCGCCCAACCGGCCGACCAACGGGCGTCGGAGACCTTGGGGACGGTGAAGAAGCGGATGATCACGTGCGGCAGACCGGCGGTGCCGATCATCAGCGAGAACGTGAACAGCACCATATTCAAGGTGCCGCCGCCGTGTGCGGTGTACTCGTTGAAGCCAAGATCCGTAACGACCTGGTCAAGACGGGTGAGAAGCGCAACCGAGCTGCCATCCGCATCGACGGAGCCGAACAGGCCAAGGGCCGGGATCGGGTTGCCGGTGAGCTGCAGCGACACGAAGATCGCCGGGATGGTGTAGGCCAGGATCAGCACGACATACTGAGCCACCTGGGTGTAGGTGATGCCCTTCATGCCGCCGAGAACCGCGTAAACGAACACCACGGTGGCGCCGATGAACAGGCCGGTGGAGTTTTCGACTTCCAGGAAGCGCGAGAACGCCACACCGACGCCGGTCATCTGACCGATCACGTAGGTGACCGAGGCAACGATCAGGCAGATAACGGCGACGATACGCGCGGTCTGCGAGTAGAAGCGGTCGCCGATGAACTCCGGCACGGTGTATTTGCCGAACTTGCGCAGATACGGCGCAAGCAGCATGGCCAAGAGCACGTAACCGCCGGTCCAGCCCATCAGGAACGACGAGTTGTCGTAGCCGGTAAAGGCGATCAGGCCGGCCATGGAGATGAAGGAAGCCGCCGACATCCAGTCAGCCGCGGTGGCCATGCCGTTGACGACCGGGTTAACCCCGCGGCCGGCGGCATAGAACTCGCCGGTCGAACCCGCGCGGGCCCAGATGGCGATGCCGATGTAGAGTGCGAAGGACGCCCCCACAAAGAGCAGATTGAGAGTATATTGATCCATGAGATGGTACCTTTTTGCTCAACCGAAGATCTTACTCTTCGTCGACTCCGTACTCGCGATCGAGCGCATTCATGCGCCACGCGTAGAAGAAAATTATGCCCAGGAAGACAAGGATTGATCCTTGCTGGGCAAACCAGAATCCGAGATCCGAACCACCGACCGAGATGCCCGAAAGCATGGGCCGCAAAAGAATGCCAAACCCGAAGGAAACCAGCGCCCAGATGACCAGGAGGACCCCGATCATTCTGACATTGGCTTTCCAGTAGGCGTCGCTACCACCATTTTTGCTCATTTATACCTCCTCTGCACTGACCCTCTGCCATGATCGGCGACCAGTGAATTGTCATCGAAGCGGAATAACCGTCTGAAGGGTTTGTGTCGTCCAGATTGGCGATGGGGCGTCAACCGGGCGCGTCCCACTTCCTCCCCACAATTCCCCCAGGCTTTGCGGTCTTGTCCGGCCACTCCGGATTGCCTTTGCAGGTTCGGTTGAACCGTATGCAAAAAACAATCATGGCGTGACCTGACTATTCCAGCCGAGGCGGACGGTAGCTCAAACAATTTGCGAAGGGAAAGGAAGAATCAGACATTCCAATGATAACTTCGGCCTACGACTAAAGTCGAGATTGCCTTGTTATTCCGGGAATAAATATCTGATAGTATTAATGTTTTTATGGCGTCCGGAAAACCGGCACTCGCTTAAATCCGGTTGCGGCGCAACAAGGATTCCTCCCAGGCAAGCGCACTGCCGACGATCTCATCGAGGTTGTCGTGGCGTGGCGACCAGCCGAGTCTGTTTCGCGCGAGGCTTGAATCCGCCACCGAGGTGATGATGTCGCCATGCCTGCGCGGCGCATGCCGGATCTCGAAATCGCGGCCGCTGACGCGCCGCACCGCATCAAGCACTTCCTGCACGGTGTAGCCGCGTCCATAGCCGCAATTTGCAATCAGGCTGTCGCCACCGGCACGCAGATAGCCAAGGGCGTCGAGGTGAGCGCCAACCAGATCGGTGACATGAATGAAATCGCGCACGCAGGTGCCGTCACGGGTCGGGTAATCGGTTCCGAACACGTCGATTCCGTCGCGTTTGCCCATCGCGGCCTCGGTGGCAACCTTGATCAGATTGAGCGCGCCACGGGTTGACTGGCCGGTGCGGCCCTTTGGATCGGCGCCCGAAACATTGAAGTAACGCAAGGCCGCAAAGCTGAACGCGTGGGCTGCGGCGGCATCGGCCAGCATGGTCTCCGTCATCAGCTTGGATGTGCCGTAGGGCGATTGCGGGCGGGTGTGCGTTGCTTCGGTGATCGGACCGTCTTCCTCAGGCGTGCCATAGACGGCGGCGGTTGAGGAAAAGATAAAATTCGGCACTTCCGTGCGGACCGCTGTGCGGATCAGTGCGAGCGAATTGGCGGTGTTGTTCTGGTAGTAGCCAAGAGGATCGGCCAGGGATTCAGGCACTGAAATCGAGCCTGCGAAATGCACGATTGCATCAACCGAATGGGTCCGGATGACGTCGGCCACGGTTTCGGTGTCGACGATATCGGCCTTGATCAGCTTGGCTTCGGGCGCCACCGCCCAGTCAAAGCCGGTGGACAGTCGATCGACCACCACCACCTGCTCGCCAGCCTCGATCAGCGCCCAGACCATATGGCTGCCGATGTAACCCGCGCCGCCTGTGACAAGAACCGCCATGCCAATCCCTCAATCTCGACCTAGCGCACAACAATGCACCTGAAATGCCAAGAAAGCCTGAACGTGAGCGTTTCAGGCGAGCGCTGCTACAGCGACGAGATGTAATCGGCAAGGCGGCCCGCAGCTTCCTCGACATGATCGAGCCGGCGCAGGAAGCAGGCGCGCAGGAACGCCTCACCGCCGAGGTTGAAAGCGGTACCAGGAGCCAGTCCAACACCGGCCCTATCAACGATGTCGATGGCCGCAGCTTTTGTGTCACTGATGCCGTCAATGCTGAAGAACGCGTAGAAGGCGCCGTCGGGTTTTTGGGTGACAACCCGGTTGGTGCCGGTCAGTGCATCGCAAAACAGGTCGCGCGCCGCACTCGCCTTGGCCACCTGGGCATCGACATAGGCATCGCCGTGTTCCAGTGCCGCGAGCGCGCCCTTCTGCATGAATTGCGGCACGCCGGAAGTCTGGTACTGGACGCTGTTTTCCAGAACCTGGATGATCGACGGCGGCGCGACGATCCAGCCGACCCGCCAGCCGGTCATCGACCAGTTCTTGGAGAATGTGTTGACGAAGATGACGCGGTCGTCGTCATCCATGATGTCGAGAAATGACGGCGCGCGCCCGCCGGCATAGAAAAAGCGCGTATAAATCTCGTCGGCGATGATCCACAGGCCATGCTTGCGCGCCAGTTTCAAAGTGGCATCGAGATCTTCGCGGGTCGCGGTCCAGCCGGTCGGATTGGAGGGGGAGTTGATGAACAGCGCCCGGGTCCTTGGCGTGATCGCGGCGGCGATGCGGTCGGGATCGATGCTCCAGCGGCCGCCGGCGTAGTCGAGCCGGGCCGGCACCGAGACGCCGCCCGACATTTCCAGCGCGGCGGCGAAATTGGGCCAGGCCGGGGTGATCTGGATCACTTCATCGCCGGGATCGACCACGGCTTCGACGGCGATCTTGATCGCCTGCATGCCCGATCCGGTGACACAGAACGCATCAAGCGGCAAAGTCCGGCCGAAATGCCGGGCATGGTAATCGGCCAGCGCCTGGCGGAGTTCGGGGATGCCGCGTTGCCAGGTGTAAAAGGTCTCGCCGCCAAGCAGGGCCTCCGCCGCGGGCCGGGCGATAAACTCAGGCGTGGTCTCATCGCCCTCACCGGCCCAGAGCGGGATCAGACCCGGTTTGAGACGGCCGTGGTTGACGACGGCGACAATGCCGCTTTCAGGCGCCTGGCGGGCGCGCCGGCTCAAATGATCAAACTGGGTCATAACACATCGTCATCGCATTCTCCGTTTGCCCGTTTTACCCGGTTTGTGCCGAGCTGGCATCGGACGCTGAGTGATCGATCCATGGATTTTGTTGATGCGAATTCCGCCGCACGCGCATTCAGGGCCGCCCGAGCGAACGGCCCCGAGCGGGACCACCCCCCGCGCATTGGCCCGATCGTCGCCAAAACGCCGGGGGCCAGCTACCACATCCTGAGCTTGCGCCGCCTGCCGGGTCATCCGGCAGATGCGAAGCTATTTTTTCAGCAGGTCGCGGATTTCGGTCAGCAAGGCCACATCGGCCGGCGGCGGCGCAGGCTCAGCCGGTTTTTGCTCTTCCTCGGCGCGGATCTTGTTGACCGCCCTGACCATCAGAAAGATGATCCAGGCGAGGATCAGGAAATTGATCAGCACGGTGAAGAAGTTGCCATAGGCCAGCACGGCGCCCTGCTCCTTCGCCGCATCAAGCGTTGTCGCGGTCACGCCATCGGCGAGCGGGATGAAGTAGTTGGAAAAATCCAACCCGCCAAAGATCGCGCCGACAACCGGCATGATGAGGTCGTCGGTCAGCGATTTCACGATCAGACCGAAGGCGCCGCCGATGATGACACCGACGGCCAGATCCATAACATTGCCCTTGGCGATAAACGCCTTGAACTCATTCAGCATTGTGTCTTGCTCCACACGCGCGCGGCGTCCCTCTTGTGTTGACCGGAGGCGCGCGCCCGACCCCCCGATTTGTGCGTTTGTAGCATGGTTCGCACGGAAATTAACCGCAGTTCGACGCGGTGTGCGTTGCCGTTGCCGCACGCCGCGCTAGGAGGCAAACCTCCGCGACCAAAGGCTGCCTTGTGCGCCCATTGCAAGGGGCTATGCTGAGAGCTGGAGGATTGGAGGAGAGCACCGGATCATGATGCCTGGCTGGCTGGTTTTCGGATCAGCGCTATTTTACCTGCTGTTGCTGTTTGCCATTGCGGCCTATGGCGACCGCTCGGCGCGTCAACGGCAGCGGCGAACCGCTGGCCGGCCGATCATCTATTCGCTGAGCCTGGCGATCTACTGCACCTCCTGGACCTATTTCGGCGGGGTCGGCCTCGCCGCCTCGCGCGGGCTCGAATTCACAGCGATTTATATCGGCCCGATCCTGATGTTCACGCTCGGCATGCCGATCCTGCGGCGGATTGTGACGCTGGCGAAGGCCGAGAAGCTAACCTCGATCGCCGACTTCATGGCGGCGCGCTATGGCAAGAGCCCGTTGGTGGCGGCTCTGGTGGCGTTGATCGCGGTGATTGGCACCATTCCCTATATCGCGCTGCAGCTCAAAGCGGTGTCGTCTTCGGTGGCGGTGATGGTCGACGCCGAGCAGCTCAGCCGGGTGACGAAGACATTCTTCCTTTCCGACATCGCCTTCTTCGTCACTATGGTGCTGGCGGCCTTTGCCGCGATCTTCGGCACCCGCCACACCGACGCGACCGAGCACCAGGATGGCCTGATCCTGGCGATCGCCATGGAGTCGGTGGTCAAGCTGCTGGCGTTCACGCTGATCGGGCTTTCGGTGGTTTTCGTTCTTTTCGACGGCCCCTGGGACTTGCTGGCCGCAGCCACCGACAATGCCCAGGTGATGGCAGCGCTCACCCATGAAACTCCGCCCTTGCGCTGGGCGATGCTGGTTGTGCTGTCGGCTTTTGCAATCATTCTTTTGCCGCGGCAATTTCATGTCATGGTGGTTGAAAACCGGACTGCCGGCGAATTGCGGCTGGCGGGCTGGCTGATGCCGCTCTACCTGATCGCCATCAACATCTTCGTGCTGCCGGTGGCAATCGCCGGGTTGCTGCAATTCGGTTCGGGCGAGGCCAGCGACCTGTTCGTGCTCAGCCTGCCGATGTCCAACGACATGCCGTTGATCACGTTGATCACATTCATTGGCGGGTTTTCGGCCGCCACGGCCATGGTGATCGTCGCCTCGGTGGCGGTCGCCATCATGGTTTCCAATGACATCATCGTGCCGGTGGTGCTCAGGCGGCGCAACCGGCGCGGACAAAGCGGCGATTTCTCGGAGCTGATCCTGCTGATCCGGCGCACGGCGATCGTCGGCATTCTGCTGTTGGGATTTGCCTATTACCGCGCTGCCGACATCAATGCCGGGCTGGCCTCGATCGGGCTGTTGTCCTTTGCGGCCATCGCCCAGCTGGCGCCGGCGTTTTTTGGCGGCCTATTATGGCGGCAGGCCAATGCGCGCGGCGCAATCGCCGGACTGTCGGGCGGGATCGCCATCTGGGCCTATATGCTGATGGTGCCGAGCCTGGGCGGTCCGGACAACAGCCATGTGGCCGAGGCCATTCTGGATTTCGTGATCCCGGGCACCCAGACCTTCTCGGGCCCGGCCTCTGATCCGCTGTTTAACGCGGTGGTGCTCAGTCTGATCGCCAATTGCCTGCTCTATGTGATCGGTTCGTTGTCGCGGCGGCCGAAATCCATCGAGCGGGTCCAGTCGGCGATGTTCATCCCGCAAAGCCGCCGGCTGACCACATCCGGGCGCAGCTGGAAAACCAAAGTCACCGTCGCCGATCTCAAACAGACCATCAGCCGCTATCTGGGACACGAGCGCACCGAACGCTCGTTCCATTCCCATGAACGGGCAATCGGGCGCTGGATCAACGATCACGATCCCGCCGATATCGGGTTGCTGCGCTTTGCAGAACAATTGCTCGGCAGCGCCATCGGCTCGGCATCCTCGCGGCTGGTGCTGTCATTGCTGTTCGAGCGCTCCGACGATATGCCAGGCGACACGGCGCGGCTGCTCGACGAAGCGTCGGAAGCGCTGCAATACAACCGCGATCTGTTGCAGACGGCGCTTGGCCAGATGGATCAGGGCATCACGGTGTTTGACAGCTCCAACCGGCTGACGGTGTGGAACAAGCGGTTCCGCGGTCTGCTGGAACTGCCCGAACATGTGGGCCAGGTCGGCTTTCCGCTGGAAAATATCATCTCCATCCTGGTGGCGCGCGGCGACATCAAAGCCGGCGAGGAACAGGCGGCGATGGACCGGTTCCTGATCATGGACGAGACCTTCTCGCTGACCATCGGGCGGGACCGGCGGATCATCGAAATCCGGTCGAATCCGATGCCCGACAGCGGCATTGTGACGACCTATGCCGACATCACGGAACGCGTGGCCGCCGACATGGCGCTCAAGCAGGCCAATGAGACGCTGGAACAGCGGGTGAGCAAACGGACCGCCGAGCTGACGCGGGTGAACCAGGAGCTCGAAAAGGCGCAATTGTCGGCCGAGGAGGCCAATATCGGCAAGACGCGGTTCCTGGCCGCGGCCGGTCATGACATCCTGCAGCCGCTGAACGCGGCGCGGCTCTATTCCTCCACCCTGGTGGAGCGGCTGGGCGATTCCGACAACAGGCAATTGGTGCAGAACATCGATTCCTCGCTGGAATCGGTGGAGACCATCCTGGGCGCGGTGCTCGACATCTCGCGGCTCGACACCGGCGCCATGAAGCCGCAACTGGCGAGCTTTCCGCTCAATGATCTGCTGGTGCGGGTGGTGACCGATTTCGCTCCGGTGGCGCGGGAGAAGAACCTGCGCTTCACTGTGCTTCCGACCAGCGTCTATGTGCGCTCCGATCCCAATCTGCTCAGACGGCTCATCCAGAATCTGGTGTCCAACGCCATCAAATACACCCGCGAGGGCCGGGTGCTGGTGGGTGTGCGGCGGCGCGGCAATCAGGCCATCATCCATGTCTACGACACCGGCATCGGAATTCCGTCGACCAAGTTCCGCACGGTGTTTCGTGAATTTGCGCGCCTTGAGGAGGGCGCCCGGGCCGCTTCCGGCCTCGGCCTCGGCCTGTCGATCGTCGACCGGATCTCGCGGGTTCTCAACCACTCGGTCGATATCGCCTCCGAGTCGGGCCAGGGCACGCGGTTCCGGGTGGAACTGCCGCTGGAAACCAATATCAAGCGGATGCAGGCAGCACCCAAGCGTGCTGGCGCGGACCCGGCAACCTCCAACCTGGCCGGCCTGCGGGTGTTTTGCATCGACAATGAACCCAAGATTCTTGAAGGCATGTCGATGCTTCTGAGCGGCTGGGGCTGCAGTGTGCTTACGGCGAGCTCGATGCAGGCGAGCCTTGCAATTGCCCAGTCCGAGGCGCCGCCGGATGCGATTTTCGCCGACTATCACCTTGATGACGGCACCGGGATCGACACCATCGTTGCGACAAGAAAACAGTGGGACAAGCAGATCCCGGCGCTGCTGGTAACCGCCGACCGGACACCGGAAGTCCGCGCCGCGGCGGAAGCCGAAAGCATTGCGCTGCAAAACAAGCCGATCAAGCCGGCGGCGCTGCGGGCGTTTCTCAATCAGGTGACGACCGCGCGCAAAATCGCGGCCGAATAGGCCCGCGCGGACGGTCTATTGCGACGGGCGATCAGATGGCGTCGGGCTGGCCGAGCACTTCCGCGCCGATCTTGGAGAGCTGGATGACCGCCTGGGTGCGGCTGTCGACACCGAGTTTTTGCAGTACCGCCGAGACATGCGCCTTGATGGTGGCTTCGGACACGCTGAGTTCATAGGCGATTTGTTTGTTGAGCAGGCCTTCGGCCAGCATCCCGAGCACCCTGCCCTGCTGTGGCGTCAGGGTCTGGATTCGTGCAATCAGGCCGGCGATCTCCGGATCATGCTCCGAGCCGAGATCGACATCGGGCGGGGTCCAGATTTCGCCATTGAGCACGGTGCGGACGCCGTCGCGGATTTCATCGATACTGGCGGATTTGGAGATGAAGCCCGAGGCGCCCAGTTCCAGCGCCCGGCGCATGGTGGGCGGATCGTCGCTGGCGGAAACGACGACGACGGGCAGGCTGGCGAATTCAGCGCGGAAGGCGATCAGGCCGGACAGTCCCGAAACGCCGGGCATGGTCAGATCCAAGAGGATCAGATCGGCTTCCGGATGCGCTTCGGCTTCCTTGCGGGCGCTTTCAAGATCGCCGGATTCGACAATCTGGACATTGGCCTCGATGCCGTCCAGCGCCTGGCGCATAGCGCCCCTGAACAACGGATGATCATCCGCGATAATGAATGTCAATTGCGCCATGCACTCTCCCCCTCCCGGTCGCGATGCCGCAGCCTGTCCTGCACTAAGGCGGCAGGCCGGACGCTACCTTAGCGGCGCGTCAAGCGTTCGCGCAAGTGCGGCAGGCGGAGGATGAACCAGATCACGGTCCAGACATTGCCCAGAAACGGAATCGGAAGGATCCACAACAGTCGTTTCACCGGCGAGGGTTCGAACCACCAGATGACGAGCGCTGACAGCACAAAACCAAGATAGAGATCGGCAAGCGTGACCAGGCCCCATGGCTCGGAAGTGAGCCAGGCGCCCGCCACCAGGAAGGATCCGTCGGCAATCGCGTAGATGATCAGGGCCGCAAAGCCCAGGCCCATTGCCGCGAGACCGGTCTGAAACAGGCGCATGTGGTGTCTCCCAACTGGATCAGGCGATCAGCGCCCGAGGCAAGGACGCGCACGATGGCCCGCCATTGACCTTGATACGCGGCACCGGGCCCTGTGGATGAACGCCACGTTCGCTCAGCGCCGAAACCCGGGGACGGGAAAGATATTGGTCATCTTCGATGCCGCGACCAGCGCTTCGTCTCAGGTGCGGTCGGGTAGTGGCTCGGCGTCGGGATCGGGTTCAATCATTGAATCGGGCATCGAATCAGGCTGCTGTGATGACCCGGGCTCGCGTGAGCGCATGTCGCCGAAATCCTCGCGCAGATCCTCCACCATGCCGAAAAAGCCGCGCATCATCTTCTCCATGGCATCCAGCGCACGATCGAGTTCGGCGTCATCGGGGAAGTCGCCGCCCGGTTTTCGCGGAGGGGCTGCGCCAAGCTGTTGTTCCAGCGCACTCACCCGGTCAGACAGTTCCGAGAGCGTTTGTTCAAAGGCACGGCGCTCGTCGGCGGCCAGCTTGCAGACCAGTTGTCCGGCCTTTTGGGAACAGATCGACATCTCGCCGGTTACCGTATCCAGCCGCACAAAACCGTTTTCGGTCTTTTCCATAACGTAGCGGTTTGCTATCGGCTCCTCTGAGAGCGCGTGACCGGACAGGGTGACGGCCAAAGCGGCAAGGGACAGGATTGCAAAGCGGATCATGGTGGCGGTCTCCTGTGTGAACGCGGGCACCGGGCTTCCATGCCATGCAATCATGACAATATCGAGAGCGGGTCGTAAGACCCGGAGCAAGCGCGGGGTACAAATCCCCCGCCCAACCGAGCGGGACAAGCAACCATGCAGGCCACCATTTACAAGATCGCCCCGGAAACACTCTGGCGGACCGCGGAGACAGTGGGCCGGTTTGACGGCGCCCCAATCGATCTTGCCGACGGGTTCATCCATTTTTCCACCCGTGACCAGGCTGCCGAAACCGCCAGGCGGCATTTTGCCGGCCAGACCGGACTGCTGTTGATCGCCGTGGATGCCGGGGCGCTGGGCGACAAGCTGGTGTTCGAGCCGTCGCGCGGCGGGGCGCTGTTTCCGCATCTGTACGGGCCGATGCCGCTGTCGGCGGTGAAATGGGTCAAGCCCTTGCCGCTGGGCGATGACGGAAGCCATGCTTTCCCGGACATGGAGCCGTGAGCGACGTTCTGAGCAGCCTGGCGCGAAAAGCGCTTTTCACGCTCGATCCCGAAGCCGCTCACGGGCTGTCGATCCGGGCACTGAAAACCGGCATGGTTCCGGGATGCCGTGGTGACGGCGACCTGCGCCTGGCAACAAAGGTTGCGGGTCTTGCTTTCCCCAATCCGCTGGGAATGGCCGCGGGCTACGACAAGGATGCCGAGGTCGCGCCGCAATTGTCGCGGCTGGGGTTCGGTTTCATCGAGGTGGGAACCATCACGCCGGAGCCGCAACCGGGCAATTCGAAGCCGCGCGTCTTCCGGCTCAGCCGCGACCGGGCCGTGATCAACCGTCTCGGGTTCAACAATCGCGGCCACGCCGAAGCCCATGCGAACCTGACGCGGCAGACCCGGGGCGGCTTGCTGGGCGTCAATATCGGCGCCAACAAGGATGCCGCGGACCGGATCGGTGATTATGTCGCCGGCATCAGGACGTTCGCCAAGCTCGCCGATTACTTCACGGTCAATGTCTCCTCGCCCAACACGCCGGGCCTGCGCAATCTGCAAACCCGTGAGGCGCTCTCGGAGCTTCTCACCCGGGTGCTTGCCGAGCGCGACGCGCAGGCGGGACGCATTCCGGTGTTTTTGAAGATCGCACCGGATCTGACCGAGCCCGATCTTGATGACATCGCGGCGGAATGCCTGGAGCAGAAGCTTGACGGGTTGATCGTCTCCAACACCACGCTGTCGCGCACGGGCTTGAGCCAAGACCGGCACAAAGACGAGGCGGGCGGGCTTTCCGGCCGGCCGCTGTTTGAACGCTCGACCATCGTGCTGGCCAAGATGCGCCGGCGGCTGGGACCGGAGATGCCGTTGATCGGGGTGGGCGGAATCGACAGCGCCGAGACCGCGATAAAGAAAGTCGCCGCGGGCGCCGATCTGGTGCAGCTTTATACCGGCTTCATCTATGGCGGTCCGATGCTGCCGGGCCGGATCCTGCGCGGGTTGTCGCGGCTGTGCGATGTGCAAGGGCTAACGCGATTGAGCGATGTGCGCGACAGCGAAACCGCCCGTTATGCGGATCTTCCAATTCCCGATTGAGCCGGGCCGAAGGCCTCGTTCATGCGGCGCGGCAACAGCGCAAACAGGGTCAAACCACGGGCGCCCAGAAAGATGTTGAAGGCGATCCAGAGGCCGAGATTGCCCCAATGGGCCGCGAGAAACACCGACAGGCCGATGAACAACGCCAGTGACACCAGCATCATGTTGCGCATGTCGCGCGACCAGGTGGCGCCGATATAGACGCCATCCATCTGGAACGCCAGCACGCCGGACAGCGCCGTCAAGGCCGCCCAGAAAAGATAGTTGCCGGCCTCGGCGCGCACGCTTTCCAGAGTCGTCATCAAGGCCACCACCTGCTCGCCGAAGATGAGGAAAAACCCGGTGGAGACCGCCGCCAGCGCCAGGCCCCAATAGAGCGTCAGCCTGACTGCCTTGACCAGCGCCGAACGGTATCGGGCGCCCATCGCGCGGCCGGCGATCTGCTCGGCGGCGGTGGCGAACCCATCGAGATAATAGCCGGCAACCAGGAAGAAATTCATCAAAATGGCGTTGGCGGCCAAGGTGGTTTCACCGAAGCCCGCGCCCATGCGGGTGAACCAGGCAAAGCCCGCGATCAACGCAAAGGAGCGGATCATGATGTCGCCATTGAGCGCCATCAGCTTCATGATCGAAGCGCGGTCGATGACACGTTTCCAGGATGGCCTGAGCGCGGGATCAAAGCGCCATTTGATGATTGCGAACCCCACCGCGCAGCCGGTGATTTCGGCGGTGACCGTGGCCCAGGCCACACCCTCAAGCCCATAACCGAGCACCAGGCCGAGCCAGATCGACAGCACGATGTTGACGCCGTTGATGACGGTCTGGAGAAACAGGCCGGTGCCACCCATGCCACGGCCGAGCACATAGCCAAGGATGGCGTAATTGGAGAGCGCGGCGGGCGCCGACAAGGCCCGGATGGACAGATAAGTCCCGGCTGCCTGGGCGACCGGGCCCTCGGCTCCCATGAAGGTCAGGCCGCCCGCCAGAATCAGCGGTGTGGCGGCAATCACGGCAATGCCGGCGACCACAGCGATCATCAACGAGCGCCAGAACACCGCCTGCTCCTCGGTCTCATCGCCCCGCCCCATGGCCTGAGCCACCAGGCCGGTGGTGGCCGAGCGCAGGAAATTGAAGGTGGTGAACACCAGATCGAACAGGATCGCCGCGATCGCCAAACCACCGAGCAGCGCCGCGTCGCCCAATCGCCCGACCACGGCCGTGTCAACCAGGCCAAGGATCGGCGTGGTCAGGAATGCAAGGGTCATCGGCACGGCAATCGCCAGCACCATGCGGTTGTTGACCTCAAAGGTCCCTGCTTGCGGCAAAGGCCGCGTGTCTTCGTGTTGCATGGATGGAGTCTTCGCCCGCGATGATTCGCAATCGTGTTGACAAACAAACTAGACTTTGGCCGCCGCAAAGCCCAGCCAGGCATGGACGAAACCGTTCTCATGCCCCACATCAGGTCCGATGCCTGATTTGCCGATCATCCATGCCCCCGCCTATGACGCCGGATTTGCCCCGGGACACCGTTTCCCGATGGGCAAATACACCCGTTTAATGGAGTTGATCGACGACACGGGGCTTGCCGCCCGCGCCCGCTTCCACGCGCCGGCCCCGGCATCGGCGGAATGGCTGTCGCTGGCGCACACGCGCACATACGTGGATCAGGTGATAGCAAGCCGCGTGCCGCGCGAGATCGAACGCGAGATCGGATTTCCGGTCGACCAACGGGTCAGCATGCGCGCCCGGCTGGCGACCGCTGGCACGGTGATGGCGGCGCGGCTGGCGCTTTCGGACGGTATCGCCTGCAATGCCGCGGGCGGCAGCCACCATGCGCGGCGCGATCAGGGCGCGGGATTTTGCACTTTCAACGATGTGGCGGTGGCCGCGCATCTGTTGCTTGCCGATGGCGAGGCAAGCCGGGTGCTGGTGATCGATCTCGACGTGCATCAGGGCGATGGCACCGCCCAGATCTGTGCCGACAACAGGGCAATCCGCACCGTTTCGATGCACGGCGAGAAGAATTACCCGGTGCGCAAACAGCCCTCCGACATCGATGTGGCGCTGCCCGACGGGGTCCGCGACGAGGCCTATCTGGAGATGCTCGACTGGCTTTTGCCACAAACGCTGAAGGGCTTCTCGCCGGATCTGGTGTTTTACAATGCCGGGGTGGATCCGCACGAACATGACCGGCTCGGCCGGCTGTCGTTGACGGATGATGGCCTCAGGCAGCGCGACCGTCGGGTGTTCACGTTTTTCCGGGACCGCGGCGTTCCTGTCACAGCAGTGATCGGCGGCGGCTACAGCCATGACATCGACGCGGTCGCACGGCGGCATCTGATGACGTTCGAAGTCGCGGCGGAGTTCGCCTGAAGCCGAAAGTCAGCGGCGGAGACTTAGCAGGCGGATGACGATAAAGGCGGGGATCACGATGGCCGCGCCGAGCACCAGATAGGAGCCGAAACGGCCGAGCGCGGCAAAGCCGGTTTCCCACAGATTGATTAGGAAATCGCGGATCCAGTAAAGCACATCCTGGGGATACCAGTTGAATGCGGCCATCACCACACCGACCACGAAGGAGGCGACCAGCAGTTTGAGCACGGTGCGGCCGGGTGTGTCGCCGAGAAAACGTGTCAGCCTGTCACTCATGTCGCCCGGTCCTGTTTTGTGCTTGTTGGATGCCAGCTTCACATAAGCATGGCCGCCCGGCCGGGCAAGCCCGTTACCGCGGCGTGTCGATCATCCGTTCCAGCGTTTCCAGCCGGTCGGCCTCGCGCGGCGGCTTGTCCCAGCGCAGACGGCTGATGCGCGGAAACCGCATGGCGACACCGGATTTGTGCCGGCTGGAGCGGTTGATGCCTTCAAACGCCACTTCGAACACCAATCCCTTTTCCGGATCGGCGCGCACCGAGCGAACCGGCCCGAAGCGCTCGACGGTGTTGTTGCGGACGAATTTGTCGATCTCCGTCAGTTCCTCGTCGGTGAAGCCGAAATAGGCCTTTCCGACCGGCACCAGTTCGCCACTGTCGCGCCACACCCCGAAGGTGTAGTCGGAGTAAAAGCCCGACCGCTTGCCGTGGCCGCGCTGGGCATACATCAGCACCGCGTCAATCAGGAA
This sequence comes from uncultured Hoeflea sp., assembly GCF_947501405.1. Taxonomy (GTDB): domain Bacteria; phylum Pseudomonadota; class Alphaproteobacteria; order Rhizobiales; family Rhizobiaceae; genus Hoeflea. The sequence goes on along the minus strand of NZ_CANMVK010000002.1, from coordinate 291,914 downwards.
CGGATCGCGCTTCCACTTGAACCATTCGCCCTTGGGCCGGCCTGGCAGATAGGGTGCTGCGGTGCGCTTGATCATCACGCCTTCAATCACCGCTGCGGGCGGCGCGGCGCGCAGCTCCGCAAGTTGCTCCCAGGTCGCAAAATCAAGCATCGGCGAACAGTCGAACCGCAGCGGATCAAGAGTGGCTATGAACGTTTCAAGGCGGGCGCGGCGTTCGAGGAAACCCAGCCCACGCAAATCCTCGTCGCCCTCCTGAAGCAGATCATAGGCGCGCAGAAAGGCCGGGTAGTCGCGCAGTTGCCTGGCGCTGACGGTTTTGCGGTTGAGCCGCTGCTGAAGGTCGGAGAAGCTGCCGGTCTCGATGTCATCACCGGCAGGCCGCGCCACCAGCAATTCGCCATCGAGCGCGCCTTCGAAGCTGAAGCGGTCGACCAGATCCGGAAATGTCGCCGAGATATCATCGCCGGTGCGCGAATAGAGTCGATGGACGCCGCGCTCCGAGGTGGCCTGAACCCTGATGCCGTCCCATTTCCATTCCGCAACGAAATCCGCCGGATCGAGTTTTTCGAAGTCGGCTTCGTCAATGGCATGCGACAGCATCACCGGCCGGAACGGTGCGGCGGCGGCGTTGACCGGCTTTTCGCCGGAGCCTTCAAGCCAGGCGAACAGTTCGAGATAGGGCGGCGTCAGCCCGTGCCACAACTCCTCGATCTCGTTGACATGAACCTCGCCGAAGCCCGCCAGCGCCTGTTTGATCAGCCGGCCCGACAGGCCCATGCGGAAACCGCCGGTGACCAGTTTCAAAAGCGCATAGCGCCCGGGCGCATCAAGGCGATCAAGCCAGTCCTCCACCAGTCCCGGGCCCTTGGCACGGGAGGAGGCAAGCAGCGTTTCCACCACTTCGGTCAGGCCCGGCGCGTCGTTGCGGCCTGGAGATCGCGATTGCCGCTCGGGCCAGGCAAGCGCGATGGTTTCGGCCAGATCGCCGACATAATCATAGGCATAGCCGAACAGTTCCGGATCCATGCGTTCAGAGATCAGTGCGCGCAATTGCGCAGGCTTGACGGCGGGAATGTCGAGATCGCGGGCAATGGCTGCGAGCGCATAGCCGCGCTCGGGATCGGGCACCGTGCGGAAATAATCCTGCAGCAGGGCCAGTTTGGCGTTGCGCGAATGCGTGAAGGCCAGCATGTCTATGAGTTCTGCGAAGCGGTTCAGAGCTCAGTCCCCCTCGTCTTCGTAGCCGACCAGATGCAACGGTTTTGCCGGGATCCCCTGCATTTCGCACCAGCGCACCAGCGCTTCCTCGCGGCCATGGGTGACCCAGACCTCGCCCGGCGCCACCGCCGAAATCGCCTCGGCAAGTTCATCCCAATCGGCATGATCGGAGATCACCAGCGGCAGTTCGACGCCGCGCTGGCGGGCGCGGGCGCGGACTTGCATCCAGCCCGAGGCGAAGCTGATCAGCGGATCGGGAAAACGCCGCGCCCATTTGTCGCCAAAGGCCGAAGGCGGGCCGAGCACGATGGCGCCGGCGAAATCGCCCTTGGCGCTTGCTTCCACGGTGGCGGGACGCAATTCGCCCAGTTCCACGCCCTGGCTTTGATAGTAGTCGCACAGCTTTTGCAGCGCGCCATGGATGAACAGCGGTTCGGTGTAGCCGGCGTCGCGGATAAGCCGGATCACCCGTTGGGCCTTGCCGAGCGAATAGACGCCCACGAGGTGCGCGCGGTCCGGGTTGCGCCGCAAGGAATTGAGAAGCCGGGTGATTTCGCCCGCCGCATCGGGATGGCGGAACACCGGCAGCGCGAAGGTGGCTTCGGTGATGAAGACATCGCAGGCCACCGGTTCGAAATTGGCGCAAGTGGGATCGGGTCTTGGCTTGTAGTCGCCGGAGGCAACGATGCGCAGGCCATTGGCCTCAACCGCAATCTGGGCCGAGCCGAGCACATGACCAGCCGGGTGAAAGCGGACGCGCACATCCTTGATGTTAATGTCCTCGCCCAACCCGGCCGCTTGAGTGGCCGCGGCATGGCCGGCGCCATAGCGGATCGCCATGATGTCAAGTGTTTCAGGTGTCGCCAGCACGTGCCCATGGCCGGCGCGGGCATGATCGGCATGGCCGTGGGTGATCAGCGCCCGGTCGACGGGGCGAACGGGATCAATGAAAAAGTCGCCGGGCGGGCAATAGAGCCCTTCACGGCGGGGAATCAGCAGGTCTTCGGGCCGCATCGACATTGCCCTTAGGTAGGGCCTGCAGGGCCGCGGTGGAAGAGGCTGAAAAATTCACCAGCACTTTGGCTTGGAGTGCGTCGCTTGGCGCTCTACCTTGGGCGATGTGAAAACCGAATCTCCGCCCACCGCCGATCAACCGGGTTTTGAGCTGCCCGAACCGTTCGTCAACTGGTTCGCAAGCCGTGGCTGGCGGCCGCGCGCGCATCAACTCGAGCTGCTTGGCGAAACCGCCTCCGGCCGGTCGATGCTGCTGATCGCCCCCACAGGCGCAGGCAAGACGTTGGCGGGATTTCTGCCGAGCCTGACCGAGCTTGCCGCCCGCGGCAAACACAAGCCCGGGGCAGCGGGCGGCAGATCGCTGCACACGCTTTACATTTCGCCGCTCAAGGCGCTGGCTGTCGATATCGAGCGCAATCTCGATCGTCCGGTGACCGAGATGGCGCTGCCGGTCCGCATCGAGACCCGAACCGGGGATACGCCGCAATCGAAACGCGCGCGGCAGCGCACCAACCCGCCCGACATCCTGTTGACGACGCCCGAACAGGTGTCGCTGCTGATTGCCAACGCCCATGCGGAGCAATTGTTCAAGGATCTGCGCTTCGTCATTTTCGACGAGCTGCATTCGCTGATCGCCTCCAAGCGCGGGCATCTGCTGGCACTGGCGCTGGCGCGGCTCAGGCAACTGGCGCCGGGCCTGCGCACCATCGGGCTGTCGGCTACCGTGGCCGATCCGGCCGAATTGCAGCGCTGGCTGGTCGCGCAATCGCCCGACAGCGAAAACCAGGCCGGGTTGATCAAGGTCGAGGGCGGGGCCAGCCCGATCATCACCATTTTGGAGACCTCCGAGCGCATTCCCTGGTCCGGGCATTCGGCGCGTTACGCCATTCCCGATCTCTATGAAGCGATCAAGGATCACACCACCACGCTGGTTTTCGTCAACACCCGCAGCCAGGCGGAGTTGCTGTTCCAGGAGCTGTGGCGGATCAATGACGACAGCCTGCCGATCGCGCTGCATCACGGATCGCTGGATGCGGCGCAGCGGCGCAAGGTCGAGGCGGCGATGGGCCGTAACGAGCTTCGCGCCGTGGTCGCCACATCGACGCTGGATCTGGGGATCGACTGGGGCGATGTCGATCTGGTCGTCCATATCGGCGCGCCCAAGGGCGCGAGCCGCCTGGCACAGCGGATCGGCCGGGCCAACCACCGCATGGATGAGCCGAGCCGCGCCATCCTGACGCCATCGAACCGGTTCGAGGTGCTCGAATGCCAGGCGGCGATCGACGCCAATTACATCGGCGCGCAAGACACGCCCGCCATGGGGCCGGGAGCGCTTGATGTGCTGGCCCAGCATGTGCTGGGGATGGCCGCTGCGGCCCCGTTTGATGCCGACGACCTTTATCGCGAGGTGATCAGTGCTTCGCCTTACCGGGATCTCGACCGGAACCGGTTTTCCAAGATTATCGACTTCGTCGCCACCGGCGGTTACGCGCTCAGGAGCTATGAACGCTACGCCCGGATCCGCCAGCGTGCTGACGGTTTGTGGCGCATTTCCAACCCGCAGGTGGCGCAGCAATACCGGCTCAACATCGGCACCATCGTGGAATCGCCAATGCTCAATGTGCGCATGGTAAGCCGCAAAAACGGCCGCACCGCCTCGCGCGGCGGGCCGCCGCTGGGACAGGTGGAGGAGTATTTTCTCGAAGCACTCACCCAGGGCGACACGTTCCTGTTTTCGGGCAAGATACTCCGGTTCGAAGGCATTCGGGAAAACGAGTGTCTGGTGTCAAAGGCCTGGGACCAGGATCCGAAAGTACCGGCTTACGCAGGTGGAAAGTTTCCGCTGTCGACCTATCTGGCCGACAAGGTACGGGGCATGATCGCCGATCCCTCGAGCTGGGGCGCGCTGCCGGACCAGGTGTCCGACTGGCTGCGCATTCAAAAGGATGTGTCGCTGTTGCCCGGCCGCGACGATCTTCTGATCGAGACCTTCCCGCGCGCTGAACGGTTTTTCATGGTGCTTTACCCGTTCGAGGGCCGGATGGCGCATCAGACGCTTGGCATGCTGCTGACACGGCGACTGGAACGGATGCGGGCCCGGCCGCTGGGCTTTGTGGCCTCTGATTATTCACTCGCGGTCTGGTGCCTTGAAGACATGGGAGCAATGATCTCGGAAGGCCGTCTCGATCTCGGGCAATTGTTCGACGAGGACATGCTGGGCGACGACCTTGACGCCTGGCTCGACGAATCCTGGTTGCTCAAGCGCACATTCCGCTATTGTGCGGTGATCTCCGGACTGATCGAACGGCGGCATCCCGGCAAGGAAAAAACCGGGCGGCAGGTCACGGTCTCGGCAGATCTGATCTATGACGTGCTGCGCAGCCACGAACCGGACCACATCCTGTTGCAGGCGACGCGCGCCGATGCGGCGTCGGGGCTTTTGGATATCCACCGGCTCGGCGCTATGCTCAAGCGAATCAAGGGCCATATCAGGCACCGGGCACTCGACCGGATTTCGCCGCTGGCGGTGCCGGTGATGCTGGAGATCGGACGCGAGCCGGTGGTTGGCGAGGCCCACGAGACCATACTGGCCGAAGCCGCCGAAGATCTGCTGGCCGAGGCCAGAGCCGGCAATTGAGGATATGACAATGCAGGGCGCAAATGCGGCGCTGAACCAGTATGATGGCAACCTTGGCCCGGTAACCGCGGAGTTCGAGGTCAACGGCACCGCCGTGTGCTGCGATTGCGCCGGTGTGATGGTCTTGCCCGACAGCGGTGTGCTGGTGGTCTCCGATCTGCATCTGGAAAAAGGCGCGGCGTTCGCCCGGCGCGGCATGATGCTGCCGCCCTATGATACCGCCGCGACGCTTGCCCGGCTGGCTGCGCTGATCTCGCGCTACGATCCGCGCATGGTGATCAGCCTGGGTGACAGTTTTCACGACCGGGTCGGCTCGCAGATGCTGCCCGAGACCTATCGCGAAGCGTTGAAAGAGCTGCAGCAGGGCCGCGACTGGACCTGGATCGAGGGCAATCACGATCCCGACCGTCCGTCCGGCCTTGACGGGGCCTGGGTGCGGGAATTGCATCTGGAAAGCCTGGTGTTCCGGCATGAACCTGTGACAGGTAGCGCCGATGGCGAGATCGCCGGACATCTGCATCCGGCGGCCCGGGTGGTGCGGCGCTGCAAGGCGGTGCGGCGGGCCTGTTTTGCCAGCGACGGCAGGCGGTTGCTGATGCCGGCCTTCGGCTCAACCACGGGCGGGCTGGAACTGCGGCATCCGGCGATGCGCGGGCTTTTTGATCGCCAGCAACTGGTGGCGCATCTGCTGGGCCGCGAGCGGATCTACTCCGTGGCGTTTCATCGCATGAACGGCTGAGCCGGCAAACCCATCGCATGGTCACGGCTCAGGCCAGCAGGACTACCAGGATCGAGACAGCGACAATGGCACTGATGACGAGCCGCAATCGCCCGAACCAGGACGGCAGATCGCCGTTGCGGGCGCTCATTACGTCCCACGCGCCCTGAAGCGCAAAACCGGCGAGCAGCAACAGCAGCGACCAGGGCCGTTCAATCAGCAGCGCAAGCCAGGCGGCAAGCGATGGTGCTACGCTGAGGATCATGCGCTCACCTGCCACCGGCAAGGCGGCCGGCGACAAGGCCGCACCCCAGCGCACGCCGCCCATGAAGGACAGGATTACCGCGCCATAGGCGAGAAACGCTGTTTCCCCGCCCATATGCGCTGTGGCGAAATCCGGCATCGAGACCTGGGCGAGTGCCATCACGACAAAGGGAAGAGCACCAAGGCCTGCGAGAAACCAGGCGGTGGCGGCAGCGCGACGATGTTCGGTGGCGTCGTTCATGATCCGGCCCGTCAATCCTTCCGGAAGATCACGCTGCCGAGCCAGCCGGTAATGGTGGCGATCAACACCGCAATCAGACCATAGGCCAGTGAATGGACATGGGCGAGATTGAAGATGAACTGCTCGAGGCCGGTCTTGACGACGCGCAGCGGGATCACCTTTTCCATGACGAACTGGTTGTTCTTGTAAAGCACCGCGCGCACCGTGTGCTGACCCACGGGAATGTTGGCGGGCAGCCGCACCGAGGCGCGAAACAGCGCCTTGGAGATGAACTGAACGCCGGTGGGATCGCGCTGATAGAGCCCGCTGGTCTGCTTGATCCGGCGCAGCGCGTCGCGGAATTCCGTCAACCGGGATCCGTCGCCGACTCCGCCGGTTGGCACCAGACGGATGTTGTTGATACCGATGTCACGCGAGGCCAGTTCCATCAGATTGGCGATGTTCGGCAGCGGCCGGGTGGAAGACATCGAATAGGACGCGGGGATCGGTTCGAAGCGGATCGAATGGCGGTTGACCCAGATACCGGCAACCCGCTCCTTGCGGCGCACGGTGGTGGATTGGCGCGGCCCTTCAAGCGCCACCACCACATCATAGGCGAAGGTGGCCAGGAGCAATTCGTCCGCACCGTCAATGGCGCCGAACACCGTGATGTCGGCGCCGGAAAAATCGGAGGCGATGGCGATCTCGTTGGTGGAGATGCCGATATCAATGCGTTCGGAGAACTTGTCATTGATGGTCACGCTGGGATCGGCCAGTTGCGCTAAAGCAGGCGCGCAGAAAAAGGCCGCGAGAACCGGTATGATGGCAAACGCGCGCATCAGAACCCGAAGCTCCCGCTGACAACCGAATAGATCTCGTCGGGCGGCAGCACCAGGTCGAAGCCGAGGCGGATGCCGACGGCGAGGACGAGCAGCGCCAGCCCGGCGCGCAATTGTTCGCCACGCATTTTCTGACCGACGCGCACACCATATTGGGCGCCGATGACGCCGGCGATCATCAACAGCCAGGCCAGCACGATATCAACGGAGTAGTTGGTGGCGGCCTGCACCACGGTGGTGAAGGCTGTGACGAAGATAATCTGAAACAGCGAGGTGCCGATCACCACATTGGTGGGGATGCGCAGCAGATAGATCATGGCCGGCACCATGATGAAGCCGCCGCCCACGCCCATCACCGATGTCAGGATGCCGATGGCGAAGCCCAGAAAGATAACCGGGATGACACTGAGATAGAGCTTGGAGCGTTTGAACCGCATCTTGAATGGCAGTCGGTGCACCCAGTTGTGCTGACCGGGTTTGCGCAGCGGAACCGGGTCGTTCTTGGCCGCCCGCCGGATCGAGTTGATGCTTTCCCACAGCATCAGGCTGCCCACCGACCCCAGAAAGATGACGTAGAGCAGCGAAATGATCAGATCGAGCTGGCCCATGCGGCGCAGCATCGAGAATATCTGGATGCCGACGGTAGCGCCAATCAAACCGCCTACAAGCAGCACCAGCCCGAGTTTGATGTCGAGCGTGCCGCGCCGGAAATGGGCCAATGCGCCGGAGATCGAGGAGGCGACAACCTGGTTGGCCCCGGTGGCCACGGCAACGGCGGGGGGGATGTTGTAAAAGATCAGCAGCGGTGTGATCAGAAACCCGCCACCCACGCCGAACATGCCCGAAAGGAACCCCACGGCCGCGCCCATCCCGAGGATGACGAAGATATTGACCGACAGTTCAGCGATCGGCAGGTAGATGCTCACCTTACGCCCCCGGACGTGAACGGCTTGGAGATTGGGTCAGGGCCCGAACTCGTCCACCTTCCGGAAACGGCATGGGCATTGCACCGCGGGCTTGCGCGGTCAATCGCCACGCAACCCAACGGTTTGCAAACGCCAGCGGCGCCGTGATGACACGGCCTCGCCTTCTTCCCATGGACCACAAACACGGCTCCAATACACAGCGCCGAATGCCGCTGGCGGGACAGGGTCCCGATTATAACACTTATCGGTGCGTTGGCGTGGCATTTGTAGCGCCATTTCAATCAAATGAATGAGTCCTGACCCAGGCTCACACACGCCGGACAAAGCCCGGCAAAACGGTTTTGCGCGTTTCAATCCTGTGTGTCAAATGGCCCGGCCGCAAATCACGCCCGGGCGGAGCGGGCGGGGTTGCAAACACATCATGCAAAGCACCGCACGAGGGCGCGCCGGTTTGGATGACGGCGGCAAATCCGGGTGTGCGGGGGGCTGCTACACGTTCGCAAACAGACCGGGGAACCGGATCGAAAGCCTGCATGCGCGATCAGCCGTTGCGCTCCAGCAGTTCCTTGACCAGGCGGTCGTCGATCTCACCGGTGGGTTCCATGCCGATCGAGGTCTGGAAGGCCTTGATGGCGGCAGTCGTGCGCTTGCCCATCACACCATCGGGCTTGCCGGCGTCAAATCCATTGTTGTTGAGGATCGCCTGGATGTTGCGGACGGCCTTGCTCATGTCAACCGCAGCGGTCTCGGTGCTGTCGCCGGACCAGGCAGCCGGCACTTCGACCGCATTGGCGTCCGGGCTGACCGGTTGCGCGGTCCATTCAGCGACCGCGGCGCGGGCGGCTTCCGCCTGCTCGGGGCGCAGCGCATTGAACACCTCGTCGCGCTTCACCGCGGCATCCTTGTCACCGTCATTGGCGGCGATGGCGAACCATTTGTAGGACTGGACCAGATCGCGGGTCACGCCGTCGCCACGTGCGTAGAGAATGGCGAGGTTGACCTGGCTGTCGCGGACACCGACCTCGGCTGCCCGCTCGAACCAACTGGAGGCGCTGGCGAAATCGGGAGCGGCTCCGGCGGTTGCGTAGAGCACTGCGAGATTGTGCATGGCGCTGGCGTTGCCCTGTTCGGCGGCCATCTGGTACCACTTCTTGGCGGCATCAAGATTGCGATCAACACCGCTGCCCTTCTCATAGAAATTGGCGATCCGGTACTGCGAGGGCGCATGACCCATATCGGCGGCGCGCTGGTACCAGCTGGCTGCGCGGACGAGATCGATCTCGACGCCGCGGCCTTCGGTAAAGCGAGCGCCGATCTCGTAGAGGGCGAGCGGATTGGAGCCGGCGGCGGCCGCCTTGAGCGCCGCGGAGGCTGCACCTTCGGGCAGCGCGTCGAGTTCGGCCATCAGCACCGTATTTGCGGCAGGTTCGGTGCTTGCGGCCTCAGCGGGCGCTTGCGCAGGCGCGGCCGGTGATTGCGCCGGGGCGATCGCCGCGGTCTCTTCGAGCGAAGTGGCGGGCGGCAAGCCGGAAGCGGTTTCCGGCGCGTTCGCCGGTTGAGCCATGGTGTCGGCTGCGGGGTTGCTGCCGGGTTCGATCACCCGGACTTCCGGCAGCCGGGCATCGGCGATAGCTTCATCGCCCTGACCAACGCTCAGCGCGGTTTGAGGAATTGGCGCGTCGAGCGGTTCGACGACCGGCGCCGCGGGCTCAATGATCGCCGGCTGGTCGAGCACTGGATCGACCGCGACCACATCACTGTCTCCACCTGAAAACAGGCCGGATACCAGCGGGAACGACATCACCGCGAGCAGCACCGCGCCGGCGGCGAGCAGGATCGGACGGCGACGAGACTTGAGCACCGCCAGCAGACCGCCGCTTGATGCGCCCTTGCCCTTCTTGCCGATGGTTTCGACTTCGGCGGCAGCGGCCATCGCGGCGCGACGCGCCGAGGCCAGGAATTCGGCCTTGTCCGAGCCGTCCTCGCCCGATCCGCCGCGCTGACGTTCGGCTGCCTGGGCTTCGCGGACTTTTTGCAGAATGCGGTTGATGTCAGGCGCGCCGGAGCCGGGTTCAAGCGGCATGTTGGCGGTGGAGGGATCAAGCTCCATCGAGGGATCGAGCGGCGGCGCGTCGGAATTGGTGAATTGCGGCTCCGCAGCCGGCTTCTGCTGCGGTTCCTTGCCGGGGCGGATGCGCGCCGCCAGGCCCGAAAGGAAGGATTTCTCGCTAGCGCTTTCGGCCGGCGCATCGGTTTGGTCTACCTGCTCCGCCGCTTCGCGCTCAGCGTAAGCCGCGGCCAGCGCGGCGGCTTCGGAGGGCGAATGGGCGGGGCGAGCGTCAAATCCACCTTGGCCGAAACCGGGGCCAAAGCCAGGACCGGTTCCAGGTTCTGATCCCGGGTCCATTGCGCCATCGTGCTGCATCGCCGCGTCGAGCGGGTCGACAGAGGCTTGCGGCATGGCCGCCTCGATGCTGCTGCGCGCATCGGCGACTGCTTCGCGCATATCCGCCAGACCGGCGGTGGCTGGCATGGCGTCGAGTTTTTCGAGCCGTCCGGCAATTTTCAACAATGTGTCCTGCACGGCTTCGAAAGCGCGCATGGTGCGGTCGTCGGTTTTGCGGCTCAGGGTTTCCAAGGCCTTGAGATCGTCGGCCAGCGCGGTGATCACTTCGATATTGGCGATCGATTGCGGCGATTGCTGTGCGCCGGCTTGACCGGAATAGGCGCTCAGAGCGGCCTCGGCTGCCTGCCGTGCGGCTTCGACAATGAATTCATCGCTGGTGGCGAGGTGCTCTTCGATGGAGGCGAAGCGTTCGTCGAAAACATCCGACGCCTGGGTCTGCGGCGCGGAGCTGATGAGTTGCGACAGATTGGCGATCTGGTCCTCAAGGCCGCGCAATGTGTCCTCACCGGGACCGGCAGCAACGCTTGACGTATCCAGCCTGTCGGCGATATCGGCAAGCCGCGCCTCGAGGTTTTCAATGCCCGGGATCGCCTGGGGCGCCGTATCAGACGGGCGATCCAGCCGTGCGGAGATTTCGGCAAGCTGGGCCTCGACGTTTTCCAGTCCAGCACTGGGCTGCATGGCGTAGCCGGCGGCCGAAACCTCGGCCTGTTGCAGCTTGGAAGCGATATCGGTCAGGCGGGCGTCAAGCGTTTCCAGGCCGGGCAGCGGGTCGACGTTGAGCGATGCGGTCTGCTCTGCGCGACCGATCAAAGCCTCGAGCCGGCCGATGACCGCCTCGGGAACAACCGATTCCTGCGGCTGAACGGCGGAAAGCTTGTCGATCTGGGTTGCGAGATCGTCCAGCCGGGAGAGCAGCGAGGAGTCGATGCCGCGGGCGTCGAGGGCCTCGATCTTGCCGGAGATGTCGGCCAGATGGCCTGAGAGTTCCGGCATGCCGGCATGGCGTCCGCCTTCCTCGACCAGGGTCTGAAGACGTTCGATGCGGGCATCAATCCGGGCAACCGCTTCCTCATCGGCCAGTTGGGCGACACGGGCGGCGAGATGTTCGATGCGACCGCCGATTTCGGAGGTTCCGCCAGCCGGTTCCATCTCATCGATCTTCTGCGACACCGAGGCAAGCCGGGCTTCCAGCCGTTCGAAGGGCGCAAGATCGAGTTCAAACGCCGCAGGCGCTGCGGGCGCGGGAATGGCGGCAATGGCCCGGGAGATCTCGTCGAGACGGTCACCGATCTGCTCGAGTTGACGCGGGGTCTGGGAATCGGCGTCGCCGAGCTGGCGCGACATGGCTTCGATGCTGCCGGACAACTCAGCGATCTTGGTCTCGATGGCCTGGGACTGGCAAGTCTGGGGCCGGGTCGAGAGTGCTGCGCGAATGTCATCGACCCGGTAGGCGAGATTGATCAGTTCTTCGCGAAGGCCGCCGACATCGAGGCCGGAGACCTGCTCCTCCATAGCCTGCCAGCGCGATTCGAGCGAACGGACACTGTCTTCGCGCGCCATCCGGTCGATCATCGCGCGCATGGAATCAAGTTCCAGCCGAAGCGAATCGGTGCCTGGATCCTGTGTGCCAAGCGCGTCGATAGCGGCAGAGATGCCCGCCAGATCGCTGCGCAGATCGTCGGGAAGCGCCTGCTGGCGCGCCTCGCTGCGCAATTCGCTCATCTCGTTGCGCAGCGCCGCCATCTCGCGCACCAGCGTTTCGCTGAGTTCGGAGGCGCGGGGCTGGCGCGATGGCGCGGTATGGGCGGCAGCTGACGGCTGGGCCGGGCGCGGAGCCGATGGCTGGGCGGAATAATATTGCGACCGGCCCGCGGCCGGCTGCGCGGCTTCAGGCCGCGATGCGTTGGCCAGGGCGCGCTTGCGGGCGCGAATGCCTTCAAGCAGGTCAGCTCCGGGTCCGCTGGCTGCAGGCTGATGCGGTGAGGCGCCGGCGCCGTATCCGGCCGCCTGTCCTGCCCCCTGCCCGCCACGGCCAAGCATGCCCTCAATGCGCGCCTCGAGCCCTTCAATCGTCCGGTTCAGCGCATCCAGAGAGCTCTCGCCCGTTCCGTGGTGGCCTGAATAAGATCGCGATCCGTTCATTTTCGTTTCCGCTTCGCGTTGTTGTCCGGAGCCCCGCGCCCCGCGCCCCGTGTGCTGCAAACCCGTTTGCCGTTCCCAGCCAGCGGACGTGAGGGCCATGGCCGGATAAAGCCTGGCTTAGACCGGCGGAAACGCGAAACAGGGAATCCGGGCTTGCTCTTCTAGGGCGCACATTCCGCGAAACGTGGTAAACAACCCGTTAACCAAGGTTACTTTTCTTGCATCAAAACCGGTGAAGCGGCGCGACTTGACGATCCGAAAGGTTTAGTGTCACACCGCCACCCACACATCCGACCAAACAGCAGACGACAGCCCCGGCCAACCATGAACGATATGACGGACACCAGCGCGGACCAGGATGAAGCGGTCTACAAGATTGGCGATTTGGCGGAGGAGTTCGGCGTCACCTTACGCACCCTCCGGTTCTACGAGGACAAGGGCCTGCTCAAGCCGACACGGGTCGGGGTCACGCGGCTGTTCACCAAACGCGACCGGGCGCGGCTCAAACTGATCCTTTTGGGCAAGCGGGTCGGCTTCTCGCTCACCGAAGTCAAGCGGATGATCGATCTTTACGATCCGCGCGGCAAGAACGTCACCCAGCTCAAGGTGGCGCTGACCAAGGGCGAGGCGCAGATGCGGGTTCTGGAAGAACAACGCACCAGCATCAACACCGCGATCGAGGAACTTGAGCGCACAATCTCGGTGGTGCGCGACATGCTGGCGGAATCCGACTGATCCAGCCCGTCGCGTTCAAATCGCTGCATTTCAACACCAACAGAAGCACTTTTTCCGGGCCTTCGGCGTCGCTGGGGTCTCCGACGGAAGGCGCTGTCAATTCGTTTCCGGCATTTCGCGTGGTTTGTGCGATCCTGATCAAGGCGGGCCTTGCTCAGGTGTGGCAGAATGATGGGTATTACCACTTTACCAACCTGTGGAGCAGCCAGACCATGAGTGACAAAACCAGATTGACCGGAAGATGCATGTGCGGCGCCGTCGTGATTACCGGCACTGCGCGTGACCCCAAAGTGGCAGTTTGTCACTGCGATATGTGCCGTCGCTGGTCGTCCGGGCCCTGTTTCGAGGTATCATGCCAGGAGGTGAGCTTTGAGGGCGAGCAGCACATCACCAGGATACGGTCATCCGAATGGGCGGAACGCGGGTTTTGCGGCAAATGCGGCTCGAACCTGTTCTATCAGATCATCGGTAGCGACGAATTCCAGATTTCCGCCGGGCTTCTTGATGAGCAGGACGGCTTGAAGCTGTCGCTCCAGGTATTCACCGACCGCAAGCCTTCCTACTACACATTGGCGGATGAAACCGAGACCATGACCGAGGCAGAGATGTTTGCTGCCTATGCACCTGCACCGGATAGATGACACCACTCCGGATGAACCGCCACTTTTCCCTGTTTGAATCTGCAGGATCGGAAATCATCTCGCAAAAATTTTTGATTTTTTTGCTGTTCGCATACTGAAATCGGGGCTTTTTGCCCTATTTACTGATCACAAGAGTGCGATTGCAGCCTCAACGACGATTTTTTACGTTTACGCAAACGTCAAAATTGGATATGGAGTGCGATCAGGATCGCCGGGCTATTCCGCGGACGGCGATGAACCAACAAGGGATGAGGATCCATGCCAGTCTTCAAGGCGCCGGTCGACGACACGCTTTTCATTCTCAACGATGTGCTCGGCTATGAGCGCTACATGAACCTTCCCGGTTTCGCCGATGCGAGCCCGGATGTGGTGGAAGCCATTCTTCAGGAAGGCGCAAAGCTGTCTGAGGAAGTGCTGTTCCCGCTCAATCAGTCCGGTGACCAGGAAGGCTGCACCCGCAACGACGACGGCTCGGTGACGACACCGAAGGGCTTCAGGGACGCATACAAGCAATATTGCGACAGCGGCTGGCTTGGACTGGCGGCGCCGGCCGAGTATGGCGGCCAGGGCCTGCCCTATACACTGCATACCGCGGTGGCCGAATACATGATCTCGGCCAACATGTCGCTGATGATGTATCCGGGCCTGACCCAGGGCGCGATCGCGGCGATTGTCGAACACGGCACCGACGAGCAGAAGACCAAATATCTGCCCAAGATGGTCGAGGGCATCTGGACCGGCACCATGAACCTGACCGAGCCGCATTGCGGCACCGATCTGGGCCTGCTGCGCACCAAGGCGGTGCCGCAAGGCGATGGCAGCTACAAGATTTCCGGCCAGAAGATCTTCATTTCGGCCGGCGAACACGACATGTCGGACAATATCATCCATCTGGTGCTCGCCCGCATTGAAGGCGCGCCGGAAGGTGTGAAGGGCATCTCGCTGTTCATCGTTCCCAAGTTCATGGTCGGCGATGACGGCTCGCTCGGCGACCGCAACACGGTGTCCTGCGGCTCGCTCGAAGAGAAGATGGGCATTCACGGCAACTCCACCTGCGTGATGAATTACGACGAGGCCACCGGCTATCTCATCGGCGCGGAAAATGCCGGCCTCAAGGCGATGTTCGTGATGATGAACGAGGCTCGCCTCGGCGTCGGTCTTCAAGGCCAGGCAATCGGCGAGATCGCCTATCAGAATGCTGTCGATTATGCCCGCGAGCGGCTGCAGGGCCGGTCGCTTTCGGGGCCCAAAGCGCCCGAGAAGAAGGCCGATCCGATCATCGTGCATCCGGACGTTCGGCGCACGCTGATGACCATCCGCGCCTTCAATGAGGCCGGCCGCGCTTTCATGCTGTGGACCGCGCTTAAATCCGACGTGGCGCACAAATCCGAAGTCGAGTCCGACATTCAGGAAGCCGATGACCTGCTGAGCCTGGTCACTCCGGTGGTCAAGGGCGTGCTGACTGACAAGGGCTTCGAGCATGCGGTGATGGCGCAGCAGATGTATGGCGGCCACGGCTATATCGAAGAATGGGGCATGAGCCAGTATGTGCGCGATGCCCGCATCGCCATGATCTATGAAGGCGCCAACGGCATTCAGGCGCTCGACCTGGTGGGCCGCAAGCTCGGCCTGAATGGCGGCCGCGCCGTGATGGCATTCTTCAAGGAAGTCGGCGATTTCTGCGAGGAAAACCGCGGCAACGAGGATCTGGCGCTTTACACCAAGGGCCTGAAGAAGGGTCTCAACGACCTGCAGGCCTCGACCATGTGGCTGATGAACAACGCCATGGCCAAGCCGGACAATGCCGGCGCCGCGTCGACAGATTACATGCATCTGTTCGGCCTTGTGGCGCTTGGCTACATGTGGGGCCTGATGGCCAAGACGGCGGCCGAGCAACGCGCCGCCGGCGCCAACGGCAAGGACGAGTTCCTTTCCACCAAGCTGCTGGTCGGCAAATTCTACATGGAGCGCATCATGCCGGAAACGGCGCTGCGCAAGGACCGTATTGAAACCGGCGCGGACACCATGATGGAACTGGCCGCCGAAGGGTTTTAACCGGCCCCGGATCGCGAAAGGGCCGGACTAAGACGGCCCTATACAACTGTCAGGGCGGCCGCGGCCGCCCGGCCTGACTTTCGGGAGGAAGACATGGCAACCATGCCATCGGAAGTGCTTGGTGTTCCACGTCCGGACTGGATGGAGGACGATGTCGCCATGCTTGAGGACATGGCGTTTCGCTGGCTCGAAGCCGAGATCGCACCGCATTACGACCGTTACGAAGCCCAGGAGATGGTGGATCGCAGCGCCTGGGAATCTGCGGGAGCCGCAGGTCTGCTGTGCGCCTCGATGCCCGAGGAATATGGCGGGTCGGGCGGCACCTATGCCCACGAGGCGGTGATTGCCGAAGCGCTCGGCCGTACCGGCACGGACGGATTCGGCATCGGCCTGCACAACGCCATCGTGGCGCCGTATATACTGCATTTCGGCTCCGAGGAGCAGAAGCAGAAATGGCTGCCGAAAATGGCGAGCGGCGAGTTGATCGGTGCCATTGCGATGACCGAACCGGGTGCGGGTTCCGACCTTCAGGGCACCAAGACGACCGCCAAGAAAGATGGCAATCACTATGTCATCAACGGCTCGAAAACCTTCATAACCAACGGACAGCATGCCAATCTGGTCATTGTGGTGACCAAGACCGATCCCTCGCAGGGCGCCAAGGGCGTGTCGCTCATGGTGGTGGAGACCGATGAAGTGGAGGGATTCCGGCGCGGCCGCAATCTCGACAAGGTCGGGCTGAAAGCCAATGACACTTCGGAGCTGTTCTTCGATGATGTGCGCATACCCACCGCCAACATGCTCGGAACCGAGGAAGGGCAAGGGTTTGCGCAACTGATGACCGAGCTTCCGCAAGAGCGTTTGCTGATCGCCAATCAGGCGATTTCGATGATCGAGCGGGCGCTGGCGGTGACCATCGACTACGTCAAGGAGCGCCGCGCCTTCGGCAAGGCGATCATTGATTTTCAGAACACACAGTTCAAGCTCGCCGAGCTCAAATCTGAGGCGGTTATGGCCCGGGTTTTTGTCAATCATTGTATTGGCGAACACCTCAAGGGCGCGCTCTCGTCGACCACCGCCTCGATGGCCAAATATCTGACCAGCGACCTGCAGTGCAAGGTCGCCGATGAATGCCTGCAGCTGCATGGCGGCTATGGCTACATGAACGAGTATCCGATTGCGCGGATGTTCCGCGATGCAAGGGTGCAGCGGATTTACGGCGGCACCAATGAAATCATGAAGCTGCTGATCGCAAGGAGCCTCTAGAGCCATGGCCCAGTTCACGCTCGACTGTTTTTTGGAAAGCGGCAATGCCTACAAGGCAGCACTGATGCTGGAACTGTGCGGCGCGGACTGGACGCCGCGGCGGGTGGCATTTTTCACCGGAGAGACCCGCTCTCCCGAATTCCGCGACCGCAACGCCATGGGCGAAGTGCCGGTTCTGACCCACCATCGCCCGGATGGCGATGTGGTGATGAGCCAGTCGGGCGCGATCCTTGACTACCTTGCGGGCGAACTCGGGCATTTTGGTGCGGACAACGAGACAGAGCGGCTGGAAATCCTGCGCTGGATGTTCTGGGACAATCACAAGCTCACCAGCTACACCGCCACCTACCGGTTCATGAGCCTGTTTCAGAAAAAAACCGACGACCCGGTAGCCAAATTCTTCCATGCCCGGGCAGTCAATGCCTGGACAGTGCTGGAGGGGCATCTGGCGGACCGCAGCTTTGTTGCTTGCGACCGGCCGACAATCGCCGATCTGTCATTGTGCGGCTACCTGTTCTGGCCCGACCAGATCGGCATGGATGCCAGTCAGTACCCAAATATTCAGGCCTGGCTGGGCCGCATCGCTGCCATGCCCGGCTACAAACGGGCTGACGAGCTGATGCCAAGCGGCCTGGACCCCGAGACGGCTACTGCCTGAACGACGAACGAACCGAACACGAACCAAATACAAACCCTTGGAGACACAGATGGCTGATGTATTTGTCTATGATCATGTCCGCACCCCGCGCGGCCGCGGCAAGAAGGACGGGAGCCTGCACGAGGTGCCCTCGGTCAGGCTGGCTTCGCATATGCTTGAAGCCCTGCGTGACCGCAACGAACTCGACACCAGCAAGGTCGACGATATCGTCATGGGTTGCGTCGACGCCATCGGAGAAGCCGGCGGCGACATCGCCCGCGCGGCGACCTTCGAAGCCGGTTACGCCACTGAAGCGCCGGGCATCCAGATCAACCGCTTTTGCGCCTCCGGCCTCGATGCCATCAATTTCGGTGCGGCCAAGGTCGCCCAGGGCGCCGATGACGTGGTGATCGCCGGCGGTGTGGAATCGATGTCGCGGATCGGCATCGGCGCGCAAGGCGGCGCCTGGTTCATGGATCCGTCGGTCAATCTGCCGGCCTATTTCATGCCACAGGGAATCTCGGCCGATCTGATCGCCACCAAATACGGTTTCTCGCGCGACGATGTCGACGCCTATGCGGTGGAAAGCCAGAAGCGCGCCCAGCATGCCTGGGAGAACGGTTATTTCGACAAGTCGGTGGTGCCGATCAAGGACATCAACGGTCTGACGATCCTTGATCGCGACGAGCACATGCGTCCGGGCACCGACATGCAGGCGCTCGCCAGCCTCAACGCCTCGTTCGGCATGATGGCGGAAATGGGCGGTTTCGGCGCCGTGGCGATCCAGGCTCACCCGGAGATCGAAAGCGTCAACCACGTTCACCACGCCGGCAACTCGTCGGGCATCGTCGACGGTGCGGGCCTGGTGCTTCTGGGCTCCAAGCGCGGCGGCAAGACCATGGGTCTCGAGCCGCGCGCCAAAATCCGCGCCTTCGCCAATATCGGCTCCGACCCGGCGCTGATGCTGACCGGACCGGTGGATGTGACGGAAAAGCTGCTCAAGCGCGCCCGGATGAAGGTGTCCGACATTGACCTGTTCGAGCTCAACGAGGCGTTCGCCTCGGTGGTGCTGCGTTTCCAGCAGGCCTTCGACATTCCGTCCGACAAGATCAACGTCAATGGCGGCGCCATTGCCATGGGCCATCCGCTGGGCGCCACCGGAGCGATGATCCTGGGGACCGTGCTCGACGAGCTCGAGCGGCGCGACCTCAACACTGCCCTTGTCACGCTGTGCATCGGCGCGGGCATGGGCACCGCGACGATCATCGAACGCGTCTGATATCCGGAGAACCACAATGAGCAATGAGATTTTCACTGTAGACGTCGACAATGACGGCATAGCGCTTGTGACCTGGGACATGGCCGGGCGTTCGATGAATGTGTTCACCACTGAGGTCATGGAGCAGCTCGACGGGCTGGTCGATCGCTTCGTGGCCGATGACGCGGTCAAGGGCGTGGTCTTCACATCCGGCAAATCGTCGTTTTCCGGCGGCGCCGACCTGACCACCATGACCGGCATCTTCAAGCGCATGGAAGAGGAAAAGCGCAGCAATCCCGAAGGCGCGACCAAGATGCTGTTCGACCAGGTCGGCCGGATGAGCTGGCTGTTCCGCAAGATCGAGACCTGCGGCAAGCCCTGGGTCTCGGCAATCAACGGCGTGTGCATGGGCGGCGCGTTCGAACTGTCGCTGGCCTGCCACGGCCGCGTCGCCGCGGACTCGCCATCGGTCAAGATGGCCCTGCCTGAAGTCAAGGTCGGCATCTTCCCGGGCGCCGGCGGCACCCAGCGGGTGCCGCGCCTGACCAATGCGCAGGACGCGCTGCAGATGATGACCACCGGACAGTCCCTGGCACCGGCCCGCGCCAAGGCCATGGGTCTGGTGCACGAGGTTGTCGAACCCAAAAAGCTGGTTTCCGCCGCCAAGGCGATGATCAAGAACGGTCTGTCACCGGTGGCGCCCTGGGACGTCAAGGGCTTCAAACTGCCCGGCGGCAAGGTCTGGTCGCCACAGGGCGCGCAGCTCTGGCCTGCAGCCTCGGCGATCCTGCGCCGCGAGACCCAGAACAACTATCCGGCCGCGGCCGCGATCCTGAAATCCGTGTTCGAGGGCCTTCAGGTGCCCATGGATACGGCGCTGACCATCGAACAGCGTTACTTCACCCATATCCTGCAGACGCCGGAAGCGCAGTCGATGATCCGCTCGCTGTTCGTCTCGATGCAGGAAATCAACAAGGGCGCACGCCGTCCCGATGGCGTCAAACCCACCAAGTTCCGCAAGATCGGTGTTGTCGGTGCGGGCTTCATGGGCGCGGGCATTGCCTATGTCACTGCCAAGGCGGGCATCCCGGTGGTGCTGATCGACCGCGATCTGGACGCCGCCCAGAAGGGCAAGTCCTATTCCGAGGATCTGGTCAAGAAGGGCATCCAGAGGGGCAAGACCACCAAGGAAGCCGGCGACAAGCTGCTGTCGCTGATCTCGACCTCGGCCGATCACGCCGATCTGGCCGACGCCGATCTGGTGATCGAGGCAGTGTTCGAGGACCGCGACGTCAAGAAGGCGGTGACCGAGTCGATCGAGGCGCAAATCCGTCCGACGACGGTGTTTGCCTCCAACACTTCAACGCTGCCGATTACCGGTCTTGCCAAGAACTCGAAGCGGCCGAAAAACTTCATTGGCATTCACTTCTTCTCGCCCGTCGACAAGATGATGCTGGTGGAGATCATCCTCGGCCGCAAGACATCAGACAAGGCGCTTGCGG
The DNA here is from genome assembly GCF_947501405.1 of uncultured Hoeflea sp. Lineage (GTDB taxonomy): Bacteria > Pseudomonadota > Alphaproteobacteria > Rhizobiales > Rhizobiaceae > Hoeflea. The sequence continues at coordinate 271,431 of NZ_CANMVK010000002.1, read as the reverse complement.
TGGCGATGGATTATGTCGCCGCGATCAAGAAGACACCGATCGTGGTCAACGACACTCGCGGCTTCTTCGTCAACCGCTGCGTTCTGCGCTACATGAACGAGAGCTACAACATGCTCGCCGAGGGCGTGCCGCCGGCGATGATCGAGAACGCCGCCCGGATGGCCGGCATGCCGGTCGGACCGCTGGCGCTCAATGATGAGGTGGCGATCGACCTGTCGCTGAAAATCCTGCGTGCAGCGATCGCTGATCTGGGTGAGAAGGCGGTCGATCCGCGTCATCTGGCGCTGGTCGAACGACTGGTCGAGAAGGAAGGCCGGCTGGGCCGCAAGAACGGCAAGGGCTTTTACGATTATCCGGCGAAGCCCGCCAAGAAGCACCTCTGGCCGGAACTCAAGACGCTCTATCCGCAGCTTGATGCCGCCAAGGTCAGTGTCGATGAGTTGCAGAACCGCTTCCTTGCGGTGATCGCGCTGGAGGCGGTGCGCACCGTCGAGGAAGGCATCGTCACCGATCCGCGCGAGGCCGATCTCGGCACCATTCTGGGCTTCGGCTTTGCGCCCTATACCGGCGGTGCCCTGAGCTACATCGACAGCATGGGCGCGCAGGCGTTTGTCGACATGTGCAAGGTGCTGGCGCGCAAATATGGCAAGCAGTTCCGGTCTCCGAAGCTGCTCGTCGAGATGGCCGAGAAGGGCGAAACCTTCTACGGGCGCTTCAACCCGTACAAGGATCAGCAGGCTGCAGCCTGAGCCTTTGAGCTGATATGAATCGCAAAGCGGGGCTTCGGCCCCGTTTTTTGTTGTGCGCGCGTCTGCTCGGCGAGGGTCGGGCGCGCAAAATGCCTTGCCCGACGCGCCCGGCTTCTGCACTGTGGATGCAAACAGGGAGGCCGACCGGATGCGTGAGATCGACTACTACTTCTATTGTGCATCGCCATTTACCTATCTGGGCCACACCGCGATCTGCGAGATGGCCGAACGCCACAAGGCCAAACTCAACTATAAGCCGGTCAATCTGTTCGCGCTTTGGGACATCTCCGGTGCAGTGCCGCCGGGGAAGCGCCCACCAGTGCGTCAGCGGTTGCGGCTGATCGAATTGCAGCGGCTTGCCGCCTGGCGCGGACTGCCGATCAAGACTGCGCCACAGCATTGGCCGGTGGATCCCGCCACGGCTGACAAGGTGGTGATCTCGCTGGTGCGCAACGGGCAGGATCCGCGCTATTTCGTTGGCAAGGTGCTGGCCGGGGTCTGGGCCAATGATGACGATATCGCCGACGAGGCGGTGCTGGCATCTTACCTTTCCCAGGTCGGGCTCGATCCGGCCCCGCCGCTGGCGGAAGCCAAGACCGAGGAGATTGCCGCCATCCGCGAGCAAAACACCCGGGAAGCGATTGCCGCCGATGCGGTGGGCGTGCCCACCTATGTGCTCGATGGCGAGCCATTCTGGGGGCAGGACCGGATCGAACTTTTAGAACAGGCAATGGTCAGCGGCCGGCAGCCGTTCCGCCCGGGTTAGCCGCCGCACACGACCCTGGGCAAGGCAACCGCAAAACGGCAATCGGCGTAGGGACACGGAGAGGATATTTTTCCTATTAAGCTTTACTCGACTGCCTTTCCTCATGTACAAAGAGCGCGCCCTCGTCCCGGTTGGCGCGTCTTCCGCGCTAGTTGCGCATCGAATCCGGGCGTGCCGGGACAAGCCGGTCGCGGGTCCTTCGCAGGTGGGCGGGTCGCATCGGGGCCGGTTACCGGCTCTGCATGAATTCAAACGCTTCGGCGTCGTTGGCGGTTAGGCCCGCACGTGGCGCTGTGATTTCGAAACGGCGGGAAGACAACCATGCTCTCGCATGAACGCATCTGGTCCGCGCTCGACGCGCTTGCCGAACGCCACGGGCTCACCGCCTCGGGGCTTGCCCGGCGCGCGGGCCTGGATCCCACGGCCTTCAACAAATCCAAGCGCCATGGCGCCGACGGGCGCGATCGCTGGCCTTCGACCGAATCGCTGGCCAAGGTGCTCAGCGCAACCGGCGCGTCGCTGGATGATTTCATGGCGCTGGTCGGCGGCCGACCGGACAGTGACAGCACGATACCGGAGGGCGCCTTCCCACCCCAGGCCGGCTCGATCCCGTTGCTGGGTTTCGCCCAGGCGGGCTCGGGCGGGTTCTTCGATGATGGCGGATTTCCCGCCGGACAGGGTTGGGACGTGGTGGATTTTCCCGCCCAGCCCGCCGAGCGGCCGGGCGTCTATGCGCTTGAGGTGCAGGGCGACAGCATGATGCCGCTCTACCGCGACGGCGACATTCTGATTGTCGAACCGGGCGCGCAGATCCGCCGCGGCGACCGGGTGGTGGTGCGCTCCCGCGAAGGCGAGGTAATGGCCAAGGTGCTCAACCGCCAAAGCCCGCGCTCGGTCGAGCTGATCTCGCTCAATCCCGACCACCCGAATCGCGCCTTCGACCTTTCCGAGATCGACTGGATCGCCCGCATCATCTGGGCCAGCCAATAGCGCGATCCGGCTGCGGTCGGGCACCAGACACACAGGCTGCTGCGGCGGATTGGCCGGGTTACGCCATGTTGGCTTGTGCGCTGCAACGGAACTTTCTATGGTCGCGCGAAATCGAAGGAATCGTGCCCATGACCTCCCGTGTGACCGCCCATGACGCCCTGATCTATCTGATGGTGACGATGTCTGCCGTCGACAAGGCCATGAACGACGCCGAACTGGCGCGGATCGGCCGTCTGGTGACGTTCCTGCCTGTGTTCGACGGGTTCGACGAAGAGCGGCTGATTGACGTGACGCGGTCGGCGGCGGAACTTCTCAAGGGGCCCGAGGGGCTCGACATCATGCTCGAAGTGGTGCGCGACGCGGTGCCGCCGCGGCTGTATGACACCGCCTATGCGCTTGCAGTGGAAATCGCTTCGGCGGATTACAACATCCAGCAGGAGGAAATCCGGCTGCTGCAGATGCTGCGTGACCGCCTCAATCTCGACAAGCTGACCTGCGCGGCGATCGAACGCGGCGCCATTGCCCGGTTCCGCAACGCTTAAGCGGCGGGCGCAGCACCGTCAGATCCGCGCGCCTGAAGGCGGACAGGCTCCCCTTTCCGAAAATGCGGTTTCCGCGAGGTTTCAATGCTCCAGGGTTGCTCACTGCAACGTGTTTCGCCAACACATGCAGGATATGGCATGCAATGGGCCGGGCGGCGTCATGCCCTGCCCCCCTGACGCCCGCGCGGCGTCGCGGCGATCGTGAACGGAGGCGATGATGAGTTTTCTGGGTCTGTCGGAACCGGTGGTGCGGCTGCTGGCATTTTCGACGATTTTCGTCATCCTTGCGGCGGTGGAACTGCTGGCGCCACGGCTGGAACGCGACGAAATGCGCGGGGCTTTGAAGTCGCGTCGCTGGGTGACCAATCTTGCCATGGTGGTGCTATCGTCGGTGGCGCTCAGGATCGTGTTTCCGCTGGCTGCGGTCGGCACCGCGCTGTGGGCGCAATCGGAGGGGCTGGGCCTGTTCCCGCTGTTGGGTGTTCCGGTCTGGATGGCCGCCATTCTCGCCTTTGTCATTCTTGATTTCGCCGTCTGGCTGGAACATGTGGTCAGCCACAAATGGACGTGGCTGTGGCGCATCCATCGCATGCATCACGCTGACACCGGCTTCGACCTGACCACGGCGCTGAGGTTCCATCCGCTGGAAATCGTGTTGTCGATGCTGTGGAAGGCGGCGGTGATTATCGCCATCGGCGCCCCGCCGGCGGCCGTGCTGGTTTTCGAAATCGTGCTCAATGGCGCGGCGATGTTCAATCACGCCAATATCCGGTTGCCAAAACCGGTCGACCGGGTGTTGCGACTGCTGATTGTCACACCCGACATGCACCGCATCCACCATTCCACTGATCCGCGCGAAACCGATTCCAATTACGGCTTCAATCTGGCGATCTGGGACCGGATGTTTTCGACCTACACGCAAACGCCGCGGCGCGGCGACACCGGCATCGAAATCGGACTCAGAGAATGGCGCGATGACCGGCCGGCGCGGCTGGGCTGGGCCTTGGCGCTTCCGTTCCGCTCAGCGCCTGCCAGACGGCCCGTGGACCAGGCCGATTAGAGCGTTTCACGTTTCGTGAGAAACCGGACAACGAAACATGTCGTTGACCCAAAGCATGCATTGAGCTTCAGCCGATTCCGACTGAAGCTGAAATGCTTTAGTAAAGACCGTTGGGAAACCAGCGCAGATACAATTCGGCAAAGCCCCCATTGCGGTTGAGCGCGGCAAGCGCATGGTCGAATGCCTCGGCCAGACGCGCATTGCGCGGATTGACGGCAATCGCCAGGCCTTCGCCCAGATAATCGCGTGAGAAATAAGCGCCGCCGTAAAAACCGCAACACTCTTCAGCGGCCTGGCTCGATATCCAGAAGGAAAGCTGCAGCCCGTCAGCGAACACCGCGTCGACGGTCCCGGATTTGAGCGCATCGAACATCCATTGCTGGCGCGAGAAGGTCACCGGCCTCAGATCCGGAAACCATTGCCGGAGCATGGCCTCATGGGCGGCGCCATCGATCACGCCAACCCGTTTGCCGGCCAGCGCTGCCGCGTCGCCCGTCTGCCACTGAGCATCCTCGGGGCGGTCCTTGTCCGGCCGGTCGGCGGTGCGGACGGCAAAGCGTGCAGGCAGGGTGAGATAGGAGCGCGTGAAACGATGTTCGGCCCTGCTTTCCGCGTTCACCGCCAGCCCGGAAATCAGCGCCTCGGCCTGGCCGGTTTTCAGTGCACCCTCCAGTTCCGGCCAGGGCAGCGCCTGAATCTGGCATTTGGCAAGCACATCAAGCTCGGCGCAAATGGCGCGGGCCAGATCGACATGAAAGCCCGCGAGGCGATTGGTCTGGTCCAAAAAACTGAAAGGCGGAAAATCCACCGTGGCGATAAAACGGATGCGCGGCACCGATCTGAGATCCGGTGCCGGGATGCGCTCCCTTGGGTCCACATAGTTGGGTGCGGCTACAACCTCCGCGGCAGGCGCGGACGTCAAAGCCTGAAAAAATACAATCAAAATACACGCAAAGCGCGAAATACCACCAAATTTTAGGGGTGCAATCAAGCGGGCATTCACTACCATAGATTTATCGCCTTGCCGAATTCGTCATGTGTGTAGCAGAGTCATGGCCCCAAGCAAAACACCCGATACTCCCAGGCCCGGCGGTTCGGATTCGCGGCTGCGGCTCATCAAGACAGCGTTTGCACCGCCGCCGGAAGATCCGGAAACGGCAGCAGAGCGATCGTTTTTCGTTCTCTCCGGCATCGGCAAACCGCATGTTCAGGCCGCGGCCCAGGCGGCAGCGACCAACGGAACCACACTTGAAAATGAGCTGATTGCTGCGCGGCTGATTGATTCCCACCTCTACTACCGCTGGATGGCCGGTGAATTGGGTTTGGATTACATCGATGAAATCCAAACCGGGGAAGTCATACGGCTGCCTTCGATGGATGTGCTTTTGCATCGCGACGGGCCGTTGCGTCTGTCACGCGACGGCAGGCTGGTCACCGTGATCGTGCCCGAAGCACGGCGGCTTGCGGCGGAGAAAACCCGGCTCGATGCAAAGCCGAACTTGCGCCACGGTCTCGCGGTGGCCGCGCCTGCGACCATGCGAAAGGCGGTATGGCAGGCCGGCGCGCAGCAACGGGTGCGCCGCACCACGTTCCAGCTTGACCAGCGGCACCGCAACGCCAGCGCCCGCCAGGTGCTCACCGGAAGTCAGGGTTTTGTGCTTGCGATGCTGATCTGCATGATCCTCGCCGGATTCCTGGTCTGGCCTTTCAGCACCATCATTGCCTTGCATGTCCTGATGACACCGTTCTTTTCAGGCGCGCTGTTGCTGCGCTTGTGGGCGTTGATGACCGCGCCGACCCAGAACAAAGCCGCCACCCGAAAGCAGCAAGATCACGCGCCACCGCCGATTTACACCTTGCTGATCGCCTTGCGCGACGAGGCCGAGATGGCGCCGGCGATCGTCTCCCGCATCGGGGCGCTGCAATGGCCCCGAAGCCGGCTCGACATCAAATTCATCTGCGAGGCCGGGGACGAGGCCACGATCAATGCCCTGCGCGCGCAAAATATCGGTCCGGAATGCGAGATCGTCGAGGTGCCGGATTTCGGGCCGCGCACCAAGCCGAAAGCCTTGCAATACGCTCTACAAGGCGCGCGCGGCTCGCTGGTGGCGGTCTACGACGCCGAGGACAAGCCGGCGCCGGGCCAGTTGCTCGAAGCCTGGGACACATTCCGTACAAGCGACGACCGCCTGGCCTGTCTGCAAGCGCCGCTGGCGATCGCCAATATGGGTGCAAACTGGCTGTCGGGGTTGTTTTCCCTTGAGTATAGCGGGCTGTTTCGCATCCTGATCCCCTTTCTGGCCCGCACCGGCATGCCGATACCGCTTGGCGGCACCTCCAATCATTTCCGCCGCGCAGCACTTGAAGATGTCGGAGGATGGGATCCCCACAATGTGACCGAAGACGCCGATCTCGGCTTGCGGCTTTATGCGCGGGGCTACAAGACCGGCATCATCCGCAGCGCGACACTGGAGGTCTCGCCGGTGACGCTCGGGGTGTGGATCCGGCAGCGCACCCGCTGGCTCAAAGGCTGGGCCCAGACCTGGCTGGTGGTGATGCGCCATCCGGCGCGAACGGTCAGCGCGCTTGGCCCGCTCGGATTCGTGGTCTTTCAGTTGATGATTGCCGGCATGCTGGTCTCGGCGCTGACGCATCCGCTGATGTTCATGTTCATCGCCCTGACCCTCTTCTCATTCGTCAATGGCAATATAAGTGTTGCGCCGCATCTGCACGCGGCGCTGTTGTGGGTCGACATCGTCAACATTTTGGGCAGCTATCTGATCTTCGGACTGATTGGCTGGTGCCGCTTCAGCGCCTATGAGCGTGCCAAGGTCAAGATCCGCTGGTTGACCCTGGTGCCGGTCTACTGGCTGTTGATGTCCTATGCCGGGTGGCGGGCGCTGGTGCAGTTGATACGCAACGCGCATTTGTGGGAAAAAACGCCCCATCCGGCGGATCCGCTGCATACACCGCCGCCGGAGAGATGGCGCGCAACATCCTGGAGGCGCTCTTCAGCAGCCACTCAAGCGGAGGCTCACGGGATGGTGGAGCGGGTGAAGGGAATCGAACCCTCGTCGTAAGCTTGGGAAGCTTCTGCTCTGCCATTGAGCTACACCCGCATGCCGCGATGATCCATGGCGAGGATCGCCCGGCCTGTCAAGCGCGCGGCGCATCCAACGGTTAAAGCTGCGGCTTGACTGCATCTTGAGCCGACCTCATATGACTGGCACTGTTTCCCAATCACATGGCGTGCCTCATGGACCGACTGAAAGCCTTTCTTTCCTCACGGAAATTCGAGACCGTCATAACCGTGCTCATCGTCATCAATGCGATCACGCTGGGACTGGAAACCGTGCCTGCGGTGATGGAGCGCTTCGGCCCGGCGCTGATGCTGCTCGACCGCACCATCCTGGCGGTCTTTGTTATCGAGGTCGCCGCCCGCCTGGTGGCCTGGCGGCTCGATTTCTTCCGCGATCCCTGGCGGTTGTTCGATCTTGCGGTGGTCAGCGTGGCGCTGTTGCCGGCGACCGGCAATCTCTCGGTGCTGCGCGCCTTGCGCATCCTGCGCGTGCTCAGGATCGTCGGAATGGTGCCGTCGCTCAAGCGGGTGGTGGGCGGCCTGGTCGCCGCCCTTCCCGGCATGGGCTCGATCATGCTGCTGCTGACGCTGGTGTTTTATGTGTTTTCGGTCATGGCCACCAAGCTTTATGGCGCGACCTTCCCTGAATGGTTCGGTTCGATCCCGGCCTCGGCCTATTCGCTGTTTCAGATCATGACGCTGGAAAGCTGGTCGATGGGCATCGTACGGCCGGTGATGGACGTCCATCCGATGGCCTGGGCGTTCTTCCTGCCGTTTATCCTGTCGACCACGTTTACGGTGCTCAATCTGTTCATCGGCATCATCGTATCGGCGATGCAGGCCGAGCACGACGCCGAGGCCACCGCAGACCGCGAGGCCATGGCCAGCGAGCAAAGCCAGATGCTTGATGAGCTCAAGGCCATCCGCAGCGAACTGGCGGATATGCGTGCCGACCGTGAACGGAGTTCAAGGCCTTGAGGCCCGAACCGTTCCACCGGAGCGCATAGTTTCGATCAGGCGCGAAAATGCTTGGACAGTTTGAGGCCCTGGGCCTGATAGTTCGAACCCAGTCCGGAGCCATAGAGCGCCTGCGGTCGTTCCAGCATCCGTTCATAGACCAGCCGGCCGACGATTTGGCCATGCTCGAGAATGAACGGCACCTCGTGGCTGCGCACCTCCAGCACCGCACGGCTGCCGGCGCCGCCGGCCCCGGAATGGCCGAAGCCAGGGTCGAAAAATCCCGCATAATGCACCCGGAATTCGCCCACCAGCGGATCAAACGGCGTCATCTCGGCCGCATAAAGCGGCGGCACATGCACCGATTCACGGCTGACGAGAATGTAGAATTCGTCGGGATCGAGAATGAGATCGGCCGAGCCGCGATTGTGGATCGGCTCCCAGAAATCGAACACATCCTGGGCGGCGCGCTTGTCGACATCGATCACCGCGGTGTGATGTTTGCCGCGATAACCGACCAGTGCATCCTCGCCCTGGCCTTCCAGATCGATCGACAGCGCGATGCCGCCGCCTGACACATTGGGGCTCTTAGCGGCAACCAGCGTTTCATCCCGGTGCAGCGCGGACAGTTCCGCCTCGCTGAGCAGCGCCTGACCCTGTCGGAACCGGATCTGCGACAGCCGCGAGCCGGTGCGCGCAACAATCGGGAAGGTGCGCGGACTGACCTCGAGCCACAACGGGCCGGTGTAACCCGGCGCTATCTTGTCGAACTCCTGGCCATAATCGGTCATCACCCGGGTGAAGATGTCGAGACGGCCGGTGGAGCTCTTGGGATTGGCGGAGGCCGAAATTTCCTCAGGCAGGTCGAGGCTTTCAAGCAGGGGCACGATGTAGACACAGCCGGTTTCGAGCACCGCGCCGGCCGACAGATCAATCTCGTGCATGCTCAACCGCGAGAGCTTGTCCTCGACCCGGTGGGCGGGGCCGGGAAGAAAACTGGCGCGCACCCGGTAGGCGGTGGCGCCAAGCCTAAGATCGAGACTGGCGGGTTGAATCTGGTCGTCGTCAAGCGCCCGGCCGGAGATCAGTTTTCCGCCTTCGAACAATGCGCCAATCGCGCGGTCGGAAAGAATACCGGCACCCACCTTGGTCTTGCTCCTTGTTGACTTGAAACTTGATGGCAAGCCGCAGCGATTGACGCAAGCACGGCGAGGCGGTAAAAACAGGGTTATCCCGTGGTGATTTGGCCGACCGGCTTGCAGCCACGTAAAATAAGTCGCTAAAAGGTCGGGTTGCAAAACCGGCTGGCGACTTCGCGAGCCGGTATTTTTGTGTTTTGGACCCAGACGATGACAAGCACCCGACAGCTCCGCCCCGCAACCCAGCTCGTGCATGGCGGCACCACCCGTTCCGGATTTGGCGAAACCTCCGAGGCGATCTATCTGACCCAGGGCTTTGTCTATGACAGCTCCGCGGCAGCCGAGGCCCGTTTCAAGGGCGAGGATCCGGGCTTTATCTATTCGCGCTACGCCAACCCGACCAATGACATGTTCGAAAAGCGCATGTGCCTGATGGAGGGCGCGGAAGACGCACGCGCCACGGCGTCGGGCATGGCGGCGATCTCGGCGGCGCTGTTGTGCCAGCTCAAGGCGGGCGATCATGTGATTTCGGCGCGGGCGCTGTTCGGCTCCTGCCGGTGGGTGGTGGAAACGCTGCTGCCCAAATACGGCATCGAGGCAACGCTGGTCGATGGCCGCGATCCGGCCAATTTCGAGGCCGCGATCCGGCCCAACACCAAGGTGTTTTTTCTCGAAAGCCCGACCAATCCGACGCTGGAGGTGGTTGATATCGCCGCCGTGGCGCGGCTCGCAAACCAGATCGGGGCAAAGGTGGTGGTCGACAATGTTTTCGCCACGCCGCTGCTTCAAAAACCATTGGAGCTTGGGGCCCATGTGGTGGCCTATTCAGCAACCAAGCACATAGACGGACAGGGGCGCTGTCTGGGCGGGGTGATCCTGTCGGACAAGGAGTGGATTGACGAGAACCTGCACGACTATTTCCGCCACACCGGACCGTCGCTGTCGCCGTTCAATGCCTGGACCCTGCTCAAGGGACTGGAAACCCTACCACTCAGGGTGCGGCAGCAGACCAGCAATGCCGGTCGCCTGGCCGATGTCCTCGCCGATCATCCGGCGGTGGCGCGGGTGATTTATCCCGGCCGCGCCGACCATCCGCAGGCCGATGTCTGCGCGCGGCAGATGAAGGGCGGCTCGACGCTGGTGGCGTTTGAGTTGAAGGGCGGCAAGAAGGCAGCATTTGCGATGCAGGATGCGCTGGAAGTCATCCAGATCTCCAACAATCTCGGCGATTCCAAAAGCCTGATCACCCATCCGGCAACCACCACCCACAAGAACCTGTCGGAAGAGGCGCGGGACGAGTTGGGCATCGGCCCGGGCGTGGTGCGGCTGTCGGTGGGGATCGAGGATGTCGAGGATCTGGTCGAAGATTTCGAGCAGGCGCTGTCAGGCCTGTGAGGCCTCATCGGCAAACACCGCGCGCGCCTGCATGATGCGGGAAAGGGCCGTGTAGAGGCAGATCGCCGCAAACACCCAGGCCACCGGTGCGAAACCGGCGGGCCAGAGACAAAACAGTCCGAACACGAAAAAGGTCTCGCTGGCCTCGGCGAGACCGGTGGTGAAATAGATCGACTTGACGCCCCGGGCTTCGGTGGAAAGCCCGCGCTTCTCCGCCACGATCGCATAGGCCAGAAAACTTGCGCCATTGACGTAGAACGAAAAGATCAGCGCCGCGCCGGCCAGGCCGTTGGCCGCCGGATCATGGATGACGAAGCCCAGCGGAATGGCACCGTAGAACACGAAATCCAGCGTGATATCGAGATAACCGCCGAAATCGGTCTTGCGCGAGGCGCGGGCTACCGAGCCATCGAGACCGTCGCCAATACGGCTGATGATGATCAACACAAGGGCAAGGATCATGTAGCCGATGGCGATCAGCGCGGCAGCGGCGAGGCCCAGCAGGCAGGCAAAAACGGTGATGTGGTCGGCGCGCACGCCGCGGCCCGCAAGCCAGGTGCCGGTCCGGTCGAGTGCCGGCTGGATCAGTTTTCGCGCCGCGCCGTCCAACATGATTGTCTCTCCGCCGTTTGATACCGCGCTCAAACAGCCTCATTTGAACGCTTGCGAACATGCCGTCCTTCAAAGTGGCCGATCACAATGAAAAGCCCGGACCGCTGTTGATAGCGCGCTCCTGTGTGATCGTCACGCCTTGGCGCAACCTCTACCCATCACAATCAGGTCAACGTCGGCGGGGGACCAATTCAGAGCCGAAAGCGGCCCCCAAGTGCGCCGTATGAGCGCGCCAGACCGCTTGACGCCAGCGCGCCACTGTAGAATTAGTGGCGCAAGGAGCAACACATGTATCGCGCGCTGACACGTGACATCGAAGTGACGGTGGAGCCGTATTATCTCGAGGACCAATCGGACCCCGAAGACGGGCGCTATGTGTGGGGCTACCGGGTGGTGATTGCCAATCATTCCAATCAGATCGTGCAATTGCGCAGCCGCTTCTGGCGGATCACCGACGAAAACGGCCTGGTGGATGAGGTCCGTGGCCCCGGGGTGGTCGGCGAACAGCCGGTGCTCGGCCCGGGCGACACTTATGAATATTCATCGGGCTGTCCGCTGGATACGCCATCGGGCGTCATGGTTGGCAGCTACCAGATGCAATCGGCCGAGGGAGAGCTCTTCGATGTCGAGATTCCGGCCTTCTCGCTCGATCTGCCCGGCATGGCAAGAACGCTGAATTGACCGCGCTTTCGGAATTCCGCCCGGTGATGCTAGTCACCGGCGCACTGGTGGCAACGCTGGGCGTGGCAATGCTCCTGCCGGCGCTTGTGGACCTGGCGGCCGACAATAACGACTGGATGATCTTCGCCAGCGCCGGCATGGTGACGATCCTGTTCGGCTTTGGCCTGTTCATCGCCAATCGCGGCGCGCCCAAGGGTCTATCGACCCGGCAGGCGATGCTGATGACGGTGGTTTCCTGGGTGGCGCTGGTGGCCTTCGGCGCCTTGCCGTTTCACTGGTCGGGCATTGTGCCGAGTTACACGGATGCGTTTTTCGAATCAATGTCCGGACTGACCACCACGGGCGCCACGGTGATCACCGGCCTTGACACGGCTCCGCCCGGTATCTTGTTCTGGCGCGGGCTGCTGCAGTGGCTGGGCGGGCTTGGAATCATCGTGATGGCGATCGCGGTGTTGCCGATGCTGCAGATCGGCGGCATGCAGCTTTTCAAGGCCGAGGCCTTTGACACGGCGGAAAAGATCCTGCCGCGCGCGACCCAGATCTCGACCTCGATCACGCTGGTGTTTATCGCCATCACCGGGGTTTGCGCGATCGCCTATCTCGCGGTCGGCATGGCTGCCGACGACGCATTGATTCACGCCATGACCACCGTGGCGACGGGCGGATTTTCGAGCAAGGACGCCTCGATCGGACATTTTGCAAATGCCGGAGTCGAGTGGGTCGCGATCATCTTCATGATTCTGGGCTCGATCCCTTTCATCCTCTATGTCCAGATGTTGCAGGGCCGATTCCGGCCAATCGTCGCCGATCAGCAGGTCAAGGCGTTTATGGGCTTTCTCGCGGTGGCGGTGATAGCGGGCTGGATGATGGCGCATTTCGGCGAACATCATCTGGGGCTCGACGGTTTGCGTTACGCGGCCTTCAACGTGATCTCGATCGTCACGGGGACCGGCTACTCCTCTACCGATTACGGGCAATGGGGTGCGCACTCGGTCGCCTTCTTCTTCATCATCATGTTTGTCGGCGGCTGCGCCGGATCGACGTCCTGCGGCATCAAGATCTTCCGGTTTCAGGTGTTTTTCGAAGCGGTGCGGCAGCACATCGCGCAGGTGATGTATCCGCATGGTGTGTTCCGGGCGCACTTCAACGGCAAGCCGATCGAGCAACGGGTCATCGCCTCGGTGATGAGTTTCTTTTTCCTGTTCATGACCTCATTCGTGGTTCTGGCGATGCTGCTCAGGCTAAGCGGTCTCGACACCATCACCTCGCTGTCGGGCGCGGGTACCGCGCTTGCCAATGTCGGGCCGGGGCTGGGCGACATCATTGGTCCGGCGGGGAATTTCCAGCCGCTGAGCGATGTGCAGAAATGGCTGCTGTCAGCGGGCATGCTGCTTGGCCGGCTGGAGCTGTTTACCGTGCTGGTTTTGCTGTTGCCGCGGTTCTGGCGGTCCTGATTACGGTTATGATCCCGTTCTGGTCGCGATGCTGGCCGCGATTCTGGCCACAGTGCGGCGCGCCTATGCGCGCTGCAGCCGCTGGCGGCGGCCATAGAGATAGGTGAGTGTGCGCGAGATGTCGTCGCCAATGCCCACCAGCGCGGGCACCAGGAACAGCACCAGCAGCGTGGTCATAGCCAGACCGAAGACGATGGTGATCGCCATCGGCAGCAGGAACTGGGCCTGCAGGCTTTTTTCATAAAGCAGCGGCAACAAGCCGCCGATGGTGGTCAGCGAGGTCAGCAGCACGGCGCGCAACCGGTCGCGGCTGGCGCCGATGGCCGCTTCGGCAATGCTTTCGCCCATGCCGCGCCGTTCCTCGAGCCGCGCCACCAGAATGATGGAATCATTGACGAGAATGCCCGCGAGACCGAGAAGGCCGATGAACGACAGGATCGTGAGCTGATAGCCGAGCACCCAATGGCCGAAAATCGCGCCGACGATCCCGAACGGAATGATCAGCAGAACCGCCAGGGGCCGCCAGTAGCTCGCAAACACCCAGGCCAGGATGATGTAGATCACGCTCAACGCCACTGCGACGCCGAGCCTTAGATCGGCAAAGGCGTTCTGCTGCTCTTCCGAGCGGCCGCCGAAGGAGAAGGTCACGCCGTGATTGGCGGCGATGAGGTCAAGATCGCCGCCGGTGGTGAGCTGCTCGACCACCGCGCCGGTAGTGGTGACCGCGGTGTCGATGTCTCCGGTCACCGAGATGGTGCTCCTGCCATCGCGGCGCTGGATCGCCGAAAAGCCCTGGCGTTCGGTCATCTCGACCACCTCCAGCAAGGGCACGAAATTGCCATTGCCCGGGCTTTTCAACTCGAAAGCGCGCAGCGCCTGTGAGCCGGGAGCGGCCGGCGCCTGCACCAGACGCACGGTGACCTCGTCATCGCCGCGCGGGAAGCGGAACGGGATCGCGCCGTCAAAGGCGTTGCGGATCTGGCGGCCCACTTCCTCGATGGAGAAGCCCAGCGCCGCACCATGGGGTGTCAGTTCCATCACCAGTTCGGGCTTGCCCCAGGGCAGATTGTCATCAAGCCCGGTGATGCCATCGACGGATGACAGCAGCGCCACCACATCCGCGGCTGCAGATTTGAGCGATGCCACCCGCTGGCCCTGCAGCCGCACCTCGATGTCGCGGCCGGGCGGACCGCCGCGCGATTGAGCGATGGTGAAACGGGCGACGCCGGCAATATCAGGCGCCGCCTGCCGCCAGGCGTTGACGATGTCGGGCGTACGTACTGCGCGTTCTTCAGAGGTGGTCAATTGCACCCTAATGCGCGCGGTGGCGCTGCCGCTGCGGCTCGACGCGCCGTAGGTGGTGAAGACTGCGCGGATCGATGACGGCTCGTCGCCCGAGAGCGCCGTGTCAGCCTGGCGAAGCGCCTGCTCATAGGTGGCGATTGCCGCCAGCGCTATTTCCTCGGGCAGGCCGGCGTTGAACACCACCGTGCCGGAGATGTTCTCGGCTTCGGGCGAGGGAAAGAACACGAACTCGACCTTTCCCGACCGGGCCAGCCCCACGGCCAGCACCAGCGCCATGGAGATGGCAATCGACAGGGTCACATAGCGCCAGTTCCAGGCAAGCTGCACAAGGCGCGAGAACGACCCGTCCCGGAAGCGGTCGAAACCCTGGTCGAAGGCGCGCCGGAAGCGGCTCTCGCCGGCATGAATATCAACGCCGTTGTCACCGCCCGGAACCGCGCCGGACCGGCGATTGGCGCGACGGCGTAGGCCGAGCAGCAGCCATTCCAAAAGCGTCGCCAACAAAAGCGACACCGTGACCACGATCGCCATGCGGGCGGTCGAGGGAAGGCTTGCGAAGCCGCGGGCGACCTCACGCAGGCCGGTCTCGCTCGCGCCCAGCGCCAGATCGATGGCCAGACGTCCCGACAGGCCGGTGAGAAACACCATGATGACAAGGGCTACGAGGAATTGCCGCCACCAGGACCAGCCCGGCGCTTTCCGCTCGGCCAGCGAATTGGCGAGATGGCCCGGCAGCACCAGGAAACATTCGAGCAGGCTGGCAATTAAAACCGCCACCACCACCAGCGGTAGCACGCCCATGATCTGGCCGATGGTGTCGCCGATCAACAGAATCGGCGCAAAGGCCGCAAGCGTTGTCGACATCGCCGCGAGCACCGGGGTGATCATCATGCGCACGCCGTTTTCGGCGGCCAGATGCGGATCGTCGCCCATTTCCAGCCGGGTGGCGGTATGCTCGCCGACCACGATGGCGTCATCGACGATGATGCCCAGCATCATGATCAGCGAAAACAGAGAGATCATGTTGATGCTCTGGCCGCTGGCATACATGAATCCGATGGTGGCGAGCATCGCCACCGGAATGCCCGCCGCCACCCAGAAGGCGATGCGGGCGTTTAAGAATATGAACAGGATCCCCACCACCAGCACCAGCCCGCCAAGCCCGTTCTTGACCAGAAGCCAAATCCGCGCGGCCAGTGCATCGGCGGCGACCTCATAGGTGGCGATCTCCACGCCCGGTGGCAATTGCGGGCGGATCTCGTCGATATAGGCCGACAGGATCGCCGCGGTCTGCAGCGTATCGGCGGTGGGAGCGCGCCGCACATCGAGCTCAATGGCTGTGGAACCGGCGGTCAGGCCGCGGGTGTCATCGGCGTCAAACGCATCGGTGATTTCGGCAATGTCGCCAAGCAGCACCTTGTCGCCGCTGGCGAAGGATTTGACCTCGACCGCCGCCAGCTCACGCGCGCCTTGCGCATCCGCGAGCGTTCGCAATTGCCGCTCCACCGCACCCTCGACGGAGCCCGAGGGCAAGTCGCGGCTGTTGGCGGCAATGGCGCGGGAGACGTCGGAGATGGTCACGTCCAACCGGCGCAACTCGATCTCCGGCACGCTGATGCGTATCTCGGCGTCGCGCAAACCGGTGAAATTGATCTTGTCGATGCCACGGTCGATGAGATCGTCGCGCATGCGCTTGGCCCAGGCTCGCTTGACCGTTTCATCAGCGGATCCAAACACCGCCAGACGGGCCACGGAATCGAAGAACACCGCGCGGGTGACGGTCGGCTCGTCGCTGTCTTCGGGCAGGTTGGTCACTGTTTTGACGGCGGTTTCGACATCGGTCATGGCCTGTGACATGTCGCTGCCTTCGTCGAACTCCAGCCGGATGGTGGCCGAGCCTTCGGCAGCCGTCGAGGTCATCTGGTCGACGCCGGAGACGAAGCGCACTTCGGGTTCGATCAGCGCCAGTACGTTGGTTTCCACATCCTCGGCGCTGGCGCCCGACCAGGCGACACCGATGGTGATTGTCGGGCGATCGATTGTCGGGAAAAACTGGGTGTTGATGCGGGCAATCGAGAAGGCACCGAACAGGATCATCAGCACCATCAGCAGATTGGCGGCATTGGGGTGGCGCACAAACGTGCTGACCAGCCCGCCGCCGGCGGGCAGGCCCCGCCGCGGAAACCTGGCCGCGCTCATTGCCCGCTGTCCGCTGCACCATCGGCAGCAGGCTGTTCCGGTACTGCGTCACCATCGGGCAAGACCGCCGCGGTCGGCGCGCGCACCAGAACGCCTTCGGAGGCCTCGGTCAGGCGGGTGGCGAGCACCTCGTCACCACCGTCAAGATTTCCATCGACGATGGCGTCCTCGCCATCCCAGGCAATCAGCCGCACGTCGCGGCGTTCAAGCTTTCCATCGACCACCACAAAGACATGGTCGGAATCGCGGATGGCGGTTTCGGGCAAGCGGAATGTCGAGCGCCAGTTGCGGTCAGGCACCGTCAACGCCACAAAGGCGCCGGGGCGCAGACGCACCGGATGGTTTGCCTCGCTGATGCTTGCGAACACTTCAACACCGCCGCGCTCCGCCGCCACACGGGCGCCGATCCGGTCGATGGTGGCGGGCCAGGTGTAATCCGCGCCGCCGACGCTCCAAGTTACCTCGACGGCGCGGCCCAGAAGCGGGTCGGCGTCAGTGGCCATACGGCCATACTGGGCGTTGGTCAGCGTGAAGCGGGCTTCGAGGGCGGTGTCGTCATAGATCGAGGCCACCGCTTCGTTGGCGTTGACCGACCGGCCCGCCTCAATGCTCTCCTCGGAGATGATCGCATCAAAGGGTGCGGTCACAACCGTGTCGGACAGGCGCCGCTCGGCTTCGCGGAGCTTCCATTCGAGACGCAGCAGATTGGCCTCCTGCTGGGCGCGTTGCGCCTCGGCGATGAGGATATTGTTGCGCCGTTGGCTTACCGCCTGTTCGCGCTGCGACAGGATCAGCCGACGGTCATCAACCTGTTTGTCGGTCAGCGCCCCTGAACTTGCCAGCGAGAGCGCCCGTTCCAGATCGGAACTGGCCAGCGCCAATTGGGCTTCGGCGCCCTCGAGCTGCTCGCGTTCGGCAGCGAGCCGGGCGTCGATCTCATCGATCGCTGCGCGCATGGAGTCGAGATTGGCGCGCGCTTCCACCACCGCGCCCTCATAGAGGAACGGATCGACCTTGAGCAGCACGGCGCCGGCCTCAACCCGCCGGCCGGCCACGAGATCGGGGTGGATCTCGACCACGTCGCCGCTGACTGCAACCCGCAGGTCGACACTGCGGCCGGTATCGACCTGGCCATAGAGGCGGATCACCGGGCGGTTGTCGGCGCGGTTGGCGGTTGCGGTTTCGACCGTATAGACCAGCGGCGTGAAGGGTTTGGGCGCCGGATCAGCGCGGGTGGAGACGAGATACTGCATGCCGGCCCATCCGCCGGCGAGCACCAGCGCCATCAACGCGAACTGGGCGATGGGGCGAAACAGGCCGCGACGGGCGGGGACAACCGCCTGACTGTCGTCACCGGTTTCTATCTCCGCGCGCTTGTCCGCCCTGTCCAGCATCAGGTGTCTCCATTACCTGCCAACAGGTAACGTAGTGACGATACATAGCAAATTAAAGTTTTGTCATGAAGCGGGGCGGACCATATGCCCCACCCGATGCTGCTCGCGCCCGGACAAGATCGCCCGGGCATGGGCAGACGAAGACATCCGCACTATCCCGCCCGACCACCCACGGCCTGTAAGTAAGGGCTGTGTTCCGGGGCCGGTGACATCTAGCGGGTGAATTCAGCGGGATCGAAGCGATAGGCCGTCGAACAGAACTCGCACTGCACGGTGATCGCGCCGTCTTCCACGCTTTCGGCAATCTCCTCGGCGGAAAAGCCGCTGAGCACCTCGCCCAGCCGTTCGCGAGAACAGCTGCATTTATCGAGCACCGGAACCGGCGGGTAGACCCGCGCGCCGCGCTCGTGAAACAGCCTGTAGAGCAGCCGCTCGGCGCCGACTTCCGGATCGGTCAGTTCACCCGGCTCGACAGTCGCGACGAGAGCCTTGGCTTCGGCCCAGGCGTCATCCTCGTCATGCAGATAGTCTTCAACACCCTCGGGCGCATCGCCACCGGGCAGGTCGGGCATCCGCATGCGCTCGGGCACCTCAGGCAGGAACTGAACCACAATGCCGCCGGCACGCCAACTGCGGCGCGGGTTGCCCTCGGCATCGCGGTCGTAAAGTTCGGCGACCGAAAGTCTGACCAGAGTCGGAATCTGTTCGGACTGACGGAAATAGGTCTCCGCCATTGCCTGCAGCGATTCCCCCTTCATCTCCACGATGCCCTGATAGCGCTGCATGTAGGCGCCCTGATCGATGGTGAAGGCGAGCACGCCGTTGCCAAGCAGTTCGGCGGGGCTGGTTGTCCCGGCCTCTTCAGCTAGCGCAAGGCGGTCCTCGTCAAACCGGGCATAGGCGCGCAGATCGCCGGGGGTGGTGAAATCGGCGACCAGCAGGTCCACCGGTCCGTCGCCCTTGGTCTGGAGGATCAGCTTGCCTTCGAATTTGAGAGATGTGCCCAGCAGAACCGTGAGCACGGCGGCTTCAGCCAGCAGCCGTGCAACCGGTTCGGGATAGGCGTGGCGGCCCAGAATGGCGTCGATCATCGGGCCAAGCTGAACGGTGCGGCCGCGTACATCGAGACCTTCGACCTCGAACGGCAGGACGCTGTCATCACCGGCGAAACCCGGTTCGCCAAGGGTTTTGATATCGGTTTCCATCACAATTTCCGAATGTTGGCGCGGCTGGCCGCGCGGCGCAAGATCAAGCCGCAGACAATCAGCCGAAGTTCAAACGCCGCATATAGGCATTTGTTGCGCGCTGTGCCAGAGCGCTTACAACACGCCCATGCACCAGCGCATGATCGCCTTTTGGGCGTGCAGCCGGTTTTCCGCCTCGTCAAACACCACCGATTGCGGCCCGTCCATGACCGCATCGGTGACTTCCTCGCCGCGGTGAGCGGGCAGGCAGTGCATGAACAGCGCGTTCTCATTGGCCTTTGCCATCAGATCCTCATTGACCTGGAAGGGCAAAAACACATTGTGGCCGCGCGCCTTGTGCTCCTGGTTCATCGATACCCAGGTGTCGGTGATGATGCAGTCGGCCCCGCTGGCGGCGCGGTCCGGGTCCCCGCCAAGGTCGATTTCGGCGCTTTTTGCCCGGGCCCAGTCGACAAAGCGGCGATCGGGCTCGGAGCCTTCGGGTGTGGCGATCTGCATGCGGTAGCCGAACTGCCCGGCGCCCTCGATCAGCGAGTGAAGCACGTTGTTGCCGTCACCGGTCCAGGCCAGGGTCTTGCCGCGCACCGGGCCGCGATGCTCTTCGAAGGTTAAAATGTCGGCCATTATCTGGCAGGGGTGGGTGTCGTCGGTCAGTGCATTGATCACCGGCACGGTGGCGTGCTCGGCGAGCTCGAGCATGCGCTCATGGTCCATAGTGCGGATCATGATCATGTCGACATAGCGCGACAGCACCCGGGCAGTATCTGCAATGGTCTCGGCGCGGCCGAGCTGCATTTCGGTGCCCGACAGAAACAAGGTTTCGCCGCCGAGCTGGCGCATCCCGACATCAAAAGAGACCCGGGTACGGGTCGACGGCTTTTCAAAGATCATCGCCAGCATCTTTCCGGCCAGCGGACGATCGCTTTCAACATCGGATTTGGCGCTGCGGGCGGCATCAAGCATGGTGCGCAACTGATCGGCGCCAACAGCGGAAAGATCGAGGAAATGCCGGGGGCCGGCAGCTTTGGTCTCAGTCATAACATGGGGTCCAGTCAACTGGCTTTGGAGGTATGCGACAGCATGTCGAGCGCCGCCTCGATGCGGTTGAGCGCCTCCCGGGCCTCTTCGGCGGTGACGATCAGCGGCGGCAGCAGCCGCACCACATTGTCGCCGGCGGGCACTGCGAGAAGCCGTTCATTGCGCATCGCCATGACCAGATCGGCATTGGATCCGGCGCATTTGAGCCCGAGCAACAGGCCGGTTCCGCGCACATCCTCGATCAGATCGGGATAGCGGTCCTTCAGCGAGGCCAGGCCCTGGCGCAGCACCAGAGCGATATCGTTGACATGCGTGAGGAAACCGTCGTCAAGCACCACGTCGAGCACCGCGTTGCCCACCGCCATGGCAAGCGGGTTGCCGCCATAGGTGGTGCCATGGGTGCCCAGCGTCATGCCGTCGGCCGCATCCGCGGTGGCCAGGCAGGCGCCAAAGGGAAAGCCGCCGCCGATGCCTTTGGCGACTGCCATGATGTCGGGCACGATACCGGCCCATTCATGGGCAAACAGCCTGCCGGTTCGACCGACTCCCGACTGGACCTCATCGAGGATGAGAAGAATTCCGTGTTCGTCGCAAAGGTCGCGCACGGCGCGCAGCTCGTCGGGTGACAGCGGACGGATGCCGCCCTCGCCCTGTACGGGCTCGATCAGAATAGCCGCGGTCTCGTCGCTGATCGCGCCGCGAAGCGCCTCCGCGTCGCCAAAAGGCACCTGGTCGAAACCTTCGACCTTGGGGCCGAAGCCCTCGAGATACTTGGCCTGGCCGCCGGCGGCGATGGTTGCCAGCGTACGGCCGTGGAACGCGCCCTCGACCGTGATAATCCGGAAGCGCTCGGGCTGGCCGTTGACATAGAAATGCCGCCGCGCGGTCTTGATCGCGCATTCCAGCGCCTCGGCGCCGGAATTGGTGAAGAACACCTTGTCAGCGAACGTCGCTTCGCTCAGCCGCTCGGCAAGCCGGGTCTGATCGGGGATCTCATGCAGATTGGAGAGATGCCAGAGGCGGTCGGCCTGGGATTTGAGCGCCTCGACCAGATGCGGATGGGTGTGACCGAGCGAACTGACCGCGATTCCGGCTGCGAAATCGAGATAGCGTTCTCCATAGGGGGTTTCGAGCCACACGCCGTGGCCGCGCTCGAACACCATGGGTGCGCGGTTGTAAGTCTCGTAAAGCGGCCCGGCCTGAGCCATGGCGTCAACTCCCCATATGAACCCGCTCCACGCGCGCCGCTCGCCCTGTTGGCGCCCGGCACCGCCTGAGCGGCGTAACCCTTACCGTGAAAACCAAAACGCCGCCCTTCCGGGGCGGCCCGGGCACTATTTACATTTCCATGAACGCTGTCAATGAGACACCGCCACAGCCACACCCTGACGGCTCCGCGGCCAGCGTGCGGCTCATGACAGCACGACACTGGTAAAGCGAAGGGCATGTGAAGCCGGCGCGCGCATTTGCTCGCTAAGTTGGGGAAAACCGAAAAAACGAATCACCATGAATCGGCTGACTCTTGTCACGGAGTCTGGCGGCCACTACGTTAAGGCCATGAATTAGACGTTCGCGGCGGACACTAGTTCCCTCACAGTGACCGAGTATTCCAGCTCCGGCCTTCCGGAGCGGCGGTGAGGGATTCTGCAATCCCGGAGCGCGGGATACAGGGAGAGCATAGCATGAGTTGGACGGATGAACGGGTCGAGAGGCTCAAGAAATTGTGGGCGGACGGGCTCAGTGCAAGCCAGATCGCGGCGCAGCTTGGCGGCGTGAGCCGCAATGCGGTGATCGGCAAGGTGCATCGGCTCAATTTGCCCGGGCGCGCCAAGAGCGGCGGCCAGGCCTCGGTGCGCGCCAAGCGCACCACGGCGGCCCCGCGCGCACCGGCCTATGCGGGCCGCACGGCATCGCAGTCGACCCGCACGGTCAGCCGCTCGAGCGGCGGTGCTGCGCTGAAACAGGATGTCGATGCGGTGGCGGTCGAAGATCTCGACACCCGCCCGATGGAAGATGTGGTGGTGCCGATCTCGCGCCGGCTGACGCTGGTGGAGCTTTCCGAGCGCACCTGCAAATGGCCGATCGGCGATCCGCTGCAGGAAGAGTTTCACTTCTGCGGCAATGATTCCGGCGAAAGCTCGCCCTATTGCGGCTATCACGCCAAGCTGGCGTTTCAACCCTCGAGCGAACGCAAGCGGGTCCGTTAAGGCGGCCACTGCGCTTGGCGCACCGCATCCCGAACAAAAAAACCCGGATCGGCCGATCCGGGTTTTTTTGATGCAATCAGGCACGGCTCGACCAGGCGCAATCAGCCTTCGATCGAATAGCCGGCGCCGCGAACCGTGCGGATGATGTCGCGCATACCCGACAGATTGACCGCCTTGCGCAGCCGGCCGACATGTACGTCGACCGTGCGTTCGTCGACATAGACATCGTGACCCCAGACACCGTCGAGCAGTTGCGCGCGCGAATAGACCCGTCCGGGCGAACTCATCAGGAATTCGAGCAGCCGGAACTCGGTGGGGCCGAGCTTGATGTCGCGGGCGCGGCGGCGAACCCGATGGGTCTCCCGGTCAAGCTCGATGTCGCCGACCTTGAGCAGGCTGGAGATCACCTCCGGGCGGGCGCGGCGCAGCATCGCCCTGACGCGGGCCAGCAGTTCGGGCGTCGAAAACGGTTTGACCACGTAATCGTCGGCGCCAGTGGCGAGACCGCGCACTCGTTCGCTCTCCTCGCCGCGGGCGGTTAGCATGATGATCGGCAACCGCTCGGTTTCGGGGCGCGCACGCAGCCTCCGGCACAATTCGATGCCGGAAATGCCTGGCAGCATCCAGTCGAGGATCAGCAGATCCGGCACCCGTTCCTGCAGACGGATTTCGGCCTCGTCGCCTCTGAGAACCGCGTCGACGTCGTATCCTTCGGCTTCCAGATTGTACCTGAGAAGAACCGAAAGGGCTTCCTCGTCCTCGACCACCGTGATGCGGGGGCTCATTGCCATGGTTCAGCCGCTCCCGTTCAGGCCGCGCCCGGCGCCGGCGCAATCATGCTGGCGGTGTCGTCATCCTTGGGCCGATCACCCTCGGGCTGCTCCCCGGTTGCCACATAGTAGACGGTTTCTGCGATGTTGGTGGCGTGATCGCCGATGCGCTCGATGTTCTTGGCGCAGAACAGAAGATGTGTGCAGGCGGTGATATTGCGCGGATCCTCCATCATGTAGGTGAGCAATTCGCGAAACAGCGAGGTGTAGATCGCGTCGATCTCCTCGTCGCGCTCACGGATCGAGGTGGCGAGTGAGGGCGAGCGGGAGGCGAACGCATCGAGCACCTCCTTAAGCTGGGTCAACGCCAGTTCGGCCAGATGTTCAAGACCACGGACCAGCTTGCGCGGCTGGGCCATGGTATGGACCGCAATCACTCGCTTGGCGATGTTCTTGCCCAGATCGCCGACACGCTCGAGGTCGGAGGCGATGCGGATCGCACCAATGATCTCGCGCAAGTCGGACGCCATCGGCTGACGCCTGGCGATCACCAGCACTGCCTTGTCGTAGATCTCGCGCTCGCCATCATCGAGCAGCAGATCCTCGGAAATCACCCGCTGCGCGGAGGCGGTGTCGGCATTGACCAGCGCTGCGACGGCGTCGGCGACCATGCGCTCGGCTATTCCGCCCATTTCCGACAAGCGGCGCGCGAGGAAGCGGAGGTCGTCATCATAGGCCGAGACTGTATGGGCTTCGGGCATGGCGTGTTCCTTCAATTCTCAAATCTGGCGGTGGCGACGCGCATGTCAGCCAAACCGGCCGGTGATGTAATCCTGAGTGAGCTTGTGGTCGGGCTTGGTGAACATCTTGTCGGTCGGCCCCTCTTCGATCAGCTTGCCCAGATGGAACATCGCCGTGCGCTGCGACACGCGGGCGGCCTGCTGCATCGAATGGGTGACGATGACGATGGTGTAGTTGACCCGCAGTTCATCAATCAGTTCTTCGACCTTGGCCGTGGCGATGGGGTCGAGCGCCGAACAGGGCTCATCCATCAAGATCACTTCCGGGCTCACGGCGATGGCGCGGGCGATGCACAGCCGCTGCTGCTGGCCGCCCGAAAGACCGGTACCCGGCTCCTGCAGGCGGTCCTTGACCTCATTGAACAGACCGGCCTTGATCAGGCTCTTTTCGACGATCTCGTCCATTTCGGCGCGGGTGCTGACCTGACCGTGAATGCGCGGCCCGTAGACGATGTTTTCGTAAATCGATTTCGGGAACGGATTGGGCTTCTGGAACACCATGCCAACCCGGGCGCGCAGTTCAACGACATCGATCATTGGCGCATAGATGTTTTCGCTGTCGAGCGTAATCTCGCCGGTGACCTTGCAGATGTCGATGGTGTCGTTCATGCGATTAAGGCAGCGCAAGAAGGTGGATTTGCCGCAACCTGACGGGCCAATCAATGCGGTGACGCTGTGTTGCCGGACATCGAGATCGACATCGAACAGGGCTTGCTTGTCGCCGTAAAAGACGTTCACGCCGGTGCCGCGCATCTTGATGACCGGCTGTTCGACCGAGGCGTTGACCGCGTCTTGCGTAGCCGCTTCAGACATGATGTTCATCTCCATGTTCCTTTGTCCCGTTCCGGAGCTTTCGGACCTGTTTGTTGTAACCCAATGGGGAGCGTGCGCCTACCAGCGACGCTCGAAGCGGCGGCGCAGCAAGATGGCCACCGCATTCATGATGAGCAGGAACACCAGGAGCACAATGATGGCGCCGGAGGCCCTTTCGATAAAGGCGGGGTCGCCACGCTGGGTCCAGTTGTAAACCTGGACGGGCAGCGCGGAAGCGGGATCAAAGAAGCCTTCGGGCGGGGCGCCGGGATACTCGCGCACGAAGGCCACCATACCGATCAGCAACAGTGGTGCGGTTTCGCCAAGCGCCTGGGCGAGACCGATGATCGCACCGGTGAGAATGCCGGGCGCCGCAAGCGGTAGCACATGGTGAAAGATCGCCTGCATCTTCGACGCGCCAACACCCAGAGCCGCATCGCGGATCGACGGCGGAACCGCTTTCAAGGCGGCACGGGTGGCGATGATGATGGTGGGCAGCGTCATCAGGGTGAGCACCAGCGCGCCGACCACCGGGGCCGATTGCGGGAGGCCGACGAAATTGATGAACAGCGCCAGGCCGAGAATACCGAAGACGATGGAGGGCACCGCAGCCAGATTGGCGATGTTGACCTCGATGAGATCGGTCCAGCGGTTCTTGGGCGCGAACTCCTCGAGATAGATCGAGGCGGCCACGCCGATGGGCAGCGACAGCACCAGCACGATCAACATCATGTAAGCCGAGCCGAGGATGGCGACGCCCAGACCGGCGGCCTCAGGCCTTGTATCGGAGGCATCGGGCGCAGTGAAGAACGCCCAGTTGAACCGCAACTCGAGAAGACCCGCCTGCTTGAGCTGGTCGGCCAGCATCAGTTGCTCCGGCGAGATGTTGCGGTCGAGCGCGGCACTTTCCATGGTCACCCGGCCCTTGAAATAGCCGTCGATGCGGCCTGAGGCGAGGAGATCGAAGCTGACGGTTTCGCCGATCTGATCGGGATTGGCGATCACATAGCGACGCAATTCTGCCGGCGCTTCCTTGGAAATCAGCGCCGCCGCCTGCTTGGCGTTGACGCCTTCGGCGGCAAGTTCGCGCTCTTCCAGCATGGTCTGCATTGCGCTGAGGATCAGCGGCTGAACCGTAAACGTGGTGATCTTCCTGAGATCTTCCGGCGCGCGGTTGCCGTTCTTGTCCAGCTTGGCCGGATCGAGATAGACATCGAGCGCAATATAGGTCTGGTTGAACGACGAAAGCCCGTTCGACAGGATAGATGTCATCAGGCCCAAAAGGGCGACGATGCCGAAGACAACCGCAGCCAGGCCGAGCATGCGGAAGCGCTTTTCCGCGGCGTTGCGCTTGCGGGTGCGCTCCCCGACCTTGAGGAGCGAGCGGGCCGGGCCGGTGCTTGCCGCGGGCTTATCAGCGGTCATGTCGGTCATTCATACTGCTCCCGGTATTTGCGCACGATGTAGAGCGCCAGGACATTGAGCCCGAGGGTGAAAACAAACAGGGTCAAACCGAGCGCGAAGGCCACCAGCGTTTCGGGGCTGGCGAATTCGGTGTCGCCGGTCAACTGGCTGACGATCTTCACCGTCACCGTGGTCATGGCCTCGAAGGGATTGAGATTGAGCCGGGCGGCAGCGCCGGCGCCCATGACCACGATCATTGTCTCGCCAATGGCGCGGCTGGCGGCAAGCAGAAACGCACCGACAATGCCCGGCAGGGCGGCGGGCAAAATCACCTGTTTGATGGTTTCCGACTGGGTCGCGCCAAGGCCGTAGGAACCGTCGCGCATCGCCTGCGGCACTGCATTGATGATGTCGTCGGACAGCGACGAGATGAACGGGATCAGCATGATGCCCATGACCAGACCGGCGGTCATCACCGACGATGACGACGTGCCGAGACCCAGCGGCTGTGCAATCCAGTCGCGCAGGAACGGCCCGACCGTGATCAGCGCGAACAGGCCGTAGACGATGGTGGGGATGCCGGCGAGCACCTCGATTGCGGGTTTGGCGAAGCTGCGCAGATGGCTGCCGGCGTATTCGGCCAGGTAGATGGCAATCATCAGGCCAACGGGCACCGCCACCAGAAGCGCGATGAAGGACACATAGAGCGTGCCCCACAACAGCGGCAGGAAGCCAAAATCGGAGCCGCCCCGGAATTGCGGGTTCCACACAGTGGAGAAGTAGAATTCGGTGGCGGGATAGAGCTTGAAGAACTGGATCGATTCAAACAGCAGCGATCCGATGATGCCGACGGTGGTCAGGATGGCAACAAGCGAAGAGCCCATCAACAGCGCCTTGACGAAGGTTTCGCTGACATTGCGGGCGCGCATGCGCGGCTTTATCCGCATCCAGGCCCACGCGCCGAACACCAGTGCGGCAATCAGCACCGCAACGGTTCGGATCGAGGAAGCGGTGTGCTCAATGCCGCGATAGGATTTTGCGGCTTCGAAAACGGCCGGCGACACTTCCGAGCCCAGCGCCACGCCGACTTCGGCCAGTCGCGACCTTACATTGGTCAGGTCGGCGCGCATATCCAGCAGGACCTGTTCGGACAGCGCACCCTGTTCGGCGAGGCTGTCGAGCCCCTCGGCAATGCGGCGGACATCGACCATAACCAGGCTTCTGGCGCTGCCTTCGGCCACCGCGCTGTCGGGAATCTGGCTGCTGACACTGTTTTCAATGGCGATCGGTTGCAGAAACAACCAGGTGGCCATCAGGAACAGCGCCGGCACCACTGTGAACAGCGCCACTGTCTGACCGTAATATCCGGGGAGCGAATGAAGCTTGAGCCCTTCCCGTGCGGCGGATTGCAGCGCACGCCGGCGGCCCAGGACAAAACCGATGCCGCCCAGCACGAGCACAAGAATGACGAGAACGCCTGGAGTCATGTCGTATCTGCCCCGGTTGAAAAAGGGGCGGCGCGCGGTGCGCCGCCCCTGTTCGGCGTTGGCCGCCTAGTTCAGCGCGCCCATGGGAACGCGGTTGCTGACCTTCTCCTGGGTCTTGGCAAGTTCCGGATCGGAGACGAGGCCATAGGCCGAAAGCGGGCCATCGGGGCCGGCGACTTCATCGGAGACGAAGAACTCGACATATTCCTGCAGGCCGGGGATCACGTCGAGATGCGCGTTCTTGACGTAGAAGTAGAGCGGACGCGAGACCGGATACTCACCCGAAGCGATCGAGTCGACCGACGGCGCCACGCCACCCATGGTGCCGACACGGAGCTTGTCGGTGTTGTTCTGGTAGAACGACAGACCAAACACGCCGATGCCGTTCTTGTTGGCGTCAACGCGCGCCAGGGTCTCGGTGTAGTCACCGTCGATATCGACCGACGCGCCGTCGGTGCGCAGCGCCATGCAGGCGTCTTCCACGTCTTCAGCGCCGGCGGCTTCGTGGGCCTTGTCAGCACCGTTTTCCTCGCAGCCCGCAATCAGGACCTTCTCGTCGAACACTTCACGGGTGCCGTGCTTGGTGCCAGGAATGAAGGCCAGGATTTCTTCGGCCGGCAGGTCCGAGCGGATTTCGTTCCAGGACTTGTAGGGGTTGTCGACCAGTTCACCGTCCTTCATGACCTTTGCGGCGAGCGCATTGTGCCAGTCGGAGGGGGTGAAGGCATATTCTGGGCCATTGATGTCGGACGCAAACACGATGCCGTCATAACCGATGCGCACTTCCTGGATCTCGGTCACACCGTTGGAGGCGCAGAGATCGATGTCGGACTGCTTGATGCGCGACGACGAGTTGGCGATGTCGATGGTGTTCTCGCCAACGCCTTCGCACAGCTTCTTGCGGCCGGCGCCCGAGCCGCCCGATTCGACGACCGGGGTCGGAAATTCGAAGTTCTCGCCAAAGGCTTCGGCGACGATGGCGGCGTAGGGCAGCACGGTCGAGGAACCGGCGATCTGAACCTGATCGCGGGCCGTGGCGGCGCCGGTTAAGGCCGTTGAGGCCAGAATGGCGGCGGCGGCGAATTTGATTGCGTTCATGGAAATCTCCCGTCGTGGGTCAGGGTGTCGTGGCCCGTTCGCCGGACCGTGGATCAGCCATCTGAGGCTGACCCTTTCTAGGCCCTTGGAGATTCTGTTTTATGACAGTTCGAACACCGTTTTATGACAGCTTATATTATTGTTTTTAATTATATAAATCAGACGATGTGGATAAAGCCCCAGCATTGCCGGGACTGAATTTGACAGTGAAGGCGGATCCCTCGCCGAGGGTGGAGCGAACCACCAGGCGGGCGCGGTGGCGAGCGAGGATGTGTTTGACGATCGCCAACCCCAGCCCGGTGCCTTTTTTGGCCCTGCTGGTTTCCACATCGACGCGGTAAAACCGCTCGGTCAGCCGGGGCACATGCTCCTTGGCGATGCCGGGTCCGAAGTCCCTGACGCTCACCTGGGCGCCCTGCCCCTCCGGCCGGGTGACCGAGATTTCAACGCGCTCGCCGGACTGGCCGTATTTGCAGGCGTTCTCCACCAGGTTGGAGAACACCTGGATGAGTTCGTCATGGTCTCCGGGGACCACGATCGCAGCGTCCGGTACGGTCAGGTCGATCTGCACGCCAAGATCTTCGGCCATGGGTCTCAGCGTGTCGACCACATGGGCAACGGCGGCTGCGAGATCAACCTCGCCCTCGGGCGTCACATGGGCGCGCATTTCCAGCCGCGACAAGGACAGCAGATCGTCGATCAGCCGCGCCATGCGCTGGGCCTGGTCGAGCATGATGCCCAGAAACCGGGTCCGGGCGGCCTCATCCTCGCGGGCCGGGCCCTGCATGGTTTCGATGAAACCCATCAGTGAGGCCAGCGGCGTTCTGAGCTCATGGCTGGCATTGGCCACGAAATCGGTGCGCATGCGGTCCATGCGGCGGGCTTCGGTAAGGTCACGGAAAGTGAGCACGAACAGCCCGCGGCCGGTGTCGGTGCGGGCAGAAACCGGCGCAGCGCGAACCTCGTGCCAACGCTCCGAAGGCACCCGTTCGCTATGCTCGACGCTTTCGGGCTGATTGCGATCGATAACCCGGGCCACCAGATCGAGGATCACTGGCGAGCGGATCCACGCCGAGAGTGCTGCGCGTTCGGGATAGAGGCCGATGAGTGTGGCGGAGGCGGCATTCTGATGGATCACGAAGGTCTGGTCATCGAAGATGATGGCCGGAAGATCCAGCGCTTCGATCACGTCGAGGTCGCGCGGCCTGGCATCGCCAGTCTTCGACCCGGCCTTGGCGCGCGCCCGCGCCGCCGCCACGCCGGAGGGCACGGCCAGCAGTGCAAACGCGAAAAATCCGTAACCAATGGCGGCTTGCCAGAGCTGCAATCCGGCCGGCACCGATGCGGCCGCGAAGACTGCGCCGGCAATCAGCGGACGGAAAAACGCACGTGCACGCACCGCAAGAGTGTCGTCCGGCGCTGAGTTTTGGTCCGCTTCCTCGGAGATATCGGCCATGATTCTCGCCTCATTCGCGGCACCCGATCCGGCCGCAATGACAGCTTGTTTAACCCGGCTGCTTGAAATCGCAATGACGATGTGGCCCTTTCGCATATAATGACAAGGCTCCCGCGTCTGCTGCGGGAGAGCCAGCGGAGGAGTACAGCGTTATGAGCGAACAACAAGCCAACCGGGCTGTCGAGTTGAAGATTGACGGAGAGCGGCGCTCGTTTGATATCGACGATCCGGTCTTGCCCGACTGGGTGGCGGATGGCGCGTTTTCCTCGGACAGCTATCCCTATGACAAAAAGCTCAAGCGCAAGCTCTATGAGAAGACGCTCGAAGCTTTGCAGGTGGAACTGGTCAAGGTGCAATCCTGGCTAGGGGATACGGACAATCGCGTCATCGCCGTGTTCGAAGGCCGCGACGCCGCCGGCAAGGGCGGCTCGATCGGGGCTACGCGGGCCTATATGAACCCGCGCTCGGCGCGGATCGTGGCGCTGCCCAAACCGACCGAGACCGAGCGCGGGCAATGGTACTACCAGCGCTATGTCGATCATTTTCCGACTTCAGGCGAGTTCGTGCTGTTTGACCGTTCCTGGTACAACCGCGCCGGCGTGGAGCCGGTGATGGGGTTCTGCACGCCCGATCAGCACCAGCATTTTCTCGAAGAGACGCCGCATTTCGAACGGATGCCCGTCAAGGCCGGCATTCATCTGTTCAAATTCTGGCTCAATATCGGCCAGGAGATGCAGCTCAAGCGGTTTCATGACCGCCGGCATTCCAGGCTCAAGTCCTGGAAACTATCGCCAATGGACATCGCCAGCCTGAACAAATGGGACGAATACACCGAAAAGCGCGACCTGATGCTGGCTGCGACCCATTCCGATCATGCGCCCTGGACGGTGGTGCGCTCCAACGACAAGCGCCGGGCGCGGATCAATGTGATCCGCACCATGCTGAGCGCCCTGCCCTATAGCGGCAAGGATGAGGCGGCAATCGGCGAGATCGACCGGTCGATCGTCCGGCAGGGCCCGGGCACCTTCGAAGACTGAGGCCGAAGACTGAGGCGTCTACTTCCCGGCCCGAGCCGTGGCCAGGCCGGTGTCATTCCTCGAAGGCTGCGACGCTTGTCACATCGGCGAGCATGTACGCATCGGCGACGTGGCGGAACGGCGCAAGGTCGACATCGCTTGCGCCCTTTTCAATCAAGCCCGCGAAGCGGCGGTAGATCCGGTCATATTCGCTTGCGCCGTCATCTTCGAACGGCAGGCCGGGGTCGCCCGCAAAAGCAATACGGGCGCCGCCTTCCGACAGGGTGACGATGCCCGCATCGGTTTCGATGCGAATGGTCCAGATCTGTTCGCCTTTCTGCCGCCAGTCGAAATCGGCCTCAATGGGCGCGCCTGCGGTGGTTTCAAACCGCAATTGTGCGGCAATCGGCTGGCTGCGGTTGGCGGGAACCTCGAGCCGGGAGCGGACCAGCCGGACTGAGCAAGGCAGAACCTCGGTCAGGATCGACAGCGCGTTGATACCCGGATCGAACACGCCCATGCCGCCGGGCTCCCAGATCCAGTCCTGACCAGGATGCCAGTGGGTCACATCTTCTTTCCACGTGATCTGGCCGCCGGTGATCGTGCGGCCATCAAGCCATCGGCGGGCCGTATCGACGCACGCCGCGTGACGCGAATGCCAGGTGGCATAAAGCGTCACCCCGGCGTTTAGGGCCAGGCGTTCGAGCTCATGGACTTCCGACAGGGTGACGCCGGGCGGCTTTTCGAGAAGCACATGCTTGCCCGCCGCAAGGGCGGCCTGCGCCATCGCAAAGCGCACCTGGGGCGGCGTGCACAGCGCCACCGCCGCGATGTCCGGCTCCCCTGCAAGCATTTGCTCAAGCCCGGAATAGGCTGCAACGCCCTCGAGACTGGCATTGCGGCTGGCCGTGGCGTCGAGCACGAACCCGCCGGTGCGGCCGATCGAGGGGATATGCTCGTCGCGGGCAATCTTGCCGAGCCCGGCGAGACCCAGAGATACCGGGGCTTTTGTCTGCATCATATCGCGCTCCCTTAATGCGGACAGCGTTAGCAACCCCAACGCGGGCGGGCAAGGCACGCGCGTCAGCGCAATCAATTGTGGTCAATCGCAGGGCGCCAATGGGCCGCGAGCGGGTGAAAGACGTTGCGAATACACGATCTGCGCGATTTTTCGGGTAAAATGTTACGTTTACGTCAAGGGAAGGCATTGCATCGCGCGCAGCACGCCTCTAAATCTTTGGTATAACCGGATTGAGGGATGAGGAGCCTGGCGTCGTCATCATCGGAGGCGCGCATCCGGACAAGTTGAGGGAGAGACATCATGACCAACACTGCCGCCGCTGATCGCATCTGGCTGCAATCCTACCCGCCCAACACGCCCGCAGATATCGCACCGCTGGCCCATCAATCGGTGGCGGCGCTGATTGAGGATTCCTTCCAGCGCTATGCCAATCATTCCGCCTTCACCTGCATGGGCAAGACCATCACCTACGCGGAGATGGAGCAGCTTTCGGCCCGGATCGGCGCCTGGCTGCAATCGCTGGGGCTGGAAAAGGGCGACCGGGTGGCGCTGATGCTACCCAATGTCCTGCAGATGCCGGTGGCCATGGCCGCTGTGCTGCGCGCGGGCTATGCGGTGGTCAATGTCAATCCGCTCTACACGCCGCGGGAGCTCGAACACCAGCTCAAGGATTCGGGTGCGAAGGCCATCATCATCCTGGAAAACTTCGCCGTGACGCTCGAGCAGGTGATCGCCAACACCAATGTCAAGCATGTGTGCGTGGCAACCATGGGCGATCTGCTGGGCCTGAAGGGCCATCTGGTCAATTTCGTGGTCCGCAAGGTCAAGAAGATGGTTCCGGCCTGGTCCCTGCCCGGCCATGTCAGTTTCAAGTCGGCGCTTTCGGCCGGCGAAGGCAAGACCCTCAAGCCGGGCAACTCCCAGCCCGAAGATGTGGCGTTTTTGCAATATACCGGTGGCACCACTGGCGTTTCCAAGGGCGCGACGCTGACCAATTCCAACGTCTTGTCGAACGCCGCGCAGAATGATCTGTGGCTGGCGGCAGCCTTTCTGCGGAAAGCCAAGCCGGAAAAACCGCTGGTCTACGTCTGTGCCTTGCCGCTCTATCACATCTTCGCGCTCACCGTGAACGCGCTGATGGGCATGGCGCAGGGTGCGCACAACATCCTTATTCCCAACCCGCGGGATATTCCGGGCTTCGTCAAGGAACTGGGCAAATACGAGTTCAACGTGTTTCCGGGGCTCAACACGCTGTTTAATGCGATGCTCAACAACGAGGAGTTCCAGAAGCTGAACTTCAAGCCGCTGCTGCTGACGCTGGGCGGCGGCATGGCGGTGCAGCGACCGGTGGCCGAGCGCTGGAAGGAGATGACCGGCTGCGTGATCTCCGAGGGTTACGGACTGTCGGAAACATCGCCGGTGGCGACCGCCAATCGCTTTGACGCCGACGAATTCTCCGGCACCATCGGGCTGCCGCTGCCATCGACCTATATCGACATTCGCGACGAGGACGGCAACGCGCTGCCGCTGGGCGAGGTTGGCGAGATCTGCATCAAGGGTCCGCAGGTGATGACCGGCTACTGGAACCGGCCCGACGAGACGGCCAACGTCATGTCCGCCGACGGCTATTTCCGTTCCGGCGATATGGGGTTCATGGACGAACGCGGCTACACAAAGATCGTCGACCGCAAGAAGGACATGATCCTGGTGTCGGGCTTCAACGTCTACCCCAACGAGGTCGAGGAAGTGGCGGTGGAACATCCCGGCATCACCGAGGCGGCCGCTGTCGCCATGCCCGACGAGCATTCGGGCGAAGCGGTGAAGCTGTTTGTGGTGCGCAAGGATCCGAGCCTGACCGAAGAGGACGTCAAGGCCCATTGCGCCAAGGGCCTGACCAACTACAAGCGGCCCAAGACCATCATCTTCAAGGATGACCTGCCAAAAACCAATGTCGGCAAAATCCTGCGCCGGGAATTGCGCGACTGAGCGCAAAAGCCTGCCATCATCGATCCAGTCGCGGCCCGCGGAAACTTGATTTCCGGCGGGCCGCGCCGCATAGGTGGGACGCATTCTATCAGGAGGCTTCCCGGTGACCCCACAAACCCGCTCCGCCCTGTCCCGGCTCAAATCCCACCGCGACACGGCCACGTTGGATGACATGCGCGCCGCGTTCCAAGCGGATCCCGCCCGCGCCCAGCGCTACACCGCGGGGCTCGGCGATCTGTTGATGGACTATTCCAAATGCGCGGTGACGGACGAGACCATGGACTTGCTCGTGGCGCTCGCCGACAGCGCCGGGGTCGAGAGCAAACGCGACCAAATGTTCGCGGGCGAAGCCATCAACACGACCGAAGGCCGGGCGGTGCTGCACACGGCGCTGCGCGCAGCCGGCGACGCCGACATAAGGGTCGACGGGGAAAACGTGGTGCCGGGCGTGCACGCGGTGCTCGATGCGATGGGTGTGTTCTCCGACGGCGTTCGCGACGGAACAATCCGCGGCGCGACCGGGCAAGTCTTCACCGATGTGGTCAATATCGGTATTGGCGGCTCCGATCTCGGCCCGGTGATGGCGACGCTGGCGCTTACGCCCTATCACGACGGTCCGCGCCTGCATTTCGTCTCCAATGTCGATGGCGCACATATTGCCGATACGCTGTCGGGCCTTGACCCCGAGACCACGCTGATCATCGTCGCCTCGAAGACCTTCACCACCATTGAGACCATGACCAACGCCGAAACGGCGCGGCGGTTCATCGTCGCGAAACTCGGCGAAGACGCGGTGGCGCACCACTTCGCCGCGGTGTCCACTGCGCTCGACAAGGTGGCCGATTTCGGGCTCGACAAGAACCGCGTGTTCGGATTCTGGGATTGGGTCGGCGGGCGCTATTCGCTCTGGTCGGCAATCGGCCTGCCGCTGATGATCGCCATCGGCAAAGAGTCGTTCGGCGACTTCCTCGCCGGCGCACGGGCCATGGATGATCATTTCCGTGAGGCCCCCAAGCGCGAAAACCTACCCATGCTGCTGGGCCTCATCGGCGTCTGGCACCGGCTGGTGTGTGGCTATCCCAGCCGGGCGATCATCCCCTATGACCAGCGGCTCAGCCGCTTCCCCGCCTATCTGCAGCAACTCGACATGGAATCGAACGGCAAGTCGGTGAGCATCGACGGCGATACGCTTGAATCCGTCTCCGGCCCAATCGTCTGGGGCGAGCCGGGCACCAATGGTCAGCACGCGTTTTTCCAGTTGTTGCATCAGGGAACCGATGTGATCCCGGTGGAATTCATGATCGCCGCCAAGGGCCATGAAGCGGATCTGGCGCATCAGCATCAATTGCTGATCGCCAATTGCCTGGCGCAATCGGAAGCACTGATGCGTGGCCGCACCCGGGTCGAGGCGCATGCGCAACTTGTTGCCGGCGGCGCATCGGAGGCTGAGGCTGACCGGCTGGCACCTCATAAGACGTTTCCCGGCAACAGACCCTCGATCAAGCTGGTTTACGAAAAACTGACGCCAGCGGCCTTGGGGCGGCTGATCGCCCTTTACGAGCACCGCGTGTTCGTCGAGGCGGCAATCTTCGGCATCAACGCCTTCGATCAATGGGGCGTGGAGCTCGGCAAGGAACTGGCCACAGCGCTGCTGCCGGTGGTCCAGGGCGCGGACAATGGCGAAGGCCATGACGGCTCGACCCTGGCGCTTGCCCGCACAATCCGAGAAATGCGCGGCGAAGCCTGATCCGTGATCTCGGCCCGTAGCAGCGCCGGTTCGCCTAAAAACCGATTTCTTCGGCCCAGGGCGGGTTCGCACCTGGACGCGACACGGTGACCGCGGCGGCCTTTGCGCCAAGCCGCAACGCATTGCCGATCGCATCGGCGGACAGCGCCCGGATTGCCGGCTTGCTGAGCACCCCGTCGCGCTTCAGCGATGCCAGGATGCCGGCATTGAAGGTGTCGCCTGCGCCCACCGTGTCGGCCACGGTGACCGGTTCGCCATCGACCTCGATCCGCTCGGAACGCGAAAAGCCGATGGCGCCCTTTGCGCCGCGGGTGAAGACCACCAGGCTCGGGCCCTGCTCCAGCCAGATCCGCGCCGCAGTTTCCATATCGTCCATGCCGAACCATTCCAGATCCTCATCCGACATCTTGACGATGTCGCTCATGGCGATCATCCGGTCGATGCGCGCCCGGTGGGCCGCCGCATCGGTAATGAAACCGGGACGGATGTTGGGATCGAGCGAGATCACGCGGGTTTCGCATTCGCGTCGCATCAGGCTTTCGTAAGTCGCGCCGCACGGATCAGGGATCAGGCTGATGGCGCCGAAATGCAGCGCTTCGACATCGCCGCCAAGCACCGGCAGATGCGCTTCGGTAATCATCCGTCCCGCTGTGTTTTCATCAAAGAATGCATAGCTCGCCTGACCATTGACCAGTCGCACGAAGGCCAGGGTGGTGTGCAGGTCAAGCGTGGCGCAATAGCTGTGATCGACCCGGCTGTCGGTCAACGCCTGGCGCAAGATGTCGCCGAACATGTCGCTCGACAGACCGGTGAAAAATCCGGTTTTCATTCCGAGCCGGCCCAGCGCCAGCGCGGTGTTGAACACCGAACCGCCGGCATAGGGCGCAAACGCGTCCTCGCCTTCGGTCGAGGTCCGCGGCAGCATGTCGATCAGGGCTTCGCCGCAACAGATGATCATCCCGTGTATTCCTTCCCCAGTCTTCGCCGCAACCGTCCTCAGGACGGCAATTCAGAGACGCCGCCATGATCGGCCGACCATTTGAGCGGCGCGTCCAGAAAGGCTTCGACCGAGGCGAGCGTCGCAACGTCGAAAGCCTTCTTGCGCCGCGCCGCGGCCAGCACATCGCGCCAGGTGGCGAGATAGTGCAGATCGACCTTGCCGTTTTCAAACCGTGCTTCGGCCTCGTCGAAGATGCCGTAGAAAAACAGCGCGATGCCGTGATCAACGGTGCAGCCGGCAGCGCGGATGGCGTCGATGAAATTGAACATCGATCCGCCGGCGGTGGTCAGATCCTCGATCACCAGAACCCGGGAGCCCTCATGCAGATCGCCCTCGATCTGGGCGTTGCGGCCGTGGCCCTTGGGTTTCTTGCGCACATAGATCATCGGCAGGCCGAGGCGCTCGGCCAGAAAAGCCGCGAAGGGAATGCCCGCCGTCTCGCCGCCGGCGACGCAATCGAACTGCTCGAATCCGGCATCGGTCAGGATTTTCGACGCGGCGAAATCCATCACCGCCGCGCGCACCCGCGGATACGAAATCAGCTTGCGGCAATCGATATAGACCGGGCTCATCATGCCCGATGACAGCTTGTAGGGCGTCGCTGAGTTAAAATGCACCGCCTTGATCTCAAGCAGCATGTTGGCGACGGTTTCGGCGATCAGCGCGTCGCCGGGAAAGGTGTTGGAAAACATCGGTCTTTGCCCCTCGCCGCTTGCGAATTCTTCGATGCCGGAATGGATGCCCGCGTCCGGCTTCGGGCGATCCGAATACCAGCTTCTCCGCGGTGTTGAAAGGCTGTCAGACAACTTCCCAGTGGATGGGGACCATCGGGTCGAACACCGTGACCGGTCCATCGCCGGTCTCGATCCGCTCAGGCCAGGCGGCGGGCGCTGTAGTGCGGTGCAGGGTCATGGTCTCATCATTGACCGGCATCCCGTACCAGGCAGGCCCGTTGCGGCTCGCAAACAGCGCCAGACGGTCGAGTGCGTTTTCTTCCTCAAACACATGCGCCAGGCAGGCCATGGTGTTGATGGCGGTGAAGATGCCGGCGCAGCCGCAGGCACATTCCTTGAGCGGATCCACATGCGGGGCAGAATCGGTGCCCAGGAAAAAGCGCGGGTTCCCCGAAGTCGCGGCCTTGCGCAACGCCAAACGGTGGCTCTCGCGCTTGGCCACAGGCAGGCAGTAATAATGCGGCTTGATGCCGCCGGCCAGAATGGCGTTGCGGTTGATCATGAGGTGATGAGTGGTGATGCTGGCAGCGAGATTATCAGTGGCCGTCATCACGTAATCGACGCCATTTGAAGTGGTGACGTGTTCGAGCGTGATCTTAAGCTCGGGAATGCGGACCCGCAGCGGCTCCAGCACTGTGTCGATGAATCTCGCCTCGCGGTCGAAAATGTCGACCTCCGGGTCGGTGACCTCGCCGTGGATGCACAGCGGCATGCCGATGGCGGCCATCTTTTCAAGCACCGGCATGACCTTGGCCAGATCACGCACGCCGGAGTGGGAATTGGTGGTGGCGCCGGCCGGGTAGAGCTTGACGGCGGTCACCAGCCCCGAGGCATGGGCCCGGGCAACGTCATCGGGATCGGTGCCTTCCGTGAGATAGAGCGTCATCAGGGGCGCAAAATCCAGCCCTTCGGGAAGAGCCGCCATGATGCGGTCGCGATAGGCGCGCGCATCGGCGCCGGTCACCACCGGCGGCACCAGATTGGGCATGATGATGGCGCGGGCGAAATCCCGCGCGGAAAAGGGCAATACGCCTTCCAGCATGGCGCCATCGCGCAAATGCAAATG
The DNA here is from genome assembly GCF_947501405.1 of uncultured Hoeflea sp. GTDB lineage: Bacteria > Pseudomonadota > Alphaproteobacteria > Rhizobiales > Rhizobiaceae > Hoeflea. Next base: position 232,261 of record NZ_CANMVK010000002.1, on the reverse strand, counting down.
CCAATCATCGGGTCTGGGGATGGTGATTTCGTCCACGTCGCGGCTCGCTTTGTCGATCTCGCGCCCGCAGCCTGTAACGGCTTGACCTTTTGGCGGCGGGCGGCAACTGATAGTGGCCAAGCCTTTAGCAGGCAATGTGTACAGAGGGAAAGAGAGCATGGATCTGGGATTGAGCGGAAAACGGGCGCTGGTGCTGGCGTCGTCGCGCGGGCTGGGGCTCGGCATCGCCGAAGCGATCGCCGCCGAAGGCGCCAACGTGATGATCACCGGCCGCGACGGCGACCGGCTGAAGGCCGCATGCGCCGCCATTAACGACCGCGGCGCGGGACAGGCGCGGTTCGTGGTTTCCGATCTGTCCGATACATCCACCCCGGCCATGCTGGAAAAGACCATCGGCAAGGAATTCGGCGGGCTGGACATTCTGGTCAACAACACCGGAGGGCCGCCGCCCGGCGCGATGAGCGAGGCCGATCTTTCGGTGGTTCACCGTCAGTTCGAAATCATGGTGCTGTCGGTGATGGATCTGACCGCGCGGCTGTTGCCGGGGATGCGGGCCCAGGGCTGGGGCCGGGTGCTGACCGTTGCGTCGTCCGGCGTCATCCAGCCAATCCCCAATCTGGGGCTGTCGAACGCGCTTCGCGCGACCTTGGTCGGCTGGTCAAAATCCATGGCCAACGAAACCGCCGGCGACGGCGTGACCTTCAACATGCTGCTGCCCGGGCGGATCGAAACCGACCGGCTCAAGGAACTCGACGCCGCCAACGCAAAACGTTCGGGCAAGAGCCTTGAGGACGTGGCCAGTGCCGCAAAAGCCCAGATCCCCGTCGGCCGTTATGGCGCGGTGGAAGAATTCGCGGCGGCCGCGGCGTTTCTGGTAAGCGGCCGGGCGAGTTATATCAACGGCTCGATGATCCGCTGTGACGGCGGGGCCATCAAATCGGTCTGAGCCGGGTTCGTCCATCCTGAAGACGGGGACGGTTACAGTGCGCGTTTGAGGCTTTCCTCGACATAGGTCTGACGCAGGCCCAGCGTGACCGGGCCGGGCTTGCCGCCCGACAGTTCGATGCCGTCGATGGAAATCACCGGACCAACAAACACCGAGGCCGAGGTGATAAAGGCCTCGGCGGCGTCGCGGGCTTCCTCGATGGTGAATTCGCGTTCTTCAACCGGCGTGCCGCTGGCCGCCGAGTAGGTCATCAACGCCGCGCGGGTGATGCCAGGAAGGATCTCGTTCGACAGCGGCCGCGTGACGATCGCGCCATTTTTCGTGACGATGAAGGCATTGTTGGAGGTGCCTTCGGTGACCACGCCGTCACGCACCATCCAGGCGTCGTCGGCGCCACGCGATTTTGCTTCCATCTTGCCCAGCGACGGATAGAGCAACTGCACGGTCTTGATGTCACAACGGCCCCAGCGCAGATCGGGGATCGAGACAATTTTGAGCCCGTTGCGGGCGACCGGTGTGTCGATCAGCGGGCGGGTCTGGGTGAACAGCACCAGCGTCGGCTCAAGGTTATCGGTGTCGAACAGGAAATCACGGTCAACGGCGCCCCGGGTCATCTGCAGATAAACAACGCCCTCCTCGACCCCGTTGCGATCGATCAATTCGCGGTGAATGGCCAGGATATCCTCATCGCTGACGTTAAAGCGCATTCCAAGTTCATTGGCCGAGCGATGCAGCCGGGCAACATGGGCGGGGAAATCGATAAGCTTGCCGCCCAGAACCGACGCCACCTCGTAGATCCCGTCGCCAAACAGGAACGCCCGGTCGAACACCGAAACCTTGGCCTCGGTTTCGGGCACATAGGCTCCGTTGACATAGACTGTGCGCATGGCTACCCCCTTGACGACTGACATCGAAATCCATGCCAGAATTTTGCGGCAGTCGCCAAGGCTTTTTGATCGCAGGCGCAATCTCCCGCAGGTTGCGCGTCGCAGGCCGGACCCCGCCGCCACAGAATGAGTGCCGATGAGCAACCGCATTGCCTATACAAAGCCATCGATCACCGAGTTGGAAGTGCAATACGCCACCGACGCGGCGCGACATGGTTGGGGGCCGCGCTGCTATGATTACATCCACCGCCTTGAGCGTGACTTCGCGGCGCATCTGGGCGTCAAACACGCCATCGCCACATCAAGCTGCACCGGGGCACTGCATCTGGGGCTTGCCGCACTCGGGATCGGTCCGGGCGACGAAGTGATTCTGGCAGATTCGAACTGGATCGCCTCGGTGGCCCCGGTGGTGCATCTGGGCGGAACGCCGGTGTTCGTCGATATTCTGAGTGACACCTGGTGCCTGGATCCCGCCAGGGTGGAAGCGGCGATTACGCCGCGGACCAAGGCGATCATTGCGGTCCATCTTTACGGCTCGATGAGCGATATGGACCGGCTCATGGACATCGGCAAACGCCATGGCGTGGCCATTGTCGAGGATGCGGCGGAGGCGATCGGCTCGGCCCGGGGCGACCAAAAAGCGGGATCGATGGGCGCCTTCGGAACTTTCTCGTTCCATGGAACCAAGACCATGACCACCGGCGAAGGCGGGATGTTGGTAACCAATGACAGCGATCTGTGGCGGCGGGTGACGGTGCTGTCCAATCACGGCCGCGATGCGAGCGAGCCGCGACAGTTTTTTCCGTTGGTGACCGGTTACAAATTCAAGATGTCCAACATCGCCGCGGCCATCGGCTGCGCGCAAGTCGAGCGGATCGATGAACTGATCGCCGGCAAGCGCCGGATCATGGACCGTTACCGTGTATTGCTTCGGGATGTCGATGGCGTGTCGCTGAATGTGGAGCCGGAGGGAACAACCAACGGTTACTGGATGCCAACCGCAGTGTTTGAGCGCAAAACCGGCGTCACCCGTGAGCGGTTGATGGCAGCGTTCGCCGATGCCGATATCGACGCGCGGGTGTTCTTCTGGCCCTTGTCGGACCTACCGATGTTCACACCGCGCCCGGAAAATGCCGAATCCCGCAGCATTGCCGGGCGGGCGATCAATCTTCCGAGTTATCACGACATGGATGGAAACGCTCAGGCGCGCGTCGCCGACGTCCTCAAACACTTGCTGCGGGCGTGAAGCGCGACTGAGAGAACGACAGGTTCGGTCGCAGGCGATTTCGCACCAAACCGCATGAAGCATTGTTCCCTAGGCGGGGCTTGCCTATAAGTGTGCGCGAATGCTTGCGCCTGTCGCATGCGAATGCAAACCGCACACAAGGCCGCCCCAACCGGCGTCATGACGAGGACGACATGCTCCAAGACGGCAAGCTCTATATCGGCACGAGCCGAAACCCCGACGACAGCATCAACAAGGGCGAGTATCTCGATCTCAGATACGCCAACCGGCACGGGCTGATCACCGGCGCCACCGGCACCGGCAAGACCGTGACACTGCAGATCCTGGCCGAGAGCTTTTCCAATGCCGGCGTGCCGGTGTTCTGCGCCGATGTGAAGGGCGATCTGTCGGGTATCGCCGCGATGGGCGAGAGCAAGGATTTTCTCGAAAAACGCGCCCAGACCATCGGGCTCGATCCCTATGAGTACCAGGAGTTCCCGGTCATCTTCTGGGATCTGTTCGGGGAGAAGGGCCACCGGGTCCGCACCACGATCTCGGAAATGGGTCCGCTGCTTCTGGCGCGGCTGATGGACATGTCGGAGGCGCAGGAAGGCGTGCTCAACATCGCCTTCAAGCTGGCCGATGACAACGGCCTGCCGTTGCTCGACCTCAAGGATCTCAGATCGCTATTGTCCTACATGGCCGGCGAAACCAGTGAACTGTCATCGATGTATGGCAACATCACCAAGCAGTCGCTTGCCTCGATCCAGCGCGGATTGCTGGTGCTCGAGCAACAGGGGGCCGAGCATTTCTTTGGGGAGCCGGCACTACAGATCAGCGATATCATGCGCACCACCAATGACGGGCGCGGCGCGATCTCGGTGCTGGCCGCCGACAAGCTGATGATGAACCCGCGGCTTTACGCGACCTTCCTGTTGTGGCTGCTGTCGGAGCTTTTCGAGGAACTGCCCGAAGTCGGCGATCCGGACAAGCCGCGTTTGGTTTTCTTTTTCGACGAGGCGCATCTGCTGTTTGATGAAGCGCCGAAGATTCTGGTCGACCGGGTGGAGCAGGTGGTGCGGCTGATCCGCTCCAAGGGCGTGGGGGTGTTCTTTGTCACCCAAAACCCGCTTGATGTGCCTGAAACCGTGCTTTCGCAGCTCGGCAACCGCATCCAGCATGCGCTCAGGGCCTATACGCCGCGCGAGCAAAAAGCAGTGAAGGTTGCGGCGGAAACCTTCCGGCCCAACCCGGCGTTCGATTGTTTCGAGGCCATCACCCAGCTCGGCGTCGGCGAGGCGCTGGTCTCGACGCTGGGCAAGAAGGGCGTGCCGTCGATGGTGGAGCGGACCCTGATCCGGCCGCCCGCCTCCCGGCTGGGTCCGATCACCGAAGCCGAGCGCGCGAAGGTGGTCGCGGTCAGCCCGGTGGCCGGCCAGTATGACAAGGATCTCGATCGCGACAGCGCATACGAGATGCTCAAGCGCCGCGCCGAAGACGCTGCCAAGGCCGAGGAGGACGAGCGCCGGCGCGAGGAGGACGAGGAAAAGAAACAGACCGAGAGCCGCCGCTGGACCCTGCCCGGCTATGGGGATGACGACGATGATGATGATGACGGCGGACGCCGCCGGCGGACCTCGCCCAAAAAGCGGCGGTCGAGCCGCTCGCGGCCGGGCTACAGACGCCAGACCGTCACCGAGACGGTGATCAAATCGGTTGCGCGGTCGGCGGCGACATCGTTCGGGCGGGCGCTGGTGCGCGGCATTCTGGGGTCACTGAAGAAGGGCTTCTAGCCCCGCTGCCTGCCTGGGTTCTTCCGGCGCCGGTTGACCGGCGGCTTGATCAGACGAGCCGGTCCGGCAGGGCGCTGGATAGGTCATCGCGAACCGCGACGAATCATAGCTCGCACCGGCGTTGAAGCAGGTGACGCGGCCGACGCCATTGACCCAGAAACGGTGCGGATCGGCCGAGACCTTGCCGCCTGCGCCGGCCTGACGGTAAAGCTCGAAATGCAAATGCGGGATGCCGCCGCCGAGCATGCCGGTGGTGCCCAGCGTGCCAATCCGCTGACCGCGCGCCACAACATCGCCCTTTGCCACCAGCCGACGGTCAAGATGTTTGTAAACGGTGAGCGATTGCCGGCCGCTCGCGTCGGGCCCGTGGGTGATTTCCACCCGGTTGCCATAGGCAGGTTCAGTGAACGACCCGGTAACCCGGCCGTTCGCCACCGCGATCACCGGATCGCCGACCTTGCCGATCACATCAATGCCGAGATGTTTGGCGCCTGAGGTCGTGAACAGGAACTGCTGTGAGATCGATGGCGCCCCAGCAGGCATCACCACCGTGATCTTGTTTTGCTGCTCGGGCTTGTACACGGATGCCCAGCCATGATCCTGCGGCACGCAGCCGGACGTCAGAAGCAGGGCGGCAAGACCTGCCGTCAGAACCGGCAACGGAACAGGTAAAGCTGTGCTTGTGGTCATGCGTGCCCCCAAAGCCTGGCATGGTCGGCAATGCGGCGCGCCAATGTCGCCTCCCCCGCCCGAAGCTCGTATCACACGGGCGACGGAAGGCTCAAGCAATTCAAACCGGCGGTGAAGGCCGGCTAAACGACCAGGATCGGCGTGCGCGTCGGCACCCGGTCGTAAAGGTCGCAGATATCCTGGTTGATGAGACGGACGCAGCCCGAAGAGACCGCCTTGCCGATCGACTGGTATTCCGGGCTGCCGTGGACGCGATAAAGCGTGTCCTTGCCATCCTGGAAGATGTAAAGCGCCCGCGCGCCCAGCGGATTGTCAAGCCCGGGCGGCATGCCGCCATTTGCGGCCGACCAGCGCTCCAGTTCCGGCTGCCGCGCAATCATCGAGGCGGGCGGGGTCCATTTCGGCCATTGCTGCTTCCATTGCACGATTGCGCGTCCGGACCAGGCGAAGCCGTCGCGGCCGATGCCCACGCCGTAGCGCATGGCGCGGCCGTTTTCGCGCACCAGATAGAGGAACCGGTCAGCGGTATCGACAACCAGTGTTCCCGGCCGCTCACCGGTCGGATCGGCAACCTCCTGGCGCAGATAGACCGGGTCTATCTCGTAGTAGGGGATGGCGGGAAGCGGAAACTGCTCGTCGAGCTTGGCCGCATACATCGTGTCATAATAGGCGGTTCTGCGGGTCAATCCGGTTCCGCGATTGCCAGGCGTGCGGAATTGCGGCGCGGTTTCGGCCATAAAGCGCTCGGTGGTCTGTGGTCCCGCGCAACCGGCAAGCGCCACTGTCGCACCCAGGCCGAGGCCCAGAAACCCGCGCCGCGAAAGAGCCTGCCAATTCCCGGGGTCTGCGACATGGCCCAGAGACGAATGATTGTTGTTGTTGGTTCCGGTCATACCGCGGAGTGTCCTTGGAAATTGAATGATGTGGCGCGGTCATACCCCCGAACGGAGGCTGCCGCTGGCGCGAACTCAACGCGCGTGATCACAATTGGGTTCCGATTGTGGTCTTCCCACGCCTGGCTTGTGGCGAACTTGCCACAGTGGCTTATCTTGGCGATGACATCGCCGTGATCGCGAGGCGGCTGGCGCGGTCTATCCCACGCCGTTGAGATCGGGCAAGATCAAAGAGGGCGACAGATCGAGATATTCGTCGGGCATCTTGGCGCGGTTGATCCAGATTGTGCGGAAGCCGAAACGAGTCGCGCCGGCCACATCCCAGCGGTTGGAGGACTGGAACGAGACCGCGTCCGGATAGAGCCGGTAGGCGGTGGTGACCATGTCATAGACCGCCGGGTCGGTCTTGAAGGTCTTGAGCGGATCGACCGAGAACACATCATCGATCACGCCCTCAAGCGCCGCATTGGCGACCGCGGAGGCGAGCATCTCGCTCGAGCCATTGGAGAGGATCGCCACGCGCGCACCCCCGGCCTTCAGTCGCTTGAGCACAGCCGGCACTTCGGGATAGCAATCGAGTTTGAAATAAGCTTCGAGCAACTCGGCCCGCAGGCTCTTGTCAGCGCTCGGAACCCGTTCGAAAGCGTGGTCGAGCGCTTCCTCGGTCAGAGCCCAGAAATCCCTCCATTCGCCCATCAGCGCCCGGGTCCAGGAATATTCAAGCTGCTTGGCCCGCCAGATCTCGGAAAGTAACTGGCCATCGGGCCCCACCGCTTCCGCATGCCGGCGAACGGCGGCATGAACGTCGAACAGGGTTCCGTAGGCGTCGAAAACATATGCCGCATGGGCCATGGCAAGCTTCCCTCATTGCTGGCGGCACGATGCCCTTGTTGCACTGCAACAGTCAAGCGCCACACAGCAGGCCCGGGTCCGTCCAGGCGACGCGATGCGGCACGGGCAGTCCCCACCATGGCCGGGGCGATCGCGAGGCCGCGCGCAATTCTTGCCGCGTTGGCTGATCTGGCGCAAGGATCGTGCGATTGCCATGAAGCCGTGCCGATCTTCGCCGACCATGGCTTGACGGCGAAGGCGGGCACGTCGGATTGTCATGCAGATAGAGATGAGACCGGCAGGAGGACCACATGGCCGTCAACACCCAAGCCCGCACCAAGACCTGGACCTATGTCGACGGCGAATGGCTGGAAGGCAATCCGCCGCTGATCGGGCCGGTCAGCCACGCGATGTGGCTGGGCTCCACGGTTTTTGACGGCGCGCGCTGGTTCGACGGTGTCGCTCCCGATCTCGATTTGCACTGCCAGCGGGTCAACCGCTCGGCCGCAGCGCTGGGCATGCGCGCCACCATGGAGGCCGAAGCGATCGAGGCGCTGGCGCAGGAAGGGCTCAAGAAATTCGACGGCAAGACCGCCGTCTACATCAAGCCGATGTACTGGGCCGAGCATGGCGGCTACATGTCGGTCCCCGCCGATCCGGACTCGACCCGGTTCTGCCTTTGCCTGTTCGAAAGCCCGATGATTGCCTCGAGCGGATTCTCGGTCACCGTTTCGCCGTTCCGGCGGCCAACCTATGAGTGCGCGCCGACCGACGCCAAGGCCGGCTGCCTTTATCCCAACAACGGGCGCGCGGTGATGGAAGCCAAGTCGCGCGGATTCGACAATGCGCTGGTGCTCGACATGCTCGGAAATGTGGCGGAGACCGGGACGTCGAATATCTTCATGGTCAAGGACGGCGTGGTGTTCACGCCCGCGCCCAATGGCACATTCCTGTCCGGCATCACCCGCTCGCGCGCCATTCACCTGTTGCGCGAAGCCGGCACCGAGGTGGTGGAGAAATCGCTTTCCGTGACTGATTTCCTGGATGCCGACGAGATTTTTTCGACCGGCAACCATTCCAAGGTGGTGCCGGTGATCCGCATCGAGGACCGGGAATTGCAGGCCGGACCGGTGGGCCGCAACACCCGCCAGCTCTACATGGACTGGGCGCATGGCTGACGCGGCCCGGCGGCCAGTTACGGATCCAACCGCCACCGGTTTTCATTAGCTGCGCGGGCCTGAGCCGGCTTTCCGCAAATGACCGTTAGGCAGCGCCGCCCATCTCGTCGTCGATATAGACGCGGATGATCTCCTCGAACGAGCGCTCGGCCTGAAATCCCAGAGCGACCGCCCTTTGTGCGGTGAAGCCGCGCGGCCAGGTCTCGACGATCTTCATGATGTCCGGATCGGGCTGGCGCTTGATCAGCGCGACGGCGCGATCGCCGGCCACCGACCGCAACGCTTCGATCTGTTCGGCCACGGTGGCGGAAACGCCCGGCATGTTGAGCACGCGACGATGGCCGACACGCTCAAGATCGATGGTTGCCGCATGGGTGAGAAATCCGACTGCGGCGCGGGGGCTGGCGTGCCAGTGGCGCACGGTGTCGGGTACCGGCAGCACCGCCGGTTGGCCATTGAGCGGTTCGCGCAGGATGCCCGAGAAAAACCCCGATGCGGCCTTGTTGGGCGCGCCCGGCCTGATGCAGATGGTCGGCAGGCGGATCGCAAGGCCATCAAAAAAACCGCGGCGGGTGTAATCCTGCAGCAGCAATTCGCCGATCGCCTTCTGGGTTCCATAGCTTGTCATCGGCGCCGGCAGGAACTCGTCGTCGATCAGATCCGGCATCGGTGCGCCGAACACCGCGATGGAGGAAGCGAAGATCAGGCGCGGACAGTAACCATCGGCCTGCGCAAGATGCCGCACCGCATCGAACATATAGCGGGTTCCATCGAGATTGATGCGGTAGCCCTTGTCGAAATCCTGCTCCGCCTCGCCCGAGACGATTGCCGCCAGATGGACGATCACATCGGGCCGGCCTGAAAGCAGTTGCGGTGCTGTCACCGGGTCGGAGATATCCGCTGCAATGGTTTTGACGCTTCCGGCGAATTCCGCCGGAACTTCGGGCTCGATCGCATCGGCCAGGGTCAATGCGGCAACCGCCTTTGCGCCCAGCTTGCCGTTGCGCGAGATTGCACCAACCAGCTTGCGGCCGATCATGCCAGCAGCACCAATGATCAGGACATGCATTCTTGCTCTCCCCTGTGCCTTACTTTGCGTCGGCACGTTAGGCTGTGAAGCACGGGGGCGCAAATGCGGAAACCCACCGTCAGGCAGCCCCCGAAGAAGCCCACGGAACCATCCAGCCGGCACGACTCTGTGCCGCACCCTTCGTCGAGTCGGTCAAATGGCTCTATTCGGGTTGCTTCGCAATCATGTATTCGCCTGCGAAATCCTTGTCGTGCCCCCAGACAATCAGATAGTTGAACGGAGCCGTCAAAGGCTGTTCCTCGTACATCTCAAAGGGAGGCAGCAGCTCACGCAGCTGCTCCAGTGACAGTTTCCCGGAACTCCTGCGGCCACCAAGGCCACTGTTCATCGTCAAATAGCCTCGCTCCGAAGTCGCCAGAACCTTATCGATATAGGCCCGCTGCAGGACATCAGGCAGTTCGGAAAATGCATAATTGCTTATGGCGAGATCGTATTTGTCCGGGAGAGTCTCGTTGATTGTCGTAACCCGGTAGGCTCCAGTCAGAAGCATCGAGTTCAAGTATTTCCGGATCAGCTCGTTCACAAATGGAAGATCGAACAGGGTCGCGTGTCGATATTTCAGCAACTGGTCGTTCACCAGTGTCTGGCCGCCATACCCGCGGCCTATTTCCGCTACCCGGTCCAGCCCTTCTCCAAACAGCCCTTTGAGGTCGGACGCGACCTTCAGATAGCGAAGCGTAGTGGGCGACAGGGGCTGCGCCACTCCATCATACTGGTATTTGACCGGACTTCCGATGTTGTCGGACATCAGCAGGGTTTCAAGTGCGGCTTCGAGCAAACCGTCCTTTCGGAATGAGACTATTCTCAAGTAATCCTCACCCTGGGGGCGGGTCACATGTTCGAGGATTTTCTGATAGGCCCGCTTTCGCTTGAAGGTATCGAACGCTTTCTGATTTTTAAAGCTTTCGAGACGGCCGCGCCATATTTTCCGTTTTCAGAGTCGGAACGATATTCAGCCCTGTGCGCAAATACCCTGTTTGCAAAAGGCGATTTGATGTAACGCCGCTGCCAATCTCGCAAGGCATAAAGGGAATCGCTTATCGACTTTTTCAATGTGGTCACCTTTTAGAATTGTCCCCTTCGGCGTGCCGCGTTCAAGCGCCAGCCGTGGAGAGAAAGCTTTTTACACATTTTCACATTCCCGGCGTTCAGATCACTGACTTTTTCGCAAATCAAACGTTTTATTGGGGGCATGGTCGCAAATTGCTGCGCACCATCCCCGCGGAAATTGCTGCGCACCATCCCCGCGGTAGGTTCAGATTGCGTCGTTCTGGGCCGGAACCACTTCAGGCACAAGCCGCATCAACCAAGGTCAGGACATGAAAGGGAGGTGGTGCCGCTTACGTGACTCGAACACGTGACCCCATCATTACGAATTGTTTTCGTAATGATTTCAGAGATTTAGACGCTCTACTATTCCGTTGGACCCGATTGGACAAGCCGTTGGGGTGACTTCACGTTCGGAGGGTGAAGAGTAGCACAGGGTGTCACCAGGTTGCTACCCGGTTCACCCCGCTGCCCTACTAGAAAACTACTAATCCCGATCTGCCCTACTAATCGCAAATCTGCACCCCTGCCCCCGGACCTCCCCCCATCAACGGCGCTCATAGTTCGGGGCGGGGAGCGGAACGGGCGGATGTCGGGATGTCACGGATCATCCATATTCTCGACGCTCAGACATTCATGGAAATGGTAGGCGCTTGATATGTCTTTCCAAGCGGGTGATCTTGGCGCTTCAGGGCGGGGGGAAGTGCAATGCAAACAGACGATTTTTCAATCGAAACAATATTAGCCGAAGGTCGCCGATTTATGGTTCCGCTGTATCAGCGGAAATACCAGTGGGCAGACGAGCGGCTGGTACCCTTTTGGGATGATGTCGAAGCAAAGGCCGCAGAAGTGCTCGGCGGCAACAATCGATTTCAGCACTACATGGGTGCGCTCATCCTAGCGCCCCTTGGCGAGGGGTCGCAAATCGGAGTCACGCCAAGGGTACAGGTGGTCGATGGTCAGCAGCGGCTAACGACCTTTCAGCTTTTCCTCGCAGCACTACGTGAAGTGGCCCGGATGCACGAGTTCACCGGCATCATTGATCAAGCGAATGGCTACCTGTTTAACCAGCCGCGTTCGAAAGACACTGACCCACTGGTAAGGTTCAAGCTGACACCGACTCCATCGGACCGAGAAATTTTCCACGACATCATAGATATTGAGTACTCACAGGTCCGCGCGAAGTACCAGCGCTTCTATTGGGGCAGTGGCGTTCCGAAGAACACACCGTTCCGGGCGTTGCGTGCTTACGACCTGTTTCGGAAGTGGATCAGCGAATTTGCGCTCAACGGTCCCAGCGATGCTGAGCCTGACACAGAGGATGAGGAGGTCGAAGCGGCTGATGAGGGCGCTACGCCGGAGGTAATTGAGCAACGCCTTGATGCCCTGCTAAGTGCTGTGCTTGCACAGATGAAGCTCGTCGTCATTACGCTGGGCGAGGGCGACGACGCTCAGGTCATTTTCGAGACGCTAAACTCCAAGGGTCAACCGCTCTTGGCCATGGACTTGGTGCGGAACAACATCTTCCACCGGGCCGAGAAACAAACCACGGCGACGGATGAGCTGTATAAAGAGCTTTGGGACCCGTTCGATGCGCCTTGGTGGCGCGAGGATGCGCCGAACGCTCGCCCTAGACGTCCACGAATTGATCACTTCCTCGCGCACGTCCTCGCCGCCGAGACCGGTGCGAGCATCGCCATGCGCGAACTTTATGCAGAGTATCGCGCATTCGCGGTTCCGAAAGGGCGACCCCGTTTCCCGAATGTCGAAGACGAGCTGAAGGTGTTGCAACGACACTCGCCAATCTATGAAACCCTAGAGGGGCGGGCAGACGATAATCCGACAATGGCTTGGCTGGGTCGAAAGCTGGCGACTTGGCAAGTCACCACGGCCTACCCGATTGCTTTGCAGATCGCGGCGGCAGGGCTTCCAGAAGATGAGCAAGACCGCATCGCCCGGCTGGTCTATTCCTACATCGTCCGCCGTGCCGTCTGCGACCTCACCAACAAGAATCTCAATAAGCTGTTTCAGGCGGTCTCGCAGAAGTTCTTTGAAGACGGCCCGTCCTACGACAATCTTCGGGACTTCTTCGTCACCCGGTCGGGAGAGAGTTCGCGTTTTCCCGGCGATGAAGAATTCCGGCGCGGCATTCTGCAAAACCCCGTCTATCAACTGGCTCCCGGTGACCGCAACAAGGACATCCTGTGGGAGCTTGAGCTAGCCAGCCGCTCGAAGTTCGCGGAGAAAGTCGCCCGCCCCGGTGGGCTGTGGACTGAGCACGTCCTGCCCGTGTCTTGGACCGAGGACTGGCCGTTCGCCGAAGGTGAGTTCACACCGCGCGGTCAAGGGCACCCAAAGGCAGAAGACCGCGACCGCCTGCTGCACACGCTGGGCAATTTGACCTTGATCACCGGTGCCCTCAACATTTCATCGGGCAACAAGGGCTTTGCTCAGAAGCGAGAGAAGTTTGACGAGCACACGTCGCTTTTCCTGAATAAATGGTTCGCGAAGCGGGAGACATGGACCGAAGCTGACATCCGGGACAGAGGTCAGCATCTAGCCGAAAAGGCGTTAGTCATTTGGCCCGGATTGGGAGTGTGACCTTCTCCCATGATGGCGCATTACATGATGACAGGACGGTATATAGACTCTGGTGTGATCAGGCTTGGCGCAGTGATGCCATTGGCTGGGTTCGACATCCGCAGGCTATATCCTTTTTCAAGCCACTGCAGTATATCGGGTTTGCTTTTCATCCGGATATAATCGGCCTCGAAACGGGTCTTCGACACGACATAAGTGCCGTCTTCGTGCTGATGCGGAAAAAGTAGCTCGCCAGTGTTAGCGCCTCGGCTAACAAATGCGTGTAGATCAAGCTTCGGCAACGTTCACTCCCTCAGATTACTACGCCCCGTCATAGCTGCGGTCCATCAGCGGCTTCGCCTTCTCCAACGTGGCGACATCAGTGATGATGATTTCAAGGTCGCCCGTTCCGAAGTGGCCGATGTTGCGCACGTCACGGGTAAAGCCGGACTCAAGTTCAATGGAGTCCGGGTCGACCTTCACGAAAACCTTGAGATGCCTGATCTGCGGTTTGACCTCAACACAGGCAAAGTTCTTCAGGCGGCGGAAGGCGACGTAATTGTCGAGGGTCTTCAGCTCGACATCGTCGCCCAGCGCTAAAAGGTACGCCTTTGTCGCCTCGTAGAGGTCGACAAGCTCTTGGTCCGCGTCTGCGAGATATTGCGTAACAGTCTTCTGGCGGGATCGTGGTCGGGTTGCAGCAGGCTCGCCTTGGGCGTCGCTACTGGCGGGGCTTTCGCGCGCGGGCCGTTCTGATGTCGAGGTCAGCAGTTCGAATAGCAAAAGCTCTTCACCAAAGCGGCGATAGCGAACCAGTGCGATGTTCCGGTTCATCTGGTTGACCGCGTGAGCGTCATACTTGGTGAAATCGCCGGCGATGCAGATCAGCCGGGGCGTTGTCCAATCGACGGCTTTGGCCTCTTCGGCGCCGAAGCGCTCCAGAACAAGCCATTCGAAATCGCGGCGGTGATCCATGAGCCAGTCGAGGTAGAACAAGCCTTGGTTGATGACGTTCTCGTTGCTGGCCCGCTTGTACTCAACGATGACCGGCGAACCGTTCTCGTCGATGCCGAGCGAGTCCATGCGCCCGCCATTGCTCGTGGAGAACTCGGAGGCGAGAAACCGCACTCCGAGAAACGCTTCCATGTTGCGTTCAATGAGGGTCTGGAGCGACTTTTCTAGCGCAACCGCACTGCCGCGAAGTTCGGTGACTGCGCTCGTCTCGGTCCTGAACAGTTTAATATCGCTCATCAATCACCTTCCCCGGAATGAATACAACACTACACCATTATTCTCTCAAGGCGATTCTTGCGTCGCTCCCAATTGGGAAGCTTCTGCTCCAACAACTCAAAGAAAGAAGGACCGTGATGCGGTTCCTGAACGTGGCAAAGCTCGTGAATTATGACGTAATCGATGCAGTCGACAGGCGCTTCAATCAAACGGGTATTGAGCAACATGTGCATTCCGTCTTGAGACATGCTGCCCCAACGCTTGGTCAGCTTGCGCACGGTCAATCTCGGCGCATCGCCGATTTCCGGAAAAGCTCTCGACAGCGATGCTAAACGCTCCAAGAGAATTTGCCGTGCTTGACGTTGAAACCAAGCCTTCAGGAGCTCTTTAGTTTTCTCGGCAGATCGTATGCCGGGATATCTGATTGCGATCCTGTCCCCCTCTATGGCGACGTCTGAGCGCAAGGACTGCTCCACAAGCAACCTGAATTGCCGACCCAGATAGCGATGGGTCTCGCCTGGAACATATTGCCGCGACGGGGTGATCGGACGAAACTGCTCAAACTCTCGTTTGGTTCGCAGAACCCAGCGACCGCGTCGACGCAGGCGCTGCTCAATAGCCTCCAAGTCGGATGACATGGGGGCAACAGCAAGGATACGCCCATCCGGAAACACCGTGATGCTCAGTGTTTTTCGAGGGGAGCGTTTCAGCGCATAGGGCACAATCTGCCCCCCGAGTTCGATCCTGTGCGCGGTAAAATCCCCGGCCATCTAAAACTTCAACTGTCGGCGACCGATGCCAAGCGCGCTATCGATCATTGTGTCCATCGCGTCGGTTTGCAGGCCATAAAGTCCATGCGCATTCTTGATTTCGTCGTAGAGGAAATCGTCCATCGCATTGCGGATCTCGTTCAGGGTATCCGGGTCATCTTGCCAGCCGATCTTTCGATGCCGACGCATGATCTCGTCGAACGCTACTGCAGTCCTCTCAGCAAAGTCTGACGCTTCGGTCGGCGGCACGACGCTGGTGAAACCGTCGATAAGATTGCGATAGATTGAGCTTCCCGACTCTTTGCCCTTCAGGGCGGCTGGAACATCGTCTGCAGCATTGCGGTTGACCACGCCGTTTCGGATATCCTGCACGCGCTGGAAGTAATCTTGTTCGCTGAGGCGACCGGCCCGGAACTCCTCGATCGTGTCCTTGATCATCTTGGAGAAGCGCTCGTAGAAGATCCGGTCGTCGTCCATTTTCTCGGTGATCGTCTTGGCTGTCGCGCTCGCAATGGCGTCGGCCTTGGCGGCAAGGCTCCCGGTTTCTTCCAGCACGACCTGCTGAAAACCGGCATCGTCGAAAATGTTGACCGCTGCGACGATGGGAACGACGCCATCGGTTGTAATGTGCTTGTCGAGAAGCGCTTTTATTTTGGCGTCGAGTTCCTTCGAATTGGCGTCGTCGAGCCGGTCAGCATAGCGCCGGGCAACGGAACGCCGCAGATTCTCAAACCGCTTGAGGTCGGCCTTGTAACCATCAATGACGCGCTGATCGGTAATCTGCGTGAAGGTTTCGGATGAAAACGCAAGTTGCAGCGCTTTCGCGTACTCCCGAAGTCGATCATAGAAATCCTGCCGACGAAGATCGTCGACAAGAGAGGATTCAAACGCTTCCTGATCGTGCTGATTGCGGATCGCTTTGAAGAGATCGAGAAGCGCCGCGTGTTTGTCAGGCAGCGTGTCGGTTTCCTTGCGGATCGCGTGGAGCGCTTCGGCGACATCGGCCTCGTCATAGCCTTCGAACGCCGAATAATGCGTTAGCGCAGCATCGAGCTCGCCCAGGATCCCGGCATAGTCGATGATGTGGCCAAACTCTTTCTTCTCCCCGGTGTCATCTTCATAGAGCCGGTTCACACGGGCGATGGCCTGCAACAGGCCGTGCTCCTTGAGCTTTTTGGTGAGGTAGAGCACCCGGTTGCGCGGCGCGTCGAAGCCGGTGAGAAGCTTGTCGACGACAATGAGGATATCCGGGTCGCCGTCGCCCTTGAAGCGTTCGATGACCAGCTCTTCATACCGCTCGACAGAGCCGCGATTGGCCTTGACCTGTTTGACGAATTTATCGACCTCGTCGCTTGGCTCTTCGTTGACCTGCTCGTGATTGTCCCGGTCATCTCCGGGCGAAATAACCGCTTCGCTTGTCACGTCAGCGAAGCTGTCGAGCAGCTTCTTGAGGATCACCGCCGCGCGGCGGCTCTGCGCCACCAGCTGACCCTTGTAGGGGGTCGCCTCCCAGTTCCGTGAGAAGTCCTCGGACACATCGGCGGCAATCTCGATAAGATAGGGCTCGGCACTCAGGACTTCCCGGCCGCGTGAGAACTTCCTTTTGAGTTCGGCAATCTGGTCAGGCGACAGCCCTTTGGTATGGCGCTCAAACCAACGATCAAGCGCCCTTTCATCGACATCGGTTTCCACCAGCCGCCCTTCATAGAGCAGCGGCACGACTGCCCCGTCCTCGACGGCTTCATCGATTTTATAGGCATGGATCAGCCCGCCGAAGCGGTCGAAGGTCGAGCGTTCCTTCTTCAGCAAGGGCGTGCCGGTAAAGCCGATATAGCAGGCGTTCGGGAACACCTTGCGCATCTGTTTGTGCAGGCTCTCGTCATCCTTGATGGTCTGGCTGCGATGGCTTTCGTCGACGAGCAGGAACACGTCCCGGCTTTGGTCGATTGTTTCGCGGGCGCGCAGGCCGGATTTGAATTTGTGAATGAGGGTGGTGACAATCCCCGCCTTTTCCTCGACGAGATCGAGCAGGTGCCGCCCGGTTGTGGCTTGGCGGACATCAAGGCCCGTCGCCTTGAAAGTGTCGCGGATTTGACGGTCGAGATCGCGCCGGTCGGTCACCAGAACGATGCGCGGATTGTCGACCAGATTGGCGATTTCCTTGGCCAGCATCACCATGGTCAGCGATTTGCCAGAACCCTGAGTATGCCAGATCACGCCACCCTTGCGGCGCTCATGGTCGTCATAGTGCGACAGGCGCAAAAGGGCAGCCTTCACCCCGAAGTATTGCTGATAGCGCGCGATCTTCTTAATGCCGCCGTCGAACAGGGTGTATGAGCGGATCAGATCGATGACGCGATCCTTGGAGAAGAGCGCGACGAGCGTGTTGTCGAGTGGGGTTGGCAGCCGCCCGTCGGCGCTGTCCATCAACCCTTCATGGCGGCGGCGGTGCGGGGAGAAGTCGGCGAAGATGGCGCTGGTCTCGGCGGGGTCGAGCGGTGTATTGACCAGTTCGCCGATGCGGCGTTCGCTGATCTCCTTTTCCCGCCATTTCGACCAGAATTGTTTCGGCGTGCCGGGGGTTGCATAGCGCGGATCGGACGGGTTGGCGGCGAGCAGGATTTGCGCCGAGGCGAACAGACGCGGGATTTCGTCCGCACCCTGATTGCGGATGCTCTGGCTGATCCCTTGCTCGGTGCCCTCTGCCGATTTCTTGAGTTCGATAACCGCAACCGGAATGCCGTTGATGAAAAGCACGATATCGGGACGGCGCGTATCGGCGGAACGTGAGCGCTCGACGGGGAACTCCGCCGTCATGTGGAAAAGGTTATTTTCCGGGTTCTGCCAGTCCACGTAGGCAAGCTGGCGGCTCTTGGTTTCCCCTTCGATGGTCATAGGGATGCCGGTGCCAAGCTGCAGGAGGTTGGTCACCGCCTCATTTGTTGCCTGCGCGCCCTTGCTGGTGTCGCTCAGAGCCGCTTGCAGCTTGCCGATGGCTTCCTGCGCAGCGGCGTCAGTGACCGGCCAGGTCTTACCGCGCTGCTCGATCCGGTTGATCGCGTGCAGCCGTTCGGCCAGCACATCTTCGAGCAGGGTTGAGGCCATCCGCCCGCGCCGCTCCGCCTCGCACTCGGCACGCGTCTTGTATCGCCAGCCAAGATTGGCGAGCAAATGCAGCGTCTGCACCTGCACGCCACCGGCCTCGGAGATCGGGAATTGCGGGCTTTCGCTCATCCCGTCGCCTCCGCTCTTTGCACCTCTGCCCCGACAGCCTCGTCAACCTCCTGCCCGCCGGGTAGAAGCCGGTCGATGCTCGCCGGCACCGGCCAATCGCCGCTCAGAAGCTTTTGCATGAGGCCGCGTTTTTGGAGACGAAGATGGCCGCAATAGTCTCTTAGTCTGTCAATTTCATTGTCGAGCGCCTCAATCATTTCGCCAGTGGCATCTGCCTCCTCTTGTGTCGGGGGCATGGGGATTTCCCCGGCCAAGAACCCCTCATCAGTGATCGCCATTGTATTTTTGGCACCGCGATGAACGAAAGGCGCGAGATACTTTTCTGCTGCCGAGGGAGAAGAAAAATAGAGATCGATCAGACGCCCGTGTGCAACCGATATGGGCACATAAACACCGTAAAGAGGCGAGACAATAACATCCTCGTCGATATGGCTCTGCTTAACGATCCCGAGCGGGAAACGTCCCGTGGGACTCTTGGTATAGACGATATCGCCATAGCAGACGCGGTTGTAGTTACCAGTGTTTGCGGCTGCGAATGAACGCCCAAGATGCTCAATTTGGTCGATGAGTCCGCGACCGACCGAAACGGAACATACCGTCTCACCGCCGTCGCTGGTCTCATCCCTGATCCGCAGTAGATTTGCGAGTGGCATAGGGCTCCATTCGCCTGTGTTGTTTCCCCGGCGGAGGCTGCCATTGAAAAGAGCGAGACGAATAGCGTCTTTACGGCGGAGTTTGGTCTCAAGCAGCTTTTCTGCTGTCTTTATGGCGTCGACCCATTCGTCGAGTATTGAGACGATACGGTGCTGTTCAGTCAGAGGCGGAATCCTGATTGGAAACAATTGAAGCTGGTCGATATTAAGCCGACCGGTTCCGTGACCTGCTGCAGTGACTCCCGAGCGGAGGATCGGCTCAGCAGCCATGAGAGCATAGCCAACGAACCGGCCGTCGACGCCTTTGTTCGGCACAAAGGCTTTGACGTCCTGATTGAATGCGAGTTCCGTTTTAGCCAAACCAACAGGTATGCCCTTGAACAGCCCCATGCCTCGCACCAGTATAAGGACGCTTCCGGGTGGGGCCAGCTTTGCTCCATTGCTGACAGCTGAAGGCGTTATTTTGTCGAGGCTTGTTGATAGTTCAAAGCTCTTGAGATCCTTCGCTGTAATCCAGGGGATGGTCCCATTCCAGTAATCCGGATTTGACTTTGAGGGGGTGTTTCCTGATGCGAGTTTGCCCAGAGACTCAAGTTCCCGAATTTCAGTTCGCTCAGACATTTAACCCAAGCTCCCGCAAATACCCGTCCATCCGAGTCCGGCTCTCAGCCAGTTGTTGCTCCAGATCGACGATTTCGCGCTGAACAGCGGCGATGTTGATTTCTTCTTCCGCTTCGAAGGTGTCGACATAGCGCGGAATGTTCAGATTAAAGCCATGCTCAGCGATTTCAGCACGCAACACAGGGCGGGCATAGCGCTCGACGGGTTGGCGAGCGCGATAGGCGTCGACGATGTCGTTCAGGTGCTTGTCGAGCAACTGGTTTTGCTTCTTGCCCTGCTCAAATTCGCGCGACGCGTCAACGAACATCACATCATCAGCATCCTCACGTGCGCCACCCTTTTCGCGTGCGCGGTCGAAGATGACGATGCAAACCGGAATGCCGGTTGAAGAGAACAATTGCGCGGGCAGGCCGATGACTGCATCGACGAGATTTTCCTCGATCATCGATTGCCGAATGCGCCCTTCGGCGCCACCCCGGAACAAAACGCCATGGGGCGCGATCACCCCGACACGGCCTGATTTTGGGCGGGCGCTTTCCACCATGTGGGAGATGAAGGCGAAGTCAGCCCGTGAGGCCGGTGGGATGCCCCGGAAATAGCGGTTGAAGGGGTCGATGCGCGGATCGATTTTTCCGTCCGTGTCGTCGTCGCGTTGGTCCTTGCCCTTCTTCTTTTCCTCGCCGCTCCACTTCTTCAGCGAGAAGGGCGGATTCGCGACGACGATATCGAAGCGCTTCAGCGCATCGCCTTCGAGGTGTTTGGGGCTGTTGAGCGTATCGCCCCATTCGATCTCGGCGCTATCGAGCCCGTGCAGAAACATGTTCATGCGGGCGAGCCCCCGCGTGCCGCTGTTCACCTCCTGGCCGAACAGCTGGAAGTTGCGCTTGTCCTGTTCTGTCGTGGCATTGGCTGCGACCTGCTCCGATGCCCGCACCAGAAGCGAAGCGGAGCCGCAAGCGGGATCGTAAATCCGGTTGCCCGGCTTGGGATCGACAAGGCGCACCAGAAGCTCGGAAATCTTGCGGGGCGTGAAAAACTCCCCGGCCTTCTTGCCTGCATCCGAGGCGAACTGCGAAATCAGATAGATATAGGTTTCGCCGATCACGTCCTCATTCACACGTGAGGGGCTCATGTTGAGTTCGGGCTTGTTGAAATCCTCAAGCAGGTTTTTCAGCCGCCGGTTGCGGTCCTTGGTTTCACCGAGATTGTACTCGGAGTTGAAATCGATATTGCGGAATACGCCTTCGAGCTTCTGCTTGTTGGCGTCCTCGAATTTCTCCAAAGCGATATTGATGATCTCGCCGATATTGTCGGCACTGCGCTGGCGATGGAGGTCATAAAATGACGTGCCTTCGGGCAGGAAGAATTTCTCGCGTTCCATGCGGCGGCGGATCCGCTCGTCATCATCGCCAAAGCGCTTCTTGTATTCAGCGAAATGATCCTGCCAGACGTCAGAAACGTATTTCAGGAACAGCATGGTCAGGATGTAGTCTTTGTATTGCGCGGCATCGACGACGCCCCGAAAGGTGTCGCAGGCCGCCCATGCGGCTGAATTGATATCGTTCTGGCTGATCTTGTCGGTCATTCTAATTTCCCATGAAGTGGAGGGGCAGGCGAACCCGCCCCTCCTGAAGTGGCGGGCCTAGCCCTTGACGCTGCGCGGGTCGTTGCCGTGGCTGTCCGACTGAGCGATCTTGCCATCCTTGTTGTGGATCTTGAGTTCGCTCTGAGCATTGCGGCTGATCTCGCGGGCGCGATCAACAGCCTGCTGCTTGGTGTCGAAATGACCAGACGCGCGGCTCGCGCCGCCACGCTTCACATTCCAGCCGCCGTCCGAGTCCGGCACGACGTGCGTGGTTCCGCCCTTGCCGGGCGACTTTTTAGTGCTCATAATGGTGTCTCCATTTTTCGGAGTGGAATAAGCTAGACGGTCCCGAGCAAGGTTTGTCTGGCGGTGAATTGCCCATGCTGGATTGCCGTCCGGCATGGGCACACCCTCAGCCACGCGGCGGAGGATTTCGTCAGTAAGGCGATCCTGAGCCTCACCAAGTTTCTTCGTTAGCTGAGACTGCTTCCGCCGCTCGCTATCGAGCGCGACCATCAGCTCCTGCACATAAATGGGCGGCACCGGGATTTCCAGTTGCCCGAGCGCCCCCAGCCCCAAGCGCGGGATCGTCGCCGTGCTGCGCATCGTTGCGAGCGCGCTTTGGGTGGTCGGCAGATTCAGGAAAAGCGCTAGATAGGCGGACAGTACGTTGTCACCCCTCAAGCGCACGATTGCGAGGTCGAGCACTGCAAAGAGTGGGTAGTCGGCGCGCTCGATAGATGCGGTCCAATTGGTTGCTCCCCTTGTATCGACAAGCACATCGCCCGCCTGCAATCGGGCATCCTCAAAACTGCGAGCGGGCGGAACCCCCATCGCCAAATCCTCAGTGTCCAAACACCCGCCGCGAAGGTGACGCCCCTGCACAAAGGGAACGCCCTCGGCATCAGCCTTGAAGGCCGTTCCGTTGCGAATGTCAGCGAGTTCGTTCAAGGCTACGTTTGTCATTTCGTAGTTATAGTAATAGGTACTATCGGAAAATTCAAGACTCGTCTTGCGAGGCGCTTGGGCTAAACTGACATTGGGGTTCCATATGTTCGTCGCCACGCGCGTGTGCAGGTGTTGGATGCAGCTTTCCGGTCATGGTTGGGGTGTCTTTATGTGTCATAAGTATCTGACATCACTGGTATTTTCACGTTGATGAGGTTAGCTTGAGGTGAGGCCGAAAGGAGGTCTCACCATGCCCAGTCTACGTCTGACGCGTCAGTCCGTTGACGCACTGCCCTTCACCCAGAGCGGACAAACCCTTTATCGCGACACGCTTCTGCCGGGCTTCGGCCTGCGGGTCGGGCGGCAATCCAAGGTCTATTTCGCCGAGGGGCAGGTGGACCGGCGCTCCCGCCGGGTGACCATCGGCCGGGCCGATTTGTTCGCCGCCGACATCGCCCGCAAGAAGGCGCTGACCCTGCTGAGCGAGATGGCCGAGGGGCGAAACCCCAACGCCGAGAAGAAGCAGGCGGTGACGGCCCGGGTCACGCTGGCCGATGCCTTCGACGCGTTCTTCGCCGCGCGCCCGCACTTGTCACCGCACACGGTGCTGAACTATTCGCGCTCCATCCGTGTCTATCTCAAAGCGTGGCGCAAGAAGCCGGTCAATGAAATCTCGCGCCAGATGGTGCTCAAGCGCCATCAGGACCTGTCGGCGGAAATCGGCAAGACCACCGCGAACAACGTCATGCGGCATCTGCGGTCGGTCTACAATTTCACCGCCGCGACGCATGACGAGTTCCCGCCCAACCCGGTACAGATATTGACTCAGGCGCGGGCATGGCATCGTGAGCAGCGGCGGCAGACCGTGGTGACGGCGCAAGACCTGCCAATGTGGTGGAAGGCGGTCATGGCCGAGCCGGACTATGCCCGCGACTTCCTGCTTACGGCACTGTTCACCGGGATGCGCCGGGGCGAACTGATGGCACTGCGCTGGAAGAATGTTGACCTGACCACGCAGACGCTGCACCTGCCCAAAACGAAGAATGGCGACCCGCTGCACCTGCCCCTGTCCTCCTTCCTTGTGGACCTGCTGACGGAGCGCAAGGCGCAAGCGGGCGGGTCGCCCTTTGTATTTCCTGGACCGGGGCGGGATGGGCATTTGAAGGAGACCAAGAAATTCCTGCTTCGGGTCAGCGCCGGATCGGGCGTTAGCTTCACGCTGCACGACCTGCGGCGGACGTTCATCACCATCGCCGAAAGCCTCGACGTCCCCTATTACGCGCTAAAGCGCTTGCTGAACCACCGCGCCAATGGCGACGTCACGGGTGGCTATATCGTCGTGAACGCCGAGCGCTTACGTGGGCCGGTCGAGCAAGTTGCAGCCCGAATTTTGGAGTTGGCCGATGTCAGGCAGTGACTCCACTTACCACCCGGATTTCGGTGACGGCGCAAGCGTGCTGGAACGTGTCCTTCTGGCGATCATCGAGGCGCACACGACACCCGAGGCTGCAGGTGCTCAGCAAGAGCGGCTGCAAGCGGCGATGGTCGCGCTCATTGGCCCCGGGACGCGGAAAGGGCACGATATGAACAAGGCGCTGCTGTTCATGGCCCGGCAACGCCGACACGCTATCTGCGAGGCGGAAATGCTAGCCTTGTCCGGCCGTGGCGGTATCCCGCCCGCCATACTAACTATTGCCGAACTAGCGGAGAATGCCGCTCGGAAATTTCTGCAATGCAGGGATACGGACCTTCCAGCCGCTGTTGATGAACTTTGTAAATCGTTCCGGCGATACAAAGCGGGAACCGCGATTGAACCCGATCCCATTTGCGAGGCGCTAAAAACGCAAGCGGTCGAACGCATCTGCGATGAGCTCGCAGAATGGGATATTGCGACATCGCGCTCCGGTCGCCGCCAGTCCACCACCATCTGATATGACGGCGTTGGATTGTATTTCAATCCCGTACCCCTTGCTTGAAACACCACATTATCTATGCCAATTTTACAACCGGTGTAGTGACGCGCATCAGCCGGATTTGTCCGGCATGGCGGACAACCCCAGGGTCAGGCAAAGTGCCTGAGATCTGACGGACGATGTCCAATCGGGAAAGAACTCCCGGCCACGGTCGATAATCGAGAAGTGAGGCTTAAAGGCCCTTCGCGTGAAGCGCGAACCGGTCAACAAGCTCGTTGCCATGAGGCTTCGGGTCCTCTCGACACGTGGAATGGACAAATGAATCGCACAACCATCACAGATGGTGGCGCGGGCCGTTCGCGGCTGCTGACCACCAAACAGCTTCCCGAAGTCACCGGACTTTCAAAGAGCTTTTTCGACAAGGGCCGGATTTACGGATACGGCCCGCAATTCATCCGCATCGCGTCCGGCAACCGGGCCGGGAAAATCCTCTACAGGCTAGAGGATGTCGAACGCTGGCTCGCCTCACAGGAGCAGAATCCGAGGGGTGCGGGCAATGAGTGAGGTGCTTAAGCCCAAGACGGACGAGGCATGGGCATTCTCGCAGTTCATCGCCCCCAATGGACCATACTATCTGGAGCGCATGAACAGCGAGGGGCCGCCAAGCCCGGTCGCCAAGACGTACCCGGCCAGCGACCCTGCTTCGTTCAAGAAGTTCGTCGAGGCAAACAACGGGCCGGAGCTGAGGCGGAACCTCTACTTCCTGCCCAACGCCAAGTTCCTCTCCGGCAAGCGCCGAAAGGACAACCTGTCCCATGCGCAGTTCCTGCACGCCGATCTGGATTGCAAGGACTACCCCGGAACGCTCGCCGAACAGCAGAACCGGATCATCGGGCTTTTGCTTGAACGCAGGGAGCGTCCCAATGGCGTGCCCGAACCGACAGCCGTCTGGTTTACCGGTGGCGGCTACCAAGCGCTCTGGAAGCTGGACCAGCCGGTCGAGATCGCAATCGCCGAAGACTTGAACAAGCGGCTCCTGATCGCTTTGCAAGGCGGTCCGGGCACCCACAATGCCGACCGTCTATTGCGCCTGCCTGGAACCGTGAACTGGCTGAATGCGCAGAAGCGCGAAGCCGGGCGTGAACCCGCACTCTCATTCTGGATGTCCAAGCCATGACCTATGCATCTGTGAAGACCTACAGCATCGAAGACTTTCAACTCCCGGCACCAAAGGAGAAAACCACTCTGCCAGCTAAGTCCGGCTCGGCGTTAGTCGAACCAACTGAGATTGCGCCGCTGCCGCTGCCGGATGATCTTGGGGAGATCATCCAGTCCGACCTGAAATGGGTGGAGGTGATCGTCACGGGAGACGATCCGCCGGGCAAGGTCTATCCCTCTCGATCCGAACGCATGATCGCGTGCGTTTGCTGGATGCTGGCGAACGCGGTGAAGCCGGGGCACGTGCTCTCGATCTTGCTTGATCCGGCCTATGCCATCGGCGCGCATGTGCGCGAGAATCCCAATCCCTTGCGCTATGGCCAGCGACAGGTTGTGCGGGCGCTGATGATGATCGACGCCAAGCGGGAAGACTGGCCGGTGCTGAACGACAGGTTTCAGCCTGCGAAAGATCACCCGTCGAACATCCGGTACGCGCTGGCGCGGCTCGGGATCGAAGTTCACCGTAACCTATTCACCTTCATGAACGATGTGGAAGGCTTCGGTTTGGACACGCGCGACCTGAACGATGTGGCCGATATCCTGAGCAGTCGTCTTCTGCGCGAGCTCGACTTCCGGGCAACCAGCGCCGCGATCAAGAGCGAGATCATCGCCATAGCCCACGAGCAGACCTACCACCCGATTGTGGACTATCTCGACGGACTCGTTTGGGATGGCAATCCGCGCCTTGACAACATGCTGCGCGACTACGCCGAAGCGGATGACACAGAAATCAATCGGGAGTTCGGAGCGAAGTTCCTGATCGCGGGTGTGCGCCGGGTCAAACAGCCGGGCGTGAAATTCGACACCATGCTGGTCTTTGAGGGGAACCAAGGGACCGGCAAATCGAGCTTCGCGGAAATCCTCGCGGTTAGAAGCGACTGGTTTTGCGGTAGCCTGAGCCTGAAGAGCGACGATAAAACCAAGGCCGAATTGCTGGCCGGGGCATGGATTGTCGAGGTGCAGGAGATGGACGGCATCCGCAAGGCGTCCACCCATGAACTGAAGCGATTCCTCTCGACACGGCGTGACAAGTATCGCCGCGCCTATGGCCGCGATGCCCGAACCTACCCGCGACAGTGCGTCATCGTCGGCAGCACCAACGACCAGAAGTATCTCTTCGACCAGACCGGAAACCGGCGCTTCTGGCCGGTTCGCGCCGGGACGGTTCAGCTCGACAAGCTGCGCGAGGATGTCGATCAGCTATGGGCAGAGGCGGTCGTGCGCGAGGCAGCGGGCGAGTCCATCGTCTTGTCTGAACATCTGTGGGAAGCAGCGGCAGAACTGACCGACGTGCGGCTGATCGAGGATGCCTTCGCGGCGGTCCTAGGCGACTGGTTCGCGGATAAG
Source organism: uncultured Hoeflea sp. (assembly GCF_947501405.1). Taxonomy (GTDB): domain Bacteria; phylum Pseudomonadota; class Alphaproteobacteria; order Rhizobiales; family Rhizobiaceae; genus Hoeflea. Next base: position 205,582 of record NZ_CANMVK010000002.1, on the reverse strand, counting down.
ACCGGGCGCGTCTCAATGGATAGCGTGAAGCTCCTTCTCGGCTTCGAGGGTGGTCGCCTGTCGCCTATCGAGGTGCAGCGGATCAAGGCGGAAATGGATCGCTTGGGATGGGAAGAAAAAACCAACCGGCTGCATGATCTATCGCAGCAGGATAAGACCCAGCGACGGGGATTCGCGAAGGGCACACCTGACGAGCGCAAAACGGAATGGCTTGCTCGGCGCGTCGAGAACGGCGTTGTCACCCTGTTCCACATCGATGATCCTGCCTTGGAGCAGGACTCGCCGTTTTGACCGGGCGCAATGGATAGGCAGCTGTAACGCGTAACGCCAACACAAGCCCGGCAACCTATTGCGGGCCTGCCCTCGGCAGGGGGAGTACACCACTCCCCCTAACCACTTCGGACCTTTTCGACCTAAAGTAACGGTTACAAGTTACAGCCCGGACAAGCTCCCGCTGGCGCTGCGCTTGGGTGAGTTTGCCAGCGGCGCAGCGATGCCCCTTAGAGCTACCTCAGAAGCCTGTGGAGGGCGGCTTGCCGCTGCTGGTTAACAACCCCCACCGTAGCGCACTTCAGACGCGCTCTGAGGGCCAGCGCGGTGGGGTTATGTGCGGCGGGTTGGGTTTTGGGCCAAGTGAGGGTCGCGGTTGGGCGGGTCGAGCAGTAGCAAAGTCGGCTGGCCGCCGATTTCCCGGTCGTGGGCGACGATGTGGAACTGATCTTCCTCGTCGCGGTGGATGGAATAAATCAGCTTGCCGGTAAAGTCGTGATCGGCTTGTTTGCTGTCGATCCTAAGCCGCATCACCAGCGCGATCAGGCCCAGGATGAACGCGGGCGGGACGATCAGCCAAAGCATCTTCATCCAGTCCGACAGCGACTGGTATGTGTCAAAGAAATCCTGCCAGAAGTTGTAGGGTTCCATCGCCTGTGCTCCCAGACACTTTTCTAGACTATGAGTAAAACTTTACTCATAGTCTATGGCATTCTCATAGGGTTCATTGCGCTTTAATGCAATGAATCTTGAGAAGAAATTTGGTCAAAACGTTAGGTATTGGCGCAAGAAGCGCGGGCTCTCGCAGGAAGAGTTCGCGGATAGAGCGCAATTGCACCCTACATATCTCAGCGGGATTGAAACTGGTTATCGCAATCCAACATTGAAGATTATTGGAAGAATTGCAGTTGCACTTGGGATTGAGCCAAGCGCGCTATTAGTAGATATACTAGTTAATGAACCCGAAAATGACGATACAAGTTCGTCTATCTGAGCCGGTGCCGGGTGTTTGGGGTTGCTCCAGTGTTGTGCGAGACATTGTGGGGCACGGCTGACTGGGAGGCAGCTAAATATGGGTTCACTCGACTTTGATGCCGAAAAGACTGCCTTTCGTGAATATTACGATAGCAATCTGCCTACACTTCAGGGATGTCTTAACTCATTTAAGACGCTGATTGACTCATTGCTCAAAGCTCTTCCTGACATCGCGATATCAAGCATCGACGGTCGTATAAAGGACCGTGAGGAATGCGTCAGTAAATTTACCCGGAAGTACCGTACAGAGCTCGAGAGTTCAAAGACGCCATACACGATACGCGAAAAGATTTCCGATATTATAGGGCTGCGCGTCGTCTGCCTTTACGAAGACGACGTGGAACGGATCAAGGATGCCATATCGAAAGAGTTTGACGTCATAGACGTTACCAACAAAATTGCCCAAATCGAAGGTACCGAAGCTTCTTTTGGTTATAAAGGATTGCATCTGGATTTAAGGTTGACAAAGACTCGGCGAGGAATGGCCGAGTATCGCCTTTATGCGGATCATTCTTTTGAACTTCAAATTCGCACGGTTGTCCAGGACTCCTGGAGTATCGTTGATCACAAGATAAAATATAAAAAGTCTATTCCGAACAGTCTCAAACGCAGAATTAATACCTTGGCTGCCCTGTTTGAGTTGGCGGACCGGGAATTTCGGTCAATTCGCGACGACACCAGTGCTGAACTCGCTCAAGCAGAGGATAGTTATCCTGAGATAGAAAAGGAATCAGACGCTACCGATGACCCAAAAACAAACACTACGAAGAAGCGTGGGAGCATCGAACCTGGCCAATATGCTCCGCTAAACGCTTTCTATTTTTTGCGTATCGCGAAGCATTTCTTTCCCGAATTCGAATTCGAGCCACATAAAGTCGACGGTTTTACCCAGGACATCGTTTCGCTCAAACCAGATCTTAGTCGAGGTAAGTTCAATTTTTACCTACGAAACTCGATAGGCCAAGTTAAACGATATCAAGCAGAGTTCGAAAAAAATGGTGATACAATGAATCCTTACACGGTTATGCGTCATTGCTTGTACGCCGGGGACCCAAAAGTGTTCGCAACTATACTGACAGACTCCGCGCGTGAGCGATTTGACGGCTGGGTTGGTTCTAACGGTAAGTAAAGAGCAGCTATCGAAAGCCCGCAAACGATAGGCGATGGTGCCGCATAGGTGACTCGAACACCTGACCCCATCATTACGAATGATGTGCTCTACCAACTGAGCTAATGCGGCATACCAAACGCAGGGCGAACCCTACTATAGACGTACTAATTCTTTACCCACTTCACCAACTCATTGGCTTCGAACATCATTCTTGGGCGGACCCGCTAATTACGAATGATGTGCTCTACCAACTGAGCTAAAGCGGCTTGCCGTTGAGGCGGTGCGCGGCAGATGGCTGCCCCGCGCGGATTGCTAGCGCAAATACAGCGATTGCGATTTGAGTTCAAGCCGGGATTGCCGGCTCACCGGTGTTTTTGGCCATCGGTTTAGGGCCCTGGCGCGGCATGGGCTGGACGGCGAACCTGTCCCGCCCAGCCAAGGACCCGGCCGGGCAGCGGCCGGGTCGCTTGTCATCTGCCAGCCGCAGCCTATAGCGCCAGACGGGCGCGGGCGGCTTTGTACTCGCTCTCGAGCCGATCGACCAGGCTAGCAACCGGTCCGACGGACTTTACCGCGCCGATTCCCTGACCGCAGCCCCAGATGTCCTTCCATGCCTTGGCGCCCGAGGTTGCGCCGTCGAAATTCATCTTGGTGGGATCGGCCTCCGGCAGAGCGTTCGGATCCATGCCCGAAGCAGCGATGGAGGGCTTGAGGTAATTGCCGTGGATGCCCGTGAAATAGTTGGAATAGACGATGTCCTTGGCCGCGGAATCGACAATCATCTGCTTGTACTCATCAGCCGCACGGGCCTCGTCGGTGGCGATGAAGGGCGAGCCGATATAGGCCATGTCCGCGCCCATCGCCTCGGCCGCCAGAACCGCGCCGCCGGTGGAGATCGAGCCCGAGAGCAGCAGCGGGCCGTCGAACCATTCGCGGATCTCCTGGATCAGCGCAAACGGCGACAGTGGGCCGGCATGACCGCCGGCGCCGGCGGCAACCGCAATCAGCCCGTCGGCGCCCTTGCGGATCGCGGAATTGGCGTGGCGATTGTTGATGATGTCGTGCAGCACGATGCCGCCATAGGAATGAATCGCGTCATTGACCTCGGGCACCGCGCCGAGCGAGGAAATCACCACCGGCACCTTGTATTTGACGCACATGGTCAGATCATGCTCGAGCCGGGTGTTGGAGCGGTGAACGATCTGATTGACCGCAAAGGGTGCGGCCGGACGATCGGGGTTCTTGGCGTTGTGATCAGCAAGGCCTTCGGTGATCTCGGCGAGCCATTCGTCGACTTGCGCTTCGGGCCGGGCGTTGAGTGCGGGAAACGACCCCATGACCCCGGCCTTGCACTGGGCCATGACCAGCGGCGGATGGGAGATGATGAACAATGGCGCGCCGACCACGGGAAGCCGGAAATTGTCCTTGAGAATGGCGGGAAGGGTCATGGGGCCTCGCAGATCAAATTGACGTTTACGCAAACGTCAATTTCCATAGCAGAGCGAACGGGTGCTGAAAAGGCCGGATCGGACCAGATCCCGTCATAACAGGCCCGGCAGTCAGGACCGGTGGCTGTGGGACGAGACAGACCGGGTAAAACGGCTCGGCGGAGCCTGGATCTCGCCAGATTGTGGCAGGTGTCACCAAACTGTCTTGCCATAGGACCTTGGCGATACCTGGCCAGATAAACCAGACAAGATAATCCGGACAATACGGACCATGCAGATTGGATCAGGCGTTTGCGCAGCTATCCTCACGATCGGCCCCTGCGAGGGCCGGGCGGCCGTCTCATGCTCCGATCCAGCGCCCGCCATCGCATCGGCAGGCCGGCTGTAAAACCGGCCGATGCTTGAGTTTTGCACGTCGAGCGGCTAGGCACAGCAAGATAACGCGCGCTTGCGCCCCCGGCAGGTCGGGTGCGGGGCCAAACAGGAGACGGGCGTTTGAAGGGCATGGAAGCGGCAATCCGCGGCGCGCTGGAGCGGGCCGGCATTCCCGGTGCGCAAGCCCGGGCGCGTATCTACGAGTCCGCCCGCACCGCGCTCGACCGCAGCCTGGAACGCCAGGGCGTAAGCGATCCCGAACGAATTGCAGTGCATCGGGGCCGGCTGAACGAGTTGATCGCCGGTATCGAGGCAGAATGGACGCCACCGTCCGGCGATGCGCCCGCGCCGGATCCGGCGGCGATCCCTGGCGGCAGCGAAATTCCGTCGCCGCACGGGCCGGCCGCTGCAATACCTCCGATGGGCTCACCTCCGCCGATCGTCGCGGCACCGCGGTTTGAGCCGGGCAGCGCACCGAATGCCGGTGGCGAAGCGCGGCTCGATTTCGCGCCGGATGCCGGAGGGCACGCCGCATCGCTGACACCGGAGCCGGTGGTGGCTCCGCCGCCCCAAGCCCACCCGCATCCACAAACGCCGGCGCCCGAACCAAGATTGGGCGTCGATCCGGGGGTGAGCACCGATCCGGGATCCGCGCCAAGGCCAGAGCCTAAACCCGGGCCGAGGTCCGAAAATGGCCCTGCCGCGGTGACACCGGCCCCAGGCAAACCGGCGCGCAAGGTCAAGGTCCCCAAGCCGAAGCCGGAGAAGGGCCGGCGGCCGATCTTTGCCTCGATCTTTTCGGGCGCGGTGATGCTTTCGTTTCTGGGCATCGGGGTCTGGTGGCTGATCGAAAGCGGCGCACTGACCACCGCCGAACAGCGCGACACCGGGGTTCCCAATCCACCGCCATCGCTGACCCGCGACGATTTCGCCGGGGGGCCGCAACAGCTCAATCCCGGTTCCGGGTTTTCGGGCGAGTGGGCGAATGTCTACACGCCGGGCCGCGACGCAGCGCCGGTTGTCAGCGGCAACGCCAGCGCGCAGGTGATAGAACAGCCCGACGGCAATGTGCTGAGAATCCAGTCCGGCTCGGGCGCGGAAAACGGCGAGGTGCGGATCCCGCTCGGGGTTGACGTGATGCAGGCGCTGGCCGGGCGGCAATCGGCGCTGGCGCTTTCGGTCCGCTCGGCCTCATCGGACACAACCCAGATCTATGTGCGCTGCGAGTTTTCGGTTCTGGGCGATTGCGGCCGCCGTCGCTTCGACGTGACCTACGAGACCTCGGACATCCTGTTCAGCCTCGATTATGACCGGGCGCTGGCGCCGAACGAGCCGGGAAACCTGGTGATCAACAGCGATATCTCCGGCGGCGGCAAGGGCATCGATTTGCTGGCGGTGCGGATCCGCCCGACCAACTGACAGGCCCACGCGTTCCGTCAGCGCGCCTTGCACGATAGTTTTTCACCCAACAACAGGGCACCCGCCCGCAAGCCAGGCCACGGGCGGATCCAATCAGAGTTGACGTCAGGCCTGGTTGACGTCGGTGACGCGCAGATAGGGGCGGATTTCGTCCCAGCCCTGCGGGAAGATGTCCTTGGCCTGTTCATTGCTGATCGAGGGCGGGATGATCACCTTGCCGCCCGGACGCCAATCGGCCGGCGTGGCGATCTTCTCGGCATCGCCAAGCTGCAGGGCGTCGATAACGCGGATGATCTCGTCGAAATTGCGGCCCACATTCATAGGATAGGTGAGCGTCAGCCGGACCTTCTTGTCGGGATCGATGATGAACACCGAGCGCACGGCCGCAGTGGTGCTCTCATTGGGATGGATCATACCATAAAGCTCGGAAACCTTGAGATCCTTGTCGGCAACGATCGGGAAGGTCAGCGTGGTGTTCTGGGTGTCATTGACATCGAGCACCCATGTCTTGTGCTCTTCCACGGTATCGGTCGACAGCCCGATCGGCTTGACGTTGCGGGCCTCAAACTGATCGGAGAGCTGCGATGTGCGACCCATTTCGGTGGTGCAGACCGGTGTGAAATCGGCCGGATGGCTGAAAAAGAACACCCAGGACGAGCCGATCCAGTCGTGAAAATCAATCGGGCCGTTGGTGGTCTCGGCATGGAAATTGGGGGCGATGTCGCCGATGCGAATGCTCATGGTGAAGTCCTTTCTTGGGATCACGGGATAGATGCTGAGTGTGAAGTGTCTGTGGCAAGCTCACCCATGGCCTGATGTTGGCTGAGATAAATCTTGCCGGTAATGTGATGGAGGAAATCGCTGGTGTTCAGCCGGTCCATAACCGGCCCCTTGACCTCGCTCAAATGGAACTTGACGTCCAGCGCCCTGAGCCGCTCGTTGATCGCCTCCAGCGATTCCAGCGCGCTCATATCGATCTCGTTGACCGCCGGGCACATCAGGATGAAATGCTCAAGTCCGGGCCGGGCCGCCACCATGTCGTAGATCTTGTCTTCAAGATAGCGGGCATTGGCGAAATAGAGGCTCTCGTCGACCCTGAGCGTTAAGATGGTGGGGTCGGTCTCCACCTTGTGGCGTTCGACGTTGCGGAAATGCTCGGTGCCCGGCACCCGCCCCACCACAGCCATGTGCGGGCGCGAGGACTTGTAGAGATGGATCAGGATCGACAACACCACACCTGCGGTGACGCCGATCTCCACGCCAAAGCCCAGTGTCAGCAAAATGGTGGCGCTGACGGCGGCGAAATCGGCGCGGGAGTAATCCCAGGTCTTTTTCAGGATTGAAAAATCCACCAGCGACAGCACCGCAACAATGATGGTCGCAGCAAGCGTGGCCTGCGGCAGATGATAGATCAGCGGGGTGAGCAACAGCGCGGCCAGCATCAGCCCCATGGCGGTATAGGCGCCGGCAGCAGGGGTTTCAGCGCCGGCGTCAAAATTGACCACCGAACGGGCAAAACCGCCGGTGACCGGATAACCGCCGGTAAAGGCCGCACCGACATTGGCCGCGCCCAGGCCGATCAATTCCTGATCGGGGACAATGCGCTGGCGTTTGCGCGCGGCAAGGGTCTGCGCCACGGACACCGATTCAACAAAACCGATGATCGAGATCAGCACCGCCGAGCCAATCAGCGTCGACCACAAATCGGGCGAGAAGGACGGCAGGGTCAAGGGCGGAAGGCCCTGGGGGACGTCGCCCACCACGCGCACACCGTGGCTCTCGCCAAGACCGAAGGCCCAGGCGGCGAAAGTGGTGATCACGACCGCTGCAACCGGTCCCGCCTTTGCCAGAACACCCGCCAATGTACGGTTCATGCCGGTTGCAAGCAGCAGCGGCAAAAGCCCCTTGCGCACCCAGAATAAAAACGCCGTGGCGCTGACCCCGATGACAAGGGTAACGGGATTGATCCGGTGCAGATTTTCCAAAAGCGACGTCACCAGTTCCGGCAGGTTGGCCCCGCCCGCCGGGATGCCCAGAATATGGCGCAACTGGCTGAGCGCGATCAGAATGCCCGACGCGGTGATGAACCCGGCAATCACAGGGTGGGAGAGAAAATTGGCCAGGAACCCGAGCTTGAACACACCAAGCAGGATCAGGATCAGGCCGGACATGAAGGCGAGCGTGATCGCTGCAGCGAGAAGCTCCGCCGAACCCGGCTCCGCCAACTGGCCGATCGCGGCCGCGGTCATCAGCGACACCACTGCTACGGGGCCGACAGCCAGCGCGCGGCTGGTGCCGAAGATCGCATAGAGCACAATGGGGGCAATCGAGGCATAGATGCCGGTTTCGGCCGGGAGGCCCGCCAGCAGCGCATAGGCCAGCGATTGCGGGATCAGCATGATGGTGACGATCACCGCGGCGACCAGATCGTTGCCCAAGGCCTCACGGTTATAGCGGCGCCCCCAGTCAAACACCGGCATGATCTTTGCCAGTCGGTTGGTGAGATGGCGGTCAGGCATTCGTGGGTCCTTGCATACGCATGGCAGCGTGGCGCCGGCGTGGCGCTCGCGGCAACCGCATCAGGTCGCTGGTCTTGTCCCTAAGGGTCGTCAACCGACCGATCGGCCGACCAGCCCGGATCGGAGCGGTCTACAGTTTGTTGACAGGCACCTTGAGCATTGCCTGGCCATCCTTGTCGGTGGGAACCTCTCCCGCGCGCATATTGACCTGCAGTGACGGGATGATCAGCCGCGGCATGGCGAGTTGCTTGTCGCGTTCGCTGCGGAAGCGGATGAACTCCTCACGGGTCTTGCCGCCGCCAACATGGATGTTGTGGGCCTTTTCTTCGCCAACGGTGGTTTCCCATTGAATGTCGCGGCCGTTGGGGCCGTAATCATGGCACATGAACAGCCGCATCTCGTCGGGCAATGCCAGCACCTTCTGGATCGAATCGTAAAGCACACCCGCATCGCCGCCCGGGAAATCGGCGCGCGCAGACCCGCCATCGGGCATGAACAGGGTGTCGCCGACAAAGGCGGCATCGCCCATGACATGAACCATGCAGGCGGGCGTATGACCCGGGGTGTACATGGCAAAGGCGTTCATGGAGCCGATCCGGTAGGTGTCGCCATCCCTGAACAGCGCGTCGAATTGCGAACCGTCACGCTGAAACTCCGTGCCCTCGTTGAAGACCTTGCCGAAGGTCTCCTGCACCACCATGATCTGATCACCGATGCCGATCTTGCCGCCGAGTTGCTGCTGAATGTAGGGGGCGGCGGACAGATGATCGGCATGGACATGGGTTTCGATGATCCACTCGAGATCGAATCCATTGCTCCTGATCCAGGCAATGATCTCGTCGGCATGACCATAGGTGATGCGGCCGGCGGCGTAGTCGATGTCCATCACCGAGTCGATCACCGCGCAGGCCTTCGAGTCGGGATCCCTGACCACATAGCTGATGGTGTTGGTGTCCGGATCAAAGAACCCTTTGACCTCCGGCTTGACCGACCTATCCACGGGGTAATTCGACATCATTTTATCTCCTGTGACAGGGTTCGCTGTGCGCGGCCATGCGAGGTGGCCAGTGGTGGTGCGTTGCCCGGCCCGCTCAGAAAGCGCGGCGGGTGTGGATCAGAATGCCTTGGCGGGTTTGTGACGCAAGCCATCGACGGCACGTGCCAGCACGATGCCGATGACCATGGCGCCCATGAAAGCAATTACTTCAATTCCGCCAAAGCCCAACGCCGGGATCGCCCCGCCCGGACAAAAACCGGCGATGCCCCAGCCGACGCCAAATGCCGCAGAACCGGTCAAAAGCCGGGCATCTATGGTCTTGTTGACCGGCAGATGGAATTCGGTGTCAAACACCGGCCGGGCACGAGCGCCGAACACCAGGCGGTAGCCGATGGCGGTGGTGATCAGCGCGCCGCCCATGACGAAGATCAGGCTCGGGTCCCAGCTTCCTGCCACATCGAAGAAATTGAGGACCTTGGCCGGGTTTGCCATGCCGGAAATCGCGATGCCGAGACCGAAGATAGCGCCTGTGAGACCCGAAAAAAGCAGTTTCTGCATGGCTCAGGCTCCCGCGATGTGGCGCACGACGTAGACGGTGACGCCGGTCGCGATCATGAAGGTGACGGTGGCGGCGATCGAGCGGGGCGACAACCGCGCCATACCGCAGACTCCATGGCCCGAGGTACAACCCGCGCCGTAATAGACGCCGGCGCCGACAATCAGCCCGCCCAGCGCCAGCAAGGGCAGCGAGACCGGCACCGCATAGGGAATGGTGCCGCCTGAACGCAGGAAAATCACCGGCGCGATCACCGCCCCGGCGAGAAAGGCGATGCGCCAGGCCCAGTCGGTGGAAAACGGCGGAATGATACCAGTCAAGATACCGGTCATGCCGGCGATGCGACCATTGAGCGCCATCAGCAATATCGCCGAAAGGCCGATGAGAACCCCGCCTCCCAGCGACATCCAGGGTGTGAAGTCGGTTTCCATGATCATGTCCCTCTTGAATTGTCTCGCCTAAGGCGGAAGGCGTCGTTGCGCCCATGCTGATCATATATATAAGCGAATTTCCATATTCAAGAGATTTGATGTATCGCTTTGGCGGACTGCTTCGGTGACCCGTGATAAAACCAAGGAGGGCGCCGCAAGCGACGCCCTCCTACAGTTAAACAACCGGTCGGTTTCGGCCTTGATCCCCATCAAGCCTGGGCCTTGCGAACCTCCGGATGCATTGTCTTGCCCAGAATATGCCGGTCGGTCCCGATGACATGGTGGCTGACGCCGACAATCAGGGGGTCGGGCGCACTGACGACCGACTTGTCCTTGTTGGGATAGGGCAGGTTTGTAAGGAAATGCCGCATGCAGTTGAGCCGCGCGCGTTTCTTGTCGTTGGACTTGACGATGGTCCAGGGCGCATCAGCGGTATCGGTGTAGAAGAACATCGCCTCCTTGGCCTCGGTGTAATCGTCCCATTTGTCCAGCGACGCCTTGTCCACCGGCGACAGTTTCCACTGCTTGAGCGGATCCTTCTCGCGCTGGCCGAACCGGCGGAGCTGCTCGTCCTGGGTGACCGAGAACCAGTATTTGAACAGCAGAATACCGGAGCGGCTGAGCATGCGTTCGATCTCGGGGGCCTCGCGCATGAATTCGAGATACTCCGCAGGCGAGCAGAACCCCATCACCCGTTCGACGCCGGCGCGGTTGTACCAGGAGCGGTCAAACAGCACCATTTCGCCTTCGGCCGGCAGGTGTTCGATGTAGCGCTGGAAATACCATTGCGACCGCTCGCGGTCGGTCGGCTTGGAGAGCGCCACAACACGGGCCATACGCGGATTGAGATGTTCCATGAAGCGTTTGATAGTGCCGCCCTTGCCGGCGGCATCGCGACCTTCGAACAGCATCACCAGCTTCTGGCCGGTGTCCTCAATCCAGCGCTGCGCCTTGAGAAGCTCGACCTGAAGCTGCGCTTTCTCCCGCTCGTAGGTCGCACGGCGCATCTTGGTCGAATAGGGATAGACGCCCTGCTCGAAGAGCTGCGCGATGGCAGCCTCGTCCTTGCGGATTTCCGACGCAGTAAGCTTGCGCGGTCGGTCTTCAACCGCCGCTTCCACAGCGATGTCGCTGGGGGTTGTCAAGGCCACTGCGGCAGTTTCGTTTTGAGAGCCGCCAACGCCGTTGAGGCCTGCCTGCTGGTGATTGTCGCTTTCTTTCATTCCGGACCCCTTCTTTTAAAGGGGACATAATGCGCCTTTGCGCAGCAGTTCGCCTTGACCCGTGTCAAATCGCCGCAAATAAAATTAGCCAGCTTATCACTTCAACTTCGACCGGAGAGCGTCCATCGCATAGACAAGCAACCCCGCCGCCAGACCCCAAAAAGCAGCGCCGACACCGAAGGCGGCAACACCGGAAGCGGACACCGCGAAAGTCGCGGCCGCGGCGAAGCGGGTTGCGGGCACCTCGAAGGCCGAAACCAGCGCACCGATTAGCGGCGGGATGAGCGCAAGTCCGGCGACCACGGCGATGATGGCCGGCGGCATGGCCAGGATCGCCGGAACGATCAAGGGCCCGGACAACCCGAGCAAGCCCCAGACAAGGGCATAGACCAGCCCCACTTTCCAGCGTTGCGTCCGGTCGGGATGAACATCATCGCCCAGGCAGATCGCCGCAGTGATTGCCGCCATGTTGATGGTGTGGGCGCCAAACAGTGCGGAAACGGATGACAGCAGCCCCGACACGCCCAGGGCGGCGGCAACCGGCGGCTCGTAGCCATTGGCGCGCAGCACCGCGAAACCCGGCAGGTTCTGCGAGGCCATGGTGACGAGGTAAAGCGGCAACCCCAACCCGACAAGGACCGCCGGATCGAAGACGGGGGAAACAAAGGTGAGCGAGGTCCAGTCCATCTCCACCTGCGGCAACGATGCGCCGCCATAGCTGAAGGCTATTCCCAGCCCGCCGATCAGGGCGGCCAGCACGGCCATCAGCGGGTTGAACAGCCGCACCAGCAAAAAGATGGCAATCAGCGGCAGCACCAGCGCGGGCAACGCTGCGGCATGCGTGGCCACCGCCATCGAAAACGGCAGCAGCACGCCGGCCAGCATGCCCGAGGCAACGCCGGTGGGAATGGCCGAGACGGCGCGGTTGAGCGGCTTGATGGCCGCCGTCAGAGCAATCAACAGTCCGGCGAAGATGAAAGCACCGACGGCCTGATGGATGTTAACGCCGGTGGAGGCAGCGATCAGTGCCGCGCCGGGCGTTGACCAGGCAAGCACCATGGGAACCTTCTTCCAGGTGCTGAGCAAGGCTGAACCGATTGCCTTTGCAAAGCAGATCGCCGCCACCCAGCTCGCGGTCTGGGCGGCATCGGCGCCAACGGCGGCGGCGGCGGCCAGGATCAGCGCGATGGTCGAGCCATAGCCGACCAGGGCTGCAACCAGAGCCGCAGAGATCATCGAAAAGCGCACAGAACCGGCCTCCGGCGTGGTGGAACTCAAGAAGGGTGCAACGCGCGGGCGGCCCCACCTACTCCGCCCCGGGCCGCGCTAACTGGGGTTGGCGAGCACTCCGGCCACCCGGTCAATCGCCAGCAGGTAGCCCTGGGTGCCGCATCCGGCGATCACGCCATCGGCGCGCAGCGAGACAAAGGAATGTCGGCGAAATTCCTCGCGTTTGTGCACATTGGAAATATGAACCTCGATCACCGGCCCCTCGAAGGCAGTGAGCGCATCGAAAATCGCCACAGACGTGTGGGTATAGGCGGCGGGATTGATGACGATTGCCACCGCGTTGTCGCGCGCTTCGTGAATCCAGTCGATAAGCTGATGCTCGGCATTGGACTGCGCGAAGCGGATCGTCAGGCCATGAGACCCGGCTTGCGCAACGCAGGCCTTTTCGACATCGGCCAGGGTTTCGCGGCCATAGATGTCCGGCTGGCGCTTGCCTAGCAGATTGAGGTTGGGTCCGTTGAGGACGTAGATCGTGCCGGTCACAGCCTTGGCCTTTCTCCTGTTTCCCGTCACCGGGATGTCGCGCTGTCCTAGCCTGCCGCCGCGCATCGAGGCAAGCCTTGCGTCAAGCCTGCCCGCCGCGGGGGATCTCACTCCACCTCGTAAGGCACCGGCTTGCGGGTGTTGAGATCGACCTTGAGGCGGCGTTTGAGCGGAGGTACTGCGCGCTGATGGCAATCGCGGCGCTCGCAGATCCGGCAGGAGACGCCAATCGGCTCAAAAGCTTCGGCGCGGGCCAGGTCGAGATCATCGGCGTAGACGAGTTCGGTGGCATGGGCGATCTCGCAACCCAGCGCCAGCGCGTAGGTTTGCACCGGGTCGCGCCAGCCGCCCGAAGGCTTGGTGATCGCCGTGGCAAGACAGAGATAGCGCATGCCGTCAGGCGTCTCGGCCAATTGCCGGATGATGCGGTTGGGCGTCTCAAAGGCGCCATGGGCGTTCCACAACGGGCAGGCCGAGCCGAACCGGGCGAATTGCAGCTTGGTGGCGGAATGGCGTTTGGTGATGTTGCCCGCCTTGTCGACCCGGGCGAAGAAGAACGGCACGCCTTTCTGCCCCGGCCGTTGCAACGTCGACAGGCGATGCGCCACCTGCTCCAGGCTGGTAGAAAACCGGTCGGCCAGAAGCACCAGATCATGCCGCAATTCACGGGCGGCGGCGCTGAACGCGCCATAGGGCAGGATCGCCGCGCCGGCGAAGTAATTGGCGAGACCGATCCGGCAGATCGCGGCGGCATCGGCCGAGCGGAACCGCGCTTCGTCAATGATCCGGCTCATGGCTGCATCGTGCTCGATCAGCGCGATCTGGCACGCGACCTGGAAAGCTTGCGTCGAGACCGGGGTGCGCGGGTTGAGCCACAGCACACGGGAGACCGGATCGAAGCGGCGCAACCCGGTGTTGCCCGCCTCGCCGCCAGCCTCGCCCCTGCCAGCCTCGCCCGTGCCCGCTTCGCCAATCACCACCCGGACCCGGTGGCGGCGTTCGATGTGATCGGCCAGCGCCTTGAGACTGACGCCACGGCTTTTGGCGAGGTCACGGCTCAACTCCTCGCCGGCGAGATCGAGTTCATGGATGTAATTGTCGACATAGTGGAAGAAATCGCGGACTTCCTCATAGGGCGTCGGCTCGCTCAGCGCCCCGGTGCGCTCAAGCGTTTCATCGAGTTCGGCCAGTTGATCCCCGGAGCGGCGCATCGCCTGATGCAGCGCCACGAAGGCGCGGGCGAAGGAGGGCGCGTTCTGCACCACCAGCTTGACATCGGAAAGCGAAGGCTGCGCCCCGCCTGAGACCGGATCGGCCAGCGCCTCGGACACATCGGCGAGCAGCCGGTCGGTGTCCTGATCGGACAGGCTGGCGATATTGACCGAGAAGGCCTCGGCCAGCGCCAGCAACACCGAAGCACTGACATGGCGCTGGTTGTTTTCGATCTGGTTCAAATAGCTGGTGGAAATGCCGAGCTTCTGGGCGAAGCCGGCCTGGGTGAGCCCGTGCTCGCCGCGGATCGCGCGGATTTTCCCGCCAATGAAAAGTTTGCGTGATCGCATCGATGTTCGCAACTTTGCAAAATTACAATTGCAAACATTGCTAGTGCAACATGCTTACCATTTCAACCCTGTCGCGGACCGCAGTTTCACGCTACCACCGGTGACACATTATTGATGTCGCGCACCAAACGCGCCCGGGGAGAGACACCATGACACTTTATTCCGCCCTGACTGCCGACCGGACCGAAAAGCTGGCGATCGCCGCTTTGACTGCGATCGCAGGTTCGATCCTGCTGGCGATTTCAGCGAAGATCTCGATTCCGTTCTACCCGGTGCCGCTGACCATGCAGACCTTCGTGGTTATCGGTCTCGGCCTGGCGCTGGGACCGCGTCTCGGGGTGGCCGCGGTGTCACTTTATCTCCTTCAGGGGGCAGCCGGTCTGCCGGTGTTTGCCGGTACACCCGAAAAGGGCATCGGGCTCGCCTATATGATGGGTCCGACCGGCGGCTATCTCGCGGGCTATCTGCTCGCAGCCTTTGTCGCAGGTCATCTTGGAGAACGCGGCATGGACCGCTCGGCAATCCGCGCCTTCGCCGCCAGCCTGCTGGCCGGCGCGGTGCTCTATGTGCCGGGCCTGCTCTGGCTCGGGGCGCTGCTCGGCTGGGACAAACCGGTTCTGGCCTGGGGGCTCTATCCGTTCATTTTGGGCGATGTGACCAAAGCAGCATTGGCGGCGCTGGTATTTCCGGCAACATGGGCGCTGATTTCGAAAAAGGGAGGCAAATGATGCGCGACATCATTGAACAGGTCGAACATAAGCGCGAGCAGGCCCGGCTCGGCGGCGGTCAAAAGCGCATCGACGCCCAGCACGCCAAGGGCAAGCTGACCGCACGCGAGCGGCTCGACGTGCTGCTCGACGAGGGTTCGTTCGAAGAATACGACATGTACAAGACCCATCGCTGCACCGATTTCGGGATGGAAAACCAGGTGTTTCCCGGCGATGGCGTGATCACCGGCTGGGGCACCATCAACGGCCGGCCAGTCTATGTGTTTTCGCAAGACTTTACCGTGTTCGGCGGCTCGCTGTCGGAGACGCACGCGGAGAAAATCTGCAAGATCATGGATCTGGCGGTGCAGAATGGCGCACCGCTGATCGGGCTCAATGATTCGGGCGGCGCACGCATTCAGGAAGGCGTGGCCTCGCTCGGCGGTTATGCCGAGGTATTCTGGCGCAATGTCCAGGCCTCGGGCGTGATACCGCAGATTTCGGTGATCATGGGGCCTTGCGCGGGCGGGGCGGTCTATTCCCCGGCGATGACCGACTTCATCTTCATGGTCAGGGACACGAGCTACATGTTCGTGACCGGCCCCGATGTGGTCAAGACCGTGACCAACGAGATCGTCACCGCGGAGGAGCTCGGCGGCGCCTCGACCCACACCAAGAAGTCCTCGGTGGCCGACGGCGCCTTTGACAATGATGTCGAGGCGCTGATCGAAATCCGCCGGATGTTCGACTTTCTGCCGCTGTCGAGCCGCGAGGCCGCGCCGGAGATCCCCACCGCCGACCGCGCCGACCGGGTCGAAAACGCGCTCGACACGCTGATCCCGGACAATCCCAACAAGCCCTACGACATGCGCGAGGTGGTTCTAAGGGTGGCCGACGAAGGCGATTTCTTCGAGGTGCAGGCCGATCACGCCAAGAACATCATGTGCGGCTTCATCCGTCTCAACGGCTCGACGGTGGGCGTTGTCGCCAACCAGCCGATGGTGCTGGCGGGCTGTCTCGATATCGACTCGTCCAAAAAGGCGGCGCGCTTCGTGCGTTTCTGCGACGCCTTCAACATTCCGATCCTCACACTTGTCGACGTGCCGGGCTTCCTACCCGGCACATCCCAGGAATATGGCGGCATCATCAAGCACGGCGCCAAGCTGCTGTTCGCCTATGCCGAGGCGACGGTGCCGAAGGTGACGGTGATCACCCGCAAGGCCTATGGCGGCGCTTATGACGTGATGGCGTCCAAGCACATCCGGGCCGATGTCAACTATGCCTGGCCGACGGCGCAGATCGCGGTGATGGGGGCCAAGGGCGCGACCGAAATTCTTTACCGCTCGGAACTTGGTGATCCCGAGAAGATCGCGCAGCGCACGGCCGATTACGAAGACCGTTTCGCCAACCCCTTCGTCGCAGCCCAGCGCGGTTTCATCGACGAGGTGATCATGCCGCATTCGACCCGCCGCCGGGTGCTCCGCGCCTTCGAGATGCTCAAGACCAAGAAAGTCTCCCGTCCCGACCGCAAACACGACAACATTCCGCTGTGAGGGTGTGATGGCGACTTCGGCTAATGTTCTGGATCTCCATGAAGTGTTTGTTTCCTGCGGGAAAGAGCGCTCTGAAGATATGAAGCTTTACCGGCACGCCACACCCAAGCGTCTCCAGACCCCCCATGATCGAGATATCGAGGAAGTGATCGCGGCGGGGGATCTGGAACTCTTCCAGTCTGTTCAACGGAACCGGCAACTCGGTACTGGTCTGGTAGCCTTCTTCATGGGGGAGAGCGGCAGGCTTTCGAGATTTCTCGGCGTCTGGCGCGTACTCAGCATACACGGTTGGCAGCATGACAGCCCAAAAGCTGAGGAAGCACGCAGAAAGACTTACCTTCGCGACGATGGAATATGGCATGAACTCGAACATGAGGCTCGTTTTGACGCTTTCGCGAACCGGCTGATCATCGAATGGCCGGACACCGGCAGGCACCATCAATGGCTTGTGGAGAACGGTGTCACGAAACGCAACATCTCCATTCGAGAAATCCGGGCGACCGGGACCAGACGGCCTTTTCCCGGATTTGACCACGTCATTCTAGGCTTTGGTGAACTCAGAGGTCTTATCAGTTCCGATGCGGGTGGCTGGATGGAAGCGCTCTCATCAACACGAGGCGTTTATCTCATAACCGACATCGATAATGGCGATCTTTATGTAGGTTCGGCAACTGGAGCTAAGGGCATTTGGGAGCGCTGGTCGAATTACGCAGCTTCCGGGCATGGTGGGAACAAGGTCATGATTGACCGGGTCGCTGAAATCGCCGTCTTTGCAGATAATCTGCAGTTCTCAGTGCTCGAAACGCTTGGCGGTCTTGCCACGAGAGAAGACGGCATTGCCGCTGAAGTCCGTTGGAAAAAAAAGTTTGGCAAGCGTGCAACCGTCTTGAATGGAAACTGACATGTGCACCAGTTGCTTTGCCATTATGAAGAGGACCACACCATGAAAATCACTCGCGCAGGCACGACGCCATCGGCAAGGGGACCGGAAGATTGGTTTACCGGTTCGGTGCGGCTCGACAAGCTGTTTGCAGCCGAAGCTCCGGGCCGGGTCCAGGGCGCTTCGGTGACATTTGAGCCCGGCGCGCGGACGGCCTGGCACACGCATCCGCTGGGGCAGACGATCATCGTGACGTCCGGGCTTGGCCGGGCGCAGCGTGAAGGCGGTGCGATCGAGGAGATCCGGCCGGGCGACGTGGTCTGGTTCGAGCCTGGCGAGAAACACTGGCACGGGGCATCGCCGGATGTGGCGATGACCCATCTCGCCATCCAGGAGGCGCTGGATGGCGTGGCGGTGACCTGGCTCGAACATGTGAGCGACGATGACTATGCGGGATGAGGCGATGCTCGTGCGGAAAACACGGAATCTTGAACGGGTAGCCTTAAGCGGCGATGGCTGTATCGGGCGGGCGTTCGCCTATATGCAGGGTGAGACTTCGCTCACCAAAAAGGACGACACCGCATGACCGATGACACCAAGTTTCCGCCCGAAAACAACCTGCCCGCCGGCTATCAGCCTGCGAAGGTGTGGGAATGGAAGAGCGCCAATGGCGGCCAGTTCGCCAATATCAACCGGCCGATTGCGGGTTCGACCCACGACAAGGAACTGCCGGTGGGCAAGCATCCGCTGCAGCTCTATTCGCTGGCCACACCCAATGGGGTGAAGGTGACGGTGATGCTCGAGGAGCTGCTGGCGGCCGGGCATTCAGGCGCGGAGTATGACGCCTGGCTGATCAATATCGGCGAGGGCGACCAGTTCGGCTCGGGCTTTGTCGGCGCCAATCCGAATTCCAAGATCCCGGCGCTGGTCGACCGTTCGACGGATGAGCCGACGCGGGTGTTCGAGAGCGCCTCGATCCTGTTTTACCTCGCCGAGAAGTTCGGGGCGTTTCTGCCTGCCGATCACAAGGCGCGCACCGAGGCGCTGAACTGGCTGTTCTGGCAGATGGGTTCGGCGCCCTATCTCGGAGGCGGTTTCGGGCATTTCTATGCCTATGCGCCGATGAAGATCGAATACGCCATCGACCGGTTTTCCATGGAGGTCAAGCGCCAGCTCGACGTGCTCGACCGGCATCTGGCCGACCATGCGTTCATGGCCGGCGAGGAGTACTCGATCGCCGACATGGCGATCTGGCCCTGGTACGGCGTGCTGGCGCAGGGCAAGATCTATGGTGAATCCGGGACCTATCTGGAGGTCGACGGCTACAAGAATGTGCAGCGCTGGACGGCGATGATCGCTGAACGGCCAGCAGTGCAGCGCGGCCGCATGGTCAACCGCGCTTTCGGCGACCCGTCCGAGCAATTGCGCGAGCGCCACGACGCCTCCGATTTCGAGCTGAGAACCCAGGACAAGCTCGACGACGGGAAGGAAGGCGAGGCCTGATGCCCAAGCTGCCCGACATGACCAAACATCGCGGAATCCCGTCCGGCCTGCCCGGCACGGGGTTCCAGTTCACCATCCGCCGCGCCAATCCGCGCGGCGTGACGGCGATCATCACCCGCCGCCGAATGGCCGACCGGACCTCAACCGAGAAACTCGCCGACACCGCGTTCCTGCACGCATTGTGGCATCGGTTTGGCGATGAGCCGTTCGAGCGCGGCAATCTCGATGCGGGCCGGATCAGTTGGTTGTTCGAAAGGGAGATCGTGCCGGCGGAGCAGCCGTTCGATCCCAAATCCTACTCGGCGATGCTGCAGATCGACGTGGAAGTGGCGCGGGCGAGCATGCCCGAGGCCTTCGCGGACGTGCTGGAAGTATAGGTCAAGCCTCAATCACCTCGTCATCCTCGGGCTTGACCCGAGGATCCAGAGCCGGACGAGGATGCAGGCAGCAGGTACCTCTCGGTACCTCAACAATGGGTCCTCGGGTCAAGCCCGAGGATGACGACGGTTAGCAAGGGGCCGCAGGCCCAACAGCGGGGATGAAGTGCATGTTTTCCAAGATCCTGATTGCCAACCGGGGCGAGATCGCTTGCCGGGTCATCAAGACCGCCAAGAAGATGGGCATTGCGACAGTGGCGGTCTATTCCGACGCCGACCGTGACGCCATGCATGTGGCGATGGCCGACGAGGCGGTGCATATCGGTCCGCCGCCAGCCAATCAGTCCTATCTGATGGCGGACAGGATCATCCAGGCCTGCAAGGACACCGGCGCAGAGGCCGTGCATCCGGGCTATGGCTTCCTCTCCGAACGGGCGTCGTTCTGCGAGGCGCTGGAGAAAGAAGGCATCGCTTTTATCGGTCCCAAGGTCAAAGCCATCGAAGCAATGGGCGACAAGATCACCTCGAAGAAGATCGCCGCCGAAGCCGGTGTCTCCACCGTTCCAGGCCATATGGACCTGATCGAGGATGAGGCCCACGCGGCACGGATCGCTGCGGAAATAGGCTATCCGGTGATGATCAAGGCATCGGCCGGCGGCGGCGGCAAGGGCATGCGGATCGCCTGGAACGATGATGAGGCGCGGGAGGGTTTCGCACGCTCGAAATCGGAAGCCGCCAGCTCATTTGGCGATGACCGCATCTTTATCGAAAAGTTCATCGAGGAACCGCGCCATATCGAAATCCAACTGATTGCCGACAGTCACGGCACCGCGCTTTATCTCGGTGAGCGGGAATGCTCGATCCAGCGGCGGAACCAGAAGGTGGTAGAGGAAGCCCCCTCGCCTTTCCTCGACGCCGAGACCCGCAAGGCAATGGGCGAACAGTCGGTGGCGCTCGCCAATGCGGTGGATTACCAGTCCGCCGGCACGGTGGAGTTCATCGTCGACAAGCACCGCAAGTTCTATTTTCTGGAAATGAACACAAGGCTGCAGGTCGAGCATCCGGTGACGGAGCTGATCACCGGCGTCGATCTGGTCGAGCAGATGATCCGTGTCGCCGCCGGCGAAAAACTGTCGTTCGGCCAGGGCGATGTGCGGCTTGATGGCTGGGCGGTCGAGAGCCGGCTTTACGCCGAGGATCCGTACCGCAATTTCCTGCCCTCGATCGGGCGGCTGACGCGCTACCGGCCGCCACAGGAAGGAACCGTGGACGGCATCACCATTCGCAACGACACCGGGGTGAGCGAGGGCTCGGAGATCTCGATGTTTTACGATCCGATGATCGCCAAACTGTGCACCCATGCACCAACGCGGCTTGAGGCGGTGGACGCCATGGCCGATGCGCTGGACCGCTTCGAGGTGGAGGGGATCGGTCACAATCTGCCCTTCCTGTCGGCGCTGATGCAGCACCCGCGCTGGCGCGAGGGGCGGCTTTCAACCGGCTTCATCGCCGAGGAATATCCCGACGGGTTCGGCCCGGTGCCGCCCGACGACACTGTGCTTGAGCGTTTCGCGGTCGCGGCGCTGGTGCTCAGCCACATCCAGGGCGAACGCAACGCCTGGATTTCAGGCGCGCGGTTCAGCCAGGCGGAAAAGCGGGCGCATGAGGACAAGGTTGCCGTTATCGGCGGCCACGAAATCGATGGCCATATCGACGACACCCAGGGCGGCTACAAGGTTCGCCTGCCCGGCCGTGACGCCATCGAGGTCGAGACCCACTGGATGCCCGGCGACCGGCTTGCGATTTTCACCATCGATGGCGGCAGCCACGCGATCAAGGTGGAGCCCGCCGATGCCGGCTGGCGGTTGAGACAGCTGGGCGTCGATGTGAAGGCGCAAGTGTTCAGCCCGCGTGTCGCCGAGCTGGCGCGGCTGATGCCCGAGAAGGTGGTGCCCGATACCTCCAATCTGCTTTTGTGTCCGATGCCCGGGCTGATCGTGTCGATCGCCGTTGACGAGGGCGACGAGGTACAGGAAGGTCAGACGCTGGCCGTGGTCGAGGCCATGAAAATGGAAAATGTGCTCAAGGCCGAACGCAAGGGCACGGTCTCACGCATTCCGGTGAAAGCCGGCGACAGCCTCGCCGTCGACGAGATCATCATGGAGTTCGCGAAATGACCAAGACCACCCGCGACTGGCTTGAGCTCGCCACCAAGGATTTGCGCGGCAAGCCGATTGAAAGCCTGAACACCGAGACGCCGGAAGGCATCACGTTGAAGCCGCTTTACACCTCTGCCGACCTGCCGGAGCAGGCAGCTTCGGAACTGCCGGGCTTCGCGCCGTTCACCCGCGGTGTGCGGGCCACCATGTATACGGCCAAGCCCTGGACCATCCGCCAATATGCAGGATTTTCAACGGCGGAAGAATCGAACGCGTTTTACCGCAAGAACCTTGCCGCCGGGCAGAAAGGCCTGTCGGTGGCCTTCGATCTCGCCACCCACCGGGGCTATGATTCAGACCATCCGCGGGTCACCGGCGATGTCGGCAAGGCCGGCGTGGCGATCGATTCGGTCGAGGACATGAAGATCCTGTTCGATGGCATTCCGCTCGGCGAGATGAGCGTGTCGATGACCATGAACGGCGCCATCATTCCGGTGCTGGCGATGTTCATCGTGGCTGGTGAGGAACAGGGCGTCGACCGCGCGGCACTTACCGGAACGGTACAGAACGACATTCTCAAGGAGTTCATGGTCCGCAACACCTATATCTATCCGCCCGAACCCTCGATGCGGATCGTCGCCGACATTATCGAGTTCACCGCAAGCGAGATGCCGAAATTCAACTCGATCTCGATTTCCGGCTATCACATGCAGGAAGCCGGCGCGACGCTGGCGCAAGAGCTCGCCTACACCCTGGCCGACGGCATGGAATATGTGCGCGCCGCCCAGGCCAAGGGACTGGATGTGGATGCATTCGCGGGCCGGCTGTCATTCTTTTTCTGCATCGGCATGAACGTGTTCATGGAGGCGGCGAAGCTTAGGGCGGCGCGGGCGATGTGGTCGAAAATCATGAGTGATTTCGGCGCCAAATCCGAACGCTCGAAGATGCTTCGCACCCATTGCCAGACTTCGGGCGTGTCGCTGACCGAGCAGGACCCCTACAACAATGTGGTGCGCACGGCCTTCGAGGCGATGGCCGCGGTGCTTGGCGGCACCCAGTCGCTGCACACCAACTCGTTTGACGAGGCGATTGCGTTGCCGACGGAATTCTCCGCCCGGATCGCCCGCAACACGCAGCTTATTCTGGCCCACGAGACCGGGGTGACCAATGTGGTCGATCCGCTTGGCGGCTCCTACTATGTCGAGAAGCTGACCGCGGATCTGGCGGACAAAGCCTGGGAGCTGATCGCCGAGGTCGAGGCGCTGGGCGGCATGACCAAGGCCGTTGAACAGGGCCTGCCGAAAATGCGCATCGAGGAAGCGGCAGCCCGCAGGCAGGCGCGGGTCGACCGGGGCGAGGACGTGATTGTCGGCGTCAACCGGTTCCGGCTTGATGACGAGCCGCAGGTCGACATCTTGAACATCGACACCGAAAAGGTGCGCGCCGGACAGGTGGTGCGGCTCAAGAAGATGCGCGACAGCCGCAATCCGAAGGCCTGCGAAGCGGCCATTGCGGCGCTTGAAGAGGTGGCGGCATCGGGAACCGGCAATTTGCTTGCCGCAGCCGTGGAAGCCGCCCGCGCACGGGCCTCGCTGGGCGAGATTTCCGACGCCATGGAACGCGGTTTCGGCGGCCGTCACCATGCGCTGACCCGGGTGATCGGCGGCGTCTATGAGGACGTCTACCACGATGATCCCGAATATCAGGCGATCCGCAACCGCATCGCGGAATATGAAAGCGAGAAAGGCCGCGCGCCGCATGTGTTGGTGGCCAAGATGGGCCAGGATGGCCATGACCGCGGCGCCAAGGTGATCGCCACGGCATTTGCCGACATGGGCTTCAAGGTGGATCTGACCGACATGTTCGAAACGCCTGCCGAAGTGACCGAAAAGGCCATCGCGCTCGGCGTCGACGTGGTCGGCGTCTCGTCACTCGCTGCCGGCCACAAATCGCTGGTGCCCGAACTGATCACACGGCTCAAGGACAAGGGTCGCGCCGACATCCAGGTGGTCGTCGGCGGCGTGATCCCGGAACAGGACTATGCCTTCCTGCGCGAAAAGGGCGTCGCCGAAATCTTCGGCCCGGGCTCGAATGTTCTGGATGCGGCGAACGCGGTGCTGGCGCGAGTGGCGGGGCTGAAGCGGAACGTTTGAGGGCGTTTCGGGTGGGTCCAAGTAGGATTGGACACCTTAGCCGCCCCAGGTCCGTTCCAGCACGGACAGCCAGTTGTGACGGGCAATCTTTTCGATCAGTGCGTCGCCGTATTGGCGTTTGCGCATTTCCTCGATCAGCGCCGGAACACCGGTGACGTCGCCGATCTTGTCCGGGATGCCGGCGCCGTCGAAATCTGAACCGAAGCCGACATGGTCTTCGCCGAGCATTTCGATCAGATGATCGAAATGCCTGAGCACCGGCTCGAGCTCCATATCCGTTGCGCGCCGGCCGTCGGGCCTTAAAAACACAGTGGCGAAATTGACGCCGACCATGCCGCCGCTTTCGCGGATCACCGCCAATTGCCGGTCGGTGAGATTGCGCGTCGACGGGGTGATTGCATGGGCGTTGGAATGGGTGGCGACCAGCGGCGCATCGGAGAGCCGGGCGACGTCGTCAAAACCCTTTTCATTGAGATGCGACAGATCGATCAGGATCTTGAGTTCGTTGCACTCCCTGACCAGCGCCTTGCCCGCGTCTGTCAGCCCCGGCCCGGTGTCAGGCTCGCCGGGGAAGACGAAAGGCACGCCGTGGCCGAAAGCCGTGGGGCGGCTCCATACCGGGCCGATCGAACGCAGGCCCATGGCGTGAAAGCTGTGCAGCGCATCGAGATCGGGGCCGATCGCCTCAGCGCCCTCCATGTGCATAATCGCGGCAATGTTGCCCCGGGCGATGGTCTGGCGTAGCTCCGCCGCGCTGCGGCAGACCTTGAACTGGCCGCCGCTGACCCGCTCCATCCACATCAGGTGCCCGGCCATGGCCAGTGCAACCGGCTGGGCATATTCGAGCTCCAGCGCCGGCGGCAGCTCAAGCGCGTAGGGCGGATTGTCCATCACCTCATCGCGGTTGTCCGGCTGATCTTCTTCAAGCGAGGGGATGTAGATCGCGAAGAAGCCGCCGGCAAAGCCCGTCTTTTTCATGCGCGGCAGATCGAGGTGACCCTCAATGCCGGGCTTTAGCCAGGTGGTATCGCGGCGTTCGGGCGCCTCCAGCAGCCTGAGCAGGAAATCATTGTGGCCATCGAAAAAAGGCACGTCTGCCATTGCCGCAGCTCCCGTTAGTGCAAGGCGGGATCACGGGTAAAACCCTCACTCGCCGTCAGCAGATTGCCCGTATAGGCGTTCTTGGTGTTGTGCTCCTGCAGCGCGTGCCGGGTGAGCTGCTCGATCACCTGGCCGTCACGCATCACCATCAGCCGGTCGCACATGTGCGAGACCACGGCAAGATCGTGGCTGACAAGCACATAAGTCAACCCGCGCCCGGCGCGCAACCGGTCAAGCAGATTGAGAACCTCGGCCTGGATCGAGGCGTCAAGTGCTAAGGTGGGCTCATCAAGAAAGATCGGTGCGGAATAGCCCACCAGCTCGAGAATTCGGACGATCTGGTCGACCAGCTTTCCCTGCCGCACCGCAGCCCAAACCCCGACCGGAATGCCAAACAGCGTACCGATGATGATGCCGACCGTGACGAGTTCCACCGTGGCAGGAAACACCCGCAACAGATCGTCGAGGATCGGCCGCTTGGTCAGTACGCTTTCGCCGAAATCGCCGGTTAGCGCCTTCTCCATATAGAGCCCGAATTGCGCATATGGCGTCCGGTCAAGCCCGAGTTCGATGAACACACGGCCGTAGGTCGACTGCGAGGCGCGGTCGCCAACCACCGCTAAAACCGGATCGCCCGGTACAACCCGGCCAATCAGGAAGGTGACGACCAGCAAACCGACAATGGTGACGAAAACGGTTGCCGAAAGACGGAAGGTCTTTCCCACAATGGCCGGGAGGGCGCTTGCGCGCCCCCCGCGGATTGGGACAGGCTCGACAATTACTTGGTCACAACCTTGAAGGAATTGTCGTTGAACGACGGCCCGATGATGAAGCCATCAATATTTTTACGCCGGGCCAAAACCTCGATCTCCTGGAACATGATCACGAAGCGCGAGACCCGCTGGTGCTCTTTCAGCAGATCGAAATACAATTCCGCACGTTTTGCCGCATCGGCCTTGGCGGTCATCTCGGGGATATCCCAGGCATTGCGCCAGGCCAATGGCTTGGAAGCGGACTTTGCTGCCGCTCGCTTTCCCGAACCGAAGGTCTGTTTCACTCGAATTCAGACGCAATCCAATCAACGATCCGCTTGATCCACGTCTGGCCCAGATGGTCCTTTGACCATGAGATATAGAGCCCATCATCAGAGAGATCGGGATCGACCCAAACCTCCACCAGTTTCTTTGACCGAAGATCATTCTCCACCATGTAGGTCGGCGCGATTGCAACGCCGTGACCACCGATAGCAGCATCGAGAGCCAAGGCAGATCGGTCGAAGTTGAGTAGCTTGTGCGTGTCTCCATACCCGGTTTCCTGGATCAGCTTTTCCCACCGACGGTGCGCATCCTGAAGGAGCGGCAGCGTCAGCAGTGTCTCCAGCCCCATTGGCCAATCCGGTCGCAGGAAATCAGGACTGCATACGGCAATCAGACTGATGTCGGCCAAGCGGCGCGATCCGTGAGCTGTATTCGTGTCATGCGCTTCACCAGGCCAGATTGCGATCTCGTTCCGGCCCAGACTGCGCGCCAGAACCTGCTCGTGGACCTGTGTGGTGAGGGACACGTTCGGAAACTTGGCCGCGAAAGCGTCCATCCGGGGCATCAGCCACTTCGTTGCGGTGGAAGAACCAAGGTGTAGCGTGACGCGATCACCGTCCTCGCCGATGCTCACAAAGGCAGTGTCGAGGATCGCCAAAGCGTCTTCCATCGCCGTATGACAGCGCTCGCCTTCCGGGGTCAGCGAGACACCACGTGCGCCACGCACGAGAAGAACCACCCCCAGCTCGATTTCGAGCTGCTTGATCCGCTGAGAGACTGCGCCACGCGATAGATTCAGCTCCTCAGCCGCGCGTTGCAGGTTCCCGTGCGATGCGACGACAGAGAACACCCGGAGCGCGTTCAGGTTTACGTTCTTCATTCGATGCCTCAAAGACGATAGTTTTTCTAAACGCTGATGGAATTATTCTGCTTTGTCAATTTGGTGCAGGCGGCCGATACAGGCGGGGAAGCGGCATTCAGCAATGGCTACAAGAGACCGAGCTATGACCCAGACGATCCGACCAGCAACACCCGACGACATGCCGCGCCTGGTCAAGCTACTTATGCTGGATGCGCAGGAACGCCATGCAGAGGATGCGATCCTCTGGAAGATGGCAGACGACGCGCCCGCGCAGATCGAAAAGGCGCTGACATTTGCGCTGACGGCCGATGGGCAACCCTTTCAACAGTTTTGGCATGTCGCGGACGATGGGGGTCAGATCACGGGTGTCATTCATGCGATGCTGCTTCCGGTCCCCCCAATCTATGCAGGCTCGTTCGGCGAGCCGGGACTGATCCTGCCAGACTCCTTCGTTGCAGCCGATGCACCAAGCGGCACTTTGGAGGGCTTGTTGGCCGCAGCCGAGGACGCACTTCACGAAGCCGGTGCCAGGATCAAACTGGCATCCTTCGTCACGGGCGAGATCTGGCGAACCGCGTTCGAGACAAGCGGGTATGAACCCCTCACGCTTTATCTGTCACGCAGTGACCTTGGCGATAAGGGAATGCCCGCCGGTGTTCGACAAGCGAGGGAAGACGATGTTCCAGGTATCGTTGCCCGCAGCGCCGAGAACCGTCAGGTTCTTTTTGACATCGACCCGTTCTGGGAAATCCATCCCGAAGCTGATCCACGGTTTTCAGCCTGGATGACGCGGAGTCTAACGCTCCGAGATCGGGACATGATGGTTCTGGGCCCGTCCGAGGACTTGCAAGGCTACATCATCGCACAGCCCGCCTCACGGCTGCACTTTCCCCCTGCCCACGACATCACGGGGACGGGTGTGATTGACGATTACTACTACCCTGAGCTGGCCAACCCGGCGGCTCTCGACCACGGCGGTGAAGGTGCGAGCGCGCTATTGCGAGCGGCTGAGGCGGCATTCGCCAACCGTGGGATAGGAGCCGCCTTTGTCGTCTGTCCGGCGGGTTGGGCTTCCAAGATCGAGTTGCTGGAATCTGCTGGTTACGAGACCGCGATGGTCTGGTCTATCAAGCGATAGCAATCCGCAAAGCAGCCTTTGGGGTGTTGTGCAGCATTCGGTAAAGTGGGCTCTTTTGACACCTTCGCTGCTTTGAGCACGAACGTCCGCTCCCCCTGCCCCGCAAAGCCAGCCAGGGCTGCGATATGTGAGGTCTCCGCCCGGTCAGGTTTTGCTACCATCAGCGCTTTTGGCGACATTCCTGCTTTGCGTAGCCGGTGACATTTCTACTTGGTTGCAACAATTATGACTTCAAACAAATTGCGCATCGCGCATGCGAACCGTAGACGGTCCGCCTCCGCGCGGAAGCGATGATCAGGTCACAGGGCCGGAAGGCTGTCGAGCGGGCAGAGGTGTCCCGTCATGAAATCTCAATCAACACTTTCTTCGCCAGACGTGGCGTTGACGCCCTGATCAAGGCTTGCCGACCGCCGGAGTGCTGAAATCGAGATGTCCGGCAATCGCCTGATCTAAAAATGCAATCCGCGACCAAGCGCAGCAAGCGCGGATTCCTGGATCGCCTCGCCCAGCGTCGGATGGGCGTGCATGGTGTCGGCGATGTCTTCGAGCCTGGCGCCCATTTCGATGGCGAGCGCGAAGGCGGATGCGAACTCGGACACTCCTGCGCCCACGGCCTCAATGCCGAGAACCAGATGATTGTCCTGGCGTGCGATAACCCGGACAAAGCCGTCATCGCGCCCGAGCGTCATCGCCCGCCCGTTGGCGCGCAACGGGAACTGGCCGATCCGCACCGCGTGACCCTCGCGCCGCGCCGCCTGGGGACCGACCCCGACCGTAACGATCTCCGGATCGGTGAAGCAGATGGCCGGGATCGCTTGCTTGTCCCAGACCCGGCGGTTGCCGGCGATCAGATCGGCCACCATCTCGCCCTGGGCCATGGCGCGGTGGGCCAGCATCGGATCGCCAGTCACATCACCAATGGCGTAAACCCCGCGCATGGCGGTGCGGCACTGATTGTCGATGCGGATGAATGGCCCGTCCATCGGAAGGGCGAGCTGCTCAAGGCCAAAACCCTTTGTGCGCGGCCGGCGACCGGCGGCGACCAGGATCTTATCAGCCTCCAGTTCGATGTCGTCACCGGCGCCTGAACGGACCTGCAACCGCTCCCCGTCATCCGACAGGCCGGTGACTTTTGCATCGGTCATGACCGCGACACCGAGATCAGCCAGCCGTTTGGCGACAGGCCGGGTGAGATCGGCATCCCAGACCGGCAGGATCTGCGACGCGGCCTCAAGGATCGTCACCTTGGCGCCGAGCTTGGCGAAGGCGGTTCCGATCTCAAGCCCGATATAGCCTGCGCCGACCACCACCAAACGCTCAGGCACGGTCGGGAGCGACAGCGCGCCGGTCGACGAGATCACCTTGCCGCCAAAGGGTAGTACGCCAAGTTCCACGGGCTCGGAACCGGTGGCGATGACCATGTACTCGGCATGAACCGTTTGAGCGCCGAGATCGGTTTCAACGGTGACCGATTTGCCATCGCGGATGGTGCCGCGGCCGCGCAATGACTTCGCGCCTGCCTTTTTCAAAAGACCTGCCACGCCGCCGGTCAATTTGGCGACGATGCCATCCTTCCAGGCCATGGTCCGAGCGAAATCGATCTCCGGCGCTGCCGCGGACATTCCCAATGGCGAGCCGCCCCGCGCAGCGTCGATCAGTTTTTCAAATTCGTCACCCGCGTGGATCAGCGCCTTGGAGGGAATACAGCCGATGTTAAGACAGGTGCCGCCCAGCGGGCCATCGTCGACGATCAGCGTATCGATCCCGAGCTGGGCGGCGCGGATGGCCGTGACGTAACCACCGGGGCCGCCGCCGATCACCAGCAACTTGCAATGCGTCTCGGCCATCTCAGCTCTCCACGAATATCAGCGCCGGGGTTTCCAAGAGCGACTTGAGCCGCTTGACGAACACCGCCGCATCCCAGCCATCGATCACCCGGTGATCGAAGCTCGAAGACAGGTTCATGATCTTGCGCGGCATGAACTGGGTTCCGTCCCAGACCGGCCGCACCGCCATGCGATTGACGCCGACAATCGCCGTCTCCGGCGCATTGATCAGCGGCGTGGTGGCGATCGCGCCCAGCGCGCCCAGCGAGGTGATGGTGATGGTCGAACCGGTCAGCTCCTCGCGCAGCGCGGTGTTGTCGCGCGCGGCGTCGGCGACACGGGCGATCTCGTGGGCGGTGTCATCAAGGGTGCGCGCCTCGGCGTGACGGACCACAGGCACCTTGAGGCCCTGCGGGGTCTGGGTGGCGATGCCGACATGCACGCCTTCGAAGCTGCGGAGCTGACCCGCCTCATCATCGTGATGGGCGTTCATCACCGGCTGGTCGGCGACTGCCCGGACCAGCGCCTGCACCAGAAACGGCAGGATGGTAAGCCGTGGCTTCCCTGCACCACGCTCGGCGTTGAGGCTGGCACGGAGCTCCTCAAGCGCTGTGACATCCACCTCTTCGACGATGGTGATGTGCGGCACCTTCGACCAGGTCTGGGACAGTTTGCGTGAAATCGCCCGTCGCAGCCCGACCACCGGCGTCTCGGTGACGCCGGTTTTGCGCAGGCGTCCGCCGGCGGCTTTCGCCGCTTGCGGTTCCGGCGCTTCAAGATGGGCGTCGAGATCAGCATGGGTGATGCGGCCGGCGGGACCGGATCCCGGCACCTGACGCAGGTCAACGCCGGCATCCAAGGCCCGTCGGCGGACGGCCGGGCTGGCAAGCGGCTTGTCGCCGGGCGACCGGCGTTCCAATGCGGGACGCGGCGCTTCAGCCAGATTGGCGAGCGCTGCGCGTGGATCGGATTTTTCGGGCTCGATTGGTCCGCCCGCGGGCTCCCTGGTCTGCGGTTCGTGCTCATCCGGGGTTTCCGGTGATGGGACCACGGCGACGGCCTCAGCCGCAGATCGCGCGTCAGGTTTACCAGTCGGGTCGATCCCGGCATTGGGGTCTGCGGAAATCCGTACCAGATCAGCGCCAACCGCCAGCGCATCGCCAACCTCGCCGCCCAGCCAGATCACCTTGCCGGTGGCGGAGGATGGAATTTCGACGGTGGCCTTGTCGGTCATCACCGCGGCGATGATCTGATCCTCTCGCACTATATCCCCGGGCTCAACATGCCATTCGACCAGTTCGGCCTCTGCCACGCCCTCGCCAACATCGGGCATGCGGATGGTGAAGACATCGTCTTTGTCCTTGGTCATTGCACCGACTCCATGACCCCGGTGATCGCCCGAATGATCCGCGCCGGGCCGGGGAAATAGTCCCACTCCTGCGAATGCGGATAGGGCGTATCCCAACCGGCCACACGGGTCACCGGCGCCTCGAGATGATAAAAGCACTCGGCCTGTACCTGAGCCGCCAGTTCGGCGCCAAAGCCGGATGTCTGGGTGGCCTCGTGAACAATCACGCAGCGGCCGGTTTTTTTGACCGATTGCATGATCGTCTTGGCATCAAGCGGCATCAGGGTGCGCAGATCGATGACTTCGGCATCAACGCCGGCTTCCTCGACCGCGGCGAGCGCGACGTGAACCATGGTGCCATAGGCAAGCACGGTCAGCGCCTTGCCGGGGCGACGGATGGCCGCCTGGCCGAGCGGGATCTTGTAGTAACCCTCCTCGACCTGGCCACCCTGATGCTTTTTCCAGGGCACGATCGGCCGGTCGTGGTGGCCGTCGAAGGGTCCGTTGTAGATCCGCTTGGGCTCGAGGAAAATCACCGGATCGGGATCTTCAATCGCCGCGGTCAGCAGGCCCTTGGCGTCAGACGGAGTGGAGGGCACCACGGTCTTGAGCCCTGCGACATGGGTAAACAGCGCTTCGGGGCTCTGGCTGTGGGTCTGGCCGCCATAGATGCCGCCGCCAGCGGGCATGCGCACCACCAGCGGGCAGGTGAAACCGCCCGCGGACCGGTAGCGCAGCCGCGCGGCTTCCGAGACGATCTGATCGTAGGCGGGGTAGACGTAATCGGCGAACTGGATCTCGACGCAAGGCTTCAGCCCGTAAGCCGCCATGCCGACTGCCGCGCCGACGATTCCCAATTCGCTGATCGGGGTGTCAAAACACCGGGATTTTCCATATTTCTTCTGAAGCCCGGCGGTGCAGCGGAACACGCCGCCGAAATAGCCGACATCCTCACCGAAGACGACGACCTTCTCGTCGCGGCCCATGGAGATGTCGAGCGCGTTCTGGATCGCCTCGATCATGGTCATGTGCGCCATGGTCAGTACCCTGCCTGATGCCGCTGGGCGACGAGGTGCGGCGGCATTTCCGCATACACATCCTCGAACATGTCGCGCGCCGAGGGGCGGCGGCCGGTGTGCAGCGTGCCGATTGCCTCAGCCTCCTTCTGTGACGCAATCACCCGGTCGAGCACCTCGGCCTCGAGCTGGGTGTGGCGCTCCTCGCTCCACAGACCACGGGCGATCAAATGCGCCTTGAGCCTGAGCACCGGATCACCCAGCGGCCAGGCGTCGCTTTCCTGCTTGGGCCGGTAGGCGGAAGGATCATCCGAGGTTGAATGGCCGCCGGCGCGATAGGTGACATATTCGACAATGGTCGGCCCGAGATTGCGCCGGGCCCGTTCGGCCGCCCATTTGCCGGCGGCGTGGACGGCCAGAAAATCATTGCCGTCAACCCGGAGTGCGGGAATGCCAAAACCGTGGCCGCGGGCGGCGAATGTGCCCGAACCGCCGCGGGCAATGCCCTGAAACGTGGAAATGGCCCACTGGTTGTTGACGATGTTGAGAACCACCGGCGCCTTGTAAGTGGAGGCAAACACAAGAGCCGCGTGGAAATCGCTTTCGGCGGTGGAGCCATCGCCGATCCACGCGGCGGCGATCTTGTCGTCGTGGGAAATGGCCGACGCCATGGCCCAGCCGACTGCCTGAATGAACTGGGTGGCGAGATTGCCCGAAATCGAGAAGAAGCCGTGTTCCTTGGAGGAATACATGATCGGCAATTGCCGCCCGCGCAGCGGATCGGCCTCGTTGGAATAGACCTGGTTCATCATCGTGGTCAGCGGATAGTCTGAAGCAATCAGCAGCCCCGCCTGGCGATAGGTGGGGAAATTCATGTCACCCGGTCTGAGCACGCGCTGAAACGCGCAACTGACGGCTTCCTCGCCCAGATGCTGCATGTAAAACGATGTCTTGCCCTGGCGCTGGGCGTTCATCATGCGCGCGTCGTAGGTTCTGAGCGTCATCATGTGTTCGAGGCCCTGGCGTAGCTCGTCGTCGCTCAGGGTCCCGGCCCAGGGGCCGACCGCCTCGCCATCGCGGTTGAGCACGCGGATGATTCCAAAGGCCAGGTCGCGCATGTTTTCGGGGTCTTCATCGACCTCGGGCCTTCGGATCGCGCCGGCGCGGGGGATCTTGACGCTGGAGAAATCCGGCTCGCCGCCCGGGCGCACCTCCGGTTCCGGAACCGTCAAAGACAAGGGGGCATGCTCATCCATCGTCATCCTCCTGCTGATGGCGGCGCGGGAACGATCGTCAGCCCGCAAACAGGCGCCATCCCAAAATCCTATTGGATAATACCCGAAATTTGCTCTTGTTTTCTTGCCTATACCAGCGGAATACGAAATTATCTTTCGTGTTCCGTCGCGAAAACGATCATCGGAGACCCACGTGCCCAAACCGCTGGACGCCATCGACCGGAAAATCCTCTCAGCCCTTACGGCCGACGGGCGGATCTCCAACAATCAACTGGCCGAACAGGTGGGGCTGTCGCCGGCGCCCTGCTGGCAGCGGATGCGGCGACTGGAGAAGGACGGCTTCATTCAGGCCTATGCGGCGATCCTCGATCAGGAGAAACTTGGCCTTGCGGAAACCGCACTGGTCGATGTCGGGCTTGACCGGCATGACGACGCCACGGTCGACGGGTTCGGTCAGGCCATGGCGGCGATGCCGGAGGTTTTGGAGGTTTTTCTGACCACCGGTGAGTATGATTATTTCATCAAGGTCGCAGTCGATGGCACCCGTGGTTACGAGGCCTTTTTGCGGCGGCTCTACCGGGTGCCCGGCGTGCGCAACACCCGTTCGAGCTTTGCGTTGAGATGTCTCAAACGGGCGTCTTCGGTCACACCCTGAGCCGGATCCGGCATCAAAACCCGGTGAGCCCAGCCGAGACCGCCGCCCAGGCCAGCGCCAGCAGGAACAGGGTCTCGAGCACGATCACCGCGACATGCCGCCAGCCGAGATCGAGCATCGCCTTCATGCTGGTGCGCACGCCAAGTGCGGCAATCGCCGTCACCAGCAGCCAGGACGAGGCATCAACCATCAACCCGGCCAAGGCCGGCGGAATCAGCCCGGCCGAATTGGCGAGTGTGAGCGCGCCGAACCCGACCACGAACAGTGGCAAGCGCACCTGTGAAAAGCCGCCGCCCTGCCCGGCCACCGACAGCGCCACAATGATGAGGACCACCGGCAACAAGGTGACCCGCAGCAATTTGATGATGGTGGCGGTGTCGCCGGCCTCGGTGGAAATCGAGTAGCCAGCCCCCACCACCTGGGCGACATCATGCACCGTGGCACCGATCAGGAAGCCGCTTTGCCCGTCGCTGAGACCGGCCAGTCCGAACAGCACGGGATAGACGATCATGGCGATGGTCGACAACGTGGTGACGGCCACCACGGTGAACAGCACATTGCGCTCGGTCTTTTCATTGGCGGGAATGACGGCGGCGAGCGCCAGCGCCGCTGAAGCTCCGCAGATCGCCACCGCGCCGCCTGTCAGAATGGCAAAACGCCAGCCACGCGAAAACAGTTTGGCGCAGACAAAACCAAACCCGATGGTCAGCGCCATAAGGCCTGCCACTGTCGACAGACCGGACACGCCAATGCCGGCGATATCGCCCAACGTGATCCGCGCGCCCAGCAGCACGATTCCCAGCCGCAGAAGCGTTTTCGATGAGAACACCACGCCCTCTGCCGTTCGCGGCTGATCGGCCATAAAGTTGAAGGCCATGCCGATCAGCAGCGCAAACAGCATCACCGGCGCCACATAATGCTCGGAGAGAAACCTGGCGGCGGCGGCGATGGTCAGCGCCAGCAGCAAACCGGGAAACAGGGCTTGCGCACGCGCCTTCAGATCAGACAGGGATGCCATGGGATTGCGGTCCATTCGCCAAATAGAAAGCCGCCCGGATGTATGCGATCCGGACGGCCGGTATCATTTCGCGTTCTCTTACGCTGATCGGTAGAGTTTTGTCATTGAGAATTCTCTGTGTCCGAGGGCTTCTGCGGCGGTTACGCGGCCGTTTGAGGTGCGGCGGATCATGTCGATCAATGCATCACCGGCCTCGTCGATGGTCATCTCGCGGGTCAGCACGCCGGTCACGTCGACATCGATATGCTCGCTCATCGTGCGCAGGGTGCGCGGATTGCCGGAGATCTTGATCACCGGCACGATCGGGTTGCCCACCACATTGCCCTGGCCCGTGGGGAAGGTGTGGATCACCGCGCCGCCCGCCGCCATCAGAGTGACGCATTCCGCTGCCGCGGAGGACGAATCCATGAAGTACAGCCCGTTGCCGGAATCGGGCATCTCGGCGGGATCGAGAATGTCGATGAACCTGGAGGTCCGGCCGATCTTCTCGAGATTGCCCAGCGCCTTCTCCTCGATCGTCGTCAGACCACCCTCGATGTTGCCCTTGGTCGGCTGGCTGTCGGAAAGATCGTCGGTCTGGTGGGCGAAGATGACGTCGTCCTGATAGGCCTTCCACATTGCGTGCCAGCGCTCGCCGACCTCTTCATTGATGGCGCGCTTCTGGCAGATATGTTCGGCCCCGGTGATCTCCGAGGTTTCGCCGAAGAACCCGGTGATCCCCTCGGGCAGCAGCTTGTCATACATGTTGCCCACCGTCGGGCAGGAGCTCAGGCCCGTGGTGGTGTCGCTCTCGCCGCATTTGGTCGACACCCAGAGCTCGGAGATCGAGCACTCCTCGCGCTGCAGCTCGGAGGCGTGATGGACGAATTCCTTGGCAGCCCATCCCGCCGCCCGGATCGTCTCGAAGTCGCCCTTCTGCTCGATCGAAAACTCGGCGACCGGCTTGCCGGTCTTGCGAATGCCGTCGGCGATCTTCCTGGTCCAGCCCGGCTCGATGCCGATCACCACCACAGCCGCCACATTGGGGTTGGCCCCGGTGCCGATGATGGTGCGGAAATGCACCTCGAGATCCTCGCCGAACTGCAGACGGCCATAGGCATGGGGGATCGCCAGCGTGCCCTTGACGTTGTTGGCCACCGCCTCGCAGGCGGCATTCGAGATGTCGTCGACCGGCAGGATGACGACGTGGTTGCGCACCCCCACCCGGCCGTTCTCGCGCCGGTAGCCGTGAAAGGTCATGTTGGAATAGTTCGATGCCATCACGTTTGCTCCTACCAGCGCTTGGTCTTGAGATTGTGGGTGTGCACATGCGCGCCCTTGGCGACGTCGGCGATGAACTTGCCGATGTCCTCGCCATATTTGATCGCCGTATCGCCCGACTTGATGTCTGAAAGCGCGATCTTGTGGCCGATCGGAACATCAGCCCCCGCCGTAAGCGAAAAACTCGAATTGTCATGCGTGACAACGCAAAGCATCTTGGTCCCCGAAGTCAAACCCTCGACAACAACAACGCCGACATTGTCCGTGTGATCATGTACCAATAAATGGGGGGCTCCCATGCCTCGTCTCCTTTTCGATCGTGAGTGCCTGACTTGATGGGTCAGGGATTGAGAATGATTTTCGGAGCGGACACCTGGCCCGCGAGAATGTCGGCGAAGGCCGCGCCGCCATCTTCGAGCGGCCGGATGTCCGGCCAGTCGAGCGCACCGAGGCGGCCATCGAAAATCGCTTTCGCGGTCTCACGGAAATCCTCGGGCGTATAGGTGTAGGCGCCGATGAAGGTGATTTCCTGGAGCGTCATGCGGCGGATGTCGAGGCCGCCCTCGCCATCCCCAAGGCCGATGTGAACGATAACACCGCCGGGCCGGACAGCGCGGCTGGCGCTGGCGCGGGTGGCCGCGTATCCGACGCCGTCAATCACCAGATCGTACCCGCCGGGCGCTTCGAGCTGAACAGCATCGGGGGTCTCGACATTAAAGCCGCCCGCCCGGCGCAAGGCCGGAAGGCGCTGTTGATTGGCCTCGCAGATGGTGATGTCGCGCGCGCCTTGCGCCTTGAGCGACAACGCCGCACCAAGACCAATGGCGCCGCCGCCAATCACCAGGCACCTGGCCTCTGACAAGACCTGATCGAGCGCGGTTTTTCCAAGCCGCACGCCGTGCCAGCCGCAAGCCAGCGGTTCGGCGAGGCTGGCCTTTTCGAACGACACGTGTTCGGGGATTTCCACCAGATTGTCAGCGGGGCTGGCGATCAGCTCCGCGAATGCGCCCTGACGCGGCGCCATCGACAGGATCTGGCGATCTGGACACAGGTTCGAACGCCCCGAACGGCAGGCGCGGCAGGTTCCACAGGCAGCGAGCGGATTGACCGTGACGCGTTTGCCTTCAAGCGGCCCCTTCACCACCACGCCGGCGGCTTCATGGCCGAGGATCAAAGGCGGCGGCCGGCGTTCGTCATGGCCGAGATAGGCGTGCATGTCAGACCCGCAGATGCCGACCGCGTCAACCCGCACCAGGCTCTGGCCATCGGGCAGAACCGGGTCGGGTTCATCGCGATAGACGAGGGATTTGGGGGAGGTGTAGACCAGCGCTTTCATTTGGCGGTGTAGCCTCCATCCACGAACAGCACCTGCCCGGTGACATAATCCGATGCCGCCGAGGCGAGAAACAACAGCGGGCCGGCCATGTCGGCCATCTCGCCATTGCGCCCGATGCAGGTGGCGCGGGCATGGGCGGCCGAGACCTCCTTGTCGGCGAAGACCGGGCCGGTCAATTCGGTGGGGAAGAAGCCCGGCGCCAGGGCGTTTGCGTTGACCCCATGGGACGACCATGCCTCGGCCATGGCGCGGGTGAGCTGCTCGACACCGCCCTTCGACGCACCATAGGCAATGCCGTTTGCAAAAGCGCGTCGCGACTGCAGCGAGGCGAAATTGACGATCCGGCCCCAGCCCTTTTTTCGCATCGCCGGTACCAGCGCCTGGGCGAGAAAGAACGGAACCGTGAGATTGAGGGCGATCGTCTGGTCCCATCCTTCCGGCGTCACCGCGTCGGCCTGTTGCCGCAGATTGAGCCCCGCAGCGTTGACAAGGATATCGGGTGGCCCGAACGGCTCCGAGACACGGCTTGCCAGGTCGGCAAAATCCCGGGCTTCGCCCAAATCGGCGGTGAGCGCCGCGGTTTGCCCGCCGGCTTGTGCACGCCATTGATCGAGCGCATCGGCGCGGCGCGCCAGGCCAACCACACTGGCGCCGGCCGCTGCGAGCACATTGGCCGACGCCCGGCCAAGCCCGGAACTGGCCCCGGTGACAAGCGCCACCCGGCCCTTTAGCGAAAAAATCGAGTCCGGTGTCATTTCAGATATCCGGATCCGCGCCGGTGAGATCGAAATTGTCGAGCGGGAAATATTTGCGCAAACGGATGTCGGCGGTGCGGGCGTGGCCTTCCATGCCCTCGAGCCGGGAGATCCGGGCCGTGGCCTCGGCGACAGGACGCGACCCCTCGCGGGTGGCGCGCTGCCAGGTGACGATCTTCATGAATTTGTGCACCGACAATCCACCGGTGTAGCGCGCGGCGCCCGAAGTCGGCAGCACGTGATTGGTGCCTGATGCCTTGTCGCCGAACGCCACCGTGGTTTCCTCACCCAGAAACAGCGAGCCGTAGCAGCGCAGGCGGTCGAGCCACCAGTCGGGATCGGCAGCCTGCACCGTGAGATGCTCGGGCGCATAATCATCGGAAGTGGCGGCCATGTCCTCGCGGCTGTCGCACAGGATCACCTCGGCATAGTCGCGCCAGGCGGCCTCGGCATTTTCGCGATTGACTTCCGGCAGATCGGCGATCAGGCCGGGCACGATTTCCATGACCCGCTCGGCAAGCGCGCGGTCGTCGGTGACCAGCCAGACCGGCGAGTTGTAGCCATGTTCGGCCTGGCCGACGAGATCGGCGGCGACGATGTCCGCATCGGCATCCTTGTCGGCCAGAATCAGGCTGTCGGTGGGGCCGGCGAACATGTCGATGCCGACCCGGCCGAACAGGATGCGCTTGGCTTCGGCAACAAACTGGTTGCCCGGTCCGACAAGAATGCCAGAGGGCGGCACGTCGAACAGGCCGAAGGCCATGGAGGCGACGCCCTGCACCCCGCCCATGGCGAGGATGGTGTCGGCGCCGCACAGATCGGCGGTATAGAGAATGGCAGGGTGCACGCCGACATCGGGGCGCGGCGGCGAGCACACGGTGATATGGCCGCATCCGGCAACCTTGGCGGTGGTCACAGTCATGATCGCCGAAGCAACATGGCTGTAGCGGCCGCCGGGCACGTAACAGCCCGCTGCCTCGATCGGGATGGTTTTCTGCCCGGCCACAAGGCCCGGCACGATTTCCAGTTCGACATCGCCGACGGTGCCCTTCTGGGCTTCGGCGAAGCGGCGGACATTGTCATGGGCGAAGCGGATGTCGTCCTTGAGCCGCTGCGGAAGGCGCGCCGCGGCGGCTTCGATCTCGTCGCGGGTGACAACGATGTTGCCGGTGTAGCGGTCGAACTTTTCGGCGTAGCGGCGGGCGCCCTGCTCGCCTTCCCTTTCGATATCATCGAGAATGGTCTGAACGGTGTCGCGGACCGATCCGGAATCCGATGTCGAGGTTTTTTCGGCTTTCTTGAGGTAGATGCGGGACATGACCGCGGGACTCCTACTGATAGATTTCGGGCAACAGGGTTGTTGACAGTGCGGGCACATACGCAATCACAAGCACCACCAGCAACATGAAGAATACGAAAGGAATCGCCTGCCACGCTATTTTCAGAATGGACTCACCGGTGATGCCAGACACGACGAACAGATTGAGCCCGAGCGGTGGCGTAATGAAACCGACGCCCAGCGAGGTGATCATCATGATGCAGAACTGGATCTCGTTCATGCCGATGTTGTCGGCCAATGGTTTGAGAATCGGCGCCAGAATGACGATGTTGGGTGTGGTCTCCATCACACAGCCTGCAGCGATCAGGATGAAGATCATCAAAAGGATGAGTATGGCCGGATCGTCGCTGATCGAGGTCACTGCGGCGACGAAGCCTTGCGGCACGCCCATGATCGCCAGCGCCTGAGCCAGCGGCAGCGAGAAGGCGATGATGGGCAGGATGACGCCGACCACCTTGGCGGAGCCAAGCAGCATGGCGGGAAAATCCGACAGTTTCAGCGTCTTGAGCCCCAGACCCATGATGATGGTGACGATCACCGCCGTGGCGCCGGCTTCAGTGGGGGTCAGACGCCCCGAGAAGATGCCGTAGAAGATGATCCCGGGCACCAAAAACGCATACCAGCCCGACTTCAAAGTCTTGCCGAGATTGCTGCTCCACTCGGCGAAACTCATCGGCTCGCCGCCTTCGTATTTGTAGATCCGGTTGACGACGATATTGGTGACCAGAATCGAGACAAGGATGCAGATCCCCGGGATCAGCGCCGCCAGGAACAGCGTGGAGGCGGAGATGCCGAGCACCAGGCCGATGATGATGTAGGCGATCGACGGCGGGATCAGAATGCCGGTGCAGGCGCCGGCAGCCACCAGCGCACAGGCATAGGGGCGCGGATAGCCGCTTTCGACCAGCCGGTTGATGGTCATGCGACCGACGGCGGCGGCGCCGGCGGCATCAGAACCGGAAATCGCCGCGAACATGCCGCAGACGAGCACCGTGGCCGAACCGAATCCGCCCTTGGTCCAGCAGGTCAAAGCCTCTGCCACATCGAGAAACTTGCGGCTCAGACCGGTGCGGACCAGCACATCGCCGGTGAGGATGAAAAGCGGGATCGCGGTGAGCGCGAAGTGATCGATACCGTCGAACAGGGATTCGCCGACCAGCGAGAGCGGCAGCGCGCCCGACATGATCAACATGAGAATTGCCGCCGAGCCGATTGCCGCCCAGACCGGGATGGCGAGCGCGCACAGGAGGACAAACAGGATCACCGGTGCGTAAAAATCCCACCCCAGCACGACCGTATTTAACTGCTGATTCCACAACATCGTATCGCCTCAATCAAATAGCTGGTTGCCTTCGAACACCGGCCGGCCGGTTCGAAGCGAAATGACATCATGAATGAAGGACTGGATCAGCCTGACGATCAGAAGCGTGAAGCCGATCGGTACAGCCAGCAGGAACCAGACCATGGAGACGCGCAGGCCATGACTGACCGATCCGAATTTCCAAGACACGGCGACATTTTCAAACGACCAGTAGAGCGCAATCACCGCCACGGCGAACATGACGATGTCGCCGAACATATAGAGTGCGGCCTTCATGCGCGGGCCGAGGTAATGCATGATGACGTCGATACGGATATGGGCCCGCTCGCGCACCGCCGACGCCGCGCCGATCCAGGCAAGATAGATGAAGGAGTAGCGCACGATCTCCTCCCCCCAGATCGAGGAATAGGAAAACGCTTCGCGCCGCAATACCTCGACCGCCATGGTCACCACGAGCATCACGTAAAAGACCAGCAGGGCCCAACGCTCGGCGTTTCGATCCAGTGCTGCAAGAAATCCAGGCATGCCTCTCTCCTCCTGCGTGTCCGTTCAGGGCGATACCCCATCGGCGCAAGCTGACATGAATGATCGTGAGGGATGCCGGCGCCCCAGGAAGGCGCCGGCAGATGGTGTGTGGGTCAGGCGTCGTGGACGTAGTAACGGCCCATGGTGCCTGCGGCTTCCTCGAGCTTGGTGAAGGTCTCCATTGACCCTGCAAGCTCGGTCTTGAAGGTGTCCCATTCGGACTTCTGGTAGCCGCCGACATCCTGCCATTCGGCAAGCTGATCGTTGCTCAGGGAATGGAACTCGACACCTGACTTGCGCAGCTCCGACATGGCGTAGCCGCGGGCGGCGGGCACCTTGGCGAGGTTCTGCTGGGCGGTGATTTCCCCTGCGAACTCAATGCCTTCCTGCACATCCGCAGGCAGGCCGTTGAACCATTCGAGGTTCATCGAGAACACCTGGCTGTCGGGGACGGCCTGGGTGAAGGTCACGTGGCTCAGGATATCCTTGAAGCCGAAGACGTAGAGCGCGCCGACCGACGGATCGAGAGCGTCGGCGACGCCCTGCTTGATGGCGGACGGGGTTTCGCCCCAGGCCACCGGTGTCGGGTTGGCGCCGACCATGCGATAGTATTGCTGCAGCATTGCAGAGCCGGGAACGCGGAACTTGACGCCGGACATGTCGCCCGGGCTCATGACCACATTGCCACCCTTGCGCACCGCGACGACACGCGGATCGATGACGATGTAGAACAGCGGCTTGAAGCCCGCGGCCTCGATTTTCGGATGGACTTCGGACTTCCAGGCATCGGACGTCACCAGATTGACGAATTTCTGGTTGGCGCCGCAGAAATAGGGCAGGTTGATCAGGTCGGCGGCCGGCGCGAACGGCG
Source organism: uncultured Hoeflea sp. (assembly GCF_947501405.1). Taxonomy (GTDB): domain Bacteria; phylum Pseudomonadota; class Alphaproteobacteria; order Rhizobiales; family Rhizobiaceae; genus Hoeflea. The sequence goes on along the minus strand of NZ_CANMVK010000002.1, from coordinate 162,888 downwards.
CGAAATTGGACAGCGAATGTTGTGCTGCCTGAATGGTGCCGCCCTGGACCTTCTGCACAAGCGCGCCACCGGCGCCCAGCTGACCGCCCGGCGCGAGCCGGACATAGACCTTGCCATTTGTGGCGTTCTGGATGTTTTCCTTGAGATCGAGCTGCATGATCGGATAGCTGCGCGACGCACCAAGGATATAGGCGGTGGCAATGGTCATGATGTGCTCGGCGGCAGCCTCGCGCTCGCTTTCTTCCTTGGCGGTCTGCGCCACGGCCGCATCCGACCACAGGGTGCCGGCCGCGCCGGCGACCAAGGCGGCGGTAAACGCGCCGGCTCCGGTCAGCTTGAGAAAGTTTCGCCTTTCGACCGACACCACTTCGGCCTGAATCGATTTGTCGTTCATTGGGTATTCTCCTCCCCATTGATGTTTGACGTCTCGCCGGCCTTGTTCTGCCTTTCAATGAAAAGCAGACCGGCAACAAAGAAACTGCAGGAGAGCGCAAGCACCAAGGCCTGCGCCACATCGGACAGGAACGCCGCGCGGAAAAATGCGCCGGCGACCACATCGGCCGAAAACAGGGCCGCACACAGCAAGGCAACCCAGAACGCCAATTTTCCTGATCGTGTCATGACCCCTCCCAAGGCTCCAACATGACGCAGTGTAAGCGCTTACATGGTGATATGCAAGCGCTTACATTTCGATTGCTGTTTTTTGTTGTATAGTGCCCGACCGGAGGTGCGATGAACGAGATTGCAAGACCAACCCTTGACGACGTGGCGCGGGCGGCGGGCGTATCGACGGCAACGGTGTCGCGGTGCCTCAACGCCCCGGAACGGGTGATCACAACCACCCGTGAGCGGGTGATGCAGGCGGTGGAGGCGCTGGGGTACACTCCGGATTTCGGCGGCCGGGCGCTTGCATCGCGGCGCACGAATACCGTCGGAGCCATTATTCCGACCATGGAAAACGCCATTTTTGCGCGCGGGGTCCAGTCCTTCCAGGAAGTGCTCTCGAAGGCCGGCAAGACCCTGCTTGTGGCCAGTTCGGGCTATGATCCCGAGCATGAGCGCGAACAGATTGGCGTGATGATCAGCCGTGGCGCCGACGGGCTGCTGTTGATCGGCTCGGCGCGGCCGCAGGCCAATGTGGACTATTTGCGGCGACGGGGAATTCCCTATCTGGGCGCCTGGAACCTGGGCGGGCCGGAGGGGCATTTCGTCGGCTTCAACAATCGCGCTGCCGCCTTTGATCTGACCCGCCGGGTGATCGCGCGGGGGCATCGCCGCATCGCCATGATCGGCGGCATATCGTATATGAATGACCGGGCAAGCGACCGCATCGACGGCGTGCGCGCCGCGACCCGAGAAGCAGGACTCGGCGAAATCCGGGTGATTGAAGCCCCTTATGGTTTTGACGACGGCGCAGAGGCCTTTGGCGCATTGATGACGGCCGAGCCGCGACCGACCGCGGTGATGTGCGGCAATGACGTGCTGGCCGTGGGCGCCATGCGCAAGGCGCGCGAGATGGGGCTGCGGGTTCCCGGCGACGTGTCGATCACCGGCTTTGACGACATCGATATTTCCGCCGTCGTCGATCCGGGCCTGACCACGGTTCGGGTGCCGCACCGGCGCATGGGCGAAGCGGCGGCGGAGATGCTGCTCAAACTGATCGACAAGCAGCCTGTCGACCGGCAGATCGAGATTCCCACCGCGATCGTCGAACGCGGCACGCTCGGCCCGCCACCGGCCGGGTGAACACCTTGTCTGAAAGGCTGGCCGGCAGCCGGGCGGCGAGCGTCACCGGGATCAATGAAAATTGCGGCCCTTCGGCAAGGCACTGCCTGCGGCGCGGGCGCCTGCCAGCTCCTGATAGTCACGGCGCACTTCCGGTGCATCGCGAATCAGCCTTACGATGCGGGCAGCGGGCTTGCGGTCGCGGGCGCGCGTATCCTCGATCGGCCGGCGCACCTCGTCTGCATTGGCGAGCCCGCCCATCTGATCCGCCATGTCTGAAATCTCCGCCATCATCGGGGTGAGATCCTCGAGATGATCGGCGACCACATGGATGACGCCCTGCTCGTTCTGCAGTCTGCCGCGCACGCCGATACATCGGCTGCCAAGCACAATGGGGCGGAATTTTTCAAACACCTTGGGCCAGACGATGATGTTGGCCACGCCGGTTTCGTCCTCGATGGTCTCGAACACCACGCCCTTGGCCGAGCCCGGCCGCTGGCGCACCAGCACCAGCCCGGCGACCTTGACCGTGCGACCCGACCGGATGTCCTGCAGGTCCACATTCTGGCGGCAGCCGGAGCGGGCGAGGCGCGGCCGCAAGAACGCCATCGGATGCGCCTTGAGTGAAAATGACAGCGACTGATAATCATTGATCACCTGCTCGCCCAGCGGCATCGGCGGCAAGGCGATGTCGGGCTCATTCTGCAGGTTCTGGGTGTCGACTGCGGCAAACAAGGGCAACCGCTCGGCGCTCGACAGCGGATCGAGCGCCTTGACCGCCCACAGCGCATCGCGGCGGTCGAGCCCGATGGACCGGAAGCAATCGGCCTCAGCGAGTTGCTCGATCGCCCGCCGCGGCAGGCCCGAACGCATCCACAGATCGCGCACGCTGTCATAGCCGCGGCCGCGATTTTCAGCCAGCGTCACCGCATCCTCCTCGCTTAAACCCTTGACGTGACGGAACCCCAGCCGCACGGCGTGGGTGTGCTTCATCACGCCCGCCATATCGCGGTGGCGGGCCGACAGGGGCTGCGGATCAGGCCGCGGTTCAAGGGTGGCGTCCCAGTTGGAACAATTGACATCGACCGGGCGGATGTCGACGCCATGCTCGCGCGCATCGCGGATCAATTGCGCGGGCGCGTAAAACCCCATCGGCTGGGAATTGAGGATGGCCGCGCAGAATACATCCGGATAGTGGCATTTGAGCCAGCAGGAGACATAGACCAGCAACGCGAAGCTGGCCGCATGGCTTTCGGGAAAGCCATATTCGCCGAAACCCTCGATCTGACGGAAGCAATGTTCGGCGAAGTCGCGCTCATAACCATTGCCGACCATGCCCTCGACCATCTTTTGCTGGAACGAGCCGATGGTGCCGACCCTGCGGAAGGTGGCCATGGCGCGGCGCAGCTTGTCGGCCTCACCAGGCGAGAACCCGCCGGCGACGATGGCAATGTTCATCGCCTGCTCCTGAAACAACGGCACGCCCAGCGTCTTGCCGAGCACGGCGCGCAGTTCCTCCTTGGGGTAAGTTACCTTTTCCTTACCCTGACGGCGGCGCAGATAGGGGTGCACCATGTCACCCTGGATCGGCCCGGGGCGGACAATCGCCACCTCGATGACCAAGTCGTAATAGGTGCGCGGTTTGAGCCGTGGCAGCATCGACATCTGCGCCCGGCTTTCGATCTGAAACACGCCGATGGTGTCGGCGCGGCAGATCATGTCATAGGTTGACTTGTCGCCGTCAGGCAATGACGAGAGCGTTTCGCGGCGGCCATAATGGTTTTCAAGAAACGCAAACGCCTTGCGGATACAGGTCAGCATACCCAGCGCCAGCACGTCGATCTTGAGCATGCCGAGGCTTTCGAGATCATCCTTGTCCCATTCAACGATGGTGCGGTCCTCCATCGCCGCGTTTTCGATCGGGATCAGCGAAGACAGCCTGTCGCGGGTGATCACGAAGCCGCCGACATGCTGGGAGAGATGGCGCGGGAACCCGATGATCTGGCCGGCCAGATCGAGCATCTGCGCAAGATGCTTGTCGCTTGGATCGAGGCCCGCGCGGCGCGCGTCCTCAGTGTCGATCTCGCGCGACCAGCTGCCCCATTTGGTGCCGGCGATGGCGGCAATGGCATCGTCGGACAGGCCAAACACCTTGCCCACCTCGCGGATCGCGGAACGGGCTCGGTAGGTGATCACGGTGGCGGCCAGTCCGGCCCGGTCGCGGCCGTATTTGGCGTAGATATACTGGATCACCTCCTCGCGCCGCTCATGCTCGAAATCGACATCGATATCGGGCGGTTCGTTGCGCTCCTCCGAGATAAAGCGCTCGAACAGGAGATCGACCTTGCCGGGATCGACCTCGGTGATGCCGAGACAATAGCAGACCGCGGAATTGGCCGCCGAGCCTCGGCCCTGGCACAGGATATCCTGCGAGCGGGCGAAGCGGACCATGTCGTAGACGGTGAGAAAATAGGGCGCGTAATCGAGTTTTTTGATCAGCGCCGTTTCATGGGCGATGGCCTTGAGCACCTTTTCGGGCGCCCCTTCGGGGTAGCGTGCCTCAAGCCCGATGGCGGTGAGCCTTTCGAGCGCCTGCTGCGCGGGCAGCGGCTCCGGGCCCAGGCTTTCGAACATCGGCGCGTCGGGATACTGGTAGCGCAATTCATCGAGTGAAAATGCAATGCGCCCAAACAGCTCGGCCGATCGCGCCACCGCCTGCTCATGCCCCTTGAACAGATGCAGCATATCATCGCGGGATCGCAAATGCCGCTCGGCATTGGGCGCCAGACGCGTGCCGATGCTCGCCAGCGTCTCGCCTTCGCGAATGCAGGTCAGCACATCGTGCAGCGGACGCCGTTCGGGCGCGTGGTAGAGCACATCGCCCACCGCCACCAGCGGCAGACCGAACTCCCGCGCCAGTCCGGCGATCGCGGCCATGTGGCGGCGATCCTGCGCGCCGTGATGGCGGGTGAGCGCCAGATATAGGTAACCGGCAAAGCGGGCGCGCAACTGCTCAAGCACCGGCGTGAGCGCTTTGGCGCATGCGGGTCCGGCGAGCGATGGCGGCGGCACCACCGCCATCAGCAACCCGTCACCATGGGCGAGACAATCCTCAAGCGTGAGATGACATTCGCCCTTGGGCGCGCGGCGTTTGCCGAGCGTGAGCACCTCGCAAAGATTGGCATAGGCGGCGCGGTTTTCAGGCCAGACCAGAATATCGGGCGTGCCATCGACGAACACCAGCCGGCATCCGGGCGCAAAGCCAAGCCCCGCCTCCTTGGCCGCCATGTGGCCGCGCACCACGCCGGCCAGCGAATTGCGGTCGGTGATCGCGATGCCCGCAAGCCCCAGCCGCGTCGCCTGCACCACCAGTTCCTCGGCATGGGATGCGCTGCGCAGAAAAGAGAAATTGCTGGCGGCGGCAAGTTCCACATAGGCCGGATCCGAAGCCTGCACACCGGCGCCCTGGCGGTTTGTGTTGGCAGGGGGCGGGCTCATGCGAACAGCCCGTGCATGTACCAGGCGGGCTCGCTGGTTTCGCGGCCGTAGAGCCCGTGCCGGAACAGCCAGAAGCGATAGCCGTGATGGTCCTCAACGCGGAAATAGTCGCGGGTGGGGGCGCCGCGCCCGTCGCGCCACCATTCACAGGCGATGCGCTCGGGCCCCTCGGAGCGCGCCACCTCGTAGGACGCGCCGCGCCAGCGGAACCTGAGCGGCGGGCCATCGGGCACTTCGGCAATGGTGCTGAGCAGTTCGGGGCGCTCGAACAGGATCAGCGGCCGAAAGATGCGCGCATCGGACGCTAACGGATCGGGCGCTGAAAGCTGGTTCTGGGTCTGGCTGCGAAGCCGGGCCTGGGAGCCTGCGCCGCCATGTCCGGCAAGGCTGGCCACCGGCGCGCGACCGAAGCTGCGTTCGGGAATGTGGGTGTCGGCCAGCACGAAGCGCTGCACCCGGTCGAGGCCGAGCCGCGCGCCGAGCCGGTCAACCAACGCATCGTGGTCCTGGATCAGGCCGGCGCCGGCGACCATATCGGCCTGGGCGGAGTCGAAAGGATCGGCATGGACGATGTCGAGCCGCATCAGATCGAAGCCGAAGCCCGCGTCGAGATCCTCATGCAGGCCGGCGATGCGTTCGCCAAACAGCCGCTCGATCATCGGCGCATCACGCAAGGGCCGTGCGGTCTGGATCTCCAGTTCGGCGACATGGCCATCGACCCGGAACAACTTGAGCCGGCCGCGGCGAACCCCGAGGCCGCGCCGTTCAAGCGGCTCGATCAGGCTTGCGGCCAGCGCGCCAAGCACATGGCTGATCTCATCGTGATGGGTCACCGGTTCGGCAAAACGGCGCTCGGCGGAGAGTTCCGCCACCGGCATGATGGGTGAAATCGCCTCGGCCTCGCGGCCCAGCGCCTGGTCGAGCCGCTGCATCAATCCGGATCCGAAACGGGCGGCGAGCGGCGCACGCGGCAAACCGGCGATGCAGCCGATGGTCTTGAGTCCGACCCGGCCGAGCGAGGCGGTGAGCGCGGGAGACAGCCGCAGCCCGCTCAGGCTCAGCGGCGCGATGGCTTCGCCGTGACAGCCCTCGGCGATGATGTGCGCGGCGCCATAGCGCGCCATCGCCCAGGCCGCGCCCGGCGTGTCGGCCAGGCACAACCGGACATGAAAGCCCTGGGCGGTGAGCCGGGCCTCGAGATCGGTGATCAGCGCCGCCTCGCCGCCCAGCAAATGGGCGCAGCCGGTGATGTCCATGAACAGGCCGGGACCGGCGGCGGCAAGACCCGCGTCCGGGCTCGCATCCGGATCGGCATCAAGCGCGACAAGCGGGGTGTAACGCTCGCACCAGGCCGCGATCCCAAGCAGCAGGGCATGGTCAGCCTCGGCATCGGCGGGATGGCAGTCGAGCCGGGGCGCCAGAGCCCGGGCGTCGCTGAGCGTCTGGCCGGGGCGAATGCCGCAGGTGCGGGCGCGATCGTCCAGCGCAACGATGCGGATGGCGTTCTTGACCGTCCCGGTGACAACCACCGGCGGCGCGTCAGGATGCGCGTCCGAAGTCCTGCCGGTGATCCAGGATTTGCCCCAGCGCGCCCGGTGAATCCGGTCGGTCGGCAGATGGCTGAAGGCGATGGCGAGAATGCGCTGGCGGCGCGGCACGGGCTGCAGGCTGGGATGCGGCATGGTCGAACATTCCGGTTTGGGGGTTCCAGGCCAAAGGCCATTGGCCGGTGCGACCGGCGCGGTTGCGTTCCAGCGTGAGCAGCAGCCGCATTGCTCCCACGCCGCGTTGATCCAGTTCATCCGCCTCCGAGATGTGAGGCTGCACGCGCCAGCGCGTTGCCGCAGCACTTGCCTCCTCCTCCCCGCTCTGGCGCAGGGTCAGCGCCAGCACCCCGTTTTCGCGGGCGCGCAGCAGCAGCCGCCGTGTCGCGGTCATGTCGAACCGCGCCGGGTTGCCCCTGATCTGAAACACCAGCACCGCAAGGCCCGCACAACCCGCCGCCTCGTCGGCCGCCCACATCGCGCCCTTTAAGTCGCGCGGCTCGATCAGCGTGAATGCCGCCGGATCAAGCCCGTATTGGGCAAGGCCGGCGGGAAGCAGCCCGCCGCCATCGCAGCGCGCGGCGGGATCGTTGACCCAGACAATCCGCCGCCGGCCATCGCGGCCGTGGCTGAACGCCCGCGCCGCAAGCCCCAGCGCAAAGCCTGCGCCCGCGCCGATGTCGCGGGCCAGCGCGCATCGCACTTCATGCAGTCCGCCGCAGGAAAGCCCGCCTTCGAGAACGCGGTCGACCGCATCCGCGCCCAAGGCCAGGGGCACTGCCACAGCCTCGCTGGACACACCATGAAGCGAACCTGCGGACAGGCCGCGCGCGGCCTGACCCTGACCGTGAGCCCGGGTATGGGCATCCAGAATATCCGCCGCGGCCCGCAGTCTCGCAAGGTTCATGTCGCACCCAAATGTTCCTGTTATGTTCTATTCAACACTGAATCCGCCGCAAGAGTCAATCGGGTGATTTTGGGGAGAGCCAAACCATGACTTTGACGCAGGGCGCAGGCCGCAGCCAACGCCATGCCTTGGACGGCCGGTATAGCCGAAACCGTCTCCCGCGCCGGACACTCACCAATGATTGCTGGAAAATCCCGTTCGGTTGCGGCACACTTGTGGATTGTCGGCAAGCCAAAGGCCGCAAACTCATCGATTTCGCGATGAGAGGGAGGAAGCAATGTGCAAAATCTTCGCCGGACAGGATCCGGCGCGCTACGAGCAAATCACACGGAGGCTGCGGCTCAACGGCCAAAGCACCTCCATTCGCCTTGAACGGACCTTCTGGGCCATCCTCGATGAGCTCGCCAGCTCCCAGGACATGACCACGCCGGGCTTCATGTCGAAGCTGCATGCGGAGGTTCTGGAGCTGCACGGCGAGCCCAAAAATTTCGCGTCGCTGCTGCGCTGCTGCTGTCTGGTCTATCTTGAAACCAGCGGCGTCAGCCCCGAGCGAATGATGGCGGCGGAATGAAACCGCAGCCGTAGTATACCGCTACTACCCCATCCCCCGAAACGGGCTCCAAACTTGTCGGGCAAGTCTGGACCAATTCGGGAGATCTCATGGCCAAGGCCATTCACAGCATGATCCGCGTGCTCGACGAGGCGCGCTCCGTCGAGTTCTACAAAGCAGCCTTCGGCCTGGATGTCGCCGACAGGCTCGATTTCGACAGCTTCACTCTGATCTATCTCAGCAATGGCGAGACCGGCTTCGAGCTCGAACTGACGGTCAACAAGGACCGCACCAGCCCCTATGAGCTGGGCGACGGATACGGCCATCTGGCGTTTTCGGTCGACGATGTTACCGCCGAACACGCGCGCTTGACGGCCCTCGGCCTCGAACCCCGCAAGCTTGTGGATTTCGCGCCCGCGGGAACGGTGATCGCGCGCTTCTTTTTCATTGCCGATCCGGACGGATACCAGATCGAAGTGCTGCAGCGCGCCGGCCGGTATCTCTAGGCCGTCGCCGCAAGTCCGGCCTGGTCGGGAGGGACCGCGCCAAGGACATTACCAAGGAGGAAAACATGACAGTTCAAACCAAGCCCAAAGGCATGACCCGCCGGCAGCTCTTGTCGCGATCGGTCGCGATGGGAGCGGCATTCGTGGCCGGACCGGGCTTCATCGCCGGCTCAGACGCGGCCTGGGCGATGGAAACCACCGCGCTCCAGCCCGCCTCTATGGCGACGCTGATCCAGATGGCGCGCGACATCTATCCCCATGACCGGGTCGGTGACGAATTCTACGCCGCCGCGGTGAAAGCCTACGACACCGAGGACGCGGCGCCGGAGATCGAAGCCGGCATTGCGGCGCTGGATGCGGCGGCGCGCGGCAAGGGACACGCCTCCTATATCGAGACCGGCTGGGAACGCGACCGGGTCGATATTCTGCGCGGCATGGAGGACAGCACGTTCTTCCAGCGCATCCGCGGCGGCCTGGTCACCGGCCTGTACAACCAGAAGGCCGTCTGGCCGCTGTTTGGCTATGAGGGCGAAAGCTTCAGCCAGGGCGGCTACATCGATCACGGCTTTGACGACATCAACTGGATATAGAGGGAGGCGTCCGACATGGTTGCAAAATATGATCTCAATGACGACACGGTCGTCGTGGTTATCGGCACCGGCGCCGGCGGCGGCGTGCTGGCCAATGAACTGGCCCAGAAGGGCGTGAAGGTGGTCGCTCTGGAAGCTGGCGGCAGATATCTGCCGGAAGACTACGTCAATGATGAGTGGGACAGCTTCGGGCAACTGGCTTGGCTCGACGCCCGTTCGACCTCCGGCGACTGGCGGGTCGCCAAGGATTTTTCCGGATTGCCGGCCTGGATCGTCAAGGCGGTCGGCGGAACCACGACCCATTGGGCCGGCGCATCGCTGCGCTTCCAGGCCCATGAGTTCAAGACCAAAACTACCTATGGCGATGTACAGGGCGCCAATCTGCTCGACTGGCCGATCGATCTGGCGGAAATGGAGCCCTGGTACGAAAAAGCCGAGACGAAACTCGGCGTAACCCGCACCGGCGACCGCGAAGGATTGCCCGGATGCAACAATTACAAGGTGTTTGAAGCCGGCGCCAAGAAGCTCGGATACAGCGAGGTTCACACCGGGCGGATGGCGATCAACAGCGTTGAATATGACGGCAGGTCGGCGTGTCAGCAGACCGGGTTCTGTTTCCAGGGCTGCAAATGGGGCGCCAAATGGTCCGCCGCCTACACCGACATTCCGCGCGGCGAAGCCACCGGCAATCTTGAGGTTCGCGAGCGCGCCCATGTGCTCAAGATCGAGCATGACGCCAGCGGCAAGGCCAGCGGCGTGCTCTATGCCGACCAGGACGGCAATCAGCATCTGCAAAAGGCGCGGATCGTTTGCGTCGCCGGCAATTCGATCGAAAGCCCGCGGCTGCTGCTCAATTCGGCGTCAAGCATGTTCCCCGACGGGCTCGCCAATTCCTCCGGGCAGGTCGGCCGCAACTATATGCGTCACATGACCGGATCGGTCTATGCGGTGTTTGACAAGCCGGTGCGGATGTGGCGCGGAACGACCATGGCCGGGATCATCCAGGACGAGTCGCGTCATGATCCCTCACGCGGGTTTGTGGGTGGCTACGAGCTTGAAACCCTGGCGCTCGGCCTGCCGTTCATGGCCGCCTTCCTCGATCCCGGCGGTTGGGGACGGGAGTTCACCACCGCGCTCGATTCCTACGAGAACATGGCCGGCATGTGGATCGTCGGCGAGGACATGCCGCAGGAGACCAACCGGATCACCCTCAACCACGATCTCAAGGACCAGTATGGCCTGCCAGCGCCGAATGTGCATTTCGACGATCATCCCAACGACAAGGCGATGCGTGCGCATGCCTACAAGCAGGGCATGGCGGTCTATGACGCGGTCGGCGCAACGCGGACGTTTCCGACGCCGCCCTATCCGTCGACGCACAATCTGGGAACCAACCGAATGGCGGAGAATGCGCGCGACGGTGTCGTCAACCGCTGGGGTCAGACCCACGACATCGACAATCTGTTCATCTCGGACGGTTCGCAGTTCACCACCGGGGCCGCGGAAAACCCGACCCTAACCATCGTCGCCCTGGCCATCCGCCAGGCTGATCATATCGCCAGTGAAATGGGCGCAGGAAACCTCTAGGCTTCCGCAGCAGAACAAAAGAACGGCGGCCTTCGGGCCGCCGTTTTGTCTTGTGTGCGCTTTGTCTTGTGTAGCGGCTTCATCCGCCAGCTTTTGACATCTCCGGCGTGAGGCAGCGCTTTGGCGCTTACATCACCGCGCCCATCTGCCAGGGAACGAATTCGGCGCCGCCGAAACCGAGTTCCTCGCTTTTGGTCTGTTCGCCCGAGGCAACGCGCAGAAACAGCTCGAAAATCTCGCGGCCCTTGGTTTCAAGGCTGACGCCATCGCTGACGATGTCGCCGCAATTGACGTCCATGTCCTCGGCCATGCGGCCATACATTTCGGAATTGGTGGCAAGCTTGATGCAGGGCGTCGGCTTGTAGCCCGACACCGATCCGCGGCCGGTGGTGAACGCAATCAGATTGGCGCCGGAAGCGATCTGGCCGGTGACCGAACAGGGATCATAACCAGGGCTGTCCATGAACACGAAGCCGCGTTCGGTCACCGGTTCGGCGAACTTATAGACTTGCGTGAGCGGCGCCGTGCCGCCCTTGGCGACCGCCCCGAGGGATTTTTCCAAAATGGTCGTCAGCCCGCCTTTCTTGTTGCCGGGCGAAGGGTTGTTGTCCATCTCGCCGCCATTGCGGGCGGTGTAATCCTCCCACCAGCGGATCCGCTCGACGATTTTCTCGCCCACTTCAGGGGTGACCGCGCGACGGGTGAGCAGGTGCTCGGCGCCGTAGATCTCAGAAGTCTCCGACAGGATGGTGGTGCCGCCATGAGCGACCAGCAGGTCCGAAGCCGCGCCCAGCGCAGGGTTGGCGGTGATACCGGAGTAGCCGTCGGAGCCGCCGCACTGAAGGCCGATCATCAGATGTTCGAGCCCCGCCGGCTGGCGGGTGATCCGGTTGGCGGCCTCCGCCATCTCCTTCAATTGCTCGACGCCGCGCTCGATGGTTTTGCGGGTGCCGCCCGATTGCTGGATCGTCATGTAGCGGAAGTTCTTGTCAGTTCGCATTCGTCCTCGGCCGACCAGATCGGGAACCTGCATGACCTCGCAGCCAAGCCCGAGCAACAAAATGCCTGCGAAATTGGGATTGCGGGCATAGCCCTGAAGCGTGCGAAACAGGGTGTGGTAGCCCTCGTCGCTGCCCGACATGCCGCAGCCGGTGCCATGCACGATCGGCACCACGCCATCGACATTTTCAAATTCGGAAAGCCAGCCCTGCCGCTCCACCGCCTCGGTGATGAAGCGCGCCACCGAACCCGAGCAATTGACCGAGGTGAGTATGCCGAGATAGTTGCGGGTGCCGACCGACCCGTCACTGCGATGATAGCCCATGAAATGCCGCGGCTCCGGTTGACCCGGCAGCGCCCTCACCTCCGTCGCAAATGCATAATCGGCACCATGTCCACCCATTCCCAGATTTTGGACATGCACATGTTCACCGGGGGCGATATCCGCTGTCGCCACGCCGATGGTCTGGCCATAGCGGATCACTTGCGCACCCTTGCCGATTTTGACGCCGGCAATCTTGTGGCCGCGCGGCACAGCTTGCGCCAGCGGCCGCTCCAGCCCTGGAAGGTGCGCACCCGGCGCCAGATCAGCGAGCGCTATGATCACATTGTCGTCGGGATGCAGGCGAAGCGCCGGAGGGAGTTTGGTTGTCATCGGCCGGTCCGTCGGTATAAAGGCCTGACGTCTCAAACCGGGCATCGGCTTGACAGGCCTAAGGTTCCATCTAACATGTTAGTATGCTACAAGCTAAGGTTAATCCACTGCGAGAGTCCATGAAATCACGACCCGCGTTGCAACCACTTGACGAGTTTCCCGGGTCGCTCGCGCAGAAAGTCTACATGTCGCTGAAGCAGGCGATCCTGTCCCTGACCTTCCGGCCCGGCGAAATCATGCAGAAATCCGAAATCTGCGAGGAACTTGGCGTGTCGCGCTCGCCGGTGGCGGAAGCCGTGGCGCGGCTTTCAGCGGAAGGGCTCGTCAATGTGGTGCCGCAAGCCGGCACCTTCGTGGCCCGATTTTCAATGGACGAAATCCGCGAGGGCGCATTCCTGCGCGAAGCGCTGGAACTGGCGGCGGTCGAAATCGTCGCCCAAACCATCACCGATGAGCAACTGGTTCTGCTCAAACGCAATCTGCGGGTCCAGGAAGCGTTGATGCAGGATGGCGACATCCCCGGTTTTTACCAGATGGATGCGCAGATGCATGAGCTGATCCTGTCGTTCACCGGTTACAAGCGGCTGGCGATACTGGCGGACACTGCCTGGGTTCATGTCAACCGCGCACGCCGGCTCAACCTTCCCACACCCGGCCGCATTGAAGCCACGCTGAACGAGCACCGGGCGATTGTGGCGGCGCTCGAAGCCCGCGACGCGCAAGCCGCACGCGAGGCCACCAAGCATCACCTGCGCCAGTTGGTCAAATTGCTCGAACCGCTGGTCGATCAGCGGCCGGAATTGTTCGACAACGCCTAGAAGTTTTCGCACCCATTCCTGAAAGGCTGCCGATGCCCGATTTGCCCAACCGCCCGCGCTACGCCGCCCGGCTGAACGCTTTCAAGACCGGGCTGCCGGGCAAACCCACCGCGGCAGACATGATCGCCCGCGCGGGCCAGGTGGACGGGCTCGACGCCGCGGACCTGAACTATCCCGATCATTTCGCCTATCACACGCCCGCGGAGCTGTCGCGGATCCTGTCGGACCATGGCATGGCGCTCAACGGACTGGCGATGCGCTACTACACCGATCCCGGCTTCAGGCTCGGCGCCTTTACCCATCCCGATGTGAAAGTTCGCCAGGCGGCCATCGACATCACCAAACGCGGTCTCGACGCACTCGCTGAGATGGGTGGCTCGCTGATGACATTGTGGATGGGCCAGGATGGCGTCGATTACTCGTTCCAGGGCGATTACGGACGGATGTGGGACGACACCATCGCAGCACTCGCCGCAGTCGCCGATCACGATTCGAGGCTCGATATCGCCATCGAATACAAGCCCAACGAGCCGCGCGCCTATGCCTTGATGCCCGACATCGGGACAACGCTGCTGGCGGTCAAGGAGGCGGAGAGACCCAATCTGGGCGTGACGCTGGATTTCGCCCATGTTCTTTACGCCGATGAATTGCCAGCGCATTCGGCGCATCTCGTCGCGCGGCATTCGCGGCTTCTGGGCGTGCATCTCAATGACGGCTACGGCAAGCGCGACGACGGGTTGATGGTGGGTTCGGTGCATCCGGTGCAGACGGTAGAGTTGTTCGTCGAACTCGAACGCATGGGCTATGACGGGGTGATCTATTTCGACACCTTTCCAGATCATGGCGGGCTCGATCCCTGCGACGAGGCGCGCGCCAACATCATGATGGCCGAGCGGCTGAGAAGCACCGCCGCAGGCCTGGTGGACAATGCGGCGCTGGCCTCGGCCATTGCCCGGCAGGATGCGACGCGTTCGCTCGGCATCGTCGCCGAAGCGCTTTACGGGACAACCAGGTGAGCGTCTTCGTTTGCGGATCGTTGCATTATGACGTGGTGGTGGACGCGCCGCATCTGCCGCGGCTGGACGAGACGGTGGCCGGCGGCGCGGTCAACTACATCATGGGCGGCAAGGGCGGCAATCAGGCGGTGGCCGCCGCACGCATGGGCGCAGCCACGCATTTCGCCGGGCGCGTGGGCGACGATGCCGCCGGCGCTGTGCTGCTGAATGGCCTTGAAGCGACGGGTGTCGAGACCTCGCAAGTGCAGCGCGACCCGGGTGCATCCGGGATGAGCGTCGCCATTGTCGAGCCGGCAGGCGGTTATGGCGCGGTGATTGTCTCGGCCGCCAATCTCCAGATCGAGCCGGACCGGATCGTTCTGCCCGACGATGCTTCGATCGTGCTTTTGCAGAACGAAGTTCCTGAAGCCGTCAATCTGGCAATCGCGCAGCGGGCGCGCGCGGCGGGCGTTCAGGTGATGTTGAATGCCGCACCGGCCCGCAAAGTCGGCGCCGAATTGCTCGGCCTGGTCGACACGCTGGTGGTCAACCGGGTGGAAGCAGCCGACATGCTGGGCGAAAACGAGAATGCGCTGGAGCCGCTCTCTGCCGCCCGGTCGCTGACCGCAATCGGCCCCGGTTCGGTGATACTGACGCTGGGCGGAGATGGCGTGGTGCTGGCCGAAGCGGAGACCGTCACCCACCTTCCCGGTCATAACGTAGCGGTTGTCTCGACCCATGGGGCAGGTGATGCGTTTTTAGGCGCGCTGGCAGCAGCATCGGACAGCGGCGCGCAGCTTCGCCAGGCGGTGGATTTCGGACAGGCTGCGGCGGCACTGCACGTATCAGCCACGCTTGACCGGCGCAGCGCCATCACCCGCGCGGATGTCGAAGCGCTGGTGCGCAGCACCTAGGCGTCAACGAGCTTTGAAGGCGACTTGTCTGTGTGAAGGCAATCAAACACCGATGCGGTAGAAACGGGCCGCAGAGCCGCCATAGATCTGGGCTTGCGCGCTTGCGTCCAGCCGGGCGGTGAGGGCTTCCGCCGCCGCATGCCAGTCCTTGTAGCTCGCAGCCAATTGGCAAACCGGCCAGTCCGAGCCCCACATCACCCGCTCCGGGCCGAAAACTTCGAACACATGATCGGCATAGGGTTTGAGATCCTCGACGATCCAGCCCGGATTGGCTTCGGTGACCAGTGCGGAAAACTTGCAGAAAGCGCTGGTTTCGCCGGCGATCCGCGCCATGCCATCCGCCCAGAACCGGAACGTAGCGTCTGAATGGTCGCGGATCTGCGGTTTCATGCAATGGTCGACGACCACCCGCATTTCCGGATAGCGTTTGAGGATGGTGAGGAAGTTGGCCAGATGCCGGGGAAACCCCAGCGCATCGAAGGTCAGATCCAGATCGGTGATCGCCTGAAATCCCCACTGTACATCGTCGCGAAGCATCCAGTCATCGTCGGGGATGTCCTGGATCATCGGCCTCACACCCTTGAACTTCGGATGCCCGGCGAGCCGCTTCAGGACTTCGAGACCGGCGGGATTCTCGAAATCCACCCAGCCGACAACGCCGGCAACGAACGGCGTGGCGTCGGCGATGCCGAGCATGTACTCGGTCTCCTCCACCGTGGCGGCGGCCTGAACCAGAATTGTCGCATCAATTCCGTGGTTTTCAAGCTCGGGTGCGAGATCAAACGGCATATAGGGCCGGGCCAGGACCTCGTTGTCCATCGGCATCCAGTCATAATCGCCGCGGCTTGGATTCCAGAAATGCTGGTGGGCGTCGATCTTCATGGGTAAGTCTTTCCTGACACTCAGACCGGCGCGTCATCGCGCATCAGACCTTCGGCCTTGAGATCGTCCCACAAGGCACCGGGAATGGCGGCAGTGGCAGCGGCCAGATTGGCATCCATCTCGGAGACGCCCTGGCCGCCGGGGATGACCGAGACCACCGCCGGATGGCGCAGCGGAAACTGGAAAGCCGCATCGACCATGCGCACACCGTGCCGCTGGCAAACCGCCTCGATCCTTGCGACACGGTCGAGAATGTCCTGCGGCGCGGGATCGTAATTGTAATACGCGCCGGGTTTGGCGCCGGTGGCGAGAATGCCTGAATTGTAGGGCCCGCCGATGATGATGCCGATGCCGCGTTTGGTGGCCAGCGGCAGGAAGCTTTCCAATGCCTCCTGTTCAAGCAGCGTGTACCGCCCCGCCAGCAGGAACAGATCGAAATCGCCCTGCTCGGTCATCCACTGGCAGGGCTGCCATTCATTGACACCCGCGCCGAAGGCCTTGATCGTCCCTTGATCACGCAAGCTGACCAGCGCCTTGTAGCCGCCCGACATCAACTCGGCCAACTTGGCGTCAAGCGCTTCCTGGCTGCCATGATTGAAGATGTCGAGATCATGAGCGAACAGGATATCGATGCTATCCACACCAAGCCGCTCGAGCGAGAACTCCACCGAGCGCATGACCCCGTCATAGCTGTAATCGTAGACTTCCTTGCGGGCCGGGACATCGAAAAACTTGCCGATGCAATCACGCTCCTCGCCTGCTTCGCAGCGCCGCAGCAGCCGGCCGATCTTGGTCGAGAGCACATATTGATCGCGCGGCTTGTCGCGCAAAAACCGGTTCAGCCGGGTTTCCGACAGGCCGAGGCCATAAAGCGGCGCGGTGTCGTAATAGCGCACGCCCAGATCCCAGGCGCGGGTGAGCACCGCATCGGCCTCTTCATCGCTAATGGCGCGATAGAGATTGCCCAGCGGCGCGGTCCCGAAGCCCAGTTCGGTGAATGTCAGCCCACCGTTTCCGATCCGGTCCCAATGTCGTGTCTTCAATTGCATCTGCATCTCCCTGCCTGCTAACATGCTAGTATATTTGGTGAAGCGCTGCCTAGTCCTCATTCTGGCCTGCGCGAGGATTGGGAGACTGTATTGAGCAATTTCACTGATGTTTTTGGATCGGGAAAGCCGGTGGTCGGCATGGTGCATCTGGGTGCGTTGCCCGGCTCGCCCCTGCATGACCGGGCGGCCGGGCTCGACGGTCTGGTGGTGGCGGCCCGCGCCGATCTTGGCGCATTGCAGGCGGCCGGCTTCGACGCCATCATGTTCGGCAACGAAAACGACCGGCCCTATGAGTTTAGTGTCGACACCGCGTCGACCGCCACCATGGCCTATGTCATCGGCAAGTTGCGTGACGAAATCGAGATCCCCTTTGGCGTCAACGTGCTGTGGGACCCGATGAGTTCGGTGGCGTTGGCTGCCGCCACCGGCGCAGCCTTTGTGCGCGAGATCTTCACCGGCACCTATGCCAGCGACATGGGCCCGTGGACTCCCGATGCCGGCAAGGCGATGCGCTATCGCGACCGGCTGGGGCGCAGCGATCTGGCGATGCTTTACAATGTGTCGGCAGAATTCGCCGACAGTCTCGACCGGCGGCCGCTTGCCGACCGGGCGCGCAGCGCGGTGTTTTCCTCGATCCCCGACGCGGTGCTGGTCTCGGGCCAGATCACCGGCGAGGCGGCCGCACTTTCGGATCTCGAAGCGGTCAAGGCGGTCCTGCCGGGCACGCCGGTGCTTGCCAATACAGGGGTCAAGCACGAGACCATTGGCGATGTGCTTCGAGTGGCTGATGGCTGCATCATCGGCTCGGCGCTGAAGATCGATGGCGACACCTGGAAGGCGATCGATCCGGAGCGCGCGAAGGACCTGATGGATCGCGCCCGCGCCGCGCGCGGGGACGCGTGATGACGGGCCGGTTGCGCACCGATCTTTACGACCTGATGAGGACACCGGGCCTGTCTGGCCATGAGGAGCGGGTCGCCAGATTGATCCGCGCGCGTTTCTCGGATGCGGGTGTTGAAAGCCGGGTCGACCGGATGGGCAATGTGATCGCCAGTTTCGAAGGCGAACCGGAAAGCCCCTCGGTGATGATCTTCACCCATATGGATCAGCTGGGCTTTTTCGTGCGCCGAATCGAGGCGGATGGCCTGATCCGGGTCGAGCGCATGGGCGGGGTCTCCGAACGCGCCATGGCGGCGCAGGCGGTAACGCTGTGTATCGGCGAGGGTCGCGACGTGCCCGGCATCATCATGAACAAGGCGCATCACGCCACGACGCCGGACGAGAAGTACAAGGTGGTGCCGACGCCGGAGATCCTGATCGACACCGGTCATGGCTCGAAACAGGCGGTCGAGGCCGCCGGCGTCAAGATCGGCACGCCGGTGGTCTATCAAGCGCGTATTATCGAACTCGCCGGCAACCGGGTTGCGGGACCCTCGGTCGATGACCGGGCCGGCTGCGCGGCGCTCTTGGAAATTGCCCGTGGCCTGGCCGCTCGCGACGGCGGGCCGACGGTGCATGTGGTGTTTTCCGTGCAGGAGGAATTCAATCTGCGCGGCGCACTGGTGGCGGCGCAGGCGCTGCAGCCGGACATCGCCATCCAGATCGACCTGATGCTGGCCACCGATACGCCCGATCTGGCTGATCGCGGCGACATGCGGCTTGGCGGCGGACCGGGGATCAGCCTTTACTCATTTCACGGGCGCGGCACGCTCAACGGGGTGATTCCACATCCTTCGATGGTCAGCTTGTTCGAGGACACCGCGGCGGAACTGGACATGCCGTTGCAGCGCTCGGCGCAGATCGGTGTGCTGACGGACCTGTCCTATGTGCAACTGGTCGGCGAAGGGGTGGCCTCGATCGATATCGGTTTTCCGATGCGGCATTCCCATTCGGCAGTCGAATGCTGCGATCTGTCCGATCTGCAATCGATGTGCGAACTGGCACTGGCGGCGATCGGCAATATCGGTCCGGATTTCAAGCTGACGCGGGAGACATAGGCGATGGGCTACACACTCGGCGTCGATATCGGCACCTTCGAATCCAAAGGCGTGCTGGTTGCCGATGGCGGCCGCATCATCGCCCAGGCCGCCCGCGCCCATGAGATGATCGTGCCAAGGCCCGGCTGGGCCGAGCACCGGGCCGAAGAGGACTGGTGGGGCGATTTCGTTTTCATCACCCGAAAGCTGATCGCCGACAGCGGTGTCGATCCGGCCGAAATCAAGGCGGTGGCGACCTCTGCCATAGGTCCCTGCATGCTGCCTGTCGATGCCGATGGCGCACCGCTGAGCAATGGCGTGCTTTACGGCGTCGACACAAGGGCCGCGCGCGAGATCGATGATTTGAACGCCGAAATCGGCGAAGACGTAATCCTGGCGCGCTGCGGCAATGCGCTGACCTCGCAATCGGTCGGGCCCAAGATCCTGTGGTTCAAACGCAACCATCCGGAGCTGTGGGACAAGACCGGCAAGATCCTGACCTCGACCAGCTATCTGACCTACCGGCTGACCGGCGACTATGTGATCGATCACTATACGGCAGCCAATTTCTCGCCACTCTACGACATCGCCAAACAGGACTGGTGTTTCGATCTTGCGAGTTTCTGTCCGCCAGACAGGCTGCCCCGGCTGATGTGGTCGACCGAGATCGCCGGGCATGTGAGCGATGACGCCGCGCACGATACCGGGTTGGCCGCGGGCACGCCGGTGACCTGCGGCACTATCGATGCGGCGGCGGAGGCGGTCAGTGTCGGGGTGCGCCAGGCTGGCGATATGATGATGATGTATGGCTCGACCATCTTCATAATCCTGCTATCCGACAGGCGGCTGTCCGATGCACGGCTATGGCATGCGCCGTGGTTGTTTCCCGGCGAGCACGCCGCCATGGCGGGGCTTGCGACATCGGGCACTCTGACGCACTGGTTCCGCGACCGCTTCGCCCGGGAGCTTGCACGCGACGGTGCGTTCGGCGTGCTGGCCAGGGAAGCCGAGGCCTCGCCGCCGGGTGCCAGGGGACTGATCTGCCTTCCCTATTTCTCCGGCGAGCGCACGCCGATCCACGACACCCAGGCAAAGGGCACGTTCTTCGGGCTCGACCTGACCCATGATCGCGGCGACATGTATCGCGCCGTTCTCGAAGGCATCGCCTCGGCCACGCGTCATATCGCCGACACCTATGCCGAAGCGGGGCAGCGACCGGCGCGGGTGCTGGCGGTGGGCGGCGGCACTAAGAACCGGCCCTGGCTCCAGGCGACGTCCGATCTGAGCGGGCTCGACCAGATCGTCTGCGAAACCACCACCGGCGCCTCCTATGGCGATGCGTTCCTGGCGGCATTTGCGGTTGGACGGGCCGCGCGAGACGACATGACCATCTGGAACCCCGCGGCAGAGACGATCCACGCCGCGCACCATGCCGCCTATGAGCGGCAATACCCGCTGTTTCTCAAACTCTATCAGCAGACCAAAGACATCATGGCTGAACTGGATACAGGCAAATGAGCAGCTTACCTTGAGCGTACCATAGCGGATCAGTTCCTGTGCCGCGGGTAACCATCATACGCTCCGGAGCACCGCCGTCCCTGAACTACTTCACCGCGCCCGCGGCCATGCCCTTGATGATGTAACGCTCCAGCAGGATGCCGATAACGATCAGCGGCAGGATGGCGGCGAAGGACAGGGCTGCCATTGACCACCAGCTGATGCCCTGGCTGCCGGTCTGGCTCGCCACCATCACCGGCAATGTGTTGGCGTGGGTCGAAGTCAGAAGGGCTGCGAAGAAATACTCGTTCCAGGTCAGCACCAGTGACAGAATGAAGGCCGCCACCATGCCCGGCAGCGCGATCGGCAGCACGATGGTGGCAAATGCGCCCCAGATCGACAGGCCATCGACCAGGGCCGCTTCCTCAAGTTCTTTCGGGATTCCGGCGAACTGGTCGCGCATGATCCAGATGACGATGGGCAGCACGGTGAGCGTATAGAGCAGGATAAGGCCGATGCGGGTGTCGAGCAGCGCCAGCGATTTGTAGAGCACCAGAAACGGCAGCGCCAGAACCACCGGCGGCAGGATCAACTGGCTGAGAAAGAAGAACGAGATGTCGGAGTTGCGCATGAACCCGAAGCGATAGGAAAAGCGCGACAATCCATAGGCGGCCAGCGATCCCAAAAACACCGCCAGTGCGGACGCCGACAGCGCGGTGATGACCGAATTGAGAAAGCGCTTGAGGAATTCCTCGCGCACGGTGGATTCCGCGCCGATGGTGTCGGGCGAGATCCCCAGCGATCTCCAGCCCAGCCACTTCGGCTGGTAATCCCAAAACGGGATGAGATTGCCGCGCATCACATCGGGCGCCATCTTGAACGAGGTGGTGATGGTCCAGTAGATCGGGAACAGGCAGATGATCGCCCAAAGGATCAAGGCGCCATAGACAGCGACGCGACCCGACAACCACTTGGTCTTGTGGGCGAGGTCGGAGGGACTGTCGTGAAAGATCTGCTGGCTCATGGTCTCGCCTCCCCGGTCAATAGCGCGGCCGCGCCCAGCGGTCGGTGAGTTTCATGACAATGGTGATGGCGATGACGATCAGCACCAGATAGAACATGGCCAGAAGCGTTCCGTAGCCAACATTGGAGCGGTCGCGATACTCCCTGAAGATGAAACTGGTGACGCTGTCGGTGGCGCCGCCCGGTCCTCCGGCAGTCACGTTGATGATGATGTCGGCAAGCTTCAGTTTGAAGATGATGCGGATCAGGATCACGGTGATCGACACCGGCAGCATCAGCGGAAAGGTGACCTCCCAGAACCCGCGCCAGGCGCGTGCGCCATCAACCTTTGCGGCCTCCTGGATATCCTTGGGGATCGCCTGCAGGCCCGCCAGGATCATGATCATCATGAACGGAATATAGGTCCAGGCGTCCATCACCATGATGGTGAAACGGGCCATTTCCGGAGACCCGAAGAAGGACGGCGAATCCCAGCCCAGTTCCCGCGCCAGCCGCGCCAGCGGGCCGAAGCGGATTTCCATCATCGACTTGCCGATCATCCAGCTCACCGCCACGGGTGAAAGCATCAGCGGCATCAAAAAGGCGACGCGGAAAAACTTGCGGGCGCGGATTTGCGAATTGAGCAGCAGCGCCAATCCGAAGGCGATGGCGTATTCGACGATGATGGCCAGCGTGTAGCGCACCATGTTGGCGAGCGCATTCCAGTAGAAATCGTCGTTCCACATCTGCCGGATGTTGTCGAGGCCATTGAACGTGCGGCCGGTCGGCGAGGACAGGTTCCAGTCCGAAAAGGCGATCACCAGCCCGAACAGCAGCGGAAACACCACCATCGAGATCACGAACAGCGCGGCCGGCAGCACGAAAAGCACCCGCTTGCCCTGCTCCCCGCGGATCAGCACCTGCCCCCAGCAAAGGCAGATGGCCCACAGCACATAGGCGTAGAGCGTCGGTCGCCAGGTGGAGAAGCCGAAATCGGCGTAGCCGGTTTCCTGCAGGGTCTGCGCCAGCGCCACAACCGCCAGGAACCCGGCCGAGCCCCAGATTATGGCACGGCCCAGCGCCATCCTGCGACTGGAGAGATTGTCGGTGGTGACAACGTGAAGGAAATCGCCCTGCTCGGCCAACTGCGGATGTCCTGAATTGGAATGAAGCGCCGGCGGTTCGGGCCGCCGGCGCTTGGATCAGTCTACGGGATCAGAGACCAAGAGACGCCTTATAGAGCGCGACCTGACTGTCCCGCCCGATCTGGTCGGTGATCTTCTCCCAGGCCGCGGCGATGGCGTCGGCCGTTTCCTGGGCCGAGCCGTATTGACCGGCAAAGCCCTTGGCCAGTTCATCCTCGGCGACCGAGTAGTACTGGAAGATGCCCGGAATGCGCGGCTCGATGGCGGCGTTGGGATGGTTGTAGCTGTCGGCGTTGGACCCGAGATAGTCCTCCACGAAAGCCCTGTCGTAGCCCGCCGCTTCCCATTCTTCGTAGTTGAAGTGGCTGTTGCGGTAGGGCTGGAAACCGGACGGATAGGCCGAGGTCCAAAGCGACAGATCCTTGCCGCCCAGATGGGCCGCAGCGGACCAGGCCGC
Source organism: uncultured Hoeflea sp. (assembly GCF_947501405.1). Taxonomy (GTDB): domain Bacteria; phylum Pseudomonadota; class Alphaproteobacteria; order Rhizobiales; family Rhizobiaceae; genus Hoeflea. The sequence continues at coordinate 139,592 of NZ_CANMVK010000002.1, read as the reverse complement.
CTTGCGCTTCTTCTCGTCGCCCGACACGCGGTTGGTGACATAGATGCCCCAGCCGATATAGGCCATGTTGGGGGCCTCGTTGTAGGTGTCTTCCCAGGCCTCGGTCTGGCTGTTGTAAACGCGGTCCGAGCCGGGATTGATGCCGAATCCGACGACATCGCCGACCACCGAAGTGTCGGAGGTGCGCGCGGACGAGCCGACATCGCCCCACCACATCAGCATCGAGCCAGTGCCTGCGAGGAACTGCGAAAACGCCGTGGTGCCCGGATCGGCGTTGATCTGGTCGGCGGGATAAGCGCCTTCGGTGGCGATCAAATCCATCACGTCCTGGATCGCCTGCACCCAGGCCGGGTTGTTGACCCGCGGCTTCATGGTATCGGGATCGAACAGCCATGCCTTGTCATTGGGATGCTTGGCGTAGGCCGCGGCACGGTTTTCCAGGAAGTAGAAGCCGAAGCCGCCCCAGCCCTTGAGCGGGTCGAGATAGCCATGGGCAGGAAGGCCGGTAAGCGGGTCGGTTTGGCCCGCCAGCGCCTTGGACACCTCGTTGACCTGCTGCCAGGTCTTGGGCACTTCGGCGCCGCCAATACCGCCCTCGCCAAAGTAATCCGTGCGATAGGCAAAGGTATGGCAGTCGCCATCGATGGTGACGCGATAGGTCTTGCCATCCCAGGTGCCGACCGGCGCCTTGAGATAATCCACCAGATCGTCGGCGTCGATCTGCTCGGCCACCCAATCGGGCATCTCGTCGAGCAGGCCGCGGCCTGCGGTGTCGCCCTCGAATGGCGCACCCATTTCCAAAAGGTCGAAATCCACCGTTTCAGTGGCGATCGACTGCTGCAGACGGGCGTTGTAGTCGGCCTGGGCGAGATCGATCCAGTTGATCTTGGCGCCGGTATAGGCCTCCCATGGCTTCAGGAAGCCGCGGAACAGGAAATTGTGAAGGTTCTGGTTGTTGAGCCCCATGAAGGTCAGCTCGACACCTTCGAATTCGCCCTCGGCGACATTGGCCTTGGTGGCGCCAAGGCACATTTCGCCGACCTTTTGCCAATCGGCGTCGGTTGGCGATCCGGCGCCGACGCCGGGGATCTTGAGAATTGCGGCGCGGACATCATCCTGCGCAGCGGCGGTGGTGGCGCCCATGCCACCCATGGCGGCCATGCCGCCGACGGCGGCGGCGCCCTGCAACAGCCGGCGGCGGCTCATGGCCACCCTGACTGCGTGTTCAAACAATTCGACTTTCATGAAACACCTCCCTTGCGTTGCCCGCTCTCCTCAGCGGTCCGGACCCGGGAGGCTTCGAGACCAGTTTTATGGTCGCTGAACGCCTTTTTCTTCCCAACGGCCGGGTCCGGTTTTCCGGACAGGGTGAAAACATTTCAGCCTTCCGCCAAGCTGTCAAGCATCTAACATGCTAGTATGACTAGATGATAGACAGCGCCTTTTCGGTGGGGTACCACTTGGCAAAACGGCAATGCAAAAGCACGGGGGCGGCATGGCGGACGTCAGGATCGAGAAACTCTACAAGGCCTACGGGTCGGTGGAAGTCATCCACGGCGTCGATGTCGACATTCCCGATGGCCGCTTTGTCGTGCTTGTCGGCCCCTCGGGCTGCGGCAAGTCCACGCTGCTCAGAATGATTGCCGGGCTTGAGGGCGTGACCGCCGGTACGATCAGCATTGGCGGGCGGGTGGTCAACAATCTGCCGCCGGCCGAACGCAACATTGCCATGGTGTTCCAGAATTACGCGCTCTACCCGCACAAGACGGTGGCCGCCAATATGGGATTTGCACTCAAGATGCAGCGCATGCCAAGGGCGGAAATCGACCAGCGGGTGGACACGGCGGCAGAGATTCTGGGCCTCAAGCCCTATCTCAAGCGTTATCCGAGAGAGTTGTCGGGCGGCCAGCGCCAGCGCGTCGCCATGGGCCGGGCGATCGTACGTGAACCCCAGGTCTTCCTGTTTGATGAACCGCTGTCCAATCTCGACGCCAAGCTCAGGGTGCAGATGCGCACCGAGATCCGCGAGCTGCATCAGCGGCTGTCGACCACCACGGTCTATGTCACCCATGACCAGATCGAGGCCATGACCATGGCGGACCAGATCGTCGTGATGCGCGACGGCCATATTTCGCAGCAAGGCGCGCCACTCGAGCTCTATGACCGGCCGGCCAATGTGTTTGTCGCGAGCTTCATCGGTTCGCCTTCGATGAACCTGATCGAGGGCGTTGTGTCCCGGCGGGATGGCCGGCTGTGCATCGACGCCCAGGAGGTTTTGCTCGATGCGCCGGATGTTCCCGGTCTCGACGAGGGTCGGAAAGTCACTTTCGGCATCCGTCCGGAGCATCTGGTGCTCGACAATGCCGGCTTCGAGGCCAAGGTGGCGGTGGTGGAGCCGACCGGGTCGGAAACGCATCTGGTGTTGCGCGCCGCCGGGCGCGAGATCATCGCGGTGTTCCAGGAACGCCACGGCTTCAAGCCCGGTGACATTCTCCGGCTCAGGCCGCGCCTCGAGATGGCGCATCTGTTCGATACCGAGAGCGGATTGCGGCTTGAGTGACGGCCGATCCGATTGCAGGATATCGCAGCAATGACACCAATGGGAGGACATTATGCTCAAGGGACTTGATCCGCGACTGAACGCTGAAGTGCTCTATGCGCTTCGCGCCATGGGCCACGGCGATACGCTGATTATCGCGGACACCAATTTTCCCTCGGATTCGATTGCCCGGCAGACGGTGATCGGCGATTTGCTGCGGATGGACAATCTAACGGCGGGCGAAGCCGTGGAAGCAGTGTTGTCGGTGTTGCCGCTCGACACTTTTGTGGAGGATTTCGCCGGACGCATGGAGATCGTCGGCAATCCCGGAGAAGTGCCGCCGGTTCAGGCCGAAGTGCAACAGGCGATCGACGCGGCGGAAGGCAAGCCCCGGCCGATGGTCAGCATCGAGCGTTTCGCCTTCTACGATCTGGCCAAACAGGCCTATGCGGTGATCCAGACCGGCGAGCGGCGGTTTTACGGCTGCATCATGTTGCGCAAGGGCGTGGTTCCGCCCGAAGACTGAGATCGCCAGGTCTCCGGTCCGGCCCTGTCATCCGCTCGAGGCTTCAGGACCCAGCACCGGACCCGGAGACCGCAACCATCAAATCCATGCGAGGGAGCCATCATGTCCAAGGTCGTCATCCTCGGCGTGTTCGTCGCCGACACTGCCTACCGCGCCCGCCGCGCGCCGAAAATGGGCGAAACCATAATGGGCGAGAGCTTCGCGCTGGGGCCCGGCGGCAAGGGGTCCAACCAGGCCGTGGCCGCGGCCCGGGCCGGCGCCGAGACCCATTTCATCTCACGGCTGGGACGCGATCCCTTCGCCGAGATGGCGCTTAATACATGGGAGCAGGCCGGCGTCACTGCGGCCGTCTCACAGCATGATGACGGCTACACCGGGGCCGCTTACATCTTTGTCGAATCGGGCAGCGGCGACAATGCCATCATCGTCTGCCCGGGCGTCGCTGGAGATATTTCACCGGCCGATATTGACGCCAACAGCGACTTGATCCGGACCGCTTCGGTGTTTGTCACGCAACTCGAACAACCGATGGACGCGGCTCATCGCGCGCTGGAGATCGCCCGCGGCGGTGGCGCGATTACGGTATTAAATCCCGCGCCGGCGGCCGAACTTGCCGACGGCATGCTGGCGTTGTGTGATTACGTGACCCCCAACGAGACCGAAGCGGAAGCCCTGACCGGCATTGCGGTCACCACGATTGAGGACGCCACCCGCGCTGCCGAAAGGCTTGTCGAAAGGGGCGCCCGAGCCGCAGTGATCACGCTCGGCGAGAAGGGCGCGCTCTATCATTCCGGCGGCCAGAGCCTGCACGTTCCCGCCTTTGACGCCGGTCCGGTCGCGGAGACCACCGGGGCGGGCGATGCCTTCAATGGCGGCTTTGCGGCGGCATTGGCGGACGGTATGGAGCCGGTTTCCGCGGTGCGCTTCGGCTGCGCCACCGCGGCGATCTCGGTAACCCGTCCCGGAACCGCACCCTCAATGCCCTCGCGGGACGAGATTATGGCGCTGCTTGAGCGGGGCTAGATCACAGCGCTGCCAAGTCTCGGCATTGATCGCCGGCACGCATGCGGTTTCGAGGCAATCCAGGCGCAGTCGATATCGCCGGAACTCGAGTAGCTGAGGCATGATTGAGGGTCACCAACAGGACATCTGACCGCCCAAAATCCCGCGACTCCCGGACGGCGATCGCCTTTCGCGGCTTGAGTTTGTCGTCAAAAACAAGGAAAAGGCGGTCAGCTACGCCCATCAAGCACTGGCGGCGGGCAGTCCGCGCACTGCCGCGCCAAGAAAGAAGCCTCGACCATGACCGCTGACACATCCAACAAGGTTGCCCTGATCACCGGCGTGACAGGGCAGGATGGCGCCTATCTTTCAGAATTCCTGCTCGCCAAGGGCTATCAGGTGCACGGCATCAAGCGGCGCACGTCGTTGTTCAATACCGCCCGGATCGACCATCTTTTCGATGGCGAGTACGGCCGTTCAGGGCAGTTCGTCCTGCACCATGGCGACATGACCGACTCCTCGTCGCTCACCCATATTCTGCAGCAGACACGACCGGACGAAGTCTACAATCTGGCCGCACAGAGCCATGTCGCGGTGTCGTTCGAGGAACCGGAATACACCGCCAATTCCGATGCGATAGGGACCTTGAGGTTGCTTGAAGCCATCCGCATCCTCGGTCTCAAGGACAAGAGCCGGTTCTATCAGGCCTCGACATCGGAGCTCTACGGGCTGGTGCAGGAGACGCCGCAGACCGAACGCACGCCGTTCTATCCGCGCTCCCCCTATGGCGTGGCCAAGCTCTATGCCTACTGGATTACCGTCAATTACCGGGAAGCCTATGGGCTTTATGCCTGCAACGGCATCCTGTTCAATCACGAAAGCCCGTTGCGCGGCGAAACCTTCGTCACCCGCAAGATCACCCGGGCGCTGGCGCGGATCAAGCTTGGCCAACAGGATGTTCTCAAGCTTGGCAATCTCGACGCGCTGCGCGACTGGGGTCATGCGCGGGACTATGTGGAGATGCAGTGGCTGATGCTGCAGCAGGAAGAGCCCGACGATTTCGTCATCGCCACGGGCGTGCAGTATTCGGTGCGCGATTTCGTTCTCGCCGCAGCCGATGCGCTGGATATGACGATCCATTTCGAGGGCGAAGGCGTGGACGAGGTCGGCCGTGATCCTTCCGGCAAGGTAGTCGTTTCGGTTGATCCCCGTTATTTCCGTCCCGCCGAAGTGGAGACGCTTTTGGGCGACGCCTCCAAAGCCAAGCAAAAACTCGGCTGGACGCCGCAGACCTCCTTCGCCGAGCTTGTGGCAGAAATGGCCGCATCTGATTTCGCCGAGGCTGAGGCGATGCGGGCGCGTGCCCGGGATTCAAACGGATGAAGATACTTCTGACTGGCGGCAATGGCATGGTCGGGCGCAATATCCGCGACCATGCGCTTGCACAAACCCATGAGCTGTTCGCGCCGCGAAGCGCCGAGTTGGACCTCACCAACATGGCGGCCACCGAAGATGTCATTGCCGCACTCAAACCTGAGCTGATCATTCATGCGGCTGGCAGGGTTGGCGGCATCCAGGCCAACATGGCGCACCCGGTCGAGTTTCTGGTCGAGAACCTGGATATGGGCCGCAACATCGTGATGGCGGCGCGGAAAGCGGGTGTGCCGAAGCTGATTAACATCGGAAGTTCGTGCATGTATCCGCGGGCGGCTCCAAACCCGCTTGAAGAAACCGCAATACTATCGGGAGAACTTGAGCCTACCAATGAGGGATATGCGCTGGCCAAGGTGGTGACGGCACGGTTATGCGACTATGTTAGCCGTTCCACCCCTGAACTCGCCTACAAGACGCTCATTCCCTGCAACATCTTCGGCGTTCACGACAAGTTCGATCCGGCGGTCTCGCACCTTCTGCCTGCCATCATCCGCAAAATCGATGAGGCCCGGCAAAGCGGCGCTGACAGCGTCGAAATCTGGGGCACCGGCGAGGCGCGGCGCGAATTCATGTTCGCCTCGGATCTGGCTGACGGTATCTGGGCCGCGGTCACAGGTTTCAATCAGCTACCCGGCATGATGAACATGGGCGTCGGCCAAGATCATTCAGTCAACGACTATTACGCCGCAGTAGCGCGGGTGATCGGCTGGCAAGGCACATTCACCCACGACTCGAGCAAGCCGGTCGGAATGAAACAGAAACTCGTCTCGGTCGATCTGCAGCGCCAATTCGGCTGGATGCCGTCGACCTCGCTCGATGACGCTATCGCCCAGACCTATAGCCACTTCCGAGCGCTTTCGACCGCGGCTGAGGAGACTTCGTCGTGACAGAAAAAGCTTTCCCACTGGCCACAAGTTCCTGGGATGAGAAGGAATATGCGGCAATCGACCGGGTGGTTAAATCCGGCTTCTTCTCGATGGGAAAGGAAGTCGCGGCGTTTGAAAAACTGTTCGCCGAGCAGATCGGCGCGCCTTACGCGGTGATGTCGAATTCTGGCTCGTCGGCCAACCTGCTTTTTATTGCTGCACTGCGATATCACTCACGCTACAAGCTCGTGCCCGGCGACGAGGTGATCGTCCCGGCGGTATCGTGGAGCACGACCTATTCGCCGCTCTACCAGTATGGCCTGCGGCTCAAATTCGTCGACATCGATCTTCATACGCTGAACTTTGATCTCGACCAGCTCGATGCCGCCGTCAGCGACAAGACCCGGGCAATCCTGGCGGTCAACCTGCTCGGCAATCCGAATGATTTCGATCGGATCAAGGCCAGCATTGGCAGCCGCGAGATCGTGCTGCTTGAAGACAATTGCGAGTCACTCGGCGCAACATTGAACGGGCAGCAGACAGGCACATTCGGACTGGCAGGCAGCTATTCGGCGTTCTTCTCGCATCACATCTCGACGATGGAAGGCGGCGTTACCGTCACCCATGACGAGGAGCTCTATCACATTATGCTCAGCCTCCGTGCCCATGGCTGGACCCGCAACCTGCCCGATCCCAACCATGTGACCGGGGCCAAGGGCGCGGACCCGTTCGAGGAAGCCTTCCGTTTCGTGCTGCCGGGCTACAATCTGCGACCCCTGGAAATGAGCGGGGCCATCGGACTTGAGCAGATGGCCAAATTGTCGATGATCGTGGAAAATCGCCGCAAGAACGCCAGCCTGTTCCAACAGGTGATGGCTGGTTTCCCGCAGATCCAAACCCAGCGCGAAATCGGCGAGAGCAGCTGGTTCGGCTTCTCGATGATCATCAATCCCGATTGCGGCATCAGCCGTAAGGAACTGGTCGCCTGCCTTGACCGCCACGGCATTGAGGCCCGGCCGATCGTCGCCGGCAACTTCGCCAAAAATGAAGTGGTGACGCGCTATATGGACCACGAAATCTATGGCGAACTCACAAACGCCGAACTGGCCGACACCAGCGGCCTGTTCATCGGCAACCATCATTATCCGCTTGATGAGCCGATGGACCAGCTTGCCACCGCGCTCAAGGCAGCCTTCGGGTGACGCTGCCGCTGTAACTGGCGATGGCTATTCGAGCCGCAGCCAGCCCGGCGGGGTGATGTCGGGATTGGAGAGTTTCGGATCGGCAAACCACCGCGCCGGCGCGACAACGATTTTTGAATGGGACGGATTTAGCCAGGCGCCCCACCAGGAAAATGTGGAATTGGCGATGATATTGTGGTCGCAAAGGCTCATCAGCCGCAGGTCCTCATGGGCGGTCCGCCCGTCATTGATGGCCACCGGCACCAGTTCGGCGTCAAGCTGCATGTTCTCGCGGACCCATTGCGGATCGTTGGAGAACAGATAGACCACGGGATCCTGCCCGATCCGGGACCGGATTTCCGCGAGCGCGCGTTCGTAATAGCCAAGATCCGTCGACCCATGTGCGGCCTGGGCCTTGGCGTTGGTGATGTAGTCGCCACGGCGGATATGCATCGATACAGACGGACCGATTCCGATCCGCTCGGCCATGCGGGCGTTTTCACCGGTGATGGGCTGTTTGAACTTCAAATCGCTCCACAGCGTTGGCGCAATGTCGGCGAAATAGCGCTGAGACTGGAAATAGCCGTGCAGGTAGCAGTCGGCAGTGATGGTCGCGATCCGCTTATTATAGGCCAATCCCCGTTCGCGAACAAAGCGCGGCGAGCGCCCGAACAACCGCCACAAGCCATAGGCAATCTTGCGATCCTTGGCGGGCGGCAACTCGTTTTCGGCGGCAACACGGGCCTCGATCTGAAAATGCCCAAGATCATACTGAAACGGATTGGCATCGGTGAACAGGCGCGCATCGAGCAACAACTCGGCACCGGTCCTCAGGGCTACGGCGCGGCCGACCGCATACTGAAAAAGCTGATTGCCGAGCCCGCCGTGAAGGCGCGAGATCACATGGGGTTGTGTCATGTCTGCTTATTCCGGTTGCCGAATGGCGATATAGTTGGTGGTCGCGAACTGTTCGTTGAATTCACGGTAGCGCGTCACCGGATTGAGCCGGCCACCTGGCCCGAGGATATAAAGCGCGTAACGGCGGGACTCGAAAAAATCGAAAAAGTCCTTGAAGAAGCTGCGCGTATCGATGTTGCAGCCGCCGAATTCGAACTGAACCACGGCCACTTGCCGTTGATTGAGCAGGTCAAGACCACCGGTGAGCACATCCATCTCATGGCCTTCGACATCGATCTTGAGCAGATCGATCGCTGCAACGTCATGCGCAGCACAATATCGATCCAGCGTGTCGACCCGGATGGTCTCGCTCAATTCCATCGTCAGGCCGACATGGGTGAGATCCCGCTTGGTCATCGAGGCCAGTCCGGTGATCTCGGAGTCCTTGTAAAGCACCGCTTCACCGGGCTCGGCACCCAGGGCGGCCGCATTGACGGTCACGCCATCAAGCTTTCCGGTGGCTGCATTGAATTTTTGCAGATGGCTCGCCGAGGGCTCAAAGGCATGCACTGTGGCGGCAGGCCACATCTGCTTGGCAGCCAGTGTCCACTCGCCAACATTGCCGCCGACATCGAACAGAACCGGAGCCGGGGTCTGGACGCCCGCACGGGCGAGCGCCGTTGCGGCGGCCGTGATCTCACCCGATTTGGCGACAATGCCGCCATAGCCGATGCCGGCCGACTTCATCAGCCGGCGAGCGAGCGACAGTGCGAGTTTCGGCGGCAACAGGCTGGCAATGATGGTGTCGAATGCGGACATGGGCGGCTGGATATCCCATTCCCGACGGATGGTCCAGATACCGGCGAGCTCGCGCGGCGCGGCTCAGTCCGGCGGCTGGTCGTTGCTGCGCGACAATGCCCGGATGCGTGCGCGGTAAAGCGGGCGGAGCACTTCGCGGCGGAGGCGTTTGAGCCATGGCAGATTTTTGGCCTGAATGGTGGTGCCGCCGATTTCGCGGCTGTTGTCGCCCACGCCGGACGGCACTGCGATCAGCGGCCTCAATCCGGTCAGCCAATGCATTTGCATGAAAGTGTCGACGGGACGGTCAAAGCGGAGTGTCCTGTCGAGAAGCTGTTGTGCCGCCTGGCGCGAATAGAGCGTGCAGGACGCCCTGAGGGGCACCAGAACCGGACGGGTGAGCCGTACAGCATCCGCGGAGGCGATTGCCGGGCCTTGATCTGTGATTTCACGCACCTGAAACTGGATGATCCCGTATTGGGAGATATGTGTACGGGCCAGGTCCAGAGCCGCTCGAAATGCTGTAGTGTCAACTTGCACATCATCCTCAAACACCAACCCGGCCTCGAGACCGCTTGCGACGATGGCTTGCCATGCCTTGCGGTGGCTAAGAAAGCAGCCGATCTCTCCGATCGTCGGTTCAAACGGATAGCGCGGCGTGTGAAGGCCGGATCGGCAATAGACAGCATCAATGTCCGCCGGCGACAGCGCCCGGCCATCCACAGCGTCGAGGATCCGCACCGGCAACGGGCAGTCGGACCGGATCCGGTCAACCTGCGACCGCCGCGCCTCGGCGCGCGCCAGATGAATGATGAAGGCCTCGATATCGCCGGTCCCGCTCATTGCGCCCGTGTCCTCTGCGGGACAATGCTGATCGCGCAATGCGCGCCAGCCAGAACCCGTTGCAAATCCGAATGTGTTGTAGACGACCGGGATTTGTTGCCGCAAGCGCCAATATGGACGCGTCAACTCGCGCCATTCGGCCGGTATAAAGGCCATCTGCCCCTGTACAGGGCAAAGCTTGGCGTTGCGAATGGCCGGGCGGTGGTGCATTTTCCATGCCTAAACTTAAAAACAGTGTGATTCACATGGCCCGCCTCGTCCTGTTGCAAACCCCGATACCGGAGAAAGACCGCGCGCCATGTCCTTGAAAGCAGTCATTCTGGCCGGCGGGCTCGGGACCCGGATCAGCGAGGAATCGCATCTCAAGCCCAAACCGATGATCGAGATCGGCGGCAAGCCGATTCTTTGGCACATCATGAAGCTCTATGGGGCCCACGGCATCACCGAATTCGTGGTCTGCTGCGGCTACAAGGGCTACATCATCAAGGAGTATTTCGCCAACTACTTCCTGCACATGTCGGATGTGACGATCGATCTGTCGCAGAACTCCATGGAAGTGCATCAGCGCTATGCCGACCCCTGGAAGGTGACCCTGGTGGATACCGGCGCCGACACCCAGACGGGCGGTCGGCTCAAGCGCGTGCGTCAGCATCTCGACTCTACTTTCTGCCTGACCTATGGCGACGGGGTCACCGATCTCGACATCTCACGGGTGATCGAGTTCCACCGCCAGCAGAAGGTCGCCGCGACCATTACCGCGGTGCAGCCCGCCGGCCGGTTCGGCGCGCTTGAAATCGACAACGACCGGGTGACCCAGTTTCTCGAGAAACCGCGCGGCGACGGGCGCTGGGTCAGTGGCGGGTTTTTCGTCTGCGAACCCTCGATCATCGACAGGATTTCCGGCGACAGCGACAATCTCGAAGGCGCGCCGATGGAGGGGCTTGCGGCAGACGGCCAATTGGCGGTCTGGAAACATGACGGGTTCTGGGCCTCCATGGACACGCTGCGCGACAAGGAAAACCTCGAACGGCTGTGGGCCACCGACCAGCCGCCCTGGAAAAGCTGGGCATGAGGGAATTCTGGCGCAATCGCCGGGTGCTGGTGACCGGACATACCGGTTTCAAAGGGAGCTGGCTGTCGCTGTGGCTGAGCGAGATGGGTGCGCAAGTGCATGGTCTGGCGCTTGTGCCCGACACCGACCCCAGCCTGTTTGACAGTCTCGGCCTTTCTTCCCGGCTCGATCACGTCATTGGCGACATCCGGGACGCCGACGTGGTGGCGCGGCGTGTGAATGCAGTCAAACCCGAGATCGTGTTTCATCTGGCCGCACAGCCGCTGGTGCTGCGCTCCTACGCGGCGCCGGTGGAAACCTGGCAAACCAATGTCGGCGGCACGCTGCATCTGCTTGATGCGCTGCGCGAGACAGGCGATCCGGCAACGCTGATCGTGGTGACGACCGACAAGATTTATGAGAACCGCGAGTGGCAGCACCCCTACCGGGAGAGCGACCGGTTGGGCGGACACGATCTCTACAGCGCTTCCAAGGCTGCGACCGAAATGCTTGTGGCGAGCTGGCGCGACAGCTACGCCAATGAAAACCGATTGCGGATCGCCACGGCGCGGGCCGGCAATGTGATCGGCGGCGGCGACTTTGCCGAAAACCGCATCCTGCCGGATATTGTCCGGGCCCTGCAGGGCAGCCAATCGATCGAGGTCCGCAACCCGGCCTCGGTGCGCCCCTGGCAGCATGTGCTTGACCCGTTGTCCGGATATCTCGAACTGGCGGCCCGGCTGCACGCCGACATCTCCCACGCCAGAGCCTATAATTTCGGCCCCGCCGCCGGCGACTTCCGCACCGTCGGAGACCTCGTGGCGGAAGCCCTGACCCTCTGGCCGGGCGCATGGCGCGATATGTCCGATCCGTCGGCGCCGCACGAAGCCGGGCTGCTCTCGGTGGCCAGCGACATGGCGCGGCTGCATCTTGACTGGTCGCCGCGCTGGCCGTTCGAGACGGCGGTGGCTCGAACGATGTCCTGGTATCGCGGCGTTGATCAAGGCGCTTCGGCGCTCGATCTCAGCCTTGCCCAGATCGCGGAGTTCGAGGCGGGATGATCTTCACGCCCCTCCCGATTGCCGGCGCCTTCCGGATCGATCCCGAACCGATCGGAGACGACCGGGGGTTTTTTGCGCGGATCTTTTGCGCGGAGGAGTTCGCCGCGCAAGGGTTGGAAACCCGATGGGTGCAGATGAATGCCTCTTGCAGCGCGCACAAAGGCACGCTCAGGGGCTTGCATTTTCAACGCCCGCCGGCCGCGGAAGCCAAGCTGGTGCGCTGCGTCCGGGGCGCCATGTTTGATGCGTTGGTGGATTTGCGCCGGGGCTCGGGCAGCTTCGGCCGCTGGACCGCGCTGGAGCTGGTCGCGGCTCAAGGAACCATGATCTATGTGCCCCAAGGCGTGGCACATGGCTTCCAGACGCTCGCCCCTGACACCGAGGTGCTTTACTGCCATTCGGCGGCCTACAATCGCGATCACGAGGGCGGGCTTCGCTTTGATGACGATGGCGTCGGGATCGACTGGCCGCTGCCGGTCTCGGAGATCTCCGACCGGGACCGGTCGCACCCGCTGCTCAGCGACCTGGAGCCGATCGCGTTATGAATTGCCGTCACTGCCATACGCCGCTCGACCAGGTTTTCCTCGATCTGGGCAGCGCGCCTCCATCCAACGCCTATCTGTCGGCGGAAAATCTGCGCATACCGGAGCTGCACTATCCGCTGCGGCTGTTTGTCTGCCGCAATTGCCGGCTGGTTCAAACTGAGGATTACGCGGCGGAGGCGGAGTTTTTCAACGCCGAATACGCCTATTTCTCCTCGACCTCGCGCAGTTGGCTGGATCACGCCAAAGCCTATGCCGAACTGGTGACGCGGCGCTTCGGCCTCGACCGGGAAAGCTTCGTCATCGAGGTGGCGTCAAATGACGGCTATCTTTTGAAGAATTTCGTTGCCGCGGACATTGCCTGCCTGGGCATCGAACCCACCGCAAGCACTGCGGCAGCGGCCGAATCGATAGGCGTGCCAACGCTTCGCGAATTCTTTGGTTCAGGGCTTGCCACGCAACTGGCCAATGAGGGCCGCAAGGCGGATCTGATCGCCGGCAACAACGTGTTTGCGCATGTGCCCGACATCAATGATTTCACCTTAGGGCTGGCAACCGCGCTGAAATCCGAAGGCGTTATCACACTCGAATTTCCGCATCTGATGCGGCTCGTGGAGTTCAGCCAATTCGACACCGTCTATCATGAACATTTTTCCTATCTGTCCCTGCTGACGGCGGTACGGATTTTCAAGCAGGCCGGGCTACGCATCTTCGATGTCGAGGAGCTTCCGACCCATGGCGGCAGTCTGCGCATTTATGGCTGTCACCAAGATGCGGGGCACAAGGATGCGTCAGTGGTGGCCAGTCTTCTCGCGGAAGAAAACCGCCGCGGCATGAACACAGACGGTTTTTATCAAGGCTTTCAAGCCAAGGCGGATGCGGTCAAGAACGGGCTTCTGGAGTTCCTGCTTTGCGCCAGGCGCGAAGGCCTTAGCGTCGCGGGCTATGGTGCTGCGGCGAAGGGCAACACGCTTCTCAATTATGCCGGCGTCCGGCCGGACCTGCTGCCCTTCATCGTGGACGCCGCGCCGTCTAAGACCGGAAGGTACATGCCGGGCAGCCGGATTCCCATTCTGGCGCCATCGGCGCTTGACGAGAACCCGCCGGATTACCTGCTGATCCTGCCCTGGAACATCTCCGACGAGGTTCGCGCCCAGAATGCCGGGCTCGCCGCCCGGGGAACCCGGTTCGTCACCGCCGTTCCGGAGCTTCGGGTGGACTGAGCATGGGACTGCCTGGGGTCAAAACCCGAGGCAAGGCCGCTTTGTCAAACCACCGGCATTCACACGTAGCGAAACACGAACACCGCCCAGATGGCGCAGATTCCCAGCGGCCACCACAGCGGCGCGCCGAAGATGAACAGCCAGGCCATGAAGATGAAGGCGCTGCCCAGAAGCGACAGGAACAACCGATCGCCGCGGGTGGTGTCGATGGCGAAGACCCCGCGCCGGGGCGCGCCGCCGGGGCTGTAATACTCCCATACGCCCATGGCGGCGATGGCCGTGACGATAAAGACAAAAAAGCCAACCGTCGCCCGGGTCCAGGCCATCCAGGTGCCAAGTGGCTGGGTCCACCAGTCTTGCGAAAACATCACAATATCTTCCATTGTGCCGCTCCTTTCAGGCTCAGACCCGCCCGAGGGCAAAGCCCTTGGCGATGTAGTTGCGGACGAAATAGATCACGATGGCGCCCGGAATGATGGTCAGTGTGCCCGCCGCCGCCAGCAGTCCCAGCTCGTAGCCGGAGGATGAGGCGGTCTTGGTCATGGTCGCGGCGATCGGTTTGGCGGCCACGGCGGTGAGCGTCTTGGCCAGCAGCAGCTCCACCCAGGAGAACATGAAGCAGAAGAAGGCCGCCACGCCGATACCAGCCGCAATGGTCGGCACGAAGATGCGGACAAAGAAATTCGGGAAGGAATAGCCGTCGATATAGGCGGTCTCGTCAAGCTGTTTGGGCACGCCCGACATGAAGCCCTCAAGGATCCAGACCGCCAGCGGCACGTTGAACAGCGTATGCGCGAGCGCCACCGCCAGATGCGTGTCAAAAATGCCGATCGCCGAATAGAGCTGGAAGAACGGCAGCGCGAAGACTGCGGCCGGGGCCATCCGGTTGGTCAGCAGCCAAAAGAACAGGTGCTTGTCGCCCAGGAACCGGTAGCGCGAAAACGCGTAGGCCGCGGGCAATGCGATGCAGACCGAAAGCACGGTGTTGATCGAGACATAGATCAGCGAGTTGATATAGCCATTATACCAGGTCGGGTCGGTGAAGATGACGCGGTAATTCTCGAGCGTGAAGCTCTGCGGAAACAGCGTGAACGATCCCAAAATCTCGTTGGTGGTCTTGAACGACATCGACACCAGCCAGTAGATCGGCAGCATCAGAAACAGGATGTAGATCGTCGGAACTAGCCAGGTTAGACGTCTCATTGGTTCGCCTCGTCGCGGGTCATGACGGTGTAGAAGATCCAGCTCATTAACAGGATCACCAGGAAGTAGATCAGTGACATCGCGGCTGCGGGCCCAAGGTCGAACTGGCCAAGCGCGATCTTGACCAGATCAATCGACAACAGCGTGGTCGAATTGCCCGGTCCGCCACCGGTCAGCACCGAAGGTTCGGTGTAGATGTTGAAGGAATCCATGAAGCGCAGCAGGATGGCGATGGTCAGCACCCGCTTCATCTTGGGCAACTGGATGTAACGAAAGATCGCCCAGGAGGACGCCCCATCGATCTTGGCAGCCTGATAATAGGCGTCGGGGATCGACACCAGTCCGGCATAGGCCAACAGCACCACCAGTGACGTCCAGTGCCAGACATCCATCAGGATCAGGGTGAACCAGGCATCGCCGGTCTGGCGGGTGTAATTATAGTCAAACCCGATGGCGTTGAGCGTCTTGCCGAGCAATCCGATCTCCGGCAGCGCGAAGATGTTCCACATGGCGCCGACCACGTTCCACGGAATGAGCAGCGGCATGGCCATCAGCACCAGACAGACCGACACCCAGATGCCCTTGCGTGGCATGGCGAGCGCGATGATCACGCCCAGCGGCACCTCGATCAGCAAGATGGTGAAGGTGAAGGTCAGTTGCCGGCCGAGCGCATCGTGAAAGCGCGGCGAGCGCAGCACATCCTCAAACCAGGAAATGCCGGCCCAGAAGAACACATTGTTGCCGAAGGTTTCCTGAACCGAATAATTGACCACCGTCATCAGCGGCACGATGGCGTTGAAAGCCACCAAGAGCAGCACCGGCAGAACCAGGAACCAGGCCTTTTGGTTGACGGTCTTGTTCATGGCGCGCTCCTGCGGCCGGCAAGCCAGCCATCCTGGTAGATCCGGGTGCTTTCGGGAATGAACTCGAGCTTTGCGGTCTCGGATGGGATTTCCGCTCCTTCCTTGACCAAGACCTTGAGCGAATGGCCGCCGCATTCGGCTTCGACAATATTGAACCGGCCGGCATCGCTGACCTTGACCACCCGCGCGTCGAGCCCGGTGGATGAAAAGCGCACATGCTCCGGCCGCACGCCGATCTCATTGCTGTTTTGGGACGCCTGCGCCGCCTTATTGGCGGTCTCAAGCCGTTGGCCGGCAAACACCGCCTGACCGTGATCAATGTCGCAGGGCAGCACATTCATGCCCGGCGAACCGATGAAATGGCCAACAAAGGTGTGCTGAGGTTCATCGAACAGCTCTTCGGGCGTGCCGATCTGCACCACTTCGCCAACGTTCATCACCACCACCTTGTCGGCGAAAGTCAGCGCCTCGGTCTGGTCGTGGGTTACGTAGATCATGGTGCGCGAGACCCGCTGATGCAGCTCCTTGAGCTTGGAGCGCAACTGGAATTTGAGATGCGGATCGATGACGGTGAGCGGCTCGTCAAACAGAATTGCATTGACGTCGGTGCGCACCAGTCCGCGGCCGAGCGAGATCTTCTGCTTGCCGTCGGCGGTCAGGCCCGCGGCGCGCTTCTTCAGCATCGCCGTCAGATCGGTCATGGCAGCGATTTCCGTGACGCGCTTGTCGACTTCGCTCTCCGGCACGCCGCGATTGCGCAGCGGAAACGCCAGATTGTCGTAAACCGTCATGGTGTCGTAGACCACGGGAAACTGGAAAACCTGGGCGATGTGACGCTGCTCGGGCGGCAGGTGGGTGACATCCTCGTCATTGAACAGAATGCGCCCGTGCGACGGCTCCAGAAGGCCCGAAATGATGTTGAGCAGCGTGGTCTTGCCACAGCCCGAGGGGCCGAGCAGCGCATAGGCGCCGCCATCATCCCATTGAAGATCGAGTTGCTTGAGCGCCCAGTCGGCCTCGTCAACCGGATTGGCCATGTAGCTGTGGCGCAGTTGCGATAGCGTGATGCGTGCCATATCAGCGCCCTCCCCCGGTTTCGCCGCTTCGGACCAGTTTTCCGTCCGGCGTAAAGTAGAAACACGCCGACATGTCAGCATAGAGCGTGGCGGCAGCGCCGGCATCAAAGGGATGGACGCCGTGCGACAGCGACACCCAGTCACTGCCGAAAGCATCGAAATGGACCATCGATTCCGAGCCGGAAAGCTCGGCGATCTTGATGGTGCCATCGATCGGCACAGATCCCGGGGTTTCGACCGGCACAATGTGATGGGCGCGAATGCCGACAATGTAGTCGCCATCGGGCAGATCGGCGGGCGCGGCCCAGTTCACGTTGCCGTCAGCTGAAACGCGATCGCCGCTCTTGTTCACCTTGACCGTGTTGATCGGCGGTTCGGAGAACA
Source organism: uncultured Hoeflea sp. (assembly GCF_947501405.1). Classification (GTDB taxonomy): domain Bacteria; phylum Pseudomonadota; class Alphaproteobacteria; order Rhizobiales; family Rhizobiaceae; genus Hoeflea. Next base: position 122,103 of record NZ_CANMVK010000002.1, on the reverse strand, counting down.
CTTGCGCGCCGGTAAGCGTGGCCGGCTGACGGTAGACGTCGCCGGTCGGGCCGAAGTCGGCGACCCGGCCTTCATGCAGTGCTGCGGTGACGCCGCCGAACAGCAACGCCTCGGTGGGTTCGGTGGTGGCGTAGACGACGACGCATTCGCGGGTGCCGAAGAGTTTGGGCAGTTCGTCGCGCAGTTCCTCGCGCAGCTTGAAATCGAGATTGGCGAGCGGTTCGTCGAGCAGGATCAGATCGGAATCCTTGACCAGCGCGCGCGCCATTGCGGTGCGCTGCTGCTGACCGCCCGAAAGCTCCGAGGGCCGCCGGTCGAGCATGGCTGAAATCCGCATCAGTTCTGCCATAGCGCCAACGCGGCGCTTGATTTCGGCGCTGTCGACGCCGCCCACCCTGAGCGGCGAGGCGATGTTGTCGTAGACGCTCATATTGGGATAGTTGATGAACTGCTGATAGACCATCGACACATTGCGCTTTTGCACCGCCACACCGGTGACGTCGACGCCGCCGAACCAGATTTCGCCAGCGGTGGGCTTTTCGAGCCCGGCCATCAATTGCATCAGCGTGGTTTTGCCGGCCAGGGTGGTTCCGAGCAGAATGTTGAAGCTGCCCGGCTTGAACTCAAGGCTTGTCGGGTGGATGTGCGTCTCGGCGCCGACACGCTTTGCTATGTTTTTCAGTTCCAGCACGAAAACCAGTTCCTCATACCGGCGGACGCAGCGGTCAGCCGTTGCAGGTGTATGCGAGGCCTACAACTCCCGAAGGAGCCGATGGCGGCACGGATCGTTTTACAGCAGTTTCGAAATCTTCGCGCGCTAACGGGCGCTGTCTCAGACCCGGCGCCGAAGCGCCGGGTCCTAGTGTTGGCTTACAAGCCCTACGTGCCTACTGGTTCCAGCGGGCGACGAGTTCGTCGTAGTTGACGGTCTCGCCCTGCGGCTTCTCGTTGTCGAGCTTGGCCTTGGGTGCACCAGGCTGGTTCAGCCAGTACTCCGCCTCGCGCGGCTCGTTGAGACGCGGGCCGCAACCACCGTAGACATTGCCGGCTTCGTCGGCTGCCTGCATGCGGGCCATGGTGATATCCATCTCTTCGGCGAGACGGTCCATAGCTTGCTGCGGGGTAAAGGCGCCGGAGTTGACGTCACCGATCTGCTGCCACCAGATCTGGGCGAGCTTCGGATAGTCCGGCACATTGATGCCTGTCGGCGACCAGGCCACACGATCCGGAGAGCGGTAGAACTCGACGAGACCACCGAGCTTGGGCGCGCGTTCGGTGAAGCTTTCATGATTGACCGTGGAGTCGCGGATGAAGGTCAATCCGACATGGCTCTTGCGCGTGTCGACCGTTTTGGAAGTCACGAACTGAGCGTAAAGCCAGGCGGCCTGCGCCCGGTCGGCCGGGGTGGACTTCAGGAAGGTCCAGGATCCCACATCCTGATAGCCGACCTTCTGGCCTTCCGACCAGTAGGGGCCGTGCGGTGACGGCGCCATCCGCCACAACGGATTGCCCTCGTCATCCACAGTGTTGTTGCCTTCCGACTTGGGCGCGACCATGGAAGCCGTAAACGCCGTGTACCAGAAGATCTGCTGGGCGACGTTGCCCTGGCTCAATGCCGGAAGCGACTGGTAGAAGTCGTAATCGGCCGCACCGGGAGGCGCATAGGCGCGCAGCCACTCATCCCATTTGCGGATCGCGTAGACCGCGGCCGGACCGTTGGTCGCGCCGCCGCGGGTGACGGATGCGCCGACCGGGTTGCAGCTGCCGGCTTCCATGCGGATGCCCCATTCGTCGACCGGAATGCCATTGGGTTCGCCGACATCGCCGGCACCGGCCATGGAAAGCCATGCGTCGGTCATGCGCCAGCCGAGGTCCGGTGCGCGCTTGCCGTAGTCCATGTGGCCATAAATCGTTGTGCCGTCGATTTCCTTGACATCGTTGGAGAAAAACTCGGCGATGTCCTCATAGGCCGACCAGTTGACCGGAACGCCCAGATCGTAACCGTACTTCTCCTTGAAGGCGGTTTTCAGGTCTTCGCGGTCGAACCAGTCCTTGCGAAACCAGTAGAGGTTTGCGAACTGCTGGTCAGGAAGCTGGTAGAGCTTGCCGTCCGGGCCGGTCGTGAACTGGGTGCCCATGAAATCTTCGAGATCCAGGGTCGGCGACGTTGTCGCGGCCCACTCGCCAGCCATCTGGTCAGTGAGGTTGTAGGCGAGCTGAAGGCGCGAATGGGTGCCGATCAGGTCGCTGTCATTGACATAGGCGTCGTACAGATTCCGGTTGGTTTGCATCTGGGTCTGAACCGCCTGCACCACCTCGCCTTCGCCGAGGATCTGGTGGTTGACCTTGATGCCGGTGATTTCCTCAAAGGCTTTTGTGAGCACATCGCGCTCGTATTCGTGGGTCGGAATCCCCTCCGACAGCACATTGATTTCCATGCCCTGGAACGGCGCCGCGGCATCGATGAACCACTGCATCTCCGCCTTCTGCTCGTCCATGCTCAGCGCCGAGGGCTGAAACTCGTCACTGATCCATTTCTCGGCCGCAGCCATATCCGCCAGGGCTGGCGAATGAAACGCCACCATGGCTGCGGCAGCCGCCGAAGCCAGCAAAATCTTTTTCATCTTGATCTCCTCCACAAGGGCGCATGAATAACGCCTGTGACAAGGAAATAGGATTGCATGTGAAAGTCAATACCGAAAGCAAACGAAAATTTGGCGAACCAAAACGAAAATTCGCGCAATTTTGTGAAAGACTCCGCTTTCGTCCTCGCTCCGCTACATGATTTGGGGACTTCACATTGGTCGACCCGGCCTTTGCGCCGGCCGGCGCGCGCCGCATGGTTGCCCCCAGCTCAGTGTGCGCAAGCCGAGCTGTTGCAAGGACTTAGAAGCAATCCCGCGGATTGAGCCAGGCACGGCTACCCGCCAATTCTGACCGGTTACCGATTTGCAGGCCAGCCGGAAGCTGCACTTTGCGGCGAGACCGCAGCGCGCTCAGCGAAGGCGTTGGCCGTCGCGATCAAATCTGAAACTGCGCGCCGGATCGAGCTTGAGCGCGCGCTCGGAGTCGATTTCAAAGTCGTGTTCGCCGAACAGGCGCACCGATACCAGCCCGGCCTTTTCGCAATTGACGAAGACGTTGGTGTCACTGCCCAGATGCTCGACATGGGAGATGGTTCCGGTCAGATCCCCGCCGGATGGCACAATGGTAATATGCTCGGGCCGCACGCCGATCGTGTCGGCATCGCTGACGCCGAGCAGTCCGGCATCGATGAAATTCATCTGCGGCGATCCGATAAAGCCCGCCACGAAGCGATTGGCCGGGTCGTTGTATAGCTCCATCGGCGTGCCGACCTGCTCGATGATGCCGCCATTGAGCACCACAATGCGGTCAGCAAGCGTCATGGCCTCGACCTGGTCATGGGTGACATAGACCATGGTGGCGTTGAGCTTGCGATGCAGCGCGGCGATTTCGAGCCGGGTGTTGACCCGCAGCGCCGCGTCGAGATTGGACAGCGGCTCATCAAACAGAAACAGTTTCGGTTTGCGCACGATGGCGCGGCCGATGGCAACGCGCTGGCGCTGGCCGCCCGACAATTCGGCCGGCCGCCGCTCGAGATAATCGTCCAGCGAGAGCATCCGCGAGGCGAAGGCCACCCGCTCGGCGATTTCCGGCTTGGGACGCCCGGCCTGTTTGAGCCCCAGGCTCATATTGTCGCGAACCGTGAGATGCGGATAGAGCGCATAGGTCTGAAACACCATGGCGATGCCACGATCATTGGGTGGCCGTGCATTGACGATCTCGCCATCGATCTCCACGGTTCCGGAGGTTGCATCCTCAAGCCCGGCGATGATCCGCAGCAGCGTGGATTTCCCGCACCCCGAGGGTCCGACAAAGATGACGAATTCTCCATCGCGGACTTCGAGATCGACGCCCTTGATGACGTTGACCGGCCCGAAGGACTTGTAGACGTCTTTGAGTTTCAGCGTTCCCAATTTCCCGCTCTCCGGCAGTTAGAGTTCAATTTCGCGGCCGCTGCGTACGCTTTCATCCGCAGCAAGGCAGATAGCGAGCGAGGTGATGGCGTCCTGCATATGTCGGCTCAGGTCGATGTCGTCTTCGATCGCGCGCCGCATGTAAGCCTGTTCGGCATCGCAGAGTTCCTGATGTCCCGGTTCGCCGGGAAACTCGATGTCGCGATCTTCGCCGCCTGTGCGGTGCACCCTGAGCGCGCCGACCTTGGTGTGACCCTCGACACTGTCGGACTCAGGGTGCATGCCCGACATGATCGAGACTGCGCCATTGGGCGAGATCACGTCTTTGACGAAATAGGCGACCTCGGACATCATCGGGCCCCAGCCGGCCTCGTACCAGCCGACCGATCCATCCTCGAACAGCACCTGAAAGTGGCCGTAATTATACATGTCCTGGGCGATTTCGCCGGACAGGCGCAGCCCCATGCCGCGCACCTTGACCGGCCTCGCGTCGGTGATCTGGCACATCACATCGACATAGTGCACACCGCAATCGACGATCGGCGGCGTTGTCTGCATCAGCGCCTTGTGGGTTTTCCAGGTATCGCCGGTGGATTGCTGGTTCAGGTTCATCCTGAACACGTAGGGGCCGCCCAGTCCGCGCGCTTCCTCCACCAGTTGCTGCCAGGAGGGATGGTGGCGCAGGATATAGCCAACCACCAGCTTGCGATTGAGCCGTATCGCGCAGTCGACAACACGGCGGGCGTCGGCCACCGTGGTTGCCAGCGGCTTTTCGACAAACACATGGGCGCCCGCCTCCATCGCCATACAGGCGTAATCGGCGTGGCTGTCGGAATAGGTGGCGATCACCACCACATCCGGGCGGATTTGCTCCAGCGCGGCACCAAGATCGGTAAACATCGCATAGGCTGCGAGGTCTTCGGGCAGATCGACCGGTGAGCGGTTGACCAGGCCGACAATCTCGCATTCGGGCATGGTGTGCCAGGCCAGGGCGTGGCTGAGCCCCATATTGCCCAGACCCGCGATGATTACCTTCATGTGATTGTCTCCATGTGCCGGGTTTCCAAGTGTCTGGTTTCAGGTGTGTGGCTTCACTTGACCGCGCCGGCGGTAATGCCGCGGATTAGCTGCCGCGAGAAGATCAGGTACAGGACCAGAACCGGCAGGATCGCCAGCGACAGCGCCGACAGCACCGCATTCCAGTCGGTCACGAACTGGCCGATAAACACCTGCGCGCCGAGCGTGACAGTCTTGGTCTCTTCGGCCGAAGCCAGAATCAGCGGAAACCACAGATCGTTCCAGATCGGGATCATGGTGAAAACGGCGACTGTGGCCATCGCCGGACGGACCAGCGGCAGCACCAGACGGAAGAAGATCCGGTATTCGCTCAGCCCGTCAATGCGCCCGGCGTTCTTGAGATCATCGGAGACGCCGCGCATGAATTCCGACAGGATGAACACCGCCAGCGGCAGCCCTTGCGCTGTGTAGACCAGCACCAGCGCCGTGAGCGTGTTGACCAGGCCGGTGGCCACCATCAATTGCAGGATCGCAACCGTGCCGAGCCGGATCGGAATCATGATCCCCAGCGCCAGATAAAGACCCATCAGCGAATTGCCGCGGAACCGGTACTCCGATAGCGCGAAGGCCGCCATGGCGCCGAACAGAAGTACCAGCGTCAGGGAAACCACGGTGACGACCAGGCTGTTCTGGAAATACAGCAGAAAGTCGCCCTGTTTGAGCACCGTCTGGTAGCCGATCAGGCTGAAGCTTTCCGCATCGGGCATTTCCAGCGGCGTGCGGAAAATCGCCTTGCGGGTTTTGAACGAGTTGATGACGATGACAAAGACCGGGAACAGCGCGATGATCGTGTAGGTGATCAGGATCGCATGCGCCGCTGCCGAGCGCCCCAGGGATTGTCTTGCACCTGACATGGCCATATCCGCGCCCCTAGAACTGGTAGCGGCGAAGCCGCGTCTGGATGCCGAACAGATAGATCGAGACCCCGACCAGGATGATCAGGAACATCGCCGAGGCGATGGTCGAACCCATGTTGGGATCGCCGAGCTGCAACTGGAAGCCGAAGAAGGTTCGGTAAAGGAAGGTGCCGAGCACATCGGTGGCGAAATCAGGCCCCGCCAGCGCGCCCTGGGCGCTGTAGATCAGATCGAAGGCGTTGAAATTGCCGACGAATGTGAGGATCGAGATGATGCCGATCGAAGGCAGGATCAGCGGTAGCTTGATCTTCCAGAACTGCGCCATGCCGGACAGGCCGTCGCATTCCGCCGCTTCAAGGATCTCGTCGGGGATCGACAGCAGTGCCGCGTAAATCAACATCATCGGAATGCCGACGAACTGCCACACCGAAATCAGCGCCAGCGTGGTAAGCGCGTATTCCTCCTTGCCGAGCCAGGGCGCAAACAGGCTCTTGAGACCAACCGCGTCGAGAATGCCCGGCGCAATGCCCCAGATCGGGCTCAGGATCAGCTTCCAGGCGAAGCCGACAATGACGAAGGACAGGATGGTGGGAATGAAGATCGCGGTGCGGTAAAACGCCGACATGCGCAGGCGCGGGCTGCTCAAAAGCGCCGCCAGCAGGATGCCGATAGGGTTTTGCACCAGCATGTGAATGATGAAGAACCAGGTGTTGTTGACCAGCGCGTTCCAGAAGCTGTCCGACCATCTCACATCTCCGAACAAGGTGCGGAAATTGTCGAGCCCGACGAATACCAGTTCACGATCGACGGTGGTGAACAGCGCAAGCTGCAGGGTGCCAAACAGGGGCAGAATCATGATCGCGGTGTAAATCGCGACGGCCGGGGCCAGAAACACGGCGATATGCCACCTGACCGGTCTTTTGTAGCTGCCCAAAGCCATTGATCCCCTCCCCGCGGCTTTGCCGCATGCGCCGATTTCACGCTTATGTGTCGCGCCCATGCCCAATCCGGCACTGAACGAAAGCGGTGCTTCTGGCCATTGCCGCAGGCTCGATCAAAGCGGCGCATACAGGCCGGAACGGCGGGCCGGCTTTGATGCCGGCCCGCCATTGTTGACGCTTACTTCTGCGGGTCGTACCAAGACGCCAGGCCCGATTGCAGCCGTTCGGCGGCAGCTTCGGGCGTTTCGGTGCCCTTGATCACGTTGGCGCTGGCATTCCAGGTCTCGTTTTCAAGGTTCGGCGTACCGCGCGACAGGATCTGATAGGTCGAACGGATGGTCGAGTTGCACTTTTGCCGCCAGGACACGAATTCCTGGGCCAGCGGATCCTCCATCTCGATCTGGGCCGAGTTGAGCGAGAAGAAGCCCGGCAGCGAATTGGCATACAGCGTCGCAAACTCGGCCGAACCGACCCATTCGAGGAAGGTCTTGGCCGCTTCGGCGTTTTCGCTCGCCGCGTTCATGCCAATGGCGATGTCGGTGTGGTCGGAGATGTAGCATTCGTCACCCCCATTGGCGACCGGCGGCGCAAAAGCGCCCATCGCGAAATCAGCCTGGGTGTTGAAGCCTGAGATCTCCCAGGATCCGGCCGGATAAACCGCTGCGCGGCCCAGGGTGAACAGGTTCTGGCTGTCGGGATAGGTCTGGGCTTCGAAACCGTCACCAAGATAATCCTTCCACTTGGCCAGCTGACGGAACGGCGCGATCCACTGGTCATCGGTCAGCTTCTGCTCACCCTTGATCAACGCCAAGCGGCCTTCTTCGCCCTTCCAGTAGTTGGGGCCGACATTGTTGTAGCCCATGGTGGCGGCTTCCCACTGGTCGTTGGTGCCCATCGCCATCGGGATGTAGGTGCCGTCTTCCTTGATCTTGTCGAGTGCTGCAAAAAACTCAGCCTCGGTCGCGGGTGCTTCGATGCCAAGCTCTTCGAAGGCATCCTTGTTGTAGATGAAGCCGTGGATTACCGACGCCATCGGCACGCAGAAGGTGGCGGAGCCGTCATCGGTCTGCCAGGCGGACTTGGCCACATCGGAGAAATTCGCCATGGCGCCGAGGCCGGACAGATCGGCAAGCTGGCCCTTGTCATAGAGCGCCAGGGAGGCGTCGAACGGCCGGCAGGTAATGAGGTCACCAGCCGATCCGGCATCAAGCTTGGAGTTGAGCACGGCATTGTATTCAGCCGGTGCGGAGGGTGTGAACTGCACCTTGATGCCGGGATTGGCGGCTTCGAAAGCGGGGATGATCTTCTCCTGCCAGATCGAAAGGTCGTCGTTGCGCCAGCTCTCGATCGTCAGCGTCACGTCCTCGGCGTGGGCCAGCCCCGCTCCCATTACGGTGGAGCCCAGAAGGGCCAGCATAAGTGCACTCTTTTTCATGGTCTTCTCCCAGTTTGCGCCCGAGGGCGGCTTCAAGAATTCTCGTTTGTTGTGGCCGCGGCCATCGCCAGCGCCCGTCTCAGATTGCCCGAGGCCTGTTCGAGCAGGCGGTCAGCCACAGCGATGGTTGACGCCCCCTTTGCCAAGAGGATTGCATGCTTCACCGACCCGTCTGTCAATCCCAACAGTTTTTGCGATTGTATTTCATCGCAACCGGCGATGTCGGAAACCATCCTGCAGGCGCGGGCGCGCAACTTCTCGTTGTCGGCACGCAGATTGACCATGTGCCCGTCATGGACATGGCCCAGTTGCACGGCCATCAGCGTGGACATCATGTTGAGAGCCGCTTTCTGCGCGGTCGCCGCCCCGAGCCGGGTCGAGCCCGCGACGATTTCGGGCGGGGTGGCCAGCAAAATGGCTATATCGGCAGCTTCAAGCAGCGGCGAATCCGGATTGTTGGCAATCGCCACAGTGCGCGCGCCGGCCGCAACGGCTTCGGCAAGCGCGGCGACCGTGTAGCCGGTGTGGCCGCTTGCGGAGACGGCGATCAGGCAATCATCAGGACCATATCCGGCCGCGCGGACATCGCGGGCTCCCTGCGCCCGGTCATCCTCGGTTCCGCCCAGCATGTCGGAAAGGCTCTCGCGGCCGCCGGCCATGAAAATACCGATCCGGTCATTGGGGATGCCAAAGGTGCCGGGAAGCTCGAGCCCGTCGGCCATGGCCATCAGCGCGGAACTGCCCGCAGCGGCATAGCCGATCTTGCCGCCGGTCCGGACGGTTTGCGCCATCGCCGCAGCCGCCGAGGCGATCGCCGGGCGGCTGCTTTCGAGCGACCTCAAAGCCTCGATCTGGGCATCCAGCAGAATCGACAGCACATCGTCCGGCGCCTGCTCGTCCAGTCCGGCAGCTCTGCGGTTGATGTGCTCGGTGCCCAGCATTGTCAGCCTCGTTTCTCCATCACAAATTAATACCATTATAATACCACTTGTCCACCAATTTCTTAAGATTTGTCGACTGCCGGGCTTTTGCATTCAAATCTCTTCTCAATTATGGTATTTTTTTCAACACTTTATAGACTTTGCTTAGTCACGATAAAAAATCGCTTGGTTAATGGTGTTATATTGGTATCATATGCGCATGAGCGAAGAGGAGCGTTTGATATTCGGCATCGACGGCGGCGGAACCGGTTGCCGGGCCGTGCTGTGCGACGACAGCGGCAAGCGGCTTGGCCATGGCCGGGCCGGGCCGGCCAATATCATGACCGGCATGGAGCTGGCGCGCGACAACATTACCGAAGCCTGCCTTCTGGCGCTCGAAGACGCCGATCTGCCCGCAACGAAGATCGGCGACGCGGCCGCCCTGGTCGGGGTTGCCGGCGCCAATATCGGCAATCATGCGGCGCGGATCATGAAGGTTCTGCCTTTCGGCCGAAGCGTGATCGAGACCGACGCGGTGATCGCGCTTCAGGGCGCCATCGGCGACGATGACGGGGTGGTGGCGATCATCGGCACCGGCTCGGTGTTCATCTCGCGCTCTGCAGGCAAGGTGCGCACAGCCGGCGGCTGGGGCTTCATGGTCGGCGACCTGGGCAGCGGCGCGCGGCTGGGCCGGTCCCTGCTGCAGGAAGCGCTGCTCGTCTATGACGGCGTGCACCAGCGCACGCCCCTGACAGCGCATGTGCTTGAGCATTTTCGCAACAACCCGCAAACCATCGTCGAATATGCCCATGGCGCCCGGCCTGGCGAATTCGGCACTTTCGCGCCGCTGATCCTGGAATTCGCGATCAAACAAGATCCGACCGCCGAGGCCATTCTCCACGAGGCCGTCGAAGATATCGAGGAAACGCTTGCCGCCATCATGGTCGACAGCGGGCAGAAACTGTGTCTGCTGGGCGGCCTGGGCGGGCGCTACGCTCCGATGTTGAACGAAACATACCGGAAACGGCTGGTACAACCGGCCGGCACGGCACTCGACGGCGCCGTGGAACTGGCACTCCGCCATTTCTCGCAAAACCGCGGCGGCAGCGCGTCATGACCGGGCATGTCGAAACGGCGCTGCAGCGGGAGACCTGGGCCCGCAAGGGCCGCGGGCCGCTCTATCTGCAATTGCGCGAGCATATTGCCGAAGCCATCCGTTCGGGCCGGCTGCAGCCCGGCGACGCCCTGCCCTCGGAGCGCGACCTCGCCGATCTGAGCGGCATGTCGCGCATCACGGTGCGCAAGGCGGTGCAGGATCTGGTGCGTGAAGGCCTGGTGGTTCAACGGCAGGGCTCGGGCACCTCGGTGTCGCCGCTGCTCAACAAGGTGGAGCAGTCGCTCACCCGTTTGACCTCGTTCAGCGAGGATATGGCGCTGCGCGGCAAGACTGTGCGGACGCAATGGCTGGAGCGGGGCCTCTACACGCCCGATCTCAACGAAACGGTGACGCTGGGGCTGAAACCGCACAGCCAGGTGGCCAGGATCTCGCGCCTCCGCATTGCTGATGACCAGCCGCTGGCGATCGAGCGGGCGGCAATCTCAACGGACCATCTGCCCGATCCGGAAAAAATCGGCACCTCGCTCTATGCGCATCTCGACAGCCGCGGCTTCAGGCCGGTGCGGGCCATTCAGAGGATCACCGCGGTCAACCTGTCGCCCGGCGACGCCAATCTGCTCGACATGGAGCCCGGAGCCGCCGGGCTGAACATCGAACGGATATCCTATCTTGCCGAAGGCCAGGTGGTCGAATTCACCCAGTCGAAATACCGCGGCGACGCCTATGAGTTCGTCGCCGAACTGGAAATACCAAGGGGTCCGAAATGACCGAGACTGCAAAGACGGCCACGCGGATGCGGTCGGAAATCGAGGAAATCCCCGAGGCGCTCGAACGGCTGATCGCCTCGGGATCCGTCGCAATCGCCGAGGCCGCGACCGAGTTGCGGCGCATCGATCCCCGTCTTGTCACCACCATCGCACGCGGCTCATCCGATCATGCCGCCGCCTATCTCAAATATGCGTTCGAGGTCTATGGCGGCCTTCCGGTCGCCTCGCTGGGGCCTTCGGTCTCCTCGATCTATGGCGCGACGCTGCGGCTCGACCGGTCGGTCAGCCTGGCCATCTCGCAATCCGGCCAGAGCCCGGACATCGTTGAGACCGCACGCATGAGCAGGGCAGGCGGCGCGCTGGCGATCGCTCTGACCAATGACATTCGCTCGCCTCTGGCTCATGTATGCGACCACTGCTTTGACATCGCGGCAGGTCCGGAACGAAGCGTTGCCGCCACCAAAACCTTCGTAAATTCGGTTGTGGCCGGGCTGTTGCTGCTGGCCCACTGGAAACAGGATGACAGGCTGATCGAGGCGCTTGGCCGCCTGCCCGGCCATTGCCGGCAGGCCATTGACTGCCGCTGGGACCCCCTGATGGAGCGGATGCAGGCACGCGATTCGCTTTATGTGCTGGGGCGCGGGCCATCGCTGGCCATCGCCAACGAGATGGCGCTCAAATTCAAGGAGACCTGTCAGGTTCACGCCGAGGCCTACAGCGCCGCCGAGGTGATGCACGGCCCGGTCTCCATCGTCGACAAGGGTTTCCCGCTGCTGGTGCTGGCGGCCAATGACGCCTCCCGGGGAGCGGTCGCCGGCGCCATTGAGAAGCTGGCGGCAAGCGGCCCGGACATTTTTGCCACCGGTGCGCCGCTCCCCTGCTCGACTCAGCTGGCGTCAGCGGCGACCGGTCATCCAGCCACCGATCCGTTGCTGGCAATCGTCAGCTTCTATGCCTTCATCGAGGAACTGGCCCGCCGCCGCGGCAAAAATCCCGATGTGCCGCCAAACCTGAGAAAAGTCACGGAGACCGTATGACGTCGCGCACCATTCTCGCCGGCTGCACGATCTTCGACGGCGAAACATGCCGCGACGACCACGCGATGATATGCGAGGGCGGACGCGTCAAGGCCGTCACACCGCTGGCGCTACTAGAGAACCAGGAGAGCATCCGGCGGCTTGAGGGCGGTTTGATCGCGCCGGGCTTTGTCGACCTGCAGGTCAACGGCGGCGGCGGAGTGCTGTTTAATGACGGCCCGTCCGTCGAGGCGATCCGGACAATCTGCGACGCCCATGCGCAATTCGGCACGACATCGGTGCTGGTCACGCTGATCACCGACACGCCGGAGACCACGAACAGCGCCATCGAGGCGGCGATCGCGGCGCAGGCGGCCGGAGTGCCCGGATTCTTCGGCCTGCATCTGGAAGGCCCGCATCTTGCAACCCGGCGCAAGGGCGCCCATGAGGCGGAGCTGATCCGCCCCATGGGTGATCTCGATCTCGAACTGCTGCTTTCAGCCGCCAACCGGCTCGACCATTTGATGATCACCGTCGCACCGGAAACAGTGACGCCCGCGCAGATATCGGCACTCACGGAAGCCGGTGTGGTCGTCAGTCTTGGCCATTCCGACGCGACCTACGAAACCGCCCGTACCGCGACCGAGGCAGGCGCGCGGTGCGTAACCCATCTGTTCAACGCCATGAGCCCGCTCACCCATCGTGAAGCGGGCCTTGTGGGCGCTGCGCTGAACAGCGGTGCGCTTTACACGGGGTTGATCGCAGACGGCATTCATGTGGATCGCGCGGCGATCGAGATCGCACTTGCCGCCAAGCGCGGCCCGGGCAAGATCTTCCTGGTCACCGACGCGATGTCGACCATCGGCACGGGCCTCGCCTCCTTCACCCTGGGCGGGCGCACCATTCACCGGCAGCGGGGCCGCCTTACTCTCGATGACGGCACGCTTGCCGGCGCCGATCTCGACATGGCAGCTGCGGTTCGCTTCATGCTCGGCCTTGAGGGGATGGAGCGGATCGAGGCCATGAAAATGGCGTCGCTTTATCCGGCGATGTGCATGCGGGCGGACGAGCATCGCGGACGCCTGCGTCCCGGAGCAAAAGCCGATTTTGTTCATCTCGATCCGGAATGCCGGGTCAGATCCGTGTGGCGCGACGGGATACGTTCCGGAGATTAAGTTGACGGTTAAACTCGACATCATCGACAGCCTCAGCCTGCCCGGCTCTCCCGACAAGGCCAATGAGGACCGGCTGGGCCACGCTGAACATGTTGCGTTTGTGATCGACGGCGCAACCGGGCTTGGCGACCGGCGCTATATGCAAAGCCATGACAGCGACGCCGCATGGCTGGCCGAGTTTGCAGCGCGCCATTTTCTCGGCCTGACGGACACCGGTGAGACCACTGCAATTGACGCCGTATCCGAACTCAACCGGGCGGCGCGGGCCGCTTTTTTCGAAGCGGCAGCGGCCGATTTGGTTCCGCGTTACGCCTGGCCGTCCGCGGGCTTTGCGATGATCCGGGCAATCGGCGACCGGATTGAGTTTTGCGGTCTCGGCGATTGCAAGGCGTTGCTGCTCAGGCAGGACGGCGAAGTCGAAATCCATTCGGCGCTCGGTGACTTTTTCACGGCGGAGGGCGAAGCCGCGGCCCGTCAGCTCTCCCGTCTGGGCCGCTTCCACAGCGGCAGCCTGCTTGGCGACGCCGAGACCCTGGCCGGCCTGCGGGCGGCGCGCGAACGCCACAACACACCTCAAAGCGGCATCTGGACGCTGGGCATGGTGGAAGAGGCCGGACAGCATGTTCAAACCGCTAGACTGCCGGCTTCGGATTATATTCTGGTCCTGCTGTGCTCGGATGGCTTCTCAAGCCTGGCTGATGCCTACGGGCACTATACGCCTCGAGAACTCATGCAGGCCGCATCACAAAACGGCCTCGCGCCTCTTGGCGACGAAATCCGCAGGATCGAACGCAAAATCGACCCAGACGGCATCAGGTTCCCGCGTTTCAAGCAAAGCGACGACGCCAGCGCGCTTTTGGCGAAAATCAAAGCTGAACGGCCGGCCAATCCCGGCCGACTCCAGGGACAAACCCAACGGTACGCCTGATATCTGCCGGCCAAACCGTTAACCGAGGCGTTGTATTTCAACACCCCGAAATAGCGTCGGGTGACGAGCGGAACTTTCGGTCAAAGCCAGAAAATCGTTGGAAATGAACGTCGCCAGATACCTTGAGATTCGGATTAGTTGATTTTGTTGACGAATCCAGACAGGCGAACCAATCGCCATGAGACCCGTTGCCAGACAAATTGAGACTCAAAGCCTGCTTTCGCCATAAATGTTGAGACTCGACCAATTTGCTTCTCCTCACAAGCCCAGTTGACTAGTTAGCTGGGCTTGTGGGGAAGTGCCGAACAAACGTTTTCAGAACCGACCCAAACAAGGAACTTGACAGACCCTGCTTGCGGTCGCACCGGGCTTCCAAACTAGTGGACCTGAATATGGATGTGATCGTCATGACGTGCGGCACGGCATCCCTGAAAGCGAATTGCGTCTCCGGTTTGCCCAAGTGCATTCCTGAGATGAGGCTCGATGAATACCTTATCCAATCCGAACCGTCTGACACCCTCGGTAGCCAGCCATTCCAGGGCGAATGCCGTCCGCTTTTCCTCAATGCTGTAGGTGGGAAAGAGCGGTTGCAACCAATCCAAATCCCATCGCGTGGTTAAGATGTCTCGCCTTCCCTTGCAGGGCTGTTCGTCTCCCGGAGAGGCTTGCTCAAATGCGAAATAGCCAACTGGCGACCTTGTTGCCCGATTGATGAAATCACCATTGGTGTCCTTGTAGTAGAAAGCGATATCCAGCTTGCGGCCGTCCGAGTGGGAAAGATGCGGGAGGAGAGGGAAGCCGTCCCAAAAAGGGAAATTTCCGTCCAAAACAACCGTAGTCGTCCCCGGGAACTTTTGGTTCACATCAACAGCTAGAGCCGACACCAGATTGAGCATGGAGGGTGTCACGTAGTTCCGGTTTAGGAGGCAATAGATGGAAGACTGAACCGCGACTGTGTCGGATGCACGCGTTGTGCAGGATATGGGAACTCTGCCGAATATCGGCGCGACCATACTCGCTGACGCTGTGGCCGCCACATAAATGAGAATGAATGCCAGCAATGTTGCGGATGAACGCCGCATGCCCATCGCAGCCGCCGCCAATTTAGATGCCAGATAAACGATACCACCGATCTGGGTCAGAATTGTCAAAGCTACGAAAACGAGCACCTGGCCGATGCGGCGCTTCCAATTCATTCAACCGTTCCCAATACAAGCCTCTCTCAATGCTGTTTCTCGGTCATGCACTACGAAATGCAACAGACTGATGTCGTTTACACCAAGGGTCTCAACGTATGTGGCAATGGACAGGTAGTGGCGCGCCCGAAAGGATTCGAACCTCTGACCCCCAGATTCGTAGTCTGGTGCTCTATCCAGCTGAGCTACGGGCGCGCAGGGCAAGCGGCAATCGCTTGCGAGGCGTTCTCCTAAAACGGACCGCGGGGGATTGCAAGCGGATTTGGCGAAAAAAGCACGCCGGGCGAAATTGCGGTGTGACATGCAAGGCGCGTCCAAAACGATCCCTTTGATCAATGGCGGACAGGCAATGATCCGAAGGGTTTGCCGCACTGCTCATGCGGCCCGATGTCCGGGAGCGACAGACGGCGAAATAGGCAAGTCGGTGAAGGCTCCGGCGTAGCGCGCGGGCCGGGCACACTATGGCGAAGCGCAGGCAAGATTGGGCAGGACGCGGGGCGCTGCTTCAGGCGCGGGCGCGGAACGTCTCCAGCGGGACCGGCTGGTCAGGCAGTTCGATGACGAAAGCCGTGCCCTGGGTGACGGTTTCATCGAGCGCGATCGAGCCGCCATGGGCCAGCACCAATTCGCGCGCAATTGCCAGGCCGAGCCCGGTGCCGCCGGAGCGGGCGGAGCCGCGGAACGGCTTGAACAGGTTTTCGCGCGCCTTGGCTGGAAGGCCGGGGCCGGTGTCGGCGACGCGGATCTCGACCACCGAGCCCGAGCGCCGGGCGGCGAGCGTGATGCGGCGGACCAGCGCGGCATCATCGGCCGGATCTGCGGAGAAAGCCTGTACCGCGTTGCGCGTCAGATTGTAGATTACCCGGAACATCTGTTCGCTGTCGGCCTCGACCTCAAGATCGGCATTCACATCCAAAACAATCTCGATGCCGGGGTCGGACTGGTCGGACTCTTCGGCGACGATGTCGCGGACTTCTTCGGCAAGGGCTGCGAGATTGATGAAGCGGCGCCGCGGCTGCGCCTCACGCGCCTTGCCATAGGCGAGCACCTCACCCGAATAGCCCACCGCGCGATCGATGGTGCGCAGCAATTTGGGTGCAAAGCGCTTGACCAGCGGATCGTCGACCATGGATAGCCGGTCCGACATCAATTGCGCGGACGTCAGGATGTTGCGCATATCGTGATTGATCTTGGAGACCGCGAGGCCGAGGTCGGCGAGATGACGCTGTTCCTTGAGCGTCTGTTGCAGCCGCGTCTGCATGGCGGCCAGGTGCCCCTCGGCGGCGCCGAGCTCATCGCCGACCGGGCGCGGCACGATGATGCGACCCGGGTTTTCAGGATCCTCGGAGAAAACCTGCATGTTGTCGGTCATCCGTTTGACCGGCCGGATCATGATGCGGTTGATGGCGAAAAACACCAGCCCGGCAGTGATGATCGAAATCAGCACCGACAGGAAAAACACGTTGCGGCCATAGATCAGCATGGCATGGCGCAGCGGCTGGTCCTCCAGCACCAGATCGATGGTCATGTCGGGGTCGTCACCGACCGGCCCGTACACCCGGATGATCCGGTCGCCACCGAACAGGATGGTATCAAAGGCATCAATGATCGCCTGCAAGGGCGAAACGCCTGCAAGATTGTATTGATGGGTGACCACCGGCAGATCGTCGACGGAGGCGATCATCCGGAACATACCGTCCTTGCGCAGCGCGATGGCCTTGGTGCCGGTGGCCATCAGCGTGTCGTTCTGGATGACCCGCGGCAGCGCCATATCGTTGATGCCCTCGATCACCACGGCGGCGGCGGCGGCGGTGTTGAGCCGATCCTCCAGCCAGCGGATCCGGGTATTGGCCACCGAGGGGACGAAGATCAGCACCTCGGCGATCATCACGAAAAGGATGGTCAGCCACAGCAGTTTGGAAGACAGGCTGGCTGTCCGGGGCGGGGCCGCGGGAGCCTCGATCTGCGTTTCCGGATCGGCCATGATTTGCCCTTTGTTGTCCGGCGTCAGCCGAACCGTCTCAAGAAGCCGACAAGCCAGCGCACGAACGGCTTGCGTGTCATCGGCGAATAATAGGAGATCGCGGCGCGTTTTCCAATCTCGGCCATTGTCGGATAGGGCGGCACATATCCGCGTACATCCTTGAGCTTGAGACCGTTGGTGACCGCCAGCGCCCACATGTTGATCATTTCACCCGCACCGGCGCCGGCAATCGAGACGCCCAGGATCCGCGCCTTGCGGTCGACCACCATCTTGATCAGCCCTTGGGTCTTGCGCTCGGCCTGGGCGCGATCGTTCTCGGCATAAGGCCAGCGCAAAACCGATATCCGGCCGCCATGGCGCTTGGCTGCCTCTTCTTCGGTGAGCCCGACATGGGCAAGCTCCGGATCGGTATAGGTGGCCCAGGGAATGATGTCGCGGTTTTCCTTTGCAGGGGCGCGGAACAGGATCTGCTGCACCACCAGACCCGCATGGTAGCCCGCGACATGGGTGAACTGCAGCCCGCCGGCGACATCACCGATGGCGTAGACCCTGGAATTCGAGGTTCTCAGATTGGCGCCGACCTTGATGCCGCGGCGGTCATGATCGATGCCGGCCTTGTCCAGACCGAGACCTTCGACATTGGCGAGGCGGCCAACGGCAACCAGCACATCGGTGCCGTCGACGTGGCCGGATGCATTGTCGCTCTCGTAATTGACGCGGACGCCGGTCTTGCCGCGTTTTTCCACCGAGGTGACCTTGGAGCCCTCGAGGATCGACACGCCTTCGGCGCGGATGTTGTCGAGCACGATCGCGGCCAGTTCCGGGTCGTCCTTGCCGAGCGCCTTGAGACCTTCGACCACCGTGACCTCGGCGCCCAGCCTGCGGTGCGCCTGGGCCATTTCCATGCCGATCGGGCCGCCGCCAATGATGATGAGATGCTTGGGCGCGCGGGTGCGTTCGAACAAGGTCTCATTGGTCAGGTAGTCGACGGTATCAAGGCCCGGGATCGGCGGCACGAAGGCCGACGAGCCGGTGGCGACCACGTAACGCCGCGCGCGGATTTCAGTGTCGCCGGCCATCACCGTGTTGCTGTCCGTAAACGACGCTTCGGCCTCGATTACATCGACGCCCATGGCGCGGAACCGTTCGACCGAATCATTGGGGGCGATGGCGCCGATCACCGAGTGGATGTGATTATGCACCTTGCGGAAATCGACTTTGACCTCGCCGGCCGTGACGCCATAATTCGGCGCTTCGACGATGGCGTGAGCGTGTTTGCCCGCGGCGATCATCGCCTTGGAAGGCACGCAACCGTAGTTCAGGCAATCGCCGCCCATCTTGCCTTTTTCGATGAGGACGACATCAACCCCGAAGGCGGCTGCGGCGGCCGCAACCGAGAGGCCGCCGGATCCGCCGCCAATAACGCAGATGTCAGGTGTCAATCGGCTGGTCATGATGATGTCTTTCGAAGATGAACGCGAAGGTCTGGTCGAGCCGCCATAAGGCGGCCGGCGATGGGAGTGGCACGGATCGTCGCGCCGCTCAGGCTTTGCGGGATCGGCCGCGAATCTTGCCGACAATGGTGGGAATCGCGGCAACGATTGCAAGGCCTGCAAAGGCGAAGGTGATTTCCGGTGTCACCAGATCGCCGACCGACACCTCGCGCCCGGCAGCAGCAGCCGAGACAATGACGCTGTCCAGCCCCTGCCCGAGCCATGCATAGGCGAAGGTGCCCGGCAGGATGCCCAGGAACGTAGCCGCCACATAGGTGCGCAGTTTGATGTCAAAAAAGGCCGGTGCGACATTCATGATGAAGAACGGAAACACCGGCGCCAACCGCAGCACGAACAGATATCCGAACGCATCGCGGGCAAAGCCATCGGCGAGCTTGGCGGCAAACGGGCCAGCGCGCTTGCGCAGCACGTCGCCAAAGGCCGATTTGGCAGCCAGGAAGATTGCCGCCGCGCCGGTGGTGGCGGCAACGGCGGTCAACGCCCCGCCAAGCAGCCAGCCGAACAGGAAGCCAGCAAAGATGGTGAGAATGGAAGCTGCGGGAAAGGAAAACGCCACCGCCAGGGCATAGATGACGACGAAGCCGATTGCCGAGCCAACACTGTTCTCGGCGACGAAGGCCTTGAGCGTATCGCGCTGTTCAGCCAGGGCCGTCAACGACAGGTAATCCTGTAGTCCGGCGGCGTAACCGGCAGCCAGACCCGCAACAACCACGCCCAGGGGCAGGAATTTCCGCCACGCGGGTTTTGCCGGTGCCTGTTCCGCATCGGCATGCTCGACGTGAGGTTGCGGAGCGTCTTGATTGCTGGCCATTGCAGTGTCCAATTGGCTTGTTGGGAATTGCGTGGTCATGTGGTGTCTCCGCTATCCAACCGGGGAAATTGGCCCCGCGGTCCGGTGTTGGATATTGGGTAGACACTCATGCTTCCAAACGCCAATGACGATCCCTCGCTAAATCCCAAACTCGCGTGAGGCGCGGTGCTTGCGAACTCACACCGGCGTGAGGCGTGCGTCATCAGCTTCAGATCGAATTGATGCTCCAGTCATACTCATAGCCTGAAATCCGCGCGGCGGCGATCCCGGCGGCCTTTTCCGGCGACGCCAGTCCGGCCCAATGGTCTTTCAATTTTGATTTTCCGCCGAAATCACCGGCGTACCAGGAGTAGATCTTGGAGGCGGTGATGCTGCCATTGCTGACCGCCACGCCGCGCGGGTGATTGACATAATCGATGCCGGTCTGACGCAACAGACCGTTGATGTTGCCGCCGGTATAGGCGCGGGTCGCCAGATTGGGGCAGGAGTAAGAAGCGCAGTTGAGCCCGTAATGGGACATCGGGTCTTTGAAGAGGGCGCGGACAATCTCGTGCTCGACATCATCAAGCGACAGCTCTTTGCCGTTGACGGTCATCAGCTTGGCTTTCCAGGGACCGGAGCCAAACAGAAACGAACCGCCCAGATTGATCTTCTTGATCGAGGTCACAGGGAAGGCGTCGGCCACCACTTCAAGCGTCTTGGCGTTGTAGAGGTTGATCCAGTAGGCATGGGCCTCATCACGCGACAGCGACACCGGATCGACTGCCTGAAGTGCCGCAAGGTAGGCCCTGAGCGCGCCGAGATTGGATTTGACGCCGCGGTAATCAACCCGGTTGTAGGCCTGGCCGTCAGGCTTCACATGGGCCCTGAGCAGCGCGTCATAGGCCGAATGATCGACCGCGCCGCTGCCTTTGGGGCGATAGGCAGTCAATGCCGCGGAGGCGGGAAGTGGCGCGAGGAGGGAAGCGGCGCCAAGGCTGGCAAATCCCACGAGAGCGGTGCGGCGGTCTATGTTCATGGCGTTGGGGGTCTTTCCTGCTGATGATCGCTGGGCAAGGACTTGACGCAGCCCTTGGGCCGAATCAAGCCGCGCGGCGCGGGTGTCACCGGCTTGTGAACGGAAGTGACCGGCATTTGGCGGTCTCGTCGGCTCGTTTGCCAGGCTCTTGGGCCGGCTCCCGGGTGAGGCTCCAGGATCGAGTTTCAAGGCCAGGCCCAAGGGGTGCCCTAAGGGCTCACCCGATCATTGACTTTTGGGCCGGATCGGCTCATACACCGCTCGTCCGTGGGAGCTTCCGGCTTCCGGGAGCGTTTTTCTGCGGACCGAACATCCAAACGCATACGTTCCAAGAAGGGCCGCACACCGCGGTGTTAAAATAAATGCCAAAGCGTACTTACCAACCCTCCAAGCTTGTTCGCAAGCGGCGTCACGGCTTCCGTGCACGCATGGCTACCAAGGGCGGCCGCAAGGTCATCCAGGCTCGCCGCGCCCGCGGGCGCAATCGTCTGTC
Organism: uncultured Hoeflea sp.; assembly: GCF_947501405.1. Lineage (GTDB taxonomy): Bacteria > Pseudomonadota > Alphaproteobacteria > Rhizobiales > Rhizobiaceae > Hoeflea. The sequence goes on along the minus strand of NZ_CANMVK010000002.1, from coordinate 100,856 downwards.
GGCCTGATTGCCGGCGACGGCCCGCGAAGAAAGACGATCGCGTGGCGGACAACGCTCAAACCAGAAGACCCGGGCGGCTAAAAAGCCGGCCGGAATTTCTTGCCGTGCAGAAGGGCAGCCGCGCTCGCGGCGCCTATTTTCTGCTCGAAACCCTGGACCGGGGCCTGCCCGGTGAAGCCCCGAGATTGGGTTTTACCGTGACGCGCAAGCAGGGCAATGCGGTGGAGCGCAACCGCATGCGCCGCCGCCTCAAGGCCGCCGTGCGTCAGATGGCCGGGGTTCCATTCAAGCCCGGACATGACTATGTGATTGTCGCGCGCCGCGATACGCTCGGCGCGCCCTTCGGCAAGCTGGTGGATGCGCTCGAAAAACGGATCGCCGGCAATCCCGAGCGAACAATGTCGGGACGCACGCGTCAGGAAAACTCCGCGGGCGCGCGGAACAACACCATAACGCCAGGCGCATCGAGCCCGGCCATCAGGAATGAGTGATGGAAAACAACCGCAATTATTTCGTCGCAATTCTCTTGTCGGTGCTTGTGCTGATCGCCTGGCAATTTCTCTATGTCTCTCCGAAAATCGAACGCGAACGCGAAGCCGCTCAGGCCTTGCAGGCCCAGCAATCCGAGCAATCGGGCGCAACAGGTGACGTTGCGGTCACTCCCGGCTTGGTCGAAGGCGCGGCCCCCGGCGGCGAGACCGCCCTTCCCGGTGTAACCGCGCCGCAGACCACGGTGGCCCGCGAGGATGTGCTGGCGCAGTCGGAGCGGATCGCCATCGAAACCCCGTCGCTCAGCGGCTCCATCAATCTTTCCGGCGCACGCATCGACGATCTGCTGCTCAAGGAGTATCGCGAGGAAGTCGATCCCGAGAGCCCCAATATCCGCCTGTTTAATCCGGCCGCACAGGCCGATGGCTATTTTGCAGAGGTCGGTTTCATCGCCGACGCCCAATCCGGGCCCGCGCCGGGACCGGACACTGTGTGGACCGCCACATCGGGCCAGACGCTGACGCCGTCTTCACCGGTGACGCTGAGCTATGACAATGGTCAGGGCCTGGTGTTCACCCGGGTGATTTCGGTCGACGAGCACTATCTCTTCAGCTTCGAGGATACGATTGCCAACAGCTCGGCCAGCACCGCCTCGGTGGCGGGCTATGGCCGGGTGACGCGCTTCTTCCGCCCCGAGACGGCCGGCATCTACGTTCTGCATGAGGGCCTGATCGGCGTGATTGGCGAAGAGGGCCTGCAAGAAATCGACTATTCCGACGTCGAGGATACGCCGATCATCGCCCAGCCAAAGGCCACCGCCGGCTGGATGGGGATCACCGACAAATACTGGGCGGCCGCGCTGGTGCCGCCGCAAGGCGCGGGCTTTGACACCCGCTTTGCGCATTTCACCGACGGGCGCGCCCGCTACCAGGCCGATTTCAAGACCGACGCCCAGGCGATCGCGTCAGGTGCGAGCGTCAGCGCCACCACTCTGGTGTTCGCCGGCGCCAAGGAAGTGCCGATCATTGAAGGCTACGAGACCCAGTTCAACGTTCTCAACTTCGATCTGATGATCGACTGGGGCTGGTTCTATTTCATCACCAAGCCGATGTTCTGGCTGATCGACTTCCTGTTTCAGGTGTTCGGCAATTTCGGCGTGGCCATCCTGGTGACCACCGTTGTGGTGAAGCTGATCTTCTTCCCGCTGGCCAACAAGTCCTATGTCTCTATGGCCAACATGAAGAAGGTGCAGCCCAAGCTTGAAGAGCTGAAAGCCAAGCATGGCGACGACCGCATGGCGCTGCAGCAGGGCATGATGGAGCTTTACAAGAAAGAGAAGATCAATCCGGTGGCCGGCTGCTGGCCGGTGCTTTTGCAGATCCCGGTGTTCTTCGCGCTCTACAAGGTGCTTTACGTCACCATCGAAATGCGCCACGCGCCGTTCTTCGGATGGATTCAGGACCTGTCGGCGCCCGATCCCACTTCGATGTTCAACCTGTTCGGATTGCTGCCCTATGACGTGCCGACCTTCCTGTTGATCGGTGTCTGGCCGTTGATCATGGGCATTACCATGTTCCTGCAGATGCGCATGAACCCGACGCCGCCGGATCCGACCCAGGCAATGATCTTCACCTGGATGCCGGTGGTGTTCACCTTCATGCTGGCCACCTTCCCGGCCGGTCTGGTGATCTACTGGGCCTGGAACAACACGCTGTCGATCATTCAGCAGGGTTTCATCATGAAGCGGCAAGGCGCCAAGATCGAGCTGTGGGACAATCTCATGGCGCTGTTCAAGCCCAAGAACAAACAAACCTGAACCACGCATTGCTGGAGCCGGAGCGATGACCAAACTGTCCGCAGACCCGGCGATGCAAGCGGCCCTGTCGCTCTCGGCAAAGCTTTTTGCCCGGCCGTGGGTGTTTATCCGCGGCGTGCCCTCACTCAAGTTCCTGCCGCCGGAAGGGCCGCCTGAGATCGCCTTTGCCGGGCGCTCGAATGTCGGCAAATCGTCGCTGATCAACGCGCTGGCCGGCGTCAAGGGATTGGCGCGGACCTCCAACACGCCGGGCCGCACCCAGGAACTCAACTATTTCGTTCCGGGCGGATACTCCGGCGCCGAGGATGACCTGCCGCCGGTGGCGCTGGTCGACATGCCCGGCTACGGCTACGCCAAGGCGCCCAAGGAGCAGGTTGATCAGTGGACCAGACTGGTCTTCGACTACATGCGCGGCCGCTCAACTCTCAAACGCGTCTACCTGCTGATCGATGCCCGACATGGCGTCAAGAAGAACGACGAGGAGGTTATGGACCTTCTCGACAAGGCGGCGATGTCCTACCAGGTGGTGCTGACCAAGACCGACAAGATCAAGGCCGCGGGCGTGCCGCGGCTGATCAGTGACACGCTGGCCACGCTCAAGCGTCACCCCGCGGCCTATCCGGAGGTGGTCGCCACCTCCTCGGAGCGGGTCGAGGGAATCGACGAGCTTCGCACCGCCATCGCGCTGGCGGTCACGGTCTGATCATCAGGAACTTCAGGTGTTCTGGGCTGAGGCCGGCTTGAAGCTCAGCGCAAATCCGTTGATGCAGTGGCGCTTGCCGGTGGGCGGCGGACCATCGTCGAAAATATGACCGAAATGCCCGCCGCAGCGCCTGCAATGAACTTCAGTGTAGACGCCGAACAGCGTCGGATCGGGCTTGGTGCTCACCGCGTCGGCTTCCGCCTCCCAGAAACTGGGCCAGCCGGTGCCGCTGTCATATTTCGTTTCCGAGGAATAGACCGGAAGATCGCAGCCGGCACAGTGATACATGCCCTTGCGCTTTTCGTTGTTGAGCGCGCTGGTGAACGGCCGCTCGGTGTCTTCTTCCCGCAGGATCCGGAACTGCTTGGGCGTCAGCCGTTCGCGCCACTCGGCCTCGCTCAGGATGAATTCGAACGCGCCTTCGGATGCCACGGCCGGCGATTTGCGGCCGGCCAGCGACAGCGCCAGCCCGGCGACACCGGCGGCAAGCAATCCCCGGCGGGTGAAATCGGACGTCTTGATCATCGGTTGGCTCCTTGGGTTGATCAAACCCTACGGCGCGGCCGCGGGAAATGCCATGCACATGATCTCACATGCCCGTGAGACACGGGTCATCCGAGGCCACTGTCCGATGCCTTTCGAAGGATACATGAAACCGGGCTACAGGATCGGAATCGGCGGACTGCTGCCTTTTCATCAAGGCGCGCGGAACCCCGAGATTGAAGAATGGCGTGATTGCCGCTAAACAGCGCCGGACCTTCTTCTCTTGGGCCATCGCCGAACCGGGACGCCACGCCAATGTCAGACACCACCAGCGAAACCGCCGCGACACAAGCCCGCCTGCTGGCCGAGGCGCTGCCCTATATGCAGCGCTACGAGAACAAGACCGTGGTGGTCAAATATGGCGGCCACGCCATGGGTGATGCGGCGCTCGGAAAGGCGTTCGCGCAGGACATAGCGCTGCTCAAACAGTCGGGCGTCAACCCGATTGTGGTGCATGGCGGCGGTCCGCAGATCGCTGCAATGCTTTCCAAGATGGGGATCGAATCGCGTTTCGAGGGCGGGCTTCGGGTCACCGACGCCAAGACGGTGGAAATCGTCGAAATGGTTCTGGCAGGATCGATCAACAAGGAGATCGTCGCGCTGATCAACGCCGAGGGCGAGTGGGCCATCGGACTGTGCGGCAAGGACGGCAACATGGTCTACGCCGAAAAGGCGCACAAGACCGTCACAGACCCCGATTCCTCGATTGAGCGGATCCTCGACCTTGGCTTTGTCGGAGAACCTGTTGAGGTTGATCGCACACTGCTCGATCTGCTAGCCAAATCGGAAATGATCCCGGTTCTGGCGCCGGTCGCTCCGGGCCGCGATGGCCATACCTACAACATCAACGCCGACACTTTCGCCGGCGCCATTGCAGGCGCCGTGCAGGCCTCGCGGCTGCTGTTTCTCACCGACGTGCCCGGCGTGCTCGACAAGGACAAGTCGCTGATCGATGAATTGACCGTCGCCGAGGCGCGGGCGCTGATTGCCGACGGCACCATTTCGGGCGGCATGATTCCCAAGGTGGAAACCTGCATTGAAGCCATTGAACGAGGCGTCAAGGGCGTGGTCATTCTCAACGGCAAAACCCCGCATGCCGTGCTTTTGGAGCTGTTTACAGCCCACGGCGCGGGAACCCTGCTGGTTCCCTGACAAAAACCTTTAAAACGCGCTTGACCTGAACCGCACTCCAGCCCGTAGGCTTAGCCAAGACTGGCAGAAGGAGACCGGATGATGGAAGCACGAAGAACTGCACCCCGCGCACGATCGGCGACGCCGCGATGAAAATCGGCCAATTGTCCGAACTGACCGGGCTCAGCATCGATACGCTGCGCTACTACGAAAAGATCGGCCTGATCGAGCCGCCGTACCGCAAGAGCGGGCAGCGCCTCTACGATCCCGATGCGGTGCGCTGGATTGATTTCCTGAAAGCGCTCAAGGCCACCGGGATGAGCCTTGAGGACATGAAGCGCTACGCGCTGATGCGTGCCAAGGGCAACGCCACGGCAGCCAACCGCCGCGTTATGCTCGAGACCCAGCATGCGCTGGTCCTCAAGCGGATTGAAGAGCTGAACGCCTGCGCAGCGCTGCTTGATTACAAGATTGCCAATTATCACGACATTGAAGCCCGCCACGAGCAGGCTGACAACAGGAGAAATGCGCGATGAACCAGCAAACTGCCTCACCTGCATCGGCGTCTCCCCAAACCGCACTTGAACGCGGGCGCCACATTGTTGCCCAGATCAATCCCGGTCTCGAGGAAGCACTTGCCGGGAAATACGACGATCTGCTCCCCGACTTTGCCGAAACCCTCATCGAATTTGCCTACGGCCGGCTCTACGCAAGGCCCGGGCTCGATTTGAAAACCCGCCAGATCGCCACGGTCGCGGCCTTGACCGCGCTTGGCGGCCAGACTGGGCCGCAATTGCGCGTGAACCTGGAACACGCCCTGGCGGCGGGCGCCAGCCAACGCGAACTACTCGAAGTCATCCTGCAGATGTCGGTTTACGGCGGCATGCCCGCCGCCATCAACGGCATGAACGTCGCGATCGAGCTGTTTAAGGAACGCGACGCGTCAAAACCCTGATCGACCGCCTCAGCATCTACCGCTGGCAGGGTCTCAACGGAGCGTCTCGGTGCTTTCGGGCAGGTTCGGCACCACACCCCTCATCGAGTTACCCAATTGCTTGCCCAGCCTCCTGGATTGCGCATCCAGTGTCGAGCGCGTGCCGGGATCGATGATGGCGATGGGGGCGGAGATGGCCAGGCCCGCCGCCGAGCCGACGGTGTTGGACACGGACAACGCGGTGGTGCCAAGCTCGGCCCCGAGGCCCAAATCCTGGTCGGTAACAGTCTGGCCGTCAATCAGGCGCTGGCCGAGCAGTTTGACCACTTCCGGGCTTTCGGCGAATTTGGAGTGGTTGAGCCGGTCGCCCACCTGCAGCGCCGAGAGATCAAGCACGGTGATGCCTTCATTCTCCAGAAGCTCGCGATAGGCGGGATCCGTGATGTCGATCTGGCCGAGCCGGTCGACATTGCCGGAAATGCGCCGCGACAGCGTCAACGCGCGGTCATCGCGGGAGACGAATACGGTAAATTTCGGCCGGTTGGGGCCCATATCGGCCAGTTGCTGGCGAAACACGTCGATGTCGAGATCCGGCGCAGCGAGGATCACATTGGCGATCTTGGGCGGCACGCCGCCATTGCGGATCGCCATCTGGCGCAGCGATTCGATAGTCAGCCAGGTGCCCATGGAGTGGGCCAGGATGGTGATGTCGCGAATATCGTCCTCCCTGACGGCGGCGGCAAGCATCACCTCCAGCGCCGAGCGCGAGTAATTGGTGCTTTCCTTGTCGTAGGGATACTCGAACACCGATCCGCGCGACGGCCAGGTAAACATCACCGGAGTGGCGTCGGTCTTGCTGTCATGAGCGATCTGCGCAAAACGGTAGACCGCCTTTTCATAGCGATTGTTAAAGCCGTGAACGAACAGCAGCAACCGGCCCGAGGCGGCTTTGTTGCGATCATACCAGGCACGAACCTGCTCAACGGAGTCGACCGGGCTGACCGACAATGTCGCAAACTCCCGAGCCGGGTCGGGCGGCAGTTTCTTGGGCCACTGCACTTCGCCGACCTTGCGTACGGAATCGGGCGGGATCGACACCACCAGTTCGTTGAAATCAACCTGACTGCCGCGCTCTCCGGAGTACAACTCGCCGGGATTGTCCGAGGGCGCGCGGGTGGTGGCGACCATGATCGACAGCTGGGTCGCTTCGGCGGCCGGGGTGTCGATGGGTCTAAGCACACCCTCAGGCGCGCTCGTGCAGGCCGAAAGCACAAGCACCGCCCCTAGCGCCAGCGCGCGCGACTGCCGAAACCGGGCTGCGGGATTTTTTCGTTCGGGCACTTTCGACTGACGCGATACCATGTTCCGACCACCCGGGTTGAGAGACAATCTGAGACCAGCACCGGTCTGCCGGAGCCTTTTTAGGCTTTGCCTGGTTCTTGCAAACCAGACGCCCAACCGCATTAAACCAGCAGAAGCACCAGAATACCGGCTACAATGAAGATGCAGCCAGAAAATTCAAGCCTGTTGACGTGTTCGCGGAAAATCAGCACCGAGGATGCGAAGGTGAAAATCATCTCGATCTGCGCCAATGCCTTGACCGCCGCGGCGGTTTGCAGGGTCATGGCCATGAACCAGCCGAAGGAAGCGGTGGCGCCCACCAGCCCCACCAGCGCCGAGATTTTCCAGGCGGCGCGGATGCGTCCGAGTTCTTCCGGTGCCCTCAGCCGCATCCAGATCAGCATCGCACAGGTCTGCAGGAAAATCGCCGCCAACAGGGTGACCGCCGCCTGCATCATGAAATTGGGACCGCCGAGAGACAGCGAGGCGGCGCGATAACCGACGGCGGCGACACCGAAAAAGGCCCCCGATGCAAGGCCGAGAGCGGCAGTGCGGGAGAACACAGAGCCAAGCAGCGCAGCCGCGCCCGAAGCCGAGCGGGCAACCGAGATCAACACCACGCCGACCAGACTGATGGCGATGGCGAGGAGCGTCCCGGGGCCGGCCCGATCGCCCAGAAAGATCAGGCCGAACAGCGCCGCCTGGGCCGGTTCGGTGCGCGAATAGGCAGTGCCTACGGTGAAATTGCGGTGGCTGAACATCTGGATCAGCAGCGCCTGCGCCACAATCTGGGCCAACGCGGCAAGCACCACCCAACCGGCAAATGCCAAGCTGGGAACCGGCAGGCGGTACTCCAGTCCACCCCAAAGCAGCGCGACGAAGCCAAGCGCGAAAGGCAATCCGAATCCGAAGCGTACGAACGTTGCGCCAGTGGTGCCCATCGCACCCTTGAGATGTTTTTGCAGCACCGAGCGGATGTTTTGCAAAAACGCGGCTGCAATGGTGATGAGAACCCAGGTTTCCATGTCGATCCGCTGTTGTGCCCACGGGCTTGGCTATAGGCTGACCAGCCGGAAGCCGCGCATGTCCAACTCCGTACGGCCGCCATGATGGACGCCGATCCCAAGGAGCCTCGGGTAGCCATCATCCGCCATCCATAGGCGGTCGGAGCACGTGTTGACAATGCGGCCGCTATCTTCAGGAACCGCAACACGAAGATAGAAGCGCTCGCGGATGAGATGGGAGTGTCAGGCTGCCTGCAAAACCGGGGCGGCGATGCAGGTCCGGTTGCGGCCTTCGCTCTTGGCCTGATAGAGCAACCGGTCGGCGGCACGCATCAAATCGTCAACGGATTGACCCGCCTCGAACGGGGCTACGCCAATGCTCACGGTGGCGCTGATTGTCTCTCCGGTCGACATCCGAACTTGCTTGCCAGCGACGTTTCTGCGCAGCCGCTCGCCGCATTCATAGGCTTCCTGGTAGCTCGAGCCGGGCAGGTAGACCGCGAACTCCTCGCCGCCTATCCGCGCGCAGATGTCGCCCTTGCGGGTTACCGCTTGCAGCGTATCAGCAATCGCCACCAGCACCCGGTCGCCGGTGTCGTGGCCGTGGGTGTCGTTGATCCGCTTGAACCGGTCGGCGTCGATCATCAGCACGAAGCCCCGATCGGAACCTCGGCGCATGCCATCAAGGCCGGAAATGAAGGCGGCGCGGTTGACCAGCCCGGTCATGGCATCATGCTGGGCCTTGAACTCCATCGCGTGATGGGCGTTCTCAAGCTCTTTATACAACACGGCGAGCTGCCGATGCGCCGCGATCAGCTCGGCGTGAGCCTGTTCGAGCTTTTCGGTTTGGGTTAGGACGAACTGGGCAATGGGAGTGGCTATAAAAACGGCGCAAACGGCGGCAATGGCAAGCGGTTTGAGCGTCAGTTCGCCATCAATGACCAGTGACAAAGCCGCTGTCAGCAACACCGACATCATCAGCGCCAGCGCCGTGATGACGGCGATCTTTCGGTTCTTGCGCATATGTCCCGCAGCGCTGTGCATGCTCGTCCCCCAAAATCGGGTGATTGGCTCACCCTCTTGGTCACATGCTAGCTTCCGGATGTTGCCATCCGGTTTAGCGTCAGTGGAAATTATGTGTTAACCCGCTCGCTCAGTTGCTCCCCATCTATCCGGCGCGACCTGCGCCAATGCATCCAGGTGACCAGATGAAACCACCCGCCGCCGCCGAATTCTCCCACATCACGGAATGGGTGTTCGATCTCGACAACACGCTCTACCCGCGCCACACTGACCTGTTCTCGCAGATCGACAAGAAGATGACCCAATATGTGCGCGAACTGCTGGATCTTGACCACGACGCGGCGCGCGGCATCCAGAAGAAATATTACCGCGAGCACGGCACCACGCTGCAAGGGCTGATGTTGCATCACGGTATCGATCCCAATGACTTTCTGGAGAAGGTGCACGACATCGACTACTCCTGGGTCAAGCCGGACCCGAAGCTTGGAGACGCAATCCGGGCGCTGCCGGGCCGCAAGTTCATTTTCACCAATGGCGACACCCCGCATGCGGAGCGAACCGCCGCGGCGCTTGGGATTCTCGATCATTTCGACGACATTTTCGACATCATCGCGGCCGATCTGAAACCAAAGCCGGCGCCCCAGACCTATGAACGTTTTCTCGCCAAGCACGGCGTGCACACCCGCAAAGCAGCAATGTTTGAAGACCTGCCGCGCAATCTGGTCGCCCCGCATCAGTTGGGCATGCGCACCGTGCTGATCGTGCCCAGAAACCTCGACACCGTGCTCGACGAAGTCTGGGAGCACGAAGGCAAGGACGGTGCCCATATTCATCATGTCACGGATGATCTGGCAGACTTTTTAGCAACGGTCACCGGCTGACATTTCCAAGCGACTTGCCGCGCGACAGGGCCGGCAGCCTGCAAACCTTTCCAAGATTTAATCCACATTACAGCGCTTTAAGTGGTGTTGCGCGGTGACCGGTCTCATCTTGAGTGAGCAAGACAAATTGCCCCCAAGATTAAAGGACCTCAGATATGAAAAAGACCCTGCTCACCGCCCTCGCCGCTGTCCTGGTCGCCTCGGTTGCCGTTCCAGCGGTCGCCGCACAGGACGGCAAGAAGCGCCACGGCGGCCCGCGCATCGAGCGCATGATGGAGCGCTTCGACGCCAACAAGGATGGCACTGTCGAGCTTGAGGAAATCTCCGCCCAACGCGCCGAGATGTTCACAAGCGTCGATGCCGACAATTCCGGAACACTCAACGCCGAAGAGCTTTCGATGCTCGGTGAGATGCGCAAGGCCGAGCGCCAGAAGGCGCGCGAGGAAATGCGCGCAGAACGCAAAGAAGCCCGCAAAGAGATGCGCGCTGAACGCGACGGGAAGAAGGGTGAAGGCCGCGGATTTGGCCGCCGTGGCGGTCCGAGCCTGGAACGGCTGGACGCCGACAATGACGGCGAAGTCAGCGTCGAGGAGTTCGCCGCCATGGAAGCCAAGATGTTCGAGCGGTTCGACCGCAATGGCGACAACAAGATCGACATCACCGACTTTTACCGCGGCAGCAAAAACTAGGATCCCGCTGCCACCGGCACCCGAAGCGGGCCGGCCTCATAGGCCGGTCCGCTTTTCGCGTGGTGGACGCTGTCGGATTGGGACCCAACGAGGGCGGGCTACTGCTGATCGGCGAGACGGTAGTGATCGGCGATGATCGACCAGGCCTGATCGGCGGTGTCAACGAAATTGATCAGATCAAGATCACCGGGCGAGATGGTGCCGAAATCCGCCAGCGCCTCAAAATCGACAATGGAGCGCCAGAACTCCGATCCGAACAGCAGCAGGGGCACATGCTCCATGCGGCCGGTCTGGATCAGCGTGAGCGACTCGAACAACTCGTCAAGTGTTCCGAAGCCGCCCGGGAAAATGGTGATGGCCTTGGCGCGCAGCAGAAAATGCATCTTGCGGATGGCGAAATAGTGAAAGTTCAGGCTCAGCTCCGGCGTCACATATGCGTTGGGCGCCTGTTCATGCGGCAACACGACGTTGAGGCCGATCGAGGCGGCACCGACATCGTGTGCGCCGCGGTTGCCCGCCTCCATCACACCGGGGCCGCCGCCGGTCACCACCACATATTCCTGTCCATCCAGGGCGAGCGAATGGGTGGAACAGATCCGCGCGAAATTGCGCGCTTCCTCGTAATATTTCGCGGCGGCGGTCAGGTTCTTCGCCTGGGTCTTGTTCTTGGCGGCCCATGGGTCGGTTCCCGGTTCGGGGATTCGGGCGCCGCCAAACATCACCACGGTCGAGCGGATGCCGGCCTCGGCAAGGATCATTTCCGGCTTGAGCAGTTCGAGCTGCAACCGCACCGGCCTGAGTTCCTCGCGACACAGAAAATCCTCATCGGCATAGGCCAGACGGTAAGAGGGCGAGGTGGATTGCGGGGTCCTGGGCTGGGCCTCGGCGCGGCGCTTGTCCTCGCGGCTGTCGGCCAATGGATCCCAGACCTGATTTGAGCGTTTGGCGTTCATGCAAAGTCCTTGTTGTTGCGCTTGGCACAGCCGCGGAATTGACCCCGCGCGCCCTCTCGCCTAGGAGAAGTGCAACGGCGGAGGCGGTCCGGCTCCCTGCGCCCTGTTAAGCCAACACTAGACGTTGAACCTTAAGGAATCGCCACGATGAAACACGACATGGCCACGCTCGCCACCACCATCGAAGCCGCTTTTGACAACCGTGACGAAGTCTCCACCTCGACCCGTGGCGAGGTGCGCGATTCGGTGGAAGAGGCGCTCAATCTGCTCGACCGCGGCGAGGCGCGGGTGGCCGAACGCGGCGAAGACGGGAGCTGGACGGTCAATCAATGGCTCAAGAAGGCGGTGCTGCTGTCGTTCCGGCTCAACCCGATGGAGATCATCAAGGGCGGGCCCGGCGAAGCGGTCTGGTGGGACAAGGTGCCCTCCAAATTCGACGGCTGGAGCGTCAACGAATTCGAGCGCAGCGGCTTCCGGGCCGTTCCCGGCTCCATTGTCCGGCGCGGCGCCTTCATTGGCAAGAACGTGGTTCTGATGCCGTCCTTCGTCAATCTGGGCGCCTATGTGGACGAGGGTTCGATGGTCGACGGCTGGGCCACGGTCGGCTCTTGCGCCCAGATCGGCAAAAACGTGCATCTGTCCGGCGGGGTCGGCATCGGCGGCGTTCTCGAACCGCTGCAGGCGGGCCCGACCATCATCGAGGACAATTGCTTCATCGGCGCACGCTCGGAAGTGGTCGAGGGCTGCATCGTGCGTGAAGGCTCGGTGCTCGGGATGGGCGTCTATATCGGCAAATCGACCCGCATCGTCAATCGTCTGACCGGCGAGATCAGCTATGGCGAAGTGCCGCCCTATTCGGTGGTGGTCGCCGGCTCAATGCCGGGTTCGGGCACAATGGGCAACGGCGCGGCGGCACCCAATTTGTACTGCGCGGTGATCGTCAAGACCGTCGATGCCCAAACCCGGTCAAAAACCGGCATCAACGAGCTGCTTCGAGACTGAGCCCATGGCGGCGCGTCCCCGCCCCGGCATGCGCTGGCTGCTGTTCGGCGTTTCGGGCAGGGTGTCGCGCCGCACCTATGCGTGGGCGATGCTGTTCTGGATGGTTGTGATGGCCATCCCGCTGTCAGCGGCGATCCGGGCGGTCCCCGACAGCGACGCCATGGCGGCTGCGGGGCTGGGGATCATATTGCTGTTTTTCCCGGCGGCCTGGTCGATTGCCGTGATGAGCATCAAACGGCTGCATGATGCTGGACTGCCAGGCATTCTGGTGGGTGTGCTGGTGATCCCGGCGGCATCCTTCCTGATGTTGATCATGATCATGGTCTGGCCGTCGAACAAAGGCCCCAACCGCCACGGCCCGGGGCCGGATCAGTCGGGCTACTGATCCCGCCAGGCCGGCCGGTGTTTTTTTCGCGAAGGCCGGCCGCCAAAGCGGTTCGCAGGCATGTCCCGGTTTACGAGCCTGCGGGGCCACCGTCCGCCACTGGCGCCATCGAGCTGCACCTTTTGCTATATTACAGCAACAACACGCAACTTATGATATTCTCTCCTGGAGCAAACAGGGAGACACACAATGAATGAGTTCTGGGTCATCTTCACTGAAGACACGACAGCCGGGGAAATCACCGCCGGGCTAATGGCGGTACCGGCGATCAATCCTGAGCTTCAGGAAGGCGTTTGGTTTTTCGACGCCCGATGGGGGACTTCGCGCCGTGATCTGAACAATCTCAGGGGGCGCATTGAAACCGGTTCGGGTCGCGGCAGCGTGCTGAACATTGGCGTGCAGGATGAGGAGAAGGTCCGTCAGAAATAGCTGCCTGTTCCTTTGCCTGCCGGTCAATTTGTCAGACCTCGCGGCCGGTGCTGATCGCGGCGAAATGACCTGCGGCACCGGCCTCGAACGATGCCCGGGAACGTAACTGAACACACGCGTCACACACATCCGGTTGCCGGTCAGGCCGTGACGCCTACAGCGCCGCGCATCCAATCGGATGCGCGGCGCTGTAACACTTTGAAAGAATGCATGTCGCGCTCAATTGAATCCAATTGAGCGCGACATGCATTGGGATCCGTTCCACAACTCGCCTGAACCCTGGCAGCCGACCGGCCGGTTGTGGCCGCTTGGCGGTCGACAGCATCCGGCCAATCGTCTAATCACGATGCCATGAAGCTGACCGATCCCGCACAGACCCTTGCAGCCCTGATCCGCTGTCCTTCGGTGACGCCCGAGGACTGCGGTGCGCTCGACGCGCTCTCGAAAATGCTTGCGCAATTGGGATTTGCCAATGACCGCGTGACATTTTCGGACACCGGAACACCGGACGTGGAGAACCTCTATTCCCGGCTCGGCGCGGAAGGGCCGCATCTGATGTTTGCCGGGCACACCGATGTAGTACCGGTTGGTGATGCAGAAGCCTGGTTGCAGGATCCGTTTTCAGCGACAATCGTCGATGGTCACATGTACGGGCGCGGCGCGGTCGACATGAAAGGCGGCATCGCCTGTTTTGTCTCGGCAATCGCCAGGCTGATCGAACGGCGCGGCGCACCGCAAGGATCGGTTTCGCTGCTGATCACCGGCGATGAAGAAGGCCCGGCCATCAACGGCACGGAGAAACTTCTGGCGCACGCGGCGGCGAAGGGCGAACGCTGGGATGCAGCTGTGGTCGGCGAGCCAACCAATCCCGACCAGCTTGGCGACATGATCAAGATCGGCCGCCGCGGATCGCTGTCGGGAACGCTGACGGTGCGCGGTGTTCAGGGCCATGTCGCCTATCCGCATCTGGCCGACAATCCGCTGCGCGGGATGGCGACGCTTGCACAGGCGCTGATGGATCCGCCGCTGGACGCCGGCAATGAGCGTTTTCCACCTTCCAATCTGGAGGTGACCTCGATCGACACTGGCAATCCTTCAGCCAATGTAATCCCGGCGCAGGCCGTCGCGAAATTCAACATCAGGTTCAACGACATCTGGACCGCCGAAGCATTGGCGGCGGAGCTCACCGCACGGCTCGAACGGGCGGCCAAAGGCTCCACGCTGCGGCCGGGGCGTGATCAGGTGGAGTACGCGGTCGAGTTCTCGAACCGTCCGTCGCCCTCCTTCGTGACCCGCGACGAGGCGCTGACCAGCGCGCTGTCTGCAGCCGTGGTCGAGGCGACGGGACGCACTCCGGCGCTGTCGACCACCGGCGGAACATCGGATGCCCGCTTTATCAAGGACTATTGTCCGGTCGTTGAGTTCGGCCTGGTCGGCAAGACCATGCATATGGTCGATGAACGGGTGGCGTTGTCGGATCTTGAGGAACTGACCGGCATCTACGAATTGTTTGTCGAGCGCTGGTTCGACAGCGCGGGAGCCGGTTAAAGGTGGCGCGCGGTCTCCTACCCTCCCGGCATGAAGCCGGCCGCTCGATGGCGGGTCTGTTTTATCTGATCCTCAAACGGCCCGAGGGGCTGAAACTGTTCGATGTCTCGCCAGACGGGTTCTGGCGCTCGTTCGGGGCTTTCGCATGGGCCTGGCCGGTTCAGTGTTTTTTGTGGACCGGCATGTGGCTTGCAGCACCCGAAACCCGGCCCGAAAGCGCAGGCGAGGTGATCGGCTTCTTCCTGATATCAACGAGTTTCGATATCGCGGCCTGGGTTATTCCACCGATCCTGCTGCTTGCGGTGACGCAATTGTTCGGCCTGTCGGGCATGTTTTCGCGGCTGGTGGTGGTCAACAACTGGTTCGGACTGTTTTCGGCCTATGTCGGCTTCTTCCCGGCGGCGCTGCGCTATCTTGCACCGGTGCCCGATCCGCTGTTTGCCGTCATTTCTCTGGTGGTCTACGCGATGGTGATCGGGCTCTACTTCCGGGCAATCCGGATTTGCCTCGAAGGGGAGTTGATGACCGCCATCTTCATTACGATCATGATGGTAATGACCGGTCTGACCATCTCGGAATTCGCATTCACAACGCTGGGCGGCTGACCGCCGGGTCGCAATCCCGCATTCCGGAGGCCTGGTCTCCCGGGTTCAGGACCCGGAAGACTTCAAGCCGGAAGACCGGACCCGGAAATGAAAAGCCCGGTCAGGCGGCGAGTTCGTCGGCGTCCGAGAACAGCGCGTCGAGATCCAGATAGCAAATCATCTGCTCGTCATGGGGAATGATCGCCTTGGTCAGCGCCCGCTCGGCGGTCGGCAGCACTTCCGGTGCGGGCTGCAATTCCTCAGCATTGACGGTGATCATGTCGGAGACGTTCTCCACCAGCAGGCCGACCAGCTTGCCGGCGATGTTGGTCACGATGATGGCCGAGCGCTCGGTCGGTTCGATTGCCGACAGGCCGAGGCGGGCCGCCATGTCAATCACCGGAATCACCGATCCGCGCAGATTGATCACACCCAGCACATGCGGGGGCGTGTGTGGCAGGGTTGTCGAAGGCGCCCAGCCGCGGATTTCGCGCACCGCCATGATGTTGACGCAAAACACCTGCTCGCCCAGGTGGAACGAGATGATTTCGAGATAGGCGGATTGGGCTGTTGCGTTGGCAGTTTCAGACATTAAAACTCCTCCCAGTCGTCGTCAGACGCTGTGGTTGGTTTGGCGTCGGTGCCGGTGCCAAAGGCGCGGACAACCGAATTGACCATGTTTCGAGCGGGTGAATCAACAGGGCGCGAGTCCGGACCCGAGACGCTCACAGCCGACCCCGTGGTCTGAGGCTGCGGAGTGGAGGCCCGGGCGGGGCCGGAGCTGCTGCTGCCGGAGACGGCGGACGGTGATGCGAACTGAGCCGAGCGCACAGATGCAATGGCGCCATTTGCGCCGCCCGGCACCAGCGTGAACTGGCGCACCAGCGCATCGAGCGCCGCAGTGCCGCTGTTGAGCCTGTGGGTGACGGCGGTGGCTTCTTCCACCATCGCGGCATTTTGCTGGGTGACCTGGTCCATCTGATTGACGGCGGTGTTGATCTCCGACAGGCCGGTCGCCTGTTCGCGCGCCGCGGTGGCGATCGAGCTGATCTGTTCGTTGATGTCGCTGACATGGCTGGCGATCAGCCCCAGCGCCTCGCCTGTCTGGCGCACCAGGGCGACACCGGTGGTCACTTCCTCACCGGACTTGTTGATCAGATCCTTGATATCCTTGGCGGCGGTTGCAGAACGCTGAGCCAGCTCGCGCACTTCCTGGGCGACCACGGCAAAGCCCTTGCCGGCCTCACCGGCGCGCGCCGCTTCGACACCGGCGTTGAGCGCCAGCAGATTGGTCTGGAAGGCGATTTCATCGATCACATTGATGATGTTGGAGATTTCACCCGAGGCGGTTTCGATGCGGCCCATGGCGTCGACTGCTTCGGCCACCACCTTGCTCGACTTGTCGGTGGACTGCTTGGCCTCGCCAACCTTGGTGGAGGCGTCGTCGGCGCGCGCAGACGAGTTCTTGACCGTCGCGGTAATCTCGTCGAGTGCGGCCGATGTCTCTTCCAGCGATGCCGCCTGCTGTTCGGTGCGGCGCGCCAGATTGTCGGCCGCGGCGCTGAGTTCGGACGTATCGCCATTGATTGAATCGATGTTGGAACTGACATCCCCAAGGGTGGCGCTGAGCTTGTCCACCGAGGTGTTGAAGTCGATCCGCAGCCGGTCGAGGCTTGCAAGAAACGGGGTGTCGAGATGGACCGAGAGGTCACCCTCGGAGAGCCGGTGCAGCCCATCGGCGAGTTGGTCCACCGCCTCCTGCATGCGGCGTGCGTCCTCGGCCTTGGCTTCTTCGCGCTCCTGGCGTTCGAATTCGACAAGCGAGCGGTCCTCGTCGGCGCGGCGTTCAAGCTCGGCTTTTTCAAGCGCTGCATCACGGAACACCGCGACGGACCGCGCCATGTCACCGATCTCGTCCTTGCGGCCCGTTTCGGCCAAATCGATCGAGGTGTCGCCATCCGCCAGGCGACGCATCGAGCCCACCAGTTGGTCAATCGGGCGGGTCAGCGTGCGCGAGAACCAGGTCGACAGCGCCAGCGCGGCGACGAGCATCGCCAGCGAGATCGCCAGGATCATGTTGCGCATCGAGATCACCGCTGCCGAGGCTTCCGCCTCGTCGACCACGGCAGCGACCACCCAGTTGGCGCCATTGAAATCGACGCGCGCCAAAGCCAGATCGGCGCTGATCTCCCGGTAGCCTTGATAGTTGGCCGACACCACGTCCCGATCGGGAACCGTCGCCACCAGTTCAGGCGCCAGCTGGGTTGCAAGCACATCATTGACTTCGGTCTTGGCCGAATCGACCAGCAGATAACCGGCCGAGTTCAGCAGCACGGTCTCGCCGGTGTCTCCCAGGCCGGTGGTGTTGGCCAGGATCCCGGAGAGATTGGCATCGGGCATCTTGATGACCGCGACGCCGACAATGCCAAATTCGTTGAGAAGGGCGCGACCCAGGAAGGCGGTTGGCCGGTCCTGCGACGGACCGTAGGGCTGGTAGTCGCTGAACGCGGATGCGGCGGGATCTTCTGCTGCAAGCACTGTTTCGAACAGGGAGGCGAGTGCAGTATCGCGCCACGCATCGGAACGCAGATTGACGCCAAAGTCCCGGTCCTTGACGACCGAATACACCACATTGCCGCTCATATCGATGAGCATCAGATCGCCATAGCCATGGGCATCCACGATATCGCGGAACTTGGCGTGGTAGCGCTTGTGGGTGGCGTCGTAGGAATCGACATTGGCCGAATCGAGCAATTGCTTCTCGCCGTCCGGATTGGGATTGTGATCGATATAGCGGCTGTGCAGCACGCCGGCGGCGCCCGAGCCAATAAAGCCCCAGTCGAACTTGAAACCCTCAAGCGCCGACCGTGAAATCGTGTTCTGGGTGATCGAGACAAGGTCCTGCTCGACATTGGCGAGATAGGTCTCAAGCTGATTGCGGCGACCATCGGCGACGGCCATCAGTTTCTCCGCGGTCTGGCCGTGCACGGCGTCGGAGCCGATGCTCAGGCTGACAATGCTGGATGCGCCGATCGATATGATGGTCAGCAAAGCAGCGGCAAGCGGCAATTTGCGCGAAATCTGCATGAATGTTCCGGACAGGAGATGACTGCGTCGACATGCCTTCAGACGAAAGGCCCCAGACCGGCTTCATGCGCACTGCGTTGCTGTGCAGTTTCTGGCAATCCCAGATTTGAGCGGTCTGGGTTATTTTTCGGTTAATTCCGGTTGCAATTTCACGCGATATGATGCCGGCACGCGCTGAAGTGGTCGGCGAGGCAAGGAGTGATCCCGGGCAACCGCCGAGGCGAAGTCAGCCCGGCTCACACCACGCAATCAGTCCGTGGGATACTCGACCTTGCGGAAATACAACCCCTCGGGCGCCGCCACGGGTCCGCACGCCTTTCGCGAGCGCGCGGCGAGCGCCGCCTCAACATCGCCGGCCGTCCACTTGCCTTCGCCGACCAGCCGCAAGGTCCCGGCAAAGGATCGGATCTGGTTGTGCAGGAAGCTTCGCGCCGAGGCGTGGATTTCGATCGTTCCAGGCTCCGTGCCCGCGATCACATCCAGCTTATCCAATGAGCGCACCGGCGACTTGGCCTGGCACTGGGCGGACCGGAAGGTGGTGAAATCGTGCCGGCCGATCAGTGTCTGGGCCGCCGCATGCATAGCCGCCACATCAAGCGGGCGGGGCGACCAGAGTGCGCGGTTTCTGTCGATCACCAGCGGCGCGCGGCGGCAGACGATGCGGTAGACATAGTGGCGCATGACTGCGGAAAAGCGGGCGTCGAAATCATCGGGCGCCAGACGGGCGTCGAGGATGACAATCCGTTCCTTAGCCATCTGCAGATGGGCGTTGACAGCGTCGCGCACGGTGTCAGCCGGCCAGACCTGCTCAAGGTCGACATGGGCAACCTGACCCAGCGCATGAACGCCGGCATCGGTGCGCCCGGCGCCGCGAACGCCGACTGTCTCGCCGCAAAAGCCCGAAATCGCAGTTTCGATGGCTTGCTGGATCGAGGGGTGATCGTCCTGGCGCTGCCAGCCGGCATAGCCAGCACCGTCATATTCGATGTCGAGACGGTAGCGCGGCACTACAGCACCGTACCCAGGGGTATAGACACCCCGCGTAAGAATTCTTGCGCTGCAAGCGGTTTGCCGCCCGCCTTCTGCAAACGCAGAAGACGCACCGCGCCCTCGCCGCAAGCCACAGCCAATCGGTCATCCAGGACAGTGCCCGGCGTCGCGTTGGCATCATGCATACCGATGATTTCGGTTTCAAGAAGCTTGACGCGCTCGGTGCGATCACCGGTCCGGATCTCGAACCAGGCGCCCGGGGTCGGCGACAGCCCCCGCACATGATTGTGCACCGCCACAGCCGGGAGGGCGAAATCGACTCGGGTCTCCGCCTTGGAAATCTTGGCGGCATAGGTGACGCCGGTCTCAGCCTGCGGTTTGACCGGCAGCTCTCCCCGTTCAAGCCGGGCCATCGCCTCAACCATCAGCGATGCGGTGATTTCGGACAGCCGGTCGTGAAGCTCGCCGGTGGTGACGTGGCCGGTAATCTCCATCGTCTTGGTCAGCGCCACCGGGCCGGTATCGAGCCCTTCATCCATTTTCATGATCATCACACCGGTCTGGCTGTCACCGGCCATGATCGCCCGCTGGATGGGAGCCGCACCACGCCAGCGGGGCAGTAGCGAGGCATGTCCGTTCCAGGCGCCGAGACTCGGCGCATCGAGGATCGGCGCGGGCAGCAGCAGCCCGTAGGCGACCACCACCGCCACGTCGGCGTCGAGCCTTCGAAAGGCCTGCTGCTCCTCATCGGATTTCAGACTCTTGGGCGTGAAGACGGAGACCCCCAGGGCATCGGCCGCCTCATGCACCGGCGACGGCCGGAGTTCGAGGCCACGCCGGCCGGCGGGCCGCGGCGGCTGCGAATAGACGGCCACGATCTCGTGCCCGGCCGCATGCAGCGCTTCAAGCGTCGGAACGGCGTAGGCCGGGGTTCCCATGAAGATGATGCGCAACGGGACTTCCTCGATATTGTCCGTGCCGCTCACAATGAGGGCCTTCAGCCGAAAAGAAAGATTACGCCGTTACGCGCTGGCGGGCGAGCTTGGTGAATTTGCGCACCACCATATCGCGCTTGAGCTTGGAGATGTGATCGATGAACAACACGCCATTCAAATGATCGATCTCGTGCTGCAGGCAGGTGGCAAGCAGCCCGTCGGCCTCGGTGGTGTGTTCCTTGCCATCGCGGCCCAGATGCCTGACGGTGATGGTGTCGGGCCGCTCGACATCGGCATAGTAATCCGGAATCGACAGACAGCCTTCTTCATAGACGCTGACGCCGTCGCCGGTGGCGACGATTTCGGGATTGATGAAGACCTGCGGGTTTTTCTCTTCGTCCTTGCCGGCAATGTCGATAACCAGCAATCGCCGCGGCTCCCCGACCTGAATCGCTGCAAGGCCGATGCCCGGCGCGTCATACATGGTCTCGAGCATGTCCTCGACAAAGCGGTCGAGTTCCGCGTCAAAGCGCTCCACCGGCTGGCTTTGCTGGCGCAGAATTGGATCGGGCAGGAGGACGAGCGGCTTGATGGTCATGGCTGGTCAAATAATCACTGGCAGCGGCCGCGTCAATCGCACAGATTGGCGCTGGCGGGCGCGCCGATCCGGCCATGTTCCTGTTTTGATCTGACAGGAAGCGCAGAATCACCTATAGCTTGGTCATGGATCCTGCTGCCAAGCCCCTGATGACGCCGCTGTTCGAGCTCAACGGCCAGATGATCACGCTGGGTCAGACGGCCCTTGGTCTGGGGTTGGCGGTTGCAGCACTGCTGCTCTGGCTGATGCTGGCGCTCGGCCGGGCGAAGCGGGCGCGGATGCGGGCCGAGGCCCTGGTCGCGGACAGATCGGCACAGGCCGAGGCGCGGCTTGCGGAGATCGCCAAGGCGCAATCGGAGATGCAGGGCCGGATGGGCACCATGGCCGAGTTGTTCGGCGCACGTCAGGCGGAACTCAACCAGGCAATCGGGCAGCGGCTTGACGGCATGACCCAGCGGCTGGGATCGACGCTCAATGACCAGACCCGCGCCACCCATGAGAATCTGACCAAGTTGCAGGAGCGGCTGGCGGTGATCGACACGGCGCAGGCCAACATCCAGTCGCTCGCCCGCGACGTGGTCGGGCTGCAGGCGATCCTCTCGGACAAGCAGACCCGCGGCGCGTTCGGCCAGTCGCGGATGGAGACGATCATCAAGGACGGGCTGCCGATGGGCGCGTTCAGCTTTCAGCCGACGCTGTCGAACGGCACCCGGCCGGACTGCACTGTGTCGATGCCCAATGATGCGCCGGATCTGGTGATTGACGCCAAATTTCCGCTTGAGGCCTGGAACGCCATGCGCGACGCCGCCACGCAGGATCAGGCGGCTCAACACCAGAGCGCGCAACAGCGGTTCCGCCGCGACATGGACGTGCATATCCGGGATGTGTCGGACAAGTACCTGATCCCGGGCGAGACCCAGGACACGGCGTTTTTGTTCGTGCCGTCGGAATCGATCTTCGCGGAGATCCACGAAAAGTTCGAAACCATTGTGCAGAAGGCGCATCGCGCGCGGGTGGTGATCGTCTCGCCATCGCTTCTGATGCTGTCAATCCAGGTGATCCAGGCGATCCTGAAGGATGCGCGGATGCGCGAACAGGCGCATCTGATCCAGGGCGAGGTGGCGCGGCTGATGGAAGACCTATCAAGGCTCGATGACCGCACCCGCAAGCTGCAGGCGCATTTTTCCATGGCGCAAAAGGATGTCGACCTGATCCTCACCTCGTCAGAGAAACTGACCAAGCGCGGCGCCAGGATCGAGGCGCTGGAGTTTGCCCAGTTGTCCGAGGCGGCGGAGCGCAGCGCAACCACGGAGACACCCCGCAAGGTGGAGCCGGAATCCGAGGCCTCGACGGACGCAGCGCCCGCCTTCGAACCGCGCTCCGGTGCACTCAAGCTGCGGGTTGTCGATGATGAGGAGTGAGGCGCTTTTCTCAAGCCCGCTTGTGTGACACACAGGATTTGAAACGGCCCCGGCGGCCGCAAGGGATACAGGCACCAAACGGGGGCGTTGCTCATGATCACGGTTATCGGCTCGGTCAATATGGATCTGATCGCCAGCACCACGCGGCTTCCCGAACCGGGCGAAACCGTAACCGGATCCGATTTCGCCACGGCACCCGGCGGCAAGGGCGCCAATCAAGCGCTTGCCGCGCGCCGCGCCGGTGCGCAGGTGAATATGGCCGGGGCGGTGGGCGATGACGCGTTTGCCGGGCAGGCGCTGGCGCTGCTCACGGAGGCCGGCGCCGATCTGAGCCGGATCAGGCAGATTGACGGACCGACCGGCACGGCGCTGATTCTGGTGGGCGGCGACGGCGAGAACATGATCGCCATCATTCCCGGCGCCAACGGCCAGGTTACGGCTGACGATGCTCGAGCGGCGATCGCGGATGCCTCTCCCGGCGATCTGGTGCTGCTGCAGATGGAAATCCCGGAAGCGGCGGTGCGCGCAGCGCTGACGGCGGCGCGCGAGGCCGGCGTCACCAGCCTTATCAACATCGCACCGCTGACCGATTCGGTGGAGCACCTCGCGCCAATGGCCGACATCGTGATCGCCAATGAGACCGAGTTCGCGCGGTTGTCCGGCCGCCCGGCCGAAACACTGGAGGCGGTTAGAAGCGAACTCGAAGCGCTTCATGCCAGCACCGGGCAGTGCCTGATCGTCACCTTGGGCGCTGCGGGTGTTCTTTATGCCCGCGACGGCGCGATCGGCCATGTGCCGTCGCTGAAAATCACGCCGGTCGATACGGTCGGCGCGGGTGACACGTTTTGCGGCTATCTGGCGCATGGCCTCGATGCCGGATTGTCGTTCGACGACGCGATCCGCCGGGCGGCCGTCGCCGGGGCGCTTGCCTGCCTGACGCCCGGCGCACAGCCCTCCATCCCGGTTGCGGCGGATGTCGAGGCGCGGCTTTAAAGCCGTCCGACCCGGTCAATGAAAAGATCGAAAAAGCGCTCGGCATCGACGCCGCCGGCGACGAAGGCATTGGGCGTACGCTCGGTAACCCGCCACCAGTCGACCACCGTGGCGCCAAGGGTGAGATCTGACTTGGTCTCGATCTCGACATTGCATTCCCGGCCTGTAAACATCTCCGGATCAAGCAACCAGGCGATCACCGTGGGGTCGTGCAGCGGGCCGCCATCGGTGCCGTATTTCTCCTCATCGAACCGCTCGTAGAATTCGAGCATATTGGCCATTTCCACAGAGGCGCGGTTGCCATTGGCCCTGAGCCGCTCGACCCGTGCCCGGGTGGTCAGCACCTTGTGGGTGACATCCAGCGGCATCATGGTGATCGGCGTACCGCAGCCAAACACGAGTGCCGCGGCCTCCGGGTCGACATAGATGTTGAACTCGGCAGCCGGAGTGATGTTGCCGCCTTCGAAGTAACCACCGCCCATCAAGACGATCTGCTCGATCCGGGCGGCGATGTCCGGCGCTCGCTCAAGCGCCATGGCGATGTTGGTGAGCGGGCCCAGCGGACACAGCGTCACCGAGTTTTCCGGCTCCCGGCGCAGCATCTCGATTATGAAGTCGACCGCATGGCCGGTTTCCAGCGGACGCACCGGCTCGAACAGCGTCACGCCATCAAGCCCGGTTTTGCCATGCACATGTTCCGCCGTCACCAGTTTGCGCTCGAGCGGCGCATCCGCTCCGGCGAATATCCTGATGTCAGTGCGGCCGCAGATCTCGGCGACGATGCGGGCGTTGCGTGCGGTCAGCTCAAGCGGTACGTTGCCCGCCACTGCCGTGATCCCGATCACCTCGAGCTCCGGGCTGGCCAGCGCCAGCATGATCGCGGCCGCGTCATCCTGGCCGGGGTCGGTGTCAATGATGATCTTGCGCGGCGGCATGGCTGCTTCCCTTCAACTGGCGATTCGTTTGCGGCAACTTAGAGCGGTTCACCGGCGGATGAAATCGCCCGCACTCCGGCAGCCGGCCATCCGGCA
This sequence comes from uncultured Hoeflea sp., assembly GCF_947501405.1. Lineage (GTDB taxonomy): Bacteria > Pseudomonadota > Alphaproteobacteria > Rhizobiales > Rhizobiaceae > Hoeflea. Next base: position 76,346 of record NZ_CANMVK010000002.1, on the reverse strand, counting down.
AGGCCATCGGCAGGGTTCTTGCGCTGCCGCTTTCAAGTTCCCATATTGTGGTCATGCCGGATGCCGATCGCGGGTCCGGCGCCTGTCGCTTGAGAACGAGGACAAGCCATGACACGCATGACGCCTTTTTCAAGCCCGTTGCTGTTGGGCTTTGACACCATGGAAAAGACCCTGGAGCGCATCGCCAAGGGTTCGGAAGGCTACCCGCCCTACAATATCGAACGGATTCGTGCGTCAGACGACGGCAAGAATGCCGAACGGCTGCGCATTACCCTGGCGGTTGCCGGGTTTTGTGAAGACGACCTCGATGTCACCACGGAAGAAAACCAGCTCGTCATCCGCGGCCGCCAGGCTGAGACCGACGGGCGGGATTATCTGCACCGGGGCATCGCCGCACGCCAGTTCCAGCGCATGTTCGTACTGGCCGACGGCATGCAGGTGATCAGTGCCGAGCTCAAGAACGGTTTGTTGTCGGTGGATCTGATCCGCCCGGAACCCGAGCGCATGGTGCGAAAAATTAACATTTCGGTTCGAGACTGAAAAACACGGTTCGACCCAACAGGATGTTTCCTGCCACCAACCGGAGGAAATCGACATGATTGCCAAATCGGGAAAAACCCAATTGTCCGCCCATGATCTTGCGCTGCTCGGCGCCGGCAAGGTCGGCTATATCCGCAAGATGCGTTCGGAAGATGTGAGTGCCCGTTTCCCCGAGGCGCCGGAACTCGATCCGGGCCTGGAATTGTGGGCCCTGTTCGGCGCCGACGGTACGCCAATTCTTTTGACCGATAACCGCTCAAGCACCTTCTACCGCGCCGCCGAAGACGAGTTGAAAACCGTCTGCCTGCATTAAAGCAGCACACTTGAAAGCCGGCAGTTCGAACTGAACGGCTGCATTCGGTGCTAAAGCGCCCTGCATTGCATGGGGTGCGTCAAGATCCCGCACATGGCGTTGCACGCCAGGAGACAGACACTTTCAGCCGGTCAGGCTTGCACCGGACCGGCTGCGGTCTGGCTATTGCGGCGGGGGCCTTGAAACGCCTGAAGCTCAGGCGGCGTTGGATGCCGGTTCTTCGGCAAGGAAGGCATAGAGTGAGGCGGCATTGTCGGTGGCGCGCAGCTTGGCGACCATGTCACTGTCGCGCATCACGCGGGCGATCCGCGACAGCGCCTTGAGGTGATCGGCGCCCGCGCCTTCCGGCGCCAGCAGCAAAAACACCAGATCGACGGGTTCATCGTCCAGCGCCTCGAAATCGACCGGCTGGTCGAGCCGCGCGAACACACCGACAATGCGCTCAAGCGTCGGCAGTTTGCCGTGCGGAATCGCAATGCCATTGCCCACGCCGGTCGAGCCGAGCCGCTCGCGCTGCAGGATCACATCGAACACTTCGCGTTCAGCGAGTCCGGTGATCTCCGAGGCCTTGGCCGAAAGCTCCTGCAGGAGCTGTTTCTTGGAATTTGCCTTGAGCGCGGGCAGAACCGAGTTCTGCGCAATCAAATCAGCAAGCGCCATGTCACATTCCTCGTTTCAAGCCCGTTGGCCGGGCCATGTTGATGGCTTCGTGAAAGGCGGTGAGCGCCGCGAACCCTTCGTCCGTGGCGGCCCCAAGCCCTTGTTTCAATTCGGGCCTACCCCGTCAGGATTTGACGCCGCCAGCGTCGATCCATCCGATGTTGCCGTCATTGCGGCGGTAGACCACATTCAGGGCATCGTTGCCCGCATTGCGGAACATCAAGATCCGCTCATCTGTCATATCGAGCGCCATCACTGCATTGGCCACACTCATGGTGACCAGTTGCTTGGTGCTTTCGGCGATGATCGCCGGCGCGTAGTCCTCAGGCACTTCATCAGCGTCGTCATCGGCGGCGCCGACCACCGCATAAGCCAGTTCAGCCGGATTGGGCTGACCATTGGCGTGATGATCCTTGAGCCGCCGCTTGTAGCGGCGCAACCTTTTCTCAATGCGATCGGCGGCAGCATCGAAAGCGGGCTGCGGGTCCTGGGCTTCTCCCGTGGCGTGCAAAACAACACCGGTGTCGAGGTGGATCTTGCAGTCTGCCTGAAAGCGCGATCCGGATTTTTCCACCGTGACGTGGCTCGAAAACCCGCCATCGAAATATTTGCGAACCGCACCCGTGACATGGTCCACAATGCGGGTCCTGAAGGACTCGCCGATTTCCATGTGTTTTCCCGACACTCGCACGCTCATGGATTGTCCCTTCTTATTGTGACTTGGGGATTCAGTCTAAGCCATGCGCCGCGCTCATCCAAGCGCCAGGCTGTGGGCAATCGCACGGGTCCTAACAATTTTTCGCTTGACAATACCCGCTTGGCGTCAGGGCCCTGCCTGTCCAACCAGTGCGGGCGGCTTCTACGCCCGGCGGCACCTGCTGTCAAGCTCTGTAAGGGTTGCGGTCATTCGACGCGCCTTTTCAGATCTTTGGCTGCGCGCGGTCAAAGTGCGGCGGCGCGAGCTCTGGCGCGTTTTTCGCGGCGACGCTGAACCGAGGAGGGTATGGACAGCGCCTCCCGGTACTTCGCAACCGTGCGGCGGGCGATGTCGATACCCGCCTGTTTGAGCAGCGAGACCAGATCATCGTCGGACAAAACCGCCTCCGGTTGCTCCTGATCGATCAACTGCCTTATGCGGTGGCGCACCGATTCCGCGGAATGGGCGTCGCCGCCAGCTTCGGCCGAGGCGATGGAAACGGTGAAGAAATATTTCAGCTCGAAAACCCCGCGCGGCGTGATCATATACTTGTTGGATGTCACGCGGCTGATGGTCGATTCATGCATTCCGATGGCCTCGGCCACCGCCTTGAGATTAAGCGGTCTGAGATGATCGACGCCGTGCAGCAAAAACGCATCCTGCTGGCGGACGATCTCACTGGCGACCTTGGTGATGGTGCGCGCCCGCTGATCAAGCGAGCGCACCAGCCAATTGGCCGTCTGCATGCATTCGGACAAGAACTCCTGCCCGGCAGCATTGGTTTTCATACGGCCGCTGACATGGGCATAGTAAGACTGATTGACCAGCACCCGCGGCAAGGTTTCGGGATTGAGTTCGACCAGCCAGCCGCCATCAGCGGCGGCGCGGACCGAAACATCGGGCACGATCATCTCCGCCGCGCCGGTTTCAAACCGGGTGCCGGGCTTGGGATCAAGTGCGCGGATCTCGGCCAGCATGTCGAGCAGATCCTCCTCATTGACACCGCACAGCCGTTTGAGCGTGGCAAAATCGCGGCGCGCAAGAAGTTCGAGATTGTCCACCAAAGCCGCCATGGCCGGATCGAGCCGGTTTTTCCGCGCCAGTTGCAGCGCAAGCGATTCCGATAGTGATCGCGCGAACAGGCCGGCGGGCTCGAACTCCTGCAACCGGGTGAGCACCGCCTCAACCTGGGCAATCCCTGCCCCCAGCCGTCCGGCGGTTTCGGAGAGGTCGCCGGCGATGTAGCCGGCGGCATCGAGCTGATCGGCAATCTCGACGGCGATTATCCGCTCGGTCGGATCGGTGAAGCCAAAGGCGATTTGTTCAGCGACATGATCGCGCAGGGTTGCGGAACGGGCGGCGAAATCGTCAAGGTCATAGCCTTCGCCGCTATAGGCCCGGTCATTTCCCGGCATGGATTTCCAATTGTCGACGAATTCCGGCGCCGGAGCGCGCTCGGCACCGTGGTCGTCGGGAAAGACATTTTCATAGCGGCCGTCGATCTCATCGCTGAGGTGAGCCGGCTGCGTCTCGCCGCCGCCGGCCCAGACCTGATCTTCAGCCCCGGCCGCGCTGTCGCCCTCAGCAAAACTGTCGCCATTTCCGGCGCCATTGGCGGTGGCCGCGGTGTCTGCACCAGCGTTGAAGCCTTCCGTTTCTCCAGCGCGATCAAGATTGCCCGCATCCCGGCCATCATCGGGGCCAGTCTGATGACCATTCGCATTGCCGCCCGCCTCGCCCTGGCCATCCGCATCGGCCGGCGCCAGGTCAAGAAGCGGATTGCGCTCGACTTCCTGTTCGATGAAATGGATCAATTCGGCATGACTAAACTGCAGCAGCCTGATCGACTGCATGAGTTGCGGCGTCATGACCAGCGATTGGTTCTGACGCAGTTGAAGACCGGCTGACAAGGCCATGGCGACGCAGTACTCCCCGCTTGGGCCCGCTGTGGGATCGGCCCACGGGATTGCCCGTGGGCATCACCGCGGTTTCGCCTTCATGGCGCAGCCAGCCCATCTGGCCCAAAAATTGCTTTTTATCTCTTTCGGGTCAAGTGCGGCCTTTGGACAAGGTAAAAACCGCTTTCGCGAGCCGCGATTCTTTGGCAGCGGTCCACCATTGCCCTCAGCTACAGGGAAAACTGCTCGCCGAGGTACAATCTGCGCACATCAGCATTGGCAACGATGTCGGACGGGCGGCCATGGGTGAGCAGCACGCCGGCATTCATGATGTAGGCGCGATCGATAAGGCCCAGGGTTTCACGCACATTGTGATCGGTGATCAACACGCCGATGCCGCGCCGCGTCAGGTGGCGCACCAGATCCTGAATGTCGGAGACGGCGATCGGATCAACGCCGGCAAAAGGCTCGTCGAGCAGCATGAAGGTCGGATCGGAGGCCAGCGCCCGGGCGATTTCGAGCCGCCGGCGTTCGCCGCCCGACAGCGAGATCGAGGCGGCCTTGCGCAGATGCGAGATATGGAATTCCGACAACAGGCTGTCGAGCTTTTCCTCGCGCACCGCACGGTCCTTTTCCACCACCTCGAGCACCGCGCGGATATTGGCCTCGACGCTAAGCCCGCGAAAGATCGAGGCTTCCTGCGGCAGATAGCCGACGCCAAGCCGTGCGCGTCGGTACATCGGCAGCGAGGACACATCGTGCCCGTCGATTTCAATGGTGCCTGAATCGACCGGCACAAGACCGGTGATCATGTAAAAACAGGTGGTCTTTCCCGCCCCGTTGGGACCCAGCAGACCGACCGCCTCGCCGCGGCGAACGCCGAGCGACACACCATCGACCACGCGGCGGGATTTGTAGGCCTTGGTCAGATTGCGGGCGATCAGGGTGCCGTCATACCGCGAGTTCGCGCCGTCGGGCACGTGGTCCGCGTCACCGCGGCCACCCCGATTGCCCAGCGATGAGAACAAGGCACGGATCACTGTTCGGGTCGCGACTTCGGATCGAGCTGGATCATCACCCGGCGGCCGCAACTGTCGAGCCGGGCCTGGCCGCTCTGCATATGAACGGTGAGCTTGCAGCCAATGAACACATTTTCGGCTTCTGTGAGCACCACTTTTTCGCCGGTCAGAACCAGCACTTCGCTGGCCATGTCGAAATTGCCTGCTTCGGCGGTCGCGGTCTGTTCACCGGACTGAATAAGCACTCTCTTGAAAAGCTCGATTTCGCTGATGTCGGCTGTGCCCGAAGACACCGAGCCGCCATTGTCGGCGTAATGGACAATCATCTCGCCTGCCTGAAGCACGGTGTCGCCCTGCACCACCTTGACGTTGCCGGTAAACGTGGCCTGGCTGGTTTCCTCATTGATCTGGAGCAGGTCGCTTTCGATCTGGATCGGCTCGTCGCTGGATAGCGACAGACCGGTCATCTGGCTTTCGGTCTCCTGGGCGGCGGCTGGCGCCAGTGGAAGCGCCGCGACGGCGACGATCCAGGCCATGAGGACCACGGAAGTCGGTCCGATATGAAACCAAGCGGGTTTTGACATGTTAGTTGGTCTCTCCGTCCTTCGGTTTTATCGCCGAGGGGTTGATGGTCATCCGTACCTTGTCCTGCAAGATGATGACGCGGCCGTTATCCTGCATCTTCATGGATTGCGCAACCACCGAGGCATCGCCCGTCTGGATCGAAACCGGGTCGGAGGAGGTCATCTCTCCGGTTGCGATATCTACGTCGGCGGAGCGCATCTGCGCGGCGAAGCCGGTCTCGCTGTCCACCGTAAAGGGTTCGGTGAAGACCAGCGTCTGGGCGCTGCGGTCATAGATGGCGCTTGAGGCATTGAGCACGGCGGTGCCCTGATCCGAAACCGGCAAATCGGCAACAATCTCTTCAAGCGTAATCACGTCGGGCGCCGACAGATCCTGGATCGCCCGGAGCGCCTCCATGCGGTAGGGCCGGGCGTCGGTGGTCTGTCCGCTCATCACCGGATTTTGCATCACAAGCTTGCCGTCGCGCACCGCCACCGATTCGATTTCCACGCCGTCGGGAACCAGGGTTTCGACGAAGGAGACGGCGACGAACGCAATGATCACCAGCACCGAGGCCAGAGGCAGCAAGATCTTGAGCGCCCGGACCCGGCGGGAGTGGATCTGCGCCTTGCGGTATTGGGTGTGCGACCGCCCGGCATAGGCGCCGGCAGTGGCCATTTCCGGCATGGGTTGCGTGGAGGACATCGGCACTCGCGGGTTTGACATCATATGACGCCGGGCCAGTTTCGGCGCCGGGACCTGTGTTGCGACGTGGATTGCATGCCAATATGGTAATTGTGCGAAGCAGTTGTCCCAGCTTGCCATGCCTTGGCCGCAATGGCAAAGCATGGCCGCAACCGGCGTGCTTTCCTTCCGCGCCGCAATCGGAGGCCTACCGTGACCGACCCGAACATTTTGGCGGACCGTCGCCGCATACGCCGCAAGCTCAGCTTCTGGCGCGTCACAGCGATCATTGTCGCGCTTGCGCTGGTGGTGGCGCTTGCGCTTAGTTTCGACACGCCCGACACGCGGTCGGCCCATATCGCCCGGATCGATATCAGCGGCGTGATCACCGACGACGAGACGCTGATCGAGTTGATCGACGAGGCGGCGGAGAGCGAAGCGGTCAAGGCGATGGTGATCTCCATCGCCTCACCTGGCGGCACAACCTATGGCGGCGAACGGATCCACAAGGCGCTGGTTGCGGCCGGCGAGGCCAAACCGGTGGTCGCCGATGTGCGCACGCTGGCGGCATCGGCCGGGTACATGATCGCCGCTTCGACCGATCATATCGTCGCCGGTGAAAGCTCGATCGTCGGCTCCATCGGCGTGATCTTTCAATACGCACAGGCGCAGGATCTGCTCGACAAGATCGGTTTGCGGATCGAGGAAATCAAATCCGCGCCGCTGAAAGCCGAACCTTCGCCCTTCCATGAAGCGAGCGAGGACGCCAAGGCGATGATCGCCGCAATGGTGCTCGACAGCTTCGACTGGTTCGTCGATCTGGTTGCCGAACAACGCGATATGGAGCGCGACAAGGTGCTGGCACTGGCGGATGGTTCGATCTTCACCGGAAGACAGGGGCTTAAGAACGGTCTTGTCGACGCGCTCGGCGGCGAACCGGAAATTCGCGCCTATCTTGAAGGCCGGGATATTGGCGGGGAGTTGGAGATCATCGAATGGAAACCCCGCAGCGATCCCGCCAATCTTTTGATCGGGTCGCGCGCAGCCAGCATGATCGCCCGCTATTTCGGCCTGCCTGGGCGGATTTCCGATGAGATCGACCGGTTGTCGGGCGGCAAGTTGTTTCTTGACGGTCTTGTGTCGGTTTGGCAGGTTGGCGGACAACCGGCGCGGGATAATCAGGGGAACGCAAGATGATCAAATCGGAATTGGTTCAATCAGTTGCGGTGCGCAATCCGCATCTTTACCATCGTGATGTCGAAAACATCGTCAATGCGGTCCTTGATGAAATCACCGATGCGCTGTCGCAGGGCAACCGCGTCGAGCTGCGCGGCTTCGGTGCCTTTTCGGTGAAAAACCGGCCGCCGCGTTCGGGCCGCAACCCGCGCACCGGCGAACCGGTGTTTGTGGAAGAAAAATGGGTTCCGTTCTTCAAGACCGGCAAGGAACTGCGCGAACGGCTCAATCCCGACGATACGGATTGAACTTGCCGCCGGCGCCGCGCGTTGCGATATCGGCAGCCAGTGCCGGCCGCAGCAAGCACCGGTTTAAGAGCAACGGCCAAACCCGGAACCCCGCATTGCGCGCGACGAGCTGAAAGAGTACGGACTGACCCATGATCAAACGCATTCTCGGACTGGTGATCCTGATCCCACTCGCCATTGTGCTCATCATGCTTTCGGTGGCCAACCGCGATGCGGTGACGCTGGCGCTCAATCCGTTCGACCCCGCTGATCAGGTGCTGTCGGCCACTGCGCCGTTTTTTGTGTTCCTGTTTGCCGCGCTGATGCTGGGCATGATCATCGGATCACTGGCCACCTGGTTCAAGCAGGGCAAGCATCGCCAGCGGGCGCGGGCCAGTGCCACTGAAGCCGTCAAATGGCAGAGCGAGGCCGATCGCCAGAAAGCCAAGGCGCAACAGACCGCCGCGGTTCTTCCCGGCCCGGACAAGCGCAGCGCCGCCTGAGGGCGGGCTCTGGATCTTTCATATACTGGCTTGGCTTAGCGGCTTGAGACGCTGCCATCGATGGTCGCTAATCCGGCTCACACCCCGGCGGCGCGTTCGCTGACCACTTCATTGAATTTGGTGAAAAACTGGCCAGCGAGTTTTTTGGAGGTGGAGTCGATCAGCCGGGAGCCGAGCTGGGCGAGCTTGCCGCCGACCTGCGCCTTGACGTCGTAATTCAGGATCGTCTCGGCGCCGTCTTCGGTCAGCTTCACATCGGCGCCGCCCTTGGCGAAACCGGCAATGCCGCCCTTGCCTTCGCCGACAATGGTGTAACTCTCGGGCGCATTGATGTTCTCAAGCGTCACCTCACCCGAGAACTTGGCCGAGACCGGACCGATCTTGATCTTGACTACGGCCGACATTTCGGTGTCCGAGGCCTTTTCCAGCGATTGGCACCCGGGAATGCACTCGCGCAGAACATCGGGATCATTGAGCGCCTCCCAGACCATTTGACGCGGGGCCGCGATGCGTTCTTCACCATGCATTTCCATCGGTTGAACTCCTCCCTCGAGCGCGGCGTGTCCGCTGTTTGACTGGCCCCTATCTATGCAAATCGAAAACGGCTTTGCCAAGTGGATATCGGGTTGCTATGTCCAGCACACACGCAAACCCTAAGGTTCCGGCCCCGACATTCGATCCGGTCCCTTGCTTGAACGGATCTTTCCACCTTGGCGGACAAGCGCTCTCAACAGGCACGACGCGGCGGCCGGTCGGTGGCAAGAGCGGGCAAGCGCGCGGATGGCGGGCGAGCCGAGGACACGCGCTCCAGCGACAAGCGCAATCGCCACCCGTCTGCAAGCGTCAAGGATGGCGGCAAGCATATCGCCAAAGAGGGAAAAAGACCCGGAGGCAAACCCAAAGCCGGGCACCCGGACGCCCTCAAGCCGCAAATCCGCAGCAACCCGCCCGGCGGGCTCGCCGCCAAAGCCGCGGCACAGACCCCGGTGCGAGAATTGGCCGCGCGCACGGGCGCGCTGCCCAGGGCCCATGCGCCGTTGATCCTGGAAATTGCTGACGAGGATGGCTACCGGCTGATCGACAGCGGTCTCAATGAGCACGGCCAGGGCGAGAAGCTCGAACTCTATGGCGATCTGCGCATTGTCCGGCCCGAGGCGCAGGCGCTGTGGCCGCGGGGTCTTGCGGATGCCGAATGGAACAAGGCCGATGCGCAATTTACCGGCGACACCGACGAAGACGGCCTCGGTCGCTGGGCCTTTCCCCGCCAGCCGCTCGGCGAGACCTGGCCAATGCAGCTTCTGGGGACCGATTTTTACGGGCGTTTGACCTCGTTCCGCCATGTTGGCGTGTTCCCCGAACAGATCGCCCATTGGCGGTGGATGAGAGAGCGGATCGAACTGGCGGGACGCCCGCTTAAGGTGCTCAACCTGTTTGGCTACACCGGTGTCGCCTCGCTGATCGCAGCCAAGGCCGGCGCGGAAGTCACCCATGTGGATGCCTCCAAGAAGGCGATCGGCTGGGCGCGGGAAAACCAGGCGCTCGCGGGACTTGAAGCCAAACCGGTGCGCTGGATCTGCGAGGACGCGATGAAATTCATTGCCCGCGAGGAACGCCGCGGCAACCGCTATGACATCATTCTCACCGATCCGCCGAAATTCGGCCGCGGCCCGAATGGCGAAGTCTGGCAATTGTTCGAGCATCTGCCGCTGATGCTGGACATCTGCCGCAACCTGCTCAGCGACAAACCGGAGGGACTGGTGCTGACCGCCTATTCGATCCGGGCGTCGTTTTACGCCATTCACGAATTGATGCGCGAGACCATGCGCGGCGCCGGCGGAGTGGTGGAATCGGGCGAATTGATACTGCGCGAAACCGGAAAGCCGGACCCTGCAGATTGCCGCGCGCTGTCGACCTCGCTCTATGCCCGGTGGTTGCCTGAATGAGCGGAACCGGGCCATCGGGCGCGCCGCAACGGGTCGGCCAGGTCAAGGAGATCACCAGCCTCTCCAATCCGGTGATCAAGGACATCCGCGCGCTATCGATGAAGAAACATCGCGACGAGACCCGAAGTTTTCTGGCCGAGGGCCTGAAACTGGTGATCGATGCCATCGATCTTGGCTGGGTGATCCGCACGCTGATCTACGCCAAGGCGCAACGCGGCAAGCCGCAGGTCGAAGCCATCGCCGCGCTGACGGTGGCGCGCGGCGGACTGGTGCTTGAGGTCAGCGAGAAGGTACTGACCGCCATCACCCGGCGCGACAATCCGCAGGCCGTGATCGCAGTCTTCGAACAGAAGCTGACATCACTCGAGGCGATTGAGCTCAGGCCCGACGACACCTGGATCGCCCTCGACCGGGTTCGCGATCCGGGCAATCTCGGCACCATCATCCGCACCGCCGATGCGGTCGGGGCCGCCGGCGTGATGCTGATCGACGATACGGTGGACCCGTTCTCGACCGAGACCGTGCGCGCCACCATGGGCTCGATCTTCGCAACCCCGCTGGTGCGGGCCACAAGCGGGCAGTTTCTCGACTGGTCTGCACGGGCCGGCGCACTGGTGGTGGGCAGTCATCTCAAGGGCAGCGTCGACTATCGCACCATCGATTACCGGGGCCGCCCGGTGGTGCTGCTGATGGGCAATGAACAGGCCGGTTTGCCCGAACAGCTGGCAACGGGCTGCGGCCAGCTTGCCCGGATTCCGCAAGCCGGGCGTGCGGATTCGCTCAATCTGGCGATTGCCACCGGCATCATGCTCTACGAAGCCCGCCGCCATCTACTCGATCTGGGAGAGGCTGCACCATGACTGCTTCCCGTCTGAACCGCACCGGCATGATGCTTGTCATGGTCGCGGGCGCCGTGACGCTTGATCAAATCATCAAATTTCTGGTGGAGACGCGATTGCCGTTTCAGGAAATCGTGCCGGTGATCCCGATGCTGGCGCTTTACCGGACCTGGAACGAGGGCATTGCCTTTTCTCTGCTCAAGACCCTGCCGGATGCGGGCCTGCTGGCGCTGACGGCGCTGGTGGTGGTGTTCGTTATCTATCTTTGGCGCAAGACGCCGCCCGAGCGCAGGATTGCGCATCTGGGCTATGCGCTGATCATCGGCGGGGCGCTGGGCAATCTGATCGACCGGGCGGTTTATGGCCATGTCGTCGACTACATCCTTTTTTACACCCAGAGCTGGTCCTTTGCGGTGTTCAATCTGGCCGATACCTTCATTTCCATTGGCGCCGGATTGATCGTGCTCGACGAAACGCTCGACGCACTGCGCCAATACCGCAGCCGGCAGTCAAAGGATTGACGTGCTTTCGTCGGCCTTGATCTTCGCGGGATCACGGGCCACTCTGCCGCAACAGCAAATGAGGAGCATTCATGGACAACCGATTCAGGGGCATTCAGCTCACCCGTGACGCCGAAAAGAAGATGTCGGTCAACGTCGCCGAACTCGGTCTTGAAGACCTGATGGAGGGTGACGTGGTGGTGGAGGTGGAGTGGACCACCGTCAACTACAAGGACGGGCTCGCGATCACCGGCAAGGGTCCGGTGGTGCGGCGCTGGCCGATGATCCCCGGCATCGATTGCGCAGGCACGGTGGCAAGCTCGGACAATCCGCGTTTCAAGCCCGGCGACAAGGTGATCCTGAACGGTTTTGGCGTCGGCGAGGTTCATACCGGCGCCTTTGCCGCTTATGCGCGGCTCAAGGGCGACTGGCTGATCCCGATGCCTGACGGCATGGATGGCCGCTCGGCGATGGCGATCGGCACCGCCGGCTATACGGCCATGCTGTCGGTGATGGCGCTGGAGCGGCACGGCATTGATCCCACCCGCGGACCGGTAGTGGTGACCGGCGCCAATGGCGGTGTCGGCACCGTGGCAATCGCCATTTTAGGCAAGCTTGGCTACGAGGTGATCGCCTCGACCGGACGGCCGGAGGAATCGGAGTTTCTCAAACAGCTCGGCGCGTCTGAAATCATCCATCGTGACGAGCTGTCGGGACCCGCCAAGCCGCTGAACAAGGAACGCTGGATCGGTGGCGTCGATGCCGTGGGGAGCCATACGCTCGCCAACGTTTTGTCGATGACCTCCTATGGCGGGGCCGTGGCGGCCTGCGGGCTGGCGCAGGGCATGGATTTGCCGTCATCTGTGGCGCCCTTCATCCTGCGCGGTGTCTCGCTGTTGGGGATCGATTCTGTGATGGCGCCACTGGCGCTGCGCGAAGAAGCCTGGGCACGACTGGTTTCCGATCTCGACATGGCCAAGCTTGACTCTCTGTCGAGCGAAATCGGCTTTGACGGCATCGTCGACGCCGCCCATGCGATCATCGACGGCAAGATCCGCGGCCGCGTCGTGGTCAATATGAAACAGTAAATTCAGCAATCGATAAAATTCGATCCGTTCGCTGAAGTCTTTGCTCACCGGTCCCGTGCTATCCACGGGACCATGAGCACCAAACCGCACGAACTCCAAGCCGCGCTTTCGCTGGCGCTTAGTCAACAATCGGCCCCCGGGCGCGGCGCATCCTCTGCCGTTTCCGGCGAGAATGATCCAATTCATGCCGCAACAGCTCGGACCGTGCCCGCTCCGGTGACCCCGTCGGTGCGATATCCGGTTCCTGGCGGTGCGATGATGGACAGCGGCGCCCGCCGGCAAGGGTCGGAAGCGGGGCCGGCGTCGCGGCCGCTGTTTCTGGCATCCACGGCGATGGCCGCGGCCGCACTCTCGGTCGCCTTCAATGCACCGTCTGTGCTGATGGCCTCGGTGGCCGGCATCGCGGTGCTGGCGGCCATGCCGCTGATCAGGCGCGCCATCGGCAGACCCGCCGAGCGGAGCGGACATTTGGATCTTCAATCGAACCCGACCGGCACGGGCTCTGATCACGACGCTTCCGGCGAACACGACATCGACCGCCATTGGGAGCTTGGAGAGGTCTCCTCCCAGATCGCCAATCTGTTTGACGCTCTGGGCGACATGGCGGCCACGCGCGATCTGGACGGCCATGTTCTTCACGCCAACGACGTTTTCCGCACCGCCACCGGTTGCGCAGCACCCGCCGGCCTGACCCTGGCCGCGACCGGCATCGAGCCAGACGCGGCTGTTGAGGGCGGCGGCCGCGAGGTGCGTCTCGGGCACGGCGATGAAGAAACCATCTGGCTCTGGCGCGAATGCACCGCCCGCGATCCCGCCAGCGGTGCTTTGGTGGTCCATTGCATCGGCCGCGACATCACAGCAGCACGCAAGGCGGAAGCCGAACTGGTGGAGGCGCGCGAAAAGGCGGAGGCCGCCAGCACCGCCAAAACGCGCTTTCTGGCCACTGTAAGCCACGAAATCCGCACGCCGCTCAACGGCATTTTGGGAATGACCCATCTTCTCGAACAAACGGACACGACGCCTGAGCAATCAAGCTATATCCGCACGGCTTACGAGTCGGGACAATCGCTGCTGTCGCTGATCGAGGACCTTCTTGACGTTACCTCGATCGAGGCCGGCCGGCTCAATCTTCGCTCGGAAGAGGGCGATCTGGAGGAACTGGTCCACGGGGTGTGCGAACTGATGGCATCCCGCGCCCATGAAAAGGGCATCGAGATTGCCGTCCATATCGCCAATGACGCGCCGCGGCGGCTGACCTCCGACATTGGACGATTGCGCCAGGTGCTGTTCAATCTGGTCGGCAATGCTATCAAATTCACCGAAAGCGGTGGTGTGCTTGTCGAGGTTTCGCTCGACAATGACGATCTCGCCTTTGCCGTAACCGACACCGGACCGGGCCTGAAGGACGAAGACAAGGCGCGGATCTTCAAGGAGTTCGAACGCGCCGACAACGGGCCGACGCGCCGCTATGGCGGCGCCGGGCTCGGCCTGTCGATTTCGGCCCGGATTGTGGAAGCGCTGGGCGGCGAGATCGGCGTCACCTCGACCTTGGGCAAAGGCAGCACCTTTCATTTTACCGCCCCGTTCGAGCAGGCCGGTCCAACCGACCAAATGGAAAGACACCGCGGGCCGCTGTCCGACCGCGCTGTGCTGGTGATTGCGCCGCGCGGACCGGTTTCGACCGCAATGTTGTGGGCGATCCGCGATCTCGGCGGCCATGCGGAAGCCGCGCACGACGCCGACAGCATGCTGGCCGCGCTGTCGCGGCTGAACCGCACCGGCGCAGACTTGAGCGACATTATTGTGGACCGCCGTATGGCCGATGACGCCGACGCCTTGCTGGCAACCGCACCGACGGTGCTGCCAGACAAGGTGGCGCGCACGCTGGTGATCGCACCCGAGGACAGCCGCGACCTTGAAGGCCATGGCGCACATGGGGCGGATGCCTGGCTGGTGCGCCCTGTCCGGCGCAGCTCCCTGGAAAATGTGCTGACCCGCCGCGACGACCGCGAGGACCGCAACCGGCTGGCCGCCAAACCCCGTCCGCCGGTGCTCGAGCGCGCCTCCGACAACCCGACGCTTGATATTCTGCTTGCCGAGGACGACCCGGTCAACGCGCTGGTGGTACGCACGTTGCTGGCCCGTCAGGGCCACCGTGTTACCGTGGTCGACACCGGGCTGAAACTGGTGGAGGAGGCGATGCAACGCCCGGGCGGCACAGCGCAGTATGATCTGATCATCACTGATCTGTCGATGCCCGATCTTGATGGCCGCAGCGCCATCATCCGGATCCGCGACCATGAAGAGATCAATCAGTTGCAACGGCTGCCGGTGATCGTGCTTTCGGCCGACGGGCATGCGTCGACGCGCGACGATCTGCTGGCGGCAGGCGCCGATGGGCACGCGGAAAAACCCGTGGACCCGGAATGGCTGATTTCCCTTGCGGCGGTCACCGCACGTAAGCGCGACTGCGCCACCGGCTAAGGCCGCCACCCGGTTGCATGGTTCAAATGGCGGGTGCTGCACGACCCGCGTCACAATAATACCCTGAAATCGCCACTTCCGGCTTGGCAAACGTCACTCGGATGTCGCAGAATCATGGTTGAATCCCGCCATCACCAAGCGGGAGATGATCCATGGAAACGCACGTGCAACGGCCTTCAAACCAGCCCTACATCGCACCCGTCGCCGCAAAGCGGCCCGACGCCCGGATTTTGGGGCGGATCGGCGCGCTGGAAGTGCGGCTTGCTGAAACGCGGGCCGAAATCGAGACGGCGCAGGCGCTGCGCTTCAAGGTGTTCGTCGAGGAAATGGGCGCGCGGCTGCCCGCCGAGGCAATGCGCCAAAAGCGCGATTTCGACACCATCGACCGGTATTGCGACCATCTTCTGGTGCTCGACACCACGCTTGAAGGCGCGGCCTTGGAGCAGATCGTCGGCACTTACCGGCTGTTGCGGCAGGATGTGGCGGAACGCCATGACGGGTTTTACTCGCAAAGCGAATTCGATGTGGCAGATCTGGTGGGCCGCAATCGCGGCAAGCGCTTCCTCGAACTCGGGCGCTCCTGCGTGCTGCCGGCCTACCGCACCCGCCGTACACTGGAAGCGCTGTGGCAAGGCAACTGGGCCTATGCGCTCGATCACGGCGTCGATGTGATGTTCGGCTGCGCCTCGTTTCCCGGCGACAAGCCGCAAGCCCATGCCCTGGCCCTGTCGTTTCTCAACCAGGCGGCCGCGGCCGATGCGGAATGGATGGTGCGGGCGGTCTCCGGACGCGGACTTTCGCTCGACATGATGCCGGTGGAAGCAATCTCGCCACGCGCCGCGCTGTCGGCGTTGCCGCCACTGATCAAGGGCTACCTGCGGCTGGGCGCGCTGGTCTCATCGGAAGCGGTGATCGACCGCGCCTTCCGCACCACCGACGTTCTGGTGGTGCTGCCGGTCAAACAAATCAGCGGCCGCTACATCAACCATTACGGCGCCGACGCCACCCGCTTCGCTGCCTGAGCGGCGAGGCAGGGCTGCCGGCCGTCCTTGCCATTGGGACCGAAACGGTCAATCAGTTCGACGCGTTGTAAGCGGCGATCGCGGCCATGTTGACGATATCGGAATCCTTGGCGCCCATGGAGACGATCTGGATCGACTTGTCGAGACCCACAAGAAGCGGGCCGATCACGGTGGAGCCACCCAGTTCCTGCAGCATCTTGGTCGAGATCGAGGCAGAGTGGAACGCCGGCATCACCAGCACATTTGCGGTGCCGGAAAGGCGGCAGAATGGATATTGCTCCATCACCTTGCCGTTGAGCGCCACGTCGGCGGCCATTTCGCCGTCATATTCGAAATCCACGCGCCGCCGGTCGAGGATACGCACGGCTTCGCGTACCCGCTCGGAGCGCTCTCCGGTGGGATGACCGAAGGTGGAGTAGGCGAGCATCGCCACCCGCGGCTCATAGCCCAGACGCCGGGCCATGCCGGCGGCCTCCTCGGCGATGTCGGCCAGCTCCTCCGAATTGGGCATGTCGATCACCGCAGTGTCGGCGACGAACACCGTGCGCCCGCGGCACAGCGCCAGCGACACGCCGACCATTCGGTGGCCGGGCTTGACGTCGACGCAGCGGCGGATGTCCTCGAGCGCCGTCGAGTAGTTGCGGGTGGTGCCGGTGACCATGGCGTCAGCATCGCCGAGCGCCACCATACAGGCGCCGAAATGGTTGCGGTCGGTGTTGATCAGCCGCTGGCAGTCGCGGTGCAGATAGCCTTTGCGCTGCAGCCGCGCATAGAGATAGTCGGTGTAGGCCTCGACCCGGCGCGACACGCGGGCATTGACCAGTTCGATGCCGGGCCGGTCGAGATCGATGCCCGCCAGCCTGGCGGTCTCGCGCATCTGCTCCTCGCGGCCGAGCAGACAGGCGGTGCCGAGCCGCTGGTTGACGTAGGAAACGGCAGCCCGCATGACCTGCTCTTCCTCGCCCTCGGCAAAGACCACCCGTCGCGGATGCCGGCGCACGCGCTCATAGAGGCGTTGCAGCGTCGAGGCGATCGGATCGCGCCGCGCCGACAATTCGTGGGCGTAGAGATCCATGTTGAGGATCGGCTTCTGGGCGACGCCGGAGTCCATGGCCGCCTTGGCCACAGCGGCCGGAATGGCCGAGATCAGCCGCGGATCGAAGGGCACCGGGATGATGTATTGCGGTCCGAAACGCGGGCGCACGCCCTGATAGGCGGCGGCAACATCGTCGGGCACGTCGGCGCGGGCAAGCTCGGCCAGCGCCTGGGCTGCGGCGATCTTCATATCCTCGTTGATGGTGGTTGCGCGCACATCGAGCGCGCCCCGGAAAATATAGGGGAATCCCAGAACATTGTTGACCTGATTGGGATAATCCGAGCGGCCGGTGGCCATGATCGCATCGTCACGGATCCGCGCCACTTCCTCGGGCGTGATCTCCGGATCAGGATTGGCCATGGCGAAGATGATCGGCTTGGGTGCCATCGAGCGGATCATCTCTTCAGTCAGCGCGCCCTTGACCGACAGACCGAAAATCACGTCGGCGCCTTCCATGGCGTCGGTGAGCGAGCGGGCCTTGGTTTCCACCGCGTGGGCGGATTTCCACTGGTTCATGCCCTCGGTGCGGCCCTTGTAGATGACGCCCTTGGTGTCGCACAGGGTGATGTTTTCAGGCGCAAAGCCCATTGCCTTGACCAGTTCGATACAGGCAATCGCTGCGGCTCCCGCGCCATTGCAAACAAGCCTGGTTGTCTTGAGATCGCGACCGGTCAGATGCAGCGCGTTGATCAGGCCTGCAACGGCGATGATCGCGGTGCCGTGCTGATCGTCATGAAACACCGGGATGTCCATGATCTCGCGCAGGCGCTGCTCGATGATGAAACAGTCGGGCGCCTTGATGTCCTCGAGATTGATGCCGCCAAAGCTGGGGCCGAGAAAGCGCACGCAATTGATGAACTCATCGACATTTTCGGTGTCGACCTCGAGATCGATGGAATCGACATCGGCGAAGCGCTTGAACAGCACCGACTTGCCTTCCATCACCGGCTTGGAGGCGAGCGCGCCGAGATTACCCAGACCAAGAATTGCGGTGCCGTTGGAGATAACCGCCACCATGTTGCCGCGGGTGGTGTAGTCAAAGGCGCGTGAAGGGTCTTCCGCAATCGCCTTGACCGGAACCGCGACGCCGGGCGAATAGGCAAGCGACAGATCGCGCTGGGTGGCCATCGCCTTGGTCGGATTGATTTCCAGTTTTCCGGGACGGCCGCGGGCGTGAAAGTCCAGTGCCTCCTGGTCGGTCACCGCGGAAATCGAGCGATCTGACTTGTCCGTCCCTGGCATTGCGTTCCCATCCGGTTGTGGGCGACCTTGTTTGCGGCGCCTCGTGGTGTTGTGTTTCGGCTTTGCCCACCGTTAGGGTGGTTGCGATGGCCTGTAAAGCCGACCAATGGCTCAAGCTTACACTCCAAACGTTTGAAAAACCAAGATTGGCCCAACGCCCGTGAATGCCGAGACCCCGCTATCCTCCTCCACGCTGACCACAGCCCAACTGGCAACGCCCGAGAGCCGCGCTTCGGCCACGCCGATGATGGAACAGTTCATCGAAATCAAGGCGGCAAACCCGGATTCGCTTCTGTTTTACCGGATGGGCGATTTCTACGAGCTGTTCTTCGAAGATGCGATCGACGCCTCGCGAGCGCTGGGGATCACTCTGACCAAACGCGGCCAGCATCTGGGCCAGGACATCCCGATGTGCGGGGTGCCGGTTCATGCCGCCGATGACTATCTGCAGAAACTGATTTCGCTGGGATTCCGGGTGGCCGTCTGCGAACAGACTGAAGACCCCGCGGAGGCTAAGAAACGCGGCTCCAAATCGGTGGTTCGCCGCGATGTGACACGGCTGGTCACGCCCGGGACGCTGACCGAGGACAAGCTGCTCGATCCTGCGCAATCGAATTTCCTGATGGCCTTGTCGCGAGTGAAAGGCTCCGGCGAAGCGCGCTTC
The DNA here is from genome assembly GCF_947501405.1 of uncultured Hoeflea sp. Lineage (GTDB taxonomy): Bacteria > Pseudomonadota > Alphaproteobacteria > Rhizobiales > Rhizobiaceae > Hoeflea. The sequence goes on along the minus strand of NZ_CANMVK010000002.1, from coordinate 57,127 downwards.
GGGCTCGCCTGGATCGACATTTCTACCGGCGCATTTCACGTCGGCGAAAGCCGTCTGGCGCGGCTTCTGGCCGACATTGCCCGGGTGGAGCCGAGCGAGCTGATCTTGGCGGATGCGGTGTTTCACGACCCGGAGATCCGGCCGCTGATCGACCAGCTGGGACGAGTCGCGGTTCCGCAGCCCGGCGTGCTGTTTGACAGCGCCACCGCCGAGGGCCGGCTTGCCCGCTTCTTCGAGGTCGGCTCGCTGGACGGTTTCGGCGACTTCTCCCGCGCCGAACTGGCGGCCGCGGCCGCGGCAGTCGCCTATGTCGAAAAAACCCAGATCTCCGAACGACCGCCGCTGGGCCGGCCAGAGCACGAACGCGACGGCGCGCGGCTGTTCATCGATCCCGCGACCCGGGCCAATCTGGAACTGGTGCGCACGCTGTCGGGGGAACGTCAAGGCAGTCTGATCAAGGCGATCGACCGCACCGTTACCGGCGGTGGCGGCCGCAAGCTCGCCGAATGGCTGATGGCGCCGCTCACCGATCCGGCCCAAATCAATAGACGATTGGATGGCGTCGCCCATCTGATCGGCAATTCGGGGCTCGCCGATGGGCTCACCGCATCCCTTCGCGGAGTGTCCGACATGCCCCGGGCGCTGTCGCGGCTGGCGCTCAACCGCGGCGGGCCGCGCGATCTCAGCGCGATCCTCGCCGGCGTCACGGCAGCCCGCGACATCGCGTGTCTGTTCGAAGACGACGAGGCTCCGCAGCATCTGACGGCGGCGGTGGCGACGTTGCGCGCGTTGCCAGAGGAAATCGCGGAGAAGCTTTCGGCGACGCTGGATGACGAACTGCCGCTGATGAAGCGTGACGGCGGCTTTGTTCGCGCGGGGTATTCGGCGGAGCTCGATGAATTGAGGGCGCTCAGAGACCAGTCGCGCCGGGTGATCGCCGGGCTGCAGCTTTCCTATGCAGAAGACACCGGGGTTCGTACGCTCAAGATCAAACATAACAATGTGCTGGGCTATTTCATTGAGGTCACCGCTGGAAACGCCGGGCCGCTGACCGAGGGCGACGCGGCCCGGGCGCGGTTCATTCATCGCCAGACCATGGCCAACGCCATGCGGTTTACCACCACCGAATTGTCGGACCTGGAAACCCGGATCGCCAATGCCGCCGGCGAAGCGCTGGCGATCGAGCTTTCGGCGTTTGACGACATGGTGCTGCTTGTGGTCTCGCATGCCGATGCGATCAAGGCGGCGGCCGACGCACTGGCGGTGATCGACGTGACCACGGCTCTGGCCCGGCTCGCCGAAGAACAGGGTTACGCCCGGCCGCGGGTCGATGACAGCCTGGCCTTCGAGGTGATCGCCGGGCGGCACCCGGTGGTCGAACAGGCGCTCAGGCGGCAGGCAGAACAGCCTTTCGTCGCCAATGACTGCAACCTCTCACCGCCCGAAGAGGACGGCGATGGCGGCGCGATCTGGCTGCTGACCGGCCCCAATATGGGCGGCAAATCCACCTTTCTGAGGCAGAACGCGCTGATTGCGGTTATGGCGCAAATGGGCTCCTTCGTGCCCGCCGGCGCGGCCCATATCGGGGTAGTCGACCGGCTGTTCTCAAGGGTCGGGGCATCCGATGATCTGGCGCGGGGCCGGTCCACCTTCATGGTCGAGATGGTCGAGACCGCCGCCATTCTCAACCATGCGGGTCCGCGCTCGCTGGTCATTCTTGACGAGATCGGCCGCGGGACTGCGACATTCGACGGCCTGTCGATCGCCTGGGCTGCGGTGGAGCATCTGCATGCCGAAAACTGCTGCCGGGGCCTGTTTGCAACCCACTTCCATGAACTCACGGCGCTATCGGAAAAGCTGCCGCGGCTTTCAAACGCCACCATGAAGGTCAAGGAATGGCAGGGCGAGGTGGTGTTCCTGCATGAAGTCGGGCCAGGCGCCGCGGACCGGTCCTACGGCATCCAGGTGGCGCGGCTCGCCGGCCTGCCCGATGCGGTGGTGGCGCGCGCGCGCGACGTGCTGGCAATGCTTGAAACCAGCGAACGGGAAAACCCGGCCTCGCGGCTGGTGGATGACCTTCCCTTGTTCGCGGTGCCAGTGAAGCGCGAGGCGCCATCACATGGCGGAGGGCCTTCAGCGTCGGACACCTATCTCGAAACACTCAATCCGGACGAGATGACGCCGCGCGATGCGCTGGAGGCGCTTTACCAGCTCAAGCAGCGGCTGGAGCGGCCGGAGAAAAGCTGAAACGGGCAATTTGGGCCTTTGGCGGGGGTTCAACAGGACGGAAAAATCTGTCAAAGAGGCGCGGCTGCGCGATAGCGGCGCAGCACGGATGGTAAAGGGGCCTTTATGAGCCGATATGATGTCTTGTGCATCGGCAACGCGATTGTCGATATCATTGCCCGTTGCGACGATGCGTTTATCGACGACAACAATATCATCAAAGGTGCGATGAACCTGATTGATGCTGATCGAGCCGAGTTGCTCTATGCTCGGATGGGTCCGGCCATCGAGGCTTCGGGCGGCAGCGCCGGCAACACCGCAGCCGGGATCGCCAGTTTCGGCGGCCGCTCGGCCTATTTCGGCAAGGTCGCCGAAGATCAGCTCGGCAAGATCTACAGCCACGATATCCGCGCACAGGGTGTGCACTTCGCAACCCCGCCGCTGGCCGGCCCGCCGCCGACGGCGCGGTCGATGATTTTCGTCACCCCCGACGGCGAACGCTCGATGAACACCTATCTCGGCGCCTGCGTCGAACTCGGCCCCGAGGACATCGAACAGGATGTGGTGGCGGACGCCAAGGTCACCTATTTCGAGGGTTATCTCTGGGATCCGCCGCGCGCCAAGGATGCGATCCGGCAATGCGCGGAAATCGCCCATGCCCACGGTCGCGAAATGTCGATGACCCTGTCGGACCCGTTCTGTGTGGATCGCTACCGCGACGAATTCCTCGATCTGATGCGTTCCGGCACGATCGACATCGTGTTCTCGAATGCCGACGAGGTGAAATCGCTGTACCAGACCGACGATTTCGAGGCCGCCACGGCGCAACTCGGACGCGACTGCAAGCTTGCCGCCGTGACCCGTTCCGAACACGGTTCGGTGGTGGTGCGTGGTGAGGAACGCGTGGAGGTACAGGCGATCCACGTTGATGAGGTGGTCGACACCACCGGCGCCGGCGATCTCTATGCCGCGGGCTTTTTGCACGGCTATGCAAAAGACCAGCCGCTCGATGTCTGCGGCAAACTCGGAAGCCTTGCCGCCGGGCTGGTGATCCAGCAGATCGGGCCGCGGCCGCTGCTCTCACTCAAGGATGCGGCGCATGAGGCCGGGCTCGCCTGACCCCGGTTGACGCCGTTAAATGGCGGCTGTCGCGAGTTACATCACGTCTTCGGGCGGACGGCCGGGCCGGGGCTTGTACGGCGAAAACGCCCAGCCGTAGCGGATCGCGCCGCCGCGTATGGCAAACGCCGATATGACACCCAGCGCGGAACCAACAAGAACCGGCGCGCCGAAAATGCTGGCGGCGACGAAGACCGCCGCGCCCGCAAGTGCCGCCGAAACGTAGATTTCAGGGCGCATCAGCACCGAGGGTTCACCCGAGAGCAAATCGCGCAGGATTCCGCCGAACGTCGCCGTCATCATGCCGGTGACGATGGCGACAATGGGCGAACCGGTGAGTGCCATGCCCTTGGCAGCACCCATGACGGCGAAGGCGGAGAGCCCCACGGCATCAAGCCAGATGAGCAACCGGTAGCGCGATTCCACCAGATGGGCGGTGAAATAGACGATTGCCGCTACGGCCACGCAAACCAGAAGATAGGCGGGTTTGCCCACCCAGAACACCGGCGTGTCGCCCAGGATCAGATCGCGGAAGGTGCCACCGCCAATGCCGGTGACCGCGGCGAGAAAGCCGAAGCCGATGACATCGAGCTGTTTGCGCGAAGCCGCCAGCGCACCGGTGGCGGCAAACACGGCGACACCGGCATAGTCGAGACCTTCAAGCGGGGTCATGGCAACCTCCCGCCCGCCGTGGCGGCGGGGATGTGATCAGGCGTCTTTCTCAGCCTGCGGATTGGGCGCGCCCGGCTCGGCCGCAACTTCCTTCGGACCACCCTTGGCGACGCCGACCATGGCGGGCCTAAGCATGCGCTCGGCGATCACATAGCCGGTCTGCACCACTTCGATGACCGTGTTGTTGGGCACTTCGGGATTGGGCACCTCGAACATCGCCTGATGGAAATTCGGATCGAACTTCTGTCCCTTGGGGTCGAGCTTGCGCACGCCATGACGCTCGAGCGCCGAAAGCATGGCGCGTTCGGTCAGCTCGACGCCTTCGATTAAGGTCTTGAGGCCATTGTCGGCAGCACCTTCGGCTTGCTCCGGAACAGCGGACAGCGCGCGCTGAAGATTGTCAGACACCTGAAGCATGTCGCGGGCGAAGCCCGAAATTGCGTAGCTCTTGGCGTCCTTGACCTCACGGGCGGTGCGGCGGCGCAGGTTTTCCATTTCCGCAACCAGACGCAAACGCTGATCCTTGAGGTCTTCAATCTCGGCGGTCAGCACCTCGACCGGATCCGGCTCGGCGGCCGTTTCTTCCGCCGCGGCGTTTGCTGCGGGGCCGGCCTGCGGTGCGGCGTCGGCCTCGGGCTTTTCCTGTTCGCGGCCTTGGCTTTCATCGCTCATGATAGGGATGTCCTGTATGTTGTCTCGGATATGTTCGGGGAGTTGACCCGCATATCGACGTTCGGACGGCAAAAATCAAGGCCCGCACGGCCTTTCAACGCCGGAACAGACCTGCAGGCGGCATCCCGGTCTATAAGGCGCTATTTGCGAACCAGCTTGGAAACCAGCTGCGCGGTGTAATCGACCATTGGCACGATGCGCGCATAATTGAGCCGGGTCGGTCCGATGATGCCGACGGCGCCGACCACCCGATCCTCGCCATCGCGCCAGGGCGCGACGATCAGCGAGGACCCCGATAACGAAAACAGTTTGTTCTCCGAGCCGATAAATATGCGCACGCCGGAGCCCTGCTCGGCCAGCGTCATCAGCTCGACAAGGTTCTCTTTGCGCTCGAGTTCGTCAAACAGCATTCTAAGCCGGTCGAGTTCCTCGCCCTCGCTCACGCCTTCGAGCAAATTGCCACGGCCACGCACGATCAGCCGCGCGGCATCGGCGCCATCCTGTGCGCCGCTCCAGACCGCGAGACCGCGCTCGACCAGATCGCGCGACAACACATCCAATTCGCGGCGGACTTGCACGGCGATGGTTTCAAGTTCGCTGCGCACTTCCGAAAGGGTGCGGCCGGCCAGATGGGCATTGAGAAAATTGGCCGCCTCGTTCAACTGCCCCGCGGTAACGCCCTCGGGCAGTTCCATGATGCGGTTTTCCACCTGGTCGTTGCCGCCCACCAGCACCACCAGCGCGCGGGTCGGATCGAGCCGGATGAACTCGATGTGGCGGATGATGGCATCCTGTTTGGCGGCGATCACCAGCCCGGCGCCGCGGGTCATGCCCGAAAGCATCTGGCTGGCTTCGGTCAAAAGGGTTTCCACCGGCCGGTTCGGATCCTCGGGGCGGACCTGACGCTCGATGTTCTCGCGCATCTCGGGCTGCAGATCGCCCACTTGCATGAAAGCGTCAACAAAAAACCGCAGCCCCTTCTGGGTCGGCAACCGTCCCGCACTGACATGCGGCGCGTAGATCAGTCCCAGATCCTCAAGATCGCTCATCACGTTACGGATCGAGGCCGGCGACAGCGACATCGGCAGCATGCGCGACAGGCTGCGCGAGCCCAGTGGATCACCCGAATCCATGTAGCTTTCCACCAGCGCGCGGAAGATCTCCCGCGATCGCTCGTCAAGTGCGCCGGCAAGCTCGGCAGACAGGGGTGGCTTGTTCATCATCATATCCGGTTCTCCGGCCGCGCGGCGTGCGCCGACCGTGCCTGGCTGTGAATATAGGGCCTGGCGGGCGGGGACGGAAGGGGCGCATGCCATTGGGGTTTGGCGGTAAAGCGCCGGTCTGCGGGCGCAAACCCGGCGGATCGGTTTTGCTTTGCATATTGACGCGCGCACCGATAGAAGGCGGCAAAACCGAAATCAGGAGACACTCCATGCGTCCATCGGGCCGGAAGACAGATCAAATGCGGGCCGTCAGCTTTGAACGCGGCGTTTCCAAACATGCTGAAGGCTCGTGCCTGGTCAAGTTTGGCGACACCCATGTTTTGTGCACCGCGAGCCTTGAAGAGCGGGTTCCGCCATGGCTCCGGAACGGCGGCAAGGGCTGGGTGACCGCCGAATACGGCATGCTGCCGCGCGCCACCGGCGACCGCATGCGCCGCGAGGCCTCGGCCGGCAAGCAGGGCGGGCGCACGCTGGAGATCCAGCGGCTGATCGGCCGATCGTTGCGCGCCGTGGTCGATCTCACCGCATTGGGCGAACGCCAGATCACTGTGGATTGCGATGTCATCCAGGCTGATGGCGGCACCCGCACGGCAGCAATCACCGGCGCGTGGATCGCGCTTCACGATTGCCTGAAATGGATGGAAGAGCGCTCGATGGCGCGGGTCGACCGGGTGCTCAAGGATCATGTCGCGGCCATTTCCTGCGGGATTTTTGCCGGCCAGGCGGTGACCGATCTTGATTATCTCGAAGATTCGTCGGCGGAAACCGACGCCAATTTCGTCATGACCGGGTCGGGCGGAATCGTCGAAATCCAGGGTACGGCCGAGGGAGAGCCGTTTTCCGAGGATGAGCTCAATCAGTTGCTCAGCCTGGCCAAGGCCGGCATCGCCGATCTGGTGGCTCAGCAGAAATCCGTCATCGGCTGACCGGCTGGACTTCATCATGACCCACCCTCGCCTCACCGAAATCCTTGTCGCCAGCCACAATGAGGGCAAGATCCGGGAAATCCGCGATCTGTTCGGCCCGCTGGGCGTGGATGTCACCTCAGCGGCGGAACTCGGTCTGGACGAGCCCGAAGAAACCGGTGACACATTTGAGGCCAATGCCGCCACCAAAGCGCTCGCTGCTGCCAGGGCCTCGGGCAAGATAGCGCTGTCGGATGATTCCGGCCTGGTGGTGGATGCGCTTGACGGTGCGCCGGGCGTTTACACCGCCGATTGGGCGACCCTGCCGGGCGGCGGGCGCGATTTCACGGTCGCGATGCAAAAGGTGGAAGACGCGTTGCGGGCGCGCGGCGCCGGCACCGACGCCGACGCCGAGCGGACGGGCCGGTTCGTGAGCGTGTTGTGCCTGGCCACGCCGGAAGGCGAGGTCAGCTTCTATCGCGGCGAGGCCGAGGGCGTTCTTGTGTGGCCGCCGCGCGGAACATCCGGGTTCGGCTATGATCCGGTGTTCCGGCCCGAAGGCCACAGCCGCACCTTCGGCGAAATGCCGGCGGAGGAAAAACACGGCTGGAAACCCGGCCAGACGCACGCGCTGTCGCACCGGGCGCGGGCCTTCAAGCTGTTTGCAGAAAAGCGGCTGGGCGTGGCCGCAACGTGAGCGCACCGTCAGCCCCTGCCACAGGACGCGACCGGGCCAGCCCGGCGGCTGCGGGCGACGGTCTGGCGCCCGACACCGGCCGGCCCGGCTTCGCGGTCTATCTGCACTGGCCCTTCTGCGCGGCCAAATGCCCCTATTGCGATTTCAACAGCCATGTCCGCCACGGCGGCGTCGACCAGCAGGTCTATGTCGACGCGTTCGGCGCGGAGATTCAGGCCATGCGCGCGCTCAGCGGCCCGCAGGTGGTCACCAGCATCTTCTTCGGCGGCGGCACGCCGTCACTGATGACGCCCGAGACCGTGGCGGCAATCCTGAACGCGGTGCGCGGCGCCTGGGCCGTGCCTGAGGGAATCGAAATCACGTTGGAGGCCAATCCCTCAAGCGTCGAGGCGGCTCGGTTCCGCGGCTATCGCGAGGCCGGCGTCAACCGGGTGTCGATGGGCGTGCAGGCGCTCAATGACGCGGATTTGAAGCGGCTTGGCCGACTGCATGACCGGGCCGAGGCGCTGAGGGCGATTGCACTGGCGCGCGACATCTTCCCGCGAATGTCGTTCGATCTGATCTATGCGCGGCCCGAGCAAACTGTGCAGGCCTGGAGTGCGGAGCTCGAAGAAGCGATCTCTCTGGCCGCCGATCATCTGTCGCTCTACCAATTGACCATTGAAGAAGGCACGCCGTTTTACGGCCTGCACAAGGCCGGCAAGCTGATCGTGCCGGATGACGAATTGTCGGCTGAGCTCTACGAGGTGACCCGGCAGATCTGCGAGCGTCATGGACTGCCGGCTTATGAAGTATCCAACCATGCCCGCCCCGGTGCCGAAAGCCGGCATAACCTGACTTATTGGCGCTATGGCGACTATGCGGGGATCGGCCCGGGCGCCCATGGACGGTTGAGCACCGCAGCCGGCAAGATCGCCACCGCCACCGAGCGAATGCCGGAAACCTGGCTGACGCAGGTCGGTGAAGCTGGTCACGGCATGGTCGAACAGTATCCGCTCGAGGTGGCTGAACAGGCCGATGAGCTGCTCCTAATGGGATTGCGGCTGCGCGAGGGTGTCGATCTTAGCCGCTGGCGCATGCTTTCCGGCCGTGATCTTGAACGCGACCGGATCGATTTTCTGGTCCGTCACGGCATGATCGAGGAGATGGGTTCCGACCGGCTGCGCTGCACGCCGAAGGGCATGCTGGTGCTTGATGCCGTGGTGGCCGATCTGGCGATCTGAAAGGACGGACTGAGCAGTGGCTTACCGGCGCCCGCACCGCCTGACGCATCCGCCCGGCCTCAGTTCCGCATCCCGGCCCGAAATCCCCGACATTGCAAGCCGGGCCTTAATCAAAAAGCAATGCCAGAGTGATAGGTTTCGACAGAAGCTCAACGGAGAGTTGACGCATGTCGAGATTTTTCTCCCTGCTCAAGGGCATAACCGGCCGGATCACCACCCGGATGGTGATCATCGTTTCGCTTTCGATGATGATCACGGCCGGGCTGGGATATCTCAAGCTTTACCAGGCAACCGCCACCAATTCATCGATCCGTATCGACCGGGCGGCGCGCGCAGCGGCGGCGCTGTTCAGCGAGAAGCTTGATGCCGAGTTCACCGCCATCAGCGACGATGAGGGACGCCCTCTTGCGATCAGGCTGAAGGGTGGCGACACCGCGACAGCGCTGACGTTTCGCGATGAACATGATGCGCTGCTCGCCGAGATCGGCAAGATCAATCAGGGCGCCGCAAATCTGTTCCGGTTGAACGCCGATACCGGCGGCTTCGACCGCTTCGCCACCACTTTTCGCAAGCCAGACGGCTCGATGCCGCCGCCGATGTCGATCAGTCCCGGGCACCCGGCCTATGCGAATCTGATCGAGAATCGCCCGCATCTGGGCGAGGTGCCGGTAATGGGGCGGATGCGGCTTGCCTATCTCACACCGATCCAGTCGGCGGGAGGCGCAATCGCCGGCGCGTTGGCGGTCGATGTCGGTTGGGTGGACGATCTGACCGTCGCGCGCAACGAATTGCGCACCCAGATCATCATCACCACCGGGCTGATCCTGCTGCTGGTCGCCACCTTTGGCGTTATCAATATGGGCCGCGAGCTCAAGCCGTTGCGAAGACTTGCCCACTATGCCGACGATCTGGCGGCCGAAACGGTTTCGGGCGAGGTTCCCTACAAAGATCGTGACGATGAGGTCGGAGTGCTGGCGCAAGGGCTCGAACGGGTGGTGGCGCTGCAAAACCGGCTCGCCCATCTCGCCTATACCGACACGCTCACCGGGTTGGGCAACCGCAGCCGCTACCTGGCCGATCTGGAAGCCGCACTCAATCAGAGCCTCCTGGGCGAGCGCGGCTGGGTTCTGGCGCATTTCGACATCGACAAATTCAAGCAGGTCAACGATGCCTACGGTCAGGCTGCCGGTGACCGGCTGCTGGCGCTCGTCGCGGCGCGGCTCAGCGAAGCGGCCGGTCCGGGCGCGCGGGTCTCGCGGCTGGCCGCCGACCAGTTCGCGCTTTTGATAAGCGTCGAAAATGCGGCTGCCTCGGGCCACCGCGTGGAAAAAGCTCTCTCCCGGGCCCTTGAGGCGCCGTTCGTCCTTGCCGCCACCGAGGTTCACCTAACCAGCTCGATCGGTCTGATCCGGCTTGGACGCGACGCCGCCGGCGCCGATGAGGCGCACCGCAATGCAGGCCTGGCGCTGCGCCGGGCACGCGCGCAGGGTGGCGATCACATCGTGGTATTCTCACCCGAGATGAACGACGCGTTGCAGGATCAGCTGCGCATGGAGCGGATGTTGCGCGAGGCGATCGAAAAACAGGAAATCGAACTGTATTTCCAGCCGCAGATCGAACCGGCGACCAATCAGCTGGCGGGTGTCGAGGCACTGGCCCGGTGGACCCATCCGGTGGAGGGGCCGATTTCCCCGGGCGTGTTCATTCCAGTCGCCGAAACCACAGGGCAAATCGTGGACCTGGGTACCCTGGTTCTCGACATGGCCTGTGCACAGGCCGCCAAATGGCGTCAGGCCGGTTTCGATTTCAAGCATATTTCGGTCAATGTCTCGCCCGTGCAGCTCTGGCAGACCAATTTCGTCCGCACCCTCAAGAGCGCGCTGAAGCGGCACAAGGTTCCGGGTCGGGACATCTGCATCGAGATCACCGAAAGCGTGTTTGTTGACAACAGCGAGCGCCGCATCGCTTCAGCACTTGCGTCGATCCGCGCGCTCGGCGTGGCGCTGGCCCTGGATGATTTCGGCACCGGCTATTCGTCGCTGGGTTATCTCAACCGTCTACCCTTCGACCAGTTGAAGGTTGACCGCAGTTTCGTCACCAACATCGACACCGATGTGCGCAAGCAAAAGGTGATGCGCGGCATCGTGGAACTCGGCCACGGGCTCGGGTTCTCCATTGTGGTTGAGGGAACCGAAACCCGCCAGGAAGTCGATATGGTCGAGACCATGGGTTGCGATGCTGTTCAGGGATTTTATCATGCCCGGCCTGCGCCGGCGCTGCTGATCCCCGACGCGGTGGCGCGGATTGAGCGCGCCGCGCTGGACAAAAAGGCGATTTCTGCCTGAGACGCCGCCCCGGCATTGATCGCACCCGCACTTTTCCGCTACCTCGTTGGCAGGCGATGCCGCCGGCGAGGGCGAGACAATGGGCAAAACACGAGCGACCGGCCGTGGTTCCGACACCGGTGCGGCAATCGCGGCGCCGGAGCGCCGGTACCGTATCGGCACCCATGACATCGAAGCCAGACCGCTGGAACCGGGGCTCTATCTGGTGGCGACGCCAATCGGAAACCTCGGCGACATCACGCTCAGGGCGCTGGAGACGCTGGCAGGCGCCGACGTCATCGCCTGCGAGGACACCCGCGTCAGCCGCGTCCTGCTCGACCGTTACGGCATTCTGACCCGGCCATACGCCTATCATGAACACAATGCCGACCGCGCCGGGCCGAAGCTGATCTCGGCTTTGCAGGCAGGCCGCAGCGTGGCGCTGATTTCAGATGCTGGCACGCCGCTGATTTCAGATCCCGGCTACCGGTTGACCGAGACCGCGATCGCGGCCGGTCTCAAAGTGATACCGGTGCCCGGTGCATCGGCCCCGTTGGCGGCGCTGGTGGCATCCGGCCTGCCCAACGACGCGTTTTTGTTCGCGGGCTTCCTGCCATCCAAGGACAAGGCACGGCGCGAGCGCTTTGCCCGGTTTGCCGCCACCGGAGCGACGCTGCTGTTTTTTGAAAGCCCCAACCGGCTCGCCGCCGCGCTCAAATCCGCCGCGGATGTGTTCGGACCGGAGCACCCGGCCGCCGTCTGCCGGGAACTGACAAAGGCTTATGAAGAGGTGCGGCGCGGCGCGCTGGGCGAGCTTGCAGCAGATTATGACGGCAAGAGCGTGCGCGGCGAAATCGTTCTGGTGATCGGGCCCGGCTCGGCGCCCGTGCCGGAGGAGCACGATGTTGAGGCGTTACTCGCCCGACTTGCCGCCGAACTGCCGTCAGGCAAGGCGGCCACCGAGGCGGCGCGGCTGACGGGATTGCCGCGCAAGGATCTCTACAGCAGGCTGCTCGCTATGAAGTCGACTGTTGCGAAAGATGGCGGATGAGCGCCGCCCGCGACGCAAGGGACCGCAAACAGCGTTCCGAACGCAAGGGCCACCGCGCCGAATGGCTGGCCGCGCTGGCGCTTATCCTCAAGGGCTACAGAATCGCCGGCTTTCGCTACCGAACGCCACTGGGCGAGATCGATCTGGTGGCGCGCAAAGGCGATCTGATCGCCTTCGTGGAGGTCAAGGCGCGGCGCGATCTGACTGCGGGCGTCGATGCCGTGAGCTATGCGTCCCAGAGACGTATTGCAGCTGCGGGCGAGATCTTCATTGGAAAACAGCCTGATTCGACGCGACTGTCGTGGCGGCACGACATCGTCGTAGTCAGCCCGTGGAGATGGCCGGTGCATCTCAAGGACGCGTTTTAGGGGGCCGCTTGTGCAGGGATTGAAACCCTTCCACATCCGCTACGTTCGAATTGCTTGATTGCTTTCGGCCCATGAGCAGCCGCTGGTTCGGAGGGCAGCAAAGGTCCGCCCGGAGCCCCAATCGACCAATGCAGCGGCGTGGTTGAATGGCAGCTATTCGGGCGTCGTTTCACCGAGGGCTCGTTCCAACAGGTTGCGCAGCACCAGCTCTTCGGACTTCGAGATTGGCGAGAGTATTTCGTTGATCGTTTCCGATACGACCTCCTTGAGCGCATCGACAACCCGCTCCCCTGCAGACGTTAAGGCAACATGTGTGACCCTTGCATCGTCAGGTGATGGTCTGCGTTCAACCAGGCCTTTGGTCTCGAGCGACCTGATGGTGCGCGTCATCTGACTTTTATCCCGCGCCACCTGCAGGGTCAGCTCATGCAGGCTGGGACACCCCATATCCGACAGAGTCAGAAGGACGATGCCGCCACCGGGGCCAACTCTCTCTGTATCGAATGAGGGCCCTTTGGATTGTAGACCAAAGTGGATGCGTCGCATGAAGCGATCGATCAGGAGGGCCAGTTCTGCATCTTGCATAGCAATACTTTAGTTGACAAAGTCCACAAATTTCTAAAAAGTGGACAACGTCAACTGATTAGCATGCAAAAAAGCACAGACAAAGGGGCGTTCAAATGACCGACAAGAACAAGCTGCTTCTCAAGACCGCTGCGGCGCTTTGGGTCATTTGGGGCTTGGTACATATGTTTGCTGGCGTCATGACGATCTCGCAAGACAGTGCAGGGGCCGTTGCGGGGATCGCTGATGCTGTGGACCCGGCTTTGCTTGTTGGTGATTATCATGCGGCCGTTGGCGCTGTTTTAAATCAACACGGCTTCAACCTGCTTTGGATCGGAACGTTCACGGTTGTTGGCGGGGTGATGATATGGCGTCAGTCAGTCACGTTCATTTTCATGACAGCGATCGTCGGCTGGGTTACCGATGTCGGCTATTTCATTTTTATGGACCTCGGCGGTTTCGTGAACTTCGTGCCCGGCACCGTGATGACCATTATCTCTTCAGCAGCAGTTGTTCTAAGTCTTTGGGCCTATTATTTTGGGAAGCGCCGCGATGTGTCCGAACCGACGGCCCCGTAGGCGGACATCGACTCGAAACAGTTGGACGCCCGCTTAATCCGCATAGCGGGCGTTATTACATATCGTTGCGAAAGTCCGCTCCCCCACCCAATCACCTCTTCCGGCGCCAACTCCTTCCCCCTCCCCGTTGCAATTTGCCCCTGCCAGCGCCTATGTGGGATTTGCAAATATGGCGGAGACACCTGACCCATGAGCAAGATCCGGAATGTCGCGGTCCAGATGGACCATGTGAGTTCGATTTCGATTGGCGGCGATTCCACCTTCGCCATGGCGCTGGAGGCGCAGGCGCGAGGATTCAGGCTGTTTCACTACACGCCGGACCAGCTGTCGATGCGCGATGGCGTCATCCAGGCGGTGGCCGAAGAGATGATCCTGCGCGATGTCGAGGGCGATCATTTCGAGCTGGGGCCGCAGCAGATCATCGATCTGGCCGACATGGACGTGGTGCTGCTGAGACAAGACCCGCCCTTTGACATGGCCTACATCACATCCACCCATCTGCTCGAGCGCGTCCACCCCAAGACGCTGGTGGTCAATGATCCGGCCTGGGTGCGCAATTCGCCGGAGAAGATCTTTGTCACCGAATTTGCCGATCTGATGCCGAAAACGCTGATCTCCCGGGATCCGGCGACGATCAACGCCTTCCGCGCGGAGGTGGGCGACATGATCTTGAAGCCGCTTTATGGCAATGGCGGCGCAGGCGTGTTCCACATCAAGCCCGGCGACCGCAACATGGCCTCGCTTCTGGAGATGTTTGCCCAGATGTACCGTGAGCCGTTCATTGCGCAGGAGTATCTCTCCGATGTGCGGGCCGGTGACAAGCGTATCCTGCTGATCGATGGCGAGCCAGTGGGTGCGATCAACCGGGTTCCGGCCGAGCATGATTCGCGTTCCAATATGCATGTGGGCGGTCGCGCCGAGCACAGCGAACTCACAGCGCGTGAGCAGGAGATCTGCGCCCGCATCGGCCCTGCGCTCAGGGACCGTGGCTTCATATTGGTGGGGATCGACATCATCGGCGACAAGATGACCGAGATCAACGTCACCTCCCCCACCGGCCTGCGCGAAGTGAAAAAATTCGGCGGGCCGGACATCGCCGCGCTGTTCTGGGATGCGGTGGAAGCCAAACGCGGTTAAAGCCCCGCCTATTTGAGCGCGGCGGCCAGGTTGCCCGGAAGAAACTCTGTGACGGTGTATTCGGCGACGCCAGCACTGTGAAACGGATCGTCCTTGATCAGCGTTTCGATGTCGGCACGCGAGCGCCCGCGGGCAATGATGACGCCGCCGGTGCGCGGCACCTTGGCGCCCGACGCTAAAAACAGGCCCGATGCATAGCCACGCTCGATGAACGTCATATGCTGCGCGATTAGCGGATCGATGTTCTCAAGCCCGGTGACATAGGTCAGATCGATTGCAAAAAGATGATCACCGTCGTCCAAAAACGCCATCCGGCTTTCCTTTGATCAAGCATGGTCTCTGCCCTGCCCCTACAGCCGATCACCGGGCACGGCAATCCGGATTCCCCTGATTTTTCAGGGAAACACGCATAGGCTGCGATCCGGTGTGTTCTTCTTATACAACCTAACGCAACCTTCTATCGCCTTTATGGTGCATTTGTTTTGCAAATGTTCTTGTTTTATTCCCGCTTGTGTGGTTTCCTTTGCTGATCAACGCGCATAGCGGGCAAGGGCGCCGATGTACTTCATGCGTGAGGAGGGACGGATTCATGGTGGCACGGGTCAGCACGGTTGCATTCCAGGGCATTGAAGCGGTGGCAGTGGATGTTCAGGTGATGGTGGCGCCGGGCAAGGTGGGAATGCAGATCGTCGGGCTCCCGGACAAGGCCGTTGCGGAAAGCCGGGAGCGGGTACAGGCGGCGTTGCATGCCTCAGGGCTGGCGCTGCCGGCCAAGAAGGTGACGGTCAATCTGGCGCCCGCCGATCTGCCCAAGGAAGGCAGCCATTTCGACCTGCCGATCGCGCTCGGCCTGATGGCGGCGCTGGGCGCCATTCCGGCCGATGCACTCAACGGCTATGTGGTTTTGGGCGAATTGTCGCTGGATGGCACGATCACCACTGTGGCGGGCGCGCTGCCGGCGGCGATCGGCGCCAACGCGCTTGGCAAGGGCCTGATCTGTCCGGCGGGCTCCGGCGCCGAAGCGGCCTGGGCCGGGGAAGACATCGACATTCTGGCGCCGAGATCGCTGATCGCGATGGCCAATCATTTCCGCGGCACACAAGTGCTCTCCCGGCCCGTTGCCGCGATCCGCGCAGACCCGGACGACTTGCCCGACTTCGCCGACATCAAGGGCCAGGAAACCGCCAAGCGGGCGCTCGAAGTGGCGGCGGCCGGCGGTCACAATCTGATCATGGTCGGTCCGCCGGGATCGGGCAAATCCATGCTTGCGGCACGGCTGCCCTCGATTCTGCCGCCGCTCTCGCCGGCCGAACTTCTGGAAGTCTCGATGATCCATTCGATCGCCGGGAATCTGGCGGGCGGCAAATTGTCAGACCGACGGCCGTTCCGCGCACCCCATCATTCCGCGTCGATGGCGGCGATGGTGGGCGGCGGGCTCAAGGCGAGGCCGGGTGAGGTGTCGCTCGCCCACCACGGCGTGTTGTTTCTCGACGAGTTTCCCGAATTCACTCCGCAGGTGGCGGATTCGCTAAGACAGCCGCTCGAGACCGGCGAAAGCGTGATCGCACGCGCCAATCACCGGGTCAGCTATCCTGCCAATATTCAGCTGATCGCGGCGATGAACCCGTGCCGCTGCGGAATGGCCGGCGAGCCAGGCCATAGCTGCGCCCGCGGGCCGCGCTGCCAGAGCGATTATCAGGGCCGGATATCCGGGCCGCTGATGGACCGGATCGACATTCGCATTCAGGTGCCGGCAGTGACCGCCGAGGATCTGATCCAGCCTCAGGCGGCGGAAAAAAGCACCGATATCGCCACCAGGGTGGCGATGGCGCGGATGGCGCAACTGGCGCGCTACCGGGCGCTGGGGCGGCCTGACATCCGCACCAATGCGCAATGCTCGACAGCCTTGGTCGAAGAGGTCAGCCGCCCCGATCCCGGCGGCCAGGCCCTGCTCGAGGATGCGGCCCGCAAGATGCGGTTTTCCGCCCGCGCCTATCACCGGATCCTGAAGGTGGCGCGCACCTTGGCTGATCTCGATGGCGCGGAAACCGTGGGCCGGATTCATCTGGCCGAATCGATCTCTTACCGCATCGGCACCGAGCGGGTCGCCCAGGCCGCATAGGTCCGAATTTAAGAACCCGCTGGCCTCCGGCCTCCCGGGTTTCGCCTCAGGCCGGCGCAGAACTTGGTCTGACGGTGGGGCGCTGCGGCAACATGAACGGATGCATGCGCCGCTCGAGCCATCTCACCGTTCAGACCGGCGCGGTTTCGACATCGAACGGGAATGCAATCGATGTCGACGGTGTTCGACAGCTTCTGGGTATCAGCCCTTTGCAGATCTGCTGTCGCGTAGGGGCCGTCACTGAGCACGATGGTTCCGCGCTCGGCGTCACTCACCGGGCGGCGAGCCTTGTGATCGGCTGGCGGTGGCCTGTGATCCGTATCGAAGTTACGCAGGCGTATTGCCACGGGCCACAAGTGGCCCGTCAGGCTTACGAGAGTCACAACGCACCGCCTCCAAAATTACTCCGGAAGTCCCGCAGTTCTTTATGGCGCGGAGTTCAGATCAGTCGCCCAGACCTTCAAACAGAGCCGTCGAAAGATAGCGCTCGGCGAAGGAAGGAATGATGACGACGATCTGTTTGCCGGCATTTTCCTCCCGCGCGCCAACCTCGATGGCCGCAGCAAGTGCTGCGCCGGATGAGATCCCCACCGGCAACCCCTCAAGCCTTGCCACTTCGCGGGCCATCTCGAAAGCCTGCTGATTGCCGATTTGCACCACTTCATCATAGATCGACGTGTCGAGGATGGCCGGCGCAAAGCCCGCGCCGATGCCCTGGATCTTGTGCGGTCCAGGATTGCCGCCCGACAGCACGGGGGAATCCTCTGGCTCAATTGCGATCACCTTGAGATCCTGTTTTTTTGATTTGAGCACCTGGCCCGCGCCGGTGATGGTGCCGCCTGTGCCGATGCCGGAAACCAGAATATCGACGCCGCCATCGGTATCGTTCCAGATTTCCTCGGCCGTCGTGCGGCGATGGATCTCCGGGTTGGCGGGATTTTCGAATTGCTGCGGCATGACCGCATCCTCGATCTCGCCCAGCAATTCCTCAGCCTTGGCGATCGCGCCCTTCATCCCCTTCGGACCTTCGGTCAGCACCAGTTCAGCTCCCAGAAGCGCCAGCATTTTGCGGCGCTCGATCGACATGGTTTCAGGCATGGTCAGGATCAGCCGGTAGCCTTTGGCCGCGGCAGCGAAGGCAAGCGCGATGCCTGTGTTTCCCGAGGTCGGCTCCACGAGCGTGGTCTTGCCAGGGGTAATGCGGCCATCGGCTTCCAGAGCCTCGATCATGGCGACGCCGATCCGGTCCTTGACAGAGGCGATGGGGTTGAAGAACTCCAGCTTACCCAGCAGGTCGGCCTTGACGCCGTGAGCTTCAGCCAGTTTGGCGAGGCGGACGATCGGGGTGTTGCCGATGGTCTGGGTGATCGAATCATAGATACGGCCGCGGCCGGGCTTGTCTTGCGAAAAGGCGGACATGGTAATCTCCTGTTGGTGCCGCGCAGTTTAAGGCAGGCTTGGCGGGATTGCGAGCGTTGCGGCCGAAGGCTGCAGCGGCAGCCCTGCAAATTTGTACTCACGAAATGAGCTTCAGAAGAATTCTATTCCACCAACCGCGACAAAGCACTAGCGAACGAGAAATCCATCCGCCAGCGGGTCATCGGCCTCGATCATGAATTCGGTTCTGCCGGTGTAATATGCACGGCCGGAGACACGCGCGGTGATCGCCGCATGAGATCCGGCGGAAGTTTTGGATGCGACGCTGCCCAAAAAGCGTGAACCGATGACACTTTCGAATGTCCGGGTTTGGCCCAACGAGATCTGACCGCGGGCATGCATGGCCGCAAGCCGGGCAGTGACCCCGGAGCCGGTAGGAGAGCGGTCGACCTGCCGGTCGGCGAAAACACAGATGTTGCGTGTCGGGGCGTCAGACCATTGATCGCGCCCGTCGGTCAGGATCGAGCCGTAGAGAAAGGCCAGATCAGCCGCATCGGGGTGGGTGAGCGGAAAAGCCCGCTTGACCGCACGGGTCAACGCATCGGCTGCCTGGACAAAGCTTGCGACCGGATCGTGGCCGAATTCGAGACCGAACTGGCCGGCGTCAGCGAGGGCATAGAACGCGCCGCCATAGGCGATATCGAAGCGGATCTGAGGCCCCGACTCCCGCTCAACCGTGCAATCGCGATCAAACAGGAAGGAGGGCACGCTTTCAAACGCGACGTCCGCGGGCTTTCCGTCGCGGATCGACACTTCAGCGCGCACCAGGCCGCAGGGACATTCGATGTTGACTATGGCGCTGTCGCCATTTGCGGGCACCAGGCCCTGATCCACCGCATAGCGCCCGAGCGCGATGATGGCGTGACCGCACATGGTGGAGTAGCCTTCATTGTGCATGAACAGCACCGCCAGATCGGCTTCCGGCAGATCCGGCTCGACGAGCAGCGCGCCGTACTGATCCGCATGACCGCGCGGCTCGAACATCAAAGCCTTGCGCAGGTGATCGAGATGGTCGCGGACAAAAGCGCGTTTTTCAAGAATCGTGCCCTTGGGCAGGTCCGGGAAGCCGGAGGTGACGATCCTGAGCGGCTCGCCGCCGGTGTGCATATCAACAGCGGTCAGCGGGCCGGTCATTGGCTGCCCGTCGATCCGAAGCCGCCGGCGCCGCGATCGGTTGCGCTGAGGTCTTCTGTCAACCGGATCCGGGCCTGCACCACCGGCGCGATCACCATCTGCGCAATTCGCAGTCCGCGCGTGACGGTGAAGGGCTCGGCGCCAAGATTGGCCAGGATGACCTTGACCTCGCCGCGGTAGTCGCTGTCGATGGTGCCCGGCGTGTTGAGGCAGGTGACGCCGGACTTGAGCGCCAGGCCAGAGCGCGGCCGCACCTGTCCCTCAAAGCCTTGGGGGATCTCCATAACCAGCCCGGTGGGAATCGCTGCGCGACCGCCGGATTCGAGATTGATTGCCGCATCCACTGCGGCGCGCAGATCCATCCCGGCCGAACCGGATGTTTCATAGGCCGGCAGATCGAGCCCTTCGCCATGGGGCAGACGCTTCACACGAAGCTCCGGCCGGGGGCCGGCAGTCAAATGCGGTGAAGCGGCGGAAGGGTTGGGCGACGGGTGATCGGATCGGGTCATGAGCGCAGCTTTTCCTGTCGCAAGACCGAGGTCAATTGCATGGCGGGCAGCAAGAAGCTAGAAGGCAGCGCCATCAACAGGAATTCATGAACCATGCCTGAAGCTCTCGCCGAGGAGGTCGGCCGCCGCCGGACTTTCGCCATCATCTCGCACCCTGATGCCGGCAAGACGACGCTGACCGAAAAGCTGTTGCTTTTCGGCGGCGCGATCCAGCTTGCCGGCGAGGTTAAGGCAAAGAAAGACCGGATCCAGACCCGCTCGGACTGGATGAAGATCGAACGCGAGCGCGGCATCTCGGTGGTCACTTCGGTGATGACCTTCGAATATGACAATCACGTCTTCAATCTTCTCGACACGCCGGGCCACGAAGATTTTGCCGATGACACCTACCGCACGCTCACGGCGGTGGATGCGGCGGTGATGGTGATCGACGCCGCCAAGGGCATTGAACCGCGGACCTTGAAACTGTTTGAAGTCTGCCGGCTCAGGGATATTCCGATCATCACCTTCGTCAACAAGATGGACCGCGAGGCGCGCAATCCGTTCGAAATTCTTGACGAGGTGGAGGAGAAGCTGGCACTCGATTGTGCGCCGATGACCTGGCCGATCGGTCAGGGCAAGACGTTTTCAGGCACCTATCATCTGGCGAAATCCGCGATCCGCCGCTCCGACCGGGAAACCGAACTGACGCCGGTCAACGGGCCGGAATCGGACAAGGCCGCGGGCCTGTTGCCAGAGAACGAGCGCGAAACCTTTATCGAGGAGACCAGCTTGGCAGCCGAGGCCTGCAAGCCGTTCGATCTCGAGGCGTTTCGCGAAGGCCATCTCACGCCGGTCTATTTCGGCTCGGCGCTGAGGAACTTTGGCGTCCGCGATCTGATCAACGCGCTGGGTGAATTCGCTCCGCAGCCCCGGGCGCAGGTCGCCGACATCCGAACAGTGGAAGCCATTGATCCCAAGATGACGGCTTTCGTGTTCAAGATCCAGGCCAATATGGATCCCAATCACCGCGACCGGATCGCCTTTGTGCGGGTGTGTTCGGGCAAATTGCAGCGCGGCATGAAGGCACGGCTGTCACGCACCGGCAAGCCGATGGGGCTATCGGCGCCGCAGTTCTTCTTTGCCTCGCAGCGGCAGATCGCCGACACGGCCTATGCCGGCGATGTGGTGGGCATACCCAACCACGGTACCTTGAGAATCGGCGACACGCTGACCGAAGGCGAGGCACTGGTGTTTCAAGGGGTGCCCAACTTCGCACCGGAAATACTGCGCCGGGTGCGGCTCGAGGACGCGATGAAGGCCAAGAAACTGAAAGAAGCGCTGCAGCAGATGGCCGAAGAGGGCGTGGTGCAATTGTTTTCGCCGGAGGACGGTTCGCCGGCGATCGTCGGCGTTGTCGGCGCGCTGCAGCTCGATGTGCTCAAGGAGCGGCTCAAGGCCGAATACGGCCTGCCGGTGAGCTTCGAGATGGCACGGTTTTCGGTCTGCCGCTGGATCTCGGCGGAAGATGATGCCGATCTCGAGCGCTTTGTCACCACCCATCGCGGCGACATCGCCCGCGACCTCGATGGCGACCCGGTGTTTCTGGCCGCCGACGGGTTTTCCCTCAACTACGAGGCGGATCGCTGGCAGATGATCAAGATGGTGGCGATCAAGGAGTACCATGTCGCCAAGGCTGCTTGAGTGCAGGCCTGGCGTTCACGTGTGCTAAAACCGGCGCACGAAATCCTTCTCAGAGGGAGTTTAAGCCAGCCTGACGAAACGGCGAGAGTGCCGCAGCGCTGGCGCCTAGCGGGTCACGTGGACGGCACAGGGCGCGTGGCGGACGACGCGACCTGCGGTGGAACCGAGAAAGTAATCCTGCAGACCGGGGCGGTGGGAGGCGATGACGATGCAGTCGACGCCATGCTCCTTGGCGTAGCTGACAATCGTTGGGCCCGCATGTCCGGTCATAACCACCGGCTTGACATCAGCAACACCGCCAAGCTCCGCCTTCAGCCCGGCTTCGGCTTCCGAACGGCGGCTGCCGGCATGCTCCACCGGAACATAATGAGCCACATAGGCAGGGATTTCTTCCAGAACATGCAACGCGGTGATCGACGCGCCTTCGGCCGCGAGAGCGCGGGCAACCTCAAAAGCGGCGGCGCTATTGTGTGCCTGATCCAGTGCGACGGCGACGAGAATATTTTTGTACATGGCCGGTTCCTCCTATGCGGCAATTCTCACACAGGTGGGGCGCAGTTGTTTTGACTTGCGTCAATGGACAGCTTGCACGGGCCGGAAGCCGGCGAACCGGACGTGGCGCGGCGAAAGCTTTGGATTGGCGCGGGCCAAAATCTCTAGATCGAGCTCCACCGGACCGGATTTCAACGTTGCGATCCAGACGGGATTGAAGGTGGCGGTAGCGCCCGTCAGCGGAGAATGCGCCGAAGACATCATCGATGGTGAGGTTGGGGGCCTTTCGGTAGATCCCGTCGCCAGCTTGGCGGTGAGCGTCAAGCTGGCACAGATTTGTCGCCGTACCCCGGAAGGCCCCCGGTCTCGCTCGGGGCGCACGCACGCTGACGTCCACGGCTTCCTCAATGTCGCCAGCCCCGCGTCCAGATGCGAAAACCGGTCCGCGGAGGGAGATTGACTCACAACAATATTTCTATATTACTAGTTTTATCGAATAATAGAATGGTGCGATGACATGGATATCACAGAGGCGGCGCAAGGGTTTGCCGCGATGGGCTCCGAATCCCGGCTTGAAGTGGTGCAGACGCTGGTGCGCGCGGGCGATAGCGGGTTGCGGGTCGGCGACATTCAGGAGCGGACGGGCATTCCGGCCTCAACGCTGGCGCATCACCTCAAGTTCCTCAGCGCCGCCGGGCTGATCCTCCAGGAAAAAGACGGCCGCTCCATCTTCAACACCGCAAACTTCGCGCATTTGTCGGCGCTTGCGGCCTTCATCCTGGAACATTGCTGCATTGATGCGGAGGACAGACCATGAGCGTGACCGCCACCACCAGCCGGCCGAGCGGCGAAGATCTCAAAGCGTGGTTGAAAACACCCTGGGCCGTGATCCTTGGCATTCTTGCGCTCACGGCGCTCATCGATCCGGGAGAGTTCCCTGACATCGTGCGGTTTGCGATCACGGCGCTGCTGGGCACCCTGCCCTACATCGCCTTTGCGGTGTTGCTGATCGCGGGCCTGAAGGCAGCCGGAGCCGAATCGTCGATCGCCGAAGCGTTCAAGGGCCGGGAAACCAGGATGATTGTGATGGCGGCGCTGTTTGGCGGCCTGGCGCCATTCTGCTCCTGCGAGGTGATCCCGTTCATCGCCGGGTTGCTGGCGCTGGGCGCGCCAATCTCCGCGGTGATGGCGTTCTGGCTGTCCTCGCCGCTGATCGATCCGCCGACGCTATTGATCACGGCTGCAGCGCTGGGCTGGCCCTTCGCCATCGGCAAGGCGGTGTCTGCAGTGGCGCTCGGCTTGTTTGGCGGCTTTGCGGTCAAGGCGATGCTGGGTGCGGGATGGTTCGCCACACCGCTCAAGGCGATTCAGACCAAGCGCTGCGGATGCGGCCCGGACCCGTTTTCGGGCAAGCCGGTTTGGCGGTTCTGGAGCGACGGCGACCGCCGCGCCACATTCGGCCGCGAGCTTCTCGGCAACGGCGTGTTTCTCATCAAATGGCTGTCGCTGGCTTATGTGCTGGAAGCGCTGCTGGTCACCTATGTGCCGGCGAGCGTGATTGCCGGACTGGTGGGCGGCGAGGGCGTGGTCCCGATCGGGATCGCCGCACTTGTAGGCATGCCCGCTTACCTCAACTCCTATGTCGCGCCGCCGCTGCTGGCCGGCCTGATGGAGCAGGGCATGAGCGCAGGCGCAGCAATGGCCTTCATGATTTCCGGTGCGGTGAGCTCGATCCCGGCAATGGCAGCGGTCTGGTCGCTGGTCAAGCCATCGGTGTTCGCCGCCTATATCGGACTCGGCGTCGGCGGCGCGATCGTGTCCGGAGTGTTGTTTCAGATGGTGATGTGAGCCGAGCGAGAATTTTGGGCGGCGCGCACATTCATCCGTTTTGGAGGCGCCGTTGCAATGGGCCTGATCCAGTGCAGCGGAAACACGCTCTTGTGTGCACGCATCCGGTTCCTCCTTTGCGTTGGTTGTCACACAGGTGGAGCGTGCTTGCTTTGACTTGCGAATGGACTGAATTCAGTGTTGAATTTCAGCACGGTACGGCTGGAAAGAGATGATTGTCCCGCATCGGGCGGTTCGTCCAAGTTCGCGTTCTGGCTGAAATTGACTTCCCCGTTCCACCGCAATACCACAATCCATGGCTACATTTCGGTGCCTTCGAGACAGCCGTGAAAGGAACAGCAATGTGGCCATTCCGTGCATACATCTACGATGATGTTGGAGGGCCATCTATCTGGTCCATCAGCGATCAGTTTTACTTTGTTTCAAATAGCAGTGTCTTTTTTGCCGGATGCGCGCTTCTGTTCCTTGCTGCAAGTGGAAACAAGTTGCTGGCCTTCGTTCCACTTCTGGGGTTGATGGGCTACGCAATCTGGCTTTTTGCGAATGTCGGTGACTATGAATATGCCGGCGTTGGAGAACTGTTTGCCATTTTCGCCCTAGCGGCAACTCTGGTCGCCGCCGGTATCTGGGTCCTGCTGACGCGAATCGCCGCCAAATTTCTCGCGCAACGATTCACCCTTGCATTGCCACGTTACCTATCACGAACCCTGTCCATACTTGCGGCAATTTCTCCGGCAATTACTGCTGCAACAGTTTCCTATGACATGCAGAATGTCCCGCTCGCCGCATGTTCGACTGACGGCGTTACCTTCGTGGTGGGGGAGACTTCTTACTTCGTACCGCGGGAATTTCATGCCTGGGTTAAAGTTGAAGAACAACCCGATCGCAACTTTCCATACTACACCGCCTATTCCGAGCTTACGCGCGACAAGGAAGACGTGAAGTGGATCTGCACTGCAACAGCAAATGGGGAGAAACCGCTGCATGTCGTTGAACTGAAGCTCAGCTTGACACGTGTCGCAGCTTTTCTGAATGCAACCTGCGTCACGGATCAAGGGCAGACCATGTCCCCCTGTCCAGGTTATTCGCCACCCCTGCTTGAAAACATCCGATCGGTTGTAGTTGCCGAAACTCCGGATCGAATGGTGTCTAACACTCAAGCCTGGCACTCAAAAAGACGATCAGATGTGACTGCCGGTGGCGATTTGACCGACGGCTTCGTGTGCATCGAGGAAACCTACAATAACTCGCATCAATGCTCTTCATGGCGGCCGATTGACAGAAAGAGCTTCGTTTTCGCAAAAACACAGCGTCTTCCCGGCCGTCAACCGGAGGAATTGATGCATGACCTCGATGCCGCGATCGCGTTCCTTCAGGCGGCGCTGACTCCGGAGCCTTCAGAGTAGAGATAAGAGTCTGCTCCGACACCTGCCGATCCTGACATTGTGGCACGCTCGGGCATCCATCTACCCTTGACTTGCCTATCGATCTCTGAAATCCAATAATGGGATTTTTTCTCAAATAATGGAAAAACAGATGGCGAAGCTCAATGAGAGACTGGCAGACCGACTCAAGCAGCTTAGACTTGAGCGCGGCTTGCCGCTCCAGGAACTGGCTGATCTCAGCGGGGTCAGCCGTTCAACGCTGTCGCGCATCGAGAATGGCGATGTCAGCCCGACAGCGGATACGCTAAGTGCGCTCTCCGCGGCCTACCACATGACGATCTCGCAATTGCTGGCGCCGGTCGAAGTGCCGTTTCAGCCGCTTGTGCGCCACGGCGAGCAGAGCGAATGGCAAGACCCGGAAAACGGATTCGCCCGCCGGGTGGTGTCGCCGCCAAGCGGCGGGCTTTCAGCGGAAGTGATCCGCTGCACGCTCGAACCCTACCAGATCATCGCCTATGCGGGACCTTCCCGACCCGGGCACGAGCATCATCTGGTGATGCTCGAGGGCGCGCTCACGGTGACGCTGGGAGACGAGATGCATCCACTTCAGGCGGGCGATTGCCTGCGTTACCAGCTCTACGGGCCGTCGCGGTTTCAGACTGGCGTCGACCCGGCCACCTATCTGATGGTGCTTGTGTGAGGGACCCCATGACAAACATCCGGATTCAATCGCTGACCGGCGAGGCGCTCGGCCCGCACACCGCGGCGCTTGCCGAGATCATGGCGGAAACCGTGAATGACGGGGCGGCCATCGGCTTCATGCTGCCGTTCACCGCAGCCAACGGACGGGCGTTTTTCGAGGGCCAGGTTTATGCCGAGCTGCGCGCAGGCCACCGCAAATTGATCATGGCCTGGCTCGGTGACCAGCCGGCGGGCAGCGTTCAGCTGATCGTCGGGCTGCCGCTCAACCAGCCGCACCGCGCGGAGGTGGCGAAGATGATGGTGCGGCCCTCAGCCCGGCGCAAGGGCGTGGGCCGGGCGCTGATGGCGGCGGTGGACGAGGAGGCGCAGCGCGCAGGCAAGAGCCTGATCACGCTCGACACCAGGACCGGCGACGTGGCCGAGCCGCTCTACCGGGCGGCAGGGTTCATCGAAGCCGGTGTGATCCCCGGATATGCGCTCGACCCCGACGGCCAGCGGATGCACGCCACCACCTACATGTACAAGACGCTGTGAGGTCGGGCATGGCGCTGTCGCTGCTGCTCGTATTCGCCGTGGCGCTGGGCGGGGTGCTGGTGGCGGCCCAGGGGCCGATCTATGCCCGGATGGCCGCCGGGCTCTCCACCGGTTCGCTGGTGGCCGCCTTTCTGGCCTTTGCCACTGCGGCGCTGGTGCTGGGTGCTGGTCTGCTCATCGGCCAGGCGCGGCTGCCGGAGATGAAGCAGGTTTTCGCGCTGCCCTGGTGGGTGTGGCTTGGCGGGCTGTTTGGCGCCTACCAGGTGATGATTTCGATGCAGGCGGTGCCGGCGCTCGGCGTCACGCTGTTCCTGATGCTGGTGATTCTGGGCAATATGGCGGGCGCGGTAACCTTCGATCATTTTGGCTGGTTCGGCCTGCCGCGTCGCCCGGTGTCGCTTCAGGCCGTGGCCGGGATCGGGCTGATCCTGGCCGGGGTGTTCGTGACCATCAGCCGGGGCTGAAGGCCATCAGGGATGCCGGTTGTCGTCGAGCAGCTTGCGGATGGCGACCAGCCCCGGCATGACATCGCGCATCACCGCCACATCCTGATCGCTCAAAACCCGTCCGAAGGCCGCCACCACGCCGGTGATCGCCTCTTGCTGAAAGTTGCGGCCGGCATCCGTGAGAAAAACCAGTTTGGAGCGGGCATCATCCGGGCTTGGCCGGATTTCGATCAGCCCGCGGGTTTTGAGCACCTGCAGGGAATGGGTCATGGTGGCCTTGGTGACCTGCATGGCGGAGGCGATGCGGACCGGCGGCTTGCCATCGCCAAGCCGGGCGAGATGGTTGACGATGGAAAAATGCGAGGGATGAACCCCCTCGGGCAGCACTTTTGCGAGCAGCGCCTGGGACAGTTGCGCGATGATGCCGATCTCGTTGAAAAAGGCGAAGACCTCGTGCGGGTTCTGTCTCGCGCCTGAATCAGGATCGGCAGTCATCAGCGGTTACGCCTCCATCAGTTTGGCCTCCAGTGGCCAGCGCGGGCTGACCGCGATCTCGGGACCATAGCCGAGGCGAACCAGCATTTGAACCGTGCCGCCCTCCGGCGCAAGCATGGTGTGCACATCGCGGTAAATCGCATCCATCTCGGGATATTCCTGCAGCGCCTGGCTGAGCGGCTGAAAGCCAAGCCCTTGCCCCGTCGCTGCAAGATTACAGCGCAGCCAGTCGCGGCCGGCGGCGATCTGGTCGGCGCGGCTGTTGCCGGTGGTGGTCATCCAGGCAAACGCCATTGCGGTGCGGGTGTTTTCGATCACCGCCGCCTGGCCCTGCTGAAAGCCCATCGACGAGCGGTCCAGCGCGACCTCGCGGCTGAACTGGCCGATCAGCGCGAGGCTCTCGAACATCGGCCCGGAAAAATCGATTCCATCGGGATTGGCGTTAACCTCGGCCTTGCCGATTCGGAACAGATCGACGCTCTCCTTGTAGGTGCGCGGAGTGTCGATCTCGATCTGCAAAGCCTCTTCGGTAAGCTGCCGCCAGTCCTCGACTTCATCCGGCGCATTGGTCCCGCCGAGTGCGCCGCCGTAGCGGCCGGACGCCAGAACGGCAGCCAGCGCTGCGTCGGGCACCGGGCGAGAGGTGTCGAAGGGTTCCTTGTTGGAACGCCGGGCCATGACATGGGCGAACAGCGGATCTGGCTTGATCGCGGGATCTGCAACGAAGCGGGCGACGGCGACGGGCGCCGTGGTCAGCCGCGCGGCATCCGCGCCCTCCGGGAACAGATCGAACTTGACCTTGTGGCCGGTGCCCGCAGCCGCCATGGCCATCAATTCGAGAAAGCAGCCAAGCCCGATGGTGATCTGGCGGCTGAACGGATCGGTGTGGGGCAGCAGCCGGTCCAGATCGACATGCAGCCGGACCGTGTCGTCACTCTCGAGCGCGACCTGCCAGGGCTGACGGTTGTGCGGGTTGGGGGCAAGGATGGCATAGGACAGGGCACGCAACCGCGGATCGGCATACTGGCTGTCCCCGGCCATCTGCCAGGGCATCAGCGCGTCTCCGGGCGTGCGAGTAAGCGCAAAGCCGGCGCCGGCAGTTGCGGCAGCGACAATGCCGCCGCCAATGATCTTGAGAAAATTCCTGCGTTGCATCGCGCTCTCCTTTAGTTCGATATCTTACCATATATGGTTCGATATCTAACTTGTCAAGCCGCAAAAAGACCAGGCATGAATGCCTGGCCTTGCTCAAGTGCCTTTGCGTACCCGCTGATGTGTGCGGACCTCAAGCCTTGATGAAGGTGCCGTTTTGCAGTTCGGTAACGGCTTGGATCAGTTCGGCGCGGGTGTTCATGACGATCGGCCCGTGCCAGGCCACCGGCTCCTTGATCGGCTTGCCGGAAACCAGCAGGAAACGGATGCCTTGCTCACCGGCCTGGACGGTGATTTCATCGCCGGTGTCAAACACCACCAGGGTGCGGTCGCCCGACAGATCGCGGATCTGGATTTCCTCACCCTCGACCTCCTTTTCGACCAGCACACCGAAGGGTTTGGAAGCGTCGCGGAAACTGCCGGAGCCTGCAAAGATATAGGCGAAGGCCGAGCGGTAGGCGTCGACCTTGAAGGTCTTGCGCTTGCCCGGCGGCACCGAGATATCGACATAGGACGGCTCGGCGGCAATGCCGTCCACGGGACCGCGCTTGCCCCAGAACTCGCCGCAGATGATGCGTGCGGCGGTGCCGTCATCATCCACTTCGACCGGGATGTCGGAGGCCGAAACATCCTGGTAGCGCGGTTCTGTCATCTTCATCGACGATGGCAGATTGGCCCAGAGCTGAAAGCCGTGCATGCGGCCGGCCTCGTCGCCCTTCGGCATTTCCTGATGCATGATGCCCCGGCCGGCGGTCATCCACTGCACATCGCCGGCACCGAGCGTTCCGGCATTGCCGAGGCTGTCGCCGTGTTCGACGGTTCCGGCCAGCACATAGGTGATGGTCTCGATGCCGCGGTGGGGATGCCAAGGAAAGCCCTTGAGATAATTCTCCGGGCGCTCATTGCGGAAATCATCAAACAGCAGGAACGGATCAGTGAGCGACGGATCGTCGAAACCGAAAGCACGGCTGAGATGCACCCCGGCGCCCTCGAGATGGGGGATGGCGGGCGATTCCTGACGGACAGGTCGGATGGACATGGCGGTCTCCTGGATCTGGCGGTTCGAGCCCCGGGCCCGGTTCACATAACCGGACCAGCTGCGAACCTCGCGGGTTTGGTTGCCCCATAGATAGTCTCTCACGCCATTCGCAATAAGTGACGTGGAGCGAACGGACCGTTCAATTATCGAATCCGGGCGCGGACGGACCGCGACGCTCAGACGGTCGCGACACGGCCGAGCTCGGTCAGCGGGATGGCAGTGGTTTCCTTGATTTCCTCCATCACGAAGGAGGCCGACACATCAGCCAGTGGCACCCGGGCGATCAGCCGTTGATAGAGCCGGTCATAGGCTTTGACGTCCGACACCCGGGCGCGCAGCACATAATCGAGATCACCGGAAGTGCGGTAGACCCCGACAATCTCGGGAAAGGCCGCGACCGCGCCGCGGAAGGCGTTGAGCCAGTCGGGATCATGGCTTGCGGCACGCACGAACACGAACACCGACAGACCGCATCCGGCCGCCTCGGCATCCAAGATGGCAACGCGATCGCGGATCAGCCCGCGTTCCTCGAGCTGCTTGACCCGCCGCCAGCAGGCATTGCGCGACAGATGAACCCGCTCGGACAACGCATCGACCGACAGGGTGCCGTCGCGCTGCAGTTGGTCAAGGATACGTCTGTCCATGTCGTCGATTCGATGCATGTGGGATATATATCCCATCTTCATCCGAATATGAAGGACATTTGGGATCATTCTTCTCGCGATTCCGATTACTCTGATTTCAACAGATCATCCAGGAAGGGAGCCCATCATGACCAACCAGATCGCACGGCTGTTCACCGCGCATCCGCAATCCGTCGACGAGACCTATTTTGAGCATCTCGTGTTCGCCGGCCGGTTTTCCGGCAAATTGTTTCTGGCCGCCTTCTGCGCGCTGGTGCATGCGATCCTGCCGTTCACTTTTGAGAAAACTGCAAGCCGTATGATCAACGAGATGCATCACCGGATGCACAACAGGAGCAAGTAGCCACACCATGTGCCGCTGGGCCGCCTACCGGGGAACGCCGATCCCGCTGGAACAGATCGTTTCCGCGCCGGGTCACTCGCTTGTCGAGCAATCGCAGCAGGCGAGCGAGGCCAAGACCGCGATCAACGGCGACGGCTTCGGCATCGCCTGGTACAGCGAGCACCCGGAGCCAGGCCTTTATCGCGATGTGTTGCCGGCCTGGTCCGACTGCAATCTGAAATCGCTGGTCAGGCAGATCCGCTCGCCGTTGTTTCTGGCGCATGTGCGGGCCTCGACCGGCGGCGCCACCAATCGCGACAATTGCCATCCTTTCGTGCATGGCAAATGGTCGTTCATGCACAATGGCCAGATCGCCGGTTTCGATGACATCCGCAGACCGATGGAAGCGGCGCTGTCGGACCGTCTTTACAGGGAGCGGCAGGGTTCGACCGATTCCGAGCTACTGTTCCTGCTGGCGCTGGAATTCGGGCTGGAGAGCGATCCCGGCGGCGCCTTCGCGCGGGCGATCCGGTTCACACTGGCGCAATCAGCGCGCGCCGGGATCAAGGAACTGGTGCGGTTCACAGCCGCCTTTTCCGACGGCGAGACACTCTACGCTATCCGCTACGCCACCGACGCCCATGCGCCAACGCTCTACTCCGCGCCGATGTGCGCCGACCAGGGCCATTGCCTGGTTTCCGAACCGTTTCACGATGCCGACGCCAAATGGCACGAAATCCCAGCCGGCAGCTTTGTGACGCTGAAAGTCGGCGGCATCACTTCGGCGCGGTTCTGCCCGCTACAGGCCGCCCCGCTGGACATCGCCGCCAGCGCGTGAGGGAACCGGACCTGTGTGAAACACGTTCGAGGCTATCAGGATGAATTCCATCACCATCCGGCAGAGCGCTGGCGTGCAATTCCTCGGCGGTATCAACCCGACAAGTCCGGTCAGTCCGGCCCTCTTCCCCGCTCATTTCGCGAACATTGAAGGTCAGCTCGGAGTTCAACCCGTCGACCTGCTCAAATGCAGCGAAGGGCGGCTGTCACCATGTATCAGAGTTCAACCAGCCGTTCTTCGACGGGCGAAGACTGTACGATGGATGAGTTTGTCGCACCGAACGGCACGATCCGGTCGATGACACTCTCCATCTCCGCGACATCACGGACATGCGCCCGGGCAACGAAACAATCCTCTCCCGACACACGGTCGCAGGCAACGATCTGCGGCGTCTGGCGGATCGCCTCGATCATGTTGCTCATTTCGCCCGGCAAAGGCCGGGCCCGAATCAGGATCGTGAGGCCGTAGCCAAGGCGAGCGGGGTCGATGCGCGCACCATATCCTGTGATGACGCCGGCATCCTCAAGGCGTCTCACACGATCGGCAACACTCGGCGCCGACAAGCCCACGCGGCGAGACAGCTCTGCGCGAGGGATGCGGGAATCCGCGCACAACTCTCGGAGAATCGCAGCATCGATCCTGTCCAAACCTGGATCTTGTGATCGAAGGCCCTTGCCCGGATTTACCTTCGTTCCTGAAATCGATTTATCGATCGGCATGCTTGATACCCATATATGGCACGGCTCATACCTTGCATTATGTAGTGATGAAAAATCAACCTCCGAAGCCCGCTGCATCAAGCACCCCTGGAGTTATGTCCCGCGTCTCCAGGGCTGTCCCCCCACACGCCTGGTTCGGTGTTTCGGCCGTCTTCCACTATCTCGGTCCTGCCTTTGCGGTGCTGCTGTTTCCGGTCGTCGGCGTGCTCGGCGTTGCCTGGTTTCGCATCGCTTCGGCAGCACTGATCTTCGCGCCCATTACCAAGCCGTGGCAGACGTTCAAAAACTCGACGAACCGGGAGCGTGTCTTGTTATTGACCCTCGGTGCTTGCCTCGCGGTGATGAACAGCGCCTTCTATCTTGCGCTGGACCGGCTTCCCATTGCGCTCGTCGCCGCCATCGAGTTCGTTGGAACCATCGGCATCGCCCTGTGGGGCCTGCGCACCGGCCGCAACTGCCTGGCCTTCGTCGTCACCATCATCGGCGTTGCACTTCTGATCGACGTGCCCTCGCTGTTGACTGCTGAAGGCGATGCTCTGACATCAGACCTTCTTGGCCTGTTCTGGGCCGTTTTGAATGGGGGCTTGTTTGTCCTGTACATCATCCTTGGCCATAAAATCTCCGAGGGCGGTGCGTCAGGGGGTGTTGAACGTCTCGGCGCGGCAATGACGGCAGCGTTTATCTTTTTCATGCCCATCGGGTTCATGCAGGCGCTCGAAGCCTTCGGCGCACCCTTGCTGGTGCTGGCCGGCATCGGGGTGGGTATCTGTTCGTCGGTCATCCCCTATGTTTGTGATCAGCTCGCCATGTCGAGGCTGCCCCGTGCCAGCTTTGCCTTTCTGTTGGCCCTGTTACCTGCCACGGCGACGATCATCGGCGTCATCGTCCTACGCCAGATTCCGGGCACGATCGATGTGCTCGGTGTCGTGCTGGTGATGATCGGCGTGGCGGTTCACAAGCCAGCACCAATGCCGGTACCAGCCCTGGACAAGGAGCCTCCCTGACAGCAGACATTGGGAGAACGCCGGCAACCTCTGGCCGCGCCGAATTCACTGACCGCGGGTTTTTCCGGTGGCGCGCATGTAGCCTCCCGCCAACAGGCCGGGCGCAGCAAACAGCAATTCGGATTTAATGGGCATGGTCATGCCCATGGCTTTGCGGTGCGTTCAAGTCTTCTTCACTGCGGTATTCCTGCCATGCCTGCAGCAGGATTAGCTGGGAGGAACGGAGAAATAGCCCCGCCATGATCGAAGCTACGATCAGGTCAGGCCATGCGGATAGAGTGAACCAAACGGCGATACTGGCGGCCATAACAGCCACGTTCCCGATTGCATCGTTGCGAGAGCAGAGCCATACCGAACGAACATTCGCATCACCGTCCTTGTAGCGCATGAGAAGCAAAACGCTTGCAAGGTTTGCGATCAATGCCAGAAAGCCAATCGCGCCCATGATTTCCGCTTGTGGCACACCGAGAACAAGAACCTGATAGGCAGTTGAGCCAAAGACCCACAGCCCCATAACCAGCAGGCTCATCCCCTTTAGGATGGCCGCCATCGAACGGGCCTTCAAGCTCATGCCGATGACTGCAAGGCTCAAACCGTACGTTAAAGAGTCGCCCAGAAAATCCAGCGCGTCGGCTTGCAGGGCTTGCGAACCGGCCAGCTTGCCTGCCGACATCTCCACAATGAACATTACGGCATTGATGCCGATGACGATCCAGAGGATGCGTTTGTATGCGGGATCTACCCCATCAAAAATCGGGTTGCCTGAACATCCGCAGGCTTCGTGTGTGTCACTCATGATTGACCTATTCAGTTTCTGGTCAAATACGTATAATTCCTCTAGTGGCTATAGGTTCAAGGGGTATTTTCATGTTTTCGATAGGCCAGCTTTCCAAACGGACAGGCGTGAAGATTCCGACCATTCGGTATTATGAACAGATGGGCTTGATTGATGCGCCAGAACGCTCCGAAGGCAATCAGCGGCGCTACACGGCAGATGGCCTAAGCCGCCTGTCGTTTATTCGTCACTCTCGTGACCTCGGATTTTCAATTGAAGATATCAAAGGGTTGCTGAGCCTAAGTCAGCACCCGGAAAGACCGTGTCATGATGCGCATGAAATTGCTGTTCAGCATCTTGGAGCCGTGCAGGACAGGATCAAGAAGCTGCGACGGCTGGAACGTGAGCTCAAGCGCATTTCCAAATGCGATGCGGATAGCGTGTCCGAATGTGCGGTCATCGAAACGCTCGCAGACCACGGTCTATGCGAAACCGAGCATTGATGATGATCACACAATTGAGCATATGGAACGTTGATTCTGATGCCGATACCATCCGTAGGGCAGAATTATCCGCTTAGCCGCATTTCGTACATGGTGCGGCGAGTTCAAGCCGTCCACCTAATCACCGGCCGCAGACAATTTGGCCGGGCTAATCGCCGTCCGTGATCCGCTCCGCAATCTTGACCGCCAGGCGCTTGGCGACTTCGTCCTTGCTCAAATCCGGCCACTCCTCAACGCCAGCGCCGCTGACGATGCGGACGCGGTTGCGGTCGCCGCCCATGATACCGGTCTCAGGCGAGACGTCGTTGGCGACGATAAAGTCAGCGCCCTTGCGGGCGAGCTTTCCTTGCGCGTTGGCGATTACATCGGCGGTTTCGGCCGCGAAGCCGACGACAAGGCGGGGGCGCTGTTCATGATGGCCGACGGTTTTGAGGATGTCGGGATTTTCGGTGAGGTGCAGCGGCTGCGGCCCCTCGCCCTGCTTCTTCTTTATCTTTTCGTCCGATTGCGCAGCCACCCGCCAATCGGCCACGGCGGCGACCATGACGGCGACGTCGGCGGGCAGCGCCAAGGTGACCGCGTCGAGCATCTCACGCGCACTTTCGACGCGGACCACCTCAACGCCGGCGGGATCGGGGATCACCACCGGACCGGAGACCAGCGTCACATCCGCGCCAAGCCTTGCAAGCGCACCGGCAATCGCGTGACCCTGTTTGCCCGAAGAGCGGTTGGCAATGTAGCGCACCGGATCGATCGGCTCATGGGTGGGGCCGGAGGTGACGATGGCCTTCCTGCCCGCAAGCGGTTTGGGTGTGTCATCGAGCAGCGCCTCTATGGCGGCAACGATCTCTAAGGGTTCGGCCATGCGGCCCTCTCCGGCCTCGCCGCTTTCGGCCATCTCGCCGCGCATCGGGCCGATCATATGGATGCCATCACGGCTGAGGACATCCGTGTTGCGGCGGGTGGCGGGATGGCTCCACATCGCCGGGTTCATGGCCGGCGCAATCAACACCGGCTGATTGGTGGCGAGCAGGACGGTGGAGGCGAGATCCCCCGCCAGACCGTGGGCCATTTTTGCCATCAAATCGGCGGTGGCGGGGGCGACACAGATGAGATCGGACTCGCGCGCCAAACGAACATGGCCGACATCCTGCTCGTCTTCACGTGAGAACAGATCGATATAGACATGATCGGCAGCCAGCGCGCCGACGGCCAGCAGGGTGACGAATTGCTGCGCGGCCGCGGTCATCACCGGGCGCACGGAGGCTCCGCGCTCGCGCAGGCGGCGGATCAGATCGAGCGACTTGTAGGCGGCGATACCGCCGGAGATGATCAACAGGATGCGCTTGCCGGCGAGGCTTTGATTTTCGGCGGCTCTTGCGGCCATCGGCATCATCGGCGCCGGGGCGTAAACCTGAGCAGGCGCGGGCACCGTGGCGTTGCCGCTCAGCCCGGCGAGAATGGAGCGCATTTCCTCTTCCATCGAGCGGCCGTTTTTCGCGGCGCGCTCGCGCAGCGCCTGCTTGGCGGCCTCATCGAGGTTGCGGATTGTCAATGTCGCCATGGTCGCCGCTCCTTCACACGATTTTCGGGAATATCCCGTCGCCTGTGACTGCAATGTAATCATTGCAATCATTCCAGACAAGCAGGATAACCAGATGCCGGCGGCGGGGTGGCGCGCTCAGGCGAGCTGCCAGGCGATGAAGATTGCGGCGAGCGCGATGACCCACAAGGCAACGCGGCCCGAGCGGGTGTGGCGCGCCTCGGCCTTGCCGATAGCTTCGGAGGTCGCGGCGTCAAACCTGAGGCCGTTTTCAGCCATATCGCCGACCTCCTCGGCAAAACGCTCGGTGCGGGCGGCGAGATCAGGCAGTTGCTCGGCGAGCTTGAAGGCCGCAATTGCGCCAGCCTTGACGTCGATGGCGATGCGTTTGGGGCCGAGATTGTCGCGGATCCAG
This sequence comes from uncultured Hoeflea sp., assembly GCF_947501405.1. Classification (GTDB taxonomy): domain Bacteria; phylum Pseudomonadota; class Alphaproteobacteria; order Rhizobiales; family Rhizobiaceae; genus Hoeflea. Next base: position 20,627 of record NZ_CANMVK010000002.1, on the reverse strand, counting down.
TCGCCGACAACCGGCTCGGCCGCCTTCCACATGTTGAATTTGGGATTGAGAGTGCGGGCGACGCCTTCGACCACCACCATTGTTTTTTGCAGCATAACCAGTTCCGGCCTTGTCTGCATGTCGAACAGCTCGGTAACCTCGAACAAGAGGGTGAGCAGCCGTGCCATCGAGATGGTTTCGGCGGGCTGACCGTGGATCGGCTCGCCGATGGCGCGGATGGCCTGGGCGAAGCTTGCCGGATCGTGGATGGCAGGCACATAACCGGCTTCAAAATGGACATCGGCGACGCGCTGATAGTCGCGAGTGATGAACCCGTAGAGGATCTCGGCCAGGAAGCGGCGCTCCTTTTTGCCCAGCCGGCTGACAATGCCCATGTCGACGGCGACGACCATGCCCTCAGGATCAACGAACAGATTGCCCTGGTGCATATCCGCGTGGAAAAAGCCATCGCGCAAGGTGTGACGCAGGAACGATTGAATGAGCATGTCTGCCAGGCGGTCGAGATCGTGGCCGGCGGCGCGCAGACCGGCGACGTCGCTCATCTTGATGCCGTCGATCCACTCCATGGTGACGCAATCGCGGCCGGTGCGCTCCCAATCGACCGAGGGCACGCGGAATCCGGGATCGTTGCGGGTGTTGTCGGCCATTTCCGATAGCGCGGCGGCTTCGAGCCTCAAATCCATCTCGATGCGGGTGGTCTGCTCCAGCGTTTTGGTGATTTCCACCGGGCGCAGCCGGCGCGAGGCCGGGATGAAACGCTCCTGAAGGCGCGAGACCAGATAGAAGGCCTCGAGATCGCGCTTGAACCGCTGGCGCACGCCCGGCCGGATCACCTTGACAGCGACCTTGCGGGTCCCTTGTTCATCGCTGATTTCGGCCGGATGCACCTGGGCGATCGAAGCGGCGGCGATTGGCGCATCGAAGCGGGAATAGAGATCCGCGATCGGCCGCCCCAACGATGCCTCGATGGCTTCGCGCGCCTGGGCTTCGGGGAAGGTCGCCATGCGATCTTGCAGCCCCGCGAGATCATCGGCGATCTCGGCACCCACCACATCGGGCCGGGTGGCTAAAAACTGGCCGAGCTTGACCCAGGACGGCCCCAGCCGCTCGACCGCGCGAGCAAGCCTGTCGGTGCGCTCGGCGCTTTTGGCCTGGCGCTTGGCAAGCCAGCCTGCGACCCGGTGGCCGAAACGGGCGGGATCGGGCAGATCATCCGCCGGCAGCGAGGAGACCACGCCTTCGCGCACGAGGATGAAGCCCGCGCGCATCAGGCGCAGAGTGGTGCCGAGGCTTGCCATGGGTTCAGATCTTCCAGCCCGAATGCAGCGCGGCGACGCCGCCGGTGTAATTTGTGAAGCCGACGCGGGATAAGCCGGCACGCTCGATCATCGCCGCGAAATCACGCTGATTGGGGAACTTGCGGATCGATTCGACAAGATACTGGTAGGGTTCAGCATCCCCGGCAATGGCTTTTCCCATCGCGGGAATGCCGCTGAACGACCAGGCGTCGTAGACGCGGTCCAGCAACGGAATTTCGACCTCGGAGAATTCGAGGCACAAGAACCGGCCGCCGCGCCGGAGCACCCGGTAGGCTTCGCTGAGCGCCTTGTCGATGTCGGGCACATTGCGGATTCCGAAGGCAATCGTATAGGCGTCAAAGCTCTGGTCCTCAAAGGGCAGCTCTTCGGCATTGGCTTCGACGAAATCGAGATTTTCGGTGAAACCCTTCTTCGTGGCGCGTTCTGCGCCGACGCCGAGCATCGAGCCGTTGATGTCGAGCACTGTTCCCTGAGCCTGACCGCCGGAGGCGGCGACGATGCGGAAGGCGATATCGCCAGTGCCGCCGGCCACGTCGAGAAAGCGGTAACCGGGACGCCGCCGCGGGTTGAGGCTAGCAATCATGGCGTCTTTCCAGACCCGGTGCATGCCGCCCGACATCACGTCGTTCATGATGTCATAGCGCCTGGCTACCTTGTGAAAGACATCATTGACAAGGGTCTGTTTTTCACCGTCAGGGACGGTGCGAAAACCGTAGGAGGTTTGCATTCCGCCCCGTGCGGAGACGCGCTGATCGGACATAACTGGTTCCCGTTGTTACAGACTGTGGCTCGACGGTGCCGGACCATCGGCCAAAAACCATCTGGATTGCGGCCGCGACCATAGCCGATCGGCATCCGCCACGCTATCTAGACGCATTGGATCGCACTGCGGCATAGCGCGCCGCTTTATAGTGCGGACATCACATTATTGCCAGCGACCACTATGGGGCCGGTGATGCGGTACCGCCATGAAACGGCGCCGGAAGATGAAACTGGGAGACCGTCTTGCCTGAACTGCCCGAAGTCGAAACCGTACGCCGCGGATTGCAGCCGGTGATGGAAGGCGCGCGCATTGTCCGGGTCGAGCAGCGGCGCGCGGATTTGCGGTTCGCATTCCCCGCTGATTTTTCCGCCCGGCTTGAGAACCGGACGATCGCTTCGATGGGGCGGCGGGCGAAATATCTGATCGTCGAGCTTGATGACGGCATGGCGCTGGTCTGCCATCTGGGCATGTCGGGATCGTTCCGGATCGAGCCCGATGGCGAGCAGTCGCTGGATCCGGGCGTGTTCCACCATCCGCGCACCAAGGATGACCGGCACGACCATGTGGTGTTTCATGTCGCCGGCCCGGCAGGCAGCGCGCGGGTGATCTACAACGACCCGCGGCGGTTCGGCTACATGGACCTGATCGAGCGGGCGGCACTTTCCGAGCACCCGTGGTTCAAAAGCCTGGGCGTCGAGCCCACCGGGAACAGCCTCGATCCGGTCGATATCGCCGCGCGGTTCAAGGGCAAGGCAGCGCCGCTCAAGGCCGCGTTGCTTGATCAACGCATCATTGCCGGGTTGGGCAACATCTATGTCTGCGAGGCGCTGTGGCGCGCCGGGCTGTCGCCGGTCAAACCGGCGGGCCGGCTGGTCACCAAGGCAGGCGCACCGCGCATCAGCCTCGAGCGGCTGACGGACAACATCCGCGCGGTGATCGCCGAGGCAATTGCCGCAGGGGGCTCGTCGCTCAGGGATCACATACAGGCTGATGGTACGCTGGGCTATTTCCAGCACGGGTTTTCGGTCTATGACCGCGAGGGAGAGGCTTGCCCCCGGCCCGGCTGTGGCGATACGGTTCGCCGCATCACGCAGGCCGGGCGGTCGACATTCATGTGCCCGCGCTGCCAAAAACACTGATCCCCCGGGTCTGAACAAGGAGAAACGACATGGCGCTCAAGACGCTGAAAACCGAAACACGCGGTCGGGTGGCCATCATCACGCTCAACCGGCCCGACGCGCTCAACGCGCTCAATTCGGAACTGCTCGGCGAATTGCGCGAGACGCTGGCTCAATATGGCGGCGACGACAAGATCGGCGCGATCGTGCTGACCGGCTCCGAAAAAGCCTTTGCCGCCGGCGCGGACATCAAGGAGATGCAGCCGCTCGACTATGTCGGCGCTTATATGGATGATTTCTTCGAGGGCTGGAGCGCGGTCGCCGAAACCCGCAAACCGGTGATCGCCGCGGTCTCGGGCTACGCTCTGGGCGGCGGTTGCGAGCTTGCAATGATGTGCGATTTCATCATCGCCGCCGAGAGCGCCAAATTCGGTCAGCCGGAAATCACCCTGGGTGTGATCCCCGGCATGGGCGGCACGCAGCGGATGACCCGCGCCGTCGGCAAGGCCAAGGCGATGGATCTGTGCCTGACCGGGCGGATGATGGACGCAGAGGAAGCCGAACGCTCGGGGCTGGTGGCCCGCGTGGTGCCTGGCGATGAGCTTTTGACAACCGCGATCAAGGCGGCGGAGAAAATCGCCGGCTTCTCGCTGCCGGTGGCGATGATGGTCAAGGAATCGGTCAACCGCGCCGATGAGTTGACTCTGGCCGAAGGCTTGCGCTTCGAGCGGCGGCTGTTTCACTCGCTGTTTGCGACCGAGGATCAGAAGGAAGGCATGGGCGCCTTCATTGAAAAGCGCAAGGCACAGTTCAAGAACCGGTAAGGCTCCGCTCCGCCACCGGCTTGCGGGCAGGCGCCATGCCTGCGGCGCAACACTGGTTTGCGCCGGCGGTTTTTGCGTTGACGCAAGCCGGAATTCCCGGTATAGGCCCGCCATCGAATGGCAGCTTTCGGGCTTGCCGTGGTTTTTTCGCATTCCGGACGTCAAAGCGACACGCTCCGCCAGGGGCGCTTTTCGGTCGGATTGACGCTTTTGACAACTGAGAGGCATTTATGGCCAATACAACTTCGGCGAAAAAGGCGACCCGCAAGATCGCTCGCCGCACCGAAATCAACAAGGCGCGCCGCTCGCGAGTGCGCGGTTTCCTGCGCAAGGTCGAGGAAGCCATCAGCTCCGGCGACAAGGCTGCCGCAAGCGAAGCGCTGAAGGCAGCTCAGCCCGAACTGATGCGCGCCGCCACCAAGGGCGTGGTGCACGCCAACACCGCCTCGCGGAAGATTTCGCGGCTGTCGAGCCGGGTCAAGGCAATCTCCGCGTAAACCGGCAAAAATTTCCTTAGTCGACGAAAGGCCCGGCATGTCCGGGCCTTTTTGCTTGCGTGTGCAAAGGGTTGCGACATCCTTGAGGCGAGACCCGTAAACGATTGTCACGGTTCCGTCATGGTCACAAACAAAATTGTTTCTTTTCAATGGCATACGGGAGGTGGCCAAAATCGGGCCGTGACTGAAGAAGGGAATCAGCGCGAGTCGTGTCAAGTCCCTTAATTTTGTATGCACCGCTTCTTGGCAGGCTCAAAAAAACATGAAGCCGCGAAAAGGCAATGAATCCAATTGCCTGTTATCATGGGTCGCAAGAGGCCCTTTTTTCGGCTTTTCGAGTCAAGCCCCAATGTATGAATTTTTCGTAAATAAGCTGCTTGATCTGCCTGTCTCATCCTGCCTAAATACGGCCAACAAGGGGCGCGGAACTTAAGGGTTCCAGGACGGCCTGACCGCGAAATGCGGCTTCAAACGTCCATCCCGCACCTTGGTGTCCGGCGCTCTTGCCGGGCAAACCCAAATAAAACCTCTGGTTGCAAGCGCGATGTATCGCCATGCAATGAGGCCGCAACTTCCGGATCGGGGGATTCGGCAGAATGGGAAAACTGTGTCCCGCTGACGGTACGAGGCCGTCAAGGATGCGAGACAAGGGGAGGCACCATGGCGGGGGCAACCGCGACAAAGGCAACATAATCTCCCGGACTATCCGGGCGAACTCATAAGAGGGCGGGAATGAACCCGGTCTTGATGCGGCAACAGGGGTTACGGCGGCGATGCAAGCACAGACGACGACTGCGAAAAAAGCGGAGCTTTGGGGCGAAAACAATATGAACGCCCGTCCGCTTGGCGGCGATGCTTGTCCGGCGGCCGGCGAAGGGGCGGACATGAACAAAAGCGATGATGCTTTCAACCGGGTGATGGCGCGGTTGAAGGCGCAGGTCGGGCCAGAGGTGTTTACCAGCTGGTTCGGACGGCTGAAGCTGCAGTCGGCATCCAAGAGTGTGGTGCGGCTGTCGGTTCCGACTACATTTTTGAAATCCTGGATCAACAACAAATATCTCGACCAGATCACCGCGCTGTTCCGCGAGGAAGACGGCAATATTCTCAAGGTTGAGATCGTGGTGCGCTCGGCGACCCGCTTGGTGCCGGCCTCCGAGGCGGCGGCAAAGACCAAACCGGCTGCCGTCACCCAGTCTGCTGCCAGCCAGCCGGGTGTACGCAAGGAACCAACGGTGACCATGAAAGGCGCGGGCGCGCAGTTCGCGGCGCAATTCAGGGGACCGCATGCGGCCAATTCGGTGATCGGCTCGCCGCTTGACCCGCGCTACACCTTTGAAAGCTACGTCGAGGGTTCCTCCAACCGGGTGGCGCTGGCGGCGGCCAAGACGATTGCCGAAGCCGGCACCGGTTCGGTGCGGTTCAACCCGCTGTTCATCCACTCCAATGTGGGGCTGGGCAAGACCCATTTACTGCAGGCGATCGCCGCAGCCGCCAGCCAGCATGCCCGCAACCCGCGCGTGGTGTATCTGACGGCGGAATATTTCATGTGGCGCTTCGCCACCGCGATCCGCGACAATGATGCGCTGTCGTTCAAGGAATCGCTGCGCAACATCGATCTTCTTGTGATCGACGACATGCAGTTTTTGCAGGGCAAGTCGATCCAGCACGAATTCTGCCATCTGCTCAACATGCTGCTCGATTCCGCGCGTCAGGTGGTGGTGGCCGCCGATCGCGCGCCCTGGGAGCTGGAATCGCTGGACCCGCGGGTGCGCTCGCGGCTGCAGGGCGGCGTGGCGATCGAGATCGAGGCGCCTGACTACGAGATGCGACTGGAAATGCTGCGCCAACGCCTGACGATTGCGCAGATCGAGGATGCCACACTCGACATCGGCGAGGACATCCTTGCCCATGTCGCCCAGAACATCACCTCGAGCGGGCGGGAGCTCGAGGGGGCGTTCAATCAGCTTCTGTTCCGGCGCAGTTTCGAGCCGAACCTGACGATTGAGCGGGTGAGCGAGCTGCTCGGCCATCTGGTCAATGCGGGCGAACCCAAGCGGGTGCGGATCGAAGACATCCAGCGGGTGGTGTCGCGGCATTACAATGTCTCGCGGCAGGAGCTGGTGTCGGACCGGCGCACGAGAGTGATCGTCAAACCGCGGCAGATCGCGATGTATCTGGCCAAGACCATGACGCCGCGCTCGTTCCCCGAAATCGGCCGCCGGTTTGGCGGGCGCGACCACACCACGGTGCTGCATGCAGTGCGCAAGATCGAGGAACTGATCACCTCGGACACCAAGCTGGGCCACGAGATCGAGCTGCTGAAACGGCTGATTATCGAGTAACGGCCGAAGCCACGGCGATTATCCCCAGAATCCCGGCTCGGGCGGTCACGCCCGGGCCGGTTTTTGTTGCAAAACCTGCCCGTTATCTGCCATTTTGCCTGCCCGGGCACGGCGCCGCGCGCGCCATCCTGCGGGAGCTGAAAAAGGCGCCAGCCTGAAAAGACAATATTTGAAAGGTCAGCGCGCCCCGCGCCGGCCCCAAGCCAAGCGGTAACCAGATCATGCGTGTCACCCTCGAGCGTTCCAACCTCCTGAAATCGCTGAACCACGTGCATCGCGTGGTTGAGCGCCGCAACACCATTCCGATCCTGTCGAATGTGCTGCTGAAGGCCGAGGGCGCGACGCTCGACATGAAGGCCACCGATCTGGATCTGGAAATCACCGAGGCGACGCCGGCGATGATTGAGCAGGCGGGCTCCACCACGGTGCCGGCGCATCTGCTTTACGACATCGTGCGCAAGCTGTCGGACGGGTCGGAAGTGCTGCTGGCCACAAATCCCGACGGTGCCTCGATGACGGTGGCCTCGGGGCGCTCTAAATTCTCGCTGCAATGTTTGCCGGAATCGGATTTTCCTGATCTGACCGCCGGCGCCTTCAGCCATACATTCCGCTTGCCAGCGACGCAGATCAAGATGCTGATCGACCGCACCCAGTTTGCGATTTCGACGGAAGAGACCCGTTACTATCTCAACGGCATTTTCGTTCACACCATCGAAAGTGAAGGCGCCTTGAAACTGCGTGCGGTGGCCACCGACGGCCATCGGCTGGCGCGCGCCGACGTCGATGCGCCATCGGGCTCGGAAGGCATGCCGGGCATCATCATTCCGCGCAAGACCGTGGGTGAGCTGCAAAAGCTGGTCGACAATCCGGATCTGACCGTGACCGTGGAAGTGTCCGACGCCAAGATCCGCTTCACCATCGGCTCGGTGGTCATGACGTCGAAACTTATCGACGGCACCTTCCCGGATTACCAGCGGGTGATCCCGACCGGCAACGACAAGGAGCTTACGGTGGATTGCCAAAGCTTCGCCCAGGCGGTCGACCGTGTTTCGACGATTTCCTCGGAGCGCGGGCGCGCAGTCAAGCTCGCCATCGCCGACGGGCAATTGACATTGACGGTCAACAACCCTGATTCCGGCAGCGCCACCGAGGAACTGGCGGTGGGCTATGAGCGTGATCCGCTGGAAATCGGCTTCAACGCGAAATATCTGCTCGACATCACCAATCAGCTTTCAGGCAGCGACGCAGTGTTCATGCTCGCCGATCCCGGATCGCCGACCCTGGTGCGTGACACCGCCGGCGATGACGCGCTCTATGTGCTGATGCCGATGCGCGTCTAGTACCTGGACCACCGCCAGCGGAGCGTATTGCCGCACGTGGCTGCGGAAAGGTCGGAGCGGAGACTGGGATGGCCCCGAAGGTGCACATCGAGCGTCTGAAGCTCACCGGATTTCGTAATTACGCCGAATTGTCGCTGAACCTCGACGAGCGCCATGTCGTGCTGGTCGGCGACAATGGCGCGGGCAAAACCAATCTTATGGAGGCCGTGTCGCTGCTGACGCCCGGCCGCGGGCTGCGGCGCGCGAATTATGGCGATCTGGTCCGTGCCGGATCGGAGCCGTCGCAGGGGTTTACGGTTTTCGCCCATCTTGAAGGCATGGCCGGACCGGTGGATCTGGGCACCGGCGTCAATAGCGGCGAGGATGCGGGCGCGCGTAAGGTGCGCATCAACGCCGCACCGGCCCGCTCGGCGGACGCGTTGCTCGAACATCTGCGGATCCTGTGGCTGACACCGGCCATGGATGGGCTCTTCACCGGACCGGCGAGCGATCGCCGCCGGTTTTTAGACCGGCTGGTGCTATCCGTGGACCCGGCTCATGGCGGGCGGGCGCTAAGTTACGAACGCGCCATGCGCAGCCGCAACCGCCTGCTCTCGGACGGACGCGCTGACCCGGCCTGGCTTGACGGGCTCGAAGCACAGATGGCGGAACTGGGCGTGGCGATGGCGATGGCGCGCGGCGAAGTCATCGATCTTCTGACCAAGCTGATCGAAGGCCATCACGCCGACAGCGTGTTTCCCGCCGCCAGCGTGCGGCTTGAGGGCTTTCTGGACCATGAAGAGCTGCCGTCGGCGAGCGACCGGGAAGCCGCGTTTGCCGATCTCTTGAGCGACGGGCGCGGACGAGATGCTGCCGCGGGACGGACGCTGGCCGGGCCGCACCGGATGGATCTGGTGGTGCATCACCGCGCCAAGGAAATGCCCGCGGCGCTTTCGTCGACCGGCGAGCAGAAGGCGCTGCTGATCGGCATTGTTCTGGGGCACGCACAACTGGTGCGCAGCATGACCGGCCATGCGCCGGTGCTGCTCCTGGACGAAATCGCCGCGCATCTCGACGAGGGCCGCAGGGCGGCGCTGTTCGATCTGGTCGAGGCGCTGGATTGTCAGGCCTTCATGACCGGCACGGACGCCGCCATGTTCGCCAGTCTTGGCGACCGTGGCCAGATGTTCGACGTGGTGGCAGGCGGTGTCGAGCGGCACAAAGGCGTATCAGCATGAAGTTCGTGCGGCGCCAAAGCGGATCTTGGAGACCAAAATGAACGACAGTTCTTTAAACCCCGAGGAAGTGGCCCGCTACGCCCGTCACATTGTGCTGGCCGAAATCGGCGGAGCCGGCCAGCAAAGGCTAAAGGCGGCCCGGGTGCTGGTGATCGGCGCGGGCGGGCTCGGATCTCCGGTTCTGAGCTATCTCGCGGCCGCCGGCGTGGGGCTTTTGGGTGTTGTCGACGATGACGCGGTGTCGCTATCCAATCTGCAACGGCAGGTCTTGCACGACACCGCCCATGTGGGCATGGCCAAGACCGAAAGCGCGGCACGGTCGCTCGAACGGCTCAATCCGCATTGCCGGGTGGTGGGCCATCGTGAACGGCTCACATCGGAAAACGCCGTCGACATTCTGACGGCCTACGACATGGTGGTCGACGGTTCGGACAACTTCGACACCCGCTACCTGCTGGCCGACACCGCGGAGGTGCTGAGCATTCCTCTGGTGACGGCCGCAGTTGGGCGCTTCGACGGATCGGTGACCGTGCTCGCGCCGCATTTAAGCGACGACAAGGGGAAGCCGAACCCACGGTATCGCGACCTGTTTCCCGAAGCGCCACCCGAGGGGCTTGTTCCTTCCTGCGCCGAGGCCGGGGTGATCGGGGCGTTGACCGGGGTCATAGGCACGCTTCAGGCCATGGAAGTGATTAAGCTGATCACCGGCGCCGGTGAGCCGCTGATTGGCCGGCTTTTGCTCTATGACGGGCTCGGCGCGAGTTTCCAGACCGTGCGCTACGGCCGCAAGACCTGAAGCGGCTGGCTTCCCGATCGTTGAGAAGAAACCGGTTCTACAGCGCCGGGCATCCAATTGGATGCGCAAAGGTCGCTGTAGCACATTGAAATGATGCATGTTCGTTATCGCTCAATTGAATCCAATTGAGCGCGACATGCATTAGTGCTCCAGAGGCAGCACGCGGTCGGGCGGGCGATGGCCATCGAAGAAGGTGCGGATGTTGATGATGACCTTGTCGCCCATATCGATGCGGCCCTCGATGGTGGCGGATCCCATATGCGGCAGCAGCACCACCTTGCCCTCAGTGGCAAGCTTGGCCAGCCGCTTGTCGACGGCGGGCTCATGTTCGAACACGTCGAGGCCTGCGCCCGAAAGCCTGCCCTCGCGCAGCGCCTTGACCAGCGCATCTTCGTCAATGATGCCGCCGCGGGCGGTGTTGACGATATAGGCCCCGGGTTTCATCAGTTCGAGCCTGCGGGCCGAGAGCAGATGAAAGGTCGCGGGCGTTGACGGGCAGTTGACCGAGACGATGTCAACGCGGGCCAGCATCTGGTCGAGACTGTCCCAATAGGTGGCCTCGAGCTGGTCCTCGGTGGTCGGGTCGACCCGGCGGCGGTTGTGATAGTGGATCGACAATCCGAAGGCCTTGGCGCGGCGGGCGACGGCAGTTCCGATGCGACCCATGCCGATGATGCCCAGCCGCTTGCCGCCGATGCGGTGACCCAGCATCCAGGTGGGCGACCAACCCTTCCAGTTTGCACCATTGCCAACCAGCACATTGGCGCCTTCGGTCAGGCGTCTGGGCACAGCCAGCATCAGCGCCATGGTCATGTCGGCGGTGTCATCGGAGAGCACATTGGGTGTGTTGGTGACGGTGATGCCTTTTTTCTGCGCGGCATCGACATCGATGTTGTCGACGCCGTTACCGAAATTGGCGATCATCTTCATCTGCGGGCCGGCCTGCTCGATCAGCGCCGCATCGATCCGGTCGGTCACGGTGGGCACCAGCACATCGGCTGAGCGCATGGCGGCCACCAGCTCAGGCTGGGCGCGCGGCTCGTCGGTGATGTTGAGTTCGGCATCGAACAGTTCGCGCATCCGGGTCTCGACCGGATCGGGAAGCCGGCGGGTGATGTAGACCTTCGGTTTTTTTCGATTTGGCATTTTATTAAGGTCCGGCGTTGAGAGCTCTTTAACCAAACTGGGCGAGAGTGCGTGGGCGTACCGCTTTTTCTAACAGACCCTCCGGCGATGACAATCCGGTCGCCCGGGATTGCTGATGAAAAAGCGCGGCGGCGGTGCCGCCCGGCAAGGGCTGCCCGGCCCGCCCGATCCGCGCATCAGGCCCGCGCGCCCCGCTCCAAGGCGGCAATCGCGGCGCCCGCCAAACAGATATCGCGGCGCCCGGCGAACAGACTTCGCGGCGCCCCAACCGAAAAGGTGTAAGTTATGCGTCGCCTTTCCTTATTCGCAGTCCGGAGCCTTGCCCTTGCAGCACTGGCCGGCCTCACCCTGATCGATGTGAGCCCGGTGATGGCACAGGGCGCCGCCAACAAGGGCGCAAGCGGCCTGCCGCTGCCGCGTTTCGTCAGCCTCAAGGCGACGCGGGTCAATCTCAGGATCGGCCCCGGCCGGGATTACGCCGTGGCCTGGCTCTACACCAAATCCGGCGTGCCGATGGAAGTGGTGCAGGAATATGACAACTGGCGGCGGGTACGCGACGCGGAGGGAACCGAAGGCTGGGTCTACCAGTCGCTGCTCTCGGGCAAACGCACCGCCATGGCCGCACCATGGAAACGGGGTGTCAGCCAGAACGATCTGATCAACATGCGCCGGGAATCGCGCGCCAACGCCCGGGTCGTCGCCCGGCTCGAACCCGGCGTCGTGGTCAAGGTGAAAGCCTGCGACGGCGATTGGTGTGAGGCCGAGGCCGACGGCGCCAGTGGCTATGTGGCGCAAAGCGAAATCTGGGGCGCATATCCCGGCGAAGCCTTCAAATAGGCCGGGATCCAGACCCCTGTCCTCTCCCTACCATCGCTATGTGAGCGTGTACCGGTAGGTCCGCGAATGCGCCTCGCCAGTGGGAACCTCGATGAAGCCGGTCTTGAGCAGGATCCTTGATGATCCGGGATTGCCGGTGGAAACGCCGGCAAGGATCTGGCCTTTCCAGCCCGCGTCCTCAAGCACCTGAAGCACGCCCGCAACCAGTTCGGTCCCGTATCCCCGGCCCCAGACGGACTTCGCGAACAGGTAGCCCAGGCGCAGTGTCGGCGTATCGCCGGGTTCCGCCGTTTGGGCCAGAATCATCAACCCGACAACTGTTTCCGTGCTCACCTCGAATACGGAGTAGAGAGCGCTCTCGGTCAAACGCGCCGCCACCCAGCTTTCGATCGGGTTGGGGCCGGCAGGCATCTGCAGAGGTTCGGGCAGGTGTTCGAGGACCGCAGGCGCAAGGATCGCCGCGATCGCGTCAAGATCGGCCAGAGACCCAATGCCTTCGCCGATGCCCGGATTCAGCGCTCCGACCGCCAGCCGCTGTGTCCGAAATTCCAGCCGGATTACCGCAGCCGGGCCGGACATCAGGCAGTTGACCGTCTGCAGATCGGAGCCGCGCCCATCAAAGAATCCGCACCGCACCCTTTGCGGCGCTGCTGGTCATCGAGGCGTAGGCCTTGAGCGCGGTGGAGACCGCACGTTTGCGCGGCTTGGACGGCTGCCAGCCCTCGGCATCACGCTTTGCGCGGCGGTCGGCGAGCGTCGCCTCGTCGACCGCCAGATGGATGCTGCGGCCGGGAATGTCGATCTCTATGCTGTCGCCATCTTCTACCAGGCCGATGGCGCCACCCTCGGCCGCCTCGGGTGACACATGGCCGATCGAAAGACCCGAGGAGCCGCCGGAAAAGCGGCCATCGGTGACCAGCGCGCAGGCTTTGCCGAGCCCTTTGGATTTGAGATAGCTGGTGGGGTAGAGCATCTCCTGCATTCCGGGCCCGCCGCGCGGTCCTTCATAGCGGATCAACACCACCTCGCCCGGCTTGACCTTGCCGGTCAAAATCCCCGACACCGCGTCATCCTGGCTTTCAAATATCTTGGCCGGGCCGGAGAATTTCAGGATGGAATCGTCGACACCGGCGGTTTTGACGATGCAGCCATCCTCAGCGAGATTGCCGAACAGCACCGCAAGTCCACCGTCCTGAGAGAAGGCGTGATCGACGCTGCGGATGACGCCATCGGTGCGATCGAGATCAACACCGTCATAACGGCGCGACTGGGAAAATGCGGTCTGGGTGGGCACGCCGCCCGGCGCCGCGCGGTAAAACTCATGAACGGTCTCGTCGGAGGATTGCACCACGTCCCATTTGGCAAGCGCATCGGCCATGGTCTTTTCGTGGATGGTGCCGACCGACACATCGATCAGCCCCGCCCGGTCGAGCTCGCCGAGGATCGCCATGATGCCGCCGGCCCGGTGCACATCTTCCATATGCACATCACTCTTGGCCGGCGCCACCTTGCACAGGACCGGAACCTTGCGCGACAGCCGGTCGATGTCGGCCATGGTGAAATCGACCTCGCCCTCATGGGCGATGGCGAGCAGGTGGAGCACGGTATTGGTGGAGCCGCCCATGGCGATGTCGAGCGTCATGGCGTTTTCGAAGGCGGCGAAAGAAGCGATCGAGCGCGGCAGCGCGCTTGCGTCATCGCCATCGTAGTATTGCTTGGCGAGGCCGACGATGGTGCGGCCGGCCTGCCGGAACAACCGCTCACGGTCGGAATGGGTGGCGAGCGTCGAGCCGTTGCCGGGCAGCGCCAGCCCCATCGCCTCGGCCAGGCAGTTCATCGAATTGGCCGTGAACATGCCCGAGCAGGACCCGCAGGTCGGGCATGCGGAGCGCTCGATGGCCGCCACATCCGCATCGCTGATGGTATCGTCGGCAGCGGCGACCATGGCGTCAACCAGGTCCAGCGCCTTTTCGGTGCCGTCTTCGAGAACAACCTTGCCAGCCTCCATCGGGCCGCCGGAGACAAAGATCACCGGAATATTCAGCCGCATCGCCGCCATCAGCATGCCGGGCGTGATCTTGTCGCAGTTGGAGATGCAGACCATTGCGTCGGCGCAATGGGCGTTGACCATGTATTCGACGGAATCGGCGATCAGTTCACGCGAGGGCAGCGAATAGAGCATGCCGTCATGGCCCATGGCGATGCCATCATCAACAGCGATGGTGTTGAATTCCTTGGCAACGCCGCCGGCCTTCTGGATCTCGCCCGCGACAAGCTGGCCGAGATCCTTGAGGTGGACGTGACCGGGCACGAACTGGGTGAAGGAATTGACCACCGCGATGATCGGCTTGCCGAAATCGCTGTCCACCATGCCGGTTGCGCGCCACAGGCCGCGGGCGCCTGCCATGTTGCGGCCATGGGTGGAGGTTCTCGAACGATAGGGCGGCATGTGTTTTCCTCTCAGGCTCGCGAAACGATGATCGTCACGCAGTCGAACGCACAGTCTGATGCGCAGGACAGCTCGTAATGGGAATCCGGCTTGATTTCCAGAGCGTTCACAACAGAAGTGCGATCAGGCTCACCTGGAGATGGCTGAATGGCAGGGTCTTGGCTGTCGAGGACACTCTGTCGGTGACAAGGTGGGGGACGTTAGCGCTTGGAGCGCACCCGGATCACCACATCGACATGGGTGATTTCCATTCCCTCGGGGGCTTCCGGCAGATCAGACACGGAAATATTGCCGATTGGAACATCAAGCACCGTGTTGCATCCCTCGACCACAAAATGGTGGTGATCGGAGACATTGGTGTCGAAATAGGTCTTGGCGGTTTCCAGCGACAGCACCCGAAGCATCCCGGCCTCGGTGAACTGGTGCAGCGTGTTGTAGACGGTGGCCAGCGAACAGGGCACACCGACGCTGACAGCCTCTTCGTGCAGCTCCTCGGCGGTGAGATGACGGTCACCCTTGGCGAACAGCAAATCCGCCAGCGCCACCCGCTGCCGTGTCGGCCGCAGCCCGGCATCGCGCAGGCGCAGCGCCGAATCGCGATCAGGGAATTGGTTTGTCGGCAAAGACTGCATGGTCAATCGGGTCCAGGGTTGGATTTGTTCCCCTCCATATATCTTTTGTGGGGATTGCTTTCAATAGAGCCGCATTGAACGCTTCAAACCACTTTCCGTAACGTCGCCTCTTTCGTTCACGGGCGGCTTCCGGTATTCGGAAGTGCCGTTACGGGCCGGTTAGCCGGTCTCGTTGCGGCGCGCCGGCGCGGGTCACGTATTGCGCCGGTCGGGGAAACACTGATGACCGCCGCATGGAAAGACGGCGAACCGGGAGACGCATTTTTCATGGTCGACAGGCAATCAAGCTACAACTACGACGACATCATCAAATGTGCGGAGGGCGACCTGTTCGGTCCCGGCAACGCGCAGCTGCCCCTGCCGCCGATGCTGATGGTGCACCGGATCACCGACATCTCCGAAACCGGCGGCGAGTTCGACAAGGGCTATCTCCGCGCCGAGTTCGATATCACCCCCGACCTTTGGTTTTTCCCCTGCCATTTCAAGGGAAACCCGGTGATGCCGGGCTGCCTGGGCCTGGACGGCATGTGGCAATTGACCGGGTTTTACCTCGGCTGGCTCGGCGAACAGGGCCGCGGCATGGCACTGTCGACCGGGGAAGTGAAATTCAAGGGCATGGTCACACCCTCGGTGAAGCTTCTGGAATACGGCATCGATTTCAAGCGGGTGATGCGCGGGCGGCTGGTGCTCGGCATTGCCAATGGATGGCTCAAGGCCGATGGCGAAACCATCTACAATGCCACCGATCTCAGGGTTGGCCTTGCAAAAGACAAAACTGACTGACACATCAGACCCCGACGCCAAGCGCGCCAGCCTCCAACCGGACCCTCCACTCGAAAGGGCAAGCACATGAGACGAGTCGTCGTCACGGGCATGGGGATTGTATCCTCAATCGGCAACAATCCCGCAGAGGTGACCGAATCACTGCGGCACGCCAAATCCGGCATCAGCTTTAGCCCGGATTTCGCAGAGCACGGCTTCCGCAGCCATGTGTGGGGAGCGCCGACGCTGGATCCGACGGAACTGGTTGACCGGCGGGCAATGCGATTCCTATCGCGCGGCGGCGCCTGGAACCATGTCGCCATGCAGCAGGCGATTGACGATGCCGGGCTCGAAGAGGCCGAGATCACCCACGAGCGCACCGGTATCGTGATGGGATCGGGCGGCCCCTCCACCCGTACGCTGATCGACGCTGCCGACATCACCCGCAAGAACGGCAGTCCCAAGCGCATCGGCCCGTTCGCGGTGCCCAAGGCAATGTCCTCGACCGCATCGGCAACACTTGCCACCTGGTTCAAGATCCACGGGGTCAACTATTCGATTTCCTCGGCCTGCTCGACCTCGGCGCATTGCATCGGCAACGCCGCCGAGCTGATCCAGTGGGGCAAGCAGGACATGATGTTTGCCGGCGGGCATGAGGATCTCGACTGGAGCATGTCGAACCTGTTCGACGCCATGGGCGCGATGAGCTCGAAATACAACGAAACCTCGCCGACCACGGCAAGCCGCGCCTATGATGTGAGCCGCGACGGCTTCGTGATCGCCGGCGGCGCCGGCGTGCTGGTGCTTGAGGAGCTGGAACACGCCAAGGCCCGCGGCGCCAAGATCTATGGCGAGTTGACCGGCTATGGCGCTACCTCCGACGGCTACGACATGGTGGCCCCCTCGGGCGAGGGCGCGGTGCGTTGCATGCGCCAGGCGCTCGCCACCGTTGAAGGCCGGGTCGACTACGTCAACACTCACGGCACCTCGACACCGGTAGGCGATTCCAGGGAAATCGGCGCAATTCGCGAAGTTTTCGGCGACGATCTGCCCTATGTGCAATCAACCAAATCGCTGACCGGGCACTCGCTGGGCGGCGCCGGCGCGCAGGAAGCGATCTACTCGCTGTTGATGATGAAAGAGAACTTTGTGGGCGAGAGCGCCCATATTACCGAGCTCGATCCGGAATTCGACGGCGTGCCAATCGTGCGCGAGCGTATCGACAACGCGAAGATCGACACCGCACTTTCCAACTCGTTCGGATTTGGCGGCACCAATGCGACGCTGGTCTTCCAGCGTTACAACGGGTGAGCGCCATGACCGGTATCATGCAAGGCAAGCGCGGCCTGATCATGGGTGTGGCCAACAACCACTCGATCGCCTGGGGCATTGCCAAACATTTGGCGGAAGCCGGTGCCGAGCTGGCCTTTACCTATCAGGGTGAAGCCTTTGGCCGCCGGGTCCGACCGCTGGCTGAATCGGTGGGCTCGAAGCTGCTGCTTGATTGCGACGTGGAAGACATCGCCACCGTCGACGCGGTGTTCGAGACGCTGAAAGCCGAATGGGGCGAGATCGATTTCGTGGTGCATGCGGTGGGTTTCTCCGATCGCAATGAGCTCAAGGGCCGCTATGCGGACGTGACAACGCGCAAGAATTTTTCGCGCACCATGGTGATCTCGGCCTATTCCTTCACCGAACTGGCGCAACGCGCGGCCCCGCTGATGACCAAGGGCGGTACCATGCTGACGCTGACCTATGGCGGCTCGGTGCGGGTGATGCCCAACTACAATGTGATGGGCATCGCCAAGGCGGCGCTTGAGGCGAGCGTTCGCTATCTGGCCGCCGATTACGGCCAGGACGGCATCCGCGTCAACGCGATCTCGGCCGGTCCCGTGCGAACGCTTGCCGGCGCGGGCATTGGCGACGCGCGGGCGATGTTCAACTACCAGAAGAAGAACGCGCCACTCAGACGCACGGTTGACATCGATGATGTCGGCAAATCGGCGCTCTATCTGCTGTCGGATCTGTCGTCGGGCGTGACCGGCGAAATCCACTATGTGGATTCGGGCTTTAACGTCACCTCGATGCCGATTGTCGAAGAGTTGAAGAAGGCTGACGAGGGGTAGGGGCAAGACGCTCGGTTTGGTTGGAATGGGAAGCCTCGGGTTGGGAGATCCGGGGCTTTTTTGTGTGGGTGCACGGGAATCCGGCAGCACGGAAGCAGGCCGGCTGTGCTCTGCAGTCTGAGATGCCTGGCTCCGGGAGCTGTCCGTCGAACAAATTTTCCAACCTGACCAATCGTTGCGGAGAGGATGATATCTGCACCGAATCTTACAAGCTACCGTCGTGGAAATTTTTCCTACGCATATCATGCCGGACACTGGCCAAGCCCGGAAATCAACTGCTAGTACACATTTGGACATCCCGGCACGGAATGGGATAAACCCAATCATGATTGCACCGACACACACCGAAAAGCCATTTAAGGCAAACCGTGTTTTCACGGACCGCGAAGATGCGCGCGATCTTTTCAGATCTGCGGCAATGAATGACCAGTCATCAGACGAATACCGTGTCCTGATGTGGTACGGCGTTGGAGGTCAGGGCAAATCGGCGCTTTATCGCGAATGTCAGCGGATGCTGAAATCCATCGGAGATGCCGCCGTCAATCTGCCGAACAAACGGGCCTATATCTGGGCAAGGGTCGATTTCGAGGAAAGCCTCTATCGCAGACCGGAGGAAGCCTTGCGCTCGATCCGGCTTCAGCTCGCACGCACGGGAAGAGTTTCCTTTCCGGCGTTCGATGCGGCGTTTGCGCTCTATATGCTGAAAACCAATCCCGGGATCGATATCCGCCAGCGCTATCCGGAACTCTTTCGGGGCGAAAGCGAGGTCGTTGACGACCTGATCGAGCTTAGCGAAGGAGCACTCGACTTTGCCGCCGAGGCAGCAGGCGCCGTCGTTCCAGGCGCCAACATCATCTACAAGTGGGGCGCCCGCCTGACAGGACGGCTGCTCGATTGGTGGAACCAAAGGGGCAAAAGCGTTCTCGAGGGCATCGACACGCTTCTGCCCGACGAGATTCTGGAACAATTGCCCACATATCTCGGCGCGGACCTGTGCGATGCCCAACAGGCAACCCCCCGGCTACGGCCGGTCGTGCTTCTCGATACCTACGAAGCCCTTTGGCGGGACCGCGCCCGGAAGGATGGTGTTTCGGACCGCCGGGCCGACCAATGGGTGCGGCTCCTGGTGCAGGATTCACCTGGAGCGCTCTTTGCCATTTTTGGCCGGGACAAGCTGCGTTGGGCGGAGATCGATCCTGATTGGGGCGAGATCGTCGATGCCCACCTGCTTGGAAAACTCTCCGACGAGGATGCGGACGATTTCCTCCGCAAGATCCCGATAGAAGACGCAGACATCCGCGCCCGGATCATCGATGGCGCCGAGGGGCTTCCCTTCTATCTCGATCTGCAAGTTGATCTTTACGAAAAACTCGCCGCCGGAGACGATACACCGAAGCCGCAGCATTTCGGCGGCAGTCATGGCGACATTCTTGACCGTTTTCTCGACCATCTGAGTGACAGCGAACAGGGCGCGCTTCGCCTGGCTTCCTATCTGGACACGATCACCCAGGAGGAAATGAGCGAACTCGTCGACGCTTTCCCCGGCCGGGTCGCCAATTTCCGCTGGCCTCAACTGATTTCGCGCAGCTTTTTCACGGAAGGCAGCGACGATGGGTTTGTTCTCCATGCACTAATGCGCGAGGAGCTTCAACGACGGGAACGGGCAGAAGAACCGGGCCATTTTGAACGGGTGCACCGCCATCTGTTCGAAAAATGGCAGGCAAGGATCGCTCCGCCGGAAAACACTCAGCCGACTGCGGAAAACGAGCAGGCTTTCGAGCGCGCGCGGATGCACCTGGGGGCTGTTGATCCGGAAACAAGCGTTGGCTGGGTGTTGAAGCAGGCAAAGCCATTCGAGCGGGCTGCACGTTTGTGGTTCCTGGAACGAATTTATGGCGCTTCACTTGTTGTATCTTTGGAAACTCTTGGCGAAGAGCACCCGGATACACTGACAACCCGCCACAACATCGCGCACCAGATGGGCCAACAGGGCCGCTACGGCGAGGCGGAAGCGGAATTCCGGGCGGTCTGGGAGATCCAGCGGCGACCGGATGTGCTTGGCGAAGAGCACCCGAATACACTGACAACCCGCCACAACATCGCGGATCAGATGGGCCAACAGGGCCGCTACGGCGATGCGGAAGCGGAACTCCGGGCGGTCTGGGAGATCGAGCGGCGGCCGGATGTGCTTGGCGAAGAGCACCCGGATACACTGACAACCCGCCACAACATCGCGTATCAGATGGGCCAACAGGGCCGCTACGGCGATGCGGAAGCGGAATCCCGGGCGGTTTGGGAGATCCAGCGGCGACCGGATGTGCTTGGCGAAGACCACCCGGATACACTTACAACCCGCCACAACATCGCGCAGCAGATGGGCCGACAGGGCCGCTACGGCGATGCGGAAGCGGAACTCCGGGCGGTCTGGGAGATCGAGCGGCGGCCGGATGTGCTTGGCG